>JACKCF010000001.1 GCA_020634165.1 Anaerolineaceae bacterium | reverse complement strand
TTATCTGTGCCACCAGCGTGCCGCTTCCGACCCACACCCAGCCGCCGACGTCAGTGGCCCCGCCGATCTATGTCCCGCCCATTGCAGGTACACCTGGACAATATGTACCGCGGCCCACCAGCACACCACGCCCGACCTACACGCCCTGGCCTTCACCGACACCCTTTATCGTGACAGGTGGCTTTTCACTGGGTGCGGATGTCTATATCGGAGGCTTCGACTCAGCGGTACGGCTACGCCTGAGAATTGACGATTTACAGACGAGTGTCATTGACAACAAACAGATCGTGACATGGGTTGTTGAAATCGAGAATATTGGCTCGGAGACCTATGCTGCGCTGCCCGGCGGACAGGTCTTCATCGCTGAAGTTCTGACGGATACCGGTGTCCAATCCGGGCAGTGGTGGGCATCGGCTGAGGCGGCGCAGGCGGCAGGCATCCACTTGACGGCCAACATGCTGGATGCGGTCACGCTCACCAATGGCGAATCCTTGCGCGTACAACTGGCAGCCTTCACTCTGATAGGCACACCCACGCAGATCGGCTGGATTCTCGACCCGTTGGCGAGTGAACGAGCAGGCGATCTGGTAGGCGGCAATATCGCCTACTGGCTGACGGATGCTCAGCCGCCCTGCAACACCAATCCTGGCGCCAACCCGAACATTCCGACACCAGCGGCAAGTATATCGACCAGTACGCCGACACCGCGCCCGGACTTTCCAAATTGGTGTACCTGGTGCGGTGATTAGGGAGGACGATCATGCTGGATGGTGCCATTGTGGTTCCAGTGATGCAGCTTGTTTACAGCGTGCTGTTCGAGATGGCAGCGGTCATCTGGAGCTTTGAGCGGGCGCTCCTGCTGACCGGGTACGTGGTCATGTCACTGACCGACTGGCTGGTCACGCAAGCTTTCACACCGCTGCTGACCGCGCTCGGCGCACAAACGGGTATCTTCCTCGTACCCACCTTCACCATTGCACTGCTGATTCTGGCGCTCTCCTACCTGATCGCTATGTTTCTTCGGGTGCGCGTGGTCGAATTCAAGAGCGCGGTAGTCTGGTTTCTAGTGGCGCTGCTGCTGTTTCAGGGTGGCGCCCAGATCTATGGCGGCATCGAGGATGCACGGCGCGACATCGCCGATACCTTCTACCAGCAGGGTCTGGCGATCATGGCTGATGGTGGCGGCGCCCTCTCCGTGCTGTCGGATATTGGAAACGGCACCGAAGCACCCATTCCCGAGCCAGTCAATCAGTTCGCACCCTTCCTTCCCTCGGATCAAGATGTGGATGGGCTGGATGTCGCCATGAGTTACATCGGTGCGGATGGCTACGATGTCATTGCCCCTGACAGCGCACCGCATCCGATTGAACGCCTTCCCTGGTCATTTCTCAATGAAGGTGGCTATTTTGATCCAGCAACGAGCAGCGCAGCATTCCCTGGCATGGGGCAAGTTGAGCGTGAAACGGCGATTGGCCGTGGGGTACAGGGCATTTCGCGGCTGCTGATGGGCATCCTGGTGGCACTGTTTGGTGTGCTGGAACAGATCATTCACCTGGCGCTGGCCATCGCGATGGGGCTGGCTTTCGCCTCAGCTTTCATCGCCATCCTGTTTGCTTTCTTCAAACACACCGAAGTGCTGGTGTGGAGCGTGCTCAATCTGGTGATTGAGTTGTTCGTGCAATCGATCATCATGTCGCTGTTTCTGTCGCTGATCATCAGCTTCGTACTGGTCGGTGCAGTCACAGGCAATGCCGTTGTCACGTTTGGTACAGCGCTGGTTGGACTGCTCTTAGTCGCTGTATTGCTGCTCGCATCCTTAAAAGCCATCTGGAACGGCATCAACCGCCTCTTCAGTGCCATGAGTCAGGTCACTGGCGGAACAATTACTTCTCCCGGAGCTGCCGCAGCGGGTGCTGTGGGGATGGCAACGGGCGGCACGATGGGAGCGGTCGGCACGGCGTTGGCACTCGGTTCAGGCAATTCGCTGGCGCAGTCGGCAGGCATCGCCTTCGGCAGCAATCCAACACTGCTGCGAGCCGCTTACATGACCTCGCTCATGCCCAACCTCCGTGGCACACGTTTTGGACAGGTCGCATCGGAATTTGCAGAAGGTGCTGTCGCCAGAACGGCGCTCGGTCCAGTATTGGCTGGCGCTGTGCTGCCGAAGCGAGCGTCAGAAGCATCATCCAACACAGGCGAGACGTCCACCCAACAGAATCGATCCACCCAATCGCGTCCTGAAGAAATCGTTCGCACCTATTATCAGGCAGCGGATTCGCAGACTGCCCAGAGTGGTCTGAACACGGCCATTGGCCCGGTGATGGCGCCTGAGATGGCCCGTCTGCTGGATGCCCACACCGAAGATGATATGAGCGAAGTGGCAACGGCGATTCGCAATCTACGCAGCGAGCAGCCACAACTTCACCCAACCTCAGATGCGTTTGTCAGTGCGCTCAAGACACAGGTCGCAGGAACAACCAGCGTGCCCATAAGCACGGAGACACTGCGAACGCTGTCCCAGGGTTTCCATCAGGCCGAGCAGCGGGCATCGGGACAGTATGTGCTCCAGGCCTCCGAACTGGCTACAGCACTGTCGGCGGCTGTTTCTGGCATTACACAAAACAACTCGACTGGTCAACCATCACCTGTTACGCACCAGCAAGCTACTTCTGCCGTTGCTCAACAGGCAGGGATTCCAACCGCGCCCAATACCTATCCCTTTGGGCAACATACTGCGGCTGTTGGTCATTTCGTCAAACAGGCCGTTGGCCTGAATGCCACACCTCAGCAGGTCCAGCAGGTGATGACCGAATCCCGTACCGAAGCGGGATTGTCCGCAAGCCTGAAAGCAGCCCTTAAGCAGAATCCGGGCAACGAATCGCGTTCATCGACCGATATGAATCGGGCCGTTCGGGCACTGGAAGCAGCTGCCAGAGCATTGCCACAGGCGCTGGCGATACATCATGCTCCCTCAGCTCAACCCATTCAGCCACAGCCCGCAGCTATAGAAATCGCCACAAGTAGCTTCGCTCCGAGCCATTTCGCCGAATCGCAGGCCGACAGTCATGATGAGGGATCGTCATGACACAGACTCAGAATCGTCTGGATCGACAGTGGGATGCAGTACCTGCCGAGCGCCAGGCCTACTATCGGCGCGTGTATCAGCGCGAGTTACAGAAGGCCAATGCCACGCTCGACGATGCCGCCGAACTGAGCGTGCTGCGCCAGCTCATTGATGCCTACAAACAGCAGTCGCTGGTTCCGGTGGGCACGGGCTGGGCGATTGTGCCCGATCATATTCGACAGGCAGCGCGTGAACAGCACGAGTTACCGCTCGAGGAATCACTCATTCAGCCCGTCCACACCGGTGTGCCGCGATTACTGGGATTCTTGCTGTTGCCATTGGCGGGCCTCGTGGTTTTGTTTCTGGTGACGACCTTCTCCAGTGGTGACGATGCGAGCGCTGTGGCAATCGATGCCACACCGCCCATGACGGCAACCGTTACACCGCAGATTAGCCCAACGCCGACGCCGCTGGCGCTTGAAGAAGCTGATCGCGTCATCCGCGATGGTGAGCCACTCAGCCGAGATTACTATCCGGTGCTCTTGCAGATTTATCCCCCAGATGCAACACGCTCACGGGTCTTTGTCGTGCAGGAACGCAGCGTCGAGACAGCCGACTGGCGCTTCGATCCGAACCCAGATGTCGCTTCGTGGGTTTCGGGTCTGATTGTGCGGCCTGTGCTGGGTATCCCCTTCAGCGAAGAGAATACGACGTTTATGGAGTCCTTGCAGATAGGTACACGCTTTGAATTGCAAATGAATACCGGTGCAGTCCTGACCTTCCTGTACGAAGATTCGCAAGAAGTCATTCGCCAGACCTCGAGCATTTTCCAGCAAAACGCACCCGGTCTGGTGCTGGTCCTGATTGGTGAATATGCCCCAGATGGTTTACTGACCGATGAACGCATGGTGATCACAGCCAGATACGAAGCTGGCAATGAGATCGAGCGTCTCGAAGCAGGTGAGTTGGCTGCGAATGCCGCTATGGGCTTAACTGCTGAAATCGGAGACGGCACTTTTGTTCGCGTTCTCAATGCCTCCTTAACCGAGCAGCCCGCTTCCGAGCAAGCTTATTCAACCGGACCCATCGTGCTGGCAGTCGATGTTGAGCTAAGTACACAGACTGAGCCTGTTTTGACTTCCAACCTCAATTGGCTACTGCAGATCCCAACTGGAGACGACGTTCGCCCTGAAACGCACACGTTGCCTGATGAGATCCCAGCGCACACCACGCTTACAAGTCGCCTGCAATTCGAGATATCTGAGCGTCTTGAATCGGCAGTCTTGACTGTATCCAGTGGGACTGTATCCAGTGGGGAACGCGAAACGTCATTTGAACTTTCTATTCGACAGCCAGACCCTGTACTCACCATTGCCGATCTCGTGGTGCAGGTTGAGAACATCGTCGTCGCTGGCGAACAGCTTGAAGTGACGGTTCGGTTGTTTAATCCACACAGCAACCCTGTCTCGCTTGCAGGACAGACAATTCGTCTGGATATGGCGGGCATCCCGATTTTCCCAACCACCAACAATCTACCACCTGAACTGGCTGGCGGTGCCGTCTTTTCGTTAAATGTGGTTTTTTCTTATTCAGGTCATCAATCAGATCAATTTATGAGCCAAGCCGACGCACGTCTTTTTCTGTTGGAGCGCGAATACATGCTTCACATTCCCTGACTTTGGTTTCGTTTCGCTAGAAAGGATTTCCTATGAACGACATTCCTGGTTCCGTTGAGTCATTTTTCACCCAGCTTGAAGATCTGTTGTTGGCGATCAGCGGCAGCATGGCCGTGATCGGCATGATTGGTCTGGCCATCATGTACCTCGGCTCGTCCTGGCCGCTGATTTCCGATTGGAAGCGCGACAATCCACGTATGGCGACCCAGGTCACTATCGGCTTGCTGCTGCTGGTGTTCGTCGGTGGCGGCGGTCTGGCGGCATTGGGCATCACCACTGGTTAATGCGATGGCTGCCCAGTTCAAGTCCAATGTGCGGCTGCGCGAGGAAAAGGGCTTTGGCAGTATCTCGATGAAGCGCCTGATCTTCAGCGGGACCGGCGCGGTCTTCCTCTTCATGGGCAGTCGCATGACGCCCTTCGCGTCTATGAGCTTACCTATTCTGGTCGGTAGTTTCATCTTGCTGCTGGTGCTCTCAGGTAGTCGCGGTGGTCTGCCCTTATGGCAGCGGTTGGTCCTTGGTTGGCGAGCGCGCTTACTGCTGGTCGCATCTGAACAACCTACAGGTGCAGCCAGTCAACTCGTACTCGCCCTGAATCTGAACGCGACCGACACGCATTTACGAAGCAAAGACATCTTCCAAAACCAAAAGGCTGACTTGAGGTCAAAAGACAACCAGTGGGCCATCTACAGCGACGTGCGTGAAGCACGGCAATGGGAAGCACGGCAAGACAGCAAAGGCCATTGTACACGCCTGCTGGTCGTGGACGACATTGGCATGCCTGTACCTGACTTGTCAAGCATGGAAGGGTGAGCCATGTTTGAGACCCGTACCAAGTCCAAGCGCATGACATCCAAACGCATGGCCGCTGTTGCTCACACGGTGTTGGTTGATCCGTTCGACATCATGCTGCACGGAACGTCTGACGGGCTGCAATCTCTGCAGAATCGCTTCAGTCTCTGGCTGCGTGGCTTGACCGGACCTGCACGCTTTGTAACCTGGCAGCTTCCCGCGGATCTCTCGCCGCGCATCAATCAGGTGGTGGAGTCGGCTCTGGATAGTGAGAATGCCCAACGACAGTCGCTGCTCATGGAATATCGCCGCCACTACGAACGGCTGCAATCCGAAGCAGACTATCAGCGGGCGATATGTGGTCTCGCCTTCTGGACCGAGCGCGGTATCAGTACACTTGCTTTAAGTCGTGGCGTGTCGGCAGCACTGGATACCGTTGCTTTACCTGCAAAATGGCCTGCACTATTTGCAGGTGAGTATCACCTGGCTGCACCCAATCGCCAGTATCCCAACTGGCATCTGGCGCCGAGCGACGAAGGGCATCACCGACCTTACTATGCCATGCTCGCCAGCTATCAGTTTCAGCCGACCATCTGGGATTTTGGGCGTCCGTTGGCCCAACTCATGCGAACCAATTTCCCGCTGGCACTATGTGTCGACATCGCCAAAACATGGACACACAACGAAGCCATTAATGAAATTGAGAATGTGGTGCAGGCTTACTCCGTGCATCTGGCAACCCTGCGTGGCGAAGACAGCCGTTCGCTTAAGAAGGTCAACGACTGCCGACAGACACTCGAAGAACTCAATCTCGGCGATGCCTTGCATGATGTTCAGATTGTCATCGCGGTTGCGGCAGATGACCTGACCACGCTCAAACAGCGCGTCAATCACATCACGGATGCCATGAAACCCTGGTTCCTGCTGCGTGCTGAAATCGGCGAAGCCCAGGCGCAGGCAGCGCGATTTTTCGCTGCCCAACCCACCACAGAAATCGCTGTTCCTCATACCACCTGGCCTGTGACATCACGCGAATTGGCATTGCTATTCGCGCCATTAGGCTATCGCAAACTCTCTGGCTTGGAGGGCACGCTGCGCGGCGAAGCGGCGGGTGCAAATTACCCGGTGTTCCATAATTCCTGGCGTGATAAACGTGCGACCCACGAAGTCTGGGTGGGTGTCAGCGGCTATGGCAAGACGTTCGCGCTCAACTGCCTGCTGCTGAGGCAGTGGGCTGAAGAGAATGTGCCTTTCACGCTGTTGGAACCGATGGGGCATGGCGCCCATCTGGCACATGCGCTCAACATTCCCTGGTATGTGATGAGCGCCCAACATACCTGCCTCAATCCGCAGGATGTCATGTTCCCAACGCTGGTCGAGCAGAAAGCTCACACCATTCGCCTCTATGAAACGCTGCTTGGTCGCCAGTTGTCAGGTGACCAGAAGGCCAATCAGGAACGCGCTTTGCTGGGTGAAGCACTGGAACTGCTCTACAGCGGTTTTGACGATTGGCGAACGATTACACCTGACATTGCTCCCCTCACAGAAACCGTATGTGACGTATTATCTGGCCTGGGTGACAAGGAACATTTGCAGCGCATTGCCCGCGACCTGGCGGATGAAACTGCTGGACTGTGTACCGGGCGTGGTCCCTGGGCGGCTTTCGTCAATGGGTCGACGAATATGGATTTATCCACGCGGAACAAGGCCCAGCCACAGATCTTCTCGTTCCACGAAATGGAACAGGACCCGATCATGCTGGCGATCGCCTACACGCAGGTGTTGTCCGCTATTCGCCGTGACAGCTTGATCGATGAATCGCCGCGCATCATCGCGGTCGATGAGGTCTACCGCCTGATGCGTCACCCGTCGCTGCTTGATTTCCTGATCGAAGCCGCCAAGACATTTCGCACCCGACGCAAAAAGCTGGTGGTGGTTGATCAGCAGATGACTGTCTTTCTGGAGAATAAAGCACGACTCGTATTTGAGAACTGTCCCATTCGCGTGATTTTCAACCAGCGGCAGGGACTGCACGTGTTTCGCGAAGATCCGGCATTCCAGCACTTGAATGCCCAGCATCTGGACATCATCGCCAACTTGCCGCGCTTCCATTATTTATTCGATGTGCAGGACGAGGGCATCTGGTATCTCTACAACCGTCCCTCCGATGGTGAATATGCCCGTTTCAGTAATACCTAGACGAGATGGAGGACACCTATGAATCCGACATTTACTGATTCAAATCGCACTGACTTGACATACAGCGAAAAACCAATGTATCACTTTGAAACCAGCTTCAATGACGATTATCTACCGACACTGGAAGCCATCAAAACCTGGCAGGGTGGTCAGCAGAAGCTGACACTGGGTGCCTATGGCATGATGGAGGAAGCCTTTACTCAGCAGCATGAATTGGTGGAGCTACGAGCCAACGAAGGGCTAGAGGCCTCAATGCGACTGGCAGAAACGATGGCTGTTTCCAGTGGTTCGCTGGATGCTGCTCGACCTGATGGCCGCTTATTTAGCGATGGGCCGCCTGATCCCTTTACAACCGACCGAGAGCAGGAATTGGCAACGCTGGATTACACTTATGACATCGTGCCGCACTCTGGTGGAACATTCGAGTTGCAGAGCCTGAAAACCTGGGAAATGGACGGCAAACCACAGATGGAATCTCTTGCCTTGGGTGAGTACGATACCGTCAATGATGCCCGTCGTGAACAAACTATTGTGAGTAGCATTCGCTCCATTGACGGTTTACAGGAAGAAATGAACATGGTTGAGCGCATTGCCATTGAGAACGGTACGCTTGACCCAGATCGCAATGATCCCAGGCTGTTTACGCAGGGGCCCACCGATCCCTTTAGGACGCAGATGCAGCGAGAGATGACAATAGGATTATCCTCGCCACCGACTGTTCAGCCTGTTGAGTTGCAGTCTGAAGCTGACATCCACCAAGAGTCACATCCTGTACTCGCCATCTCTGTCGACATGGACATGTAGCCTGAGGAGTAGCATATGACCTATTTTGATGAGGACGAGCAGAATCCCTTAGCTCAGTTAGAGGAGCAGGCGTTTCATGCTTACCGTGAATGGCCGCTGTATCTCAAGCTAAGGCTTAGGCATTTGAAGCAGCACTTGCCACGCGAGGCATTTGTAGGTGACAACCAACAGGACGATGTAAAAACCCTGCTTGAAGAATATGGATTATCTAATTCGACTAAATAGTTATCCTTGTAGCATAAGGTAGAGAATAACCACCGCTACAATGATTAGTAAGATCACAAGAACAGGGTACAGGATTGTGAGTTTAAACTTCTCTCCAATAGATGATCTTCTGGTGTTGATGAAATTGCCAGCATCATCTTCACCTCGTACCCAGAGCGTAATTACAAGCCACTTGTTTTCTTCAAGAATGGGTTTGCAGACTGCATGGACTTTTGCTCCCATTGTCTTGCCAATGAACTTGATTTTTCCGTCATCGATAGCATAAGTCCGATTGGGATTTCTCATAACCTGTATGACCATATCTTTGCTGATTTTGCGAAGATCTAGACGGTCTCTGGCATGATTTGTGAATATAACCGTTCTATGAGAAATATCAGGTAGTTGCTGCTTCACTTACATCTCCGTAATGTGGTGCTTGCAGTAATAAAGTGCTTGTTATGGTTTGATTCATTGCATAATTGATTATGATTCTCTTCATCTTGAAGCGCAATTTCACTGGATTTACAAAGGTATTACTCGGTCTTCTTCAACTTGTGCTTGGCAATGGCATTTAGTGTTTCTTGAGGAAGCAATTCGGGTTTGAGATCACTCAGCCAGAAGTCTTTGCGAAAACTATATCCAGTGACTGCTTCAATATGACAATATTCACGATACGTGTCTGGATTGTGAATAGCGCCATTGATGAGATCATTCACACTAGCTAGCACACACAGCGCACAGGACAGTCGCTGATTACCGTGCCGATACGCTTCGTGATAAATGTTGCCATGTTGATTAATGCAGTGCCAGACATCCGCCTCACTCCAATCATGAATTGGCAACCAGTCATACACAAAACGCCCCTTTGTTGGGGCGCTGCTGTCTTTGCGGAGTCGGAACGTCTGACGTTTGGCTCGTGCGGTACTTTCTTCTGCTCGAAGCCCCATCGCACAGACAACATTTCCTGTAAAATTCTGCCTGATGAAACGGGATATTGGACCGCGTTTCAAGTCGGATGTGCAATAGCGCATCTGCGAAGATGGCAAGCAGGGGCGTGATGGATCTTTGTAGTAACGCTGCCAGATACGATCAATCAGTTCACCGTGAGTCCATCTCACAACATGCAGCGGCACACCTTTTCGTCTTGCAAGATCACGCACATAGGCAGGCGTCTGATGCCACTCGATACACGCTCTCAGATGCCCCTGAACTAATACAACAACTCGAAACTAGAACTCTTCGATTTAGAATCGGGATGATTGGTGAATAAGTTTGCAATATACGAACTCATAAAATAAAATTCAACTATATCTTAAATGGAGCACAAATAAATGAGTGACAACTCTAAAGATAGTGCAAACAACTCATATAGCAACATATCTGGTGGCAATATCAACTTTGGAACTCAGCACGGCAATGTTACGGTTAACTACGGTATTATCCGTGACCAAGCCACGGATGATACAAAAAGGCATCTGTTCGACCTGCTTGAGAAACTACAAAATGAATTGCAAATTCTTCAAGAACAACATAATGATGAAGTTGAAACAATTGCTTTATTTGCACAACAAGCCGCAGCACAAGCAATGAAAGAACCACCCAACCGCACTGCACTTAAGATTACTGGTGACTCATTGAAGCAGGCTGCTCAAAATCTGCTTGCAGTATCCCCAATTGTTGCACAAATTGCCAAGGTTCTTCTTCAAATTGGCACATAGTTGTTCGATGCTTTTTAGGACATCAGATGTCTGATAATCACATTAGCGCAGAAAATATTAGTGGCGAAAACATCAATTTCGGGATCCATCTGGGTGATGTTGTAATAAACAAATACCATAATGATTCGTCTCGTCACAACAAAAGTTTTGTAGATCATAACGCCTTGCAATTTTTAACACGTATTGAGAGTTTTTGGATCGAAAATTTCTTAAATCCTTCTTTAGAAAGCACGGCAATTGATTTGCCTCTTCAGCCATCTCCGGTTGCAAATCTTTATACAAAAGACAGGGTTTCTGCTCCCTCATCTCAAGATTTGGCAGACCTCCTAGATAGCTATAATCGACTACTTATTCTTGGTGAACCCGGTTCAGGCAAGACTACTATGCTTTTGCTTCTAGCACAAAAATTGATTGAAGTGGCCAAAGCCGAAGATGAAAAACAATTACCTGTAATCTTAAAACTGGACTCGTGGTCGAGCTATTTGGTGACACGCAAGGAACTGCAAGAATGGGACATTGATAAAGTAGATAAAAATAGGTTGAACCAACTTAAGGTAGAAGGTAGTAAATTTCATTTACCCATGAGCGCGTGGATTATCAGGGAGATTACTACCGAATATGGTGTACTAAAAGAAATTGCGACAGAGTGGGTAAAGACCGGTAAACTGATTATATGTCTGGATGGATTCGATGAAGTAAGAGAAAAATATCGTGCAAGGTGTGTTAATGAAATTAACAGAATTTGTGCTGTTGACTTGTATGGTAAGCATCGCATTGTAATCTGTAGTCGAACAGCAGAATATGAGTTTGTACATAGCAGACTTAATAAATCTCTGCATTTCGATCATTCTATTGTAGTAGGTGCGCTGTCATTAGACAGTGCATTAAATTTTCTTTCAGAAATAAATGCACATTCACTTGTTGAGATGTTAAAGGAAGAGGAACTTTCGCACGACCTAATCAAGAGCCCATTTTGGTTAGGAATGCTTATAAAAGCGTATCGTGGTGCTTCAAGAGACGAAATGGGTGTAGCAACTAACCTCTCACAGCGCAAAAAGCATATCCTTGATTTTTATATCAAACGAAAACTTCGTATGCCACTTTATGCAGTACGTCGGCTTGCTGATGCGCTTGTCGAAAAGGGGGCAAGTATTTTTTATCTCCATAGAATCAAAAATACTTTTGGAGGATCATTTTCTGAAACCGTCGGGCGTAATTTAACGGCCTCAAGCCAGAAAGTTGCAGAAAAACATCCACATTTTGCAATTATGAATGGGAGACATGTACTTCCAGCTCTTAAAAAGGGAAAGGAAGTCCTTAAGAGCAAAGATGATATTCGAGGAATGAATGGCAATGACCTTGCAACATTACTTGGACTAGGAGTGATTGGTGCGGAAATAGGCAAAGGTGTTGTAAAGAGCGTAATGGAGCTTGTTGAGGAACATCGTCGAGCAAAAAAAGCTGCTGAATTTGCGGAATTAGAATTTCTTCATATGCTTGACGAACTAGTGAAAAAAGGCGTCATGAGGCGTGTTGGTGTAGATGGTTACATATTTACACATGACAAAATCAGGCAGTATTTTGCGGGCAATTTTGATCAATTATAACAATGTCTATAATAGAAATTATGCTTCTTGAGATCGTTCTGGCAATTTATGCAAGATAAAGATTCTCTTCCGTAATTGGCGTGCTTCGCATGGAGAGCACATCACCAGAAAAGATTGTCTGATACGTGGTAATCGGTTCACGCTGGAGTAGCTTCCGCAGGTACTCGGCAGCGATGTTGGCGATGAAGCAATTGATGAGCACACCTTGTTCCCCCTGCTGAGCCAGTTCCGCGCAGGATAGGTCGGCGGCAGGTTCATTCTCATCAGGCTGGAGTAGTTCGGGATAGAGCAAGGCGGCATTCGGCAGGTGGCGCGTGACATCGCCAACAGCATCCAGCCCACTCAGCACGGCTTCACGGTCATCGGTGTTGCCGATCACAACCTGCCCGCCATTGCGATGATTGCCGCAGTCAATCCACAGCGCTCGTTCGGCATGGGCCAGCGCACGACGTGCGAGATGATTATCCACCGCTCCCAGCAGAATTGTTCCCGAATAACGATCCAGATGGCGAACTGGATTGAAAGCCTCGTTGTGCCATTCGATGGCGAGTCCCAGACTGTAGTTTAAGCGCCTTGCCAGCGCCTCGGCCTTGTGCAGGCCCACTTCGGCCTGGGTGAACAACTGGCGACCGATGTTGGCTGGCTCAACTACGTCGGGATCAATGAAGCGCACCTTCGGCACAGATTGACCAGCGGCTTTCATGCTGTACACCAGTCGTGCGACAGCTCGCGCAAGCTGGCTACCTGTTCCGCCACATCCCACCAGCACAATCTCTTTCGGATGCAAAAACGGATCGAAGGTGTAGATTTTCATGCGCTTTCCTCCTCGATGCCCAGAATTTGAGCCAGTGATTTGTTGGCAGGGATGAGTTCGGATTTGGGATAGACTCGACGTCGCTGATTGGCGTTGAGGTCGATCAGCATCTTGCGAACATCATCGGGATGGGACTTGCATTTGCCGGATACCGCGTGCGAGCCGAAGCGCGTGCCGAGCAGCGTGTGCCAGTCCTGCGCCAGCGATGTGCCTTGAATCGCTCCCAGCCGAATGTTGCCCCAGCAGATGCCACCACTCTGAAACACATTGGGCATCGGCGCATGGAACAGCGGTGCATCCAGCGTGGATGGGCGGCCTTTCATGGCATAGAGACTATAGTCAGGGGATTGTCCATTGGTGGTCGTGCCGATCAGCACAAGATCGGGCAGAGGAACACGCAGGGGTTCGTCGCTGCCTTCCAGCCAGATGCCTGTGCGCTGGCGTTTGCGAAAGCCGACTACCGTCTGCTTGACGCCCTCCTGATGCATATAGAGCACATCATTGGTCATCAGGCCGGTGGTGAAGACGGTCTTCGCGCTCAGGGCGCGGGCGATTTTGATCGGTACCCCATAAACTAAGACAAGAGTCTGAGAAAAATGCTGACTAGAAGGGCCGATCCAATGAGTCGACGCATTCCCAAAGAGATCAAAGAGGAAATTCTGAGCAAGGTGCAGGCAGGCGAGCGTGTGGCTGATCTGGCTGAGCAGTACGGTGTGAGTGCCAAGTCAATCTACGGCTGGCTGCGTCAAGCCAGCGGTGAAGCCGTGGTATCCGTTCTGGAATACAACAAACTCAAACGCGAGAACGAAGAACTGAAGCGGCTCATTGGCGAGTTGACGCTGAACATGCACCAGCAAAAAAAGTCGAGATAGTCCGCCGAAGCAAGCTGAAGTCAGTCTGTGCCGACGCCCTGGGCATCAGCCGCAAGAACATCTATCGGCAGCTCAGGCAGCCTGCCAAAGATCTTGCCCTCAAAGCGCAGATCGAAGCGGTTCATCATGAGCATCCCGCTTACGGTCATCGTCGAGTGGCGCTGCATCTGAAAATCAATCACAAACGAGCGCAGCGGGTCATGGCGAAATTCAAGCTGAAACCGCCCAGACGACGTGTCAAACGCTATAGCACCGTTTCAACATCCCAGCACAGCTACAAAAATCTGCTGAAAAACCGGACAGTGACGCGACCCCATCAGGTGTGGTGTAGCGATCTGAGCCGTATTTTGTATCGTGGCACCCTCTGGTATATTGCCACCATCGAAGATCTCTTCACCCGCCAGATCATCGCTCAGCGCATGGGCAAACGCCATGATAGCCATCTGGTTTTAGCCACCCTACGGCAAGCTCTGGCGACCGGATACCAGCCGCAAGTCTTCCATTCCGATCAGGGTAATGAGTTTATGGCACAACGTTGTACCGACTATCTGGAGCAGCGCGACATTCTGGTTTCGGTCAGTGATGTCGCTTCTCCCTGGCAGAACGGCTACATCGAATCGTTCTTTGGCCGCTTCAAACATGAACTGGGGGACCTCAATCGCTTTGACTCTCCCGGCGAGATGATCGAGGCGATCTATCGCCATACCCATTACTACAACCATCATCGTATCCACACCGCTCTCAAGATGCCACCCGCTGTTTTTGCTGCCAAAATGTTCTCAGACAACGGTCTTCACGTTTGGGGTACTTGACAGGATATGAGTGGATTTTCGAAAAATCAAAACAAATCATAAATAATAGTAGATAGAAGTCAACTTTAGTTACCAGGAGTCTGAATTCATATTAGAAGGAATTTGTGTCAGATATGGACAACAGTTGGATACACAAATCAACCGAACGATTTACCACCTGGCAGGATTCACAAGTCTTATTCCCTGAATTCCAAGTGGATAATGGCGAAAATATTATAGTTCTTCTTGGTTCGACCAATAATGACAATGAACGTATCTACTGCTACTTAAAGATCCAAATCATCACATATCTTCATATTCAGCAGTTGATGAAGACAGGCCAAGGTTTTGCCCCTAGAGATTTTGGAGAGGTAGTTGCCGCTGGAATCGGGCGTCCTACAAAAACAGAACAACGGGAAATTTCTGCCAGAAATGGAACAACTCGTATATCAATCAAGGGGTACGAGACCAGCTGACAATCAATTCAAGCTTAAATTCGTGATTCTTGCATGGTCGAATAACTAAGCTTATCACTTCAGCAATCGGGGCTTATATGTAGTAAAAACTGCTCGTTTCGCAACTGCATGTCGTCAAACCAAATTTGACAGCAAAATAAGGCAGACTAAAGAGATAATTTGCGCTTAAAATGCTATTTTTCTCTCCATATCTTTTGGGGTCCGAAAGAGTCTGACGACGTACAATGACTTAAACAGGGTCATTTCAAGCCTGTTTCGAGCACAGCATTGTCCAGTCTGAGGTTGCCATCAACAACGTAAATAGCAAGTGCTTGTCCTGTTTTTGTATACATACGAGTGTTTAGAGCAACACCATCAACATACAACGTCGCGATGGTATCATCGACAATAATCTGGATATGATATGTGCGGTCTGCTTCAAGTTGTAGTGGTCGCTCCAGCCCTTTGTCCATATATCGGAACCAGGGCTGATTAGGTGATCTGTCGAAGTTCACGCGATTTTCACCGATCTGGAAGCTAAAATCGTATGCATCACCAGATGATTCATCCTCAAAAAGACGAATGCCAAAAGCCCGTGTATCAGGAGTAAACTCGATATCAACTTCGAATTTAAAGAGATCTCCTGTGTTTTTATTAAGGTAAGTTTCAGCGCAGGAGTCTTGGGACTTCAATGTCACCGATGTATCAATAAGTTGTTCCCGATGTGCAAAAACATTAGTTACGCCCTCGGGAGCTTTTACACCTAACGTCTTATCTTCACGCTGAAAGACTTCATGAACAACTAGAGTTCCACCCCATTGCCAATTGGACAAATCATCATCATTCTCTTTCGTCGGAACCCATCCAAACAAGTATCGTTTCTCTCCATCAGAGAAGGATCGTGCGGCATAGTAGGCTCTACTGTCAAAAGCATCATCAACCGGAGCCTGCCATGGACCATCCAACGAGGTACTCATACGATAATTGGTTTTACATTTATCGCTATATTCCGTTGTTAGCAAATACCAGGTATCTCCCATCTTGAATGTGTCAGGCATCTCGTGCATAGAGAATAATTTGGGTGCCCAAAAATCACCTTTGAAATCCCAATTTTTTAGATCTGTGGACGTGAAATAGACGGTGCATCCTGTTCGGACTTTCTGACCATCCAGTTTTCTTGCCCCCAATATCATAACGTATTCCTGACCATCCGGATTCCAAAACACATAGGGATCACGCCAGTCATTTGGATCATATCCAGTCTGCGGGATGACCAGTTTTTCAGAAGTCTTTTCCCAGTTGATTAAATCGGAGCTTGTGGCAATCATCAGTACTTGAGACGCTTTGCCCTGCTTTGGGTAATCGCGGTTGTATCCGGTGTAAAACGCATAGAACATGCCTTGTGCCTCGAATACGCTTCCGGCAAATATGAACTGATCCTGAGCATCATCTCCGCCTCTTGGGAGTACTTCACCAAAATCATCATACTTAACAAAATCAGTTGTACATGCCAAAGCCCATCCGAATGGTTCACCGAACGGAGCAGGATTTCGGTTGTCACGCTGATGATAAAGATAAAACATTCCATCATGGTAAAATGGCATACAGTCTCCAAACCAAAAACCATGTGGTTGATAGTAAAGCTGGTGCATTTTCGTCTCCTTTTTCTCAATCGATTGGGGTGAAAGTCTCCACTAGTTTACACTGCTATCTTGTCCACGCGGTTTTGACGCCAAACACTAGAAAGCTCATTCAACTAGAGTAAAGCAGAAGATTACTAGAAAGGGATACCTGTCAAGTACCCCAAACGTGAAGTCCTTTTTTAGAGAAAATTTGTCTCACAAGAGCTATATGATTAGCAGTTGATCCCTATCAGGTAATTTTGGAAATGGTTCATGAGGCAGTGTTTGATACCAATAAGCTACCGAAGCGATGTCATCACGTAGCGGAAGGTGACGTCCGTTATATCCCCAACCAAGTGCCTGCATGGTTACCTTGATGTCTTCTTCAAAGCGGATAGGATCCATAATATGCCACCGATACATACCCATACGTAACTGTGTACGATAGTCGGAGTTCGGTCGTATCACCTGGTGGAACCCGGCATAGGGCGTGGTGTAGGTGACATATCCTTTATCATGTTTTGGCGCAGGGTCAAAATTGTATGAGCCACAAAAATAGTCCTCTGTCCCAGTACCGCAAATTGTCGGGTATTGGTCACCATCCATATAGAACTTGACCTCTCCTTCTCCCCACCACAGGTTATTATTTGAGCCCCAAGCGACATAAGTACCAACATAATGACCACGACCTTTCACGCCATCCAGGATCCTATAGACTTCTTTGTAGGGGGTCGGGTTTACACGACGAAATTGGGCATGGAAGTAGGCAGCATCATCGGGGACATCTGTCAGCGTATAGTTAACTTGATAGTAGAGTGTCATATCGTGATCCGCGATATTGGTCATGGTGATACGACATGCCTTGCGAAATGGCATTTCCCAGTAGGAGTTAAATGCACTTCCAGGATTGACACAGATCGGCAACGAACTTAACTGGGCAAACTCCCCCCAACCCGACGCAAAGAAGTCACCGACAGGGCACTCCACTGATGGATGTTCTGCGTCATCCCAGTAGATACGCAAAATAGTGAAGCGCCAATTCCCGGTAGGCGTCATCCAGATTTGTTGGATCGCACCAGGGCCATCAATTTCTGCCAAAGTAAAGGTTTCACCCGCTTTGATATTCACGCTGGGAGAGATTTTCCAGCCATGTCCCAGATCCCGTGCTGCGCGAGCCCCTGTCCCTTCGGTTGCCATACCGCCTTTACCCTTCTCACCAGTGAAATTCTCAGCACTGATGGAACGGCTTTTTGCCTTCGATAGCCGCGAGATATTGCCCAAGTGTAGGCCCAACCCATTGAATTCAGTCATTTATCTTCCTTACTGTATGCAATCTGTATGTAATGATCCCAAATGTAGGGTTCAAGCAATTTACTGCGAAACGGTGATTTGCCCCGCCTGATTGACTGCTATCCCATTTTCCTTATGCAGGATGCACGCAACGGATTGCCCGGCATTACCTCTGTAATAGGGTGGTGTGTGCTGCGCGCACTCAGGCATCGCATGCGGGCAACGATGCCGAAATAGACACCCGTTTCGATCGCTTTTCACGGCGAGTTCCTCAACAGGAATCGTGATGCGCCCTTGCCACGGTTTTTCGGGGGCTGGACGAGGAATAGAGCTGACCAATAGTTGCGTATAGGGGTGCTGAGGCTGCTGAATTACGCTGGTAGCATCACCCCCTTCCACCAGCCGTCCACGATACATAATCAGCAGCTTGTCACTAATCTGATGTGCCGTTGCCAGGTCATGCGTGATATACAGCAGCGATATGCTGAAGTCATCCCGGAGTTCCTTCAGCTTAGTGAGAATATTTGCACGTAGGGAAGCATCAATCATCGATACTGGCTCATCTGCCACGATTAGCCTGGGTTGCAACAACAGGCTGCGGGCGACAACAATACGCTGGCGTTGGCCGCCGCTTAGTTGATGGGGATAGCGTCCGAGCACTTCGTCAGCACGTAGTCCGACTTTTTCAAGCGCATTTACGATCATATCTCTTGCATGAGTGCGGTTACGCGCCAGATTGAACATCCGAATCGGTGTACGTAGTAAACGATCAATTGTGTAAAACGGATTGAAAACCGCAAATGGGTCTTGGAAGATCGCCTGGACCTCACGTCGATAGGCTTTGCGTTGATCAGGTGACATTTGCCAGATGTCCTGACCATTGTAGATTACACGTCCGCTTGTTGGCTTGATGATCCCTAGCGCCATTCGGGCGAGCGTTGTTTTGCCACTGCCACTTTCGCCAGCAATTGTGGTAACTGAGGGCTTATGCGCTGGGATAGACAGAGATACATCTTCCGCAGCAATTATCGTATCTTGATTACGTGACTTCCCGCTGAACGCCATCGTTACATTGTCCAGCCTAAGCAAGTTGTCATTATTCATCGTAATTTTTCCTCAACAAGGTGGCAGGCGGTACGGCGAGATTCCTCGATTTGGCGCAGAGGTGGGATTTGTTGTCTGCATTTTTCGACGGCTATTGGGCAGCGCGGATGGAATGCACAGCCTGACGGCAGATCAAGTAAGGAGGGCTGCATGCCCGGGATGCCTGTTAGCTCGCGCTTTTCATCTGGAGACGGCAACGAGGAAATCAACAGCTGACTATAGGGATGTAACGGATCATTGAAAAACGACGATACCGGCGAAACGTCAACCATTTTGCCAGCATACATCACAGCTAAACGATCTACGGACTGCGCCATCAAACCCATATCATGACCAATGATAATCATGGCTGCATTGAGCTGCTGTTGAATGTCGTTAAGGGTCTGGATGACGACTCGTTGAACGACCACATCCAACGCACTGGTCGGTTCGTCAGCGATGATAGCACGCGGCTCGAGTACAATCGCAAGGGCAATGCAGACACGTTGCTTCATACCACCACTTAGTTCGTGAGGATACATATCTGCGATGCTATTAGACAGCCCAACCCGGCCCAGCAAGTCGCTAATGCGATCCGAGATTTTTTGTTGAGTCCATCCCTGTTGGTGTGCTTTGATCGCATCCGACATTTGATGCTTGATCTTCATCACGGGGTTCAACGAATTCATGGAGCCTTGTGGAATAAACGAGATTTCGCTCCACCTGACCTGTCGCATCTGCTCACGATTGACCTTGAGAATGTCTGTTTCACCTAATATGACTTCGCCACCTTCAATTTTCGCAGGTGGTTTATGTAGACGCATGAGCGCCAGTGCCAGAGTCGATTTACCCGACCCCGATTCGCCCACAATACCCAACCTCTCACCAGCATACAGCGAAAACGTAACATCATCGACAGCTTTGACAGCTTGATCTTGGGTATGGTAGTGAACCCGCAAATTGTTAACCTGAAGTGAAACGTCTTGTGTCATCTTTTGCTCCTCAGTCTGGGGTTCACATATTCATCAAGCGCTGCACTTGTCAGGAATAGACCAACAAACAAGATAATCAGAATCAAGATTGGTGGTAGCCACCACCACCACATGCCGCGTATGAGTGCAGAGTAGAGCAGTGCCCAATAAATGGTCATACCCAATGTCGGGGCACGCTGTGGCCCAAGCCCCAGTACTTCTAGCCCAATGCCTGCCAAAATCGCACCGGACGTTGCGCCGACGAAACTGGCAGCGGCCAGCGGCAATATATTCGGAAGAATCTCTTCAATGATGATGCGAAAGTTACCGAGTCCACCTAACCGGGCCATTGATATATAGGGTTGCTCTTTGAGGGACAACACCTGTGCGCGGATGGTGCGCGCTGGGAACATCCATGATAGTGCCGCGATAATTATCGCCATCGTATCTACACTAACAGAGCGCACAGAGGCCGCAACGACTAGCAGCACGGCTAGCGGCGGGATCGTCAGCATGGTATCGGTTAATCCACTGATAATCAGGTCTATATAGCCACCGTAGAAGCCTGCAAACAAACCCAGCATCGTACCTAGCAATACGCCGAAGAACCCTGCGAGTACGCCCATGCGCAATGTCTGAGGTGTGCCCACAACGATGACTGCGAGAATATCGCGCCCACCGCTATCCGTTCCGAGCGGGTATTCTGCTGATGGTGGCATGTTGGATGGTACTGAAATTGGACGTGCTTTTTCTGTATCTACAAACAAGGGGCCAGCTATACCGATCAGCAGCAGGAAGACAAGTAGGCTAAATCCGAGTAGCAATTTGGGATTTCTAAGCATATAGGTGGCGCTGTGGGCAACTCGTTGAATTATGTTTTTACGTATCATAAGTTTTGTCTCGTCCTAACAGCTAGCGGACAATTCGCGGGTCGAGAAGCGGGTAAATCAGGTCTACAACAAGGACCGCCAATGCTACCGTCAACACGAGGAAAAATGCCACGCCCTGGATCAAGTAATAGTCTGAGCTTCGCAAGGCGTTGTAGAGTAGCCAACCGACGCCTGGATAGTTGAATACAACTTCGACCAATACAGCCCCAGAGGCGACACTCCCTAGTGCGATCGCCAGTGCCGTAATTTGTGGGAGTAAGGCGTTCCGAACGGCATAGCCAAAAAAGATGCGTCGGTCGCGTAGGCCTTTTGCTTCTGCCAGTGTCAGGTAGTCTTCGCCCTGAATTGTCACCATCGTTCCGCGCATCCCCAATGCCCAAAAGCCCAGTCCCGCCAAGGTAATTGACAGGCCAGGCAAAATGCCGTGTTTGATGACGTCGAGGATAAAGGGCAAGCTCAGGGAGGGCACGGTTGCAGATGTATAGGCACCACCAAGCGGGAGCACCTTTAATAAGAATCCAAAGACGTACATCAGCAATAGTGCAAGCAGATAGTATGGAATCGCACTTAATAGCATGAACAAGGGAATCAGCCCTTGGAGGAATTGAGGAGCACGTGGCCATGCCAGCAGCGCCCCCAGCAAGGTACCCAGGGCAAAGGCCATAAACGTAGAAACTGCTAACAAGCCAATTGTCCACGGGAGTGCGTTAAGCAATGCTGATTCTACTGTTTGCGGGAAGTAGCTGATCGAATACCCTAGATCAAATTGCAAGGTATTGACCAGATAGCTGATGTATTGCTCGTGCAGGGGTTTATCCAACCCAAAGCGTTCACGATAGACTGCGACAATATCGTCCTCTGCCTGTACCGTTTGACCACGTGCCCGTAGTTCTTCAAGAACAGAAGAAATCGGATCGCCAGGTGCCAACCTTGGGATGATAAAATTGAGCGTCGCAGCGAAAATCACGACAACAACAAACATGATCAAGCGCCGCACGAAATAAGGCATAGTAGGAATCTCCGAATAAAAAGCGATTCAACAACGTGTGTCCGATACACACGTATCGGACACACCAAAAGCGAAGTTGATTTATTGAGCGGGCTCTACCGCTGTGACAAGCAGGAGTGCCGTTGACCACCAGTGACCTGGGTGAATGTAGTTGTTATCGACCGTTGGCCAGTTAGTCCAGTAGTGATTATTAAATGAGGAAAGCAGAGACGCTTGGGTCAGTGGCATGGCTGGCAGCTCAGGCAGCCAGATTGCCATAGCGTCGTGGAACAATTCTTGCAATCGCGGGTCATCAACCCCTGTGCGCGCCATCTCATCGACAATGACATCGTAATCTTCGTTGATCCATCGTGAACGAGCGCCAGTTGCCGTTTCACCGATTGCGGGTGCATGACGGCTGTGGAAGTTATCCATCGTACGATATGGATCGCGCACACTACCACAGGACACATCAATCCAGGCATTGGCACGGCCTGAATTCAACGTTTCGGTAAAGGCACCAATATCCTGTAGCTTGAAACTGGCGTCAAAGCCTGCCCGCTGCAGCAATTCGGCCAGTACGGGTACCATCTTCACTTGGAAGGCTTCGCCTTGACGAACAACGAGGTCCATTTCGACGCGATTGCCATTTGCATCCACCCACAGGCCAACGTCGTCCTTCGTATAACCATTGGCCGTCATGATCTCATCGACCCGATCCAGGTTGTATTCCAGTGGCGGATAGTCCTGCAACAGATCAGCAATGCTATCCATATAGGGTTGTAGCGGTGCATAGTCTGGCAGCAGCCATTCGGATGTTGTCGTCAGACCTTCCCATGCGATGTCTACCAGAACGTCACGGTCAATGGCGTAGCTGACTGCCCAGCGTAGATCAGGATTGTCAAACGGCGCAACCATATTATTGACGACGAGATAGCGTGGGCATGGGTCGAGGTAAGCATAAGGGGGTTCCGGGAACCAACTCTCTACATCGGGGTTTTGTGCTGTTACGGTTTCAAACGTGCTACGCCCCATCAACCAGAGCGTATCCAACTCATTGTTGATGGCCATAGCAGCACGGCGTTCCTCACTACCTGCTGTTAGGAAAATCACCCGTTCAGGTTCAGGCATTTCTTGGAAACCAGTTTCTGCTGCCCACCATGTCTCACGCCGATCCCATACGGTTTCGGTCTGATTGGAAATAACCAACTGATATGGTCCGGTGGTGACGGGCCAGCCCTGCTCAAGATCAAAATTCAAGAAAGTCGAGGGATCAATATCAGCAAAGATGTGCTCTGGAACGATATATGTGGAATTGTAAATACGCACCGCGAAAACATCGAAAATATAACGCGGATTTGGACCTTTTAAGGTGATTTTGACCGTCAAGTCATCCACAGCTTCAATGTTTTGTACGAAACTCGCATGGTCATTCGAGAATGATAGTTCAGGCGCATTTGCAATCAACAAGTTAATCGTGAAGACGACATCGTCAGCGTTAAAGGCTTCGCCGTCACTCCACATGGCACCCTCACGCAGTTTGATCGTTACTTCGGTGAAATCGTCGTTGTATTCGAAGCTTTCGGCTAGCCAGGGAATAATCTCGCCCGTTTCATAATTATAGTAAAACAACGATTCAAATCCGACTTGCTGAAGGCCAGCATGCTTCAGGGAGCCGTTTAGAAGCGGATTGTAGTTATCCGGTGTGGTGACGCGCTGGCTGATGTTCTCAAATATCAGTGTTCGCTCACGAGGGACATCGGGTATGTCTTGCGCGACAATGTTAATCGCCGTCACCAGCAATAGCGCGAAGACAACAAGGTAGGTAACAAATCGAAATCGTGACAACTTGTTTTTCATAGTTGCTTCTCCTTAAAGAAACGTTTTGTCTAAAGCTGCTTCGTTCAGGATCAAATAACTTATTTCAATAGCTCCTCCTTATTGGGCACAGATTCATTCTTGTTATCCTGTCCTGAAGCGTTATTATTTTTAGGCTGGTTTCGTACTGCTACGCGGAGTTTCGCTTCAGGAGTGAAAAGGGGACACGAATTGATCGTGGTGGATCTGGTGTTGTCCCCTCCAGCCTCTCAAATAGTAGTTGGATCGCATGATGAGCGATCAGACGCGGACTGTAATCAATGGTTGTGAGTGTCGGGCGGATATCCTCCATTTCTGCTATATCGTCAAATGTGACAATAGCAATATCCTCTGGCACCTGCTTACCCATATCGGATAAAGTCGCCAGGGCGCCGATAGCCATTTGTGAGTTTGCAATGAAGACTGCTGTTGGTGGCGCTGGCTGCGTCAGCAGTACGCGTATGCCTTCTCTACCTGCTGGACGCAAGAATGTTCCTGCGTAGATATAGTTCGGATACACCGCCAAATCGTGATCTAATAAGGCCTTTTCGTAACCTTGCTGCCGTTGTTTGCCAGCGAAAAATTTGGGTTCGCCGCTAATGTGTGCAATGCGTTGATGCCCTTTTTTGATCAGATATTCTGTTGCCATATAAGCAGCAGCAAAGTCATCAATAGTCACGTTGTCAATTATCGGCTCACTCAGGTGCCCAATGTAAACAGCAGGCAAATCTAGATCCTCTAGCACATGTTCGTGACCTACTAGCGCTTCACTGGCAACAATGACGCCATCGAAGCGATTCTGCCCAATTTGACTGAGATATTCAGTCATATGTGTACCAGATAAGTTGCCAGGAACATCCGTGTTGAAAATCAGCGTGTCTAAGCCGACACGACTGACCTGCGTCTGGATAACCTGGACAAGCTCAGGATAAAAAGGATTACAGATATCAGGAATTAACAGAGCAATGAGGTTTGTACGCCCTGTACGCAAGTTTTGTGCTGCCGGATTTGGATGGTATCCCAGTTCTTCAATCGCTTTTTCAACCCGGCGACGCATAGTATCAGATACCCGATTGGGGTGATTGATAGCATGGGATACAGAAGTGATTGAAACGCCAGCATGCTGTGCAACGCGCTTAATGGTAGTCAAAAGAATGATTCCAGAAAACTATCTCTAATATGCAAATCGTTTTGCAAATCGTTTTGCGTAGTATATCGTAGTTCTCGTTTGAGCACAACAATATATTGACAAGAATTCTAAACTCGAAAACTGTGTCTCATAAATTGTGGGGCGGAATCCAGTGGTCACGGCTGAGAGAAAGGAAACAAAGCATAATGAGCCAACAGATAGCCAGAGAGATCAAAGAAAAAATCATTGGCAAGCATCCCAATAGCCATTTGTCCTATCGACCCTGTATGAGGCTTTCGAACTTTGCATGATGCTACGCATTAACATTAGACATCAACAGGTGTGTACTTTTTCAGTTCATAAGAGTTTTCTAAAAGTTTCTATGGTTCCACATCTACCGATGTTGTGAGAGCATAGATCAGGGGTGAAAGGTTGCTTTCTCAATAATGGTTTCTTTTTAGCGGCATTGTATAAACCTAACCATGGAGCTCATGCATGCTAATTGCCATGTTTTTGAGCAGATGCAGTACAAACTCAATCCGCTCCTCTGGAAACATCCTCAGGATATCGAGCGCCTTGTGCTGCCAGTAGATGCCTTCGTCTTCGTAAAAGTACATGATGGGTTTGTTAAGTACTGCAGCCCAACGAGGTAGATCAGGCACATCGATGGTTGTGAGACCATTCTCGACATTGGAAACAACTGCCTGACTTATCCCCATCAATTCAGCCAGTTCGTCCTGCTTGAGATCTATATCCATACGAGCGCGCTTCACTCGTAAGCCCAATTGCTTTTTTGCTTCCTGCTTGTCATATCCGTTCGTGCCATCAGCCCGCTTGTTGCTCTTGTGTGGCATACTGTGCTCCTGCTTCTTATCCACCTTACCTGCCAGAAATTGATATTGCTACTAATATTATAATCCTGTCACATTTGTTGCCAAGTTGTCAATCGAGTTGATTATCACGAAATAATGTACTATATTGACTTATAGTGTACAGAATCATCTCATTGATAACTGAATTGATATACTATGGATCCATTGCCTTCTAGTACCTATTCTACCCAATCTGCTATAAAGCGCGTTTTTTCGCTCGCTGAATTGCTCTGTGTCAATGACTCTGTGCCTCGCTCATATAATCACGCGCGGTCAGCATTAGGGACTATTGATTGTATTGGCATAAACGAATTGAAACACCCACTCCTGGGGCAATCGGATGAAAAGCGAGATGTGTCAGAAAACATACTACACTAGTGGCTCAATCAGTAAGATGAGTTTTTACGGTAAATAAGAAATGGGACGCAAACAGCGGCAGATCGTCACCCAATCAGGCTATGTGATTTACTTGCGGACCAGCACAGAAGAGGTGCAGGCACCACAGCGATCTCAAGATGGTCAGCGACGCGATGTGCAGCGCATGCTGAAATTATATGAAGGTATTCCTTTCAGGCGTGAGTACATCGACAATTACAGCGGTACATCGGCAGATCGAAGTTCCTATCAGGACATGCTCAGGCAAGCTCGCAAAGGAGCATTCTCTCATATCTTCTCGTCAACTCCAGATCGTTTTGGTCGCGACGATGTAGAAGCACTGCGAGCGATTGACGAGATGACTGAGATAGGCATTCATGTACGTTTTGCCGCACATCCTGACTTAGATCCCGCTCATGAGGATGATCGCCTGTATCTGAACATTCTGTTCGGCATGGCAAGACGCGAATCAGCAGTTATTGGTCGGCGTGTCAAATATGGTATGTTGTCCAAGCTGCTACAAGGTAACTGGCCATGGAAAGCACCGGATGGTTATGCTAATCGCGAGTCTCGTATCGATTCGATAGATCGGTCAGATAATTTGGAGCACAATCGCTACCGACGATGGGTCGAGATTGATCCTCAACGTGCTCAAATCTGGCGCTATGCCTGGGACTTGCTTCTCCATGATGGCCCCACCTTTAATGACATCTGTGAAGCCCTTTCAGCCCGTGGTTATACCTTGCGAAATGGCACACCCTTTATTCGTATCAACCGACGCGGTCGGCAAGTGTTCAATCGACAAGCTCTATCACGCATCTTCCATAACTGGTTTTACGCAGGATGGGTAGTGGTCGAGAATACCTGGGCTGATATCAAACCCAAGTCGGTGAAGGGCAACTGGGAACCGATTGTCTCAACCGATGAGTTTGAACATGGTCTGCAAATCTTGGCTAAACGGAACCGACGGCCACAGCCGAACAAACTCAACTTCTATTTACTACAAGGGTTGGTTCATCTGAGATGGGCGAATGGTGATCTGATTAAGCTTCGCTGCTCGAAACCTAATACCTCCAGGACCCAAAAAGGTGCCACTTATTATCGCTTGAGCAGCAGTGAAATTCGATTTCGGTGTGCTCAAGTTGACGATCAGATTGGTGGTCATCTGAGTTGTATTCAAGTGGATTCAGATCAGATACCTGAGATACGGCGTGTGTACCAGCAAGATGTGACAAAGTATATTGGTCAGAGAGGGCAGGAAGCGCAAGTGTTGCAGCAGGCCCTAGAACGGGTGAAGGGCAGAGAGATTAAACTGTGGCGCGGTTATACACAGCTTGGCATGAACGATGATATCTATGTCAGACTGGCACAAGAAGCCCAGGCTGAACGTGAACGCATCGAAAATGCGTTACAATCATTAAAACAGGAAAGTGGCTCCCATATCGAAGATCTGGATATCGCTCTGGCGATCCTGAGTGAAATTGGAACACGATATCAGCAGTTGTGCCCCAAGCAGCAACGGGAGATCTTAAAACAGTTGGTCAGCAAAGTTATTATTGACATGAGTGGAAAGATTGAAACATTGGAGTTGTTGCCACCCTTCACCTACCTAAATGCTATTTCAGAGGGTGAGAACTTGATTGAGCGCCTCGACACACGGAGGAATTGTTTGGTAGGTCAGGAAAACCGTTCGCTTTGGGTAGGGTTAGGTACCCCCGACAGGACTCGAACCTGTGCTTCTGGCTCCGGAGGCCAGCGCTCTATCCACTGAGCTACGGGGGCATCTTCAGCATAGTCTATCATTGAATGTCATCGTACTCAAGGTCATGGGTGCCTGAAGCGCACAATTGTTGTTGGCCAATTGGGTAATCGAAATTTTGCCATTTTGTTGTATGATTCGACGCTGCAAACACCCAACAGACCAATGGACCCTTACTCTCTTGATCCGCGCGAAAATCTACATTTTCTTTCTATTTGTGGTAACAGTCATTTCTGCGTGCAGCTCGCTGGCAGGCGATGATATCCCTGCTACGATGCGCGTCCAGTTAGCATCAAATGCCACTGAAGTATCGGTTGAGCGCACACAGATAACGGATTCCATAGGCCAGGCTGGTGCCACTGCCGAAGCAGCCATGACTACCGCTGCCGAATTTAATGCCTATAACCTTGCCTTGTATGCGACGCTCAGCGCGGCTTCTACAAATGGCATTCCAGAACGCCGCATCCTGCAAAATGATGGCGGTGCCATGCCTCTGGAGATGTTCGATCTCTCAAATGGTGAAATGCGCTTTGAACAAGTGGGATTAACGGCCCACATCCGTGAAACAGATCGCTGCTTTGATGAACAGAACAATAGCACCTATTGGGTAGGCTATTTCGATAGCATCTATCTGGTCGCCGTTGCGCTTAATATGGAAGCTGGTACAGAATTCCGTGTGAACTGGCTGTATGAAGGCCAATTTGTGCACGAGAGCGTTTTTGTAGCGCCTGTCTTTGCGCAGTATCAATGCCTTGCCCTGGAGATCAGTAACCGGAATGTACCATTGCAGCCTGGCAATTGGGCTGCCAGTATTCTACTTAATGGTGAACCCTATGTGACACGGACGTTCATCATACAGAATGCGCCCTGAAATGGCGCGAAGTGGCCGCTCATGATAGCATACAAGATAGATTGATCTGGAAAAGGAACGATTTGTGAAGCGCACAATACCGATTTTAGGTATTCTGCTGCTTGGCTTGATCACTGTGATTGCAGTATTCAGCCAGGCTCAAGATGATACTTCCTTTCCAGAAGCCAACATCGTCTTGCCGGAAAGTGTCTTTGTCCGTAGCGGTCCTGGCCTCCAATATGTCGAGGTCGGTGCGCTCTCGTCCGGCGATGAAGTCAACCCGCTTTACTCTAGTGAAGATGGCCAGTGGATACTCATCCCCTATAATCGTGGCTATGGTTGGGTTCAGCGCAACCTCATATTCTTGCTTTTCGATCCTGCGACTTTGCCAGTTTTAGAGGCAAATGTCACACCGTTTGATGACCAGCCCGCGACAAGAACCCCATTCTTCCCAACGCCAACACCACCGTCAAGCTATGTAAATGTCAATGGTGGCAGTGCGTTTGTCCGCGCTGGCCCAGGACGTGGCTACCTGCGGCTGGGGCAGATGCTCCCAGGCGAGTTGGTCGAGCCTGTTTCCCTTAGCGACGATGGCACCTGGGTGATGATCCGCTTCACGGATCAGTTTGGTTTCAGCGGTTTTGCGTGGATCGCGCGTTATCTCGTCAATTGGGAAGACGACGCTGCCATCGATGCCCTGCCTGTCGTGGACATCAATGACCTGACGCCGACTGCCACCTTCACAGCATCGGCGACGCCCAGCAATACCCCGACTGTAACGCCATCGGCGACATCAACACCGACAGCAACCAGCACGCCGACAGCGACTTTGACGGACACGCTCACACCAACAAATACACCCACTGATACAGCTACACCAACGTTGACGCTGACATCGACCAATACGGCGACTGCAACCGATACACTCACGCCGACCCAAACGCCAACAGCAACGGCTACAGCCACACCAACGGCAACATCATCACCGACTGCCACCGCGACCAAAACGCCCACAGTCACGTCTAGCCCGACGTCAACGCCCACTGATACAGCAACGCCAGTTCTAGTACCGCAGGTAGTAACTGAGGTCAGTCAAAGTGCGTCCGCAACAGCCGAAGATACTTTGATCCCAACGGATACGCCTGTTCCAACAGCAACGTCTACAGAGACCGAACTGCCGACATTAACAGAACGCCCAACTGAAGAACCCTCTGTGACGCCAATACCAACGTCCACGCCAACAGCTACTGAAACGCCGACTTTGTCGCCTTCACCAACTGCATCCATGACGGATACGCCAACAGCAACTGTGACTCCAACCGCGACAGCAACACCGACCAATACGGTGTCATCAACGCCTACGGAAGATGCCACACAGACAGCATTGGCTGTTGCCGCTTTGGCGACTGTGGAGCCTTCGGAAACTCCGACGAATAGCCCAACGTCTACGCCAACAGCCTCTGAAACACCAGCGGAAACTGATACCCCGACCCCAATCATCCTGCCGGAAACAGAAGTGCCGCCGGAGATTGTCGAGGTGCCGCCCGATTCAGACGCGCCAGGTGGGCCAGCGATCCCGCCAGAGGCGTTGGTTGGCGGCTTTATCGTATTATTGGTGATTCTGTATGTGGTACTGTATCTGCGGAGTTCAGTTGTCGCGAGCCGCTATCGCAATGGTTTTGTGGTCGATGTTTGCCCCATCTGCCATCGCGGCCATCTGCAAGTTGAAGAGCGCAAAGATAGTATCCTTGGCATCCCGTTGACTCGCTGGACGGTGCGCTGTACAAATTGTCGTTCGATCCTGCGTGAAGTCGGACGGCGCCGTTGGCGTTACACTGTTGATCGTACTGCCAATCGCGCTCTGTATGACCGATTTAATGGACGCCACATTACTGACGAAGAACTGCGCCGCCTTGGGCTGACCAGTTCACGCAATCCAATTGACGAATAACCATAGAAATCTCAACTTCAAACGATATGCACCTTCTCAAGATTATCACTTGCATCGCGCTGGGGTTACTCATCGCGAGTTGTTCATCGGGCGCAGCGGAATCAACCCCGTCAACGACGGAACAGGCGAGTTCAACGCCCACCAGCGTGGTGACACCTTTCCCAACAGCGGCACTGGCTGCAAGTGCAACGCCCATACAACGTTCATCCCCAACGGCGCTCCAGCTTGCTGTTTTTTCGCCGACGCCACCCATAACAGAAACATCAGTGCCGACAGAAACGACTGTGCAGGGTACTGCGCCTCAAGCCACTGAATTGGCTTCATCACCTACGATAGTGCCGTCGCCAACCTCCAGACCCGTCATTGATACTTACTGGCTCAGTCGCCCTGTAAGCCGCAAGGATGACCCCGACCGTATCGACTATATCGACCGGACCTATCCATACGGGGGAACGCAGTTTGGAACACGTGAAGTCCATCTGGGCGTAGAATTTGTCAATCCGCGCTATACGCCTGTCTTAGCTGCGGCCGATGGCATTGTGTTGTTTGCTGGCTTTGATGATGACACGCAGATTGGTCCTGTGCTCAACTACTATGGCAATGCCGTCGTTATTCAGCACCAGTTCCTGGGCATAGAAGACGCCCTATTTACGGTATACGGCCATTTACAGGAAATCCTGGTAGAAACGGGCCAGACCGTCTCTGTTGGCGAGCGTATCGGCAGAGTAGGGGATAGTGGCATTGCCATTGGGCCTCATCTGCATTTTGAGGTCCGCGTAGCAGAGGGTTTGGACTACCATAGTACCCGCAATCCCGCGCTGTGGATTGCACCGTATCCTCAATTTGGCACACTCGCCGGAATACTGTCGGCTGATAGCGAAGATGCTGCACTGGGCCGCACAATTTTGGTTCGCGACGAGGATCACACCTGGGAAACCTATACTTACGGTAGTGACCGCGTCAATGGCAGCGAACTCTGGCATGAAAATTTCGTGTTGCCGGATTTACCAGTTGGCGAATATGAAGTAATCGTCAGCAATGAGAATGGTCGTAATCTCTTCCGCGATACGGTCGAAATCCGTAACGGTGGGACGACATTTGTAGAAATCGACATTGAGGAATAACAGAACATAGCAGAAGAAAAAGAGCGCCCTACTGTAGGGCGCTCTTTTTTGTAGCATTAGTTATAGACGCGATAAGCGATTGTCAGATTGCCTCCAGAAATTGCGCCATCTACACGGATAACACCACGTTTCTGGTTGCCTGTATCCGTTCGCAACCCAATAAACGCATTTGTTAATAACGTGACATTGATCGGCGATGCGTTCGTCGTTGTGCTGATGACATCATAGTGAATTTGGTCAAGGCTTGTGAACCCACTCAGCAGGTAGATTTGGGCACCATTCTGCGCCACCAGATCGGTACCTGTCCAGAGCAGGTCATCCGTGCTGCCATCGAGGTTGATGGTGCTGCCTGGGGCAAGCGTAATTGAACCCAGACCACCTGGCGTGAGCGTGCTGTTATCTGCCACATATGAGTAGATGTAGTCGTCGTTATTCGCTTCGCCTGCAATGCCTTCATTGACCTGATTATTCAGATCGGCAACGATGACCACGTTTCTCGGACCCGTCGCACCTGTCAAAAGCCCTGTCAGAGTGACATTAGCCTGCTGTCCTGGGGCCAGCCCTGGCAAATTCACAGCGGCATAGACACTGCCTGGTTCAAAGGTTGCAGCGATGGCGAAACCTCCGGCTGCCAGTGCACCTTGGTTACGTACCGTCACTGTCACCGTGAATGGCTGCCCGATCACCAGACGGTTGGGCGTTACACCCACAATGACAACATCAGCGAACGGTTCCGCAGTCGGTGTTGCGGTCGCAGGTGGCGGTGTTGGCGTCGGTGGTGGCGCAATGATCGGAATTTGATTCACATTGCCGAAGAGGTCGAGAATGCCACGTGAGAGCCAACCCTGGCCACCGCGGAAGGAGATAACCACCCATGAGAAGTCGATATTGGCACCGATGACCTGTGCCGTGTCGCCTTCCTGTAGCTGTCCGATGATATCGTAGTTGAGGCCTGGACCACTACGTACATTCTGCACTGCACGTGTGACGATCAGATACGGGCTATCAGGTGTCGCGGTAGGAGCCGGAGTAAACGTTGCTTGCGCAACCTGTGTGGCTATCGGTTCCTCGTCCTCGGTATCGACAACCATTGTATTGCCAGAATATCGAACAATTAGCTCCGGCGCGCCAAAAGCACCCAATTCAGTCACAGCGACATTATTGCTCAGTTCGCCGACAAGTAATTCACTTGTGCTCAGTTCTCCCTGAACGCCGCGCACCGCATCGAGATTTGCTAGATTTTGGGTCAGTGTGCCGGGATTACCAATGGCTGTTGCCAACAGCCGGATACCATCGTAGGCGGCTGCGGCAACTGGGTCAGGAATTTCGCCATATGCGCCGATATAATCGAGCACAAAGCGCTCACTCGCACGTGTTGGCGAACTGTACGACCACGTAGTGACGCTGATGACCCCTGTAAGCCGCTCAAAAGGCACACTCGCACGGAATTCAGTCGAATCAGCTTGATTGTAGGCAAAGCGTCCACCCCAGCCACTGCTGCGGAGTTCGCCATATAAGATGCTTGCCGTTGCGGGAGGTCCATAGACGACAACCACGCCTGGGTTCGTCGTGCTGATTTGCTCAACCAGGTCTTCCACGGTGGTATTGTCATCCAATAGATACGACCTGCTGGGACGAACCCCGTGTTCGGCCAGGGCGGTTGTAAAACCAACAACCCCGGCTGTACTGGCAACATCCATCTGCACTGTGACGATATTGGATTCGCCTAGTTCATCGATGAGGTAATTGGCCAGCCCACGTCCGAGCAAGACCTCCTGCGCCCGAATCCTGAAGATCAGATCGGATGTGTCGCGTGCGATAATCGTATCGTCAATGGCTGTGGTCAGGATGGGTACATTCAGGCCCTGCAATAGACCAAGATTATTCAACACTGTGCCATTGTCGGCTGGGCCAAGCACAGCAATTACGCTCGCCTGCTGAATATTGGCGACAGCAGTCTGTAGGTCGTCAGTTGCTTGCGTCACAAGTTCCAGTCGGAAGGCAGTGCCGTCAGCGCCTACAACGCCGCCACTTGCATTAAGTCGCTGTACAGCGAGTCGTGCGCCCTGGCTCACGGAGCCTAAAGGATCATCCAATACACCAATGCGAAAAACAGGTTGCTGCGCTTGTATGATTGAAGTTGTAAGTAGGAACAAAAGAAGTACAAGTGGAATCAGTAACTTGCGTGCCAACGACGGCTGCACTTTTGCGTTGATGGGCATCGTCAACTCCCCAGTTGCATCGTATAAACCTTCACATATTGTAACCCGATTTTTAACAAAATCTGGGCTTTCTCAACAGACGTGAACAATTCGTGGATAGCTACCGCTTCTCAGTTGTCTTGATTTATCCCCATGACGTTACTATACTGAACGCTTGTCGTTTTATGGCAACCATTGTAATCAGGACTTCTTAGAAGCCTCAGCCTATGCAGCGCGAACGAGTTACAGATACTATTCATGTCTTCCGCAGTGATCTCTATGTGCAGGTCACAGCCGGTCTGGTGATGACCGAAGCGGGAGCTGTTTTGATTGATACGCTGTTGTACCCAGAGGAAACGGCGGCTATCAAGCGTTTCGTGGAACAGCGTCTGGGTTCGCACGTGAAATATCTCATCAACACCCATCATCATGCAGACCATACACTAGGTACATGCTTTTTCCCGGATGCTCACGTCATTAGTCACCGCCTGTGTCGTGAATTGCTGGATACACGTGGACGAGATGCCATTAGGTCGATGCAGGAATCTTCAAATGACTTGGCCGATACTCAAGTTGTCTTGCCAGCTACTGTTTTCGACGATCAGATGACGCTAACAGTTGGCGACCAGACCTTTGAACTTACTTGGTCGCCTGGTCACAGCGAGGATTCGATTACGTGTCTGGTGGCCGATTCCCAGGTGTTGTTTGCTGCTGATACAGTTATGCCGCTTCCTACATTTGTTGACGGCAATATTGACCAGTTAGTGGGGTCTATTCAGCGCTTGCAGCATCAGCCGTATGAAACCATCATCCAGGGACACGGCGAGGTAATTCTTCGCGGTGAATTGCCTGGTCGCCTCGAAGAAGACCTGAACTATCTGTCCGCTCTCAAAACACAGGTGGAGCGAGCGATTAGTAACGGCAAGAAATCGCCACATGAAATTGCAGATGTCATTCCAGTAGAAGCATGTGGCAAAGAAAAGATTGTTCTGCATGGGGCGGCAATTCAACTGCACGAAAGCAATGTGTATGCACTGGCGGCATCAATGTTAAGCAATGCCCCTGTCAACACATAAGCTTTTGGCTGATAATGAAAAGAATGATGCCAAACCTGACGAGTGAGGATAAGTGGTATGCAAGACGATGTAACCTACGTAACCGCAGAAGGCCTGGAAGAACTTCAGCGCGAGCTTGTCACGCTTAAGGAAGTAAAGCGGCCAGAGCTAGCCAAGCGCCTTAAAGAAGCTGTAGCAATGGGCGACTTGAAAGAAAACGCGGATTATCACGACACACGTGAACAAATGGCGCTGCTAGACTCGCGTATCAACCACGTAGAAGCCATCCTCAGGAATGCCGTCATTATCGAAAACGATGGCCCCAGTGACATCGTCCGTATTGGCTCCACCGTGAAGATACGCGAAGACGGTGAAGAAGATGACGAAGTCTATACAATTGTTGGTGCCGCAGAAGCAAACCCGCGTGAAGGTCGCATCTCCCAGAAGAGTCCTATCGGGTCGGCGCTTATCGGTCACAAAAAGGGCGACAAAGTGCGTGTAGAAACTCCTAACGGTTTTGTCGTTTTCAAAATAAGCAGTATCGAGTAGCTACACCAGAAGTTAACCAAGAAAAAAGCCCCAATATCGGGGCTTTTTCATTTTATGCCAGAGTGATGTTCCTATGACATAGTTGGTCGGAAGTTGCCAGTATCACCGAACGGATCATCATCATCGTCAAAGTCATCAACGTAGTCGTCATCATAATCATCCTCATCTTCGAGGTCCATGCCTGGAGGATACTGCAACGATGATGGTGCTGACTGGAACGGATTACTCTGTGCAAACCTCGGCCTTTGCTCCAGCGGGTCCACCCCGCCAAACGGCTGCGGCGGGATCGGCGCTGTATCGCCATCCAACAGCGAGCCAAGCGAAGCAGGTGAACTCGTAGATGGGGTTGGCGGTTCCCACGCAGGCGGCGAAGCAGGCTGTGGCGGCGGTGCATTAAATGCTGTCGCTGACGGATATGGCTGTGGCTGTGGTGGCGGATTATACGCCGGCGGTACGGATTGCACCGGTTGCGGTGGTGGCATGATCGGTGCCGCTGTCATCGTTGGTGTTGGTGTCACAGCCGGCAGGGTAGAGCCATTCTTCGACCATGCTTGTAGCTGTATCTGCGCATTTTCAAATCGGCCATCGACGCCGATTTCAACGTTTGCCAATATCGCCTTCAGGCGCAGCGAGTTGGTGTCAATAAGGAGCGTTTGACCTGGTTGGGCGACTACAATCTCGCTGTTAGGATCGTCCAGTTCCGCGCCAACACGCGCACGTATGCTGCCATCACCATTCGCCTGTGGCGTGATGAAAACCTTCTTGGCATCCTGCTGTGTCGCCATATCGAAGACCCATACTTCAATAGCAACGGGATCAGGATAAACTGCTTCAGCAATCACCGCACCACACTGGCCCAGGAATTCACTGCCACCACCGACGATTTTGCGCTCTATTTCCTTGGAATCGTCATAGGGCACATTTCGTTTGAAGATCGATAGCGATTGCATAATAGGCGCGCCAAGTTCAGCGTCATCCTGTGCTGTTGATTTCAACTGTTCAGCCAGACGACGCTGCTCTTGCATTGTCTTGAGCGCCGCTTGTTGTACCCGCCGTTGTTGCGCATATTCGGCATCGCGCGCCATACGGATACGATCTTGCAGCGGCTGAACGAGGTTCGGGTAAATGAGCAGACGCCATAGCAGAGTCAGAATGATGAATACGAGTGCAATCACAATAATTGGCACAACGAGCTGAACGGCTTGCTCACCTAATCCTGGGGCGACAGGTGCAGGTGTGCCAGCAACTTGCGCGCCTGCGACAGCATTCTGTAGGGCTACCAGCGCGTTGTAATCGGCAGTTCCGGGTTGTTCTGTACTTAGCAGGCGCTGAATGCTCGCAATCGGGTCAGAAACCTGATTTAGCAAAATCCTTACCTGATCGGCATCGTAAAAGCTCTGCTGATCGTAGCCAACAGCAGCCATCTTGATCCATTGATCCTGTGCCGATTGATTCAGCCGATTGGGGTTGCCACCTGCCCACTGGATTGGCACCACGAGATACGCCCAGAACATACCGATAATAATGCCGATAATGAGCACAAACGTTGTGCTCCATTTGGGCATATTTGGCTCAAGCAGCACTTTGTAAAGGCCGTTATAGGAGTCGATCAACCATTGACGGATGCCGCCGCCGGATTCACTCTGTGATGCGGGCTTAGTTGGCTCGGCTTGGGCCTTTGGCATGGGCGTGGCTTGTGCCCGATCATCTTCTTTGTTTCTGCGGAATAAACTCATATCACGCAGCCTTTCAATGTGCGTTGGAAGGTCTCATTTTTCATTTGGGAAGCTAGCAATTTGGCATTTTGAAAATAATGCAAATACGCGATCTCATCTATTCAGTATATATGCAGCGCTACAGCAGTGCAAAAGCAATTCTGTTCAAAACCAAATTGTAATAAGGTGATAGGGCGATAATCAAACAGGTATCCCCTTAAAGGATACCTGTCGATGTTTGGAATGATGAGATTACGATGCTTCTTCTTGGAGTGATTGCTCATCCGAGGTTTCTTGGTCGTCCTCAGTACCTGGCTTATTCCAGGAGCGATATTCGCACTCAGGATACCGTGTACAGCCATAGAACGTCCGGCCTCGGCGCGTTTTCAGTTCGACAACTTCGCCGCCATGCTCCTCACCACAGACAGGGCAGGCCACACCAATGAGTTCTTGATACTGCTCCGTGTGGCGGCATTCAGGGTAGTTGCTGCACCCAATGAACTTGCCCCAGCGTCCATATTTGATGACCAGGTCCCCATCGCCGCAAGTTGGGCATGTACGCCCCACGAGTTCTTCCTGCTTCATTTTGGGCATATTCGTACGTGCATTCTTCAAACGCTCTACAAATGGCTCGTAGAAGTCGTGCATGAATGGAACCCACTGCACATCGCCTTGGGCGATTTCATCAAGCTGGTCTTCCAGCTTTGCGGTGAACTGGTAGTCCATTTCCTCGTCGAAGAAATCGACCAGTAATTTGCTGACAACCTTGCCCGTTTCAGTCGGCACCAGCCGTTTATCTTCTTTTGTCACATAGTCACGGTCTTGAATCACTGCGACCGTTGGCGCATAGGTGCTTGGACGCCCGATGCCATTTTCTTCCAATGTGCGTACCAGCGACGCCTCTGTATAGCGTGGTGGTGGCTGGGTAAAGTGCTGCAATGGGATCACATTCAACAGATTGAGGTCTTCATCCTCATGCAGCTCTGGCAGCATACTATCGGGTGTCGCATCCGGTACGTCTTCGTCACGGCTTTCTTCGTATACCGCCAGGAAACCCTTGAACCGAATGCGATTGCCGGATGCCCGGAACAGGTAGGGCATATCTTTAGCGGTCAGCCCAGCCTTGATTTCAGCTCGCACCGTATCGTAAACAGCATATGCCATCTGGCTGGCAACAAACCGCTCCCAGATCAACTGATACAACTTGAACAGGTCGCGGCCTGCGGATTTCAGTGCCGATCTCAGCTCAAGCGGTGTACGAACAACGCTCGTTGGCCGAATCGCTTCGTGGGCTTCCTGCGCAGCTTTGGAGCGAGTCTTGTACATATGGGGCTTCTCCGGCGCATATTCTTTGCCGAAGTTCGTCGTGATGTAATCCAGCGCTTCATCCTGGGCTTGCTTGGCGATATTAACGCTGTCTGTACGCATATAGGTAATCAGACCGACGATTTCGCCATTAGCAAGTTCGATACCTTCATACAGCGATTGTGCTGCACGCATAGTGCGGTGGGCATCAAACCCCAGACGACGTGAAGCCTCTTGTTGGAGCGTACTGGTCGTGAATGGCGCTGATGGCTTGCGGCGGCGTGTACCTATACGCACATTGCTGACGACATATTGGCTTTTTTCAAGCACCGCTACATGCGGATCGACCGCTTCCTGGGTGGAGAGCTTAACGTCATTTCCATTGATCTTCGCCAGACTGGCAGTAAATTGCTCCGGTGCATGCCCATTGATGGTTTGCTTGGCCAGTTCGGCATCAATCGACCAATATTCTTCCGTGACGAATTCATCAATTTCACGCTCACGCTCAACGACGAGCCTCAGAGCAATGCTCTGTACCCTGCCGGCGGACAGCCGATTACGAACTTTGTCCCAGAGCAGTTCCGTAATGTTGTAGCCAACCAGGCGGTCCAGAATCCGTCGAGCCTGCTGCGCATTCACCAGATCCATGTTGATGTTGCGGGCATGCTCAAAAGACTCGCGAACAGCATCGCGCGTCACTTCATTAAAAGTCACACGTTTCGCTGTCTCATCGATATCAATGGCTTCAGCTAAATGCCACGCAATCGCTTCACCTTCGCGATCAGGGTCCGTCGCCAGAAAGACATTCTTGGCGCTATCGACGGCGTCTTTGATCTGCTTGACCGTCGCCCGTTTATCATTGGGAACGCGATACTTCGGCTCAAAGTCATTATCGACATCGACCGACAGTTGCGTCACCAACAGATCGCGTACATGCCCCTTAGAGGCCAGTACGGTGTAGTCATTGCCCAGGTAGCTGCCAATACTGCGCGCCTTCGCCGGGGATTCTACGATGACTAGGTTTTCGATCTTCTTGCGACTGCGCTTAGGTGCTACGCTTTTTTTAGCTTTTTTTTTGCTTTTAGGTTTCTTGACCACTTCCGGCCTGGGCAGACCTTCGTGGGCAGGGGTTTCACCCATGACGAAGATCGTCGTGCCACATTCTGGGCACTTTCCCTTGGTCGCCGGAACGCCACTTTTTGTAAAAGTAGCTTCTGCTTCAGAAATTTCGCGCTTGGTTTTGCACTTCATGCAGTAGCCGCGCATCTCTTCAGTCATATACTGTCCTTCAACTGCTAATCATCTTCTTGGACTACAGATATTCGTCGTAGCCGTTCTCTTTCAAAAATTGCACAACCGCTTTCACATCTTGTGCACGGTCCCGATTACATATCAGGATGGCGTCTTCAGTATCAATCAGGACGATATCTTGTACGCCGATAGCCACCGTCAGCCGGTCGCTAAATACCAGTGTATTACGTGTGTCAAGTACGACGTGCTCTCTTGGTGAAGCGCCGCGTGTACAGTTACCAAACCTGTCTTGTGGCACGACCTCGAACAGAGCATCCCATGCGCCGACATCACTCCAGCCAATATCGACCGGAATGACCGCCATCCTCTCAGCATCTTCCATGATGGCGAAATCGATGGAAATCTTACTTAGGTCATTCCAGACCTGATCTAACTTAATCGCAAATTGGGGCGTGTCAACGGCAGATTGGATATCTTGCAACACAGCGAACATATTGGGCTGCTGTCGCTCAAACTCATGCATCGCCGTGCTAGCTTTCCAGATAAACATACCAGAATTCCAGCTATATTTACCAGAGGCAACAAATTGAGTTGCCCGTACAAGATCAGGTTTTTCCGTAAAACGTACCGCATCATGGTACGAAAATCCTAGATACTCCCCCAGTAACGCCCCCTGTTCAATGTAGCCGAAACCGGTAGCGGGGCTGGAAGGGGAGATGCCAAGCGTCACGATATAACCATCACTGGCAACCTGACCAGCAGCACTCAGGACATCGCGGAATTTGTCTTTCTGTGCGATGTGATGGTCCGATGTCAGCATTGCGATAACCGCATCAGGGTCTCGTTTCTGGATAACCGAGATGGCCAGTCCTGCTGCTGGGGCACTATCACGGGCGCTCGGTTCAACGATAAAGTTTTCAGCGGGGACTTCCGGTGTCTGTGACCGTAGTTCGTCTACATAGCCGCGCCCCGTCACGACATAGATGCGATCAGGCGTGAACAGAGGAGAAAGTCGCCGAATACTCGTCTGGAATAAGGTCTCATCTTCAATCAGAGGCAAAAATTGCTTGGGAGTATCTTTGCGGCTCATAGGCCACAGACGTGTGCCGCCCCCACCCGCCAGAATGAGAGCATAATAATGTTCGTTCATGACCTTACCTCAGTGCTGTTTTCAAACATCGTAAATCTCTATGGCTCTATTATGGTCATAGGGTGGCCATAATTTGTGTTAAATGTTGGCTTTTGATGATTTTTTCAGCGAATAGATCGGGAATATTGCATAGGGCCGCTCGTAATTGCAAGCCCCTTTAGCTCAAGCAGCGTAAGCGCAGCGATAACGTCATTTGCCGAAAGCTGAGATAGCCGGATGATATCATCAATATGCAAAGGGTCTGTTTCCAGTAATTGGAGCACAAATTTTTCGGTACTGGATTCCGGCGACACCTGTTCTGTTTTCTGCTTTGTTGTTACCCGAACGTAAGCTACATTCAGTGCATCCAGGATGTCTCCGGCATCTGTAACCAGTGTTGCCCCGTCCTTGATGAGCTGGTTGCAGCCCTGTCCAACCTTGTTGAAGATATTGGCAGGCACGGCAAACACCTCACGGTTCTGTTCGAGTGCAGTTTCCGCGGTGATGAGCGCCCCGGACTTAATCGGAGCCTCGGTGACCAGTACGCCCAATGACAGGCCGCTGAGGATGCGATTTCGCCTTGGGAAGTTATTGCCTGTTGGTGGTGTCCCTAGCGGGAATTCGCTGATAAGTGCACCATGCTGGCTAATCCGTTGTGCGAGTTCATAGTTTTCTTTGGGATAGGTGATGTCGATGCCACAGCCTAATATCGCGATAGTGCGTCCACCACCGTCAATCGCGGCCTGATGTGCGGCTGTGTCGATGCCTAATGCCATCCCGGAGACAATCGTCACGCCTCGTGAAGCCAACTGTCGGGCAAACATGGTAGTGACATCGCGACCATATCGCGTAGCACGACGTGTGCCTACAATTGCCAGCGCCAGGTTATCGGCTTCAGTCAGCTTGCCTTGAATATACAGCACAGGGGGAGGGTCCGGAATCACGCGCAAATCAGCCGGATAGGTCTCATCGTCTAGCGTGATGAACGTGATATGATGATCCGCGATTCGTTGCCACTCGGCATTCAGATCGACCTGCTTACGCTGTTTAATAATGGCTTCGTAGGCGTTTTGGGGCAGTCCCACCTGACGTAGATCACCGTCGGATGCTTTCCAGGCATTTTCAAGCGTGCCGAAGGTTTGTTTTAGCTGTAGGATGCGAACCGCCCCCATATGGGGGATAAGGTGGAAACCCAGCCAATAGCGACTTTGCGGATTCAAAATAACTGCTCATTTGGATGAAGCCGGAACGTCATCAGCATAGCAACGGGCTAATTGTGTTGTCAACCAGGGAATTACTCGTCGGAAATCAACCCGTCCGGCAGCGCAACAGTGATGATGCGTGCATCGACATCGGTTTCAATCAGGGTGTCATCATGGATAGGAATAAGCAGTTCGCCGTACTGCGGGCTATCGACAATGTAAACGTCGTTAGCGCCTGTTTCCAGCACATCCCGCAGCTTGCCGAGCGTTTCACCCTCAACTGTTTGCACGTCCATGCCAATAAGCTGATAAAGATATACCTCGTCATCATCCAAAGGAACGGCATTGGCCAGGTCGATCATCACCATTTGACCACGTAGCAATTCAGCTTCATTACGTGAGGGCACGCCTACAAATTTAAGAAGTGCGGCTCCTTTGTGGAAGCGCACAGTCTCAATCTCATAGCGGGTGGCTTTTGCTTTGTTGGGGTCTGTGCCGAGAAAAACGTGTTTAAGGCTCTTAATGCGTTCCGGGTAATCCGTCATCAGGCGGACGCGCAATTCACCGCGCACACCATGTGGACGGTCAATTTTCCCTAGTAAGAGGTATTTCGGCTCGGAATAGTCAGGCATATTTTAAAGAAGCCGCAGCGTTGACTGCGGCCTCGGTTCTTACTCGATTTCCAGCACGATCCGGTTGCCAGTCGTATTGTCGGCAGCAACCCGCAGCAGGGCACGCATTGCATTGGCAACACGGCCACCTTTGCCGATAACGCGCCCCATGTCATCGGGTGCAACGCTCAACTCAATGACTGTCGTTCGCCCAGCCTGACGTTGGTTGACCTTAATCTCGTCAACGTTTTCAACGAGATGTTCGGCGATGTATTGGACCAAATCGGTTTCCATAACGGTTCTCCGCAGGCAATTTTAAGAGCGAATTATTCGGCAGCTTCTTCAGCTTCTTGTGCAGCAGCTTCGGCAGCAGCAGCAGCGGCTTCACGGGCCTTCAACTTGGATTGGCCAGCAGCCGGGGCCGGGTAATTGGTACGCGGATCTGGCATTTCGCGTGGGTTGGCCTCTACTTCGGCAACCAACTCTTCGATTGTGGCATCACCACTTTTAAGACGAGCATAACGGTCGTTTGTGCCAGTACGAACGAAGATGCTTTCAACGGCTTCGCTGGGCTGTGCACCCACGCTCAACCAGTAGAGCGCGCGATCTTCTTTGACGATCTCAGTATCGGGACGGGTGCGTGGGTTGTAAAAACCGATGATCTCAAGGTAACTACCATCACGGGCATTGCGCTTGTCAGTGACGACAATGCGGTAGCTTGGCTGTTTCTTAAGACCCACTCGTGCTAAACGAATACGTACCATGTGTTTTGTTGCTCCTGATTCCATCGACCCAGTTGCCTGGGCATTCATTTGAGAAAAGTGACTAAACTAGAATCCGTTAAAGCTATCAAGACCATCTGTCAGGCCAGGGATCTTCGGGAAGCGTCCCTTACGTAACTGGTCCATCAGCTTCTGCATCTGGCGATATTGTTTGATGACGTCATTGACGTCCCGAACTTCGACACCACTACCGCGCGCGATACGCTTTTTGCGGCTGGCGTTAAGTATCTTGGGGCGCTCACGTTCGGCAACCGTCATGGAATTGAGAATCGCTTCGACCTTGCTGATGCGTGTCTCGACTTCTTCATTGTCGAGCATACCCTGCATCTGCAATTTGCTCATTCCCGGTAACATGCCCATGACCTTGCTGATCGGGCCCATCCGACGGATTTTCCGCAGTTGATCGAGGAAATCTTGCAGCGTGAAGTTGTTTTCCATCATCTTCTTCTGCAAGCGCAGAGCTTCCTCTTCTTCATAGAGGGACTCTGCTTTTTCGATCAACGTCATCACGTCGCCCATACCCAGGATGCGATCTGCGATGCGCTCTGGGTGGAACTGTTCGAACGTATCCAGGCTGATTTTCTCGCCGGTACCCATGAACTTGATGGGAACACCAGTCACGGCACGCATAGAAAGTGCCGCACCGCCACGCGCATCACCGTCGATCTTTGTCAGGATCAAACCTGTGATGCCAATACGTTCATTAAAGCCTGTCGCGATGTTGACGGCCTCCTGGCCAGTCATCGCATCCGCCACAAGCAGCACTTCCGCAGGGTTTGTCCGCTTCTTGATCTCTTCCAGCTCACGCATGAGCTGCTCGTCGATCTGCAAACGTCCGGCGGTATCGACAATCACCACGCTGGCATTGGCCTCTCTGGCCGCATTCATACCACGCTTGACGATATCGGGTGGGCTGGCAGAAACACCTTCCTCGTAGTAAGGAATGTTGACCTGTTTAGCGAGGGTAACCAACTGGTCAACAGCGGCGGGACGGTATGTATCCGCGGCGATGAGGAAAGGTTCGCGCCCTTCTTTCCGTAGGTACATGGCCAGCTTGGCAGCCGATGTCGTTTTACCAGAACCCTGCAAGCCAACCATCATGATGACGTGTGGCCTGACACTGCCGGAAAAGTTGAGCCGTCCGGCTTCGCCAAGTGTTTCACGCATCTCTTCATGGATAATCTTCAGAACCTGCTCATGGGGTCGCAGGGTCTTATGGACTTCGGCACCAATCGCGCGTTCGCGCACACGGTTGACGAAATCCTTAACAATTGGCAGGGCGACATCAGCTTCCAGCAATGCCATGCGCACATCGCGCATCGCATCTTTGACGTCCTGCTCTGTAACGACGCGGCCACTACCCAGGCGATCAAATGTATTCTGAAGACGTTGGCTCAGGCTCTCAAACATGTTTGTTCCCATGTACGCAACAGACACAAAATTGTAGTGGATGACCTTAATGGAGTCAACTGTAGAAGCATTTGAACCACGTATAAGTTGCAAGGTTAGATAGCATCTACACCGAATTTGCCTGGATTGTGTTCCGTTCGCTGATGGCGAACCACATCATAACGAATGCAATCAGGCCAATAACGCATGCGATGACGCCATTTTGTGCAAAATCGCCTGTAGCAGCAAAGAAAGCCCCGCCAATCGCGGCACCTGCTGCCCGACCGATGGCATGTGCCGTTCCATTCGCACTCATCATGATCGCTTTGGCGTTTGGCATGATCTCAGTGAACAGCGGAATAGACGCAACGATTGCTGTCTCCACACTCACAAACATAACAAATAGAGCAACCAGCGTAAGCGGTAGATTCATATTCAGTGCAGGCAGGACGAGGTAGGCAAGCGCAGCCCCAAGCGCGCCTAATAGCGCCAGCGGCTTTTTGCCAACGCGATCTGCAATCGCAATCACAACAAACTCGCCCAATGCTTCAGCTAGTGCGATGACAATAGTGACCGTGCCAAGTGCTGTCAGGGGTAAATCGAAGTTGGCCTCCATATAAAGGCCGTAGTTGATGAAAAAGAACTCGTTGGCACCCACAAGCGTCAGCGCAAACAGCAAAGCGCCTAATGCAGATGGCGACCGAAGAATCACACCCCAATCTGCCAGCAGTTGGCTGGAAGTCCGCTTGACTTTGTGGGTAGCTTCATCGGATGGTAGGTAGACCAAGCTCCCAAAAGCGACACTCGCCAACAGAATCGCAAAGATGACGAACAATGCTTGCAGCGTACCTTGTTCCAGCACAAAACCTGCCAACGGAGCCACAATGAGAAGTGAACCAGCCCAGCTTAGCTCCACGATGCCCATTGCTCGGCCCCGCTGATTGTAAGGGATAATATTGCCCAGGTAGGCTTGCATCGTCGGATTGAAGAGGACTTTGCCGAATCCAAAGCAGACCATCACGAAGGCCCACACACCAAAAACAGGAAAGGCAGCACCGACCCAACCTGCGGCAGACATGCCAAACAGGCTGATGACGATCATGCGCTTGTGACCGTAGCGCTCGGCAAGCGTTCCAAAGAGGGGACCAGTCAAACCAATACCCCATTGGGATGCAAGCACATTTTGCACGGCTGCCGGACTAACCCCAAGCTGTGCCGCAATCGGGCCAACAAATGGATAAACAAATCGCCGCGTCATATCCATGACGAGGCGTGCGAGCGTTAGCAGCAGAATGCTGCGCGATTTTTGCGTATCTTCAGTTGCCTGTGCCATGCCTCACCTTACTGGGTCAGGTAATGCAGAATCCTCGGTGTGATATGCGTTAAATCAGCGAAGCCATCGGCGAATTGCCTGTGCAGGGTGCCGTATATCAATGTCGGAACATCGTTTTCAGTGTGGCGACGGTCACCAATCTGTTCCATATTGCCATGATCGCTGGTGACGATAACGAGGCCTTCATCAGGATTCCAGTTGTCAACGACGCCTTGCATAACCCCATCGAAGCGTTCCAAAAGCCCCACAGCCGCCTCAAATGGTCCTCTGTGGCCCACATAATCGGTTATCCAGTGCGAATGCATACTGAAATCATAATGCCTGGATAATTCCACCAGCATTTTACCAGCTTCATAAGGCGTATACAGTGGCGTATCCGTCAGTTTGAGATGGCTGTGCCACTCCTGACCCGTATATTCGGCTGTGAGTGCCCGTTTCTCACGAACATCCTCGGCAGTAAACAGGGACTGTCCGCTGGCGATAGCCGCATACTGAATGCTCGACGGCAGCGTTTTTCCACGTCCAATGTTATCAAGCAACCCCGGTGGATAACCATCCAGTAGAGCCGCTTTTTTGCCCGCACCCTTAACCGATATAAATAAGTTTTCACTATCCAGCAATAGACGTGTTTCGGCATCTGGCTTTGGACCATAATGCCTGCCGATCATTTCCGGTATGTTTTTGCCAGTGAGGATAACGGCCTGTGACGTCCCACTCTGCGGGCGTCCCTCGACGCCGAGGCGTGGATCAGTTGGCACAAAGGTCATTCGGTCGCTTTGTACGCGACCAATGCCTTCTAGCCAGCGCTTGCCATCAGTCAATTCTGTTAGGAAGGGCATATCGGCGACTGCGAAGGGGTTGGTCTCTGTGTTGTTCGGCCCCAGCCCGATCCCATCCAGAAACAAGAGGAGAATACGCATCTTGTTACTGCTTTTCCATGTAGTCCAGCAAAAACGGATTCGTCAGACGTTCCTGGCCGATGGTCGTTGCCTGCATATGACCAGCGAGAACGATTGTTTCATCGCCCAGAGGAATGAGTTTGCTGAATATGGAATCCATCAGAACATTGTAATCGCCACCTGGCAAATCTGTGCGCCCAATGCTGCCCGCGAACAGTGTGTCCCCGCTAAAGACAATATGCTCGCTGGGTAGATAAAAACTGAGATGGCCAGGAGCGTGGCCTGGTGTATATAGTGTTTTAAGTTTGATGCCACCCAGGTCAATTTCCTCAGATCCGCTCGTTAGGAGTTGATTGGGCTTCGCGGCCTCAGGGAAGGAACTGAGGCCAAACAAACGACCTTGTGTAGGTAATTGCTCCAACCAGGGCACACAATCTTCATGAATGTAGAATGGCGCGCCTGTCAGTTCCTTGATTTCTTTGCTGGCCAGCACATGATCGAAGTGTGCATGCGTAGCCAGAATCAGCCTGATGTTCCAGCCTTCATTTTTTGCTGCTGCTAACAGGCGTTGCGCGTCGTCAACTGGGTCGATGAGAATGGCCTCGTTGATTTCGGTATCGCCAATGATGTATGCATTAGTAGCAGCCAGCCCAAGGTTAAGCTGCAAGATTTTGATTGCCATCCTGTACTGCTTTCGGAATATAACCGGATGAATTATGCAGCCTTGAGCTTACCACGCTGTCGTCTGAAAACGATATCCAGTAAGTCGTTCAATTCCTGCATACGAAGGGCGAATGCCGCAGCCAGGAAGGCCAGACCACCAAGCACAACCTGTACACCAATCTGGCCGATTGTCAGGATTGTGCCGCCTTGGCCAATAAACTGCATCCAGAGGATTTCCACAACAATGACGACCAGTGCCATTATCAGGCTGGCTATTACGGTTTTGACGATAGCCATAGCCAATGTATTTTCCTGAATTCCGTGCCATCGGCGGCGCAATATCCATAGCAGGAACAGCACCTCGAACATCACACCTAACGAATTGGCCAGCGCCAATCCACTGACGTTACCCTGTTCCAGCAAAAAGCCCTTTATCGGCCACAGGTTAATAGCTGTGTTGTATGCCGTAAGTTGCTCCACATAGCTCACATTGCTCAGCACGTACGACAGCACCAGATTGATAGTCGCTCCGCCGAGAGCCGCCCACAATGGTGTCAGCGTGTCTTTATCCGCATAAAAGCTGCGCGCAACCACTTCCAAAGCCGAATGAACGATCAAGCCTAGCGTGAATGCCGTCAGCGTACTGTATACCAATGCGGATGCCGACGCATCGAATGCGCCACGCTCCAGCAGGCTGATGATGGGCCGACCAACGACGATCAATCCAACCGCAGACGGAATGCTGCTAATGAGAATAAATCGCAGTGCCCCTGACATCAGCGTGCGCTTGCCGGATTCATCACCAACTTCGCTTAACGCAGCGAGTGAGGGGAAAACCACCGTGCCAATGGCCGTCCCGATGAGGGTTTGCGGAATCTGCATCAACCGCCAGCCCCAGTCGAGAGCGGATACAGAACCCGTACCGAGTCGCGAGGCAATATTGTTCATCACCAGGAAGTTCAAGCTGAAAACGCCTAATCCAGCGACTCGCGGCAGCATCAGGCGAATGACACGCCACAAGACGGGGTCTGTTAGGTTCAGATACGGGCGCCAGCGTGCACGATAATAAATCAGCCCAGGTACCTGAATGCCGAAGTGCATAGCAGCGCCTAGCACAGCACCCATTGATATACCCACCACGCCCAATGATGGCAGCAGAAAGATGACACCAATCAGAATGCCAACATCGAACATGATTGGTGCCAGGGCTGGCAGCAAGAAATGATTATGGCTCTGCAAAATGCCCATGCAGATGCCACTGACCGAAAAAATCAGTGTGCTGATGAGCAGAATGCGCATGAGTTGCGCGGTTGTCGCAACTTGTTCGGGTGTAAACCCTGGAGCGACAACATGCTCGACCAACCAGGGTGCTGCAAAAAACACAACAGCACTGACGATAAACGTGACTGAAAAGATAAAGTTGATGACGTTAGTGGCCACGCGCCATGCGCCTGGTTTATCATCATGCGCCAGGTAGCTGCTGAAAATGGGTATAAATGCATGTGCCAGCGCCCCGCCGGAGATCAGTGTGAAGATCAATTCAGGGATGCGATTGGCAGTAACAAATGAATCCCACTCGGAGCCAACACCAAACACCTGCGCGATGATGACCGTCTGTGCCAGACTGATAACCTTGGCAACAGCAAATGCGACCATTACAATCACCGTAGACCGTGCCAATTGGCGATTGCGGTGGCTGGCGTCGTTGGGGATTAATTCTGGCTCTTGAATCTGTTCAGACACGTGGCTGCTCACTGGTTAGATGGTTACTGAATCTGCTCAAGAGCAGTTCGCGCGGCGTCGAAGTTGGAGTTATAGCTCAAAGCCTGCCGATACTGTACCTGTGCCTGTGCGATCTCCCCACGCGCTTCATAGACACGCCCGCGCCAATAATACGCTTCTTCCAATTCCTCAGCTTGGCTCAGGATGGTCTGGGCCTGTACCAATACTTCTTCATAGCGCCCAGATTCAAAGAACGCTTTGAAAGGCCCAAATTGATACCAGAACATGCGCCAGGGCAGGGTATAACGGCGTGCCTGGGCATAGGCATTAGCGGCTTCTTCATAGCGGCCTAACTGCACCAGTGACGTTCCCATGTTAAACCAGGCAAAACCGTCTTCAGGATTGGTTGTGGCTTCTTCTTGGGCTGTGGCAAATGCAATCTCTGCGGCCTGGTCTGCATCCGCCAACGGACCCAGGATTTCCATCACCCGCGCTTCTTCTTGCGGCGGATAGATGACGATGAACAATCGGTTGAAAGCCCGCCAGTCCTCATCAACAGAACTGTAGCTTTCATAAACTCCGACACCATCTTCACCCGTACCCATAAAACTATCGTAGGCGAAGAAAAGCTGGCTCGTATCGTCATATGCCACCAATGCCTGATAATGCCCCAACCAGTCATTTGCTTCAAATTGCATACCGCGCTCAATCATCACTGGATATTCATTCGCCAACAGCGCCCGCAGTGTATTGATGCTCCCCCCAATGCGCACAGCCGCCCTTAAGTCAGTGTACTCATTGACAAAATCAACCAGTTCCTGTGGACTAACATTCTTGTCTTCGCGATTGGGCTTGAGGCGTTCTTTGGCATAGTTCTGGTCATTTTGCCAGCCATAGAAGGTTAAGGCGGTTGTAACGGTGGATGGCCCACAATTGTTCCATTCCTGGCGCTCCCAACGCATGCCATATAACCGCGCGGAACTGGGCAGTGACGATAAATTCTGGGACAGCGACGTGTTGATGATGCTCTGGCTTGGTGTGTTTATGGCTGCCGCTGCCTCAGTTGCAGTCGGTGGCACAGGTGTAAATGTAGGTGTGGGAGGCACCTCTGTCGGCGTAACAGCGACTTCTTCGGCTGTCGGCTCAGTAGTGGGTACGGCAGTTGCCACACCATCAGACACATCTGCCGTCGGTGTATCAAATACAAGCGGTTGATTGAGTAAATCGAGTGCCGCATTGTTCTCCGCATCATCTGGCTCAATCGTCGGCAGAACACCGCCCTGCGGGGTCGGGGGTAAAAAACTACGCATGAACGGTGCTGCATCGATCACACGCTGTTGTTGGCTGGGTTGTAGAACCTGTGTAAAGACAAAGATCGCGCCGATAATGCCCAAAATCACAAGTACGAAAAAACCAAGTACCCCATAAAATAGAATACGTGGCGGTGCTTGCAGGTCATTTCGGTAGCCGCTGACGCGGGGCATCCGCGGCTCAGTATCATTCTGGAATGTCATGAGCGAAATCCGGCTCCTATGCAAATCGGCGTCAGTATAGCGTATTCGCCAAGCAGTTTTTACATCGAACTTATTAACAAATGCTGTAGTATAAGCAATTCTGAGCGCAAATGTGCCCGTCAATCTGCACGGTAAACCGACGAATGACCGATGATAAGTCACGCTGAAAGGTTTTTCCTTGAGCGATATAGTCAATAATGTTTCGGCTGTTAGCGCAAAAGCTCCGCAGCAAAACATGCTGAAGAAGTACCGCAACCAGATCATTTTCGGTCTGATAGGTGCGCTGGCAATCTATGTCGTCATTCTGCTCATTGCCGACAATCAACTGCGGTTGGAAACGGACGGCATCGGAGAAACACTCGCTCGCTTTAATGTGCTGATGTTACTCCCGCTTATTGGCCTCCAACTGGTGGTCATGTTCTTCCGCTGGGTAGAGTGGCATTACTATCTTGGGGTGGTTGGTGCTCGCCAAAAGCTTTCGCTGCTGGATAGTGTCCTGATCCAGATCGCAGGGTTTGTGCTGGTTGTCAGCCCAGGTAAGGCAGGCGAGTTACTCAAGGCGGTTCCCGTGAAAGCGAAGACGGGCATACCGATTGCTCGTGTTGCCCCTGTGATCCTTGCCGAGCGTATAATTGATGGTATGGCGGTCATCGTCATCCTGACGGTCACGCTCTTGCTCGCCGGAGACAACCTTAACCTTGGGACCTATAACGGCATAGATTATGACCTCATCAGCCGCACGATTATTTTCTCATCGGCTGCACTTCTGGCAGGTGGCATGATCATTGTCCAGATTGAGCCGCTTGCGCGCTTTTGCCTCAATCTGCTCAAGCACGTACCTGTTCTAAATCGACTGTACAATTCGTTGACTCTTTTCTACGCGAGCAGTAAGGAAATCTTCTCTCTGCGCCATGTCGTGCCAATGGTCGGTGTCGGTGTATTTGTCTATATACCGAGTGTTTTCGGCTTGTTCCTAGTACTTCTAGGCTTCGGCTTTGATCCATCATGGGCACTGCTGCTGAAGGCAGGTTTCATCGTCGGCGTATCGTCTGCGATTGGTGCGCTTAGTTTTGTCCCAAACGGGGCCGGTGTCACAGAAATATCCAACGCTGGAATGCTGCTGGCGTTTGTTGCTCCCGATCATCCAGAACTGACGCCTGTGATGGCAGCCGCTATCGCTCTTGTGCAGGGTTTGTTCCACAAGTGGTTTCGCGTGATCGTTGGCTTAGCTGTGCTACTTATCTTCCGTGACAGGCTGCTTGGTGAAAACTTTGACGCGGCTATGGAAGACCTGGAGACCTATCGCCACAGTGAAGAAAAACGTTAGCTTGGATTACTGTCTGCCAGGTTAGTGATTGTTGATGTGATCGTTTGCTCAATAATGCTGTTGAGATCGTCGATGCTGGCTTCTGGTTCCAACACAATGACAATCGATGCACTTCTCGTGGATGGCATCTGCACAAAACCCACAAACCACAATACCTGCCCGTCTCCAGTATGCGAAATTGCATAGTGCCCACCAATTTCAACCCCTTCAGGTCGTTCCATATCGGCAATTGGAGAACGACTGAAGGCAGTTCGCATGGCATTGTATAACACGATAGCTGTGTCTTCTGTAAAGAACGGAATTGGATTGCTCTGAACAACGTAAGCTTGCCAGTCCTCTGTTTGTGGTGCTCGCGTGGCCAGAACCGTATGTGGTTGTCGTGTGCTGCCGTTGGATAAAAGAGCCGCCACCATTGAAGAAAGTGTCAGCGGTGACACTGTTCGGTTGCCCTGGCCCATGACTTCTTCTAAAAGATTAGGTTCCTCGGAAGTCTCTGGTGTTGCCGTTGGCGTTGAACCTTCTGTCGGAGTAGTCGTCGCAAATGCTTGCAGCAGGGTTGTCTGCCGATCACTAATGCGGTCCAGATAGCCATATACCGTGTCTTCTCCGAGTTGTTCAGCCACCGAAACAAAAGGCGCCGGACACACGTAGCCATAGCTCTCACTGAGTGAAAGCGTATCTCGCGGCGGGGTGAACAGGCAGCTCAGTTCTAAATCATCTATGGTGATGATCTGTGTCGCATCAGAAATCTGCCGTTCCAGATTGACATTTGCCAGCGAAGCGGCAGCCAGTAACAAGGTCTGCATGGTGCTGCCCGGCTGATATTGACCCTGCAAAACGCGGTTGAAGAACGGATTGTCCTCGGCTTCAACAAGCGTTTCCCAGTCTGTATCGAGCGTATTTGGATCGTAGGTCGGCAGTGAAACAAGGCTGAGAACTTCTCCGCTTGGTACGCTGATAACTACTGCCGCACCGGTATGATCAGACATTGCTGCGACAATATCTTGTTGAATATTCAGATCAAGCGTGAGTTGCACATCATAGCCAATGCGTGCCTCATGCAGCAGGCTCTCGCGTACAAAGGAATTCCAGTTGGCGGGTAGAGTCGTGCCACTGAGGAGCGCATCATAAGTGGCTTCTAAGCCGCCTACACCATAGCGAAGGCTGTAGTAGCCAAGCACACTGTTCATAGCGGGTTCCGTATAGGTGCGTTCAGCAACCCCGGATTCTGTTGCGAGAGAACGTGCCAGCAGCCCCATATCACGATCATATAGGCGCCCACGCAGAATAGATGATTCGGCTTCAACCAGTCGCGGATTGTCTTCTCGGCCTAGAATCGTATCTGGCCCAGTCACTGCCCAATATCCCGCCGCCAGTGCCACAAGGAAAAAGGCAGCCAACAGGCCAATCACAGTAGTCTGGATTTCTTTCGCGAACGGCATATCAGACGTGCCTCGACGATAATCGCAGCAAAAATCCAATCATGACAAAGCTGATGAGCAGTGAACTGCCGCCGTAGCTGATGAAGGGTAGCGTCACCCCCGTTAGTGGCAGCAATTTCAATATGCCCATCATGATGAGGAGGCTCTGAATACCTATCAGGAGGCTGATACCGATGGCGAACAGCGTCAGGAAAGGACGTGTTTGGTTCTTTAGGCCGATGTGTGCTGCCTTAACCACGATAATCGCGATGATAATCACAATGGCTATCACGCCAAGCAATCCCCATTCCTCAGCGATGGCGGCAAGGACAAAATCGGAATGCACAACAGGAATGTATCCTGGCGACCCTTGCCCGATACCTTGACCAAAAATGCCACCAGCGCCAAATGCCATCAGGCTTTGCACAATCTGATACGCTCGCCCATCAGCATCTGGCCAGGGATTCAGCCAGATGTCGATTCTCAATTGAACGAGGTCAATCAGAATATAGGCCAGCACACCAGCCATAAGCAGCAGCAATCCCCCGCCTAGCATAATTTCCAGACGAGTGCTGGCAATGTAAAGAAGCGTCAGGAAAACGATAAAAAACAGCGCAGCCGTTCCCAGGTCACGTTGCCAGATCAGCATGATGATACACAGCCCCCACATCAGCAAAATCGGGCCAAGTATGCGCATGGGGAATAGTGCTGCTCTGCCTTCACTGAGTCGCCGCATGATGGGGTACTGCTCCCCCAGATAGCTGGCCAGGAAAGCGACCAGGATAAGTTTTAGAAGTTCAGACGGCTGAAAATAGACGGTGTCAAAAATCAGTGGAATTTCCAGCCACAATTCGGGGCCGAAACCAGAGGGATTCCTTCCCAGAATAATCGTGGCGACCAGAAGTGCTAGGCCCCCAAAGAAGAGTGTGTAGCGATACTGTCGTAGCCAATAAAGGGGTTGATGGAAAATCGCTGTACCCAGGAGCGCCAGAACTGCCAGCGCCAGCCAGACAATCTGTCGATCCGCAAAAATGGGCGTGAGCCTTTCAATGACGAGCACACTCCATCCGCCCAGGAACATCACTAGCGGGAAGAGCATCGTATCGCGATCTGGTAGATAACGATTGAGTAACAGGTGCCCGCCAATTGCACAGACCAGCCAAATGATAAGTTGAATGCCGATAGACGCCAACTCGTATTGTTGAACGATGAGCGATGAGTAGTTAATACTGATAAACACGAATGCCAATATCAGAAGCCCACGTTCTTTACGCAGCTCTCGATAATACGGCCCGGAAGATAATGGCGACGATGTTGTCATAAGATTGGCTTGCTAGAGGCCCAATGTGCGGCCAATAATGGGCTTAAGCCGAACAATCAGATCGGCAGGCATTTTGTCCTGTGAGGTCATGATGGCCCCATCTAGCGCTGAGTGAGAAGGGGTTACCATATCGGCATCCAGGATTTCAACTGCTTTAGCCAAAGCCTGCTGTGCGAGTGTAATATTGCGTTGGAACGTTGCCGTGACCATCTCAACCGTAACCGGATGATCATGCCATACATCGTAATCGGTGATATGTGCCATTGTCGCATAGGCCATCTCGGCCTCCCTCGCCAGGAAAGCCTCCGGTGCCGTTGTCATGCCGATGATATCGCATCCCCAGTTGCGGAAGATGCGGCTTTCGGCGCGGGTTGCAAACCGGGGGCCATCTTCTATCAGGAATGTGCCGGAACTATGAACAACACCGCCAACGGCCTCAATGGCATCAGCCATGATATTACGCAGTACATCATCAAAGGGTTGGGCCACACTGACGTGCGCGACGATGCCATCTTCAAAAAATGTGCGATCTCGGGTGCCGATAGTGTAGTCAAAGAGTTGGTCCGGTACAACAATGTGGCCAGGGGCATAATCTTCCCGCAGGCTGCCACACGCATTAATCGCCAGACAGAACCGGACTCCCAGCATCTTGAGAGCGTAAATATTAGCCCTCTGCGGAATCGATGCAGGTGACTTCACATGACCAACCCCATGTCGCGGCAAAAAGGCGACACGTTTGCCCCGTAACGTCCCGACAGTGATATCTGCGCTTGGCACCCCAAACGGTGTATCAATCTGATAAGTCTCTAAATCAGTGATCTCTGGCATGTTATACAGTCCAGAGCCGCCGATAACGGCAATCTTGATCGGAGCATCTGGCAGATCAATTTCAGTCATAGCGAGGTTCCTCAGTTGTGATGCAGACTGCCAATAATAGGCTTGCTATGTAACTATTCAAGCTCAAGGCGAAAGCCGAAATTGCCAATTCCCACGACATCGCCATGTGTAATGATGATGGGGCCGTCAATGCGTTCGCCATTAAGCGATGTGCCATTCCGACTGTTACGATCTTCCAGCCACCATTGATTGTTGCGTAACGCGATGAGCGCATGCTCGCTGCTCGCGAAGTCGTCAACAATGACTACCGCATTGGTCGGTGAACGTCCCAGGCTGGTCAGTGGCAACAGCGGATATGACTGGCCTGTTTCCAGCATATTTCCCTCAATGGTGGTCAGCGTCACCAGACGGCCATACTGCCGACGGTATGCCTGGGTTTGGTCGATAGTACGCCGATACTCGCGGAGCAGCACAATGAACACTGCGGCGACAAAGGCCAGTAGGGCAATGGCAGAGGCGATACGCAGCAGAAAGAGTACGATGTCAATTTCCATAGAGTGGGCTAGTCATCAATCGGATTAAGTTGTGTCGTAGTCGAAGTTGCGCGGAAGCCAGGGTTTTCATCTACCAGGTAAAGCAGCTTGCTCTGTCCAATTTGTATAACATCCCCCGGCTGAAGTCGATGCTCGCTGATTCGCACCTGATTCACATAAGTGCCACCCCGGCTGTTGACATCAAACAGGGTATACACACCAAATCGCAGCCGAATTTGCACATGATGACGAGAGGCATACTGGTCATCAAGCACAATATCATTGTCACTCCCACGACCAATATTGATGATCGACTGATCGAGTGAAAAAGTGCGTTCGCCGTTGATAAGTAGTTGCGGATTGCGTTGCGGTGGTGCGCTTGGTTGCGGCTGAACCGGTTGCATGGCCATTGTGCTTTTCATCTGGCTTGCGGAGTGCTTCGCTGTGATGATCGTTTGAGAGGCATCCTCTATGTCACTATCGGGCCGCAGCTCAACATTGACGCTGTTCAGGATTTTGTACCCCGTATTGGTAGCCAGTTCCACAAGATAATGCCGTAGCTCACTCGCAAATTCTGGCCGTTTACTCTGCAAAATCTGGTACGTCTTCGGACTCAGCCGAATTTCATAGTAATCTGGCGCAATCGGCTGACCGGCACGTTCAACTGGCATGCGCAGGTTGTCTTCCATGCTTCTCACAAGCTGTAGAGCAATATCATGCGCACTGACAGACTTGCGGAAGAAAGACGAGAAGACACCTTCTACCAGCCGCTCCAATTGGGATTCGAGTATGACAATTCGATTATCGTTCATAAGGGGCATTATAATGGAGCCTCACCGCAGGTGCCAACGATGATTGCTTGGTCGTTGGGATGCCGTCGGAAACAAAAAGAGAACCCATCGCCATATTTGTGATGGATTCTCTTTTTACTGACTGGTTTATTTACTGGGGAACGTAGTCTGGCCAGTTATCCACGATGTCGATTGCTGCCTCGTTTTCGGCTCTCAGATCTTCCAGATACTGGGAGAATAGCGAAGCCGAAATCTGCTGGCGTTCTTGATCGTCAGTCTCACGCTCTTCACGCGCACGAACCTGAATGATGTGATAGCCAGCCTGTGTCTGGATAGGCTCGCTGAGTTCACCAATTGGCAGGCTCAGGACAGCATCGCGGAACTCTGCGAAGTAGCTGGCAGCAGCAGCCCAGCCCAATTCGCCACCACTAGCCGCTGAACCTGGGTCCTGGGACGCAGCCCGTGCCAATTCACTAAAGGATTCGCCGTTACGCAGTGCATCAAGGATTTCGAGCGCCTGCTCTTCAGTCTCGACCAGAATATGCCGTGAATTGACATAGGTGGTTGTGCTCATATCACCTACGACATTTTCCTCAAGTGCATCGCGTAACGCACGACGCTCGAAGAAGGCATCAATAGCGTCAACACCTAGGCCAGAATTTTGGCGAATATAACTTGAGAATGAACTCTGATTTTCCTCGAAAAGCGCAACTTCAGTAGCCTGTTGTTCTTCTGCTAGTGGCGTGCTGGTCGGCTCAAGCGTCGGGAACGGTGTGTGAGTCGGCGTGACGGATGCTTCCGGTGTGCTATCTTCAGGTGTATCAGTCGGCAGCGGTGTAGCCGTAGGCTCGGTAGTTGGCGTTGGTGATACGAATGGCGTCGGCGTCTCAGTCGGAATTGGCGTTTCAGTCGGATCAACGCCAATCAGCGCGACTTGCGTTGGGTCATAGCCATAGAAGTCGTTGATACCAGCCTGAATGGCGTCATCACTGACTGTGATGCTGCGTTCGGCGGCGGCCTGTTCAACCAGCGTGTCCTCAATCATATCATCCAGCACGCGCTGCCCAAGCTGGTCAGGGAAGTTCAACTCGTTGAGCCAGGTGCTGTATGGTTCCTGCTGGAATTGCTGGTTAATCTGCTCGTCTGTGAAGCCAAACGCCTGCAATTGCGCAACAGTGCCATTGATCTGCTGGGTGACACGAGCACGCTCAAAACGAACCCGATCACGGAATTCGCCTACCGTGATGTTCTCGCCGTTGACGGATGCAACTGTCTGGCCTGGGACGACGACATTATTGATGAAGAGCGTCGCCGCAATGAACAGCACAATCAGAATACCCAGTGCGATCATACTGCGGATCAGAATTCGATTGATGGCATCATCGCGTTCTTCGCGCGTCTGCGGATGGCCCAGCAAATTATCCAGCCACTTTGGTCCGACGATCTCGTGTTCTCTTGTAGTCCGTCGGCGGCGAGGACCGCCAGTGGTTTGTTCACGTTTTGCCATATGTCCTCCGCGCGCTTACGTTAAACGGCATATTTTACTTGTTATTTCCTGGGTGCTTAACAGGAAGGTCGTTTAACGTAATCGTGTCTGTATGTTTATAGTGTTTTCTCAAAATGATAAATGAGGGCACAGTTATCAGTATAACCATGCCCTGGTAAAGCATCCTGGATTAGTCGCCTGCGTCGATGTAAGGCAGCAGTGCCAGGTAGCGCGCACGCTTGATTTCACGTGCAAGTTCGCGCTGGCAGCGCGCGCAGTTGCCTGTTTGGCGACGTGGCTTGATCTTGCCGGTCTCCGTCAGGTACTGGTTTGACAGGCTGTCAATATCTTTGTAGTCGAAGCACTTGCCTTCCGGGCAATAGTAGCTGCGGCGGCGGCCACGACGACGGGAACGTCTTGGTCTGGTCACTGTCATTACTCCATTTAGATTTCACGATGCCTAAAACGCATAATCATCAGTCGTATCGGCATCACTAGGGTTATCAAAATACGAATTGTTGCGGTCACCCAACAAGATCATTTCATTGGCGACAAGCTCTGTGCGAAAATGCTTTTTGCCATTTTCGTCTTCCCAGCCTCGGGTTTGCAGCCGTCCCTCAACGTAGACTTGCTGGCCCTTGTTAAGGTGATTGTTGCAAATCTCTGCCAGGTTTCCCCAGGTGACCACGTTAAACCATTCAGTCTCTTCGTGGCGTTCGCCTTCGGCAGATGTCCAGGTACGGTTCGTTGCTACACTGAAGCTCGTTACGGGCCGACCACTTGGCGTATGCCGCATTTCTGGGTCACGGCCTACATGGCCAATAATCATAACCTTGTTCAATCCACGAGACATACGGTTCCCCCTAAACGGATGCGCGACGTAAGGTTTTCATTGATTTGCAGCATCCGGGATTATACCGCATCGTTCTGTGGATTTAGCTTTCACTTTCCTCGTCATCTTCTTCGGCGCTGTCTTCAGCTTCCGTTTCGACGACTTCTTCGACTTCTTCTTCGGCTACTGGCTCTTCAGCGGCAGCTTCGGCTACGGGTGCAGGTTCTTCTTCAGCTTCAACAGCAGCCTTATCACCGTCATCAGACTTTCTCCGGGCCTTTTCTGTGTCTTCATCGCGGATGACCAGATGGCGCAAAACCGGAGTGAAAACCTTCAGATTCAGTTCCACTTCAGGAAGATGGTTGGGGTCGACATCGGCGCTGATGATGATGTAAAGACCATCACGCTGGCCATCAATTTCATATGCCAGCTTGCGACGACCAAAACGTGAACGGTCAATGCGGGTTACATTGCCGAATTCCTTGTTTTCACCTTCGATCCAGCTAATCACCTGGTCGAGGGCGGCTTGTGTTTCGTCATCCGTAGACAGAATGCGAAAGACGAATGCTAACTCATATGGACGTTTCATTGGGAGGTAAGTTGCTCCTTTCCTCGGATAAAAGCCCCACTTTGCACTGGCGTGCCGGTATGGAGCGGAAAGACCTTGAGTTGTTAATGTTGACTGTGAGATGTTACAGCATGTACCTGTGATTGACAACGGTTAAGTTGGTTATAGTGTTCGGGGCACTGCCTGCTTTTGTTCGGCGTCATGCTGTGCCAGCACCAGCCGCGAGCTGGCAAGGCATAAGGCGACGATCAGCCAGAACCACGTAATCGACGCCTGGAAATCCTGCCGGAAGAAATAGAGGTCTGCAAAGGCATTTACCAGGGCTGTCACCAGCGCAATATGATATCCCAGATGGATCGACTCCAGTTGTGGATGTACTTGCGCATACTTCCAGGCTCGCAACCCATATCGGAACACACTTCCCATTGCCATCAGGAAAATTACAACGCCGACAAGGCCGATCTGGTTTGCCATAATCAGGTACATGTTTGCGACGTCCGTATAGACTGCCGCAGTGGGTGTACCTGTAAAACCAATCCCGAAAATCGGATACTGCTGAATCAGATTAAGAGAGTCAGACCATTCGCCGATGCGCATTTGTGTCGCCAGGTCAGCACCTTGCAATGCCTGGAAAATGCGATCAATGTAATCCTGAGTTTGCGGCAGCAAAAATAGCAGTGCTGCGCCGAGAGCCAGCAACGGTAAATATCGTCGATAGCGCAGAACAGCGATGATGCTGAGTCCAACGCCTAAAGCGAGGAAGGAAGCACGCGAAGAACTGAGCATCAGTGCCAGTGTGACGATACCCAGCGCCGTAAGGGTCATCCAGCGCGATTTAAGTATTGGATTGCGCGCAAAAACCTGAGGAGCAATCAGTGCTGCCGCTGTCGCCAATAAGCCACCGAGCGTATTAGGATCGATCCAGGTGCCAATGGCGCGCTCGCCTAGCTCTGGCGTCGATTCAATATAGCGGATGACGCCGCCGCCAGGGTATCCAAACCGTTCCAGCCGGATCAGCAGGCTTTCTGCTGTCGTATCGTCTAGCAGGTAAAGTCCGATAGCGATAATTGCCTGAATCGTGACGAGTACAAGGATCACCAGTACAAGCTGGCGTAATGTTCGCGGCTCGCGTAAATAATCCACCAGAATGTAAACCAGGCCAATACTCACCAGCGTTTCAGCAAATTGGCGGATGACATTGCTGTTTGGCATGCCGTATTGCAGACCAACAACGAAGGCGAAAATCAGCCAGAAAACGTAAAACGTGATGAATATGTGCGGCATCACCAACCGCAGTTGCCGATGCTTGCCCGTCATCCATAGAAGCAAATAGATGAGGACAAATGCGCCTAACCCCAGATCAAGCAGGGTAGGTGTAAATCCGATTTTGAATGGCAATGTTCCAAAGGGCAGTAAAAACAGGATGCTCATTGCGCCATATAGGGCAAACTTGATGTTCGTAAGAATGACTAAGCCAGCGAGAGTCGTGATCGCAATACCAACAGTCAGTATCGGGCCAATGGTTGCGATGCCCAATCCTAGCAGCCCGGCGGCGATGCCAATGCTCAGACCGACCAGAATGCCATACAGCCTTGGATCAAGCCCAGCAACCCAGTTCTGAAGATTCTTAACCGCGTCCATTGCGCTGTCCTCGGCTTGCGATGATGAGCATGGGAATACCAAAAAGCAATACCAGCACCCAGGTGACCTGGCTGATAATCGCGCCTATGCGATAGCTAGCAGGATTGTAGACGAGTTCCAATTGGTGCGTTCCGGCTGGAATCTCAAATGCCATTAGCGCGCCATAAGCTCTACGGATTTCAATAGGTTTGCCATCGAGTGTCGCTTCCCAGCCAGGGTAATCAATTTGTGCCAGCGATAGAATGGTATTTTCGTCGGCTGATATGTCAACTTCAATATGCTCCGGCTCGTATATGGTCACATCTGCCGTTCCAGTTGAGTTGGCCTCATCAAGTCCGAGTTCAACATCGCCCAGCAAGATGATCGAATGCCGTGCGTCATAATTGGGGTCACGGGCCAGCGCATAGGCGAACACATCACTATCAACGACATCGACCTTGTTCATTAGCATGGCGAATGGTCTGGGGTCTGATAGCTCATGTAGATAGACTGTTCCCTGGCTGTCGCTTCCCTGCGTGATGATAGTAGTCGGAACATGCAGTTCATCGCGTTCGCTGTAGACATATTTGACTGCAAACAGCTCCCATGCCAGTGGATTATTGATGTAATCACTGTAGATCAGTTCATATGCACTGCTCAGGAAAAGAGGGCTGATGCCTCGAATATCCATCACGGAATAGAGGCTGCCATAGTTAGCTTCCAGACCCCTGAAACCATCCACTCTAAAGAGGCTGCTTGTGTCGTTAACCACTGGCTGAATCAGATCGGGTGGCGACATGCTGAGTTGTTCTGTGGCAGGTATCGATTCGTAATTTGTGTCGGAATCGATACTGACTGTGAACAGCTCAAAGGTAATCAGCGCAACCAGGGCCATCAGAATCAGTGATGCATTATGTGATTGCAAAGAATAGGTGATGCCCACCACACACCAGGCAACGACCGCACTCAACACGGCCATGCGAATATAGGTGCCGTATGCCGCACCATCGCCCAACCACGCTATGAATATCACGATAGTGAACACAGTGAGTAAACTGGCAACGATGAAGGCCGTATTCCGTAACCAGCACTTATACTCAATAGCTGGCAGGGCGGCAATGCCGCTGCCTGCCAGGATTGCCAGACTGCTTGTCACGAGCAGGGCAGCCCGCTCCTGACCACGGAAGTAACGTAATCCAGGCAGCACATTATAAACCGCATGGTAGAAAACACTATTTGCCCCGAAGCTCAGTAGTAGCGCGATGACTCCCAAAATCAACCAGAACAGGCTGTCCTTGCATCGTGTACGAATCGCATAGGCTGCAAACACCAGCCCAGGGATACCTACATACAACGGCGACCAGTAGCTAACAGAACCTGGAAAAAAGAACTGCATCACATCCTGTAATGGGAATCCGTTGCTCTTGGCATCAAACCCGAAGTCATTCCGGGTTGCGTATGCCAGGTACTCAATCCCTGGCAGCAGCGTAACTGCTGTGATGCCAAACGTGATAGCCCCCATGATCACTGTGCCAATTAGAAAATTTCGTATTGGCAGTTTGTGAACATAGATGCGGTAGCCCAAATACGCAACTAGGGTGTAGGTCAGGAACCAGCTCGTCTGTGGGTGTCCTGCCATCCACGACTGCCCCAATGCGAACCCCGCCAGGATGAGCCATTGCCAACGGAAGCGGTTGTTCGTCGCCAGATGGATGCCTGTTGCAGCTAAGGGCAACCAGATAGCTGCTTCAAGCAATGCCAGTTGCAGTGGCGGATAGCCAGCCGTGAATCCGCCATAGGACATAATAATCGCGCTGGCTAGCGAGCCAAATACGCTGTGATAATTTCGTATAGTCAATAGCCGCACATAGACATACATCATCAGCGATAGCAGCAGAACGTGGAACGCAGCCTCTAGCTGCAATGCGTTATATGTCCATTCGCCTGCCAACTGGCTCAAAACCATTGTCACCAGCCGTGGGCGATAGAAAACCGCAGCTTGTGTATCCGCAATAAAGGGGAATCCACCGTTATTATATGGATTCCAAAGCGGGATATCGCCATCGCTGGAGCGCGCATACTGGTAGGCGCCAAAAGCCACAAACTGACCCGAAAAATCACCTTTCTTAAACGATGCCTGGTCGGCAGCGATTGGGGTTAGGATGCGCCAGAAGAAGATTGCCCAAAGAACAACCAGCACCAGGACCGCGAGGGCATCACTACGCCTTCGTCTAAGCACGAAATGATCCCGTCAGATCAGCGAAGTAGGCTTCAGTTTCTTGTGCAATCGTCTCCCATGTAAACTGAGCTTTGACTGCCTTGACGTTTTCCTGGAATATTTTCACGGCACTGGCATCAGTTGCCAGATGCTGAATGGCTGTTGCCAGTTTTTCGGGGTGGTCAGTAGGGATCAGACAGAAGCTGTTATCCGATATGGCATCAATTGAAACCAGCGGTAGCGTGGTAACGATAGCGCATTCCTGCTCGATAGCCGCTAACAACGTCCCGCGTCGGAACGATGCGCCATCGCGGTAGGGCAGTACGACAATATCTGACGCCCGCAGATAGGCGGCTACTTCCTGTTCAGTCACATATCCTGTATAGATTACATGGTCCTCAACACCACACTGTGCAATTAGCGCATCAATTTCATCTGCATATTTCACATTCGTCATGTCGGAATCACCCACGCGATCCCCAATAATCAGCAATTTGGTTGGCCGATCAATGTCCAGAAGCGACAGTGCCCGGATCAGAACATCCAGCCCCTTACTGTGATTGATAAAGCCAAAAAAGCCGATCACGAATGTGCCATCAGCGATATCGTCAAGTGCGGTTGTATGGATGTTTGGCTGCGGTGTATAGCCCCGTATATTGCTGCCAATTCGGATAAGCCGCGTTTGGGGAATGCTTTTGAGCGTTTGCTGGTCTTCTTCATTCGTCACAATGCGGCCAGACGAAGACTTCACCAGATGTTGAACGATCCATGCCCGCAGTGGCCCTGCTTTTGGGAACAAGTAGGGGACGCGCAAATCATGGAAAGTCGTCACAAACGGAACTTTGGCGCGGTTCGGCAGGAAGTGTATCCAGGGACTCATGCCAAAAGCGGCTGTTTGATATTGCAGGTTGACTACATCTAATTGATGATCTCGTACCCAGTCATTGACGCGATTGCTAATTTGCCAGCCCCAATTATCAACGGTATCGACACGGATCTGGTCATCCAGTTGGCGTCCGCCTTGGCTGGTAAGGACAAACACATCATGGCCCAAATGGGCAAGCTCAACGGCTAGGATATGGCTAAAAGCACCAACACCCCCCCGCATCGGCGGATATTCACCCGTGATGATCCCTGTACGCATAATCTACAACCCAGAGCGAAGGACATCTCGATAGGTCTGAATTCGCTCCTGACGCAGTGTACGCTTATGGCCAAGCAAGCTTTTCACAGATTCAATCAAGATTTGCCAGTAGTAGTTCAACCGGAGGAACTGTCGGAGGACTCCCGCGAAGAGCTTGCCGTGATACTTCTCAAAATAGCGCAGCTTGCTCTTCTGGAAATGAATGTGTTTCCAGCTTCCAGCTTGCTCACTGCTCTTACCCCCATGATGCACAATACTGGCACTACCAAGATAGACAACATTCCATCCGGCATCTTTGGCTCGATGGCACCAGTCCAGTTCTTCGCTGTACATGATGTAAGCTTCGTCTAACCCACCAATTGCATCATAGACCTCACGCCTGACCATCATGGCTGAACCCTGCACCCAGTCAACGGCGAATGTTGCATGATCGTCTTTTTCTTCTAAGTAAAAATTTGCTAGCATTGACTTTGGCGCGTAGGGTTGCAGCCATGTACTCTCGAAAAATGCCAATGCCTTCGTCGGGAACCTGCGCCGTGTGGATTGCGTTGTGCCGTCGCTATTAAGGGTATGTGGCCCCACAATGCCTACCTGCGGATTCTCATCCATGTAGGCAGCCATCTTCTGAATCGCATCACCGATAATCTCGGTATCTGGGTTCAGTAGGAACAAATACTGGCCCTTAGCCGTCCCAAGGCCGATATTATTCCCCTTTACGAAGCCAATATTCTCATCTTGTGGCAGCAGAATGATCTCTGGATACTTTTCGAGGATGATGGCAGCAGTACCATCATGGCTTGCAGAATCAACGATAATGATCTCTGCATTCGCATCTGGCCCGGCCAGCTTTAATCCACTCGACTTGATACTGTCGAGGCAGTCTTGCAGCAGGTCTTCGACATTCCAACTGACGATGATAATCGAAACATCCATAAGCTTGGCATCCGTGAACAATAATCAGGGGATGAATTCTCAGCTCGACGCGGTATCTGTACCCAGGCCAAAAAGCCGGTGAGCATTGGTAGTCGTGATTGCTGCCATTTCCTCGACGAGTATTTGGTGCAGGCTCGCCAGTCGGTCCACGATGTATGGGATATAGGCTGGCTCATTGCGTTTGCCGCGATACGGATGAGGTGTCAAAAATGGCCCGTCAGTCTCCACCAGAATCTTATCCAGTGGCACCCTTGCTGCGATAGATCGCAGTTCATCCGCCTTCTTAAATGTGATCGGCCCTGTAAAACCTAGGTAAAAACCTGCGGCTATAGCTCGCTCTGCAATCTGCTGTGGTGCGCTGAATGAGTGCATTACGCCAGGTCGTTCTCTCAGTGCCCCCTCAAGTGACTTAGCCCATGCTTCAAGTATGTCGATGACATCCTCGCTCGCCTCGCGATTATGGATGATGACCGGCAGATTGAGCTTGGCTGCCAGGTCAAGCTGGGCCTCAAAAGCGTCTTTTTGCTTGGCTTTTGGGCTTTTATCCCAATAGTAGTCGAGACCAATCTCACCGATTGCTACCACTTTTTCAGATTGTGCGAGCGCCTCCAGGGTGTCAACATCTGTTTCTGCAAACTGGCTGGTGCTGTTCGGATGGATGCCAACAGCACCATAAATACCACTGTACTCGTTACTGAGATCGATTGCTTCTCTACTGGTTTCAATATCGACAGCCGGAATGATAACAGTCGTTACACTGGCTTCTATAGCGCGTGTGATAACCGCGTCGCGGTCCTCATCATAGCTGTCGAAGTTCAGATGGCAGTGTGTGTCAATCATAGTCACTACGAACTAGCCCAGCATAAAATTATGATGGGCAGGGTCTTGCTTTAAACGTTCGAGATCGGCTTCGACCATCATCTGGATCAGTTCTTCAAATGTGACGCTTGGTTCCCATCCTAATTTGGCATGCGCTTTGACCGGATTACCTACCAGCAGGTCAACTTCGGCAGGGCGCATAAAGCGCTCGTCCTGAACGGTAAAATTTTGCCAATCAAGGTCAACCGTCTCAAAAGCAGCTTCCAGCAGTCGTTGTACTGAGTGGGTCATCCCTGTAGCGACGACATAATCGTCTGGTTCATCTTGCTGGAGCATCAACCACATCGCTTGGACGTAATCCCCTGCAAAACCCCAGTCGCGTTGCGCATCTAGGTTACCAATGCGTAGCTCATTGCTCAGTCCCAACTTGATTTTCGCGACGTTGAATGTCACCTTGCGAGTGACGAATTCAAGGCCACGGCGCGGCGATTCATGGTTAAAGAGAATGCCACTACATGCGAAAAGATCGTAGCTTTCTCGATAATTAACCGTGATCCAATGACCGTAGACTTTAGCCACACCATAGGGACTGCGAGGGTAGAAGGGCGTCATTTCAGTCTGTGGAACTTCACGAACCTTACCAAACATCTCACTACTGGATGCCTGATAAAAGCGCGTATCTGGCTTAACTGAATGAATGGCATCCAGAATGCGCGTCACACCCAGCGCTGTTACTTCACCCGTAAAAACAGGTTGATTCCATGAGGTAGGTACGAAGCTCTGTGCTCCCAGGTTATAAACCTCATCTGGCTGTACCTCGCGAATTGCTGAGTTCAGACTGGTTTGGTCGCTCAGGTCGCCTTGCAGTAGCTGAATATCATCTTGAATATGTTGAATGCGCTCGTAGTAAACGGTGCTCGTTCTGCGGACCATGCCATAAACATCATAGCCCTTGGATAGAAGAAATTCCGCTAGATACGATCCATCTTGGCCAGTGATGCCTGTGATAAGCGCTTTTTTTGCCATGTTACTACTCCTGGTCACGATTGCTTGATACGTTGGCGACAATCATCCAACAGCTCTTTAAGAGATTGCTCAAAGGGGATGATTGGTTCCCAATCTGTTTGGGCTTTAAGCCGAGAATAGTCACCGCGAACCTCTGGAACATCTACTGGTCGCAGTTTTTCTTCATCAACCGTGACAGTTATTTCTGTGCTTGTAAAGGTCAAGAGTGTATCCAAGAGTGCTTGGATCGTATAGGTGTTGTTTGAAGCAACATTATAGGCCTCACCGGCTTCGCCTTTCTTCATTAGGGCAATATACGCTCTGGCGACATCACGCACATCGGTAAAATCGCGTGCGGCGCTCAGGTTGCCCACCTGCATAATCGGTTCTTGCAGGCCCAGTTCGATCTGAGCAATCTGTAAGGCAAAGTCGGGTGCAACAAAGGACTCTCGCTGGCCTGGGCCTAGATGATTGAACGCACGCGCCCGTATCGTAGGTATCCGATCCGACATGTAATACTGGTATGCCATCATATCCTGTGTGACTTTGCTTAGGCTGTAGGCGTTCGTTGGCCGGAACGGAGCGTCTTCGCGGATGGGTTGTTCATGGGGTTTGGTCGGCCCATACACAACTGCGGAGCTTGCGACGAGAAAACGCGGCTTTTCTGGCAGCATTCGGCATGCTTCCAGCAGATTCATTTGAATCCTGCTGTTGCTCTCAAACGTCCGCCAGGGATGCTGGAAAGATTCTGCTGTTGACGCCATTGCCGCCAGATGATAGACCTCTTGTGGTTGCACCTCAGCGATAAGTGCTTTCGTAGCATCCACATCAAGCAGGTCGATGGTATGGTAGCTGACACTGGTTTGATCTGGCAATTCGGCTAGATTGTATATGGTCCCATGCAATTCGGCATCAGGGTCTGTTGTTTGTATCAGGGTGCTTAGATGCCGCCCGACAAAGCCGCCGGCGCCAGTGATCAGTACGCGCACATCAATATCCATATCTGGTCGAATGGTCAAAAATCAATATGTCTGTTGGCTTTCCGTCAATTGCCCACTTGCGCTCGCAATTACAGGAAGATGATTATAGCGAAGTGGCAGCATCTTCCTAGCCAACTACGGCTGATAGGGTACGACGAACACCGCAACCTCATTCAACAGGCTGTTGCCAAAGCTGACGAACTCATATAGCTGCCGTGTATCCAGCCGCACATTTTCCAGCGTTACCAGGATGTCACCGCTATCTGGCTCAAGGACATAATAATCATTGGCGTCGCGGAGTTGTGGCACTGCAAACCATGCCGATACTTCGGCGGGTTCGACGCTGCGGTTGATTTCAGTGAGGCCATAAGGTGCAGTACGGCGTTCATCCGGTCCTGCAATAGCAGACATCACCGTATTAGGCGGACCTGCATCCAGGGGTGTGAGGTTAGACATCAATCCCAGGGTAAGCTCGTTCTCCGTCAGATTGACCTGACGTACAACTGGCGCGAGATTGGGCTGGCGCAGTTCATCTGCAATGACCAGAAAACGAAAATCTCCGTTGACACCTTTGTAGATATACGCGCTGTACGATCCGCCTGCCTCGTACGGTGTGATATCACGTGCCAGCAATTGATCCGTCTCCGGATCGCGTGCGGTCAGGACATGATCGCCAGGTTGCATGGCATACGGATTTGTAACCGTTGCGTAACCCTGCGCCCCTGCAAAGACAACATCATCCAGACTGAGTTCAATTGTCGAGTCCTGTGCAGCGTTCACCACACGGAGACGTGCTGCACTGACGACATCAGCGACATCATCGGGTAGCAATTCTGGGGCCAGTGCAGCTTCAATTCCAACCTCGGATGCAAAAATACGTGGTTGGGTATTCTCTGGATTATCGAGGATATAGAGATACGACTGACCCGCTTCCAGGCTGTAATCAAATGTAGCCTCAATGACATTCGATTCGCTGCGTGTCGCATAATCAATCCAGCTAAAGCTGGATTCTCGCGCATCGAACATTGTCGGTTCAGTCGCCTGACCGTAGAAGAGAATATAAGTATCATCTTGCGCATTCAACTGTACGCGATTGTACTGGTCGACCGCATTGACAAAAACGATGCGAGCCTCATTTGGCGCGGTTGGGGACAGATCTTCCGGCACTTCGTTGATGCTTAATGTATCGTCCGCCCCGCTGATAACCAAGGTGACACTGCGATCTGGGGCGACGCTGACGTTTGATTCCTTTTCTGGTCGCGAAGTTGTCGGATCGCTTCCAGTTGGATAGACTGCCGCAACATACTCACCGGCTACCCATTCTTCGAACTCGGTATCAATAGCAGCACCGATATTGCTCGCGATCAGCTTGTTATCCAGGTAAACATCATAATACGCGGGATCAGTTACGCCTATGACCCGCACTTGGCCAAGCCCATCCAGCAGCTTGGTAATCGTGATAATATCGACCTCTTCAGGATTTTCCTGATTTGGTAGCAGGAAAACGCTGTTTAGTTCCCGTGCACGGAATTGATCAGAGATGAGCGCAACGGGTGTCATGGCTTCCATGACATTTAGGCTAACATCCCCCGCAGCGACTTCAAAAAAGGGTGATGAAGCTGTATGTGGCAGCGACGGTGTCACCGGTTCGTTGCCATTCTGTATGATCAGCGGGAACTGAGTGTCGATACCGTTGAACACCATCACGCGGCTGACATTCCCGGCAATAGGTGACGTATCCTCATTGATGGCAACCAGCCTCGGTGCGTCAGCGGTGCCAGTCAAGACCATCAATACGGATTGGTCATCAAGGATGGTCAATGGCTGTGATGCCAGTACGCTGCCATCGCCATCAGTCAGTACGACCTCAATTGTGTATTGTCCGGTCAAAAGCTCAATGGGTAGCGTATAGCGGCTGTACGATAGGCTGTTGGCCAGTGTCCGCTCAGTAATTCGGTAATTCACTGCCAGCAAATCGGGTATCGCATGGATAAACTGCACGGTACCCGTTGCGGGTTCTGGTGTTGGGGTCGCCGTAGCGATGCTCGCGTCCTGCGTCGGCAAGGAGCGTATCCCGCGTGCCTCAGTAGCCGTTGGCGCAAGCGTTGGCGTTGCGTCACTGGTTGCCGTTGGCGGGGGCGGCGTATTGGTTGGAACACTTGTCGGTAACGGTGCCTCAGGCGTACACGCGGCCAAGATCGCTAACACGAGGATTGCCGCAATGGTGATGAGTTTTTTCACTGCTCTGGCCTCCGCCGATGTTGTGAACCACTCCCTATTCTACACCGGCTTACAATTCACATAACTAGGACTATCCGGCTTTTTTCTCAATCATTGCGTGATTTGCACTGTCTGAATCAAAAAAGGCACCGTCATTTAGACAGTGCCTTTTTCTCTGCATTGTATGTTTCTGCTTGGTTTAACCAGCCTGTGTTGCTTCAGCCTCAGGTTCGGGCAGGGTCACAACCGGAACCTCGATGACATCCACAAAGCGGCCATTGAACGAGAGCACAACGAAATCTGCTGCGACCCAACCAGACTGGCCGTCATAGTTGGTGAGCAGCCAGTCACCTTCTGGGGTACGGCCATCGATGATAAGACGGCTGCCACTTGGGATCAGATTCAGTGATTCCGATGTGGCATCTGGTGTGAGCCGGAACTGTAGATTTGCACCTGGGTTCAGGTTGACTTCCGCGACATAAGCATCACGGGTAGGATCAGGTGTTGGCGCTGTAGCCTGGGAAGCACCACCGCGAATGGCACCACGCAGCTCAGGATCAGCTTCTTCTAGCAGGCCGCGCTCATTCATCTCATCCAGTGTGATGCTGCGTCCATTGAACTCGAAGCGCAGGTAAAGCAGGCTTGCCCAACCCGTGATAACACCACCACCGGCTGGTGAATAGCTCACGAAAACCCAATCCTGTGCACCATCTTCGTCAGGCATGATAAGGCCCACAAATTCGGTAGCTGTGCCATTTGGCAGGCGTTCGAGAACTTCGCCACCCGTTTCCGGTGTACGGCGGATATTCAGGCTCACGCCCGGATTCAGGTTCATGATGATAGCTGACACGCGGTTCTCTGGGATTGGCGGCGGGGTCACAGCCGTATTACGGGCTTCACCGGGGACGTTGTTGCCGAATATTGGCAGGTCCGCCAGACGCTGTAGATCACCCTTGGAATCACGTACATCGAGATACAGGGCATTCACCCAAGCCTCAATTTCGCCACCATCAGGCGTGCTGTAGACAACGCGCAGCCAGGTTTCTTCCGGTATCAGATCAGCATCTTCGTCTTCCAGCAGGGTAGCCGGATCAACATAATCTGCCGCTTCTGGTGGGGGTTCTTCACCTTCAACCAGCGCAACAGGACCACCTTCACGGGCGGTCACTGTCAGGATGGTACCTGAGGGTGCCAGACCAAGTGAGAAGGCATCGGCACTCGGATACTGACGCAAATGCAGGTTCGCACCTGGGTCCAGCAGAACACGACCCGTAACGACATCTGCACTCTGAACAGGTGCAGGCGTTGAAACTGGCTGTACAACTTCGGCTGCCTGTTCCTGGGTTGGCTCAGCGATAGGTGCTTCGGTTGGCTGTTCCGCAGAGGACATAGAACCGCCGGCAATAGTCATACTGCCCATGCCAGGAGCACTCGTCAAACCCTGCGACAATACAGTCGGGACAACCATCAACTGCGGCGGGTTAAACATGCTGCCCGGCAGCAGAATCAGATTGTAGTAAACACCACCATAGAAGGTCGTGGCATTGGTTTGCAAGGTGCCGGATTCGTCACCGATGGCCAGATCGTAATTGGCCACATAGCTGCCTGGCTCAAACGACGCAGCACTGGATGCAGCACCGAAGGCGGCATCGCCAATGGTCGTGCCATTGCTCAGGCCAACCGATACGGTTGAATCAGGAATGGCATTAATGACCGAGGCCACAGCCGTCGTTTCATTGACACCGCTGATATTGTCCGGGAAGACGTTGACAGTCGCGCCATCGCCGTCTGGAAGGACAACCAATGACTGTGCTTCACCTTCGACAACGGTGAGATTACCACTAAGGACTTCGTCCTCAGTTCCGGCGACACGTATCAGTACGCTGTGTTCGCCAGCCGGTAGTGCCAGATGTTTGGTCGGTTCACTTGGATCAAGTGAAGGGGCAATCAGGCTGTCGTTGACGTAGACGTCAACCGCTGGGGCTTCTGGCGCGGCATGGACAAAGCGAACAAAACCATTGCCAGCTTGTGCAGTCGTCTGGCTGGATGCAACCAACGCGGCTGGATTATCGGCGGTGCCATGAATGATAGCAATATGGCTTGTTCCGGCATCCAGCGGTAGTGCTAGGTTGCTGATTAGAGTATCAATCGTACCTGTAATGGACACATTTACGACGTAATTCTGTGCGGGTAGGTCAAAGGCACCAAACGATGTTGAATAAGCCATATTGGTTGCCAGCGCCGTACCTGCATCCTGCAAACTGCCATTGAGCGTAACCGGTTCAGCCAGCGTCACGTCAACGGCCGGACCGCCTGCAATCGCATGGATCAGCAGCAGACGAGTATTGCCAAATGACGTACTGGATAAATTGTCATTGAAGGCATCAAAACGTGGTGTCTCTGCAGAAGATGCGACATAGGTAGTTGCCGTGCTGCCTGCCGTATTTACGGTTTGTTCCCACAGCACCGTTGTGTTGATGCCACTGGGCGTAACCGTCACGGTATTTGATTGGGCTGGAATGTTGACGTAGCCACTGGCTTGGCCATAAGCCAATTCACTGATGGCGAGCGTACCATTGACATACACATCAATGGCCGATGCACCTGGAATGACATGGACAAACCGAGCGGAACCGTCACCTTGTGCTGCAACAGGCAGTGCGGCTGCTAAAACGATAAGTGAAACGAGAATGGCTAACGCGCGTAGGACCCGTTTCATATTCTCTCTCCCTTCGATGACCGAGTATGAATGGTTGATTGCGCGATTGTTAATCGTGGATTGCATCAGCAAGTATACAAAACAGGCTGGAAAGCGCCTCTGGGGCAACAGTACCAGCCTGTTCCATTTTCAGCAATTGTTTAGGTTCCGTCTTGCCATTGGTTCAGGTAATGTTCCTGTTCAGCAGTCAGCTTGTCGATACCAACACCCATCGCTTCCAGCTTCAGGCGGGCAATTTCCATATCGACATCTGCCGGAATGGTATAGACCTGGTTCTTAAGTTCCTTGGCGTTGACCATCATGAATTCAGCACCAAGCGCCTGATTGGCGAAGCTCATATCCATAACGCTCGCCGGATGGCCTTCGGCTGCTGCCAGGTTAATCAGGCGACCTTCGCCCAGGACGTAAACCGGACGGCCCTTGATCGTATATTCTTCAACAAACGGGCGCACCAGACGCGGTTCGCTATCGGCGATCTTGTTGAGGCCCTTGAGGTTGATTTCTACGTTGAAGTGGCCGCTGTTGGCGACAATCGCGCCAGGCTTCATCGCTTCAAAATGGTGGACATCAAGTACATTGATGTCGCCTGTTGCTGTAACGAAAATATCACCGATCTTTGCGGCTTCGCTCATGGGCATCACACGATAGCCATCCATGACTGCTTCCAGAGCGCGCATCGGGTTAATTTCTGTCACGATGACATTCGCGCCCATGCCGGATGCACGATTCGCGATACCACGGCTGCACCATCCGTAACCACCAACGACAACATTGCGGCCAGCGAGCAGGATGTTGGTTGCGCGGATGATACCGTCGATTGTGCTCTGGCCTGTGCCATAGCGGTTGTCGAAGAGATGCTTAGTGTCACTGTCGTTGACGGCAATCACCGGGAATTCGAGCGCACCGTCTTTGGCCATCGCCTTCAGACGGATAACACCAGTGGTTGTTTCTTCTGTACCACCGATGATCGTTTCCAGTGCATCGCGACGGTCTTTATGAATGGTGCTGACGAGATCGGCACCATCGTCCATGGTTACTTGTGGCTTATGGTCGATGGCAGCATGCAGGTGTTTGTAATAGGTCTCGTTGTCTTCGCCCTTAATAGCGTAAACGGGGATTTCATCGTGGACAACCAACGATGCAGCTACATCATCCTGTGTAGACAGTGGGTTGGAAGCCACCAGGACGACATCAGCGCCACCGGCCTGCAATGTGCGCATCAGGTTAGCGGTTTCAGTCGTGACGTGCAGGCATGCACTCACTCGCAGGCCCTTTAGCGGTTTTTCTTTTTCAAACCGTTCGCGGATGGCACGCAAAACAGGCATCTCCTGTTCTGCCCAGTCGATGCGGTACCGACCGCCAGTAGCTAACTCTGAATCCTTAATATCATGCTCAGTCATTATTGCTCCGTGTGTTCAATTGAAGTCAATATAAGCGTCTAAACGAAAAACGATAGGTGAGGCGCATTGTACCATAGCGTTTTCGCTATGTCGTCACCGCGCTTTGACCTCTGTTGTTAGGATTTTGCTCTGTTCTTGAGCAGTACATCCAGTCGCTGCCCATCCTGGGAATGGCCCCTGAACCGCTCAATAAATTCAGTAAGAGTGTAGCGATGGCCCTGCGGACCGATATGTTCGAGAGCGTATGTTGCGCATAATGCGCCGATCTCGCCTGCTAGTTCCAGCGGGAGGTCGTAGGCCAGCCCCGCGATAAAACCAGCCCGGAAAGCATCACCAGCACCAGTCGGGTCCTTGATCTCAGTCGGCGCAAATGCAGGCACATTGATGACATCGCCATTGGTGTAAATCTTAGACCCTTCGCCGCCTTCAGTAATCACTAGCAAATCAATCGCGGAGCGCAGTTCATCCAGCGACATGCCCGTTTTTTCGCTAATGATATGGGCTTCATAATGGTTGACGACCATCGCGAAGGCACCCTGCATATCGTTTTTGAGTGTTTTGCCGTCCAGGCGTGCGACTTGCTGGCTCGGATCGTAAACGAAGCGGTATCCCTTATCACGGCATTCCTGGGTCAGGCTACTCATTGCCGCCGGATCATTTGGCGACACAATGACAAAATCCGGCTCGCTACCACCTAGGGCATCCTTGAGTGTATAGTCCTTGGCGTGGGCCATCGCGCCACTATAGAACGATGCGATCTGATTATTTTCGGTATCCGTATTGCAGAAGAACGACGCAGTAAAGACATCATCAATTTGCCTGACAGTGCTGGTATCGACGCCAGCGTCGTCAAGCCAATCGCGATAATCCTGGAAGTCGCGCCCAACAGTGCCGACCAGTTTCGGCTGTAAATCAAAACGGGCAAGGGTAAACGCGATATTTGCCGCAACCCCGCCCCAGTGTTTTGTCATTTCCTCGACCAAAAAGCTAAGACTGACCTGATGGAGGGCCTCTGTCAGGATGTGCTCCTTAAAGCTGCCTGGGAACCGCATCAGGTAATCATAGGCAATCGAGCCTGTTACAACTATGTTCATGGTACACTCGCTGATTGTTAAGCATCCGTGGCAATCCTACCATAAGGATGCAGGATTCAAGCCGTTAGAATTCGGCGACGTAGTATAACACGGACACAGTCTCGAACGAGATATAATATTTTTGGGCGCTTATATGGGGGTGCCAGTGCGTCAAAAACCCAAATGAATACCAGAATACCTGGGAGTATTTTACTTTGAGCGATACGAATGACAGCGAAAACACAGAAACGGATTTTCCTTCAAGCGACGATCAACAACATGATGCAAGCCACGAGATGCCACCTGGTCAAGAACCTCACTTCGTCACAACAGAACGGGGCCGCGTTGTTTCGATGGCTGGATTGGCTGAACGCATCGTCGAGGAATTTAACATCGAATTCGACGAAGCATCTCAGGCACTGATAGAAGCAGATTCGGAAGCAAAGCGCCGCAGTCTGGTTCGCGAAGTTGCCGACTACGTAATGGGTGTGGAGTCCGTCCAGCTTTCACTATCGGAGAAAGCGCGGATTTTGCAATATGCCTATAGTGAAATCTTTGGCTACGGCCCGCTTGATCTGCTTTTTGCTGATCCGAAAGTGACAACCATCTCATTGGAAAATCGGCAGGGCATCGCGGTGCGTTTTGGCCCTGGGGCTGAACTGGTTCCACAAAACAATATGTTTGAGGATTGGCATCACGTCCGCCGCACGATCAAACGGCTGCTCAAAGATGCAGGTGCCGAGATTCGCTCAGACATTCCTATTGTGGAAGCTGGATTGCGAATCAACGGTAGAGCAGTCAATGTGAACGTGGTTTCGCCGCCATTCAGCGCTGATGTCATGGCGGATATTCGTGTCCATCCATCCGGAGTTATCCCTTTGACTGCCTGGGTAGCGCACGGCATGATGAATGAAGTCGCGGCGGATTTCCTGCGGAGATTAGCGCAATCTGCTTATGGGTTTGCGATTGTTGGCGAAACCGAGTCCGGCAAAACGGCACTGATGTCCACGATGCTTTCGGAAGCTAACTTAGGTAGCGAATTGCATTCTGTTGAATGGGCTGGTGAGCTATTGCTGCCTGAGGGAGCGCATGGCAGCAAGGTGGCGTGGCCCATTGGCGATAATCCTGGCATAACCTTCGCCCAGCGGATTGCGGAAGCTCTGGAATCACAACCTGGCGCGATAGTTTTGGATGAGGTGCGCGCCGATGAAGCCGAGGCTGTTGCACCACTTTTATCATATGAACATAACCTGCGGCAAATGTGGGTTGTTCGTGGTGCTTCCGATTCCAAACGAATCCGTAGTGGCCTCAGTATGCTTGCCCGTCGCGCCGACTCAGCCATGTCGGAGGCGATGGTTACAAGACTCTATGAGAGGTTGCCGTTTGTAATTGTCCTCAAACGTCGCCGTGATCGCATTGAATTGGTTGAAATTGCGGAGTGGCAGCCATCAGCAGATGAGTCCGGTTACTACGATTATGTTCCGTTGGTTGCTAAGGGTTGGGAAGGCCTGGAGCGAACGGAGAAAGAACTGTGTAACCAACTCTGAGTGCACTATCATAGTCCCAAAAACAGAAAGAGCCTGAATTGTCAGGCTCTTCTGCGTTTTGAAGCATTGTCTCAACTACTGAGCCATTGCGACGACTTGCTCAAACTGGGGTAGGGTCGGGCGACCACTAAGCAGTGCATTCTGCTGCACCGGACCATCGTTGAAGCGAACACCGACAGCCGGAGTTCCTGTGAACCAGTCGAACCGTTGCACAAACTGCCCATCGACCTGATACTGCGTTGCCGTAGGTTGGCACGTCAACAGGTCACCATAAGGGATATCCATTTGCTCGGCGAATTCGCGCGGCGTATTTTCATTAAAAGTACGGGCTGATGCCAGTTCAAACATGGTATCGTGTGCATCCCAGAAAGAACCTGGCTCTATGATATTAGCGCACTCTGCCAGACTAAACGGAATGTAAGATACCTGGTTCGTCTGTACCATCCTGAATTCCATCTTTGCCTGTCCGGTCGCAACCAACCCTGCAATCATATCATGTACCGCCGGCTGATATTCCTGGCAATGTGGGCAAAGGAAATCTTCAAACAATACAAAGGTCACCGGGGCATCTTCGTTGCCCAGCACGAAGGCACCATCTTCGGTTCTGCTTTGCGGAATTTCAGAGTAATCAATATCAGCTAGACCCAGGGAGCTGTTGTTGGTAGAAACAAAAATTGCAACGCCAGCGGCAATAACAGCCACAACGAGAATGCCGACGATGATAATCATCTGGCTGTTTTTGCTGTCATTCTTGCGTTTTCCTGACAATGTCATGAGCACGTCCTCACTTATCAAGGGAATCAATTTGGGTATTGATGGCCACACGATGCCAACTTAATGGCTATAGAGTACCGGAAAATTGGATAAGGTAGCTTACACGATTATTAAAGTGCCGTCTAGAAATGTAATCTTTTTGTAAAAGGAACCAGTGCAGGGACTCTTTCCCGATAACTGGCGTAGTCATCACCATAAAAGTGCAGCATTCGCTTTTCTTCCAGCCACAGCCCACCGATAAAAAAGTAGAGCGTTGCCGCCATATTGTAAACGAATATGCGATCTGTCATCGGTACCGTTGTCCACAGAATCATGAGGGAGAAAAGATATAAAGGATGGCGCACATATCGGTAGATGCCATCTGTCTGTAGCTTTTCTGCTGCTAATGGGAGTGCCTTGCCAGTCGCCCAGGCATACACTTGTTTTAATCCAGCGAATCGCAGCAGGTCAATCTGCAAAAGGGAAAGACCCGCCCCGGCCAGGCCAATTGCTTGTAGAATGAGGAAAATAGGTCGCAACGAATCCGATGGCTGGAACAAGACGTCGCCGCCGAGAAAGACGTATGCGGTAATCGGCATGATCATGACGAATGATAAGGCATTGTAGATCAGACGATACCAGCCTTCATATGCTCGTTGACCAAATGTTGCAGCAACCCATGCCTTAAAGCGGGCATCAGCCGTCAGGCTGTGGATGATGGCAAAAGCCACCATCGTGATAAAAATGAAAACGATTGTGTTTAACATATACGCTCGAATCTAGGAGACTATTGATGCGTGCCGTTGATATTATTCAGAACAAGCGTGATGGGCAACCATTAAGCGCCGAAGAGATCCATTTTTTCATTGAAAATTATACAAAAGGCGACTTGCCAGACTATCAGGCAGCGGCGTTGCTAATGGCGATTTACTGGCGCGGGATGGATCGCCAGGAAACTGTGACATTGACCCAGGCAATGGCCCACTCTGGCAAAATGATGGACCTGTCAGGTGTCATTGACTACGCTGTTGACAAGCATTCCTCCGGTGGCGTCGGCGACAAAACCACACTGGTTGTTTTGCCTTTGGTAGCTTCAATGGGCGTTCCCGTGGCTAAGATGAGCGGACGCGGATTGGGCTTTTCTGGCGGCACCCTTGATAAACTCGAAAGCATCGCTGGCTACAATGTCAATTTGACTGATGAGCAATTCCTTGATCTGGCAGGCAAAAATGGCATTGTCCTCAGCGGACAAACGGGCGAATTAGCTCCCGCCGATGGCAAAATCTACGCGCTGCGGGATGTAACTGCGACAGTACCCAGTAAGCCACTCATCGCCAGCAGCATCATGAGCAAAAAGCTTGCGTCTGGTGCGAATGGCATGGTACTTGATGTCAAATGGGGTAACGGCGCCTTCATGAACACATTGGAAGATGCGCGTGAGCTTGCTGAAATCATGGTCAAGATTGGCGCTGATGATGGCCGTGATGTCATTGCGCTGCTATCGGATATGAATCAACCGCTGGGGCAGGCAGTCGGCAATGCCATTGAAGTTGTTGAAGCCATTGATACACTAAACGGCGACGGTCCGGCTGATTTCAGGGCGCACTGTCTGGAAGTGGCCCGCTACATGGTACAGCTTGCCGGCCAGGGAGAAAAATGGACTGACGCCAACGCTGTTCACCAGCAGCTAGAGGCGCACCTCGACAATGGGCAGGCGATGGACAAATTCCGGCTGATGGTAGCGGCTCAGGGTGGCGATCTGAAAATGATCGATGACCCGTCGCTGCTGCCATCGGCGAAAATTCGTGAGGACATTTTGGCGACTGAGAGTGGCTACGCTGAACAAGTCATTGCGCTTGAAGTTGCCTATGCTGCCAATGCCCTCGGTGCCGGACGAGAGAAGAAGGGTGATCCTGTCGATCATGCAGTTGGGGTGATGGTCTACGTCAATGTAGGCGATCAAATCTCTGCAGGGGATCGTCTGTTTACGATTCACGCCAATAGTGAAGCACAATTAGCTGAGGCGAAAGCCTACCTTAGCCAAGCTGTCAAAGTAGCATCATCACCAGTTGAACCACTGCCTCTGTTCTACGGGGTTATTGATAGTCGCACACTGTAGGTCAGGAATCTGTTTTGTGAACGAGGCGACCATCACTATAGCGGTAGTGGTAAACAGGCGCCTGTGACCAGTAGCCATTTTCAAAGTGAATCGGTCCGTTCAAACCCGTGTAGGCCAACTCAGCTATGGACTCATCCTGCTGTATGGCATGTATCGCGATCCCACTTGCGTCATAGGTGAGGGTGGCAAGTAACCCCGGCTGAGGGGCGAATTCGGCGCTTGCGATGTAGCGCTCAACAAATTCATCCGAGGGTAGTTGGGCGCTGCTTACCATCTCAATCGTACCACTGGCCAGTTTCGCGATTAGCGAACTGGCCAGTCTTTCATCACCAACAATGGGTATACCGATTTCAGCAAGTTCTTCGACACTGCTGCTTGCATTGTCAGTCAATAACGCGCCAATCGCTGAATGACTTAGAATGTAGACATCATCTCGCGATGGCGACGTGTTCCACCCCCCAATCACGATCACAGGCAATGGTGCTAGTGCCATCTGAACGGCTTCCTGTGCTGCGAATGGCCCGGTCACGATGACCACATGAATCTGCTCATCACGGACGATAGCCCTGGCCCGATTAGTAGCGTTTTCCAGGGCGCCACCATCGTCAAATGCGATCAGATCAATGTCTGCATCCTGGTCAGCCAATGCCAATCTCGCTGCATAGAGCGCATCGTAACCAAATTCCTGATAACGACCCTCAAAGGGTGCCAGGAGGGCGATAGCTGGCGGTGCTTGTGTGTCTCTTGAACATCCCGCACCCAGCAGCAAGACAATTAGGCAGCTAGCAAGAATTCTGTAAATGTTGTTCATACGTCTGCGAGAAATTGTGATAGCCGGACCCATCGCACCGCGCCTGGAAGTAGTAGTAATCTGTTTCATCGGGATACACGGCACCCTCGATAGCCGCACGTCCAGGATTCGCAATCGGTCCAGGTGGGAGTCCCAGGTTCAGATACAGGTTGTATGGGGACTGCACATTGCGATAGTCGGCCTGCGTAATTTGGGGCCACCACGAGCCTCTTGTTCCTTGCAGACCATATTGCACGGTTGGGTCTGCATCGAGCGTCATGCCGATATCCAGCCGATTGCGATAGACGCTGGCAATGGTCGGGTTTTCTTCATCCCACACGGCCTCACGCTCCACAATCGACGCTAACTTGACAATATCGTGAACGCTCCATCCCTGCGCCTGAATATCGTTGATTAGCTGCCCTTGTATCGTCGCTACGAAGGCCTCCAGCAGCACATCGCGTAGCTCTATCGCTGTGATTGATGGCGGCAGCACATAGGTATCTGGCAATAGATAGCCTTCCAGCGAAGCGTCACTCGGTGCCCCAAAAATCGCCGCATACTCAGGCAGTTCGGCAAATCCAATTCGGGTGACTTCCAGGAATGACTGCCCGCTAAAGCCAAATAGCCCATTTGCATCGATAGCTTCTGCCACTTCTTCGATGCGAGTTCCCTCGCCAACACGGAAAGTAATGCTGCTATTCCTGGAATCGATGATGATATGGGCAATCTGTGGGATGGTTTGGGCTTGATTCAGAAAATAGGTGCCAGCTTCAATCTGCGTATCCAATCCCTCAAGCCGCAGAAAGTCAACAAACAGGTCTTTATCCAGAATGAGATTTTGTGCGTACAGATTCTCTGCGACTGTTCGTGGCGCATCGCCAACATCAATTGTAAATCGTAAATCAGTGGTATCACTTCCAACCGAACGCGCGAGGTCTTCCTGCCGTCCTGAAAGTGACAACCGAATCAATTCCGTCTGCACCCATCGAACCGGATTGCCATCGGAAAGGACGAAAATGCCAACGGCTAACAGGCCGCCAGCGATCAAAAAGAGGATGAATAGCAGTACAAGGATGCGAATGGCTTTTGACACGAGTCACTCTTCTGCGAAGTTGATATGGCCAGTATACATGTTGATTTTAGCGAGGGCCATCACCGTATAGGGGGCGGAGCCAAACCGTCATTCAGGGCATCCAGGTAACTTTGGAGGATTACCCGCGCGGCCAGATCATCAATGTGTGCTTCAACCGGGCGCTTTTGCAGGCGCGCAATTTCACGGGCATCATCACTGGAAAGCTGCTCATCCCACTCAACGATGGGTAAATCTGTTGCCTCTGCAAAGTACCTGATCCAGTTACGTACTTTGTCCGCCTGTGTAAACGAGCCTTCAGGTGCTTCCACAGTATGCGGAATGCCCACTACAAATGCGACCGCATTTTCTACTTTTGCAATCTCGTTAATTTTATGGAAGTCCTCAGCTTTGCTGGCTCGCTGAATGATGGTGAGTTCTCTGGCGACGATGCCACTGGCATCACTTACGGCGATACCTATACGACTGAGACCGTGATCAATACCGATGAGCCGTCCAATCACTGGGGGGCCTCAGCATGAATATTGATGCGTATGGGTACAATTGGCATACGGTCTTTGTACCATTCGGGTGCAACTGCGATGAGTGGTTCGCGTGTACTATTAACGCCAGGGTAAGACGAAATAATCGCGATAGCATCGTTGATAGGCAAGTTAGCGATCTGCTGTTGTAACTGTCCCTGGCCGAACTGCCCGATGGCGATAGCATGCCCGCCCATCTCAAAAACAATTTGTCCCTCGGCATTGACCGAATAGTCACCAGGTTCATTGTAGACAATCGTATCAGTGTCAAAAACAAGCCCACGTTCTTTTTCAGCAGAAAGCGCCGCAAAAACAATTTGGCGGGCCAGTAAAGTATCGACAGCAACTGCCTGCACAACCGCTTGCATCTGGAGCGTTAGCGTATCGGTGACGTCGCCCACATTATGACTGAACTTAGTCCAGTCGCTGCGTTCACCATCCGGCGCGATACGAATCGTGCTAATGATAATCTCCTGATTGGGTGCCAGTGTCCGGCGCATCTCACTGTAAGCATTGTTCTGGAGCTGCGCCCGTGCTTGCGCAAGTAGGGCATCGCGATCTGCTGCTGTAACAGTTCGTAGCGACTGACTATCGCCATTGATAGTGGCGCGTATGTTGCGTACGGTCACCTGCCCATCAAGCGGCCCGACGATGGTGTTGATGACACCTGCCGGAACATTCCCCACAGGTCCCGCGGAATCCTGAGTGGCGGTGATGCTGACGTCTACTGTTTGGCCGCTGCCACCGGGTAAGGTCGCATCATTCGTTGTGGCGAAATCGACAGGCGCGCTCGTGTTGGTCGCCCGGACGATAGTGCCTTCTGGAATGTCGATTGTGCTGTTGGTGTTATTCGTAAAGGTAACGACGCCAATAGCGCGTGACGCACCCAAGTCCTCAGTACCCGTCGTTGGGATGCTGACCGTTGTTTGCGCAGTCGCAGGCAGGAGCGTCGCTGGGATCACGCGGTTCTCTACATCCACTTCCAGCGTACTGGTGTTGGCGGTCACAGACACGGAAATATCGATGTCCTGTGTATCCAGATAAATGGTAACATCTGCCGAAGGAATCACTATGTAGGCTGCGCCACCTAGCACGGCTAGCAAAACAGCAAGCACGATAGCGCGTTCAAGGAAAAACCGCAGTCGCGAACGTTGGCGCCTGTTGGTAACTCGGCTGGCGACTGGTTTTAGTTGTTCCGGTTCCGGTTCATCGCTTGGTTTTTGATAGCGTTTGGCTGCGACTTTACCCCAACCGCGCTTCCAGCGACCGCGCTCTGCCGCCTGGATCGTCTCGAACGTGCTGATGCCCAGTTCATCGGCATTCTTGATGACCTCGGAATCATGCGTGACAAACGCAATCTGCACAGCGCGGCGGCGTGCCTCACGCTGAATCATCACCAGGTCCAGTTTCCGCGTGAGGGCAGTACCACGCTCTGGCCAGATAATCAGCGCCCGTTTGCCGCGCAAAAACGACATGCGATCCCGCACGAGCGGAACATCGTCGTTCCGCTCAAGCTGGATATACTGAATCTGACGGTCGGTTGGCGTGCTCATTAGGCCCTGGACGACAATCTACGCCAATAATTCGCGCGCTTTTTGCAGTGCCTGTGGCAGTCGACTGGTATCTTTACCGCCAGCCTGCGCCATATTTGGGCGACCGCCGCCACCGCCACCAACTTCTGCGGCAATTGGTTTGATGAGGTCACCCGCTTTGATGCCCTGTTTGACCAGATCGTCAGTCACCATAACGAGCAGCATCGGACGATTATCAATATTGCTGCCGAGTACGAGCACCCCATTTTCAGGATTCTTGTTGCGGAACCAGTCAGCCATTTCGCGCATGGTTTCTACCGGAACGCCATCCAACTGACCGATGAGCACGGATTTCCCGCCGATAGTCTCGACTTTGGCCAGCATCTCATCAAAGTCGTACTTAGCAAGCCTGCGCTGCAATTGATTGACCTGCTTACGAGCTGTGCTCAATTCCTCTTGCAGTGCTTCAATGCGTGAGAGCGTGTTATCAGGCGTTGTGTTAAGCGCTACTGCAATATGCTCTAGCTGAAGCATCTTGCTGCGTGTCAGTTCGGCAGCCGCCCGACCCGTGACCGCTTCAATACGCCGCACACCTGCACTGACGCTGCCTTCACTTGTGAGGATCAGGCTGCCGATCTCAGCCGTTTCGCCGACATGGGCGCCACCACAGAGTTCATAGCTGTAGCGCTTGTCGCCATTGTCGATGATGACCGTACGCACGACATCATCGTACTTCTCACCGAACAGAGCCATTGCACCTTCGGAACGCGCCTGTTCCAGTGACTTGCGCTCCGTCCTGACAGGGTAGTTCGCCAGGATTATGTCGTTGACTTCCTGTTCGATTGCCAGCATTTCTTCTGGCGTTAGCTTGTCATTGTGCGAAAAGTCAAAGCGCAGGCGATCTGGCGCAACCAGTGAACCCCGTTGCTCGACATGCTTGCCCAGATGGTTGCGTAGGGCCGCATGCAGCAGATGCGTACCCGTATGGTTTCGTGTGATGTCCTCGCGACGGTCGAAGTCAACAACTGCTGTAACCGCATCACCTACTTTCGGACTGCCCTCGACAACTTCACCGATGTGTACGATGAGGCCCTTCACTGGCTGCTTCATACCTTCAACTTCAATTGCCCAGGTATCTGCCTGTAGTGACCCCTTATCGCTCACTTGACCACCGGATTCAACGTAGAATGGCGTCGTGTTCAGCACAATTTCGACCTTATCGCCAACAATTGCCTTCTCGATGGGCTGGCCATCTTGCAGGACAGCGACCACCTCGGCTTGCTTTGCTGACGGGTCATAAGGCTGATAGTCAACGCCCTTTTGCCCGAGTTTGCCTGTTTCTACAAGCTCAGTCAGTGCATTGGCATACAATTCGCCGGATTCAATGACGCCCATCGCCTGACCGCCACCACTGACCAGCGAATGTTCTTCCTCCGCCTGCTTAAAGCCTGCCATATCGACCGAATAGCCCATTTCATTGGCGATGTCCTGCGTCACCTGGATCGGCAAACCCAGGGTCGCCTTCAGATAGAAGGCATCGTCACCACCCAATTGACTGCCTTCTGGAAGCTCATTCAGCATGGCTTCAAGCTCACCAATGCCGCGCTCCATCGTACGTAAGAAGCGCTTCTCTTCCAGTGTGATTGTTTCCAGAATGATGTCACGGCGGTCGAGCAATTCGGTGTAATGATGGCCCATCACATCGATCGTTGCCTGTGCGACATCCGCCAGGAATGGTTCATGCAAACCCAGCTTCTGACCAAAACGAGCTGCACGCCGGATGACCAATCGGCAGATCGAATCGCGGCCTTTAGCACCTGGCAGAACGCCATCACCAATCATGAATGTTGCCGCGCGGGCATGGTCAGCGATCACGCGGTAGGGGATAATATTTTCATCGCGCTCGGCATCCGTTTTGCCAGCCAGGCGCTGTGTAGTTTCGATCATCGGCATGAACAGGTCGGTTTCGTAATTGGCATCACAACCCTGTAGGATCGTAACCATACGCTCCAGACCCAGGCCTGTATCGACACCTGGCGCGGGCAGCAGCTCATCAAACTCTCCTGTATGCAGCGGGTCCGGCTGCGTCCGGTTGAACTGCATAAATACCAGATTCCAGAACTCTAGAAAGCGACCATCATCTGCTTCAAACGAAGCAATGATACTGTCGATGCCACGTTCAGGGTAACGGTCGAAGTGAATCTCCGTATTCGGGCCACATGGGCCTGTTTCTGCCATCTGCCAGAAGTTGTCTTTTGGTCCCAACCGCCCAATGCGCTTGGGATCAACGCCAATTTCATCCGCCCAAATCTGGAAGGACTCATCATCTTTTTCGTAGATTGTCACGCCAAGACGGTCCGGCGGTAAACCATATACCTCGGTGATGAGTTCCCAGGCGTACTTAATCGCATCAACTTTGAAGTAATCGCCAAAGCTGAAGTTACCCATCATCTCAAAGAAGGTATGATGCCGCTTGGAGGGCCCAACTTCTTCAAGGTCATTATGTTTACCGCTGACACGCATCACTTTTTGCGCGCTCGTAGCTCGTGTGTAATCCCGCTTCTCTTTGCCCAGGAAAACATCCTTGAACTGGTTCATACCAGCATTGGCGAAGAGTATAGTGGGGTCGTTATGTGGCACGAGGGATGAGGACGGTACGACACGGTGGCCCTTAGCCTCGAAGAAATCGAGGTAAGCCTGGCGTACCTGCGCACTTGTCATACGATGCATGTTACCTGTCCTTGCTCAAAAGGTGTGACAATAAAGGGTTTCAAAGGGTCAGGAAGGTGACCAACGTTCTCATTATACAGGATGTTTCTGATTATAAAAGCGATTGCCTGCCCTGAACAAGGGGCCATTGCCTGTGTTATACTGTTGAACGTTTTATTCATGGGAACGCCTGAGAGAAATTCAGGAAGAATGCGATGACAACAATCGACGAACAAGTGGAAGTATTGATGTTTGGCGCCGAGTACGGCGATCCAAAGACCAAGGAAAATATGCGCGCTGAACTGCGCGAGCGCCTGATCGAAGCAGAAAAAGAAGGCCGCCCCTTACGTGTCTATGCTGGCTATGATCCGACGAAACCGGACCTGCATCTTGGACATACCATTTCTATGCGCAAGCTGCGTCAGTTCCAGGACTTTGGCCACGATGTCACTTTCCTGGTCGGCACATTCACTAGCCTAATTGGCGACCCATCCGACAAAGGCGAAGCCCGCGCACAGTTAACGCCCGAACAGGTCGAAGAAAACGCCCAGACTTATGCCGAGCAGGCATTTAAGATTCTTGACCCTGAGAAGACGACCATCCGCCGCAACCACGAATGGCTCGGCCAGCTCGACTTCGGCGACGTCATCCATATGGCCAGCAACTTCACCGTTCAGCAATTCCTGGCACGTGATAACTTTAGCAAGCGCTACGAGGCCGGAACGCCGATTTACTTGCATGAATTCTTCTACGCACTGATGCAGGCTTATGATGCCGTAGCTCTCAATACCGATGTCCAGGTAGGCGGCCAGGATCAGCTTTTTAACATTGTCGTTGCCGGTCGTAAATTACAGTCTGCGATGGGCCAGAAGCCGCAAGTCTCCATCATCATGGGTGAAATTTTACCCGGCACTGATGGCGTCGAGAAGATGAGCAAGAGCGCTGGCAATCATATTCCCGTAATGGGAGAACCCTGGGATATGTTCGGCAAAATTATGAGCATTCCCGATTCTGCCATGCCCATTTATCACAAGCTGCTATTGGGTTGGCAGCCTAACCAGCTTGCCGAATTGGAAAATGCTCTGGCAGATGGCAGCTTGCACCCTAATGACGCTAAGATGAACCTCGCTCGTCAAATTGTCACCATCTTCCATGGTGAAGAAGGGGCAGAGGCTGCGCAGAAGCGTTGGGACGAGGTTTTCCGTAGCAAGGGCGATGGTATCCCAGAGGATATTCCAGAGCAGAAATTGACCGACGAAACGCGCGTACTTGATATTTTGCGTGATGCCAATATGGTCAGCAGCGGCAAGGAATTTAAGCAGCTTGTACAAAACGGTGGTATCCGCTTGAATGGTGACAAGCTGGAAGATGCGCAGTCATCCATATCGCCGGATGCCTTGCCCGTTGTTGTACAGGTCGGCAAACGCAAATTCCTGCGCCTGGTAAGCGAGTAGTCGTTTTATAGCGCGGCAAAATAAAAACGAGTGACCATGTGGCCACTCGTTTTTGAATTACGCAGTTGTCAAAATTGGTTCCGGCTCATTCTTGCCGAACTTATTGCGGATACGCCGATAAATGAAGTACCCCAGGCCAAAATAGAACGCGATGGATACGGGTGTAAAAATCACCTTGATGTTGCGCTTTTTATTCGGCTCGTCTACTGTTTCCTCGACGACTGCCTCGTTCTTAAGCTCTTTTTCCTTGTTTTTCATGATGTCCCCCTAACATAAAACCATATCACAGTAACTATACGTATTGGGACGATTTTGTGTTGCACCTGGCTGACGAACAACACATTCTGTTGGTTCTTTCAGCTATTCTCAGTATATGAATCTGCCACTGCTGTAGCAACAAAAAAGAGCCGGATTGGCTCTTTTGTCATGTTCTAGTGGTGAATTTCGTTCAGCAGGGATTACTCGTCGCGCTGCGACCAGGTGAGCTGTTCCCGAACCTGTAAATCGGTATGGCGGATTTTCATCGCCAGGTCAGCAGCCAGGTTGCGCATCAGTTTGTAGCCCAACTGGGGGTACATATCGCACAACATCATCAGCTTATCACGCGGAATGATAATCAGGTGAGTATTGGGCTTTGTACAGCGCGCACCAGCAGAGCGCAAACCCTGATCGACCAGCGCGACCTCACCGAAGGACTGACCCCGACGCAGCGTGGCAATCGTATGGGGGCCGCTGCTGTCAGAACCGATAATCGCCGGATCGACCTGAATAGCGACTTCGCCGTCAGCGATGATATACATCTCACCGCCACTTGTGTTTTCTTCGAAGATCGTATCGCTCGTCTGGTAGTAGTTTTCGCTACATATCGATGCAATCAGCTCCAACTGAGTGGTGCTCAGGTCATCGAAGATGTCTGCTTGAGCTAGAATCTTGGCAACAGACATCGATTTCTCCTAAGATAGCTGAGGTTAGATACCAGAATTGTAGCACACTTATGTTGACCTGCAACGGTCCCATCTAGCGCTAGCGATTTCATGATGGTTACGGTTACAAACACAGGAAATGGATCAGGATTCTTATGGAATTAAGAGATCAACCCGTTGAGTATCATATCTGGGGGCGGGAGTACATTGATGACGCCTCTGTAGATCAACTTGAATCGGCAGCGCGCTTGCCAGTTGCTGTCGCGGGCGCGTTGATGCCCGATGCCCATGTTGGCTATGGGTTGCCAATTGGTGGCGTATTGGCGACTGAAAATGCTGTCATTCCATATGCTGTTGGCGTCGATATCGCCTGCCGTATGCGCCTGTCGGTCTATGATGTCAAAGGCAAGCTGCTTAAAGGTCAGCAATCTCGTCTGCAGAACGCGCTCAATCGCGAAACCCTCTTTGGCGCAGGCAAAGAATGGTCAGTCTCAGAACGCGCCGATCATGAAGTGCTTGATGAAGATACATGGCGCGAAACGCCTTTGCTTCGGGGCCTGCTTGATAAAGCCACGCGCCAACTGGGAACGAGTGGCTCCGGCAATCACTTCGTCGAATTTGGCTTAATTGACATTGCCGATGAGAATAATCCACTGCATGTACCTTCGGGACAATACATAGCTTTGCTCTCGCACTCCGGTTCGCGTGGCGTAGGCTACCAGATAGCCGACCATTACTCAAAGCTGGCCATGGAATCGCTGCCAAATCTCGATAAATCCGTTCGCCATCTGGCGTGGTTGAGCATGGATAGCGAAGAAGGCCAGGAATATTGGCAGGCGATGCAGTTGGCTGGCCGTTTTGCTGCTGCTAACCATGAAGTGATCCATCGGCGAATCGCAAAGGCAATTGGCTGGGACATCCTGGCGACTGTTGAAAATCACCATAACTTTGCCTGGGAAGAAAAACATAAGGGTAAGAGGGTGATTGTGCATCGCAAAGGAGCCACACCAGCAGAGCAGGGCATGCTCGGAATTATCCCCGGTTCAATGGGTGATGCGGGCTACGTTGTGCAGGGTATCGGCAATGAAGAATCACTCAAATCGGCATCACACGGAGCGGGTCGCGTCATGAGCCGCAGTCAGGCTCGCAAACAGATCACACGCAACATGATCCGTGCCTACTTAAAAGAACGTGATGTCACCCTTTTTGGAGGTGACACCGACGAAGCACCACACGTCTACAAGCCCATTGACGAAATCATCGCTGCACAATCAGACTTGATTTCAGTGGTAGCTAAATTCACACCTCGGATTGTACGCATGGACGGCAAGTGAGCTAGTTGATCTGCCAGTCTGCCAATGTTCGGAAGCGATCTGATGGCTGGCTGATAAAGCTCAACTGCACACCGCTGATATTATCGCGCACGGCATAAGTAAACAGCGGGTAGTATAGTGGGATTGCGATGGCGCGCTCCACGAATAGCCTCTGGAAACTTTGATACAGCGGCAGTCGATTAGGGCCCATCGGATCGCGCCGAGCACGTTCCAGCAATTCGCTGATGCGGTCATCAGCGACTGCGCCATAATTCAGCCCATCCGGTGCCTGACCAATATGCCAGTAAGCGTATGTATCGGGGTCCGCACTCAGGGGATATTCCACGATGGCTGCATCGAAATCGCCAGCATCCAGTCGCTGCTGAAAAATGGTCTCTTCGACGGCTTCTACAGTAACGTTCAGGTTGAGCACTTGCCATTGACCCGCATAGCTGGTGGCAATGGCGACGAGCGCATCATCTTGTGGTACCAGAATCGTGAACGAATAAATCGTGCCACTATCATTTTCGGATTCGCCTACAGACGACGAAGTTTCTTCTGTGTTCTCAGAATCGCCTTCACTCGCAGGCCCTGGTTCCCGCACCAAACTGATATTTTGTATGTAGCTTTGTGCTCGCCCGATATCCATACCCGACCAGGCAATTCCCTGTAGGTAAGCCCACGACGTCGGCAGAATTGGACTATTGGCGATGATAACCTGGTTGCTCAATGCCATGTTGATCGCAGATTCGCGGTTTAGGCTAAGTTGCAATGCCCAGCGAACACGCTGCTCACTGAAGAACCGCGCATCATCCGGTTCATCCCAGTTAAAAATCAACATCCCAACTTCCGGCGCGATTGCTGTATAAGCTTCAACCTCTGGCAGATTCGTTAGCTGGGCGCGCTCAGACATATTCTGATCTGCTAGCCCATCCACCAGCCCACTTGCAAGTGCGCTTTGCGCTGCGTCAAAGGAATCAAAAAGGGTGAAGCGAAAATGCGTAATATGGTAAGTAGGCACACCATTACGAGCCGCATAATTTGGCGCAGCCACAAGGTCGACAGCGTCGATTTGCTCACCATTCTCTGACCGCAAATTCGCCAACTGATACGGTCCCGTCCCAATTGGTGCGAGGTTAAACGGATGATTTAGTAAATCCCCTGGCTGGATACCATCAAGCACATGTTTCGGCAAAATACCGATGGTCAATGCATCTGTAAAATTGGCTAGCGGCTGTGTCAAACGGAAACGAACGAGATAATCGTTCAACTTTTCAGTCTCAACTGTGCGCCAGAATGCAGATAGTTGAGGGACGCCTGGAAACTGCTCACTTGCCAACAGGCTTGCCGTAAAGATGACATCATCGGCGGTAAACGGTAGGCCATCCTGCCATAGAACATCGTCTCGTAGCTCAAAAACATAGTCCAGCCCCGTGCCGGAAACTGTCCAGTCTTTTGCGAGCACTGGCGACGGCTCACCGAAATCATTGATTTTGACAAGACCTTCAAAAATGAGGGATGTAATATCCTCTTCTGCCGAATTTCCAATTGCTAACAGCGGGGTCAGGCGTTGAACATGGCCAACAAGCGCTTCCACAAATGTGTTCTCAGACGCGCGCACGTTGTTCATAGGTTGAATGACTTGATTGGAATTGCCAGTACTGGCGTCAGGCTGAGGCGTATCAACGGGAAGAGGCGTTGCCTCAGGCAGAGATGTTGTTTCGGCATTAGTTGCTGACGGGGTAGCCGTTACTTCAGGAATTGGGCCAGGTTGTCGGAGTAGCCGGAAGCCAATCGCTACCGCAAAAATGCTCCCTGCGACTAGCAGCGCTAGTATCTGCCAGCGATATTGTCGCATTGATGGTCTCCTACCTGCTTTGTGAACAAGATACAACAAAACATACCCCAACGCAGCTTACGACGTTGATGCGATATGTTTGTAGTTTTTATCTGCTATGGATCTGAATTGCACAACGGGGCAGATGCCTTCAGCATCTCGGTGAAGACTAGGTGGTCGCAACAACCGAGAATAGCGAAATGCCCAGGAACGCAATGCACAGAAAAACGGTAATACGAAAAATCGTCTTTTCCAGGCCACGGCGTGTGCGAGCGATACCGCCACCAGCTTCGCCACCTAGCAAGCTGCCGAGTGCGTTCCCCTTAACCTGTAGCATAATCAAGATGACAAGGATGACCGAGATGATGATGGTCGCAATTTGTGTGATGGCCGCCATGCAACGAAACTCCTCTGAAAACATGTAACTCGGATGAAGCTGCGGGCAGTATAGCATGACGCTACGTACTTGCCTAGAGAAGGGTGTATTGCGTGTAGAAAGCGAAGGGGAACCGTCACGCTGACGATTCCCCTGATGCAGACCCAATATACTTGGAGGTACTTAGTTCTCAGCCGTAAAGAACTCAATTGCCGCCTGTAACTGGGGATCGTCGCCTTCCATCTCTTCTGTAGTTTGAGGATTCCACTCCACCAAAACATCTGGATCAACGCCGATGTCATGGATCCAGTTGCGATCTGGCAGCAGGTAACGCGCGATGGTCAGACGTAGACCACCACCATTGTCGAGCGGCTGCACCGTCTGGACTGTCCCTTTGCCAAAGGTCGTCTCGCCGATGAGCGTTGCAACGCCGCGAACCTTCATGGCACCACTGACGAGTTCAGACGCACTGGCGCTGCCTTCATCAACCAGCACGACAATCGGCACTTCAATACCAGCGTAATCGCCGGTCGCTTCAAATATCTCTTCCGTGCCATCGCCGAATGATTCATAGAGGATCGTGCCATCTTGAATGAACAGGCTGGCGACCTCAACGGCAGAGCGCAGCAAACCACCTGGATTTCCGCGTAAGTCGAAGATCAATCCGGCGCGGCTGTTCACATCTAGTTCTTCAAATGTGTTCGCCAGCTCTTCGGCAGCATTGCCGTTAAATTCTGCCAGCGAGACGTAGGCAATATTGCCGTCGAGGACTTCGCTGGTCACAATCGGCACACTAAACCGAACACGTGTGATAGTGAGTTCGATGAACGCTTCATCTCGTTTGAATGTAATCGTAACATCGGTTCCAGCCGGACCGCGTACAATGCCGGCCAACTCTGTCTGGTTCATTCCGATCACGCTCTGGCCGTCAACCTCCCAGAATATATCACCAGGCAAGACACCCGCTGAACGAGCGGCTGCGCCTTCCAGCACATTGACGACTTCGATCTCACCAGTTTCCTCAATGGTACGGATGACAACGCCAATGCCTTCGACATCACCGCTCAAGTCCGTGTTGAACATATCGAAGACAGTGGGTTGCATATAGCCACTGTACTGATCACCCAGTGAATCGACCATGCCCTGGATGGCACCATTCACAAGGGCAGGTACTTCCACAATATCAGCATCAACATATTCTGATTGGATCAGATTAAATACTTGATAAAGTGGTGCAAACGCCTCATCGGTATCACCAAAGGCCGTTTGTGCTTCGCTCGGTGTGTTAAGATTGCCTAATGCGAAACCAGCCGTGAAGACAGCCAGGATTAATAGCACAGACTGGATTTTGGTTGCATGCTTACGAATAGAAGCCATAGAAAAGAACTCCGAAAACTTCGGTGGAAACGCCTTAGCTCAATGTAGTATAGACCTATTGTGTAGTTATGAACAGTAAATGAGTAGTCATCATTTTCTCATGTAGATGTCGCCTGGGGCGCTTAAAAACGGGGTAATTTGTCAGCATGACGTCGAAATCGCTGCAAAATAAGGTCATAGGCATGATACTCGGCCTCGTTATTGCTGAAACCTTGCTGGAACAATTTCCTCAACATGACGGCAATATAGCTGGCGTGCAGATAGCAGAGGCCATTTCCCCATCCTACACTCAGCAATTGCTGTCCAATCCTGATGCCACATTCCAGTCTATTCTTAATACCCACTATGGTTTACGTCCGCTGCTAAATCTCTGTTTTCAAGAAGTGCCCCCATCGCAGTGGCTATTACGACTTCTTGATGATGATGAACTCCCCACTGGGATGGAGCAAGCCTTGCACCGAATTGGGCATGTGGTCGGATGGGGGAGCCAGACACGAGCCATCAAACACATCAGGGCGAGCGGTGTCGAGGATACTATGCTTCCCATAGCGCTATACTTCTTGATGCACAACATCGATTCGCCCATAAGTGGCATAACAGCCGCTGTCGAACTTGAGCCAGCTAGTTGGCATATTGCGGTAGTTGTGGGCATGGCGACAGGTGCCCTATATGGAGTTGAAATCTTTCCATCAGCGTGGCTAGATTACATTACCGACCTGCCGAAGTTGACGCAGATAGCAGCCGCACATGGCGATGAGTGGCTTGGAAGTTTGTAAAGTTACACAGTAGATATTGTTCCCCGGCAGGAAAACCCATTTTTTAGTGGAGTCTACGTTGTGTTTTGTGCCGGATCGCGCTATACTAGACGATAGTTGTTGACCAGGGGAGCCTGATCTCAGGCTGAGAGGGTGTGTAAACACACCGACCCTATGAACCTGATCCGGATTGTACCGGCGTAGGAAGTGTCGAGCGCTATATGTGCAACGCCACCCCTGAAACACCCTGCCAGGGGTGGTTTCTGTTTATCACCACAACTCCTCCAACAACCGTCTACCAACCTATCTTCAGCTTGCTTCAAAAGGAGCAAAATCATGAAAGCCTTGTCTAGGTTATTGTTGGTGTTTGTGTTTCTTGTATGCGTCTCATCTCTCATCATTGCTCAGGATGAACCGATTACGCTCACTGTTTTGACGCATGATAGCTTTAATGTGTCAGAGGATGTACTTGCAGCCTTCCAGGAGGAAACTGGGATTGAGGTTGAAATCCTTCGCGGTGGTGATGCTGGCCAGATTGTCAATCAGTCTGTTCTGACGGCTGGTAATCCTCTGGCAGATGTGCTCTATGGCATCGACAACACGTTCCTGAGCCGTGCGCTCGGTGCAGGCATTTTCTTGCCATACGAGTCTTCTCTCCTGGGAACGGTCGATTCGCGCTTCCTATCAGAAGCGGTGGATTATGTCACGCCAATCGATTACGGTGATGTTTGCATCAATTATGATGTTGCCTATTTCGAGGAAAACGAACTCGCTGTGCCGCAGTCACTCGCTGAACTGACCGCACCGGAATACGAAGGATTGCTTGTTGCCCAAAATCCCGCGACATCATCGCCAGGTCTGGCGTTTCTGGTAGCAACAGTCTCTGAGTTTGGCGAAGATGGTGATTACACCTACCTCGATTACTGGTCAGACTTGGTTAGTAATGACACACTCATTGCCGATAGCTGGAGCGATGCCTACTTTACCTACTTCACAGCAGGTAGCGAAGACGGCACCTATCCGATGGTTGTTAGCTACGCCAGTAGCCCGCCATTCACCGTAGATGAAGAGACGGAAACCGCATCAACTGAGAGCATCGTTGCTGATGGCATGTGCTTCCGGCAGATCGAATATGTGGGTATCCTGGCTGGAACAGAAAAAGTTCAGGCAGCCGAGCAATTTGTTGACTTCATGCTTAGTGAAGCATTCCAGGCTGATTTGCCGTTGCAGATGTACGTCTTCCCAGTGGTGGAAGACATCGAACTGCCGGAGCTTTTTGCAGAGTATGCACAGATTCCTGAAAATCCTGTGGTCGTTGATCCGGCGCTCATTGAGGAAAATCGTGAAAACTGGATTCAGTCTTGGACCGAAACCGTTCTGCGATGAACAATATCTGGCGATGGGGGCGGTATGGACTTGTTGTCCTGCCGCTCCTGTTCTTTGGACTGTTTTATCTCTACCCTGTAGCGACCATTTTCGACTACAGTTTTCGCGCAGATGGTGTCTTTGACCTCAGCGGTTTTGCTTCTATCGCAACGTCAGCTTACTATCGCGATACACTCGTTTTTACTGTTTTCCAGGCCACATTGTCGACATTCTTTACCATTTTGTTGGTTTTGCCTGGGGCTTATGTCTTTGTACACTACAAATTCCCTGGCCGATCTCTGTTGCTCTCAATGTCGACCCTGCCGTTTGTGCTTCCAACCGTTGTGGTTGCGACAGCCTTTCTGGCATTAATCGGTCCCAGGGGCTTGCTGAACACTGCACTGATGGATTTATTCAACCTGGAAGCGCCACCAATACAGTTGACGCATACACTTACCCTCATCCTGATCGTGCACGTGTTTTACAACTACTCCGTTGCGCTTCGCATTATTGTCGCATATTGGTCAGGGCTATCATCACGCATTGAAGATGCGGCTGCTGTTCTTGGTGCAAATCGTTGGCAAATGTGGTGGCGGATACGGCTGCCGCTATTACGTCCGGCGATTGTGGCGGCAGCATTACTGGTGTTTATTTTTACATTTACCAGCTTTGGAGTTGTCCTGATTCTGGGTGGCATCCGTTTCGCAACCCTGGAAGTCCAAATTTACTATCAAACCATCAATCTGTTGAACCTACCCACAGCCGCAGCGTTATCGCTTATCCAAATCCTGATTATGCTGCTTGCGATGTTGTACTACGCCCGCCTGCAACGTCAGATGTCGAGCAGTCAGACCGTTGTGCCGATCAGGCCGAAGAGCGCGTCAACTTGGCAGCAACGGCTGTTTGTAGGCGGTAACTTGTTCGTAGTCATAGTCCTCTTGTTAATGCCCTTGCTTGCGCTGATCGTGCGATCTTTATGGATTGATGGACAGTTCTCGTTAGAGTACTACACACTGCTTGGGGAAAATGTCCGCAATTCAGTGCTGTTCGTACCGCCAATGAAAGCCATAGCCAATAGCATTGCCTTTGGCTTGATGACGACGTTTATTGCTGTCGTAATGGGCACATTGCTTGCCTACTTGGTGGGTGATCGGCTGGTGAATACCCGAGTAGGCCGTTTTATAGACCCGCTTATCATGCTGCCATTAGCCACAAGTGCAGTGACGCTTGGCCTGGGCTTTATTCTGGCGCTTGATGAACCGCCTCTGAATCTGCGAACATCCTGGGTCTTAATTCCGATTGCCCATAGTCTGGTTGCTACCCCATTTGTCGCCCGTAGCGTCTTGCCGGCTTTGCGTCAGATACCTCCGAGCTTGCCAGAAGCGGCACAGGTTCTGGGTGCCACCCCCTTTCGTATCTGGCGCAGAATTGAACTACCGCTAATTTCACGCTCGTTGATTGTTGGTGCGACCTTTGCCTTCGCCATCAGTTTGGGCGAGTTTGGCGCGTCGGTATTTGTCGCTCGTCCAGATACACCGACCATGCCGTTGGTGATTTATCGCCTTCTTGGCCAGCCAGGGACAGAAAATTATGGTCAGGCGCTGGCGATGAGTGTCTTGTTGCTGCTGGTCTGCCTGGGCAGTTTCCTCCTGATTGAACGCTTCCGTGAGGCCGGGGTAGGGGAATTCTAATGCTGGAACTTAAGAATGTTCATTTGAGTTATGGACCGAACGAAGTTCTCAAAGGTATTTCCCTGAACATCGGCCAGGGTGAGATTATTTGCCTCCTTGGACAAAGTGGTAGCGGCAAAACCTCCCTGTTGCGTGTTATCGCAGGCTTGGAACAGGAAACTCAGGGAAGCATCGTCTTAGCTGGCGAACGCATCAATGGCCTAAAGCCACAGCAGCGTCATGTGGGCCTGATGTTTCAGGACTATGCTTTGTTCCCGCACATGTCCGTCGCCGAGAATATTGCCTTTGGTCTGCGTTCTGGCAAGATGGATGCCCAGCAGGTACGCCAGCGTGTTGATGAACTCCTGCATTTGGTTCGGCTCGATGGTTACCAGGATCGCCCGATTGACCAGCTTTCCGGTGGTGAGCAGCAGCGTGTCGCTTTAGCACGCAGTCTGGCCCCTCGTCCCCGTTTGTTGATGCTCGATGAACCGCTCGGTTCATTGGATGCGAGCCTGCGAGAAACGCTCGTCAAAGAAGTTCATGACATCATCAAGTTAGCAGGCTTGACGGCTATCTATGTGACCCACGATCAACAGGAAGCGTTCGTCATTGCAGATCGTATCGCGATTATGCAGCACGGTCAGATTGAACAGATTGCGACACCTCAGGAGTTGTACTACCGACCTCACTCGCGTTTTGTCGTCGAATTTTTGGGACTGCATAATGTGGTGAGTGCTGATTGCGAAGCCATCCGAGAGCTGCTGCCAGATGATACTGCGCGTGAATTCCTGATTCACCCAAAAGGGATTTCCCTGGCAGATGAGGGCCTGAACGCTGTCGTTACAGAAGTGATCTTTTCAGGTGATCGCACGGCTGTCACTGTTGAAGTCCCTTTATGTGGAAGCTGGCGTTTCTTCGTCTATGATCCGCTAATTCGGCTGGACGTAGGGCAGCAGGTTTACCTGCACATCGATCACGAATTCATCATACCGCTGGCTAACAAGTAGCTCTTTGAAATTAAAAACGCCCTCGCTAATGAGGGCGTTTTCTTTCTGGAGTCGTTTGTGACTAAATATCCAGGTTCTTAACCATCTTGGCATTCGTCTGGATGAAGCGCCGCCGGGGTGGAACACTGCTGCCCATCAGCATATCGAATACACGGTCAGCTTCCGCAGCATCGTCAATCGTGACCTGTAAGAGCGTCCGATTTTCTGGGTCCATCGTCGTTTCCCACAATTGATCGGGATTCATCTCACCCAGACCCTTATAGCGTTGGAATGATACCCGTTCAGGATTCTTGTAGTCCTTCAATGCCTCTGCCAACAGTTCTGCATCGTTGTAACCTGCTTTAGGATAGACATATTCCTGCTGCCGCCCTTGCTTGAACAGGTAAATCGGTGGTTGCGCGATATAAAGATGCCCATCCTGAATCAGCGGCAGCATATGCCGGAAGAAGAAAGTCAACAACAGCGTACGGATGTGGCTGCCGTCGACATCAGCATCCGTCATGATGATGACGCGGCCATAGCGCAGGCGGCTGATGTCAAAATCCTCGTGAATGCCTGTGCCAAGTGCTGAAATTAACGCCTTGACCTCATTGTTATCGAGGATTTTGTCCAGACGTGCGCGCTCTGTGTTCAGGATTTTACCGCGCAGTGGCAGGATCGCCTGGAAGTGACGGTCACGGCCTTGCTTGGCAGAGCCACCTGCGGAGTCACCCTCAACGATGTAGATTTCAGCTTCCGCCCCATGATCGGAGCAGTCCGCCAGTTTACCGGGCAGGGTGCTGCTTTCGAGCAGGCTGGGGCCACTACGCACCAGATCACGTGCTTTACGAGCCGCTTCGCGTGCCCGCATGCTCGTCATACATTTCTCGACAATGCGCCGCCCTTCGCGCGAGTTCAGTTCCAGGAACTCATTGAAGGTATCGGTCACGACCTGTGAAACAGCTCCCTGGACTTCCTGGTTGAGCAGCTTAACTTTCGTCTGGCTCTCAAATTGTGGATCAGGATGTTTCACACTAACAATGGCGGTCAGACCTTCTAGAGTATCGTTACCGCTGAAGTTGGAATCACGCTCTTTGAGTATGCCCGCCTTACGCGCATAGCGATTGATAACGCCTGTAATCGCGGAACGTAGACCAGTAATGTGGGTACCGCCATCCGGTGTGTTGATCGTGTTTGTAAACGCTAGTTCGGTTGTGGTTGACCCATCCGTGTACTGGAACGCAACTTCGACGCCAACGGTATAGGGGTTACCTAACTTGTCTTCAAAATCGATATCACGTTCCGCATGGACAATATCGTGAATGGGCTTTCTATTACGATTGAGGTAGCGAACAAATGACCGTAGGCCACCATCGAAATAGTATGTAGTTTCACGTGGCAGTGGTTTAACGCGCTCATCTACCAACGAAATAGTGACTTTGGGTGTCACAAATGCCATTTCACGGAAGCGAGTTGCCAACGTATGATAACTGAACTCGTTCACATCCATGATGTTGAAATCTGGCCAGAAGCGAATGGTTGTACCTGTTGGCTCACCATTTTCTAGCTTGCGAAGCTCTTCAACACCTGTGTCGGGTTTACCTTCTTTGTAAATCTGCCGATACATTTTGCCATTGCGATAGACATCAGCACGTAACTCGGCTGAAAGGGCATTTACGGCAGAAACACCAACACCGTGCAGACCACCGCTGACCTTATAGGCATTGCTATCAAACTTACCGCCCATGCCGATTTTGGTCATAACGCCTTCAAGCGTCGAGATTCCTAGCTCTTTGTTCATACCGACTGGGATACCAGCACCATTGTCGGCAATGGCAACCGAGCCATCATCATGGAGAATGATCTTAATGTGGTCGCAGCGGCCTGCCAGGGCCTCGTCGATTGAGTTGTCAACCACTTCATAAATGAGGTGATGCAATGCGCGGATGTCAGTACCGCCTACATACATACCTGGTCTTAAGCGAACATGTTCGCGTGGGTCCAGATACTTAATATTCTCTTCGCTGTAGGTGGCATTTGCGGCCCCATTTTTGGATTCTGGCGGCATGGTAACTCCTCATAACATCTGGTTTAGTAGCCAGCAACTATTCAAGTTGAAGGAAGTAGAAGATTGTGTCAGAGAATAGGGTCCAATGGATTTTGGGAGCCTATTTTGCACCTGTAAATTATACTATAGCCTGGCGCGCAAGACAATCCTATAGATGGAAAATATGTTCTATAATTGTGGGCGTTGACAGGATCAGAGGCGTTTCGTATGCTTATGCACGCCTCAATATCAGGCCTCCGTAGCTCAGTGGAGAGAGCAGTTGCCTTCTAAGCAAAGGGTCGTAGGTTCGAGTCCTACCGGGGGCGCAAAATAGCAAAAACGCCCATATCAAATATGGGCGTTTTGATTTATCGCTATTACAAGGATGCTAGGCCATAATGTCGTTGTAAGTCTGGATCGTGGCCTCTGAAAGACTCTTGCCCTGATCTTTGAATGCTTTTTCCAGTTGCTGGAAGTGCGCAGCGGCTTCACCACGTCGGCCAAGATTATTGTAAAGAATAATCACAGCCTGGTGCAGGTCCTCGCGATCATAAGCTTCTTCAATCGCACTGCGATACAGCTTCAAAGCGGCTTCACCCTTACCTTGCTCCTGCCAGGTTTGGGCCATGCCGACAACAGCCTCGATATAACCCGCACGCATCGCTCTACGACGATCAATAATCCATGTTTCATCGTGTCCCTGCAGGAATGGCCCCTTGTACAGGTCTACTACGCGCTGCCATGCCGCGAATTGCTCATCGCCCTCGCTGTAACGGCCTTTAACCAGCGTTTCCACGTAGTCCACAATATCATAGTAGACTGTTAAATCAGAGTTGATCTGATAGTAATTGTCGATATGAAGTAAGACATCAAGATCAAGAGCTTTGTGCAGGCGACGTTTTGTCACATGGAACACGTTGACTGCCTGGTCCATATCGAGATTAGGCCAGAAGGCACCACAGATTTCGGCCCGTGTAACCACAGGACGATCCAGCGCATAGAACAGCAGCAGGCGCGGTAGGTGCCCCTCCCAGGTGTCTACGAGATCGCCATTGAGCCGCACAAATCCAGGGCCAAGTGCGAAAACTTCCAGATCATACTTCTTGTGTGTGTGCGGACCATATATATCACTTGTGATGAGCTGGTCGTCTTTTAGGATGATCGCCTGATCCTTGGCAATCATTGATAGCCAGGGCAGACGCGGCATGGTCCGGCTGTTGATGACCAGTTTGCACTGAGGGGGTAGCAAATCCGCCAGATATTCAACAAAGCGGTTGATGTCATTGGCATCATCACTACGATCATACTCATCGAGTATCAGGACAAAAGATTCATCCGATAATTCCGCAATCTCCTGTACCATAGCATCAAGGACACGATCCACATCCTCGGCGAAGTTCTGATGCAGTTGATAGGGCAGCATATAGAGGTGGCGGCCAAATGTCGGATGCTGTGCAGACATGTCATGAGCAAAGCTCTCAATAAAGGATTGCAGATTCGTATCGTTCTCACCTAAAGCATAATAGAACGTTTTTGTATTAGAATCTTTGAAGAGTTGTGCAACTAAAACCGATCTCAATCGGCTTTGTGGATGCAGGAGGACGACCTGTTTGCCGTCTGAGAATTTCAGAAATGCATCGTAAGCAGATTGTACAGTGTTTTGTAAGGTCATTGCTTCAACTTTCTTAATGAGCTGGCTTAGTAAAGCGAAGTATATCATATCTTTTTATTCTAGTAAGTACAGTATTATGTGGATTTTTGCAGATTTTGAAACCTTAATTCTTACGTTAATCTAAATAATGCTACAGAAATCAAGTTGTGAGGATGGTATTGTGTCAGAATCATCAAGTATTACGAACCCAAAACCGCATCGGCCATTCGGTGTCAGCCTGGCTATTTTGCTGAGTTTTATGATCTTTGTGGTCATTCCGATGGCTGTTGTCATCTTCTTTGGGGCCACCAACGAACTGTTTTACAGGATCGAAAATCAGGCTATGGCTGGTGTGGACGTCTCTGGCCTGGAATTTGATTCATTCATTGGTGCGGTTGCAATCGCCATTGCCGTACTTGTATTTGGCGTGGCGGCGTGGCGTGTGCGTTCTGAGTGGGTTCGCCGACTCTTCACAGCCACAGTACTGGTTTCTGGGTTCGTGGCAGTTGTCGCGCTGTTGATGGCAGGCCAGGGCGCTCCAAACCTGGAAAATGGCATAGACTCTATGTCGGCTGCGACGCAGGATAATGCTCTGATTTTCGTTGCTGTCATTGCAATTGTTACAGCCTTTGTCGTTTGGATGATGCAGCGCTGGTCTGCGAAAGCTTTCTATCGTGGCTACTATACACAAGATGACTACGCTCACATCCAAAAAACATATGGCGAGTAAAGACGCCGTGTAGAGCAAACAAAAACGGGTCCTGGGACCCGTTTTTTCGTCATCTTAAGTCGCCTGTCAGACTAGGCTTCTTCTGTTTCGATCCTGATCAACTCGCGCCGTAGGGTCTTGCCAACCGTGCTTTTTGGGAGTTCGTCAATAAACGAAATGCGCCTGGGGATTTCGTACTGGGCAAGTTTATCTTCCAGGAAAGAGATAATCTCGGTATCTGTCACGCTCGTATTAGGTTTGCGGACAATCCAGGCTTTCAGAGCTTCCTGGCCTTGCTTGGAAGGATGCGGAATGGCAGCCACACCAACTTCAAGCACGTCAGGATGTTCGGCAATGGTCTTTTCAACTGCATTCGGATACACGTTGAAGCCGCCGATCAGTGCCATATCTTTCTTGCGGTCAACAATATAGAAATAGCCATCTTCATCCATCCGTGCAATGTCACCGGTGAATAACCATTTCTTGCCATCTTTTTCTCGCAGAGAATTGGCTGTTTCAGTGGGCATCTTGTGATAGCCGATCATCAGGTTCGGGCTGTGAATAGCCAATTCACCGATTTCACCAACTGGCACGTCTGTTACGCCATCATCCAGGCTCACGATTCGGCATTCAACGTCAGGCAAGGGCAGACCAATGGAATTTGAACGGTTCTCTTTGTAAATCGGGTTCGAGTGTGTTGCAGTCGGTGTTTCGCTCATGCCATAAGCTTCACGGACAGACCCACCACTCAGCCTTTCAAATTCTTCTTTGACTGAGGAAGGCAGAGGGGCAGAACCACTAATGCACAACATGAGCGAGCTAAGATCAATCTGGCCAGCCTGAACGCGCGGATGGTTATTGATGGCGTTATACAAAGCTGGCACACCTGGGAACAGTGTCGCTTTGTAAAAATCAAGGCACTCGATAACATCATCAATATCGCGCGCATTAGGAACGAGCACAATCTTGCTTGAACGGAACACACTCAGGCTGACAACGGCAACCAGACCATACACATGGAAAAATGGTATTGCCCCAAGGTAAATGTCGTTTTCACCACTGCCACACACGAGCCGGATGATCTCATTTGCCATCAGCATATTGGCCACGAGCGCTTTGTGCTGGGAGACCGCAGCTTTCGGAATACCGGTTGTTCCACCTGTATACTGGAAGATAGCAATATCATCAGGTGTCACTGTGACATTTGGCTTTTGACCCTGGTACTTGGTGAGGACATCCTGCAACCAGTGATCGCCGTCTGCCAATGCCGCCACGTGATGACCCTCTTTTTTCTCACGGGCAATAGTAAACAGAACCCGCGCAATCGGTGGCAGGTATTCTTTGATATTGCTGACAATAACGGTTTTGAGCTTGGTTTCCGACTGAATCTGCTTGATGGTGTCGTAGAAGAGCGTCAGTGTAAGCGCGAACTCTGCATCACAATCATTGATCTGTTCGCGCATTTTGCCAGCCGGATAGGTTGGGTTAACGGCTGAAACAACGCCACCCGCCTTTAAGATTGCATAAAAGCTAATCAAAAACGCGACGGTATTGGGCATCGCAATGACAACCCGATCACCCTTTTTCAGGCCCATCGCTACGAGCGCAGCCGCCAGGGCATCCGACGCCTGGTTCAGTTCGGCATAGGACACTTTGGCTGTCAATCGGCCAACCAGCGGTATTTTTGCCGAAGTGACCAGAGCCGTGTTGTTGGGAATGCGCTGTGCGGTTTCAAGCAGGAATTGATGCAGTGGCTTCTCAGGATACTCAAGATTCCGTATGACATCATCATCAAGGCTTTTCAGCCAGGGCTTATCGTAATAAGTTAACGTGCTCGGTGTTGCTTCCATAGAAATCTCCCAATAAGGCGACTATTTACCAGAAACATTAAGTTTACTGATTATAAATTGATCGTTTGAAGAAGGTCAAATGTGCCTGAACGGTGATTATAGCAGGTAAATTCGTGTTTTACCCCACCAACCAGGCTTGCCACTCTGCTGGGAACTTGATGACATGCCCCTCTTTATCCAGGCAAATGTGCTTGCTTGTTCCCGTTACCAATAGATCACCAGTATCATAATCAGCTAGCTCATACTGGAAAGTCAAACCTCGGCTGCGGATTTGCTCTACCCAGCACCGAATCCGAATTTTCTGATCGTAACGTGCTGCGCGGACGTAACGTGCATGGACTTCTGTGACGGCCATGTACTGGCCGCCTTTTTCAAATTCAGCGTAGCTGCTGCCACGCTCTCGCATATAATGGCTGCGGCCTTCCTCAAAGTAAACGATATAAGCAGCATGATGTACGATGCCCATAGCGTCTGTTTCTGCATAGCGCACATGGAAAGATGTCTCTGCGACAAATGGGATTTTCTCCATCTTCTGGCCTTTGCTATTTATGTCGCTTTTCTAACTCTGCAAATACATCCTCAAGCGAAATATCCATATCGGCCATGAGGACCAATGTATGGTAGAACAGGTCGGATAACTCGCCAATCTGTTCCTGCCGGGACTGTGCCAGTGCGGCTACAATGACTTCTGTAGCTTCCTCACCAACTTTTTGTGCAATTTTAGGACGGCCATTCCCGAACAGGAGGGCCGTATAGCTGCCTTCGATAGGATTCGCTTTGCGATCTTGGATAATCGCTTCGAGTTTATGCAGCATGTCCATGATTAAAGTCGCTCCGGTCTTTCTGCGAAATCTGATAAACTGCGGAAGAAACAGGATGTGTTGTTAGTATGGCAAGCTGGCCCCTTCGCATCGACCTGGAACAGCAGAACATCCGCATCACAGTCCACATAGGCGGCAACAACCCGCTGTGTATGTCCTGAAGTCTCGCCTTTATGCCACAATGTCCCTCTGGAACGGCTGTAAAATACTGTTTCGCCGATTTCGAGCGTCTTTTGCAAAGATTCGCGATTCATCCAGGCCATCATGAGGACATCTTTGCTCGTATGGTCCTGCACAATAGCAGCGATGAGACCATCTTGGTCCCACTTCAGCGCCGATAGGACTGTTTCATCTAACGCTTGCATCCAGCCGCTCCCATCCCGTCATCCGTACAGGGATGCCATTGTCATGCAGATACTGCTTCAAATCAACGATGCGTAACTCATTGTAGTGGAACAGGCTTGCAGCTAATGCGGCATCCGCTTTGCCTTCGTTCAAGGCATGCAAAAAGTGCTCCTTGGCACCTGCGCCACCAGATGCAATCACTGGAATAGACACTGCCGCAGCAACTGTCTCCAGCATTTCCAGATCGTAGCCTACTTTGGTACCATCGCGATCCATACTTGTTAGCAGAATTTCGCCTGCGCCTCGGTCTTCGACCTGTTTTGCCCAATCGACGGCTTCCAACTCGGTTGGGATACGTCCACCATTAATATGCACAACCCAGCGCCCATCAACATACTTCGGGTCGATAGCCACGACAATACACTGGCTGCCAAAGGCCCATGCACCTTCGTTGATGAGATTTGGCGTTTTTACGGCGGCGCTGTTGATACTGACCTTGTCAGCACCAGCCAGTAGCGTTTCACGAATATCTTGAATCGTACGGATGCCACCGCCGACGCAAAAAGGGATGAAAATACTATCTGCGACATTGCGCACCATGTCCAGGCGTGTTTCGCGGGCTTCGTGTGAGGCCGTAATATCGAGGAAAACCAGTTCATCGGCACCCTCACGATCATAGACAATAGCCTGTTCAACAGGGTCGCCAGCATCGCGTAAGTCAACAAAATTAACGCCCTTCACGACGCGGCCATCTTTCACATCCAGGCAGGGAATGATTCGTTTCGCCAGCATTTTATAAATTCTCCTCATTGATGGCGCTCAAGGCAGCCTCTAGACTGAACACTCCCTGGTAAAGTGCCATCCCAACGATGGCACCTGCGACGCTGCCACTTTGGGCCAGTTGTGCCAGCTCATCAATTGAGCGAATGCCTCCGCTGGCGATGACCTCTAATCCGGTTTTCTCCGCTAATTCAATCGTTGCCTGTGTATTGGCACCACTCAGCATGCCATCTCGCGAAACATCAGTAAAAAGGGCATGGCGTACCCCTCTATCTGCCATCGCCTTACCGACGTCTACAGGCGTCAATTCACTGACTTCCGTCCATCCATGTGTTGTGACTTTGCCGTCACGTGCATCCAATGCCACACAGATAGCTTCTGCCCCGAATTGTTTGATGGCCGCATCGACCACATCTGGGTTTTTAAGCGCGAGCGTGCCCAGTACGACGCGCCTTGCGCCTTGTTTCAGCACACTTTCAATGTCTGCCAGACTGCGCAGGCCACCACCGAATTGGATGCTGAGGTCTGTTTGTTCAGCGGCCTGGGCGAGAATGCTGCGATTAGCATTGGCTTCAGAAAATGCCCCATCGAGGTTGACCATATGCAGCCATACGGCACCCTGTTTTTCCCAGTTTTTTGCAGTGGTCACAGGATCATCGCTGAAAACAGTCTGCTGTTCGGGATCGCCTTCGCGCAGGCGTACCACCTTGCCGCCGCGCAAATCGATTGCAGGATAAATGATCACGATGTCGCTCCGATCGATTCGAGCGCCAGGAAGTTGCGCAGGATCGTTAAACCGGTCTGCTGGCTTTTTTCTGGATGGAACTGGACGCCGAAGATGTTTTCGCGATGTACACCCGCACAGAAAGTAAGGCCATAATCTGCCTCAATCAAAATATCAGATTGATCAGCAGGTTCGCAGTAATAGCTGTGTACAAAATAGGCATAGCTCTCTTCACTGACATTTTCCAGAATGGGCGAATCCTGCTTGATAATCAACTGGTTCCAACCCATGTGCGGAACTTTCAAATCCATCTCAGGGAAGCGCGTCACGTTCCCAGGTAAAATCCCCAGACCAGCATGATCGCCCATTTCATTGCTACGCTCAAATAGGAATTGCATACCCAGGCAAATGCCTAGATAGGGCAGCCCGCTGGCGATAGCATCCTTCAGGGGTTCGACGAGGTCCTGCTTATGCAGTTGTTGCATACCCGCACCAAAAGCGCCAACCCCGGGCAAGATAATCCGTTCAGCACCCTTAAGTTGATCCGGTTCTTGAACAAGCTGAATATTTTCAGTTCCCAGGTGATGGAGGGCATGGAGTACGCTGCGTAAGTTTCCGGCACCATAATCGATAACTGCGAGTGTCATGTGATCCTCCATGTTGATAGATGACTGCATATCCAACTTGTGGGTTTAAAACCAAAACGCTGCCTGCTACAAAGAAAAAACCTCGCATGGGCGAGGCTGGAATCTCTGTGTTGACTTGCTGGCAACAACTTAAATACGATCCACCACAGCCCGACTACTGTGTATGCAAAAATGATGGTGGTGATGATGGGTCGCGTTCAACATGCCAAGCAGTATAACAGGCTAAAAATGTGATTTCAACAAACTGGCACAAATTCATTCATGAGGGACGAGCACTATGCCAACAATTGCCTTGCTGACAGACTTCGGCGTCGAAGATGTATACGTCGGCGTTATGAAGGGTGTCATGAAAAACATCTGCCCGGATTCAGACTTCATCGATATTACGCACGCCATCCCCCCACAAGACGTGCGCAGCGGGGCGCTGGCGCTGCTGGATGCCTATTCGTATTTTCCAAAGGGCACTGTTTTTTTGGTAGTCGTCGATCCTGGTGTTGGCAGTGATCGACTGCCTATTGCGGTTTCGACAGGCGATTACCACTTTATAGCACCTGACAATGGCGTCCTGACGTACATGCTGGCCGATGCGGATTTCCGAGCGCATGCACTTACCAATACTGCCTATCGACTCCCCGCAACCAGTTCGACTTTCCATGGCCGCGACATCTTTGCACCTGCGGCAGCGCATCTGGCGGCAGGCATAGATATTTCTCGGTTTGGAGCGAGTGTCGAAAATTTGATAATTCTGCCACAACCGAAGTTGACGCTTGGCGATTCCGAGCTAATTGGCGAAGTCGTCCGTATAGATCACTTTGGCAACATCATCACGAGTATCGGTCATTTACATTGGCATGGGGCCAATTGTGTGTATCTCCATCCGAAAACATCATCACCGTCAAATGCCATATCCATTGACGCGGATTCGGCCAGTGTCCAAATTGCTGGTATATCTCTCAACAGCATAAAGCGCGCTTACCACGAAGTCGAAATCGGCCAGCTTGCGCTGCAAATTGATAGTACGGGTCAACTCGAAGTGATGATAAACCAGGGAAATGCATCTCAGCGACTGGGTGTTTCAGTCGGTGATGAGATTGTCCTTCGCTACAAATTATGCCCTGATTAGTTAGCCAAGATAGTTTCCAGCATTCGGACCAAGCACGCGGTCATCGCCGACGCGCCGCGTAATGCCCTGGCTGTCGAGGTGTTCCAGCAACGCAATTATATATTTTCGTGACGAGCGCAGCACATCGCGCAGGTCTTTCGCATCGATGCGGCCTGTGTCCTGGATCTGTTTCACAGTCATGCGGGCCATATCTTCATAAGTCTCTGTCAGGAACAAAACCTGAGGGGGAATCATCACCAACGTGCCCTGGTCAATCAGGGCGTAAAGGACATCTTCTCCAGTAATATTCGCTGCATCTGCGAACGACGGCGGCATGGTCGGCGTACTTTGGAAAATGCCGACGAGTGTTTTAATAGCCTGTTCCTGTTCTGCGCTGAACATGATCTTATGCGATGCCAATCGAACAAGGTCTTGATTGCTGGCTGTCAGATCGTCCCTGGCGATGAAACTGTTGAATGTCTGCGCGGCGACATTGACTCGCCGCCGCAGTTCTTCGCGTGGCATCCCTGGGCGCAGCGGATGCTGCTGATGGAATCGCTCCAGTTCCGAGTGCACATTTTGGGATAGGCCATAATAGGCCGATGATGACCAGTAGCGCCCGTTGCCAAGCTCAACCAGCCGTGTCGCTTCAAGTGTTGTACTGAGTGCGGCTTGTAAAGTTTGGTCATCGAGGTGGGTATTCGCCTGTAACTCCTGGATTGTGACAGGGTCTTTGCTGGTTGCTGCATCGACCAGCAAATCTTCCGGCGTTCCTTCTAGTCGTGTCTCAAGTTGCTGAATGACACTCGTTTGGAATCGCTTCCAGCGTCGGGTCGGCTCAGGATTAATAACCAGACCGCCACCAATCGTTTGTGCAGGGGAGGGCGACCTTAGAATGAAGCGATCTTTCTGTGACATGGCCAACGGCTGATCGAGGATCAACTGCAACCAGCCCGATTGCCCTGGTGCAATTTCCTCATCGGCCAGTAGGCGAACCCGCGCATTAGCTTCGGCTGCCCCTGTAAAAAACTTGACGTCTGTATTGTGTTTTAGTGGTGCCGCGATATCTGGCAGATGGTTATACCAGCAGTCGATCATATCAGAGGCGACTATGGTTTTCGGCAGTCCCAGTACATTTCCGCGCTGGATGTTATGTTTGCTGATGCCCGTGATATTGACCGCGACACGGCTGCCTGGGTAAGCTGTATCCACTTGCTCATGATGGCTCTGTAAACCACGAATGCGGCCCTGTAACTCAGAAGGCTGCACCGAGATTTGGTCACCGACCTGCAACTGCCCTTTGCTCAGTGTTCCGGTGACAACTGTGCCAAATCCATCGATGCTGAATACGCGATCAATTGGCAAAACAGGCTGATTAACATTCAGTCGTGGCGGTAGCTCGGCCAGTTTTTGATGGATTGTCTCGACCAGTGCATCCGCACCTTCACCTGTATAGGCCGATACTGGGCAGATTGTAACCTCGCCGAAGCGTGTTTGGGCAATTCTGTCACCGACTTCAACCATGACCAGGTCCAGCCACTCGTCATCAGGGACCAGATCAATTTTCGTCAAGGCGACAACAATATGCTGAATACCCAGCAAATCCAGTATCTGGAGATGCTCAGTTGTTTGTGGCATCACGCCCTCGTCGGCTGCTATCACCAGCAACCCCAGGTCGATACCCCCGACACCCGCCAGCATATTCTCAATGAAATCGCGGTGGCCGGGCACATCAATGACACCGACGCGCTCTCCATCCGGTAAATCGAACCAGGCAAAGCCCAGGTCAATGGTCATTTGCCGTTTTTTTTCTTCGATTAGGCGGTCAGGATCAATACCTGTCAGATAGCGAACGAGCGTTGACTTGCCATGATCAACGTGCCCGGCAGTGCCGATAATGTGCATAAAAATCAGACGTTATTGTTGCTAGATTGAATACCATTGACGGCAGGTGCTTCCAGTGTCGATGTTGCAGTCAGGCTGCCATCGGCACCTTTCTTGTCGTACTCCAGCAGCAGGGCCTGGTACCGCTCGCGATATAGTTGGGCACGCTCGCGCTCCAACCCCCAGATGCGTTTGAGGCTGTCCTCAAGCGGTGGAATCTCGCTTTCAAGCTCTTCAATTCGGCTGACGAACTGTTCGAACTCTTTATCATGGTTACGCCAGACTTCGTCGCTGGAGAGGGTAAGCTGCTTCCAACGCTTCTGGTCATCGTCACGCCAATCGTTCCACTCCTGCCGGAACCGTTCTTCACTCAGGCGCTGCATTTCAGCAACCTCGTTGATGCGCCGCTCCAGGCGGTCACCGATGCGCTCAAAGTCATCAATGATGCGCTTCATATCACGATATGCTTGCGCCCAGGATTCAAACCGTTCCAGGTTTTCCTGCATTACCGCATCCTGATTGGTGAACTTCTTCATCAGGTCATCGACCTGCTGATCGCGTTGCGACATCACCAGGCTTTGCGAGTCAATAAACTGCTGTATCTGGTCGCGACGATCACGCTCTGTATTCTGGATTTCCTGAACGCGCCGCTCATTGCGTAAGGCCAGGTCTTCGAGCAGGTCCAATTTGGGCCGAATGTTATCAATCTGCTTCTTAACTTCTGGCATCTCGGTTTCCGCTTCTGAAATACGGCGTGCATCCTGACGGCGCTGCTCTTCCAGGAAAGCTAGGCGACGGTCCGGTTCTTCGAGCTTCTTGTCCATATCGTCCAGGCGCTGCTGCAAAATCAGCATCTGGTCAACGACACGGCTGCTCTCAGTCTTCAGTTCACCCAGGGAACCCGCATCGCGTTGAATCTTGTCGAAGCGCTCAGTCAGATCGCGGATCGTACGCATAATACCTTCGCGATTCAGTTCGTTACGGCGTTCTGCCTCACGTTCTGCGGTCAAACGCCTCGCCTCACTCGTTTCCAGCAGTTGACGCATCTCCCCACGCAGTGATTCCAAAAAATCACCATCGCGCTGGGAGGAACCGGTTTGCTCGCGCATCACCGTCTGGTCAGACTCTACGTTATTCAGGCGCCGCTGCAACGTGTTCATGGTTTCAGTTTGCTGGGCGAGTCGTTCTTCCAGCGTCGCAATCGTCGTCTTATCGCGCCGCCGCTCTTCATCCAACCACTCAATCATTTGTGCCAGTTGGTTGATATCCATAATCCAGGTACCTCATATCACCATACATAGTGATCATAATTGACCGCAAGCAAAATTCAATGTGGCTTACGAATTCGTCGAGATTATAACATAGGCATTCTAATGCATGACACATCACATTCACCACAATGTTCTCTGTCAATTTAACCGTGTCGGTGTAGAATGCAAAGTATAAGTATCGTTAGTTATTGATTGAGAGCGTGTTCGATGAAGATGACGCGCGAGAAATTAGAAGCAATTGAGGCTTCGATTCTGGCCCCGTATGCACTATTAAGCAAGGATAGCCAGGGCCGCGTTTACCCCGACCACGAACCGGCCTATCGCACTGCGTTCCAGCGCGACCGTGACCGGATCGTCCATGCAGAAGCATTCCGCAAGTTGGAATATAAGACGCAGGTGTTTGTCAATGATGCCGGTGACTATTACCGCACGCGCCTGACACACACATTGGAAGTCGCCCAGATAGGCCGGACTTTGGCCCGCGCCCTGGGTGCCAATGAAGACCTCGTAGAAACGATCTGCCTTGCACATGATCTCGGCCATCCGCCGTTTGGCCACTCTGGCGAGTACATCCTCGATGAACTCATGAAAGAGCACGGCGGTTTCAACCATAACCACCAGAGTTATCGCGTCGTAACTGAACTGGAAAAACGCTATCCGGACTGGCCAGGACTGAACCTGACGCACGAAACGCTGGAAGGCATTGCCAAGCACGAGACCGACTACGATCTGACCGAAGTGACACGTTACGATCCCAAGTTGCGGGGTAGTCTTGAAGCGCAGATTTCCAATGTCGCTGACGAATTAGCCTACAATGCTCATGATCTCGATGATGGTATACAGTCGGGCCTGATCACTGTACAGCAGTTAGAAGAAGTGATGCTTTGGCAAATCCTGCGGGAGCGCCTAGGTTGGGAAGGTTGCACTCTACAGGAGCTTGATCGTCATCGCTTCATTCGTGAGCTGGTGGGTATGCTGGTTGGCGATGTCATTGACACCACGCTTGCCAATCTCGACCGCATCAATGCTCAAACACCGCTTGATGTGCAAAAACATGATAAAAATGTGGTCGAATATTCGTCAGAATTGGGCGAACGTAATAAACAGCTAAAACAATTCCTCTATCATAACATGTACTATCATTGGCGTGTCACGCGCATGAAGCATCGCGCGGAACACTTCGTGGAGAATTTGTTTGAAAGCTATATTGCCGAGCCGCGACAACTGCCTAACGATTATCAGGATCAAATCGAAAATCGCGGCAAATATCGTGTGGTTGCTGATTACATCGCGGGCATGACTGACCGCGGAGCGATGCAGGAATATCGTCGTTTGTTTGACCCAATGACCCGTCCTTAGTGGCGCATCAGGTGATCTTGTATGACCAATGAAACGATTCTGAATGGTCGATACGAACTACAGGCCCAGCAGGGTTCTGGAGGCATGTCGGTCATTTATAAAGCACTGGATCGCGAGTTACAGCGTATCGTTGCTGTCAAGATTTTGCGTCCCAGCCTGACACAGGACCCTTCCTTCCTGGAAAAATTTCGTAACGAAGCGCGTAGTGTCGCCAATTTGTCGCATCCCAATATCGTAACTGTCCATGATGTTGGCTCAGATGGCAGCGCCTACTACATCGTCATGGAATTTGTGGAAGGTCAGGACCTCAAGAAAATTATCAAGGCACGGGGGGCACTGTCAGTTGATCGTGTCGTTGACCTGGCGATTCAGATTTGCAACGGCATTGGCTATGCTCATCGTTCCGGTCTCGTCCACGCCGATGTCAAACCGCAGAACATCTTGGTGACGTCGCAGGACATCGTCAAAGTAACAGACTTCGGCATTGCGCAGGCTCTTAGCGACACCCAGCCGCAGCAGCGCGCCAGTGTCGTGTGGGGCAGTCCGCATTACTTCGCGCCGGAACAGGCACGTGGCGAACCACCATCACCCGCCGCCGATGTCTATGCAATTGGTATCGTTATTTTTGAGATGCTCACAGGTCGCCTTCCCTATATCGGCGCTAATCACCAGGAACTTGCGCTTGCTCATATTCGTGAGCGCATTCCGCTTGTGACTGAATTCAATCCATCTGTACCGGAATCGCTGGCGAAAATTGTTCTCAAGGTGATGAGCAAAGAACCTGCGGGTCGTTACCGTACAGCCGATCAGCTAGGTCACGTCCTGACGACCTATCGTGATCGCTCCCGTGACCGGACCATTTCATCACCAAACGTCGCGCCAATACCTGCGGAACCCCTGGATGCTCCGAATAATGTCCCGCCGGAATATCAGCGCTTTACACCGAATCACAACGCGGCGGCGCATCCTGGTCCGAATTCAGAGCCAACTGCGCGCTACAGTGCGGCCCCAGAGGCCCCATCAACCTACCAGCAGAATCAGCCAGGGCAGGGGATGCCGCAGCCCAATCCATCCGCCGTTACCGCACCGCAGCCCTTTGAGCAGCGTTATGGCGCTCCTGGCAATACCAACTTCCCAGGTCCACAGGCCAGCTCGGTACCACAGCCAGCGCCAATGCCATACTATCGTTCACCAAGCCGCCCCTTACCTTCGGTTCAGGATGATGGCATCAACGAAGGTATTGACTTTGTAACGGTTGTCTTGGCTTTCCTGGCGTTACTTGCTGTCGCTGGCCTATGCCCACTGCTGTTTATGGTGATTTCTGCTCATTCAGGCTAACAGCTTTACCAAAGCTAATTTTCTAAAGTCATGGAATTAGCTTTGGTTTCCTCATCTTCGGGTACAACAGGGCCAACCGCGTAATCACTGACGACGACAATGGTATTCGCAGCACTCGTTGACCCCGTGTAAATGCCAATATTGCCTTCACCAAGGGCATCATCATGGGCCGTGATGAGCAAATTGCCGTTCACATAGCCACGAATCTCTTCGCCAATAGTCACCACGCGCAGCGCGTTGCTCTCGCCAATCGCATTTACATGACTGTCAATAATCCAGTCATTTCCTTCATGGAGCTGTATCCACTGCGCAGAGCCATCAACAACAGCGCGCCGCCATAGCCCATAACGTCCCTGGCCATCGACTGCAAAAACATAGTAATTGCCGCTGTCGACATACCGGAAAACGATACCGTAAGCACTGGGCGGATGACTATCAGCAACAAGTTGCCCCGTTAATGAAATATCGACATCGCTGTAGGTGTAGTCTGTTGCGAACAACGTCGTAGATGCGATACGGTCCTGCATATTTCGCAACACCAGCGAGTTGCCATCTATTTCATGTTCAACGCCGCTGGAATCAGCGAGTTCCCACATTCCAGCATCATCACCATTACCGAAATCTGTCTCGAAGTAGAGCGAGCCAGTCATACTACTGTTGTCATTCTCTACGACCGCTGTTGTTGGCGTACCTTCTTCGGGGAGGACGGCAGCGGGCTGCTGTGTAAATCGTGCGACCAGCAGTAGGGCAATCGCCGCTATTGCCAGGGCCAGGATGCCAATTGGATTTTTCTTTACAGGCTGCACAATCGTTGTGGAAAGCGTCTGCACGATCCGTGTGGCAGTTGTATGCTGCTCATTATCTCTAGGAGTCATAGATGGATTCGCGAACATCACGGTTGCAGGCGTATGATGATCCGAAGTGCTGACGGGGCTGGCAATAGCTGTATCATCACAATAAGCGTCTTCAAAGGCCTGCCGCATGTCATCGGCTGTCTGGAATCTATCTGCAGCCGATTTAGCAAGTGCCTTTCTGAAGAATAAATCTAATTCAGGATTGCGACTCTCTAAAAACTCGGAAATCGACGGAACAGGGTCATTTAAGTGTTTGACGAGTACGCTGGCACTGCCATCACTGGGATATGGTAATCGTCCGGCGATCATCTCGAAGAGGATGACGGCCAGTGAATACATATCACTGCGCCCATCAAGGTCTTCGCCAGTTGCCTGTTCCGGCGACATGTAGGCTGGCGTCCCCACGATAAGTCCCTCAGCCGTCAGCGTGCTGCCTTGTGCTAACCGCGCGATGCCAAAGTCTGTCAGGATAGCACGACCTCGATCATCGAACAGTACATTGGCTGGCTTCACATCGCGATGAATCATGCCATGTGAATGGGCATAGTCCAGTGCGCTCGTGAGGTCACGGCCAATTTTGGAGATGCGATCCTGGGACAGCCTTGTATTTTTCTTCTCGGCTGCTTTTAGCTCATCTGCGAGGGTTGTCCCTGGCAGATAGGGCATCATCATGCAAAACATTGATGAGTCACCAATTTCGCGGGACGTAAAGTCGAAGATTTGCATGATATTTGGATGATTCAGGCTGGCAATGAACTGTGCTTCTCGTTCAAATCGCTCCCTGAAAGATTCATCTGCCGCAAGATGCTCGTGTAGAATCTTAATCGCAACTGTGCGCTTAAGTTGCTTATCAAATGCTTTATAGACAACGGCCATACCCCCGCTGCCGATGCGCTCTTGTAATTCATATCGATTCAGATGAGCGTCAAAAGTCTCTGTGCTCTTGTCCATAGCTACCCCGTCACGCAAGTCCAGACAAGCCTATCAAACAATCATAACAGAAGTGTGACCTGACGCCGTACTTTTTCACAAAATAAAACGGCGGATGTCCCGCATCCGCCGTTTGCCTGTTTTTGCATGAACTGGCTCTAGCCGCCAGCTTCCACCGTTCCCTGCATACTCTCTAACGAGTTGAACACGGGACGTGCCGTTACCGACGAATCTACCAGGCTGTAGTAGCATGCTTCTGCGATACCAGCAGCACAGCCATTTAGGTTGAACAGGATCATCGGGCCGACGTATCCCAGTTCATTGCCAAGTTCAAAAGCGCGAACGGTATAAAGCGCTTGTTCCTGTGGGCTGGTGTAGGTCAGGAAGATGTTGAACTCATTTGGCTGGATGAGCGCGTTGCCCTCGGCAGTGCCCCAGCCAAAGCGAGTCACCCACAGCGGGTCAGTATCGCCAGCATTTACCAGGATTGTGTGGTATTCGTCCAGTGTATCCAGGAAGAAGAAGCGCGGGCTGTCAAAGTGCGTATCAACGCCTGGGGCTTGCTCAGGGGAACGGGCATCAGGTGGATTCGCGAATCCGTCTGGATGAACACCTACACCGTCACTTACATCAGCCAGGCCACTACCGAGCAGATTGAGAAGGTATTGGCGATCATCAAAAGCATTGACCCCATCATTTAGGCCAGTCGGAGCTAGTCCGGCACTGATGACCATCGCAGTTGAATTTGCCGACTTGATGGCATCATAAGCAACGCGCAGAAGATCAATATAGGCGATGCCTGATAACTTAGCATTTGAGCGTTCAGTCGTAGCCGCGTCGATCCAGTTGCGACGCAGGTTCGGCTCATTCCATATCTGGTAAGCCTGAACTTTGCTGCCGTAGCGTGCAGCGATGTTGCTGGCAAACTGCGCAAATGAATTGACATCATCAGGTGGTCCATATTCGCTGCTGGCCAAAACAAATTCGGAAGCACTCGGGCGTGCCCAATCGGGCGCTCCGGTTAACTGCATCAGAATATTGATGCCAGCAGCATTGAAGGCGTTAACTGCCGCATCGATGTCATCCAGATTCAGGTTGCCTTGTTGCGTCTCAACATCGCGCCAGTTGACGGTCAGTTTCACCCATTCCACACCAACTTGTTGTGCCTGGCTCACCAGGGCGCCAACTTCTTGTCCGGTGACGAAAACTTCAATACCTGGTTGCATGACAACAGGTTCTTCTGTGGCCTCCGGGGTTGTGGTTTCTTCGGGCGTGGTTTCTTCAGGTGTCGTTTCTTCTGTGGCTGCAGGTGTTTCTGTGACAACCGGCACTGGTGTTGCCGGTGTCGCACCTGCCACTGGGACCAGAAGGACCTGCCCGCTGTAGATGACATTGGCATTTGCCAGGTTATTCAGGCTGACCAGTTGGGAAATTGTCGTATTGAAGCGCACAGCAATCGTAAAGAGGGTATCACCCCGCTGAACAGTATAATTCTGCGTTGTGGGTTGCGGCGTTTCAGTTGCCGTCGGTTCCTCAGTGGGTTCTTCCGTCGGCTCTTCTGTGACTTCAGCGGTTGGCTCCTCAGTCACCTCTTCCGTAACCTCAACGGTTGGCTCAGGCGTGGGTTGTGCCTGTGTGCTTGGAATAGTAAGCACCTGGCCGACATAGATCAGCGCCGGATTGGTGATGCCATTAGCCGCTGCCAGTTCCGATAGCCTGACGTTGAAGCGCAGCGCAATCCTGAACAGATTGTCACCAGGCTGCACCACATAGCGCATAGGCTCAGGCGTTGCCTCTGTAGCTGCAGGCGTTGCTTCTGCTGCTGGTTCTTCTGTTGCGACTTCTTCAGTAGCGGCGGGTGTCTCTTCTGTTGGTGTCTCGCTATCCTGCGCGTACGCCCATCCCACCTGCATGAACATGGCAATAATCAGCAAACCAATCGCCCATCTCTTATGCATACAGGCACTCCCTTTTTTAGCCGAATACAAATCGTTTATTGACAACCATATTACACTTATCACACTTGATGCGCCACATCAATAAGCATGGCTTCCGCTGGGTTAGTGTCTTCCGTGTGCCGATCTGATTGTCGGATGCTATAATACGCGCTCAATTTATATCCGGTATTCACCGCCACACTTAGGATTGAACGCCGTTATGGGGCGTATGCGCATCGCAGGGATTATCTTAATCGGAATTGGCATTCTGCTTACGGCGATTGCTGGTTTTTGGTTGGCCACAGAGTCGGGGCTATCTGGGCTGGCAATCGGTGATCTGATTCTGCGTGCAATCGTGTTTTTTGCCATCGTTGCCCCGATAGTTATTGCTGGTCTTTATCTGTACTCGCGTGGTGAAAATGAGTTAGACGCTGAGCCAAATGAAGACATGGTTCTTCAGCGCAACATTTTGGATAGCCTGGCTGTACGCGAATCCATGTCATTTGCATCGTTGGCCCAAAAGCTGAATGTGACCGAGGCTGAGATTGCCGAGGAAATCGCCTCGATGACCAATCTGGCAATCTTTAATGGCTATGTGGATTGGTCCTCTGGGACCATACTTCGGTTATCAGCGGACGACCTGCTATCACTTACGCAATGTTTACAATGTCATGCCCCAATTGTGATTTCTCCGTCCGGTCAGACGGTATGCCGCAATTGCAATTGCGAATACAGCGTTATATAACCCAGTTATTGGGGGATATAAATTTGTGATTTAGGTTATAGTGGTATCAGTATGCACATAGATACGCCAGTACGGCATATTCATACTCTTTAAGGGAGGAAAACATGGCTTTGACAAGTTTGTATGATCGCATCATCTCGCAAAAGGGCAGTCTGGAAAACCTGGTATCACGTATCCCTGGTTTCCGTGGCTATCAGGAAATGCAGGCTCGCCGTAAGGCGGATACGCTTTTGCGCCAGTACTTGGCTTCTGAATTTCAGAAGCTTGTTGATCGCTTCGGACGTATTGAGCATGAAATACTCGATGGCGGCAAGGGCCTGCGCCACATGAGCCGTACCCGTGAAGTCAAGTCCAAGATGCAGTCATATACAGATCGTGTAGCGGCCGCTGCACCCAAGTACTCCGGTATGTGGGCCTCGATCAAAATTGACGAAGAAGCCCTCAAGCGCATCTATGCGTTTGACGAGGCGCAAATTCGTTATCAGATGTCCTTGGGAAAAGCGCTGGATGAATTGGAAGCGAAAGTAGAGTCCGGTGACGATTTCTCCGATGCACTTGACACCGTATACGATACCGCAGTAGAGGCGATAGAAGCTTTCAAGCTGCGTGAAGATGTCATTCTCGAACTCAGTGAAGACCTTTAGACCGAAAATATGACCTATCGGGACCTATTCAACAAGGAGACATAACGCATGCGCATTATTGACGTGATTGATCATACCAACGTGATGGATGATGAATTTACTTATCGTGAGCCGCAGCGGGGGAGTGGTGATTGGCGCTTTGGCTCGCAGGTGATTGTCGGCGAAAGCCAGGTAGCGGTCTTTGTTCGTGGTGGCGAGGCGCTGGATGCTCTGCAAACAGGTCGCCATACGCTGTCGGTTGCCAATATTCCGATCTTGGCCGGACTCATCGGCCTCGCGACAAGTGGCCGTACTCCCTTTACTGCGGACCTCTACTTCATCAACCTCAAGGACATGCCACAGATCGGTTGGGGAACCAATCCGCCAATCCCGCTGGAAACGCCCGGTAAAGGTATGGGGGCTGTTCTGCTGAGTACGCATGGCACCATGAATATCTCCATTTCCGATCCCATGCGCTTCCTCAAGAAGTTTGGCGTCGGCAAGCCAATTACCCGCGTTGGCGACATGAAAAACGCGCTGCAAACCAAACTGCTTGGTGAATTGACCGTCCTGCTGATGGGTTCGGGTGTCCAGAGCGTACCGGAAGCTAACGGCTTCTTGAGCGATGTTGAAGGTGCGACTCTTTCCGCTCTCAGCCAGCAATTTGAGGATGAATTTGGTATCAAGATCACATCGCTTGATGCCAATCCATTCCAGGCCAAACAGGCTTCGGCAGATGAGCTGATGAACTATGTCAGCCTGGAGAACTACGAGCGCATCAAGCGGCTGCAAATTGCTGAAACTGCGGCTGGCAATGAAGGTGTCGGCGGTGCACTGGCAGGTGCAGGTGTTGGTTTCGGCGTTGGCCAGAACATCGGCGGCGCCCTGAATCCTGAAGCAGCACAGGCCCAGGCCATGCAGCAGCAGCAAATGATGATGCAGCAGCAAATGATGATGCAGAAAATGATGGAAATGATGGGCAACCAGGGTGGCCAATCTCCGGCACCTTCAGCGGCACCGGCTGCCAGCAGCGCGCCACAAACCAAAGAAGAAGTTCAGGCTGCTATCGACCAGCTTGATATGCGCTTGATGAACGGCGAGATTTCCGAGTCGGCATACAATCGCTTGCTGGAAAAATGGCAGGCACGCCTTAACGAAATGTAGGCTATTTCATAAACAGATCATGTGAAAGAGGGCGCTCAATGCGCCCTTTTTTAGTTCAGCGTGATGGTCTCGATTACAGCGGAATCGTCACCTCTGTCGGTAAGCAACCTTGTTGAAGTCGCTTCGTCATACATCCCTAGAATCAGTTGATATTCCCCAACAGGTACATTCTCGACTGATAGCCTGAAGACATCGCGATAGACGCTACCAGCCTCCCATTCATTCGTCGCAATGCTCCCATCCTGTGGAAAATGGTCATCCTGTGACCACAATGGGCCGCCCGTTGCAGGGTTAAAATCACCTGTTAAATGCACAAAGCCTTTTAAGGGTGCCTCGCTGGTGCCCAGTGCCCGCCAGTAAACCCAAACGGTGATCAGGTCGTTTCCATCCGGCGGGAAAACCTGTACATCTGCAATTTCGACAATATCATCCAAATTTGCTAATGGCTCGCCGTCAATTTCATGTTCATCCACGACCCAGGGCAGGAACAGCTTCACAGGAATGCCCCCTGGCGAGGCCTCTAGACTGAGCTGCATATTCGTGAGCGCCCAATTTTCGATGATATCTCGGTTCGGCCAATTCGGGATTGGGCGAGAAACAAGCCATAGTCGATCAAAGTCTGTCATGAATTGGCTAACAGTCGCTTCTAATTCCTCGGTCGTTTGTTCCGGCGAAACAGGGCTGGCAACATCCAGTGCTGTAGATCCTGTCTGGTGGTAATAATAGCCAAAAGCGGCATCAGTCGATTGCTGAATAATGAGGTCATTGTCGGCTGTATTCCGTGCCAGATAATCTGCTAGTGCAGGCCAATCGTGAGACTTGGCATAAACAGGATCATGGTAGTAGTTGTTCAGGCTGATAACGGAAATACCTGTCCAGCTAACCACAAGGCCCATCGCAATGACCTTTGCAATACCCCCTTTGCGATACAAATAGGCACTGCCAATCGATACAGCCAGAATCAGTGCAGGGATAACGCCCATGATATAGCGCGGACGATATACACTCAGCTTCAATGACACAATCGACAGGGCGACAACCGGCACAATGATAAGTATGCCGAGCAGTAGCCCCAGCTTTTTATCCTTCGTTGTGATGTAGCCAACCAGAACGGCCATCAATACCAGGACGCTGTAACCCAGAAGGGTCATCCAGCTATAGGGTAAGGTTTGCCCAAATGCGAGGCTGGAGAAGAAGTACTCAAGCAGTGTTTGGAGATTCGTGACGTTGGCGGTACCCCCATACATATCTTGAGTTGCTAGCACGATGCTGAAGTAAACCACCCAGATGGCAAACAAAAATCCCAGGAAGACCTGCACCCCAAACCAACGTTTGAGAATGGGCCTGTCGCGCCAATAGATGAGGATGACATAAAGGTTCAGGGCCGCTAGTACGAATAGCTCAAGATAGTAGATAAATAGGGACAGTGTCGCCGCAACGGCATATAACAGCCAATCAATGCGTCGATTTCTTCGCAGAGCTTTGAGTGCCAGCCATAGACTGGTCGCACTCAGTCCAGGCCAGATACCGTAATTTCTTGCATCTTGCGCGTGGAAAACCTCAAATGGATGGATAGCCCATAAAAAAGCGGCAAGCACACCAACCCAGCGGTTGCCAAGCCGTCGCCCCAGGGCATACATTGCGGCGATACCAATCGTGTTGATGAGGGCTGGTAACAGCCTGATCGCCACTTCGCTGGTGCCAACGAGTGCCCCCCAAAAGTTAAAAGATGCGTATGCCAGTGGTGGGTGAGGGTCGTCAACGATGATGCCTTGCAGGGTGCTCAAAAGGGGCTGCATTACCCAGTTTTGTACAGTAAAGGCTTCGTCCCCGCGGAAGGGTAGGTTGCCAATCGTATACAGGCGCAAGCCAAAGCCCAGCAGAAGCAGAGCAACGACCAGAATATCTTGCTTGTAAAATCGCGACTGCATGTGAACTTAAGTGGTTGCCTCTTCAAATGCCTCGATCTGCTCATCAGTCAGCGGCATCGTGCCCTGTTTCTTGTCTGTTGACACATTCTCTTTATTGAGATCACGCAAATAGCTCTTTAGGCTCGGCTTGGCCTTAGGATCAGTAAAGACGATGTCGATATCGCTATCTTCAATCTCAATTTCAGCCGTGCTGTCGATGAATACGATCAGAGGCGTAACGTCTGCGTCTGGGGCAATCTTCGATAGCTGCTTCTGAACTTTTTCTGCGGCTCGTTGGGCGTCGAGAGATGGACTACCAATGCCATCGGCACGAATAAAACCGCCAAGCCGAGAAAATATACTTTGCTTGGTCTGCCAGCGGTCACCTTTGACAGTGTAACGACCATTGTGCCAGCGAGTCACAATCGCGAAGATACCTTGTGGACAGATAAGCACATGACGGGCCGGGAAGTGATAATAATTGTAGAGTACGCTCTTGTTACTCAGGCCTTTCAGCCCCTCTTCGATAGCATCTTCAGGACGAGGCGGGCGTGCCCACAGATTGGTCATCCGCACAGAAACAAGCGTCAGGACGAAGGCAACCGGAAGGACCAGTACCTGGAATAACAACACCAGGCTGCTGATTTGTGGGTTGTCCTCAATCGGACCCTGCATCATGAGGATAAAACTGCCAACCAGCACACCTAGCGTGCCGATCATCAGCCAGAAAGCGATTTGTCTGTTGCGTTTAGCAAGTCTGTGGTTTGTAACAACGCGCATAAGGTTTTAGCAATACTCTCAATTTGAAAACCCGCAGGCTCTTACGTAGCAACCTGCGGGTAGATGGATCAATTAACGCATTGGGTGCTTTGTGTAAGCAGGAAGTCAATCGAAATGCTGTTATCGCCCTCATTGGCTTCATTGGCACGGTTGCCCGGATCAATAGTAAAGACCATGCGATGGGCTTCGTTGTAGTAGACAGACGGCGCGACGTAGTTGTCGATGTTGATCGTCAAAGTGCCGCCCGGGGGTACTGGACCGAGATCATACTCATTTGATCGCGCGATTGTTCCCGTCCGTACATGGAAATCCTGAACGCGAACCGTAGTAGGCGGCGTTGGCTCAAAGCCCTCATTATGTACCGAATATTGCAGCACATGGGCAAAACCACAGCGAACTTCGTTACCTACACGGTTGCCGTCGCTGTCGATCAAACGCGGTGTGCCAGAGAAGTACAGGTTGGCATTCAGCGTAGCTTCATTACCGGTGCGTGGAACAAAATAGCTCAAGAAGCCCTGATGCGTCATTTCCGCGCAGATGACCTCGCCATAACGAACGCTCGGTAGCAGGTGCCAGGCACGCGGTGCGCCGTAAGCAATGCCAAGGACTGCTGTGTTCAAATCAGCCTGTTCCGGGCGGATGCAGTGCGTCACTGGCACAACAAGTTGTTCTGCCGATGAACCCGATAGGAAGCTGCCCGTTCCGAAGATGTCATACAGGTACCCATGACGGTTGAATGAAGGGATTTCATCAGGAACCTGATCGTAGTTCTCAATCACACCTGGTGAGAAAGCTCCCACATCAGCGCGGCAGTGCAGTTCAAAGCGGCCTTCACCCGTAATACGGATATCTTCCGAATCATAGAATAGCAGCTCACCGCAATCGCGATATTTGCTGAGTACACTCAAATCACCTGAGGATTGAGCGACCATCTGCACACCAATCGGCACATCGCGCGAACTGACGTTGACTTCCGGCACACTGCCGACGGTTGAACCGACGGGTGTTGTACTTGGTGTGGTTGCGCCATTAGCTTGCGTAACCTCTGCCGAAATACGAGCGATGCCACCCAGATTGATGTTAACCGGCGAGGTGCCATCACTCGGACCAAGCACTTGGGCATTGGCGAGGCTGTTCACATCGAAGGTTGCCCCGGGTGTCCATGCCCAGTAGGTCAGGACGGATGCCCCAGACGTATCGGAGTTGAATTCAAAGCCAATCGGCAGATAAAAACCGACCCAGATGACCGGAGCGTTGACGGTTACCGCATTGGGTAACGCAATACGCACACTCCCTGTGGAATTGATCTGAACGCTTTGCCGACTGAGCAGTGTTGCATTCGATGGCGAGCCACCATCTGCATCGGCGTAGATCAAAGCATCAACCGATGCCCCTGGTACAGCCTTGTTGACGCTGATCGTAATCGCGTCAAGCGTAAGCGGCAGCGCCAGGTTCCGGCTGTTCAGATCAAAGCCATTCATAACCAGGGTCTGTTCACCTTCAATGACCCATACCGCATTGCCGTCTCCGGCATTGTTGCTAAGAACAATATTCCCAGCCTGAACCAAAGTAAGGCTGGTCAAAAACATGACGATTAAGCCAAGAGCAATCGTAATTGTCATCGTACGAGAACGCATAGGCCGTATCTCCCGTTATGTCGCGGGCAAGTTTGCAGCGCCACGTATTGTAGGTTGAATTGGCGGTAGGGTCAAGCAGTTGTGTACTGCGGTACTGTTTATAGCGAACTTGAGGAAAAGGGTAGCAAATCTTGCGTAGAGGACTATAATCCACCGCGTTTGGCCGTATAGAGGGCACACAATGGGTAGTGAATTCTTATTGGTAGCATTTTTGATGCTGGCGGGCATGGGTGTATATTGGACAATGGTTTTGTTCCCGCGCCAGCGCGACTTCAAGCGTCGTCAGGAAATGGCACGGTCACTTGCGGAAGGGGACGAAGTTATTACTGGGGGCGGCTTGATTGGTAGAGTCAAACGAATTGATAGTGCCCAGGGTATCGCTTATATAGAGGTTGCTGAAGGGCTGGAAGTACGTGTGTTGACGGCTGCGATGATTGATCGCTATGATCCCGAACTCATTGCTCGCAACAGTAATCAAGTCCGCGAGGAACAGCAGGGCGTACCCCAACAAACTGTTTAGCGCTCTTCTGTCGAATTGGTATCGTTATAGCTCCCCATCAAACGAGAGCTACATTGGGAAGGCATAACATTTCATGAGTCAACACTTACGCTGGTTAGTGTTCGTTATTTTACTAACCGTCTTTTGTTTTTATGTTGCATTGCCAGCGGATGTCAAAGGCGTCACGCCTGACGACCCCATCTGCGCAGAATGGAAAATCGACCATACAATCAATACCGGGGATGTCCGCTGTTCAGAGTCAATCGCACTCGACATCAACAATGATCGCGAGCCGGACATTGGCTTGAACATCACCCAGAGCCTGGGCCTGGACCTCGTTGGCGGCCTGCGCGTCTTGTTGGAAGCCGATATTCCTGTAGGGACATTCTCTGCGGAAGATTTGGCAGAAACGGCGAACAATGTAGATCGTCGTGTCAATGCCCTCGGCCTGACGGAAGCGACGGTGCAGGTGCAGGGTGCCAACCGTATTCTGGTTGAGCTGCCCGGTGTCCGGGATCGCCAACAGGCAATTGACACCATTCAGCAGACGGCCTTGCTGGAATTTGTGAATTTCGCCGACGTCGCTGCCAATGCCCAGCAATATGTAGGTCGCTCAATCCTGACAACCGAGCAGGTCAATCTTGAGAGTCTGCGTGGTGATAGTCAGACGGACACTGAAGCACCGACCGAAGAGCGACTGCCAGACCCAACGACGAATGCACCTTTTGAGACCGTCATGACTGGCGCCGGTTTGCAGGCGGCTAGTGCACAATTTGCGGCTCTCAGCCAGACATCGGCCCCTTCATGGTTCATTAGTTTTGAAATTGACCCTGACTACCAGCAGGTGTTTGGCGCATTTACAGGGGCCAATATTGGTAAACCGATGGCCATTGTTCTTGATGGTCAGGTCATCAGTGCCCCGGTGATCCAGGCGCAGCTAACCTCCGGCGGCGTCATCACGGGTGACTTTACCGAAGCTGAAGCCTCAACACTGGCACTACAGTTGCGGTCAGGTGCCTTGCCCATTCCGTTGTCGGTTAAAAGTGCGGAAGAAGTGGGCGCGACTCTCGGCCAGGAATCCGTGAATCTGAGTGTTCGCGCTGGTGTGGTTGGTGTGATCGTCGTCTTTATTTTCATGCTTGTTTACTACCGTGTGCCCGGTATTGCGGCTGATCTTGCCTTGGGTGTTTACATCATCCTGAACCTGGCGCTGTTTAAGCTCATCCCGATTACAATTACGCTGCCAGCCATCACGGGCTTCCTGATTGGTATTGGTACAGCGGTTGACGGTAACATTCTCATCTTTGAGCGTATCAAAGAAGAAATCCGCAACGGTAAAAGCCTTACAGATGCGCTCGACGCGGGTTTCGCCCGTGCCTGGACGTCAATTCGCGATTCCAACCTCTCGACTATTATCATCTGTGTTGTTCTGTTCTTCTTCGGCCAGACGCCCGGTGCCAGTGTCGTGTCGGGTTTTGCGGTTACGCTTGCTCTCGGCTTGGTGCTGAACCTGTTTACAGCCGTGTTGGTGACACGTACCTTCCTGTACACCATCGTTGGCGGCTTCAGCAGCGCCATTGCTGGACGTAAGTGGTTGGTTGGGGCCTAAGGCACACAGCGAAAAAAGGATGCTAGGTAAGATATGTTCAATTTAGTCGAAAAACGTCGCTTGTGGTTCTTTATCTCAGCCCTCGTGATTGTGCCGGGCCTGCTCATCATGGTCTACTCGACCATCACGACAGGTACACCATTCCGCATGAGCATCGACTTCCAGGGCGGTAGTATCTACGACCTGACCTTTACCGAACCAGGTGTAACTGAAGACTCCTTGCGAGAAGTCTTTGCCAATGCTGGCGACAACAATGTCATCATTCAGCACTTAGGCGGTGAAGACAGCTTGCGTTGGTCAGTGCGCGGTTCATTCCAGGAAACCGCCGTTGTTGAAGAAATTATCAACGATCTGGATGCCATCGCACCAATAGATCGTGATAGCTTCCAGCAGCAATCTGTTTCTGCCACCATTGGTGAAGAAGTAACTCGTGCGGCTCTTGCAGCGGTGGCCGTTGGTGCAGCTATTATCACTGGATTTATCGTGATCGCCTTCCGCCAGGTCCCGAATGCGTTCCGCTATGGCGTATGCGCGATTTTAGCGATGTTGCACGATATTCTTGTTGTGATGGGCGTTCAGTCGCTGATGGGTCTGTTACTGGGTTGGGAAATTGATGCCCTGTTCCTGACGGCTGTTCTGACGGTCGTCGGCTTCTCAGTGCAGGACTCTATCGTCGTCTTTGACCGTATCCGTGAGAATATTCCGATTCACCTGGGTGAACCGTACGAAACCATCGTCAATCGCAGCGTATGGGAGACGATTCACCGTTCGCTGGCCACCCAGCTCAATGCCTTCTTCATCATGATCGCCATCCTGCTCTTTGGTGGCGATACGATCAAGCAGTTTATATTCATTCTGTTTGTGGGGTTAGTGTCTGGTAGTTACTCGTCACTGTTTACAGCCGTACCGCTGTTGGTCGCATGGCAAAAGGGTGAGCTACCGTTTGTGGGTGGTGATCGCGACAGCGATCTGGAACTCGCAGAAGCCTAAATTAGAGAGACAAGGGCACGGTGAAGCTGAAAGTGGAACCTTGCCCTTCCTCACTCTCCAACCAGATTCTCCCGCTGTGGGCTTCGATAATCCCCTTGCACACCGTCAACCCCAGGCCCGTTCCTCGTTCCATATTGGCAGTTGTTGGCACTCTAAAGAACTTCTGGAACATATTCTTCTGGTGTTCCGCAGGAATACCATAGCCCGTATCAGTGACATCAACCTGTAGGTAACGATCCCCGTTTTCGTTCATGACTCCGGTGTTGAGGTAAATCGTGCCCTGCGGAATATTATATTTGACCGCGTTTGACAGCAGGTTGATGAGTACTTGCTTGATTTTTCCTCTGTCCGCTGCGACGTGATGATCGTCGCCATCGAGTGAAATCGTAATGCCTTTATCATGAGCCTGCTGCTCGATGACCTGAGCACTTTCCTCAAGCAGATGGTGCATACTAAAAGAGCTTATTTCCAGTTGCACCCGCCCGGATTCCAGACGCGCCACATTCAGGAAATCATCTGTCAGGCCGATGAGGCGCTCAGTCTCAAATTGCATCGTGCGGATGATATTCGCGTGTTTCTCGCCTGGTAGGTCAGGGCGCAGCAGCAGTGTCGTGCTGGCTTTTAGCGCCACCAGTGGATTGCGAAGCTCATGCACCAGTTCTGCAATAAAGTCACTTTGTTGGAACATACGCGCGTTCTCAATTGCGACAGCCGCCTGACTCGCGAGAGTACGCAGCATGGCGATGTCATCATCGGTGAAGCGCTGATTGTCAATCTTATTCAGGGCCTGTACCACACCAATCACGCGCGCTGGCGTTTTCATGGGTACGCCCAGTAAATTCCGTGTATGGAAGCTCAACCGATCATCCACACCCTGATAGTGGTCGGGGTCTTGGGAGGCGTTTTCGATGACGCGCGGTTCGCCATGAGTGAAGATCCAGCCGGCAATACTCCCATCCAGCGGAACGGTCATCTCGTCCATTTCATGCGGTTTGATATTGCTGGACATGGCAAATCGTAACTTACCACTGGCCTCATCCATCAGCAGAATAGCCGATGCTTCCGTATGGATGAGTTCATTGGCAGCAATGACGATCTTTCGCAGAAGTGATTGCAGATCGTAAGTGGTGCTTAACTGCTGGCTAATCTCAATAATGCGGCGATAAATACTCAGCAGGTTATCAGTTTGTGCCTGGGTCTCGTCATTGGACGCTTGCATGTAGAGCTGTCTCCACTTGTTTTACGATGTTGGGTACGAGGTCGGCAGCATCGCCTTTAAGGACCACATCTGCCATGCCGTCGAAATCAGTGGCATGCAAATTAATAATGATGACTTTGGCGCCATTCCTTTTGGCCAACAAGGGGATTTCGCTGGCAGGTGCCACTTCAAGCGACGACCCGATCACAAACAGAACATCGCAGGCGCGTACAGCTTTCTTGGCAGCCTGTAATGTCTCGAAGGGCAGTTGCTCGCCAAACAGGATCACATTGGGCTTTAAGATGCTTTGGCGCTCGCAGTCACATCTCGGAATATGACCTGTTTCCACAAACTGCCTGATGAGGTCGGACGCTGGGAATTTCTTGTAGCATGTGATGCAGGTCGCAGAGCTAATTTGTCCATGCAGCTCGTGGACTGGGTTACTACCGGCTTTGGTATGGAGTGTATCAATGTTTTGGGTAATGATGCTTTTGAGCTTGCCTAGTTGTTCAAGCTTGAGAAGGGCATAGTGAGCAACATTTGGCTTGGCATTCATTGACAAGCGCGCCAGTGGTCGGATCCACTCGAAAAATGCGCTTGGGTCGCGCCGGAAGCCAGTAATCGAGGCCACCCGGAACGGGTCCGCTTTTTCCCACATACCGGAGTCTGGGCTGCGGAAATCAGGAATGCCTGAAGGCGTACTGATGCCTGCGCCTGTAAATGCCACCACATTCGATGCCGAACTGAGAATACTTACGGCACGTGCAATTCTTTCGCCGTCATCACCCATAAAATTCATATCAATAAGCTCGTAGACTGTAATTTAAGCAACAGCCATACTGTAACATGCCAGCCATTTAGCGGGTAGGACGAATCCGTGCCTTGATTTCGTCAGCGAGCTTGGTCAACTGGCCGCCAACAACGGAATTCGGTTGCAGTAGAACAGCCGCTGTCTGGTTTTCAACGCTCTGATAAAACAGTTCTGTTGCCGCTGAAATGATAGCGAGCACTTCATGACCCAACTGGGATTCAATCTCGTGCCATGGGGTCTGAAGTGCGGTTTGTGTTCTGTTGACGACGGCAATATTGATGTGGTCGCGGCTGATGTGCGACTCAAGATACTTGATCAAATCTTTTGCCATAGCAACTGTAATTGGGTTCGGTTCCACCAGTACGATAACTTCATTCATCTGGCTGATTAACGCGGTGGTAATCGGTGTGATGCCTGCGCCCATATCGACCACAACCGGCTTACCGACTTCCCGCAGGGCGTTCACAATGGCCCTTGCCTGATCAGGCTTCTGCTCGATTTCACTTTCGCTCGCGCGAATCGACGACAGCATCAGGCGGAGGCCGCTTTCATGGGTAACGACTTCATTGCTGACGCTCGTCGGATTAATATCACTCATCGGACGACTGAATAGACGTGCCATACCCTGTGAGCGTGTAAGTCCCATACTCATGCCGAGTGTGCCCGCACCCAGTCTGAAATCAGCTACGACCGCGTTTTCGCCGGCCTGTTGCAGCGCTGCACCGATATTTAGCGCCACTGTTGATGTGCCAACGCCACCTTTTGCGCCCAGGATACCAATGACTTCACCGCGTGCGGATGCTGGCCGTGCAACATCATGCTCAACGCCGCCTGTGTTCCGCGCCAGCACAGCCTTTACTCTTGAGGCCAATTCAGCCGGATGGGTGGGCTTCGTCAGATAATCGTCTGCACCGGCTTCAAACCCCTTCACCTTGTCATCAATGAGTGTCTTAGCCGTGAACATGATGATCGGAATTTCTGCCGTCTGGGCGTTGTTCCGCAGCCGCTTGCAGACTTCCAATCCGCTCATATCGGGCATCATGACATCCAGGATGATGAGATGAGGGTGCTCTGCTTCTGCTTTGGCCAGTGCTGGCTTTCCCGCGTTGGCTGCCAATACTTCGTAGCCCTGCCGTTGGAGCATTAGGCCAATCAGTTTCAGGCTATCGATATCGTCGTCAACGATTAGGATTTTTTCTGCCATAGGTTTCTTCCGCACCTGTATTGTGAAAGTGAAAATGCAAATGATGAAGCGAATCCAGCGCCTGATATGAGTATAGTATGACAAACTTGGGTAAACAAGCAGACTATCTTAAGGTTTCTTTATGCAGAATCTTGATTGCCTTGATAAGCGTTTGTCCCACTTTTAGCCCACATATATAATCGAACTTATAAACGACACTTTCGCGCCGACAATATGTTTGGCGCCTGTGCCGTCGACATCCTGTAATCATGTTGGTTGGTGATAGCAATGCGTGAACTCATGCTTCTCATTTCCCAGGCTAAAAATACGGAATCCGCGATTCAGTCTGTGCTCGGCCATATAACTGACAATTTGCAGGCAGTCGCGGCATTTTGGCGCTGGGTAGATCGTCAGGGCGCCTATGCTGATGGAATTATCCCAGAAGATGTTCCTGAGCCTGATGATTTGCAGGTAAGCGGCACAGAGGTGATCTTCCAACCCTCAGCCCAGTCTGGGTTGTTCGCAGAACCCACGAATTGGGCGCTTATTCCGCTGAATAAAAAGAGTAATCTGGTTGCGGTCATCGGGATCATATTCCCGCAAAGTCAGGTCCTCGATGATGACATCCTTGATATGCTGGAGGTATACGTTGGTGCTGGTCATTTGCTGGTGAATTATGCTGACCAGTTCGCACAATATGAGCGCCTCATCCAGAATCAGAGCCAGTTTGTGCGTGTGGTCTCTCATGATTTGCGCGCTCCGCTAACATCCATGCTTGGTTTTGCCAGCATGCTGGAATCAGAATCTATTGGCCCACTCAATGAACGTCAGGCGTACTTCCTTGAGAAAATTCTCTCAGGCATCAGCCAGATAACCGCACTCGTAGAAAATATTCAGGATGCAGGTCGTTACGATCCCGACAATGGCTTCTACGAGTTAGATCGTCATCCGACCGATATTGGCCAGATGATTAAGACGATGATCGACAACTATCTGCTTCCGCCGGATAAGCATAGCCTCAAACTCGGTGTAGACTTGGCTGACGACTTGCCCATCCTCAATGTCGATGCGGGCATGTTGGAGCGCGCCATCACCAATCTCGTCGATAATGCCGTCAAGTACACGCCTGACGAAAGCAGCGTGACAGCAGGTGCATATGTCAATGGCGATATGTTCGTCATCTGGGTGCGCGATAATGGTTATGGCATCGGCCCGGAACACATCGACAAGTTGTTTGATCGGCACTATCGCGCGCGTCGTAAAGAGCATTCGCGCATCAAAGGTAGCGGCCTGGGCCTCTTTATCGTGCGCAGTGTCGCGATTCAGCATGGTGGCAAAGCCAAAGTCGAAAGCGTGGAAGGGGAGGGCAGCACCTTCTCAATCCATATACCGTTGGCAGGTGCAAACCTCGTCGGGTATGATGAATCCGCATACGGGGTGCCAGACGAAGTTTGATAGTTCTGGAACTGAGTGAGTTTTGGCGCTCCGTACGACGGGGCGCTTTTTTGTTTCAAGCAAGCCATTTAGGTGGATGATTTCAATGGCAATACGCCTATTAGATGATCGGGTTGTTTCGCAGATTGCCGCTGGCGAAGTAGTTGAACGTCCGGCGTCTGTAGTCAAAGAATTGGTGGAGAACGCCCTTGACGCAGGTGCGAGCTTCGTCCAGATTGAAATTGCAGATAGTGGACGTCGCCGTATTCAGGTCAATGACGATGGCTCTGGCATCCCTGTGGAAGAGGTGCCGTTGGCGGTCATGCGCCACGCCACCAGCAAACTGGTTACGGCAGACGATCTTAGCCATATAGAAACACTCGGTTTCCGGGGAGAAGCCCTGGCAAGCGTTGCTGCTGTCAGTCGCCTCACAGTTACCAGTCGCTACCGAGACGCTGACGTAGGTGTGCGTCTGCGGATTGAAGGGGGCGAACTTATCGAACAGGCCACCATTGGTGTTCCGGTTGGTACCATCATCGCTGTTGAAAACCTGTTTTTCAACACCCCAGCCCGCAAAAAATTTCTGAAATCAGATATGACCGAAAAGCGGGTTATCAACCAGATTGTCATGAACTATGCAATGGCTTACCCGCATGTGCGCTTTGTGCTGATACATGATGACCGTGAGGTCTTTCGCTCACTTGGAACAGGCAACTTCGCTGATGTAGTAGTAAAAGTTGTGGGTCTGTCCCAATTCCGCCAGATGGTAGAAGTATCCGGCCAGGATGTCGTTCGAGGTCACGGTGGCACAATCAGGGTGCGTGGGTTTGTTTCGGAGCCAAACCTAAATCGCAAGGATCGCACCCGCATCACATTGTTTGTCAATGGACGCGCTGTTCAGGATAACAGCCTCAGCTATGCAGTTTCACAGGCATATCACACCTTATTGCCGAAGGGCCGCTATCCATATGGCATCTTGCTAATTCAGGTGCCACCAGAAATTGTTGATGTCAATGTGCATCCCACCAAGGCCGAAGTGCGCTTTGAAGATGCAAGCGCCGTATTCGCTGCTGTACAACGGGCGGTTCGAGATGTCATCCTCGGCTATAGCCAACCCTCATTAGCCAATCGCCATCAGACGCGCCCCATGGATCGTGACTGGGATGATGACAAGCCCACCCGTATAGGGCAGATGGACTTTGGTTTCGATATTCCTGATCGCGCTGATGACGAATTCAGTTTTGGCGATAATCAGCGGCCAGCATATACGGACGAAGGCGAGCAACCTCAGCGCGTCAGAACGTTGCCAGTCTTGCGTGTCCTGGGGCAGATAGGCGCTGCGTATATTGTCACCGAAGGTCCTGCTGGCATGTATCTGATTGACCAGCATGGGGCACATCAGCGCATTCTCTATGAATCCTTCCGACGTGTTTTAGAAGAATCGGATGCGCTCGAATCTCAGCCTATAGAAACGCAGACGATTGACGTCAGCGTGGCGGAAAATCGCGCCATACAGGCCAATATGGATATGCTGGAGAGATTAGGTTTTGTGTTGGAGAGCTTCGGCATCAATACCTATGCACTGCGGGCCGTTCCAGTCGAACTTACTCAGACGGATATAATCAGTGGTCTGGCGCATCTCATCGAACGCCTGCAAGAGCGCATCGACCCTGAAACGCTTCTTATGCATCTGGCTGATGTCATTGCCGTAAAGCGAGGCGTCATCATGCCTCAGGAAGATATGCAAGCACTCATCCGGGAACTGGAACATACGCCATCACCCAAGCAAGATACATTTGGCGAGACCATTATCCTGCACTTCAGTGCAGAACAAATAGCTCGCCAGTTTCGGAATTAGTCGGGTGTTTTGCTAGCGACTTTGCCAATAGAACGTATGCCATTGACCGACGCCACCTGCCGGACGCACTGTTACCGCATCATTTGATGTATCTGCCTGTACAACGGACACACGCCAGTTGATCGTATGTGTGTTGCCTGTTGTTGGGATCAGCGATTCATCCAGCGTGGCGCTGTGTGATCGGGTCGTATAGAGCCAGGGTTCGCTGTTTAGCGTCACATCCGCTACTTCGACCAGATAAACTTCGTCAGGTGCCAATATACCCGCTGTGACCCAACTGACGCGCACACGCCCCGCTGACAGTGTGACGTAATCTGGCGGCGAAATCACTTGTGGTCCGGCGAGGGTAGGTGTTGGTGTAACGGTTTCATTGCCTGATGGCGTCTGGGTCGGAACGGGCGTAGGCGTAGGCATTGGAACATTCACACAGTCGCCCAATCTTAAGTTCGGGCTGCAATTAGGGCCGCCACTCGGCAGGTTAAATGAACAGCCAGTCCAGTTTAACTGTGGGTTTCTTGCGCTGATGATCTCAAGTGTTGTGTTGTATTGCTCCGCGATGCCTACGGCTGTGTCACCTTCTTCCACAATGTGGCAATCAAACACAGTATCTCGCAGAACAATAATCCCATCTCGGTTTTCTAATCCTGATGGGAGGGCTGTCTGTGTAATCTCTAGCCCGACAGGGGTTGGTGTAATTGTCTGCCTCGGAATCAGCATGATCTCATCAACAGGCAGAATATCAGGATTCGTAATCTGCGGATTGAGCCTGAGCACGTCATCGACGACCGTGAGATCACGATAACCATACTGGAAGACGATGCTTGACATCGTGTCGCCTGACTGGATCAAATGCTCATACGGACCAGGTGTTTCCGTTGGCGTAACCTCCGGCAGCGATAAGTCCGGCGTTGAATTTGCATCAATGGGCGATGCCACCACCACCGGAACAAAGCTGTTTTCGTTGGTCGGCGGTGCGATTGGCGTCGAAGTCAGTGTAGATGTTGGAATAACAGTAGGAGTATCTGTAATCAGTGATTCAACCGTTGGCGTGCTGATGTCCTCCGGCGCGGTCAGATTGCAGGCAGCAACCATCAGGCTCACCGATGCGAGAGCGATGATTCTGGCCACAAATGGGCGTAGTTGTCTCTGTGAATGTGCTTTTTGTGTCAACACGGGGTCTACTCCGTTTCTGTACTGCCGACGCCAACCCAAATGAAATTCCAGGACTCTGTTGATCGGATGGCCTGGTCAGGGTTGTCTTGTTCTACAATGCTGACAAACCAGCTAAATTGATGGCGTTGGCTGGTGGCTCCTTGCCAATCAGATGGAATGGCGAAGTTTATATCAGTTGTGAGCGCCGCATAGACGATGCCCGATGTCTCGTCAGTGACTTCGATACGATAGGCTGTTCCCGGCTGTAGCGAAGCTGTTGGTACCCACCGCAGGGTCACAATTTCGTCGGCGGCGAATACAGCCATGTCAACCGGACTGACGAGGTTTGGTTGATTGTAAGTCGGCGTTGCTGTTGGTGTCGCCGTTGAATTTGGATCAAATGTAGGCGAGAGGGTGGGGGTTGGTGTAGGGGCAGGAACACGAATTTGCTGACCCTGGCCAAGTACTACCAGGCAATCAGGCCCACCAAAACGCTGCCCGAACTCACACCGTGCAAAGTCAATTTGTGGGTTCAATTCTGAAAGAATCTTTACATCAGCATCATATGCGACGGCAATTGAAATGATATTCTCGCCTGAGTTCACGGTATGCCACATGACCCCAGCAGGCAGCGTCGCCGTAGCAGTCGGTGCAAACGGATCATCGGGTATCTCAATACCGAGTGCTGCCAGCTCGGCAACAGCCGTTTCATCCCCCAGGCCGGATGTGTCAGAACCGCCTTCAGGCGTCGCGGTATCGACTGCATTGGGATCATGCGTTGGCGTGGGCCACGGAATAAAGATTTCCTGGCCCGCCTGGATGCTGTTGGCATCTGCCAAGCCATTCATTTCCAGGATCAGGGGAATGACATCCTGATCTCGATGACCGCAGTTGATGGCCGCCTGGATGAGCGATCCCCCTGCGACGATTCGCTGGCGACAGGGTTCCGGCGTTGGTGTGACAGAGGGTGTAAATGTAACTGTCGGCGTCGGGCTGGCCGTTGCTGTAGGCGACCCTGCTGTCACAGTCGCCTGTGGTAGCAAAATCAATGTATTCGTAGCCATGACAGGCGGCAAGGCATCCGCAGGTTCATCTGCCCCGCGTGGTTGTAGTACCAAAAACGCTGCAATACCAACGACCATCATGACAATCGCAAGTGCCCCAACGGTCACGTAAGTCCGCGCAGGCCGCCTTAAACTCGCCTCCAATAGGTCTGTCTCACCGAACCGATAATCGTATTCAATTTGCTTCTGGCCGCCATTCTTGACCCGCGTTTCTGGCTCAACCTGGCTCAAAGAAGCGCCGCAGGTCGTACACACCTGGGCATTATGGTGATTCGGTGTTTCGCAAATGGGGCAAACTTTAAACGCCGTAGACACAAATCAACCTGAAATCACATCGACAAAAGTTGAGCGTGCCCATTATACGAAGGCTGTTCGCCAGGTACGAGGGTATATGATGCAACGAAGGGTAAACGATGGATTGCATATTCTATGCTAGATGAATCCGACCACTCTTGGCGATGATCGCATGTTGCACTGTTTCATTGGCATCGACATTCCCACGATCCAGGATCAGGGCGTGGTCAATGTGTGCCCGGTAACCAACACGTGCCCCTCGTTCCAGATAAACATACGGCCCAATCACCGAACCCTGGCCGATGCTCACCTGCGGGTCAATTCTTACAGGCGGAACGATTTTTACGGTATCGGAAATCTCGCTGAGGATATACGGGTCTTCTTTTGTTTCTAACAGATGCTCATGTAGAAGATAGAGATCATCCAATGTATTCACTTGAATGTGCCAACTAGCTTGTTTGATCGTATTTGCGGTGCTTTTAGCCAGCGCACGCATAATCTCAATTAGAGATTTGGGCTGACTGCCTTTAGCGGCTGATGCGATATCCTCGACGGACACGGCGACACAACAGACAGAATCTTGATCTGAGGCTGATTGAACCATGCATCGTTCACTACTGTTGACGACGCTTGCAAGTGTTTCATCATCCAAAAATGTGTTGTGGCCCATCAGGATGAAATTCGGTGATTGATGACTGATCGCTGAGAAGATACGCTGGATTGCTAATCCCAGGGATTCACCTGGCATTACCATAGAGACTTCAATCTTGATGTCTGGCATCCATCGCCGCTGTAATTCGCTCAATGCGACTGTATCTTCAACCCCAATCAACACCGCGAAATTGTGGATTCCCAGGCGATATAAAGGCTCAATCACCTGGATAATCATGGGCTTGCCAAGCACAGGCCACAAAATAGGCCGATGATCCGGCAAAATAGGGTTTGTGCTGGCGTCACTTGTAGCCACAATCACAGCAGTATCGATCAAAATCACCTCTGAATCCGGTTAACGATAGGGCAGAATGAATGGTGTCATTGTAGCTTCTGTTGGGACAAAATGGGAATGCCATATCAAAGCCGTAACAAAGTGATGTGACAATAGTCCCAAATGCACATCCTTGTCGTGCTATAATTGTTGTACAATTGCGAACAATCGGTGACAATTGACCTTGGCTTTACAGATAAATTCCTGGGAGAAGCAGGTTGTCCACTAGACAGCGGATCGTCGAATATCACATGAATCGTCTTTCAGACAAGAGCGCTGATATTCGCTTAAAGACGATCAATGAATTGGTATTGTTGGAAGCAATTGAAGCTCTCGATGCTTTGCAGGATGTTTTCCGTAACGATCCTGATGCGGAAGTCAAACGGGCGGCGCAGCACGCGGGGCGTAAGCTCTACCAGATCAAGTTGGCTAATGAAAACGCCCAGGATAGTCAGGCTTAAGAAAAAGAAATGGCCCACTTTTGAGGGGGCCACTCCGCTATTCTTTCTCTCGTAATCGCTTACTTGCACAGACTTTCCAGGCGATCGTTTAGCTGCTTGAGTTCGGTCTGTAGCTGATCCAGATTGTCCCGCTCGCGCTGAACCACGGCCTCCGGTGCTTTGCTCACAAACCCCTCGTTGGCTAATTTCTTCGCAATCCCGCCGATACGGTCGTTGAGTTTTTCCGTCTCTTTAGTCAGTCGTGCACACTCTGCCTCGATGTCCAGCATACCTTCCAGCGGTAAATAGAGTGTGATGTCATCGACCACAGTCGAGGCTGCGTTCTCAGGTGCAGTTGCACCGTTCGACAGGATTGTCACCTCTGGTACATTACACAGCCGCCCGAAGATATATCCATAATCCTCAAGGGCCTTCTGACGGCTGCCTGGAGCGATCAGGGCAGCGATCCGTTTACCCGGATCAACCTTGTAATCCGTACGGATATTACGAATATCTCGCACTAGTGTCGCGAAAATCTCCATCTCGGATTCTGCTGCTTCGTCGATGAGTGCCTCGTTGGCCTCTGGCCATTTGGCCACGATCAGCGCTTCCTCGTCATGCGGAATATAACGCCAGGCAGCTTCTGTCATGAACGGCATATACGGATGCAGCAGCCGCAGACAGGTATCAAGCACGTACACCATCACGCGCTGGGCATGCTCTTTTTCTTCCGGCGTCCCGTTGTAAAGCGGATGCTTGGCAATTTCCAGGTACCAGGGTGCAAATTCATCCCACATGAACGACAAAATCTGGTTTCCAGCTTCACCATACTGGTAAGCATCGAACAAATACTGCACGTTCTTGATGAGCTTTTGCGTCCGGCTCACGATCCACCGAGCAGGTAGGTCGAGTTCGCTCTGATGGGGTATGCCGGAGGGCAAATCTTCATCCAGATTCATATTCACCAGTTTGGTGATATTCCAGATTTTATTGACGAATTTGTAGGTGTACTCCACCTTGGCTTCGTCAAGATTGACATCATTGCCGGGGGTGCCACTGGTGAGCAAGGTAAACCGCAGCGGGTCAGCGCCGTACTGATCAATCAGCAGCAGCGGGTCAATGACATTGCCCAGGCTCTTGCTGAATTTGCGACCGTTCTTGTCTCTGACAAGGCCATGCAGGTACACCGTATCGAAAGGTGGGGTATCCGTGAACCACATGCCCATCATAATCATACGCGCCACCCAGAAGAACAGGATGTCGTGGCCCGTTTCCATCACCTGTGTCGGGTAGAAGCGCGCATAATCCGGCGTTTCTTCTGGCCAGCCCAACGTACTGAACGGCCATAACCCACTGCTGAACCAGGTATCGAGCACATCTTCTTCCGGCGTCCAGCCGTCGCCCTTTGGTGGCGTACGACCCACGTAGATTTCACCTTCAGGGTCACCGTCTTTCTCGCGATACCATGCCGGAATCCGATGCCCCCACCACAATTGGCGGCTGATGCACCAGTCCTGAATGTTTTCCAGCCAGTGATAATACACCTTGGTGAAGCGCTCTGGCACAATCTTGATCGCACCCGTGCGCACTGCATTCAGCGCCTTCTCTGCGATGTCATCCATCTTGACGAACCACTGCGTGCTGAGTATCGGTTCAACCACTTCACCACCGCGTTGGCTGCGTGGAACGACCATCGTATGGTCCTGAACCCTAATCGCCATGCCAGCGGCTTCCATATCGGCCCACAGCTTTTCACGCGCTTCAAACCGATCCATATTGGCATACGGTCCGGCGTTGGCATTCAGGGTCGCATCCTTGTTCAGGATGTTAATCATCTCAAGATTGTGCCGCTGCGCGATTTCATAGTCGTTGAAGTCATGCGCGGGTGTTATCTTAACCGCACCTGTACCAAACTCACGATCCACATATTCATCGGCAATCACCGGAATTTCACGATTCAGCATCGGCACAAAAGCGCACTTGCCAATAAGATGCTTATAGCGATCATCTTCTGGGTGGACGCACACTGCCGTATCACCCAGGATGGTCTCAGGACGTGTTGTTGCCACTGGCACAGCTTCACCATCAGCCAGCGGATAATTGAAGTAATACAGCTTGCCTTGTTCTTCCGCGCGTTCCACTTCCAGGTCACTGACAGCCGTTTGCAGCCCTGGCGACCAGTTCACCAGCCGCGGCCCGCGATAGATCAGCCCTTGTTCCCACAACTGCACAAACACTTCCTGCACAGCTTCAGATAGTCCGTCATCGAGTGTGAAGCGTTCTCTGTCCCAATCGCAGCTTGCTCCAATACGCCGGAGTTGCTCAACTATCGTGCCGCCTTTTTCCTCTTTCCACTGCCAGGTACGCGCCAGGAAGGCTTCACGGCCAATATCATACCGACTGGTGCCTTCGTCGCGCAGCATCTTCTCGACCTGTAATTGGGTCGCAATACCGGCATGGTCTGTGCCCGGCAGCCAGAGTGCTGCCTTACCACGCATGCGCTCGTAACGTGTCATCAGGTCCTGTAAACTCGCGAACAGGGCATGGCCCAGATGCAGGACCCCCGTCACATTTGGCGGCGGCATTGAAATTGTGAATGGTTCTGCATCATTGTCTGCGATCTCTGGTTTAAACCAGCCTTTGCTCTGCCACCAATCGTAGATGCCTTTTTCCTCATCTGCGAAGTTGAAGTTGGCTGGCATATCTGTCTGCTGCTTGTGTGTCGTTTGTGTCATAGTTACCTCGATTTCCGAATCCCTGATAGTGATTTGCGTGCTGTGATGACCAGCTCAGTCCGGTCAATCTGTTGGTCAATGTCTTCGTAGCCAATTTCCGACAGAACGACTTTGATTTCATCCGTCGATAATGGCCGGAACGATACCGTTCTCTTAGTCGTTACCAGTCGATTGGGCATGCCTTCCGTGATATACAGATTTTGCGTTGCAATGACGGGAGGCCCTTCCTCCCACTCCCAGATTTCATAGGCGATGAACTCATAGCCGTTATCTTCAATATGGTTCAGACCTGGGAGGAACGTGGGCCGATATTCCAGATACGACTCAAAATCACGCAGCCCAATCACGATAGACCCACCTGGGCGCAGTAGCTCCCAAAAAGTGAGCAGGGCATGTTCGATCTCGGTATCGCTCAACATATGCGGCAGAACATTACCCTTACAGACCAGCCCATCGAACGGACCCTCAACAATCTCAAGCAGGTTGTCGATATCTGCCCGCTCAATCGTAATCCGGTCCTCGACGCCATGCTCGCGTGCCAGTTCATGGGCCATCTTCAACATGCCTGGGCTGGGGTCTGTCGCGACCACATGGTAATCCAACTCGGCGAGTGGAATAGCCTGCGTACCTGGGCCACAACCGACGTCAAGTATGCGAACAACACCCTTGCCTCGGAACATTGCCCGCAGCCCCAACCCTTCGCGCTCTAGTTGGCGTTCCCAGTCGCGGAACAGCAGTGGATAGTGCTCGGCAATCGTGTCGTAAAAGTCTACGGTGTTTTTGTCCATCCTCTCACCATTTCATTGGGCACCCGATGCCCATCTCGTAAACAAAAAAACCTCTGACATCCTTGTCATGCAAGGACGAAAGAGGTTTCACTTTCGCGGTACCACCTTGCTTCAGCAGATTGCTCCGCTGCGCTTCGTTGCGCTGTATCGGGCGTACCCGGTCAACGTCTACTGATATTCTTTAGCAGAATACGTTCTTGTTGACTGCTCCAGGGCGACTTCGCTGCGATTTCCGTGTATCGGCTTTCAGCCTTTGGTCGATACTCTCTAAAACAGACGCGCGCAGCTACTACTCCCCATCATGGCATAGATATTGATCTGTTAAGTCGATGGCAGTATAGCATGGGTCAGAAAGGGTCGTCAAGACAGGCAGATGAGTAATGCCTATGTCTTCTGTTCCCGCAGCATACTCCTGATCCGATCAGCAATCATTTCGATTGCCACCAGGTTAAAACCACCCTCAGGAATAATCACATCGGCGTAGCGCTTGGTTGGCTCTACAAATTCCAGATGCATCGGGCGGACAGTCGCCAGATATTGGTCAATGACGGATTCCGCAGTACGGCCGCGCTCCTGAATATCGCGCTTCAATCGACGAATAAACCGAATGTCGGCATCTGTATCCACATAAATTTTGATGTCGAACAGGTCACGCAGCTCTTTTTCGACGAAGATCAGAATGCCTTCGACCAGAATAATCGGCTGTGGTGAGACAATGACGACATTCGGTGTGCGGCTGTCTGTCGTGAAGTCATAAACAGGTAGTTCAGCGGGCAGGGAATTCTGTAGAGCGCGAATATGTTCAATCATGAGTGACGTGTCTAGCGAATCAGGATGGTCGAAATTGATGCGCCGCCGTTCCTCGTCAGATAGTTCCCTGAAATCCTTGTAATAGGAATCGTGTGTGAGATACGCGATATGTTTACTGCCTACACGCTCCAGAAGCTGGCTAGAGACAGTCGTCTTGCCGGACCCAGTTCCCCCTGCGACGCCGATAGTCACAGGCCGCTGCACCTCGACGCTCATAGTGACAATTCCTCATTAGCTAGAAATAGAAAAGCCCGCGTAAAACGGGCTTAGTGAGCCACTGGTGGGATTTGAACCCACAACCCCACGCTTACGAAGCGTATGCTCTGCCGTTGAGCTACAGTGGCGAACAGGCGCATTATAGCAATGGCCTCTCAAATGAATCAAGACTTAATGACGGAAGTGGCGCACACTCGTAAATACCATCGCCATATTGGCTGCGTTTGCGGCCTCGATCACTTTCGTGTCGCGGATGGCACCACCTGGCTGTATGAATGCCGTAATGCCCGCTTTTGCAGCGACTTCGATAGTATCTGGGAACGGGATCAGCGCCTCTGATGCCATAACGGCCCCCTTGGCGTGTTCACCCGCTTTCTCAATGGCCAAGATTGCAGCATCCACTCGGCTAGGCAGCCCGCCACCTGTGCCACAGGTGTAGTGCGACTTTGCAACCACAATCGCATTCGATTTGACATGTTGGCAGGCTTTCCAGGCATATTGCAGTGCCTTGGTTTCCTCAGCCGTTGGCAGCCTGTTTGTAACCGTCTTCCATGTTACCCCAGATGGATCACCAGCATCTCGACGTTGAATCAGCAGTCCGCGATGGACACTGCGAATATCGTACTCAGTTGTGTCATAGGGCTGTGACATTTGCAGCAGGCGACAATTCTGCCGTCCCTCATTGAGTGCCGTCCGCGCTGTTGGTGTGAACCCAGGCGCGACAATCGCTTCGATGAACAGGCTGTCAAGTTGCTCGACAAAATTGTCATCCACTGTGCGATTGACGGCCATCACGCAGCCAAATGCCGATAACGGGTCGGCGCGCAAAGCAAGAGGGTAGGCTTCTGCAATCGTTGGTGCACTGGCAATGCCTGTTGGCGTTAGATGTTTGATAATGACAACAGTTGGGTCATCAAAGCTGTTGACTGCTCGCCAGGCGGCATCCACATCCAGAATATTGTTATATGACAGTTGCTTTCCGCCCAACTGCTTGGCACCAAATGGCAAGCTGTCACGATAGTGGCTGTAATAAGCGCCGCTCTGATGTGGATTTTCGCCGTATCGTAGGGTTTCCACTTTATGCACTGCAATCGACAGATAATCGGGCAGTTCGGCATCTTCTTGTGCGGGAATACCTGGTGTCGTCCCTTGTGCCAGATAAGCATGAATAGCTGTGTCATAGTCGCGCGTCATTGAGAAGGCTTTAACCGCCAGATCACGTCGTGCAACCATGTCGACGTCTCCGGTCGCGCGTAACGCGGAAATCACCTTCGCATAGTCAGCAGGATCACAAACAACAGTCACTCTCAGGAAATTTTTCGCTGCGCCGCGCAGCAGCGTTACACCGCCAATATCGATCTGCTCCGCTGCATCTTGTAACGTCGTTTCTGCCTTAGCAACCGTCTCCTGGAACGGATACAGGTTGCATACTACCATATCGATAGGCGCGTAACCGTGTTGCTGTAATTCTTCTGAATCGCTGGCAGTACTCCGTGCGAGTATCCCTGCATGGATAGCCGGATGGAGCGTCTTTACACGTCCCCCAAGCATCTCTGGGGAGTTCGTAAGCTGGTTGACTGGGGTAACTGCGAGACCGGCGTCAGTTAATGCTTGCTGTGTGCCACCACTGGCTACCAGGTCCCAACCAAGGGATGCAAGTTCTTGAGCAAAATCGATGAGTCCAGTCTTGTCGGACACACTAATGAGAGCGCGAGGCATAATCGTCCAATCTGTCGGAGAGGCTTGGTTATATGAACAATCAAGTTCGATATTATAACAACCCGACTGGGACTTTCCACGCAATATGGCCTTGAGTGCAGGCAATGCGAGCGATGCTCTAAGTATTTTCCAATATAGATACGACATATTTGTGATATTATTCACAAATAGCGTGATGTCGTTGTCATGCTGAATTTTCAAGGATGAGGGGAATGATATGTCTGGCAAACCTCGTGTTGTTATTGTTGGCGGGGGATTTGCAGGTCTGTATGCGGCACGTACACTCGCAAAAGCGCATGTAGATGTCTTGCTTATAGATCGCAATAACTTCCACACCTTTACACCGCTTTTATATCAGGTCGCGACCTGCGCTCTGGACCCAAGTGCAATCGCCTATCCATTGAGGACGATCTTCAGGAAGTACGACAATCTCTCCTTCCTGATGGGATCGGTAATCGATATTGATACTGAGCAAAAGCATATTGTGATAGAAACGCAGGCCGGGCAGCTTGTCGAGCCATATTCATATCTCATTGTCGCAACCGGAACGGTGACCAATTACTTTGGTCAAAAAGCGATAGAAGACCATGCTTTTGGCTTAAAAGAGTTGGACGATGCCGTGATCTTGCGTAATCACATTCTGTCACTTTTTGAGCGAGCAGCATGGGTGAACGATACCGGCTTGCGCGACGCCCTGACAACGCTTGTCGTTGTTGGCGGTGGCCCAACGGGCATCGAAACATCCGGTGCCTTGTATGAGCTATACAATTATGTCCTGAAAAACGAATACAGCAGTGTTTCACCAAAGATGCGTGCGCGTGTCATTCTTCTGGAAGCGATGCCTCATCTGCTCGCGCCCTATCCTGAGCGCTTGCGGAAAGCTGCGAAAAAGCAATTGGAATCGCTGGGTGTCGAAGTCATGCTGGACGCGATGGTATCTGAAGTCCATCCAGACCGCATTGTCCTGAAAGATGGGCGTTCAATTCGTACCTATACACTTGTCTGGTCGGCGGGGGTCAAAACCTCACCACTAGTGGAAAAACTAGGTGTCGATCTTCAAAAGGGCGGTCGTGTACCAGTTGAGCCGAACATGCTGGTTAAGGGCAAGGATGACGTTTTTGTAGTGGGTGATATCGCCTACTTACAGGATGATAAAGGCGATCCTTATCCCCAGTTGATTCCCGTAGCCAAGCAGCAGGGAATTCTCGCGGCTAACAACATCCTGAATACAGTAGCTGGCAGACCAATGCAGACATTCAGCTATAGTGATCGTGGCATCATGGCGACCATTGGCCGCAGCCGCGCAGTCGCCTGGATTTTCTATCGCATTCAATTGACAGGATTCATTGCCTGGTTAGCGTGGTTATTCCTGCATCTTGTGGCACTCTTAGGGTTCCGCAACCGCCTTAGTGTTTTCATCAGTTGGGTCTGGAACTACCTGACTTATGACCGTTCAGTCAGGCTCATTCTGGCGACGAGCGAGACAGACGAAGCACTCACCGAAAAAGTAGTAGCAGAGGAAACATTATAGCCCTGAGGATAGGGCATCTTCTTTGGTCCAACCTTGGTCGATTTGAGCCGTTTTATCTGCCAGTGCAGGGCGTTCGAGGGCAGCATAGGGAAGCAGCAGCAGATATGCGACGGCAAACATCACCACCGCCACGCTGACTGCGCCGATGAAATCCACATGCAGAACGAAGATGCTGACGAGAACAGTAGGTGTAACAGTACACAGGATGCTGGATGCAAGATAATGCAGCACGGGGGCAATACCGCCTGCCGCGATGGATTCGCGCTTGATCGAACTGCGCGCCGTTAGGGTACCAAAGACTAGCCCGAAGACGATCAGGCCAAGGATTACGATGATTTCCTTCGTCATATGCCAGATGGGGCACCGTTTCGTGCCCCTGTCCTTTCTTCCTGTGGCTGATGCCTAGAACAACGTGTAGATGAATGCGCCGCCCGGTCCAGTACTGCCAATGATGATAATCACGGCGAATAGGAACAGAACGATCATCATCGGGATCAGCCAGTAGAGTTTGCGCTTCCATAGGAACGAAAGCAGTTCCCCCAGGACGCCCATACGCAAAAAGACATCCTGCATTGCGCTGCTGTTCTTTCTCTTTGGTGTTTCTGCCATCTTCTTGTCTGCCTCTTTATCCTATTTACGGACGAGATATGGGCCGATGGCCAGCATATCAATATCACTATTGCGGAATGTGTTGAAGGCTTCCGCGGGTGTATTTACTATCGGTTCACCCCGCAGATTGAACGACGTATTCAGGACAATCGGGGTGCCTGTCGCCTCGCCAAACTGCTTGACAATATCATAGTAACGCGGATTTGTTTCGCGTTCTATGGTCTGTAGACGGCCCGTACCAGCATGATTGACGGCTTCAATCTCGTGCTGCTTATCTTCTTTGATAGGGGCGACCATCAGCATATAGCGGGGAGCTTCGTGTGCCGCGACATCAGGATAGTCAAAATACTCTGCCGCTCGTTCCCGCAGAACCACAGGCGCAAAGGGCCGGAATGGCTCACGGAACTTGATCTTGGTGTTAACGACTTCCTTCATGTCCTCGGAGCGCGGGTCAGCCAGGATGCTCCGGTTGCCCAGGGCACGGGGACCCCATTCACTGCGTCCAACAAAGTGACTGACGACTTGCTTGTTGGTCAGCCCATCGACGATGACCTCCACCATTTTCTCCGGCTTATCAGAGAAATCTTCAAACGGGATGTCATGGCCATGGAGGAACGTGGCAATCTCGCTATCGCTGAAAGCCTGTCCCCAATAGCTGTGTGGCATGACCCATTTGCGTGGTTGGCCCAGCATAATGTGATAAGCCCACAGCGCGGCACCAACAGCACCCCCATCGTCGCCTGCCGCCGGATGAATGAAAATTTCATCAAACGGCGTTTCATTCAGCAGTCGCCAATTGGCTTTGGTATTGAGTGCCACACCGCCCGCCATCACCAGCTTGTTTTTGCCCGTTTTCTTATGCAGATAGTTGCAAATCTTGACGAGCGTATCTTCAGTGACTTTCTGAATACTGGCGGCCACATCCGCATAATACTGGTTCTGGTCCATGGCAGCTTTTTCACTGCTGCGCTCAGGATTGGTCTCCATCGTAAAAAATTCGGACTCTGGTGGACGATTCGGACCGAATAGCTCCAGGAACTTTTTGCTGTAACTGCGCTCAATAGAATGTTGATAGTCGAAGTAGTCCATATCCAGGTGGAATGCACCCGTTTCGTCATCAACTGTGACGACCTTATAGACCTTGTCTTCGTATTTGGGCGTGCCATAGGGCGTCATACCCATGACTTTGTATTCGCCATTGTTAACTCGGAAGCCCAGCCATGCCGTAAACGTCGAATAGAGCAAGCCAATCGAGTGGGGGAAGCGTTCCTCAGCGAATAGATTGATAGCATTCTGGCCGTCTTTGCCTTCCCATTGGCTGGTCGCTTCGCCGAGTGTCGCTGTGGTCCACTCGCCGACACCGTCGACCGTTAACACCGCTGCGTCATCAAACGGGCTGGTGAAGAACGCACTTGCCGCATGGCTCATATGATGATCGGCAAAGATGATGCGATCCGGCGGCACATCTACCGCTTTCAGAATCGCACTTTTGATCCAGAGTTTCTCCTTCAGCCAACTGACCATCGCTTCTTTCCAGACGCTCCAGGAGCGTGGAAAGGTATTCACCGTTGTGACCAATATGCGCTCGAACTTGACCAGCGGCTTCTCATAGAAGACCACATAGTCCAGGTCATGTGTTGTGATGCCTGCGAAATCCAGACAAAATTGCGTCGCCAGGGTAGGGAAGCTGTTGTCGTGCTTTTTTCTGGAGAACCGTTCTTCCATCGAAGCAGCGAGTATTTCTCCATCTTTGATGAGTGCTGCTGCCGAATCATGGTAATACGCGGATATGCCAAGAATATACATAGTTAGCCTTGTAGCCTTGCTGATTCAACATCAGTTGGGACCGGTTCGCGGTCATGCCAGGTGGCTGTGCCATTCCGATCAAGTGCATCACTAAACAGTCTGGATGCAATGCCAAAGGGCACAACAACAGTGAAGTAGAACAGCGTCGAAATAATGCGTGCCGAAGCATCACTCACAACGGACATGATGATGCTGTAGCGATGCCATGCAAGGCCAAATACGGTGGGCGTACCGACTTTTTTAGGTTTTTCCATAGGGATGTTTTCAAGCCATAGTCTGTTGACAGGGCACCGTCACGAGAATCCTGAATTCGCAATCCGTGCCAGCGGCAAATGTTATATTACTTCGCTGATGAGTTCAATAATCAGCTTGTTAACCATCTAATTCAGCGAAAATGGTGTGTCACCAACGCTGATCTCCGGCGGTGCCAACCGCGTCTGTAGGAACGTAATCTCACGACGATATATCTCCGTGAGCTTTTCTGCCAGTTCTGTCAGGTCTTCAATTTCCAGCAATTCCTGTTTTTCAGTGTTGTCTATCTGTAACAGCATGCAGGACAAATACGCAATCGATGGCAGCGAGGCCGGAATTTGCTCGCTGTCGAATTCAACATCTGCTGCTTCACGCAGGGTTTCGAGGTACGTGATAACGTGCTGACGCAGGGCGAGTCCAACTTCTGTGTTTCCCAGGATTGGCTGGTCTTCAATGAAGTCCACATCCGCATACAGATAGGGCTTGTCATGGAATGTTTGATTGATCGCAAAACGCTTTTCGCCAACCGTCATAATCAGAATGCGACCATCGGAGAGATATTCTGCTTTGGTGATGTGTGCAGTACACCCCACCGAATAGGGAATAGCACTTTCGCCAAAGTCCTGCCCTTCATAAATGAGGACAATCCCGAATGGCTGGTCATTGTCAATACACTCGCCAATCATTTGCAAGTAGCGGTCTTCATAAATGTTCAGTGGTAATTGCATACCAGGGAACAGAACAATATTGAGCGGAAATAGCGGTATCACAGGCATGAGATTGTCTCTTGTTAGGGTGCAGATTCGCTGTTAAACGGATTAGCAGCGAAAGCATACCATCCTTTGTTAAACGTTACCTAAGCAAAACCTGTTAAGTTGATCCAGGCTCGTTATTATAGAAAGCGAGAACTACACCACAGGGAACAACATGGCCGCTGTCGATCGCTTCGTAACAACTGAATGGCTGAACAATCATCTTCAAGATGAAAATGTGCGCATCATCGACATACGCGGGCGTGTCATGCCAGCCTCTGAACCGCCACCACACTATTTCAGTCATTATCAGGATTATGAGACATCCCATATCCCGGGTGCCATATTCGTTGATTGGACCACCGACATTGTCGAACCTGGGTCGCCATCATACGATATAGCCAATCCTGAGCGATACGGCAAACTCATGTCGAAACTGGGTGTGTCCGCAGAAACACATGTTGTTGCCTATGATGATGCCAATGGCATGTTTGCCGCACGTTTATGGTGGACGCTCCAATACTATGGTCATGAACGAGTGTCGGTATTAGCTGGCGGCTGGCAAAAGTGGATTGCGGAAGATCGCTCCATAACGTCTGTCATTCCCAGTATCGAACCCGCAATTTTTGAGCCACACATTCAGTCACAATTCCATGCTGCCGCGTCGGATATTTTGGCATCCAGTAACCTGCTTCTGATAGACACCCGTTCGCCTGCCGAATTCGCTGGTGAATCATCACGTGCGTCGCGAGCGGGACGCATACCAGGTGCCGCAAACATTCCGCGCAAATCGCTTCTAGATGTTAACGGAGAATTGTTGGCGGCGGACCAGTTACGGACGAAATTCGCAGCCATTGGAGCGAATGCCCCAAAAGAGGCGGTCGTGTACTGTAACTCAGGTGTATCCGCAAGTTTTGTGATGATGGCTATGCTGGAAGCAGGCTTTGAAGCTGTCCGTGTATATGATGGCTCCTGGAAGGATTGGGCGAATAATCCAGACAATCTAGTTGAATAGCCGTATAAACCCGATGAAATAGCGCCGACGGTGTAAGAATTCAGAATGGTATTTCGTCAGCGAATTGCACGGAGTGTTCCTCGTTTTGGCAACGAAATCCTTTCGACATAATCAGCGAGACAGGAAAGAGGCATAACCTTGATCAAAGTAACCGCATATCGTGATACGTCAGCCTTTGATGAATTGCACGATGAGTGGGATGATTTATTGACGCGCAGCCATACCAACACCATATTCAGCACCTGGGAATGGCATAAGCATTGGTGGGAAGCCTATCATCCTGGTGATCTATGGGTTCTGGCCCTGCGTGCTGGTGATGACAGCCTGGTAGGTATCGCATCGATGTTCATCGAACACAGCGATGAAGGTCGCAATGTGCGTTTTGTGGGCTGTGAGGACGTAACCGATTATTTGGACTTCGTCATTGACAAGGACTGTATGGGGCCAGTGTATGACGCACTTGTCACATACCTCATCGAAAACGCATCCAGTTACGACCGTTTGCTGCTCTGTAATATCCCTGAAACATCACCCACACTAGATCAATTCAATCGCATTCTTCAGGATCAGTCATTCACAACGGTCATCAATCAGCAGGATGTTTGCCCCGTTATCCAACTCCCGACCGCCTTTGAAGATTACGTCAGTGCACTGGATAAAAAAGAGCGCCACGAAGTCCGCCGCAAACTGCGTCGTGCAGAAGGCCAGCGGCAGATGGGGGCACTGGACTGGTATATCGTCGATCAGACTCATGAGATTGACGAAGAGATTGCCAAGTTTCTCAAACTCATGGCAGCCAGCCATCCAGAAAAAGCCCAATTCCTGACCGACAGCCAGCATGTCACCTTTTTTAAGTCCATGATTCCAGCGGCAATGGAACGCGGTTGGCTGCAATTGACATTCTTGGTAGCCAATGACACACCCATTGCGACCTACCTGAATTTTGACTACAACGATCACATTCTGGTTTATAACTCCGGCCTGGACCCGGAAGGGTATGGCCATCTCAGTCCTGGCATTGTGTTGCTTGCTTACTGCATCGAACATGCCATAGACCTAGGGCGCGAAGTGTTCGACTTCTTGCGTGGCGATGAACAGTACAAATATCGTATGGGTGGCAAAGATACGGCTGTCAAGCAAATCATTGCCGAATTGCAGAATTAACGGGTCTAATTTGTCACAAATAAAAATGGCGACCTGAAGTCGCCATTTTTGCTTCATCTATCTGGTCGCTTACCCGCCGTAGGAATTAGGGATGTCAGCGATGTTTGCTGACAAATACGGTTCAGCCTCAGTAATCTCCTCGGCTGTATCCTCGTCAATCAGATTTTGCCCTTTGTGATAAAGGGTGTTGTTAAAAGCATCATAACGATAGCGGCGGCTGACCCAAGCCGGTGTTCCATCTTGGCCTGCGGTCGGATGTTGGAAGAGAACGTTAAACTGGACGGCTTCTTCCTGCGGTATAAAGACTTCTTCTACCATCCATACCGGGGCGTACTGTGCAAGATGCTCATGAACTTTGGCATCACGCTTTTTACGAATTTCGTCAATCGTTACAATATCTTCAGGCATGGCATTCATCCTGTTTGTTGTCTGGAACAATGCTCTGTATTGTAGCCCAGGGGTAGCCACATCGACAAGCAACAAAACCATCTGGTAAATAGATGTTGCGCATCGTGACTCAATGGGTTAATATTCGCCGCATGAATATGCTGGCCCGTATCCGACGTCTGCGTTTGCATACTGCTCCCAAGTAAAGAGGCTGCGGATTTCGGCTTGTTGCCTGATGGTATAACCTAGTGTCATCGTAAACCCCAACCTCTGTCACCAGAGGTTTTTTTGTACCTGTTTGCGGTGGGTAAGACATCATGGCAAGATGCACAGCGATTCTCGTTGTAACTCACAGACCTAACTTGAAGTAGATTGCGCTAGTATCGGCGCTATGTGCTTAACCGATTCACTTTATTGCTCAGTCAGGAGTTTGGCATGGCCAATGATAAAGTCAACAAGGTCGTACTGGCCTACAGTGGCGGCCTGGATACATCTGTTATTGTTCCCTGGTTAAAGAACAACTATGGCTGTGAAGTCATCTGCTTCACCGCTGACCTGGGACAGAATGAAGAGCTGGATGGCCTTGAAGATAAGGCAATTGCGTCTGGTGCCAGCAAGCTTTATGTCCGTGACCTGCGCGAAGAATTCCTCAGCGACTATGTATTCCCAACGATGCAGGCTGGCGCAGTGTATGAGCGCGAATATCTGCTGGGGACCTCATTTGCACGCCCTCTCATCGCCAAGCATATGGTCGAAATCGCCGAACTAGAAAGGGCTGATGCAATTGCGCATGGGTGTACCGGCAAGGGCAATGACCAGGTTCGCTTTGAACTGACTGCAATGGCGCTCAATCCCAAGCTAAAGACCATTGCGCCCTGGCGTGAATGGGATATTCGCAGTCGTGAAGATGCTCTGGCTTATGCTGCCGAATTCAAAGTGCCCGTTTCCCATACAGAAAAAGACATTTACAGCCGGGATCGCAACATCTTCCACTTGTCCCATGAAGGTGGTTTGCTGGAAAATCCCTGGAACGAACCCGAATCGCGCATGTTCCAGCTAACCGTTAGCCCGGAAGATGCCCCCGACGAACCGGAATACGTTGAAATCGGTTTTGAGAAGGGCAATCCCATCAGCGTCAATGGGGAGCCGCTTTCACCAGTTGCGATCTTCGAGAAGCTCAACAAGCTTGCAGGCAAGCACGGTATTGGTCGTGTAGACATCGTTGAGAATCGCCTTGTTGGTATGAAGTCACATGGTGTGTACGAAACGCCTGCGGGTACCGTCGTCATGCGCGCTCACCAGGCTTTGGAGAGCATCTGCCTGGACAAGTATACAATGGGGGCCAAAGATGCCCTGGCTGTCAAATATGCAGAGCTAGTCTACAACGGCATGTGGTTTACTCGCCTGCGCGAGGCGCTGGACGCATTCGTTCAGGTAACCCAGGAAATGGTTACGGGTACAGTCCGCCTCAAGCTTTACAAAGGCAACATCATTATTGCTGGTCGCAAGAGTCCCTACAGCCTCTATCGTGAAGACTATGCTTCCTTTGGTGAAGAAGATGTCTACAACCAGCAAGATGCTCAGGGCTTCATCCAGCTCTTTGGCTTGCCACTGAAGGTAGAAGCACTGCTCTCGATTGATGGTACGGGGGAAAGCCGGTATCGCCGCCCGGATTACAGCAAGTTCAAGCGTGACTAATTTTCAAACTTCTATGTGATTGGAGCAATGCATGTCTTTGTGGGGTGGGCGCTTTAGCGAACCAACGGATGATGACCTCAAACGGCTGAACGACAGCTTCGGCTTTGACAGACGCATGTATCGCCAGGATATTCATGGCAGCATCGCTTACGCCAGGGCAATCCGTGACGCAAATGTCATCACACCAGAAGAGTGTGAGCAGATTTGCAGCGGCCTGGAACAAGTCTTGGCTGAGTTTGAGTCTGGCTCGTTCGATACAACGCCTGCCGATGAGGACATCCATACCGCCGTCGAGCGCCGCCTCACAGAGATGATCGGGCCGGTTGCCGGCAAACTCCACACAGGCCGCAGCCGCAACGATCAGGTCGCCACCGATCTGCGACTGTGGACGATTGATGCCATCAAAGAAATGGACAGTCTGCTCGATCATTTGCAACAAGCATTGGTCGAGCAGGCTTCGGCACATACGGACACATTGATGCCCGGTTACACCCATGTGCAACCCGCGCAACCAATTGTCGCGGGCCACTGGCTGATGAGTTTCTTCTGGATGATTGCCCGTGACCGTGATCGTCTGCGCGATGCTTCACGTCGCACCAGTGAGATGCCTCTCGGTTCTGGGGCACTCGCAGGGAATCCCTTTGCCATTGATCGGGAAAAACTTGCAGAAGATTTGAACTTTACTTCGCATAGTCAAAACAGCCTTGATGGTGTCAGTGATCGTGACTTTGTCGCTGAAATGCTCTTTGCCCTGGCCCTTGTTGGGACGCATCTCAGCCGCCTCGGTGAGGATATTGTTCTCTACAGCAATCCTGGCTTTGGCTTCATCAGGTTGAATGACCGTTACAGTACAGGGTCGAGCATTATGCCTCAAAAGCGCAATGCTGATCCAATGGAATTGGCTCGTGGCAAAGCAGGCCGCCTCCTGGGCAACCTTACAGGCTTCATGGCAACGCTTAAAGGTCTGCCTAGCTCCTACAACAAAGATATTCAGGAAGACAAAGAGGCTCTTTTTGATAGCGTCGATACTTTGCACGCGATACTTCCAGTCGTGATTGCCATTGTATCGACCCTCAACATCAACGTGGAAAAATGCCGTGCTGCCCTCGCTGACGACATGCTTGCAACTGAGCTTGCCGACTATCTGGTGGACAAGGGCATTCCATTCCGGGAAGCCCATCACTTGGTTGGTGCATCTGTTCGCCTAACAGAGCAAACTGGACGGACACTGACTACGCTTTCGCTTGAGCAGTACCAATCAATTTCGCCGCATTTCGAGCAGGGCCTTTTTGATAGCCTGAGCTTCGAGCGAGCAGTCGCGCGCAAGTCAGCAATTGGGGGAACCGCGCCCACAGCCGTGAGGCAGCAAATTGATACAGCCCGGCAGTGGTTAGCGCAGTGGAATCAGTAGAAATTGTGCTAAGTGTACAAGTTGTACGCACAAGTTGTATGAAATTTCACTAGTTTTGCATGAACGCGAACCAATTCATTGACATGTCATAATAAGTTCGCTACGCTTTCAGCAATCTGCTGAATAAAGAGCATACGAAACACAAACATCTAATGCAGCCGAAAAACCTGAGCGTCCTCGTCCTTGTTCTTATTATCGTCGTCCTCGTCATTATGGGCGGGTTCTAACTGCTTGGGTGCTCAACACAGTCGATTGCTTACAAGAGCCTCCCAAGTGGAGGCTTTTTTTGTGAGAATTTCAGGTCTGTTTTCAGACAAATCAGGACTTTTAAATCAAGAAGCTTACGGTAAATAGGAGAAGTGACAATGCCCGCAGAATGGATATGGCGCAACGGTGAATTCGTACGATGGGAAGACGCCACCGTCCATATATCGGCCCATGCCCTGCATTATGGGTCCAGCGTATTTGAAGGCATTCGCGCCTATTCAACACCTGATGGTCCAGCAGTCTTTCGTCTGCAAGCTCACACCAAGCGTTTTCTGAATGGGGCAAAGGTCATGCGCATTGATGTGCCCTATACGGAAGATGACATCAATGCCGCCATTGTCGAAACTATCGCCCGTAACGGTCATGATGCCTGCTACATTCGCCCGATTATCTTCCGTGGTGAGGGGGCCTTAGGCTTAGAAGGTCGCAATCGTACCAAAGTCGATACCGCAATCTTCACGATGGAGTGGGGTGCATATCTCGGCAGCGAGGCATTGGAAAAAGGCGTAGATGTACAGGTTAGTTCCTGGCGTCGTATGGCTCCGGATACGCATGCGGCTATGGTCAAAGCGGGTGGGAACTATGTAAACAGCCAGTTCATTAGCATGGAAGCCCACGACAATGGTTTCAGCGAAGGCATTGCCCTCGACATTAACGGCTATGTCAGTGAAGGCGCTGGCGAAAACATCTTCGTCATCATTGATGATGTCATTTATACGCCAGGATCATGGTCATCAATTCTTCTTGGTATCACGCGCGACAGCGTCTTGAAGCTGTTAATTGACCTGGGTTACAAGGTTGAATTCCAGCCGATTGCGCGTGAAATGCTGTATATGGCGGATGAAATTTTCTTCACTGGCACCGCCGCGGAAGTCACGCCGGTGCGTTCGGTGGATCGCATTGTGATCGGCCCCGGCGAACGTGGCCCCATCACCAAACAAGTCCAGGAAGAATTCTTTGCAATTACTTCCGGCACCAAGCCAGACCGTCATGGTTGGCTGACACATGTGAAACAAGCGGTTCGTTCAGAATCGTAAGTGACGTTTTAGCGGAATCACTATTGTTAGAAGGTTAGCACTATGAGACTTACAGGTGCAGAGATCATTCTTGAGTGTTTGATCAGAGAGGGCGTCGAAGTCATGTTTGGCTACCCTGGTGGTGCCATTCTACCGACCTACGACGCGATGACAAAGTATACAGACAGGTTACATCATGTGTTGGTACGCCATGAGCAGGGCGCATCACACATGGCAGATGGCTACGCACGCGCAACTGGCAGAGTTGGCGTTTGCATCGCGACCAGTGGCCCCGGCGCGACCAATCTCATTACAGGTCTGGCTACCGCGATGATGGATTCCTCACCGATTGTCGCCATTACCGGCCAGGTGACGGTTCCGGCCATTGGCTCCGACGCTTTTCAGGAAACTGACGTTACGGGCGCCACCCTGCCTGTCACCAAGCATAATTATCTGGTAACAGATGTTGAGGAACTGGCTTACACCATTAAGGAAGCATTCCACATTGCGCGTTCCGGTCGCCCCGGCCCTGTTCTGGTGGATGTTCCTAAAGACGTCCAGAATGCAGTAACCGAATTCTACTATCCAGAAGAAGAAATTCACCTGCCTGGTTATCGCCCGCCACAGGGTGCCTCCGAAGATCAGGTAGCTGAGATGCTTGACCTGCTGCACAATGCCCAGCGCCCAGTGATCCTGGCTGGACACGGTGTTACCATGTCCGGTGCCAACAATGAATTACAGGAACTGGCTGAACGCGCACAGATTCCAGTCACATTGACATTGTTGGGTAAAGGCGCTATTCCACAGGATCATCCGATGGTGGTTGGTTGGATGGGTATGCACGGCGATGCCGCCTGTAACAATGCCATTCAGGAAGCTGATTTGCTGATTGCTCTTGGTATGCGCTTCGATGATCGCGTTACCGGCAACATCAAGACCTATTCGCCACATTCCAAGAAAATCCATGTCGATATCGACCCTTCTGAATTGAATAAGAACATTCTGGTCGATGTTCCAGTTGCTGGCGATCTGAAAACCGTCCTGCGCCAGGTTTTGCCGAAAATGCAGGACCGCTCACATCCAGAATGGCTCAATCGCATTCGCGATTGGCAGGAAGATGCCGATGAGCGTGACATCCTCAAGCGTGATACACCTGGCAAGTTGCTGGCTGCGCAGGTAATCAATGATTTGTGGAAATACACCGAGGGTAATGCCATTACCGTGACCGACGTAGGCCAGCATCAGATGTTGGAAGCGCAGTACTATCCGCATCAGCGTCCTTCCACCATGTTGACCAGCGGTGGCCTGGGAACTATGGGCTTTGGCTTTCCCGCGTCCATTGGTGCCAAATTCGGCATGCCCAATGAAGAAGTTTGGGCAATCGTTGGTGATGGTGGCTTCCAGATGACCCTCTGTGAGTTGGCGACCGCCGTTCAGGAAAATATCAACGTCAATATCGCGATCATCAACAATGGCTTCCTGGGAATGGTTCGGCAATGGCAGGAGCTGTTCTATGATCGTCGTTACCAATCCACGCCCATGCTAGGCCCGGATTTCTGCAAATTGGCAGACGCCTATGGCATCGCTAACCGTCGCGTGACCAGTCGCGATGAGGTTCAATCCGCTGTGGAATTTGCGCGCAGCGTCAACGGCCCCGTGCTGATTGAATTCCAGGTAGAAAAAGAAGACATGGTTTATCCAATGGTTCCAGCGGGCGCCGATTTACATGATATGAAGCGTCGTCCCAAAACAGGGGAGGAAGCATAATGACTGAGCAGCCCAAACCCACTGGTAAAATCACCGTTGTGGCCCTGGTGGAAAATAAGCCCGGCGTCCTCAACCGTATCGCGAGCCTGTTCCGCCGCCGTGCGTTCAACGTTGATAGCCTCACTGTCGGACGGACCCATCGGCAGCATGTGTCTCGCATGACCATTGTCGTCGATTCTGAACGTGCGAATCCCAACAAAGTGGCCGCGAACTTGTCGAAGCTAATCAATGTTATCGACGTTCAGGTGTTGAACAATACGCCGCACGTCAGCCGTGACCTGGCTCTGATCAAAGTACGCTCAGACGATGCGGATTCACGCAACACCCTGACGGAAATCTGTGATCTGTTTCCTGCGCGCATCATCGACATCGGCCCGGATGTGGCTATTGTCGAAATGGTAGGTACTGAAGAACATGTCGCGGAGTTTATTGAGCGCATTCGTCCAATCGGCATTGTAGAAATGGTCCGCACTGGCGTTGTCGCAATGGGCCGGGGTACCCGTATTCACGATACGGAATACGAACCCCCGGTCTTTACAAAGAATGGTGTAGCAAAGCACACCAATGTGATATAACAGGCAGATCGCAGGCGGACATATGGGCCGCCTGCCTATTTTCTTAATCCAAGGAAGAGTGGGAACAAAATGGCTACATTGTATTACGACAAAGATGCTGACCTCGGCGTGATTGAAGGCCAGACGATTGCGATTATTGGTTATGGCAGCCAGGGGCATGCACATGCGCTGAATGCCCATGATAGTGGCATGAACGTGATCGTCGGCTTGCACGAGGGCAGTCAGAGTAAAGCCAAAGCGGAAGCGGATGGCCTGCAAGTGATGAGCGTCGCCGATGCGACCAAAGCCGCCGATATCGTCATGATTCTGGTACCGGATACCAAGCAGCCAGCCGTCTATGAAGAGTCGATTCACGAAAACCTCAAAGATGGTGCCATGCTGATGTTTGCGCATGGCTTCAATATTCACTTTGACCAGATCAAGCCCCCGGCCAACGCCGATGTCACAATGGTTGCGCCCAAAGCACCTGGTCACCGTGTACGCGAGGTCTTCACTGAAGGGGCAGGCACTCCAGGCTTGGTTGCTGTCGCTCAGGATGCGACTGGCAAAGCCAAAGAACGCGCTCTGGCGTATGCTCGCGCCATCGGCTGCACCCGTGCTGGCGTCATCGAAACCACTTTTAAGGAAGAAACCGAGACCGACCTCTTTGGTGAACAGGTCGTTCTTTGTGGTGGTGTCACCGCCCTGATCCGCTCCAGCTTTGAAACACTCGTCAAAGCTGGCTACCAGCCGGAAATCGCCTACTTTGAATGCCTTCACGAGCTTAAGCTCATCGTTGACCTTCTTTACCAGGGCGGCCTAAGCTACATGTGGTACAGCGTCAGCAACACCGCTGAATATGGTGGTTATGTCGTTGGCGATCAGTTCGAGAGCTTGGTAAAGGAAGAAATGGCGGGTGTGCTGGGGCGCATCCAGAGTGGTGAATTTGCCAAAGCCTGGATCGAAGAGAACCAGAAGGGCCTGCCGGAGTTCAAAGCGCGCCGCACATCGGAACATGATCTGCTTCTGGAAAAAGTTGGCGCGGAACTGCGTGATATGATGCCGTTCCTGAACGCGAAAAATATCAAACAAGAAAGCTAGCGCGATGTCTGATGACGATCCTGGTGCTGTCGTAGAAAGGGGGTGATTGGCATGGAAGTTGACCTTAGTGACCTTACACTGCAATCTCAAATCTCAATCACCCAAAATCTCGTAAAAGGAGACCTTTCACATGTCTGTCACACGTACCTATGACGAAAATACCGTAATCATTTTCGATACCACGCTGCGCGATGGTGAACAAAGCCCTGGCGCAACCCTGAGCAGTGCGGAAAAGCTGGAAATCGCTCGGCAGCTATCACGCCTGGGTGTAGATGTCATCGAAGCAGGTTTTCCTGCGGCATCACCTGATGACCTGAAAGCTGTTCAGCGTGTCGCCAGGGAAGTGGGCACGCCCGATGGTCCGTCAATCGCGGGTTTGGCGCGCGCTGTGGAAAGTGACATTCGGACAGCCTGGGAAGGCGTCAAAGACGCTGCCAAGCCGCGCATTCATACCTTCCTGGGGACATCGCCCTCGCATCTGCGCATGCTGCGTATTGATAAGGAACAGGGTCTGGAACGCATTCGCAACGCTGTCACACTGGCTAAAAGCCTGTGTGACGACGTCGAATTCAGTCCGATGGATGCGGGTCGTACCGATATGGAATATTTGATTCAGGCTTGTGCCGTCGCCGTTGAATGTGGTGCCACCACCCTGAACATTCCTGATACAGTCGGCTACGTCACGCCCAAAGAGTGGGCGGAGACGATTGAGCAGCTCATCAAAGAAACACCTGGGGCTGGCCCCGGCAGCGGCGTAATCTGGTCCGTCCATTGCCATAATGATCTGGGTATGGCGACAGCCAACACTCTGGCCGCTGTACAGGTCGGTGCACGTCAGGTAGAAGTCACGATCAATGGTATCGGCGAACGTGCGGGTAACACCAGTATGGAAGAAGTGGTTATGGCGATCCATACGCGCAAGACTGCTTACGATGTACGCACCAATATCGATACCCAACAGTTCATGAAGACCAGCCGCATGGTCAGCAATTACATGGGCATGCCCGTTCAGCCAAATAAAGCGATTGTCGGTGCCAACGCCTTCGCTCACGAATCCGGTATTCATCAGGATGGCGTTCTCAAGGACGCTGAAACCTTTGAAATTATGACGCCGGAATCAGTTGGTTTGGCTCAGAGTCGTCTGGTCCTGGGTAAGCATAGTGGCCGCCACGCACTCAAAGTTCGTTTGGCGGAATTAGGTTTCAACGTCGATGGTGATGCCCTGAACCAGGTTTTTGCGCGCTTCAAGGAATTAGCAGATGCCAAGAAACACGTCACCGATGCTGATCTGGAAGCCCTGATCGCGGATGAATTCCATAAGCCGCAAGAGTTCTATCGCCTGGAAGATATCCAGGTGGCTTGTGGCACAATGGGTATGCCGACGGCAACCATTCGCATTGCGACCAACAAGGGCGAGAGCTTCGTCCAGGCAGCGGTCGGAACGGGGCCGGTGGATGCCTCTTTTCGAGCCGTTGATGCTGTTGTTCAGGTTCCCAATGTTCTGATTGAGTACAGCGTCCATAGCGTGACCGAAGGCATTGATGCCTTGGGTGAAGTGACAGTGCGTATCAGCCCACCTGATAGTTCCCGTACTTTTGGTGGCTATGGTGCGGATAGCGACATTGTCGTTGCCAGCGTCAAGGCGTATATGGCCGCTGTCAACCGTATGATCGCCGCAATGGGACATGGGGATATCGTGCCAGAAGGGGATGCTGCAACGGTCAACATTCGCTCGGACGAATCAGGCTAACTCGTCTGTTCACATTCAATATCACGACTTCACAGTGTGAAAGCCATAACGTAAATGCATAGTTTGTAGCTATAGGGATAGTGAATCCAATGGGAAATCAGTCAACGCCGCAGACCCTTTTCGAGAAAGTGTGGAACCATCATGTTATTCGGCCCCAAACCGAAGCCACACCTGCGGTTCTTTACATCGATCTTCATCTTGTCCATGAAGTAACATCGCCGCAGGCTTTCTCGCTCCTGCGTGAACGCGGCCTCAAGGTCCGCCGCCCGGATCAGACCTTGGGCACGATGGACCATAGCACGCCAACGACGCCGCGTAATAATCTTGGCATTATTCCGGTGCTGGATATGCAGGCTTCTGCCCAACTCGATCAGTTCACCAAGAACTGCAACGACTTTGGCATCCCGATGTACTCGCTGGGTACTGAAAATCAGGGTATTGTGCACGTCATCGGCCCGGAACAGGGTTTCACGCAGCCCGGTATGACTATCGTCTGTGGTGACAGCCATACCAGCACGCACGGCGCCTTTGGTGCCCTTGCCTTTGGTATCGGCACCAGCGAAGTTGGTCATGTCCTGGCGACCCAGACCTTGCTGCAATACAAGCCCAAGACAATGGCTGTTCGTGTCAACGGCACATTAGCTGATGGCGTCGTTGCCAAAGACATCATCCTGGCCGTTATCGCGAAAATTGGCGTCGGCGGCGGTACCGGACACGTCTTTGAATACATGGGGTCAGCGATTCGTGGCCTCTCTATGGAAGGTCGCATGACCATCTGCAATATGAGCATCGAGGGTGGTGCTCGTGCTGGTATGGTCGCCCCTGATGAAACGACCTTTGAATGGGTCAATGGTCGCCCATATGCACCAAAGGGCGCTGACTTTGACAAAGCCGTCGAATTCTGGCGTACATTGCCCAGCGATGAAGGCGCTCAGTTCGATTCAGAAGTCATCCTCAATGCCGATGAACTGATCCCAATGATTACCTATGGCACGAACCCCGGTATGGGCATGCCAATTAATGGCCGTGTTCCTGATCCTGATAAGCAGGCAACGGTTGCTGAACGCATGGCAATGGACAAAGCCCTGACCTACATGGGCCTCCAGCCCAATGAGGCGCTACTCGGCAAAAAGGTCGATGTTGTCTTCCTGGGTAGCTGCACCAACTCACGTATCAGCGATCTGCGCTTGGCCGCTAAGATGCTCGATGGCCAGAAAGTCGCTGACAGCGTTCGCATGATGGTCGTTCCTGGCAGTCAGCAAGTCAAAAAGCAGGCTGAAGCCGAAGGACTGGACGAAATCTTCAAAGCGGCAGGCGCCGAATGGCGTGAAGCCGGTTGCTCCATGTGTATCGCAATGAATGGCGACCAGCTCGCCCCGGGCCAGTACGCAGTCAGTACCAGCAACCGTAACTTTGAAGGTCGCCAGGGCAAGGGTGGACGCACATTCCTGGCTAGCCCGTTGACGGCGGCTGCAACTGCGATCAATGGTCATATCACTGACCCGCGCACGATGTACGTGCCGGAAATGGCATAGGAGGTAACTGTGGAAAAGATTAACAAGATCAGCGGACGAATTGCACCGCTGGCCATCAATGACATCGATACCGACCAGATCATTCCGGCGCGCTTCCTGAAGACCACCAACAAACAGGGCCTCGGTCAGCAGTGCTTCTTTGACTGGCGCTATGAAGCTGATGGCAGTGACAAAGCGGATTTCATCCTCAACAAGCCGGAATATCAGGATGCAAGTGTCCTGATTGCGGGTAATAACTTCGGCTGTGGAAGTTCCCGTGAACATGCGCCTTGGGCGCTGATGGGCATGGGTTGGCAGGCGGTCGTCAGCACGGAGTTCGCGGATATTTTCCGCAGCAACTCCCTCAAAAACGGCCTGCTTCCTATCATCGTGGACGAGGAAACCCATCGCCAATTGATGAGCCTCGCCGAAGAAGACCCAACAACGGAAGTTTCCATCAATCTGGAAGACCAGCACCTTATCCTGCCGGATGGTCGCAAAGTCGAATTCCCGATTGATGGCTTCAGCAAGTATTGCTTGCTCAACGGGGTAGACCAACTCGGGTATCTTTTAGGACTTGAAGACGAGGTCGCTTCCTACGAAGCATCTCACGACAAGCGCGTCGAAACAACAGCCTAGTCGGCTGGGCGCGCTGGTACAACTCACTGGAGAAAGTGATGACTCAGGCACAGGTAGCAATCTACGACACAACATTACGTGACGGTACTCAACGCGAAGGTATTTCGCTTTCTCTGGCTGATAAACTACGAATTACGCGCTTGCTGGACGAACTAGGTGTTCGCTACATCGAAGGGGGTTGGCCCGGTTCCAATCCCAAAGATGCGGCTTACTTCCAGGAAGTCCAGAATCTTGATTTGAAGAATGCCAAAATCGCTGCATTTGGCTCGACCTGCCGCAAAGGCAGCGACCCGGCCAGCGATGCGAACATTCAGGCGCTGGTTGATGCCAACACTGAGGTGGTTACGCTCGTCGGCAAAACGTCGATGCTTCATGTCACCGATGTCCTGCAAACCACACCCGACGAAAATCTGCGCATGATTCGCGAAAGCGTTCGCTATCTCAAGTCACTCGGCAAAGAAGTCGTCTACGACGCGGAACATTTCTTTGATGGTGCCAAGCTCGACATGGAATACGCTTTCGATACCCTGGAAGCCGCCCGTGAGGGTGGGGCAGATGCCCTCGTACTTTGTGACACCAATGGCGGTTCCATGCCCTGGGAAGTAGCGGAATTGGTAACGAAGACTCGCGCCCTGTTCCCTGACATCGAAATAGGTATTCACACCCATAATGATGGCGAAATGGCCGTCGCCAACAGCCTCGCTGCGGTACAGGCTGGCGCCACGCAGGTTCAGGGCACCATCAACGGCTATGGTGAACGCTGCGGTAATGCCAATTTGTGCAGCATCATTCCTGACTTGCAGCTTAAGATGGACGTTAATTGCCTGCCGGATTCTAAGCGTCTGAACTCGCTGACCTATTTGGCACGCACTGTTGCCGAAATTGCCAATATTGCTCCCGATAGCCACGCTGCCTATGTGGGGCGCAGTGCCTTTGCCCACAAGGGCGGTATTCACGTTGCAGCCATCCGCCGTAATGTCGATAGCTACCAGCATATCGATCCGGCTATGGTCGGCAACAAGATGCGCGTGCTGCTCTCTGATCTGTCGGGACGTGGCAATGTACTCAGCAAGGCCGAAGAACTCGGCATTGATGTGACCAATGACGAGGCATCCCAGGTGCTGGAAGAGATCAAGGCCCTCGAAAACGATGGCTACGTCTTTGAAGGCGCGGAAGCATCGGTTGCTGTGCGTATTCATCGCAATAAGCCCAACTACGTCCCGATCTTCAGCCTGATTGACTTTTCCGTCATCGTAGAAGATCGACTGGGTCGTGGCCAGGTCTCGGAGGCAATGGTCAAGCTCGATGTCAGCGGCGAAGTCGTCCATACAGCCGCTGAAGGCAACGGCCCGGTCAATGCGCTTGACCTCGCACTGCGCAAGGCACTGGTGCCGCTGTATCCCGATTTAGCCAGTTTCCAGCTCGTAGATTACAAAGTGCGTATTCTCGATAGTGAGAGTGCCACTGCGGCCACCACTCGTGTATTGATCGATACGCAGTGTGGAACGGCTCGTTGGAGCACCGTCGGCGCGGGAACGGATATTATTCGTGCCAGTTGGCTGGCCCTGATCGATGCTGTCGAATACGGCCTGAGCATCGTTTGTGCTCAGGGTGTTCCCGCAGTGACTTAGGCTTTGTCGGTCAAATAAACAGTCATTCAAGGCGCACTCGCTGGTGCGCCTTTTCGTTATAAAGACTTGCACACTCTAAAGGATGAAGTATGAAAGCGACAATTGCGACTTTACCCGGTGATGGCATCGGCCCAGAAGTCATGGTAGAGACCCTGCGGGTGCTGGATGTTGTCGCAGATAAGTTTGGCCATGATTTTACAATTACCGAAAGCCTTATAGGTGGCATCGCTATTGATGAAACTGGCAATCCGCTGCCTGACGAAACGATTGCTACCTGTGAACAGGCTGATGCCATTCTACTGGCCGCAGTCGGTGGCCCCAAATGGTCTGACCCGATGGCGAGCGTGCGACCGGAACAGGGCTTGCTCAAGATTCGCCAGCACTTTGGTTTATTTGCCAATCTGCGCCCAGTAAAGACTTATCCGGCTTTGGCTAGCCATGCACCCCTTCGTGCTGATCTGCTGGAAGGCGTCGATATCCTCATCGTTCGTGAGCTTACCGGCGGGGTCTATTTCGGCGCACGCCAGGAAATGAACGAAGAAGGCTCGGCTTACGACACCATGATCTACTCACGCCCAGAAGTCGAGCGTGTCGCCCATGTGGCGTTCCGCGCTGCTCAAAAGCGCCGAAACAAGCTCACATCGGTCGATAAGGCCAATGTCCTGGCATCGATGCGCTTATGGCGTAAAACGGTTGTGGAAGTCGCTGAAGACTACGACGACGTCGAACTCGATCACTTGCTGGTCGATGCCTGTACCATGCACCTCTTGACCCGTCCAGCCAGCTTTGATGTTATTGTGGCAGGCAATATGTTTGGAGACATTCTCAGTGACGAGGCTTCTGTTCTGGCGGGTTCCCTGGGTATGCTGCCATCCGCATCCCTGGGTTCAGACCGTTTCGGCCTCTATGAACCGGTACACGGCTCCGCACCGGATATTGCCGGACAAGGTAAAGCCAACCCGATTGGCATGTTCCTCAGTTTGGCTATGCTGCTGCGTTATAGTCTGGAACTGGAACAGGAAGCGGTCGCTATCGAAGAAGCTGTTGATGCCGTCCTGGCAGATGGTCTGCGTACCGCCGATATCGCGCGTAAGGGCGAGCCTGTGGCAAGCACGGGGCAGTTTACCGATGCTGTGATTGCGAAACTTCAAGCCTAATTATTGCTCATAAAATCGGTGGCATCTGGGGCTTCTGTATGGGGGCTGTAGTTGCCACCGAGGACCTGTAGGGCCTCATATTCATTCATCGCCAGTGCGCTGACAAGAAACATCAGCCGACGATTATCAATATCGAGCGTCTGCCATGTCATCGCTCGCAGGCTGATGAACGACAGCGCCAGATAATATTCCAGCCAACTATGGAGATGCCGCGCAATAATTGCCCGTATCGTCGTGATGATCGTCAGGGTGTTGGTGAGGTCTGCATTGCGTGTGATGGGCGGCTTGCCGCGATTCAGCGAAATCAGTCCTTCGATGATCTCGTAAGCACCTTTCCAGCCCGGGCTTGCCAACGGCTGAATCAACTCATTGAGCAGGCTCATCTCCAGTGTGATCCAGTCAAAAATCGTGTGACCCTCACGTGTCTGGCCAAAGTCGATCAGCAGTGGGCTGTCCTGCGGACCAATCATGATATTGCCCAGGTGCAAATCGCCGTGAATCGTGCTGAGTGTGCTATCAATAGTGGCTTCTAGCAGGTTGTTATAGTGCTCAAGTGGATTTGGGAACCTGAGTTCGTTATAGACGATGTTCGCGCCTGTGATGTCAAAATCTGGCTCCAAGGTGCGCGCCGCATTGAGGAGTTGTTCATTGCGTGTTTTCCAGACGCGCCCCACAAATCGCTCAACGATCTCCCCACGAAAGTACATTTCCTGGTCAAAATCCAGCCCACGCACCTCAACCTGATAAGCGCGTGTCAGATGGCTGCCTTGCCCAAGTGCTAACTGAATAGCGTTGCGCTCTGGGTTGACCTTCTGCACAGTAAAATTCTCGACCATCACCAGATCGCCATATTGCAGCGCACTTACTCGCTGCCGTTTGATAGGGTAGCGCAGTATATGCACACCTGCTGGCGTATTATCGGACTGCACAACTTCGAGCGTCAGTACAGGCGGCAGCAGCCAATCGTACTCTTGCCACGCTTCAAATCGGTAAGCGCGGTTCTGCTTCCACCAGCGGTCGCCGAAACCATTATAAAGGCTGTCCTCAAGCCATTGCTGGGTATAGCCTGGTGTCCAGCTTTTGATGGCCTCCGCCAGCGTGCTGGGGTTGCCGCTGTTATCGGTGATAAACGTGTACTTGATCGCCGCCAGATCAGACGTTTCCGGCGCGGTTGGTTTTTCTTCAAGCCGAGCCGTTAGCGGGGGCAGTGTGCTCTTGACGTAGCGTTCATAACGTTGCGCCTCGTCGAGAATAGCATCCGTTGCCCCAATCTTGACGACGACCCCCGCATCTTCGCGACCATCCGGCTGGATTGGCGTAACAACCAGCAGCCTTGCGGTTGTATAACCGCCTGTCAGCAATTGCTCTATGCGTATCTGCCCGTAGCCATAGAACATACGTCGCAGCACAAACAACTCTTCTTTGCTTAAACTGCCATCGAATGTAGGGGCAAAGTCAACTTTGACAAAAGGTTGTGACGCATCAGACGTGGACGGACGGCTGAAAATCGTCTCTCTGAACTCAGCAATATGAATACCGAGCGCACTCAAAACGCGCACAGGAATATTATCTTCTTCATCAAGCAGGGCAAGCAGTACATCGCGCTCATGGATATGTTCGCGGCCTTCCTCAGAAGCAGCATCCTGCGCAATATCCAGAACAACTTCAGTACGTGGCGTATTCGGTACGCCCGCCCACAGCCGATGCCGACTGCCTTTGCCAATTTTTCGGCGGATAGCGTCAATGACATACTCCGGTGTTAGCCCGTATTCGGCAATTGTTGTCCCTGCCAGGCCATTAGTAATTTCCAGCAGTGCAATAAAAAGATGCTCGACGCCCAGATAGTAATGACGCATGCGATGTGCTTCTTGCCGTGCTGTAATGAGAATATCTTTCAAAGGGACGTAAGACATGCCTTAGCCATCCGACTGTATGCGGAGCCAGGTCCGCCCTATTCTGAATAATTGACCAGCTTCGATAGGGACAATACCCTTTACCGGAATATCGTTGAAAAAATCGCTTTTATTTTCAATAAATGTGCCATTGGTGCTGCTGTTATCTTCTAACCACCACCTGGAATCGCGCCAATGCAGATACGCATGCTGACGCGACACAAACGTGTCATTCCGCAGCCTCAGTACATTGTCTTCGCGGCGACCGATGCTGATCTTCCACTGACCATCATTAACCTGGCCGTCAGTCTCGGCGTCAAATGGTAGCTGGGTGCCATCTTCCACGCCGCTCATAATGACGATGGTCATTGTCAAGTCCATTCGGCAGCAACCTCACACCTTGTGCTGGTAAGTCACAATCATCACACCAGTCCAACTGGTATAATGCCATAAATCACGGTTCATTATCAAGCGAACCTTAATTGCGGATGTAAGAAAAAGGCCACAATTACTGTGGCCTCTGGAATATCTGGTTGAGGATGTGAGCTATAGCATGGCTGGCTCAGGCAGGGTGGTTTCAGTCACAATTCGCTCAATTCGACCACCCAATTGCTGGACTTGTTCTTCAATCGCTTCATGCCCGCGATCAATCTGATAGCCATTATCGATGAGCGTTTCGCCTTCAGCACCGATGCCTGCCAGCACCAGACACGCCCCTGCCCGGATGCTTGCAGCCGTGACATGTGCTGCTTTCAGCGACTTCACACCATTCACGATACATACATTGTTCTGGCTGATAAGAATATCTGCACCCATCTCAATGAGGCCATCCACGAAGTCATAGCGATTCTCGAAAATGCGCTCACGTATGAAGCTTTTGCCGCTTGCAACTGTTGACAGAGCCGCAATGCAGGGCTGCAAATCGGTCGGGAAGCCAGGATAGAACTCGGTCATGATATTGATGGGATTGATGATTTCCCCTGGTTTGCGCCGGACGCGGATGCTATCGACCGTCGTGTCGATGTCGATGCCCATCTGATCCAGCTTGGCGAGTACGAGCCGTAGATGTTCTGGTTCGGCTTCGCGAATCGTTACATCACCCCCGACCAACGCCGTCGCCATTATGAGTAGGCCAATGACGAGTCGGTCTGGAATCGGTGTGTACTCAACCGCTTTGAGTTCCTTAACGCCTTCAATCGTCAGGCGGCGCGTGCCTATGCCACTGATATTGGCGCCCATCTTCACGAGGTAGTGGCAGAAGTCAATCACTTCTGGTTCGACCGACGCATTTTCAATGATGGTTGTGCCAGTCGCCAGAGATGCCCCAATAAGCAGGTTTTCAGTTCCGGTATGGCTAGGGAGGTCAAGATAGAGTGGCGACCCTACCAGCCGTTCACGTGGGTTGTTGATAATGGTCGTGCCATCTTCAAGATAGTTGACATCGGCGCCGAGACGGGCGAACCCACGATGGTGGAAATCAATTTTACGGGTGCCGATGTCGCATCCACCGATACCTGGCAGGCGAACATGACCCAGGCGTGTAATCATAGGGCCGAGGAACAGCACAGACCCCCGGAACCGCTCTGTGATGTCGGCTGGCAAGGTCCCGATGTTCACATTAGCTGCGTCGATTTTGACCGTGTGCGATTGCAAATCATGCTCGACCTTGGCACCTACGAGTGTTGCCAGTTCAAGCGCACGCCTGACATCGGCAATATCCGGCACACCATGCAAAATCGTCTGACCCTCTTTAGGGATCAGGGCCGTTGCGATCATTGGCAGAACGGCATTTTTGCTGCGTTGTCCTTTAATCTCACCGGACAATGGCTTACCGCCGATAATCTTGAATGCAATCTCACTCATGTAATAATCCTCCATGTCATGCCTGCCAAGTTTGATACACCGGGCCACAATTTACAAGTCTGCGTCGGGCAATCATTGAATTTGCGCACATCGCTTGCTTTTTGATGATTTGCATGGTAATTTTGATTCACTTAACAACTGAAATTGTTTAACTCTTATCCAGAGCGGGCGAGAGATCGGCTCGATGACCCCGCGGCAACCCCCATTCGGCAATGGGAAGGTGCCAACTCCGACAGAGGTAAAGTCTGGTAGATGAGGGTGAACACCTGGCCCATTTGCCAGGCTAAAGCCGAGACTGATGCCATAGTCTTTTATTGTGCCTTTGTTCAGCCCGAATCTGCCTAATTAACGGATTCGGGCTTTTTATTTGCCTATAGTCAGCCAAAGCAGAGGTGCAGCAATGTCAGATGATCGTCAGAATATAGAGCAGTACAACTCAAATGGTGCCCTACATCCGCGTGGCAATAGCACTCGGGCTGTTCATGCCGGAACCATGCGCAAAAAAGCCTTCAGCTCTTTGACGACGCCCATTGTTCAAAGCGCCACTTTTACCTTTGAAGATACGGCGGATCTCTGCGATTTTATGGATAAGAAGATATGGGGCGATGGCCTCGACCGTGAAGAATACGGTCGCTACGGCAATCCGACTGTGTGGGCAGTGGAAGAACGCCTTGCCGCCCTTGATGGTGCAGAAGATGCGGCAGTCTACTCATCCGGTATGGCGGCGGTTACATCCCTGTTATTGACCATCCTCAAATCGGGCCAGCACATCGTCATGACCGATGACTGTTATCGCCGTACCCGCCAGTTCTGTCTAACTGTACTCAAGAAATTTGGTATCGAAACCAGCGTCGTGCCAATGGGGGATTATGAGGCGATGGAAGCTGCTATCATCCCTAAACAAACGCGCCTCATCATCAGCGAGACCCCAACCAATCCCTACTTGCGCGTAGCCGATCTCCAACGCCTGGTTGAGATTGCTAAAGCTAATCGCGTTTTGACTATGATTGACACCACCTTTGCCACACCAGTAAATCTGCGCCCGTTGGAATGGGGCATTGACTTTGTGCTGCATAGTGCGACCAAATACCTCGGCGGTCACAATGACCTGCTCGCGGGTGTCATCACTGGCCGTAAAGATCGCCTGAAAGCGCTCAAAGATGCGCGCGGGGTATTTGGCAATGTGCTCGATCCGCAGGCAGCTTTCTTACTGGAAAGAGGCATCAAAACACTGGGAGTGCGCGTCAACCAGCAAAATCGCTCGGCTCAGGCCGTCGCGGAATTTCTCGAATCACATCCAAAAATTGAACGGGTATGGTATCCAGGGCTGGAGTCACACCCAGATCACGAAGTTGCTACTCAACAGATGACGGGCTTTGGTGGGGTGGTCAGCTTTGAAGTGGCTGGCTCTCTTGAGGATACCAGTTTATTCATTGATCGCTGCCGCATCCCTTATATTGCCCCAAGTCTCGGTGGAGTGGAAAGCCTGATAGAGCAGCCGGCACTGGTCAGCTTTTATGAGCTAACCACAGAAGAGCGTCTCAAAGTAGGTATCAAGAATAATCTGGTGCGTTTTGCCATCGGCATAGAAGATACTGACGACATCATCGCCGATCTGGACCAGGCACTGGCTGGTATTCCCGACCGCCGCCTGGAAGTAGCCTGGGAAACGCGCTTCCGCCTCTAATATGCCAATGATTCAGTCTATGAATTTGAAGGAAAATGCCCGCTCAGACGGGCATTTTTTCTCTGTCGAGGATTTCGATAATCGCGTCGATGTCATCACCAACCTGCAATAGACGATTGGCGTAGGTGCCGCTGATATCTTCTAGCATGTTGCTGTGGTAGCCAATCGTCGCGTCAGGGTCTTTCAGGACGTGGCCAGTCAGGATGCCGACCACAGTCGATTCTGGTTCAATGATGCCTCTCTCAACCAGTTTGCGTGTCCCTGCCAATGAACAGGCTGAAGCCGGTTCGCAGCCAATGCCAGCCCGGTCGATCAATGCCTTCGCATCCATAATCTGCTGATCGGTAACAGATTCCACCACGCCGTTGGTCCACTTAACTGTGCGGACAGCTTTCTGGTAATTCACCGGATTGCCGATCTTAATTGCAGTGGCGATGGTCTGGGCTTTTTGTGCTTCATAATCCTGGAAGTCAGATAAATAGCTCTCGTAAAGTGGGCTGGCGCCTGCCGCCTGGACAATAGCCACTCGCGGAATCCGATCGATCAGTCCCAGGTCGTACATTTCCTTGAGCGCCTTGCCAAATGCCGAACTGTTCCCTAGATTGCCACCAGGGCACACGATCCAGTCCGGCGCTTGCCAGCTCAATTGCTGCAATGCCTCGATCATAATGCTTTTCTGGCCCTCTAGCCGGAACGGATTCACAGAGTTCAGAACGTAAATCCCCAGCTTTTCACTGGCTTCCCGTACCAGTTCCAGATTTCTGTCAAAGTCGGCATCAATTCGCAGGCAGGTTGCACCATAGGCCAGACCCTGTGCCAGCTTGCCGAGCGCAATCGCCTTATTCTGTAGGAAGATGATGCCTTCCATACCAGCGAGCGCCGCATAACTTGCCAGCGACGCCGATGTATTGCCAGTCGAAGCACATGCAACACGATCCATGCCCAGTACCCGCGCTTGTGTCACGCCGCCTGTCATCCCGCGATCTTTAAACGATCCGGTCGGGTTCTCCCCCTCATGTTTGAGGTACAGCGTATCGACACCTGCCCAGTCAGCCAGTCGCGGCACTGGATACAGATTCGTATTGCCCTCAGGTTTAGAGACAATCAGGTTGTTGTCGATATTGGGATAGATCAACTCTTTGTAGCGCCAGACGCCGCTGTTGAATGGCCGCTGGAACGTTCCTAGGCGATTGTCGAACAACTCGCGAGTGATCGTGATGTCAGTCCAATCGTGAACCACGTCCAGTAGTCCGCCACATTCATCACAGACATACCGCACTTCATCAATTGCATAGTCGGTTTTGCAATCCATACATTGCAGCTTACTTGGCATTGATGTTATCCTCTGGCAGTTCGATTGGCCCGACAGATATGAACCTTTCATAAAGATAGCGATTTTCTATGGTGATTGCCAGAGCAGAAGCATTTGCGCCCGCAACCGTCGCCAACATGGGCGTTGGTTTTGATATTCTCGGCTTGGCTGTGGAAGGGGTCGGCGATACGGTTATTGTCGAACGCCGTCCCCAACCTGGCGCGGTCATGAAATCCATCGAAGGTGATGGTAGCAAAATCTCACTCGATGCGGACAAGAACGTCGCGACCATTGCAGCAAATGCGCTTCTGCAACAGCTTGGCTCGGATGTAGGCGTTGAGATCACCCTTAAAAAGGGACTACCGATAGGTAGTGGACTCGGTAGTAGTGCCGCCAGTTCGGTAGCAGCAGCAGTTGCCGTGAATGCGCTCCTCGGTGAACCGCTGGCCAGAGAAGAACTGCTTCCAGCCTGCTTGGCAGGGGAGGCGGCTGTCAGTGGCTATCATGCCGATAACGTTGCTCCCTCGTTACTTGGGGGTATCACCCTGACAACTGGAACCGAACTCTCGAGCATTCGCAAACTGCCGATTCCTGCCAATATGCGCCTTGTCCTTGTGACGCCTGCTGTCGAAGTATCAACGGCGCTGGCCCGCAAAGCGCTCCCTGCAACAATTCCGCTTAAACAAATGGTTCATCAGACCGGATCAGTCGCCCAATTGGTGGACGCTATCTATCGTGCCGATGTCCGGGCAATCGCCCATGCAATGGCGTCTGATGAAGTGGTCGAACCAGCTCGCGCCCATCTAATGCCCTATCTTGCTGAAGCCCGTGAAGCTGCATTGGCAGCCGGAGCACTCGCATTGGTGATTAGCGGGGCAGGGCCGACGCTTTGTGCTGTTTTAGACGGTGATTCGGATTCAGAAGGTGTTGCGTTGGCACTGGAAAAAGTGTACCTATCCCGTGATATGGGCTGTGTCGTCCGGCAGACGAGTATTGCAGCCAATGGCGCCCTGGTATTGGATTCATCATCAGCCTGATTCGCTAGGGCAATTACGCCTCTTCAATGATATAATCCCTCTGAGTGGCACCTGGAGTGAGGTGGTATTTGTGAAAATCTTGACAATCAAAATTGCGGTTTTTATACTGGTGACGTTCTCCTTAATGTATGCCGCATCACAACTGATACAAAAGGTCACTCGGTTTAGTCAAAAGGCAGACGTGAAGAGTATTTTATTATGACCATTACGGTACGTAACTTCATCAATGGCGAGCTTGTCGCTGCTCAATCTGGCAAGACCTTTCAGAGCATCAACCCAGCGACCGAAGAAGTTCTCGCCATTGCCCCTGATAGCGCCGCCGCGGATATTGATGCGGCTGTACAGGCAGCTAAATCAGCTTATAATGCATGGCGCTTAACTCCCGCACCTCGCCGAGGTGAAATTCTTTATCGTGTTGCCGAACTTCTCAAAGAACGTAAAGAAGAACTTTCCGCATTGATGACCCGTGAAATGGGCAAAATCATTGCAGAAACACGCGGCGATGTTCAGGAAGCCATCGACATGGCCTATTACATGGGTGGCGAAGGTCGCCGCTTGATGGGCTACACCTCACCTGTGGAAATGCCAAATAAGTTTGGCATGGCCCTGCGCGATTCTGTGGGTGTCGTCGGTTTAATTACACCCTGGAACTTCCCGGTAGCGGTCCCCAGTTGGAAAATTCTGCCAGCCTTGATCGCTGGTAATACCATTGTCTGGAAGCCTGGTGAGGATGTTCCGGCCTCAGCAGAGATGTTCGCTCAGGTATTTGCCGATGCTGGCTTGCCTGCGGGCGTCCTCAATGTGGTAACGGGCTTTGGTCGGGACGCTGGCGCGCCGCTGGTCGAACATCCTGATGTGCGCATATTGTCCTTCACAGGTTCGACGGATACAGGTCTTGCTGTATATACAAAAGCGGCTTCGCTCGGTAAAAAAGTCACCTTGGAAATGGGTGGCAAGAATGCCATCATCGTCATGGACGATGCCAATTTTGACCTGGCAGTCGATGCCATCACCTGGAGTGCTTACGGCACGACCGGGCAGCGTTGCACAGCAACCAGCCGTTTGATTGTCCAGAAGGGCATCAAGCCGCGTTTGGTAGAGGCTTTGGTTGCGAAGGCAAAAGCCATTCGTATGGGCGATGGCCTCGACCCGAATGTCGATATGGGGCCGTTGGTAAACCCCAAAGCAATGGAAAAAGTCAGCAGTTATATGAGCGTCGCCCAGTCCGAAGGCGTGAACATCGCCGTTGGTGGCGCACCTGCTGATATTGAAAAGGGCTATTTCTTCCAGCCGACGCTCTTTGATGGCGTCAAAGCTGGCATGCGTGTTGAACAAGAGGAAATCTTTGGTCCGGTGCTTTCGGTGGTAGAAGTTGCTGATCTGGCAGAAGCCATTAAGGTCAACAACAGCACCCGTTACGGGTTGTCCAGCAGCATCTTCACTGAAAATGTGAACGACGCTTTCCGCGCCATTCGTGACCTGACTACCGGTATTGTTTACATCAATCATGGCACAACAGGTGCGGAAATTCAGTTCCCATTTGGTGGAACACGCGGCACCGGCAATGGGATGCGAGAAGCAGGGCAGGCAGCCCTGACCAGCTTCACAGAATGGAAATCAGTATACGTCGATTATAGTGGTCGCTTACAGCGTGCCCAGATCGATACGGAAGATGTTCTGAGCGAACAATTAACAAGCGATTAGCGATCGTTGGCACGTCTGCATCACGCAGTACGCGGACTCGCAAAGCAGGTAGAAATTCGGTACCTTATATGAGTCTTGATGCGTTATATTGGGACGCAAGTTACGAGATTGTTTGCTGCCTGATAGACACTTATCCAGATATCATCATTGATGACGTTGGCATTGATGAGTTGTATAAAATGATAGTGGCGCTTCCAAACTTCGCGGATGACCCTGCGCTGGCAAATGAAGGCATTCTGAATGCGATCTTGCGGGAGTGGTATGAGGAGAAGATGGGCTAAATGGAACTCAATCTGCAAGAATTGAATAAGACTGAGTATCCGATACCAGTTGAACTTCAAAACAATATCGCCATTACCAGTTTGACAAGCGTTTATAACTGGGGACGGCGCAATTCAATGTGGCCGATGCTGTTTGGCTTGGCATGCTGTGCGATTGAAATGATCGCGACGGCATCTTCTCGTTTTGACTTCTCTCGCTTCGGTATGGAAGTCATGCGAGCCACGCCTCGGCAGTCGGACCTCATGATTGTTTCTGGTACGGTAACCAAGAAGATGATCGTCCCGATTGTGCGCCTTTACAACCAGATGCCGGAACCCAAGTACGTCCTGGCGATGGGAGCTTGTGCAAGCGGTGGTGGTCCCTTTAAAGAGGGCTATAACGTGGTTTCCGGTATCGATAAATATCTTCCGGTTGATGTCTACGTGCCTGGTTGCCCACCAACCCCACAGGCATTGATGTACGGCTTGATCGCACTCCAGAAGAAGATCGATGGCCAGTCTCTGCAGGTCGCGGACGATGTGCCCTGGTATGGTGTTGGCCCCTCGGAACCAACCCCCGTACCCATTCTCGGTCCTGATATTATTGATCCGCGTCAGATGGACATGATCCGTCGTCAGGCGGAAGCTGCTGCGCGTGCACAAACAGAAGAACCCGTTTATCAATTGAATGCTGCCCGTGACCTGCCAGCCTTTGGCGCGGAACAGGCTGCCGCTGTTGCGACCAAACCGAAAGCCGCTGCGGCAATTGATGAATCAGTGGAAATCAAGTCATTCTCCCAGGTGGGGATGTCAGCGGATGCAATTGAAGCTTTGCGCGTCAAACGCAGAGAAAACGCAATCCAGCGCAAAGCCGCCCGCAAGGCGAAGGAAGGCTAACCAATGGTCGATATGACAATTCCCGAAGAACAAATAGGTATTGGCACCATAGAAGATGCCATCGGCAAACTCAAACAGCGCTTTCCGGCTGATGTCTCTGACGATGACCGTCAGGGATATTCGGGCGTTATTATTTCTGCGGATAAACTTCAGGAAGCAGCCCGTTACATCAAGAATGAACTCGGCTTCGACTTCTTGTCGAGTGCAACGGCAGTAGACTACCTGGGTGAGGGCGTTCACTCGGAAGATCATCTTGAGATGGTCTATCATGCCTACCGCACAACAGGCGGATCAGCGCTTGTATTCAAAGCACAAACGGATCGCTCTAGCGCGACCTTACCTTCTTTGACCCCCATCTGGATGGGTGCTGACTTCCAGGAACGCGAAGCCTATGATCTTATGGGCATTAAGTTTGAAGGTCATCCCAACCTTCAGCGCATTCTGCTATGGGAAGGCTTCAACGGCCACCCTCTGCGTAAGGACTGGAAAGAAGCCTACTACGAAGAAGATCATAAACCGTTTGGCAGCCGCTGGCCTGCTGGCCACATTCACCGCGCGGAAGAGAAGAATGTCTTCGGCAAAAATGTGTCATATCCAGCCGACGTCGACCTGTCGCGTTTGAACGATATTTCAGAGACAAACATGTATCAGGCCTTTGGCATGGGCGTAGATACAGAACATGTCGTCGATCATAATGGCGTTCGTACCGATCAGCTTATCGTCAACATGGGGCCACATCATCCGAGTACGCACGGCGTGTTCCGCATGATTATGGAACTCGATGGCGAAACTGTGACGGCGCTAGAACCTGTTATGGGTTACCTGCACCGTAATCACGAAAAAATCGGCGAGCGCAATACCTTCCTGCATAACATTCCGTTCACAGATCGCCTCGACTATATTTCCAGCATGGGCAACAATCACGGTTACGTGCTGGCTGTTGAGCAGCTTCTGTCATTAGGAGCGAAATACACACCGCCAACCTACCGTACAGAAGTCCTCCGTGTGCTGATGGTTGAGTTGACACGTATTGTGAACCACTTGTGGGGCATCGGCTTCTGGCTGAACGACCTGGGCGCTTTCTTCACGCCTGTGCTTTACTTTATTCAGGAACGTGAACGTATCCTGGACTTCTTCGAGGCAGTCGCAGGCAGCCGCATGATGTGTAATTACATGCGCTTTGGCGGCGTCTTCGCTGACCTGCCGGAACGTCTGCACAGCGTCAGCAACCTCATGAATGACCGTGTTCGCGATACCAACACTATGAAGTTCCTGACCGAGATGATTAATGAGCGCATTCCGCGTAGTATTGATGAAGTGGATGAGTACCTGACCCAGAACGAAATTATTCAGGCGCGTGCTAAAGGCGTCGGCTACATCAGTCGCGAAGATGCCATCAATTACAGCGCGGCGGGGCCAGTCCTGCGTGGTAGTGGCGTCGCTTACGACATCCGCAAGTCAGACCCATACAGCATCTATCCTGAACTTGACTTCGATGTTGCCGTTCAGGATGAAGGTGACATGTATGCACGTTACAAAGTTCGCTTGCAGGAAATGCGTGAAAGTGTGCGTATCCTCAAGCAGCTTTTGCCACGTCTTGAATACACGCAGGGCGAACCTGTGAATGAGAACAATGCGGCATATTCCAGCAAAGTGCCGATTGGCGAGGCTTATGGCCGTGTTGAAAATGGCAAGGGCGAGCTGGGTTACTATGTCGTCAGCGCAGGTGACAAACGCGCGGCAGCCAACCCCTGGCGCTATCATGTTCGCGCCCCAAGCTTCATCAATCTCACCCCACTGGGCTTGATGTCAACGGGTGCGAAAGTTGCTGATGTCGTCGCCATTTTGGGCAGTATTGACATCGTGCTGGGTGAAACAGACCGCTAACGCTGATTTTTGAAACCAATTTGCTGGGCGTTTGCTAGCAATAACGACGAGGTGGTTATGAATGGTGTAGGCTTTGCCAAGGGGATGTGGGTAACACTCCGCCATTTCCTTGAAACTTATGTGGATGACGTGCGCTACGGCTTCCGTAAATATGCGCCCGATCTCAATAATTTTGAGGTTCGCCAGGGTGTGGAAGCGCAGGGTGCATTTACAGTGCAGTATCCTGACGAAAAACTGGCCATGCCGGAGCGCTTCCGTTTTGTGCCATTCCTCGTCGTTGAAAATTACGACCATGAAGATCGTCCCGGCAAGGATTGGTGTACAAGCTGCGGTATCTGCTCCAAAGTATGCCCGCCACAGTGTATCTGGATTGTGCGTAGCAATGATCCTGAAACAGGCCGCCCTGTGCCAGAGCCAGAAGCCTTCTTCATTGACATCGACATCTGCATGAATTGTGGCTTCTGCGCGGAATTCTGCCCATTCGATGCCATCAAGATGGATCATGATTACGAGCTTGCCAGCTACGACCGCACGACCAACCACATTTTCGACAAGGACAAACTGTCCAAGGAATTCCGTTACTGGAACACCATCGCGCCAACTCGCGCAGTCGAAGAGGCCGAAGCGCGTGGTGGCTGGGAGCACAAAGACGCTCAGAAAGAAGCGCGTCGTGGTGGCTCCAGCCGCGATAACAAAGCAACCGAAGCACGCGAAGAAAAGCGCGAAGCCGTCCGTGCCCGCAAAGAAGCGGCAGCCGCTCCTGAAACGCCTGCTCCTGTTGCCGAGGCACCTAAGCCCGCTGCTGCTGCCCAGGATGATGAAGAAGAAAAACGCAAACGCCGTGAGGCGGCGCTCCGTCGTAAGGCTGCTCGCGCGGCCAAGCGTGATGAGGAATCCGATAGCTAATTTTCTCTGATTGCATGACTACGAAAGCCTGGCCATTTTTGACCGGGCTTTTTGTTTATTAGGCACAGAATAAGTAAGTTGCTCTTGAGGTGTAGCGTCAAGAAGCAGTACATACTGAAAATCGAATCATGCCTCTGTAGATGTTATGGGAACGACACAGATGAATGACATAGCAAGCCTGTGACGTAGCGACTATCGGCATGTGATTTCTGGCGTGATACACTGGTTATCATACGTAAAGCTTCAACGTAATTCACTACATAGTTGATATGAGGTACTTTTGATGAGTGATATTAAAGAACAGGTGATGGCAGCCTTGAGCACCGTCATTGAACCTGAACTGCATAAAGATATTGTCTCGCTGAATATGGTTCGTGATCTCTCGATAGAGGGTAGCACAGCGAGTTTTACCATCGTGTTGACGACGCCAGCATGCCCCCTTAAGGACGTCTTTGTTCGCCTGTGTAATGATGCTGTCATCGGCAAAGTAGCTGGTATTGAAAATCTCACTATCAAGTGGGATTCTCAGGTACCTGTTGATCGCCGTATTCAGGGCCAATTGAATGCCCCCATGCGCAGCATTATCGCTGTATCGAGCGGCAAGGGCGGCGTTGGCAAGAGCACGGTATCCGTCAATCTGGCGGTTGCACTCGCCCAGGAAGGCGCAAAAGTCGGCCTGATTGATGCCGACATCCTCAACCCGAATGTGCCGCAGATGGTCGGCCTTGCAACAGGTCGCCCTACGGTCGTTAATAACAAAATGCAGCCAATTGAATCCTATGGCGTTCAGGTTATGAGTACCGGCTTCCTGACCAGCCCGGACAAACCTATGATTATGCGTGGCCCCATGCTGCACAGCGCCATTCGCCAGTTTTTCACCGATGTCAATTGGGACAAACTTGATTACATGATCGTTGACCTGCCACCTGGTACCGGTGATGCACCGCTGTCACTGGCACAGTCATTCCCGTTGGCAGGTGCCATTATCGTGACACAACCGCAGTCAGTCGCAATCTCAGATGCTCTCCGCGCCAGCGCGATGTTCGATCAGCTTGATGTGCCTGTGCTCGGTGTCGTGGAAAATATGGCAGGGGAGTTCTTTGGTAGTGGTGGCGGCGAAGAGTTTGCGACCGAGCGCGATGTTCCGTTCCTCGGTCGTATTCCGATGGCTGCAAATGTGCGCGAAGGTGGCGATTATGGTCGCCCCGTTGTCGCAACTGATCCTGACTCATCACCTGGGCAGGCATTTGCCGAACTTGCACGGACAGTAGCGGCGCGTGTTAGCGTCGTCATGATGCAGAACTCGGACGTCATCCCGATCAACATCATTGGCTAAAATGCAGGGACATATCAATAAGAAAGAGCATGCTCAGACATGCTCTTTTTTTACCTAGTCATCCAGTCCAAACACTTTGATTTTGTCGTCTGTTGGCGCGGGGTTGTATCGGCCAATTAGCAGCCAGAATATAAAACTGACGCACAGGGCAATGAGATACGCGACGATATTTTCTAACTGGAGCGTGTAGCGAATCATCAGCAGGACAGCCAGCACAATCACAAAACCGCGCATGAATCGCCGATGCCGTTCAATCATGCGTTGTGTGGCAATAAGTAACACACTGAATAGCAGAGCAACCGCTGTTACATAACCCCAATCCATAACCTAACCACCTGATACACTCAATTTTCTGAAAGTTGCCTGCAATAGTATCATGCCACCATTGGTTTTTGCTTAACAATATTTAGAATATGGTATACTGCGACGGACCTTACTGAGGAGCTGCGGCATGATCGAAATCAACGTGACTGACCACCAGCAGGTGACGCTGGTCGAAGTCAGTGGACGTGTAGACAGTATGAATGCAAATGAACTGGGCCAAGCTATCAGCCAACAGATCAATGGGGGGCGAGTCCATCTTGTCCTGGACCTGAGTAATGTGGAATACATGAGCAGCGCGGGACTGCGTGAAATTGTCGTCGGCCTGAAAGGGACCAAGCGCGCGTCAGGTGATCTGCGCATTGCCCAACCATCGGACCGCGTGATGGAAGTACTCGAAATGTCCGGCCTGGATTCTATTCTCAATATCTACGAATCGCAGTCCGCGGCCATTACCAGCTATTAGTTCCCAATAAATAGATTCGTCTTTTCGTCAACAACGGAGAGTTTTTAGCGCCGGAGACCCTTATGGCCTCATCCAAAAGCGCAATACGAATTCCCGCTACAATGGAGCAGGTCCGTCAGGCTGTATTATTTGTAGCCACTGCGGCCCAGCGCATGGGTATGGGCGATGACGGGATTCACCAGCTTCAGATCGCGGTCGAGGAATTAGTCACTAACATCGTCGAACATGGTTATCCACCGCAAGATACATCCTTTGCATTCATCGATGTTGAAGTCCGCCGTGACGATACACAGGTGATCGTAACCATTGCCGATGATGCACCCTCCTATAATCCACTCGACAACCCGGAACCTGATCCAGAAACCCCCCTTGAAAAGCGAGAAAAAGGGGGCTGGGGTGTCTATTTCGTCAAGCAATATGTGGATGCAATTAGCTACACAGCCACTGCTGGCCGCAATCAGATTGTGATGGCAAAATACATCAAGTAAATCCCAGGCGCATTTACTGTGTTTCTCGCCAGCCGTTGATATTATCGAGGTCTACCTCACCATAAGGCGGTAGATAGTTGTAGATTGTATTGCCATCAGCATCACGGGTCGAGCACTCCGCCGCCGCTGTCGGTAGGTCAGTGCGTGCCTGGATCAGCGCCTGATCTGGATTGAAGTGATTCCATGCGGCCCTGGAAATGTCCTCGATGATCGGCCAAAGCTCGGCATAGATTTGGAAGTCCTCCGGCGTATCCTGCCATAAGAACACCGAAATCACATAGTTGCGCCCATTTGGGGAATAAACGATGCCCGCTTCGCCAGCAGTCTCTCCAAACCAGCCATTCTTATGGGAAATGCGTGTCCCTTGCGGAACACCACCCTGTAGCAATCTTTCCAGATCATTGGCGCTCATTAGCTCGATCAATTGTCGGCACTCATGCGGGGTGATGTCTCCCTCATAAATCGACGCGAGACCCGACCCGAATTCTGCGCAGTCATACAATAGGCTGAACAACGTTCCCAGGTCTTCGGCGGTCGTCTGGTTGTAAGGATCAGCCCCCGTGTTGAAGTTGGGATTAGGTGATGTTTGTGGCCGTGTCACAGCCCCAAACACCTGATCCGGCGAGCCATCCACCAATGGTGATAGTAGGTAAGAGTTCGTCAGGCCAATATCCTGCATCATATCGCGCACACGCTCAATCCCGGTAAATTGATCGCCGTTGCCCAGATACGTCGACATAATCAGGTTGGATGTTGAGTTCGAGCTGCATAAAAGCGAGTTTGCCATCAGCCACGCCTCATCCTGTGTGACCTCATTATCAAGCACACTCATGAAAGCCAGATTGATGGCGACTTTCACAGTACTGGCAGCCGTGTAAGCAACATCTCCCAGGATATTAATTTCCTCACCTGTAGTCAGGTCTTGGATGAATATGGATGCGACAGTTGTTTGGCCGTCGTAAATAAAGCCCCGGTTGTCCAGGTAATTAATAATCAAATCGCGCAGCGAATTCAGATCGGCAATCCCGCTCTGCCGATCCGTGATGGGCAGATTAACAATACGATCAAATGGTGAATTCAGTGCGGCATCAATCATGGGGAGGGCAGCTTCAATGTCGATTTCATAGCCACCACCGCCACCAAAGGTTGTGAGCGTCGAGGTGTCATAAACGGATTGCCCGGAAATCTGGTCATAGCGAGCGGCAATGTCTTCCAGCACCGTTCTGACGGCATTCACCTGATAATCGGCATCAAGAGGAATATCGCGTCGGGCAGAGGCTTCCTGGCCCAGCAGATAATTGACAAAGCGAGTCCAGAAACCGCCGCCAGTTTCGCCGGCAGCGGTAGCGTCCGCCAGCATAGACGTCGTACTGATGCGAAAACCCACCGTGTCCGGCTGTAGCAGTATCGGGGAATCATTGTAGTAAAGCACAATCGGTTGGGCATAAGCTTCTTCAAGTTGTGCTGAAGCCAATTCCAACGGCAGATTACCGACTGGCACCCCGCCGAGCGTGAGGTCCGCAGACAAGAGCTGCTCACGCTGAGTAAATCCAAGTAACTCTGTAATGAACAGCACACCCGCACCCAGCACCATCGCCAAAGAGAGCAGGGGTAGCGCAAGGGATGGGCGTCTGCGGTGTTGGCGCATCAAACGGGAGGACATAGTCAGGACCCTGAAATGGACAAGTTGGTATCAGCGATTTGCTGTTTGTTGGCTGCGGAACACACGTACACCTTCTTCCACAGCAAGCTGATGAAACGCATGTAATGGTGGCATATCCTCAGGATGTCGCCACTCATATCGCAAGAGTTCGTAGCTGAGTTTGCCTACTTCACCATCCGGACTGCATAGAAACGCAATATCGATATGCAGGCGTTGTGTCTTCTTGGTCAGTAGCAATTTTTCGATTTTTGCCTCTAGCTGTAACTCTTCAGTGATTTCTCGCAAAACGGCAACCGCCGGGTCTTCATCACGGCCAATCCACCCTCCTGGAATCCCCCAGGGTTTCTTCGGATGGAAGACATGTTCCACAAACAACACCTGACCTTCATCATTGATGATGACCCCAACTACCCCGATTGTATATTTCGGTTGGAAAAAACGATATACGATATACGCCAGCCCAAACAACACCGGAATGCGCTTGATGAATTTCGCTAGTTGCTGTTGCCAGTTTGATGGGGTCATAGCATTCCTACGAGCACGAAGCGGGTCAGGAGGCAATTTAGATGGTGGGCAGACAGTCTAATAGCTGGCTGACGGTGCGTCAAGCAGCAATAGTACCCTGATATTTGAGCTAAGTAAGGCCCAAAAAACATACCATTATCTAACCGGAAATCGCGCCATTATCACAAAACCATTTGTAATTGTTATGATATACTTACTGTTGTTTTAATTATCTTTGCTCTCTAAATGTTCGGCTTCTTCTCACGATTGGGAATCCATCTGTGTTTTCACTAGATGCTCTAGGCTTTTTTGCTCAGTCACCAGGCGACATTATCTACTTCCTGCTTGTGATCTTACTGTTACAGGCGAATCTGCTCTTCGTGAATGGGTTCTCTTTCAACAGTGTGGATGTGCCGCCAATGCGTGTTCATGCGCGTGGTGTACTCTTGATCGTTGGGTTCTGGGTGATTTATGTGATCGCATCTGTGATTGCCATCGCCACAACGATTGATGCTCGACTCATCCTACCGCCTATTGAGCGTGGTGCCATTCTGGGTAGTCTTGGCGTTTTTACATGGATATTTACGCGCAGAACATCATCGGATACCGACCTCGGCATTCCGCTCATTGCGTATTTGATCGTGGTTATTTTCGGCGTTGGTGCCTCGATTGCTAACTGGAACGCGCTCTACCTGACGAACGAATTCAACCAGACCATCTTCCATCAGTTTTTTGTTTACGCTGGGCTGGCCATCAGCATCGCATCGATTGCGTTGTTTACCGTGCGCAGTCGTTATGCGATTGATACGCCCCTGAAAATCGCTCTGATGGGCATTATTGCGGCAGGCTTTGTCCTCAGCATCATTCAGATGATGGGCGAGCCTGTTTCCGGTGATGAACCTGGCATTTTGCGCCTTGCCTATGTCATTGCGCTTGCGATTGCTCCATACATTGTTTACAGGCTGTCGCAATACCGCATTCAGGAAGCCGTTGTTAACAAGCTGCGTTCTTGGCAGGGAACCCCTCGTGTTATTACGCCACTTGCTAGCGAAGACCGTGTGCGTACCACCAGCCCAAGCGAAACGCAATCAATGCAGCTATTGCGCGCATTGGGCCGCATCCTTGATGACTCCAACCCGGAATCTATCCCCCGGCAAATCGTGTCCGTAGTTCTGGATACGTGTCGTGGCGATGTTGCAGCGCTCATTCGCTTGCAGGATGTCAATTACGCCGATCTGACAGATGGCTATGATCGCACTCAGAAACGCAAAATTCCATCGACATCAGTCAACCTCAGCAATCAGCCCACGCTGATGAATGCAATCGAGCGCAAGACCCAACGTGCGCTCTACCCTGATCGTAATCAGGAAGAACTGCAGGATATCTACACACGCCTGAACATAGAGCATGTCGGTCCTATCTACTTTCAGCCATTGCTGCGTGATGAAGATGTCGTTGCGGTTTTGATGCTTGGCTTGCCCTATGCGCAGCGTGAACTCACCGGCGGCGAAGCTGAATTGCTTAATGGCTTTGGCATCATGGCTAGCGATTTGCTGCAACTGAGCTACGAAGCCAAAGAAGCACGTCTGCAAGCGGAACAGCGAACGATTGATGCCATGCTAGAAGGTGTCAAAGATGCAGCTTCAACCCCACAAATGCGCTTTGATGACATTGCGCTGCCTGCCTCTTCAAGTGAGGAACTCAATCTGGCGCGCTCTCAAATTAGCGAATTAACGCGCCAGGTAATGGAGCTAAAGCTAAGGCTGGACGATGAACGTACCCGTCTAGCGAATATGCTGGATGCCTCTGATGAAACCCTGACTGTTTCTCAGCGTATCCGTGCTATCAACGAAGAACAGCAGCGCCTGCGCGAGGAGCGCGATGAACTGCGCCGCCGCTTGAAAGAAGCCGAAACGGCTCTAAGCAGCGCAACAACAGAAGACAATCGTGTCGTTGTTGATCGCATTGTGGAAACCCTCAAACAGGAAAAAGATACCCTCACGGCTGAACGTGAAGAGCTTCAGACGCAGTTGGACGAACTCCGCGTTCAGCAGACAGCCACTGAAGGCACGGATGTTCAGGAAATGATCAATAACATGATCGAGGAGCGTTCACGCCTTGAAATTGAGCGTGATCACCTTCGTGAAAATTTGCTGGGCATACAATCGCAGTTAGCAGACCTCGGCATTGACGAAGGCACGAGTGGACTGGCTCAGCTCATTGGTCAACTCTACGAACAGCGGGCCGAACTCCGCGAACGCACAGATAAACTTCAGCGTGAGCGGGATGCGCTGCTTAACGAGCGCACAACGTACGAAACCTCGATTGGCCAGGAAAAAGAACGTGACGAGCAGATCGCGAATCTGCAAAATCAAGTAGAAAATCTGGCAGTTGATCGCGATACAATGATGCGCCAGCGCGACAAGTTGCGTGCTGAGCGCGATGAGTTTGAAGAAAAACTGGATACGGTAAAAGATCATAGGGCACGTGTATTGGCCCAGGCTTCTGGCCTGGAGCTTGAGCTTCAGGAGTCCGTTGCGGAACAAACTCGACTTCGTGACGAAATTCAGAATCTGGCCAATGAGCGCAGTGACCTGATTAGCGAACGTGATCGACTCGTTGCCCAGACCAAGGCCCTACAGACCGAACGTGACCAATTGCTGGCACATTCTGAGGGAAACCGTGCGCGCTTCCAGGAACTGAGCGAAGAAGGTGTTGGCTCACTCCGCGACATGATCGAAGAACTGACGCAGCAGCGTAGTCAATTGGAGCGCCAGCTTGCCGATGTCAGCTCTCGCTTGGTTGAATCTGAAAAGCAGTTGACGCGACTCAAGTCTCAGAGTGGCTCACTGGCAATGACCGAAGCATTGACGCCAGAACAGAGCGATATGATGGTCAGCCTTGCCCAGGACCTGCGCACCCCCTTAACGTCGATTTTGGGCTATTTGAACCTTTTATTGCAGGAAAATGCGGGCATCCTCGGCGAGCGCCAGCGTAATTACCTTGAGCGTATGGCAACCGGTGTTGATCGCATGGGAATCATGATTGACGATCTGGTCAAGATTACGGCATTGGACACGGGACAGCTTAAATTGCATATCGAGCCTGTCAATGTTGTGCAGGTCGTTGAAGATGTCATCACCAGCACCTATATGCAATTCCGGGAAAAGCGCTTGGCGCTTGATCTCGACCTGGATGACAACATGGGGCCCATTCTCGTGGACAAAGAAGGCATTCGCACAGTCATTGGCCAGTTACTGACCAATGCCTATCTGGCATCGCCGCCCGGTTCAGAAATCAGCGTCATCGCTCGCCAGGATTCTTACCAGATTCATGAATCTGAAAATCTTCGGGAATGTATCTTCATCAGCGTGACAGATCAGGGCGGGGGCGTTGCTTCGGAAGATTTGAGCGATGTGTTTAAACGTCGCTATCGTGCAACCAATCCCCTGATTTCCGGTCTCGGTGATACCGGCGTCGGGCTGGCTATTGCCAAGGCCATCGTAGAGGCCCATCATGGGCGGCTGTGGATTGAAGTTCTCGAGGGGATTGGTAGCCAACTGAGTATCGTCATCCCGATTGAAGGCAATCGTGCGACAGCGAACTAGACAGGTGGGTAATTTTGATGCGTCGTAACCTGGGCAATGAACTAATTGTAGCGGTGGTAGTGGTCATCATGCTGATCCTGGCATTAGCATTCGCGATGCTGGTGACTTATCAGCCAGTCGATGAAGAAACGAATGACGTTGCTATCGCCCAGCGTCTGACGGATGCGGAAATGACAGGGACGGCGTTAATTGATACCGAACATCGGCAGCAAACGTCTGTCGCGGCTGGCACTGTGGAAACTGAATCGGTTGCCGACGCGACGTTGCCAGCCAACACAGACTTGCCTGCGACGGATGTGCCTCTACCTACAGAAACAGCCATCCCACCGTCAGATGTTCCCCCAGCGACAGATACGCCTGAAGTGCCAACAGCGACTGCAACCGAAACACAGTCTGTACCGACCGAGGTGCCTCCAACAAATACAGAAGCGGTCGTGCCATCTGCCATGCCAACAGAGACAGCCGTAGAAGTAATTGTTCAGGCTGTAACAGATGTGCCTTCCGAGACACCAACTGCGACTGCAACAGAGACATTGACCAGTACATCGACACCGGAACCTACTGCTGCACCAACAGAAACGGCCACAGCGACCCTGACGTTTACGCCGGAACCAACGGCTACTGAAACGCCGACTTATACCTCGACGCCAGAACCGACACTTACTCCGACAGCAACAGCAACGGCATCACCGACACCTACAGAAACTTTCACACCGGAGCCAACTGCGACGAGTACCACTACAGCGACGGATGTCCCAACCAATACGCCGGAGCCGACTGCAACACCAACGGAAACGGCGACCCTGACCAATACACCCGAACCGACCGCTACCGATACGGCGACATTTACAGTCACACCGGAGCCAACAGCCACGCCAACCTTCACGGCCACGGCGACCGAAACCCCAACTGACGTTCCGACAGCGACGCCAACCTATACGGTCGTCCCTTCAGAGACATTCACGTCGGAACCTACATCGACGGAAACAGCTACGGCAACGAGTACGGCGACAGATGTCCCAACTGAGACAGCGACGTCTACACCGACATCATTACCAACGGAGACATCAACGGCTACTCATACAGCCACACCTACGGATACGCCGACCTTCACGCCAACATTTACGGATACACCCACACTGACACCGACTTTTACATCAACACCTACAAACACGCCGACTGTTACGCCAAGTGCCACACCAACCTTTACCTCGACACCAACAGCCACAGCGACGGCAACGTCTACGTCTGTACCCACCAGTGAGTCCGATATTCTTCCGACAGCCATTGGTGGTGACGATCAACTGCGGGTGATTGGATGTACCGAAATTGGCAGCCTGATTATCCTGCCTGCACCCCGCGATACCCTTAGCGGTGAGCTTGTTGTCTTTGGTGCTGCTTTTGACGCAGATATGACCTCATACAGCCTTTCGGTCCGGCCAGATTGGGCCGACGTATACACCGAAGTCATCAGTGGGGAAGAGCCGGTTCGCTTTGACGAGATCGCGACCATAGACACGATGGAATTTGGTAAAGGTGTCTTCTGGCTGCAAGTCAAAGTCAACCGTAGCGAACCGGATGAGCCGTTGACATGTGAAATACCCGTCTATTTCGGATAATTGACGGAATAGTACAGCGGTCAGCATAGGTGTAGCGGTGGTCGAAAAATCCTGGATGTTCCGCTACACTTGCTCTGTTTGTCGATAATCGCAACAGAGATTCATATGACCCAAAATCGCGTACGGTCACTATCCCGCCTGGGATGTGTCGCTAATCTGCTTTTTTTCCGAATTGTGCCATTTCTGCTGATTGTGGCAATCGCCTGGACGGCAGTGCAGGTATTTTCTTCTCAGAATGACCAATCTGCTCAGGCATCATCAATCGATGCCCGTCGTGCAGATTATGCCGCGACCGCAACGGCGCTATCCGCGCCTGTTGAGGATGTGCGTCGCCAGGATGGTTTCCAGCTTGTCCAGTTTGTGACAAACACGCCATCAGGTTCAGAAGAAGAAGCCCCTACAGAAACGCCCGCCGCAGTCCAAGAAGTATTGCCAACACCAACACCTGTCGATGGTAATATTCAAGTCGATCTGCCGGATTTCTTTGTGCCGCCTAATGCGCAGGAAGGCCAGGTCATCAGTGGCACTCTTGTCCCGACCCAGGTGCCGCTGATACCACGTGACTACAATCTGGTAAACATCCTGCTCCTGGGTGGTGATGACTCGCTTTTCCAGGATGGCTCCATCCGCACCGATGTCATGATTGTTGCCTCGCTCAATCTCGATACACGCACAGTCTCTTTGCTGAACCTGCCACGAGACTTATTCGTCTACGTGCCAACGCCAACAATGGCGCGTCTCAATACCGTTTATGGCATTGGTGAAGCCTTCGGCTGGACGGACGGCGGTTTCGGTCTTCTGGCTCAGACCATCTTCTACAATCTCGGCATCCGCGTACACTACTACGCCCGTGTCAACTTCGATGGTTTCGTCGATATCATCGATACACTGGGCGGTGTCGATATGGCAGTAGATTGTGCCTATCAGGACTATGCCCTGATTGATACCGAAATCCCGGAAGGCGCTTACTTGGCCGATGAAGAAGCGGGTCTGTGGACCCTGCCTGTTGGCTACTACCGTATGTCCGGTCGAGAAGCACTCTGGTATGTTCGCACTCGTAATTCATCGCGCGATGAATTTGATCGTGGTCGCCGCCAGCAGCAGCTTTTACGCGCAATTCTAAGAGAAACCCTCGATAGTGGCACGCTCCAGCAGGTGCCTACACTTTGGGATCAGGTGACTCAGGTCGTAGATACCAATATTCCGCTTGATGTCATGCTGAGTATTCTTCCGATTGCCTTTGAGCTGGACCCTGCCCGGATCAAATCCTATACCATGATTCGCACCTACCACACGACACCCTGGCAGCCGCCTGAAGGCCCATATGCTGGGCAAGCGGTTCAACTGCCTAACTACCAGCCAATTCATGATCTGCTCTATGATTTTTACCAGCCTCCGACATCAACGCGGCTGTCGCTGTCGCAGGCGTCGATTGCCGTCTATAACGGCACAGATAAGCCTGACCTCGACTTGGTAGCTGTTCAGCGTTTGCGCGAGGAAGGATTCAATGCCATTGCTTACGGCCCATCCGATGCCACTGACTATGCCGATAGCGTAATCATTGACCAGATCGGCGATGAAAAGGGCAGCCTGAACGTAGACATCGGCCACGTGCTCAACATAACCCCTGAAAATATGCTGATCCAGCTTGATCCATCTCGTCAGGCTGACTATCGTGTCATCATTGGTAGCAACTACAATTCCTGTTCAGCCAACGTCGTCCCAGTCGAATAGAATGGCTGGATCGGAAATGAAAAACGCGGCCATAAGCCGCGTTTTTTCTTTTCTGTAGAACGGTATATTGTCTAGTCGTTGACTGTTGGGTCAAAGGCGTCACGTAAGCCATCGCCGATGACATACAGACACAAAACCGTGACAGTGATGAGAACGCCCGGCATGATGACCAGATGCGGGGCACGCTGGAAGTATGCTTGGGCGTTGGTGAGCATGTTACCCCAGCTTGGGATGAATGCCGGAATACCAAAGCCTAGGAAGCTCAGGCCGGATTCCACCAGAATGAGCACGCCAATATCGATTGCCAGGGTAATAATCACAATCGAAATGATATTGGGCAGGATGTGCGAAGCCATGATTCTGAAGTCGGATGCACCCATCGCCCGTGCGGCCACGATGAATTCACGTTCACGGAGGGTAAATGTCTCACCGCGAACAAGGCGCATAGTGCCAGTCCATCCCAGGAAGCCAAGAACAAGAATCAGGTTGACCGGACTTGGTCCTAAAACGGATGAAATGATCAGTAACAGGAACAGCCCCGGTATGGAATTGAGTGTGGTGATAAACCACATCATCACATCATCCACTATACCCCCATAGTAGCCTGTGACTAGCCCAAATGAAACGCCGATGGTTAGCGACAGGATCGAGGCGAAGAACGCAATGCCCAGTGATACCTGTCCACCCCAGATGAGGCGTGTCAGATGGTCGCGACCCTGTTCATCAGTACCCAACGGGTGCTCATATGAAGGCGGCGAGAATGTCTGCGACAGGTTTTCTTGATCAAACCGATAGCCAGTTACATAATTGCTGATTTGCGGCGCGAAAATCGCCAGGACCGTCAGCAGGATCACCACACCTAAGGCAAGGATGGTGAGATAGTCGTGGCTCAACTGGTGCATAGCACGCTGCCAGTGAGAACGACTCTTCACGTGCTGATCGAGTTCGTCCATTTCTAGTTTTGCGATGGTTGCATTAGATGCCATAGGATTCTTCTCCTCAAACTAGAAACGAATACGCGGGTCAAAAAGCGCGTAAAGAATATCGGAAATGATGTAAGCAACGACCGTCAACAGGGCGCTGATGATGACCGATGCCATAATGACCGGATAGTCGCGATTGGTCACAGCCTCAACGATGAGTCTGCCCAGGCCCGGCCACGAGAAGATGGTCTCGGTAATGGCCGCACCTCCGATCACGCCGACCAATGCTGGTCCAAGGAAGGTTGCTAATGGGATGAGGGCATTTCTGGCGGCATGGTTCAGCCAAACCGAACGGGCTGATAGACCTTTTGCGCGCGCAGTGCGCACATAATCACTATTGATCGTATCCAGCATTGATGTACGCATATAACGTGAGTAGCCCGCGATACCGCCCAACGAAAGCACAAATACAGGCAGAATCAGGTACTCAAGCCGATTATAAATGGGAACAACATCGGCGCACCCGCCGGAACTACCGTCTTCTAGTCGAACACGCATACGCTCACATCGTCCGCCCGATGGCAAAATATCGAGCGTGAAAGCGAATATCAGTAGCAGCATTAAGCCCATCCAGAATGCTGGAACAGCATTGCCGACCACTGCGAAAATGCGCGTGAAATTGTCAAATATACTGCCACGACTGATCGCAGCAAGCAGTCCGATCGGCACACCCAGGAATAGTGCGACAAACAGTGTTGCGACACCCAATTCCATTGTTGCTGGCAGGCGTTCAGCGATCAGGTCAATAACTGGACGACGCCACTTAAATGAACAGCCGAAATCGCCACGTAAGATGCCTTGGCGCTGTGTGGCAAGCACAGAACAACCTTGAATACTGTTGCTTGTTCTGGCTGAACTGGCGTTGGTAGTTGGTGCAGCTTCTTCTACAGCCGTCTCATCCTGTGGCAATTGGAACAGAATATCTGTACCAACAAGCCAGCGTCCGTACTGGATGTACCAGGGATCACTCAGCCCGAATTTCACTTCCAGGGCTGCAACCGTTTCTGCACTCGTTTCTTGCGGATTCGCAATGCCCAAAAACGAAAGAGGGCCGCCGGGAGCAAATGACATAATCATGTAGGACAATAATGTCACGCCAATAAGCGTAGGAATCGCCTGCAACAGGCGTCTGATGATATGCCGCGTCATATTTCAATTACCGTTCTACTTAGGGATAAAGGACAGAATGGCCACCACTGAGTGATGGCCATTCCTTTTGTTACATCTTAGTCTTCGATAACGCGCCAGGCGTCCAGGTTCCAGAGATTAGCAGCCGGCAGCGGATCCCAACCCTCAACATTTGGCTGGGCAGCAGCCATAACATTGTTGATAACCAGCCAGAGGTAGGGCTGATCTTCATATAGGATCTGCATAGCTTGCTGGTACAGTTCTACACGTGCTTCGGGGTCACAACCGGGGATGGTTGTAGCTTCTTCCCAGAGCGCATCCAATTCAGGATTAGCGTAGCTGGTGTAAGCAAAGCCCGAACCCGGAACATCGGATTCAGCCGAGAAGGCCCAGCGGCCATCGGGGTCGAACGGCAGGCCGAGGCTCCAGCCGATGATGATAGCATCATGGGTCTGGGAAAGCAGCAGGTCTACCAGTGCGCCGAAGTCAATGGCTTCGAACTCAACGGTGATGCCGATTTGGCTCAGTTGCTCGCGGATGGTCTGGCCGACACGCTCGCGAACTTCGTTACCAGCGTTGGTCGCCAGTGAGAAGGTCATCGGGGTACCGTTGTAATCCGGGTCAACTTGTTGGGCATACAGGCAGTCGTTGCATTCCAACTGGCCGTCACCATCCTGGTCAGACCAACCGGCTTCAGCCAGCAGTTCCAGGGCCTTCTCAGGATCGAAGGCATACGGTTCCAGACCTGGATCAACAAAGGTCACGCCTTCACCACTGTTGTGGGTCACTGCCTGATAACCGTTACCTTCCAGGATACCGGTTGCCGGGTTATCACCATCAGGGCGGGTACCGATCATCGAGGTTGTATCAATTGCGTAGGCCATAGCCTGACGAACGCGGACATCGCCAAACAGCGGGTGGATACCTTGATCAATCGGGTTGCCATTTTCATCAACGCCGGGCTGCGGATTGCTCGGATCAGCCAGGTTCCAGCCAACGTAGGTGTAACCATTCTGTGGGGACTCGAAGACCTGATAGCCTTCTTCTTCTGCCAGAGTACGGAAATCATTCTGACGGTCGGCACTGATACCAATGAAGGTTAGCTCGCCAGCCAGGAAGCGTTCGTATTCGACAGTGGTGTCCGGTACAGACAACTGCACGTATTCTGAAGGATTCACATAACCCAGAACAGCGTCGCTGTATTCAGGTGCACCAAGCATGCTGACCTGAACACCAGCCTCGAAGAATGGATCTGTGAAGGCGCCGAAGGTTGCTGTCGGTACGAAGAAAGGATCTTCGTCCATCGCGGCATAATCCATGCCAAAGGCAGCTTCGTACAGATGTGACGGAACAACAGATACGTCAGAAATGCTGTCGAGAGCAACACAGTTTGGCAGAATTTCAGTGATATTACCTTCGTCATCGCGGACGGGCTGGCCCAGGACGAACTGAATGGTGTAGTCATCGATCTTCTCATAGCTGTCAACGAAACCCGATTCCGGGGTGCCATCAGCCAGTGAAGTGAAAGCGCTGGTACGCGGTGAACTGGTCAGACCACTGCGAACGGCGTCGGCTGCCCAGATGTAGTCATCAGCAGTGATCGGTGTTCCGTCACTCCAGACAAGGTCCTGGCGCAGATGGACGGTCAGGACAGTACCAGTCTCGTCATATTCCCAGCTCTCTGCCAGGCCGCCGAGTTGCATCGGTTCGCTGCGCAGGGTTTCTGGGTTGATGGCGATAAGGTCTGGATACATCTTGCTGTAAACATCAGAGGAAACAGTATCGCTACCGAGAAGGGGATTGAAGGTGCTTGGATCACCACCAATGTTACCTTCGATGACAACGCCACCTGTATTAGCAGCGTCTTGTGCTGCGGCAGGGCCTACTAACGCCAAAACAAGCGTAAGCAAAACACCCACCATGAATAAATGGGTAAACCGCTTCATATGTGTGCTCCTTGCGAACAACATGAATTTATTTTGCGCTTCGCGCGCACATGTTTATACCACATTCGTGGTATGACGACTATTTATGAAAGTACCCAAAGAATATGAAGATGTTTTGAAGATTTTGATGATAAAAACACATTTAGCCCTTTTAGCCTAGAAGACTATGCCTCTCAATGTCACTTTCAACAGCATGGTATACCAGCTATGTGCCAAACTTTATGGAACAAAAACACAAATGAAAAACTCCCGCATCTGCGAGAGTTTCTGTGTCGGGGCGGCGGGATTCGAACCCACGACCTCTTGCACCCCATGCAAGCGCGCTAGCCGGGCTGCGCCACGCCCCGTCAACGCCCAGTAGTATAACAGAATTCAATGCAGATGGAAGGCTGTTAACTGCGAAAATGGCTAATTTGTCCTCTTGGCCAGAATCGCTGGAATGCTATACTGTTCATCGTCAATGTTTCACACGGTTCTTGTAAGGTTTCTGGATGACACGCGAACAAATTCGCCTGACATCGCTTGCATCTTGCGCTGGTTGAGCATCTAAGCTCGGTGCGAGCGATTTGGCGCAGGTCCTGCGCCCATTAGTCAAAACATTCAATAATGAAGACTACCCGCAACTTCTGGTCGGTCTCGGTTCACCTGATGACTCAGCCGTCTATCAGTTCGATGCGTCACGTGCCATCATCCAGACTGCCGATTTCTTTCCTCCAGTGGTCGATGATCCTTATGCGTTTGGTGCCATAGCCGCCGCCAATGCCCTCAGCGATGTCTATGCGATGGGTGGTAGACCCCTGATGGCCATGAATCTGGTTGCATTCCCGGATGGCTACGATATGCAGATTCTTCAGGACATCCTGCAGGGTGGGGCAAATGTCGTCAAGCAGGCCGGGGCGGTTATTGCGGGTGGCCACACCGTCGCCGACAAAGAACCGAAATATGGCTTATCGATTATGGGTGAGGTCCACCCGGACAAGATCATTCGTAAATCAGGTGCCCAACCAGGCGACAGACTGATCCTGACGAAGCCGCTGGGTACAGGTGTCATTACGACAGCCCTCAAGCAAAGCGTTGCCTCTGACGAACACATTGCTCAGGTCACTCACGGTATGATGCAGCTTAATCGTGATGCTGCCGAACTGGCTCAACAGCATCGTGTGCATGCGATGACGGACATCACAGGTTATAGCCTGATCGGTCATGGGTACGAAATCGCTGAAGCGAGCAACGTATCTTTTGAAATCGCCTTCGACAGCCTTCACTGGTATCCTGGAGCAATGGAATACGGTGAAGCCGAGATATTCCCCGGCGGAACCTCACGCAATGCGGTTCATTTCTCACAATGGCTGACCGATACCCTTAATCTCGCTTGGTGGCAGACGCAGATGCTCTTCGATCCACAGACATCTGGCGGGCTGCTCATGGCCGTTCATCCTGATGATTCTGACGCCTTGTTCTCCGATCTGATTGCGCGTGATGTGCCTGCCTATTACATCGGTATAGCAAAAGAAGGCCCACCCGGCATCACAATTGTCTAACGTATTTCCAGGGAATTTCTGTTTCGATTCGCGTTTCATTAAACGGAACTATGCTATAGTTAGGTTGCAATTTCGTTTGTGCGCCGATTGCGCTAAGTAGAAATACCCTTATTAAAATCTCCATTTGATCGAGAGGGAAAGCGCGATGAGTAGCTCCGCGTCCGTACCGAAACCCAGTTCGCCAGGTCCAGCTCAAAAAGCCATTGCCAATACAAAATCGGCTTATGCCAACATCCGTACTGGGCCAGGTACCCAGTATCGTGATATTGGTGACCTTCGCGACCTGGCATTGTGTATCTACTATCCCCAGACACGCACGAGTGATAGTTGGTACTGGGTTGAGTATTCAGGTGTCGGTGGATGGGTCGCGGGCAGCGTTGTCGAGTTTGAGGCTGTCGTCGGTGGTACACCAGACAATCAGGTCACAACCCCCTACGATGGGGCTGTCGCTGTCTGGCACTGGAAAGGTGACAGCATTGCGGAGAGTACCATTGATGAATTTGCCCGTAACATCAAGCGGCTTGCCCCTAATGTTAAGCAAATCTGGGTCAAGACAAGCGACGGTCCATTTTGGCAGGGGAGGTTCGATAGCAGCCAGATGGCTGTCAATGGCTCGTCAGATTTGACACGCTGGGCCAGTACCCTCGGCAATTATGGCCTCGAACTGCATGCCTGGTGCGTTCCCACTGGAACAGACATCGAAAACGAAGCGCGCATTGTCGCTGAAACCTGCAATAACGCTGGTGTCAAGTCGATGATCCTCGATGTTGAACCTTATGCTGGCTTTTGGCAAGGAGGCGCGGAAGCGGTACGCCCATTCATGATGCGCGTTCGCCAACTCATCAACGATTCGCGTTTTCACATCGGCATGAGCATGGACCCGCGTCCCTGGCATTATAGCAGTATCTTCCCCGATGAATGGTATCCCTTTGTAGATAGTATTCATCCGCAGTGCTATTGGTACACATTCCGCAAAACGCCGGAAGAAACCCTTCAGCAGATGATGGATACCTGGGCAACCTATGGCCGCCCGATCATCTCCGCATTACAGGGTGATGCACCCCTTGAAGAGCAAGTCACAGCGCACACACTGGCCACTGAGCGTCACAAGAACCCAGGGCTTAGCTGGTGGCGCTATGGTGTTATCGGCCAATATGGTGCAGTCAACTTGCCTGTGACCGTAACGCCTTCGGACCCACCGCCAGGAGAAGAAGAGCATTATTCCGATGAAGTGATTGTTGTGCCTAATGGTCCTGGCTTCCGCAGTGGTAGCTATACAGGCAACCAGGAATTCAGTTCGTTTAAGGGCACATGGAATTGGGATGTTCTCTATAAAAAGACCGAGACCAATATCAGCAAGGTCTGGGTCGAATGGAAAACAGACCTTCCTGAATCAGGTCGTTACGAAATCGCCACATTTGTCCCTACACGCAATGCCACGACAACCAAAGCCCGCTACAAGGTTCATGGTATTCGCGGCACCAATACGGAAGTTGTTGTCGATATTAACCAATGGCAGAACCGTAACCAGTGGGTGACCATTGGTATTTTCGATCTGGTAAAAGGTCAGCTCAACGCGGGCAAAGTTTTCCTGAATGATGTCACAGGCGAATCAGATAAGGTAATTGCCTTCGATGCTGTTCGTTTCCGCCGCATTATCACGGTATCGGGTGGCAGCGGTGGTTCGGATAGTGGCTCAGGATCAAGCGGTGGTAGTAGTGGTCCAGACATCATTAATGGCATTTATGTTGCGGACGGCTTCGACTCGCCCGTAGGGACCGAAGATGAGCGTCTTGCTGTGCGCGTATGGCCGCAGGGGTGGCTGGATGCCAGTCCTTATGCCCAACTCTACTTTGAAGGCACACCCAGTCAGGCGTATCATACCGGTGCCGATCTCAACTTTGGCCGCCCATATGAAGATCGTGGCATGCCAGTTTATGCAACGGCAAGTGGTGTCGTCGTTTATCAGGCGGACCTGCGCCCCTGGGGCAATATCACTATCATCCGCCACGACCCGCTGAAAGCAACCAATGGTCGCGTCATGTATAGCCGCTATGGCCATATGCAGAACGTCCGCGTCAATGTCGGTGATCGTGTCAAACGCGGCCAGCAAATTGCGGAAGTTGGCGATGGTGGTGGTCGCTTCATTCCGCACCTGCACTTTGACCTGGTTGCAACAACCGTGCTAGAACTCAGTCCTGGTGATTGGCCCGGCATGGATTTGGCTCGCCTCAAAAAGCACTATGTCGATCCCAAAGTGTTCATCCAGAGCAACCGCCCTTAAACAAAAAAGCGACCTGTTGGCAGGTCGCTTTTTACTTTTTGCTCGCTGACGACCTAGAAAAGGCCCCAATCGCTCGCAGCGCCTTCTTCCATCATGCTGGGGTCCCACATTTCCATGCCCATCTCGATGGTTGTCGGTACCCCCAGGTAATCCTGCGCCGTACGACGTGTCTGCTCTAGGAGTTGTGGCGCATAAGGGCAGAACGGCGTCGTCATAATCATGAGAATATGCGCGCTGCTATCCTGAATATCTATATCACGAATCAGGCCCAACTCAATGACGTTCATGCCGATTTCTGGGTCTACTACCGAACGCAAGGCTTCCCACAGTCCTTCGTTTTTTGCGGTGATGTCTGTGTCGCTCATAGTGTTTTCTCCGTCCAGGTACATTGCAAAAGGGTAGCATAGGGGGTAAGTGAAGTCAATTTGACAGCATCAAATCATTGCTCAAACGGGTACGCTTCTCAGCGCCTATATTATCGCATATGAGCAATTAATCAGATAGCGATCATCATTATTGACACCCCATAGCCCGCTTGCTATACTGGGTCCGATTAACCGCAGGGTACAGATAATTTTTAACTGACCTTAAAATCAGATAAGAAGAAAGGCTGCATAATGGCAGTTGAGTTGCAAATCAGAAATCTGCATGCCCATGTAGAGGGTGATGAACAACCCATTCTGCGCGGCGTCAATTTGACGATTCGCCAAGGCGAAATCCACGCGCTGATGGGTCCTAATGGCTCTGGTAAGAGCACACTCGCCAATGTATTGATGGGCAACCCTACCTATGAGGTGACAGAGGGTCAGGTCCTCTTTGGTGAACATGACTTGCTGGAAATGGAAGCCGACGAGCGCAGTCGCGCTGGTTTGTTCCTGGCTTTCCAATATCCCGTATCGATTCCTGGCGTCACACTCGCAAATTTCCTGCGTCACGCCATCAACGCCCGCTTGAAGGATGAGGACCCCGATTCAAAAGGCATGCCGATTCCGCAGTTTACACGCCTCCTGCGAGAAAAAATGAATCTGCTCGGCATTGACCACAGCTTTGCAGGTCGTTATCTGAACGAAGGCTTTAGCGGTGGTGAAAAGAAGCGTGCCGAAGTGCTACAGATGGCAACCCTTGAACCCAAGATCGCCGTACTCGATGAAACGGACTCCGGCCTGGATATCGATGCTCTGCGTATTGTCGCTGAAGGCGTCAACAAGTTGACGGGTCCCGACATGGGCGCTTTGGTCATCACCCACTATCAGCGTATGCTTAACTACATCAAACCAGACTATGTGCATGTCATGTTTGCTGGACAGATTGTTGAAAGTGGCGGTCCAGAATTGGCACTCCAGCTTGAGGAGAATGGCTACGACTGGATTCGCGAGAAGTACGCAGTCGCCCAGTCCTAATCGCGCTGCTGGTCTACTCGCATCTGTATTGTCACAGTTGCGTCTGGATTAGCGATCAACGCCCGCAGCTAAAGAAACAGAGGATCAAAATGGTTGACTATGTACCCAGTGATAAACAACTGACAGACGAAGAAGCCGCGCTTAAGCAGCTAAACCGTTCTTATGAAGAAGCATATGGCTTCCACGATGATGATGTCCAATACAAATTCAAAAGCGAAAAGGGCATCAACGAAGACGTCGTCCGCCAGATTAGCGCGATGAAAAACGAACCCGAATGGATGACTGAGGTGCGTCTCCAGGCCTATCATACCTTTATGGCCAAGCCGACGCCGCAGTGGGGTGGTGATCTTAACCAGATCGACTACGACGACATCTACTACTACGTCCGCGCAACCGAGCGCCCAGAAGCCGATTGGGATGCGGTCCCGCAGGAAATCAAGGATACCTTTGATAAACTGGGCATCCCGGAAGCGGAACAGAAGTTCCTCCAGGGCGTTTCCGCGCAGTATGATAGCGAATCGGTCTATCACAATATCCGCAAGGACCTTGAGGCCAAGGGCGTCATCTTCCTTGATATGGATAGTGGTCTTCGTGAGTACCCCGAACTGGTCAAGGAATACTTTTCAACGGTCATTCCGGCGGATGACAACAAATTCGCGGCCCTGAACACGGCTGTATGGTCCGGTGGTAGCTTCATCTATGTGCCACCAGGTGTCCATGTGGAAATGCCGCTACAGGCTTACTTCCGCATCAATACCCAGAACATGGGCCAATTTGAGCGCACCCTGATTATTGTCGATAAAGATGCTTATGTGCACTACGTTGAAGGCTGCACGGCGCCGATCTACAGCAGCAACAGCCTCCACAGTGCAGTCGTTGAAATCATCATCAAGGAAGGTGGTCGCTGCCGTTATACGACCATTCAGAACTGGTCGAACAACGTCTACAACCTGGTGACCAAGCGCGCTGTCGCCGAGAAGAACGCGACCATGGAATGGGTCGATGGCAATCTTGGTAGCCGCCTCACGATGAAATATCCGGCTGTCATCCTCAAAGGTGAGGGTGCGCATGGCGAAGTGCTGTCGATTGCCTTCGCAGGCAAGGGTCAGCATCAGGATGCGGGTGCGAAAATCACGCATCTTGCCCCGAATACGACCAGCCAGATTATCAGCAAATCGATCAGCAAAGATGGTGGTCGTGCCAGCTATCGTGGCTTGCTGAAGATCGCCGACGGGGCCGAGAATTGCCGCAGCAATGTCGTTTGTGATGCCCTGCTGCTGGATGAAGACAGTCGTTCCGATACTTACCCCACGATTGAGATCGAAGCTGAAAATGTGACGATGGGGCATGAAGCTTCCGTCAGCAAGATCGGTGAAGATCAGCTCTTCTATATGATGAGTCGCGGCCTCAGCGAAGACGAAGCCAATGCCATGATCGTGAATGGGTTCCTGGAACCGCTGGTCAAAGAACTGCCGATGGAATACGCCCTGGAACTGAATCGCCTGATTCAGATTCAGCTTGAAGGCTCAATCGGCTAGACACGAATATTCGCGGGTGCAACTTAACCCGAACAATCAAAGGAGCAGACGAGCGGTGGTAGTACAGAGACGCTCACAAGTTGATAATATCCCGGCCTATAGCCGATCTGATGTCGAAAACCTCATTGCCAGCAACAATGAACCCACTTGGCTTAAAGATCGCCGGCTTGCCGCCTGGGACCTATACGAAAATACCCCGATGCCGCGCTTGGAAGAAGAATGGCGCCGGACGGATTACAGCCACATTCATTGGACGGATGCTTCCACGGTAGTGACGCCCAATGGTGCGGTTGTTGCCGATGTGCCCCAGAAAAATCTTGAGCCGCTCATCGGTGACAGGCAGGGCGGGTTGCTGGTTTTTGTAGATGGCAAACTCGTCCACAACGAAGTCGCCGACGAACTCACAAGCCAGGGCATCATCTTCAAAGACCTGCGCGCGGCTGTAAAAGAGAACGAAGATATCGTTAAGCAGTACCTGATGACGCAGGCCGTTAAACCTGAAGATGGTAAATTTGCCTCGCTAAATGCCGCACTTTGGGATCATGGTATTTTGATCTATTTCCCCAAAGGTGTCGTCGCCGAACTGCCGATTCATGCAGTTATGTACAATAAGCAGTCCGGTGGCCATCTGGCACATGTTCTGGTCGTGGTCGAAGAAAATGCTCAGGCGACTGTCCAGGTAGACTATGCTTCTGCCGAAGGCCCAACCCATTCGTCATACGTTGGTGCCACTGAGTTGATCGTGGGTGATGCCGCTAATCTGCGCTACGTGGCCCTCCAGGAATGGAACCGCGAAACCTACGAGTTTAGCCATCAGCGTGCGCTGGTCGGTGCCTCGGCCAATCTGGACTGGGTCATTGGTAACATGGGTACCCGCCTGACAAAGGCTTTCATCGAGGTCGATATCGTTGGCACGGGTGCCAATGCCCGTGTATCTGGCTTCTTCTTCGCCGACAAAAACCAGTTCTTTGACCTGGATACACAGCAGAACCACAATGCGCCGCTGACTACATCGGACCTGCTTTTCAAGGGTGCTGCCAAAGATCAGGCGCGCACACTCTGGCAGGGCATGATTAAATCCTTGCCCAAGATGCAGAAAATCGACGGCTATCAGGTCTGCCGCAATCTCGTCCTCAGCCGGGATGCCCGCATGGATAGCATCCCTGGTCTGGAAATCGAAGCTGACGATGTAGCATGCTCGCATGCGGCGACATTTGGCACACTGGAAGAAGAACTCATCTTCTACCTGATGGCACGTGGTATCCCACGCCCGCAGGCCCAGTTGATGGTCATTGATGGCTTTTTCGACGAACTCCTGCAACGCATCCCGTTTGAGCGCGTTCGCCAACGTCTGCAAGCCGAGATCGAAGCCAAAATCTTAGGCTAAATGTCCTGAAAATTCATGAGAAGGCGCGCCAACAACTGGACGCGCCTTTTCTTTTCTGTACTATTGTTATGCTAGGCGCAATTCTCTTGAGGATTACCCATGATTACGCACCCCACCTACATCTATGACATCGCAGCTATCCGGGAAGACTTCCCGATTCTGCATCAGTATCACCACGATGCTGTCCCACTTATCTACCTCGATAGCGCCGCATCCAGCCAAAAACCTTACCAGGTTATTGAAGCTATCCAGCATTACTACCAGACATACAACGCCAATGTGCACCGAGGCATACATAAGCTCAGTGAAGAAGCGACCCAGGCCTATGAAGGCGTCCGTAAAAAGGTCCGCAACTTCATCAATGCAGGTAGCCGCCGTGAGATCATCTTCACGCGCGGAACAACCGAGGGCACCAATCTGGTCGCACAGACCTGGGGGCGTAATTTCCTTAAACCAGGCGACGTGATTCTCTCTACGGTGATGGAACACCATGCCAATATCGTGCCCTGGCAGCTTCTCAGTGAACAAATTGGCGTCAAGGTTATGTATATACCGATTCTCCCGAATGGCACGCTTGATCTGGCAGCTTACGAGCGTATCCTGCGAGAGAACCCCGTCAAGTTGGTGACGGTAGCACATGTCTCAAATGTGCTCGGGACGATTAATCCTGTGGCAGATATGGCTGTAAAAGCCCACGATGCAGGTGCCCTGATCCTTGTTGACGCTGCTCAGAGTGCGCCGCATTTGCCGCTGGATGTTCAAGCCATCGACGCTGATTTTCTGGTATTCAGTAGCCACAAAATGGTTGGCCCAACCGGCATAGGCGTGTTGTACGGCAAGCGCGACATCCTCGAAAAAATGCCTCCCTGGATGGGCGGGGGTGATATGATTGCAACCGTTACCCTTGAGGGCAGCACTTGGAATGACTTGCCGTACAAGTTCGAGGCAGGCACGCCCAGCATTGCGGAAGCGATTGGCTTTGGTGCTGCGATTGATTACCTGTCAGCCATCGGCATGGACAAAATACACGCGCAGGAACAGCAGATGACAGCATACCTGCTGGAACGCTTAAGTGAAGTACCTGGGGTGACTGTCTTTGGCCCAGAAGCGGATAAGAAGAGTGCCGTCGCTGCCTTCGTGGTGGAGGGTGCCCATGCTCATGATGTTGCCCAACTTCTTGACGCGGAAGGCATTGCTGTTCGCGCTGGGCATCACTGTGCCATGCCACTACACACCGAGCTTGGCGTCTCCGCGACGTCCCGTGCCAGTTTCTATCTGTATAATACCTATGACGAAGTAGATGTCCTCATAGAGGCTCTCTACACCGTCCAACGAACATTGCGATGAGGCAATCTCATGCACGATCTGTATCGCGAAATCATATTGGATCACGCTCAGAACGGCCGTAATTGGGGCCTTCTCGAACCCAACAATTTCGATCATGAAGAACACAACCCGCTCTGTGGAGATCGCCTCCGCCTAACGCTCCGCATCGACGACGATGGCATCATCCAGGAAGTTGGTTGGGATGGCAACGGCTGCGCGATCAGTCAGGCATCGGCATCCATGCTTGGCGAACGCCTGATTGGTATGCCTTTGCAGAATGCCCTGAAAATCGACAAGCAGGAAATCTTGGACGAAATTGGTATCCCCCTGACCATAAACCGTGTAAAATGTGCGCTGCTTTCACTCAAGGTTCTTGTCGTTGGTGGGTTAGGTAAGCGTGAGTGGGAACGTATTGAAGATGATGAAGACTGAGGAAGTGGCTAATTCGTGAGTGACTATGTCAGCGTATGCCCGGTGTCGGATATCCCTGAAGGTCATCGGGAAGTCTTTGGTATCAATGATCACTGGGTAGCGATTTTTTGCATTTCTGGCCGCTTCTACGCGATTGAAGACCTTTGCACCCATGATGGCAACATTCTGACAGAAGATTCAGACGGTAATCCTGTTCCGCTAATTGATGAAACCGTCATCAAGTGTCCTCGGCATGGTGCACGTTTTGATGTTACCTCAGGTAAATTCCTTGGTGGGCCAGCCGGAACAGTTGACTTGCCATTTTACGGCACACGTGTTGAAGATGGCATGCTTCAGGTCACCCTTAATCCACTTAAGAAACCTACAGGATAAGAATGCGATGCAAAACCTCATACTGCAAGCCGCACTTGATGGTGAGTTATTGGTCTATGGTCATAGTGGCGCAATGGGCTACCGGCCCACGAATACCATGCCTGCCTTTGAACTGGCCCTGGAGCAGGGCGCACAGGCCATTGAGCTGGATGCACATCGCTCCAAAGATGGCCATGTTGTGGTCGTTCACAACTTCACCGTCGATGACACGACCAACGGGACCGGCACGGTTAATCAGATGACGCTGGCTGAACTCAAGGCACTGGATGCAGGTTCCTGGTTTGACGAGCAGTATGCACGCATTCAGATTCCCACGCTCGATGAGATTTTTGAGGCATTTGGTGCCCAACTGCTCATCAATGTAGAAATCAAATCAGATTCACCTGAGACGGATGGTGTTGAAGAAGCGGTTACTGAGTGTATTGCTCGTCACAACATGCAGCAGCGAGTCATCATATCCGCGTTTAACCCATTGGTACTCAAGCGCTGTCGTCCTCTTATGCCGGAGGTGCCGCTTGCGTTTCTATATTCACCGACAGTTCCATACGACACATTGTCCCTGCTAGGTGACTTCCAAACAGAAGCCTATCATCCTGTCTACACGATGGTTGACGCTGACCTGATGCGTGAAGAAAAAGCGAAGGGGCGTGTCGTCAATGTTTGGACGGTCAATGACCTCGATGAAGGTCGTCGGCTTCGCGACCTGGGTGTCAATGGCATCATGACCGACTATCCCGACAAAATGATCGCTGCCCTCAAAGAATGAGGTTTCTCACCGATGTCTGGTGGCGGCTGGTCCGCTTTGGCTTTCGGCTGCTATACAACGAATTAGCGTTTACATACGATCTGGTGAGTTGGGTCGTTTCTTTAGGTGCATGGCGTTGCTGGCAGCAGTCTGTCATCCAATTTTTGCCACCTCCTGACGATGGCCCACTCCTTGAAGTCGCTCACGGCACAGGCAATCTACACATCGACCTCAAACAAGCGGGCTATCAGGTGATTGGCCTGGATTACTCGCCGTATATGGGCCACATCACCTACAGAAAATTACGAAGACGTGGGCTGGCATTACAGCTTTGTCGTGGTCGAGGCCAGCAACTACCATTTGCCACAGGTATATTTTCTTCGATTGTCTGTACATTTCCCACGTCATTCGTCTTTGAGGAAAGTACGCTAAACGAATTTCATCGCGTACTTACGCACGAGGGCTACGCCTTGCTCGTGCTCAGTGGTGTCTTTGTTGGTGGCGGACCCTTCAAAGCGTTTTTTACCTGGCTGTATCGTGTTACCGGGCAGGGCGCGTCAGAAGAGGCGGCTAAAGAAGTCCTGTCAGCTTTTCAGGACAGCCCCTTCGATAAAGTAGATACACATATCGTTGACTGTCCTCATAGTCAGGCATATGTGATTGTTTTGCGAAAAACCTGATGAATTCTGCGATGAATATCTGAAATCACATCTGGATTTCAGATTTGGAGCATGCTATACTGTCGGGCAGTTATGGTGGGTGTAGCTCAATGGCAGAGCACCTGATTGTGGTTCAGGACGTTGTGGGTTCAAATCCCATCATCCACCCCAAAAACGGCACATTAAGTGCCGTTTTGCGTTTTCCTACAGCGCACCACTTTAGTGCGGGAACTTCACATTAACCAGGTCACGCCGCAGCTTGATCCTCAGACCTGTGCCTCGGTCAACTAACTCGTACAAAACTTCCTCATGAGCTTCTTCCAAAGCATCCAGTGCTTCTATCTGAGCATCTTGGATGGCTTTCATTTCCTGGGTTTCGCTTGGCTTTTGCAGACCAAACAACTCAAACACGCTCACACGCGATGTATCATCATCTCCAGGAGGTGGTGACGAAGCCATACCTTGATAAGACTTTGATGCGGCTTCCAGCTTATCCAGCCGAGTAGGAGCGGTAGCATCCGCTTCGCTGAGTCGCGTTTCAACGCTATCAGCAACTTCATGCTCATCAGTAGATCGCTTATCGTCTGTAACAATGGAAGGCTCAAACGGTGGCCTTGGGATTACATACCTGTCGCTTGCTTCCGGTTCCGCAGCAGATAGGGCAGGGGCTTCGTCCATAGCCTCAGCATTAGCTGATGCTTGGGGCACCAAATCTTCATCCTGAATAACCGGATTAGGCTGGGTATCCGCATCAGAAAGCGGCGGCTCTACAATATTGATTCCACCGTGTTCACCTGGCCGCATAAACATGACGTCCGCTGCTTCTTCAGCCTCATCTGGCAAATCGATCTCGACATCATCAATTCTTGACATGTTTGCGCGCGCATACGCCTCCGACCTCGGAGCCTCCAGCGTGGGCCGTTCAAGTGGCTCATCCAATGCAGACGGATAACGCGGCTGGTAATTTGCTCTGTCCGTCGCGTCTGGCGCATCACGCATCATCGATTTAATCAGATTTGTATCGGGTTTTTCTGCAACCTGCCCGATATACTGATACAGCGATTGCAGGCTGTGAATGACCTCGTTATTCACCCGTCGTTTGATGCTGAGCGAATTGCTCAAACCGCCAACGAGTCCCGAGGTCTCATAATTGAATGTCCACTGGACAACGGTTCCCTCGGCCACTTCCTGTAACCGGATCCGCCCACGATTAGGGTGGTCAAATCCATCCACAATCACATACTCATACCCCAGGCCAGGGTACCAGGCAGTGACCTCAATGACGCTCTCATTGCGCCCTTTGCCAAATGCTCTGTAACGAATCCCCTTCTGATCACGTACACTATTCAGGTACGCAATGCGCTCGCAGCCTGCTTGCCACGAAGGGTTTTCTTCCATGTTGCTAAGATGTTGCCAGACCGTTTTGGCATAGGCCGGGACGAGTATTGCGTGGTCAATCGTATTGTTCATAATGCAATAGAATTTTCGAATGCTTGGTTAGTGAATCGTGACCAACATGTCAGCTTATGTTATAGTGACATATGCATTGTACACTGCGTAACGGATGAATCGCAACACAACATGCCCGGACCTGGATTTGTCTTTGCTTTTATGATTGCCACACTTTTTGGCGCAGCGTTCCACCTGATAGTTGGCGGTGGTGCGCGTTATCTGGCGTTGTATCTACTCAGTGGTTGGATCGGTTTCGCGCTGGGGCAGTCGCTCGGCGATCTACTGGGTATTGCTGTCCTTAGAATCGGACAGATTAATTTTGTTGCCGCTTCACTGGGCGCTTTACTTGCATTGATTGCAGCTCGCATCTTTTCAAGCGAACGTCCCTCGATGCGGCGCTGAACACACTGACCAAACGGGGTAAGAATGGAAGAGACACTCAACGGAGTTGATACCGCTCAAACCGAAGAAGAATCGGCTAGCCGCTGGACGCTCAACCGCATTGTCATGTTAGCGGCTGGCGTCCCGATTGGGCTGGTTATCCTTTTGTTCCTGATCGCATTGGGCATTGTGTTCTTTGGCGATCCGGAGTGGTGGGCCATCAGGATGCAATACTTCCGTGATCTCGGCCTGATTGTGCTGACACTCAATGGCATCCTGATCGTAACTGGCCTTGCGATTCTCGTATTGCAGATTGCTCGTTTTGTAAATCTGCTCAGTAGTGAAGTCAAGCCCATGACCGATGATGCCCGCTCAACTCTTGCCGAAGTCCGTGCCACGACTGCTTTTGTTGGCAAACACACCGTGCAGCCCTTTGTTCGGATTCAGGCCTTTTTCGTGGGAGCGCTCGCATTCTTGCGGGAACTGCTCAAACTGCGCCGTCTGGCAAAACCAGGCAGCAAGAAGGGCGATAGTTAAGTATGAACGAATCGTCAAACAAACGCTGGTACGATGGATATGTCTTCTGGGGAGTCGTCTTTGGGGCATTATCCGGCAGTTTTGCCCGTGTCTGGAATTCGCGTCGCTCCGGCGCAGAAGTACGCCAGCAGATTATCAGCCAGATTGAACCACGCGATACCATCAACGACAGTCTGGAAGAAGGGAAGGCGGCAGCACGCCGCCTCCAGCAAGATTAGTTCGTTTATCGTGTGATGGCCGTCAGCGCATCACTGATATGCGCGATCACATCGCTCGCAATCACACTCCGGGGATGAATATCTTTCGCTGCGAATTCCCCGGCTAGCCCGTGAATATAACCACCGAGGCAGGCCGCGTCATAGGGCTTAACGCCCTGCGCCAGTAGCCCCACGATAATGCCGGACAGCACATCGCCGGTGCCGGCTGTCGCCAGTGCGTCGTTCTTAAAGGGCAGGGCGGTCACGGTGCCATCCACATTAGCGATGAGAGTATGCGCCCCTTTGAGCAGCACGATAGCTTTCCATGCCTTTGCCTTTTCCGCAACGATCTTTAGCCGATTTTGCTCGATTTCTTCGATTTCCAGACCGCTAAGACGCGACATCTCGGCGACATGCGGGGTCAGAATCGTATTTTCTGGTAGGCGTTTCCACCAATTCTCGTCTTTGCTTAGTACATTCAGTCCGTCCGCATCAATAATCAACGGCGGCAGTTGAGTCGAATTTTCTTCGCTCTCGTCATCGTCGTCTGCTGCAACTGCAAAGCCGAGCCTGCGTTTCTTCGTCTCGGCTGCGCCGGATTTCTGACCGAGTAATTCATACACGAACTCCTGCGTCGTTTCCTCCTGGCCGAGGCCCGGACCAACCAGCATGCCAGAAAAACGGTCGCCCATTTCTTCAAGCACAATCGGCGCAGCTTCTTTAGAGATGACCCCCATATCATGAGGGAGTAACAGCCATGTTGCCTCTGGTGTCGTTGAAGCCAGGAACCCCGTTACTGGTCTTGCTGTCGCAATCGAGACAAGTCCCGCTCCTGTTCGATACGCTGCCAATGCAGAGAAATGCACAGCCCCCACGAAATTGATTGATCCGGCAACCACCATCGCCCGCCCAAACGAACGCTTGCTGGAATTGAGCGGTCGTGCCGGCATGCGCTCCTTTGCCGATAGCATATCCATCAGCGTGTTCTGGACAGCTTTAAGCGGCTTGACTTTATCCGTAATCCCCAGGTTGGCGACTGTGAGCTTACCGACAGCATCTGCCGCTGGGAACTTGATTAGCCCTGGTTTGGCGCCAATAAAAGTGATTGTCTCATCTGCAAAAAGAGTCGCACTGTCGAGTTCGCCCGTCTCAAAATCAAGCCCACTTGGCCCATCAATCGCCAGAATAAGTGGTTTTTTAGGCGATGCGGCAGGCTGTTCTAATGGATTGATGCTCCACTGATCGCTGGCTTGACCTGTGCTCTCGTTAATACCGCGCTGAACAGCACGCAGCACTTGGGCGGCCTCATCGCGCAAAGGCAGCTTGATGCCAATGCCAAAAAGCGCATCAATTACCATGTCCGATTGCGCCACCATATTGCGCAAGAGCCGCTTGTCCTTATCGGCTTCGCTCAGGGCGATGAATATATTTGCTTCTTTGGCAACGGCAATAAAGGGATCGTCTTTTGCGCGTTCCTTAAGCAGGTAAAAGCGCACTTCGGCATTCTCATTGGCCTGCTGAATAAGCAAACCCGTCACGAGTCCATCGCCGCCGTTGTTCCCTGGGCCAACGAGTATTGTAATGAACGGGCTTTCAATGCCACTGAGCAGGGCCAATGCTCTGTTTGCTGCTGCTTGTCCCGCGCGTTCCATCATCTCCTGATAGCTGATGCCTGCTTTGTCGGCAGCAGCTTCGATTGTGCGGATTTCTTCTGTGGTCGCTAACTTAATGACCATAATGTGCCTTTCTAAATGTGTGAGCTGTATACATGGCTCTGTTGTTCATTTTAGCCCAACGTGGACACATTCGAAACAAAAACGCAGGCCGGAGCCTGCGTTCACCATTTCGTGTTTTGATTGTTAGAAGTCGCGGTCAACCACCTGATTGGCGAGTTCGATGAGCGCCAGCCTCGCGCCCGATTCTGGCAAAGTCTTAATTTGCTCAATCGCCATCTCGATGAGCGCTCTGGCCTGGGCACGTGCCTCTTCCAGATAATCACCCTTCATCAGTTTGGCTTTGACGCTTTCAAAAACGTCGCCTTTATGTTCATGGGTAGTCTGATGCCCATTCGTCTGGGCACTCACAAATCCGCGGCCTTGCTCAATGTCAATTCCGGCAGTCTTGCCGAGTGTTGCCTCATCACCCACAATATCGAGAATGTCATCCACAATCTGGAAGGCCAGACCGATATTGTACGCGGCAGACTGCATCGCCTCGATTTGCTGCTTGGTTGCATTGGCTAATCTGGCACCTAAATCGCCCGCTGCCTGGAACAACGCAGCCGTCTTTAGCGCGATGATTTCAGCATACTTAGATCGCGTAAAATCGTTGTTTTTAACGGCTTCAGCCTGCAATGTCTCGCCCTCTACCAGGGCAGTGGCGGCATCGGCTAAAATCTGGTTGAGCGCTCCATAAGGCGCCATCAACTGATAGACGGAGGTAAACAGAAAATCACCAGTTAGCAGTGCAAATGTGCGGCCCCACTTCGCATTGATCGACGGGCGGCCACGCCGTAAAACGCCATGATCGTTAATATCGTCATGAACAACGCTGGCCGTATGCATAAGTTCAACAGCCGCCGCTGCTGGTGCCGCATAATCGTAATCTGTCCCGCCCAGCGCCAGATAACTCAGCATAAGCAGTCGTGGCCGGATGCGCTTACCACCTGCCTCAAGGATATGTTGGCTCGCTTCTCGTAATACCGTTACACGGCTGTTGACAACGCCGAGCATAGCGCGCTCAACGGCCTCTATAGCTGCCTCAATATCTGATGCCGCCTGTTCTGTAGAAAAACGCTGCTGGGCCATTTGTGAAGTCATGCGTGGTCACTGTTCTCATTCAGTGTTAATTTGTTACGTTTAGAACTATCTAAACGTTATTCTACTTGATTTTGAGCGCAAGTCAACGAATGGGCGCGTCTGCTCATTGCGCGTTTATGTGCACTCCATGTTATGTCTTTTGACGTAGAAAAATGTGCTTCTGGATTAGGAGAATAACCTATTTTGGTCGGCAACTTCAAGGAAAAAGTAGAAAATACTACCTCTACCAGGCTCGCTTTCGACGAAGATTTCACAATTGTGATGTTCTAGGATGAGCTTCACCAGGGCCAGGCCGATCCCCATACCGCCATAGTGCCGCGTGGTCGAGCCATCAACCTGGAAAAACAGGTCGAAAATGTCTTTCAGTTTTTCTTCGGCAATCCCGATGCCATAGTCCTGTACCGCAACATAGACATGATCACCTTTCTTCCGTGCAATCACATCAACGTTATCGTCGCTGAACTTCAGCGCGTTTTCAATCAGCAGCCGGATCGCCGTCGAAATGCCGACCTTATCCGCTAGTACTGGCGGAAGATTTTTTTCAATGAGTAATTGAATCCGGTTCGTTTCGTCTTTTGAGCCTTTTGCGCGTTCCAGGCTCTTGATGGTTGATTCAACTGCTGAAGGCAGGAACATCGGCTTCAATTCAATATCGAGGCTGGTGCCGAGCATCGTCACATTTTGAATATTGCTTTCGAGGCGCGTCATGGCATTCGTTGCCATCTCGGCCAGTCGTACCGTACCAATCTCTTCTGTGATGAGCGATACCGCCGCTTTCACCTGTAGCAGGGGGGTGCGCATTTCATGTGAGACATTGCGCACAATCGCATTTTTTAGCAACTCGATCTCTTCGCGCCGTTTCAGTTGCTGGTCCAACTGCTCCCTGATCTGGTTCATATTCACTTGTGACGAAAGCATAATTTCGAGTTGCTGCTCAACATAGATAGGATGGTTTGGGAGAATGAGATCGGCAATGCTATGGTTGTTTTCTAAGTACTCGTCAAGGTCGTCAGTCACCCATACCAGCAGAGGACGATCATCTGACGTTCGCAAATCTTCAAAGAGTTGCTGTGTCACAATTCCGGGGACGCAAATGATGGCGTCAATAGCATTCCAATCGTATTCTGGGTCGAATTCATCGACCACAACCACCACAAATCCCCGTTTCTGGAGAAAGCTAACGATGCGCTCTGCTTGATAAATTTGTTCAGATGCAAATAGGATTTGCGCTGGTAGTGCCACAGAATGTCCCCTAGCCATAAGCTCTCACGCCATAGTCCACAGCTTATATGCAGACTAATGTCATATTAGCACAGTGTTGAATTCTGAAAAAATCAGGCTTACTTAAGAAATCTGGGGAGTTCCATAGCGCTACGCATGAGGCTCATTTCTGAATAGACACAACCCTAATACTATCACCATAATCCCGTGTTAAATTGTGCTAACCTCGACATTATGTACTACATGTATTACGTGAATGGGCACGACACCAATTAGACAATTAATCAGGTGACGGCCCATCGTTGTCTTCAAGCGCCCTGCGGAATATCTCCAGCCCAGGGTTATCTTCGCGATTGAGATTGCCCACATACGGATCAGCGATAGGGTCCCCGCTGCGCTTGTCAAATGCTTTCACATCCAGAGTGCGGGTAAAACCCAGGAATCCGCGTTTGATCGTCAACTTCAGTTCCATATTAGGGTCCGCATTGGCCAGAAGAATGTCGGGAACAGGACACTTGCTGCAATCATTCGGATGCCAGCGTTCGCTGGCTGGGTTCACTTTAGCTAGGCGGCACTCCTGAATATTCCTGCCACGATGGAAATCTTGATAATAATGTCTGCATTCTTTTCCAGCAGGTGTCTGCATGAGTCAATTACCTCAGCTACTTTGTTGTTCGGTTACTTATCTGTCGAGCCACTTCTGCGCTGCATCGGGTAAATTGTCCAACGGACCGCGTTCAATCGTGCAGTCAGGTAAGGCTTCCAGGAATTGGCTTCCATATCGTTTATGAATAATTCGGCTGTCGAAAATCGCGACAATACCCCGATCATCGCGAGTCCGTATCAATCGCCCAAATCCTTGACGGAACCGTAGAACAGCATTCGGTACGGCAAAGCTGTTGAAAGCATCGCTGTAGGTATCGGATCGCGCCGCAAACACGGGATCGGTCGGAACAGCGAAGGGGAGGCGCGTAATCACCAGCGCACTCAGGTCATCACCTGGAATATCCACTCCGTCCCAGTAGCTGCGTGTGCCTAGAAGCACGGCTTTCTCAGAACTCTTGAAGCGATCCAGCAGGGATTCCTGGCTGTTACCTGTCGCCTGGTCATAGACCACAATACCACCCAGAGCGAGCCTCGGAGCGATATTTGCTGCCGTTTCTCGCAGTTGATTGTAGCTTGTAAACAGCACCATCACGCGACCCTGTAATGCCGCCGCCAGTGAGATAATCCCTCGTTCAATGGCCTTCTGGTAATTCGGTTGGTTCGGTTCGGCAATATCTTCCGGCAAAAAGATCAGCGCCGACTTCTTATAGTCAAAGGCAGAGCCGGTAGACTCGGTCTGAACATGATTAGCATGCAGACGATCTTTGACATATGCGAAGCCATTACCAGTCTGGAGCGTCGCGCTCGTCATCACAACAGTTTGCTTCTTGCTCCAAATAGCATCATTCAAATACGGACCGACGTTATGTGGTGCCATCTGAATCGCGATATAACCACTATCTCCCCGATAGTGTAGCCAGTACACCCAGTTATCATCCGGCTCAGTTGAAAATGCATCAAGCTCATGACGTTTATCGGATAAGTAGCGCGCTGTAGCCGCCAGACTCGATACAAGGTCATTCAGTTGCGCTGTCTCATTCAGGCCGCCGAGCACCCCTAAAATATGCTTCATCGCATCAGCGATCACATCGAAAAATTCAGCCAATTGCTGCCATTTAGCCTGGACCAACTGAAATTCACTCTGTTTGCGATTGGCCGGTGTGAGGCGAATCTGTGATTTATTCTGCTGACCTGTATCCGTGATATAACCAGCCAGTGCATCGAAGAATCGGGTGATTTGCTGTTGCATTGCCCGTATCGCCATCTCAACATCCTGCACGAACATCTCAAGCTTAGTGCTTTCTTTTTCAGCACCATTGGAGCGCATATATCGCAGCACATCGCCCAACAGACCCCGATTAGTACCACCCAGTTCACCCAGTCTCTGCCCCAGCTTGATCTGATCAATTCTGACCGTGAGACCATTGGTAATGGCGTCCTCAAGTTGATGGGCTTCATCAATGATGAGGTTGTCATACGCAGGTAAGGTGTTCTTTTCTGCTTTGGAATCTGCGATGAGCAGGGCATGATTCACTATCAGCACCTGAGCATTTTCCGCCCTCAGTCGTGCTTGGTGATAAGGGCAGGTTCCGCGCATAGTGACCGTGCAGCGCTGGCTCGTACAATCTTCATCGGCAGCACTCAGTCGGCTCCAAATATAATTTTCATTCCCGCGCAGATTTAATTCTCCTCGATCACCCGACGGCTTGCTATTCAACCAGATCAACAGCTTAATGACGGTTCTAAGCTCATCGACGCTGGTTGGCTCTCGATGACGCATGGTTTCCAATCGTCGTGGACACAGGTAATTGGCGCGGCCCTTCATCACGGCGGCATTGAACGGCACATCCAGCGCGCTTTGCAACAGCGGAATATCCTTCTCGATGAGTTGGTCCTGCAGCGTAATCGTATTGGTAGAAACCACCACGCGCGATTGGTTCTCTATTGCCCATAGCACTGCCGGAGTCAGATAAGCCAGCGATTTACCGATGCCAGTCCCCGCCTCAATCATGACCTGCTGCTGATTGTTGAATGCCTCGGTGACACTGCGTGCCATCGCAACCTGCTGTACGCGATGCTCATAACCATCGAGTGATTGCGCCAGACGTCCGTTCTCACCCAGAATAGCTTCCACCTCCACGACATCAACTGAACTCGGCGTTGTAGGCATCGTCGGTGAATTAGGAAGCAGATCAAATGCTTCGAGATTTGGCTCGCTGTCGGTTGGCTCACTCTCAGCCTCGACGGCTGTATCGAGCAAGGCTTCAAAAAAGACCCGTAAAGGCCAATCGACAGGTTGGCTGTAGCGCACGATTTCCTGTACCAGCCCCTTCGGCAACTTCTGGGCAGCGCGCCACATTTTGATGTACAGATACGCTGTCGCACGGGCGTCATCAAGCGCGCGATGCGCATTTTCCAGCTCAATATCCAATTGCTCAACCAGTGAACCCAGGCTGTAACTTGGCAAAGTGGGGTTGATGATTGATGCAACCTCAATTGTGTCGATTGCCAGATTGCCACTCAGCAAACCAAATCGCTTGAGGAAACTCACATCAAAATTGGCATTATGCGCGATGACAGGTGCATCCCCAATAAAATGTGCAATATCCGGCAGAATAGTTGCCAGCGTCGGCGCATTTCGCAGGTCTTTTTGTTCAATTCCCGTGATATAGGTAGTTTCCTGTGGGATGGCAAAACCTGGGTTGACCAGCGTGCTGTACTCGTCAGTAACCACGCCATCAACAATGCGTACCGCGCCTATTTCAATGATGGAGTCCGTTTCTACATCGAGGCCAGTTGTTTCCAGATCAAATGCGACGAGTTCGCCTCGCATGTAGGACTCCATTCAATGGGGGAGGGTCATAATCAAACATTCAGAGTATAGCACAACACCCCTACAGGGGTTGTAGGGGTGTTGATTTGCGTCGTTCAGGTAACTAACGAGCTTGTGCTAATTGGATTCAGCCGTTGCTTCTTCAGTTGGTTCTTCCGCAGAACTGTCAGTTGCCTCTGAATCAGTATCTTCTGCGGTACCTTCTTCAGTTGATGTATCGTCCGTAGCGGACTCATCCGTAGCAGTTTCGTCGGTGGCATCAGTTGTGGTAGGCATAATCGCTTCCGCTGCCTCCGTGAACATACGCTCCAGGTCTTGGCGAACGCTCGGCAGTTGGTTGATGTTAATGCCGACAAAGCCGCTGCGCTGCAATGAAGAAATATTGGTATCCTCGAACAGCGTCCAGATTGCGGACTGTACATTCACATTTGCCAGCGACGACTGCGCAACGATCAGTTGTGCGGACTGGCTGAGTGGGTAAGTGCCATCTTCAATCGTTGTGGCTGATGGTTCGACACAGCCTGAACCGGCATCGACGCCAACAAGCTGGATATTTGCCTGATTGTTATCGACCACACGCTCATAATCCGTCCAGCCCATGTATGTCAGGCCACCATCGACATTGGCGACTGCGGCAGCACGATACAGTGAATCAGCAAAGACATTACCATCGGCACGCAGCGGCGGGATCGGTTCAATCGATTCAACCAGCATATCGGCGTACGCATTACCAAGAGCCGGCTCAAATAGCGTGATCGCCTGGTCAGGGAAATCACCAGGGACTTCATTCCAGTTAAGAGGGCTGGTGCCTTCAGTATTGACGGACCAGATGCTGGCGATCTGTTCTGTGGTCAGGCAGGCGGCATAGTCGTCAGCCGCATTTGATACCAGCACCACAGCGCGCGTGCCCAGCGGAATCGTGACGGGCACAATTTCGTTGGCGCCGCAGGCGGCAGTCTGTTCATCTGTCATATCAGCCGTTGCAAGTACGAAATCGACTTCGCCGTTGCACAGGCGGCGGATGCCTGCCTCATCACCCTCGATCTGATATTGAACATTGAGTTCAACCTGCGTCGATGTGAGTTGTGTCAGGGCCGTGTTGACGAAGCTGTAGCCAACACCGCTGCCACCGATAGCGATTTCACCCGTCAATGTCACGGGAATCTCGAAGGTCGTTTCGGCAGTAGTGAACTGACGGCCATCGGTTGTCTCGCCAGAAAGTACCGCTGCGTTAGTCTCCAGCGCACCCTCTGAAATCGACACAAAGCCCTTTGCTTCTACAACAGCCGCGTTGTCTGCCGTTAGCGTGTTCAGGAATGATTCCAAACCCGCTTGTGCGCTGGCTTCAACATACAGCAGAACGGGCGTCCCCATCATGTAATTAGAAGCCTCGAATGCTTCTGATGATGGGGAGTAGCAGCCGTTACCGCTAGTGAGGTCATTAACTTGGAGAATGCGAACGCCCTCAGCAGCTTCTGCTGCCGCCAGAGACACAAAACCAAGTGCACCTGTGTTCTCGCTGACAGCCGCAATAATGTCGGATTCACTGGCAACAGTCGCGTCATTGCGTAGGCCATCACCGCTGATGAAACCATCAACAATGGCGTAGGTGGGTGTCAGCAGCTCCGGTACATAAACGGTCAGTTCAGGTGCAGCAGGGGCTTCTTCACTATCTGATGCCGCGACCTCGACAAACGTTGACCAATCTGTGATAGTACCCGCTGCTGAAGGCACGAGCATAGTGTTCAGGTCGGTTATTGTCAGGCAGGTCGGTAATGCGTCATCTTCTTTGACGATAGCTGCGACTACATCATTGGCCACGAGCAGCTCACTGTAGCTAATGCCATTTTCAACACAGAGTGTATCCTCCACGCTGTTGATGGCCCGTGTCGCAGCGACCATGCTGGCTTCCCCTGCACAAAACTGCTGGAAGCCCGCATCAGTGCCGGTAACATTAATCGAAAGGGGTTGTTCTGCCGCAGCCGCCAGGTCTTCTAATAACGGGAGGGCAATGCCACTGCCAACAAGCGTAGGGTCATTTTGGGCAGTAAGCGTAAATGTCGTCAAAAGCGCCAGGATTATGATACAGACAATCATGATTGTCCGGCGGGCGCTGTGCGGCCATCGTGCCATTTACTAATTCTCCTTAAGCGGCATAGTATAATAGAATGCGTATCAGACGTTTGATTGTACTGCCAGCATCACGAATGTAAAGCCGCACTTGCTGTTGGCATATAGGAAGCATATGGATAGCAACCAAAAGACAGTCTTTGACATGGTTGGTGGTGAGCCAACATTCCAAAAATTGGTCGACATTTTCTATGCCAGGGTGGAAGCTGATGAAGAGCTTCGACCACTGTTCCCCGATGATCTGGAACCAGGCAAACGCTGGCAATATCTGTTCCTGATGCAGTTTTGGGGCGGACCAGCCCAATATGCACAGGAGCGTGGGCACCCGCGCCTGCGCATGCGTCACGCGCCATTTCCAATTGATGCCAGCGCGCGCGATGCCTGGGTCGGGCATATGCTCGCTGCCATAGACGAAGTCGGCATTCAGGAACCCGCTCGTTCTCAGATGCGTGATTACTTCGAGCGCGGCGCAACATTCATGATTAACCAGAGTGATGTTGACGTATCTGGAGGCGACGCATGACCAAGACGCGACGTCAGCGCATAGTCGAAGCAGAAGCAGTAGCCAATACACCCGCTGAGCGTTCTGCTGGACCTTTGTCGGCAGTTAGGGATTTCCTGGCAGGGATAGTCACTCGTTTTCTGCAATTGCCGCGCCTGGTTCGTGTTCTGCTGGTGGCGTTGATCGCTCTCAGTTGGGTGGCGTTCATTTTCTCGCTGGTAGATCGCATCTACTTCGACTATTTTTTTGATGCGAATACACGCGCGGTGCCCGCCTACGTTACAGCCGGCATTGGGCTGGCCATCTATCTGTTTGGCTGGTATTGGCTCGTTGGAACAGTCGGCATGAAACACCGCCTAAAATCCAGGCCCATTGCTGGGCTATATTTGTTACTGGGGTTATTCGTTTTCTCAACGGATGTGTTTTTAATCATTTACGGCATCGCTTCCCAGGTGGAAGCAGCCCAATGAGGAGTAGATGCGATATGGCACGTTTTATGACTGCGGTTGCACTGATGACGATTTTCCTGATCTCCGCCTGCACACCGCAGGGTGATGCCATGCCAACCAGTGCATCTTTGCCAACCGACCAGCCCGAACCCACCGAGGAACCAGCCGAAGATTTCACACCGACGCCTGAAATCATTGCAACTGCCGAAACGCAGAATCTCCGGCCAACCTTACCACCAACATTTACCCCCACAGCCGAAGGCGATGGCCCCGTAGTCGATCCGGTAGACGAGCAGCCTACCGAAGCTGTACCAACTGACGTGCCAACGCAGGATACATCTAATCCGCCTGCTACCAGGAGCACAGGTGAACGTCCCTCATGTGCGGATTTCTTGGTCGACTTCGATAACTCGACATCGACATTCGCTGCCGGAACACAACCGGTCGCAGCCTGGACGAGTCCCGCTGGTGCTGAATCCTACTTCCTTGAACTTAGCAACCAATCTGGTTTTCTTGTCCTCACAGACATCTACATTGCCGATACATCATACACCTTTGATGCCGCGCTCTTTGAAGCAGGGCAGGTTTATGCCTGGAGTGTCTATCCGCTCGATGCTAACGGCGACCAGATGTGCTTCACTCGAGGCTACGAAATACATGCAGAGTAGCGACTGCACATCGCAAAAATTTTCGCTCTGAACAAAAAATATCGGGTAAGAGGCTATTTCCCTTACCCGATATTTTTATTTATGTCTGAGGATATATTTCGCTTGTCTTAGGCTTTATTCGCTCGGATTCAGTATATATTGTTCAAATGCTTCTGCTGTCCATGGCAAAGCCTGCTTGAAGAAATGCTCGTAAATCGCCTGAGCATATACACGTATCTCATACTGAGCATCTTCGGCCATTCGCAGCCGCAAAAAATGCATCAGATTATGGGCATCAATTTTCGTCACCCACGTATAGTACACACTGAAACCTGGCAAAAATAGTCGGGCCATTTCTTTTGAAACACCCTTGTCAAGTGCATTCTGATAGTGCTGGAAGCTTGCTTCATAGTGGGCAAGCAATTCTGCGGTCAATGCCTCGCCGTCTGCATCTGTGACCTGCCCCTCACTGGCCTGCTTATTGTCCTTCGACTGCCGCCGCCAGACATCCGGCACATAAAAATCATTTTCCTCAAATGGCGTATAGCGCCCAGACTGCGCGTTCATGTTCCATGTCCGATGACGTACCCACTGCCACCATGTCACCAGTGGTGCCCGTACTCGGAACTTTAACTCAACCATCTCAAATGGCGACGTGTGCCGATGCCTAAGTAAATAGAAGAGCAGCTTCTTATCACGATCACTGCCTTTACTCTCGCCCAAAAAACTGACGCGCGCTGCATTGACGATAGCGAGATCACCGGAAATATCCGTGCTGGGGTGCGGCATTAGGTCAACAAGTTCGATCCAGCCCTTGTCGAGCACATCGACGCGCTTGCCAATGAGTGTTTCGGTCACAGTTTTCTCCGATTGAATTGAAGAGATGGCTAAAACGGTTGCTTCGTACTTAGTTGCTTAACATTTGCAGCGCCATACGCAGGCGTTCCTGCTCATCATCAGGCGCATCGTGTGGCAGTGACTGAATCGCTGTCTGTGCCTCAACCACACTGAAACCTAACGCGATCAGAGCGTCCATTACGTCGCTGTTGATGTCACTGAAGCCAGCTTCTGGCACAGCATCCAGGCCAACGGGTATTTTGTCTTTAAGCTCAAGTAGAATCTTTTGCGCTGTCTTTTTACCAATGCCCGGCACGCGCGTCAAAATCTCTGAGCGTTCGCTGATGATTGCCTGTCTCAGATTATCAATATTCAGGCTGCTGAGGATCATCACCCCTAGTTTAGGGCCAACACCGTTGATCTTGATAAGCGTATCAAACAGATCACGCTCCTGCGCAGTCGCAAAACCAAACAGCGTCAAGGAGTCTTCACGCACGATCAGGCGCGTGTACAGCGCAGCGGTTTCGCCTACAAAGCACTTTTCCAGTGCTGCACGTGTCGCATTCACTTCGATACCGATACCACCAACCGTAATCACGGCAAGCTGGGCATCTTTGTATTCCACAAGGCCATTTATACTAGCGATCAAGAGCTTGCCCTTTAAGTAAAGTCCTCATAAGCATTGTTATAATGACTGCTGTGAATATCAGTGATAGCGACTGCCAGCGCATCAGCGGCATCATCCGGCTTCGGAATCTTTTCAAGATTAAGCAGCAGTCGCACCATTTCCTGCATCTGCGGCTTGTCCGCACCACCATAACCTGCAATCGACTGCTTGACCTGATTCGGCTTGTACTCATTGATGCGAATTTGTGCCTGCTGCAATGCCAACAAAATACAACCACGGCTTTGGGCAACAGTAATGGCCGTGGTCACGTTCTTGGCGAAAAATAGCTCCTCAACACCCGCGCTCTGTGGCTGATACGTTTCGATCAGGTCACTTAGCTCATTGAATATCGTTTCCAGACGTTCTGGCATCGGCGTGTGCGCAGGCGTCCTGATGACGCCGTAGTGTACAGCCTCCAGACTGCCATCGTTATGTTCTTTGACAAGCCCAAAGCCAACGATTGCGGTACCCGGATCAATGCCTAGTGAGAGCATGCAGTGTCCTCACTAACCATCATAGGCCATTGCTACTTCTTCTGAAATTTCGAGGTTTGAAGACACACTCTCCACGTCGTCAAGGTCTTCAAGCCTTTCCAGCAGCCGCATATTCTGCATAGCTTTCTCAACAGGCAGGGCGGTTTCATTCTGTGCGAACCAGCGTAGCTCACCATCTTCAACTTTATACTTTGCTTCGCGCAGCGCACGTTCGACCGCACCATAGGCTTCACGCGGCGTATACACGATGATCACATCATCCTCTGGAACAACATCGTCAGCGCCTGCATCAGCCGCGACCAGGAATATCTCGTCGAAATCGACGCCTTCTGCACTGACAGTAATATAGCCTTTTTGCTCAAACTGCCACGCAACCGAGCCATTGCTTGCAAGGCTGCCCCCATTCTTATTGAAGGCGTTTTTGACTTCCGCCAGCGCACGGTTCTTGTTATCAGTCACGACTTCAATGATAAAGGCGATCCCATCAATGCCGTAACCTTCATAAGTAAAGGTCTCAAGCTGGCCGCCTTCAAGCTCACCTGTGCCTTTTTTGATAGCGCGCTCGATGTTGTCCTTCGGCATGTTAGCAGATTTGGCCTTATCAATAGCCAATGCTAATCTGGAATTTGCAGTTTCGTCGCCACCACCTTCACGCGCAGCGATGGTTAATTCTTTTGCGATCCGCGTAAAAATTTTGCCGCGCTTTGCATCAACGGCTTCCTTTTTGCGCTTAATAGTCGACCATTTACTATGCCCAGACATATAGGTTGCTCCGTGATTTTCTTGGAGGAATTTACGGTAATTTTGCCTATGATTATACAGCAAAAAGCCTCAGTGATCAGGGGGAGGCTATGCTATAATGTTCGCCCAAGGGCTACAATACCCTCTGGACTTGACGTGAATTGATCTGGTTACTATGACAGAATCAACATCTGAAACTACGATGAAGTTCCCAATGGAGCGCGTCACCTGGATTGTTCTGGTGATCGCTTTTATCATCTTCTGGCTGATTTGCTTGGCAAGCTCGCTAGGTCTCTACAGCTTCGCCTTTCTTAGCACCATGCCCATACCGACAACTTTACAAATCAGTCGTGGCACAGCCCTTGTCAGCAATGATGATGTCACTGAGCGCGGATATCGCTTTGAGACATCGCTGCCGACACGTCCAGCGGTCGTTAATAACGACAGCCAATCTCAGAGTTTACTCGTTTTTGAAAGCGCCGATCCAGAGCGTGGGCCGCTGGCCATTCTCACCTTGCAAGCCAATAGTGAAATTCGCCTCGTCAGTGCGGAGCAACCACGCTATGGTTGGACAATATTAGATGCGCAAATCGTCCTGGATTCATTCGAGGGCGAACTCGATGTCTTTGTTTTTGACAAAAGTAACGAACTCGGTGACATACGTATCTTTGATAAACTTGGTAACCATGTCGATATCTTAGGTATAGGGCGTTATGTTGTTACAAGTGCCAATGATCGTATGTTTATCGACACGCGCGACGGTCAGGCGCTTATGTTCGCGACGGATAATCGATCCGCTGTTTCTGTGACATCAGGGCAGCAGTTCCGCGTAGGTGGCGGTATCACGGATCCGTCTCCCGTTACCACTTACCGCGACAATCTGATATATGAGGGGCTATTTTCATTCATAAAGCCCAGTATCGTTGAAGACGCTTTACATCTGCCTTATCCCTGGGGATGTGAATATCGTCAGGACTCGTTACCGAGCAGCACAGCGACGATAGATTACTGGGATACGCGCCAGGCAGTACGCTATACCCGTGGTAATGGAGCGGAATCTCATGGTGAAACAAATTGCTCACAGAGCTTTGGCCCAGATGGCATTTCACTTGACGACTATAATTTCCTGGAACTAGAAACCACAGTCCTGATCAATTATCAGTCCCTGAGTAAATGTGGACAGCAGGGTAGTGAATGTCCGCTCATGCTGCGGCTGCGTTTCCAGACATCCGACGGTGCCTCTCGCGAATGGATTCAGGGCCTTTATTATGCTGACGACCCCCAGCGTGATTATCCCAGCCAATGTAGTGGCTGTACTCAGCCGAATCTCCAGATTAACGAAAAGGTCTGGTACACATTTAGATCCGGTAATCTCATGACGCTGTTGCCTGCAACAGCGGGGTTTACCCCTACCAGTATTCAAGACATAAAATTCTATGCTTCTGGGCATGACTATGATGTCTTTATCAGTGAATTGGGCCTTTATCGCGGCTGGGTCGATGTCATTCCACAGGTCAGTCAGTCCGACTAGTGAGCAGCTACCGAAGTTGACCCGCCTCACGAAATGAATACCAGGTGCCATTACCGATGATAATGTGATCGACGACATCAATGTCGAGCATATCGCCAGCTTCAACGACCGCTTTCGTGATGTGTTTGTCCTCATGCGAAGGCGTAGGATCACCCGATGGGTGATTGTGTACCAGAATAATCGCCGGACACTGCTCCACAATCGGTTCCCGAAAAAGTTCTGCCACGCGAATCAGGGACGCATTGACAGTACCTGTCGTCATAGTGCGGATCGCCTTGACGTGCTGTGCCGTGTCCAGCAAAATGATGCGAACTTGCTCCTGTTTAAGATGGCGCATATCCTGTAGCAGTTTCACCACATCGCTGGCATTCTGAACACGGGGTTGGTTGTTGGAAGCATGCTGATTCAGCCTTTTGGCCAATTCCAAAGCTGCAAGAATCTGCGTCGCCTTGGCATCGCCCAATCCATTTATGGCTTTCAACTGTGTAGCAGATGCTTCCGCGAGTCCATCCAGGCTGCCGAAACGGGCAAGTATTCGCGATGCCAGTTGCAGCACATTTTCGTGATTCGTTCCTGTTCGCAGCAATATGGCCAGCAATTCACTGTTACTAAGCTGTTCTGCTCCATGCTGTAGCAACCGTTCTCTGGGGCGTTCCTGGCTTGGTAACTCGCGCAATCGGAGCAATGGCTGTTTCTTCATCCGTAATCACGTTTGATAATCCGTAATATTCAGCTTATCGTTCAGTGTAGCACACCTCAGATGTTCGTTGCGTGCATAAATCGTCGCTGCTATACTGCATTCAGTATGTACGGATGACTCACGGCGATTTTTGTCGTTTGGATAGCAATAAGGCAATTGGATCTCTATGGATAATCTTGATTCAGGGCTGTTGATAGCGCTTGTCTATGGTAGTGTGGTGCTCGCGGCCTTTTGGTTAGCGATGATTATCTGGGCATACCGCGATATGCGCGCTCGCTCTCGTGACGGCATTGCCAGCATTTTGGTAGGGATTATGGTCGCGATTTTGACTGTTCCCGGGCTGTTCATTTACATTATGCTCCGCCCACGGGAAACCCTGTCAGAAGCCTATGAACGGTCGCTGGAAGAAGAAGCGCTTCTACAGGAAATTGAGGAAAAACCGCACTGCCCTGGGTGTGGCCAGCGCGTCGATACCGATTGGCAAGCGTGCCCAACCTGCCATACGCGCCTTAAGCGCCCATGTGCAGTCTGCAATCATCTGCTGGAGCTTTCCTGGGATATTTGCCCATATTGTGCCTCCGCCCAAAATCAGTACATGCCAGATGATGCCGTGATCAACACATCACGCCACATCAGCCGCCGTGCCCCGGAACCGCCGGCGATCTCGAACAAATGGCTGGCGGATAATCCCTCAGCAACCAGGAACAATGCGCCTGATGTGCCTCAGTATGTGGATGATAATTATTAGAGTGGGGTAGACAGTTAAATCTCGCCCTGCTCACCAACCCGATGAACTTTTAAGAAGTTCGTTTGGCCACCGATACCAAATGGTACACCTGCAATAATGACCAGCAAATCGCCTCGATGGACGTGTTCGGCGTCGTGCGCCGCGCGAACAGTCACGACGATCATTTCGTCGACCGTATTGAATTGATCCACATGGAACGCATGAACGCCCCATACCAACGCCATACGCCGATAGGTAGGTTCTGAGGGTGTCATGCACAGAATCGGCGTACTGGGACGCTCACGGGCGACTCTGCGCGCAGTATAGCCAGATATTGTCGTTGTGACGATGGCTGTCGGATGCAGCGCCTCAGAGATATGGAACGTGGCTTCGCCGATGGCATTTGAGACCGCTTCGTGATTGGTCGATTCTTCGATATCGAATAGAAAGCGATCATATCGCTGTGAGCCGATTTGCTTCTCAGCCGTGATCGCAATCGTATTCATCATCTTGACCGATTCAACCGGAAACTTGCCTGCGGCGCTCTCTGCACTCAGCATGACCGCATCGGTGCCATCAAGAATGGCATTATAGACATCGCTGGCTTCAGCCCGTGTTGGTCGCGGATTACTCTTCATGGATTCCAACATTTGCGTCGCTGTGATGACGGGTTTTGCCGCCGCGTTACACAGGCTGATGATGCGCTTTTGCTCAAGCGGGACGCGCTCGGCTGGCGTTTCCACACCCAGGTCGCCACGTGCCACCATAATGCCATCGCACTGGTCGATGATTTCCTTGATGTTCTCCAGTGCTTCACGCATTTCGATTTTGGCGATGATTGCCGCATCACCGTTGAAGAAATTCATCAACCACTTTAACTGACGGATATCATCGGCCTTACGCACAAAGGACATAGCAATATAGTCTGTGTCCTGGCTGAGGGCAAACTCGATGTCTGCCCGATCCTTTTCCGTAATCGCTGAGAGTGTCAGTGTTGCGTCTGGCGCGGAAACTCCTTTTCGCGAGGTCAGTGGTCCACCTACAACCACCTCACACCGAACCTGGCGCGGCAAGGTTTCGACCACCTTCATCTGTAGGTTGCCATCGTCGAGCAACAGCGTTGAACCGACTTCAAGGTCCTTTACGAATTCAGGATGGGGCAGTGAGATCAGACTATTTTCGCCAGGGACATCATCAAGCGTAAACGTAACGATGTCCCCGGACATTATCATAAGTGGCTCGTTTGCGACTGTGCCAATGCGGATTTTTGGCCCCTGAATATCGCATAAAATAGCGACATTGATGCCTTCTTCTGCGGCCACCCGCCTGACGGTCGCAATCGCATTTCCGTGCGTTTCGTGATCACCATGAGAGAAGTTGATGCGTGCCACATCCATTCCGGCGCGGATCATCTGCCGGATTATCTCCGGGTCGCGTGACGCAGGCCCCAGAGTGGCGACTATTTTAGTGCTCTTGCTATTTAATGGGCGCGGCACAGAAATCCCTTTCTAGTATCACGAATTCGCTGAGTGGCGACAGGTCTAGATATCCATATTCAGGTTGGTGAAGGCTGCCGGACCAGCGTACTTGGCAGCAGCGCCGAGCATTTCTTCAATCCGCAGCAACTGATTGTACTTAGCAACGCGATCAGTACGAGCCGGCGCGCCTGTCTTGATTTGGCCAGCGTTCAGCGCAACAGCCAGGTCAGCAATCGTGTTGTCTTCAGTTTCACCGCTGCGGTGGCTCGTGACAACCGTCATATTGTGACGCTGTGAAAGCTGGGCAGACGCAAAGGCTTCTGTCAGTGAACCAATTTGGTTGACCTTGAACAGCAGGGCATTCGCTGCCTTTTCGCGGATAGCGCGCTTGACTTTGTCCGTATTGGTCACGAGTAGGTCGTCACCGACGATCTGAACGCGGTCGCCAATGCGAGCAACGAGCCTCGACCAGTTTTCCCAGTCGTTCTCATCCAGGCCATCTTCAATCGAAATAATCGGATAACGGTCACACCAGTCAGCCCAGAACTCGACCATTTCTTCGCCAGTCAGCTTCTTGCCCTCGATGTCGAGGTTATAGTAACCATCGCTGTAAATCTCAGATGTAGCCGGATCGAGAGCGATGAAAATATCTTCGCCAGCTCTGTAACCCGCTTTTTCAATGGCTTCCATAATCACATCAAGCGCCGCCTGATTGCTGCCCAGGCTCGGTGCGAAGCCACCCTCATCACCTACAGCGGTCGAGAAGCCTTTATCGTGGATAACTTTCTTGAGGGTGTGATAAATTTCGGCACCCCACCGCAAGGCTTCACGGAAAGTTGGCGCGCCAACCGGCATCACCATAAATTCCTGGAAGTCAGTACTGCCAGCCGCATGCTTGCCGCCGTTCATGATATTCATCATAGGGACGGGCAGAACGTGGGCATGGGCACCACCGAGATAGGCATAAAGGGGCAGTCCCAGGCTGTTGGCGGCAGCGTGGGCTACGGCCATCGATACGCCAAGGATCGCATTTGCGCCCAGTTTGCCCTTATTAGGCGTTCCATCAAGCTGGAGCATATATTCGTCAATGACCTTCTGCTCGTAAGCACTCAGGCCGATCAGTTCATCAGCGATGACATCGTTTACAGCGGCGACAGCTTTCAGCACGCCCTTGCCACCATAGCGTGATTTGTCGCCGTCACGCAGTTCAATTGCTTCGTACTCGCCCGTGGATGCGCCACTCGGCACAATCGCACGGCCAAAGCCACCATCTTCCAGAGCGACCTCGACTTCGACAGTCGGGTTACCACGCGAGTCCAGGACTTCGCGAGCATAGACATTCTCAATGATGGACATGGATTTTGTCTCCTATGGTTTGATTGTTGTTGGTCTCTGTGCCAACAGATACCCTCCCAATGGGGCTGGTATCATATTACATAATTCCCGTCGAATTCACCACCACAGAGAGTCCATCCTGACAAACCCATAAACGTTTATTAAAATACCTGGGACCAGTAGGTGCTAAAGGACACCCTTTAACCGTGATTAAGCGCAACGTGTACCTGGACCATTCCGCGACGACACCAACCGATCCGCGTGTTCTGGAAGCGATGATGCCCTATTTTTCTGAGCAATACGGTAATGCGTCGTCAGTCCACAGCTACGGTCGTCAGGCGGAGCGTGCCATTGAAGATGCTCGCCAGACAATTGCCAACATACTTAATTGTCAACCCACCGAAATTGTATTCACAAGTGGCGGTTCTGAAAGTGACAATCTGGCGATTCGCGGCTGCGCAATGGTCGCCAGGGCAGCGGGCAAGGGCAATCACCTCATCACCACGCCAGTTGAACATCCGGCAGTGACCCGCACCGTCCAGCAACTTGTGGACTATTCAGGATTTATCAGCACCATTCTTCCTGTTGATGAAGTGGGGCAAGTTACCCCTGAATCCCTGGAATCCGCTGTTCGTGATGATACAATTTTGGCAAGCATAGTCTATGCCAATAACGAAATCGGCACGCTTTCGCCGCTGTCTCAACTTAGCCTGATTACGCGCCAGTACAGGATTGCATTTCACACCGATGCTGTTCAGGCTGGCGGTCAGATGACACTCAATGTCGAAGAACTTGGCGTTGATATGCTCAGTCTGTCGGCCCACAAATTCTACGGCCCTAAAGGGATTGGCTTACTCTACGTTCGCGATGGTATTGACCTGATTCCCAGCCAGAGCGGTGGCAGCCACGAACGCGGTCGCCGCGCCGGAACACAAAATACCCCTGGCATTGTCGGTATGGCCAAAGCACTTGAATTGGCATATTCAGAACATGCAAGCCGAATCGCTCATTTCAGCACCATGCGCGATCAATTGATTGATGGCATTCTCTCGTCTACTTCGCATAGTCATTTATCAGGACATCTAACAGATCGCTTGCCTTCTCATGCCAGTTTTGTCTTTGACGGGGTAGACGGCAACAAACTCCTCATGCACCTTGATATGAAAGGCATTGCGGCCAGTAGTGGCAGCGCCTGTAAGACAGGTAATCCAGAGCCGTCTGGTGTTTTGCTCGCACTTGGCTACGACCGTGAAACGGCTCTCAGCAGCCTCCGCCTGACGGTCGGTACTCATACGACACATGAAGACATTGACTATGCCGTAAAGTCAATCTCAGAATCCGTTGAAGCACTCCGTAAATTGAACTCAACAGTGTTGCACTGATGACCACAAACGATAAGCGCGTCGTCGTCGCAATGAGCGGCGGCGTAGATAGTTCGGTTGCCGCTGCTCTCTTGGTAGAGCAGGGCTACGAAGTTATTGGCATGATGATGCGCCTCTGGTCTGATGAAGCGATGGGTGGCGCCGAGCACAATCGTTGTTGTACACCCGCGCAAATGGCTGATGCCGAGCGGATTGCCAATCACCTCAACATTCCGTTCTACGTCTTGGATACAAAAGATGTATTCCGGGCTACAGTCGTCGAATATTTTATCAACGGCCATCGCCAGGGAATCACGCCCAACCCCTGTATGGAATGCAATCGCCATATTCGCTTTGACTATCTGCTGAATAACGCCCTTGCCCTCGATGCCGACTACTTGGCGACAGGGCACTATGCCCGTATTCATCAGTCGGAAAACGGCCTTTTCCAGCTAAAACGTGGCTTGGATGACAATAAGGACCAGAGCTATGTCCTGAGTGTCATGGGGCAGGACCAGCTTTCTAAAACGCTGTTCCCAGTAGGCGAATACCCCAAGCAGGAAGTGCGTGCTCTGGCTGCAAAATTTGGCCTGAATGTTGAAAGCAAGAAGGACAGCCAGGACCTTTGCTTCCTTGGTCATAACGATTATCGCGATTTTCTCCAGGTTCATGCGCCGGAAATTATGGAGCCAGGGCCTATCGTTTTCCGTGATGGCACCCAGATTGGTGAGCATAGTGGTCTTGCTAATTACACCATTGGCCAGCGTAAGGGCCTCGGTGTGAGCTACAAAGACCCGCTCTATGTCATCGCCATGAATCCTTACCGCAATGCCCTTATTGTTGGTACGCGCGAACAACTCGGTCGCGATGAACTCACTGCGTCACGTTTCAATTGGGTCAGTGGTCAGGCTCCTGTTGGCGAGAGTTTCGCTGCCCAGGTGAAAATTCGCTACAAAGCAAAAGCACAGCCCGCAAAGGTGACTGTGCTATCAGATTCAGAAATCCATGTGCATTTTGATGAACCTCAGCGCGATATCACGCCTGGTCAGGGTGCTGTTGTTTATGATGGCGAGGTTTGCCTGGGTGGGGGCATTATCCAGCCCTTTGCAAATCCCAGTGACTAAACGCCCATCAGCGCAAAACGAACCGATTCGCCGTATAGCAGCATGATGATCGTCGCTAGCACAATGTAGGGGCCGTATGGGAGTGCTGTAAAGGCGCTGTAGCGGCTGCCTAGCACGGAACGTGCGATGATATAAAGCAGTGCCCCGATAGCCCCGAAGATGACCGTCAGGAATAATGCTATGATCACGTTTGCGGCGCCTACCATTAGTCCTGCCAATGTAATCATCATGACGTCGCCATAGCCGAAAGCAACCGTGTTGATCTTCTCGCCGCGCATTTGCCCCATCAAATAGGTGAACAGAAATCCACCCTTATAAAATAGATAGAACGTGCCGAATCCAATTGCCGCGCCTATCAGCGCATTTTGTATGTTGGGCTGCGGCGTCGGCAGTACTAGCGCATCAACAATCGCGATGACCGCTGAAGGGATAATCACGACAAAGAGAATCAGCTTGTGTTCGATGTCAATCACGACGATCAGAGCCATGATCGCCATGTAGATATACCAGAATACTTGCTGGGCAAGTGGAATGTTATTTTGCTGCGCGGCCATGTATGCGATGAGCATCAGGATAATCGTAAGAAACTCAGTCGCCGGGTAACGCCAACTTAGCGCAGGTGAAGGATCATACTCCCGCTTGCGCGTTGGGTTAGGTTTTCCACCTTCTGACGTACGTTGATTCAGCAGAAAAGCCAGAATACCAGACCATGCAGTCAGTGGCCTTGGGCTGCCATCAGCATATACAGGTGTTGCTGGATTACGACGGTAGGGTAGCTCATCAGCCAGCGCGTTGACGATAATTCCGGCAATCCAGCCGATGAGAATGATAATTACGATTTCAAACAGCATGTGTTGTATGCTCCGTGCGTATCACCGTAACTGCTGTGTCAGGTCCGGTGGTGGCGGCAGCAAAGTCACTGCCAGGACGACTAAGACCACGATAGTGATCACTGCTGCTAGTATAATCGCAACCTGCTGTGCGTTGGATAAACGTTGTGACCTTATCGGATTTGCACCGTAGTCATCTATCACGATGAGCACGGAAACGACATCTTGCTTATCAAAATGCCATGCCTTCATCATGAGTTCGTCCGGTTTTCTGTTGACGACCACATGATAAATATGCGGCCACTGGCTTCCGAGTGCCATAACATCATGTCTCGATAGCATCAATTGGCCCGTGGGATGGCTGTGATAAGTTGCAAGTAGGGTAAGCCCTGCCTTGTCAATCTCTTTGAGCGCACGTAGCAGCGCTGTGTTGTCCATCTCAAATGTTACCTTTTTCACTGTGGCAACATTAGGAACGGCGAAGCACCGACTGACCACATTAGCGTTCCCAGCCAGCAAACCGCATATTTCTTCTTCGGGGTAGGCATCAATCTGTGCAGCGATTTGCCGTGCGATTTCCTGTGGCAGGCATAGCGACTCAAAGAATTGTGGTGAGGATGCGTTACTCATCAGCCGAGGGAATAGTCAGTGAAACACTCGCGCGGTCCTGCGGCGGATTTCTCGTCTCGAAGAAAAGCTCGACATCGATCAGATAATCACCCGCCGGATCGTCTTTGCCACGAATATGCAGCGTGAATTCCATCTTAGCGTGCATGGTCTCAATGACACTTAGCTCGTTGATGATACTGTCTGAAGCATCCTTCATGACAATCAGCAGGTTCGGTCGCTCTCGGAACGGCGTGACATCAATTTCAACATGCACACGGTAGCGATCAGGGTAGGGCGTTGCTTCAACCCGCTCAATCTTGATCTTGTCTTTTGGCTGTGGAACCTGATTAGGGTCGTTGAAGATGTTGATTTCCATGAAGAACCTTATTGGAGAACCTTATTGATTTGCTGTTTTCAGCGCATTGAGGGCCGTTAGCGCTGTGTCGATTTTTTGTGCCGGAACGAGAATGTGATCTCGCGAGTAGGCGGCAATCGGCAGGACGGATACACCGGCATTGGCAAGTGCCTGGCTGATGACCGCCATCAAGCCCACCAGATCGCTTTCAAGTTCCATATCCAACGTAATCAGTCGCCATAGGCCGATGTCTGCTTGTGAATCGCGTAGGCGATGTTTGTATTCCTCATACGCTTCCACATCCAGGATAAGGGTGACTTCATCTTTATCAACGATTAGCGTAGAAAATGGCTCGCCCACTTCTGCCAGGACGCTTGCAGCAGCGACAATTGCTCGTGCTGGCATCCGAATAACTACGTAATCAGCGTCATCCGTATAAAACACAGCTTGTGACAAAACGTCGGCTACAGTTTGCGACATAGATCCATCCTACTCATCGAACTGATATGTGCTTTCAGCATAATAGCGAACGGCCCGCATTTCTAGCTTTTCTTGCAGCCAGCCGCGTAAATCGCGATTTGTTTCGTCAAGTGGTTTGGTATCGTCTTTCAGCAGACTAAGCGGATAATTCACACGCAGCGCGCGGCCATGGATGATATGCCTGCTGATGCCAGGGGGCAGCAACCCACCATGTTCTGGTGCTTCTAGGATGTCCTGCGGACGATACTGTGGGAACTTTACATAGGCTGTTGCATCTGGGAATGCGTGCCATACCTCTTTAGGATCGTCGGATGCTGTTCGATGCAGCACCCCATTTTTTTGGTAGACATCCACGACATCACGCAAAACGCGGCTCAATTCTTTTTTCGTCTCAACATTGGCCTGTATCGTCAGATAAATACCATCGCGCAGGATGATGCTCGCGACTTCATTGTCAGCCCAACCCCGTGTAACCGTCACATCTGGGATTTTCTCAATCTCTGAAATCAATAGATGATCGTTGATATGACTCACTGCATGGTGCCAGATGCTGAGTTTGACATCCTCTGAATCATATGACACCACCTGCGCTAAAATACGCGAGTACCCCAGCGATGAGAATGAATGATAGCGATTAGAGCCGTCTAAAACGACGTAATGGCCATCCTGTCGGGCCGGAGCGACCATAATGGGATTGGTCAGATAGTCTGCTTTTTTCAGCCGTTCGATCAATGGCCGTGAACGCTGTGGATCGTGCACCTCATGAGGGTGGACCTGTTCCAGAGGGATGATTTTCAATACGGGTAAGGTAGTATAATCACCTGACATAAGTTTGCCTTTTGTAGAGACCCTTGGCCTCGATAAACGTACCATGCAGGCATGTGTTTCGCAATAGATCGTATGCGGGTTTATTAGGCTCTCGGATGAGTTGGTCTAATGTGCTATACATGGGCATAGTTCTATAGGCCACATGAAAGGACATTGACGGATGGGTGCTACACAGCAGGGGGCCGATGCAACCACAGGCAGATGGCTGACGATACCAAGAACACTGTGTTTCGTACTCAACGGCAATGACGTATTGCTGATGAAGCGCAGCCCCCATCGCCGCATATTCCCGAACCAATATAATGGCCTCGGTGGTCACATAGAGTCCTCAGAAGACCCCTACACAGCAGCCGTCCGCGAAATCAAAGAGGAAAGCGGCCTTGATGTAAGCAATGTTAAACTGCGTGCTATTCACAACATCAACGCCGGGGAATCGACGGGCATTATGTTGTTCGTTTTCACGGCGCACAGTAGCAGTCGGGCTGTGATCGCCGACGAACGCGAAGGCACATTACATTGGATAGACGTAAAGTCTTTGGACCAATACGATCTGGTAGAAGATTTGCCATTGCTGCTGCCGCGTATTCTGGTTATGAGTGAAGATACGCAGCCATACTTTGGCTATGTTTCCTATGACGATGATGACAATATCCGTATTCAGTATGCGAATGAAGAGTAGGCCCAATGATTAATTCCCAGCTTCCTGAAGACAGCATCAACCCAGCCCCGCCAAAGAAGCCGAGTATTCTTCGGCGACTAGGATGCTCCCTGCTTCTGGTCGTCTGGTTCCTGATTTTGCTCGCGCCGTGTACATTCTTCTACCTTGCCATCAACGGCCAGATTATGCTGGAACATGCCAATGTGCCTGATCCCGCCCAGCATCCCTTCCTGAAAATTCAGACAGTCATGGAAATTGAGGATCGTGGTTTTGCCATAACACGCAGCCTAATAGACCAACAATCTGAGACGGAAATGTGCCTTGAGACATATGTAAATTATGTTTTTTGGCAGTCAAGCCATAACGAATCACAGGATGCCGTGTTCTGTGATTGTTATATGCGTGGAGCAGACGCAGAATGGGAACTTGTTGACCAGCTTGGTGGCGTATGTGATTAGTAATCACCAACTGTGCAAAGTTGTTAGCAATGGAATCAATAATTCAGCTTCTTCAGAATTTCAATATTGACCTGGGATCGAGTCCGACTTTATTGCTGTGTTGTTGCGGCATCTGCATCGTCGGCATGATCGTAGTCTTCGGACTTCAGTTTATTGGTGTGCTGATTGAAGGTCTGGGGCACTTCCTCGATATTTTTCTTGGCATCTTAGGCGGCGGACCTTTTGCTTGGTGTGGTTGTTTGGTTGTGCTCGCGATATTGGCCGCCTGTGGCATCATCGCCATTGCTTTCTTCAATGTTTTGGGGACCTGTGGCACGCCAGCCCAGGTCAATCTCTGCCGCTTATTTGGCTACTAAAACCGCATTTCGACGTATAGGTCCACAATACAACTGGATTGCTCACATTAAAAATACTTTGCTAGGCTAAATAAATTGTATATAATGGGCGCAAGTTGGCGCTCTCAACTGATTCGCACAAATTGAGAACACTGAAAGGGCATGCTATGGCTGCAATTGCATCTGCAGGGACTATTACGCGCGACAAGCCAAGCGAAACATCTTTCTGGCTTCGTACTCGCAAATGGGATTTGCTGTTTATCACCTTTAGCGTGATTGTCGTTCCGCTTCCATATCTGATCTATCTGGCAGCTCGTGATATTCTGCACATTGATGATGATGTTGCCCGTAACGTCGTCAATGGCTTCGTTGCTGTTGCCATTGGGGGCCCGCACATGATGTCGACCTTCCTGCGTACGGGCCTGGATAATGCCTTCAGCAAGCGCTACCCCATGCTGATACGCTCGTCGATCATCATTCCTATCATCGTGATTGCGCTGGCATTCCTCAATCTGACCCTGCTGCTGACCGTGTTCTTCTTCTGGGCTTCGATCCACGTGCTGCATCAGGTGACGTACATCGTCGAACTCTACAACCATAAAGAGAGCAAATACGTTCGCCAGAGCGCCGTCAGTATGCCTGCGCGCATGATTGACTATGCCATCATCCTGACATGCTTGTTCCCGATTGCTGCCTACAAAATCAGCCAGGGCACATTTGAAATCGGTACAAACGATCTCGGTGCAGCGATTCCCGACTTCTTTGAGCAGCCCTGGTTCTTTGTAGCCATGAGCGCTGTTTTCTTCGTTGCGCTGGCCGCATACGTCATCAAAACGGTGCGTGAATACCGCGAAGGCACTATCAATTGGCCCAAGACGGCATTCATCGTTATTACCGTGATTGTGGCGTTTTTCACCCCGATGCTGCCCAATCTCGATACTGCTTTCCAGGGCCTGAACACCTGGCATTCGTTCCAGTATCTGGCGATTACTTTCTACATCATCAAGATTCGCCAGGAATTTGGCAAACTCGACCAGGAATCACCACTGGTGGCCCGTTTCAGCCGCCGCAGCAAAGATTCCCGTGGCCTTTATATGCTCAGCACTTTGCTACTGGGTGGCTCACTGGTGATCTTCCTGCTGGTTTACTTCATCGCTGGTATCGTCTCCCCAGGCATTGACCCTAACGCGCATTTCGATACAGCCTATTACACCGCGATTCTCTCGTTCCTGTGGATTCACTACTACCACGATCATTTCCTGTTTACGGACTTTGAATCCTTGGACGAAGCTTACGACTAATTAGCCACCACTAGGCAAAGAAAAAACGGGTTCAGCATGTGCTGGCCCGTTTTTTTGTTTTGTCAAAGGCGTGGTGACCGGCTTATGGAAGGGCAGACTGTAACCATTGCAGTGGGTTGACGGGCACCCCATGTACCCACACTTCCCAGTGAAGGTGTGGCCCTGTGCTGCGCCCTGTTGTGCCCGCTAGCCCGATGACCTGTCCGGTCTGTACTGTATCGCCCAGGCTTACCAGAATGCTCGACATATGTGCGTACAGCGTATAAACGCCCCAGCCGTGGTCGATAACGACCGCATTACCGCGAATATTCAATGTGTCAGCCATGACAATCCGACCAGGAGCAGCCGCAAAAACATTGGTCCCTGGCGGTGATGCAAAGTCCGCGCCTGAATGATAACGGTCAAATCCGCCGCCATTGATCGAGCGTCGTGCCCCGAAGGGTGCGTTCATTGCCGCTGCCGCCGGCAGGCTTAGTGTGCCGCCATACTGGCGTGGCTCAGTAAACTCGCTCGTGATTCGGCTCAGCAAGTTCATCTCGTTTTCATCGACAGCAATGTCATAGAGTGGCGCCTGATCTGCGGCTAATGTGATGTATTGCGCCCCATATCCCCCAGCGACAACCCGCACATTGAATGTATAAGTTGTCTGGGCCGCCCCATTCACGAACAGCTCAATAGGGTAGATGCCTGCAACCGTGTTCATCGGAATACCAATAATCGCGGAGTGTTGCAGCGCGTCCTGGCTTACAATTTTCAAGTCCGTGCCCAGGAATGTTCCCGTCACCGTTGCAGGTGCCGAAGTTGTGATGATGAACGAGCCGGTTTCACCTTCTCTGAATAGAATCGGATTGACCTGCACATTGGTTAGTGGGGCAGGTAGATTGATAGCTGTTTCAGGCACTTCCAGATTTGGAATGATTAACTGCTGACCACCATAAATAAGGGTCGGATCGCTAATATCATTGGCTGTCACCAGATCATTGACAGTTAAGCCATAGGCTGTCGCGATCTTATACAGTGTTTCTCCGCGCTGTACCGTGTGCAGGAAAGGAATACCCGTTACAGCAGGTGCTTCCGGCGTCGCGACAATGCCAAGTGACGTGTCTTCCTGGCTGACGGGCGTTTCTGGTTCCTCAGTCGCTGGTTCTGGGCTTGGCTCATTGGATGGCGTTGGCTCCGGCGTGGGTGTAGTGACAGCTTCCGGTACCAGTGCGATAACCTGTCCTGGGTAGATGCGATCAGCATTAGCCAGTTGATTCAGTTCCAGCAGGTACTGCCATTCGAGGTCGTATAGGTCTGCGATAGAAGCTAACGTTTCCCCAACCTGTACCGTGTGCGTTTGTGGTACAGAAGGGTCTTCTCCACTAGGGACGAGCAATCTTTGCCCAACGAAGATGCTGCTGACGTTGGTTATGCCATTGAGTTCTGCTAGTTCGTCGATGGTGGTGCCATACGCGATGGCGATGCGATAAAGATTCTCCCCCCGCTGGACGACGTGCAGCGTCAGTCCTTCGGCGGGTTGGGCGTCTTCGATCGATTCATCTTGTGCGGATAGATCACTTTGCAGAAGAAAAAAGCAGATGGCTAGCAAGAAGATGCTGATCATCTGCTTTTGAAGCTGAGTATGTTTCATGGATTGACCGGTTCAAATGCGAGTTTGTCTCCAACGGCAACCCGCTCTAATACGCTAGGGTTGGCTTCGATAAAGTATTGTGCCGGAGCGGCTGGCACATAAGCCAGCCGCCAGGGTTTTGCTAGCTTTTTATCCACCACGATGCCCTCCGAATTTACCCAGATCACACCAATCGACATGAACATGAACAGCATGTGGATCGTGGTATCGGATTTGCTGTCGTGATCTGACACAAAAAGCAGGCCGCCATCTTCAGGAAGGCTGGTGACGAACTGGAGACCACGGAAGCGGCACCAAAAACTGATGCACCACTTCGCGCGCTCCAGTACGATTTTCTTATTTGTTACGTTGACGATACGCCTTGTTTCGCTCATGACTGTGGTATCGTTAGCACCTGGCCTGGGAAAATACGGTTGATATTGCTGATGCCATTGGCTTCTGCCAGTTGCGTCACGCTGACACCATAGCGGATGGCGATTCGCAGCAGATAATCGCCGTACTGGACCGTGTATGTTACCGGAACAGGTTGCGCAGAACCCGCTACAGGCACAATCAGTCGCTGGCCATAATAAATCCGGTTCGGGTTAGCGATGCCATTTAGCTGAACCAGCGTACCAACAGTTGTGTTGTACAGACGTGCAATTCTGAGAAGGGTATCACCGGGCCGTACAATGTAGATTTCAGTACCTGTTGCTGGCGCACTATCGCCACCTGAGCTTTCCGATCCACCCGTGTTGTTGTCTGGAACGGCTGTTGCCACCGGAGTGGGTGACGGAACAATCGTAGCTGGGACAATGCGTACCGGAACAATCAGGGACTGGTTGACGAAAATGAGAGCATTATTTTCCAGACCGTTTGCCTCAGTGATAGCTTCGATTGAACTGCCATACAGGGTAGCAATCGCACCAACCGTATCCCCACGGCGCACAACATGGATAATCTGGCCAGGGAACTCGTCGGAGATCGGACCGCTTGGGCCTTCAGTACCGCCGCCAGTTTCCTCAGTTGCAGTAGGTTCAACCGAAATCACCGTAGATGTCGGGACGAGACCGCCGTTGTCGCCGCCTTCTTGTGTTGGCGTTGGGTCTTGAGCCGTAGGTTCCTCAGTCGGTTCTTCTGTAGCAGGCTCATCGGTTGGTACCTCAACACTGGGTTCTTGAGTAGCAACAGGCTCTTCTGTCGGCGTATCGACATTGCCTTCAAGTGTCGGAGTCGGGTCCTCAACTGTGGGTTCCTCAGTAGCAACAGGTTCTTCTGTCGGAACCTCGGTCGGAACTTCTGTTGGTGCTACAGTCGGTTCCTCAGTAGCAACAGGTTCTTCAGTCGGTTCCTCGGTTGGAACTTCCGTAACAGCGCCACCGTTGGATTCTGGCGTAATTTCGAGTACAGCGTCATCAAGATACACAACCGTATTGCGAACGACTTCAGCAATCGTTGTTCGTACAAAAACCGTTACCGTATCGCTTTGTGCGGTGGCGATGACTGAATATTGCCGGAATGTGTCATAGAAAATGCCCGGCGTGGAGTAAACGACCGATGATGCATCCGGGTCGGTGCCACCTAGTGGGTCAATACCGACGCGGAGAGCCACACTGCCATCCTGGTCGCTGACGTTAAAATCGCTGAACGCTGACGACCAGACATGTCCATAAATGCTAAAGCGCAGTTCAGTGCCAGGGGCAATGCCGCTGACTTGCTGATAGATGCCGCCGTCATGTGTTTCAAAGAATGAGTAGTAAATTTGCGATTGGCTGCCAGATCGGACCCTTGGTAGGATGCCACTCGCATTTGCAGTCGTGGAACCAATATAATAAGGGCGCGCATTCTGGAAGCTTGGCATGTCATCCGTCCGTGCGATATGCCAGGGATGCCAGCCAGTCGCGACAGTACGCAGTTCATCATTGCCTTCAGTGACAAATGCGTCTTCAAATCCAGGGTTGGTTAGCAGGTTCTCATCTTGGGCAATGCTGATGGGCATAACAAGCGCGAAAACGAGCAAAAGAAGCAACCCAAGCTTGAACACGGTTGCAGTTTGCTTCCTGGTCAAGGCATTCATATGTTCTCCTGACAGTGGACGCGAAATTTCACATTAGTAGTATAGTTTTATCTGCAAATTATACAACCAAACCTTTTTCCTGCGTAACCTTATCTTAACCATAACAATTGCCTGAATTAGCAGGCTCATATCATGGCTAAAAGCGTTATCGGATTATGTGAACTTGAGCTTTACATCGCCCACGCAATATCCCTAAAAGACAAACGAATGGTCATCAAATCGCTGCTTAAGCGCGTTCACAATCAGTTCAATGTTGGCGCGTCGGAGGTTGATTTGCTTGATTCGCCCCAGTCGGCATTGATAGCGATTGTCTGTGTAAGCAATTCGTCCCGCCACGCCCATAGTATGCTGCAAAAAATCATCAACTGGATTGAATCGAACTACCCTGAAGCGATGATTGCCAACGAGCAGATCGAAATCATATAGTTTTTGGTTTAATTGGGAACGTCAATTTGCTCTACAGCTAAATCCTGTATCCAGCCGAGCCGTCCGTCTTCAGCACGGAATTGCACCCAGGCTTCACGTTGGCCGATGATGACAACCTCTGAAGCATCATCAATGACAAATAGCGTGGGGTAGTCCTCACTTGGCCCACTCCTGACGATAGTGGGCTGCATCACCACGGCTGTTGGTTGGGTCCAGAGGGCGTACAATCGGATGCTAAAGAGCATTCCAACAGCTAAAAACAGGACTAGCAGGGGGACAATAGCTTGATAGGGTAGGTTACGTGGCCCATCTTTTAGCCGATCTCTTAGGATGATGGCCCACATCATAAGCCACAATATCAGCGAACCAATCGCTAGCTCATTGACTGTAAAACTGTTGGCCAGACCGAAGAGGCTGTCTAATAAATTACCTTCGGCTGTTTGGCGGGGGAGGGTTCCGGCGCGAGCCTTTGTAAGCGTGATTTGTTCGTTAAGTCCAGGGAAGCGCGGTGCCAGTGATCGCGCCCTGAGATAATTCAATAATGCGACTGCGTCGTTCCCTTGCATATATTCGGCATTTGCCAGATTCATGAGTAGGCTAAAGCTGGCTCTTGTTTCGTTACGGAGGTCGTTTTCGAGTAATTCAATGGATTTCGCATAGTCATTAGACTGATACAGATCATAAGCTAACTCATAGGAATTACCCTGAGAAAATAGATACCCCACGCCAGCGACCAACAACAGCGCCACAGCAAAAAAATATTTCATAACTCAGCGACCATATCCAGCATACGCTGCTTCAGATCTTCACCCGACTCTCCATCAGGCGCATATCGCGCATTTTCCAAATCAGTACAAAAACCACGCCAGGGTTCTTCCCCAAGCGGCAAACCAGATGAACCAAGCAAACCAAGTATTTGCTCAGCTATCTCGCGATTATTTCCCGCTACCAACCTCACAGAACGTATCAACTTCCTTTTTGAAAATTTCACATCCCGCTGACCAGATATACGACTATATCCTGAAAGAAACCTCACAACCGCAACAACACCAAATATAAACACTGGCAATAGCCAAAATAACCAGAAAAAAACAGATTCAACAAAACTGTCGCTAGCCAGCCAGTAATCACCAGATTCCTCAACCCAATCAGGAGCATCCTCTGAAGCAGAAGGAAATATGACTTCAGCCTGAGATATTTCACCAGCAGGAGCAACTACTACACTGAATGGGGCAGTACTCAATGAAATATAATCCGACAATCCCACATCAAAGTATGAAAGCGAAACAGCATCAATAACATAATTCCCAGGCTGATTAGGAATAATCCGCCATTGGAATACTTTGCGATTGATAGACGAGGAAATACTCTCGAAGCTAGGTGGCATAGGAATAACTCGCCACGTATCTGGGAAACCAACAGCAGGCATCTGTACCTGCTGTAAACTACCAGACCCAGTTAACTCAATTTCATACACGAACGGCATGCCAACACCAAAAGAATCTGTACTAACCAGTGTATCAACCGTAAAAGGCCCAATTGCCCCCGTAAAATCAGCAGGAACAGGCTCAGGTAAATCACGAACCAGCACAGTAAACGCCACGCTTTCAATAGCGTACTGATCTCCAACCGCCAGCGCCGAAGACTGAAATCGCAGGGGTTCAATTATCAGTTCACCACTGCGAACCGGTACCAGCCAGATATCAATCACGACCACGCTGTATAATGTATCAGCGCGACGTTCTACTGCGCTGGTATATGTCTCCGAAACACGTCCTAATCCTTCAAATGTAGGCCAGATGGGCGCCACATGATCCAGAACATCCGAATCTTCTGTGCTGTACCAGCGCGCGCTATACAGAAATGGTTCACCAATATAAGGTGTGGGATTACTAATCTCAACCTCGACGAAATCGTTTGTGCCAGCCTGTGCATGGATAAAACCAGCAATGGTAAAAAGTAGCACGGCAATAATAGCTAGTTTGCGCACGCTACAGCCTACCAATCTCGCTCAGGTGAAGTCGCCGGAGGAGTAACCATTTCCTGCCTAAAGTCACCAAGCGCATCAGCATTGAGTTTGATCTGATCGAGGATACGTTCGGCCTGGTCAATTTCAAGATCGCCATCCACTTCTGGCTGCGGCGTAGAACGCAGATCGTCAATTGCCTCACCGTCTTCGCCACCTTCATCAGGTGTCGGGCCGATTCGGGTGCCTTCAGGCATCGGGCTGGGTGTAGGCGTCAATTGGGAATCTTCTCCAGGCGCTGGGGTAGGGGTTGCATCCTGATCAACCGGACTGTCCTCTGGCTGAACCTGCATTTCCATCGCTGTCGGCGTCGGCGAAATAAGGGTTCCCAGGGCCAATTCGAGGTTGAAGCGCGCGTCACTGTGGTTCGGGTTCACGCGCAACACATTCTGAAAATGCTCAATGGCTAGCGAATAATCGTCCTGCAAATAGTAAATACGTCCGAGATTATAGTGAGCATCCGCAATAATGCTGGGATCACCGGATTCAATAGCGAATTCCAGTGCTTCAATTGCTGCTGGAATATTATCCGCCTGGGCTAGGGCATCTGCGGCATTGTAATAGAATACCGGATTATCTGGCTCAAGCACTTGCGCCTCTTGATATGCGCGGATGGCAACTTCAAGATTACCGTCCTGCGCCGCTGTGTTGGCAGAATTATTTCGCTCTGCGGCATTTGCCGTACATCCTGTGACTGCAAATGCGGCTATCCAAAATATAAGAAATCGCTTCATCGGAATATCCGTCCCAGCGCAGGCAATAACAGCTCAAGACTTAATGCCAGCAGCGCGATACCTGCAAATACAAAGCCTTGTTCCAGTGGGCGGCTGATTACTCGCGGTCCCAGTTGCCCCGGCGTCATGGCCAGAATCGCATCCGTTAATTGGGACACATCATCACCACGCCCAACCTCTAGATAAGCTCCATTCGCCGCCTCTGCGAATCGGCTCAAAAGGTCGGCATTCAAATGGGTTTCCACAATGCTGCCAAAGGCGTCCATCTTGTAGTCAATCAGGTTGCCATCTTCGTCGTGAATAGGGATAAGTCCACCGTCAGCGGTGCCATAACCAACAATATATAGTGTTGTATCAGCCTCAGTCAGATTGTCCGCCAACTCAAGAATATTGCCTTCCTGATCTTCACCATCGGTCATCAACACCATGATCTTTGCCGAGTTGTCATCACCACTAAAAGACAACTCGGCACGCTCAATCGCTGCCGATAAATTGGTGCCTTGATGACTGAGCGAATCAGTCGAAACGACATCCAGAAATGAATTGATAAGCTGGCTGTCATACGTCATTGGGACATAGGTGATTGCATCTGCTGCAAACAACACCACTGCAATATCATTGCCTTCTATCGTCTGGGCAATCGCCTGAATATCAAAGACTGCTCGCTGTAGTCGGCTGGGTAAGACATCCTCAGCGTCCATACTTCTGCTGACATCAAGCACAAAAACCACCTGCACACCACTCGCATCAATCACCTCCGTTGATGTGCCGAAGGTTGGGCGCGCTGCTGCGAAGATGAGAGCCGTCACGACCACAAACCACAAAACTGTTTGCAGAATACGCCTTTGCGGATGGGTGCTGGCAACAAGTTGCGCCACGACTTCTGGTGTGCCAATGCGGCTCAAAACACGTTGCTTAACCTGATTGCGCCACAACAAAAATACAATTACCAATGGCAGCAACAAAAGTAAGAGGAGATAACCGGGTTCAATAAAGCTCATATCGCTCTACAGCTCTACGGAATCGTCTGGAAAATCGTGTTTCGCAAAATGCGCTCAATCAGCAGGAGCACAAGTGCGGCTATGATGAGCGGCCAACCCACATCCTGCCACAACAGCCGGAATTGGTTGGTTCGATCAACCGCTTCCAGGCCGCTGATTTCCTCATAGATGTCAAACAGGTCTTGCCTATCAAGCGCGACATAGTGCTGCCCCTGGCCGATGTTGGCAATGCGTTGCAGGGTTGTAAAATCAACATCACTACTGGCGCTGGAACTCAGGCCGATGCCAATCGTATAGATACGGATTCCCAGCGCGCTTGCAGCTTCTGCCGCCGTAATCGGATCAATCTGGCCAGCGTTGTTCTCGCCATCCGTTAGCAGGATGATGACACGACTAGGGGCGTTGCTTGACCGCAGCATATTGGCAGCCGTCGCAATGCCCATCCCAACCGCTGTCCGATCACCAAGTCCCAATTCATGTGCAAACGGCGTCGATTCCACCAGACTCAGCAGCACATTGTAGTCGGTAGTCGGTGGTGCCTGGTAAAAGGCCTGCTCGGCAAAGACAACCAACCCGATGCGATCATACCGCCGCTGGGACACAAAATCTGTGATGACGGCCTTTGCAGCTTCCAGCCGATTCGGTGTAAAATCATCATTGGCCATGCTATCACTGATATCCAGTGCCAGCACAATATCAATGCCAGCGCCTGATGTGCTGATCTCAGCATCACCAACCTGTGGCCGAGCCAGCAATACAACCAATAGCAGCCATGCAATGACGGTCATCAGGTCAGGCAGCCGCCGCAAGCGCATGCGCGTCGTTGCACTGAAAGCACTCAGCAGATTCGTATCACTGTAGCGCAGCACAGGCGACGAGGTTGACCAGCGATTCCGCCATACCAGGGTGACTAAAAACACGGCTGGAACGAGCAGCAAAAACACTTCAGGGTTCGCAAAACGGAAATCACTCATGACCCGTGACCTCCATCGCTGCCGACAATCCATCAATAGCCCGCAGCCACTTAATCCCGAAGCTGATGACCTTCTCAGACAAATCGCTGTCGGGCTGATGTTGCGCAAACTTTGCCAGATCAGCCTGATTTAGGAGCTGCGAGAGCTGTCGTTGCCGTTGGCTAGGCATCCATTCTCCAACAGATTGCAACAATTCAGCCGTCGTCTGCTCCGTCGCCGGAATATCAAACCGTTCTGCCAGATACCGTCGAATAATGTCCGCAGCGAGTGGCAGGGCAGCCACAGGCGGCAAATTTTGCTTCTCAATATCGGATAAGCCAGCGACGGCCCGCTGCAATGGCGTCGTCCGCGTCACAAACCGGATTTGCCGCAAACCACCGCCTAGGATGCGCAGAACAATCCATAACACGGTTGCTACAATAATAATGGCAATGATATATACGGTAGGCGGAATATAGGGCAGGTCAATTGGCGGGGCAGCCGGACGCAGAGAAAGGTCAACGGCACTTACCAGCACACTATCAACGAATATAGAAGCCGACTGCAGCGGGACAGCCCCCGCATCGCCGTTGCTACTCTCATAAACAACAGCAACTTCAGGCGTCAGGTAGGTACCTGATCGCCAGATAGTAGCAATCATATCCTGCCGATACTCAACCCGTCCCTCGACCTCTGTTTCTACTGGATCAGGCGCCTCCAGCACTTCAAAGACGAGGTCTTCATTCGGCAAAATGGGCCAATCAGGAATAGTAATCCCAGGTGCGACACTGATCGTCAGCGTCAACGTAAATGGTTCGCCAATCAGTATACTGCTATCCGTAACCAACAACTGTGCAACCACATCACCGGAAAACTGCACCTGTATACCGATTTCTATCGCAGTTGGTGTGATGTCAATCTCAGCTTCTGTAGGTTCCGCTGTTTGCGCAAACAACCCAGAGGCGAAAATTGCGCTTACAAACAATGCTACCAAAAGGCGCCACATCATGAGCGAATGCTGGCCTTTTGTGCGAAGAACTGGGCAATCACTGGAATGTAGTCTTCATCCTGGGAAAGCACAACATCAGCTACATGCCCCTTGGTGAACACACGCTGACGATCTCCCTCTAGTTGCCGCCGTTGTTCATGGAACGCATGCTGCCACTTCGTTGATGCCGTATCCACCACACGGATTGTCCCCGTTTCGCTGTCCTTGACGCGCAGCAAACCAACGGCAGGAATATGTTCTTCCAATGGGTCCTTAAGCACAATCGCAGACACATCATGCTGACGACCCAGCATCACCATCTGCGATTCATAATTCGTCGCAGGTATCAAGAAGTCAGATAGCAGTATGACAATGGAATGCTTGGGCACAATGCGGCTGGCCATCCGCAGCACACCACCCAGATCCGTGCCTGTTCCTGTCGGCTCATAAGTCAACAAGTCACGGATCAGTCGTAAGATGTGTTTACGACCCTTAGCAGGCGGAACGTAATGCTCAATCCGATCAGTAAAGATCAGCAGCCCGACCTTGTCATTATTGAAAATCGCGCTGTATGCCAGGACAGCACCCAGTTCAGCAGCATATTGCCGTTTCTGCTGTTCCTGTGAACCAAACATCAGCGATGCACTGCCATCAATCACCAACAGCAGCGTCATCTCACGTTCGGCGATGAACTGCCGAACATGTGGCACCGATGTCCGCGCCGTGATTTTCCAGTCTATCGAGCGAATATCATCGCCAGGGATATAGGGGCGCACGCTCACGAAAGACATGCCTTGTCCACGAAAACGTGATTTATAAGCGCCACTAAACGACGACGCAACCAGTCGTCGGGTGCGAATCTCAATGCGTCGTATGGTGCGCAGGAGTTGGGGTGTTAACACAGGGCTTTTGTCCCCATTTACGGGACTTCTACACGTTTTAAGAGGTGTTCGATAATCTGCTGCGATGTAACTGCCTCGGCCTGTGCTTCAAAGCTCAACACCAGCCGATGCCGCATAATTGCTGGAGTAATGAACTTGATGTCCTCAGGCGTCACATAACCGCGTCCTTCCAGGAATGCATGCGCTTTTGCACCCTTCACCAAGAACAGTGTCGCTCTAGGTGAGACGCCGTATTCGATCATCGAAGCCAGCTTCTTTGAGCCAAGCGTGGCTGGGTCGCGCGTCATAAACACCAGATCGAGAATATATTCCTTCAGTCGATCATCCACGTAAATCTCATCGACAACGCTTCGCGCCTGGACAATTGCCTCAGGTTCGACAACCGCTTCAGCTTCTTCAATCGTATGCGTCGACATCCGCTCGATGATCTGGCGCTCTTCTTTGCGATTGGGGTAATCCACGACGATTTTCAGCATAAATCGGTCGAGTTGGGCTTCTGGCAGGGCATAGGTGCCTTCCTGCTCAATTGGATTCTGCGTAGCAAGCACCAGATAGGGGTCTTTAAGTGCGAAGGTATGCTCGCCCAGTGTAACCTGACGTTCTTCCATGGCTTCCAGCAAAGCAGACTGCACCTTTGCCGGAGCACGGTTGATTTCATCAGCCAGGACAATGTTGCTGAAAATGGGTCCTGGGCGCGGAACAAACGTATGATCGCCAGGGTTGTAGATCTGTGTGCCAATAATATCTGAAGGGAGCAGGTCGGGTGTAAACTGGATACGCTTAAAATCCGCATGCAGCGAAGATGCCAATGTCCTGACAGCCAGTGTCTTGGCAAGCCCTGGAACGCCTTCGATCAAGGCATGGCCATCAGCTAGCAAAGCCACAAGCATATGCCGAACAAGGTCATCCTGACCGACGATGATACGCTGCATCTGCCGCAGAATATCTTTCAGAAAGGCAGCTTCATCACGGATTCGTCTATTGAGTGCTTCTACTGATGATGCCATATTATTTTCCGTACGTGCTCTACGATCATCAGTCTACAGCCAGACGCCTGCCAGAACAATTGAAAGTGCCACTGATTTAGCTTTTGGCAACGGCATCCAGATGCGGAACGCGATGGCAGGAACGGCAGCGTGCCTCGTAACTCTCTTGAGCACCGACCATAATAATTGGGTCTTCATAGTGTGCTGGTTTGCCGTTGACCAGGCGCTGGGTTCTGCTTGCCAGGTCGCCGCAGACAACGCAAATCGCATGCAGTTTGACGACTTCTTCCGCAACCGCCAATAGCTGTGGCATTGGTCCAAACGGCTCACCTCGGAAATCCATGTCCAGCCCCGCAGCGATTACGCGAATTCCCCGACTCGCCAATTGCTCAATCACCGTCACAATTCCGGGATCAAAAAACTGAATTTCATCTATACCGACCACAGTTGTATTCGGCTCAAGATGATCAAAGATCGTTGCGGGATCACCCACCGGAATAGCTTCAATATTCTGGCCGTTGTGGCTCTTAACAACCTGAATGCCATAGCGATCGTCGATCTGTGGCTTAAAGACTTGCACAGGCTGCTTGGCGATCACCGCCCGCCGAACGCGCCGGATCAACTCTTCTGTTTTCCCAGAAAACATACTGCCGCAAATAATCTCAAAGCGACCCGCATGATGCTTCATCGTGGCGCCTTCCTATGAAGAAATCAATCAAATGTCAATAACGCTGTGGATCAAGCGATTTTGTGCGAATGGTAACGCGAAGTGTTGGTATCAACAAAACAGATGTGCCATATGATATGGCACATCTGTTAATTAGCACATAGTACTGTAAGGCTTATTCGGCTTCTTCGCCGCCTTCAGCCTCTTTTGAAGCCGGAACATCATAGCCGCGATTACGCAGGCTCTTCTTGATGTCACTCAGTGCTTGGCGACCAATGCCGGACAGACTCAGCAGAGCTTCTTCGCCTTCTTCAACCAGCTTATCCAGAACATGCTGGACGACCGTGATGCCATTCTCTTCCAGCACGCTCAGGTGACGTTTGCCCAAGCCAAGCTCTGAAAGGGGCAGGTCCGGTGGCGTCAATGCCTCAACTTCAGCTTCACGCTGGGCGCGCATTTCATCACGCAGGCGCAGACGCTTCATGAAGGTATCAACGCGGCCCTCGGTATCAACGATACGCTGCTGGCCGGTATAGAAGGGGTGGCAGTTGGAGCAGATTTCCGTCTGCATGGTTTCGACGGTTGCCCCTGTACGCCATTCTGTACCGCAGGACATACAAGTCACAACAGCATCAGAGAACCACTGTGGGTGAATATCTTTTTTCATTTTGTCTCCTCACAACACGGCTCTGCACATGATGGCAGAGTGGCGTGATGCACAGTTTGGATGATAAAGCGACAGAATGCTACTGTTGCGGTAGCTCTGCGACAACGCTGATTTGCTTTTGGCCAGCACGATTACGCATACGCTCAAAGACAACATAGCCTTCACTTGTCGCGAAGATCGTATGGTCACGACCAATCCCGACGTTCTCACCGGGATGGAACTTGGTACCACGCTGACGAACAATGATGTTACCGGGAATGACGAACTCGCCACCAAATTTCTTAACACCTAGTCGCTTAGATTCACTATCGCGACCGTTGCGAGTTGAACCGCCACCTTTCTTATGGGCCATGATCGCAGCCTTTCTGCTTTAACTGGTCGATGTTAGCTAGAAATTTCACCGATGCGCAAGCGGGTGTGATACTGACGATGCCCACGCTTTACACGGTAATTTGTACGTTGACGATACTTAAAAACGATGACTTTTTCACCACGGAACTGATCTTCAACAGTGGCAGTGACGCTGGCACCCGCCACGGTCGGGGTACCAACTACAGTATTGTCACCATCGCCAATCATCAAGACCTCATCAAATGTGACGGTCTCGCCGACTTCCTGGGGTAACCGCTCGACATCAATAACGGCATCTTTCTCGGCACGATATTGACGTCCACCGATTTTCACAATTGCATACATAACGTCTGGTCTCCAACCTTCACTTCATCTCCGCTGTCGAGTATCAGAAGGGTCAACAAACGGGGAAAATTGGTGATATTGATAGGGTAGTGTGTCAAACGACAGTCACTAGACGAACAAAAAGCCCCGCTTATGCGAAGCCTGCGTATTATACGGGGCACCAAGTCATGCGTCAACGCCGATTTATGTCCCAGAACCACCCTCTACTCCGTATTTTGGCAGTTAGCTGCTTACCTGCATGAATTAGCAGATTATTCGATAATAAGTAATACTTAGTGCAGGTTTAACGTGCCAAAGGGTCAGCACCTATGCCATTTACCACGCTGTATGTCGCCAAAGAATATGATGTCATCGCACCAGATGGTTCAGAAATCCGCTTGCTACCTGAACTTAACGGGGGAAGCATGGCACACATCACACTCAGGCCAAACCAGGTATCCTATCCCGTCACCCATAAGACTGTAGAAGAAATCTGGTACGTTCTCTCTGGCGAAGGCGAAATGTGGCGCAAAAATGGCAATCAGGAATCCATCACCAGGCTTAAGCCTGGTTGTTCGTTGACAATCCCTCTGGGCACACATTTCCAATTCAGAAATTTACTCTCTCAGCCTCTGGAAATGGTTCTGATCACCATGCCGCCCTGGCCAGGTGCCGACGAGGCTGTTTCCGTTCCAGGCTATTGGCCTACCGACGAATAAGCCTCTCAGCTAATGAACATGGCATCCCCAAAAGAGAAAAATCGATAACTCTCCTGTTTGGCAACTTCATACGCTTGCCGCACATGTTCCCTGCCTGCAAATGCGCTGATCATCATGAGCAGGGTAGACTTGGGTAAATGGAAATTCGTAATCATCGCATCCACGACCCGCCAGTGATAGCCAGGGTAGATAAACAACCGTGTATCCTGCTCAAAGGCCGTCACAGGTCGCCAGGGGCACATATTTTCAGATGCTGCCGGATCAGCCGGATCACCACCGGCACTTAGAATACCCGCTGTCTCCAGTGTCCGCGCGGAAGTCGTTCCAACCGCAATGATCCGACCACCAGCCAGCTTACCATCGTTGATGATCTTGGCATTGGTGTTGTCCAGCGTTGCATACTCACTGTGAATCACATGCTCAGTGATATTTTCTTCTTTCACTGGCTGGAACGTATCCAGGCCGATGTGCAGCGTGCAGTACGCGATTTGCACACCCTTATCACGGATCGCAATGAGCAAATCAGGGGTGAAGTGCAACCCTGCTGTTGGGGCAGCAGCCGATCCTTCTATTCGACTGTAAATCGTCTGATAGCGCTCAGGATCATCCAATCGCTCATGAATATAAGGCGGCAGTGGCATCTGGCCATTGGAATAAACGAGGTCCTCAATATCCTGGCTGAATTCTAACACCCTCTGCGGACCATCGCGCTCTTCGATCACGGTTGCTGTAATGCCATCGTTAAAATCGAGCGTTCGCCCCGTAGTGACACCTTTGCCACCAACGATAACCAGCCACTTCAGGTCGCCCAGGTCACGTAGCAGCAATACCTCCACCTGACCGCCTGTGTCCTGCTTCGTGGCATAAAGCCGCCCAGGAATCACGCGCGTATTATTGATGACAAGCACGTCATTGGGGTTTAGCATATCAAGAATATCGGCAAACACATGATGACCCACTGCACCTGTCTCGCGGTCCAGGGTCATCAATCGCGAACTATCGCGCGGTTCTACAGGCTGTTGTGCAATGTAGGCTTCTGGTAGATCGTAATCAAAATCGTGGAGTTTCAATCTAGAACAACCTCGGTTGGCTATCCCCGCTTTCATCTTCCAGCGGGATGTTTAGATGGTTATAAGCATGTTTTGTCGCAGTACGACCACGTGGTGTCCGGTCGATGAACCCAAGTTGAATCAGATAGGGTTCGTATACATCCATAATCGTCGAACTGTCTTCGCTGATCGCGGCAGCAATCGTTTCCAGACCAACAGGCCCACCGCTGAATTTCTCGATGATAGTCCGCAGAATTCGGCGATCAATTTCATCAAGTCCCAATTCGTCGATATTCATCAACGCGAGTGCTTCTCGCGTAACACCCTCAGTGATAACGCCTTCCGCACGTGTCTGTGCGTAATCGCGTACACGTCGCAACAGTCGCAGGCCAATACGCGGCGTACCCCGTGACCGCCGCGCGATTTCAATGGCACCGTCTGGATCAATATCGATCTTGAGCATCGTCGCCGCACGGACAACAATGCTTTCCATCGCATCCTGATCGTAAAAATCCAGCCGAAAGCGCGCGCCAAAGCGGTCCCGTAAAGGCCCCGCCAACAGCGCCAGTCGCGTCGTTGCACCAATCACAGTAAAGCGTGGCAGATTCAGCCGGACCGTTTTCGCAGCCGGCCCCTTGCCAATCACAATATCCAGCACGAAGTCTTCCATCGCTGGATAAAGAATTTCCTCAACAGCTTTACCCAGTCGATGCACTTCATCGATGAAGAGAATATCGCCCTTTTTAAGATGCGTCAGAATCGCTGCCAAATCACCAGCACGTTCAATCGACGGACCAGCCGTGATGCGAATATTCGCCTGCATCTCATTAGCGATGACATGAGCCAGCGAAGTCTTACCAAGTCCGGGAGGACCATAAAATAAGAGATGGTCAATTGGCTCATTACGCAAGCGAGCAGCATCCAGAATGATCGATAGATTCTCTCGAAGTCGATCCTGGCCGATCATCTCGCTGAGGTCTTTTGGTCGCAATGCAATATTGCGACGATCATCTCGCTGCGCCTGACCACCCATCATGCGTCCATCTTCGGACATTCGCTGCACTCCACAATTGCGGTTTATTTGTTCTAGCATTGTAACGGATAGTAGACCGCACGCAATCCTAAGATCACGCCGCTATCAATCAGCGCAAGATGACATAAATCCTTTGACAAGAGCTAGCCAGCGACTTACACTTGAGCCGCTATCGGTCGGAAGGGATAATCATGACTTTACTTTTTGAATCCCAGCATCCCCTTGTCAAACACAAACTCACAGCACTTCGGGATGTATCAACGGATCACCGAAATTTCCGTGAACTCGTTCGTGAGTTGTCGATGCTGCTCTGCTATGAAGCCACTCAGGATATGACAGTCGTAGAAAAACCCGTCACCACACCAATGGGGCAGACGATGGGAACAACTGCCAAAGAGGCCATTGGCCTCGTTCCGATTATGCGCGCAGGTATCGGCATGACCGACGGCATCATGCAGCTTTTGCCGAACGTTCAGGTCTGGCATATTGGCCTCTACCGTGACGAGGAAACGCTTCGGCCAGTATCCTATTACAACAAGCTCCCAAAAGAGCCGACCGTACAAATTTGCTTGATTCTTGATCCCATGCTGGCAACAGGGGGGTCTGCGATTGCCACCGCCAATATTCTGAAAGACTGGGGGGTGTCGCGTATCAAGTATGTCGGGCTGCTGGCTGCGCCGGAAGGGGTCGAAGCCTTCTCGACAGCACATCCTGATATTCCCATCCACATTGCCCACCTTGATGAGCGCCTGAACGACATTGGCTTTATCGTCCCCGGTCTGGGTGATGCGGGTGACCGCATGTTTGGTACCTAAAACAGGTCGCGATGACACTCTTTGAGATAGGGGCTTTCGCCACCGTATTTTTTCTGGCGTTGATCGTCAGTCTGGCGACCATACCGCTTGCGATTCATCTCAGCTACCGATGGGGCATCCTCAGCACACCTGGTGGTCGCCGCCACGAGCAGGCCCCTGTGCCCAAACTTGGCGGACTTGCGATTTTCCTGGGATTTACTGTTGCGGCTTTAGCTGCTCAGGCGTTGCCTGTAGAGCGCTTTGATTCGCTGGAAGTTGTTCGTCTTGTTGGCCTGCTCCTTGGGGGAGCGTTTGTCTTCCTGATCGGCTTCCTCGATGACCTCTTCGAGCTAAACTACTTCTGGCTTTTCCTGGGGCAAATTCTCGCCTCAGCCATCGCCATTGGCTTCCAGATCATCATTGAGTATTTCAACAATCCGATTACAGGCAGCCAGACCGACGCCTGGCCTTATGCAGTCACCGTCGCCCTGACCATGTTCTGGTTAATCCTCATGATGAATACCGTCAATTTTCTTGATGGCCTCGACGGTCTCACCTCAGGCATTGCCATCATTGCTGGATTACTTTTATTCATCAACAGCGCCTTCCGACTGATGCCCGCCCAGACCAGTGTGAGTCTGCTGCCACTGGCGATGGTGGGCGCTTGCCTCGGCTTCCTGATATTCAACTTTCATCCATCGCGAGTATTCCTTGGCGGATCTGCCGTGTATCTAGGCTACCTGATCGGTGCCCTCAGCATTATCGGCGGTGCCAAGATGGCGACAATTCTGCTGGTGATGGGCTTGCCACTCATGGATTTAGCGTGGCAGGCTTTCAGTCGCCTGATACGTGGGCGAAATCCGTTCCAGGGAGATCGTGGACACCTGCATTTCCGCCTGCTGGATAGCAACCGCATGTCCCATCGGCAGATTGTCCTCAGCTATTATGCGTTCTGTGCATTCTTTGGGGGATTAACGCTAGTGTTGGAAAGCCAGCTTTATAAATTCATCGCCTTTGGCGTCATGCTGGTGCTCATATCAATTGGCTTTGCGATTGTCGCCCGCTGGCGACGCAATCAGAACGGCTCGTCTGGAACAACGTCGTCCTCAGCGTAATCGTCGTCAATATCTTCATAGACCAGTTCGTCATCATCCATATCATCATCATCTGACCCTCCCGAAAAACTAGGGACTGTTGGCTTGGCGCCAATCGATGGTCTGGCCGCAAAAGGATTCACAGGAGCATTCGATTTTTCTGCGTCTGTGTCTTCATCATCCTCTTCGTCATCATTAGATGTGGTTGCTCTGGAAAAGCTCGGTACTGTTGGCTTGGCAACAGCGGCTGGCCGGGTCGCAAAGGGATTAACAGGGGCGCTTGAAGTCACATTGTCATCATCTTCAGTGTCGCTGTCCTCATCCATATCGCCATCTTCAATATCATCCGAACCACTTTTAGCGAACGGATTGGTAGTGACAGGCTTTTCGACGCTCCCAGTGACCGCTATCGGTTCTTCATCGTCGTCACCTTCTTCATCTTGCGATGTTGGTACGCCGCTACCAAGTGAGAGGGTAGAAGGCCGTGTTGATCCTTGTGGCCGCTCAGACTGCCGCGAAATTGTGCCAACGCCTAGACGTGGACTTGTAGTGCCGCTTTCCAGCGCATCAACATCCTTCTTCTCTTCAGCATCTTCTACATCAAGCAAGCGTGGTTGCGCCCGAATGATTGGCTCCTCACCAGGCCCACCCGGAACAGGCAGCGTCAGGTGATAAACACTCGGAATAACGGCATCTTCGAGTGCCTTCGCCTTGCGCCTTTCGAGGGCAGTGCGTTGACGTTCCCGTTCACGCTGTCGCTGTTCGACCGCTTCCGCGCGCGTCATCGTAATCATCTTACCACGCCGGAACGTTGCACTGCGTCCCGTAGCACGCTCAACGACATATTCAATGGTTCCCAGTGCCAACACCATAATGACATTCACACCGATAATCAGCACCAGTGTGCCTTCAATCACGCTCATTGACGTCGTAATCGGCATCGACAACGCAGAGAAGAGTGAATTGCCAATGCCCAGTATCAGCAGAATAGCAGCCGCAACCGCCAGCGAAGCGATAATGGCACGCCAACCCTGCAAATCCTTCGGTAGATGCGGGAACATCGTATTGCTGATCGTAAAGAGGATATAGAACCACAGCCAGAAGTCAGGCGTACTCAACAACTGTGAAAAGCCTGCGCCAACGTCATTCAGATCGCCACTGCTGATCGTTGTCATGAAACCAGCAATATCAAAAATGTTGGTCGCCATCAGCCAGACAATGACCAGCCCGATGATGAGTGGTGCAGAGGAAATAATCGCTCTTTGTATGCGGCCAGTTCGTCGTGCTAACTGCACGAAATTCAATCGCAGTTCGCCAATTTCCTGCTTTTCCGGCCACTTAATTGACCTTTCTGCCCGTACATCCAGCAAGCCAGCGACCAACCAATAGATCACTTCATGCAAAATGATGCCGGGCAGAAAGAACGTATAGTACAGAATCGTCGTGGTTTCATAGTTCTGGGTTAGCAACCAGCCCACTTTAAAAATGTGCTGGTGCAACCAACGCTCAATACGCCGGAATAAGATGAATAGTCCCGCGACCAAGCCCGCTTGCAGTAAGAGCGTTAAGCCTTCCAGAACTAGCTACCTTTTACCTCAGCGGCAATGCGAACCAGATCAGTAAACGCATCTACCTTCAGTGATGCACCGCCAACCAGGGCGCCGTCAATATCCGGCTGTGACATATACTCGGCCATGTTATCCGGCTTGACACTGCCACCATATTGAATACGCACTTGCTGGGCAACCGCATCGCCATACAGGTCAATCAGGACCGAGCGAATCGTGCCGCCGATGATATTCTGCGCAATTTCACCGCTGGCGCTTTTACCTGTACCAATCGCCCAGATCGGTTCATAAGCTACCACGACCTTCGGCATATCCTCAGCGGAGATACCATCAAGGGCAGCCCGCACCTGGCCACCAACAAATGAGCTTGTCTCACCCGCTTCATTCTGTTCCAGGCTTTCGCCCACAGCAATAATCGGCTTGATGCCATGTGCCAGCGCAGCCTTGGCCTTCTTATTGACCTTTTCATCAGTCTCATTCAGGTAAGCGCGGCATTCAGAGTGACCAATAATGGCATAAGTCACGAGGTCTTTAATCATTGCCGGAGAGACCTCGGACGTATAAGCGCCGCTGTCTTCCCAATGAACATCCTGCGAACTAACAATAAGATCAGTATTTGCCAAAACGCTGGAAACTGCGGCAAGGGCCACAAAGGTCGGGGCGACAACACGTTCAACACTTGTATATGGAGCCAACGCCGGGGCCAGTTCCTCAACAAAAGCGACGGATTCTGGCAACGTTTTGTACATTTTCCAGTTGCCAGCAATAATTGGTGTTCTCATGATGAAGCTTCTATCTCCTTAAGATGGGTATCTGCTGTTGTGTGCACCCATTCCGGCGCACGAACGTCCTCTAGTATACCTTGCAATATGGGCATTGCCCGTTGCGTCTGTCCTCTTGCGATCAGCGAATCCGCGCGTAAAAGCTGTGCTTCCGCGCGATACTCCGTAACATCAAGCAGGCTCTCAATATGTGTCCCCGCAAGAATGTAATTCCCGTCCGCAATCAACCGGATGCTCTGAATATAGTTGACCAGCGGCGAATTCAATGTTTCCCGGATGTTGATCTGACCATCAGTGAGGTCGCTTGCCAATGAAAGTAACTCAGCAGCTTGGATACTATCTACGTCATTCAGGTGTTGATAGAGATACTCTAGATTGTAAGCATGGATCCGCGTTGCATAGTCGTCATTCTGGCTCGGTCGAGCCTGACTGAGGACGGCATACAAAACCGCCGATGTCGCATCGCCATATTGATTAGCCAATATCGACGCATTAGCAAAGTAAATACTGCTGTCATCCGCCGTAGAAACACCATCGCTGATACTATCCTGCGCTTGCTCACTGTCACCTTGTGCCCAATACGAAGCCGCAGAAACCAGATAAGATACGTAAGCCATATTCCCAGGCAACTGATCCGGCAAATTGTCCAGATCGATAACATCCAGATTCAACGTAGGGAACCCATACGCATCTGATAGTTCCATGTATTCGATATCTTGGTCCGTACCTGCCTGTGTCGTTTGTCCGATATCCGATCCCAGGTCCAGTTCACGCAATTGCATCAGATTGTTTACCGCACTCAGCATTAGCAGCGCAATCACGAGCATACTGACCAGCAGGCCAGCACAGCCAACCCCTTGCCAGAAGCGCCGACCATTCGCTTTGCGCATCTGCTTGACCGTCTTTGCTGGAGCTTCGGTAGAGACTTGCTGTAGCTCACTTGAGACATCAATCGTGGCCAACCCCAATCCACTATCTGTTGAGATACCCTGACTGATCCCCGCGTCCCTTGGTGACACATAGGACTGGGCTGCCTTTTCTACGCGCCTTGGGTCAAGCTCCTGCAAGCCGTCTTTTTTGAGGGCCATCGTCAGATCAGCGACCAGCTCGTTCGCAGTGCTGTATCGATCATCCCGTTTTTTAGCCAGCGCCTTCAACAGTACAGATTCAACGGCGGGTGGAATATCACTGTTCAATGACGAGGGCAGGGGCAGCGGGGTATAGATGTGGTCGTGGATAATGGCGTAAGGCGTATCACCCGTAAATGGCACATGACCAACCAGCAATTCATATAAAATGACACCAAAGGCATACAGGTCACTTCGACCATCCAGGTTCTTTTCACCCCGTGCCTGTTCTGGCGCGATGTAATGCGGGGTTCCTAGCAGCATATCCGCACTCAGTGTCGATTCACCGAGATGCACCATTCTCGCCAGACCAAAGTCCGTGATATAGGGGGTCTCCTGAATGTCGATGACGATATTCGACGGCTTGATATCACGGTGAAGCACGCCTTTACCATGCGCATAGGTCAGCGCATCACCAACTGCCGACATAATGCTCAGAACTTCATCCAGCGGCAGCGCCCCCTTTAGTAAGCGCTGTTTCAGCGTTCGCCCCTCGATATATTTCATAACGAGATACGGATTGCCCTCATGCTGATTGAAGTCATACACCGGCACAATATGAGGATGTTCCAGGCTGGCGACGATACGGGCTTCGCGCTCAAACCGCGCGACAAAGTGCGGGTCGTCGCGATAGTCCTGTAGCATAATCTTGATTGCTACATCGCGGTCGAGTTGTGCATGATAGGCGCGATAAACAGTCGCCATACCACCCTGGCCAACCAACTGTTTAATCGTATATGCACCAACCTGATCGCCGGTATGCAGGAACATGCCTTCTCCGTCGTGTGTTCACTCAGCAAAGTCTATACGTGGTAACACAACGCTTCGTCGTGCCACCCAGTTCCAAACGCATTATAGTCTGAAAAGCCTTAAGAGAAATCGTTACTTTTTTACGTGGCTTACTCAACCAGATGACGCATATAAGCATCTGGGTTTTCCAGGAAGGACCGCATCACGCTCACGGTCTCGATCTCATCGTATGCAATTGGCTCAAGCTGTGGACCATCGCACGACAGGATCGTCGCATTCGGATATGCCATGACAATAGGCGAGTGCGTCGCAATGATAAACTGCGCATTCTGCTTGATAGCCATGTTCATCAGCGAAATGAGCGTCAACTGGCGATTGGGCGAAAGGGGCGCTTCCGGTTCATCGATGATATACAGCCCATCAGGCACAAACCGTGATTGAAACAGCTTCAGAAAACTCTCACCATGAGATTGAGCATCCAGCCCTTCGCCATAATAGGACTTGATCGCATGCAGCTCACCTGCGTAGGCCATAGATGCGTATCCAATAGCCTCTGGCTTGTCTTTGTATTCTTCCCTGGTCCGTTTCAAATCTTCGATCAACTCTGCACGCACTTCATTCATGCGTTTGGCATAACCGAAAAAATCCTCTGACCGCATGAAGAATCCCCGTCGGGTTCGTTTATTCCACGTCAGCATGAGTGAATCCGCCAACATGCGCACATGGTCAAGTGATACATCACGGGCAGCATCCTGCGCGCCAACCGTGATCGACCCAACCGCTGCCGCGATGGCCTCCAACAGCGTTGACTTGCCAGAACCATTCTCCCCAACCAGGATCGTTACATCATTCGTAAATGTCAGATTCAGACTTTGCACAATTGGTAATGAAAACGGATAAGAATCTGTGTCATTCTTGGGTTTCAGCGCAACAGATCGCAGATGAATCACAGGAGATTTGCCTGACTACTCATCGATGGAATTAGGAGCTAAAGAGGAGAGATTGGCCCCGTCCGAGGACGAGGCCATCTGAATTACTTATCAGTGAGCGCAACCAAACCAGGCAGAGGTTTGCCTTCGAGTAGTTCAAGGCTGGCACCACCACCGGTAGAAATGTGCGTCATCTTGTCAGCGAGGTTTGCCTGCTCAACCGCGGCTGCGGAATCACCACCGCCGATGATTGTCGTAGCACCTTTGGCCGTAAGTTCTGCTAAGAGTTCAGCAATCGCATTGGTACCTTTGGCGAAGTTTGACATCTCAAACACGCCCATAGGCCCGTTCCAGACGACGGTCTTGGCATCCGCCAATTCTTCCTTGAACTTGGCAATCGTCGCCGGACCAATATCCAGGGACTGCCATCCTGCCGGAACGCCATCCTCAACCGAGTAAACTTGCGTTTGAGCATTGTTGTCGAAAGAATCCGCCGCTACGCCATCAACCGGAATAATCAGCTTGCCGCCGCCCTTTGTCAGCAGTGCTTTCGCGGTATCAACTGCATCAGCTTCCACCAGCGAAGCCGCCATATCAACGCCCTTAGCTGCCAGGAAGGTATTCGCCATCCCACCGCCGATAACCAGCTTATCAACCTTGGACAGCAGCGCCTCGATTACCTGAATCTTGTCGGAGACTTTGGCTCCACCCAAAATAGCCACAAATGGGCGCTCAGGGCTTTCAATCGTATTCGACAGATAGGTGATTTCTTTTTCCAGCAGCAAGCCAGCAACGGCCGTGAGTATTTCTGAAACGCCCACATTAGAAGAATGTGCGCGATGTGCCGTACCAAAGGCATCATTGACGAAAATGTCGCCATTTTTGGCCATCTCTGCTGCTAATTCGGGATCATTCTTAGACTCGCCTTTATAGAAGCGAGTATTCTCCAGCAGGATAATGCCGCCTTCCGGCAGAGCATCAATCGCTTCCCGAACGGATTCGCCAATGCAATCATCTGCGAAAGCCACATCCTTACCCAGCAGTGCGGCCAGGGCAGGGGCAACCGGTGCCATTGAGTATTTCGCTTCCGGGCCTTCTTTCGGACGCCCTAGGTGCGACATCAGAATAATCGAGCGCGGCTTTTGTTCCAGAACATACTGAATCGTGGGGACCGCTGCACGAATGCGCGTATCATCAGTGATGGTTCCATCTTCAACGGGAACGTTGAAATCGACGCGCATCAGTACGCGCTTGCCCGTCAAATCAACGTCTCTGACTGTTAGTTTTTCCATCTTGGACTCCATAAAGTTATGTCGATTGAAGTCATACAATTTAAGAAGGCGAGTCACTGTTGTGCTCGCCTTCGTCCGGGTCACGATGCTATTTTAGAGCTTGTCGCCCATAAACTTGACCAGATCGGCCGTACGTGTGGAGTAACCCCACTCGTTATCGTACCAGGTGATTACTTTCACCAGGTTGCCGCTGACGGCGCATGCATCAACATCAATGATGCTGGAGAACGGGTTACCGATGTAGTCGCTGGATACCAGCAGTTCATGCGACACATCCAGAATGCCCTTCATGCGGCCAGCCGCAGCTTCTTCAAAGGCCGCGATCAGTTCGTCTTTGTCAGCAGGCTTGCTGACTACAGCGACGAAGTCAACCAGCGAACCTGTCGGGGTCGGTACGCGAACAGCCATACCATCGAATTTGCCTTCAAGTTCCGGGATCACCAGCGAAACGGCTTTCGCGGCGCCGGTCGATGTCGGAATAATATTGACGGCAGCAGCACGGGCACGACGCAGGTCCTTGTGCGGCAGGTCCAGGATCATCTGATCGTTGGTATAGCTGTGGATCGTCGTCATGTAGGCTTTTTCAATGCCGTACATATCGTTGACGACCTTTGCCGCCGGAGCCAGACAGTTAGTCGTGCAGGAAGCATTGGAAACAATGTTGTGATTAGCGGGATCGTATTTTTCTTCGTTCACGCCAAGAACAATGGTCAGGTCCTCGCCTTTGGCAGGTGCGGAAATGATAACTTTCTTTGCACCCGCTTCCAGATGCTTGCCTGCGCCCGCGCGATCACGGAAAACGCCCGTGCTCTCGATTACGATATCCACACCGAGTTCGCCCCAGGGCAGTTTGGCTGGGTCACGCTCAGACAGGGCCTTGATGACATCGCCATCTACGACGAGGTTGCCGTCTTTAACTTCAACGGTACCTTCATAGCCACCGTGTACGGAGTCATGGCGAAACAGATGAGCCATTGTTTCCAGGTCACCCAGATCATTGAAGGCGACCACGTCAATATCGTTCTTGTACTTAGTCCGCATGACCTTGAGGACTTGCCGACCGATGCGGCCAAACCCGTTAATGCCGACTTTGATTGCCATGTGTAGCTTCTCCTTAAATTTGATGTATTGATTGCGAAAAATCGCCTTTTAATAAAACATTACTTGTTACATTATACCCATTGCTTGTTGAGGCTTAAACAAATCGGTTATAGCTCGTGCCAACTTCGTCGAATCATGCCGCCAGGGGCGTTCCTCATCCGTTAAATCAGTATAGTAAACCTCATATCGCTGGTAAATCTCGCTGTGCTTGGGTGCTAGCGACACATACTGCGTAATGCCCGCATTCAATCGTGGATAAACATTGTTAGCGATCACCGCATGGAAAGTGCCACGTCCCACATGCCGTTCCATCGCCATCACGTGGTCTGCGACGTCATAGCCAGATGTTTCCACGGGCTGTGTTGCCACATTACACACATAAATCTTGTAGGCATCTGTCGCTCGCAACGCTGCCGCAATCTCCGGTACCAACAAGTTTGGCAGAATGCTGGTATACAGGCTCCCTGGGCCGATCACAATCAGGTCAGCGTCGAGGATAGCCTGCACACTCGGCGGGTACGCCGGAATACGCTCCGGCTCCAGCGTGATCGCGCTGACTTGTCCCTCGATTTCCTCAATCTTGGATTCGCCCTTAACCTTAATCACACGCTCTGAATTGGCTAACTTGACCTGAGCTGTAATCGCCACATCTGCCAGGGTAGAGGGTAACACTCGCCCCTTGATGTTCAAAATACGCTGCGTTTCCACGAGCGCTACAGTCAGGCTGTTCTGTTGAGGATCGGCATTATCCATTGCGATGTCTGCCAGGGCCGCAATTAAGAGATTACCAAATGAATGGCCTTCGAGATCACCCGTACTAAAGCGATATTGGAACAGCTTAGTCATCAGGCTTTCGTTATCCGCCAGCGCTGCGATGTTATTGCGCAAATCACCAGGCGGCAGAATGCCCAGGTCGCGCCGAAGTTTTCCACTGCTGCCACCATCGTCTGCAACGGTAACAATCGCTGTGATATTGTCTGTATAGGCCTTCAGGCCACGAAGGGTCGCCGGCAGGCCAGTGCCACCACCAATAGCGACCACGTTCATCCCTCTGCCAACGCGAACTTTATCATTGCGGGCATCGGCGGCTGAATCGGAGCGATTCGGTGCATCTGCGCGGAATACCGAAGTCAGGGCATAGGTTGAGGCAATCGTCGCCAGGGCAGCAGCGACGGCAACGATCAACACGAGAGCATTATCATTAAAGCGACCAGGGTATGCGAGCAATACCAGCGTGACAACCAGAATGGCGCTTGATATAAAAAATGTACTAAGCCAGATTCGGCTATCCACTTTTTGGGTCATCCAATTGCTGAATCGCAGATTCATCACAGGTCGGAACGTTTCCGCAACCACCTTAGCCGATCACAACGCATCTGATTCTACCAAATCCTGCTGATGATCTAAATGTACCGTAGCCCCTTTGCGCACCACAAAGAGTAGAATGACGGCTCCTAACAATGACATTCCTCCAATGAAAATCGCCGCATTCAACCAGAATTGCTCAGGATACAGTCGGATCAGCGTATCAGAGTAGTAGAACTGCCAGCTACCTTCCTGGAAGAATAGGCTGTGGAACAGCGCGAAGAAGGTATCCCAGGCAAAAATTGCCGCTACGACGATGCCCACAATCGCACCAATCGTAATCAACCCTGCCAGCCGCAGCCCTGCAAAAGACCATGATTCCCGTGTACGAATACCCCATGACAAGACGATCAGATCAATCACCAAAACAAATAAGGCGGCCAGGAAAACACCCTGCGCGACACGCTTGACATCTACCATGTGTTCTAGCTCGCGCTCGTTGAACATGGCGCATTCACCGGACGCCTGTGATGGATAACATTTCTCACCAGGGAGCGTTAAATCAGCCAGATAGGAGATGCCTTCGCCATTAAGCATATAGTCCAGCGCATAAAAACCATATGCCAAACGATCTTCAATGGTGAAGCCGTAATAGTCTTCTTCAAAACCTGGGAGCGCGTAATTGAAATGCAAAAAGGCCGGAATCATGGCCAATCGTGCGCTGCCTACGATGAGCAGCAAGGGGATGGTTATGGCGACAAATGCTGTGAGGCTGTTCCGCGCCAATGAACCCATCATCAGCGCAAATCCTCGACGCCACCGCCGAGCAGGAAATTCAACACGATTGAATCCACCAGTGATTCTACAGGCGCCTTGTCATCAGTAAACACGATGTCATTACGATTAACAGGCACCAGCGATTGGCTCGCCAGCCCAACCGCCTGTGACAAAAGGGGGTAGGCATCAGGATCGATACGTTGCGCATTTTCGATAAGCGTCATGCTCGCGGTGGGTTGGCGGGTCGCCACAAGAATCGTATTGAATGAACTGGGCACATCCATCGCATGAATATCGGCGAAGACATACGACAGCGTATTGGATAGGGCATCCACCAGCCGACGATCCGTATTCGTGCGGCCCACATTGATGACCAGAACACCATTGTCGGCTAGCTTGTCATAAATTTCCTGGAAAAACTCAATTGTCGTCAGGTGCCAGGGAATATAGGGTGGACGATAGGCATCGACACCAATCACGGTATATGGTCCATCAAGCTGATTGAGCACATAGCGGCCATCCTGCGCATAGGATGTTAGCCCAGGCATTGCATCGCGGTTCATATCGAAGTAGCGTTCACCTGCCTCGATGATCTCTGGGTCGATCTCGACACCATCAATTTTGAGGTCATTGCCATAGACAGCCGCATATTGGCGCGCAATCGTGCCCGTTGCCAGCCCGATAACCAGTATGGATTGCATATCCTCTGGCTGGAAATCTGTGTTGAAATATGGCGCGATCAGAAAGTAATCCCAGGTCCGGCCATACAATATCTGCGTTGGATGCCACTGGCTGTGGATACCCTGGCCTTCATTTAGATACAGATAACGATAGCCTGCTTCATCTTCCGTCACCTGAATGTAGTTATAGCTGCTCTCCGCTTCAAAAAGAATCTCTTCGCCAGATGGGGCGGGGCGAACTGGGCCATTGAGCGTAACGACGGCCAACACTGCAATTACAATCGGCATCCACAGGAACTTGGAAGCACGTCTCAGGCCGATAACTTGCCACAGGCCAATCCACGTCACTAAAAACAGCACACCTGCAACAATCAGGAACGTAAGCGCCGTACCCACACGGTCGAAGAGCACCAGTGTCGGCAAAAAAGTACCCAGCAGACTACCTACCGTACTCAGTGCATAGATTTGCCCTGAAATCCGCCCGCTGTTTTCAACGTTGGTCGTAGCAAGACGAATCGCAAAAGGGGAGGTCATGCCCATCATTGTGACGGGAATGGCAAACAGGAAGATCACTGCCGCAAACGAGCCAAGCGTGAGCGCTGCTTCAAAGCTGGCAAATGCCTCCGCGGCAGCATACAAGATAGGCCGTGCGATGAGGGGAATCAGCGCACACAAGAACGCAGCCCATAACAGAATCGTATACAGCGTTTTTCTGTGTGGGTAGCGGTCAGCCAGACGCCCACCAACAAAATATCCAACCGTCAGGTACAGCAGCATCAACCCGATGATATTTGCCCAGACGAGATTGCTCGTGCCGAAAACAGCACCCAACAACCGTGACGCAGATAACTCAACGGCCAGTGTCGTCAGGCCACTGAAAAAAACAACGACGTAAAGATAACTTCGATTGGATTCATCCTGCATAGGGCATCCCCGATTGTTGACCAATGGGCCGTTCGCTACATAATCGGATGCTGTGACAATGCATTCGTCAGATTGTCATCCTTACGAATGTGAATATAGGGGATTTTTACCAGTTGCATCGTACCTCGTATCTCAGTCGAATCCAGGCTGGGATCAAAGCTCGCCGGATCAACAAAAACACACAGGATACGAATACCGCGCCGCGCCAGCGTCTGGGCTTCCTGCACCCAACCGGCATCCAACGAAGATGTCACCAGCACCAGGGTCGTGCCCCGCGCCAGGACCTGTGCTTCCAGAGCCAGCATTTCCTGCAAGGAGCGCTCCGACTGGCTCTTGGCTGTTGCCAGTGTCTCCAGAATCCGCGTCAACTGTTTGTGTCCCCGATCTGGCTGGTAAATTTCGCGGTGGGGGATATGCGCCGTAAAACCCAATGCCCGCTCCAACTCAACGAAATAACGTGCCAGCGACGCAGCCAGTACAACCACATATTCTTCCGTCGATGGCAGGATCATCTGTGAGCTGGTTTGCAGATAAGCAGCATCGCCCAGACGCTTGAAGTTGGCATCCTCAACCAGTGACCGTACCGAAAAATCAGCAAACAGCCAGATATCCACCATCGGGTCAAGTTCAAACTCCTTGACCATCAGCTTATTGCGCCGTGCTGTTGTCTTCCAATGAATACGGTTGATAGTATCGCCGGGGATATATTCGCGTACCCCAGCGGCATTGGTCGTCACATTATGTGTCAGGAAGTGCTTGGCCTCCCCACCGGAAAGCAACCCAATCGGCAGTTCAACCGAATCCACCGGAACAATGGCCGGATAGACGATAATCCGCTCCCGTGCCTCAATCCGCCTCGGCAAAGAAAACAGCCCAAACGGATCACCGCTGATGAACGTCATGGGTCCCAGGAAATATTCACCGCGCCGGATACACTGCGTTTCCGATGTCCAGCCATAGCGCTGGCGCGGCCATAGATGGGGCACCACATGGCTCGCCTGATAATTGGGTAACGTAGAAAAATCACGTATTTCCAACCACAGTTTCGGCAAGGGGCTGACGTTACGAATGCTGAAGTTCTCGCCAAATCGCTGCCCAACCTGTGACCGTCTGGAGCGCGTCTGCCGTGCAATCCGAATGCCGCGCACCGCCAACCAGGCCCACAACATCGACAAAGTTAAAAGTCCGGCCAGCACGTAAGCGACATTAAAAAACACCGCCTGACCTGTGAACAGGCCAGCGACCAGGGTGGAAATAGCGACGAGATATATGCCGTTGCGACGATTTTGCATTATTGAACCGTCTATCGCCCGGATGCACCAGGAACGGGCGTGTTATTCAGAATATCCTGCACGATCAGCCGCGATGAAATGTCTTTAATCCGAGCACTCGGCCCAACAATGATACGATGTGCCAGGGTGGTCTCTGCCAGGGCTTTTACATCATCAGGGATCACATAATCACGGCCTGCCATCGCGGCCCGTGCCTGCGATGTCCTGAACAGCGCCAAAGAACCGCGTGGGCTGCTGCCGAGGTAAACATCAGGATGCTGACGTGTGGCATTCACTAGCGAAACAATATACTGCTTGATCTCATCAGCCACATACACCTGCATAATCGCTTGCTGCGCATTCAACAACTCTTCGACGGTAATGATCTGCTGAAGGTTGGTAATTGGATGCTGGTACTGCTGCGCACTCAAAATGGTCAATTCCTCTGTCGGTGACGGATAGCCCATCTGCACCCGTAGCAGAAAACGATCAAGCTGTGCTTCCGGCAATGGAAACGTGCCTTCGTATTCAATCGGATTCTGTGTTGCCAAAATCATGAAGGGAGTACTCATAATATGAGTAATGCCATCAACTGTAACCTGGCGCTCTTCCATCGCTTCGAGCAGCGCCGCCTGGGTCTTGGGCGTTGCGCGGTTGATTTCATCTGCCAGCACAATCTGCGACATAATCGGCCCAGGCCGAAATTCAAACTCACGGTTCTGCTGATTGAAGATAGAAACACCTGTCACATCCGATGGCAGCATATCCGGCGTAAACTGAATTCGACTGAAGCTACAACCAATCGCCTTCGCCAGCGAACGCGCCATCATTGTTTTGCCCACACCGGGGATATCTTCTAGGAGGAGGTGGCCCTGGCACAAGAGGCCGAGTACGGCCAGACGCACTTCATTTCTCTTGCCGATGATTACTTGCCCGACGCTCTGTGCCACCCGTTCAGCAATTTCCTGCACATAGCGGATACCCGCTGTTTCTGACGAACGTCGGGTCTGGCCTGGATGTTCAACCATAATCTTACCGATTCACTCTCAGTTAACTCGTATCGTATCTAGTATGCGCGAAAGGGCGACGACCTTAAGTACGTGTGCCCTACGAACACCCGACTTTCAGTATAGCGAAGAAAAATAAGGTGAACAGTCTCGCATCTCAAGACAGATTTCCCAGCAAATGGGCTTGCAGGCAAACAAATGCAGGCAAAATCGCAAAGCGTTAAGTTGCTCAGTTGTCTGAAAAGACGATGCCTTTTATACTAGTCACAGGAAAATCATCAGATGTATGCACGTTAACTTGATAGCCTGCATTTCTTGCAATAAAATCCTTATAGACTTGGCCATCGGATGAGATCAAAGCGTTACGGACCACAGGCGCTATCCACCGCTATTATCGCCAAGAATGATTCATGTAGGCTTTGCGCCTGCCCAGAGGAGTACAAGTATGGCAAAATCTCGTACCGATTTGATGGTCGAGCGCTTGCGCGATTTACAGAGCACCACACCGGAAATCGAAGCATCCGCCGTTGTCAGTGTTGATGGCCTCATTATGGCATCAGCATTGCCTACTGGGGTAGAAGAAGATCGTGTGAGTGCGATGTCCGCCGCGATGTTATCGCTCGGTGAACGTATTTCCAGCGAACTTGGCCGCGGCGTGCTCGATCAGGTCTATGTTAAAGGTATGGATGGTTATGTCATCCTGATGAACGTTGGTGATGAGGCTGTACTGACAACGCTCGTCCGGCAAAATGCGAAGCTCGGTTTGATCTTCCTGGACATGAGACGATCTGCCGACGATCTTAGGAATCTCGTATAAGGCGCAATGACAACGAATTACGCGACCAAACATCGAAGCTGAAGAAACTGCACATGAGCGGGGAGAATTAATCTCCCCGCTTCTCTTTTTGTATATAGCCATGTAACGATCATCGACCAAACACAATCGATCTGCTGAACGCAATCATAGCAATAGGGGGAACAACGGTGTCTAACATCAAATACATCTTTTGTACCGGCGGGGTGGTTAGTTCTGTAGGCAAGGGCATTACGGTTGCCGCCATTGGGCGTGTCCTTAAAGCACGCGGCCTGAAGGTCGCCATCCAAAAGCTTGACCCATACCTCAACCTCGACCCAGGGACCATGAGTCCATACCAGCATGGCGAAGTCTTTGTGACCCAGGATGGAGCAGAGACCGACCTCGACCTGGGCCATTACGAACGCTTCGTCGATGAACCCGTGACCAACCTCTCAAACGTCACATCGGGCCAGGTCTACAGCGAAGTGCTGGAAAAAGAGCGTAGGGGCGATTACCTCGGTAAGACCATTCAGGTCATCCCGCACATCACGAACGAAATCAAACGCCGTATCAAACTGCTCGGTAAAGAAACGGGTGCCGATATCGTCCTTGTGGAAGTAGGCGGCACAGTCGGTGACATTGAAGGTCAGCCCTTCCTTGAAGCCATCCGTCAGATGCGTACCAGCCTTAAACGGCGCGATGCTCTCTATATTCACGTGACATTCCTGCCATACATTGGCGCCACTAAAGAACTCAAAACCAAGCCAACCCAGCACAGCGTCCGCGATTTGCGCAGCATGGGTATCGCAGCCAACGTCATCATCGCTCGGACCGACCATCCCGTTAGCAAGGAAGTCGTTGAGAAAATTTCCCTCTTCTGCGATGTTGACGAGGAAGCAGTGGTTCCACTCATTACAGCCGAATCTATTTATGATGTGCCGCTGATGTTGGAAGATGCCGGATTGGCCGAATACATCCTGGACTGGTTCAAGCTGGAACCACGACAAAAAGTAGAACTTGGCGCCTGGCGTGAAATGGTCGGCAAAATGCGTGACGCCACAGAAAAAGTCACAGTCGGCATTGTCGGCAAGTATGTCGAGCTGGAAGACGCCTATATGAGCGTCAAGGAAGCGCTCGTACATGCCGCTACCACCTACGGCAAAGCACTTGAAGTGAAATGGATTCAGTCAGAATCCCTGCGTAAAGATGGCTGCCATGAACAACTCAAAGAGCTGGATGCCATTGTCGTCCCTGGCGGATTTGGTTATCGAGGCGTAGAAGGCAAAATCATTGCTGCCCAATATGCGCGCGAAAACAAGGTGCCATATTTGGGACTGTGCCTGGGTATGCAGGTCATGTGCATCGAATTCGCCCGCAATGTACTTGGATTTGAAGATGCCAACAGTACTGAGTTTGACGAGAATACCCATCATCCTGTCATCGACCTCATGCTCGACCAGCGAGCCATCACGGATCTGGGCGGCACCATGAGATTGGGTGCGTATCCTTGTATGCTGAAACCAGGCAGCGCAGCCCACACAGCCTACAAGCAGGATGAAATTGAGGAGCGGCACCGCCACCGCTGGGAGTTCAATAACGACTTCCGCCAGCAGTTTGAAGAAAATGGTATGAACTTCAGCGGCCTTAGCCCCGACGAACTGCTCGTAGAAATATCAGAAATCGCCGATCATCCCTATATGGTGGGTAGTCAGTTCCACCCGGAATTTCTGAGTCGGCCTAATCGTCCCCATGCTTTGTTCGAGGGCCTCATCAAAGCAGCTATCGAACGCCACGATAGTTCCTCACCCAAGAAGTCCAGATCGCGTAAGAATACGCAAAAACAGCCAAATTCAACGGCTGCCCAGAATGGTGCCGACTAGCGGCAGTATTTAACTCTAAGAATGAACAAGTAACGCCAGATGAATTGACTATTCGTCTGGCGTTATTTCAATGTCCTGCTGCAAATCTCGGTCGATGGGCAGCGTAATCGTCAGGACGCGGTTCTTGAGCTTTGCCTTAGCTTCGTTGGATTTGACAGGCAGATCAATGGTTACGCTGCGCTCAAAGACGCCAAAACGACGTTCCTGCACGATGTAAGAAGCCATTGCTGGCACTTCTTCGGCACGGGTCTCGCCACTGATCGTCAGCACATTGCTTTCCATGTTCACATTCAGGCTGCCATCAACCACTTCGCCATCAATTGGCGCTGTACGCACCACAACATCATCTTCATAGACATAGACATCGACTTTGAGCGCGCTCGGATTCGTCAAAGACTGCACCTGGCTGATGCCCTGGTTGATGCCCTTCTCGATCACCTTACCCATTGTGTTCCCCAGACGGGCGATTTCGCGCATAGGGTCAAAACGTTCTTCTGACATAATGGCCATTCCTCATTCGCGTCTTTTCTAGTCATTATACGTCATAGAGTCGGCTGGCGTTGTATATTTAGCCAGATAGCAGAAGAGCGCCCTTAAGGCGCTCTTCGCAGTTATGATTCTTTTGGCTTATGCCTGGGTAAATTCACCCTCGATGACATCGGGGTCTTGATGACTTTCGTCACTCGGTTGGCCCTGACCAGGGTTACCTGGCTGCTCATTCGCATACATCTGCTGCGAGAGGGCATGGGCAGCGTTCTGCAGGTTCTGGATACCCGTGCGAATGGCCTGGGTATCATCATGCTGCATTGTTCCCTTCAGGCTCTCGATCTCGCGTTCGATCATACCGCGATCATTGACGGGCACACTGTCACCCATTTCATGGAGAGATTTCTCAAGCTGGTAGATCACAGCATCGGCTTCATTCCGCGCCTGGATCAATTCCGCCCGACGCTCATCCGCCTCGCGGTGGATATCCGCTTCACGCACCAGACGATCAACTTCATTCTCGGTCAGGTTGGTCGAAGCCGTGATCGTGATTTTCTGCTCCTTACCAGTCGCCTTATCCTTGGCGCTCACATTCAGGATGCCGTTGGCATCAATATCGAAGGTTACTTCGATCTGAGGCACACCACGTGGCGCAGGGGGTAGGCCAGTAAGCTGGAACTGCCCAAGCGACATATTATCATTTGCCATCGGGCGTTCGCCCTGCAAAACATGGATGTCAACCGCAGGTTGGTTATCAGCCGCCGTCGAGAAGGTCTCCGTCTTGCGCACAGGGATGGTTGTGTTGCGCTCGATGAGCTTAGTGAAAACACCACCCATCGTTTCAACACCCAGGCTCAATGGCGTCACATCCAGCAAGAGGATGTCTTTAACATCACCAGAAAGCACACCCGCCTGCAAAGCAGCACCAATCGCGACAACTTCATCAGGATTTACGCTCTTGTTAGGGGTTTTACCCAGCAAGCGTTCAACCAGTTCCTGAACCATTGGCATACGGGTAGATCCACCGACCAGAACAACTTCATCGATGTCATTCTTAGTCAGTTCAGCATCTTTCAGAGCCTGCACAACTGGCACTTCAACGCGCTTGAGCAGGGCTGCGCTCAACTGCTCGAACTTAGAGCGACTCAGCGTCAGCACCAAATGCTTCGGACCAGAAGCATCCGCCGTGATGAAGGGCAGATTGATCTCAGACTGCACTGTGTTTGACAGTTCAATCTTGGCCTTTTCTGCGGCTTCCTTCAAACGTTGCAGCGCCTGACGGTCATTGCGCAGATCAATACCATTTTCCATCTTGAACTCGTCAACAATCCAGTCAACGATCACAGCATCCCAGTCATCACCACCCAGGTGAGTGTCACCACTCGTGGAACGCACTTCGACGACACCATCGCCAACTTCCAGGACGGATACATCAAACGTACCGCCACCCAGGTCAAAGGCCAGAATGGTTTCATGCGATTTCTTGTCGAGGCCGTAGGCCAGCGCAGCCGCTGTTGGCTCGTTGATGATACGCATCACTTCCAGGCCAGCGATCTTACCGGCATCTTTCGTTGCTTGGCGCTGGCTGTCATTGAAGTATGCCGGAACCGTGATAACGGCCTTTGTCACATCTTCACCCAGGTAAGCCTCGGCGTCTTTCTTCAGTTTACCCAGGATCATCGCGCTGATTTCCTGCGGCGCATATTCCTTACCTGTTGCCGGAACACGCACACGGGCATCACCTGATGGGCCAGCGACAACCTCATAAGGCAGCCGCTCGGCTTCCGTTTTCACCTCATCGACGCTGTGGCCCATCAAACGCTTGATCGAGAAGATGGTATTTTCAGGATTAATGACGGCCTGGCGTTTGGCAGCCTGGCCAACTAGGCGTTCTTTGTTCTTGTTGAACGCAACAATTGAAGGGGTGGTGCGGTTACCTTCCGCATTCGCGATGACAACCGGTTCGCCACCTTCCAGTACGGCCACAACTGAGTTGGTCGTACCCAGGTCAATACCGACTATCTTTCCCATTAGATTCCCTCGTAGATAGAATTTGTCGTGTTAATCATTACGGCATCAGTCTATCCCACCTGTGTCAGATAGGTGTCTGAGCAATATATGATTTTTGTCAGCAAACCATATGAGGCATATAAGAAGAAATTTTAGTCGGGTCCGACATTGATAAATTGGGCCGGAACAGCCCGTGCGAGGTAGGTATTTTCCTCTGGATTGTGGAATACAACACCAGAATTGTGAGCTTCTTGCGCTCGTATGACGAGTATCACAATGTCATTGCTATGACGATGCGCAACAGTGTGCGCGATTGCCAGTTCCGATGTCATATGGACGTACTGCCTGCTGCGTGCTTGCAGGCCCGTTTCCAAAATTTCCGGTACGGCTTCCGCTGCCGTGCCATGATAGAGCAATTCAGGCGGAACAATTGCTGGATAACTGATCTGCGTCACCTGGCTGTGGCCAAATAGCGCCCGAATTTTGCCATCTACAATTTCGTAGCGCTTCTTACCTCGTTCGTCACCCGCAACCACAGCTAACAAATCGTCAAACGTGTATTTCTCGTGGAATCGATTCACCACCCGCACCCAAACGTCATCGACGTCGACAAAGCCATCCTCGTCCAATTCCAGGCCGAAGTTATCCGGCTTGTGCCGCAAGATCAGCGCCAGGAATTTTGATAATTTGATTCGGTCGCTTATCTCAGTCATTTACAGTCACATGTCCTCAAATCTGCTATCATTGTGCCATAGATTTAGTCTACTGAAAAAAGGTCTCCCAAATGGAAATTATGGGTATTGATATTGGCGGGTCAGGTATCAAAGGCGCACTCGTAGATATCGACAAAGGTACGCTTACAACTGACCGTTTTCGCGTTCCCACGCCACAACCATCGAAGCCCAAAGCCGTTGCAAAAGCCGTTGCGGAAATCATTGAACATTTCGAGTGGAATGGTCCGATTGGTTGCACGTTCCCGGCCATCATCAAAAAGGGTGTGGCTTACAGCGCCGCCAATGTCGATGATGAATGGATCGGCACCGATGCCGCTCGCCTCATCCAGCGTTACACTGGCGACCCGGTATTGATTATCAATGACGCCGACGCAGCCGGAATCGCAGAAATGCACTTTGGGGCAGGGCGCGGCCATAAAGGTGTCGTCATTATGCTCACTCTGGGGACGGGTATTGGCAGTGCCGTCTTCGTTAACGGCGAACTTCTGCCGAACACAGAACTCGGCCATCTGGAGCTGCGCGGCATGGATGGCGAAGATCGCGCCTCTGATCGTATTCGTACCGAAAAAGACCTCGGCTGGAAGAAATGGGCTAAACGCCTGAACGAATACATCGGGCATGTAGAATTTCTGTTTTCGCCTGATTTATTCATCATTGGCGGTGGTATCAGCAGAAAATACCAGAAGTACTTCCCGTACCTGGAACTGCAAACAGAAATTGTTCCGGCACAACTCCGCAATGAAGCCGGAATCGTCGGCGCAGCGATGGCCGCCAAATCACTTGTGTAACAAGTCACTATCTTAAAAGAAAAGGCAGGAACAAAACGTTCCTGCCTGACCATCTACTCAATTGCTTTAAACGTTCCCCATTGCCGCTGGAAATAAGCCAGTGGCTCACCATCATCGAGGATGCCAGCTTCTTCAACCTCTCCCAGGATGAGGTTGCTTGCTCCCACATCAACTGTCTGGTAAACAGAACATCCCATCCAGGCATAGACCCCTGGCAGAATAGGGCAGCCCGTTGTCGTCGTATTGTAGAGGATGTTCTCGAACCGATTTTCACGGTCTTTGTACATACCAGCGAACAACTTACCCCATTCAATCTGATCGCTTGTGAGAACATTGATAGCAAATGTCTTGCTCTTCTGGATCAACTCACCTGCATATAGGGATTTGGCCACACTCATGGAAATCAGCAGTGGATCAATACTCACGCTGGCAAATGAGTTGGCCGTAAAACCCTGCACTTCACCTTCATAGGTTGTTGTCACCACGCTGATGCCTGTGACCCAACGCGACATCACCGCTTTGAATATTTGTGAATCCATTTATGGGTACTCTTTCATTTTGTAGCCCCTGGCTACACCTATGATAATTTGTTTTCCTGATAGTTAGGTTAGTTCGGTATCACTCTGCACTGTCGTATTCGCCAGCGCCTCAAAAACAGTGACGATAGCACTGTTGTCCAGGTCACTGTTACCCATTGCGCACATGGCCTCATACAGTTGATGGGCCAGCGCCGTTTGAGGCACAGAAATCTGATACGAACGCGCTGTATCCACCACAATTTTCAGATCCTTAGCCTGCATATGCGCCTTGAACCCTGGCGACAGGTTGCGCTTGAACAAGCGCTGTGGCTTATTATCCAGTGCCCAGCATTGCGCCGCCCCTCGGCTGATAGCCTGCACAACCTTCGCCGGATCAACACCGCACTTCTGCGCCAGGACAAGCGCTTCCGCCATGGCGACCATCGTCCCTGCAACAATCACCTGATTAGCCGCTTTTGCGATCTGGCCAGCGCCACTGTCACCGATATAGGTAATCGTCTTGCCAATCACCTCTAGCAGGGGTAGCACTTGTTCATAAGCACCCTTGTCACCACCCACCATAATTGTCAGCGTGCCTGCCTTGGCACCAATATCGCCACCGCTTACCGGAGCATCAAGCGACCTCACGCCAATTTCAGCGAATTTTTCTGCAATTGAGCGCGCAGTCTCTGGCTTAATCGTACTGTTGTCGATGAAAATCAGGCCATCATGCGCGCCTTCAATGATGCCATTTTCGCCCAACGCCACTTTTTCCACATCAGGTGAATCCGGCAAATTGGTGAAAATGACTTCAACTTGTTCCGCAACGTCTTTGGGGGAGTGCGCCGCTGTCGCGCCCTCACGAACCAACGCCTGCACAATTTCCTGGCTTCGGTTGTGTACCACCAGCTCATGGCCTGCCTTCATCAGATTACGGGCCATGGGTGCGCCCATCAGACCCAGGCCAATATAGCCTATTTTTGCCATCCCCATTCTCCTGTTTATGATACGCCTTGGGCCATTGATACATGATTCGTGACCATAAATCAAAATCCTGAATGGTTTAATTAGCTTACGTTAATCAGCGTTATAATGTACGACCATATTTAAATCAGAGGAGTCCACAACATGGCCGTACATCCATACCAGATTCGTATTCAAGATGACGAATATGCTGCTCGCCTCAGCAAACTTGTTGAGTACATGGATCAGTCAAACGTCACCGGACTGATTCTCTTCAACAGCGACTATATTTTTTACTACACGGGTTTCAAATTTATTCCCACAGAGCGCCCAATTGCCTTCGTCGCCAACAAAGCTGGCAAGACAGGTTTGTTCGTGCCGCGCCTGGAAAAAGAACATGCTGAGGCCAATGCACTCGTCGATGAGGTTGCATTCTATATCGAGTATCCAGACATCCCACATCCCAGTGAAAAGTTCCACCAGATGCTAAAGGAAATGTCCATTTCCGGCGATGTCCTGGCCGACAGCGACGGCTACCCCTGGATATTTGGCTATCGTGGTCCAGCACTCTCAGAAAATGGCTTCAAAGTGCAGTCGCCTCGTGCCTTCATCGAGGATCAGATGGCTGTGAAATCGGAAGCAGAAATCGGGCTTCTGCAAGAAAGTGCAAAATGGGCCAATCTGGCACATATGCTGCTGCAACGATACACCGTCGTCGGCGCGACTGAAACCAGCGTTCAGCAGCGTGCCTGCGATGAAGCCACACTCGCTATGATGGATGCTATTGGACCAATTTACCGCTCTCAGAGCAGCTACACTGGCGCCTTTGCTGGTTATCGTGGTCAGATTGGGCGCAATGCGTCTATCCCACATGCACTCGCCAACAACATGGTCTTCCAGAAGGGTGATGTTCTTGTGACTGGCGCGACTGCTGGTGTCTGGGGCTATGTCTCTGAACTCGAACGCACCATGTTCCTGGGCCAGCCAACTGACGAGCAAAAGCATTTCTTCGACCATATGCTGGCCTTGCAGGACCTGGCTATCGGAGCAATTGAACCTGGCAAACCCTGTGCCGCGGTGGATCGTGAAGTACGCCAATACTTTGACGATCATGGTTTGCGCGATTACTGGAAACACCATTCTGGGCACACCATCGGCATCCGCTACCATGAAGGTCCATTCCTGGATATTGGCGACGATACGATCATTTTACCCGGCATGGTCTTCACAGTTGAACCGGGCCTTTATGCTGCCGGAGTAGGTGGTTTCCGCCATTCGGATACGGTCGTTGTACGCGAAGATGGTGTGGAATTCATCACCTACTATCCGCGCGACCTGGAGAGTCTCATTTTGCCTGCTTGACCAGTCGATAGGGCAGAAGCTATACTCCCTTTTGTGCAGAAACACATGATTGTTTATACAAAATGTCCAAGAAAGAGTATCTGGAATGGTAAGCGAACAAAGCGGTTTCGTTCTGCGGGAGCCAGCGGAAAAATCGCGGGATGTTATTAAGCGCGATGTAAATAGTATGTCACCCTCTTATACGCGCAGCTATGGCTTCACGATTGATCATGGCAAAGGTTCGGAATTATGGGATGTCGATGGGAACCGCTACATTGACTTCGCAGCCGGTATTGCCGTCCTGTCTACAGGCCATACACACCCGCATGTGGTCAACGCCATTGTCGAGCAATCTCAGAAATATCTCCACATAGGCGGAACCGACTTTTTCTGCCCCAAACCCGTTGAACTCGCAGAGCAATTGCAGCGCCTTGTTCCTATCCACAATACAGATGCCGTAGATAAGCTCATATACTTTGCTAATTCCGGCACAGAGTCTGTCGAAGCAGCCCTTAAGCTGGCCCGCTACCAGGAAGACGGTCGCTCTCACATCATTGCTTTCTACGGCGCTTTTCATGGCCGCACAATGGGGTCGCTGTCACTAACAGCCAGTAAGTCAAAACAGCGCGAAGGTTATCCCTACATTCCTGGTGGTGTGACGCACATCCCATATCCCGCTCGCGATCAGTGTGAAGAGGGCGCTGGCGGCTGGTGTGATGCCGTTGGCTACATCGAAAAATTCGTTCTCAAGAAAGTTCCCCCGTCAGAGATTGCAGCCATTATCGTCGAACCCATTCAGGGCGAAGGTGGCTACCTCGTGCCGCGTGATGACTTCTTTGCCAACCTGCGCGAATTCTGTGACAAGCACGGCATTCTCATCATCGCTGACGAAATTCAGTCGGGCGTGGGCCGTACAGGCAAATTCTGTGCAATGGAACACTGGAACGTCGCCGCCGATATTGTCTGCTTGGCGAAGGGCCTGGGTTCTGGACTCCCAATTGGCGCGATTATTGCCAGCAAAGAGGTCATGGGCCAATGGACACCAGGGACACATGCCAGCACCTTTGGCGGCAATCCTGTTTCTTGTGCTGCGGCACTTGCAACCATCGAAGTCATTGAAAATGAAGGTCTGCTAGACCATGTGACTGAACTGGGAGGCTACACCCAGGAACGCCTCCACAACTTTATGAAAGATCATCCGTCATTACACCGTGTAGATGGCAAAGGCTTTATGATTGGCATGGATTTCTATGGTGCCGACGGCAAACCCAGCCCGGCCATGCGTGATGCCATCGTCAATCAGTGCTTCCTAGATGGCCTCATCACCCTGGGATGTGGCAGCTATGGCATCCGCTTCGCGCCGCCGCTGGTACTGACCAAGGAACTTCTGGATGAGGGCCTGACTATCCTGGAACATGCCATCGCTCAGGTCGAAGAAGACATGTGGTGATCGCTAGCAGGTAACCTGTTTCTATGAACCAAAAAGGCCGCCACATCGTGACGGCCTTTTGCTTTCTAAATGCGGCTCTAGCCAGTATTTGGCGGAATCGGCGAAGAATATGAAACCCCTGATTTGGTCCCAATCGAGCCAACAAATTCGTCGCCATAGCCATCCATAATACCTTGTGCAATGCGGGTGGCATCGCTGTATTGGTTCGTCCGAGATTGTATCCAGCGACCATTTTGCTGGGCTACAATATCCTCAGTGAACTTCACAAAATCGAGGAAAGGCGTTTCGCTATCCTTATAGGGGCCGGACCGTGTATCATACAAGGCCTTTTCCTGCATCAATTCCTCAGCAGCATTGCGGTACGAACTCCAGTACTCACCGTACTTGTATAAGCGTTCAATACCCGCAGCTATAGCAACGGCCAAGCTCAAAACAATAGTGATGAAGTCGAGGACCAGGCGGGCCGTCTGGCCATACGCTTCTCCAATGCCGTTTTGCACGCTCGGACCCACGCTGATTAATACCGGCACAGAGACAGACCCAATCACGATAATCCGTTGCAAAAGCAGGTAACGCTGTTTATTGTGCTCTGCGCGTTGATCGTAATACTTCCATTGGCCATACCAGCGATGCTCCATATAGTATCTTTCGCTGGTTTTTGCGTCACCATCAATGAGAATGGGTGGTGGCCACTTTGGATCAGGGACAAAGACCGTCGCGTCATCAGGTGTAACTGCCGCTGCCACCGCAGGCATCTGCCCCGTGACCAGGCGCACATCCGTTGGAGGGGTCGCAATCGGCATATCCTGCGAGCTTTTGGCAGCCTCCGTCTCAACAACAGGCGTCGATAACCGCGCCTTCACTGGTGGGGCTGTCATCTTGGGCGTATCGCTCTTGACGGGTTTATCAGTCTCTTGTGTAGCCATCCGCTACTCCTTTGCCACCCTCGGACAAAACGATTAAGCAACTGAAATCAGGACTTTATCAATCAAGGTAATCTCTAGAGAGTGTAACACAGAACGAGGAAATCAGCGCTTATCGGCGCGATATTTTTGCAGCTTCTATCAACTGTTGCGCGATTTGTAGGATTCACGTCGACTTTGGCTGGCATGCTTGCGCGCATCTCGCTCAAGTTCTCGCTTGATCTCCAGATATTCAACGTCCAATTTGCTCAGTTCGCTGTGGCGGCCCGTTTCTTCTCGCCGGATGATATCCCCTGGTTCGCACTCCAGCACTTTGCAAAGCTGGTTGATCTTGCGCAGGTCCGGTGCGATCATAGCCCCGGATTTCATGCGATAGAGTGCCGCAATGGAAATCTCAGCACGTTTAGCCAATTCTTCATATGTAAGGCGCTCATTATGTTCTGCCTGCCAACGCAGCAGGGCAGGCTCAATGTCGATGAATGTAGGCATAGGTATACCGCTGTTTCCGTGGGCTTCTACAACTTACATTATCACTTCTCGGTATCCATAGCAAATCTTGTAAGCCCAATTTTCACGACATTTGTTGACGAAACTATCAAATAGTGATAGTTTTACTATCATGATATGTGGTGGTATCTAGCGATCCCGTCTCAATCACCACAGAAGGAAGCCCCATGATAGAAGAAAATATCTCGGCGAAGCCGTTTTCAGCCTTACTGGATATCGAAGGCTGGACGCACCTCGATCCAGTGCTGTTGGCGGCTCTCGCAACTGACGCCCCACTTTTGCTGATCGGCCCTCATGGCACAGGCAAAACCTTGCTCGTTGAACGCCTCGCAGCCGCTCTCGACAACGAATTCCGCCACTACAATGCCTCACTATTGAATTACGACGACCTTGTCGGCGTACCGATGCCTGATGAAACTGGCCAGTCGCTGCGTTTTATCACGACGCCCGGTGCTATCTGGAATACTGAATTTGTCTTCTTTGATGAAATTTCTCGTTGTCGCCCGGATTTACAAAACAAACTGTTCCCGATCATTCATGAACGCAAAGTGGTTGGTATTCATCTCCAGAACCTGCGTTATCGCTGGGCTGCCATGAACCCACCATCACCAGATGATGCCTCCTTTGATCCCAACATCGGCGATCTTTATCTCGGTTCGGAACCGCTTGATCCGGCGCTTACAGACCGTTTCCCCTTTGTAGTGACGGTTCCCACCTGGAATGACCTCAACGAGCATGACCGCCGCCAGATCGTTAAACAGAACTTGATGCCCATTTACACAAATCGGACGCATAAGCAGGGTGCCGACGCAATTCAGTCGCTTGTTGCTGCCTGCCAGGGCCAAATCGCGAATGTCAAAGAAGAACATGGTGACTGGATTACTGAGTACATCCTCGTCGTCATGGATGTCATGGAAAAAGCGAATCTACGGCAAAGCCCTCGTCGGGCACGTATGCTGGCATACTGCATTACCGCCATCCATGCGGCTCGCCAAGTCCTTGAACATCCCAATGTGGCGATAGAGATTTCTGCCGAGCTGGCACTCCTTAATGGCTTGCCCCAGATCGCGACTGAAGTTCCGCCGCCACCATCGAAGATTATCGCCATCCATCGTCAAACACATGAAATCGTCTCCAAGCTCGATGATGAAGACTGGCGCACCGTTCTGCGGGAGCCGGATGCTGTTCAGCGGGTCATCATTGCCGATGACCTTGATTTCAGTGACGATGATCTCTCTCAGTTGATTACCCAGGCCCTGAGTGAAATCAAGTCAGAATCACGACGTGCCGGACTGGCAACCGCCATGTTCCTGGCTTTCCAACAGCACCGCACCTTGACGCCAGCCGCATGGGAAGCGCTCATCGCGCTTGCAGGTGATATCCTAAGCCCCTGTGTTCAAAGGAGTACACTGTCAGCCCATCCTTCGGATCGCAAAACCTGGGCAGATGTGGAAAAGTGGGTGCTTCGCCGCCGCAAGCAAAAAGGCATGGCCCGGTTGGAATCTAATTTTGTGCTGGCGGGGTTCCCCAAACGCTGGCGTCAGGAAAACTGGCAGGAAGCACGTCAGCAGTTCGTCGCAGACTTGCGTCTATTTGGCATACGAGAGGTTTGAGCATGGTACAGGAATCAGCAGCCGCAAAAACAGCAACGACAGAAGACACGCAGGACGCGACTACATCAGGCACAACGCGCAGCAACTGGATATCGACATTGCAGCAGCGCTTCAACAGCAACAGAAATCTCGCGACATGGACGATAACGGCACCGAGTTCAACCGTCGTGAAAATAAGCCTGAGCGGTCTGGGCGACCCACTCCATAAAATTCTGGGTGAAGACTTATCTTTGGAAAGTCCTTCCGCCGACGATATTGTTGCCGCGCTGGATGCCAACACGCAGTTACGAGAAAAACTCGTTCATCAACTCGATGCGGCCTGGGCATCGTACCAGCTTAAGGGGGCGATTCTGCTGTACAACGACGAAGCAGACGTCCAGCGTGCCTATATTGAAAAGCCATTCCCGCTTCCATCGGCGGCGCCCAATGCCAAGCAGGCAGCAAAGGCGGCAGAAGCTGAGGAAGCCATAGAGGGGTCTGAAGACAAACCAGACGATGAAAATCCACTCGAAGAAGATAATGTGCAGGAGGCCACTTTGCTCCGCGCGATTGATCTATTGTTCGTGTTGAATGTCCTCGCTCGTGCGCGCGGTTCTTTGCTGGTCGCAGATACTGAACTGGCCCTCGAACCAGGCTTTCTGGAACAATCCTATCTGTGTGATGACCCGCGCATTATCAAGCTGGCACAGGCAACTGGCTGCGTTGAAGAAACCTGGGTGACAACTTCATGAGCGGGGCAGGCTATCTCAGTTCAGGCTATGCTGATCCAACCGCAGCCGATGTCACCCGCAGGCTGTTGCAGGCCATGCCTGCCGCCACTTTTGAGCTTGAGGGCTTCACGCGGTTGGCTCAGATCAGCATCACGCGCCGGATTCCCACCGCAGCCGTGGAAGCAAAATATCGCCCACAATTGCTGATTAACCCGGATTTCATCCAGACCTATTGCCAGCGTGACGAGCATCTGTTCCTGCTGGTGATGCACGAATTACTGCATGTGCTGTTGGCCCATACCAGCATGTATACCATGCTCACCAAAGCCCACAATATCGCTTTCGATGCCATTATCAACGCACGGCTGTCGCGTCACTTTCATGAGCCGATCTATCGTGGCTTCTTCGAGCGCCTGAACGCTGCCGATCAGTTTCCACATTTACTGCTGCGCCCGCCAGAGGGGTGGCCAGATAATCCCACCTATCCAACCGATGTTGGCCCATTGGGAACTGAGCGCATTCTCAGACAGTTATATCCATCCAGCAAAATCACACGGCAGCGGCTGCCGTTCTACAGCGAAATTCTTGACTTGATTAAGCAGGACCAGCGCGAACGTGGCCAGAATGCTGACGGCGAACCGATGCTGCTCGGCGATCATGAGTCAGATGGTTATGGTGAAGGTGATGAAACTTTCGCTGAGGCCGTCGAGCGTATGACAGAAGAATGGCCCATGCAGACTGGCAAAAATGCCCAGGCGGGGCAGGGCACTAATGGCACACGAGAATGGCAGGTTGATCCGCAGAAAAGCTCATATCAGGCACGGCGCGTTTTCGCCAATGTTCTGCGTCGTAGTGTCGGGCCGGAGCGCGGTATTCAGCGCAGACGTGAACGCGCACCTATCACGGACATCATAGGCAATGGTGTTTTGCCCAACGCGCGTGATCGTATGATGCCTGCACGCCAACAGCTAGGCGTGCATGGTGTGCTCTGGTCGCAGCTCAACACTTACAAAGCACGCATCACCCACGAGAGCGTTCGTGCCCATGTATATCTCGATGTTTCAGGTTCTATGCGCGGCATTCTGCCTTATCTCGTCCATCTCCTGATTCCCTACGTCAAGCAGCAGCGAGCCGCTGTATTTCAATTCTCGACCAAAGTCGAGCCGATGTCGCTCCCGCAACTGCGTCAGGGGAATATTCAATCCACAGGCGGAACATCAATACAATGCGTCATGCATCACTTGCTGAACGATGCTCCCAGGGTGAAACGCGCTGTACTTGTAACAGATGGCCACATCGGACGGATCGCAGCCGCCCACCAGCAGCAGGTGGCTGTAAAAGGTATTAAAATCCATGCGGTTCTGCCAGCAGAATCGCCCTATGATCGCTACATTCGCGATTTTGCCGCCACAATTACGATCTTGCCGCCAGTAGCCGATGACTAAGCTTTGGGCACCCAAAGCTCATAATTGAACCCGTTCATCGGGACAATTTCGTCCAGCATATAGGCCGAATCAATCGCATCCAGAACTGGCTGTGGATAAAAACGTGCGCGCAGTACAATCACACCAAATCGGTGCGCTTCGATGTCAGCGACAAGTTGCACAGGGTCATACAACCCATTGACGTATAAATTATTGAGCTGCGTCGCGTTGGTGACAACATCCTGTCCGGCGCGCATCATAAAGCCAGGGTCTTCTGTCATCGCTGGCAGACCTGATTCCTCAATGCGCTCAACGATATACCAGCCATTTGCATAATCCTCAGCCGATGGGAAGTGCCCTGTGACAGCATAGCCAACAGTCCAACCGGCAGCATCATACAGCGGGTAACGATGTCCTGGCGCTGGCTCTACACCAAGGGCTGTGGCAATCGGCCCAAATATCGGACCCGAAGTGGGCAGCTTGATGACGCGCAGGCTGTAAACGAACAACAAAGCGACAACAGCGGCCAACCCCAAATTACCAACTGGCTTCAACCTCGGAACAAGTGAACCTTGTTTGGTAACCAAAAGCGCCAGCGTATTCCCACTGAGAATACAGGCAGAGACAATCGTCGTTGCAAAGTAGCTGTCACCGGCTCCCCATGTGCCGGATGCGATTGTGCTCGCAAATGAAACCACAAACCACACGCTGAATAGGGATAAACGGTCAAAGAATAGCTCATATAGAATGCTCACGGCACTGAGTATCAACAGCGGCCAATGCAGCATCACAAACTGCCGCAGCAGTCCAGAATACTGCTCAGGAATAAACGGATTGCGATTTGCTGCAATCAAGTTCAGTGACCAGTAACCATTTGTACTGATTTCAGCGACAGCGAATATGCCAATAGCGGCTGCAATCAGGCCAAGGCTGTATACAATCGCGATGCGTGGGTTCCGCAGTAGTGCCCACAATCCAACAGCGATACAGGTGGAATATGCCAGTTGTTTGGTATAGCCTGCTACCAGCAGCAGTGTGAACCCAATCAGAAGATGCCGCCGTCGAAGCGGCTTTGCCAGGTCAAAGGCATTCGCCAGGATGACCACTGCTAATGACTCAAACATCACCATCAGCAGGTGCTGCCGCAGCAGCGGCCCCAGATGATAGATGAAATTGGAAGCGAAGAAGCTCAACGCCGCAATCGCCGCAACAGTACCGAGATGCCATTTGCGAAAAATCGCCCAGGCAATACTTCCACCTGTTATCAGCGTTGATACGAAAATAATCGTGCGACCGATCCAGTACTGTGGCCCAAAAATCGCAACCAAAGGCATCATAATCAGGTGAAAGACGGGCGGATAATTGCTGGAATAATACGGGTAATCTTCATACGTACAATACGGACACTTACCTTCGGAAAACAGCACAGCATTGTATAGCTCATGACCTTCGCCCTGGTCATAGTCAAAAGGAAAAGGTATCAGTTCGGCTGCGAACGCCAGGTAGATCACAAAATGAACCAACAGGATCACGACCAACAAGCCAAGAACGACCTGAGTCACACGGGATTGAAAGGCAAGGGACATATAGGAAGAATCACATTCTTTTTGGGCATAAACACATATGCCGCTACAAATTAGGCGCAGCATGTGCAAAAATCAAGCATCAACCTTCATTCGGGGCAATTGCCCATTCCAAGGAATACTTGAGTGTCAGATTTACCTGATTTCCAAAAACGCAGTCCCAACCGCGTGAGGCCGCTCCTAAATGGGGTGTTCGGCAGCAACTTCGTACGATTGGAGACCTTTGATGATGGCCACTTCAGGGCTGTTTTTAAGCCATCCCACTTCGTCTTGCAAGACAATGCGACCGAACCCTCAAAATCACAGTGGAACACCCTCAAAAAGCAGATTAAGCGCCGCGACCATCAAATTTTTATCTTCAAGGAACACGGCACAGTTCCCTGTGACGAAACCGCCAAAACGGCCTGCTATTACATCGACTTTGGTTTTTTCCTCGATATCATGTAGGTAACAAAAAACCCGCTACTCATCCGAGTCAGCGGGTTTGGTAATTCAGCTATCTTGATTTCTTCGGAAGTCCACAAAGCGGTAACCAACCCCTCGCTCCGTCAGAATATACTGCGGATTCGACGGATCAGCTTCGATCTTCTCGCGCAGGTAATTTACGTACAATCGCACGTAATGCGCCTCATCGCGATATTCATAGCCCCAGACTTTCGCCAGTAGCTGATCGTGCGGCACAGTCCAGCCGGCATTCTCAATCAGGTGATAGAGCAGGCGATACTCAGTTGGCCGCAGCTTGATATGCTTGCCTTCAACGATAACTTCACGCTGATTAAAATCCACACTCAGGCGATCATCAATGCGAATAATCGCATCGTTGGGGGAGGAAGAAGGCATATCGGCACGACGCAGCACAGCCTTGATCCGGCTCGATAACTCACGGGGACCAAATGGCTTGGTCACGTAATCATCGGCACCTAGCTCCAGGCCATAGACCTTGTCGTTCTCATCACCTTTGGCCGTTAACATAATGACGGGCACGGTAGAGAACTCACGCAGCATACGCAAAGTCTCAAAGCCGTCCAGCTCCGGCATCATAACATCTAGCAACACGACATCCGGCAATTGTGTCCGTATCGCATCCAATGCTTCGATGCCGTTGTGTGCCTCGATGACCTGATGGCCTTCAAGTTCAAGGTTCATACGTATGAACCCAATCATGCGTGGTTCATCGTCCACAACGAGGACCCGTTTACCATCGCGAGACAGTGTTGTCTTAGGCAGATTGCTTGTCATAGTTTTTAATCATCACGATATGGAAGTTCAAATTCAATTTCTTCCTCGCCTGTTGGCAGTATCTGCACGTAGTTGATGCGCCACCAGGGAAAAATGACTGTCGTGACACCTTCATCTACCCAGGCAAATTCGGAGTCAGTGCGTTGGCGTGGATTCTTACCAATGATACAGGTATCCTGCGGCGTTGGCATCTCATCCACATCGATCTTAACAGGCTCTGAGTTAGAAATATGTACCAATATGGTATACATCGGTTCCTTTCCCTGTGCTAGGCGGAATCAGGTTTTCGATTGAAATTGTTCATTGAAAACTAATGTGCGTGACGAGTTTGCCAAAGCGAACTTCGTCTCCTTCACGTAGAATTCTCGGTTGATTAGGGAGCAACCGCTGGCCATTGAGGTATGTTCCATTGGAACTTCCCGTATCCGTCAGCATGATCGTCCCTTCGGCCACATCCAGCCGCCCGTGCTGCCGCGATACACCACGCTCCACAGCCCCATAAGGCGCGAGGTCCACATCAGGAATAGTATTGGTCGTTTCGTCCCTGCGGCCAATCGTCAAGGAGCTTTTTGGCCTCAGCAGGATGGTCATTCCAGTATCGTCAAAGCTAAACTTCAAAGACGTCGCACCACCAATATGGGCACTGCCATAGGTGATATGCTCGTTTGTTTCATCGGGCGAAGCCGTAATTTCAGTGGTATACATCAAAGCATCATCCGTTAGTTCCACACCACAATACTCGCAAAAAAGCAGGCCTTCTCGATTACTGTGTCGGCAGTTCGGGCAGATAATCATAGCGCAGCGGTAGTAAGACCGGCCTCCTTTCAAAATTGCAAAGTATCAGTATTTGGCTAATAGTTTAGTTTTCATCCATCAAGGAAGCAATCTCTTCATCAAGCCGCACCAATGCTCTGGTCGAATATTTAAGCGTCTTTTGTCCAGCATCTGTCAGGGCGCGTGTTCGTTTAAGTTGACTGGCTTCATTGAGCGTCGTTGTGGCAAGGGCAGAGTGTCCCCGTTCCAGCAATCGCGTCGCCAGGTGCTCAAGCAATCGTGTCGCCTCATCAACATTACCCGCTTCAAGCTCATGTTGGGCACGTTCCTGCATGCGATACAAAGTGAGTTTGCTAAGTGCATCCATAATGGCCTGGGGCGGCTCATCTGGGTGCGGATTCTTGGCCACCTCAAGCGAAATATCGCTCACGACCTGGAAAGCCTGTGGATCATTTTGCATGATGTCACCCATCGCAACTAACCGTGCAACTGTACGGAAGCCTTCAGGCATATTCGCGGGTAGCTGGAACTGCAACAACAACGAAACAGATCGTTTGGCCTCTAAGCTGCCTAGCGGGATCCGGCCATCAACCAGTTCCAGCGACTGTGGGCTTGGCGAAAGCTTGAATGCCATTTCGATACTTACGTCAGGGTCAGGTGCAACCGAAAGTACCAGACGTTCTGAGAACACATCCGTCAGGCTGCGTACATGTTCATTAAAGAACCCGACCACTTTATCAGGCGTATCAATATAGCTTGAAGTTCCGCCAGCAATCGCCGCAAGTGAATCCAGGAACTTGTCGTTCCAATCGTGTCCCAGGCCAATCACACTGATCGAGACACCCTGATTATTCGCGTCTCGTGCCAGTTGTAAGCAGCGTTCCTGATCGCCGTAGGTGTGGCCATCAGTCAACAAGAGGATATGGTTTACCATACCTGGGTTGAACTGCTTCCGATTTTCCTGAATGCCGGCCTCCAGCCCGCGATAGATTTCTGTCCCGCCGGACGAGGCCATGATACTGACGCGCGCCTTAAGCTGAGGTTTATCATCGGCATAAGTCGCTGGAAGCACAACAGAGGCACGATCATTGAATCCGACAATAGAGAGAATGTCGTCAGGGGTCAGGGCGTCAATGAGGCGTTGGGCTGCCACCTTCACGCGGTTCATCCGCGAGCCATTCATCGAATTAGACTGATCGACAACAAGCGTCAGGTTGAGTTTGGTGAGCGTACGCTTGACTTCTTCTTGCTGCGGCGCGGCATGCAATTCTGCCAGCAGGTAGATCATCTGCTCTTCAGGCATGACGGCAATGGTTCGCTTGCTAGGGGTTACTCGCAGCGAAAAATAGGTATTCGTGCCTTGCCGATTTTCTTCAATTTGCCTGTCGACCTGCGTTTTGCCGATAGGGTCGGTCAGGATATTGTATGCCCAGGTAATATCCTGGAACTGCATTGCAGCCGCAGGATTACCCGGATTGACATCTGGGTGCAACCGACGCGCCAATCGGCGATAGGCGCGCTTAATATCTCGATTGGTGGCATTCGCAGATATCCCCAGGACACTATAGGGATCAAATTGTAGCTCCATAGATCGAGCCTAATCTTATTTGGGCGGTGTTTTTACTAACATGACCGAAATATTGTCGTGACCACCGTGCTGGTTTGCTTTAGCGACCATACTATCGCATGCAGCTTGTAAGTTCTCAGCGGCAAGGACTGTATCCAACATATCCTGATTACTGACTTCGCCCCAAAGGCCATCACTGCATAGCAAAATATACGACGACGCTGGCAAACGGCGCGTCATGGTGTCTACGTCGATATCATCATTGTGGCCGATTGCCCGATATAATACATTGCGATGCTGGGTGGTCTCGCTTTGTTCCTCCGCAGAAATCTGATTAAGCTCAATCAGACGCTGCGCCAGGGAGTGATCGCGTGTGAGCTGCTCAATCTCTCCATTGGTAATCATATAAGCGCGACTGTCACCAACATGGGCGATATGGGCCAGGTCGCCCATCACAAGCACAACCGTTAATGTTGTGCCACCATCCGGTACCGTCATCATAATGCGGCGATTCGCATCTTTAACGGCCTTATTCATCACTTCTGAAATCGTATAGGGTTGTTCACCATCATGGCTAAAGCGACGCATAATCAATGGCAAATACAGCGACTGTATCACTGCATTGGCAACCGTCTGTATCGCAGTTGCGGATGCCTGCTCACCATTTTGATGTCCGCCCATACCATCTGCAACGATATACAGGCCGAAGTCCGGCGTTTCATCGACAGAACTGCTTGATGAGAAGAACCGATAGACCGAATCCTGATTGTTGCTGCGAACCATACCCTGGTCAGAAGCATGTGCGGCCTGCAAGTGGCCAATCCCCGGCTGTAATATCTCAAATGGATCACCTTCAAGCGGTCGAGTCACGCCATTAACAAGTGCATCATTAATGGCAGCGTCCTCCGCTGAAATCGCTTCCTCAGCATCTGTTTCCTCGACTTTGGTCGGAGGGCCTGATGGTATTGCAGAGATTTCGCCATCATCATCTTCGGTCAGGGAAGATACATTTTGCTCTGACGCTTGGACTGCCGCAGAATTCTGTTTGGATTCGTCTTTCTGGCTTCCCCCAAAGAGACGGCGAAAGAAACTCATGTTGATGTCCTAGTGGTTAGTTTTGAACAACCGGCAAAGCATACAAATTATGATCCAGCGAGCCAAACAGGACCAGATCATCGGCAATATGTGCGCCTGAGGTGATCGCACCCTTGGCATTAAAACGCCACAGTTCTTTGCCGCTCATCGCATCAATTGCATAGAAAATATTATCTGTGCCACCAATATATACTACGCCATTGTGGACAACAGGCGAGGCGACAATCGGTTTCTCTGTCTGCATCGTCCAGCGTTCTTTACCCGTCTGGGTGTTGACGCAGTAGACTTTGCCATCGGCTGAACCAACATAGACCAGATTACGCTGCACAGTTGGTGAGGAGATGACCGGGCCATTCGTGCGCAAGCGCCAGTGGCTGAAGCCACTGTCAGCATCAATTGCATAGATAAAGCCGTCGAACGAACCGACATAGCAGATGCCTTCAAGATCGACAAATGGCGACGATGTAACGGCCTTCTTAGGACGCATGGCCCATTTGCGCGTGCCATTAAGTTCCAGGCCAATAATTTCGCCGCCCTCGGTTCCAAAGATGACACGATCATTAGTGATGCATGGTTTGCTGCGAATAGCCGCGCCTGCATCATATTCCCACTGATAGCGACCATTGTCTGCATTTAAAGCGTAAAGCTTGCCATCATCGCTGCCGAAGAAAACATAACCATGCGCTACAGTGGGGGAACTGCGAACCTTATTGCCGGTTATATGCGTCCAATGGATACGACCATCGCGCATGCCTATTGCCCGCACAGTATAGTCCTCCGAGCCGATGATGACCTGGCTGTGTGACATGTCGACGCCAGGTGCACATGCGATACCCGCATCGGACGGACGCTTCCAGATGAACTCGCCGTTATTCAGGTCAACGGCCCATAAGTTCGTGTCGTACGACCCTACAAAGGCTAACTGGTCGCTGGAAGCTGGACTGCTGCGAATTTCGTCTTCTGTCTTAAACGTCCAGATAGGCTGAACGACACCATCCAGCGGCGCACTGGTCAGTTCGCGGCTCGTTTTGCGTGGCTTTAACTCAGCAGAACCGCCATTCGCCTGTACCGATGTGACTGAAACAGTAGGCCGGTAGCGCAGCGCCAGAAAGGCTTCTTTCATTTCAGCGCAGCTTTGATAGCGCTTGTCCGGCTCGAAGCTCAACGCCTTATCAAGCACCGTTGTCAATTCTGGTGTCGCTTCCTCGTTGAAGTCCATCAGCTTGCGTTCAGCAAAACTAAATGGCGGCTCCAGACGAGGGTCTTTGCGCGTAATCACATGGTGTAGCGTGGCACCCAGGCTGTAAATATCACTCAGCGGGTTGGCATTACCTTTATATTGCTCCGGCGCAGAATAGCCTTCTGTACCGATAGTCGTCTGCTTGACGCCGCTCACAAAGATTTTTGCGATACCAAAGTCGACCAGGCGAACTTTGCCGAGGCTGTCGACCATGATATTCGCAGGCTTCATATCGCGGAAAATGATCGGTTCCGGCTGATAGCCATGCAGATAGTGCAGTACATCACATAGATCAATCGCCCATTCCAAGATCTTTTCCATCGGAATGCGCTTGGTCTTAATCAGGATTTCCTCAAGGTTGTTACCGTTGATGTACTCCATGATGAGGAAAGCACTGTCATTCTGGTCGAAGAAATCGTAAATCTTCGGAATAGCAGGGTGGTTCAGTGTTGCCAGAATATTGGCTTCACGCTGGAACGTCTTCAGCGACGAAGCGCGCAAATTGGGATCGGTCGTCGTGACGATCATTTCTTTAATCGCAACCAGACGACGCGCATCCGGGAAGTTTAAGTCACGGGCTTGGTAAACAGCACCCTGACCACCACCACCCAGCTTGGCATCGATTTTATAACGTGCCAGGAGGATCGTATTCGGGCGCAAGCGACCACCCGTGTAGCCATTGCCTTCTGACTCAGAGAATTGTGTTGTTTCAGGCATTAGGGCACAACCTTAGAACAAACTGCTCAAAATTATCAACCATTACGTCGTCTTGAATCATTATATTGAAGGTGCAACAATACTGCAATTGAGGTTTATAACGGAAAACATTGCGCTTATGAATCCTATTCAGCCCCCGATTTTTGAAGATGAACCAGTTGCTTTTTATATTCATGTTCCGTTTTGTCGCTCAATTTGTACGTATTGCGCCTTCAATACCTATGCAGACATGCACAACCTCTATCAACCATATATCGATGCGCTCTGTATGGAAGTTAAGATTCTTGGTGAATCTCGGCCAGGGACACGCCTCAAAACGCTTTACTTCGGTGGTGGGACGCCATCTCTACTGACTCGACAGCAATTCGAGCAGATTTTCAAAGCAATCTATCACCACTTCGATACGACCGATTTGGACGAAATCACGCTGGAAAGCAATCCAAACGACCTCACAGAACCTTATCTGCGCGATTTGCGTACTGTTGGCTTCAATCGTATCAGTATCGGCGTTCAATCTGCCAATCAGGGCGAACTCGATCTCTATGGTCGCAGACATGATTTTGCGGAAGCCATACACAGCGTCGAAGCGGCAAGGTCAGCCGGATTTGCTAACATCAACCTCGACCTGATCTATGGCGCGCCTGACCAGCAATTGGTTACTTGGGATACAACGCTTCGCCGTGTGCTCGAACTGAATCCTGACCACTTCTCACTCTACAACCTGGAGCTAAAAGGTGGCACTGACCTGACTAAACGTGTCGAGGCAGGTAATTTACCATCACCCGATGACGATATTTCTGCGGATATGTACGACCTCGCCACGGAACTACTTGGCCAACACGGCTACGATCAATACGAAATCAGTAACTGGTCTAAGCCTGGTCGCCAGTCTGAACACAATCTTCAGTACTGGCGTAATCTACCATATCTCGGATTAGGGCCAGGCGCACATGGATTCGCCAATGCTATCCGTTATACAGTGGTTCGTTTGCCACAACGATACATCGACAGACTACAATCGCCTGCCAAAAGGTATGAGTATCCTCATACGCCCGCGACAGCAAAAGCAGTCAAGGTTGATTACGAAACTGACATGTCGGAAACAATCATGATGAGCATGCGTATGCTGCATGAGGGCGTTAATCGCCAAAACTTTCAGTCACGTTTCGGTGTTGATATCGTCGACCACTTCTCGGATGCCATCGAGAAGCATGTTGCCTACGGCCTGTTGGCAGTAGACGATCAACGCATACATCTCACTCAGGAGGGCAGGTTCCTGAGTAACGCCGTGATTCGGGATTTTGTCTAGCGATTAGTAGGTACGGTCAAACAGGGCATCCACAAATTCATGAATCGCCTGCGAAGCATTATGATCTGGCTGGGCTTCATCAAGCGCCTTCATTGCTGCCTGATGGAATTTCTGCTCCTGTTCAATAGCGTATTCACGCGCCTGAACAGCATCAAGCAGCGTAACGGCCTGATCGATCTCTGCTTCACCAAAGGTCTCTATTTTATAAAGTTCGACCAGTTCAGGGCTATTTGACAATCCGTAAAGCACAGGCAGGGATTTTTTCTTGGACTGGATATCGGTTGCCGCCGATTTACCAGTCACACTGCTATTCCCCCAGATGCCCAAAATGTCATCGCGTATCTGGAAGGCAATGCCCATATTCAGGCCAAATTCACCATATTTACGAGCCTGCTCTTTGTTGCCTGTCGCGATGAGCGCACCTATTTCCGCACAGGCACTCAACAGCGATCCTGTCTTGCCTTTGAGCATGGACACATAGTCCTCGACGGAAACAGCATCCAGATGCTCAAAGCGCATATCAAGGTGCTGACCGCGCGTGAGTTCCAGGTTAGTGCGATTGAAAATCGACCACAGCCCAAGTGCGATCTCTGGTGAAACGACCTCTGCCATCTTTTCCATGGATGTGTATGCCAGGGCAAACATGGCATCGCCTGCATTAATGGCATTGGCAATACCCCAGACTTTCCACACTGTCGAGCGGCCATGACGAATCGGGCTATCATCCTGAATATCGTCATGAATCAGCGAGAAGTTGTGCAGTAATTCCACCGAGGACGCCGCATACAGTGCATCTTCCCAATTGCCCCCTGCCGACTGATTTGTCATCAATAGCAGGGCGGGCCGTAGTCGCTTACCTGTCACTTTCTCATATAGAGAGCCATCGGCATTTTCCCAGCCCATGGCGTAGCGAACCATGACGCCGAAACTGTCCTCGTCAGGCAATGCTGATCGAACGACGTCCTGCAAGGTATCATCCAGAGCAGCCCAATAGGGTTGTACGAATTTTGCGAACACCGCGTGCCCTTAACTATGATGATTTGATTAGTTCAGCTTGCTGTAGATCGGCAATGGTTGCAGACCCTGTACAAAGCATAGAAATCCGTATTTGTGCCGCCAATTCCTGAACAAGGTGATCAACGGCTTCTGAAGATATATCAGCCGCCTTCAGAAATGGTCCGGCCATGCCGCCAACGGTAGCACCCAGTGCGATGCTCTTGGCAATATCTATGCCATTGCGAATACCACCACTCGCGATGACTGGTAAATTGGGTGCGCCAGCCTTCGCATACAGGATGGCATCAGCAGTCGGGATACCCCAATCGGCGAAGCTGCGCGCCACATTTGCATGGAATTGAGTCTGTGCGCGGTAGAATTCGACCTCGCTCCAGGAGGTACCACCAGCACCAGCTACATCAATCGCCTGAACACCAGCATTCGCCAGCGACCGAACATCCGCCTCGGAAAATCCCCAGCCAACTTCCTTCGCAATAATCGGCACGCTCACTGATTTGGCAACATTTTCGACCTTCTTCAGTAGGCCAGCGAAGTTAGTATCCCCCTCCGGTTGGACAGCTTCCTGCAACACGTTGAAGTGCAGGATCAGTGCATCTGCGCCAATCATATCTACGGCACGTTGGCACTCTTCGGTGCCATAGCCATAATTCAACTGGACCGCACCAATATTTGCGAACAGCAAAATGTCTGGTGCATGCTGCCGAATCTCGAATGTGGATGCGAGTGCGTCATCCTCTATAGCAGCTCGCTGAGAGCCAACGCCCATAGCGATCCCATGTTTCTGGGCGGCAATCGCAAGGTTTTTGTTGATGCGCTGTGCCATCTCGGCCCCGCCTGTCATCGACGAGATGAGAATGGGCACGGAAAGGGTTTTGTTAAACAGGGTCACGCTGGTATCAACATCAGCCAGGTCAATTTCCGGCAATGCCCGATGCAAAAAGCGATACTGTTCTAAACCCGTAGTCAAACGCGGGAAATCCACGTTTTCTTCGAGATTAATGCGGATATGATCCATCTTGCGGGTTTCAGTTGTAACGTCTTGCGTGACTTCCGCCATTGACGAGTGTTCCCTGATATAGTTAAAACTAGATGGGTTATGCTACAGCTTAACAAATGTTGTGTCAATAAGTTTACGAACTACCATCCTTGATGGTCCATTGCGCACACAGTTTGTTATACTAGCACAGTGACCATTTATCAGTATAATGTACCAGCAATTACCTAGTGGCGATTTAGCCCTCAAGCAGGAGGATCATATGGCAAGCATACAAGAGCGCATCACCGCAATTGTTATCGACGTTCTCGGCGTAGACGAAGCGCGCGTACTTCCCGATGCACGTTTTCGTGAAGACCTGGAAGCTGATTCACTCGATCTCGTTGAACTCATCATGCAGTTTGAAGAAGAATTCGGCGGCGAAATCAGTGACGAAGACGCTCAGAAGATCGAAACCGTCGGTCAGGCTGTCGACTACATCGAAACGCACATGGACTAAGCGGTTTCCCGCCTCTGTGCATTTTCAGGCTATCATCTAAAAGCGGGTGCCAATCTGGTAGCTCGCTTTTTGATTTCCTACTCCGTTTAGGCAGCTTCACCGTGCGGTATCAGTAAGAATCCCCACATCACACCAGCAAGCAGCACCCCGCCCGCACCAATCATGACGGTTATGCCCAGGCCGTTGAATGCAGCCATTGTCTGGGCAATACCGAATAGCCCCCCAATCACAAAAATAGTAACCAGTCCTATGACCAGCCATTTGTCCGCAGGCGATTTTCTTAAACTAATCCCGATAACCATGAGCAAACTCAAGCCAGCCAGGGTGAATTGTTGAGCATTGTTAGCATCCCGAAAGATGCTTGTAAGGGCAGTCAGCGGCGGCAGTTGTGCAATGACCAGTAACCCAATAATGATCCAGCGGGCAATCAAATGTAGATTGTCAGCAGCGCCGCGTGTGAGGTATGCAAATACAACCGTCATAACCAGCAGCGGCAGACGCAGGCTAAGGCTGGCCACCAACGCAGCCAGACTATCTTGTGAGGAAGCCAACACACTCTGCCACTCTGCCAGATCATAGGCATTGAGCGTCAACGTATGGGTGGTATGCCACTGCCAGGGCAGTGAATAAGCAATTAGGGCGATGGCGAGCCAGAGATACGGCCACATATTCCGATGAGTGTTCATAGGTCCACAATCAGACGATTTCGTTCAGTTTTTGTTGAATGATTCTGTCTTGTTCACTCTGATTCTCGAAGAAGTTACTCATAAACTCGCTGTTACGTTGCCTGAGTGATAAGGGCGCAACGATGCGTAGATCATCAAGCGTGACCTCCGTCCGATTATCCGCAGCGGCATAGGCCCGTGCAGCCTCGAATAATGTGTATTCGGCACGATGCGAATCAATATCCAATTTCAGTATAAGTTCCAGCCCTGCCTGAATAACATCATCAGGGAGCGTTGTCTTGTTCAGCAAATCTCTGGCTGCGACAATCTCTGATTCAGCGGCGGCGGTTGCACTTTCCCACTCACGAATGAAGCGGGTGGGATTGTATCGATATGCGCGCGCGCGCTGGTAAACTTCTGCTCGTTCAGCCATGTCTGTCAGCCCACGCACATAAACCCTCAGCCCAAAGCGATCCATAATCTGAGGCCGCAATCGACCTTCTTCGGGGTTCATCGACCCAACCAGCACAAACCGTGAACGATACGTGCCGACAACAGCACCTCGCCGCACAGTGTACGATCCCTGGGCCGCAGCATCCAGAATGACATCTGTGATCTGGTCATCGAGCAGGTTAATCTCGTCAATATAGAGGATATTCCGATCAGCGCGGGAGAGTATGCCACGTTCGATACGAATAGCATTTTGGTGAACGGCGGCACGTTCGTTAGGTGCCCCCACCACATCCTCAATACGCGCATTCAGTGGCAGTTCCACCAGTTGCACTGGCTCATAATGAGAAATCGACTGACCCACTTTCCATTTCTCGTAGCAATCCGGGTAAAGGTAGCGCGCATCTTCGTCGTCGATTGCCTCAAAATCAGCAGGCAATACACCTTCATCACAGTCGCTGACTTCGATATGCGGCAGAATACCCGACAGGCTGCGGACGGCTGTCGTCTTGCCGGTTCCGCGCGGGCCGATCAGCAGCACCCCGCCTATCGCCGGATTGATAACAGACAACATCAGTGCGATCCGCATCTCCATCTGCCCAACAATCGCCAGAAAGGGAAACGGTCGCAACTCAGCCAGCCCCAGGTCTGGTTCTGGCAAATCCGTTATCCGCTGGTAGCTATATTGGCTGAGTAACCTCAGCAGGGCAGAATCTTGCGCCGAGTGATTATCTGTCGCCATCGTCAATTCTGCTCCTTGGCGCGCTGCTGCTTACGATAGGCTTGGCGCTCCGCGGCCAATTGGGCGCGTTCTTCCTGCTCCGGTGTTTCGTAAATCAACCGAGGAACGGGCGTCGGCTGTCCATGTCCATCCAGCGCGACGTAGACGATATAAGCCATATTGCTGAGCTGGCGTTCCCCCGTAAGCGGATTTTCCTTGACCACTTCAACACGAACTTCCATTGATGTCCGGCCAACATAGGTCACTTCGGCATTGAACTGCACATAATTACCAACATAAATCGGCTCCAAAAACGTCATGGAGTCAATCGCAATCGTGACAGTAGGGGCCTGTGCATGCCGCATCGATGCCAGAGCGCCGGCTTCATCCGCCAGACGCATGATGACGCCACCATGCACATTACCATGACCATTGGTATCCTGGGTGCCCATCAACTGGCTGACCGTCACTCTAGACGCCGAAACAGGTTTTCCGTCACCACTCATTGGTTCCTCCCAGGATCACATTTGCAAAACGTGCTGATATACGCGCCACAGGCTTTCCGCAGATTTTTTCCATGTAAACTCTGAGGCGCGTTGATAACCTGCCTCAATAAGTCTATCGCGCAACGTACCATCTATAAGGCTGCGCCGGATACCCTCCGCAATGGCATCAACATCATACGGGTCAACGATAATCGCCGCATCCGCAGCGACTTCCGGCAGCGACGACACATTCGATGTCACAACCGGTGTTCCGCAGGCCATCCCCTCTAAAATAGGGAAGCCGAAGCCTTCATACAGCGTTGGGAACACAACACATGCCGCCTGACTGTAGAGCGCTGGTAAATCTGCGTCATCTGCGTACCCAATGAGTTTAACATAGTCACTCATTTTGGTCGCATCCATCGTCGCATACATTTCATCCTGTAGCCAACCCTTGCCGCCAGCGATAACAAACTGAACGTCGTGACCTTCTGAACGCAAAATCGCCAGCACCTGAATAATGCGGCTGTAGTTCTTTCGCGGCTGGACGGTACCCACAGCCAGCAAATACGGGCGTGATCCTAAGCCATATTTGTCGCGAATGAATTGCACGGTTGCGGCATCATCAATGTGTCTGAAATCATTCTGAATCGCTCCATAGACGACAGAAATTTTATCAGGGCCGATGCCATACACATCCGCGATGTCATCCTTGGTCGCTATCGAATCTGCGATGATGTAGTCGGCTCGCTTTAGCGAACGGGGTACGACTTCATCCAGATAGCGTTTTAGTGAGGGGCTGGCTGTTTCGGGAACTTTGACGAAAGACAGGTCGTGAACGGTGAGGATGGTCTTGGTACTCGGCAGAGTGGGCGGCAGAACGAAGTCCGTCGCGTGATAAAGATCGTGCCTCCCAGTAAAAACTTCTACCGGAATAGGTAAATGCGCCCGCTGCCAGATTCGTGCCAGCCATTGCGGCGTGATCCGTGTCGAGCGAAATGAAAAATTCGGACCAGGCGCAGATGGCAGGGGCTTTTTATTGGCTCCTGCCACAAACAGCTTATATTCTGTTGAAGAATCAACATGGGCGAGAGCGTGTGTTAGCTCCCGAATAAGTCGGCCTATGCCTGCACCCTGCTCATAGGCCGGAGTATAGTCAATCGTGATCGTAACCACATCAACTGACGTCGCCGTATGTCCAGTAACGATTGGCGAAGAAATTCCAGATCATCACCACGAACACACCTATGAAGAGTGCAACGTTCGTCCCAATCTTGGCCGTCGCTTCCTCTGGGGACATCCCATCGAACAACGAGATTGAACCCAACAGTGGATAGAGCAGAGTACCAATCGGCAGATAGGCGAGTGTAATCCAAGTCGAACGAACGAGCCAGCCAGAAATGCTGACAACAGTAAATCGGCTTAGTTGTTTGCGGATAGAACTTGAACGCGAGTCAGGATAGGTCCAGAGGCGATTCCAGATGAAATTGCTGGTCACAGCTGCGAAGAAGGAGATTGTTGTTGCAATCGCAACATTGATGCCCAGGTCTTCACCCGATGCATTGACGGGCGGCAGAATTGTCGCTTGTAGAATGTTCAACGTGCCAAAGTCAACGATAAAGCCAATCGTACCCACAATCGCGAACTTGATAAAACGCTCAACTTCTCTGGCTCTACTGCCGCCAACACGCCTTGCCACGCCCCGAATCAGCGAATCTATCGGCGTTTCAATCGAATGGCTGGTGCGTTTTTTGGGTTGGGTATCGGTCATACCCGCCTGGGATGTCATTTGATAGCGATCCTCGTATAGCTGCTTGTCTCCCTATACAGGACAAGCAAAATGCCTAACAGGGTTCCAATATGCAGAAACAGATTGTTCACATAAACATTATCCAGCAAGCTGTGAATTGCCAGATAAACAAACGACGCGATCAAAGCAATCGCGATAAATCGAACCGTGATATTCGGATGCGCCTTAACTCGCCAGGCGAAATAAAGCGTTGCAAACCACATGAATACATAGGCAAGCAATCCAATGATGCCAGCCTCACCTAGAATATTCAAGTAGTAGTTGTGGGCATGCCCCAGCGCATGATTCCAGTTCAGTAGGCGGAATTTTTCATAGGCAATTTCATAGTTACCCAGGCCGATACCCAGCCAGGGAGAGTCCGTCGCCATATTGAGTGCCGCCTGCCAGTGAGCAAGACGCTCAACGACGGCGTAGTTCAGTGGTGTAATATCAACGCCGCGCACATCATACAGCGTAAAGTATTCAGATGTGGCACTGACGATGCGCTGTTCAACGCTGGCCGGAACCAATCCCAGTGCCCAAGCACCAAGTATTAAGCCAATCGCTGCCGAAGCAATCCCAACACTATAAGATAGCTTCCTCGGAATCAGAAAAAGAATCGCCAGAAAAGACACACCAAAGCCAAGCCATGCGCCTCGGCTCCAGCTCATAAACAGCGCCATTACAATGAGGCCGGAAGCTACGCCATAGAAGGCCATCGCTAAAAGTGTATTCCGCTGAATGGCGTGATTCCTTCGCCATTGATGCCATGCTCGCAATACAAATACCAGCGCCAGCATCAGCGCTAGGGGGGCTATCAGGCCCATGAACCCGCCAAAGGGGTTCGGCTGCTCAAATGTCCCAAAGGCCCGGAAGAAGCGTTCATTTATCGCAAAGTGATCCGCGCCGCTGCCCCCCAGGAAGATAAAAATCCCCACCAGCGCATTCGCAACCGCTGATGCCACCAGAGCGAAGCAAATCCATAACCAGCGGCCTCGTCTTCCGGCATAATCAATCAGGAACATCATCACAGGGATAGACAGCCACTTGAGCCATTCAGTCAGCCAAGCACCCTTGGAATACGCCGTAAACACAGTCAATCCTGTAGCCGCAATGAAGACAATCACAGGAATATATACAGCAGTGAAGACAGGTTTACTCAGGGATTCATGGCCGATACGGCGATTCGCTACATAGTGGATTATCGCGGCGAACAGTGCCGCAAGGAATGTTAGCTGGCCAATGTCCAGCGGCAGCGGCCAGACACCAGCAGTCGCCATCAAGGCCCGCAGCGGTGATAACACCAGCATAATCGTGATGCCTGCAATAGGGGAGATCAGCGAAATAGTGACGAGCAGGCCCACAAATAGGGCAGTCATGAGGGCAAGCGGCTGGGTGGCCGCGCCGATACCGACCAGCACGGCCCCACCCAGCCATATTAGCAACCTTGGAAATTGAGGAAATGTGAGTGTCACGTCGCTTTGCGGAAATACGCAATCGTCTTCTTCAGGCCTTCTTCCAGCGGAACAACAGGCTCCCAGCCTAGGACTTCTTTGGCGCGGGTTGTATCCGGTTGGCGGGTCTGCGGATCACCTTCAATACGCAAGGCTTCTTCATAAATGATGCCTGCCTCGTTGTCAGCAACGGCATTTACGATTTCCGCGAACTCTTTAATCGTAATTTCGCGGGTTGTGCCGATGTTAACAGGTTCCGGGAAGTCCGATTGCAGCAAACGGAACAGACCTTCAACCAGATCATCGACATACTGGAAGCAACGCGTTTGCTGACCATCACCATAGACGGTAAGGGCCTCACCACGTATAGACTGGCCAATGAAGTTTGGCACGACGCGGCCATCATCCAGGCGCATACGTGGGCCATACGTATTGAAGATACGCACTATCCGCGTTTCCAGCCCGTGGAAGCGATGGTACGCCATCGTGATAGCTTCTGCATAGCGCTTGGCTTCATCATACACACCACGCGGGCCAATCGGGTCAACATTGCCCGCATAGGATTCCTTCTGCGGATGCTCCAGCGGATTACCATATATCTCCGACGTAGAAGCCAGCAGGAATCGTGCCCCCTTTGCGCGGGCCAGACCGAGGGCGTTGTGCGTCCCCAGTGCGCCCACTTTCAATGTCTGAATAGGGTACTTGAGGTAGTCAGGCGGGCTAGCAGGGGAGGCGAAGTGCAGGACCGCATCCACATCGCCCTTCACGTGGATAAAATTACTCACATCATGATGAATAAATTCAAAATTCGGATTGCCCATGTTGTGTTCGATATTGGTTAGGCTGCCCGTAATCAGGTTATCTAGCGCGACAACCTGGTGTCCTTCTGCAAGAAAGCGATCACCAAGATGGGACCCTACAAAACCTGCACCGCCTGTGATGACTACACGCACAATTTACCCCTTTGTTTTGCTAAGTGATCCAGCCCAGAAGTGTACCATAGCCCATATACTCTAGTGAGCACTTGCCCCGGATTCTTCTGAGTCGTTATAAGACTGAAACTGCCGATTCCACTCATCTGTAAAAGCAGTGTAAGCCACGTCAGTTGATAAACAGATTAAGATTCTACGCAGATGCTTGGTAGGTTCAAACGAGAAATCCAGAATCTGCTCAATCATAAAATTGGCCGCTGCTTCTACCGGATAGCCATATTTACCTGTGCCGATTGCAGGCACTGCGAGTTCTCTCACTTGGATCGATTCTGCCAGTTCCAACACCGCCCAGATGGTATTTGCAAGCTTACCGCGCGCGTTGGATTCTCCCCATTTGGGTGGGATCGCAAAAATGAGTTGACTCGGTTGGATGGCCCCCTTGGTTGGGATATTCACTGCGCGACCTACATCACACCATCCCGCTAAAGTCACATCGCGCAGCAAGGATTCAGATTGTGAGAAGCCTTTGGGTAGCGCCAAAATAGGGTCTGACATGACGACAATCGCGTCCGCCTTTACCGCCTGCACATCATCTTGTACAAGGTGGATTGTCAGTTTCCTTACTTTGGCTTTCATTACATGGCCCCACCCGAATCATTATTAAGCATTACATCATCGATTCAGAGGTGCGTCAATAGGGTCACGCTGTGGCATCATCTGCACCAGCGCAAGCAAGAACATAAAGACGTACGACAAATCAATCACAAAAATACTGTTGTCAACCAACCCATGCGCCAACAAAGCGGCCATGCTGGCGATAATACCAATACGCATCCAGCCCACTGTCATGGTGCTGCTCAAAACATTTTTCCAGAAGTGACCTTGCAACCACATAAAGATGAACAAGCCCACGACACCCAATCGCAACCATACGTCAAAGATAATGTTATGCGGATGCGACAGGTCCGGGTCCCAGATCGCGTCCGGACGAATGTAGTGACTGCGAAAGGCGTACAGGAATTGGTCCAGACCGAAACCTGTAATCGGGCGTGCCGCAATCATATCGACAGCACTCTCCCAAACGCGCAATCGCAGGAAGTTCGTTCCCTGTGACCAGTCGAGGAGACTGGCGAATCGCGGTGAAACCTGCACAAGAATGACACCCGCCACCACACCCGCGATTACGAGGCCAATCAACGGCAAAACGGCTTTTCGTCCAAAACGAGCCACAACCAGAATAGCAAAAATGAGCGGCAGACTGATCAAATAGGCAGAAACGCTCAGCGTCAGCAAAACCACGCCGATCATGATGATACTCGTAGCAGCCAATATCCAGCGCAGTGTGCGATTGCTCAGGAAGACGGCGCCACTCAAGGCAAATGGAATGCATCGCAGTAGATAAAGCGCCAGATTATTTGGTGAACCATAGATACCTGCCAATCTGACGGCACCATCTTCAGCGGTAATGACGTAATTCGTCAGCAAGCTGGCCACTGCTACAATCGTACCAGCGACAATAAACGTCAGAATCCACTGGGTGACGGTATTGGCGTCCCGTTTGCTAGTTCTGAGCAGCAGATAGAACAGAATCGGCTGAATGAATACCTCGCGCAGATCACGAATTGCTTCTGTTCGATAATCCGCCCATAAAATGCTGACTACAGCAACTGCTATCCAGGCTACCAGCCCCATATCAATAGCGGATAGTTTCACTTGGAATTTACGTCGGTAGCTATCCGCCACAATTTGTCGCTGCTTAGCCCAACTTACGCCCTGGTTAATTAGCCAGCCAGCAAATGTCAGCCACACCACAATTTCAACCATCTGGAAGAAAAAGCGGTATAGCTCCAGTGGGAACAGGAAAAACGGTGCGTATAAGATAACTAGCTTGATGCCAATCTGGGTATTCCTGGTGACGATAATGAAAAGTAGAAACAGCGCAATCAGGCTAACGATAAAGCCTGGCTGTAAGGCAACCAATCCCGCGCTCAGGACGACCGCCATCGCTGTCTGCACAGCTTCCCGCCGGAAGATATTCGGACCCTGATCGGTCCAGGTGAGGAGTAAACCAATCATCAGGAACAAACTAGCGACCACAGCCAGCACAAACTGGCTGATCCCATTTACAGTGTTAGCAACCGAGGAAAACCGCTCAACTAGTCGATGCCAGGACAAGTGAGTCAGGTTGTAAATTGTCGCAAGTAGTGCAATAAGAAAGGTCAGCGACGCGACAGCAATTTGACGATCATAGGGTGCTCTAAGGTCGCCATCACTGACAGCGTAACCCGCCAACGCCCAACGGTCCCAACCGCGATCAGCAACGGCTACTAGATTATGCTCGCCTGCATCCAAACCCGATGCGACCTGTACCAGCACTGTTTCCGGCAACTTAGACGCACTTCTTAGAAAAATGTAACTGTTCCCCTGATTATCGGCTGGCAGGTCATTGGCACGTTGTCCATCGATGGTGGGGTACAAAAATGCCGGATAATTATCTTTCCTGACCAACATACTCACTTGTGTACCCGCAAATGAAAACGCTAGCTGGCTATCGCTTGTTTCAAGCCAACCGATATCTGCCCCCAGATCGCTAAACGTCCAGATGCCACTGTAATGCGCATAGGGCGTTACTGGATGATACAAACCATTTGTCGCAAATTCTGGCCAATCATAGGTTTCAAGTGCCGCATAAAGTGATGTCGGCTGACCTTGCTGGTCGATGAGAGCAAACCCCCAATGAGCATCATCGTCTGCGACATTCGGCTGCCAGCTTTCCAGTATCAGCCCCCCGAGCCAGGGCCATTCGCGTTCTGCTCGCTGAATCGCTCCGACCGTATCAGCGATTTGGTCGTCACTGGTAACATCGCCCCAAATGGATGACTCGCCTTGCCAATTCTCTGGCAGACTGTTCCATCCAAATTCACTTGCCCACAGCGGCTTATGACCATCGCCATGAGCAACCATGATCTCGCGCAGCCGGACGATCCGCGAAAAATTGAGCACACTTTCCGATATGGTTCGGTCCGTTGGCGAAAATTCAAAGCCGAAGGGTTTTGCCGCAAACCCATCCGTATAGTCAGCAACACCAAACTGGTATAGCTGCTCCAAATAGCGCCAGTCACTGATGTTGCGCCCTGACATTTCTACTGTGGGGGCCAGTGCTGCCGCCAGGACAGTTGCACTAGCGTCATGGGCATGAATCGCTGCATAAGCAGCATTCAGCAGTGCGGCATAGTCAGCAACACGCGGCTCAGAATCTCCCCAGGCATCGTCCAGATTAGGCTCATCCCACACCTGATACGTGTGGACTACATCGCCATAGCGGTCAGCGAATTGGCCTGCAAACGTTGCAAAATCAGCCGGATCGTCAGGTGGGGCAGTCACATTGTCTAGTGTTCTCGCCCAATCTGGCGACCTGAATAACACAACGGCCAATTCCATATCCAGCCGATTGCGGAAAGAATCGATTATTGGGTCGATCTGCTGCCAGTTGTATTCGCCCACCGATGTTTCGATCTCGTCCCAATAAATGAACTGCCGGACCCAGTAAACTCCGGCAGCTTTCATCATATCGAGCTGTATCGGGAGGTCTTGAGGCGAATATTGCCTGAGGTCAGCATTGATGCCGAATCGTGGAATGCGATATGGGAGGTTTGCATCGAGTGTCGCATTGGTATAGCCGCGCAAATCATAGTCTCGCGCGGAAGTGGTCACGCCAATGAGCGTTGCCGATCCTAGTAGGACAACAATACAGAAAAAAAGGACAACATATTTGCGCATCGCGCGGTTCTAAGAGGACCAGACTGGATAAGAAGATTGCTTATCGAACGTGATCTGGTATGTAGCACCGGATTCCACATCAATAATCCAGATGTCACCCAGGTAAACAACCGCGATCATCGTGCCATCCGGGCTCCATACAAAATTGCGCGAAGTCAGTCCCGATAACACAGCCCGAATGCCAACCTGCGTAGATAGTGGGAAAACTACTTGTGCGTTGCTCCCGTCACGATCTGCAACTACCAAATCATATTCGCCGCCAACAGTGCGGAAAGGATCGCGCGCGCGCATATATGCCAGATACCCACGATCAAATGTTTCGCCGTCATGACGTACGGGTGGAGAAAACTGAGGCGACGCCCAGATACCGGCACTTTCGACAACAGTGGCGTTAAAGTCGCCATTCGTGGCCACTACAGCCACATTGTATATCGGGCTGGAATCAGCGGGTTCGGAACCTGTAGGCGGGCCATGCTCGACAAACACCACCTGCGAATCATCCCACGACCAGGAAAGCGTTGTGCGCCACGAATAAGGCGAGGTCGTCCTGAAAAGTGGGTAATTGGCGAGGACGATTTCTTCCCCATCTTCATTAATCATGCCAACTGAATCTGCACGCGACCAGGCAAGTCGGGTGCCATCCGATGACCACGCGAAAAGTGTTCCCCACCAGCCTTCATAGCCACCAACTGACTCAGGTAATATCTGACGTGGATTGAGCGATTCGCCGTTGGCGGGGTCAATCTGCGCCGTCCACAAATTATTGAGTGAATCCCAGAACGGTGCGCTTGGGGCAATTTCCGCGGTGGAATAGCTGATGACATTATTCCGGCCAGGGACCCAATCCGCTTGCAGTACGTCTGTCAGCACCAACGGAACCGGATCTTTACTGCCGCTTGTCTCGATCAACCAAAGCTCATTGATCGTCGTTTCTGTGTCATCAGACTTTATTGTGAAAAGTAGGTAATCGCCATTGGCCGCAAGACTAAATGCGATCCCATCCAGATCACTGGACGCCGTCAGTTGCGTTTTGGCCTGCGTATTGCCCGTAATCGCCCAGGCATTACCGTTATTGATGTAGGCCAGGGTGCCATTGATGGCAATTGGATCAGGGTCCTGATCGCTGCCAAAGACGATGATTTCGTCTACAGGTTGCTCAATGATCGTTGGTTCGCCTGCCTGAATGCGTGTCGTTTCGTTTCCATCTTCGATTGTGATCCGGTAGCACACATTTTGACTACCATTCTTCCCAGACTGCGCAATGAACTCCTCATCGGGCTGCAAACCTTCTCGCGGAATGCGCTGCTGCTGATATGGAATATTCTCTACCTCGCAATCGACACGTTCTTCAACCCGCACGATGGTGATGCGCGTATTATCGGTCAGTTGGATGTATCCTGGCGGAGATACACGATCAAGTTCGCCTCGCTCGATGCCAATATCATTCAGGAATTCGTCAACGGTTCGAGATTCGGGTAACTCATAGGTACGCTCGATGCCGCCTTCAATGACCGACACAATCGGCACTTGTGCTGGCTCTTCCGGCTGGCAAGCAACCAGAACAACCAGCAGGCCAGCTAAGGCAATGAGGTATAAAGTAGGTTTAAGCACGTTGAAGGACATAGATTCTCGGATGAATGCCTGTCAGGTTGATTTTGATTTCTTGTTTGCGGCGCCACCATTGATTGGTAGCGAGACACTGCTCCATCAATTTTACTTCATGTGTGACGATGACAAAATTGGCGCCGGATTCAGTGATGCGTGCTACCTCGTCCAAAACTGCCGGATACAGGGCCAGATTGTCTTTGTGGTTGCCGACTAGCTGACCAAAGGGCAGGTCAGCCATAACCGATGTAAAGCTCGCCCCAGGAAACGGCAAATCACAGGCATCTGCCTGAATGAGGCCGTCGATGTGAACGCCAGCTTCGACAATATTCGACAATGCACTATCCAGCGCATCTCTATCGATGTCTACCCCTAGAGCTACCTCCGCAGGTTGTGTAAGCAACCGTTCGATGAGTATTGTGCCTGAACCACAGGCGATGTTCAAGAAGCGATCATCCGCGCGAGCTTTGACTAGATATTGCATTGCCGCTGCAACCGACGCATTGAGCGCACCAGGCATATTGGCTACTCGCCAGGGACGAGTCGCCAGGGGACGTGGTGTCAGGCGGATAAGCACCTGCCATATGGGTTGATCGCTTAATTTATTTGGCCGTACCCGCAGCATAAGGTCACCCTCATTATCATCATGGGGTAGTTGTAATGCCTCTGAGACAGCTTCTATCACTCTTTGCATGACACTTGTCTGGCTACCCGCAGCAGCCAGATGCCAATTTTGCGGGCGCATGCGCCATCGACTAATGCTGCGCCTGATCGCATCTATCAGGCGTGTAAAATGCTCATGGCCCAAGAGTGCCTTGGGCCGGGGTACCGGGAAATCAAGCGCCTCATAGATACTGAGGACCGTTCGTAGCAGTTCCAGTTCTTGCGGAGGACCATCATACGTAATTGTCAGTTCGCCGGAAGAAACGAAAACAACTTTGGCTGATGGAATTTTCTCGCCCAGTTCCTTCTGAACAATATCTTCCAAGCCTTCGACAACTTCGATGACATAGCTCTGTCGCCTGAGAACGGCCTGTTTAGCTCTCTGTTTTTTATGTTTCGGCATATTCTGGAGATATAGATGGCGACCGCCCGAATGCTCAGGCGGTCGCCACACATGTGGATACTATTTCAACGATGGCGCGAAGTCATTGGACGGACTTGTTGTATATTGCGTTGGGTTGGAACCATCCGCATTCATGGTAAACAAGTCCAAATCCCCAAACGCATTTGACGCATACATGATCTGGGTGCCGTCAGCCGACCAGGCAGGACCGGATTCCATACTGTCATTGGTCATGATACGGGTAGACTCGGCCGTATTCGCATTGACCAGGAAGACATCGCCATCAGCATCTCGTGCTGCGATATAAGCAATGTTGTCACTGTTCGGTGACCATACCGGTTCTGTATCGTCCTGCCCGTCCGTCGTTAGTTGGACGACGTTGCCAGGATTCCCAATCTCGGTGACGAAGAGGTCCTGATTACCCGTGATATCTGACTGATACGCAATCCGCTGTCCGTCTGGCGACCATGTCGGGTGCCGTTCGGCAGCCGTTTCTGTAGTCAGTGCAACCGGATTCGATCCATCAGCGTTCATGATCAGGATATCAAGATCACCAAAACGATCCGAGGCAAAGGCAATCTTGGTACCATCTGGCGACCATGCGGGATCAAGATCACGATTGCCGTCGTTCGTCAACTGAGCCACCGACATATCAGCCAGAGTGAGGACATAGATATCATCGTTGCCACTGCGATCCGAGACAAAGGCGATCTTCGACCCATCTGGCGACCAAACTGGATCAGTATCCGAAGCCGGATTGTTAGTTACATTGACCGGACCTGTACTGTCGGTCACATAGATCTCGTTGTTGCCATCGCGATCTGTGACAAAAGCCAGGTTGCCTGTCGGAATCACAGGTGCTGCACTCGTCACACTGATAACCTGCGATGTTGAGTTGCTGGTGCCAGCGCCGTTCACGGTCAGCGTGACATTGTAGTCACCCGCAGTGTCATACGTGAAGGTCGCTGTAGCATCGGTCGTGTTGTCCGGCGTGCCATCACCATTGAAGTCCCAGGAGAAGTTTTCAACATCACCTGTCGATGTGCTGGTGAAGGCCACCGTCAGCGGTGCACTGCCGCTGGTCGGATCAGCCGTAAAGCTGGCTACTGGCGGAACCACTGCTGCGCTCACACTGATGACCTGCGCGATGCTATCGCTGGTACCAGCACCGTTCACCGTCAGCGTGGCATTGTAGTCGCCTGGGTTGTTGTAGGTGAAAGTTGTCGTTCCGTCAGTCGTATTATCCGGCGTCCCATCGCCATTGAAGTCCCATGACAGGCCTTCGACATCGCCTGTAGACGTATTGGTGAAGGTCACGGTCAGCGGCGCAGTACCACTGGTCGGGGCGGCTGTAAAGCTGGCCACCGGTGCCACTGGCGCAGCACTCACACTGATGACCTGCGAGATAGTATCGTTGGTTCCGGCACCGTTCACCGTCAGCGTGGCGTTGTAATCACCTGGGTTGTTATAGGTGAAGGTCGCCGTGCCATCTGTCGTGTTGTCCGGTGCGCCATCGCCATTGAAATCCCATGACAGGCTTTCGACGTCACCTGTTGATGTGCTGGTGAAGGTTACGGTCAGCGGTGCTGTGCCACTTATCGGATCAGCCGTGAAACTGGCGACTGGTGCCACAGGCGCTGCGCTGACTGTGATTGCCTGCGTGATGGTATCAGCGGTACCTGCACCATTCACCGTCAGTGTGGCGTTGTAGCTACCTGGGTTGTTGTAGGTGAAGGTCGCCGTAGCATCCGTCGTGTTGTCCGGTGCGCCATCGCCATTGAAATCCCATGACAGACTCTCTACGTCACCAGTTGATGTGCTGGTGAACGTCACGATCAGTGGGGCATTACCACTGCTGAAGTCAACTGTGAAGTTTGCAACAGGTGGAACCGGAGCTGCGTTCACAGTGATAGTCTGTGACGCACTAGCAGAAGCGCCATTGTTGTCTAACATCAATGTGGCGGTGTAAGTCCCTTCTTGCTGGTAAGTATGCGTTGCAGTCGTATCTGTCGTATTGTCAGCAATACCGTCATTATCGAAATCCCACGAAAGCGACGTGTAGGTATCGGCTGGTGTGGTGATAGAGAAGGTCACTTCCAGCGGAGCAGTGCCTGATGTCGGTTGAGCATTGAACGTTACATTTGGCGCTTCCGGCGGTGCTGGTTCGCTGACCGTGATCTGCTGCGTTGCAGAACCTGACAATCCATCCTTAGCTACATACAAAACAGCCGTATAAGTACCCGCCTGGTCATATGTGAAGGTTGTGGTTGGGGTGTCAGTCGAATCTGCTGTGCCATCGTTATTGAAGTCCCACGAAACGGCATCAAACGTCGCTGGATCAGTCTCATTAGTGAAGGTCACAGTCAATGGGGCAGGGCCACTGCTTACATCAACCGATAAGGATGCCGTCGGCGGTTGTGGTGCTGCATTAACGGTAATCGTTTGCGATGCACTATCAGTCTGGCCCGCGCCGTTTACGGTAAATGTAGCCGTGTATTCACCGGGCTGATTGTAAGTGAACTGTGTCGTCAATGCACTCGCATTGTCGGCGATGCCATCGCCGTCGAAGTCCCAGCTAAAGCTATCAACTGTTCCCGAAGGATTGCCAGTGAAGGTCACGGTTAATGGGGCATTGCCGCTGCTGAAATCGACTGCAAAGTCGGCAACCGGCGGTGATGGTTCTTCAACCGTGATGGTCGTCGAAACAGTATTCTCACCACCTGGACCAATAGCCTTCAGGCTCGCCACAAATTGCCCAGCGCCTTGGTAGGTAAATGTTGGGCTTGTGTCGGTGCTATCAACGCTGCCATCACCGTCAAAGTCCCACTCGTAGCCCGTAACATCACCGAAGGACTGGTTCTGGAAGGCGACTTCCAACGGTGCTAGTCCGGTTGTAGGCGTTGCATTGAATGCGGCTGTCGGTGGGAAGAATTCAACATCCTCTTCGACGGTCACAGTCAGACTGTAGCTATCTTCTCCGACCGGATTTGTGACGCGCAGACTCGCCTCATAAGTACCTGCCGTCTGATAGACAAACGTTGGGTTTGAAGCATCGCTATCAACTGTACCGTCACCATTGAAGTCCCAGGCGAAGGTCAATTCACTGCCCACTGACGTATTGGTGAAAATCACCGAAAGAGGCGCTTCACCAACGGTCGGGTTAGCCTCAAAACTGGCTGACGGTGGCTCAAGCGGCGTCAGTACCGTGACCGTCTTTTGGGCAGTTGTTGTGCCGCCAGGTCCGGTAGCAGCTAAACGCACGGTATAGGTGCCCGCATTCAGGAATGTAAAGCTAGGGCTTTGTGCGGTGCTATCTGGAATACCATCATTGTTGAAGTCCCAGCTATAGCCTGTGACATCGCCCGTAGTTGTGTTCGTGAATTGGACAGTCAGCGGGGCATCGCCGGACGCAGGTGAAACATTGAAACCTGCGACAGGCGCATTTACGGGCTGGGATGCTGTGATAGAGGCCGTTGTCGAACTTTGCCCACCAGGACCAAGCGCTGTCAACAATACTTCAAACGTGCCCGGATTCTGGAAGACATAGGTGGGGTCTTTGTCTGTGCTATCTGTAATGCCATCACCATCGAAGTCCCAGAGGAACATCGTGGTTTCCCCGGTAGTGGTATTACCAAAGGTCACCGTCAGCGGCACATTACCACTGGTCACACTGGGTGTGAAGCCAGCAACAGGGGCCGGCACCTGTGGATTTTCGACAGTAATCTGGCGAACAGCTTGCGCCGTACCGCCTGGGCCGATTACCTGCAAAATGACGTTGTAGGTTCCCACATCATCAAATGTGTGGCTGGGACTGTTACTGGTGCTGGTTTCTCCATCACCGAAGTCCCACAAACTGGTTGTATAGCTCCCAGTGGTTGTATTGGTGAAAGTCACAGTCAACGGGGCTTCACCACTCGTCGGGTTGACGTTGAATGAAGCCACAGGCGCTGATGGACTTGTGACGTTAATCTGGCGAGAAACATTTGCCGTGCCGCCAGGTCCGGTTACACGCAAAGTGACCGTATACACACCCGGCGATTGATAGGTATGGACTGGGTTGGCCTGGTTGCTGTTACCTGTATCGCCAAATTCCCATGAGTAACTGGAAATCTGTCCTTGAGATAGATTGCTGAACCGGATCACCAACGGCGCATTGCCCGACGTCCGATCCTGAGTGAACGCGGCGATTGGCCGCGGAATCGTCTGAGTATTGGTTGGCTGCGGCGTCGGCTGCTGATTACGAATGTGGATATTTCCAGCAGTTGTAATCTCCTGTCTGCCATCGCGCAGGAACACACGCAAACGCAATTGGTAGACGCCATCCGGTGAAGCAGCCGTATTTGTGTTCCAGATACCAAGGCTGCCGTTCAGCACAGGTTGCTGGATGACGCTCGTAATCGGGAACCAGAGATTAGATGGATTGGGGTCTGGGCCATATTCGAGCCGATACTGCAAAAAGTTCGGATGGATAGCCGAGCCAAGTACCTGCACATTGCCAGAAGCAATATTCCCTGGCACCGGCGACAGGATAATGATGCTCACTGGCACCGGCGTCGATGTCGGCTGAACAGGCGGTAGCTGGGCAGTTGGGAAAACTGCAACAGATGTCGCCTGAGATAACGTTGGGAACTGCGGCGGCGTCACAGTGACAAATGCCTGGGTGGGGATCGCCCCATCCGGCAGCAATGTACGTGTCGGTGCCACACCAGTTGCTGATGGGGCAGGCGTCAGCGTCGCTTCTGTATCGCCAGCACCTAAGTTACAGGCACTTAATACAAAAGCGGCTAACATGCCAAAGAGGAACAATAAATAAAGTCGACCAAATCTTTGCCGCATGTCAGCTACCTTTGAATTTGGATGATCATTCTTAAACTATTATAGCGAATGTTAAGTATCTTTACCCGACGACTAAAATGCGCTTGCAGTTCGCTCCATACGCTTAATCTTAACTTGTGCGCAAAAATGGGTTCGGCTAAACTATGTATTATGAAAGCGTTAATTGTTGACGACGAACAAGATATACGTGAGGCCCTGGGACGTAAGCTGCGTCGCGAGGGATTTGAAGTGGTTGTCTGTGCCAACGGGCTGGAAGGTCTAAAGAGCTTCCACAGCGAGCATCCAGACATCGTTGTGCTTGATATTGTTATGCCTGGTGAGATGAATGGGCTGACTGTCTCTAAGCGTATTCGCGAAGTTGCAGATACACCCATTATGATGCTATCGTCACAGGCCATCACCGAGCAGGATGTGATCGATGGCTTAAACGCCGGTGCTGATGAGTATCTTATCAAGCCGATCAGGCTGAATGAATTTGTAGCCCGCGTGCTCGCATTGATGCGTCGTGCACAAGCAGCAGTCTCCCAAACTGAGCAATCCTACGATGATGGCTACCTGAATGTCGATCTACATCGTCGCCATGTCTATGTACAGAGTCGCAAAGTTCACCTGACGCCGACTGAGTTCAAGCTGTTAGCGGTGCTAATGGAGAACTCTGGCCGTGTTGTCAATCAACGCGATCTGTTGGAGCAGGTTTGGGGGCGTGAATACATTGATGATGTATATTATCCACGTGTCTACGTCAGCCAGCTCCGCCGGAAAATCGAGGCCGACCCCAGCAACCCTGTCTATATCCTGACCGAGCATCGTGTGGGGTATCGCTTCGAGAAGCATAACGGCTAAATGACTAGCTGTTCGTCAAACGTTCGCAAGTAGCTGGATGCTGCTATGCTGTCATTTAATCCCCTGATTTTTATCGTGAATGTTTGTACGCTGGCGCTAGCGCTAGCGTTTTTGCTTCTAATATTGTGGTACGATGCGCGCTCTTCGTTAAACCAGCTTGTGGCGCTCTTACTTAGTTTCACCATCGCCTGGAATCTGGGCATCATCCTGGTTGAGATTAGCCAGTCGTTCCAGTTTGGCGTCCCATTTTTTGAGCTGGGGAATTTTCTGGCGCAGGTCGGTTTTGTTGCATCGAATGCACTGCTTTACGCACTGCTTATGCGGGCCGTTGGCATAACCATACGTTTTTTCATGCCTATCGCGTTGGCAACGCTCGCTGTAATCGTCAGTTACAACAGCTTTGTCTTGATTGTCGGGGCTATTCCCAGTGACTTCCAGGTAGCCTCCATAAATCCCGCCATTATTCTGCTTTTTTCCGCACTGTCGCTGCTGATTATCTGGCGGTACCGCCAAAGCAATCTATCGAAACTCCTGGTAGTAGGTAGCATCGTGGTGGTGCTAGGCCACGTATCCAGCCTCCTCAATACCTCGTTAGGTTTGGGCACACTTGCAACGAGTATTGGCAGCATCGGCGCACTGATTATCGCGATCAGCCTCGTCAGAAGTTCGATTATTGTTCCGCTGCATAGCCAAGGCTCACAAATTAAGGCCTTGCACGATGTCAATCTGTCGATCACCAAGCGTGCAACCGAAAGTAATGCGCTACAAGGCATCGTGATCCAGGCTGCACAATGGCTTGACGCCGATGCCGCAGCTATCTTCAAGACTGAGAGTGACATGATGCGTCTGGTCGCGAGCTATGAGTTGCCAGAGGCGTTAAACGACTACCAGATTCAGCGTGGGTCGGGGCTTGTCGGCCAACTTTTGGTTGACCAGCAAGCAGTCCTTGTTCGGCAGTACAACGATGATGACTTTTTCCTGAGCAAAAATGTTGTCGGTTCTGTTCTGGCTGTGCCGCTGATTTATGACCAGAAAGTTATTGGTGGGCTGGTCGTTATCTGTGGTCGCTACAGTAAAATCTTCCAAGAAGAGGACTTGCAACAGGCGGAACTGCTAGCCGCCCAGGCTGCTGTGTCGATGTCAGTCAACGATTTGTTCCTACAGCAGACCTCGCTTTTGCAGAGCCTGACAGAAGCCCACAATCAACTCCAGGCCGTAATCGGCAGCACAGAAAATCCTGTGATCGCTGTTGATCGCTCCCTGAGAATTATCTTCGCCAATGTCAAGGCGCGGGAAGTCCTACAGCTAGAGGATGGTGACGAAGGCCGTTCAATTCTTGGTATGGTCGATGTCGATCTCATCCCTGCAAATTTTAAGGAGGTCGTTCGCGTGACCCGCGCTGGCGGTACGCATTCGTACGCACTGAACATTGCCGACCGTGAATATCTGTGCCAGATTGCAAAGCTGGGCGAAGATCGTATAGAAGGGTGGGTAGCGGTCCTGAACGATATTACGGAACTCAAAGAGTTAGACCGCGTAAAGAGCGAAATGATTCGTATGACGAGCCACGATCTGAAGAATCCGATCCAGGCCGCACTCGCCAATTTGGATTTGCTGCGTGACGACATCGAACAAGCCAAGGTGGTTGATGATACTAAGTATGAAATCGAGCTTTCGATAGGCAACATCGAGCGCCAACTCAGCAATATGGAACGCATCATTAGCGGCATTCTTGATCTTGAGCGCGTCAAAGCCAGCGGCCTGAATTGGGAGCTTTGCTCAGCGGATGTTTTACTTGATAATGCCGTTGATCTGCTGGCGCCGATTGCGGCTATTAAATCCATTCAATTCGATGTCAGCGTAGATGCTACAAAACTAACATTTATCGGTGATCGCGTTCAGTTTGAGCGTGCTATCGCCAACCTAATTGAGAATGCGATTAAATTCACGCCAGAAAATGGATGTGTCACAGTACATGTGTATAATGATGCCGATGACATCGTCTTTGAGATAACGGATACAGGCATTGGCATCCCTGAAAATATGCAGTCTCATATCTTCGAGCGTTTTTACCGAGGTGAGCAGCCCGGCGCCGAGGATATTAGCGGTACAGGTTTGGGTTTGAGCCTCGTTCGCACAGTTTTAGAGAAACATCAGGGACGCATTTGGCTAAAGAGCGAAGTAGGTGTTGGTACCACATTCTATGTATCTGTTCGGTATCAGTCAGAGGCGGTGAAGTTGCCCCAAAGGCAATACTAATCTGTCGTTATTCACCCCGTGAGGATTGATTATCGTGTGGTATAGAGTCTCTCTGGCATTCGCAATAATCTCTATTCTTCTATCCAGTTTCTTGACCGTACAAGCACAGGATGATAACGAAGGCGACACCCGTGCTGACGAAACAATATCATTCGATGATACAACGCTGGAGCGCACATTCAACCAGGACGACCTGGGCATACTTGTAGGCAATGTACAGCGTCCCAATGGCATCACCTGGTTTGATGGCAATCTCTACACGGCCTGTAATGGCGACTGGACGCTTTACCAGATCAACGATACGACAGGTGCCACTCAAACCTTCATATTCGGCGTACAAGATACGCACAGCATGGAAATTCTGCCAACCGAAGATGGCTTTGATATATGGGCGCCGGATTTTGCGAAGAATCAGGTCACACTGGTTGACCAGGATCGCAGCGCGCCACAAACTTTCGTTGATGAAATTGATGGTCCCTGGGGAATTACCTACCTTCATGCGCAAGAGCTTTTCCTCGTCACGAGCCTGAGAGAGAATACTATTCTCCAGATCGACTTGGAAGGGGAGGCAACGCCATATCTGGATGGACTTCGTGCACCTGCGGGTATCGATTCTAACGAAGACTATGTTTATGTAGCTAATAATGGTAGTGCGCGTCGGGCGATAGAGTGGTTTGCACTCATTGATGAAGAACCAGAACTCAAGCCTTTGGTTTCCGGCTTACAGAATGTCTCAAACGTGGTACTGGCACCAGATAAGTTGCTGTATTTCACCTATGCTTTAGGAACACGAGGCGTTGTGGGACGTGTTGATCCAGAAGTATGCCGCGATGAAGGCTGCTCGAACGAAGATGTCGAAATTGTCCTCTTTACAGAACTGCCTGCACCATTGGCAGGCTTGGCATTTTCCGACGATATGCGTCTTTTTGTGCACACCATCTATCGGCCAGAAATCTACTGGGTTTCCTTGTATGGTGAAGTGAGCGAACCGGAAAGTAACTAGCGCTATTTCCCAAGAGGCTCCATCAGCAGAATACCTATCAGCGCAATGATGATGCCGCCATTCTGTAACAAAAGCTCGACCACCTGTATGGTGGCGTCTTCATTGCCTGCCCCAAATAGCTGGATAATGGTCGAAGCCAGCAGCAGGACAATACCAATCACAATCGGCAGCCCCCGATTTTTAGCCAACCAGGACGACAGGTGTTGGATCAAACGCGCTAAGATATTGGACTGATCGATCTTCCTGAACACGCTAACCCCTTAGGATCAATTATTCGCTGGCCTGTACTTGGAATTTAACGAAGTGTGCCTCGTGTGCAGTTGGTATTTCAACATCTAGTATTGTACCGTCAATCACACTTTCCTGATTGAGTACTCGACCAATATCATAAAGCCTTGCCACCAAATCTCCGCGTTCAAACGGAATATGCACGGTCATCCTTGTCAGATTTCTGGCGAATACACGCTCGATTGCATGCAGGAGGTCGTCAATACCTTCACCAGTAACCGCAGAAACAACTACCTGAGAAGCGTACATATTGGAGTCCTCAAACTGAGGAATTCCGCTGCCCTCAACCAGGTCGCTCTTATTCCAGACCAAGATGCGGGGAACCGGAGGAACATCAATCTCTGCCAATGTATCTTCGACCACCTCAATATGGGCGGCCACACTCGGATGCGAAATATCCACTACATGTAACAGCAGTGACGCTTCTGTGATCTCTTCAAGCGTGGCACGGAAGGCTGCAATCAGGGTTGTTGGCAATTTCTGGATAAAGCCTACTGTATCTGTCAACAATACTTGCCGCCCAGATGGCAATTCCATCCGCCGCGTGGTTGGGTCCAACGTTGCGAATAGCTGATCTCGCGCGTAGACGGATGCGTTCGTCAGTCGGTTTAGAAGGGTGGATTTACCTGCATTGGTATAGCCAACCAGTGAAATTACAGGTACGCCAGTTTTCTTACGCTGCTGCCGATGTTGACGGCGATGAACCCGCACCCGTTCCAAATCCCGCTTTATACGATCAATTTTGCGGCTAATTTCACGGCGATCCACTTCAAGCTGCGTTTCACCGGGGCCGCGCAAGCCAACACCACCTACACCGCTGCCAGCAGCGCTGCCACCAGCCTGACGAGCAAGGTGTGTCCACTGGCGCGTCAACCGAGGAAGGCGATATTCGTATTGTGCCAGTTCGACTTGTAACGAACCTTCTTTTGTCTTGGCATGCTGCGCGAAGATGTCGAGGATAAGCGCCGAGCGATCCAGAAGTTTGATGTCATCGCCAAATACTTTTGACAATTCCCGCTGATGGCGTGGCGATAACTCATCATCGAAGATAACCGCTTCGGCCTCCAGGTCTTTCACCGCCTGGTGGATTTCTTCGAGTTTGCCAGTGCCAATAAATGTACCGGGCACAATCGAGTTGAGTGTTTGTGATGTCTGGCCAACAACTTCCATACCAGCCGTTTCCGCCAGCAGCGCCAATTCATCCAGAGAATCACCAAGCTCAAGTGCGGCGTCTGTTCCACGTATCTGTACACCTACCAGATACGCTCGTTCGATTTTAGGAAATTCGTTTTGATGCAATTTGCTATCAACCTATATATAAATTAGTGCGTTTTTTCTTGCAAAAGATACGGGTCATCCAGTGCTTTAATCGATTCTGCCATATCCTTCAGGGCACGCTCCGCATAAGCCTGTTTACGATCACGCTTGCCTTTGACATGTTTTTCCAGTGGCGGGAAAATTCCAAAATTGGCCTTCATGGGCTGGAAATCTTTAGGTTCTGCGTGTGTTACATAATGTGAAAGTGAGCCAATCATGGTTGTAATCGGCGGAACCCAGGCGGACTTACCACTCAATTGTCTGGCTAGATTGATCGAAGCCAGGAGGCCAGTAGCAATATTCCCTGCATAGCCCTCAACTCCTGTGATCTGCCCACCAAAATACAGATTTTCCCGCTTACGGAATTGCATCGTCGCATGTAGCAGAGTAGGGGCATTGATAAACGTATTCCTGTGCATCTGTCCCAGACGAATGAAATCAGCATCTTGCAGGCCAGGAATCATTTTCAGAATTTCTGCTTGTTCTGCCCATCGTATATTTGTCTGGAAGCCGACAATGTTATAGAGAGTGCCAGCAAGGTTATCCTGACGCAACTGAACCACTGCATGGGGGCGCTGATTTGTGTGTGGGTTCCATATACCGACAGGACGCATTGGACCAAAGGCAAGTGTGTCGGGTCCCCGTTTTGCGAGCTGTTCAACTGGAACACATCCCTCAAAAAAATTAGGGTCCTCGCGCTCAAAGTCGCGTAACTCGATGGTTTCAGCGTCAGCCAGAGCCTTTACGAATGCTTCGTATTCATCTTTGTTCAGTGGGCAGTTGATATAGTCGCCTTCGTCATCCTCTCCGCGATCATACCGATTGCCCTTGAACGCAATCGACATATCAATGCTCTCGGATGTCACAATCGGCGAAATTGCATCGTAAAAGTAGAGATAAGACTCGCCTGTTAGTCGGCCAATATCCTGGGCCAGGGCAGGTGAGGTTAGCGGTCCGGTTGCGATAATCGTCGGAGTATCCGCAGGGATGGCAGTAACCTCTTCTCGCACTACCTCAATATTGGGGTGCTCAGAGATCGCTGTCGTAACACGCTCTGCAAACTGATCACGGTCCACTGCAAGGGCACCACCGGCTGCAACCGCAGAATCCTCCGCACACTGAATTAGCAGCGACTGAAGCAGTTTTAGTTCGTTTTGTAACAAACCCGTTGCACGGTCAGGCAGTTTTGACCCTAATGAATTACTGCAAACTAATTCACCTAAGCGATCACTAACATGTGCACCTGTCGTCTTATTGGGGCGCATTTCATAGAGTTTAACTTTGAAACCACGTTGGGCTAACTGCCAGGCAGCCTCTGTTCCCGCAAGGCCACCACCAATAACGATAACGTCTGTCACGTAGATTTATGTTCCTTATTGATTACATTGATAGCTTTATTCTACAGGACAAACGTCAGAATTGTGAGGCTCCGCCCATACACTGCAACTAAGAGCGTGCAACAATGTCAATCTGTTCGAGAAGACTTTGAGCGTTACGAAGGTCTGTTGGCTGGATGTCATCATCGGCGACTAGGTCCATAAGTATCTGACGTGCCTGCGGTAAATTGCCAAGGCTATATCTCGCAACAGCAATCTGATATCGCAGGGAGTGTTCCCAGGGATTATCAGGATTGAAACTGAGTGCATTAGAGAAGGCATCAATTGCAGATTCATACGCATGGACCTGCATATAAGCATTTGCGAGGCGCTCATAGACACGCGCGGCTGTCACATCGACACCAATTGGCGATTTATTCAGTAAAAGGTATCTCTGAATCACATCAATCACGTCAGAAGGTCTATCACCAAACGCATCCAGAATCTCGGATTGGTGCAGCAACACCCCCGAAAGAATCGCCTTATCAGTGGTGGATGTCGTCAGGCTGGCTGCCTCTATAGATACCGATAATGCCTTTGATAAATCGGTCTTCATGAGAATGCGTGCACGTAGCAATAAAACCTGAATAACCCATTGCGAAGGCAGATAGGACGGATACGTGTGCAGCGCCTTGGTGAGCAGTACATCAGCGGAAACAGGGTCGCGCTGCTCATAGAATGCTATGAAACCAAGCCGCTCATAAACATACGCCGTAAGTTCAGGAATTGCGCTTGGCGCGAAGAGAGCTTGATGCAGCGTTTCTATCGCCTCTGATATTTTTGTCAATATCAGGGCAATTCGTCCTAATTGATAATAAATCCAGCCCAAGTTTTCATAATCAGGAATGGTTTCGACGATCCACAAATAGTGTTCCTGGCTCTTGAGCAAATCGGATTTTTCCGCGAACCCAACGAGCGCCATTTCATAGCGCATTAAGAGGCTATCGCCTAACAGTTCACGAACCTGTGGCGATTCTCGCGTAAGTTCGTCAACCAGTGCCTGCGCCTGCTCTATGTCGCGTAAAGCTTCTTCTGGTCGTTGTGTCAGTAACTTCAGACGCGCACGCTGGAGGTATATATAGCCTTGAGTCTGCGATTCGCCTACGCTGCGCAACGACTTTGCAATCAGACTTTCGGCGCGCTTGACTTCTCGCTGTTCCAATAACTCGGAAATCTGCTGAAGTGGGTTCATTGGGCTTGCCCATCGTCTTGATTTGCGTGAGCGAAATGCGTCTTTAATGCCATTAATGTACCGCCGGAAACGGCCTTTTTCGCTTGACCAATTGCGTTTTTGACACCTTCTGCATTGGTGCTACCATGCCCAATAATCACGACACCGTCCACACCCAGCAGTGGAGCGCCTCCAATGGTGTTAGTATCCAAACGTGCGCGAACCCGATTAATGGCCGGACTCATAAGCAAGGCGCCGATTTTTGCTATAAGGCTGCGCTCTACTTCCTCACGTAGTAGGCTGGTGAAGTATCGTATAGAACCTTCAAACGTTTTCAAAAACACATTGCCGACAAAGCCATCAAATACAATGACTTCTGCTTTCTGATCGAGAATTTCTTTTGGCTCGATATGGCCAATGTAATTGATATTACTCTGTATGAGAAGCTTTTGGGCATCAGCCAGCAACTGGTTTCCTTTGCCTTGTTCTTCACCGATTGAAAGCGTCGCAACCCGCACTTCATTGTAAGCGAGAGCTGTCCGCGCGTAGATGCTCCCCATCTCTGCAAACTGTACCATCCACTCCGGCTTAATATCCGCGTTAGCACCAATGTCCAGTACGATGATATTTTTGTCAAAAATGGGGTAGATGGCAGTAAGGGCTGGTCGCTTTACACCTTTTATCCGCTTAAGTGTATTCAGTGTGGCGACCGCCATCGCAGCCCCTGTGTTGCCCATTGTGACAAATGCATCAGCTTCGCCCGATTTCACCAGCTCCATACCAACATGCATAGATGAATGCTCAAAACCCTTGGTAACTTCACTGGGTTTCGCAGCCATCTTTATTTCCTGAGGCGCATCGACGATGTCGATTTTCAAGCTAGATACATCGTGCTGACCCAGCTTTTGTTCTAATAGCTTTTGAGGCCCAACCAATGCTATTTCGATGTTATATTCTCGCGCTGCCAGAACAGCACCTTCAATATCTGGGTCTGGACGACTGTCGGTCCCAAGTGCATCTACTGCGATACGCATGGTACGTTTCCTAGATTACAAGTTTCGCAGTATCTAGTGTACCGGAGATAGTCCAGTTTTCCACAGCGGCAGTTTTAATACCTGCTCGCACACACAATCGGAGCGTGGTACGGGATTGACACATAAAGGGCCACAGGTATAATGCCAAAGAGATTAGCCCTGGTGGCGGAACTGGCAGACGCGCACGGTTGAGGGCCGTGTCCTTATACGGGGTGGAGGTTCGAGTCCTCTCCAGGGCATCATACAAAAGGCTCCCTATATATAGGGAGTTTTTTGTTTCCACGATCAGAATAAGATTAAGTTAACGAACTTCATTTGCGATCACATCAAGATAGCTGTAAACTGCTCTTAGATATCGCGTTGAGTGCTACATTGCAATCAGAAACCAAATTCCACACTCAGGAGAGGCCCAGATGCCTGTATCTTCCGAAACATTGAATGAGGCATTCGAGTTGATTGAAAAAGGGGATTACGCCCAAGCGCGCTTCCTCTTAAAACCGCTCCTGGCGGAAGCCCCAGATGACGAGGATTTACTCTGGGTATATGCACACGCGGCTGAAGATGAAGAAGAAGGGCGCGATATTCTCTTACGGCTGCGTGCACTCAATCCCGATTATCCTGGCCTCCATCCACTGCTTACACAGGTGGGTCTAGTGGAGGCTACCTCAGTATCAACAACATCTAAATCGGTACCACCTATCTCAACTGAAAAAGTTGCCCCTGCACCTGCGTATGAAACGGAAGATTTCGAGCTTGAAGAAGCTGTTGTCGCTACAGAATCCGCGAGTGGTGGTGGCCGTTCATGCTTATATCTTATTCTAGCGGGACTGTTGATATTAGTCGTTACACTGGTGTTATTGAATGCCTCAGGCGTTTTGGCGCCGGCACAGGTCGCTGATGAACCCACAGCAACAATAGATTCTGAGACACCAGAAGCGACAGTTGATACTCAGACTGCGAGTTCACAGACGGTCGATATGGAAAGCCTGGCAGCGAGCCTGGATGTTGATCTGGCTGAGCAGGGTATTGAATTATCAGACACTGCACTTGGACAGACGCTGGTCGTTTATGTATGCCAGCTACCTGGGCCGAATGCAACGGATGTAATTCGCTCTGTTTTTGACACCCTGGCACAGCAGCCAACTGATGCATTGGGCGGGGCAACGCACTTCGGGGTAGGGTTGACTGAATGCGGCTCGAATACCGTCTTGCGCTCGGTTGGCGCATCAGTCGAAGATGCTATTTCGTTTGCACAAGGCGAAACGGACGCCGCGGCCTTTGAAGCGACCTGGCGTCCATTCTAAAGACGCTGCTAGTCTTCGATTTCTTCTTCTAGATCTTCAATTCTGGGCAACCGGACGGACATCACCGTTCCTTTGCCCAGTTCGCTTTTTACATCAATCTGGCCATTGTGGTTCGTAACCACCTCGTAACTGATAAACAAGCCCAGACCGGTGCCATCTTCCTTTGAGGTTACAAATGGCTCGAAGATATTATCAATCATCTCGGGCGGAATACCTGTTCCGGTATCTGCAAAATCGATCCGTATTTCGCGATCCGTAACCTGGGATGAGATTTTTACGCTACCACCATCAGGCATTGCCGCTTTGGAGTTGAGAAGCAGATTCAGGAAAACTTGCTCTAACTGGTCACGATTGCCGTGCACATAAATCGACGGATCAACACGCACGTCTATATCGATTTTCTCGTGCTCAAGAAATTTACGACTTAAGGCAAAGACGTTCTGTAGCGCATCGTTGATATTAACCACTTCCATGCTGGGATAATCGTTCTCGCGCTGACGTGTGAACTGCAGCAAGCGTTCAACAATACGAGAAATTCGTTTAGCGCTTTTCAGCGTCTCCTCAATATCCGACGCGGACACGGCTATGCCATTATTGATGTCTTCTAGCATATCTTCCATAATGAGCAAGATCGGCGTCAACGGATTGTTGATCTCGTGAGCAATGCCGGCTGCCAGTCGTCCCACCGATGCCAACTTTTCTGAGCGGATCAACAATTGTTGTGCATCTTCCAATTCACGTGTTCGTTCCTGCACTTTCGCCTCAAGCTCGTCTGCCAGATTAGCCTTTAGCTCATAAAGCTCCGCGTTTCTCAGCGAAAGCGTGGCCTGACGAGCGATGCCTTCCAACATGCGGATACGAGAGTCATGCAGTGGATTGTTACCAAGCAGCAAGATATAGCCGTGTGTTTCATCAGCTAGCTTGAGTGTAACGATAATACCATGTTCATAACTTGCTTCGATGTAGTTCTCAGCAGCATTATTGAATTTGACCGCACCATTATTGTTACCAGCTACATTTGCCAGTCGACGAATATCGACATAGTGTTCAACCAGTTCTCCATTGGCATAACTGGCAATGTAATTCGTGACATTGCTAGCATCGTCTGTACGGTAAATAGCTGCAAAATCGCAGGGCATCAAGTCGATAACAAGGTACAACAACAGCTTGAGCAAATCATCCACGCGCAGGTTGGTGTTGAGTTCCTCACTGACCCGAAGCAGTGCTTCAAGGTCAGTCGTTCGTGTTTGTAGATCTCGGCGAAGGTGATGAGCTTCTATTTTACTTTTGGCGCGCGCAATCAATTCGCGTGGTTCAATGGGTTTGGGAATGTAATCATCAGCACCTAATTGCAGGCCTTGGGCAACATCATTTGGCTGATCTTTAGCAGTTACCATTATCGTCGGAATGTTGGCTGTGGATTCGTTTTGGCGCAGAATCTTAAGAACTTCAAACCCGTCCATGACTGGCATCATGACATCCAGCAGGATGAGATCGGGCAATAAACGTTTTGCTTGCTCAATCCCATCTTCGCCACTGTGCGCACAGACTGACTTATAGCCATAAGAAGCCAGCATGCGCGAAAGTAACTCTGCAGCAGGTTTCTGGTCGTCAATAACCAGGACGAGTACATTTTCAACGTGATCTGTCATTTGTTTGTCTCCGTGCGCCCAGCTTCCCGGCGCTGGTTGCGTCTTTGAAATATGGAGCGCCTACCGGAACCAGGGGTCAGAAAGGACATGACTCTGGCACATTTTAGTAGCGCGTATGATAATGGCTACTCATATTCTAATTGCAAAATAGGTGATCTGTGTTGCAAGAAGAATAAACATTTTCGTTAAAGCGGAAGAAATTAGCGTCATGTCTTCGAAGCAATCCGTAATGTTTGGTGCCTTTATTGGTCTGTTTCTGGCCCTGGCCTTTGCTTTTGGCTTCGTTACTAACGATCTCCTGGCTCTAAACACAAGTGCGTCGGCCCTGGCAGCCGATGAACAATCTTATACACTGCTATCGGAGACAGAATCTATTCTTGAGCGCGTGTATCTTCGGGAACTACCAAGCGAGTCTACTCGCGCATACGGCGCAATTCGTGGTATGTTGGATACACTCCAGGACAAGAACACGTTCTTTATTGAGCCACCCGTTGCTCAGAGCGAAGCACACGTCCTGGCAGGAACCTATGGTGGGATTGGCGTCCAAATTCAATTGAGTGAATCCGGCGACCTTCTGCTTTTTCCATTTGACGAAAGCCCCGCGAAGGCAGCGGGGATAGAAGCTGGCGATCAGTTGATTGCCGTCAATTCGGAACCCATAACATTCCATATGGGCATCGACGCAATTGATCAGATGCTGCGAGGTGAAGTTAAAGAAGGCAGTGGAGTAGAAATAACCATTATTGATGGTGCCGACGAAGAGAAAATACTATTCATCGAATTCGCTGTCATCAATGTGCCTTCAGTTGTCTGGCGTGTGATCGATGGCACGGATACAGGTTATATTCAGATTCTTCGTTTTACGAATCGCACTCCTGAAGAACTAGATAATGCCATCAGCGATTTGGGAGAATCCGCGATTTCAAACCTGGTGCTTGATCTGCGTAACAACAGCGGCGGATTGCTGGCGGAGTCAATTGAAGTAGCTAATCGCTTCCTCGATGGTGGTGTTGTGACTTACGAATTGCGCCAGACCAGCGAAGAAACATTTGAGGCTACAGCAGGCGGGTCTGCCATTGATTGGCCACTAGTAGTACTTGTCAACAACCGTACAGCAAGCGCATCAGAGCTTGTTGCAGGCGCCATACAGGATAGTGGCAGGGGTATTATCATTGGCCAGACCTCCTTTGGCAAAGGAACAGTTCAGCAGATTTATGTTTTGTCTGATGGATCATCTATCCATGTAACGGCTGCTGAATGGCTCACACCAGCAAGAAGGCACATCGACGGGGTAGGGTTGGTGCCAGACATTGCGATGATCCCAGACGAAAATGGACGTGATGTAGAACTAGGCGAAGCTGTTAGATATCTCAATGAACAGCTTCCCGTTCAGTAAGAAACAGAGATACACCAAATGGCAAAGAAATCAAATCAGCAAACGAATACAAGCGGACGTAAAATCATCAGCCGGAACCGACGCGCGCACCATGACTACATTCTGGAGAAGTCATATGACGCCGGACTGGTGCTCATGGGTTCTGAAATCAAATCGATTCGTGACAATAAGGTGAACCTGGCCGATGGTTTTGTACAGGAACGAGGCGGTGAGTTGTGGCTAATGAACGCACATATCGCCCCATACGAGAAGGCAAATGTATGGGGCCATACCGACCCACGTCGACCGCGAAAACTACTGCTACATAAGCGTGAGATCAGCCAGATCATTACACAAATACGCGAGCGCAGTTATACAGCGGTTCCAACCACACTTTATTTGGAGCGCGGTCTGGCAAAAGTTGAGATCGCTATCGCCAGAGGCAAGAAAACTTACGATAAGCGCGAATCCATCGCGAAACGCGATGCAGAGCGTGATATCCAGCGCGCACTAAAGAGCCGGTAGTAAAGCGTGCCAGAAATTCCGCCTTCGATCTTCGCAATCAACACGATGGCTACCGACGAAAAAGTAGCTATCTATTCACGTCTCATTCCAGAATGGATTTATGATGATCTGGGTATTGATCGGCTGACGTTTGAGAAAGATGGTCGGCGCGTTATTGATTTCTACTGTAAAGCCCACAGCCGATCTGTTGAAATATCGGTCAAACGAGATGCATCTGACCAGGACCCAATGCTGTATCTGAATATGGCAGATACGCTCTACCAGCAGATTCATGTTTTGCTAGTTGTTTTCAATGACATGGATAGTAAGCGTTACAACATCGATGTAGACCAGGCTGGCCACGCTACATTTCTGGGAACATCATCGCGCAACATCCCTGAAGAAATTGCTGCCATGCAAGCTGGGCTTGGTCCAGGCCAGATTCGTCGTGGGCTTAGAGCCTTCAAGAATGCTGTTCCAACCTTCGAGGAATTCATTGACAGCATGGGCCATGATCTCTTTCTGATTGAACCGCTGGCATATCATAATGCCATTCTATTCGAGCGGTACGGGTTTAACTACACGATGGGCTTGCAGAAAATGCAGGAAATACATCGTCAATTTATGCCCGATGGCCAATTCCACAAGTTACTCAACAACGAAAACCCCTTTCGGCGTCAAAATGTTTGGCAGACTGTCAGAGGGCGATCATGGGCAATTCATGATGGTATATTGGGACAAGCTTATACTGGAGTACAGATGTATAAGCGTATTGGATATGATGGAGGTATAAGTACCTTCCCAGATGCCATCTGGTAACGTCACACAATCCCCTGTACTTGGCCCAGAAGCCATTCGCGAGGCACTGGAAGTTATCACGCACTTTGGTGATGATGATGTTGCCTTCATGTATACCTCTCTCGTAGAAGAACGCATTCAGCATCCGTTTTACACTCGCATTGCCAGACATACCCGGCGTTTGCACGCGATGAAAGACATTCTGTCGGATGTCATATCGTCTGAACTTGAGCACTCAAGGCGTAACGCCAAAACAGGCGCAATAACTGAGCACTCAAGCGAGGATGCCATCACCAATATTCAAAATGATGCCAGATCACACAGCTCTGTCGTTAGACTCGTTTCTTTCCTGTTCTATCGATATCTGTCCGCCTATCGAATCGAATCGAACAGAGCTTTCGCAGAAATAATCAATAAGACCGTTCGCGATATACAGCGGCTTCAAAAGCGCGCTCTGGAATACATAGCTGACCTATTTGTCAATGCAGAGCAGGCGAGTCGCCAACGGATACTTCGGTCAGGAATGATCGCGGAGCTAAAGAGCGATGTTGAGATTGTTGGCAGGCAAGCCATTATATCGGAAATAACAAGGCAGATTACATCTCAGAGCAAGAGCTTCACATTGGTCAGTGGCGCGGCAGGGATCGGTAAAAAGGCTGTTGTATGTGAGGCCATTCGCCAGGGACTTTCTAAAAAAGATTTTGATGCATTGGTCTGGGTAAAATCGCCGAGAAGTATCTTTGATATAGGCCAACAAATTGAACAGATGCTGGAAGTATCTGTTATGAATCCAGAAGCTTTTCGTTCATTTACTCAAAATCTTGAAATCATAGTTGTTCTAGATGGTGCCGTTCTTTCAGCTTCGGAGCTTAAAGACACTATTTATCTCTTAGCATCCTGTCACACAGTCATGACCTCACAGCTACAGTACAGGAATTTGAATGGTTTTAAACGGATCATACTGCCAGATTTGCCGAAAGCACTTGCAATTCAGTTGGCACATAAGCTTGCGATCAACGCAGGAGCGGAAGAGGGTGACATAGCTGACGCCGCTGCACGATGGGCCTATGACAATGCTGGAGGCAATCCTGGCCAACTTCAGGACTTTGTGCGTCAATACATACTTGATAGCGAGCTTATCATTACTAATGGCGCGTTAGCGCGACTGTTGCCACGAAATGATCAAGCGGCACGACAGGCACTTATCACCATTTGTATCGTAGGCAGCCAGGGCCTTTATAAGGACGAACTAGACTCACTAGATTCTCTAATTGATCGTCAGACTATCCAATTTATGGTAGCTACATCACTCGTTATGTACCGCAAGCATAGGTATTACGTTGAAGATAGCATTATCAAACTCATCACAAGTCAAATTCAGGCCGAGGAACAGCAGCGGGAAGTAGGGGAGATTATCCAGCAGGTTGCCAATAATCTGCCGACGATAAAGCATCATTTGCAGCTTATGATTGCAGACAACCTTGTTTCACATCGATGGCGCTCAAATCCATTTTGGGATGCTCCCGAATTTCTACTTAGATATCATACGCTGGCCCGACATAGTAAGGCTTATGACGTCTGGTTGGATGCACTCCTCGAAATCACTGACTCTGAAATCAACCTGGAAGGCTATATATACACAACCCTTGCTTATGTGCTAAGAAAACTGGAGAAATTTACCGCTGCGCAATCGGCTGCCGAGTTTGCCATTCAATCGTGTGGAAGGAATGGCAACTTTATTGGTATGGGGTGGGGTATGGCTGAGTCAGGAGCAGCACATCTAGCAACTGGTGCGTTTGAAAAAGCATCTGAAATGTTACAACAGTCGCTGGAAATCGCCCAGAGAACCAACGCAACTGAACTCCTGGATTTTGTGCATTCGTTATTCGCAGAGTTGTTCTTCGCTCTGGGAGACCTTGACGCAGCCGCAGAGCATCTTGCAGTTATTCCGACTTCATGGCCGATGCTGCTATTGCAATGTGACATCCTCATTAAGCTCAAGCGATGGAACGAAGCACAGGCAACTCTGAGATTGCTTGATAATTATGATGATGACAACAGAGTAGGCGCTAACAGACAACTAGGCGATGTGCTCATTCTGAAAGGGCACTTTTATTTTGCGCAGCGATCGTACTCTGTAGCCGCCTCGTACTACCGTATTGCAAGCGAGCGGTTCACATTAGCACAACAATTTGTCAGACATGCGCGAGCGATCACAAATACAGCGAGTTGTTATCTTCACGATGCGCGCAAGCGCAATGAAGGTCTGCGCATGTTGATAGAGAACGCGAAGCAACAGCAAATGTTGGATGATGCAGTCGGCCTTGCCGTAACACTAAGCAATCTGGAGCATGGGCGAAGACTAGCAGAACGAGACGGCACAGAGGCGCTTGACGATCAGTTTGGAGACCTGTAGAATAATCCCATAAATTAAGCCCCATTCGTCTAGAGGCCTAGGACGCAGCCCTCTCAAGGCTGAAACAGGAGTTCGAATCTCCTATGGGGTATCAGAAAAGCCCCAAGTATGGGGCTTTTTGATTATCGGGTGTTTTATTGCATATACGTGCAATTATATGTAGTAAAATATCGACCGCTTTTATCATTATTAATATAGAGTAGAGGGATGCTCTATGCGCCAGCAATCCATGACATTCCGCCAACAGGAAACGCAATATGTTATCGACCGCTGGATGGCTAGCGAGTCATGCAGCTTGGTTGGTGTTGGCAGTGTGGGTAAATCCAATTTACTGCGTCATCTTGCAGATCCACATGTTCATGCACATTTTGGCGATGCTTCTCGTAAGCTAAAAACGATCATTCTTGATCCATACTTACTAGGCCCACTACCTGAGCAGCCTGATGCGCAATTTCGTATGTGGTCCGCCTATGAATTGATGATGCATCGTCTGTATTTAGCATTTTATCCGTTCACGGATTTTGGAAAAGATGCCTCTATCTTTTACGATGCCTACCAGGCTCTACAAGATGGTACGAATCCCCTATTCGCTTATATGGGCATACGGTATTTTGAGCTTGGGCTGCAGTACCTGCTGAACAGCGGCTATCAAGTGGTTTTTATGTTCGACGAGTTTGACGCCTGGCTGAAATTGATGCCAGTAGCTTATTTTCAAAGTCTTCGTGGCCTGCGGGACAACTACAAGTCACAGCTAATGTACCTAACGTTTACGCGCAAACCTCTTCTTACAGTTATGCAAGAAGAATCTGATTCTCTACGTGATCTTGAGCCATTCTATGAGCTTCTGGTTGACAATACACTCTACGTAGGGCCCTACTCTGTTGATGATGCTCGTAGCATGTTGCAGCGCCTTGCAAAACGGCATCAGATTCGACTGACAGAACACGTAGAGCAATTCTTGCTGGCGGCCAGTGGTCATCATGCGGGGCTAATGCGTGCGGCATTTAAAGCAAGTGATATCCTGGATAATTTACCCCTCAACTATGACCACTGGAAAGCTGTAGCTGCCCTCTCATCGTTACCGAATGTGCGAACAGAGGTCAACGTCATCCTTGAGAGCCTTGCACCTAATGAGGTACAGGCCCTAACTGCAATTGTTAATGGACAACCTATCGATACGGCGCCACAGCTAATCAGTGTATTGGTCGAAAAAGGCCTCGTCGCGACAGATCCATCGACGCGGCAATTACGAATCCTTCCAGAAGTACTGGTTCCCATACTGCGCCAGCGGAATTAGTTGACATATGCCCTACCTTATTCCGGCTAATGAATGCACGATTGAGATTGAAATCAAGCGCTCTCGCTTCATAACGACTGTCGCATTGGCTGATACAGTAGAAAAAGCTCGCGCATTCATTCATGAGGTTCAGGCGCGGCTACCAAACGCAAATCACTATGTCTATGCTTATCGCGTTGGCTATGGCAAATCTGTAACTGAAGGTATGAGCGATGCAGGCGAACCAAGCGGAACGGCTGGACCGCCTACGCTGGCTGTTGTCCGGGGGGCTGATATCGGTGATCTTGTTCTAGTCACGGTGCGCTACTTTGGCGGCACGAAGCTTGGCACCGGCGGACTCGTCCGAGCTTATACGGATGCTGCCAAACTTTGTATTGAGAGCTTGCAAACTGAACTCAAGATAGAAAAAACCGATATTGAGATTCAAACGCAATATCGGTTCTATGATGGTATTCAGCGTCTTTTGCCAGAATATGAGGCTGAAATGGTACATTCAGAGTTTACTGATACAGTTTCTCTTATTGTTCAGCTTCCGACATCTATGGCTGACGCCCTGCAAGCGCGTATCATGGACCTGTCAGCAGGTTCGGCCAACGTCCGCATCTATTCATCCTCGTAATTATTCGTCAGCACATTAGCAATATGCCGTTTTAGCTGTTCTAGCGCAGGGTCGCGCGGGGAGATCAGTTCAGCGCGTGCAATAAACTGGCGGGCATCATCGTGCTGGTCATTATCAAAGAGCATCTGTCCTGCTCTGACAAGCAGCGGAACATACACAGGTGCATTCGCCAAACCTTTATTGAGGTATTGAAAAGCAAGCTCCTTCTCGCCTGTATCCCAAAAATGCTGGCTCAGTAGGTCCATGATATCAGGATGGGCCTCCACAGCCTTATCGGCATCAAGAAGCACCTCAACAGCGGCTTCGTCATCATCATTCAATGAATAGGCCCTGGCTAATGCCGTGTACGCATCAATATAAGAAGGTGCCTCTTCAACGACTTCCTCAAGGAAATCGAGGTCAGCTTCGACAGGCGGATTACCCGCATCAATTTTCGCAACTGTTTCAGCAAATTTGTACTCAAAGTCTGGGTTTAGGGCAATAAGGCGGAGCTTCTCTATCTCTGATTGCAGGTCTATGTCATCCGTCTTGCCAGCCGCAAGGTCAAGCCTTTCGAGTGCTTTGTCATTCTCGTAATCGGTGATATAGAGCCGAGCGAGCGTAATCAGGTTTTCGGCATCAGATTCAGAATTGATGTGACGTTCAGCGATGGTAACCCCTTCGCTGATGTCATCCATATCTTCCATTTCATCAATCAAGTCGATGACATAGCGACGTTCGACGTCTTCGCTCAGTATCTTTTCAAAAGATTGCCAGAACCTGTCTATGGAAACAAATTTTAGAAGCAAGGCCTGGTTAAATCGTTCCCGTATTGCATCTGGCATCGTAGCCAAAGCGCGATCATAAGCAGCGATGGCTTCTTTCTCATATCTTAGTTCATCAGAGTCGCTTGCCAAAATTACCTGCGGTTTCTCCATGTCAATCATCCCGGTGCGCAGCGCAAACTGGAGATAGTTGGCATAATCAATATAGAGATTTCGGTCCTCTAAGCCGCCTTTATTGATAATCTCCTGTAGTGTAGCAATGGCGCTGGCTGTGTTATTCAGGCCAATCTGCTTGGCTGCAACAGCGCGAGCCAGGATGATGTCATCTGGATGCTCTATACGGGCTGTACTGAGTAGATCATATGACATCTGAGTATAACCGGCTGACCAGATGGCAGATGTAATAATCGCGGTAGCTTCTGGTGAATAGTTCCAGTCTGCCAGGATGGCTGGTATCTCTTCTTGAATCAGATCGCCAACAACAACAAACCCAGGCAAGAAGCACCTGGCGATGGCATATGCTGCAATACGGCGCGTGGCCGGATCATTCGCAGACTGGACGAGTTTGGACAAATCATCCAGAATGTCTTCGTCTTCCCATTCCCAATCCCATAGATGTAAAAAGAGCTTCGCTTCCCATTCAAAGATATTTTGGGCAAACGACTCTGGGAGCGATGTAAAATTGAGTGCCCATGGCAATGCTCGACCTTTGCCCTCATCATCGGCACCCATGTGGGTTGCAATGTTTGTAGCGATATCAGGGAGCTGATTAACCAACCCACCCCAATCTGCTGCATGCCACTGCAAGTTTGTCGCCTCGTCGTCTTCCTCAAGGTCGTTCTCGATGGCCAACGTTAATTCAAGCCCGTTGGCATCAGAAGAAGTAATTGAACCGCCGATAGCTATATTTTCAGTTAGATCATCTAGCTGCCAATCGTCGATGTCAAACTGGCTATCGCCAATGGCCAGGTTGTAAGTTTCAACATCCTTATCGCTGAGGTTTAAAGGAAGTCGATACACGGTTACATCGCGCCAGCTTTCAAGCAGATAGCTGAGGGTCGCCCAGATTGCCATACCTTTTTCTGGAGATGTTTCGCATGTTATCGGCCACAAACCGATACGATATGGGAATTGCTGTTGTGCTGCTACCTGGCTAAGGGTGGAAACAGAACCAAACAACGCGGTATCTTGTTGCGTTTTCACACCTCTTACATTACTCATGATAAGATTTCTAGCAAGGTCGGAAAATGTCTCTTCTGTCACGTTTATGCCTTACTCTCACAATTTGTATCATTGGCCCAATATTACTGCTTACGCAGCGGGCTTGCTAGCAGGATTACCTGATGCACTGAAACAACAAAAAAGCGCCCACACGTGTGAGCGCCTTGTTTTACGTAGATTTACAGGCAGCTAGCTGCCAAATGTAATGACCGGAACTGTGCTGTAGTCGCCACGGAACAGGACAAACTGGTTATTCAGCCAGCCACGACCGAAGCCGCCTTCAACATAGAACCAGACCCCATCTGCTGTACGCCCGACGACTGCCAGTTCAGTGCCACCTGGGACCGTCGCTACGACACCGAAGCCAGCGCTTGGGCCACTACGAACGTTCAGATAGCCGGTGTTGACCACGACACGGTTTCCAGTGACGACCAGATTAACCGTTGTTGAACCCGTTGAGGTGCCACTAACGGCTGCTGAAGAGATACCTGTACAAACGCTGGTAACACCTTCACGCGGGACAATCACTTCAGCCAGTACAAGGCCGACTGTACCATCTTGCAGTTCAAAGATAGTGAAATCACCACGACGTCCGACGATGTAACCTTCTGTGCCACCTGGCAGCAGGAAGGAATCACGGTTTGCAATCCCGTCGAAGCGAATCGGATGCTCACCCACAGTTACGCCAACCTGATCGGAACCACATTCCAGCAAGCGAAGCTGAACGGCATCCATCCAACCAGCAGCTACGCCTTCAATGCTGACGTAGTACCAGATTGTGCCATTGACCGTTTCCTGATCCAGAAGCGGATAGATGGTGCCAGGATCATTGGGAACGCTAGTAAAGGTATGCATAGAGTCATAGGTTGGCTCTGCATACATATCCTTGCCCAGTAATGACACGCCTGTCACCTGACGACCGCTTGAAACGCTGGGCACCGAGCCGCCGCCCTGCCCCAATGCAGCAACATCACCAGGAGTGATGATAACGGCATCATTGATTACAGGAACGCTGCTATAGTCACCACGGAAAAGAATGAATTCGTTGTTGATCCAACCACGGCCAAATGTGCCTTCAACCAGCATCCATACGTCATCGCTGGCACGACCAGCTACGGCAAGCTCTGTGCCGCCTGGGACCGTTGCAATAATGGCATACTGCGCACCTGGACCAGTACGAATATTCAGGAAGCCCGTATTGACGATAGCCAGGTTTGCCGGACGAATGGGTTGAACCACGACACCACCGCCGCCCTGACCGAGAGCAGCATTCGGGTTCACGATTGCAGGGAGATTATCACAGACTGACACAACAGAATCTGAACGTGGTGCAACTGCATTGACATCGACCAAACCCAGGGTGCCGTCCGCCATCTCGAAGCGGTAATAGACATTGTTGACGCCACCAAAACCGCGTAACAAGCCTTCAACCCCAGGTGGAAGCAGGTAACTATCGCGATTGGCAATGCCTTCAAAACGAATCGGGGTCTCCGTTGTGGTGACACCTACCGTCTCTGGGCCACAATCAAGAATCCGAATCTGTACAGCGTCCATCCAGCCGGTGCCAACGCCAGCGACGCTTACCAGATACCATACTGTGCCATTGATCGTGCGTTGATCCAGAAGCGGATAAACGGTGAATGGGTCGTTGGGCACACTGGTATTAACGTGCATGGAGTCGTAATCTGGCTGCGCGTACATATCTTTGCCAAGCAACGATACACCTGTTACGCCTGAGCCATATGCCGCTGATACACCAACGCCGACCGCCGGGGTCACAGATGTTACCTGATTGGCAGAGTCAACATATGGCACATTGGTAAAATCACCACGCGGCAGCGTAAATGTGATGTTTACCCACCCTGGGCCTACTTCTGTCGATACCTGGTACCAAACGTCATCACCAATGGCGCCAAGAACAGGAAGTTCGGTGCCACCGACCACAGTAGCCATGATTGGGTAGCCTACCCCAGGACCAGTACGAACATTTAAGAAGCTAGTATTCACGACGAGTTTTGGCTGGGCAAACATGACACGTCCTGTGTCACTCTGTGCCACAACCGGCATACTCACTACAAGGCCCAGCATCAGTGCTACAACTAAAGACAACAGCACAATGCGGTTTTGAGGTCTCATTGAACCCTCCTGCGGACTTCCCTTGGTAGATTAATCTTTTGAAAATTTAGTAAAGCTTACTCGTTACAGTATAAGCCGACGATATGTAATGGGCAAATAGATTTCTCAATACATTACGATAGAAGGTGATAGAAACGAGCGTAGTCTTTCCGTCAGGTTCGCGTTCCTTGAACGTTTGTTGCTTTCAGATGCTAGTGACCTTACGATGGAGGCATAGCAATCGTTAACCAGTTTAGAGGAAGCCACTATGCAACGCCCTACCCTTTACCTGTTTCTGCTAGCCATTCTCGCCGCATTCGCTGGGGGCGTTTTCGCCCAGGATGACTCCTGCACCAGTGACTGCACAACCGAAACGTACGGCCTAACCGCAGCACAACTAGAATCCATTGAGCAAATTTCATTGCAATATCTGGAACCAAACCAATCACTGATGCATGATCGCCGATACATGAGCGTGACAGGCACAACGGCTGTGTATGATGCTCCTGGGGGCAACATTATCAGAACCATCGACCAGGGTTTTAACTATGTCACCGCGCTGGAAGATGCCAGTGGTTGGACACGCATTAACGGCGATGAATGGGTGGAATCAGCCAATCTGACTGATGTAAGCTGGAATGTTTCTTCGTTCACCGGCATCTTACTGCCTGAAGAAATGCCAACTGATTACACCATCGCCTGGGCACTGGTGAATATGTACCCAAGCAAGACCCCAGGTGGTACGCCGTCGGAATCTTATGATCTGATTTATCGTTATACAGAGCTGCACATCTTCGCTACAGAAATTGCCGATGGTTATCGCTGGTACCAGATTGGCCCTGACCAATGGGTACATCAGCATCGCGTGGCCAAAGTGCTGCCCCTACAGGAAATTCCAGAAGATGTTACGACTGAGCAATGGGTCAGCATTGATCTATATGAACAGGTCCTGATTGCCTATGAAAACAACCGCCCTGTCTTTGCAACGCTCATTTCTACGGGCTTAGATCGTTGGCCCACCTATGAAGGCACGTTCCGTATCTACTACCGCGCACGTCGAGAATTCATGAGCTGGGGCACCGTTGGTGACGACTACTACTCACTCGAAGAAGTTCCCTGGACCATGTACTTTGACGATGGTCGCGCCCTGCACGGTGCCTACTGGCATGATGGCTTTGGCTATCGCCGCAGTCACGGCTGCGTCAACATGACGATCACAGACGCATATTGGCTGTATCAGTGGGTCGCTGAAATGATGGGTTCGCAGGCATCGCCAGATATTGAAGAGGGTCCGTTTGTCTATGTGTACTTCAGTGATACTTACCAATAAAACGACCTCTCAACGATGAGTGATAAAGGGCGCACGAAGTTGCGTCCTTTTGTATTTTAGCAACATGGAACGATTGCATATTGCACACGCCCAAATCCTGTTTATCATCTTTAGCTAGTGAATCCACTTTACCGACACAATGCAGGTTACATAGCATGAGCTATGATTTATCACATCTGCTCAGCCGCCATTTAGAGCTGTGTGGATATCAGCGCAAAGATGTTCCAATTATTCAACCAGCAGATCTGTTCCTTACCCGAGCCGGCGATACCATCATTGAGCGTTTATTTAGCTTTGAGCGTCATGGCCGTCTTTTCGCCCTGAGGCCGGAGTTTACATCGGCCGCAACTCGTCAGTACGCACTCGAAGGCCATAGCACATCACAGAGATGGTATTTTTCTGGCCCCATCTTTGAAGATTTATCCGATAACCCTTTCCAGAACCAACGCCCAAGTGTTGGTGCTGAATTATTGAATGCTGTTGGTACCAATGCTGATTTCGAGATAATACGCGCTGCGATTGGCGGAATTGAACTCAGTCAATTAGATGGTTGGCACCTTGTCATTGGCCATGCGGCCCTACAACGGCACCTGCTTAGTAAGATCGGACTGGATCATCACCAGTATCGAATGCTGCTCAATCACCGAGAGTTATTGAAAACGCAGGGCGCGGCTGCGGTTGAAGCCAAACTTCGTGAGCAAATTTCAGCCGAGATAAGTTCGCCAGAAGCTTTTAGTGCTGAGGAGTCGGATGCTTCCACACAGCATATGTTAGATGTCTTGCTGGATTCCACGCAGTATGGCTCCACAATGGGAAGCCGGACTCGTGAAGATATTGCCCAACGCATTTTATCAAAGCGCAAAAGAAGTCATGGACTGGATTTACTGCTAGAGGGTCTAAACGTATTCGCTAAATGGACGGCTCTGCGAGGTAAACCCACAGATATGTTCGCAGCCATCGGCCAATTGTTAGATGCCGACGATTCAGTCGGCCAAGGTTACGTAGAAGATTGGAAACAATTGGTTGATCTGTTGGTAGCAAGCGGTATCCCATCAGAGAGGATCATTCTTCAGCCAAACCTGGCCCGTAATTGGGAATACTACACAGGTATCGTCTTTGGTGTCGAAGTCGATGATGTATATGTTGCTGCTGGTGGTCGCTATGACGACCTGGCTACGCTTGTCAATGATGATGCCACTGCTGTGCCTGCTGTTGGTTTTTCATATTATGTAGATCGTCTGCTGGATTTGCTACCCACGGCTGCACCCACCTCAGGCATAGTTATTCAAACACAGAGACAGTGGATTTCTGCGGGGCAAAAGGTAACCGACTTTTTGAGGGAACATGACATTCCAACCCGTCTGGCCTTTGATAGACAAAATACAACATCAGACAAGTTACTCGTTACGGTTGTGGCTGAAAATGCAGTCCAGTATCGGAACGACATATTTGCAATAGATCAATTGGAATCGCTGCTCAACGCATTAGGTAGCTAACTACATGACACGTAATGATTTTACACTGGCCCTACCCAGTAAAGGCGCTATCTCGGAACCTACACTGAACTTTCTGCGTAATAGTGGGCTGAAAGTCGTCAAGCCGAATCCACGCCAATATACAGGTGATGTGCCTGCTATAGATGGGCTTTCTGTACTGTTCCAACGGGCGAAGGACGTAGTCTATAAAGTCAGCGATGGCACAGCACACCTCGGTATCACGGGCTATGACATTGTCCGTGAGAATCCCAGTGACGATATTATTATTATTAATGATAAGTTGGGATATGGGCATTGCAGTTTAGTTGTTGCTGTTCCAGAGTCGTGGGTCGATGTGGAGAATATGCAGGACCTGCTAGAGGTTGCCAATGACCTGCGTGACAAGAAGCAGAAAAACCTGCGGGTTGCGACGACATTCCCACATTTAACACGGCAGTTCCTGCACAAAAATCACATACATCACTTCACGATTGTGAAAGCGGATGGCGCGATTGAAGCTGCTCCAACTATCGGCTACGCAGACATGATCGTTGATCTGACGCAGACTGGCACAACGCTGCGCGAGAATCATCTCAAAATGCTGCCGGATGGCGACATTATCGATTCAGAAGCCTGCCTGATTGGCAATCGTCCGGCGTTTGAGGAACATCCCCGGCTGCTGGAAATCACAAAAGTGCTGCTCGAATACATGGATGCCGCCATGAACGCACAGCAAATCTATCAGGTGACTGTTGATATTCAGGGTGAAAACAGCGAAACCATCGCCAAAAAGATTATGGAAAACCCGTTAACAGCCGGATTGATTGGGCCGACCCTCGCGCCGATTTATACCCATGAAGCGGGCACCTGGTATTCCGCGACACTGACCATTAAGCACAAAGACATCCTGGAAGCGGTGCATCACCTCATCGCAATTGGTGGCCGCCATGCCGTTGTAATGCCTTCGCGCTATGTGTTTATGCAAGCTTCGCACACTTATCAAAAGCTCCTGGAGCAATTGGGCCTATAGTACGGCTTCGACCTCATCAAGCATCTGGTCGATCAGGCTACGCTTATCATGGCTTTCAGAACCCATCTCGACCGCCATTGTGAGGCCGAGCAGGCTGATCGAGGGCGGAAATCGGTCGTTATCTGCCAGGTTCATGGTCAGCAGCGGACAGCACATTAAAGCCGCCTTTATATACTGTCGCCAATTGGATTGCAGCCAATCATGCTCTGCTAGCAATTGGACAGTTGGCTCCAGTACGCGGTCAACCTTGGATTTCAGGAACATGTGTCTGACTTCAGGCAGTTCATAGTCGTGTTCGATGTTCCACGTATTCCGATTTTGAGTGAGCGAAATGTGCGTTTGGTCAGCTTTGACCTGCGGATAGTACATCCACATGGCGAAGACGTTATGAAACAGCGGCTTTGTCAGGTCAAGCAATGGATGATGCTTGCCAGCAAAAGCAGGATCGAAATAGAGAAGTGACGGCGGCTGCGTGTCCCTGCGCAGGAATACATTGCCATTGTGGGCATCTCCATGACCGATGACTGCCGGACCTTCCTGAGCCGGTTCGAGTAATTCAATGGCTCTACTGACGATTTGTGCTAGTGTCTCCTCATATCGCTGGCCATTGATCACCCAATTTACAGAAGCAACCTGCCCCATTATTGTTTCAAGTCCTGGCAACTGAATCTGTACGTCCCTACTACCATTGGGAATATCGCCATAGAAACGCTTTAAACGCCCACGAACAAGCCGATGGTGAAACAACTGGTGTACCGGAGATTGGGCCGCTTCTGCCGCAGATTGCCAAATCAGTGAGTCTTTATAATGTTGCAACAACAACTCATCTGATTCATTCTGGGCAACAGTCAATGTGTCTAGTAAATCACTCTGGCCGTTTTCAATAGCCCAGGCAACTTCGAATACAGATTGATCGTCAATGACTTCATAGACAAGCATCTGCTTGCCAGGTTCCTCCGAGCGGTAAACAGGCTGGATGACGTTATAACCCGCCTTTGCCAGCATTTCCGCGTTGTAGTATTCCTCGATGACTGTGTCGGTTTCTGTGTGGGATTTGAAGAAGTACTTTGAGCTATCTTTCAGGTACATGAAGCCATTGAACGAATTCAAGGAAACAGCCGATGGACGTAGTTCAATCGAGGCAACATCAAAAGGCAATTCACGCTGCATGAATGTGAGGAGCAGCGTTTCCGCCGCTCCTAAGTCTTCGTTCTGCAAGTCACGGACACGTTGCAAAACATCAGTCATTATCACGTTCCCTGAGGATTTCGTTGCGAAGGCGCAGCGCCATTGCGTGTGCCGGGAATCCTTCATAATCTGCCAGGATAGCAACATCTTCCTGTAGGCTTTCATAGCCTTCGCGAGAGAGGTAGCCGACACCACTGCGTTTCAGGAAGTCTTGTACGCTAACCGACGAGAATGTGCGCGCGAAACCACCTGTTGGCAGAATGGCGTTCAGGCCAAGTGCATAATTCGCAGTAGGAATTGGTGTTAGATCACCGAGCAGGATTTCGCCCGCATTCTTGAGTTTTTGCAGCGCGATAAATGGATCTTTGACAAGCACTTCAAGGTGTTCTGGTGCATAGTCGTTGACAAATGCAATGGATTCATCAAGGCTGTTCGTCACCATAATGCCACCATACTTGCTAAGAACTGTTTCCACAAATTCACGCCGCCAATCTGGCAGTTGGCTGATGTAATCAGGCAGGACTTCAAGAACTGCTTTGGCGATAGTTTCACTGTGTGTTACCAGCAACGCTGCTGAATCAGGGCCGTGTTCTGCCTCGACCAGCAGATCAAGTGCTGCCAGACGTGGATCAACATTTTCATCAGCTAGGATGATGGATTCACTTGGACCGGCTGGCAGACCAACATCGATCTTGTTGCTGACCAGACGTTTAGCCGCAGAAACATAGCTGCTACCAGGGCCAACAGCCTTCTGCACCGCGGGGATTGTCTCCGTACCGTAAGCAATTGCCGCAATCGCCTGAATACCACCAACCGCATAGACCTCATCAATGCCACAAATTTCTGCACCAACGAGCGTTGCATCATTGGCTTTGCCTTCCGGGCTGGGCGGCGTCACAACGCAGATACGGGGTACACCAGCGACTTTGGCAGGGACGCCTAACATCAGCATAACCGAGGGGAAATAACCTTTACCGCTTGGGACAGTCAGTGCTACGCTGGAGATTGGTGTCACTTTTTCACCAGCCATAATGCCTGGTTTTACCGTCGTGAACCACATTTCTTCTGGCATTTGCTCTTCGTGGAAGCGACGAATATTTTCGTAGGCTAATTCAATGGCTTGGATGAGGCGTGGTTCCAGGCGCGCACGCGCCGCAGCGAAGTCCGCAGGAGTTGCCTTGAGCAGTTCAACACTTGCATTTTCAGTATCGAACTTGCGCGAGTATTTGACCACTGCCTCGTCGCCATTCTCACGGATGTCATCGATAATGCCCTGGGCAAGGGGGAACAAGTCCTGAATATCTTGCTCGGCGCGCGTCATAATTTTGGCGCGCTGTTCGTCGGATAGTTCATTGAGTCTCATGTACTGGATCATGATGCCACTTTCTATGTGAGTTACACGAATTCAGTAAATAAAAAGCGCAGGACAGTTTGCCCCGCGCCATTGTACTCCATGTGTTTCGTTCTTAGGAACGAACCGGTTCTACGACCTTTGAGCGACGACGCGAACCATCCCAGCGAATATCAGGCACGAGGATATCAATTTTCGTGCGGATGCGATCCGCATGATGTCGCAAGTCTTCCAACATGAGCTTGACTTCGGTTTTCACATCCTGGGTTGGTTCGTAGCCAATCGCAACCAAGTTATTGCGATCTGGATTGTAGTAATGATGTTCCAGTTCACCACGTGGGTTATCGTAGTGATTAATCGCCACATCCATACCAAGGTCTGTGCCGACCTCTTTGACGACCTCAGCCAATTCAATAATCGAGTATGATTCCGCAAATTGATTGAATACGCGGAATTCACCCTCTTCCGGCGGATTCTCGATGGTTAGTTGCAGGCAGCGCATTGAATCGCGCAGTGGCAGAAAACCACGTTTCATGGTTCCGGCGCCATAAAGCGTCAGCGGATGATCGACAACCGCCTGGGCACAGAAACGGTTCATCGCTGTACCGAAACTCTGGTCGAAATCGAAACGTGTGCGCAGACGCGGGTCATCGCCCATGTCGGGCCACTGGGTACCAAAGACAACACCCTGCATAATATCGGTAGCACGCAGGCCCCATATCTTGCTGGCAAACATCGTATTATGTGAATCGTGGACTTTGCTCTGGTGATACCAGCTACCCGCCTGACGCGGGAATGGTAAGCGATCCTTGCGACCACGATACTCAACCTCAAAGAAACCTTCGGCGATGTCGATATTCGGTTGACCATACTCGCCCATTGTACCGAGTTTGACGAGGTGAGCATGTGGAACTGTTTCTTTCATCGCCCACAGGATATTCATGTTGGTGGTGACGTTGTTAACCTGCGTCCAGACGCTGTGCTTCTGGTCCATCATTGAATAGGGAGCCGAAGGCATCTGCGCCAGATGAACAATTGCATCTGGTTGGAAATCTGCAAAGAAGCCCTTCACAAAGTCATAGTCGCACAGGTCACCAACACGGAAATCAAGGTCAGTACCATATTGCTTTTTAAATGCAATGAGTCGGTCACCGTGATCATAAACGGGGAACGCACTCATGCTGTCAACTTCAGCAACCCATTCGCGACGCAACATTTTGTCAGCGCCGGCAACTTCATGCCCCTGGGATGTCAGGTACTGGGCTAAAGGCCATCCCAGATAGCCATCAATACCGGCGATAAATACTTTCATCAGTGACTCCGATGTGGTCTGAATATTTATAGAAATCAACACGCTTGAGATGTTGACGTTACTGATCTAAACCAAGGCTTAACAGTCTAGCTAACGCCCCTGGGGATGTCAAGGAAGCGCCACCGCCGCTTCTGGCTGGAAGTTAGGCAAGTAACCAGAAACAGCCAGCAGTTCCGCATTGAGTATGCTGGAGCCGGCTGCACCCCGGATCGTGTTATGTGACAACGCCGCAAATTTGTAGCCAAGTACAGGGCATTCCCGCAAGCGGCCAATGGATGTCATCATGCCTTTGCCTGCATTGCGGTCACGGCGTGGCTGCGGGCGATCAATCTGTGACAAATATTGCAGCGGCTTTTCCGGAGCTGAAGGCAGCATGGCGACGCGCTCATCCCCTTTGTAACCTTCCCAGGCAGCGATGATTTCGTTATTGGATGGCTTAGAGGCCAGATCAACCGAAACATTGACCAAATGACCATCAATGACAGGTACGCGCGTACATGTGGTACTTACGACCATATCGTATTCTACTACTCTGTCATCGTAGAGATGACCGAGCATCTTGACGGATTCGATTACCATCTTTTCTTCGTCAGATGGCACATATGGAATAACGTTCGCGATAATATCCAGAGAAGCAACGCCAGGATAACCTGCCCCACTGATTGCCTGCTCAGAAACGACAACCACGCGCTGAATGTCAAATTGACGAAGCGGCGCGAGGGCCATCACGAGCGGCATGACTGTACAGTTGCTGTTGGCAACCAACGCACCGGTGGTCCAACCACGATTTGCACGCTGCACATCAATGAGGCCAATGTGATCAGCATTAATTTCCGGCAAGAGCAGTGGAACATCGGCGGCCATACGATGGGCGGAGGCATTGGTGCAGACGACATGCCCTTCTGAAGCTAACTGAGGTTCACGATCAACCGCGGCTTCTTTGGGTAAAGCACTGAACACCAGTGGCGAGTCCAATTCAGAGTCCAATGGTTTGACGATCATATCCACTACTGAAGCGGGCGGATTGCCATCGAGTACCCAGTTGACCGCATCACCATAACGCTTGCCTGCACTGGATTTTCCTACAAGTTCCGCTACGCGAAACCAGGGATGCCCTTCCAAAAGCTGAATGAAGCGCTGACCAACCGCCCCTGTTGCACCCAAAATCGCCACGTCTAATTTGCTATGCATGTTCCCTGCCCTGTACGTGAATTGGCCCGTCATTCAACCCGATTGATTAGAAGAGCCGTAGCTAACGAGAAAGTTGCACAATCGTATCACTCTTGGCTGCGATTTGACAACGTTATACCCAGAACTTACAATTTTTCTCAAATCTGTCTGCAAAATAGGCACAGGAACACAGTATGCCATTTGAAATGCAGGACACGCGCCGCAAAATCATGGATATCCTCAGAGAACATGGTAATTCGACAGTCGATACCATCGTTAGTGCGTTGTCTGATAAATACGATATGCCGATCACGGCAGTCACGGTGCGACATCATCTCAACATTTTACATAAAGACAATTTAGTTACATCGGACACGTTCAAGCACCGCGATTCACCTGGTCGCCCGCAGCGTTTGTATGGATTGACTACCCAGGCCGAAGAACACTTTCCCAGGAATTATCAGCACCTGATCGCTTCTTTACTACGTGAGATGCGTAACAGCCTGTCGGAAACACAAACGAACGTGATTCTCGAAGGGGCTGCGACAACGATGGCCCACGAAGCGCGCATCCCGAAAGGGTTAACCCTCGCGGAGCGCCTGCAATATGCCGTCGAATATCTGAATGAACACGGCTATGATGCCACATACGAACCAACGAACGATGGCTATGTGCTTCACACACAGAACTGTCCCTATCACGCCCTAGCCAAGGGCGATGAAGCGCTCTGTCAGTTGGATTTGAGAATTGTCTCGACCATGTTGGGGGTCGTGCCAAAGCTGCTCACGCATATGGTCATGGGTGATAGCAGTTGCTCGTATCTGATTCCGAACAAATAACTGGGTTATCCTGGCCATTTATTGATGATGATCGTCTTTTAAATTGACGTTGTACCAATCTCTACGTTATAATGCGAAGTCAAATAATAGTGTGAAACAGGAGCTACCAGTCATGGCTTTAATTGATGAACCCAAAACAACTGAAGTTGAAGAAGCTGTACTGGTGGTTACGCCCACCGCAGTGGATATCATCAAGAACCTGCTTGAACAGCGGAATATCCCTGGCTATGCCCTGCGCGTGTTCGTGACTGGCGGTGGCTGCTCCGGCTTGCAGTATGGTATGTCCTTTGAAGAAGGTGCCCAGGACAGTGATGCGGTTGTCAGCGCGAATGGCGTGACACTGCTGGTTGATCCGACCAGCCTGGTGTATCTGAAGGGCGCTACAATTGACTTTGTTGACAGCCTGATTGGCGGCGGTTTCCGCATCGATAATCCGAATGCTATTTCGCAGTGCGGGTGTGGCTCGTCCTTTAAGGCTGAGGATGGCTCCGGCGCGGATGCTGACGGCTGCGGTTGTGGCACTTGCAGCAGCAGTTACTAAGCTGTTTCTCAATTCGTCAAACGAAACGCCTGCATATGCAGGCGTTTTTTGTTACCTGCGCAAAAAAGCGACAAATAACCCTAGCAAACCGCCAATCAACAATAAGGTAATGGGAACAACCGGAGGCAAATTGCCTTCGGCGACGACTGTCAGTATTTCGTTGACTGTGTCCGGCGTGGGGGTTGGCATGACAATACCGCTAGGTGTAGGAGAGCGGCGGACGGCTGCGTATTCCGCCGGATACGTAAATGTTGGCAAAATACTAGGCAGATTGACACCACCACCACTGGTCGTATCCAACTCCACAGCGCGCGAAGATGATGGGTCTTCGGTCACATTGGGGTCGGGTGTTGTTCCCAGGATGCCAGCCGGCGCGGTTGGCGCTGCAAATGGATCAATTTCCGGTATCAGCACCTGATTGCCAAGAATATCTACCAGATCACCATATACCCAGGCGCGGCCATTTGGGGATCCCTCAAAGAAAAATTGGTACCAACTAAAATAACGGCCTGTGACAATGTACTCCACCTGTGGCTCAAGCGTACCAATCAGAGCACCATCTTCGACATCCGGCAGCGTACGGACATTGGCACTCTCTGCGTTTAAAATCAGCGAAACTGGATTTTCCATGGTCGCGGTGGGCGTTGGCGTGACAGTAGATATCATGACCTCTGTAGGCAACGCAGCCTGTGTCGGCAGTTCGATGACAACAGGCGTGGGTGATGCCTGTGCCTCTACGTCACCCGCATGAACGCCCATAATCCATATGAATAACAAGAGCAGCGATTGTTTGAGAAGCTTCATAGGATGTGTCTTTAACGTTGAACCTGATTGATTGGATTATCGCGGCCCTGCTCTGCCTGGGCGACCTCGTCCCCGCGCGTCAGGAAGCCCTGGTATTCAAGGTTGTTCCAGAGTGAGACAACCCAGTCATCCATGACAAAGGATGGTGCCGAATAGGCACATTGACTACAGTCCGCAGGGAGCCACTCGCCGTTATAGCGACGGGCAACATGGAGATGCGTGGCTGTAGAAAACCCGCCAGCGCAGGATGCGTGGCCAATAGAATCGCCGACCTGAACCGTTGTTCCTTCTGCAACACGATCTACCGAGGCGATATGTAGGTAAAAGAAAGTCCAGCCTGTGCGTTCATCACCATCACCGTCGAGGTCGATGACGACTGCACCATTATCACTACGGGCAATGACGCCTTCAGCGACAGCCCGCACCCAGGATTCCGAAATATAGCAGAAAGAACTGCCTTCAGGGCGTTCATCTGGCGGCGCAAAGTCGATAGCCGCCCAACCGCTGCCGCTCCCCCATCCTCCGTGTGGGCCACCCGTGAAGAACCACGTTTCTCCAGCGGCAAATGGCAGCGTAAGAATCGGCTGCTGCAAATCAGGCGGAACGGGGATAGAGGCGACTGTTGCCTGTGGATCGCCGAAAAGGCGGTTGTAGGTCGCGTAGAAGCCATTCGGGCCGATGTCATACTGCCAGCGCACGGGTTCTGAATTCAAACTTAGGAAGTACTGGACTGCGGCAGTCGCTGCATTGATCTGAGGCGAATACAGGAAACGCTCACCATTTGAGAATGAAATGGTGGTATCGCCATTGTATTTGTAGCCATAGTAGCCGCGGCTGAGTTCATTCGCGACCCAACCGAGCTGCTTGTATAGGCCCGTACGATCAATTCCACCGGAGTCTTCCAGGTTGATGATGGGGCTTGTCAGCAGCGCTTCCAGAGGTTGTACATTCGACAACCAGCCAGCGCGATATTCAAGCACTGCCAGCAAAAGGCGCGGATCGACGCTGTTTTCAATGGCGACGCGCTCCACAATAGATGCAGCATCGAGCGTGTCGAACTGCTCAATGCCGTTATCCAGGCTGGAACGCACATCGTCGGTGGCTTGCCGGATGTATCCTGGCTGCTGCGCAATAAAATCTCGCACATTGAAGCCAATCGACTGTGGACCACGAACAAACAGGCTGTCAGGCAAGATGACGAAGCTGTTGGTTTGCTCAGTGGGTATGGCAGGCAAATTAAGCACCTGTCCCACAGAAATAATGTCTGGATTGATGAGGTCATTCTCAGCAAGCAGCGCATCGACGGTGATATTGTAGCGGTCAGCAATGATCGAGAGCGTTTCCCCGGCCTGAACAATATGAGTGGTTGCAATATTTTCGAGCGATGTTGTCGCATTCGTCACTGTATCAGCGGGAGCTGCAACCTGCGGATCGACGGGTTGAGGCTGCTCGACGATTTGTTGATCAGAAGGATTTGATGGCACAATCGCTATAGGCGTGGATGTAATAACAATGATCATCGGTGCTGGCTGACAACCAGCACCGATGACAAGCAAAACAATTACGAACAGAGACAACAAGCTACGCAAGTTTATTCGTCATAACTCCATACAGCAAAGCCACCCTGCCCAATCGTAACTGGTGACGCGGTGACATCCAATACATCGCGTATTTGTACTAGAGATGTGGTGTTATCTTCAAGCATCAATTCTGAATAGACGATGTATTTGCTATCTGGGGACCATATGCTATGGCTCTGAGCAAACTGGTCGAAGTACAGAATCATGTAGACATCACCAGGCGTAGGCAAGAATGAGCCAAATGAGGTCGTTACGCCAGATTGTACATCCAAGACATTCCACGATAGTTCAATGCCCTGCTGAACCGGTTGGAAACCATCGGGCGAGTATTGCACCGTTTGAGGCGCTGCGGGACCCCGTTGAGCGCTATCCTGACCTGATATGGGGGGCGTGACAAAAGCAATCTTGCTGCTATCCGGCGACCAGAAAAAGGCAACTACCGCATTAATCTCTGTCTCGCTGACGGGCACACCTGTCATGGCATTAATCACAATCAAAGAACCATAGCCATTGCCATCCAGCAAGCGGTAGGCAATGTATTGGCCATCCGGCGACCAGGCAAACGAAACGCCGCCTTCTAAATCCTCAACAAGTGTGGTGATTTCCCCATTCTGAACCGTTACAAGGTTCGTGAACCGGGGATGGACACCCACGACGCCAAGCAAAATACGATCATCTATAGGCGACCAGGCTGGTGCCTGGAACGCACCGGACGTCGGCTGATTCAGCGAAACATCTATGTCGCCAGCCGCGCCGGAATAGATGGAAAGCAGCCGATTATTGCGATGAAAAGCCATCTGCGTCGCATCGGGACTCCAACTATAGTAGAACGGCGACCCCATTGCGGCCACATAATTGTCGTAATCGTCCACCGTGTCGCGGACCATTAATAGGCTGAGGCTACCGGACTGAATGTTGTTGACGAGCATGGCCAGTTCACGGCAGTTGGCACCATCACAGGGGGCCGGTGCCCAGTAAGCGTAAATGATGCTTTCGCCAATGCCACCAAATACGAGCCGTCCAGGCAAGATGCCATCAGGCGAGATATAGGCAGATGTCACAGAGGAAGTCGCGAATTGCAGGTCGCAACAGAAGTAGGCTAAACGACCGTCGTTGCTCCAGGTTGGCCACTGATAGCGGACGTTGGGCCCGCCGTCTTCTGTAAGTGAAAATGTTGATTCTGTACCTACATCGAAGACATGAATATTAAAATCGTCGCCGACATACGCGATGCGGCCCGGAAGTTCGCTCCCGAAGGTTTCTTGTAGGGCGTTGATGGGAAGTGCGGCAAGGATAAGAATAACTGGCAGTAAAAAAAGAAATGTGCGGTGAATAAAACGCATGGCGCAGGCTCCATTACCTGTTTGGCATGCCGATGAGACCTAGTATACTATGCTGAATCAAGCGTAGATCAACTTTCTATGGAACAATTTAGGAGATACTCAGATGCCCACACAAGAAGAAGTCGCTCAAATCTTCCCGGAGATGGTTGAGCGCTTTCAGCCGCAAAAGGCTGGTGATATGAATACAACGATTTTCTTCGACCTCAGCGGCGATAATGGGGGCCAATATTGGGTCAAGATTGCAGATGGCGGTGCGGAGCATGGTACTGGGACCGTTACTGCCGATATGACCGTGCGGTCTTCAGCAGATGATTTTTATGATCTCGTGAACGGAGACCTGAACCCGATGAATGCAGTCATGTTCGGCAAGGTTAAAGTCTCTGATGTTGGCATTGGTATGAAGATGATGAATATCTTCAACCTGGGCTAGCTTAACCTACTCTAAAAAGCAAAAAGGCCGCAGTTGCGGCCTTTTTTTGTAGGCGGAGGCAGAGTGCTATTCGTCGAGCGGCATATCAAAGTTACCGATGAGCAGATCGCCACTGAGCAGACCTGCATTGCCAATGGCATCTTCGATAGCTTCGATGAGGACATCGTCGCCCTCGGATTCCGCTTCTTCCATTGCGTTTTCTAGCATACGTGTGGCTTCACGTCCGCCGATTTCACCAAGTGCCCAGACAATCGCCAATCTGGTTTCGACATCTGATTCTGCGTAGATGCGGGTGAAGGCAGGGATCGCTTCTTCTATTTGCAACTCCCCGGCTGCACGAGCGGCAGCGGCCTGAAATTCCTCGTCGCCACTAGAGAGTTCATCCAGCACATAATCTGACCAGCGATCATCACAGGTGCGGCCCATCGCAATCACAGCGCTGCGGCGCAGTTCCGGTTCCCCCGCGCCATAAGCGTGGTTGATGTGAGAGGTCACATCGGAGTTGGTGCAATTTGCGATTGATTCCAGGGCAGCAGCGCGCAGCAGCAAATCGGTCTGGCTGTTGTTGAGCAACCTCAGCAGATGATCGCGCACAGGTTTCACATGGCTATCCATGATTTTGCCAAGTTCCGCGAGTAAGACAAAGTTGCCCAACGCGCGGGCAGCATTCACCTGTGTGAACAAGTCTGTATCTTTTTCGAGGATGTTGCGCAGAGTCATGAGCGTTTCTATGGACTCACTTTCAAACAGCAATTCGATTGCTGTGCGACGAACGGCGACGTCGCTATCCGCGTCGAGCGCCATGACGCCAATTGGCTCGAAATCGAGTTCGAGGTTGCTATAAGCAGCATCGATCATCATCTGTAGGAGAAGCTGGCGCTGTGCTGCGTCTAGCTGTCCCCATACTGTTCTAAGGTCGCGAATCTGCGAATCCATCAAGCCGGATAAACCATAAAGGATTTCCGGGTCCGGCATATTGCCTTCGGCTGAACTAAGTTGTTGGAGCGCTTCCTCAAACGTCGGAAAACGCTCGACATCGGAATCATTGAACTGTGCAGGTGTATCCATCAATCCTCACAACGTTGTGAACTGTTGACTGTGTTGCTACCCCTTTTAGCCTGGGATGGTAAAGGGGTTGATGATGTCATAAATGATTACCAGGACGGCCAACGCCAGGATAATATAGAGACCGATGCGAATAATCATGGCCTCGATACGAATCGGCACTGGCTTGCCGCGAACAATTTCGATCAGAACGAACAGGATGCGACCGCCATCCAAAGGCGGCACTGGCAGCAAGTTGGTCACACCAAGGAAAATACTGACCATCGCGATGAAGTTCAGGATGAGGCCGGGCGCGCCTTCGCTAATGCTGCGCTGCAAGAATTCCGCGCCGATGCGGCTAATACCAACTACACTGACCGGACGCGCTTCTTCCGGGCTGATGGTGCCATCGATCAATTGCTTGGGCAGCGTGATGATGGTACCAATGATTTCGCCTGTCTGATTGAAGCCGTAAGCAATCGCTTTATCCAGCGTTTGCGGGATCATCTTCTCTTGTGGGACGCTCGGTACAAAGCTGACGCCATCGGCAGTGGTGTAGTAGGACTCGATGGCGATCCCCATACGCCCTTCGCCTTCCGGCGGGTTCACACGTGGAATCAGGGTTGTTACTAACTGCTCGCCATCGCGCAGGTAGCTGAGTGCCATTGGCGTTCCCGCTCTGGCGATGGTCATTTCTATGAGCGTACCTGATGGGTCTTCAAAGTCGATAGGCGTGCCATCAATATGTGTAATCACGTCGCCAGGTTTCAGACCAGCTTCATCGGCTGGTGATTCCAACGATACCGCTCGGATATGAACGCCAGCAGTCAACGAAAGGTCTGCCACATTCACGGTAACGGTATACGGCTCGCCTGTTTCATAGCGAATCATGTCGAGGGTGACATTGCCGCTGCCATTGATAAGCTGCTGAACGAATTCAGGTGTGCTTTGGAAAAGTTCGCCATCGACACGTTCAACTACATCACCGAGAGTTACCCCGGCCTGGGCAAAAACGCTGTTTGTTTCCAGGCTGACGACCTGGGAGCGTGCCCCTACCACTTCCGGCAGGCCGAGTAAGGCAACAATGATAAACAGCACAATGGCTGACAGGACATTCGCGAGTGCGCCCGCCGCCATAAAGAATATCCGCGCTCCGGCGCTGGCATCCTGGACGCTGACCATATCTTCGTCAGCAACACCGCGCTCACGCAGGGTCTGACGCATGTCCTCTACCTGATGCTTGGGCTTTTCGTCTTCTTCCTCGTCTGCTTCATCCTCGGCAACCGGACCAGCCATATCCTCGCCCAATGGGAGGACATAACCGCCAATCGGCAGCCAATTGAGCACAATTTCTGTTTCTCCCCAGCGGAAGAGCTTGACCATCCGCGGGGGCCAGCCAATGGCAAATTCCAGCACGCTGATGCCGGCTAGCTTGGCCGCAATGAAGTGACCGAGTTCGTGGATGATAATGGCTGGGATCAAAACCAGTGCGAATGCCAGAATTGACATTAGAAATTCGTTTTGGAACAGGCCTTCTAACATGAACGGTCACCTAACAACTGTCGACAGAGTTATGATGCAAAAAGCGCCATCTGTAAGCATTATAAGCGGGAGTTAAAGCCAGTGACAAGCAAACAATCTATTAGAACTTGTCCTGAATAACGCCAGCACGACGCTATTACAGCAGTATGGGAATGGTAAGGGCGCAAATGAATGCGCCCCAAAGTAGCCTTATTGGTGATAAATGATGCTCGTTCTAGCGGGTAACTTCAGCCGGTCCGCCGGGTGTTGTCATACGAACATCTACCACTTCAGACAGGGCTTGCAGGCGGCTTCTTACCTCGTCGGCTGCGTCCGCCGTGCAGATGCAATGCACATTTGGGCCTGCATCGAGCGTATAACAGACATTCAGCCCTTGCTGGCGCCATTCCGGCACCAACTGCATGACAGTTAGCGAACCAGGTAGCCAGTAGAACAAGGGCGGGCGGCTGGTCATCATAACAGCATGCATCAGATTGCTGTCTTCTTCGACAACCGTCGCCAGGGTAGCAAAGTCGCGTTCGACCAGGGCTTGCCTGCAAATATCGAAGCGGGCCTGTGCCCCGGCTACACGAGCAGGCTGTAAATCACTGGTCATGGCTGTACGATGCCCCGCCTGCGATACGGTCTTCTTGTGTTCCCTACTTATGACGGCAATCACATCGCAAAGGTTCCAATGGTCAGGTCCGGCAAAGGATTGCGCGTAGCTTTCCTCGTGGGTATCGGCAGCGAACCATTCGACAAAGCCTGTTGGAACCGAGCGGGATGCAGAGCCTGACCCCATACGGGCGATAGTCGTCAGTTCGCGCTCGGTAAGTGTTTCGCCAGCGGCAGCAACAGCCGCAACTGTGAGTGCAGCAAAGGCCGCGGCAGATGAAGCGATTCCCGCCCCCATCGGAAAGTTGTTTTCGGATGCGACATGAGCGTGCACATCGATACCAAGACGTTTGCGAATGCGATCCAGATGGGCGCTGACACGCTGGCTGGCGTCTTCCGTCGCTGGCTGGCCATTGATTTCAAGGTCATCGGCAGTAAGCCCATCGATCCATTCGACGGTAGTTTCCGTGTGGGCACCTGCCAGATTCATACTGAGTGAGGGGTTGCTGGGCAGGCGAAGATCATCATCGCAATTGCCCCAATATTTGATGAACGCGATGTTCGGGTGCGCGCGAGCTGTGGCTTTTTGCATCGTTACGTGTCCTGTAGCAGATGAATCCGTAGAATGAATAATATGGATTTTACCCGCCTATGCTGAGAGCACTAGGGCTTGTTGTCATATGGACGTGTTCTATAATCTCACATGGCTTATGACAAGCGGAGACTGCGCGTGCAAGCACTCTTAGGTCTTTTTCGCACAATGCGACCAAGACAGTGGACAAAGAACATTCTGTTCGTCTATCCAGCGATTATCTTTGATGGGCAGCTATTTGAACTACAGCCGTTCCTGCATGTGACCTTTGCGGCGATCCTGTTGATTCTGGTCTCAGGGTCGGTGTATGTGATGAATGATCTGGTCGACATCGAGCGGGACCGCGCCCACCCCAAGAAAAAACTACGTCCCCTGCCCTCTGGTGAGCTGCCCGTGCCTTTCGCAACTGCCAGCGCGATTCTGATTCCAATTGTGGCACTCATCATCGCGGTTTTGTGGGACCCTGGGCTGGCAATCGTCCTGGTGATTTATCTGGTCGTGCAGATTGCCTACTCTTTTTACCTGAAGAATGTCGTTATTCTGGATGTTTTAGCGGTGACAGCCGGATTTATCCTGCGCGTGATTGCGGGGATTGTGGTCATTGAAGTTGCGAATATTTCGCCCTGGTTATTTGCATGTTCCGGTTTGCTGGCGTTGTTCCTGGTTGTGGGCAAGCGGCGACAGGAATATGTTAGCCTGGGTGAACGGGCCATCGCGACGCGACCCATTTTCCAGTATTACAATCTGCCACTGCTGGATGACATGCTGCGCATGGTGATGACTTCGACGTTCATTGCCTATGTGCTCTATACCATCGAAGCCGATATTGTGACGTACTTCGACATCAATCTGGCATTGTTGACTGTGCCTTTTGTGATTTATGGGCTGTTCTATTACATGTACCTGATTCATGTTAAGGGTGAAGGCAGCGCGCCGGATGAACTGCTGCTGCATGATCGCAATTTGCAGGTGGCCATTGGGCTTTGGGGCCTGACCTTCGTATTTTTGATCTATGTACTGCCGTCTCTGATTGCAGGTTGAGAAATGACAAGCTGGATTGCACCCGCCAAAATCATCCTGTTTGGTGAACATGCTGTTGTTTACGGGGAACCCGCGATTGCGGTACCCGTTGCCAGCCTGAAAGCCGAGGCTACCGTCAAGCCAAGCACCGATGGTTTTAAGATCATTGCGCATGATATGGATGCGGTGATTGTGCGTTATGACGTCAGCCTGATTGAGGAACCGCTCCAGCGCACACTGGCCCTACTCCAGCAATACACTGGCAAATCGCTGCCAGATGTTGAGATTCACCTGCGGTCAAGCATTCCAATGGCGAGTGGACTTGGCAGCGGTGCGGCAATCTCGACGGCGTTGCTGCGAGCCGTCAGCAGTGCAATGGATGCCGATTTATCTGATGAAATCGTCAACAGCCTTGTGTTTGAGGTTGAGAAGATTCATCACGGCACACCAAGCGGCATCGATAATACGGTCATTGTTTACGAGCAACCGATTTTTTATGTTCGCAACCAGCCGATTGAGCGCTTGTCTATCGCTCGCTCTTTCAAGCTAATCATCGGCGATACAGGACAGAAAGCACTGACCCATGTTGCCGTTGGTGATGTTCGTAAGCTGATGGAAACCGACCCAGAGAGCACCGGAAAGCGGGTGAAGGCGATTGGTAAAATTGCTGTCGCTGCCCGTCAGGCGATTGAAACAGGCAAAATTACCGATCTGGGTGTGCTGATGCACAAGAATCATCACTTGTTACAGGAATTGACGGTCTCTTCACCAGACCTGGACCAATTCGTTGAGGCGGCACTATCTGCCGGAGCGATTGGCGCAAAAATGAGCGGCGGCGGTCGTGGCGGCAATATGATCGCCCTGGTGACTGATGATTGTGCTGAGGCGGTCGCCAATGCGCTGCGGCAGGCTGGTGCAGTTCATGTCTTTGAAACGACGGTAGCATAGCCAGGAGGCTGCTGTGATTACACTGGTCAAGTTCGGTGGCTCACTGATTACAGACAAGACCGTTGCATCCAGCTTTCGCAAAGATGTAGTCGAACGTCTGGCACAGGAATTAAAGGCCGCGTTCACTACCCAGCCGGAAATGAAGCTGATCCTGGGTAATGGCAGTGGGTCTTTCGGACATGTGGAAGCGAAGAAGTACAACACGATCAATAGCGTGACATCGACTGATGAGTGGCGTGGATTTACCAAAGTCGCGGCTGTCGCTTCGGAAATTGGTCAATATGTTGCTGAAACGCTGGTTGCGGCTGATATTCCCGTTTTCAGGGTTCAGCCGAGTGCAAGTGTGATTGCCGCCGATGGCGCGATCCAGTCTATGGCGCTGAGACCAATCCAAGACGGGCTGGAACATGGGCTGGTGCCCCTCGTACATGGCGATGTTGCGTTCGATCAGGTGCGGGGAGGAACGATTGTCTCGACAGAGACGGTCTTTACGTATCTGTGCAAGCAACTGCCCGTCGAGCGAATCCTGCTGCTAGGCACTGAGGACGGTGTCTACGATATGGAAAAGCACACCATCGAGCATATTACCTCCGCTAATCTGGATACTTATCGCGAGGCACTTGGTGGCTCTGGCGGGGTTGATGTCACTGGCGGCATGTTCACTAAGGTGATGGATATGCTGGCGCTGGCATCGGCGCGGCCAGGGTTGCAAGTACGGGTGATGAGCGGAACAACGCCTGGACTCCTGACGCAGGCCCTTCTTGGTGAGAGTCAGCCTGGAACCCTCATTACTGCCTAGCGGCGATCCAGTCGAATGGCGATTCGATTGAGCAATATCATCGTCACGATAAGCGCGATGCCTGGAGGAATGGCCGGCCAGGGAGCCAGACGGAAGCTGTTTCGGGCATCCGCTAACATTACACCCCAATCAGGCGTTCCCGGTGATTGAAACCCCAGAAATGCCAATGCGGCCCCATTCATGATGGCATAACCAAATACGATCAAGGCATAGGTCCTGATGAGGGGCAGGATGGCGCGGAGGATATGTGCATGTGTTCGGTGGAGAACCGATGCACCCATTGCGTAGGATGCCAGGACGTAGTCGGTCAATTGTGCTTGCTTGGCAGCCATGCGCACGATGAGGGCAACAGGCGCAATCTGAGTGATGCCGATGGCGACTATCAACGCGATACTGCCCCGCCCCAGTAAAGTCAGAGAAACGAGTGCTAGCAGCAAACCAGGAATTGCCAGGGCGGCGTTAATGAGCGCGAGTAAGGCACGATCCAGTACAGGGAAGCTCATGGCGCTGGCAAGTCCGAGTATTGTGCCAATGGCAACCGCAATGGCGGTGCTAATGCTCGCCTGGATCAGCGTATTCTGACCGCCAAAGAGCAAGCGTGACCAAATATCCCGCCCTAAGTAATCTGTCCCAAGGAGGTATGCCGCTGATGGCAGTAGAAGCTGCTCGTCGGGATGGGTCTGTGTTGGGCTGCCGGATGTCACAAATGATGGCAAGACGATAAAAATGACAAGCCAGACAATAAGCACCCATGTGAGAGGCCGTAAGGCACGCAAATTGTTAAGCATGCTGCTGGTTCAGTCGCAAGCGGGGGTCGAGAAGCGTTGCGAGCACATTGGCGATGGTCGTCAGGATGACGTAAATGATCGCCATAGCAAACACGACGCCCTGAACGACTGGATAATCCTGCTGAAGTGTGGCCCGAAGCAGAACCGTCCCAATGCCAGTGCGCTGAAAAATCGTTTCCGTGATGACGGTTCCACTGAGCAGATAGCCAAATTGCAGAACGACAGCGGGAAGAATCGTCACGAGGATGGGGCGCAGGATGTATCTCTGGCGAATAACGGTCGGTTGCAATCCTCTGGCATGGGCGACAACGACATAGGGCTGCTGAACAGCATCCTGTAACTGCGTGTAAACGATACGGGCCAGACTACTGCTGACATGGAAGCCAAGAACCATCGCCGGAATCCAGAGCTGGCTGCGGAGATCATCGACCATGTACGCAACCAGAAAAACAACCAGCGTCCCAGTCCAGTAAATTGGGATCGCTAGAGAAAGATCAATTAGCAAGGTGGCTGTCCGCCGTAAGAATGCGGTGTTGGCGAGCGCGGCCACATAGCCCATGCTAAATCCGAAGATGGTCGCGATGATAATGCTAGTGGTCGCAAGCTGGATTGTCGGCAGGGCCTGCTGGGCGAGCATGATGGTCACAGGCAGGCCTGTATAAAGCGATGTGCCCCAATCGCCGTTGGTGATACCCAGCCAGTAATTAGCATATTGCACCCAAACAGGCTGATCGAGGCCAAGGAGTTCGCGCTGTCGCTGGACCTGACTGCTCGTTACGCCAGCCTCCCCTGCCTGCGCCGATACAGGGTCACCAGGAAGGACACGCAGAAAGACGAATGCGATGGTGGTCGCTAACCAAATGGTCGCGATGGCCGTGACAATGCGCGTGAAAACCACAGCAGAACCTATTGCGGTTCGGTACTAGCAACTGAAACGTTGACCATCAATGGGAACCATCCATAGGCGTCATACATCAGACCACGAATGTTGGAGCGATGGGCATTCAGATTGACGTAATCCCGAATGGGCAAGACCAATGCCTGCTGCATGATAATGGCCTGGGCAGTGCCGTACTGGAAGCTGCGATCATCTTCGCTGTTTGAGATGATCGCATTGGTCAGGGCTGTATCCAGTATCGGGTCGCTATAGCCTGTCCAGTTGAGTTCACTGGTGCTGAGGAAACGATCTACAAGATAACTTGGTTCCAGACCATAGGAACTGAATGCAACCAGATTGAACTCGTTTTCCGAGATTTTATCCATCAGGCCAGGGAAGCCGGGCACTGGCTCAATGATGGTTTGGATGCCGACTGCGGCCCACTGATCGCGCAGAAGTTGAGTGACTTCCGGCAGTTGGCCCCAGGGCGGCTGAACAATACGCACAGTGAGCGGTTCGCCGTTGCGGTCGAGAATGTCGTCGTTGTCAGTATCGGAATAGCCAGCGTTCGTGAGCAGATCAATGGCCTGGGCGGGACTAAAAGCATATACACCCTGGACACCTGAATTGTAGTAAAGACTCGATGCTGAGATAGGTCCCCAGGCGACAGGCGAGAATCCCTGGAAGACGGACTCGTCGATGGCTTCACGATCTGTTGCATAAATCAAGGCCTGACGTACTGCTAAATCGTCAGTTGGGGCAACGGCTGTATTCAGGTAGAACTGTAAAGGCTGGCCGGGTACGTTGACCGGCTCTAGCTGGACAGCGGCGTTGTTGGCCAGTGAACGCGCATCGGCAGGGAGTAATTCGCCCATGATGTCTGCGTCGCCAGATTCAAGCGCGATAGAGCGCGTCGGCGCATCCTCAAAGAAGCGATATTCGATAATATCGACGGCACCTTCCGTCGGTGGTGTGTAGAAGGATGGCCCCCAGTTGTAGTTCGTGTAGCGTTCAAGCGTAATATGGTCACCAGGGATATAGTCTACAAAGCGGTAGGGGCCTGTACCCACCTGATGATACTGATAAAGCAATGTGTTGTATTCTTCCATGCCTGGGAGCGCATTGACGGTCGCCAATGCGGAGGGGCTGGCGATCCCCAGATAAACCTGGGCCAAGCCATCGAGTAAGGGCGCATAAGGCTGGCTGAGTTGCAACTCAAAGGTGTAGTCATCGAGGACGCGGTATGCGACAATGGGACCGAGTAGGTTCCGGGCCTTTTGTGAAAGTGTATCCGGGAAGAGAATGCGGTCGAAGTTCAGACGGAGCGATTCGGCATTGAACGGCGTACCATCATGAAAGACGACATCGTTACGCAGGCGGAATGTATAGACAAGGCCATCCTCAGAAATGGTCCAACTCTGAGCGAGGCCGGAGACGAATTCGCGCGTTGTCGGATGGCGATAGACCAGCGTGTCGTATACCTGGCGCAGGACGATGCCTAATTCCGATGACTGGTTAATATGCGGGTCAATCCCGCTGACCTGGAGCGTTAACCCATAGACAATGCGATTCTGAGCGGGGGCTTCCGCTGGAGGCGCACTGCACGCAGCGAGTAAGATGATCGACAAAACAAGGGTTGCAATTGGTTGACGGCGCATATATATCCTTTGCTAACTCGTACTTTGCGGTGGATGCGCTTTGGATGTGACGAAATGAGTCATGACATTGTAGTGGCCAGCCAATATGGCGCAAGCCTGGAACATTAGCAGATATCTGCATGTGACACGGAGACTGTATGTCTTTTTCTACCCCACCCCTGATTGCACCCCCAAAAGAAGAGGCGATTTACCCATATCGACGGGTCTGGCGCAGCCTGATACAGGAAACCATCCTCATAGTGGTTATATGTGGTGTGGTATTTGTTGTGTTCCAGTATATTGGTATCGATTTGCCTGCGCTTGTGGAGCGTGGGCTGATTCTGCTGCTGGCTTTCTTGCCCCTCATACTTTGGTTTCTTTTCTCAAGATTTGCTGAGACGCGCGTACCTGAGCCGCGTTCTGGTTTGAATACGACGCTGATGCTTTCCGCGCTGTCGGCGGCAGCGATTGGTGTCCCGCTGGTGAATACGGTGGTTCAGCCAGCAGAATGGCTTTCACTGGAAGCCGCTCCGGTGCGTATTTTAGGCTATACGCTGACAGCAGGCATTGTGCAGGAATTCATCAAGTTCCTGGTCGTGCGATATGTCTCCGGCCCGCGCGCGCTGCGCATTCGTGATGACAGCATCGCTTATTGCATCGCGGCGGCGGTTGGTTATATGACGGTGCTCAATCTTATCTACGTCGTGAATCATGCTGCAACGCCAGATATGGTTGCGCTTAGAGTACTGCATCATATGTCGATCAATGTGGCGGGCAGTCTTATCATGAGCTACGGCATCGCTCAAACGTGGTTCGGTCGAGTGAACCCACTGCTGATGCCCTTGACGCTGTTGGTGGCCGCGCTCATCAACGGGCTTGCGATTCCACTGCGTTCGGGTTTCGCGAATGCTTCCCTGGGATTAACGAGTGCGATTGCCAGTCCCATCTTTAGTCTTGCGTTCAGCACGGGCATTGTAACAGTGGCGATTGGACTGGTGCTGTTCTTCTACAATGTTGTTGAAGAACAGGAGCGCATCTCAAGAGAATCGGGGAGCCGACTATGATTCTGAACAACCCCTCCCCTGGTCGTCCGCTGACACTGACACAGCGGTGGTCAACGCTATTCACGGTTTTGCTGGCAATAGGTATGTTTGGCCTGGGGCTTGTGCTCCGTGCACAGATTACGGGTGCTGTCGCTGAATATGAAGATACACGCATCGGCATTCGTCTGACTTACCCTGAGAAATGGCTTCAGGATACCAACAGCGGCGATTATGTTTTCAGGGTGCGGGACATGACACGTGCCGGATTTAAAACAACGATTCAGATTTCTGTGCAGCCCGTTAGTTCTTTGACGACTGAGCGCAATGTCGCTGACCAACTCGCACGGAGCCGCGTTTTGACGTTGCAGGACTATCGTGTGCTGAGCATCAGCCAATCGACCTTGCGCGACATTCCGATTGAGATTGTGCGCTATACCTACAACGATCAAAGTACAAGCCCGTTCCTACAGAGTTTTTCGACGGTGGTTGAGGGCCAGGATATTCTGACGATTCAGCGTGGTCAGGCAATCATCATCAGCTTCCGCGCTGCTGCCGATTCGTTTGAAGACGAGTATCCAGTTTTTGATGCCTTTCTGAGCGATCTGGAATTTTAGTATGCAGATGTCATCAAACGTGAAGCTCAGATATTTTTCGCAAGTCGTGGCCTTGTGCTGTCTATTGCTCGTTGTTGTAATGGTGCCCGGAACTGCTCAGGAATCGGTCGCGTCGCCGGGGCAAGATGTGGACCGACTGAAGCGCGCGACGGTGTTCATCACGCAGGTGGAAAGCGAAAATCTGACGACCACGTGCATCGGTACCGGAACGCTGGTTAGCTACGATGGTCTGATCCTGACGAATGCCCATCACAGCGTGCTAAGCGACTCCTGCCCTGGCGACATTTTGTTTGTGTCGCTGACGCTGACTGTAGGTGAAGCGCCTGTGCCAAAATATCGCGCAGAAGTGGTGCAATCGGACATTGGCCTGGACCTGGCACTTTTGAGAATTACCCAGGATTTTGATGGGCGAATACTAGAGCGGGATAGTTTGCCGATTCTGCCGTTTGTGACGTTAGCGAGTGAATTGAGCGTTGGCATTGACGACACAGTGACGATGATTGGTTATCCTGACATAGGCAACAGTCCACTGAATTCGCCACGTGGCACGCTGACCTCATTTGTGGCAGAGCGGAGTGGTGGCGATCAGTCTTGGTTAAAAGTACTCACCGCAGGGGCTGAATCCATCCCAGGGACGATGTCCGGCGGTGGCGTTTTTTCACGAGATGGTGAGCTGGTTGGTGTGCTGACTTCCGCACCTACCCCATCGGGGACATCATCAACCGATTGCGCCATCATCGAAGATTCCAACGTCGATGGCTTCATCAATAACAATGATCGCTGTGTGCCGCTGGGTGGATTCATCAGTGTGGCGCGTTCAGTGGAATTCGCGCGTCCGCTGGTACAAGCCGCAGCGCTAGATTTGCAAGTCACTTCTTTGACGACACCATCTTTTAACGTGCAAACCCAGGGCACCCCGTCAATCAGCACGCCCTTCTTTGCTCCGGCGGTAGTCAACAATCAGCCAACGACGGTCTTAAGATCAGCACCGGCGGGGACGGACAGCCTGTTCCTGTTCTTTGACTATCGCAATATGACGCCGGAAACGGTGTACGAGGTGCGGGTCACGGTTGATGGGATACCCAATGAAGCGCTGAGTTTGCCACCTGTCAGGTGGAGTGGTGGCACGAATGGCTTGTGGTACATCGGCAGCGCTGGGCAGACACGACCTAATGGCCGTTACGAATTTCGTGTTTTTGTTGATGGTGAACTGGCTATGGACGCTCCGGCTGCTATCGATGTGGGCGGCCCAGCCCTGGAGCAACCGCAGTTTGCGAATGTGACGTTTGGGTTGCTGGATCAGAATGGTAATCTGGGCGGGTCGGGTTATGTGCTGCCCACAGGGAATACGGCAACGGCGCGATTCATTCACCGAAATATGACGCCAGGACAATCCTGGACTTCGATATGGTCATTTAATGGGCAGCGAATTACGGCATCACAGGTAACGAGTGCGTGGCAAGATACGGGTGACATCAATACGACGATCACCAATCTACAACCAGCGGGAGGGCTACAACCAGGGAATTATCGACTGGAACTGTTTATCGATAATTCGCTATCGGCGTTGGGAGATTTTATTGTGGCGGGCGCGCAAGTTGGTCCTCTGGCGCGCGTGTTCACGAATATTGAATTCCGGCGGGCGGAGAGCTTAACTGCTGAGCCGAACCAGACACCGGGCACGAACTTCCCGGATGGCGCTCATACGCTGTATGCGTATTTCGATTGGGAGCAGATTGAGGCGGGGACACTGTGGACTGTGCAGTGGTCGGTGGACAATCAGGTTTTCTATCGGCAGACGGCACCCTGGAGCGCACCACAGTCGGGATCAGACTTTACGATGCAGCTCACAGCCCCAGGCGGTTTACCCGACGGCACCTATAAATTGGAGTTGCTGATTAATGATATTCTGCTGACCGAGAATGAAGTGAGTATCGGCATTGGGCAGTTGCCGATTGACCGTTTTAATCAGTCCGAGGGCGTGAGGGTACGCGGGCAGATCGTGGATGTGGAGACAAATCAGGGTATTGAAGGTGTGGCCTTCCTGGTGATTAGTGAGTTGTTCTCGCTGGAGGACTTTACGTGGGCAGAGAACCAACTGTATGCCCTAGCCATCACAGATCGTGAGGGTTATTTTGAAGTGGATCGTCCGCTTGAGTTCGATGCGCCCTATAGTGTGCTGGTAGAGGTTGATGGGTATCTGCCACTGGGCGTAGATGGTTTTGAGATTTCGCGAGCACGATTGGCAGAAGAAGGTGGGAATCCGCTGGAACTACGAATTGAGCTGACACATGACTAGTGAAGATATGGGGAACTAGATTGTGGCCAAGCAAAAGGAACGTCTGGATGTGATGCTGGTGGAGCGTGGATTGGTTGAGACCCGATCCAAGGCGCAGGCGTTGATTATGGCTGGTGAGGTCACAGTCGATGGGCAGCGTGTGGATAAAGCGGGGACAAAGTTCGGCGATGACGTCGCGATAGAGGTTAAGGAACAGGCACGGTTCGTAAGCCGAGGTGGTGAGAAACTCGCATGGGCTTTGGAGACATTCGCTATTGATGTGGCGGGATTGACCGCGGCGGATGTCGGCGCGAGTACAGGTGGATTCACGGATTGCCTGTTACAGAATGGCATCAAGCGAGTGTATGCGATTGATGTGGGTTACGGACAATTGGCGCATAAACTGCGAGTCGATGAGCGGGTTATCCTGATGGAACGTACCAATGCCCGTTATGTCGAGAGTTTAGATGAACCAGTTGACCTGTGCGTGATTGATGCGTCGTTTATCTCACTGAGGCTGATTCTGCCGCAGGTGGCAAAGTGGCTAAAGACGGATGGCCAGGTAGTGGCACTGATTAAGCCTCAGTTTGAAGCCGGGAAGTCGCAGGTTGGTAAAGGTGGCGTGGTGAAAGACCAGCTTGTGCATGAGGCGATCCTGCTGGATATCCTGACGTTTGGGCAGGAAACAGGGCTGCATGTCGCCGGATTGACAACCTCCCCTATTAAGGGGCTGAAGGAAGGTAATACCGAATTCCTCGTATGGCTGACGATGCAGAGCGATCACGTGACAGATATTGAATCCATCATAAAAGCTGTTCTAGACGAGAGTACCCCTTCTTAAGCCCCAGACTGATTTGTCTATTCAGGTAGACATGCAACCGCTATAATCAGGTTATCAACCAATGACCTGCTTTCCCTGAGACAGATATGACACAATCTCACATTCGTAATTTTTCGATCATCGCTCACGTTGACCATGGTAAGAGCACGCTTGCTGACCGTTTGCTGGAAGCGACGCAGACGGTTGCTAATCGAGAGATGCAAGCGCAACTGCTGGATAGCATGGACCTGGAACGTGAACGTGGTGTGACTATCAAGGCATCTGCGGTACGGATGAAGTACAAGGCAGCCGATGGTGAGGAATACATCATCAACCTGATTGATACGCCTGGGCATGTGGACTTCACATATGAGGTCAGTCGGGCTTTGCAGGCGTGTGAGGGTGCTTTGCTGGTTGTTGACGCCAGTCAGGGCGTTGAAGCCCAGACACTGACGAATGTGTATCTGGCATTGGAACAAGACTTAGAGATCATTCCGGTGGTAAATAAGATTGATCTGCCTGCTGCACAGCCGGATGAGATTGCCAGGGAACTGGAAGAACTGATAGGAACGCCGGAAGAGAACATTCTCAGGATTTCGGCTAAAAGTGGCATCGGCGTGATGGACGTACTTGAGCGTGTAGTACGAGATGTACCTCCGCCGAATGGCGATGCCGATGGTCCAGCCCGAGCCTTGGTGTTTGATTCGCATTATGACCAATACAAAGGCGTTGTTGCCTATGTACGTGTGATTGATGGAACGCTGGCTAAACGGGATGTGATGCGCCTGATGGCTACGGACACTAAATTCGAGCCAGTAGAGGTTGGCGTGTTCAATCCGATTATGCGCCCAATGGAAAAGTTAGAAGCCGGTGAAGTCGGTTATGTCGCGACAGGGCTGAAAACGATCAAAGAGTGCCGTGTTGGCGATACGATTACGCTGGCGACAAAAGGTGCTGAGAAACCCCTGCCGGGTTATGAAGCTGCCAAGCCAATGGTCTTCGCAGGCATCTACCCCACAGATAATGACGACTATCCTGATCTGCGAGATGCACTGGAAAAATTGCAACTCAATGATGCTTCATTGGTTTATGAACCAGAGACATCACAGGCGTTGAACTTTGGCTTCCGTGTGGGCTTTTTGGGATTGTTCCATATGGAAATTGTTCAGGAGCGCTTGGAACGCGAATACGATCTGGACATCCTGGCGACGGCCCCCAGCGTAAAGTACGAGGTCATCAAAAAAGATGGCACACGTATGTTCATTGACAGTCCGGCCCAGTTGCCTGACGAAAACAGCATTGAGGCCATCCGTGAACCCTGGATGAAAATCCAGATTTATACACCGCAGACGTATATCGGGCCAATCATGGACCTGGTAATTAAGAAGCGCGGCGAAGTTGTGACGACGGAATATCTGGATGCACACCGCGTCATTATGCACTATCGCATGCCACTGTCAGAATTGATCGTGGACTTTTATGACCGACTTAAGAGCATCACGCAGGGTTATGCCAGCCTGGATTATCAAATCGACGAGTATCAGGAAGATGATCTGGTCAAGCTGGATGTACTCGTCAACAACGAGCCGATTGACGCGCTGGCGATGATCGTGCATCGGGACCATGCATACCATAAGGGCCAGAAGCTCGTCACCAAGCTGAAGGACCTGATTCCGAGGCAAATGTTCGCTGTGCCGATCCAGGCAGCAGTGGGCAAACGGGTAATCTCGCGCGCGAATGTCAAAGCAATGCGGAAGGACGTTCTGGCGAAGTGTTACGGCGGTGACATCACGCGCAAGAAAAAGCTGCTTGAGAAGCAGAAAAAAGGCAAGAAGCGCATGAAGATGATCGGCTCGGTTGAAGTGCCACAGGAAGCGTTTATGGCACTCCTTAGCCTGGATGACGAGGATTAGACCTGCTGACCCTGGTTACTTGTAAAGTGCTTTGGGCAAGACATATCCTGCCCCTACGATGTGCGCTTTCTTATCAGACTGCCTAGCACGATTGTCCGGCAGGTAGAGCCAGAACTTAGAAATCGGCCAGAACTAAATCCTGAAGCCTTGTTGGGATTTGCCCTGCTGCCGCCAAAGATTGCACAATCTGTGGAATATCAAGAAGGATGTGAACGGGCTTGTCGCTGGTGGGTGGCAAGCCCGTACTGTATATGGCAATAATCGCAATTACATCCAGCCCAACCCGCTTTGCCTCACTGAGAAGATTGGTATCCTCAAGCGATGCAGCCGCGTCATTGACTATCAGGCAGGTTGGGTGACCGACATCGTATGCACCGACCAGGTCAAGGACGGGATTGCCTGTCTCCCTGCCATGATAGACGAGTGGAATCCGTAATGACAAACTCAATGCCTGGGCAACGTGCTGGGCATCGCCTTTGAGGCTGAGCAAACGGTCCACTTCCAGGCCAGACAATGCCGACTGCCCCATCTGGCCCAGATGCCACAAAACATCAGGGTATGAGGGCAACAAGGCTGTATTGAGCTTCCAAGTACGCACATCACCATCAATCACAAAGTGACCAAATTGAAGCAGACCCGTTTGTAAAAGTTCCGTGCCAATTTTGGCAATGGGCTTATTCGGCATGTAGAGACCTCATTGTGATGAGTGCGGCACGTATCTGTTCAGCGAAATCGTCGCCGAGGCCAGCCAACAGAACGCTATCGTCGGTCATGTGGAGGGCTAAATCCGGCGTGAAGGAGACTGTTTGACCCGATATGCCTGTATCGGCCTGAAAAGCCGCATAGGGGGCATTTGAGCAGTAATACGGCACATCTTCAGCGCGATAGAGCGTAACGGCATCTACGTCGAAAGCGGTGCGTTCGAGCATAGGTGAAAAGGCGGTTCCCACGAATGGGCCATGCAGTATCTTCGGGGTGTCCTGGCCGATAATACCGATAATGCGTTCCAGCGACCTGGCCCCTGGTGCAGACAGCGCCATAAATGATGCGAAGTCCAGAACGTAAGCACAGACAAGGTCTGAGGTGGCCTCGACGACTGCGCGGCAATATGGCAGGAAAGGATCATCGTAGCGCTGGATGGGCAGCGGCAAGGATGTGATACGTGGATTGAGAAAGAGAGCGATGTTCGTATCGCGCTCGTTTTGCAATACACGCAGGCGGGTTAGAAAACGCTCCACTTAGCTGGCTTCGCTTTCTTTGAACATGCGCCATGCACGCGACAATGCCCAGCGAACGGGCCAACTGCGCGATAGTTCACTCTTGCTGCCAAAACCATATCCACGCGAGGAAATCTGCCCGTTGACGTAAACCGCGACAGCCGTGGCATGTTCGACATCCGCGCCTTCGTTGACATCTGGCAGGCTGAGGACCGCAATAGCTATGTTGGCGTTGTTCTGTTCGGCGAGGTATTTGACGAAGCGCTGGGCATTCTCGCGCATATCGAGGGTGTGGTCGTAAGCCATTGAGGCATCAATGACTGTTTGCTTGGGATGATCGTAGTTGTGTGACCACACAACCTGTTGGGCGGTTTCCCCTGGTAGGCGACCAATGAGGACATTATCGATGCCCGCTTCCAGGAATGCGGCTGTGTAGTTGTGGGCTATCAGATCGCGACTGAAAACAGATTCGATGGTATCGCTATCTTCGCCAAAGATGTATTCACCAGCCTTTTCATAGACTTTATCCGCCATTTCACTGAGCATGGCATCGGCGGTTGCCAGATCGTCGGCTTTGGCTGTGATGCGAATATCGATATCGCCCTGATGAGCGGCCAAGCCTATCGATGGATTGCTATGGTTGAGCAGTTCGTCACCGAGCAGGTCATCGAGCGAACTTTCGCCAATACCGGCTGATTTGAGAGTACGCGCCTTGATGATGCCGAGCTTGAAGCGTTCCCTGAGAAGCGGGATGACTGCGTTTTCCATCAGGAATTTCATCTCACGAGGAACACCTGGCAGGCTGATAACGATCTTGCCTTCAGCATTTTCCGCCATGAAGGATGGGGCTGTCCCAACGGGGTTCGGAATGACGAGCGCGCCATCCGGCAGGTATGCCTGACGCTTGTTGTTTTCGGTGATGTTGGCACGGAATGCAGCAAAACGTTCTTTGATAGCCTCAAAGAGATATTCATGGTAGACGAGTTTGGTACCAACTGAACGGGCTACGGCTTCTCTGGTCATATCGTCCACAGTGGGACCAAGCCCGCCACAGGTGATGACCACATCAGCGCGACTGAGCGCAATCGTTATGGCCTGCACAATACGATCAATGTTATCGCCGACACTGGTCATGAAATAGAGATTGATGCCCAGGTCGCGAAGTTGTTGAGCAAGATAAACTGAGTTGGTATCAGTGAGTGCCCCCAGGAGGAGTTCGGTACCAATCGCAACAATTTCGGCATTTACATTGTCAGCAGAGGCGTGTTCCATCAGGCATCCTTATTGAGGCAAATAACTATTCTAAGCAGCCATTTTACTCGTAATGCGGCCAGTATTTTAGGCCCAGCGTCCACAACCTGAATCATGGTCAGTGATTCCAGGCTTGGTGTTTTGCGAACTGTAAGAGTATCATGAATATATATGCAAAATGTCACGTTAGAATGTTTTGCAATTTTGTTGTTTGTGTTTATAATCTCCCCATCAACAGTTTGGTGTAGGGTGCAAATTCTTTGTATAACTTGCACAGACTGATATTTATTTAATAAGTATCGTTCACGTAGTAGATCCATATTTGGATTGGAGGGCACCTGTGGCTAGTGTAACGTTTGATCATGTCTACAAGCGTTTTGGTGATGTGACGGTTGTGACTGATCTCAATATTGAGATTCATGATAAAGAATTTGTTGTTTTCGTTGGTCCTTCAGGTTGTGGTAAATCAACCAGCCTGCGTATGCTAGCGGGTCTCGAAGAAATTACAGAAGGTCGCATTATGATCGGTGATCGCGTTGTTAACAACGTGGCACCAAAAGACCGCGATATCGCCATGGTGTTCCAGAGTTACGCTCTGTACCCGCACATGACTGTTTACGACAATATGGCTTTCGGACTCAAGCTGCGCAAGACCCCGAAACAAGTCATCGACGAACGTGTACACGAAGCTGCAAAGAGCCTGGGTATTGAGCATCTGCTTGATCGCCGCCCGCGCCAGCTTTCTGGTGGTCAGCGTCAACGTGTGGCCGTTGGCCGCGCGATTGTGCGTGAGCCGCAAGTCTTCCTGATGGATGAGCCGCTCTCCAACCTGGATGCGAAGCTGCGCGTTGAAGCTCGTTCCTTCATCAGCAAGCTGCACCAACGCCTTGAAACGACGTTCATCTATGTGACCCACGACCAGGTGGAAGCTATGACGATGGGTACGCGCATCGTCGTGCTGAATGCTGGCCGCCTACAACAGATCGACTCGCCATTCAACCTGTACCATAACCCGTACAATGTCTTCGTTGCTGGCTTCATCGGCAGCCCGTCGATGAACTTCTTCGATGCGAAATTGCTACCGGGTGAAGGCGAAGCGCTGATCGTTGATACAGGTGTCTTCCAGATCAATGTTCCGCCGAGCCGTGCTGAACCGTATCGCAGCCATGTTGGTAAGGAAGTCATTCTTGGCGTCCGTCCAGAAGACATCCACGACGCGAACTACCTGCCGCCCGGCATCACCCCTGCCAGCATCGAGGCGAATGTGGAAGTCATCGAGCAGATGGGCCACGAAATGATCATCTACCTCGAAGAAGGTGGCAAGAACTTCATCGCTCGTACAGACCCACGTACACAGAGCACCGTCGGCAGCCGCATGGGCGTTGTGATGAACCTCGACAACATGCACGTGTTCGACCGTGACACCGAATTGTCACTGGCTTACGATTACAAGAATGAAAATATGAGCCACGCGACAACCTAGTCGTCTAGTAGGTAGCACAGAAAAACGAAGAGCCGTCCAGTTGGACGGCTCTTTTTGCGTAACCAGGTATCGGATGCACAATTACCTGTTTGGCAACAATCCTAGTGGCAGCTAACGAAGTACCTTTCGGAACTTGTAACCGTAGACGATCATGCCCTCTGGACCTTCGGTCGCCAAGCGCCGTGTCACCATTTCCACGCGGTCGCCAATGGCAAGCTCTCCTTCAATATCCGTGAGCTGCGCAGTGACGATGGGGCCTTCATCCAGTTTGACGAGGCCAAGAACATATGGCGCGTGCGATTCAAATCCCGCAGGCGGGTCCTGCACGACTGTAAAGCTATAGACTTCACCGTAACCAGAAAAGGCTACAGCTTCGCCCTGCTCTACAATCTCGTGGAGTGAAGTAACCATTTATCGGCTCACTCAGGCGACACGTACCGCAACGGGCTTCTTGTCAGTCTGGACTGCTTCGATCTCTGCCTCGTTGGCGTTCAATTCCTGCTCAGGGCGATTCAGCATACCAAGGCTGCCGTTGCTATGGCGCACACCGTGGAGACGATAAAGTTGATGTTTCATGCGCCAGTGACGTGGTACTTGCATGATTCTGCTCCTAGTTCATTTTCATTGATATCAGCCCGAACAATCGCGCTGAAAATCTTACATGACATTACGAGTGATATGTGCATTATTGCACAAACTTGATTCGATCCTACTTAATTCTCGCTATCAAAAGCTCTCATGAGAGGCTATCAGACTGCCAATCGCTATCAAATATGGGTTTTTCAGCGATTATTGGTGGAAAGCACGTGCGTAATGGCTGTTGAACCCAGGCCACCTAAGTTCTGGATGAGAACCGTCTTTGCGCCTTCTACCTGATTGTCTTCCGCACGACCATTGATTTGCAGGCAAGCTTCTGCGGCCTGATAGACACCGGCTGCGCCAGCAGGATTGCCGCGACTCTTCATGCCACCGAATGTGCTCATTGGGCGCTGTCCCTGGAGGCCAATGTGGGCGCCATCTTCGCTGGCCAGTTCCCAGCCCTTGCCACGCGGTGCCAAGCCGATGGCTTCCGCTGAGAGCGCGGTCAGAATGGTGAAGGTGTCGTTGAGTTCAAAGATGTGGATGTCATCGAGACCCAAGCTGCTCTGGGCAAGTGCTTTTTCGGTAGAGCTAGCGACTGCATTCAAAGCCAGCATGTCAGGGCGTTCTTGGAGCATGAGGCTATCGGTCGTGGCAGCGCTGCCAATGATGTAAACCGGATTCGGCGACATGTCCGGCGCGGCTTCTGCAGAGGTAATGACCACGGCTGCGGCGCCATCGCCATCAGGCGCACTATCGAAGAGACTGACCGGCTCAGCGACCATCGGCGCTTTGGCAAAGGCCCCCGCACGCAGCTTATTGCGGTACATGGCGTTGGCATTCTTACTGCCGTTGAGATGAGCGTTCAGGCTAAAGCCCTCGAAAGCTGACAATTCCAGGCCGTATTCATACATGTAACGGCGCATGAGTAACGCAGCCATTGCAGGTAGTGTCGCACCGTGACGAGCTTCATAATCTGCATCCAGGCTGATGTTACGGGCGGCGACGCGGGCACTGGCAACAATATCGGTGGTTTTTTCAGCACCGATGACGAGCGCCGTGCGAATTTCACCAGAGGCAACTGCCAGATGGGCAGCACGGAGCGCAGCCCCACCAGAGGCGTCACCCGCTTCGATAGTATAGGCTTCGATGCCATCAAACTGCATGTAATCGGCGACAAGGGCACCCAACTGCGTCTGGTTATTGAAGGTGCTGCCATATGCGTTAGCGACGAAAAGTGCGTCGGGCTTTTGAATGCGGGCATCTTTGAGTGCAGCTAGCCCTGCCTCTGCGGCCAATTCACGGAGGCTGCTGCCCCAATGTTCGGAAACAGGCGTCATTCCAATGCCGATAATTGCGGTCTTTGCCATGATGTGCTTATCCCTTCAATTTGCCACGGAAGCGGGTATAGGTTGCGTAGTCGATCTCTACACGGCGATCAATGTAATCGCGGGTCGAGGGGGCCAATTTCTGGCGATCTGCGAGTTTATCCGTGACAACCAGATCAAAGGCATCCGAGCCTGCCCCACTGCCGTAGCTGACCATCAGAATGCGGTCACCTTCTTTAGCGATGTCGAGAATGGCTGTCAGGCCGATCATGCAGGAGCCTGAGTAGACGTTGCCGATTTCATTTGCTAACAGACCAGCGGCGATTTGTTCCTGCGAGAAGCCAAGCATGCCTGCGACGCGCATAGGGAATTTGACATTTGGCTGATGGAAAACGGCGTAGGTGTAATCGCTGGCAGATGCCCCCATCAGTTCCATGAGCTTGCTGGCTGCTGAATACGAGTGTTGGAAGTAGGCAGGTTCACCTGTAAAGCGATCACCATGACTGGGGAAAGCTTCGCCTTCACGACGCCAGAAATCGGGCGTATCAGTGACGTAACTGTAACTTCCCTGATAAACCGCGACGGCTTCTTCGGCTGGTCCGAGCAGGAAAGCTGCCCCACCGGACGCAGCGGTGTATTCGAGGGCATCACCAGGACGGCCCTGGGCCGTGTCCATGCCGATGCTGAGCGTATAGCGTCCCATGCCACTACCAATGATGCCGATTGACGCCTGGACAGCTTCTGTGCCTGCTTTACAGGCAAATTCCCAATCGGCGGCCTGGATATTGGGTGCGGTACCTATCGCTTCCGCGACGATGGTGCTGGATGGTTTTACAGCATAGGGATGGCTTTCACTGCCAACCCATACGGCACGAATTTCTGTGGGAGAGACCAGCGAACGGGCGACAGCGTTACGTCCGGCTTCAATCGCCATGGTGATGACGTCTTCATCAAGTCCGGCGACAGCCTTCTCTTTGACTGGCGAACCACCAAGGCCCTTGGTCCAGATACGGGCGACTTCAGAACCTGGCAGACGGTACTGCGGCACATAAGAGCCGTAGCCGACGATACCAACCGCCCGATCCGAGCGCATTAGCAAGCCATTTGGCATTTGTCCACTCATGCGTTTGTCCTATCACTACGATGTGCATTTACGAGGGTTTTTGCATATTCAAGACGGATGTTTTTGTCTGCGATCATCTGATTGACGATGGCAGGTACTTCTTCATTGGATGCGCCAGCGGCAACAGCCAGTTGGCGAGCATGCATACGCATATGGCCTGACTGGATGCCATCGGTGGCTAAAGCGCGGATCGCCGCGAAGTTCTGGGCGAGGCCCACCGCTGCCATGATTTCTGAAAGCTGTTGAGCGGTCTCTATGCCGAGAATTTTTAGGGCTAGTTGTGCTGTCGGGTGGACGCGGGTTGCCCCGCCAACAATCCCGACCGCCAGCGGAAGTTCGATACTACCGCACAAATTGCCTCCTTCGTCCTGCCACCAGCGGGTCAGACTGGTATAGCGACCATCGCGGGCAGCATAGGCATGGGCACCGGCTTCAACGGCGCGCCAATCGTTACCTGTAGCCATGACGACGGCATCAATGCCATTCATGATGCCCTTGTTGTGGGTTGTGGCCCGGTAAGGATCGACCTCAGCAAAAGTGGCAGCCTCAAGTAACGACTGGATCACGTCCTCGCCGCTCATTTCGCCTGTTGCCAGTGCCGATACAGGGATCACGCCCGCTGCACGTGCCTTGCGCTGGTCGGTCAGGTTACTGAGAATGCGGAGGTTTACCCTGCCTCCCGTGATTTCCTCTAACAGCGGCGCGATGTACTCCGCAGCCGTGTTGACGGCGTTCGCGCCCATCGCATCGCGCGTATCGTAGAGCAGATGCACAATCAGCATGTCACCAACGGAGGTATTGGGATATTGATACACCTCGATATCCCTGCTACCACCTCCACGTTTGACAATACTGCCACCAACTTCATTGGCTTTAGCAAGTAGCATCTGTTTGTTTTCCAAGATGCTGTTCTTAGCTGTTTCGAGGTGTTCAATATCCAATAGCTGTAGCTGACCAATCATGATGGGATCATCACTGGATGTGGTAAACCCACCACCCTCTCGGAACAGCTTGGCAGCAAAGCTTACTGCTGCTACCACCGAGGGTTCTTCGATCACCATTGGGATAAGATAGTCTTTCTGGTTAATCAGAAAGTTGGTAGCAATGCCAAACGGTAGTCCATAGATACCGATGACGTTTTCAATCATGTTGACTGCATCTTCAGTTGAGAGACCACCCTCTCCTGAAAATACACGTTCATCTTCCAGAGAAAGACCTGACCACTGGGAAATAATAGCCAGTCTCTCCTGCCATGTTTTCCTGTAGAATCCAGAGAGTCGAGAACTTTTCGTTTCCATGCAGTGGGGTATATCATAGATAGGCTGTCAAAAGCTCTCATGTTGTGAATTATCGAACAATATTCATTGAGGTCTTATTTGACTCATGACTATGCGAAGTAAATACTGGTTCGTTATTCTGTTGCTGACTAGCCTGATAGCTGTGCCAGCCAGAACACAATCTGATGAAACTTACATCAACGATGGCACGCTTAGGCGAATCTATACGCCGATTCTGATGTATCACTACGTTGGTGAGTTACCATCCGATGCCGATGAGCTACGGATGGGCTTAACTGTTTCTCCACATCAGTTTTATGAGCATATCAATTATCTGCGAGTGACCAACCACCAGTCGATTTCGATGGCTGATCTTGATGAAGCCCTGCGCTACGGTACGCCATTACCACCTAATCCGATCATTCTGACGTTTGATGATGGCTACATCGACCATTATGTGACAGTCGCACCGATCCTCAACCAGTTCGGGTTTAAGGGGACTTTTTACGTCATTACGTCGTTTGCAGATAACAATCGAGCAGGATACATGAACTGGCAACAGATCCAAGACCTGCAAAACCAGGGAATGGACATCGAACCTCATACGAAGAATCATGCTGATTTATCGCATCGGGATTATGATTTTCTGGTGTATGAGATTATGGGAAGTGTGGAGAGTATCGAACAGCACCTGGGAACGACACCCGTCACCCTGGCCTATCCGATGGGACGATATGATCAGACAACCTTGTCCTTTATGGAGACAACTTATCTTTCAAGGACAGTGACGACGATGCCAGGTGCCTACCATACCAGCGATAATTATCACGAGATGACACGCTTAAGAATTACCCCAGAGACAGGTGTGCCGGGTCTGGCACAAATACTGAACGTCACACGGGCACAAAGATAAACCCATCTGTAGATTCTATAATGACTATGCGAAGTCACTAATCAAAATAAAACCCGACATATGTCGGGCTGTTTTTCTACCAGTCCTGTGAAAATTTTCTAGTCAGGCAGGATTTTGGTTTCCAGGAAGCGATCCATCCAAATCATCACGATGATGCCAATCGGAATTGAGGTCACGGCAAAGTAGATATAGCCATATTCCTGAATCGATACGCTCTGGGGCGTCTGAATTGACGTGAACAGATAAAGGCTATCAAAGCCGACTGTGATGATAAGGAACGTCACAAGCGCGCCGATGAGCTGGGACAAAACTACAACAAACAGCCGCTTTAAGTTAAGTGATGACATGAATTACTCCTGATTCAGCAAACTTGTGCACACCAATGGGGTCATTTTAACTGATGCAGTCCATGAACTGCAAGTAACGAAACGAAACTTTAAGGGTTTTTATGGAAGAACTAAGTCGTTGTTAAACCCTATAAATACTGCTAAACTACCTAATCAATGAGCAAATTCTCGGTATTGTCAATCTATCACAAGCATCACCCCTGTACTACCTCTCTCTGGGTCGATGATCCCGACTTGGTTTACAAGACAGGTTGACATCTAGACTAGACACTTCAGGAGCACGTCAGTGGCTGACTTATTCGACAAACTTGGCACTTTTACACTTGCCCAGGAAGCACGCGAGATGGGGATTTACCCTTACTTTCGTGCGCTTAGTGATTCAGAAGGGACAACGGCCACATTTGAGGGCAAAGACGTGGTCATGCTTGGTTCCAATAATTACCTGGGCCTGACAACTGATCCGCGCGTACGTCAGGCTGCCGCGGAGGCACTGGCGCGCTTCGGAACAAGTGTCACTGGTTCGCGCTTCCTTAATGGTACGCTGGAACTGCATCTTGAACTTGAGCGCCGACTGGCGAAATTCGTGGGCAAAGAAGCCGCGCTCGTCTTTTCGACAGGTTATCAGGCCAATTTAGGCGCGATTTCCGCAATTGTTGGCAAGGGTGAGTATGCCATCCTCGACAAGGATGCCCATGCCTGCATCGTCGATGGTGCGATGCTCTCGCGCGGGGAACTTAAGCGCTTTAAGCATAACGATCTGGATGATCTGGAGCGTGTCCTCAGCAATTTGCCGGAAGATGCCGCCAAGCTGGTCATCGTCGATGGCGTCTACAGCATGGGTGGTGACATCGCGCCACTGCCAGAAATCGTTGAAATCTGTAAGGCACACAAAACACGCCTCATGGTTGATGATGCGCACGGCGTCGGCGTCACTGGACAAGGGCGCGGCACATTGGCGCACTATAACATCACAGACGATGTTGACCTGATGATGGGCACATTCAGCAAGAGTTTCGCTTCCATAGGCGGCTTTATCGCTGGTGATGCGGATGTCATGGATTATATTCAGCACCATGCCCGCTCGCTGATTTTCTCGGCGGCGCTGCCTGCACCGAACGCAGCCGCTGTGCTGGCCGCGCTCGACATCATTGAAAATGAGCCGGAGCATGTCGCCCGCGTATGGGATAATGCTGATTACATGCGTATGCACCTGAAAGAACTGGGCTACGACACCGCCAACAGCAACACTCCGATTATTCCGATCATCATTGGCGACAAATTTAAGACGGGCCTGACCTGGCGCGCACTGATTGAGGCGGGTGTCTACACCAATCCGGTTGTTCCTCCGGCGACCCCACCGAATGGATCGCTGCTGCGGACGAGCTACACCGCCACCCATACCCGCGAACACCTGGACCGCGCGCTGGCTGGCTTCAAAAAGGTTGGCATTGACCTAGATCTGATTCCAGCGCAAAACCTGGCATAGAGCGCTACTTCACTCAAATTGAAAAGAGGGCCACATGGCCCTCTTTTTGTTTATGCACCTCGCAGGCTGCCCTACTTGGTTTTTTCTTCTACGGTTGGTTGGCTGCTGCCGCGACCACGAATGACGTCCATGAGCCTGGTAAGTTCATGGTAGACAACCGGCGTGACGACCAGCGTCAGGAGCATGCTGCTGAGTACGCCACCGATCACGACGGTGCCGAGTTCCTTAGCAATGATGGCGCCTTCCGACAGACCCAGTGACAGCGGAATCAGGGCGATGATGGTCGCAATAGTGGTCATCAGGATTGGGCGCAGGCGACGTGCACCAGCTTCTACAAGGGCGTCGTAAAGACCCATACCACGCTCGCTGCGGTTAGAGTTGACGCGGTCGATGAGCACGATGGCGTTGGTAATCACCAGACCCAGGAGCATGAGCATACCGATCATGGCCGAGATACCCAGTACGCGATTGGTGAGCGTCAAGGCGATGGCGGCACCCACTGGCGCAACGATCACGCTGAAGATGATCGCGACCCAGAGCACTGGTGAGCCAAATACAACGATCAGAATGACGACGATCAGCACCAAAGCAATGAGAATCGCCACACCCAGGCCTGCAAAGCCTTCGGTCTGAATCTGACTGTCAAAGCCCTGGCTGACTGTTACGCCTTCCGGCAGTTCAAGCTCGGTCGACAGCACATCGAGGGCTTTCTGCGTCAGGCCGATGGTATCTTCTGTTTCCAGTTCGGCACTGTAGCTGAGGGCCGGTTTCTGGTCGATGCGGATGTAGGTTGGCTCACCCTGATCGCCTGCGTCAGCAGCCGCAGCGGCAGACAGGTTACTCTCAACATTGGTGATGCCTTGGATGCCATTCAGGGTTTCGATGATGACCGAGTCCAATTCCTCAAGGACAGCCTGATCGGGACCGGAAACAACGATTTCAAAGCCGCTGAAGCCTTCACTGGTGAGGCTCCCTGCCGAGACTGTGACATTGTCCTCACCAAAGATCTGGACGGCTCGTTCACGCAGTGCCGGGACGTATTCATCAGCTACTTCGGCAGACGACAACCCACGTATCGCGATGTTGGCGATATTTTCAGAAACGCCAGAACCACCAAACAGCGCTTCAAAGTTGAAGCCACCCCCACCAACTTCCTCGCTGATTGCTCCACGCTCATCTTCAGGGATGATCTCCTGAATCGCAGACGCCATTTGAGACGCGAGGCGGTTTGTCTCCAATATGGATGTGCCATCTGGCAGGCTGACATCGATGGTAATCTGAGGCTCGCCAAAATCCGGGAGGAAGGTGACGGGGCGCGTCGCAAGCAACAGGCCACTCACGGCAATCGACGCGAAGGCAATCAGGATCAGCCCCCAGCGGGTTGCCTGGGAAGAAAGCGCGAATTTGAGCGACGGCACATACAGACGTTCAAACCACGTTTCCTGTTCCTCGTGGATTTCATCGGTTGAGATGAAGATGGACGCCAAAGCGGGCACAACGGTAATGGCGACGATGAACGAGCCAGCCAGTGCGTAGGTCACGGCAAGGCCAAATGGCAGGAAGACTTCGCCGACGATGCCGCCTGTCAGACCCAGCGGCAGGAACACGACCACCGCGATGACCGTCGCGGAGAAGATGGCGACGGACACATCGCGCGTACCGCCAATGATGGCTTCGCGCTTATCGACACCGCGTTCAATTTCACGATAGATATTTTCAAGAACCACAATGGAGTCATCGACGACACGGCCAATAGCAACGGTCAGGCCGGAAAGCGTCATGATGTTGAGGGTGAGTTCCGCAAATGGCAGCCACTTCATCAGGATGAGGGCCATCAGGATTGACAGCGGGATGCTGATGCCGATCACCACTGTGCTGCGCCAAGCCGGATAAGGCAATTTACCAGGCCAGACGATGATGGCGATGCCAGCGATAATGCCAACTATGCCGATGAAGCGCAGGAGCGGATCGGCAAGGTCCCAGGCCAGCCCAAGATCGCCGTTGGCGGCATCACTGAAGGCGGAGATATTCAGCAGCAGGAAGCCGACTGACAGGGCCACGATAATGGCACCGACAATGGCACGGCCACTGCGTCCCCAGATGCCACCACTGAGGAAGATCAGGATGTTGATGATAGCGAAGAAAGCCCCCAGGCTACCTTCACGGACGACACCGCTGATGGATTCCTCAATGAAGCTGCTCTGTTCAAAAGCAGTGATGACACCAATATCCGGATTGCCCTCGTTGACTGCATCCACGATTCTGCGGACAGCGTAGTAGGCTTCGACGGTGTTGGCGTCACTGGGCTTAAAGACTGTCACCAGCAGGCTGGAAGCGCCATTGGTGCGCGTCACCTGGGTGGTTGGGATGAAAACTTCGCTGGCTGTGGCACGTTCCTGAATGGCATCCGGCAAGGCCGCAAGCACCTCAGGCTGGAGCAACTGCAATGTAGCGGGTTCCAAGCCTGTCAGGAATGTATCATCACGTTCAGCAATGTAATCCATCGCCTCAATGGTCATCTCACCGATGAGCGCAGGTGCCAGTGAAGCCCCCTGCCCACTCAGGAATGAGTTCATGAATTCCGCTGGTGGGTCAATCACGCCGACATAGCGTATGAGGTCAGATGCATTGTCCAGAGCATCAACACCAGGAATGTATTGCACAATGGACTGCCACGTCTCGCCTAACAGCGGCGCATCGGGGTCTGTCGGTGCAATTACGTTATTGGCAGTGTATAAGTCGCTCAACTCCTGGGCAGCCGAGGGCTGTTCGCCGGAGGCAATCGCCGCTACCTGAGCGGCAGTATCAGCGTCAAGCGTGGCCACAACATCATCTGGCAGTTCAGACAGGACCTGCGGTGAGAGCTTGAGCAGAACTTGTGGCTCTAATTCGCTGTAGAAATCGGATTCATTGGCGACAAAATAGGCAATGAGCGAAGGCGACAGGCTATCGAACAGGCGAACTTCGTAGCCGGCAAAACGTTCCGGTATGCTGTCATTGATGAGATCGAGGACAGATGCGGCGCTACCGCCACCCAAAGCCAGCAGGTCATCGGCGGTGGCGAGAGGCGCGTTGGCAAACTGAGGCTGACCTGTCAGGGTTGACCAGACATCGCCCAACGGCGGCGAAATACCATCGAGCGCGAGCACTTCCGGCGAGAAGTAACCGATAGCCTGGGCATTCAGCGATGAAATGAATTCAGGGTCTTGTTCCATAATAAAGGAAACTGCATCAGCAGAAATACAGCCAATGACGGTTTCGGCAATGTTGAAATCGCCACTGGTGACCTGGATCAAGCCAACACCACATTCATTGAGCGCGGGCGCAAACTCGGCGATGTTGATCTCTGGCAGGTCGCTATCGGCGCCAGGATTCTGGCTGATGGTGCTGAAGTTATCGCCAATCAGGACCAGCGCATTGAAAAAACCAGACGCGGTAAAGGTCGATACGCCAAATTGTTCAGCGATAGCGCCGCTTGGCTGGATATATAGCAGGTCGTCGGCTGTATCGAGTTCGGTTCCAAAGAACTGCCCCATTAAGGCATACAGCGCGGGTAGTTCTGGGCCTTCGGGATAATCCGGGCGCTGTGTTTCGGTCGTATTATCCGTCTGGGAATCATCGGTAGCTGCTGTTGATGCGTCGGTCGAAGGATCGACAGATTCGGTGGCGACAACCTCGTTGGTGCTGTAGATGCTGAAGGTCGCCAGCGGCAAATCGGCAAAGCTAAAGGTGATGATCTGCGGCGGCTGAATGCGCCATGCGCTTGGCAGGTCTTCCGGCTCAACGACGGATTCGCCTGTCAGGCTGGTCGCCAGAGCGGCAGCAGCCAGTTCATCACGGGTGAAACCATCGAGGCCGTCAACAAAGTCATCAGGCAGCACAGCAAAAACATCCGCCGGAAGGGCCGCGATCTGGTCACTGTTGAGGGCATTAATCAGGGTCGGGTCGATTTCCAGAAGCTGAGTGACATCTTCGGGCGTGAGATCATCGGTCTGACCGAGCGCACCTGTAATTTCACCATTTTCATAAAGCTGGTTGAAGACATCGCCCAATGAGCGGGTAAGCGTCGTCATTTCACGGAGGTCCTGGGCTGTGTTGAAGCCAGGATATTGCCAGCTTTCGGGAAGCTGCGGCGCTGCCGTTGGCACGTCAGGAGATGCCAGATCGAGTCCGGCAACCGATTCGGCTGTCAGTGAGGACAAGCCAAAGCGCTCCATAATGACTGCACGCACTTCAGGCGTCAGCGCCAACAAAAGTGGCTGGCTCTCCTGAGTTTCTGCGGCTGTTTCGTCAAGCTCGACCTGGGCGACGCCTTCACCGGGGAGGGTCTGGCCACCGCCAAGCTGAACGCTGGCAACAAGGGCTTCGTTTTCTAACTGCGGGAGAAGCTCTTGTTCGATCAGGCGTTGAAGAGCCGTCTTTTCGGCGTTACCACTCTGCTCGGTCTGGTTGGCGAGATAACCAACGAGGCTATTGAATGCGTCATCGTTGAGTGTTTGCCAGACTTCCGGCGATAGCTGGAATGGCAAATTGGCATTACGCGCCGAAAGATAAATGAGGACATCACCAGGCAATTCTGAGAGAAGTGCGGTGGAGAATGCCAATACATCCTGGCCCTCGGCTGGTCTGATTGAGCGGCGCGGGAACCATACATTGTCGAAGGCATGACGAATTTCGTCTTGCAGGCGCTGCTGGTCCTGGCCGAAATCGTTGCGGGCGATGATGATCGCGCCAAAGGACCCCGTCGTCGTCGATTCGATGTTAACGATTTCAGGGATGGTATCGAGTTCAGATTCAAGACGCTGTGTGACGATGTTGCGCACCTGATCGCTGGTCATGCCAGAGACCTGGGCGAGAATGATCGTCTGCGGGAACTCTACCGGGGGCAACAACTCCTGCTGAAGTTCCGAGGCAGCTACCCCACCCAGGACCATCAGCAAGATCACCAGTGCAAAGGTCACGAGCCGGAAGCGAACCGACAACCGTGTAATCAGATCGAATAGCCAACGCATTAAGGCATCTCTCCTTATAAGGGGGCGATTATCAGCAGATTGCTGTTGGGAAAATCAAAAAACGCAATCCTACCAGCAGTAGTTTGCGACGTTATACGCGAAAGCAGACTATGAACCGATGAAGACAGACATCGTACCGTGCATCATCCCATTAGATAGAATGAAGTTGTTTATGCTTCCACAATCCCAAAAGTATATTACACCTGCCGACTAGGCAGAACAATGTAGATCATGGAATTCTCATGCGATCCGGTGGCAGTGGACCTATAGCGAAGTTGTGAAATCGTTACAATAAATACCATATCAACTGGAAGCCTAGAGTCGTTGACGTCATCCTATGAGCCAAAAAACAAAACAGCATCCCTTTGTCCGCCTGCTTAGTTATGCACGGCACCATCGTAAGCGCGTCATCTTCGCCAGCATCTTTTCAATATTAAACAAAATCGTCGATCTGGCACCGCCTGCCCTGATTGGCGTGGCTGTTGATATTGTCGTTGAACAGCAAAATTCACTGCTGGCACGGTTAGGCGTGCCGGATGTCTTCACACAGTTGCTGGTGCTGGGTGTGATTACGCTCATCATCTGGATACTGGAATCGCTGTTCGATTACCTTAACCGCCTGATCTGGCGTGGGCTGGCGCAGACGATTGAGCACGAACTGCGCATCAGCACATATGCGCATGTGCAATCGCTCGACCTTTCCTATTTTGAAGACCAGAGCACGGGCAGTCTGATGTCGATCATCAATGACGACGTCAACCAGTTGGAGCGCTTTCTGGATATTGGCGCGAACAGCCTGCTACAGGTAGCAACAACCGTCATCGTCATCAGCGCGGCATTTTTTATGCTGGCGCCGAGCGTGGCCTGGATGGCCCTGATGCCTGTGCCAGTCATCATCTACGGCTCGATGTGGTTCCAGAAGCAGATTGGCCCCCGTTATCGGGCCGTTCGTGAGCAGGTCAGCATTCTCAACAGCCAGTTGAGCAATAATCTGAGCGGCATCACGACGATTAAGAGCTTTACTGCCGAAGACCATGAGGTCGAACGGATTCGGAGTGAAAGCCATGCCTATGAGCACTATAATCGGCGCGCAATTGTGCTGAGTGCGGCCTTCACGCCGATCATTCGTATGGCGATTGTGGCGGGGTTCCTGGCGATATTGATCTTCGGCGGCAATCTGGTGCTGCAAGGCGGGCTGGCCGTCGCAGCTTACAGTACGATGGTCTTTATGACGCAGCGCCTGTTATGGCCGCTGACAACACTCGGCGAAACCTTCGACCTGTATCAGCGAGCGATGGCGTCAACAGCGCGCATTATGGACCTGCTGGATGTTGAAACGGAATTATTCGACGGTGATGTGGTCCTGCCGACAGCCGAGGTCAAAGGCGAAGTCGTCTTTGACGATGTGTATTTTGAGTACAAGAACGGCGCTAAAGTCATCAAGGGGCTGAACTTTACCATTGGGGCGGGAGACACAGCCGCAATCGTCGGGTCTACAGGTGCAGGCAAGAGTACGATCATCAAGCTGATTTTGCGGCTGTATGAAGTTACTAAAGGCGCGATTTTGCTGGATGGGCATGATCTGCGTGACCTCAAGATGAAAGACCTGCGCGATGCGATTGGTCTGGTAAGCCAGGATGTGTTCCTGTTCCATGGAACGGTGCGCGAGAATATCGCCTATGGCACCTTCGAGGCCAGTGATGAGGCTATCATCGCAGCGGCAAAAGTGGCTGAAGCGCATGAGTTCATCATTGGGCTGCCGCAAGGCTATGACACCATCGTTGGTGAGCGTGGCCAAAAGCTATCCGGCGGGCAGCGGCAGCGTATTTCGATTGCACGGGCCATCCTCAAAGACCCGCCTGTGCTGGTATTAGATGAAGCTACTTCCTCCGTTGATAATGAAACAGAAGCTGCCATCCAGCGGTCGTTAGAGCGCATTATCGTTGGCCGCACGACGATTGTGATCGCGCATCGATTATCGACTATTCGGCATGCGGATGTGATTTTTGTGGTGGAAAATGGCCGCATTATCGAGCGTGGACGCCATGAAGACCTGCTGACGATGAATGGTCTATATGCGGCCCTTTGGCGCGTCCAGACAGGTGAAACGATACATGCCCTGCAAGTAAGAGAATGAGTTCACCGGACGCCAGTCCCCTTAGCCCAATATTTGACGAGGGTATAGCGGTTGGTTATATTGGTCCATGTGAAGCTATAAGATTTTGTTAAATTATTAGCAGTCATTTTTTACACACCAAATGCAGGGTGGCTACATGTACCTCGACCTCGAAATCATCGACTTCCACACCCACTTCCCCACCAGTAAGCCCTGGTTTACTGGCATGGGACCCGACGCTCGTCAGCAATATTTAGAACGTCGCGGCGAACGCCGAGCCAAGATTGCGCGTGAGCAGGCTATGGCTTACAGCAAGGAATGGCGCCTGACATGGGGCTTCGATCCACCGGAGCAGAATCCGCCGGATGATGCGACCCAGGCTAAACGCTGGGCAGATGAAATTGACAAGTACGGACTGCGCGCGGTTGGTTTCGTAACCGGTGGCGGCAACGATAATCTGGCTGAAGTCATCAGTATGTACCCGGACAAGTTTATCGGGTTCGCACATAACTATCCGTTTGCGGATAACGCTGCCGATGAACTGCGACGGGCGATCACTGAGCTGGGTTTGAAGGGCTATAAGCTGCTGGCGCCGAACCTCGACCGAGCAATTGAAGATGAAGCTGCCTACCCCGTGTGGGAAGTATGTGCTGAATACAATATTCCCGTGCTGATTCACTTTGGTATCCAGGGCGGTGGCGGCGGTATCGCGTGGCATGAGAATATCAACCCCCTCAAGCTGCACAACGTCGCCAAAGACTTCCCTGATGTCAATTTCGTGGTTCCCCATTTTGGCTGTGCCTGGATTCGGGAGACATTGCAGCTCTGCTGGGCGTGTGCCAACGTCAGCATTGATACGTGCGGGTCCAATCAATGGGTGCGCTGGGTCGATGGCGATTGGACGGTTAAAAAGCTGTTCCGCAAATACGTCGAAACCATTGGTGCGGAGCGCATCATCTTTGGTACAGATTCCAGCTACTTCCCGCGTGGGTTCGCCGTGCGCTATCTTGAAGATCAAATCCGCGACTGCCGTGAGCTTGGCCTGACGGATGACCAGTTACAGGCGATCTTCGGTGGGAATGCCGCAAGGTTGTTCAACATCGACCTGCACGCCAAGCAAGATTAGCGTCCTTCCCTTCTGTTTAGTAACAGCCCGCGACTAACGAGCCGGCTGATTATTAATCTTATGAGTCGTTGACAAGGAGTAGGCACTATGAGAAGGTCCCGTTTCGTTTTCGTCGCAGCGCTGCTCATTATGGCGTTGGCCGTTGGCTTCGCTGTGACAGCACAAGACGATGTTATTGAGATTGAATACTGGCAATACAATTTTGAAGCGCGTGTCACGGCAATGGACATGCTGATCGAGCAGTTTGAAGCCGAAAACCCCAACATTCGCGTGATCCACAACAGCGATATTCCGTATGACAACTTCCGCGATGAACTGGCGGCATCTGCCCCGGCAGGCGTCGGCCCGGATGTCGTGAGCCTGTTCTATGGCTGGATTCCGGCATTCGTTGATGCGGGCTATCTGGTTCCGCTACCGGAGGAATACTTCCCGGCAGAGTGGATCGAGAGCTACTTCTCGCCGATGGTCGCCCAGTCCAAGTTTGAGGGCGAATATTGGGCAATCCCGACCGCTGTTCGTACGCTGGCCCTGTTCTGGAATAAGGACCTGTTTGAAGCCGCAGGCCTCGACCCGGAACAACCACCAACGACGCTGGACGAATTTGTCGAGATGGCACAGGCGCTGACCACCTATGATGGCAGCGGCACGGACATCCTCAACATCACGAGTGAAGGCTACGCCGCACAGATTTCCGGTCAGGCGCATCACTGGTTCCGCGAAGTGCTGCTGCGCCAGTATGGTGGCGTTCCATATGATGAAGAGAATCGTACTGTCCTTTATAACAGCGAAGAAGGCTGCCAAGCATTCGCTTACCTGACCGCATTCGAGACTGACTACAAGACCGGCAGCAATGATCTCTTCACCGATGCGACACAAGCCTTCATCAATGGCCAGGAAGCGCTGCATATCGACGGTTCATTCCGCATCGGTACGATTGCCGCGAATAATCCTGACCTGAACTACGGTGTCGCTGAACTGCCCGTCGGCCCGAATGGTGAGCACTATACGTTCGGTTCCTACTGGACGCATGGTATTACCCGCCGCGCGGCCGCTGATCCGGCACGTCTGGAAGCTGCTGCTAAGTTCTTGCAGTTCATCACCACTGCTGACGCAGGTACGCTGTGGGTCAATAACGTGGGTGAACTTCCGGCACAGTTGGAAGCCGCAAGCGACCCGGCCCTGCTGGAAGACCCGATCCTGGGTGCCTTCGCCGCTGGCCTGGAATACAGCTATGCGACCTTCTTCGTTGACGAAAGCGCACAACGTCAGGTGATGATGGATGCCTTCGATCAGGTTCGCCTAGCTGGTATGGACCCGTGCGATGCTCTGAACGAAGCCGCTATCGTCGAGCAAGAATTACTGGACGATTACTGGGCTGGCCGCGACGAATAACCGATCAGCTTTAACCTAATCTGTCTGATGCGCCGGGCCGCAATGTCCGGCGCATTTCCTATATCGCCACAGCGCCCTATGGGCGGGTGACACACCATGCTGTCAGAATGTTCATTTCGATTGGTGCCTTATGTCGGGATTGACGCTAGCCAAGCGAAAGGTGATCTGGGCATATATCTTTTTGCTGATTCCGATCATCTTTTTCGCATATATTCGCATCTACCCTACGCTCTCTGCATTCCAGATGAGCCTGTACGATTACAACCCACTTTCAGAAGAACAACCCTTTGTTGGCCTGGCCAACTACGAAGAACTCTTTGACGAATTAAGCAATCCGCGTTCCGTGACTACGGCTGCATTCCGCAATTCAGCAGTCTATGTGGCGCTGGGCGTCCCCCTCCAGTTATTACTGGCTTTGGGCATTGCGCTGATGCTGAATGAAATTCGCATTTTTGGCACGATTTATCGTCTGTTCTTCTTCCTACCATTTGTGACATCCACCATCGCGATTGCGTGGGTCTTCCGAATGCTTTATCAACCGCAATTCGGGGTGTTTAATGTGCTGCTACAGGCTTTTTCCCTGCCACAGCAGCCGTTCTTAAAAAGTCCGCAGCAGGCGCTGCCCAGTATTCTGGCGATGGTCATCTGGCAGGGATTGGGCTTCGCCATCATTATCTTCCTGGCGGGATTGAAGCAAATTCCGAGGACGTATTACGATGCGGCCCAGGTCGATGGCGCAAGTCGGTGGCAGTCCTTCAGGCAGATTACGCTGCCGCTGCTTAACCCAAGCATTATTTATCTGCTGGTGTTACAGACGATTTCGTTCCTGCGGATGTTCGCACCTGTGTATGCGATGACAGACCAGGGCAGCGGCGGTCCACTCAACAGTACGACGACGGTGGTCCTGCGAGTGTATCGCGAGGCGTTCCAGGGTTTGAATATGGGCTATGCGGCATCCCTGACCGTTGTGTTGTTTGGCATCATCATGAGCATCACGGTGATTCAGATGTTCGTCAGCAACCGCCTGGTTAAGACGTAAGGAGAATAGGCAGATGGCAACCATAGCACAACGGCGTAAAAGCCTATTCGAGAGCGACAGCCGCCCGACGCGCATCCGAGGGGACTGGAAGTACAAGGCATTTTCCTATCTGGTGCTGACGCTGATCGCATTTACGATGGTCGTACCATTTATGTGGATGATTTCGACCTCGTTTAAGCCGGTGACAGAAATCACCAAGTCCAACTTTTTCCCGATTGATGCGACGGTCGATAACTACGGCGAGGTGTTGTTCAATACGGAACTGCCGCGCTGGTACCTGAACTCGATTGTTGTGGCGGTGATGACGACCGTCAGCGTGGCGTTCTTCGACAGCCTAGCGGGATATGTCTTTGCCAAGTATGAGTTCCCTGGCAAACGGATTATCTTCATTCTGATTCTTAGTTCGCTAATGATCCCAACAGAGATGCTCATCATTCCCTGGTACATCATGTCGGTACACCCGATTATCGGCAGCAGTTGGGTCGATACTTATTGGGGGATTGCGTTCCCTGGCATGATTACGGCGGCTGGCATCTTCCTGATGCGGCAGTTTATGCAGGGCGTGCCAGATGAACTACTTGATGCCGGACGCATCGACGGTGTGAGCGAGTTCGGGCTGTACTGGCGCATCGCGGTTCCGCTGAGTTTGCCTGCGATTGGTGCCCTGTGTATCTTCAACTTCCTGGGCAACTGGAATGCATTTATCTGGCCGCTGATCGTGACATCCTCACAGAAGATGTTCACGCTGCCAGTGGGCATTCAGTTCTTTTCGACAGAATCCGGGTCTGATTGGCATCTCATCATGACGGGGGCTACCCTATCGGTGGTTCCGCTGCTGCTGATCGTGATCTTCTTCCAGCGCTATATTATTGAAGGCATCGCCCTGACCGGCTTGAAAGGTTAAGCATGGCCGAGACATCGTCCAAGTTCCCGCATCCCCTTTATGAGAAGTACGTGCTGCAACCGTTTTTCAGGGATGCGGAGACTTATTATTACGAACCGATGCTAGCGGCGAATCGGGCGCATGTGGTCATGCTGACGCAGTGCGGCATTATGTCTGAGGAGAATGCAAAAGCCCTGTTACTGGCCCTGGATGATGTCGAAGAAAAGGGCCTCAAAAATTTAGGGTATCAGTCCGGCGTGGAGGATTTGTTCTTTACGATTGAACAGCGGCTGATCGAGCATGCCGGGGTCGCGTATGGCGGCAATATTCAACTGGCGCGCAGCCGAAATGACCTGGGTTATGCGCTGACGCGGCTGGCGCTGCGTCCTTTACTGCTAAAGACGATAAAGGACCTGATTGCACTGCGGCGAAGTTTGCATGCGCTGGCATCAGAGCATACGCAGACCGTCATGCCAGGGTATACGCATACGCAGCCGGCACAACCAAGCACGATGGCGCATTATCTGGCAGGCATATTATCGGTGCTGGAGCGGGATACCAAGCGTCTGCAATTTGCGTACAACACAAACAACGAAAGCCCATTGGGAGCGGCAGCGCTGACCGGAACAGGCTTCCCTGTTGATCGCGAACTGGTCGCGAGTTTGTTGGGATTCGGTGGTGTGATGCAGAGCACGTACGACAGCATCGCCTCGTCGGATAACCTGACAGATACGGCATCGGCCTGCACGAGTATTGGCATTAATTTGTCGCGGTTTGTGCACGATATGTTGTTCTGGGCAATGCAGGAGAGCAGCGCTATACGGATTGATGACAGCTTCATTCAGATCAGTTCGATTATGCCGCAGAAGCGTAACCCAGTGGTGCTGGAACACATTCGGGCGCGTATCAGCCGCATGATTGGGTTCGCTAACGCAGTTGTGCTGCAATGCCACAGCATTCCGTTCGGGGATACGCAGGATATTGAGGACGAGATTTTCCCGCAGTTGTTCGGCAGCCTGGAAACAGCACAGGAGATTTTACAGCTTTATGCGGCGGTCATCGACACACTGCACATCAACGTCGATCATCTGCTACAACGGGCGATTGCGGGCTTCACAACGGTAACTGAGTTAGCGGATACGCTGGTGCGAGAAGCCCATTTGCCCTTCCGGCAGGCACATTCAATTGTTTCCAAGACGGTAAATTATGCGCTGGCCAACCATCTGGCTCCGGCAGATATTACGGCGGAAGTGCTGGCGACTGTATCGACCGAGGTATTGGATTCGCCGTTGGAACTGGACGAGACTATTGTTCAGGCGGCACTCGATCCGGTGGCATTTGTCAATAAGCGGACGGGCATCGGGGGTACCTCACCGGAAGCGACGCAAGCTGTATTGGATCAACAGGCGAAAGACATCGACGCAGATGAGGATTGGCTCAGTATGACCAATCAACGGTTGACGGATGCAGATGCGCAGTTGAAGGCGGCTGTCGACCGATTATTGGTGTGATTGATGAAGGGGACACTTTTTAGCCCTCACCCTGAATCCCTCCCCCAGGGCAGGGATTTAGTGATTCGTTCTGGCTCTCGGTAGCAAAAGGAAATAAAGCTGGCTGCGTTATGGATTGGGAGCAGGCCAATATATTGCAGCTTGTGGATCGGGCAAGATATGTCTTGCCCCTACAAAATGCTCTCACTAACGGGAATAGATAACAGACTTTGCGCTTAGTGAAGTTCTAAAAGACAGGCTCGACAAAGTAGAAATTATGGCTAAATCCACACAAATTTTGATTGTAGGTGCGGGCATTTTTGGCGTCACGGCGGCACTTGAACTGGCTGAACGTGGCGCAGGGGTAATGGTCATCGACCCAGGGCCACTACCCCATCCATTGGCCGCCTCGACAGACATCAGCAAAGTTGTGCGGATGGAGTATGGTACTGACGAAGATTACATGGCCCTGGTCGAGGCGTCCCTGCCTGGTTGGCGTGAATGGAATGATCTGGCTGATAAAACTCTATACCATGAAACTGGCGTCACCATGTTCACGCAGGAGCCAATGCAGCCTGGTGGCTTTGAATATGACAGCTATGAGATGCTGCTCAAACGTGGGCATCAACCGGAACGACTGAACGCAGACGACATCGCAAAACAATTCCCAGGATGGCATGCCGGGCACTACGTTGATGGGTTCTATCACAAACTGGGCGGCTTCGCAGAAAGTGGTCGCGTGGTCGAAACGCTTATTGCCGAGGGAAAACGTAAGGGTGTCACGTTCCTTAGTGGACAAAAAGCCGTAGAAATCCTTGTTGATGGCGGTGTTGTGACAGGGGTTCGTACCGAAGACGGGACCGAATATAGTGCGGAGATCGTCGTTATTGCGGCAGGGGCATGGACGCCCGTCCTGCTGCCGGAACTCGCCCCATTGATGCGGATTACAGGGCATCCGGTGTTCCATCTGCAAACAGACCAACCGGAGCTATTCTCACCACCGCTTTTTGCCACATTCACGGCGGATGTCGCGCGGACAGGCTGGTATGGCTTTCCGCTGCATCCGACAGAGCGCGTCATCAAAGTGGCCAATCATGGCGTGGGCAAGGTTCTGCATCCGGAACATGATGAGCGCGTGGTCTATGAAGCCGATGAGGCTAATTTGCGGCACTTCCTGCGCAGTACTTTCCCTGCCCTGGCCGATGCGCCCATTGTTTATACGCGGCGCTGCCTGTACTGCGACACGCTGGATGAACATCTGCTCATCGATCAGCATCCTGAGCTAGAGGGCCTTTACATCGCCAGCGGTGGAAGTGGGCACGGCTTCAAGTTTGCGCCCATGCTGGGCAAGATTGTTGCAGATCGCGTCGAGGCCAAAGAAAATCAGTGGCTACCTAAATTTAAATGGCGCACGCTCCCACCTAGTACGTCGGGCAAGGAAGCCGCGCGCCATCACGGTTAGCAGGTCCGTTCAGAGACTGGTAACGTAGTACTGCTGCACCTCGTATAAGTGCGCTTCATTGAAGTAAATCGCATCACTGGTTGGCTGGCGCCCCTTGACCTGAGCCAGCAGGCCCTTGACTGAGTGAGACGGTTTGATGCGAAGGTCCGGCCAGAGCAATTGGGCCAGATAATGTATGATCGCCTGGGGGACAAAGCCCTGCGCCTGCAAAGCGTCGATAGAAGCATCCTCAAACATGGTGCGCGCGTTCACATCAATGATATTGGGCACAAAAACCTCCGCTGGCCGATTCGCACCGAATGCCGCGTAAAGATACTCCTCGTATGCTGCATCAGCTTTTGTAGCAGACGCCCTAACATCGAGCGTAACCCCAAAGTCAATGGCATCGACTACATGCGCAAAATAGGGTGATGCCATCCCATCTGCTGTGATGAGGACAAAATCCCTTACATTCTGGTCACGAAGTTGGCTGCCGACGCGACGACGAAGGCGGTCGGTGTTAAAGCGAGCAACGAAGGTGCCCCCCTCTTCCAAATGCTGTACCAAGTTCTCAGGCGTGAAAGCCTCACAGTACGATTCGCCCAGTTGATCGCTGTTGCAGAGGGCGTCGTCAAGGTGCACTGAGCAGAAGCAGCAGCGCGCAAAGAGCGCGTCATAAAGACAGAAAAAGTATTCCTGATATGTGTCTTTGCGACGGCTGAGGGTGTGTGGGTAATTCTCAGTCATTTCGTGTACACATTCTGTCTTGAGACCGAGCCATTCAAGCAGGTTGAGCTGCTGGATAGGTGCAAAGGGCCGCACAGGGTCGGCATCATCATTGTAGACGTATAAACGAATCTGGCCCTGAGATGGCGCAACAAGCGCATTTGCCACTAACACGCGGGCTGCATCATTGAGGGATAGAAATGAAGATGATTCGGTTGTTATGCGCGCCAGAACATCATACTTTATCCGACTATTCTTTTTCCCCATTTTCAAGGCTCCTCGTTAAGCTCTAGTTGCACTAGAGCTTAACGACCTGGCGCGCCACAATCGTCACTAGATCGTCATCAAATTGAGAGAATTCGTAATTTTTCCCCTTACCCACTTCATAATTTGTAAACGATTACACGATTTGTTTTTAGTATTACTCATAAGCTTACTAGCATTTTGTGTTTGCCGAAAAACTCGATTATCTCCCCAAAACAGGACCTATTTAGACAGAAAAGGCGTTCCCGTTAATTCTAAATTCACGCAAATGGCGTTTTGTTGAGAAACCATTGCGCAGTTTGTCGCATTTTTGTCGCCAGGTATCTGGACCCCGTATACGGCAATTTCATAAGGTTGAGCATGTAAGGCCAATTCAGACGTGACGAGTGCACTTGTGCTGTTTAGGTCAGGCAGGAATCGCAAAAAGGGTTGCTGCCAAGGCGTCCGCTCTACCTGTGAGCACATCTGGCCAGGGTGATCACAAGGGCGTGCGGACAACCCAGGTCGGGAAGCCAAACCGAGAAGGTTTGGCGCCCCTGTACCTGCTTATGTCCACATTCTTAACCCTATGGAGTTTCAAAATGGAACGTCTCATTCACTGGCTGTCTGTTGCACTCGTGTCTATCGTCCTGGTCGCCAGCCCAATTGCCGCAAGCCTGAACGACATCACTGGCGTTGACGTGCCGGCACAAGTGGCCGATGGCGGCGGCAATCCTGGCATCTGCTGCGGCTAAACCTGGGAATCGAATAGAAGAATGCAGGATGGAGGATAACTCCATCCTTTTTTATTTAGTGATGAACTGGCGTGTCACCATCGCCTAAAATCCACTTTACAATCGGCTCGACGAAGGACCGATTGGCAAGCGCGGGGACATTGTCCGGTCCTTTGCGGAAGTATCTCTCTGCCTGATACAGGTGTTCGGCTTCAACGACAGTCTGCTGTATCTGGCTTAACGACTGCTTTAGCTTAGTCGCTGAGCCAATCAGGACATCTTCGGGGTCATCAAGCTCGATGATGGAACGGGCCATGATCTCAGTCAGGCACAGGCCGTAGATCGCTTCTGCCGTCAGGACTGCATGTTGTAGTTCATCGGCGGCACACAGCGCGCTTTCATAGAATTTCTCGGCTTCCGGCCATCTTGCGTAGGTAAACCAATATCGGGCGAGGTCGATCAGAATGGCGGCCTCTGATCGCTTGTCGTTAGTGGATTTGCTCAAAAGCAGCGCCTGACGCAGTTCCTTCTGTGCTTCTAGCTGGTGATCAAGCAGAAGGTGATTGCGTCCCATATTGCGGATAACGCTCATCTCAAGTGATGTGTTTTCGATGTTCCTGGCAGTGAGAAGCGCCTGTTCAAGTAATGTCAGCGCCTGCTTTGGTTCACGCAATGCAAAATGGAGCGCAGCCTGATTGAGCTGGGTAAATGCCTTTCGCTCAACATTGCCCATTGCCTGACTTGTGTCCTGGGCCGTCTGGAGATATTCGTGGCACAGGTCATAGTTTTCATTCTCTAACTCGATGATTGCCAACGTTGTGGCGGCGTAATTCTCGATGGGCAGGAACGCTTCGCTGCCTTCTGCGAACTCAAGGCTCTTCTTCAGATATACAATGGCATCATCAGGCTTGCCCTGGCTCCAGGCGATGCCGCCCATATTGGCGTGCGCCGTTGCGAGTACGTAGGCATCTTCAGCACGGTAGGCGTGATAGCAGGCATTTTCCAAAAGGCCCATCGCCTGATCACTTCTTTCCAGCCGATGTATTTTACCCAGCGTTTCGTAGATACGGCCAAGTAAACAGTTATCATCCAATGGCAGTGCATCGTTTAGGGTTTGTTCGGCCATTTCTCTGGCTTTGATCGCATCACCCTGGTTAAGAACGATTTCCGCCATGATCCGGCGCAGTTCCAGGCCAGTCCGATTGTTCCAATCCCGATCCGATTGGCTGAACTCGCTGATGAGTGCCCATGCCTTCGCACGATATCCCCTACCCTGTAGATAGCGGACGAATTCACCGAAAATGTCGGCATCAAAGTTCGCCCCCTGGTGGATGGCAATTTCGTAGGCCTTAACGATATTGCGCCTGTCGCGATCCAGTTGCTGCGGCTGATCGATGTAGGCACTTGCCAGCGCTAGCTGATATTCGACAAAGCGAGTCTGAATATGGTTTATGACATCATCTGAGCCTGATTTGGAGTGGATCTCTTCCTTGAGGAAGCGATACAAAGTGCCCGCGATTCTGATACGGCCCTCGATCACTTCGATGATGCCGCGCCGCTTGAGGTCTTGCAGGACCATGATGTTCTGTGCCGTTGGTATGCCGAGTATCTCAGCAATTTCAGTTTCAGCCGGACGCTGAATTGGGTCAAACATGCCAATGACCGTCAGAGCATCATGGTGAGAGGCATCAAGCTGCTGCCACAGCCAACTCAAAAGCGGATCAGGACCGGACATCTGCTTGATGGATTGAAGCGCTTCTTCTAATGACAGACCATGAATATCAAATGTATTTGCCAGGAGGAAAAGCTTTTCGTGCTCACCTTCACAAATATTAACCAGATCGCGTTCGTGATGGCGAATGCTGACAGTCCCTCTGGCAATACGGAATTTAGAGAAAAGATCATCGATGTTCGACGCGCTGACCGGCCATATTCTGATCGGTTCGACAGTATCCCAGGCTTCCTCAGTGCAAACCAAAACAGGTACGCCCTGTGAAAAATAGGCGATTAAGTCGATGATCTCCTGCGGGAAAACATCACCTGTTTCATCCTGATCGAAGATGAGCATATGCGTGTCGGGCTGAAGCAGTTCACGGATGCTCTCTCGCTTGCTGTGGAACATCAAGCTATGAAGATGGGGCCGTTCAAGAGCCGACGCGAGTTGGTCAAGCATATCGTCGGGGTGCGTATCCTGGGTCAGGGCAATATGTATGGACTTCTTCGTATCACCGAGGTGTTCCCAAGTCAGCGCAACGGCCTCGGCGACAAGCGACTTACCGGAACCGGAAGCGCCTAATAGTACACAGAGACCATCGGATGGACGGACAATCAAATGATCGAAAATGTCTATCAACTGCCGGTCATAGCCAACCACATGCTGTTTGGCTATGTTCAGGAGGTCACTTGGGCTATAGCGCGCCCTCCCCTTAATGCCGATGTCATCTATGGTTGGCTCGTGCCCCAGTTCTATCAATATCCGCCAGTCATCGGCTACTTTGCCAAAGGGAACGAACTGGGTCTTTTGCAGTTCGTCCAGCTCGGTCAAATAGTGACGGAAGCGGTCCATCAAGTGCAGGCGGGCACTCAACCAGATCAGAAACTGCAAAGGCGTCATGTTATCGCGATCACGTGCCCACCATTTTTCCGCCTGAACACGCGCCTCCTCATAACTGCCGACAGTGATATAGTGTCGAATGAGGCGCTCTAAAACGCTATGAAATTGCGTTCTCAGGCTGAGACGAGTATCCAGGAGCCAGTCGTTAATCTCGTGAATATCCGACTTGTAGGTACTGACAAGATCACCCTCGTAGAGAGCTACGGCAGAGAGTAGAGCCTCTAGCTGCTCTGTGGGAATAAAATCCCCTTCCAGAGATTTATCAATCTGTGAAAGTTTCTGGAATTCAACAACATCGACCCACACTTCAGAATTATCGAATCCAATTGTTGCCTGGTGTACTTCGTAGAGACAAACATCTTTGACTTCCTGAAGGATTTTAGGAAGCACCCCTTTTCTCAGATGTCCTTTTGGATCGGGGTCTACAAGCACATTCTCTGGTCGTCCATAGAGCGATTGTGCCAGGTCCGCGCGATCATATTTTGGCTCGTCTTTAATGGTCAGGTACATCAGGAATTCCAGGCCGGCCTTCTGAAGGCTTTTTTCTTTCCCATCTAAGGAGACCTGGGCATAGGTTCGCAGCAGTCGAAAGATCAGGCGTTTGTTCATATGGCGTTTCGCTTGTCAGTTGGTGATGTACGTGTTTGTATTGATGGCCATTTTCTAAATTTTATAGAGTAATAATACTCATAGTACATTATTAGCCATATTATTACATCGGAAGCTATTTTTGGGATGGCATGACATTAGTCACTTGCTGACCGCAAAGGATACCCACGTTAAGGTTTTTACGACCAAGTTACAAGTGGTTAAAGTGCTTCGTCAATTGCAGGCACAGCGAGTATAATCGGCCAAAAGATGGGTTCACCGCAGGATAATAAACTTATGGCCACAACAGAAATTTCGCATGCGATCAACCGAAACCCGATTATGCCACTGGACCTGGATATTGTTCTTGATACGCATGTTAACCCCAGTGCGACCAATCGGCGGGCGGCAACATTGACCACACGGCGCTCAGTCAAGAAGAACTGGCAGGCCGCCTGGTTGCTGAAAGCGATCACGTGCATTGATCTGACAACGCTAGCAGGTGACGATACGCCAAGCAACGTCAAGCGGTTGGCAGCAAAAGCGCGCCAGCCAGTCCGACAGGATGTTTTGGAAGCGCTTGGTGTCGCTGATTTAGGAATCACTGTCGGTGCGGTATGCGTGTATCACGAGCGCATCCAGGATGCTCTGGAAGCACTAGAAGGCACATCTATTCCAGTTGCAGCAGTGTCAACAGGCTTCCCTGCCGGGCTTAATCCTTTTAAGCTGCGCATTGAGGAAATCCATGCGTCTGTTGAAGCAGGTGCCAAGGAAATTGACATCGTCATCACACGCGAACATGTTCTACGCGGGAACTGGCAAGCCCTTTATGATGAGGTCTGCGAGATGCGTGAAGCCTGTGGCGAGGCCCATATGAAGACTATCCTGGCAACGGGCGAACTTGGGCCACTATGGAATGTGGCGATGGCCAGCAAAGTGTGCATGATGGCTGGCGCAGATTTCATCAAGACATCGACCGGGAAGGAATCCGTTAATGCGACGCTGGAAGTCAGCCTGATTATGGCGCGGGCGATACGTGAGCATTATGAGCGCACAGGCTACAAGGTGGGATTTAAGCCTGCTGGCGGCATCCGCAAGGCAAAAGAAGCGCTGGCGTGGCTCACCCTGATGAAAGAAGAACTGGGCGACGACTGGCTGACACCGCAGTTGTTCCGGTTTGGGGCGAGCAGCCTGCTGGGCGACATCGAACGGCAGCTATCGCACCATATCACGGGACATTATGCTGCCAAGCATCATATGCCAATGGGCTAAGAAGGGACACAGAGAATGAGTACCCCTGCTAACAAAAGCGTGAGAGAGCTTTTTGAGACGATGGAATACGGACCTGCCCCTGAATCTGATGAGAACGCCAACGCATGGCTAGACAGCCATGAGCGGCACTTCGGCGCGTTCATTGGTAATGTGTGGAAAGCTCCGGCTGGACTAGAGACGATTACGGTCGTGAATCCGGCGCGCGGGGCTGCGTTAGCGCAGGTTGTCGATAGCAATACGGAACTGGTCAACGATGCGGTGAAGGCGGCACGTAAGGCATTCGAGAGTTGGAGCCTGGCAAGCGGCCATACACGGGCACGGTATCTTTATGCGATTGCGCGCGGTATCCAAAAGCATGGGCGGCTTTTTTCCGTGCTGGAATCAATGGACAATGGCAAACCGATTCGTGAATCGCGCGATATTGATATTCCGCTGGTGGCGCGGCATTTTTATTATCATGCGGGATGGGCGCAGTTGATGGCGACGGAGATGGCAGGTTACCAGCCTGTCGGCGTCGTTGGACAGGTGATCCCCTGGAACTTCCCGCTGCTGATGCTCGCGTGGAAGATCGGCCCGGCGTTGGCGATGGGCAATACAGTCGTCCTCAAGCCAGCACCCTATACGCCGCTGACTGCGCTGCTGTTCGCGGAGATTGTGGCTGATGCGGGCCTGCCGCCAGGTGTGGTGAATATCGTGCCAGGTGGTGACGAAGCGGGTGCAGCCATCGTAGCGCATCCTGATATTGATAAGATCGCATTCACAGGCAGCACGAATGTCGGGCGCATTCTACGGAAAGTGACAGCCGGAACGGGCAAGAAGCTATCGCTGGAGCTGGGTGGCAAGTCGCCATATATCGTGTTTGATGACGCCGACCAGGATGGCGCAGTTGAGGGCCTTGTAGATGCCATCTGGTTTAACCAGGGGCAAGTGTGCTGCGCGGGTTCCAGGCTGCTGGTGCAGGAAAATATCGCTGAGCGCTTTTTAGAAAAACTACGGGTGCGCATGGGCAAGCTGCGGACAGGCGACTCGCTGGATAAAAGCATCGACCTGGGTGCGGTGATTGATCCGGTGCAGTATGAGACAATTGATCGCTGGGTGAAGATCGGTGTGAATGAAGGCGCGAGCATCTTCCAGCCGGATATTCCGATGCCGCAAAGTGGGTGCTTCTATCCGCCGACGCTGCTGACGAATGTGTCGCCGGCTTCGACGGTGGTGCAAGAGGAGATCTTCGGGCCAGTGCTGGTGGCGATGACGTTCCGCACACCGGATGAAGCGATCCAACTGGCGAATAACACGCGCTATGGGCTGGCGGCCAGCATCTGGAGCGAGAACATCAATCTGGCGCTGGAAGTGGCGCATAAGGTGAAAGCAGGCAGCGTTTGGGTGAATTCTACGAACCTGTTTGATGCCGCATCGGGGTTCGGGGGCTATCGTGAGAGCGGCTACGGACGTGAAGGCGGTAAGGAAGGTCTGTTTGAGTACGTGCGACCCAACTGGCAAAAACGCCCTCAGCCGGAGATTGAACCGAACACGTTAGACGTAAAAGTGTGGTCAGCGGCGACACCTGCCCTACCCAATCCAGTGGCGTCATCAGCCAGTAAGAACGGCACGCCCACGATTGACCGGACAGCCAAGCTGTTTATCGGCGGCAAGCAGAAGCGGCCAGATGGCAATTACAACCGACCTGTGCTGAATCCTAAGGGGCAAATCGTTGGCGAAGTGGGCGACGGCAATCGCAAAGATATTCGTGATGCGGTGGAAGCAGCCCATGCCGCGCGCGGCTGGGCGGACCGAACGCCGCACAATCGGGCGCAGATTTTGTATTACATCGCAGAGAACCTGGCGATCCGTGAGGAAGAATTCGCGCAACGGCTGCGGTCTATGACGGGATGCAGCGCAAAAGCGGCACAAAATGAGGTCAGCCTGTCAATAGAGCGCTTGTTTACGTATGCGGCGTGGGCCGATAAATTCGGCGGCACAGTACAGGAGACGACACTGGCCGGACTGGTGGTCGCGACGCATGATTACCTGGGTGTAATTGGCATTGCGTGCCCGGACGACGCGCCATTGCTGGCGTTTGTGTCACTGGTGGCTCCGGCGATTGCACGCGGCAATACGGTGATCGCGATTCCATCAGAAGCGTATCCGCTGGCGGCGACGGACTTCTACCAGATATTGGAAACGTCCGATTTGCCAGGGGGCGTGGTGAATATCGTCACGGGTAAGCGCGACCATCTGACGAAGACACTGGTTGAACATGAAGATGTCGATGCGATGTGGTACTTCGGCAGTGCTGAGGGCAGCTATTTTGTCGAGCAGCTTTCGGTATCCAATCTGAAGCGAACCTGGGTCAATTATGGCATGGCGCGCAATTGGGAAGATGAGCACCAGGGCGCGAGCCATGAATTCCTGCATCATGCCATCCAGGTGAAGAATACCTGGGTTCCGACTGGCTTTTAAGCATAGGCTGTGTTTCTGGAATGTGAGCCATGTTCTAGCAGAAGCAGGCTTATGCCTTTGTCAAAATTATCGGGCGCAGCATGCTTGCGCCCATATACATTCATTCTGATACTTGTGGGCTAAAACCCAAATTTAGAGTAATTTCAGCGCTTATCGCATCCATTAGTAGAAACTTGTGACAACTGTCTGGAATACAGGCCGCGTTTGTCAATAGGCGTACCCTGGGGCATCTGCTAATAATAGCTACTGAATCGTCCGTTGAGTCGCAATCGTATGATGCATTTGTGGCACAGCCGTAGTTTACGCTCTAAATTACTGATTTTATATCTGGGACTGCTTCTGCTACCCATTGTGGGCGTCGGCCTGTATGGGCATGTTCATCTGTCGCGGACGTTGCAGGCGGAAGCGGTTAAATTAGAGTCGCAGCAGGTACTAGGACAGGCGGTACACATCCAGGAAACGCTGGAATATGGCCGCAATGACCTATTCTATCTGGCAGACCTCAGCAGCCTGGATGCACTGGCAGATACCCCCATAGACAGCACAACCTATGAAGCGACTCTACAGGCGACACGCAGCGACTTGCTCAAATTTGCGTCAACGAACCTGATGTATCGGCGGGTTATCGCGTTCGACAATGCGGGACGTGTTATCGTCTTCGTACAGTCGGATGCGGATGGCGTGCAGACATGGGAAGCCATTGATGCGGTTGACGTCCCGACGACCGTCCGCAATATCATCGCGTCGCCTATCGGCAGCCTGCATATGACCTTGAGCCGCGATAATGGCCGACACAACATCGTCTATGCGCTGAGAACGCCGGATGGCATTGTGATGATAGAAATACACGGCGGCTGGCTTTTCCGGCATATTCCGCCGACGGAAGAACGAGAATCCTGGGCGCTGGCATTGCCAAGTGGCGAAATCATCCACTATACAGATGACGACGATGATGTTCCGCTTCCATCATATTCAGAAAATTTAGTCTGGCAGCAAAGTTCATTCGGGTCGTATCGCAATGGCAGCGATGTGGTTTTCTTCCAGCATTTGCAGCTTTTACCAGATGAGGACAGCCCGACGCTGGTCGTGTTCCGCAATGTGCCACAGGCGCTGCTTTATGCCGACCTGAGTACGTACTACCAGACATTTTCTCTGCTGGCGATTGGCGCTGCGCTGTGCGTGGTTTCCATCGCCCTGACGGTGATTAACCGTTTTGTCGAGCCGATCCGGCAGTTGAAAGATTCGGTCGATACGATGCGGACGACCAATAAGACGCCTGCCCTGCCGACACAGGTTCCGCCGGATGAGATCGGTGATCTGACGATGGCGTTTTATCTGATGGCGCTGGAGTTGGAAGATAAACGCGAAGCAGAGCGCGAATTGGTCGAGAAGTTGATTACGGCGCAGGAAGAAGAGCGCAAGCGGATTGCTTATGATTTGCATGATGGGCTGTTACAACAACTGGTCGGCGCACGCTTCTATCTAAATCAGTGCCAGCAGACGCTCTGCCCTGATGATGGTCCAGTCAAGGATACTTTTGTGCAGGGTTATGATGTGCTTTCAGAGGCAATCGTTGAGGGACGGCGCATTATTCAAGGGCTGCATCCGACTGTGCTTGATGATCTGGGGCTGGTTGAGGCCATTGCCGAACTCGGTCAGACAGTGGCCAAGCTTGGGGGATGCAGCATCGACCTGGACCTGGAGCATCTGGATGTTGAGCCGGATAAAGTGACGAGCGTGACGCTGTATCGCATCACACAGGAGGCACTGAACAACATCCTGAAGCATGCCAAAGCCAAGCATATTCATATTTCGCTGCGAAACCATAATGGCATACGGCTAAAAATCGAGGATGATGGGCGCGGATTTACCCCAGATGCGCCACCAGAAAGTACGGGCGGATGGGGCATCCGCACGATGAATGAGCGTGTTAATCTATTAAAAGGCAAGATTGACATCGATAGTATGCCCGGTGAAGGGACGGCTATCCGCATATCAATCCCTGACAACCAGCAGTTCCACGATAGAGAGGCCGTTATATGACTAGCGTCGAAGAACGTGTAATCCGAGTAGCTATTGCGGATGATCATGGCATTGTGCGGCAGGGTCTGCGCATGCTGCTCACACGTCCGGGATTAGAGGTTGTCGCTGAGGCGACCTGCGGCCCGGAGGCGGTGGAGGTCGCCAGTGCCTTTGAGCCGGATGTGATGCTGCTGGACATCCGCATGAGCAATGGTGACGGCCTAACCTATCTTTCGACGATCCGGCAGGCATCGCCGCGAACAAAGGTGATTATGCTGACGACGTATGCCAATCCAGGGTACCTGGCGCGGGCGATTAATGATGGTGCTGTGGGTTACCTATCGAAGGAGACGGAGCCAGACAAGATCGTGGAGGCCGTTTATGCGGCATCCCGTGAGAGCAGTCTATTCGATCAGTCGCTGCTATCAAAGGCGCTGGAACCCAATATCGACCATTCTGAGCCATCCCCAGAGCCGACTTCCCTGCCCACCGATCAATTGTCTGAGCGCGAGATTGAAGTGCTTAAGCTGATTGTAGCGGGGATGAATAATGCGGCGATTGCGGATACCCTGCATGTCGGCAAGGCAACAGTCAAGACGCATGTGCAGCATATTTTCCAGAAGTTGAATGTCGCGGACCGGACACAGGCGGCATTGTGGGCTATGCGCGAAGGTATTGTGAAGTAACGCTAAACCCCTATCCTCGGTCCTTCCCCCATGAGGTGGAAGGATGCCTCTCAATCGAAAGCGTTGTAAGCACAAAGACAGTCATAGATAAGCAAAAGGCCGAGTGCGGTTGCACTCGGCCCTTTTTAATGCTGGTTGCTTTGCTACTTCAAGGCTTATTCGTCCATTGCTGCCGGACGAGTGAAGCCTGCGACAGCGTCTTCACCGCCGATGTCCATCGCGCTATCGTATAGCAGTTGCAGGACATAGTCGGCGTTGTGGGCGTAAACCCCTGGGTCCTTGTGAGCGTAGGTGTAGTTGTAGGCTGCACGGAGCAAACGTGGCGTCCATGCGCTAAAGCGTTCACCTGCGCCATCGAACCAGTACGGGTAGGCATCTGAGTTATAAACAATCTCGGTGCCAGCCGTATCGGCTGCATAGGACTGAATCGCTCCGTAGAGGGCTTCTTCGAAGGATTCAATTTCGGCACGAATCGGTTCTGTTGCATCGCCGTCGCCATCGTAGTCAACTGGCTCGACATCTTCTTCTTCCTGACGGATGTTCGGGATGTCTTCCAGCGATTCTACGCCTTCATGGCATTCAGCGCAGTCATCGACCTGGAAGGTCAATGCGTGCGGATCGTGGCAGCCAATGCAGGTATCGACGCGGCGTGCATGTGTGAACTGACCGACGTATTCCGCGCCGTCATACTGGTAACCACCCTGGGTTTCCCCACCGAAGAGGGTTGCGCCAGCAGCGAAGTAGTGCGGATTACGGAAGCTGAGGTCTGCTGAGACGTCATCATCACCGACGCCAATACGAGAGATGGCTGCGTTGACGCTAACAGTCGACTCACGCCCCTGATGGCAGTTGATGCAGAGGTTGGCGGGTTCTTCTTCGCCAAAGCTGACAACCGCACCACTTGGGAAGGTGACTTCGTCCGACATGCGCAGCGAGAATTCGCCTTCGCTGACATTATCGTGGCAGGTGGAGCAAGCGAGGCCATTTGTCGGTTCCATTGCAATGGTCACACCATTCTCGAGCAAGAACGGCAAGCCCGTTGCGGTATGGCACTTGACGCAGGATGCTGATACTTCACCGTCTTCGTCCCAGTGGCGGAATGGTTCGCCAGTGGCATCGAAGTGGCCAGGATCATTGCGATGGGCCATGCTCAGGTCAACCTGGGCGTCGATCTGCTCGTTCAGTGCCGAAATGGTATCGAAGAGAATTTCGATATGGTACTTCGGATTGTGAGCATATGCGCCAGGGTCTTTCTTGGAGACCTGATAGTTGTAGGTCGCGATTGACATGAGCGGGCTGAAAGTACCATAACGTTCACCATCGGCAGTGAACCAGTATGGGTACGCACCAGCATTGTATTCAACCGGGGCCTCGAGAACCTGTTCTGCGTATGTCTGGATTGCAGTATATAGCATTTCCTGCAGGGTTTCGATTTCACCAGAGATACCTTCACGCATGTCACCATCACCATCATAGTCAATGAAGGAACCTGGCATACGGATACCAGCAAGGTCTTCTACGCTTTCCACATCTTCGTGGCAAGTCGCACATTCACTGACTTTGAGTTCAAGGGTATGCGGATTGTGGCAATTGATGCAGGTGTCGTAACCTTCGACGTGATCGTTACGCAACTGGTACGTTTCGCCTTCAAATTCGTAACCCGCGTGTACTTCGCCACCATAGAGCGATGCAGCAGCAGCATAGTAGTGGATATTGATGAAGCCCAGATCTTCGCTGACTTCATTCATATCGGTTATGCCGGTTTCGGCAATCGCACTGGCGACTGACAGACCAGAGGCGCGGCCCTGATGACAAACCATGCAGCGGGTCGCATCGCCTACGTCTTCCAGCACTACGCCGGAGGGGAATGTTACGCTGGCGAGGTGACTGGCCTGCGGATTATGGCAAGCATCGCAGGTAATGGTCATACCGACTGCATGAGCCGCGTCGACCACGCCTGCTTCGGTGCCATCAGCACCGACATAGTCACGGTAGCCATCTGTGGAGTGACACTGCGCACAAGAGGCAGGTACTTCCACTGGATCATCTTCGTTCCAGTGATTAAAGGCTTCTGCTTCTACGTCAGCATGGGGTGAGGTTACCCAGGCATCGTAGTAGCCCGATAATACTTCGGGAGGTGCGGGGTTCGTGACGATGGGATCTTCCTGCGCCAACACAGGGGTCCAAAGCACGAGCATCCCAGCAACAATGAACACCATCCCAAGTACGGCTAATAAATGGTGTCTCTTCATAAAAGTGAGCCTCCTTGAGTTAGCTCAGTGTGATGCGGTGTCTTTGAAAAAAAGACATGTCGCTAGTTAAAAAAGAGCAAAAGCATCCAACACAAAGCGATAAACAAATGCATTTATCCCACATTCATCTTACAACCGCATGGGTATGAGGTAATCAACCCAGAGGATGATTCGGTATCCCCCGACAGGTGGATTCATGGCGGATAAGGGCCAAAATATGCGCGAAATGAGCGATTTCATCCCCAAGGGGGATGTTCAATCATCCCCTTGGTTGATTAGAACGTAGGTCCGTTTGTTGCATAATTAGGCGAGAATTAACATAATCATTGTAAAGAGTCTCAAATAAGAACTGGCGAACTATATGATGCGAAGACTTTTAACCTGGCCTCTCCTGGCAGCAGGTTTGTGCTGTTTGCTGATGGGCATGAGCGTCATGCTCTCGCTGGCCCAGGATGACGAAGGCGACGAGGAAGCTGATGCTACGCCAGCGGCTGAAGTTGCCGAGGCAGAACCAGCTACATACGAAGGCACGCGCCAATGCCGCGACTGCCATCGGTCCACAGCAAGCGACCTGGAAACTTCTTACCATGCGCTGACGCTGGTGTCATCAGCAGACCTTGAAGACGATGAGGACATCGCAGCACAGGTTTTGCTGGCCGATTTTGAAGCCAGCGAAGGTATGGTTCAATTCCCTGGTGAAGACGAAGCACGGGGTATCAGCCTGCGTGATGTGGCATTTACGCTGGGCGCGGGCCGTCACTATCAGGCATTCGTGACCGAGTTGGATGATGAAACGCTGATGGTGCTGCCGATCCAGTGGGATGTCATCAACAGCGAGTGGAAAAACCTGCCGCTGGCTGAGGAATGGCCTGATCCGGCTTACGAGTTCACGACGAATTGCGTCGGCTGCCATACGACAGGCTTCGACACCAGCGAACTGACCTGGGAAGAAACAGGCGTTCAGTGTGAAGCGTGTCACGGCCCTGGTAGCAATCATATTGAAATTGCTGACGACGCTGGCAGCAGTATTTCCGACAGTGAGTATGCCGAGCTTTCCGGTGCAATCAATTTCGCGCTGGATGCCCAGGTTTGTGGCCGATGCCATGTTCGCGGCACGTCACCGGACGGCGAACTGCCCTACCCGCTGGCTTATCACCCTGGTGATGATCTGCTGGCAGAAGATACGTTCCACACCTTCCCTGGTGATGATGCAACGCATTGGTTCCCGACAGGCCATGCCCTGCTGCCAAATATGCAGTTCAACGAGTGGCTGACATCATCGCATTCAACGGCGCTGGCCGATGCCCAGGAAAGCGATGCCTTTGGCGCCGCCTGCCTGAGCTGCCACAGCGTCGCGCAGGTGCGCATCAACTACCTGTTTGAGGAAGAATGGGCATTCGAGGATGAGTATGATCCACTGGATGCGTTGGATCGCTTCCCGTTCGGTGTAACGTGTGCTAGCTGCCACAATCCGCATGAGGTCGAAGCCGCGACGTATCTGCGCGACGAACCGTATGCACTGTGTGTGTCGTGCCACTACGACAGCGAAGATACGGAAGGCATTCATCATCCGGTGCAGGAGACATTTGAGGGCTTGCCACTGGTTGAAGGCATCGATCCGGTTGAGGGTGTTCACTTCAGCGCGGAGGATGGCCCGGACTGCCTGACCTGCCATATGCAGTTGGTCGAGACCAAGAGCGGCCCACGCAGCAGCCATACATTCGCACCGATTATGCCGGGTGCGGCGGCTGATGTCGAAGGCTTGCAGGATGCCTGCACCACGTGCCACACCGATGTCGAAACACCGGAACAGATGCAGGCACTGATCGATAGTGTGCAGCAGAATGTGGCTGACCGCGTCGCCGCCATCCAGGAAAATATGGGCGATGACACGCCGGAATGGGTCGGCCAGGCGCTGGCCGCAGTTGAAGGCGACGGCAGCCAGGGTATCCACAATTATGCTTACACAAGCGCGCTGCTGACGTCCGCCGAGACAGAACTGGGGCTGATCAGCGGCAGTTCACTGAGCAACGATGATGTCAGTATGCTGGTTGATGAGGTGCTGCCAGACGTCGAGGTAACACCAGTACCCGCACCCACTCGCGTTCCGCGCGTTGGTGCCCTAACCACCCCGTCGCTGGTGATCCTGGGGATTGCCGGATTGATCATCCTGTTTGCGGCGTACACGTTCTTTGTGAGGGGTAACCGCAATGTCTAGACTTCACTTTAAAGCCTGGTTGCTGGCTGGCGTTGGCGTTGTCCTACTGGCAACCGGATACCTGTTTGTAGCTATGCCGGTACGGGTCCATGCGCAGGAAGCACAGAGCGCGATGCCTTCCGAGCCGACGGGTGATAACAGCTTCTGCCTGGTCTGCCATGCGGATACAGATGCGACGGCGATGCTGGCAGATGGCACACAACTCCATGTTGCTGTTGATCCGGCTGAGTTGGAAAATTCGGTACACGGAAGCGGTAATGAACAAGGCGCGCTGGGCTGTGTCGATTGTCACGGTACGGATATCTTCCCACACGATAGCCCGCTGCCGGAATCCGCACGGGCGTATACGATACGCGCCTCACTGGCCTGTACAAACTGCCATGTGGATCAAACTGAAAATTTGGCAGATGGCGTTCACTATTCGGCTATCGTCAACGGCAACCTGAACTCAGCATCGTGCGTGGATTGTCACGGTTCGCACAATATTCAACCGCCGGATGAACCGCGCGAGAAGATTTCAGAAACGTGTGGTGAGTGCCATACGACCACTTTCACTGAGTATCGGGACAGCGTACACGGGCAGGCCCTGTTCGAGGGTGATCCGAATGTGCCAACCTGCATTGATTGTCACGGCGTCCATGGCATCCAGCACCCGACAACGGCACTGTTCCGTAACAGGTCGCCAGAGCTGTGTGCGACGTGCCATGCCGACACCGAACTGATGGAAGAATATGGCATCAGCACGTATGTGTTTGAGAGCTACCTGACGGACTTCCATGGGACGACAGTGCAACTATTCAATCAGGAAGACCCAAATGTGCCGACCAATAAGGCCGTTTGCTATGACTGCCATGGCGTCCACAATATCGCTGAGGCGAACAGCGAGAACAGCCGCGTCATCCGCGAAAATCTGCTGGATACCTGCCGGACATGCCATCCAGATGCCAGCGCGGACTTCCCTGATAGTTGGGTCGGGCACTTCCCACCGTCGCTGGATAACCATCCACTGATGTTCCTGGTTAATCTTTTCTATCAAATCCTGATTCCGGTTGTGGTTGGTGGGTTCCTGTTCCTGATTGCAACCGACATCATTCGGCGCATACGGAAAATGTTCAGCGGAAGGAGTGCCGAATAATGGCTGAGAATGTACAGAGCCATCCTGCAACACCGGTTGCCGAGGCACAGGAATCGTACAAGCGCTTTGGCCCTGGCCAACGTTTTGAACATATCGTGCTGCTGGTCACATTCAGTGGTCTGGCACTGACGGGCCTGCCGCAGTCATTCGCGGAGCATGAATGGGCCAAGGTGATGATTGACGTGATGGGCGGCATTGAGTCCATCCGCATCATTCATCGCATTCTGGCGACCATTCTGATGGCAGAGGCCATTTATCACGGCGGTTTGCTCACCTACAAGCTGTTCGTGCTGGGGCGACGGGCGACGATGATCCCTGGGCTGCGCGATATTCGCGATGTGTTGCAGTGGATCGCCTTCAACCTGGGCCTACGGCGTGAGCATCCGCACCTACCCCGCTATAACTTCGGCGAGAAGGTCGAATATCTGGCGGTGGTATGGGGTACGGTGATTATGGTCATCACGGGCTTTATGATGTGGAACCCGATTGCGACCACGAACTTCCTACCTGGCAGCGCAGTTCCGGCGGCGCGCGTTGCGCATTCGGCAGAAGCGCTGCTGGCGGTGCTTTCAATCGTCACGTGGCATATGTGGAACGTCCATATCCGGCGCTTTAACCGGAGCATGTTCACGGGCCGACTGCCCCACGATGCTATGGAAGAAGAACACGCCGAAGAACTCGATCAGATATTAGCGGGCCAAATTGACGAAGACCCCTCGCCGCAGACCATCGCCAAGCGGAATATGTACTTCTTCCCGTATGCGTTCATCGTGGGTACGCTGCTGGTGCTCGGCTTGCTGTTCTTCGTCACGTTTGAGCAAACAGCTATCACGACAGTTGATCCAGCAGTGGTCGTACAAACTGACCAAACGCTGGAAGTCAGTGCTGATGAAGGCAATGCTGAAACTGGCGCTGCCGTGTGGGCATCACTTAACTGCTCTGAATGTCATGGTGACAACGCCCAAGGTGGTGAAGGTCGCCTGAATGTGGCGCTGGCCAATACAGCTCTGTCGTTCGAGGACTTTGTGGCGGCGGTACGGCGTGGCCCCGCCGATATGAAAGCCTACAGCGTGCTGGATGTCAGCGATCTTGACCTGGCGCATTTGTATGCGTGGCTGCAATCGCAGTAGCGTTTATAAGCCAGTTTATGAGAAGGCGCCTGCACATGCAGGCGCTTTTTATTTCCACATTCTTATGAGTTATGCAAAGCGTATGATACATAATTAATCATAAGTCTACTATTTTACAATTGTCTAATTATTATGTTATATTTAGGTTGTTGGCATATTGGCTTTACGTCAATATTTAGAGATGGGGGCAGTAAATGAGATTACTTCATGTTGTGGCGACAGCGAGACAAGAAAGTTCCAGGACTCTCGTTATCAGCCAAGGTCTACTCAAGCAGTTGCGTCGTAAATTGGGCGATCTCCACGTTGAGACGCTCGATCTTTTTGCCAGCGATTTGCCAGCCATTGCAGGCGACAATATCGAAGCCAAGTATACGCTAATGAAAGGCTTGAAGATCGATAAGAGCCATGAAGAATCCTGGCAGGAGATTGAGAAATTGATTTCCCAATTTCTTGGAGCGGATATCGTTCTCGTCAGTGTACCTATGTGGAATTTCTCTATTCCTTATGCCCTGAAATACTATATAGACTGTATTGTGCAACCTGGCTATCTGTTCCGCTATGACGAAAAAGGGCAACCTATGGGCATGGTGCAGGGAAAGAAAATGATTTTCGTATCGACACGAGGCGGCGACTACTCAGAAAACAGCCCGTTCCATGTTTATGATTTTCAGGAACCCTATCTGCGGGCTATCTTCGGCTTTTGTGGCGTCAGTGACATGCATTTTGTCCGGGCACAACCGCTAGATATCACGCCAGAAATACGCAAGATAGCCATGAAAAACGCTATGCAGGCTGCGAAGGACCTGGTGAATAGTTTTGAGTTTGTCTGATAGTGGGATTTTCGTCTTGATGCATTAATAAGCGGGCATCAATCGGAATGAACACACTCAACAAAAAAACGGCTGCACTTGTCTCTACGTGCAGCCGTTTTTTGTTTGCAGCGAGAACATTCAGCTACTCGGCGGTGGATTGCATCATCTTGAGGAGCTTGGCTTTGAGCATTTTGCGCTGTTTGTTATAGACCGCTTCCGGGATGGAGCCTTCTTCGTACAGGGAATCCAGCATGGCGATTTCCTGCATGATGGACTGTGGCGTTTCTTCAGCCGCAGACGGTGCGCGACGTCCGCGCCAGATGATGAAGCCGGCAACGGCAATAAAGACGAGACCTGCGATTACCAGCACAACAGCCAGCGCTTCACGCGGGACACCATCCTGCGTGGTCGTGGACGATGTGCCCGATGTCGTGCTCGGTGTGCCTGTTATCTTAAAAGCTAATTCCGTTGACTGGCCAACCGTCGGCAGCGCGTTCGCTTCGTAGACCTCATAAACGTTGCCGTTAAATTCCTGCTCGCCAACAAGCGTCAGGCCACCACTGGTCATATCCAGTGTGTCGCGTTCGACGAAGTAGCGCACCGGTCCGCTGGTCGGATAATTCACGGTTTCGGTGATGGTAGCCTCGTCGAAGGTCGCCAGGGTGTAAGAGTACTGAACGTAGTGCTCTATACCTGGAATCACGGGCTGAGTATCGACAATCTGGCGGCCATCTTCTGACATACCATAGCGCGTCGAGTCGGTGTGCGCGGTCTGAAGCTGGGCACCTTCTGGGAGGTCGAAGGCGACTGATACCGGTCCGAGGGTCTCATCCTCGACTATATACATACGGTCAGAGTTATTTTCGAGCGTAACAACTTCGATGACGTAGAGGCCCTGGGTGGTCAGGTTGAACTGCGTAGCGTGCGAGGTCACATCCAGTACGCTGGTATCGCTGGTGCTTTCGTAGATGGTGACATCGAGGTCAATTTCGTCCGAGGTTGGGTCGCCAACGATGATATCACTATTAAAGCGGACACCATTGGCGCTGACAGTCACGAGATAGGCGAAGTCCGGGCGAATAACCACTTCCGTCCATTCATAGGCGCCATCGGCGGCGACGGTGTACTCAGCGACCTGCTCCTGGAACTGCGCATCAAAAATATGCAGGATGGCTTCTAACCCTTCGACGGGTTGCCCACCTTCTGTTCCCTGAATGATGTTCCCACGCAGGAACCCAATTGTCTGTTGAGCGGCGGCGGGCGTGGCGACTGTGCCATCGGGTGCAACCGCCACCGATGTGGCCCCAGCATGGGCTGTCGCGGCAATTTCAGCACTTGTCAGGGAATCATCGGACGATGAGGCTGACTCTACGGGTGTTTGCGTACCTGTGCTGGTCGCGGCCAGAGAGCGCATGTACTGGACGATGGCGGCACTCGACTGGGCGTCGATCTGCATTTCAACTTCTTGTTCGGTGGCGTGGGTGCTGACGAAATTCACCAGATCGACCTCGGTATAGTTCGTCAGGCCAATGACAGAGGGAGCATCGGATTCGGCGTGTTCACCGTGACACTCAGCACAATTGAGCGCGAACAGGTCTTCACCCTGGGCGACGGTATCGGCATCATATGACATCGAGTAAGTGTAAAACGCTAAGGCCCAACGCTGCGCCTCGTTCATGGAGCCATTCCAGGGCGGCATGAGCTTGTCCAGGCGGCCATTGGTGATGACCTCGAAGTAGTCGGCGACTGATTTGTCCTGAATGGAGGTCGGGTCTGTGAAATCGGGCACATCAGAAACCTGGCCGCTCTGGACAAAGGAGCCATCACCCTGCCCGGTATCGCCGTGACAGCGGGTACAATTTTCCGCAAAGAGCACAGCCGGATCGGATGAGGTTGATACGGGCATGTCGACACTGGCAGACGCCTCGGTTGGGGCCAGGGTCCGCACGATTTCCGGCTCCCCGGCGAGGCCCGAACACGCTGCCAAGCCAATCGTCAGCAGGCCAATGAAAAGAAATGTCAGGATGTTCCTTGTGGTCATGATGTGCCTCGTCAGCGGTTAAAGGTTTATTTGGCGTACACGTTCAATGTATAAGTTCACAATGATAGCCTTGATTTGAGTCCTAACAGATTTACGCGCCAGAGGCAATTTGTCAAGCGGTTTGTCTGAATGCGGTCAGACGCTCATTTTCCGTGAACATTCCTGGGCTATCAAAGACATCACCCTACCAGTACTACCAGCAGGGTGACGACTCATTTTATTCATGTTGCTCGACAAGTGCGATAAGAATCCGCGCTGAATTACTCCTGTTTATCGCTCAGGTTGGTGATGACCTTGATGCGATCCAGCGGGACATCCGCACCATACTTTGAATTCCAGAAATTGGTGACTTTTTTGGATGTTGAGCCGGTGTTGATGGTGTCATCGACGAAGTAACTGCGCTGGCACAGGCGATTGTCCATTGTGCAGGCATGCCCCATACAATCCCAATGGCCATGCAAACACCTGGCCTTTTGCTGAAGCATCACATGCACGCCATCGTGCAGGTCGATGCTATAACCCATCAGCTCATTTTCCTGGTCGATCATCCATTCAGGGACGATGACCGATAGCTGACCGTTGCCCTTGTTCTTGTACAGGTCAATGAAATGGTGATAAGCAATAAAGGGCGTATGGGCGACGATGCGCGGCACCGCCAGCATATCTTCTTTAATCGCATTTTCAATCAAGGTACGGAATTTATCCTGCCAGTAGGACGCACCGTAGCGGCTGAGTTGGGCCAACTTGGTCCCCTGAACTTCTGATCCCGCTGGCAACAGGTCGATTTCTTTATGCAGGAAGGCTTTGAGGTCTTCCATGTAGTCATCCTGCATATAGATGCGCGTCAGGTCTTCAATATATTGGCGCTGTTTTTCCGGCGAGTAAGCAACCGCCTTGACCATGAGGTAGACCACTTCGTAAGGGAAGTTGTGAACCAGAGCATGAAACTCGGCTGGACCGAGATAGGCCTCGTTGTGGCCTAAAGCGTAACGGACACTTTCAGGATAGATGGTTGCATAAAAAGCAGAGGCATCGGTGGATGCCGAGTCTTTAATGCCAAAAAGATTTTTTACCCAGCTTACAACAGCCATGACACGGACCCTCTCAAATATTAAGTTCAATGTCCTCTCTTACATTATAGAATAGGCGCCTAAGAACCGTATCAGTAGTTTAATATGCCATCCGATGCGGGTGACATATGGCCCTAAGTGGGGCTGCTATCACACAGAATTTATGGTTAGCGGAACTTGTATGACATTCTTCACGAAAACCACGATGTTTGTCGTACAGACAAATCTGGGTAGTCGTTTATTCTTTAGGGGTAATCTATTCAAGGGAGTAATGAAGAAATGGCAACGACATCAAAATCCTCCTCTAGGAAGCCAAAATCAACTGGCGATCAGACGTGGGTCTATCGCTTTGCTGATGTTGATAAAGCTGAAGCCTATTGTGATGGGTCCTGGGACGGCGTGCGTGCTTTGCTCGGTGGTAAGGGTGCGAACCTGGCAGAAATGACACGCATCGGCGTGAATGTCCCACCCGGCTTTACCGTGACAACGGAAGCATGCAATACCTACAGCAAAATCGGCAAATTCCCGGATGGCATGTGGGAGCAGGTCCTGACAGCATTGAAATCTGTCGAAGAAGCAACTGGCAAGAAGTTCGGTGATGATACCAACCCCCTGCTGGTTTCGGTTCGCTCCGGCGCGAAATTCTCTATGCCTGGTATGATGGACACCGTCCTGAACCTGGGCCTGAATGACAAATCCGCAGCCGGTATGGTCAAACTGACAAAAGATGAACGGTTCGTTTTTGATTCGTATCGCCGCCTGGTGCAGATGTTCGGCACGGTTGTGATGGGTATCGAAGATGAAGCTTTTGAAGATTACCTGACAGAAGCCAAGAAAGTTTACCGCGTAAAGACCGACGCAGAACTCAATGCCGAAGCATGGAAGACGATCACTGAGGAATTTAAGACCATCTTCAAGAAGGAAGTTGGCGAGGAATTCCCGCAGGACCCGTTCAAACAACTTGAACTGGCGATTGAAGCGGTCTTTAAATCATGGGATGGCAAGCGCGCTGTTGATTATCGTAACGCCGCTGGTATCTCGCATGACCTCGGTACAGGCGTCAACGTGCAGACGATGGTCTTTGGCAATATGGGCAATAATTCCGGTACAGGCGTCGCCTTCACCCGCGAACCAGCCACTGGCGAACGGGTACTGTTCGGTGACTACCTGATTAACGCCCAGGGTGAAGACGTGGTTGCTGGTATCCGTACCCCCAGCCCCATCGCCAAACTAAAAGAAGAAATGCCGGCTGTATATGACGAGTTCGAGGCAATTGTCAACCGCCTGGAAGAACACTATCGTGAAATGCAGGATGTCGAGTTCACAATTGAACAAGGCAAACTGTACATGCTCCAGACCCGCGACGGTAAACGTACCGCGCGCTCAGCTATCCGCATTGCGGTTGAAATGGCTGAAGAAGGCGTGATCAGCAGGCAGCAGGCCGTTCTGCGCGTTAGCCCAGGGCAAGTTTCTCAATTATTGCACCCGCAGTTTGACGAGGGCGCAAAACAAGAAGCGGCTGCAACTGGTCGTCTGATTGGGCACGGTGTAAACGCCAGCCCTGGTGCTGCCGTAGGTGTGGCCGCATTCGACGCCGACCTGGCTGAAAAATGGGGCAAGGCCGGTAAGGCCGTCATCATGGTCCGCCCAGAAACGAAACCAGATGATGTTCATGGCATGCTCGCTGCTAAGGGTATCCTGACCAGCCGTGGTGGCGCTACAAGCCACGCCGCAGTGGTCGCCCGTCAATTTGGTGTTCCGTGTGTTGCGGGCGCTGAAGGTATCGACATTGATGTTCGTTCCCGTACGCTAAAAGCTGGTGACGTGATCATCCGCGAAGGCGAACTGCTGTCCATCGACGGTGGTGCTGGTGAAGTCTTCAAGGGCGAAATCCCAACAGTTGAGCCGGACTTTGAACGCGAGCAGTTCCTACAGAAGCTGCTGGGCTGGGCTGATGAATTCCGCCGCCTGAACGTCTACGCCAACGCCGACTACCCCGCTGACGCTCGTCGCGCCCGTGAATATGGTGCCCGTGGTATCGGCCTGTGCCGTACTGAGCATATGTTCTTCCAGGAAGATCGTCTGCCTGTCGTGCAGTCAATGATTCTTTCCGAGCCAGGCAGCGCAGAAGAAGCGGCTGAACTCGAAAAGCTACTGCCCTTCCAGCAAGATGACTTCTATGGCATTTTCCGCGCGATGGAAGGCCTGCCGGTTATCATCCGCCTGATCGACCCGCCACTGCATGAGTTCATGCCGAGCCACGAAGCACTGGCACTGCGCGCTGCTGGTCTGCGCCTGATGGGTGATCGCCCGAATGAACTGGCACAGATCGAAGAGCTGATGGTCGCAGTCAAGGGCCTGGAAGAGTTCAACCCGATGCTGGGTCTGCGCGGCGTCCGCCTGGGCATCATGCGCCCGGCCATCAACGCCATGCAAATCCGTGCGATCTTCCTTGCCGCCACACAGTTGAGCCGCGAGCGCGTCAGGGTCAAACCGGAAATCATGATTCCGGTTACGAGCACCTACATGGAAGTCAAGACGCTGCGTGAGATGGTTGATAAGATCGCCAAGGAAATCTGCGAAGAATCTGGCGTTGAGATCGAATACATGGTCGGCACGATGATTGAGCTGCCACGCGCTGCGATCACGTCCGATAAGATGGCTGAATACTCCGACTTCTTCTCATTCGGCACAAACGACCTGACCCAGACCACGTTCGGCATCAGCCGCGACGATGCTGAAGGCAAGTTCCTGCTTGAGTACGTCGAAACTGGCATCCTGCCAGAGAATCCGTTCCAGGTTCTGGATCGTGAAGGTGTTGGTTATCTGGTTGACCTGGGTGTCAAACAGGGTCGCAAGGCCAATCCGAAGATCGAAATCGGTATCTGTGGTGAACATGGTGGCGAGCCAAAGAGCATCGAATTCTGCCACAATGTTGGCCTGGACTATGTGAGCTGCTCACCGTTCCGTGTTCCGATTGCACGGTTGGCGGCTGCTCGTTCGGCTCTGATCGACGACGGTTTCTCATCGAAGTAAGATTTGCAACATAAACAAAGCATCATGAAAGTGGGCTACCGATGGGTGGCCCGCTTTTTTTGTTGGCCCTCACCCTATATCCCTCTCCCCAGGAGAGGTACTTTGGGTTGCGGTAGTTGGATGAAATTAGAAGATCAAACTGGCGCAATGTATTGCTTAAAGATGGCAACATCGGACGCAGCATGCTGCGTCCCTACGCTTCTCTGGTACAAGGAACTTCCAGGAGTGCAAAATCGCGGGTTTATGGCCCTCACCCTATATCCCTCTCCCCAGGAGAGGGACTTTGGGTTGTGGTGGTTGGATGAAATTAGAAGATCAAACGGGCGCAATGTATTGCTTAAAGATGGCAACATCGGACGCAGCGTGCTGCGTCCCTACGCTTCTTTGGTACAAGGAACTTCCAGGAGTGCACAAAATAGACATAAAAAGGGCGCTTTTACAGCGCCCTAACTTGATTCCGAAAAGAATGCTGGCTTGTTATGCCAACTGGACCTGAAGGCGCTTGGCGTTGGAGCCGAGGAAGACGATCAGGGCGATGGTCAGCACAGCCAGGACAGCCAGATGCGGCAGCACATCGACGAGACTGGCACCGAATTGGCTAATGTCGATCACGGGCTGCATGATGTAGTAGGTTGGGAAGATGTAAGCCAACCACTGCGGGATGGTATCCGGGAAGAGCGCAATGAAGCCTGGCGCATAGAGCAAGATGCCAATACCCTTGATGACCGCAAACAGCGTCTGCACGTCTTTGGTGCGCGAACCTAGCAGCACACCAAAAGCCGAGGCCAGCGTTCCGCCCATGATGAGCACCAAAACCAGCAGAAGCGGGTTCGGTCCCCAGCCGCCATTGAGCGACAGGATCATAAAGCCGGAGAAGATCGAGAGCAGTACGCCGATAAACCCTTTGGTGAAGAATACTTCGGCCATTGTCATGGGCGTTGTCGTTAAGGCAGTGAGAGTACGGCCCTCTTTTTCTTCCACCAGTGAGGTCGATGGAACCATTACCGCACCGACAATGACGGACATCAGCACGACGAGCGGCAGTAAGCGCTGCTGCCAGGAGAGCGACTCTCGATCACCGACAAGTTCGGTGTTCACGGTGATAGGCGTATCACGGCCACTGAGTTCAACGATGGTATCTGCAATCGCTGACGAAATGATGACACGATCCTGAATCAGGCTCTGGCCCCAGACCAAGACTGTCAGACCATCGATATTGCCTGCTGCCAAACTGGCGTCGAAGTCATCAGGAATCATGACGCCAGCAGCGACGGCACCTGTTTCAATGGCTGTTCGCAGTTCGGCCTCAGATGGATAGGCATAGACTTCCATGAAATCCGATGCGAGCAAGCTCACGGCCAACTGAGAGGAGCCGACATCGGCTACGCCAAGCTTGGGTTTGGACGAGAAGATCGTTCCGAACAGGACGGTCATCACGAGCGAGAACACGACTGGCAGTGCAATGGCCATGATAAAAATGACATTGCGTGCGCCGTGTGTGATGTCTTTGGTAAACAGCACCCAAATGTGACGAAGGTTCATCGTAGTTTCCTTTCCATCACGACGATGCCCAACAGCATCAGGGCAATGCCCATGATGAGCAGGATAACGAGGTTGGACGAGACTGCGCCCCAGGTGGCGTCAAAATTGACGACCTGGTGAATTGTATCAAACAGATAGTAGGACGGAATGAAGCGCGCCAGGTTACTGAGCGTTCCAGGGAAGATAACGCCGACGGACGGAATCACCAGAATGATGATGAGCAACATGCTCCAGGCAATGACGGACATCATATCGGTGCTGAACGAGGCTACAAGGAACGCCAAACCCGTTACCAGCAAGGCCCCCAACAGCAAGGTCGCCAGAATCAGGAGCGGCTGATAGGCAAGCCCGCCTGTAAAGAGCATGAGGATAGCGGCCTGGGTAAAGGCCAGCAAGATACCGACAACGGCTTTGCTGACGAACAGGCCCGACACACTAATTGGCGTGATGAGCAATGCAGGCAACGTCCCGGCGGCCCTTTCTTCTGCGATGAGGCTGCCGAGGCCCATCATTTCGATCACGAGGACCATGACGGCAAGCATCGGCAGGAGGCGGTCGCGCATGGCAAGCTGCTGCCCCGCCAAATCCGGCCCGATGACTTCTTCGTGGATGTCCAGATTGAGTGGATCGCCACTGAGGGTGTAACTCAGTTCATTGAAGGCCAAGCTGAGTACAGTGCGCAAGGCATCAAGATACTCTTCCGGCACATCGGAGGCGAGGTAAATCGTCACGGTGGTATCTTCACCGCGAGCAATGCCTGTGATGACTTCACCGGGCAGGACGAGGCCAGCGGGATATTCGAGATCAATGACACCCTGACGCAGGGCTTCTTCGCTATCTACTTTGGTGATTGTGATGTCATTGCCCGTCAGAAATTCGATGAAAATATCCGGTATCGTTGGGGCATAGACCGCGATTGTCAGGTCTTCCTCGACATTGGTCGGCATGAGCAGGTAGATCACAATGTAGGCTACTAACCCAAGTAAGGTTATGAACGCAAAAAAGCGATTGCGAAAGTAGAGTGTCAGGTCCTTTTGAATGAGGGCCAAAATGGCTTTTACGTTCATCAGACCAGCCCCCGCCCCGTGATTTCGATGAAGATATCTTCCAAGGTGGCTTCTTCGGTGTGCATGGTCACGACATTTTCTGTTTCCAGAAGCTGCTTGACCATATCCGCCGAGCCGTTATCATCCAGCGGGATTTCGCGGATGTCGATCTGACCATCTTCTTTTTCAATTTCCATTTTGATGACGCGCTGGCCATATTGCCGCTTAAGGCGCGAAGGTGTATCCAGAGCGACGATTTTGCCCTGATTGATGAAGGCGACACGATTGCTAATCTTGTCTGCTTCATACATGTCGTGGGTTGTTAAAAAGACAGTTGTACCCTTGGCGCTTGTTTCCAGAATGAGGTTACGAATCGATTCCGAAGAAACCGGATCGAGACCTTCGGTTGGCTCATCGAGGAAGAGAATACGCGGGTTGTTGACCATCGCGCGAGCGATCATCAGGCGCTGCTTCATACCTTTGGAGAAGTTGCTGACACGTTCTTTACCACGTGTTTGCAAGTTCACTTTTTCCAGCAGTTCCATTGGGTCGGCTTTGACGCCAAACAGGCGCGCGAACAGCGTGAGATTTTCTACGGCGGTCATCTGCTCGTAGAGATTGGTTGTCTCGAACGCGACGCCAATATGTTCCTGTACTTTGTTGGTCTCTTTGGCGATATCCATACCGAGGAGCGTAGCTCGACCTTCTTTAGGGCGTATCTGCCCCGTCAACATCTTGACAGTGGTCGATTTACCAGCCCCGTTCGGACCGAGGTAGCCTAGAACTTCTCCCTCACCGACCTCGAAACTGATATGGTCTACAGCCTTCAGATCGCCATACGAATAGACCAGGTCCTGCGCGACGATACTATTGTTAGCCATGTGCATCCCCTTATTGGATTGTCGCCGATGTGCTCTGTTAGCAGTGGCGTCGGTCGATATTCATTTTAGCCTATTTGTTCCCCCGGAGAATGACACTTGGAATAGCGGGGAAAGTATTTTGTCATATTCGGTCACTAAAAATGGCGCAAAATATGGCCAATTGAGACTGAAAATCAAGAAGTTACACGTACAACTCGATGTCAATATGTGTGGACAAATGGGTGAAACTACTAAATGCTTTAGTGCTAGAATAGATGATAGACTCTCTGGACACTTGCCAATTATCATGAAATGCTTGACATGAAAAAACGGTTTTTTACTCACCTGGCTGTGCTGCTGATACTGGTCTTTGGCCTGGTTCCAGCTATCTATGGACAATCTACCGCCGGAGAAGCTGGCGGCAATGGTGTTGCAGCCAGTGCCCCGGATTACAGCCATCCCCAGGTGGCAGTCCTTGTAGAAGGGCTGCGTAACCCAGGTGAGATGGCGCTGCTGCCCGATGGGTCGCTGCTGATTGCTGAAAATGGGACGTTCAATGACGATTTCAGCGCAGGCATCAGCATGGTGACAGCGGATGGCCAGATTGGTCGGATCGTCAGTGGGATGCCGAGCATCGACCGAGATTATGAACAAATTGGCAGCGCGTTCATTGCGTTTGACGCTGAAAGCAACACCCTGACGGGCCTGTTCGATGATGTTGGCATGTGGGTGCTGGCCCAGCCTGCTGATGGGTTTAGCCCTGGCAGCCAGCCATTTACCGTACAAGACGTAGATATTACACATGCTGATCCTTCGTTAGCAGTAAATACCACTTTCGCGCCAGAAGGTTATTATGTGGACAGTGGCCCGACCTGCCCCAACCTGGATAATCCAGGGGCCGTTCGTACGCTCGGTGAAGGTGGTGCTGTGTCGGTATTGTTCGATAATCTGGCTGTTCCGGTGACTATCGTACAAGGGCCGGATGGCACACTGTGGCTGCTGGAGTTCGGGCAATATGATGCCGATGGCGATTGCTATGACGACGATATTTATTATGCGCATTCGGGTCGATTGAGCATCATCACGGCTGAGGGCACATTGCATCCGGTGATCCGTGATCTGAACTTCCCACGTGCAGTGCTGCCGTTGGCGGATGGCAGCCTGTATATCAGCGAGATGCGCGATGGTGAAATCCTGCATGTGACGTTCGGTGATCCGGTTGAAGACATGGCATTTGTTCCGCCGACAATTGATGTTGCCGAGCCGGTCTATAACGACATTGAGGACATGGATGCGGTGCTGGCGGCAGTCATCGCGGAGCAAGGACTTACGGCTTACCCTGGTCAGGACATGCTCAACAACGATCCTGAACTGGTGGAGTTGGGACGGCAGCTATTTTTTGACCCGATCATGTCCGGTGACCGCAATATTAGCTGTGCGACATGCCACCATCCGGCGCTGGCAATGGCGGATGCGCGTCAACTGCCGATTGGCACGGGCGCCAATGGTCTGGGACCGGAACGTGATTATGTGTCGCATATCATCGTTGGCCCAGAATATGAGGATGTGGCTTTCCGTGACGTGGAAATACCGAATCCGGCTATTGGCGAACTGGTACCGCGCAATAGTCCGACGATACTCAATAGTGCGCTGCTGGCGGTGCAATTCTGGGATGGGCGCGTTGACAGCTATCTGATTGGCGATCCGGTGACCACACTGGAGACAGAAGTAACTGACCTGGGGCTGACTGACCCATTGGTAGTGCAGGCATTATTTCCGGTCGTTTCCAGGGCGGAGATGGCTGGCGAGACCTTCGGCGATGAGGAACCCGCCTATATTCGTGAACTAATTGTGGCGCGGTTGATGAATATCCCAGAGTATCAGGCGGCATTCAGGCAGGTGTTTGGTACGGATGAAATGACTCCGGTACAGGTCGCGGCGGCGGTTGCGGCCTTTGAACGCGAGATGATCTTCACGGAATCGCCCTGGGATGATTATGTGGCGGGTGATACATCCGCACTGACGGAACAGCAGAAACGCGGCGCGCTGCTATTCTACGGGCAGTTGAACGACGATGTGAACTGTTCTGTGTGCCATAGTGGCGATGCATTTACGGACCTGAACTACTACAGTCTGCTGGTCCCGCAGATGGGTCCGGGAAAAGGCAATGGTGCCAGCCATCGCGAGGATTATGGTCGGGCGAATGTGACCTTCGATTGGCGCGACCGCTATCAGTTCCGCACGGCGCCGCTGCGCAATGTGGCACTGACCGCGCCCTATTTCCACAGTGGTATTTATGACACGCTGGAAGAGGTCATCTGGCATCACAGCAATGTGTGGGCGGCGATTGTCGCTTATGAGCCGACACAACATCTGTCGGCCTTCCTGGCACGGCAGGTCGTGGCGCTGAATTACGAACAATTGGTGAATTATGTCCCTGAAGAGCTTGCAAATGGACTTCCTTTGAGCGAGCAGGATGTCGCTGATCTGGTGGCGTTCCTGAATGCGCTGACTGATGACGCTGCGGCTGACCTCAACTATCTGGTTCCTGAAAGCGTGCTGAGTGGCTTACCGCTGGATGAACTGCCGACGGCGCTTGTTGTACGCAGCGAGGGCGATTTATCGCTGACTATGAACTCAAACTTGCTGGCGACCCCGTATGCCAACAGTGATGGTAGTGGTCACTGGCTGATGATCGACACATCGAACCTGATGGCAGGATCACGAGTAGAGGTTGTGCTGCCGGATGGGCAGATGTTCGCGCAGGACATCACACCTGAGAGTCGCTATCTATCCGCAGAGGACCAGGTGATCGCCTGTGACCTGGGGGCATCGACCTATGCGGCGTCGGTGCTGGTCACGCTGCCGGATGGCAATGAAATCCTGCTGAATGATGTCGCCGGTAATCAGGTGATTCAGGTTACGGTGCAATAGTAATTTCTCGGCAAGTTTGTAGCAAAGTGGCAAGGCATGCCTACAGCCCTCACCCTAAATCCCTCTCTTAGGAGAGGGATTTTTATTTTTTACAGATGAGGTCTGATTAAATCGACTTTCCACGTTATGACGCAGACTGTCTCTGTTGTGATCTGCTGGCGATTGTGAGCCAATAGATCGCTATCGCCGCGACGATGACGACGGCGGCAACAACCGCACCGATATTGACAAGGTCGGGGTTCATATTGGCGGCAAGATCGGCAAAGAGCGGTGTATCGAAGGGGCGGACGTAGATGCCAACCAATGCCCAGACAATTACCAAGGCGTAAGCAATGTCACCGCGCAAGTAGAGCATCAGCAGGCCGAGAACAGCAGCAATCGCCATCATAATCACGGTCCAGACATCAGCCGCGATGCCGAAAAGCATCATCTCATTGCCCGCAGCGTAGAGTGCAGCGGCAATATTGGCGACTGTCGCGACGCTCACCCACCCCAGATAGATGCTAAATGGAATATGCACAGCCCATTTGAGTGCCCTGCTCACGGCGCGACCTATTCCGAGGCGCAGGTAAATGGCAATGAGTGAAATGAGTATCAGCAGGATGGCGATAGTGCTAATGGCGATCTGGTCGTTCAGGAACAGGTACAGCCAGGTGATATTGCCGACGCAGCTCAGGACAAACCACCAGCCAATCTTTTCGACGACTTCATCGCCATGTTGACCACGATACTGGTATACAAGGAAGGCCGCTAATCCGAGGTAGATGACGCCCCAGATGGCAAATACATAGCCAGCAGGCAGAAAGAAAATGGCACGGCTCTCGCCAAGTTCGGCGACGGTGTACTGAAAAATATCGAGACCGAGCCGAGATGCTGTTTGGGAAAGAAAGTTCATGAATAACGTCAGGATGTAGGCGACAACGTTGGCGATTTTTAAGGCATTCAACGAGCGCATAGGTAAAACCCCTCAACAGTCTGATTTTGTAGATGATGCGTAAAGTATCCGTAATTATTATAAGCAGCAGCGGCGTTCCAGGGTTGGTTTGCACAGCTACTTTTTAGTGAATATTAGACTGGTGCTAAGGAAGCCGAAGCCACCGTCTTCATGCTATTTGGCTGAGATAGCTCAGCATCCTTACAGTCGTGATACATTTCACAAGACAACCGTGACATATGTGCGTGGGATAACCGGATCGGTACGGGATAATGATATTAGGGCCTGATTCGGCTAATTTTGTTGGAGAAAGCCACTAGTCAAAATGGACGACCCCCCACGAAGATACCCCTCCACCGTTACCTCGGGTGCCGTCTGCCCGTCTGTATATTCTCCAGTAGCACCTCTTAAATAATATTTAAGGAGACACCCATGCAGGCAATGCACGGTATTCAACCATTTGAGCAAGTCATGATCCTCATCGTGCTTGCAACCGCTTTTGTAGCCCTTGGATACGCTTACTGGCTCGCACGCCAGACCTTCGCTGCGGAAAAAGGCAGTGAAGCCATGCAGCGCATCTGGGGTTACATCCGCACCGGCGCGAATACGTATCTGCGGACGCAGCTACGCACTATCGCGATCCTCATTGTCATCCTGACAATCGCTATGTTCCTGAGTGTGGCACTCGTCAAACCTACTGGCGAGGCCAATGAGTTGTTCTGCCCTGCCGCAGTGGAAGCAGCATATGCTGAAGCCATTGCCGCAAACAGCAGTGCCGACCTGGCAGCTATTGAACTGGCACTGCAAACCAACACGCCAACGCAAGTCGCGCTGGCAAATGGCTTTACGACCTTCGTGCCTGAGCGCGTCGCTGGCGCTGTGGAATGCTCTACAGCCGTGACGGGCGTGGCATTTGGCCGCGCCATCGCATTCGCATTAGGTGCGACCTTCTCGGCGACGGTCGGTTTTATTGGGATGAATATGGCCGTACAGGGTAATGTGCGTGTGGCTGCGGCTGCTCGCCAGAGCTTTAAGCGCGCCCTGACGATTGCATATCGCTCCGGCACCATCACCGGTATGTTAACTGATGGCCTGGGTTTGCTAGGAGGCACCCTGATTTTCATCGTCTACGGCAAAGCGGCACCGGATGTTCTGCTCGGCTTCGGCTTCGGCGGTACGCTGCTGGCGTTGTTCATGCGCGTGGGCGGTGGTATTTATACCAAAGCGGCTGATGTCGGCGCGGACCTGGTCGGCAAGGTCGAAGCGGGTATGGAAGAAGATGATCCGCGTAACGCAGCCGTGATCGCTGACCTGGTTGGCGACAACGTCGGTGACTGCGCCGGTATGGCGGCTGACATCTTTGAATCGTATGAAGTCACGATTGTTTCAAGCCTGATCCTGGGCCTGGCGCTGACGGCGATTACGGGCCAGTTGTTCTGGATCGTGCTGCCGCTGCTGGTTCGTGGCATCGGCGTGGTGAGTTCCATCGTCGGTACTTACGCCGTTTCGCTGTGGCGTGTTGATGACGCTGAAGAAGCCATGTACAAGAGCTATGAAATTTCCAGCGCGATTACGATCATTTCGACATTCCTGCTGGCCGTTTTCTATGCTGGTGCGCAAGAGAGTGATTTCCTGATGCATCTGTCGTTAGGATCGCTTGTCTCCGTCGGCGTGGCGCTGGCAGTGGCCTTCAACCCATTGACGGCCATGGCAACCAGTGCCAACAGTCCGCGCGTCCAGAAGATCGCCAAAGCAACCGTGTTTGGTCCAGCGCTGGTGATTCTCGAAGGTCTGTCTCTCGGTTATCTATCGAGCGTTGTCTCGATCCTGGTGATCGTCGCGGCCATCGGTGCATCGGTACTGGTATACAGCGTGACTTTCCCGGCGAATCTGTATGCACCTGTGTTTGCCGTCGGCGTGATCCTGTCTGTGCTCGCGATTGGCAATGCCATCCGTAAGAAGGACCTGGTGACAGGTATTTTCCAGGCATTGTGGATCATGGTGATCGCCCTGTTCCTCATCAGTATGCGTGATGTGGGCGTCGAGAACCGTTTCGTCTACACGCTGTTTGGTGTGTCGCTGATCGGCGTCGGTATGCTTTCGCATACGGGTAACAACGTCAGCATGGATACGTTCGGTCCAATTTCCGACAATGCCAATGGTATCGGCGAGCTGGCTGGTGAGGACTTCACCCCAGAAGCGCGTCAGATTATGGCGGACCTGGATGCGGCTGGTAACACAACCAAGGCTATCACCAAGGGTATTGCGATTGGTTCGGCAGTGATTGCAGCCGTTTCGCTGTTCGGTGCATTCTTCATCGACATCGAGCGCGTGCTTCCGGCTGAACGTATCGCGGACTTCGAGCGGTCAATCAATCTGGCTGACCCGACGGTCTTCATCGGCCTGCTGATTGGTGGCGCTCTGCCGCTGTTGTTCGGCAGCCTGCTGATCAAAGCCGTTAACCGCGCCGCCAGCGACATCATGGCAGAGGTTCGTCGTCAGCTACGGATTCCGGCAATCATGAAGGGTGAACAGACACCTGACTATGCGCAGGCCGTTGCGATTTCGACAAAAGCAGCACAGTCTGAACTGATCCCGCTGGGCTTGATCGCGATTCTATCGCCAATTGTGGTGGGCTTGCTGCTGAAAGAGCAGGCACTCGGTGGGTTCCTGGCAGGCGTGATTCTGTCCGGTCAACTGCTGGCGGTCTTCATGGCCAATACCGGTGGTGCCTGGGACAATGCCAAGAAGTATGTGGAAGATGGTCACTTTGGCGGCAAAGGCAGCGAGAACCATAAAGCCAGCGTCGTGGGTGATACGGTCGGCGATCCGTTTAAGGATACGGCTGGCCCAGCCCTGAACCCGATGATTAAGGTGATGAACCTCGTGGCTCTGATTATGGCCCCGATTGTGGTCCAGACACAGACACCGGAAGCTACCATCCCGACTATTGTTGTCTGTGTGATCGGCATTGTGATTATTATCTGGTCGATCCGCCGCAGTGACCGCCCAGATGAAGACGATTCAATGACGGTGCCAGTGCCAGAGCGCTTGCAGGCTGGCGCCCCTGGCGACTAATGAACACTAACTAAATACGATATCGGATGCTAAAAACGGGGTGCGCCCATTGAGAAGTCTGTCAATGTGGCGCATCCTTTTGATGAATGACTTGTGGCTATCGTAGGTTTATGGATGGAATCGAGCAGGTTCTGTTGGAGCAATCGAGAGCTTTCAGCCCTCAGGTTTCAGCCCTCAGGTTTCAGCCCTCAGCTTTCAGCCTTGAAAAGCATAAAGCTAACCGTTGATAGCATGTTGTATAAGTACTAACCTAGTACTCCGTCACCACTAAGCAGCCTTATTGCTTAACCAAAACTGACATCTCCAAGTTTGAGGTTGATGACTATGCCCAAGCGTAAACCTTCTCAAATCAGCAGGCGGCAATTCCTGAAGTACACGGCGGCGGGTTCCATGCTGGCGATGAGCAGCGCTGCCGGACTCCGTACGCTGGCAGAAGGAAGCTCATCAGGAAATGGACCAGCCAGCAAGGTCATCCTGCACAGCTATGATCGAGAAGCAACGCTGCCAACCCAGGCTGTTCGGGAGGCGATGCTGAACGCGACCGACTTGAGCTGGCTGAAACCAGGCGATTCGGTTTTCGTCAAACTGGCGAGCAACTCGAATCTGCCTGCCCCATCGGTCACGTCGCCGGATGTGGTGGAAGGTGTCATTCGCGTGCTGAAAGACGCAGGCGCGGGCACGGTCTACGTCGGTGATATGAGTGGGGCGCAGTTTGTCCAGCATCTGGCTGATGAAACGATTGGTTCCACACGCGAGAATATGCGGCAAAACGGCCTGCTGGCCGCAGCCGAAGCGGCAGGCGCCGAAATTCACTGCTTTGAGGAAGTGCCATTTGCAGAAGCTTACGTTCCGGGCATCCCACAGATTGAGCATCATTGGGGCGACGAGTTACAGGTCGCTGAAATACTGGATCGCGTGGACCATATTGTCAATCTGCCACGATTGGGCAAGCATGTGCTGGCTGGCGCGACGCTCGGCATGAAAAATGCTGTCGGCTGGATCAGCGACCACAGCCGGATGGTGCTACATCGGGATGGTGCGACCTTCCAGGAGAAGATCGTCGAGCTTAACACAATCCCACAGTTGGCTGACAAGATGCGGCTGACGCTGACGCTGGTCGATCAGGCGCTGACGACTTATGGGCCAGACAGCGGCTATCATCTGCCGCTGACACAGCCGATGATCCTGGCTTCTGAAGATGTGGTCAGCCACGATCAGGTGGCGCTGCTATCACTGCTGTGGGCGCGAACGAAAACGCCGCAAAGTGCACTGGCGACCGATCCGTATCCAGCAGAGAGCAATGGCCTGAACTGGTGGTTCGTGCGGGTGTACTGGGGCGAAGAAGCCGCAGCCGGTTATCAGACGCTACAGGCATATGACAGCCTGCTGACACCGGATGTGCCGATTCATATCAATCTGGCATGGGACAGCCTGCGCGGTGGTCGACCAGAAGCGATTGAGGTCATCAGCAGTGGCTTGGCAATAGATGCCTCGCTGGCCACGAGCCTGACAGATAATGCAAATTTCGGCATCCAGTTAAGCGAAGTCACGACCTAATTCCTATCTGTCATATGACAATTGCCCTCGTTTGCGTCGAGGGCACCCTATAGACTAGGCTAGATACTATTTTTGTGGACAACGAGGGTTCCACCCTCGTGCTCCCACAAGGGACTTTCGCCCCTTGACCCCATAAATGTGGGAATCAGGGTAAAAATCCTTGACGAGATGCCCAAGAGAGCATCCCTGGCACTGTCATTTTTGACCCTAAAAGGATTTGCGATATTCAATAGGCAATCAGTCTGCTAGTAGGTGCGATGATCTCGCGGCAACGCCTCATTTTTCTCATTGCGATTGTTCTCGCCGTCGCTGGTGCGATGGGTATCTATCTGCTGCAAGCCCAAAGCCAAGCTATTATCGAAGGCGTCGTGATGGCGGGTGATGTGCCTGTTGTTGGCGCAGTCGTGCGGGTACGCGGCAGCGATGATTATGTGCTGACGGATGATAGTGGCGCATTTCGCCTGCCTATTTCTGAAGCGGACTATCAAACGGCTGTAACAGCATGGTCGCCTGGATACTACATCGGCGGCACGGATGTGAGTGCTTTCCTGGATACCAGCGACACAAGCATCGAACTGCATCCCCACCCTATAGAAGATAACAGCGAATACGAGTTCATCAGTCCGGTGCTGGACATGGAGAATCCGTCAGCGTGTAGCCACTGCCATCTGGATCATTCGGGTGACGACCTTGGCGCACTGCCAGTCGATGAGTGGCTGCTGGATGCGCATTCCGGGGCGGCAGTGAATCCGAGGTTTTTGTCGCTGTACAACGGCACAACGGTCGATGGCGTGGAAGGCATTTTGACACGCTATACGTTCAGTGAGGATGCTGGACTGAATGTGCCAACTGCCCCGTCAATGGGGATGGACGCAAGTGGTCCGGGGTTCCGGCTGGATTACCCAGAACAGACAGGTTCCTGTGCTAACTGCCATGTGCCGATTCTGGCGCTGGATAGGCCCTACCAAGCTGATCCGAACTATGCCGAAGGGACAGCATCAGAAGGCGTTAGCTGTGATTTTTGCCACAAGATTGCTGATGTGACCCTGCGCGAGGATGGGCTGCCAGACCCTGGCCTGCCAGGGGTGATGTCACTCACTTTTTTGCGGCCACACGATGAGCAGGTATTCATCGGGCCGTTTGATGATACACCTGGAGATGATATTTTTTCCGAGTTACAAACGGAAAGCCAGGTGTGTGCAGCCTGCCACAGCGGTCAGTTCTGGGATGTGCCGATTTACAACAGCTTCGGTGAGTGGTTGGCCAGCCCGTACAGCGACCCCGACAGCGGTCAGACCTGCCAGGACTGCCACATGCCGCATTCAGGGGCAACGGCGTTTGTGCAACTGCCGGATAATGAGATGGCAGCGATTCCAGAGCGAAACCCGCAGACCATTTTCAGCCATCGGATGCCAGGAGCCGCCGACGCAGAGCTATTGGCCAATACGGCTACGCTAAGCGTTGATGTGGTGCGGGGAGATGGCCATCTGAGCGTGACGGTGGACGTCAGCAACAGCGGCGCGGGGCATGATATTCCGACGGATAATCCGCTGCGGAATATGATTCTGGTCATAAATGCGACAGACGCGAGTGGCAACACGCTGGCGCTGCTGGATGGTCCAACTATTCCTGATTGGGGCGGCGTAGGTGATCCGGCAGAGGGGTATTATGCGGGGCTGCCGGGGGTTCTCTACGCGAAACTTCTGGCGGATGCGTTCACGGGTGAGATGCCGACTTATGCTTACTGGCGACCAACGCGGCTGGTCAGTGACAACCGGATTGCGGCGCTGGAGACAGACAGCACGAGCTATGTTTTTGAGTCGCCAGAGGGTGACATCACTATAGAAGCGCGACTGATATTGCGGCGAGCCTTCATCGATCTGATGGATGTTAAAGGCTGGGATACGCCGGATATGCTGATGGAAAGTGCGACGGTGACGATCCGATGAAGGCGATTTGGGGCGTTCTCGCGGGTATTCTGCTGACGCTGGCAGCGTGTGGTCAGGCGGATGTTCCGGCAGTGCAGCAGGGTCGGCCCGCATTTGAGCCGACTGTCACCGCACAGATTACGCCGGTTCCGCTGGCACTGACGCCCATCAGTACGGCTGCATCGCTGCCGAGCCTACCACCGCTGGTGGACAGTCAATCGAGCAAGATGCTGGCATTGGCTGGCGATATGCTGGTGACGGTCAATCCTGATAGTGATTCGATCACGCTGGTGGATACAGCATCGGAAACCGTGTTGGCTGAAATTGCTGTAGGCGACGATCCGCGCGCGGTGGCGATTACGCCAGATGAATCGCTGGCGATGATCGTACTCCGAGGCAGCAATGCGCTGGCAATGGTTGATCTTGAGCGCCAAGCTTTGCAGCGGGCGGTGCCGATTTGCCATATGCCTTATGGGGTCGTAACGGACGGTCGGCGGGCGTATGTAAGCTGCCTGGGTGACGATGCTATCGCTGTGTGGGATATTGCCAGTGGAACGATCCCCTATCAAATCGCCGTTGGCGATTCGCCGAGTGGACTGGCACTCAGTGGGGGTTGGCTGCTGAGTACACACCTGTATGATGGCACAGTGACGGTCGTCAATGTGGAGCGAACGCCAGTGGTGGTGGGCACGGTCAATGTGGAGCCGGATGGCAATCTGGCATCGAGCATTGTGATTGCGCCGGATGGAGGGCGAGCTTATATTCCGCAGACGCGCACGGGGCTGGCGCTGGTTTCCTTGCAATATATGCAGGACTGGTTTCCGGTGGTGGGCGTGCTGGACTTAACGACGATGTTCGGTGATCGCAGCGGACGGCTGACGGTATCGACGCTGAATTATGCGGCTAATATGCCCTACGATGTGGCGTTCGATGCTTCTGGCGAAGTGATGTATATTGTGCTGGCCGGGAACGATATGGTTCTGGCGATTGAAGCCGAAACGGGTGACGTCATCGCAAGAATGGGCGTCGGGGCGAATCCGAGGGGCATCGTAACAAATGATGAAAAAGCATATGTGCTGAATGCGCTGGATGGCAGCATTTCAATCATCGACAGTGACACCCAGGCGGTGGTGAATACCGTGCAGGTGACGGACCTGCCGCTGGACCCCATTTTGCTGCGAGGAAAGGTGCTGTTCAACAGCGCGGATGTACCCTACATCAGCGATGGGGCGATTAGCTGCGCGACATGCCACCTCGACGGTGGTGCTGATGGCCGGACGTGGATCAATTTCAGAAGTGGGCCGCGCAATACCCCTGCCCTGGGTGGCGCAGGTGCCATTCCGCCGTACAACTGGGCCGGCGAAATGAGCGAACTACACGACACGATTGAGGATCAGATTCGGAATGTGATGCTGGGTGATGGATTGATCGCAGCGGAAGATTTTGACCCGATCAGCGGGCAGGTTGACGCGGGGCGCTCGGATGATCTGGATGCGTTAGTGGCATATGTGGCGTCGCTGGAACCCTGGCCGAGTCCGTATCGGGAAGACAGCGGGGGCTTGAGTGAATCGGCAGAGCGCGGCATGATGATCTTCTTGAGTGGATCGCCGAGTTGTAGCTGCCATACGCCACCCCTTTTAAGCGATTTGCAGAAGCATAACCTGACTGGCGCAGCATTTTCGCTGGAGACCTATGCGGACTTCGATACGCCTAGCTTATGGGGGCTATGGGCGACAGCGCCCTATATGCACGATGGCATCGCGCCGACGCTGATGGACGTTTTTACGAGAACGGACCCAATACATACAATCGCAGAAGATTTGACTGAGCAGCAACTGGCTGATCTGATTGCATTCCTGCTATCGCTTTAGCCGACCTCGGAAATGGATGCTGAGATATGTTTAGACACTTATTTTCAAAGAATCGCTGGCTGATTGTGGTACTTGCAGTGTGCAGCCTGTGGTTGAGCCTGGGCATTGTTACGGCGCAAGATCGGGAGCCAACTGGCAGCCAACCCTGGGATTTAGCTTATACGACGCAGGCGGGTGAATTCGTGTTTTATGATGCGCCAAGCGGGGCGTCCGCGACCGGGAAGCCTGTGGATGTGGGGGACTTCGACGGGGATGGCTGCGGCGACATAGCGATTACAGGACAGAATGCGGCGCATGCCCTGCTGGGTGAGTGGCGCGGCAGTGCGGGCCATGTGCGGATCGTGATGGATACTTGCCAGATTACGGGGCAAATCAATATTGACGATGTGGCACCGGAACAGCACGTTTTCACACTTTTTGGTGCTTATTCCGGGGATATGGCGGGAACCGAAACCTACGTAGCTGATTTCAACGCAGATGGCTACGATGACCTATTGTTCAGCGCCCAGAACAGCGATGGGCATGTTCAGGCGCGGACGAATGCCGGAGCCGCGTACATTTTGTTTGGAAGTGACGATTTCGCCGAGCATGAGGACATCGACCTGCGACAGATTCCCGATGACATGATGGTCATTTATGGGGCGTCTCCAGAGGATCGGCTGGGACTGTGGGTGGAAGGCGGCGATTTTGACGGTGATGGCTATCACGACGCGCTGATCGGCGTGAATCAGGCGGATGGGCCAAACAATGAGCGCATCAATGCAGGCGAGGTGTGGATCATTTACGGGGACGCAGACATGATTGGTACATATGGTCATGTGACAGACCTGGCGCTGCCGCCTGCCAGCGCGACACGAATTTACGGCGTCGATTATGACGACCTGATGGGGTCGTGCGTATGGGGTGCCGACCTGAATGCCGATGGTTATGACGATGCGATTGTCAGCGCGGGGTTGTGGCGAGCATCGAGCGGCGTCGGCGGATTATCGTTCGGTGGCGCAGATGGTCCAGCGAACCAGCGATACAACAGCGGCGAAACGTTCATCGTGTTCGGCGGGCCGGATTTGCGGGGCGGCACGGTTGATCTGGCGATGATGATCGACGAGGAAGGCCGTCCGAGGAATCAGCGAATCACGGTGATTTATGGTGCCGATGCCAATGACCTGCTGGGCGAGGAAATCGCTACGGGTGACATGGACGGCGATGGTCGGAATGATCTGATTCTGGGGACGCTGATCGGGGATGGCGCTGAAAACAATCTGGATGAGGCCGGAGAAGCGTGGGTTATTTATACGCATGAACCGTTCGCTGGAGAGATGATCGATCTGGCAGAGGTCGCGCCGGACCGAGCGATAGTGATCTATGCGGACCAATCCGATAGTAAGGCGGGAGATACGCTGCGCGCGGCTGACATTGACGGGGATGGCTATGCAGACCTTTTCTATGGTGCGCCAGATTATGATGCCGTTGGCTATGATGGCCGCGTACGAGTCAATTCCGGCATGATGGCGGTCATCTTTGGGCGAGATGGTTTGCTGCCGAGCGATAACGGACGCATCCTGATTAACGATCTGCCGGATGATTTGCGGGTGCTGTGGATCGTCGGCGCAGAAGATAACGACATGATGCCCTATGCGATGGCTGTCGATGATATGGACGGTGATGGCATCATCGACATCATCCCGAACGCGATGGGAGGCGATGGTTTTGAAAACGCACAGATCAATGCGGGCGAGATTTATATCATCAGCGGGGCTGAATTCCTGAGCAGTGAGCATGTTTATGTGCCCGAAGGTGAAGAAATTGCGGTTCCGCCCACAACAGAGCCAACGGCTGTCATCGCAGAAGGCGAGCCGACTCCCCTGCCGGATGCCACCGTTGCAGCAGACTATGGTGCTGATCTGGCGCTAGGCAAGCAAAACTTCGAGGAGACCTGTGCAGGCTGTCATGGGTTCCAGGGCGAAGGCGTTACCGGGTTGGGCCTGCCGCTGGTGACATCACCGCTGGTGCTGTATGCCAATGATGCTGATTTGCTGGCGTTTTTGCGAGAAGGCCGCGCCGCTGACCATCCTGACAACACGGTCGGTGTGTCGATGCCGCCGAGTGGTGGTCGACCGGATTGGACGGACATCGATTTGCTGAGCGTGATCGCTTACCTGCGGCAACTAAGGGATCAGCAGCAGTTGGATGCAGGTGATTAGATTTCAATCCACATGGGGCAAGGCATGCCTTGCCCCTACAGAAAACCTCATTTGCACAATATCAATTTAGTGGGAGCACTCATTAAACGAGGCGGTCAAAGAGCCGGGCGGCCAGCGAAGCGACACGGGGCGATAAATGCAGCCGCAGCACCCATTCGGCGAGGCGCTCTTGCACCCTGAGGGGCACAAATCTGAGTATTTTGTTTTTGCTCTCTGAGGCCAAGCTGGGTGCATCGGGCTTGTCATAGACTTTGGTGCCGAGGACAAAATCGAATTTCCAGGGATAGCCTTTGGGGCGCGTGTGGCCCTCAAAGGGTCGGTCGTAATGATTTTCCGCCAGGGTATTGCCATCCGCATCCAGCAGTAGGAGTTCGAGGCGGGCGCATTGGCTGGCATGGATGGGCCACTTCACCGGCAGGACTTCCTGGGACGCATTGGCGGCAACATTCCAGTGAACGCTCTGTTCCAGCAGCAATGAGCCATCGGTGGCGTATACGCGCCAGATGAGGGTACAACGGTCGTAAGTTGCAAAGGTGTCATTGAATATCCACAATGCACGCGGCTTGCGGCCATCATGCTCAAGGGCAATGTGCAATGGTTGGGAAGCGTGGCGCAGGGCGCGATAACCGCCTTTGGGCAGTCGATGGGCGTCGAGTGAGCCACAGCCGACCTGCGGCACGACATCGACCAGATAGAAATGAACGTAGCCCGCACAACCGCTTGCACGCAATCGACGAAAATGCTCAATGTGATACTGTGTCAAGTCCGCTTCGTAGGTCCAGATGTCTTCGATGGCATCAGCGAGGTGGTGCTGACGCTGCCACAATTCGGGATACGCCTGGAGTGTCTCCAGCGCAGGCGGCGTTTCTATGCCAAATTCCGAACTGAGATAGGTAAAGTGGCTGTACAGGTCGGTGTATTTGCGGGACCAGAGCGAGCCAAAGTAAGAGTGACTATCGCCAGAGCGCTGCCAGTCTTCGTCCATCTGGCCAGAACACATGAAAACGGGACGGGTTGAATCCAGTTTGAGGGCATCTTCATAGAGCGCGGGGACGGGTCGCTGTTCCAGGTTGTGGCGACGTGTAAAGACCATCGTCGGCTCGTTGTAACTGCTCCAGGTGATGATCGAGGGGTGGTTGATGAGATGGCGGAACATGTCTCGCTGGAGGCTGACCGCGCGCTGTTCAAATTCCTCGGATGTGTCATGAATCCAGTTGAGTTCAAAATCCTGCCATACGAGCATGCCGTGACGGTCACAGAGATCGTACAGTTCTTTGGGTGAGATGTGGACATGAACACGCAGCAAATTGAGGTGGGCATCCAGGGCCAGTTGCAGGTCACGCCTGAAAGTCGCTTCATCGACTTCCGACAGGTAGACAGCGGGAATGTAGGACGATCCGCGAATGAATATGGGCTTGCCATTAACGCGGTACTCGAATTTTTGCGGTGAACGCAGCAATTCGACTGTTCGGAAGCCAAATGTTTGGGTAGATGTGGTGGCTGTCTCGCCTGCCCCATCGACTAAATGACTAGTGAGGGCATAGAGATTGGGGTCGCCGAGTTCATAGGGCCACCATAGCCGGACATCGGGCACATGGAGCGTGAGTGTGAATGTGTTCTGGCCGGGTGTAAGCGCAACATCGGCAGTCTGTGAGGCGTCATCACCTTCGTGATTTTCGGCGCGGGCATCGGCGACAAGTTGACCATACCAGGTATGGGCTGTGGCGTTGGTGATTTCATAATCCAGGTGAAGCGTACCGTCGAGATCGGTGCGAATGCGCACGTGGTCAATGCTGATACCCTGGTCGAGGAGCAAGTACGTCGGTCGCCAGATGCCAATGGGATTGACGTTTGGCGGGATAAGGCCCTCGCCGTGTTCATACAGCCCCTTGACCAAGCCACGAAAGACGTGATCGGTTGGATATGTGCCGTGCGGATTGGGAGCGTCCCAGGGTGAGGTTACGCGAACAACCAGTTCATTGCCCTGCCCTGGTGAATTGAGTACAGAAGTGATGTCAAACTCGAAAGGCGCAAAGTGGCCTTCATGGCGGCCAATCAACTGATCGTTAAGCCAGACTTCAGCAAAGTAATCAACGGCTTCAAAGCGGAGGCGGGCGCGCAGATAGTCCTCATCGGGCGTGACGAAAGTGCGGCGATAAATCCATGCCTGGTCGTTGACGGCACGAAGATGCTCGCCCCAATAGGGATTTTCTGGATAGAGAAACGGCTGTAGATGGGTCGCTTCCGGGATGGACAGGGGCGCGTCAAATGACAGGCTCGATGGCAGCTTTGCATTTTCCGCCAGGGGAACTGGCATCACAGACCAAGGCCCCGATAGGCGTTGGACTGTGATACCCTTTCCCTTTAAGGCCGTTCCCGACCCATATTTTACTTGTGTGTGCATACGCTGTTGGCTGGTCTATGAGCTGCCAGACCGACTCAGTGTGCCACAGGTATGCTCTCGACTGCAATCACAGGTTCTGCTTTGGGCACAAATTCAGGATTGGGGTGTGCCTCGACATAACCACCATAAAGGCGCCATTCATCCATGCGGCAGGAGTGGACCAGCTTGCCATTCCAGACGGTCATATCCGGGCAGCTTTCGCACATATCCATGCGTCCATCAGCCAGCATATCCGGGCCTTGAACGATGCCGATGCTCTGCCAGTAGAGCTGGTTAAACACCATGCCTGGATCGGTGAGCAGGTGCTTCCAGAATTTGCCGTGTACACCGCGCATGCCCTTGTCGATGACTGTGCCAGCGAAGGCGAGCTTGGTTAGCTTGTTGGACTTCTGGTAGATCAGGTAGGTGCCCTGGGTGAAGTGGTGGAAATTCTGGACGAATTCCATCAACTTTTTGCCGAGCGAGCCATACATGCGCTTCTTGGAGCCGACCTGTACAGCAGATACCCAGGTGGCGCGAGTATGGGTCTGGGTGCCGCCGAGGAAGGCCGCTGGCTCATAATGTGGATGAACTTCCTTGATTTTTTCGTAGACATCCTGCGAGGTAATGGTGATTTCGGAGTCATCTTCGGTGGTATACGTGACTTCGGTTTGGGCAATGGGCTGGCCGTTGACGAAGTAGTTATAACTGCCGTCCATCGGCGCACCACGGAAGGTAATAAACACCAGACCATGCACGACATCGATATTTTCGTTGGCCCATTTGACGACATAGGGCACTTTGTCGATGTTGGTCGGATAGACCGTCATGCCGAAGATGGCCGTCAGGCCACCCACTTCTGCGACCATTTTGGCAAATTTGAGGCGCAATTCGCAGAGTTCTTCCTCAGTCTTGCCTTTGAAGTGCGGACGCTGCTGCTCACTATCGACATGGAAGGTAAAGCCAATCAAGCCTGCCGCCTTGAGTTCTTCAATCAAGGGGCGATTGTCGATAAGCTCAACGCCATTGGTGAGTATGAGCGGCTTCATGCCTTTGGATTTGATGTAGCGAACGACTTCGAGAATATCCGGGTGCAGCAGTGGTTCACCACCGGCAATTGAGATGTTGTCGGGGTTACGCATCTTCTGCAACAGGTCGATTTCTTCTTTGATCTGTTCGAGGGTTTTATGGCCCGCTTTGCCGTTCATACGGTAGCAGCCACGGCAGTAGATATTGCACTTGTCAGTAATTTCCAACCAGCCAATCGGGTTGTCATTTGCTGACCAGGGGAACCGATACATATTTGATTTCGAGAATGCCATCGGGATTCTCTCCTAATCTAATGGGTGTTGGTAATGCGCGTGAGGTCAATAAGAGGTCAAAACAGCGAAGATAAAGTTGACAAAAAGAGCATGTCTGCGGACCGGGCAGGCATCCGTGACATAGAGGCTAAGGTGCCGAAATTGCCCGAATTTGGGCCTAATGCTCCCAATTTACGAGTGGACTTGCCAGTGAAAAATGTCATAAGAAAAATGTGACAGCGCCGTTAGAGTGCGTAATCTACCCTACTCTGCCAGTCTGTGAGGGATGTTAGTGGGAAATTCGCACCCAAGCGGGATCGTCGGACCCCACACTTAGAAGATGAAATAAACGATGGTGCGGTTCTGTAGACTGTCTTGTCGGTAGGCATGTGGCAAGGCATGCCTTGCCACTACGAAAGACGCCGTTTGTGCTGTGATGCGGGCTTAGTGTTTGGTCAGGAAGATAGTGTCATCGACGTATTCATCAACGATGGGATCGTGGCTGGAGAGCAGGAATGTGACGCCCTGTTCATCGACGATGGTGCGGAACACCTCCAGGATTTCGTGGGTGGTTTCGCTGTCGAGTTCGCTGGTGGGTTCATCGGCCAGGATGAGCTTGGGCTGCGCGACGAGGGCGCGGGCTATCGCGACACGCTGCTGCTGGCCACCGGACATTTCAAAGGGACGATGATCGATGTAATCACGAAGACCAACGAGTGACAGACTATGCAGAATGCGTTCTTTGCGTTCCCGACGTGGTACCTGCCCCAGGCGCGCCATTACGTCGAGATTTTCGTAAGCGGAAAAGCGATGCAACAAGCCCATCTGCTGGAAAATGAAGCCGACATGCTGGCGACGCCATTTGGTGCGATAGTCATCAGACATGGCGGACATATCCGTATCGAATACGCGAAGGTCGCCGCCTGTGGGAGCATCCAGTCCACCGAGGCAATTGAGCAAGGTGGTCTTGCCACTGCCGGAACGCCCTTTGAAGGCAATGAAGCTGCCAGGGGCGATGTCAAAGGTGATCGGTTGGAGGCCAACGACATCACCTTGCACCGACTGGTAAGTGCGGGTGACGTCTTTAGCTGAGATAACATACGTTTGCGTGATCGCGTTCATTGTGATGGGTTCTCCGCTGGGCGGATGAGAATGCCGTCTTCGGTGACTTCCAGGTAAACATGGCCCTGAATGTCGAGCTGCTCACGGTAGGCTTTCGGGATTTGCAGGCGTCCGGCGGAATCGAGCACCGTGAGTTCTTCAAATTCCTCTTCGTGCGGCAATTCCGCGTGATGTTCGCCTTCGACTTTTTCGCGGCGGCGGCGCACGGTTTCGGTAGCGGTTTTGCCATCACGAATGGCGACGACACGGCCCACATGACGGCTAATCATGGGGTCGTGGCTGACGGCAATAACGGTCAGGCCGAAGTCGCGATTCAGGGTCTGGAACAGTTCATAGACCTGATCGGATGTGCTGGCATCGAGTTCACCAGTGGGTTCATCGGCCAAGAGCAACGTCGGCTCGTTGGCAAGGGCAACGGCGATGGCTACACGCTGCTGTTCACCGCCGGACATCTGCGCGGGCTTACGATCCATGCGATCCGCGAGGCCGACTGTTTCAAGGAGCATGGTCGCGCGCTTGTTAACACTGGGTCCGACACGACCGGCCAGGGTCATGGGGAGCTTGATATTTTCGTGGGCAGACAGGTAAGGTACCAGATTGCGACTGCCCTGCTGCCAGACGAAACCGACCTGATTCTGGCGGTAGTTATCCAGTTCACGCGATGAGATTTTGAGCAGGTTTTTGCCATCGACAACGGCTTTACCTGCCGAGGGCCGCACCAGACCACCCAAGACGTTCATGAGGGTGGTCTTGCCGCTGCCGCTGGCCCCAACCACGCCGACAAATTCACCACGTTTCACTTTGAGGTCAAGGCCCTGGAGTGCCTGCACTTCAATTTCAGCGACCTGAAAAATCTTGACCAGGCGTTCGCAAGTGATGAAGGCATCATCCTGGGAAATTTCCGATGTGTTTATCATATGGTTTCTCCAAGTTTGACGGCCTGGAAGATGCGCATGCGACGTAAGGTAACGAGCAGAATCAGCATGACGATGAGGAATGTCACGACGAATAAGGCTGTGATCTGGGCAATTTCCGACCAGGCGAAGGTGACCATATAGGGCGGCACAATGCCTTCAAGGTTGCTGACGAACTGCATGTACGGGATATAGAGCGCACTGACGAGCAGGCCAATCCCGACGCCGAAGGACACGCCCAAAATAATGAGGATTCCGAGTTCCCAGGTGACGGCTAAGGTCATTGAGTTGCGCGGCAGACCAATAGCGCGAAGGATACCGAATTCCACATAGCGGCGCTGATAGGAGAAGATGGTATAGAGCAGGAAGCCGATGGTCGTCGCCAGAGATGAGGCAATAAAGCCAATCGACAGCAGGCCGAAAAGTCCCTGGCGTTCCGGGCGATCCTGTTCACGTAAGATGCGCGTGAGGGGTTCATCGACGAAAACGCCGGTTGCCCCACGACTCCGAACTTCACGCTCGAAATCCCGCTGATTAAAGTCATCGGTGACGCGGGCAATGATGCGATACGGCAGTTCGGTCTGGGCTAACTCGAAGATGTAATCCAGATTGCCGACAAAAAGCGGGCCTTCTTCCACAGGGTACCAGCGTGGGAAGTAGTCCAGCGCGCCGACGATTTGGAGGTTCATGGGGATATTTTCACCATAGGAGGTGATATCGACCTGAATGAAGTCACCAACATTGAGGCCGCGTGCCTGCATAAATTCACGCGAGACAAGGACCGTATCCTGCTCTGGCGCAAGGGCATTGAGCAGGTAGCCGAGGCGCGTATCGGCAAAATCCGAGCGCCAGAAGGCAACTTCACCAAATTCAGCGCGGTCAATGCCGATGAACTGCCCTGTCACGTTGCCGCTGGTCAGGCGGGCGGAAGCACGATATTCACCTATGCGAGTGGCACTTTCAATATTTTCAATCGAGTTGATTTCCGAGATGTGCATGTAAACGACATTGGCATCATCCGCGACTATGGCATCATCGCCCTGGATGGCCTCGCTAAATACACGCACGGAAATATCGCCCGCTGTTCGGTAGAACTGCTGCTCGTACAGGTAACGGTCAATAGTTCGGGCGAAGGAGGCGGTATAGATGCCCAGGCCGATGGTCGATACGAGCAGAATCAGCGGCAGGTAGTAGCTGGATGCCGAGCGCTCCAGTTGGCGGGTGACGATGAGCAGGCCGACATTATCCGTAAACTGGAGCAGCCACCCTATCAAGCGCGGGATCAGCGGCAGAAAGCGCAGCATGAACAAGGTCAGCGCGAAGATGGTCAGGGGTGGCATGAGAAATACAAAGGGCTGGTCGTAGGCCTGTTCAATGTTGGCGATACCGTTTTCTACCTGTATGAGACTGCCCTGGCGATCCACCTGATAGTAGAAATAGCCGATGAGCAGAAGCAGCAGAATATCAACACCGAGGCGCTGCCAGAGTGGCCGCGAGATGGCGCGCGAATTGCTTTGCTTATAGCTAATGATGGTCTGACGGGCGGCGCCAACGGTTGGAATGACGCGCAGGAGCACGGTAAACACCAGCGCGATGATGGCTGTCTGAATCAGGTTGGGCGGGAAGGAAACAATCAGTCCGGTCTGGCCACTGAAATCCATGAAACTGCGGGTGGATGACATGATGCGCGTAAAGGCAGATGCCAGGAAAAAGCCGATTATCAGGGCGAGGGTACTGATGACGATGCCTTCAACCATCGCGAGGCCAATGACCTGATAGGTGGGCGTCCCGCGACTGCGCAGAACAGCGGTTTCGTTACGCTGGCGATCCACCACGAGGCCAAGGATCATCATCAGGAAAAGGACGAGCAGAACAATGATCGGAATGCTAAAGACGGTCAGGGTAAGCGTCAGGAAGCTGACTGTACGGGCATAAGGTCCGAGTTCATCGACAGGCGACGACTGGATGAAGGTGCCCGGCAGCAGTTGGTCGGCGATTTTTTCGACATTGTCCTGACGTTCAATCAGATCATCGACACGGCTGGTATTGACGCTGGAGCCATCGGTCACCAGATACCAGACACCCAGATTGATGTCCTGTTCCGAGTAGGCGCTGATACGGTTAACAAAGGTATCCTGATGGACCAGCAGAATATCGCCAAATACGGTTGGCTTGTAGAACCAGAATTCATCCGATGGGTCAATTTCATGCCAGATGCCGGAGACACGTATCTGAGTGATCTGCAGAGGATCGCCAGGGTCGAGGCGCCAGTTGTAGCCAAGGTAAGTTTCGCCGACCTGAATGCCAAATTCCGATGCGAACTCGTCGTAAATCATGACTTCGATAATGCTGTCCGGCGCAGGGTCGGCGGGAGCGGGTGGGCCTCCCTCGACGAACTCGATGTAATCCTCGATGTGCTCCGTCAGGCCGAAGGTCACGTAGTCGAGCATGCGCCGTTCGTCACGATAGTTCGATTCGTTGCCGGGGAACATGCGCAGATTCAGCGTTTCCAGGTGGCGCACAAAGAGCGTGACGTTCAGGCCGAGGTCGCCGCCCTTCTGGCGGAGGTAGGTATCGAGATCAGTTGTTGCTTCCCAATTAACGGGGTCGTTCCAGGAGCCGATGTAGCTGAACATGTATGAAAACGCCGGACGGCTGCCCTGGTCGTCGCGTTCAGTCAGGCGCTGGTTGAGCAGGCGGAAAGCAACTGACTCTGAATAGATGGGAATGGTCAGAATGAGCGCAACGGCAATCGTCACACCAAGGAGCGTGACCCCAGACAGTAAAGGTTGGGCCAGAAGCCGCCGTATGGCGACAACAAAGATGGCCCGGATTCTCATCAACTGGCGCATCATGGGCCGACAACCGTGAGATTTTCTTCCAGACCTTCGATAATTTCGACACGGCCATCGCCTTGCAGGCCAAGCCGGACATCGACACGCTGCTGGACACCTTCATTCTGGATGACGACAAAGGTCCGTCCACCAAAAACACGAATAGCGGAGGTCGGCAACCAGAGGACACCCTCTCGGCTGTCAATGACGACGTTGTATGTCAGGCGAGTGCCAACTTCAACCCCTGCAGGTGGCGCGCCATCATCGAAGGAGATATGGACGAGATCATCGCTGCTGGTGCCAAAGGGACTGGGCAGTGTGTCAATGATGCCGGTAAAGACCTCGCCAGGTGCATTTGTGCGCTGCATGGTGACTGACATGCCCTGCTCCAAGTCCGGCAGGTCAATCGAGCTGATTGAGCCGGTTAACTCCAGATGCGACATATCCGACACGATACCAACTGGCTCGAAGGCTGTCACCAGATCACCTACTTCGATGGTCAGCGCGGTAATCTGGCCAGAGATGGGAGCTATGATGCTGGCGCTATCGATCATGGCCTGGATGTCGTCTACAGTGCGCTGGGCACGGGTGACTGCGAATTGCAGGTCAGGGTCAACACCGGCTTCGAGTTCATCCAGTTCAAGCTGCGCCAGATTGACCTCAATCTCGCGGGTGTCGATGGTGTATTCATCTTCGTCGGTCATGGGGCGAGACGCCTGCGAACGGGCATACTCCAGGCTGAGTTGCGCAAGCTGAAGGTTGAGTTCAGCGCGGCGACGCGCAAATTCGACATCATTGGAGGCGCTGTCAAATATCTCCTGGGCGACAGCAAGCGCCTGCTGGGCATCCAGCAATTGATCTTGTAACGCCGATGTCTCCAGAATACCGATGACATCCCCTTCGCTGACGGTATCCAGGCGAGCGAAGTAGAGTTCGCTGACGCGGCCATCGAGTGGGAATTGCAACTGGGCGCTGGTGATGGGCGTCACACGGCCTGAATACTGCTGTTCGTAGATGATATCGCCACGCTCGACATCGTAAAGCGGCTTGATGGGAATGACGGCGGTCGGGATGGGAGTGGGTTCACCTTCTGTAATGGCATCGCCAAATGTCGCCTGAGAAGCGCATCCGACCAGAAGCAGAAGGCTGATGATTGCAAAGAATTGCCGCACTGGAATGCCTTTCCTGCAAGAAAATTCTTGTCAAATTTATTCTGAGGGTATTGCAAAATTCACTGCATACGATTTCAGGTTGCACCATTATGACACATTTCCATTAGAGGTCGAAGTCCGCTTCGGCAGGATGCGTACCAATAGTGGCGCACACAATAAGCGTGTCCACGCTGTTTAGCCCTCGCCTGATGTTCTACTCCCCCATTTGCTCCGCACTCAATGGTAATTTGTCAACTTGATGATTGCGGATAAACTGTATGCTCTGTACACAGACTTTCAAATTGGGGCGATCTATGACGTTGAAAAAGGCGGTGGTTACGGGCGGCGGTCAGGGTATGGGGCGTGCGATTGCGCTGCTGCTGGCCGAACAGGGAATTACGGTGGTGCTGGTGGGCCAGACAGCTTCCAAGGTTGAGCGAGTAGCGGAGGAAATCAAGGCGAAGGGTGGCAATGCGGAAGCCTATCCGCTGGATGTGACAAATGATGCAGGGGTGGCAACATTCGCTGAGTGGCTGGGTGATGAGCCAGTGGACATTCTGGTGAACAATGCAGGTGACTGGTTGGTCGAGCCATTTGAATCGACCAGCAATGAGCAGCTTGATCACATTCTGGATGTGAATTTGCGCGCACCGTATGTACTCAGCCGGAGTGTGCTGCGGAACCTGCGTAAGAGCGAGAATGCGAGCATCATCAATATTGGCTCGATTGTGACTGTCGAGAGCCATCCGGGCGTGAGCGCCTATACCGCAGCCAAGGTCGGATTGCGAGCACTGACCAACGCGCTGGCGGCTGAACTACGGCCTGACCACATCCGCGTCGTGATGCTCTCGCCAGGGCCAGCGAATACGCCGATGCGCTGGGATGCGTCGCCGGATATCGACCCAAAAATGCTGGTGGAGCCGGAAACCATCGCGCAGGTGTTATGGACGATTGTGAGTCTGCCGCCTGGAATTACGATCCGCGATGTGGTGGTGCTGGAAAATATGAATCTGGTGATGGGTGACTAGGTTCTGTTGGCACTTGCCATATATTGGGTCCAAGACCGAATAAGAGCGCACGGAGGTAGGGGCAAGACATGTCTTGCCCAGGGTTGGGCATGCCCAACCCCTACAAAAATGCTCCCAAAACCAAATGGCAACACGTCCTAAGCTTGTGGAAGGCACTGTTTAGTTACTATTCGGTTCCGTATCTGATTGGCAGGCGCAGAGTGACGATGGTACCCGCACCGTAGGTGCTATCAATGTCGACACTTCCGTCGTGCTGTTCGATGATGCCTTTGACCATCGCCAAGCCGACCCCGCTGCCAGGTATGCCGTGAACATCCGAACTGCGGTAGAGGTCTTCCCAGACATGTGGAATATCGTGTGGGGGAATGCCGCGACCTGTGTCGCGGACTTCGATAACGAGTTCTTCGTCGTCCGTGTAAGCCGTCAGTCCGATCTTATCGCCCGCTTTGGTGAATTTAAGGGCGTTGTCGATGACGTTGTGGAAGGCTAATTGCAGCAGGTCGCGGTCACCAATCAGGATGAGGGACGAATCGAGGTCGAAATCCGAAACGTAGCGGCGCTGTTGAAAAGCATCGCTATCGCGGAAGATCAATTCCAGGTCGTCGAGCAGGTCGGTGACGGTGACGGGAACACGCTCAATTTCGCCTTTGCCGAGTGAGGCCAGCTTGCGCAGATCACCCAACAGGTAGCTCATCCTGAGAAGCTGGCTGCGCATGCTGGAACGGATTTCGCTGCGTTTATCGGCATCCTGGGCTTCTTCCAGGTTGGCCAGCGCAATTTGCATGGCGGCGAGGGGGTTCTTGAGTTCATGGTCCAGCCGCTGGAGGAAGCGAACTTTTTCCAGCGATGCTTCTTCCTGAGCTTCTTCAAATGCCTGCGCGCGAATCATTGCCATCCACTTCCTGGTAGCGACGAACGAACCAACTGCCGCCAGCGCCGTTATCAGCCATCTCACTAGACAGCCTCCACGGTGTTGATGAACCGATACCCCTGACCGGGGATGGTTTCAATATAGGTTGGCTTGGCGGCGTCATCATCAATGGCCTTACGAATTTCAGCAATACGTGTATCTACGGCGCGCAAGCCTGCCGGATAATCCCAACCCCATACCACATCGAGTAAGCGATCCCGACTGACGAGTTCATCGGCATGCGTCATCAGGTATTCCAGCAGCGCGACAGATTTGGGCGTCAGGCTGATGACCCTGTTTTTGAACTTGACCCGCCGAGCGGCGCGCTCTAATAGAATGTCACCGCTGGCGAGCCGCTGCGCAGCCGTCAGCGGCGGCTTACCCACCTGTACGCGCCGCAGCACGCTACGAATACGGGCGATCAACTCATGCGGATCGAAGGGCTTGTTGATGTAATCATCGGCACCTTCTTCCAACGCCATTGCCCGCTCGGTAGAGGACCCGACCTGGGTCAACAGAATAACGGGCGTCCAATTATCCGCCTGCCGCAACCGCCGCAGCAGTTCACGACCATCCATCATGGGCATGATGATGTCGGTTACGATGAGGTCGGGCGTGAAGCTGGTCACATCACGCAGGGCGGCACCGCCATTGGCAGCGACAAGAACCTGATAGCCAGAGCGCTCTAATAAGGGCGCGAGATTTTCGGTGATGGCCTGCTCATCATCAACAAGGAGTATTCGAGGCCTTGTATCCATAGTTACATCCTAAACAGATGCCTGATCTGACAGCTAGGTGTATATGACTCAAGCATACCTGCCATCACTGCCGATTGCACTGTCCAGGTCGTACCTGCCCGAAGAAATTCCCCGCTACATCTTTTGCAAAATGCCGATCATTTGCCTGGCATCGGGCGAGTTGTTAAATGGCAGATTGAGATTGTAGCCGCCGTACCATGCAACTGGCGAGAGTTTGCCTGAGCATCGGGCGAGCAAGGTGATCTCTTGGGCTGTCAAGAAGCGTTCCTGAGCGACATCAATCAAGCGCTGTTCATGGCCGTTGTCGTGGATACGCATTTCGACTTCGGTCGATGCAATGCCTGCCAGCGGGTCAATTTGTGATGATTCGCCCTTCCAGGTGATGTCTACTGATACGCCATCACGCGAGCCACTGTAGTGGAACGGCGCGTAATGGCCGAGTGTTGCAAATTGTGGATGGGTGACATCAATCAGATAAAGGCCACCGGACGTCAGATTGGCGGCTATGGCATCCAGATGGGCAATGAGGTCGTCATTGGTCAGCAGGCAGTCGATGCCATCGAAGACGTTGATGGCAATATCGACTGGTGTGTCCATCTTCAGATGGCGCATGTCGGCAGCAATCCATTCGACATGAACATTATCGCGCTCAGCCGCTTCCTGAGCCAAAACAAGCATTTCCTGACGCAGGTCCAGGCCGACCGCGCGCAGGCCACGCCGAGCAAAATCGCGGGCGTGATAGCCAGGTCCGCAGGCCAGGTCCAATAGTGAGGTGGGCATCTGACCATCGTGGAAGCGCCTGTAAACTTCAATGATGAAATCAACCTCGCCAGATACATCGCGGTTGAACACGATGTCATAGTAAAGCGCCCGCTGGTACACCTCGTTAAATTCTGCCATGTTGGGTCACATTCGTTTAAGGGTTAGATGCTAGAAGGGTCTTGTTATCGATGCTATCTGACTGGATTTTAGCGCGTGGTTTTTTCAGGCTTGTGTCAGCGACGTTACAGATCAGTGAAAGCGCGCCTGTACTCGCTGCTGGCCTGGGAGAAATGAGCATGTTACAGATCAGTGACATGCTATTAGAAATTCATGATAGTGGAACGAAATTCTGCGATATATAATTCGCGGACAATTCAAAAGGTGACATTCGTCCCTCAGATTGTTGGCTAGCGCCGGAGAAAGCACTCATGATGTTTTATTCGACCCAGTTGATTTTTGATAAGATACAGGACGGTGTACCTTGGCAGTGTGGTTGACGTCGCGCGTACGTCGCCACAATGAGCTGTTGTTAGCCGCACCGGCTATTGGATGGCTTGCCCTCTTCTTTGTCGTACCGCTTTTTCTCGTGTTCGTCATCAGTTTTCTGACACGTGGAACCGGTGGTACACCTACCCTCCCATTCACACTTGAACATTACGACCGCGTATTTACTACCTTCAGCAGCGTATTCGCGCGCTCGGTATTTATCGCGGGAAAAACGACTCTGATATGCCTTCTGGTCGGGTACCCGATGGCATTCTTCATCAGCACACGTAAGCATGCTTTTACGCGCGGCTTTGTGTTGTTCCTGGTGATCCTGCCCTTCTGGACCAATTTTCTGGTACGGACTTATGCCCTGCGTGTGCTGCTCGGCCTGGAAGGCCCGATCAATGGCATGCTGATGGGTACGGGCCTGATCGATGATCCTATCCCTTTCCTGAACACTGAGTTTGCAGTCATCCTGGGGCTGGTGTATGGCTTTTTGCCGTACATGGTGCTGCCGATCTACGCATCAGTCGAACGGCTTGACCGTCGGCTGGTGGAGGCGGCGCGTGACCTGGGTGCAAATGACTGGCATACCTTCTGGCGAATTGTACTGCCACTGACGATGCCGGGTGTAATCGCTGGCAGCGTGCTGGTGTTTATTCCGGCGATTGGTGCCTTCGTCACGCCCGACTTGCTGGGCGGCGTCGAGGGGCTGATGATCGGGAATCTGATCCAACGGCAGTACAGCGGCAACGGCAATTTGCCGTTGGGTGCAGCGCTCTCGACGGTGCTGCTGGGTTCTGTGATGCTTACTCTGATGATCTATACCTGGTTCGTCACCCGGAAAGGTGGGAAAAATGGCCAATAAAGCGCTGACTGGTCCTTTTGTCCGTTCACCACATACAAGTGAGATTTCCCTGCCGATTAATCGGCATGATCGCGGACGGTTCCTGCGAGGGGCGGCACAGGTTGGTTATAAAGCTATCGCCTATGGCGGCATGATTTTCCTGTGGCTGCCGATTGTGCTGCTAGTGGTGTTTTCCTTCAACGATTCGCGAGCTGTGAACCAGTGGCAAGGTTTTACGGGCCAGTGGTACGGCAATATCTTCAACAATATCATCGGCACTGAAGCACGGTTTTCCACTGAGCTGATGCTGCATGCGGTTGGCAACAGCCTGTTCGTCAGCGTGGTGGCGGGCATCATCGCCACGATTATTGGCACGATGGTTGCCCTGAGTCTGGCTCGTGGCCATTATCCTGGCAGGCGGTTGTTGGATGGCCTTCTCTATATTCCGCTGGTGATACCTGACATCACTCAGGGTGTATCGCTGGCGATGTTCTTCATGATCGCCTTCGGCTTCATCAACAACCTGTTGGGCCTGGGCGCGAATTACGGCTTCGGCACGATTATTGTGGGCCACGTGGCGTTCAACATCTCCTATGTGGCGGTGGTGGTACGGGCACGGCTGGCGCATATGAATCCCCGTCTGGAAGAAGCGGCCTATGACCTGGGCGCAAATGGCTGGCAAACGTTCTGGCGCATTACGTTCCCACAGATTTTGCCAGGGATTATCGCTGGCTGGCTGCTGGCCTTCACCTTATCGCTGGATGACTATGTTGTCACGTTTTTCAACAATGGCGTTGGTACGACGACATTGTCGATCTTTGTGTACGGCATGCTGAAAACATCGGTTACGCCAGAGATCAACGCCCTTTCGACGCTGATGCTGGTGGCGTCGACGGTGCTGGTCGTCATCTCGCTAGGGATGCAATCGCAATTTTCCAAGCGCTAAAGCTCCTTTAGTGCCTTGATCTAATCCTGTCCTACCACGTGTTTTAGAGAGGAAAACCAATCATGAAGAAAGCTCTTTTTGCCGTTCTGGTGGCTGCCCTGCTAGTGAGCACAGCCGCCGCCCAATCGATTGAGGATATCGCCTGGACGTGCCCGGAAGGCTATGAAGGCCAGACGCTGAATGTGTATAACTGGGCGACTTATATCGGTGAGGATACTGTCGCAAATTTTGAAGAACTGTGCGGTGTGACCGTCACCTATGATGTATTCGAATCCAACGAGGCTGTGATCGCGCGGTTGCGCCAGGGTAACCCTGGCTATGATATTACGTTCCCCAATGAGTATGCCGTCTCGATCATGATTCGCGATGGCCTGCTGGAAACGATCAACAAGGACAATATTCCGAACTTTGCCAATGTGGCAGAGCGTTGGCGCGGATACGATTTTGATCCTGAAAACGAGTACGGTATGCCCTATCTATGGGGGACAACGGGCGTCGCTGTTGATCTGACCAGTGTCGAGGAACCGATCACCAGTTGGATGCAGGTCTTTGAACTGGATGGCCGCGTGTCATGGATTGATGATACGCGCACGATGCTGAGTCTGGCGCTGCTGATGCTGGGTTACGATCCGAACAGCATGGATGCCGATGAGATCGCCCAGGGCGTTGATTTCCTGCTTGAGCATGGCGACAACGTGGTTTCGATAGCAGATGACGATGGTGATGCCCTGCTGGCACGCGGCGAAGTCGATATCGCACTGGAATACAGCGGCGATATTTACCAACTGATGCTGGACTGCGAATGCGAAGACTACGCCTATATCATCCCTGAAGAAGGCTCGATTGTGGATATGACCTTCATGGTCGTTCCGGTGGGTGCGCCGAATCTGGCATTGGCCGAGGTCTTTATGGATTACATTCTCGATCCGGTCGTGAGTGCGCAGATTGTCAACGATACGTTCTATGCGACACCCAACCAGGCAGCGATTGACTCCGGTCTGATTCCAGAGGAACTCGTGAACAACACAGCCCTGTTCCCCTCGGAGGAATCACTGGAAAACCTGTACTTCCTGGCTGATGTGACGGATGTTGAGCAAGTTTATAACGATGCCTGGGATGAGATTCTCATCTTCATCGGTGGGTAAATTTTCTATCCAATCGGGTTGCGGAGGCGAAAAAGTCCGCTGAAACCCCACCCCTAAATCCCCTCCCCGTGAGGTGAGGGGACTTGTACCAAAGGATAAGAGCAAGCCAGAAAGCCATCGCCGATCTATTTCAGCGATAGATTTTAAAGTGAGTTTTTGGGCAGGTGGACAACCCACCTGCTCTTTCTGGAGTCAGAATGAGCAGAATCAAAATTCAACTGGTTGACCTGTACAAAGCGTTCAATGCCCCAGGCAACGAGAATGCCGTTCGAGCGGTTGATCACATCAACCTCGATATTTACAGTGGCGAATTCTTCGCACTGCTGGGACCTAGTGGCTGCGGCAAATCGACGACGCTGCGGCTGATCGCGGGATTTGAACAGCCGACATCAGGCGACATCCTGATCGATGGGCAAAGCCTGCGCGATGTTCCAGCCTATCATCGGCCTGTGAATACGGTGTTCCAGGATTATGCGCTGTTCCCGCATATGACCATCATGAACAATGTGATGTTCGGGCTGCGGATGGAGGGCGTCCCCAATAAGGAAGCCCAGAAACGTGCGCAGGAAGCACTGGAACTGGTCCAGCTCCCGAATATTGGCAAGCGCAAGCCGAGCGAAATTTCGGGTGGTCAGCAACAGCGGGTGGCACTGGCACGGGCACTGGTCAAGCGGCCATCGGTGCTGCTGCTGGATGAGCCAATGGGCGCTTTGGACCTGAAATTACGGCGCCAAATGCAGCTTGAGTTGAAATCGCTGCAACGCGAACTGGGGATTACGTTCATCTTCGTGACGCACGATCAGGAAGAAGCCATGACGATGGCCAACCGGATCGCCGTGATGAATGAGGGCAACGTCTTGCAGGTTGGTCGTCCAGATGAGATTTACGAGAAGCCTGTTGATCGCTTTGTGGCGGCGTTCGTTGGCGAAACGAACTTCTTACAGGCGCAACCCCTGGCGAACAAGACCGATGGCTTGCATGTGGCCCTGGGTGGCTCCGATGTTGTGGTAAAGAACAGCGATGACATTCAGACGGGGGATGGTCCGATTACGGTTGCCGTCCGACCGGAGCGGATTCAATTGAAGCCCCATACCAGCGCATCACAAAATGGCGCAGACACAGGCACACTTGATAGCATTCAGCTACAGGGACGCATCCTCGATGTGCACTATATTGGCACAGACATTCGCTATGTTGTGGCCCTGGATGATGACCAGAAGCTGACAGTCCGTTCCCAGAACACCGACCCAGCGAACAATGTGTTCCTACCGCTGAATACGGTAGTCGATGTGGCCTGGAGCACAAATTATATGCAGGTGCTTCCGGCCTAGCCTAGCTGACGAATCGCGGCCAGGGTGTGGCGCGGCAGGTACTTGCCGTACTGGGCCTGCCATGCTCTGTCTTCGTAATCGTGGTTGGTCACGATGCCGCGACAATTGGGACTACCACACTGGCAGGTCATCTCAAACGGAATCGCGATTTCGGTCGTGGCGTAATCGTAGGTCAGTTCTTCGCCGGACTGGATGTCGCGGCGAGCAATCATCGTGTCGTCATCGAGCCACCAGGTATTCGGATCGCAGGAATGGTTCATAAAGCGCTCGTCGCCCTGTTCGCTGACAACGTGCGATTCATCACACTGATAGGCATAATGCAGTAAGTCGTCCTGCTCTTCCTCCGGCCAGGTGATGACATCTTCAATCAGAAACATGGGCTGATTGGGTTCCAGGCGACTGACCACTTCTTTGGCATGTATGAGGCCCGCTGCAACCAGTCCTCGACCTTCGATCATATCATTGTCGTATAGCCTAACCAGTGGATGCAGCATTTCGCCCTCTTTCTACCCCTTTGAAGAAGTTCACAGCCATATTGCCCAGTTGATCGATATTATAGCCGCCCTCCTGAACATAGAGCGTCGGCAGGCCGATGCCCGCCAGCCGCGCACCAAGCTCCTCAAAGAAAGGCACATCGATAGCAAAGCGGCCCATCGGATCGCCTTTGTAGATATCGAAGCCAAGGGAGACAACCAGGTACATCGGCCCAAACGACTGAATTGCTGAAAAAGCGGTCGCCAAAGCCCCCAGGTAGTCCTGTTCGGTTGTGCCGAACGGCAGCGGCAGGTTCAGGTTGCTAGGCGTATTTTCGTCGGTATAGCCTGTATAGTAAGGATAATCGACGGCTGGGTCGGCATGGAGTGATACGTACAAGACCTGCGAATCGTTCCAGAAAATGTCCTGGGTGCCATTGCCGTGATGGTAATCGACATCGATGATGGCGACGCAGCCTGTGTTTCTCAGGCTGTTGGCGGCGATGGCAGCATTGTTCAGGTAGCAGTAGCCGCCCATCGCGGCACGACCGGCGTGATGACCAGGTGGCCGGCAGAGGGCGTATGCCTGATTCACGCCGTTCAGCAAAGCATCGGCCCCGGCAAAGGCGGCAGACGCAGCACTGAGCGCGGCGGTCCACGTGCCCTGCCCGACCGGACTGGTGTTGTCGTAAATGAAAGATTTTTGATCGCTGATACGCGGGGCGATCATCTGCGCCGGAAAAATGCTCTCGTAGTAGTATTCATCGCCCTTGAGGGTATCCGCCATGCCATATATGGCGAAATCATTGCGGATGATTTGCTGGGAGTTTGTGGACAGATCGCGCAGGTAATCGACCATAGCCGGATCGTGGGTTTCAGCGATGATATGCGCATCCATCGTAACAGGCACATGTTTGTCGATGAGTCCGGCGGCTGTCAACGCTGATTCGATGCGTTCGGCCCGTTGCGGTGACTCAAAAAAAGGGACCGCATGGCCATGAAGGTATTCCGCTGGCGGATTGTGCAGGGCCTGGGCCTCGCTGAGAAACGTCAGAATGGGCATGGTGTCACTCCTGAAGGTGCGCAATCACGGAAGTATACTTGCGACGACCGACTTCACCAGACTGCTTATGTCACAGTATCGACACAGGAGAATACTAAGTGGTCTGAATGAGCGCGGCTCCTGTATTCCAGATACTATTGGCGTTGCAGGATTCGACGATGTGACAGAGTCATAGCGGGTTGGCTGTGACTTGTTATAATTATGGCTATCGACCAGCATGATGCGATCATGGTTCTGGTCATCATAGGTATTACATCAAGGAGACTCTTATGAGGAAATATCTGGTTCTTACGTTGGTGGTAGCACTGCTGGTATTTGGTGCGTCGCTGACCTCCGCGCAAGACCTCGGATCGGCTGATAATCCGATTCAGGTTTACTTTGTCCCCTCCGTAGAAGCACAGACGCTGGTTGAAGGCGGCGAAGTACTGCGCCAAGCCCTGGAAGATGCAACAGGCCTGAGCTTCGAGGTCTTTGTCCCGACTTCGTACGCGGCGACGATTGAAGCCATGTGCGCATCACCAGATAACTCAATGGGCTTTATCCCGGCGGCTGGTTTTGTCATTGGTAACAACCGCTGTGGCATCGAGGTAGAAGCGGCGGCTGTTCGCTTTGGCTGGCCTGTTTACTGGGCACAGTATCTGGTCGCCCGTGACAGCGACATTTACGTCCTCGGTGATCTGGAAGGCAAGACCTGGGCGTATCCTGATCCAGGTTCAACATCGGGCTTCATTGTGCCTTCGGTTGAACTGCAAGCTGCAGGCATCGAGCCAGGTGAGCGCGTCGAGGCCGGTGGTCACAACCAGGCTGTTCTGGCGGTCTACAACGGTGAAGTTGATTTCGCGACCAGCTTCTTCAGCCCGCCGGTTATGCCGGGTGCGCAATGGGACTTCGGTGATTTGCCGGAACCATATGACCTGACAGTCGACGAAGCCTACATCAATGACGAAGGCCGCCTGTATGTTGGTGACATCCGCATTATGGATTCCCGCTCCAGCGTACGCGAGACCGCGCCGGATATCGTTGATAAGGTTCGCATCCTGCGCATCAGCGCACCGATCCCGAATGACACCATGAGCTTTAGCCCTGGCTTCCCTGAAGACCTGCGCCAGCAGATTCTGGATGCCCTGATTGCCTTCTCTGGTACAGAAGCATGGGCAACCTCGGCATTGGGCAGCGAAGATGGTTATTCCTGGACGACGCTGCAACCCGTTGAAGATTCCCTGTTTAACTCCGTTCGCCTGCAATTTGAAATTCTGGGCCTGACGGAAGCTGACATCTTCGGCGACGAATAAGCACTCGTTTGCTATTGGTTTTTGGGCAGGGGGCGGTTCGTACCTCTGCCCAAATTTTTCTGGGACAAAATATCTTTTTACGTGGATGAACTATATTTTTTTCATCGCCTGCCCCCGCCTATGACATCGGTTATGGACAATGCTTGAGATCAAAAACCTCACCAAGATTTACGACAATGGCTTTAAAGCACTGGATAACGTCAGTTTTACGGTTCCTGATGGGCAATTCGTCGCGCTCATCGGCCTGAGTGGTTCCGGCAAATCGACCTTGCTGCGGTGCATCAATCGGCTGATTGAACCCACCGAGGGCCAAATCATCTGGAATGGCCTGGATATTACGGCACTGGCTGATGACGATATGCGGCTGGTCCGGCGGCGAATGGGCATGATCTTCCAGCAGTTTAATCTGGTGAAGCGATCCAAGGTCATCACCAATGTGCTGGCTGGGCGGCTGGGCTATATGTCGCCCGTTTACAGCCTGCTAAATTACTTCCCATCTGATGACAAGCAGAGTGCCCTGGCCAACCTGAAGCGCGTAGGCATTGTTGAACAGGCGTATAAGCGCGCCAGCGAACTGAGTGGCGGTCAGCAGCAGCGGGTCGCCATCGCCCGCGCCCTGATGCAAGACCCCGAACTGATGCTGGCTGATGAACCTGTTGCCAGCCTGGACCCAGCAACGTCGCACAGTGTGATGAAATATCTGGAAGACCTGAATACGCAGGATGGGCTGACCATCATTTGCAGCCTGCATTTTTTGAGCCTCGCGCGCACATATTCCGACCGCGTTATCGCACTGAAAGATGGCAAGCTGGAGTTCGATGGCACACCAGACCTGATCGACAATGTGCGCTTTAAAGAGATTTATGGTGAAGATGCGGTGGAAGTGGGTATCAGCTAATGAACAATAACGGTCAAGCAAGCCCACAAGCCACTCGTCATGCCCTGATTCGTCTGCTGATTGTGGTGGCAGTCGTGGTGGGCTTCGTGTTTTATGCCTACGGTTGGACAGTCACGGAAGTGGACCTGGATAAGCCGCAGGAAGCACAACGCCAGGAAAATGTCGGTAATGCACTACGGGAATTACTATCGCCGCGCATCTTTAGCCAGGAGCGCGAAGTCGTTGAAATTACGGCTCCGTTCCTGATGGTGTGTGAGAGCAGCGACCAGGCCCTGCCAGAATCGGTGCCGGACCCTGAAACGGGGGGCGTTGTAACGATCAACCCAAGCTGCGGCGAAGCTGGCGATATTATCGAGGTTACGATCAGCAATTTCTCGCCGCTGGCCGATACGCGCATTCGGTGGATTCCGCCAGAGGGGCAAAGCCGCCCACGCGAAGACCTCATCACGGGCCGTGAAGAACTTGTCCTCGACAGCAGCGGATCGTTTACAGGCCAAATTGAAGTGCCGCGCATTCGTGATACGGACGGCCAAATGCATCAGGTCGCAATCCGGGCAGCATTCCCGGCGGGGGCTGTTGAGCTGAGTGATATCAGCCAGTTGACGGTTCTGCGCATGATCGAAACGATCTTTATGGCACTGCTGGCGACCTCCATTGCAATCCCGATTGCCAGTCTGATCAGCTTCTTCGCCGCGCGGAACCTGATGCGTCCTATCCGGCTGCCTGTGGGCAAGTTGTTTGTGGCGCTATTGTTCTTTTCGATTGGCGCGATGCTTGGCGCGAGTCTGCTCAATGGCCTGGGAGCCTTCGCCGTACGGGTCGGTGGTGGTGAGGAATACGGCGTCATCGTGGGGATTGTGGCACCCGTGATCGTTGTGGGATTGGCTATCGCTGGTTTGCGCTATCTGAACCCGCCAGAGGACAAGACCAGAGCGACTATCGCGGAAACGAGTGGCAATGACTATGTGAAGATGATCGTCAATGCGGTGCTGCTGACGCTGCTCGTCATCTTCGCGGTGGGTGCGCTGGCGGGCTTCTTCGTGTGGCTGGCCGGACAATTACAGGTTTTCGGTGACAGCCTCCGTCCGGCTTTCCTGAATGCGCTTGAGATCACGCGGGAGGAAATCTATCCGCTGAATCCGTTGGAGTGGCTGCAAAATGCAACCGCCGATGGCATCCAGGCGATAGGGACACTGCTGCATACCATCGGCACGCTGGTCATCCTGATTATGCCAATTGTCGCGGCAGTCATCACTGGCGTCAGCCTATCGAATGTGGCATCCAACCTGACAACGGGACCCCTGCGCAATTTAACCGGATCACTGGAGCGTATTGTGGGTGGCATTCTGGGGGCGCTGGTCGGGGCGATTCTGTTCGCAGTACTGGGCTTCCTGGGAATGTCGGCAGCACTGTTTGGCCTGCTGGTGCCGATTGTGGCGGCTATCATCACAGGGAATATATTCGGCCTCGTTTATAAGCAGTTTGCCGTGACACCGAGCAAAGCCATGAAGCCAGCGCGGTCACAAACAGCGATCATGACCGTGCTGTTCTGGATCGGAGCTGTGCTTGCCTTTGTTCTGACGTTTAATACGCTTAATGTGGGGCGCGCGATCATCGACGGGACGCTGCCGCCAACGACAACGACTTCGATTTTGGGCGCGGAAATATACTCGTATATGGTCACCAGCGCAGGCATCGGCTTTGTGTTGTGCGGCATCGCGGGGCTATTGGTCGGGACGAGCAGCAATTATGCGCTAGGTTCCACGATGTACAATCTCGCGCGCACGGCCCTGAATACAATTCGCTCGATTGAGCCGCTGATTATGGGCCTTGTGTTCGTGGTGTGGGTGGGCATCGGCCCATTTGCAGGTGTGCTGGCGCTGACGCTGCATTCTATCGCCGCCCTGGGTAAACTGTATTCGGAGCAGGTTGAAAATATCGACGCTGGCCCAGTTGAGGCGATTCAATCGACAGGGGCTGGCTGGCTGCAAACCGTCGTCTTCGCCGTGATTCCGCAGATTATTCCGCCGTATATCGCGTTTACGATGTATCGCTGGGATATCAATGTGCGTATGTCGACGATTATCGGCTTCGTCGGTGGCGGCGGTATTGGCCTGCTGCTGCAACAGCAGATCAACCTGCTGCGGTATCGGGATGCGGGTGTGGCTGTGCTGGCAATTGCGGTAGTGGTGTCTTTCCTGGACTATACCAGCGCGTATATTCGGGAAAAGCTCACTTAGTTATCCATAACGAGGGTTTCACCCTTGTGCGACCTCATGATTGAATAGCCATTTCCCAAGTTGGGAAGTGGCTTATGCTGTTTGAACAGTATGAGCAGGATACCATCGAAGAAGATGGTGATCGACTGGCGCGGATTTCGCAGTCGATTGCGGTGATCCTGACGATTTCTACAGGCGGCTATACGAGCAGACATCCTAGCCTAAGAAAAGCAAATAGTGGGGTTCGATGGACATCTGCCCCACTATGGATATGCTCGTTGGCGCGGCAATCAGATTCCGAGGTAAGCCTCGCGGACGTGCTCATCACCTGATAGTTCGCGACTGGGACCGTGCAGATCGACTTTGCCATGTGCCAGTACAAAACCATAGTCGCTGACGGCTAATGCCATCTGCACGTTTTGTTCGACCAGCAGCAGGGTGAGGCCCTCATCCTTGAGCTTTTGCAGCGATTGGAACAAGCCAAGCACTAAAACCGGCGCAAGGCCCAGCGACAATTCATCAATCATCAGCACAATCGGATCGGCCATGAGGCCACGCGCAACAGCCAGCATCTGCTGTTCGCCACCGCTGAGGGTACTGGCTTTCTGATCACGGCGCTCTTTGAGGCGTGGGAAAATTTCGTAGACGCGCTCAAGGTTGTAATCATAGCGGGCTTTGGCACGGGCAGGTGCAGCCCCCATCTCAAGATTTTCCTCGACACTCATCTGCACGAAAAGCTGACGACCTTCAGGAACCAGGATCAGGCCCATTTCCGCTTTTTTGTGCGCGGAAACTTTGCTGACATCCTGGCCGTTGAAGAACACTTTGCCGGCCTGCGGCTTTACAAGGCCCATGACCGTTCGCAGAAGCGTCGTCTTGCCTACACCATTGCCGCCTACCAGCGAGGTAATGCGGCCTTCTTCAAGGAAGAGTGAAGCTCCCCAAAGAATCTGGACATCCGCATAACCGGATTCAACATCTCTCACTTCTAAAATCGGCATCGTTCGCCCTTTCTTCCATGATTTTCATAGGGTTGTTGGCCGGGCCATCACGACACCGGATCGTGGCTGCTGAGTTGTTCGGCTAGCTTGGGATCGCCCAGATAGGCTTCGATCACCTTGGGATCGTTGGCGACTTCGGTTGGTGTGCCATAGGCGATGGGCTTGCCAAAATCGAGCACCAGCACAAAGTCGGATACGCTCATGACGGCCTGCATCACATGTTCGATCATGATGATGGAGATGCCCTGCTCCCGGATTTTGTGGACGATTTCGGTCATGCGCGTGATTTCCGATGGATTCAGGCCAGCCAGCACTTCATCGAGCAGCAGCAGATAGGGACGCGCTGCGAGCGCACGAGCCATCTCAAGGCGCTTTTTCTGGCCGACGTTGAGGCTGCCAGCCAGTTGATCGGCACGTTTGCCCAAGCCGACGAACTCCATGACTTCGTTGGCGACGTCCGTCGCCTGACCCAAGGGCAGGTTCTGGCGACCGAAACAGGCGCCGACGATAACGTTCTCGCGCACGGTCAGTTCATTGAGCGGCTTGACGATCTGGTGCGTGCGGGCTAACCCCTGCCGCGCGATTTCGTAGGTTTTCGCCCCAGTGATGTCGCTGCCTTTGAATACAACAGTGCCTGTGTCCGGCGGATAGACGCCGTTGATGACGTTGAACGTTGTGGTCTTGCCCGCGCCGTTGGGGCCGATCAGCCCCATGATCTGGCCTTCAGGAAGCTCGAAGGACACACCACTGAGGGCCTGTAAGCCGCCAAAGCGCTTGCTGACGTTGTTTACCTGCAAAATCATGGCAAGAACCTCCTGAGTTTGGGGAAGCGATTGCGCAACCAGCCAACGAACCCCGCCGGAATGAAGAGGATGATGACGAGAAGCAGTACACCCGCCACAGTGAGTTGAATGTTCTTAAAGAGGTCGCTGGTGAGGAGTAAGCCGCGTAGGCGCTGATAACCGGCTGCACCAAGTACCGGACCGAGAATCGTGCCGTAGCCGCCGAGCATGACCATGACGAGCATTTCAATCGACATGTGGAGGCGGAAGGCCTGGGGCGGCTCGATGTTGCCGTTTTTGAAGAAGAAAAGCACACCGACAACACCGGGCAAAAATGCCGATAGCACATAGGCCCAGGTCTTGGCGCGGGGTGTGACAACACCCATGACTTCGGCAGCGTCTTCATCTTCGCGGATGGCCAGCAGGCCGAGGCCAAATTTGCTGCTCTTGACAACATAGCTCAGTAAGATGTTGAGCAGCGCCAGGGCAAGCATCACGCCATATAGCATCCAGAGCGCATTGGCGGCACCACCATAGTCATTGTAGACGCTGAAGTTGAGCGAGATGCCCGTCGGGCCACCAAATGGCTCGAAGTTATTGATGAAGGCGCGCATGGCTTCATTGATGCCGATGGTCGCCAGGGCGAAATAAGCCCCTCGTAAGCGGAGGATGGCCTGACCGAGCAGCAGCGCCAGAAACGCCGATGAGATTCCACCGGCCAGCATAGCGGGCCAGAGCGACCAACCATAGGCAGTGATCAGGAAGAGGCCGACATAGCCACCGAGGCCGAAGAAGACAATATGCCCAAAGCTGACGTAGCCTGTATAACCCAGCAGGATGTTCAGGCTGCTGGCCAGGACGACACTCAGAAGGACGGTGAAAATTTCTTCACGGGTGGAGGCACGCTGGGTAATGACTGGCCAGAGGCCAACCGCCAGCACGATGGCCATCCATAACCACAGGCCGGGATTTCGGAGATTTTTTAGCATGCTCATTTTTTCCTCCCCAGTAAGCCTGTGGGACGAACCAGAAGGATGACAACGAATAGGATGAATTCCAGCACTGGCACCCAGGATGTGGGCATAAAGGCCGGAATGACGCCTTCCAGCGAGCCAAGAATGAGGCCGCCGACCAGGGCACCCACCGGATTGCCTACCCCACCAAGCACACAGATCACGAAGCTCTTAAGCTCGTAGGTGGCACCGGAGAGGATGGTAAAGGGAAAGAAGGTCGCGATGAGGCCACCCGCGATGGCAGCAAGCATCGTGCCCAGGCCGAAACTGAGCGCCAGAATGCGGGCTGATGGGATGCCCATCAGTTCGGCGGCGGCGCGATTGTCGGTTACGGCGCGGATGTATTTGCCGAGGGTGGTTCGATACAGGAAGTAGTACAAGGCTCCGGTAACGAGCACGGATGCAACAGCGGCAACGGCGCGCGTCGCAGGGAAAGCTACCGGACCCATTTCGATACTACCGAGCGCGACATCGACATTGCGGGGCGAGGTGCTGAATGCACTCGTGCCCAGGCCGATGATAATCATGTTGACGGCGAAGGTCGCCAGTAAGGTCGAGAGGTGCGGCGCGTCGATGACGCGGTGGATTGCAATGGCGTATATCAGCATGCCAGTAATCAACCCCGCCAGCGCGACGAGTACTACGCCGATGTAAGGGTTGACGCCGAACAAGGAAAACAGCAGATAGATACCGAACATGCCAAGTGCGATGATGGCCCCGTGCGAGAGGTTGATGACGTTCATCACGCCCCAGATCAGGGTCAAACCCATCGCCGCGATACCATATACAAAGCCTATGAGAAGTCCGTCGACGAGGAAAGCAAGAATATCCATAAGGCCCCCAAAGAACACTTTTTCAAAAATAGTTGTCTGGTCACACGTTCAAGATGGGCGGTGGGGATGCGGCTAACATCCCCACCTGGAAGGAACCTGTGACGAATGATGGCGCTATTCGCCACCATTTAAGGGATAAAGGGCATCGGCTGTAACCGCCTCTGGTGGCCAGACGATGTCTTTCTCGAGAGCGTCAGCCATACCCTGCCATTGGATGTACATCATCGAGTGACCAATTTGCAGGCCGTGCTGTTCCGGCGTGATGTCGAACTGGATGTGGCCGAAGAAGGTCAGCAGGTCGAGGGCATCCAGTGCTTCTTTAACTGCCTGGGTATCCAGCGAATCGGCATCTTCGATGGCGCGTTGCAGGAGCAGGCCCGCGACGTAACCGCCAGCGGCGTGGTATGAAGGTTCTTCTTCGTAGGCTTCCATGTAGGCGGTGACGAATTCTTCACCACTGGGGCCATAGAATTCCATGCCCGCTGCTTCTGCGGCGGCTTCATCGATCTGAGCGAGGGGTTCCCACTGGCTGGGGCCAATGACGCCGATGGCGGACTCGCCCAATTCAGCAAAGTTGGGTTCTGGTGGTGCAACGAGCAGCGCAACGAATTTGACATCGAGGTCTTTTTCGTGCATCTGGCGAGCAAAGGTGCTGCCATCCTGGAAGTGACCACCACCGAGTACGGCATCGGGTGCGGCGTCCTGAATCTTGTTGATGAAGGGGGCGAAATCGGTTGTGCCGGAGTCGTAGCCTTCAAACAGGACGACGTTGAAGCCCATCGCAATGGCGTAATCGTTGAGGGCGGTCGAAACGTCGGTCGAGAACTTGTCGTTTTCATGGACGATGGCGATATTTTCTACCGTGTCGTCGAGGGATGCCAACAGGTCGAGGGCACCCGTCAGGTAACGGCTGGCCGGAGTGTAGGTCTGGAAGACGAGCGAGTAACCTTTCTGGTAAGTGCTATCCGAAGCCGCGCCGGTGGTAATCATGATCTTGCCGTATTGCTCGGCAATGATGGCGGAAGCGTCGGTCAGGCCGCTGGAATAAGGGCTGATGAGGAAGTCAGCGTTGTCGTCGGTGGCCAGGCGCGTGTACAGTTCCTGCACACGGTCAGTGTTGGATTCATCATCGTAGAAGACAGTGTTGAAGGTGATAACGGTGCCATCACTGAGGATGATGCCGCCAGCTTCGTTGACCTGGTTCAGCCATAGGTTGAGGCCGTTGATCTGACGGGTAGATTCGACGTTGTAGCGGCCACTTTGCGAGGCGGTAAAACCGATGACGACCGTTCTATCCTGTGCCTGTGCGGAGAAGATCGTCCCAAAAACCAATACACCAAAGAGCGCAATTAAAAGAAAACGGCGAAAATATTTCATAAAACCCTCCTTAGAGGTCACTTATTTGCTTAAGTGTCCCTAAGGAGTGCAAAAAATGAGTAAAAGATGAGCGGGTTATATAAATATTCCGTAAATACGGGCTGTCTCAGGCGTTGAACAGGTAGCCAACCCCTCTTTCTGTGACTAAGTAGCGGGGATGGGCGGGGTCATCCTCGATTTTCTGACGGAGGCGCCCGATATAGACGCGCAGATATTCCGATTCCTGGCCGTATTCCTCACCCCAGACGTGCTGCAAGATGGCGCGATGCGTCAGGACTTTGCCTGCATTTTCCATGAGGTAGACCAGTAATTCAAATTCAATCGGGGTAAGTTCGAGGGGGTCGTTGTTGAGCAGGACCTGATGGCGTTCGAGGTCGACTGTGAGGCGGTCGTGGATCAGGCGGCTGGTGGTGGTTGACGTCCAGGGACGCCATTGGGCGCGGCGCATGACGGCATCAATACGGGCGAGGAGTTCGCCAACGCCAAAGGGCTTGGTCAGGTAGTCATCGGCACCGAGCTGCAATGCGCGAATTTTGTCGTCTTCTTCGTCCATTGCGGAAAGGACAATGATGGGCACATCGGACGTCTGGCGGATGCGGCGGATGGTTTCCAGGCCATCCATGTGGGGCATCATGAGATCGAGTACGACCAGATCAATATTGCTCTGCCTGAATTCCGCCAGGGCTTCCAGGCCATTGCCTGCCATCCGCACCTGATAACCGCGAATGTCCAGATTGCGGCGAACAAAATCACGCAGAGGGCGCTCGTCATCTACGACCAAGACTACCATTTGTGCTGTCGTCATAAAAATACTCTTATGATTAATCCAACAAATTTATTCACTAACTTCCGCCGTCACGGCGACCGGAATTGAAAATGTCACACAGGTTCCTTTGGGACGCGGTTCCAGCCAGATTTCACCCCCGTGCGCCTGAACAAAACCGCGTGCGATGGCCAGTCCGAGGCCCGCACCTGTGGTCTTGCGCGTCATGCCATTATCGACACGGTAGAAGCTCTCAAAGACCTGACTGGTCATTTCTGTCGGGATGCCTGGGCCTTGATCTTCCACGCTGATGACCAAATTCTCATTATCATAGGTGGCCGAGACCGTAATGGGGGCATCATCGGGACAGTATTTAGCGGCGTTTTCAATGAGATTGCGCAGAACGGCCTCCACGCGCTGCGGGTCCAGAAACATCGGCGGCAGGTCGTGAGGCAGATTAAGCGCGAGGCGATTCCCAGGCGGTGGTGTGGCATGGAGGGCGGCCTGCTCTATTAATTTCGGCACATCCGACGAGATGGGATTGATCTTGAGATTACCGGCTTCGATACGCGACATGTCGAGCAAGTCCTGAACGAGACTGCTGAGGCGATCCGTTTCCTGCAAGATCGTCGTGAGGAATTCGCGCTGGCTCTGGGTGTCCCATTCAACGTCATCAGCAAGGAGCGTGGTCGTATAGCCTTTGATGGATGCCAACGGCGTGCGCAGTTCGTGGGAGACTGTCGCAACGAGGTTAGATTTCATACGGTCAAGTTCATAGCGCTGAGTGATGTCCTGAATGATCCAACCGCGACCAATGAGCGTTTCCTCTTTGTCGGATACGCTAAACAGGCTAAGTCGCAGGTAGCGCGGCTTTTCTTCCCCAATCTGGGCGTACTCCACGCGGCGGATGCCCTGCCCTGACAGGGCTTCGTCAATCTGCCTCTGTATTGAATCACGGTCCTTGGTGCGCGATAAAATAGCCTCGACAAGTGCCGTTATGGGCTTGTTATGGATGGTTTCGTAATCAAGCCCAGTCAGGTCCTGTACGCTTCGGTTGGCGTAGAGGATTTTGCCAGCGGAATTTTCTAAGACGACGCCATCACGCATGGACTGGATGAGGGCTTCCAGGCGTTGGGTCTGTTCCTGAAGGTGGGTGTCGCTGCGATCAAACAGGGCGGCATTTTCAATTGCCATGGTGGCGTAGTTGGCGAAGTTGGTCAGCAGGCGAATTTCGCGCTCGGTGAAGGTATCAGGATCGCTGCGGTAGACCAACAAGGCAGAGGGCCTAACATGCTGGACCGGCAGGCGAATGGCCAGTATCGCGCGGTAGCCCGCAAGGCGCGAACGCTGGCGATTGTGCGCGTAGGTCGGGTCTGTTTCTGTGTCACTGATGTGGACTGGCTCGCCTGACCGGATGGTACGCATGGTCGCCGAGTCGGGGTCCTGGGGATCAATGCGGACACGGTCAGCATACCAGCCGGGCAGGTTGCGGCTGGCGCGAATGCGAAAGGTATTCGAGCTTTCGTCGAGCACGAAGATGGCACTCATACGGACCTGCAAAAGTTCTTCGACCTGTTCCAGGATGCGATCAAGGACCACCTGTGTTTCCAACGAAGATACGACGACGGTACTGGTCTTGAGCAGGGTTGACAGCTCGTTGAGGCGGGCTTCTATGGCAGCCTGCATGGATTGGAGGCTACGGGTGAGCACCCCCATCTGATCGCGGCGGGCTGTAAGCTGGCCGAGCGCCGTGACCATCTCGGATGACTCATCACGTTCCAGCCAACTTCCCTGGCTGAAATTGGCGAGGCGTTCAATCGGTTGAATCACGCGGCGGGACAGCACTGCCCAAAAGAGAATGCCACTAATCGCAAATACGATCAACACAGCCAATACGCCCTGGCGGAACAGATTCAGGACAGAAAAAGCGACCGATGTTGGCCGACTAACGACAACGCTCCAGTCGATGTTGGCGATGGGCACATAACTGTAGAGATACTCCCCTGTTGGATCACTTGCAATGAAATTGCCACTCTCGCCACGCATTTCGTCTACAAGCGAAGGTGGGTATCTATCGGATACCGTTTGCAGGATGAATGATGGGTCCGAGTGAGCGACGATCTGGCCACCAGCATCTACTATCGCCGTATTCGCAGATCGATCAGCGGCGGCAGTTGTCATGATGTTGGTCAGGGTATCGCTGAGGAATTGCAATTTGAGATTGGTCGCGACAAGACCCTGGAACACATCGTCGATCCACATGGGCATGACGGCGGTGGCAACGGGCTGTTGGGTCGTGGGCGAGATACGTCCGAGAGAAATTAATGGTTCGCGCGTCGTTTTCGCCTGCTGGAAGTAGGACCGGAACGAGAAATCCGTGCCGACAGTGGATTCCGGGCCGATGGGGTGATGAAAGACCATCAAGCCCTGAGCATCGAGGCGATAGGTCAGGTTGATATCGGGGCGGGCACTCATCACACTCTGGAAAATGGCATCCATACCGCTGGTATCGACTGTGATGACTTCAGGATATTCAGCGAGCTGTGTCACCGTTTCCAGGGCGCTGTCGAGGAATGTCGTGGTTTCCTCGGCAATAGCATGGGCCAGGGCCAGATCAGAGGAGCCGATGTCGGCTTCCAAATCCTGGCTGGCACGCTGCAAGAAAACCATCGCCGCAATGAGGACGGCAGTCATAAATGCGGCAAAAAGTATTATTAGCTGGACACTCAGATCGCGACGTAAAGGAAAAATGGGTCGGGTGTTCATGGTACACCTACAACCAAACACACTAATTTAGGGAACTTTTCGCCTATTAAATCGGTTGCAGGCCCAAAATGCAAACCCAGCGCACTAACCAACGACCGAAATTCAACGTTAAAGCAGAAAAATAGCCACCTCTTTTGAGATGGCTATCCCTATATTATGCGGCTGCTCGTTACTGCAAACGGTATTTTATCCGCAGTAACCGCCCCACCCCTGATACCAGCCGCCATATATAGCATAGGTTGTACCGACTACACCTTCACGACGAACCTGTAGATCGTGTGTCACGTAGTTATTTGTCTTGCTACTGGTGGAAGAGTAACCACCAGAGCTATAAAGTGTGCCGATGTACTTGTAAGGCGAATAGCGCCAGAATTGCAGACTCGCGCCGCCATGCGTTGCCATTATACCGGCTGTTGCACTGCTGGTACACTTGGCACGGTAGTAGTGATAACGCTCTGAGCCAAACCGATACGTAGGATCAATATAGAACGCAACGTAGGCTGAAAAACCACGCGAGCGGGCGAATTCTCGTTCGTAATCTATAGGGACAATCTCGACAATTACGGCCAGTGGATCAAATTGTAGCAGGCTTGTGTAGTCGCTGGCTGATGATGGGAATGACGCGGCGGCGTCCAGCAATGGCATGCCTCTTGCCTCGAACATATCGTGATCCAACGCGAATTCATCGACTAACTGGTAGGCATAATCGAGGTCGCCACCGACCGCCCGAATGAATTCCGGCAAGGTGGAAATGCCATTTTCTGCGAGTTCACTGCGTATATCGTCTACTTCTTCAGGGCTGATGCCCAGGGCTTCGCCAAGGATCACTTCCCGGAAAAACTGTGCTGTTTCCTGGTCAACGCCGATGGCACCATCTGTCGTTACGGGATCATCAATTTCCAACACTTCGACGCAAAGCGCAATGCCATTGAGGTAAGATTCAATCCTATCGGGCTGGGCAGCAGTCACGGATAGTTGGAATGTCTGGCCTATATCGTTGCTGAAGACGACCGAGCCAACAACGGCCCCATCATATTCGCCGCTGTCCTCGTACCCCTGGAATTGACCCTGTTCTGCCAGATCAATGAGCTGCGGGTTGTCAGGATCGCAGAGAACGGATGGTGCCGAACCTGAGCGACCAATGCTACCTCTATCTTGTCCGGCGACATTTACGGTAAGAATGACTATGAGAAATAAAACGACCAGTATACGTAGACCATTATGGAGTTTCATTCTCCTCCCCTTTTTCTACGGCTCCGACTGCGCGCATCGGAAACCGATGAACATATTGCTCTCGCCTGGGTGAGACCTGGTGGCCACACCGAGGCGAGTTACTTCATCGAAGAAGTCATCGGCATAGGAAAAGCCGACGGTGTAAAGCTGATCGACATCGGAGATACCATCCCAACGATTACAGTTGTACGGATCGCTGCATACAGGCGTCGATGTCCACTCGGACACATTACCCAGCAAGTGCATGACACCTTCAGGGTTTGCGCCCTCTAGAAAGCGGGGTGAATCGACAGCGACAGGCAGCGGCATTTGGGTGAAATCTCCTATGCCGATAAACATTTCAACGGGTGGTTCGTCGGCAGGGATTCCATCAGGCCAGGGATACATACGATAGTCCTCTCCCCTGGCTGCCCGTTCCCATTCCGCGCGCGTTGGCAAGCGCTTCCCTAGCCAGTTGCAATAAGCGGCGCTCTGGAAAGCATCGACACCGACAACAGGCAATTCCGGATCAGGATCGTCAAGCATGTGGGCTGTCTGTCTACAAATTTGTGCATCGAAGCAGCGTGCGTAATTGGCGGCGCTTACTTCATACCTATCGAGCGAGAAAGCTGGCACCTCGACCTGCTGGCGAGGCTGTATATCAAAACCAATAATTGAATCTGCCATCACTGCGATATAGTCGCTTTCTTCGCCTAACCAAATTGTGCTATCCAGGTATGATGCCATCGGAACCTGTAAAGCTGCCTGCCGAAGTTGTTCGACCTGCATTACTTTAAACGCAACAACAGCGGCAATTATCACAACGAATGTGCCCAATGTGATGGCAATCAGTCGGTTACGCTGGCGGCTTTGCAGCAGGCGCTTCTCTCGATTTTTACGATCCCGTTCTCGCTGTTCATATTCAAGCTGGTCTTTGCGGCTCGCCTGAATCAATTGGATTACCTGTTTCGGCACATTGAGTTGCTTGCTCGTTGCTTTTTCCAGCCACTGCTCTGCTTCGGTAATTTCGCCACCTTTGAGCAGCCGATCCGGGTCACGGTCACTACTTTCCCAGTTGAGAGCCTGCTGCATGAAGCTTGTCAGCAGACGATGGTGAACCTCATCCACCTGGATGCAGCGGATTGCTTCCGCGGTGGCATTTTCAAGCAGGTCGTCTGATGTGCAGTAAATCCAATCGTGCCGTTTGAGAAGCTCCTTATTTTCTTCAAAAAGCGTCGAAATCTTGCGGTTCTGCATGCGTTCGAGTGTCGCCTGGTCAAATTCCTGGCGAATGAGGCTGACCAGGGCATCATCCTGGGTCTGTTCAAAGTTTTCACCCTGGTTGAGCATGACAGGAATCACACGCTTACTGAGGAAGCGGGCATAATCCAGTTCCTGCTGGCAAACAACCGATGCCAAAGAAAACGGGCTAATCATAAAAAGCACGTTATTCGCGTTGCGCATGCCTAACTGAATCTCATTCCACCAATCGGCGGCAGGCCAGATATCGCCTTCATCAATCCAGACGGATAGGCCGGCATCCGTGAGGCGCTTATGGAATTGCTTTACAATGGTGGCATCGCGATGGGAATAAGAAATCAGCGCGTGATAGGGCGATTCAACGGTCGTCATGGTTTATTGAATTCCCCCACCTAAGTTATCAAAAAAGCAGATTTAGGACGGTATTTTATTTGGTTGGGAAGTTGTTCAGCAGCGGCAGACAATATTACTGAATACTTATTGAACATATCATAACATAACTATAGTAGCGAAATGTCACTTTGTATATTTTACCGACCGTAAGCCAGGACGTGCTGACATCTGGTTTTGCGAGCATTTTTGTACGGGTTTAGCATGCCAAACCCTGGGCAAGACATGTCCTGCCCCTACCCGCATGCGCTCTTATTCGGTCTTGAACCCAATATCTGGCAAATGTCAACAGAATCTACTGACTTCTTGTTTCGGGTTATGAGGGATATACAGCAAAAAAAGCGAGTACACTGTTGTACTCGCTTTATGAAGATTGCTTGCCTGAATAAGGCGATGTGGACCGAGAATGGGCGGGCTTATGCCTCCAGGCCCATGATGTATTTATTGAACCATTCCAGCTTGGCTTTGAGATTTTCCGTGCGGATGGGCAGCGGCCCGCGAATTGAGCCACCATGCGATCCCTGCGGCTGGCGCAGCATTTCTACGATGCAGCCATTGGCACGGAGCGTGGTGTAGAACTGCTCGGATTGATCGACCGGACAACGGAAATCGCGTTCGGTCTGGATCATCAATGTGGGGGTCGTGCATTTGTGTGCATAGGTCAGCGGCGAGCATTTCGTGTAGATTTCAGGAATTTCATGGGGATGGCCGCCTAATTGACGGGTTGAGAACCATACGCCAATATCGCTAACGCCGTAGAAACTGAGCCAACTCGTTACGGGATTTTGTGGGACTGCTGCTTTGAAGCGATCTGTCTGCCCGACGATCCAGCAAGAGAGGTTGCCACCGCCGGAAATGCCACAGCAACCCAGCTTGTCGGGGTCAGCAAGGCCGAGTTCAATGGCATAATCAACGCCTGCCATCAGGTCTTTATAATCGAGGTTACCCCAGTCACCATGAATGCCTGTCGAGAAGGCATTGCCATAGCCAGTAGAGGCGCGGTGGTTGACGAACATGACGCCATAACCCGCCCCGTTCAACATGAGCGTATCGAAGGCAAAGCGATTGCCCTGGGCGCCGTGTGGTCCGCCATGTATCCAGAGGATGGTCGGGTACGGGCCGTCGCCGCCCGTTGTGGGCTTGACGTACCAGCCTTCGACATCGGTGCCATCGGAGCCTTTGAATTGAAGGAAAACCGATTCCGGCATGATGATGTCCGCTAAGAAGGCATCGTTGATATGGGTGAACTGTTTTTCGCCTGTACCATCGGATTTGGCCACAAAAACATCGGGGGTATGCGTGATGTCGTCGGAGGCATATACGAGCGTATCGCCCTGCATATCAAGCAGGGTGCAGGCGCGGTCGCCGGTGATGACTTTTTCGTAGGCGACGTCGCCGCTGAGGGCAAACCGCATAATACTGACGTGGCCACCCTCCTGGACCTGGATAAATGCAGAATTACCGTCAGCATCGACATGAACCATTGGGCGAATCTGGCGAAACGCTGGCATACGTCCTTCCAGGCCCCCGGCAATGCTCCGTTCCATACCAGCGGAGCGATTGGATACTGTGCCTGTTTGAGTATCCATCACCCACATATCGGAATGGGTGCCGATAATGGGTTCGTCTTTTTCGCCAACAAAGATGATCTTGCTCCCATCAGGCGTCCAGCGCGCGTGGTTGACGCTAATCCAATCGTGGAGAAGCGGCTCGGCATTCTTCTCCAGATCAATGATGAAGTTTTCTGTGCGGAAGCCATACCATTGGTCGGGTTTCATCATCGTGCCATAGAGGATACGGCTGCTATCCGGATGCCACTGAATGCCCCGCACCATCAGGTCATGGTCGGTCATCTGGGTGACTTCGCGGCTGGCGACATCCATGACGTAAAGATTGTTCACGGCCAGATCAATGTCGCCAATGTCATCAAAACGCCAGATGTTGCGCGTGACGCGGTACGGCTGTTTGCTGCGATCTGGCGCCTCGTCCTCGCCATAGTCTACGCCGGCTGTGAAGGCGATTTTACTGCCATCGGGCGACCAGACTGGTCCCCCTGCTCCCTGCTTCATGTCAGCCAGGGCCTGGGCTTCGCCGCCATCGACTGGCAGCAGATAAATCTGGTTTTTCTCAGTGCGATTACTGACGAAGGCAATTGTTTTGCCATCGGGCGACCAGGCCGGACTGGTATCCATCTGCTTGCCGTTGGTCATCTTGCGGCTGGTTCCGGTAGCAACATCCAGCAGGTAGATGGTGGAGTATTCTTTTTCCTCACCTTCTTTGCCTTCAATGTGGCTGACGGTGTAGGCAATTTGAGACGCATCGGGGGATAATTGGGCTGTCTGGAGCCAATCCAGCTTGAACAAGTCTTCTCGGGCCATGCTGCGTGGCGTATCGCTCATGATGATTCCTTTGTGAAAATTTCAAACTTTGAGAAAGATTGTAATGAATTGGCAGGAGTGGTCAAAGAATTGGCATTAGACCGCTGTTGCTGGCCTTCAGACAGTGCATAATATGTGACTACGGTCTACGAGAAGGAGCCATGATGGCTATATTCCGCCCTGCCCATGCTGATGATGCACCAGAGCTTACGCAAGCGGCAATCGCGTCATTTCACTATGATTCGGTTTTGTACCCAGAGGTGGAAATTGGCGGACCGCCTGGGTATGACTCGGTTGATGTGATGTTACGGAATATCGAGGAGCAGGCATGCTTCGCCATCGTCGAAGATGACCAAATTGTAGGCGGCATGGTCATCAATGTGATGGGGGCCGGGCATTATCATCTCGATTTGATTTTTCTGGCACCAGAATACCAGAATCGTGGGCTTGGGACGCAGGCGCTGCAATTCCTTGAATCAACATTCCTGGCGACAAAATGGACGCTGGATACACCCATCTGGGCGGTCCGCAACAGACATTTTTATGAGAAACATGGCTACGTCAACGTCGGGCAATTTTATGTTGAGGCCGACAATATCACCCTCATTTCCTATGAAAAAACGCTTTCAACTTAAAAAGCCTATTAGGTTCTGATGACATTTGCTGGTTTTGGGCCCAAGACCAGATTGGAAGAGGCGAACAGCAGTGGCACTATGTCGGTGGCTATACACAATAGAGTGTCCACGCTTTTTGGCCCTCACCCTATATCCCTCTCCCCTAGGAGAGGGACTTTAGAAACCTCTTTTGATCCTCCTTCGCCTGGGAGGAAGGAAGTTAACAGATGAGGCCAGGAAAACTCGACTTTCCGCGTTTTTCTATCGTCCTACCGACATCCTTTGCCAAGTGTTTGGCATGCCTTGCCCTGCAAAAACGATTCTTAAATCAACTGTCAAAATATCTTAGACACGATCCTGCCCTAGCTCTGCGAGGAAGGCGGTAAACAGGCCAAGCACAGCCGAGAAGTTTCGGCCCTCGGGGTCGGCAATGGCACGATCCAGGGCGGGCAACTCCGATAATGGCAGGCCCTGCCAGAGGGGTTCCAGCAGGCCATCACCACCACGCCCGACAATCTCGCGAATCAGCTCGAAGGCGCTCGTCTGCTGGGCGAGGCGGACCCAGTTGGCATTGGGCGTTTCACCCGCAGCAGGTGGCGTCAGGCCCAGTAAACGTGCCATGATCCGTCGGCGGAAATCGCGAATGCCGCTGCTGACACCGCGCGTAATCGTCTTGTCAATAAAAACTGCATCGAGGCTACTGTCAAAGGTCAGGCCACGACGAGCGAATGCTGACGAACCGAGCAGCATCCAGACATCATCGACAATGCCGACGGTACCATGTATCACTTCCGGGCGTCCAGGGAAGCCCACCGGATGGAAGATGACGACCCGTTTGGGGGCGGCCAGTTGCAGCGTGGCAAATGCTTCATTGCGCGCCTGATGGAAGTACTGAGCGATACTTTCGTAGCCTGGGCCGAAAGGAATGCGCTTGGGCGTCGCGATAATCACCCGCAAATCGGGAACTGCTTGCAAGCGAGCACGCAGTTCAGCAATCAGGTTAACTTCGTGGTCAGCAGAGCCATCGGCGGTGGCGCCGAACAAAGGCGTTTCAAGGTAGATGAGTTTTTGCGCGTGGCCTATGGCCCAGCGCCAACTCCACTGACTATCACGGCGACCATGCTTGACGGCAAAGGTTTCGCGGCGGACTTCATCAGCCCAGCGATCTCCAGCCCCTGGCGTGGGAATGGCCCCTATCAGTGACGACATTGAGGCTGGGAGCAGTGCCTGAATCGCGCTAATCAATCCGGCCCAATCAGTGGGCAGACTATGGACAAGCGACTCCGGCAGCACTTCCAGTTCAGGGGCCTCGACGGTTGCGGCCACGTTGCGCAACACGGCACCGGCAAAGGTATCCGTACCCGCCGCAGGATTATTCCAGCGACCGTTATCCAGTTCCGCCAAGCGCGTTGATAAGTGGTGTGTGCGTCTTAAGGCATAACGAGCCAGGTCGGTGGCAAGCGGGCCTGATACAAAGACCCCTGGCGCGTGATCTTCCGGGCCGCCGGGGTTGCCAGGATTGCCAAGACGAGCATCGTCACGCACGGAACGGCCATCCAGAAAACCAGATGTGAGCACACCCTGCCATGTTCCTGGTGAGGCGGTGTCATCGCTGGCGACGATGGTTTCCATACGCGCCATCGTGCGAAAACGAGGTGCTTCTCGCGGGGCGGATTCCCCCAGGGCGGCCAAAACCGGATTGGAGCCGGCTGCGGGCGCTGTTGGCGGGATGCTCAGGATGGGTGCAGGCGCGATCCCGCGCTGGTTCAATGGAACAGTATCGAGCAGATTGGTGACTGTTGGCGGTGTCGGTGCGGTACCACCTGTGGCGACGTCCACTTCCAGGCCGCCAATGAGTCGGGCATTAACTGTACCATCACGAGTGACTATGACCAGATCAAAGCGCAATTTGGGATTATTCGGCGGTGATCCCGTGCCTACGCGGTATGGGTCTTTTAATAGAAGCGTCAAACCTGTGGTTGAAGCCACTCCGGCGGCACCATTACCGCGACGAGCAAAATCGAGTTCCGAGAGGGGCACAATGGCCGGACCAGGATCGACACGGGGAAAGGCCCGAACATGGGCTTCCGCTGGCAAGGCTCCGGCTGGCCATGTCAGGATGACATCAGGGCCTGTGCCGACATAGGTGGCGGTGGCCTCCGTTCGCGCTCGTTCAGAGCGGTCTGCATCCAGGGATTGTGGCGTTTCGGTTGTTGCCGGACGTGCTGGCCAACGGTCTGCCCTGGTGGTGGGAAACGCTACATCCGTAGCAATGGTTGGACTCACGGCCAGGTCGAAGCCAGAGCGATTGAGTATTTCGGTCACGGCGCCGAGGGTGGCCTGACCATCAACCAACAAACTAATGTCACTGCCATCACGAACCAGGGGCGCTGGCTCCAAGACAGTCGCATCATCGGCGCCGGAGATACCATCGATGTCGCTATCGGTTCGGTTGCCTTTGAGGTGGAGGCCCAAATCAGCGATGACTATACGAAGGAACTCGCGATCCAAACTCGGTGCTGGCGCACCAGTCGGCACAACCGTCGCCGGAAAGGCAGGCGGAGTCAATGCAGTGGTCGCAAGGGTGCCTTCCGGGGAGAAGCCAAAGCGAATATCGCCAGCGGTCCCGCTGATAGAGATGTTGGTGCTATCCGGCCAGTCATGGGGTCCGGCACCTAAACGTGACCCCGTGCCAATACGAATACCCGCTGCCGAGGAACGATCCTGCCAGGGACCCTGGAAAATATCGACAAAGTGAACGCACCGCCCAGTTGCGAGCGAGGCAATCGAGCCGATACCCCCTGCTGACGCCCCTGGCGTGTTCAAGTCGGAGGCCGGACCCGCGTCGTCGTTGCGCAAGGCCGGAAGGGCGCGCATGAGATCGCGAAAGAGACTAGCAACCGCAACCGGATCAATAATCAGGCCGAGTTCATCGTGGAATGTGAGCGTACCGAAGGACAACGGTGCGCCAACGGCCCCATTCACAGGCGCAAGTGGCGGGTCTGTTTCGACCATATCGGCTGTTTCCGCAGGTGGGTCGCCATCACGGATGGCCGCCCAAACAGGCACAGGGCGCGATGCTCGTCCATCGGTGCGACCATCGTAGCGGGCACCGATCAGGCGCTGGATACGCAGTGCGGCCTGGGGATGGAACCTGAATACGCCGACAACACCTGTCAGGGCACTGCCGGAGGCATCGGTGAGGGCGCTGGCACCAAACGCATGCCACTGCAATACACCGCCAATCATGGCACGCCAACGAGAGGGGTTCGGCAGGCTTAAGGTCATTGCCGCTGCATCATAAGTGGGTGTGGCTTCCGCCCATTGGGCCGCAAGCTGCCCAGATGCCAATCCGAGTGCGTCCAGGCCCGTTTGATTAACGGCGGTGGATGCGATAGTTTGGTTGATCATACAAACTCCCTGGTTACGCGCGTGCTACGACCGACCGGATCCATGACTTCAACAATGACTGCGCGGATATCGCGCGGAACCCAGGCATACGTCCGGCCTGTGCGGGGCTGAACAGGATCAAATCTGAAGATGGTATCGGGCTGCTCGGTTGGTGTGGGCAGGGTGCCGCCTAACAAAGGCAGCGCATCGGCAGCGATGCGACGGGTCACGATGCTGGCATCTAACTGCACAATATGCACGGCGAAGGTATGCACCCCCAGCGGTGTTCGCGCTAAAGTGACATCGGTCACGAAGTTCACCAGACGGTGATCCGGCTGAGATGGCAGTTCATCAGCCAGGAGATCCGTGACAAACGGCTCTATTGGCGAGCTAGGGGTCACCTCTATGGTGGGTGATGGCAAGGATCGACCGCCATAAATGCCATCGGAGCGCGTCGTCCGGCCCCAGGCGATGGCCCGATAGAAAACCGAGCGCCAAGCTGTCCCTGGCGTTGGGTCCGTAAACTGGAAGCGGACTCTGCCATCGGCACGGATGCCGAGCGTATCGTCCAGAACGGCAATGGGCGGTCCCATATCTTCGACAGAAACAGCGCGATGACGGCTAGGCACACGGTAGATTTCCACGCGGCCAACAGGCACACGCGGTTCAGGGCTTTCCACAGACAGGGAGATGGTTCCGCTGCGATCACGCGCAATCAGCGTCGGCGGCTCCGGCGTTTTGACTGCTGGTGCGGCAACCGCGAAGTAGGCATTGGCCGAAGTCGGCAACTGCCCTTCTACGCCTGTTGCACTGATCGGCACAACCCCAAAGAAATGGATCAGGCGCGAACCACGCGGCAGCGAGACTTCTAGCTGGTTGACTGGAACACGGTCAGCGACGCGACGGAAGGCCCTTCTGGCGGTCCCAATTGGCAGTGACCGCATACCTATGAGGCGTTCTGCCGGGGCTATTTCAAGGTCAGATGATGGCTGGTCAAGCTCACGCAGAAGTGCTGTTTCATCGGCCATATAGACGGCATACAAAGGTGCCGTTGCGGCCCACTCCAGAGTGGTGCGGGCGACACCGCGCGGATCAGGTACAGAGGCCCACCACATTTCCGCAGGGACAAATGGCGGCGGTGGTGGTACAGGACTGGCTGCACTGGTCTGGACATCGCGTGACCATGCGCTGAAGCGACCCGATACTATTCTTTCGCTGGCCTGGGCACGTGCGGTGACGGTGATGCGCGGATGACTGCCAAATGTTAGTTGCGCATTGGGGATTTCCACGCGGTATGTTCGCAGGTTGCCGAGTGATTCTTCAGAGATCAAGTCGATTCCAGCAGGCGGCGCAGCCGGTGTGGCCGTAGTAAAGTCCAGTGTCAGGTCGGCGACAGTCGGCCCGCCTACACCGAGTACAGACCCACCTACCCCTGGCGGCGGTGTTCCGGCGGCATGCGTCAGCAAGCGCAGGCGAATAAAGGCCGGTGTACGATAAGACCAATCCCAGGTAAATTCGATAGCAGCCGTAACGGTCTGGGTTGCGGCGATGCTTGTTCCGGTGAGCAACTCGACCTTGGTAATGCCCGGAATCTGCGGGGCGACCGATGCGCGGGACTGATCGACAGAGAGCCAACTGCTCCATCGACCAAACCAATCCTGAGCGGCTACGCTGTAAACCCAATTCGAGGGTTCGCCGGGGAGCATCTCCGGTACACCAGATTCCGAGTAGCGGACCGAGGTTGGTTCAGCGGGATTGGTATCCATCGCAGCGACGAAGGGAACGTGACCACCAGAAAGGCGCTTCTCGTTGCGGACTTCCAGCGGGCCAGAGGGCAAGCCACGCGCGACGGCATAGCTGCTGGTACGCGGTGATGTCGATATGGTCATGACAGGCCGCTGCCATGCCAGTTGCAGGACTTCCAACCAACGACCATCTTCGACCTGGGGCGGGTCCAAACGCTGGCGCGCCGAGGACGTCAGGCCAGCGACAGCAGGCGGCAACGCACTGCTCTGGCCGAGGTACAGCGCACAGAGTTCGCCTTCAAAATCAAGGTTTAGCTCAACACCAAATGGCAATTTCTTGTGGATGGTCACCTTGTGCTCAACCGTCACCATGTAGATGGAGCCAATTGTATTGGACGCGGCGCGGGAGAGCGTCGGAATCTGGCGCTTGATGGGCAAGGTTGTGCCAAAGCCGAGGGCAAGGGCCGCGTATGGGTCGGTACCAGCCGCCAGGAGCATGGTCCCCAGGGGCATCATGCGTGATGGGCGCGCCCTGGACTGCCAGATTGGCGCGGCTGCTTTACCCCCAACTGAAATGGGCGCTTTCGTGGGTACCGAGACCTCCTGACCTGCGTGCTCAGATGGTTCACCAATCGTTGTAAGCAACTCGGCCATTGCACCCACAAGCGGGTTCAGTTCCTTGACGACCAAAATTTCAGGATCGGGAGGGCTAAACGCAGGTGCAACCATGCCACGATCCGTCGCGGTGGGCCAGCCGACAGTCGGGGTCCCTATTTTTACGCGCCTGATGGCAGCCTTCACCGGATCCATTTCACCGCCAACTGGCCCCTGATCGACCAGTGGATAACCAGTGCTATCGAATTCAGGACTTGTAACTGGCAAACCGACTGTTTCAACAAGTTTCCAGCCAGGATGGTTGATAAAGTTGTCCATCGGGATGAAGGTGGCACTCAAGATGGAGACATTGCTCGATACGACAATGCTGGCTACAGGGGTGCCTATGAGCGACACAGTCAAATTGCTGATGGGGCCAACGATTGATTTTTCATCCACCACGTGGCCAGTGCCGTTGGCGGCACTATAGGCCCTGAGAACGGCTGGTCCCGATGGTATGGAGATTGTCAGTTGGACCGCGACGGCGGTGCCACCGGACCATGTCACCAGGCGCGTCAGGGATGTTTGCGACTGCTGCTGGAATTCCAGGCCTTTTTGGTCCAGTTGGCCGGAAAACTGCCAAACGTGGAACAGCGCCCTGGGCAGGCCCAGGCTGGCATGCAGTATCCAGCGGAGGGCCAGCAAGCCCTCCTCTTGTGGCCCGGCAATGGGCGCACCTGCCGCATAGAAAAGTTCAGGAAATACGAAGCGCGTCATATCAGCTCCTCCCAGGGTGGTGGTGCCAGTTCGACTTCGCAAAGCACAATCGGCGTATCCGTGACATCCACGTCCAGCAGCGGGTGCAGGTTCCTGGCAAGGCCCAGGCTGATGGTTTTGCCACGCGCACCAGGCTTGAGTACGGCCAGGGTACGGGTTCCGCTGGCATCACGGATGAAGCGATCCACCCACGAGGTCGGCGGCACCGGTATCGGTGGGAACGGCGGTCCCTTTGGCCCAAGATGGCGATCTCTGAATTCATCAATCGTCATGGCGGCTACTGTCTTGGTGCCTGTTGCACGGCGAATAAAATCGCTGCCGTGAACAATGAGCGTGGACTCGTCATCGCGGATGAGTTCATCGACGGTCAGCCAGAGCTTTGAAGCGAGCGTCCAACTCAGGATATAGGTATCGGTTTCGTCGTAGTCGGCCTGCGGTTCCTTGCGGGCACGCCAGAGCGGTTCGGGTGCTTCTATGAAGATGGCGATGGGCTGTGCAGGCGTTTCTGCACTCCACAGAACGGAGACACGCGCAAACTCTGGTCGTTCGCCTGCTTCCAAACCCGTATCGAGCAGCGCCAGATCGAAAACTTCGTCGGTGACACTTTCGGCCAGTGCCAGCAGCGCCGAGGCATCTTCCACGCGGCGCGATTTGACTAGGGCCGTGCGGACTGATTCAGCGAAGGCTTCGCGCGTGGCATAGCGGGAGGTCGAGAAGCCCTGACGATAGAGCGGTCGCTGCCCGACTTCGCCAGGAAGCGGCGTTAGGGGTGCCGGAGCGCCACCCATCGTCAACATTTCCAGGTCGAGCACATAGTCGGTCAGTGGATCAAGCAGGAATGGCAGAACAACGCGCCCATGATGGTCGGAATTCGGGTCGAGGTCGAGGCAGGCTTTTGCGCCGAGGCGATAGCGAACCGTCGCTTCCCAGGGTGAAAGCACTGCGCCGGACAACTTCTCGAAGAGCGGTGTCAGGAAGAAGTTGGTGAAGGCAGCTTCCGGTGTTCCCGCCGAGCCACGGAACGAGGCGGCGCGGGCAACGGCTTTTAGCTGGCGATCATAGACTTCGTACAGTTCAAGTACATCATCGGTCGCAAAGACGATGATGACAGGCTCTTCGTAGAAATGGTACTGTTCTTCCGGTGCCGGGAATTGTGCCAGCATCCAGGGATCGAGGTTGCGCGGTGGTGCGCTGTCCGTGTAGAAGGTTCGGCTGCAAACCTCGTCGCTCACACTGCGCTGGACGATGATCTCATTGGGGTCTTCGCCTGGTTCGGGTGCTTCGCGCTTTTTGCCAATCTGGCCATCGTAACGAACGATGACTTCGTAACGGGCGTTGGGCAGCAACAAGGCATGGGCATCATCACCGAGAGCATCTTCCAGGCCATCCTGATCGTCCTGCCCTTCTTGATTGTCGTCCTGCTCGCGGATCACTTCTGTTTGCGAGAGTCCATCGATTACGGCCAGGAAGAATGAAGGCGGGATCATACGGAAATCGTGGATGGCGACAGGCAATGGCGTAATGCCAATGTCAACCATGAGCGCAGGCTCAGGGAGTTTGATGTGAACCACATAAGCACCCCATCCGCCCTGTTCCGACAGGACAGAGAAGTATTGCGCCGCGAGGTAGACATCATCCCACCAGGGGCCTTCCAGATCGGCCCAACGCGCTGGCAACTGGGTAAAGGAACTAATCATGGAAAACTGCGCATTCACGCCAGCAATTTCAGCGCCACCTGATTTGAAGGCGCGGACCTGTACGAGGCCTTTTTCTACCATTTTGATGCGAGCAAAGATGAGCAACGTCATATCGGCAAAGGGGCCACCCTTGAGCCGGATGACATCGCGCAGCAGCTCTTTACGCTGGGCATCGAGTTCTAAGAGCATCTTCTGGATGGGATCGCCAGCGTTGGCAAAATCCTCCGCCAACTGCTCATAAGGTGCCTGGAGAACCTTGGCCACGCATTTACGATCAATCACGATGCGTGAAATGGGTGAACGGGCATTGTTGGCGGCACGAGAAACGGGACTATTGGGGCCGAAGAGCACATCGCGAACGGGCCTGTTGCCAAGTGTGGTCAGGCGAGCATTATCGGTCAGGTTGACGTGATCGCGTATGTCACGAGTGGGCGTCTTGGGGCAAACAGCAAGCGCCCCGGTGACAGTCGCATCCATCGTTGGCAGGAGGCCATCAAGGAAGGTATCTGTACGCCAGATTTCAGTCACATTGAGATGTGTCTCTACTGGAACTGAACGCTGTGAACCAGGTTCATCGGGCCAGGGTTCGCCAGTCAGGTTCCAACCTTCCGGCGATGGTCCCAGCGCGGAGTAGCGGAACGTCCACATGACACGTGCCGCCTGGGCAACAGGCGTACAGACGTGATCCCAACGACCATCGACCATACTATCGAGCGCAGGACCCTGAACGAGGGCTTTATCAACGTTGGTCGGTTTCCAATCGAGCAGCGCCAGTTCGACGGGCAAGCCATCACTGCCAGCGGCCTGAGCGGGATGTCGCCAGGTATAAGGCCGTGGACCATCGGTGACAGGCTGCGTACCCGCCGGTGGTGGCGCACCGTTCAGGCTGACGAGGCGGAGTTCAATGGAGCGAATCTGATAGCGCAGGTAATTCTGACCGCGCTTCTGCCAACCATCCGGGAAGCCGACTGGCAAACCAGACGAAAGCTGGCCGTCAATTGTTGCGCCGGCTGCAATGGACGGTGCGACTTCAAACTGTACCAGGGGGATGGTATCAATCGGGACGAAAACCTGTTTTTCGACGACGACATCATCTTCACGGACTTCCACAACGGGTACAGAACCATCCTCGGTACCGTGACAGAGCACATTATCGATGCCACGATCAACGCCTGTGCCTTCCAGCAAGGCCGGGGAGCGGCTTTGCAACATCATATCACGCACGGGGTCGGGAACTAGTGGCGCGTCGGGGTCGGTGCCAATCGCAAAGCCGACACAGCCTTTGACCGAGAAGAAGAAGAAATCGACGCGGCCACAAATTTCACCTTCGAGGAGCGTATCATCGCCATCGGAGCGGAATGTCAGTTCGCCGTGCGCCTCAATGCTGACGATAAACAGGCGCAATTCGCCTTCGATGAAGACCCGTCCGGCAAAGAAGAGCGGCTTGAAGCCAATGCCGACATCGAATCCGGCTGCGATGCGCAGGTAGAGGCCAATATCGGTGTTGCCCCAGACGAAGGACACGCGGAAGCCAGTCGCGACCGAGAATCCCTGGAGGGCACCAAGTGGGAAATCGGCAATGCCATCACCATGCACCATGAAGTAGGCAGTCGCTTCAAATAATTCCAGGATTCTCGCGGTGATGGGATGAGCAATGGAGCCAACATCGACGTAGAAGTGTTCCGGCGGGAACAACGGCGGATCATAGAAGAAGCCCGCCTCAATTGGCACCATCAGATCGAGCACACTCTCGATGTGATATTCAAACTGGATACCGATCAGGACGCGCTGTGGGTTAACATCGACCACAGCGAAGATGGTTCCGGTATCGGTGCCTTTGGTATCCGGCTTGGGCGAGAGAATCTTTGCTTTGACGAAGAGCAAGACGCGCGGCCCAGGCAGCTCGATCACGAGCATGCCCTTCAGATTGAGGACAGTACCGCCTTCAATTGTCCCGGCGACAAGGCCAACGCCAAATGCCCAGGCATCCAGCTTCGGCCCCCACCCGCGAATGTCGGTTGGATCGCCTGCGACAGTATTCACCAACCAATCCAGGGCTGGATTGCGAGCGGATGTATTCTCCGTCCGCATGTGGTGCATGGCAAACAAGCCGAGGAATCCAAAAATCGCCAGACCGGTGCCACCGAGGGGAATACCGCTGGGTAGTTCGACGGCGAGTGTTATCAATGTCGCCGTAGCAGAGCGGTCGCCTTCAGTGGCGGTGCGGACCGCCAAGCCGCCCGCGATACGTATGCCAACACTCGGCAGGGTCAGATCAAGCTGGCCCGCGAAGCCGTTTTCCTGAATTTGCAGGTAGCCCGTGCCCTTCAAAACCTCCGGTATGTTGACACCGACACCAATTGAGGTGATGGTCGGTGCGCCGAGGGGATCAACAGGCAGACGGAAACCAAAGCGATCTACGGATATGACGCCCAGGTCGACGCCGAGGCCAAGTTCAACTTCAATATTGAGCGGATTTGTGCGCGCAATACGGGCGCCGAGCACCTGAATAATATCGCCGAGAGCGCTGCCAAGGGCTGGCAGGACGCGCAACGAACCGGAATCGGCCAGATCAATGGTGTAGCCACGCGAAGAATCGAAAACAGGCAGGAAGCGCGTGGGCGCATCGGGGGTGACATCAAGCGCAAAACCGATGGCCTTGTAGCGGACCTTCACAGGTTTATCGGGCCGATTGGTGACGATGATGAAATCGCCGATTTTGAGATTGAGCCACAAGGCACTCTCGACGTCAAAGAGCAGTGCCGCATGGACTTCATCATCGTCGTGGCGCACATTGAGTTCCACGCCATAGTGGGTGAAGCGCAGCACGTGCACGACGCCGAGGGCCGTAATCACGATGGGGGCTGCCAAGCCGATGACGAGCGGCACGATCTCACCACCGTTGGCGGCATCGGAGGCGGTAGAAGCCAAGAGCGGTGCCAATGTGAAGTACAGGCCGAGTACATCGCGCCAGCCGTCGCTGTCTGGTTCGCCAGTGGCATCGGCAGCGGGGATCGTGCCCCAACTCCACAGGCCATCACGATCACCCTCGCCTGCTTTGGCGACCAGGGTTTCAGTAAAGGTGTTTGTGCTGGGATCGTAGGTAATGCCCAGGCGGAATTCAACGACGCCATCTTCCGGGTTGGGATCACCCTGTGGCAGGCGGTCCTGCTCATCTGGCTCTTCCATGCCAGGGCCTACTACATCCAGATCGTTGCGGAACTCTTCCAACCCCTCTTCGTGGGCTGTCTGGAAATCGACCATCAGGCGCAATTCACCGGCAACCGGAATGATGTCGCGCTCAAAGCGGAGTGTTCCGCCAATATGGCGCAGCCAATTGGGGTGCTGCCCCTGGGGCGCAGCCGGTTCTTCCGGACGATCATCGTGGGTATCGGTCGGCGGAGCCGGATCGCGCGTGAGCGTTCCCGAATAGGTTTCGGTATCTTCAGTCGGGCGCAGCAAGCTGGCCACAGCCACACGGAACCGCTCCGGATGATAGTTGGGATTGTGGCCCTCGTCCCAATCAGCCTCAGCGGAATGGTCGTTGGGCACCTGGCCATCAGCTAGCTGATCTTCAACGGAGGCATCGGAGGATGGATGGGCCTGATTACCCCATATACCGACGGTAATGTCGGCTGCGGAGATGCCCCTGGCCACCAATTGATCGACCAGATATTGCGAGCGATTGCCGGAGAGCGTCAAGTTGTGTTCAGACTGTGCGCCACCGGATTCACGGCTGGCGTAGGCATCGACGCGCAGGTGACGCTCGGTTGGAGGAAGCGCATTCCAGGTGGCTACCAGGGCATCGATGTCGCCTGTTGGAGTTACGGTTCCAACGGTGCCATTCCAGGGGCGATCAAATTCAAACGAGAGCGTGTAACGGGCAAGTTCAACCTCTCCGGCGCGGTTCCATGTGACGTTGACCGTATGGGAACTATCGGCAGCGCTTGGCACACGGGCCACGCCATCGGTGACGGTCACTGGAGCGCCATCAACGGTTAATATCCCGTTGGCAGGCGTCAGCCGCAGAACCACCTCTTCATCGGTCTGCGATTCGATGCGTACAGCTTCCACAGGTGGATTAAGCTGCGCACGGGGAATTTCTGGCTGCGGCGGCGGGAGTGTACTGGAACTCGTCTGGAGATCGGGATAGACATCGAGAACGATCACGCGACTCTGGGCCGGATTGCGGCTGGTAATGCGAATCGCAACCCGTTGGTCATGTGAGAAGAGGCGCATGCGCTGAAGAACGCTGATGTCTTCCGGGCTGTGAGCGGCGTCATCGAAAATGCCACTATCGGGCAGTGTAGAGACATCGGTTGGATGATCTTCGCCACTGACAGCCGTGATGACAAAAGGCGCCGCGCCAGATGACACATCGACAAACAGGACGTAATTTTCCGTATCGGGGCCAGCAGTTGAGGGTACGGTTACGCGGTATCGGTCAGTCTTGGCAGAGTTGTCACTGACGACTAGCTCCGGGTCGATGCGCGCGCCAGAGACACCATACAATCGTAACCCGACCTGCAATTGATCGCCGAGGACTTCAACATCGAAATTGAAGTCACCCCAGAGGCCAGGGGTCGGGTCCAGGCCGATGAGCAGTTCACGCGCGCCAAAGTTGAAGGCAACGCCAGCAGACCGCTGCGTGGAAACAAAGAAGCGGACTTCTGGCAGGTATATGCCCTTCCAGTCTTCGCCCACGCCAAAGCGGCTGAGCAGCTCTGGTGGGGTGCGGGATTCGGACAGATCGAGAACGGCCTTTTTGAAGCCGAAGCCAAATTGTTCGCCAGGAACCAGCGCATATGGCGGATTCATCTGGATGAGATTGGCTATGGCGGGGTCGGCATCATCGAGCGTTTCCGCACCGAAGCTGCCTACGTTAACATCGAAGTCGGTATCGCTGGCGGAATCCTGCGTGAGGATGAGGAGGACTTTCGGCAGGCTGATTTTGACTTCGCGATGGTCGGGGTCCGGGACGAGCACCCAGCCATCGAGCTTGGCACCGATCAGCCGAGGAAAAGTGACCGTCACCAGTTCAAACATCAATTCCAGGCGGAACTGCGTGTTTGGATAGTCCGATTGGGCTGTGCCGGTATCCGGGCCTAACAGGCTGAGTACATTCTGAACGTCGGTTGAACTGACCTGACCCGGACGAAGTGCATCGGCGGCGCGACGTGCCAACGTCAGGCGGAAGCGAATAGCGACATCATGCCATTCCCAGCGCAGGGCATCATCCGATGATGAATTGGGATTGGTTAAGGCCCCACCACCGGCCTGAGGAGAGAAAAACGGCGAACTGGGATCGTCGGAATCAATACGGGTGACGCCCCAGATAACAACCCCATCGTCATCCCAGGTCGATTCAAATTCATCTACATGTAAGGCTGCCAGCGCACTCTGAATGCCAGGGCCCAAGTCCATCCCGACGAAGAAATAGGGTCTGATGATGTCTAGCATGCCAACTGTCATACGTGCCTACCTAATGGTCTCAGATTCATGGTGACGCTATAAGGGAGCAGCCAAAGCAATGAGAGCAGACACAAACGCAGTGAGTTATTTACCAATAAAGATCAGCAAACTCACCATAACAGTAGAAGGGGGTTAAAGGCTATTTCCTCACATTGAGTTGTTTGGGAACCAACATCAAAACGCCAAAGACATTAATTTATAGATAACAATCAAAAAGTTGACCTATGCACATTAAAGTCTATACAAGATTTGCTGCTATGTCTCTTGACATAACATCGATTATGGTAAGAAAGCAGGTTGGGAGACAATTCATCAACAATAAAGTGCAGTTATTCAACAGGAATAGACGCTATGGGCCTGATTTAGCCAATGCGCTTGCATTGAATCGAGGATGGCCAGGAGAATTCGACTAGCAAGATGGCAAAGTAATCCGCCAGTTTTGATTGGGGGAACAGGCAAAAGGCAAGAGACTACCGTGATGCAAGTCTATTCCGGCAAGTAGCCGTATTCTGATGCCTGCGACATGACAATTTCCTGTAGGGCCTGTTCATCAAGAATATCAATGCGCTTACGAGCGATCTGAACGTATCCGGCTTTTTCCCAATTGCGCAGATAGCGATTGACTGTTTCCAGGGTTGTGCCTGTGAATTCGGAAATATCACGCTGCGTGAGGTCGGCGGCGATCACGAGATTACCTTCATCCTCGTGGCCAAATTTGTCATGGAAATGAAGCAGCGCTCCGGCTAAACGCTTGGCTGTGCGCTCGGCGGCAAGATTGCGAATCCGTTCATGGGCGTGGTGGGTATGTTCGGTCAGCTTATCGACGATCTTCAAGGCAAAGTCACCGTGACGTCTGGCAATCTCGCGTGCTTCTACGCCATCAAAACCGAAGATAACCGTTGGGCGGATCGTCACGGCGGAACTGGCATGGCGGTAATCGCGGGTAATCACAAGTACGCCAAAGATATCGCCAGGACCATAGACCTTTAGATTAACGACTTTGCCCTCTGCCGTGCTCTCTATCAAGCGAATGCCCCCCTGTTTAATCAGATAGAACTGCCTGGCATAATCCCCGACCTGATACAAAGGCATGCCGGATTCCAGCTCATAGGAGACGGCAATGCGCGTCAATTCACTGACTGTCTGAGCTTCCAGGTTCTGAAAGAACTCTACATCATCCAAATTACGGACATGTACGGGACGTACCATTGGTCTTTGCTCCCAAAAAACAAGAAACCTACAGAATTCTACAGAAAGCATACAAAGTCACGATTTTCAGTTTCAAAAATTCGCTGACTTAGGTGGCATAACTTTGATCTAAATCAAAGTAACCGCACTCACTTTCTGCTAATGTGTTACATAAGGAAGGCCTTAAGGTTGCGTGATGCCTTAAAGATACATAGGCCAAGCTGAGATTCCTAGTGACGCTTTCCCTCTTGTGGCAGGCAAACGTCACAATGACTGTGAGCGTCACCAGCGACATCTGATATTTACATTAACCCGTCAACAACCTACCGAGCCAAACGCATGGCAACGCCGTTACGCCAATACTGAGAGGAAAACACATGCGTTGGAGTATTACCGTTCTATTGCTTGTGAGTGCAGTGATATTGGGAGCATGCAGCGGTCTGGCTGGCGAGCCAGAAATCGTTGCTACCAATGCCCCTACCAATGAACCCATACAGGTCAGCGATCCGTCCCAGTTGGGCGCGGCTGTTTTCGCAGCGCGGTGTGCAAGCTGCCACGGTCAAAATGGCCAGGGTAATGGTCCGGTCGCTATTGATGCTGGCCTGACCAATATGCCGGATTTCACCAATCAGCAGACGAGTGCCAGCCAATCATTTGCCGAGTGGACCAATACGATTCGGTTTGGGCGGTTGGACAGCCTGATGCCACCCTGGGAAAACAGCCTGACTGAAGCTGAATTACAGGCGGTTGCAGAATATACGTTTACCCTGTGGCAGCAGAGCGGCGACATCGCCGCAGCAGCGACACCGAGCGGCGCGACGTCAGTGGAGCCTGTCGTTGAAGAAGCGATGGGGTTTGTGCGCGGGACGGTGATTAATGGGTCTGAAGGCGATACCCTGCCGGAGGCTATTTCGGTTGCTTTGCATGTGCTGGATGCTAGCCTCGAAGAAGTTGATTTTTCAATGGAGGTGCTGGACAGCACAGGTGATTATCGCTTTGATGATATTGTCATTCGGCATGATTATCGCTACCTGATTACGGCAATCGCTAACGATGCTGTTTTCTACAGCGAGCAGGTTTTTGGTGAACCTGACCTACCCGAAATTTATCTACCAGTGACGATCTATGAGATCACAAATGATCCCTCGGTGATTGAGCTTGATTTGCTCCTCACGCGGATTATCCCCGATAGCGAAGACCTCATCCTGCAACAGCTATTCAACTTCCGCAATACATCCGACAAGCTGTACAGAGGCATCAACCAGATTGATGGCTTTACCTATGAGTCGGTGCATATTCCGTTGCCGGATGATGCTGAACTGCTCAACAACATCGAGTTGGTTTCTCGATTTGTGATGCTTGAAGAAGGCGGACAACGTGCCCTTGTCGATACGCAGCCAGTCGTGCCCGATCAAGAACACATCGTTGAAGTGGTGTATACCTTGCCGCAACCATCTGACAATGCGCCGGTGGTGATTAGCTACGAGGTTCCCTACACGGTGAACAATCAAATCGAGCTGATGGTTCAGCCGGGGCGCTTCCATGTCAGTGGCGACCAGTTCACAGCCCAGGGAGAGCAGCAATTCCAGTTCGGGGCGTATGACAGTTATCTGGCAGAGGCTGTTCCGGCGGGTACGACGATCACCTACAGCATCGAATCGGGTGCGCTGGAGATGGCAACCCGTGATGAAAGCGGCGGAATCTCGGTGCCGACCGTGATGGCTGTCGCTGGTGCGGGGCTGCTCGTCCTTTCCGGATTGGGTTTTTGGGTGACATCCCGACAGCAACCATCCAGGCAGGTCCTGCTAAAACAAATTGCTGACCTGGATGCCAAACACGAGGCCGGCAAGCTCAAAGAGGCTGACTATCAACGCAAACGTCAGCAGTTGAAGCAGCAGCTCGTTGCCATGATCGAAAAAGAATCCAGTTAGCCAGTGCGTAAAACACATATACGTGCGCCTGGTTAATGCAAAAACAAGATGACAAATAAGGGAGGCGCCGCAGACGAATTCAGGTAGATCAAGCAATTTGTTCACAGTAATCATGAGGGAGAAGCATGAGAATTTTCTCAAGAACGCGCCTGTTGTTCTCCGGAATGGCGATCACAGGCTTCATTTTAATAGCGGGGGCCTTGCTCGTTGGCTTTGGCATTGATGATGAGGGGCGCTTCCGTCCTTCATCCAATGCTGTGCTGGCGCAGGGTATCGAATCATCGACAGACGAGTGTGTGGTTTGCCATACGGATCATACACCTGGTATTGTCAACCAGTATGGCGAGAGCGATCACTTCCGCAATAACGTGAGCTGCTCTAGCTGCCACCTTGTTGAATCCGACTACCCTGGTTCCGTTCAGCATCCTGATGCTGATTTCAGCGTGCTACCGCTGTCATCGCCAGCACAGTGTGCTGAATGCCACCGCGAGCAGGTCCAGCAGTTCAACCTCAGCCGTCATGCCCTGCCAGCTTATGTTGCCTATCAGGGTACTGATGGTCTGTCGGAAGAACACCTTGAGCTGTACACCTCCATTCCTGAGCATGGCAATGTCGACTCTCGTGGTCGTAACAGCCTGCATGCCCTGGAAGGCCCGGATGTGACATACTTCGCCTGTGAAACATGCCACGATGTTGGTGAGCCGCAGCCGGATGGCTCTATCGGTAACTGCACGGACTGCCATATTCGCCATGAGTTCAGTCTGGAACAGGTCCGTAAGCCGGAAACCTGCAATGCCTGCCATATTGGTCCAGATCACCCGCAGTGGGAAATTTACCAGGAAAGCGGCCATGGTATTGCCTATATGACTGGTGGCGATGACTGGAACTGGGACGCTGAACCGGGCAATCTGACGACGGTCGACTTCCCGGCACCGACATGTGCGACCTGCCATATGAGCGGTTTTGGCCTTTCCGCAACGACGCATGACGTCGGCGATCGCCTGACCTGGTATCTGGCTTCAGCGATTTCTACACGGCGTCCGGCGTGGCAAGAGAACAAGGTTCGTATGCAGAACGTCTGCCTAGCATGCCACTCCAATAACTTCATCGATAACTTCTATGAGCGTGGTGACGCTATTGTTGAATCCATTAATGCCTGGGTAGAACTCTCAGACTATATGATGGCCCAGCTCAAGGAAAACGATCTGGTTACGGCTGCTCCGTTTGATGAGCCGATTGATTTCACCTACTTCAATCTGTGGCATCACTGGGGCCGTACGGCTAAGTTCGGTGCGTGGATGCAGGGTGCTGATTATGTCCAATGGCACGGTGCCTACGAGATTCTGCATGAACTGGCCGAACTGGCTGAAGACGCCAATAATCGTCTAGAAGAAGCTGGCCTGGAACCACTCGTCCTGCCAGAAGGCTTCCCGTCGATTGACTCGACAGAAGCCTTCCTAGAGTCGATGGCCGCATCGCAATAATCCGTCTAACCGAGGGGGCGCTTATGCGCTCCCTCACTCTCTGGCTATGGCCAGCTTAGAAAATTGCACCAATCTCACTACTTATGATAGGAGCCTCTGTCATGGCAGAAACTACCATGAATTCATCTCAACAATCGGCATCACAGCGGCATGTAAGTCGGATTCCTGGCATTGGCTCGTTCCATCTTCCGCTTAACCGAAATGATTTATTGCTGCTGCTGGTTGCCTTTACAGAGATCGGCATGGGTGTGGAAACCGCCCTCGCCCATCTGATTAGCGGCAGTATCAAGCCAGGGGAAGCGATTCCGGTTGTATTTGGACCACTGGCGGGCATTGCCCTGATCGTCGCGCTTGCGATGCGGGTACGTGCCCACAAGGCGACACTACCCTCATCAATGCTGGTCATCCTGACGGGTATGGCCAGCGTGGGGGTCGGACTTATTGGGTCGGCGTTCCACTGGTCGCGCGTGCTACCGCCAACGAACTTTGCGAATTATGGATTGCAATGGGACTGGATCATCTACGCGCCACCTGTCGTCGGCCCATTGGCATTTACAGGTGTTGGCCTGCTGGCGATTATCGCCCTGCTGGAGGATACCCGACCGGAGACAGGTAAACTCACGCTGCCAGGGATCATTACATTTAATACGCCGCTGCCACAAACACGGCAATTCCTGTGGCTAATCGCGCTCGGCCTTTATGCGGCGACATTGAGCGCAATGCTCGACCATGCTCGTACAGGCTTTGAAAGCATATTCGTATGGATTCCGCTGGTGTTAGGCGTCTTTGGTTCGGTCACGACAACGCTCATGGCCATTTATCACAAGCATACTTCTTCCGATTATTTCATCTACTTCTGGGTGATGCTGCTTATGATTGGTGTGGGTGTGATCGGGCTTGGCTTACATATCAATGCTGATCTGCCGGAAGGTGTGGCAGGTCTACAGATCGAGCGCTTCATTCGTGGGGCACCTGTGATGGCACCGATGCTGTTCGCAATCATGGGTTCGTTCGGGTTGATTACGATGATCGATGCCCCTGTTGATGATGCTGTGGAAGCGTCATAGATACTAACTGTCACTGAGGATGGTTCTATTCTCAAAGAAGGCGGATTCCAGAAACAGCTTAGTAGGCCCTGGGCAAGACATATCTTGCCCAGGTTTGGCAGTGCCCTCGCGGCCATCCTGTTCATTAAACTAGGGATATAGGTAGCGTAAACGTCTGAGCACATTTTTTCATTCGTAAATGGATTGGTGTCAAGAGGTTGGTGAGGCTGTCTGATTTGGCTACTGAATATTGAGTTTGTGAGAGGCGTATTGGCTGATGTGCTCAAAGTTGTTTGCATAAGACTCTGACACTGGCTATAATTTTTTTGAAGGAGCGTAAAAACGATTTGTAGATGGGTTGTGTTTTGTATGCGGCCCATCATTGAAGCGATTTAGTGCGTTTAGTTCTGGTAATTGTATGTGATGAAACCGCTTTCACAGGGCTGATTCACCCGAAATATAAGCACGGCGGAACCTTCTGTCGTTTTTTTTGATGATTTATTGAAAGCGCTTACATTTCGATGAGCAATGAGAACAATTCATCGAAAAAGAGACGCAATGTCACGATCATGGATGTGGCACAGGCTTCCGGTTTGTCGTGTGCGACCGTGTCGCGCGTGCTCAGTGGGTACGAGTTTGTAAAAGAGACCACACGCCAGCGCGTCATGGACGCTGTCGAACAATTAGGGTATGTCGTGAACCTGCCAGCGCGCAGCCTCGCTGGAGGCCATTCGCAGATTATTGGGCTGCTGGTGCCGAACCTCGATAACGGTTATGTCGGGACCATTGCCCAGGGCATCGACCAGGAATTGGCACGCGCCAACTATGATTCGGTTCTGTATACAAGCCATCGGCATCCTGGTAAAGAATCGTTCTATGTGATTACCATTGCAAATGGGTTGACAGAGGGCTTGCTACTGGTCGCCCCGCAGGTTGTGCCAACCTATCTGGATGCCCTGCGCGAGCAGAACTTCCCATATGTTCTTATTGACCAAGCGGATGCCACCGAAAATAGCAGTATTGTCGATGCTAGCAACTGGCAAGGCGCGTACGAAGCCACCCGTTATCTGATCCAATTGGGGCATACACAGATCGCCTTTATAACGGGCGAGCTTATCGTCAGAAGCGCGACCGACCGTTTGGCAGGCTACAAAGCCGCGCTAAAAGACCACGACATCCCCATCAACGACGATCTGATCTTCGAGGGACACTTCCAGCAGGAAGATGGTTACGAGATTACCAAAGGCATATTAGAACGCGCAGACATCCAGCCGACGGCTATTTTTGCTTCTAATGACCTTTCCGCTTTTGGTGCCATGGATGCGATACGCGAGCATGGCCTTAAAATTCCTGATGATATTTCCATCCTGGGCTTTGATGATGTTCCGCAGGCCTCCATCGTCTACCCCAAACTGACAACGGTTCGCCAACCGCTTGAACAGATGGGGAAAATCGCCGCAAAAATCCTGTTAGAGCAAATCGAAGACCCCAGCCGTCCGCCACAACGAGTGACACTCGCAACACAACTGGTCATTCGCGATTCCTGCGGGCCGTACCCACCCCAAGAGGGTGAAACAAAGCCATTGAAGCAGACAGGAGGCAGCCTATTGCGAACAAATTGATTTGTCGCCTTAAATCTACGAGCTAACTATTTTAGAAATTTATGGAGGAACATATGTCACACGAAATTAGTCGCCGCGATCTGATGAAACTGCTGGCCGCTGGCACGGGTGGTTTCGTCCTGGGGCCGTGGACATTCATGTCCGCAAGCTCGGTTGAAGCCCAGGATGCCGCTCTCCCAGGCACCTTCCCACGGGAGCAGACATTTATCGCCAGAATTCTTACGGGACGTGTTGGCACTCCTGACAACTTCAACCAATGGGTTGGCTGGAAGTGGCAGGATCGCGGTATGCAGAACCTGGCCGATGAGCCGCTCTGGTCCGTCGATTTCGCTACGGGTGACATCATCAATGGTGTTGCTGCTGGCGACCCGACTTACAGTGAAGATTTCACGAGCCTTACGATCCCGCTGCGTGAAGGTGTTGCCTGGTCCGATGGTGAGCCGTTCAGCGCCGCTGATGTGGTCTACACGGTTGAAACGCTGATGGCATTTGAAGGATTCAATGCCCACACTTTCTTTGTGGACAACGTTGAATCTGTGAGCGCACTGGATGACTACACGGTCGAATTCCAGCTTAAGCAGGCCAACTCCCGCTTCCACACCACGTTCCTGGATCGCTGGGGCTGCACCCGTATCTTCCCCAAGCACATCTTTGAGCAACAGGAAGACCCGACGCTGTTCACCTTTAACCCCTATGTTGGCTGCGGTCCTTACAAGCTGCACAGCTTTGACCCACAGGGTAGCTGGACAGCCTGGGAAAAACGCGAAGACTGGGACAAAAGCCCGACGGGCATCATGTACGGCGAACCGCAACCGCAGTTCATCATCTACCAGTACTTTGCTGATGAAGGCGCGCAAATCCTGGCGCAACTGACGCATCAACTGGATGTTGCTGAACTTTCTGCCGATGGCCTTAAGGCGCTGTTGGCACAGGCGAGCACTTCACGCGCATATCAGCCGACCTTCCCCTTCGTGGTGAACAATGATCCGGCTATCACGGGTATCACGTTCAATACCGCACGGGCACCGTTCGACAATGTTGATATTCGCTGGGCACTCTTGCTGGCGATTGACATCGTCGAATACACGAGCATTGCTGTTGACTCCTCCGGTACGTTAAGCCCAGTGCATATCCCGCACCTTGGCCCATACCCGCGCGATTACATTGCCCCGATGCAAGACTGGCTGTCGGAATTTACAATCGATGTGGGCGATGGCGAAACCTTCGCACCATATGATTCCGAAGCACCCCAGCGCGTGGCCGACCTGGCCAGAAGCCGTGGTTATATCTTCCCGGATGATGATGAATTCCGCGCGAAGTCCTTCGGCCTGGGCTGGTACAAGTTTGCGCCGGATATGGCTGAGAAACTGCTGGTGAAGAACGGTTACTCGCGTGATGGTGACGGCAACTGGCTGACACCCGATGGCGAGCGGTGGAAGGTCGTCTTCCTGACGCCGAATGTCCTTTCTAACCATGGTGCCCGCAATGCTGCGGCAGCGGTGCAGCAGTGGAAGAAATTCGGCATTGATGCTGAGATGTTCGTCACAGAAAGCCAGGCTGACCTGGCCGCCGTTGGCGACTTTGATGTGAGTGGTGACTGGCCCGCGTACGAACCCTGGGGTGCAGGTCCTGATATGTATCGCACCCTTGACCGTTGGAATTCTTCCTACGTCAAGCCCGTTGGTGACCGTACACAGGGGCATGTTGGCCGCTGGTCAAGCCCTGAGATGGACGACATCATTGCGCGGCTGCGCGAGACTGATCCGTTCGACACAGAAGCGGTCATTGCTATCGGCACCGAAGGTCTCAAGGAAGCGGTCAAGAATATGCCCGGTATTCCGACCTACGGTTATATCGGCTTTGTCGGTTGGGACGAGACCTACTGGACCAACTGGCCTGGCAGTGAAAACGCCTATAACCAGCCCTATACTCACTGGCCAAACTTCAAGTACACGACCCCATTCCTGCAATCGACTGGCGGATCGTAAGACTTTTGAAGCACCTCGATATTAGAGTTATGATTGGGCGGGGAAACCCGCCCAGTCAGGCTTTTTAAGGCAACATAAACAACTGCTACTTAGAACACAGCTATTCATGAGGGCAAGACTGTGACCTTCGTAAAAAGATATCTTATCCCCCGTCTTATTCAATATTTTTTAGTCATTTGGTTGGGCATCACCGTTGTCTTCTTCATTCCCAGATTGACCCCGAATGACCCTGTTATGAAGATGATTGACCAGATGAGGGCACGCGGTTCCACACTTGAGCCAGGTGCGATGGACGACATCATCGAGGACCTGACCCAGATGTATGGTCTGGAAGGGTCCTGGGGCGAGCAGTACGTCGACTTTTGGGCAAGATTGGTCCAGGGTGATTTTGGCGTGTCTTTCTTCCAATTCCCGGCCCGCGTTAATGATTTGATCGCGGTCGCCCTGCCCTGGACATTGGGCCTCTTATTAACGGCGACGGCCATATCGTGGACCATAGGCAATATCACGGGCGGGTTAGCAGGCTACTACACACGAAAACGATGGTCCAAGGCACTGGATGCGGTCGCTATGGTAATCCGGCCTCTGCCTTATTATGTCTTTGCCTTCATTTTGCTGTTACTTTTTGCCTATGTTGTACGCTGGTTCCCGATTACGGGCGGGGCATCGTTGGGCGCGATACCCACATTTAGCTGGGACTACATCAAGGATGTCTTGTGGCATTCATTCCTGCCAGGGTTATCGCTGGTTGTCCTGGGTGGTGCCGTCAACTTCCAGATCATGAAGCTGCTTGTCCAGAATGTGAATGCGGAAAGCTACGTGCAGTACGCCAAGCTGGGCGGCGTCACCGAAGACCGCATCGTGGGCAAGTACATTATTCGGAATGCGATGCTGCCACAGATTACCGGCCTGGCGCTTTCACTTGGCCAGATTTTTAGCGGAGCGCTGATTACAGAGATCGTTTTTGGCTATCCGGGCCTGGGGATGCTGCTCTTCAGGGCGATTGCGAATGGTGATTACAACCTGATTATGGGTATCACGATTCTGTCTATCGTTGGCATCACGACCGCGATCCTGATCCTTGATCTGACCTACCCATTATTTGACCCGCGCGTCCGTTATACATAAGGAATCCAGCTACATGAAAGTTTTAAGAGATTTATTCAGAGATTACCGATTTACTATCAGCTTCATCGTGCTGGTATTCATTGCGATCATGGCTTTTCTGTCCTTTTTCTCGCCATATGATCCAACCCTGTGGAATGTTGTCCCAAGGGATATGAAGCCTGCGGCTGAGTATGTCCTCGGAACAGATTCCAACGGGCAGGATATCTTTTGGCAGGCCACTTTTGCTGTACGCAATTCACTGATTATTTCACTGATTTCCGGCCTGGTTTCCAGAGTGATTGCGATACTGGTTGGTATGATTGCCGGTTATAAGGGTGGCAATGTCGACCGCGTGCTGATGTTTATTGGCGATAGTTTGCTGGTTATCCCCCTGTTCCTGATCTTTGTCATGCTGGCTATGATGTTACGCGAAGTTATGAACCTGGTGACGCTGGGGTTGATGCTGGCGTTATTCGGCTGGGCATGGGACGCGCGATTGATTCGCTCGATGGTATTAAGCCTGCGCGAGCGCGATTTTACGACCACAGCCATCTTATCCGGTACAGGGACGCTGAAGCTGGTGCTCAAGGAATATATGCCATTTACCATGCCGTTGATCTTCTCGACGTTGATTAACAACATGTCGTGGGCAATTGGCCTGGAGATTACGCTGGCGATTATTGGTCTGGCCAACCTCAACATCCCTACCCTGGGCACGATGCTCAACTGGGCGCTCTTCTACCAGTCGATTTTGCTGGGCCGCTGGTGGTGGATTCTGACGCCGGTTGTTCTTTCCCTGCTGATGTTCATCGCGCTCTACTGGCTGTCGGTCAGCATTAGCGAATATCTTGATCCACGCACACGCATCCAGCGCGTCGGCGCGTAGGGAGACCTCATTATGTCCGAAGAGAAACAAGTCGTCCTACGTACCGATCATCTAAAATCGTTTTATGTGCTGGATATGCAGGGAACGCGGAAGATCGTCAAAGCGGTCAACGATGTGACACTGGAAATTTACGAAGATGAAATTTATGGCATCGCCGGTGAAAGCGGCTGCGGCAAGACCACCCTCTTAAAGACGCTTTTTAACGAGATTGTGCCGCCGCAACGCCTGATTGATGGCAAGCTCTATTATCGCATCAACTCAGAAGAGGTCGATGTCACCACCCTGAGCGCGGAAGAAAAGCGCAGGCTGCGCATGGAGTATATTTCTTATATTCCGCAAGGCTCGATGAGCGTGTTCAATCCGGTGATTAAGATCAAAGGGACTTATGAAGACTTCATCGGGAGCCATGTGGATGGCAAAAATCGCGAAGAAATCTTCAGGATCGCCCGTGAACGCATCCTTGAGTTGGGCCTACCTAAAAATGTGCTGGATGTCTATCCACATCAGCTATCGGGCGGTATGCGCCAGCGGGTGACCATCGCCCTGGCAGCATCCCTGGACCCGCGCATCATGATCGGTGATGAGCCAACCACAGCGCTGGACGTGGTCGTCCAGCGCGGCGTGATCCAGATGCTGAAAGATATTCAGAAGAAGCTGAAGAATACGATCATCATGGTCACGCATGATATGGGCGTCCACGCCAATGTCGCGGACCGGATTGGCATTATGTATGCCGGAAAAATCGTTGAAGAAGCACCGACTGAGACTATCTTTGAAGAACCCCGCCATCCCTATACCCAGTTCTTAATCAACTCACTGCCCAAGTTCGGCGACAAGAGCACGCGCGAGAGCGTTCCAGGCAGCCCACCTTCCCTGGCGGACCTGCCAACTGGCTGCCCTTTCCATCCGCGCTGTCCACATGTCAAGGATATTTGCCGCCAGCAGATGCCGGAGACAACGCAATTGGATAAAAATCACAAAGTCGCCTGCTGGCTAGTCGAGGAAGCGTAACATGGACAAATTGCTAGAAGCGAACGAACTCATTAAACGGTATTCCCAGGGCAATGTGATTTCCAGAGCGGTCCTGACGGCTGTCGACAATGTTAGCTTTTACATCAAACCCGCAGAAATCTTCACTCTGGCGGGCGAAAGTGGCTGTGGGAAAACAACCACCGCCAAGATGATCCTCGGATTTGAAGACATCACCGACGGGGAGTTGTACCACAACGGGAAGCTGCAATCTCCGCATGAGAAGGCATGGCTTACTGAAGGGGTGCAAGCCATCTTCCAGGACCCATTCAGCACGTTTAACCCGATGCGGCGCGTTGATTCTTATTTTCACGAGACTGTGCAGAACTTTAAGCTGGCTAAGACGAAAAAGGACACCATTGATTGGATTGACCAAAAATTGCGTCTGGTCGGCCTGACATATCATGATGTCGCTGGAAAGTATCCCAGTGAATTTTCCGGCGGACAGCTCCAGCGCATTTCGATTGCGCGCGCCCTGCTCACGGACCCGCAACTGATCATCGCTGATGAGCCAGTTTCCATGGTTGATGCCTCGCTGCGTATGTCGATTGTCAATCTGTTCAAGAAGCTACGGGATGAACTGGGCGTGAGCATCCTGTATATCACGCATGATCTGGCAACAGCCTATTACGTCAGCGACCGGATCGCCATTATGTTCCGAGGCAAAATCGTTGAAATGGGCACTGTGGAACAGGTATTGATGAATCCCAGGCACCCCTACTCCAAACTGCTGCGCGATTCCATCCCGCAAGCAGACCCCAAATTGCGCTGGTCAGATACGGTTACGCTGGCAGAGCTTGAACATGAGGAGTATATGCGTCAGGGCTGCCGATTTGCAGGTCGCTGTCCGCTCGTCATGGATGTTTGCAAGACGGTCGTTCCGCCAGATATTGCTATTGACGATGTGCTGGTCAAATGCCATCTGTACACGGAAGAAGCAGAAGCCTAGCAGAAGCCGTTACGTTGAAATCGACAAGAATAGCCATTTCTCATACCCTAGCGAGAAATGGCTATTTTGCTTGCGTGCGAATAGCAACACCATAGTTATTGTCGCCATAGGCTGAAGCTCTATGGCTATGATGTGACAACGGGAAGCGCACTAAAGGCGCTCTGACCCGTTGCCCATTTGCCTTTTTGCTTATTTGACTTCCATCAGGGAGCTTGGCTTTGTGCTCGCCGGATTCCTTCAGTGGCAGGCAGAACAAGCCAAACGTAACAATCACTTTTACAAACATGCAAGCTCAGGGAATTTAGGCAAGCTACAGTCTGTGCATGTGGAAACCACCATCGACATTGATGACTTCACCTGTTGAAAATGGCAAGTATCCCTCGGCAATCGCGACGACTGCTTTGCCTATGTCGTCCGGTTCGCCCCAGCGCTGGATCGGCGTCAGACCATCCGCGATCAGCTTATCGTATTTGGCCGTTACCCCACTCGTCATGTCCGTTCTGATAATTCCGGGCCGAATTTCGTATACATTGATGCCATACTCCGCGAGGCGATCACCAAAGAGCGTCGTCACCATCGCCATACCCGCTTTTGAAACGCAATATTCGCCGCGTGACACGCTGCTCGTATAAGCGCTGATTGAACCGATATTGATGACTTTGGGAGCGTCAACAGCGCCTGATTGAAGTAATTCAATCATTTTATTGGCGACACGCTGGGTGAGGAAAAGCGGCCCTTTCAAGTTGACGTCCATTACCTCATCATAGCTTTCGGTTGTCATGTCGAGGATATCAAGGCGCTGGCGTGGCCCCATGCCGGCATTATTCACCAGCAGGTCAATGCGCCCGTATTGCTGAAGTACGGCGTCAACCATCGACTTATGATCGGCCAGGTTGCCAATATCGGCCTGAACGACGAATGCGCTGGCACCATTGGATTGAATCAAGGCCGCAGTTTCATCAGCGGCCTGACGATTCGAGCGAAAATTAACCACGATATGCCAGCCGCGTTCCGCGAGTGCGAGTGCGATCCCGCGTCCAATACCCCGTCCGCCGCCAGTTACAATTGCCACACGCCCATCTGACATATCCCACCTCAGTTATCTGTAAAAGAAAATGTGTTTATTTGATTCAGTTGGTTCCATAGAAAGCCTGAAGGTAATCATAAAGGGTTCCCTATGGTGAGACAAGCTTCGAGAGCGAAAATCCTATAGGATTTACCTTTTTTGACTGTGTGAGGTGTTTGTTGAGAAGAAAATCGATGTTATCATCAGCGCGGTAAGAATTTATAAGATGATGATTTTTCCTGGGATTAGGCCAATTCTGTGCAGATCCAAACTCAACTCACCCCTCAGCAGTGTGTGCCAAAAATAGAGACTTTCGTCGAGCTGGCGACAGAAAAAGTGCTGGCCGTCCATGATCGCTGGGACAGGCAGGATGGTTCACCCGTCATCACAGTGAAGGGTCGATATACATCTCGTTCGTGGACCGATTGGACGCTGGGATTTTTCATCGGGCAGGCGCTGCTGCTGTTTGATATGAACGATGATGATCGGCTGCTCAGGCTCGGTCGGGAGCGTACCTTAAGCTGGATGCCTTCGCATGTTACGCATACCGGCGTTCACGATCATGGCTTCAACAATTTATCGACATACGGCAACCTCAGACGACTGATTTTTGAGGAACGAAACGGCGTCAATGCGGCAGACCTGGCTGAGTGCGAGTTGGCGCTTAAGGTATCCGGGGCTGTGCAGGCCATGCGCTATCAGATGAGCGAGACAGGTAAAGGCTATATCTACTCTTTCAATGGGCCGCACTCGCTGTTCGCAGATACGATTCGCTCAATGCGGTCACTGGTGATGAGCCATCAACTGGGACATATTCTGATCGGCGAAGGCGAAGCACGTGTCAACCTGCTCTATCGGGCGCTTGAACATGCGGAAACAACGTCAATCTTCAATGTCTATTATGGCGAAGGGCGCGATACGTATGATGTGCCGGGGCGAGTCGTGCATGAGTCAATTTTCAATGTTAATGATGGCAAGTATCGCTGTCCAAGTACCCAACAGGGTTATTCGCCATTCACGACATGGACGCGCGGCGCGAGCTGGGTCATTCTTGGGTTTGCGGAACTGCTAGAGTATCTACCACATGCGGATGAAGCTGAATTCAGTGCGCTTGGTGGACGAGAGAGCGTACAAGCACGCTATGAACGCCTGCTACGCATGACCTGCGATTACTACATCGATGGCTATACCTGCAAAGATGGCATCCCCTTTTGGGATGTCGGCGCGCCGGGGCTGGTTCATCTACCGGATTATCAGTCGACTGATTCCGACCCGTACAATCCATATGAGCCGGTAGACAGTTCGGCGGCAGCGATCACAGCACAAGGGCTGATCCGCTTTGGCAAGTATCTACAGGCGAAGGGCGACAGCGATGCCGAGCGCTATATTGCCGCCGGATTGACCATTGCTGAGACATTATTCTCTGAGCCATATCTATCTACAGACCCGACGCATGAAGGGCTAATCCTGCATTCGATTTACCATCAGCCGAGGGGGTTTGATTATGTGCCTGATGGCAGCCGAATACCGTATGGCGAGTCCTCGCTGTGGGGTGATTATCATGCTGTGGAACTGGCACTGCTGATTTCGAGAATGGCATCAGGACAGTATTATTCGTTTTTTGACCACACCTAATCAGCTACTGCCAATTGCTAAAGGGAGCATGGGCAACAGGGTACGGCAATTCAGAAGTCCAGATACTGGGACTGGATAGATTCACTGAAGTACGCATTTATTAGCGTTGATTACGTGGATAAACGTCACTGTGGACTCAGTATCCAACGGACATAAACGTTCAGAATGGGTACAATTATGCGCAGGAACAGTGAGCAAAGGTTGGATCGATGAATAAGCGTGAAGCAGTTTTAAGCTTACTGGATGCTAACCAGCATACCCCATATATTCCGGCAGCATTTTTCCTCCACTTTCCGGCTGAGTTCCATGAAGGACAAGCAGCGGTCGAAAAACACATCGAATTCTTCCGGTATACGGGTATGGACCTGGTCAAGATTCAATATGAACGCAGCTTCCCGGCGATGGCAGATATACAGAAGCCGGAAGACTGGGGCAAAGTCCCGCGTCTTGATGCCAGTTATTTTGAGGGGCAACTCAAGGCCGTTGAGGGGCTGGTGAAGGCGCTGAAAGACGAGGCGGTCGTTATCGTAACGCTTTATTCGCCTTTTATGTGTGCTGGTCAAATTGCAGGTAGAGAGGTGCTCGACAGGCATCTACAGCAAGACCCTGACGCCGTCAAAAAAGGGATGGAGATCGTCACGGAGAGCCTGCTGTCATTTGTCCGAGCCTGCATCAAACTGGGGGTGGACGGTTTTTATGCTTCCACACAGGGGGGCGAAGCCGGACGATTTGATGATGCAAGCATCTTTGACATCGCCATCAAACCCTACGACCTGACTATCATGAATGAAATCAATGACGCCTGCCCCTTCAATATTCTGCACGTCTGCGACTACGTTCAGGGCTATGATGATTTCACTCGCTTCGTGGACTATCCAGGTGATGTCGTCAACAGTCCACTGCACCTGGGTGAAAAGAAGCTCTCAATGGTTGAAGCCGCCGAGATGTTTGGCCGACCGTATATGGGTGGGCTAGAGCGCCTGGGGATAATGGCTAAGGGCACAACGGAACAAGTCAGACAAGCCGCCGAAGCTGTTCTGAGCGCTGCGCCGGAGCAATTCATCCTGGGAGCAGATTGTACTGTACCGAGCGACACGCCCTGGGAAAACCTGAAAACCGCTATCGACACGGCGCATCAGTGGAACCGATGAGATAAAAGCCAACCTGACTGATAATTAAAGCCGATCAGGGCGCCAATCATATGGCTGGCATTTTTCGTTGGGATTGAATACGTGTGTTAGAATCCCCGACGATCAGCCACCCAGGAAGTCGTCATGCTCTCATATTTACGTCGAAGGATTCTCCAGGCATTCCCCACATTTTTTGGTGTGACGTTCGTCGCGTTCATGCTGATCCTATCGGCACCAGGCGATCCGGTTGCCCTGATTACGTTTAATCCGCAAGCCAGTGATACCGAGAGCGCAGAACGATTGCGGCGACAACTCGGTTTAGATCAACCGCCGCTCATCCAGTACGTTTACTGGCTCATTGGCAATGATTGGACGCAGATCGATGCGAATGGTGATGGCACGCTCGACAGCCCCGGCACACGGCTGGGCCTGCTGCGGGGCGACCTGGGTGATTCGCTCAAGCATCGGCGGCCTGTATCGGAATTGTTTATGGAACGGGTACCCGCCACCCTTCTGCTGACGATCAGCGCGCTGATATTGGGCTACGGCATGGGCATTCTATTGGGTGTGGTCGCAGCCATCAACCAGGGAAATGCTATCGACCAGATCATCCGCGTGATTTCCGTTATTGGCAATGCGGTGCCACAGTTCTGGTTGGGGCTACTGCTGATTATCATCTTCAGTATTCAACTGGATTTGCTGCCGATGAGCGGCATGCGCAGCATCAGCAGCCGAGGCGATTTCGACATGCTGGAAACGATGCGGCACATGATTTTGCCCGTCTTTGTGCTGTCGTTGAACACGATTGCCTATGTGTCGCGGTTTACACGGACGGAACTGCTGGAAGTCCTGGGCCAGGATTACATCCGAACAGCACGGGCTAAAGGTCTGCGTATGCGCTGGGTGTGGTGGAAGCACGCGATTCGGAATGCGCTACTGCCAGTAGCCACGTTCCTGGGGCCGGCGATTGGTACATTGCTGAGTGGCGCTGTGATCGTGGAACAGGTCTTTAGCTGGCCAGGGTTGGGACAGCTTACGATTAATGCTGTTTTCCAGCGCGATTACCCGTTGGTGATGGGGTCAATCGTGGTTGCCAGTATTATGTTCATCACGGGCGTACTGATTTCCGATGTGCTGTATGCCCTACTTGACCCGCGTATCCGGCTGCGTTAGGACATGACTATGAGAAGCGCCGATGCTGAAATTGCGAAACTGGACCATAGTGACGTCGAAACTGTTCTGCGGAGCCGTTCGCTATGGTCGGATGCGCTCGCCCATATCCGCCGAGATAAGCTGACATTGTTCGCACTGGCTATCCTGATCGTTTTCACATTGATTGGCATCATTGCGCCACCAATCATCGAGGGACCGCTAGGGATCGACGTCAACCGAACCAATGTGGTGGCGCGCTTTAAGCCACCAGGCGTCGATGGGTTTGTGCTGGGTGCGGATCACCTCGGACGCGACCAACTGGCGCGATTGATCTACGGCGGGCGTATTTCACTGGCGATTGCTTATGCAAGCAGCTTCGGCATTATCATGATCGGCGTCACCCTGGGGCTGATCGCAGGTTTTTATGGCGGCCTCATCGATGATGGCATTATGTGGATCATCAACACACTGAGCGCGATTCCACCGCTGTTTATCTTGCTGGTCGCTTCGGCTATCTGGGAACCGTCCCCGGAAGTGCTGGTATTCATTCTGGCGCTGCTGGGCTGGTTTGGAACGTGCCGATTGGTACGCGGTGAAGTGCTGTCTATCCGGGAACGTGACTTCGTGCTGGCGGCGCGGGCACTTGGGGCGACGAATCGGCGTCTGCTGCTGGCGCACATCGCACCGAATGTCTTTTCGATTGTGATCGTCACAGGCTCGATCATCGCGGGGAACCTGATTTTGCTGGAATCCGGCCTGAGTTACCTGGGCGTTGGCGTGCAGCCACCTACCCCGACCTGGGGCAATATGCTGACTGATTCGCGTAATTACTTCGCCACAGGGGTGCATCTGGTCCTGTGGCCGGGGGTGCTGATCGTCATCACGGTGCTGTGCTTCTACCTGATTGGTGATGGACTGCGCGACGCGCTCGATCCACATCGGCAGCATAAGGGCTAAAACATGTCCAGAAACAGATGGATTATCAGTGGCATTGCGCTGATTGTGGCCCTTGCTGGCATCGTACTAGGGCTAATGAACAGCCAAAAGGCCGCATCCGGCGTTACGCTCAGTGAACGTTTCGAGAATTCGGCGTCGATCCATTTCTCCTACCCTGCTGGTTGGCAGTTTGTCATCCCAGAGCAGAATATTATTTTCCTGGGCAGCCCAGAGGTGCTCAATCAGGAGATTGGGGCGTCGATTACGATTCAGCGCAGTTTACGGCTGATGACGGAAGTCGAAACCCTGGACGATGCCCTGACGTTGTTCCTGGAACGGGGTCCGCTGGCTGATGGACCTGCATGGGAAGTCATCGAAGCTGCACGCGCTATTCAGATCGATGGGCGGGATGCGCGTATCACGGTTCTGGAGGGTGCTGATATTGAAGGCGCGGAACGGCTGCGCTCCGAGATTGCCGTGACGGAATCCGATAGTGGGGTTTACTATGTTTTCGCGGCGACGGCAGGCATCGCGCAGTGGCCAGAGACGGAGCCGATTATCCAGGCGATTCTGGATAGCGTGGACATCCTCGAATAAAAAAACGGGCAACCACCTGGGCTGCCCGCTTCTTCTGATTGCTGAGGCGATAATACTTACTCGCCGAGTGACCACTCATGGACATGGGCGGTGTAACCGTAGAACACCCATGACGGACCAGGATTGAAGCCCTGGATACGGTTGTTGGCCACCTGATAGATATTGGGCGTAAAGGTGAAGTCGTAGGCGACATCATCGTGGGCGATCTGCTGAATCTGGTAGTAGAGTTCAGCACGTTGCTGCTGATCACAACCGGGGACAGAACGTGCCTGACGGATGAGTTCATCTACTTCCGGGTTCACGTAGGAGGCCAGGTTGTTGCCGCTGCCAGGAATATCCTGCGAGGCCAGCAGCAGTGTGGTGAAGTCGTTCGGATCGGGCGGCTGCGTGCCACCGCTGTTGCTCATTGCAGTCGCATCATACATCTGGCCGAAGTAGACCTCTGGGATGTAGTTCGACCACTCTACCAGTTCCAGGCTGACGTCAAAACCGATCTGGCCAAGCTGATCCTGAACGACGAGCACCGTTGTTTCAAACAGTTGCAGGATGTTGCTGTAACGAATGGTGAAGGCTAATGGTGTGCCTTCTTCAGCCGTTGCACAGCCGTTGCATTCACGGACGCCATCACCATCCGCATCGGTCCAGCCAGCTTCATCGAGCAGTTGCATGGCCATGTCAGGATCGTAGGGGTAGAGTTCGACTTCGTTATTGTAAGCCCAGCCGATGGTTGGAGCGACGACGCCTAACAGCGGCGTACCGCCCTCTTCGCCACCGAGTGTGGCCAGGATATCCTGCTTGTTATAGCCCATCGCAACGGCCTTGCGCACGTTGATGTCGCTGAAGAGCGGATGCGGCGTTTGTTCGACCACATTGCCATCTTCATCAAGCGCAGCTTCCGGGCTATTGGGATCGGCCCAGTTGAGGGACAGGAAGTTGACCGTCACCTGCGGGAAGGATGCGAATTGCAGATCATCCTTGTTGGCAATCTGCTCAAACAGGTCGCCCTGGAAGTAGGTGTAGTCAATTTCGCCAGCCTGGATGGCCTGAATGGCTACTGCCTGCTCACCAATGACGCGGTTAATCAGGAACGGAATGTTGGGTTCGCCTGCCCAGAAATCGGGGTTGGCACGGAAGCGCTGGAATTCATCCGGTGACCACTCTTCAAGGATGTATGGGCCGCCGCTGATGTCGGGATTCATGTTGAAGTCACTGTCAACAAAGTCGCTGTAGTCGGCGGCGTACTTGTGAGCAGGCAAAAAGCGAATCGAGCCGAGATCGGACAGTGCGGCACAGTTGGTATCGCTTAGGATGACTTCATAGGTGCTGTCATCAATAATGTTGACGCTATCAACCAGTTCGACATTGCTGGTCCAAACAGTACCCAGTTCGTCATCTTTGCCTGCGCCAATTGAGAAGGCCATATCCGCCGAGGTAATGGGTGTACCATCACTCCAAACGGCGCCATCACGAATGGTGAAGGTATAGGTCAGGCCATCTTCAGAGACTTCCCATGAGGTCAGGCCTTCGACCGTTTCGCCAGTGAAGGGGTCGACTTCTACGGGTGCGGGGAACAGTAAGCTTGAAGCCTGATATGATGCACCATCAGACGTTAGAGCGGGATTGAAGGTGACAATGTTGCCAAACCCACGAATCACGACAGTCTGGTCGTCCTGCCCGGCGACCGATACGGCCAAAAACAGGGCCAATACCATAGAGATAAAAAGTCTTCGCATAACTCTGCCCCCAATTCAGTTGTCGATATAAAGGATAAGGTTGGGAAAGGTTGGGAGGATTATAGACAGGTCTGTTTTCTTTTACAAATAAGATTGCGGCTGGGCAAAGCGTTCGTGGGACTGGATGCGTTTCTTAGGATCAACAGAATAGCCATTCCTCAAGTGATGCTGAGAAATGGCTATTTTATCGCTTCAGGAGCGCGTTGAAGTGGCCAAACTCAAAGCAGAACACGCCCTATAGAAATGCGCTGTTTACTTCGTGTCCACACGATCTACCAGGGCGATGAAGGCATCCTCCAGCGATGGGCGGGCCGCATATGTGCGCTGCATATCAATGCCATTTTGGGCAAGCACCGACTTGGCCAAATCAGGGTCCTGAATATTGACATGCACCTCGGCGCCAAATAAGGAGACGCCGTCAGCATCCAGCACCCCGCCCTGCTTCAGGTTGCGAATGGCGTGCAGTGTCTGGACAGGATCGCGGGTTTCAATCGCCAGGACATGCTCTGGCAGCGTGGATTCCACAATATCGTGAGGCGCACCTCTGGCGATGATGTCCCCAAAATAGATGAAGGCCAGGTTTTCACAGTGCTCAGCTTCGTCCATGTAGTGTGTCGTCACAAAGATCGTGACATCGGTCCGGGCCAGGTCGTATAAGAGGCCCCAGAAAGCACGGCGCTGGATTGGGTCGACGCCAGCAGTGGGTTCGTCGAGAAAAATGAGCTGCGGTTTGTGCAGGATCGCGGCACTGAGCGCAAGGCGCTGCGCCCACCCGCCCGACAGATTTTTTGTCGGCGTGTTCTCCTGACCTTGAAGGCCCGTAATGCCGATCACTTCCTCGATGCGTTGGCGAAGGGTGGCATTGCTAAGGCCGTACCCTTTGCCAAAAAAGCGCAGGTTCTCCACCACGGTCAGGTCACGGTAGAGTGAGAACTTCTGCGACATGTAGCCCAACTGCTCTCTGAGTTCATTGCCAGCACGGCTGATATCCTGGCCAAGCACCGTCGCTGTTCCATCAGACGGCTGCAAGAGGCCGAGCAACATGCGAATCGTCGTCGTTTTGCCAGAGCCATTCGGCCCCAGGAAGCCAAACACCTGCCCTTCCGGTACTTCAAAGCTGATGCCATTTACCGCTGTGAATGATCCGAAACGTCGTGTGAGATGATTTACGGAAGTCGCTAACATTTTCTAATCTCCAGCTTCAACTAGCATTGCGGCGATATTGCCAAGCGGTAAATATGATGATGACCGCGCCAATCGCGATCAGCGCGACGATGTGCGGCCAGAGAACATCCAATCCGGCATTTTTGAGCATGACACCGCGCAATATCACCAGCCAGTGACGAATCGGTATGAAGTTGGCGATGGTCTGGACGAGCTGCGGCAGCGTTTCGACAGCGACGGCATAGCCACTAAAGATCAAATCTACCATTACCAGCACAAATACCAGTAGAACAGCCTGCAATTGGGTGCGGGCCATCATACTGAGCAAGACGCCTTTGCCCATCTCTGCAAGGAGATAGAGCACGGCGACGATCAGCAGCAATGGCAGGGACCCGCGCAACGGCACACCAAATACCAGGGTCATCAGCGCAAGTACAGACAAAAACAAGACATATCCGACCAGCATCGGGCTGAGGGCCTTGCCGAGGATGACTTCCACTGAACGGAACGGCATGACTCGCAACTGCTCATAGGTCCCCCATTCACGTTCACGGGAGATCGCCAGGGCGGCCAATGCCATCGTCACCATATAGAAGATTAAGGCGGCTTCTCCTGGCAATGTGTACCAGCTTCGTTCCAGGTCTTCGTTATATTTGACCGTGACCTGTGGCAGTTGATCTTCATAGTCGGCTGGTTCCATGTTGAAACGAACACGCATCCCTTGTTCAAGAATGGTCTGTTCAGCGACCCGCCGAGCTTCTCGTGCAGAGACAGACTCGGCGCCATTGAGGATGATGCGGACATCAGGCTGTCCGCCACTGGTTAAGGTGTCGCCAAAGCCTGCTGGAATGACCAACGTCAGGATGGTATTGGCGTGGGGAGTCAGCACCGTGTTGACCTGATCCATCGCTTCGATGGCGGTGGCTTCGTCGGCTACCTCATGGCGCAGCGTGAGGGTATCGGTGGCATCAAGCGCGGCGACAAGGGCAGCACTCTGCTCCGATTGATCCAAATCGACGACAGCCATATTGAGGTTGTCTATTGGCTGTGATGTCGCCCAGGCGACGAAAGTCAGCTCCAGCAGAAAGCCGATCACCAGGAACGGCAGCAGGACGCGATCTTTGCGCATGTGGAGCAGTTCTTTCCAGGCGATGTCGAGCGTGCGGTTGATTGTACTTTTCATGAGATGATCCTCCCTCAACCGCGCGATTGGGCGATAGGCTGTTGTGTGAGTGATTGGCGCTTCTCATCACGGTTAAACCATTTGCGCCAGGGAACGGTGACGATGATTTTCTTGCGGAAGATGAAGGCAGCGATCTCAAACAATTCGATTCCCAAAATCGCCAGGATCACAAAGTTGAACAGCAAATCCCGGATCGAGGTGCCCTGCAAGAAAATGGCTTTGGCCAGGGAGACATAATGCATCGACGGAAATTCAACCATCTCTAGTTGCACGATGAAGGGCATGGCATCCGCCGGGAAGAACATCCCGGACAGAAAGAATGGCGGTACAAAAAACACCAGAAAGGCAACGATAATGGCCACCTGCTGGCTCCGTACAAATACCGCAATCAAGAGCGCCAGACCCAGATTCGCCATATTGAACAGCAGCGCCACCAGCATATACTCCAGCAGTGAGCCTCTAAAGGGTACGCTGTAGGCGACCTGCCCCATGATGAACAAGATCACAACATCGATCATGCCGAAAACCAAATATGGGAGCATCTTCCCGGCCAGCAAGGCGCGCTTATCGACCGGACTGGCGACAAGCTGCTCTAGGGTGCCGTTTTCGGCTTCCTTTGCCAGAGAAAGTGCCAACGCCAGCGCAGGCAGCGTGAGCATCATGCCCATCAAGCCAGGGTAAAAATCGACAATACTGCGCAAATCGGGGTTAAAGAGCGTTTCGGTTTCAACATTAATGGGCAGATCAAGCAGCGAGGAATCCAGGCCAAATCCACTGAGGGCGTCTCCGGCCAGATCGCGCGTGTGCTCGTCAGCGATGGTGTAGACAGTCTCCAGGACCTGTTCAGCGGAAGTGGGTTCCATGCCATCTACAATCATGTGAACGGTCGGCACATCACCCAGTAAGGAGAACTGACCGTAGTTTTCTGGAATCTCTACGGCTGCGACAATGTCGCCCCGCTGAAAATCAAGATCGGTGGCGTCGACGCTCTCATAGTAGGCCGCGATTCGTGTGACAGGATCAGCCTCTATCCGGTCGATAAGTTCCGCGCTGGCATCGTTGTGGGCGTGGTCGATAACGCCAACCGGCGCGTTCTTGACCTCTGACGTCAGCATGTAGGTGAAGACGATCATCAAAAAAACGGGGCCGACTGTCACCAGCAAGAATGTGCCAGGATCGCGTACGATATGATAGAACTCCTTACGCGCCAGGGCGAACATATGGCGTAGGTTCATGAGGCCACTTCCTCCGGCAAGGCGCCCTCTGCATGGTTGACGAGATAAATGAAGGCTTCTTCCATTCGCATCGGCGCATCCTCCAGTGTGTAATCGTCGATTTGCTCGCTATCTAATAAATCCAATATTCGCGACCGTACAGTGTCGCGGTCGGTCACGATGATGTTCAACAGGTTGCCGTAGGTTTGAATATCAATTACGCCCGACAGACCCAGCAAAAGCGGGGCCAAACGTCGGTTATCCGAGGAAGTGAGGGCCAATACGGCCCCTGGCACCCTGGCCTTGATGGCGCTCGGTGAATCACAGGCCAGTACGCGCCCGTTGTAGAGCAGCGCCACACGATTACAGCGCTCAGCTTCGTCCATGTAGGGGGTGCTGACAACAGTGGTTGTTCCCTGGGCATGGAGGCCGGAGAGCAAATCCCAGAAGCCCCGCCGAGCCACCGGATCCACGCCTGTTGTTGGTTCATCGAGCAGAAGCAGCGGCGGTTCATGAATAATAGCGCAGGCCAGGGCCAGTTTTTTCTTCATGCCACCGCTGAGTTTGCCAGCCTGATAATCCTTGAAGGATGCCAGGTCTGTGAATTCGTACAGCACTGGCAGGCGCTTCTCCAGTTGGGCGCCAGTCACGCCATAGACATCGGCAGTAAAGCGCAGGTTCTCCTGCACGGATAAATCGGTATACAGCCCGAAGCCCTGCGGCATGTAACCCATTATGGACTTGATATCTTCGGCATCTTTGACGCTGTCGTGACCAGCAATGGCAATCGTGCCGCCGGTTGGATTCAAGATGGCGGCCATCATGCGCAGCAAAGTTGATTTACCAGCGCCATCTGGCCCGACAATGCCAAATAACTCACCGCGCCGGATGCTTAAAGTGATGGAATCGACGGCCAGAGTCTGGCGAAAGCTGCGGCTCACGCTCTGGATATCGATCATCGTGTCATTGGCCATCAGGTATACTCCCCTTCCCCAATCCATTCAAAAAGAGCGTTTTAGCCACATCAAGGATTTTGCGGCGCTGCCAGCGCCATTCGAGATCAATTTCATCACTGATGAGGGCTTGCAGCATGATGCCATCCAACAGCCCGATGAGCACCACTGATACGGCATGGGCATCTACCTGAAGAAATTCGTCAGTATCCACACCGCGCTGAATGATGGACGCCAATTCCTCGATATACCGTGCATAGTAGCCTGCATATTGCTGTCTCATTTCCGGATAATGCAGGGCTTGCAGCATGAAATCCAAGGTAAAGTTAGCGATCTTGGGATTTGTATCGAGCATGGCATCGCAGGTTTCAAATAATGCAACAATGGCTGCTGTCGGAGTCATTTCCAGGGCTGTTGAGAATACTGTTTCAAAATCTTCAAAGAACTGGTTGATGACATATTCCATGAGGGCAAAGAACAGTTCCTGCTTGTTTTTGAAATACCAGTAAATCGTGCCCTTACTCAGTCCAGTCGCCTCGACTACATCATCCATGCTGGTCTTGTCGTAACCTCTCTCGCGAAAGGCTTGCAGGGCTACCGCCAGGATTTCCTTGCGTCGCTCGGCTTGTTTTTCATTCATAGGCAGCTCCTTCAATGGCTTGAATTAACTCTAGACTGAATATTCTAGACTGATCGTTCTAGACTATATGGTCTAGAGTAAATCTGCTTTGCAGGAATGTCAAGCGATGGGAGAATATGCCCATAAATTTAGGGGATTAGACTTATGTGAGTTGATATACAGAGGTGAGCTTTAACGAGACGGTAGGTACCGAGTTGTTCTATTATGCGACCAGGATATTTAAGACGTCATCACTCGGCGAACATCAAGTCATCTATCAGGTGATAGATCGCGCCAACGGCGCTCATATTGGGCGAATGGAACTGTGATTGCTGCATATCGATGTGATTGGCAAAAAGCTCCGGCAGATAGGCATAAACCCCCCTGCGAAGATCAGCGAAAGCCTTCGGTGACATGGCACCAAGCATTCCACCCAACACGACATGATCGGGTTGCAAGATATAGATTGTATTGGCAATGACGACGGCGAGGACTGCCCTGAGCTGCTGCATGATCGTTACACACAATGGAAATTCATTATGATCGGCCTGAAGAATACGCCTCAAGCGTTTGCGGTGTGACAAGGCCATTAATTCAGCATATCGATCCTGTTCAGCGGGCGGCAGTTTGCCTACAAGTTCTTCAAAAATGCGATTGATACCCGTTATTGTGATGATCTCTTCCAGATTGTGATCCTGGGATTCCAGAGATGGGACATGGAGAAATTTGGTACGGATAAGGCCTGTATTGCCAAATGATCCCTTATAGAGCGCGCCATTGAGGAACATGCTGATTTTCACGCCTTCATCAAGGCCCACGAAGATAAAATTCTCCGTGAATGATCTGCCCGATTCATGAAACTCTGCAAATGCCATGCAATCAACATCATTCGCGATCACAGCGGGTATGCCCAGGCTGTTCTGCAACCGCTGACAGATAGGAAAGTCATCCCAGCCGGGGACACGCCCAACGGAGATGATATCGCCTGTTATGGGATGGGTAAAACCTGGTGCCGCGATACCCAGGCCAACAAGCTGCTGATCGGGATAGCAAGATCGGATTTCCGAAACATAGGTCTCAATGGCTTCGATGACTTCGTTAGGGGTTGGCCGGATGCGCTCGAAAAGGGTTTCTTCGTGCATCACCTGACCGTTGAGGTCGGACGTAATCAGGCGCAGGCCCGGAAGCTGAATATGCACGCCAACAAGTAAATAGCGGGTGTCATCAATGCCGAAGAGCATAGCGGGTCTGCCACCATTGGCATCCGCCTGACCAACGACACGTATCCAGCGCTCACTGGTCAATTCCTGGATCGCTTTGCGCAAGGTTGGCAGGCTAACAGGCGTCGCTCGCTGGAGATCCGCCAGTGATTGAGGGGATTTCCACAAGGTTTTTAGGATAGAAGCATGTAGAGACGTCATCGCAAACTTCAGGAAACTTTTGACAAACTTTTTATAAAAGTTATAATCAACGTATATTGTACCAAAAGATTTGTTTAACTTTCCTACAAGAACGTGAGTACATGACTTCTTCCAGCGGCTACGGCGACCTAAACGTCTATTATGGCGACATTCATAACCACTGTGGCTTAAGCTATGGGCGCGGCTCGTTGGCTGATGCACTCCATAATGCACGACTGCAACTGGATTTCGCCAGTGTGACTATTCATGCCGTCTGGCCAGATTTACCAACGGATGATCCTCAGCTTGAATATCTGGTTGAGTACCATGAAAAGGGATTCGTCAAAGCCAAGTCTAATTGGAAAGGCTATCTGCAAGAGATTGAGGCCGCCAACCAAGATGGCAAATTCGTCACGTTCCCCAGTTTTGAGTGGCACTCTATGACGTATGGTGACTACTGCGTCTATTACCAGAATGGCAAAGACGCTGAGATCATCGACGCACCGGATTTACCAGCCCTGCGCGAGACTATTCGCAGCATTGAGACGCCGACTTTCATTATTCCACATCACATCGGTTACAAGCGTGGATACCGAGGGATCAACTGGGGCGCTTTCAGCAATGAGATGTCGCCTGTTGTGGAAATTTTCTCGTTTCATGGGCTATCGGAAAGCACTGATGGCCCGTATCCCTACCTGCATGCGATGGGTCCGCGCCATGAGCAAAGCACTGCACATTATGGTTGGGCGCAGGGGCACGTTTTCGGCGTCGTTGGCTCAACTGACCATCATAATGCTTTCCCTGGGAGTTATGGATACGGTCGGCTGGGGGTCTGGTCCGAGTCGCTTTCGCGCCAATCAATCTGGGAAGCTATTCAGCAGCGCCGGACCTTCGTCCTGACTGGAGACAATCTCTCGCTTGCATTCAGCGTGAATGGCCAGGTCACAGGCAGCATCTGCCCGGCTGATGATGCGCGGTGGATTGAAGTCGATGTGCAGGCCGTCGATGCGATTGATTATATTGAGGTACTGCACAACAACCGCGTCATCCATCGCGAAAGTGTTTTTCCAGATGACCAGCCCGATGATGTGTATAACGTTCGATTTGAGATGGGTTGGGCCGAGCTGGATGAACCGTTCGACTGGAATGTTGAACTGTGCATTGAGGATGGCCAGCTCATAAAGGTCGAACCACATCTGCGGGGATGCGATCCGAGAGATGAACCCGAGGATGGCATTTTCGCCTATACGACGCTGAGGCTATCAGACCAGGACAAGGTTCATATCCAGACACGGACACGCCAGAATCCCGCGCTGCATACCTCAGCAACTGAGGGCATGACGCTCAAAATCAAGGGTACGCCAGAGACATGCATCACGGCCATCATCAACGGTGAACAGCAGTCGGTCAAGTTGGGCGACCTATTGACGGGCACGCGCACATTCTATACTGGCGGGTTCGTTTCTCCGGCGGTCTGCTTCCATCGGGCTATTCCGCAGCACCAACTAGGCAGGCGATTTGCCCTCGCCCATCGCAGTCTTTCATCAACACGAGATTGGTATACCGTTCGTGTGCGCCAGCATAACAACCAGTGGGCCTGGAGTTCGCCTATCTGGGTCGAGGGCGCAACAACCTAGTGTAAGACTCGGCCCATTAACAAGGTGCTGAGATGATATAAAGTCAGTCAGAGAAAGGGAAGCGATCTGAGGCAGGATAGCAAGCTCGTGATTCAGTATCTATCGTTCATTATGACAAAGAAAAGGATTTAGTTATGCGCAAACTACTCATTCTTGTTCTCGTCGCCGTCCTCGTCGTCCCAGCAGCGCTGATTGTTGCCCAGGACGATATGGCGGAAATTGATTGCGGCACCGATGAAGAAGTGACCATCAGCTTCTTCGGTGATCCTGTGGGTACGAATGGTGAAGCTGAACAGGCAACCATCGAGCGGTTTGAAGCTGCCTGCCCGAACATCACGGTTGAATATGCAGAAGGCTCTGCCAGTGTTACCGACCTGCTGGCTTTCTACCTGACGGCATTTGAAGCCGAAAGCAGCGACATCGATGTTGTGCGCGTGGATGTGATCTGGCCTGGCCAGTTGGCAGCCCATTTGCTCGACATGAATGACTACGTTTCACAAGAGCACATCGACGCCCAGCTACCGGCATTGATTGAAAATGACACGGTTGATGGTCGTCTGGTGGCGCTGCCGCTGCGTATTGGCTTTGGCATGCTGTACTATCGCCCAGACCTGCTCGAAAAATACGGTTACGATGCACCACCCGCAACCTGGGAAGAGCTGACCGAAATGGCCACAGCCATCCAGGAAGGCGAGCGTGCTGAAGGCAATGACGAATTCTGGGGTTATGTATGGCAGGGTAATTCCTATGAAGGCCTGACCTGTGATGCTCTGGAATGGCATGTTTCCGCTACGGGTGAGAACTTCCTGACTTCCGAGGGCGAAATCAAGACAACCAGTGAAGCCGCCATTGATATGTACAATCTGGCTGCCAGTTGGGTTGGCACGATCAGCCCACCAGGCGTCGTCAGCTACCAAGAAGAAGATGCACGCGCCGTATGGCATGCCGGTAATGCCGCCTTCATGCGCAACTGGCCCTATGCTTATGTCACCAGTGGGGAAAGCGAAGACATTCCTGAATTTGGTGTTGCTCCGCTGCCAGCAGGTGCATCCGGTAGTGGTGCTTCGACATTGGGTGGCTGGCACATCGGCGTATCCCGCTATTCAGAAAATCCTGAAGCAGCAGCAGCCTTCGCCATTTATATGACGAGCGTCGAGAACCAGAAGCTGTACTCGATCCAGTCCAGCAACCCACCGGCAGCGCTGGTGCTTTATGATGATCCCGATATCCAGGCCGCGCTACCGTTCGCCAGCACGGACATCGTCCAAATCACAACTGCGCGTCCGTCGAACTTCTCCAAAGATCAGTACAATGCTGTTTCCACGCTGTACTTCGATGCTGTCCACTCCATCCTGACGGGTGAAGAAGACGCCGACGTCGCTATGGAACTGCTCGAACTGGATTTGCAGGAACTGCTCGGTCAGTAACTATCCGCTGATACTGCCATATTGAGGGAAGTGCAAATGCACTTCCCTTTCTCCTAACTCCATAGCCCACGCTGTTGTTGGTGCAAATCTCGCTTGCCTGGGTATCATAGGCGACAAATTAGACAATTTTTGCTGGAGTTACTATGAGCCTTTCATCCCATACCGACCCGACTGCTCATCAAAAAGCTAAGAGATCGCCCATACCTGCTTATTTAGTCGGGGGACTGCTGATCCTGATCGGGATCATGGCTGTTGTGGGTTTCGTGATCTCTGTCAGCCAGGATGATGGCATCCAACTTGCACTCAACTGGACCGCGAGCGAAGAGTATCCAGAACAACCATCGGTGTTGCTGGCCTTTTTAGCACAATTTGGCATCGTCCTACCCCTGCTCGTCGCTTACCTCAGTATTTTCTTCATTTCGATTGGCGCACAGGTGCTTGGGGGCAGCCTGCGGGCAGCCCATTGGGCGCAAGTCGCCTATATGTGGCTGACCATTGGCATGGGCATCACCATTTTGCTGACGATCTATAACACCATTCGGGTCGCTAACGAAGACGGCGTAGCTGTCGATGTAGGTGCCTTACTAGGCAGCATCGTATTGCCATTCCTGGCAATGATTATCGTCGGTGGCGTGTGGTGGTGGCTATCCAACCACATTGGCATGTATTTCGAGGGTGAAGACCTGCTCATCGCCCGCGAGACCCGTCTGGCGTGGAATCTGCTCATTCCCACGTTGGCGATTTTTATCCTGGTAGCGGCAAGGCCGCTGGAGCAGACCTTCATCCGCAGCCTGACAGACAAGCGGTTTGCTGGCCGAGGCGTGCCCCAATTCGTCGGCCTGGATAATTATGCAAACCTGCTAACGGTGCGACTGGATACGGTCGGCTGTCGGCTTGACGATGATACAGGCGACTGCTCGGTGCGTGATAATGGGTCCATCCGCTGGGAATCCATCGACCGAGAATTGCTGCAAGAAGGCTACCGCACGATCTCCAACATACCAGTTCCGTTCTCCGCAGGGCAATCGATTGCTGTCAGCGGACGAGACGACGACTTTGTTTCAGCCGTCAACACGACACTCATTTTCACCGTTTTTTCGGTGTCGCTGGAACTGCTGATTGGCTTATTCATGGCGATGGTGGTCAACTCCAATTTCCGTGGACGCGGCATCATGAGGGCCGTTATGCTGGTACCCTGGGCGATCCCGACTGTAATTTCTGCGCGATTATGGGAACTCATTCTGAAAGATACCAGCGCTGGTATTCTCAACAAGGTGCTGCTGGACCTGCATATTATCGGAGCGCCACAAGCATGGCTTTCCGAACCGTCGTTGCAGCTACCAGCAGGGATCATTGTCGATGTCTGGAAGACAGCCCCCTTTATGGCACTGCTGCTGCTGGCTGGTTTGCAAACGATTCCGAGTGACTTATACGAAGCGGCGGCTGTCGATGGGGCCAGCCCCGTACGACGCTTCTTTAGCATCACGCTGCCTTTGCTGCGCCCCGCCCTAGCGATTGCCCTGGTCTTCCGCACGTTGGATGCCCTGCGCGTATTCGACCTGTTCAATGTGTTGTTTGGACGGCAGCAACTTTCGATGGCGACTTATAACTTCGAGACACTCGTCAGTAATCAGCAGGATGGTTATGCCTCCGCCATCAGCGTGATTATTTTCATATTTATTTCGATATTCGCGTTCATTTACGTCCGCATGTTGAAGGTGGAGACAGACTAATGTTTGAGAACATCCTCACCAACGAACGCCTCCTCAAAAACATTCAGCGGATACTGCTTTACGCGGCGGTTATTTTCATTGCGATCTATGCGCTGTTCCCATTTTATTGGGCGTTCGCGACTTCATTTAAGACAGAGTCCGAGATGTTTGAGAGCGCGACTTACCTGCCGCGCAACCCAACATTGAAGAATTACGAGTATGTCTTTCGAGATAGTACGTTCATCAATTCGCTTCGTAACTCAGCGATTGTATCCAGTTCAACCGCCGCGCTAGCGCTGGTAGTGGGATCGTTCGCAGCGTATGCCCTTGGTCGCCTGCGCTTTAAAGGCCGCGTGATTTTGCTGTATGTCGTGCTTTCCATGACGATGTTCCCGGCAATTTCGATCCTATCAGGCTTGTATACCATCGTCCGAGAATTGGGGTTTTTCGGAACGCCGCTGTCGCTCATTGCGACCTATCCGGTGTTCATCCTGCCGTTTACGGTCTGGGTGCTGACGAGCTTCTTCCGGGGCTTACCCGCCGAGATTGAGCAAGCGGCGATTGTCGATGGCGCGACACCTTTCCAGACGTTCCGCCTGATTTTGCTGCCGTTGACCGCTCCAGCTCTGGTCACGACCGGATTGCTGGCGTTTGTCCTCTCCTGGAACGAGTACTTATTTGCATTGAACTTTACGGCAACCAACCCTGACGCGAAAACGGTCCCAGTGGCGATTGCCCAATTTACGGGCCAGGTCGCGCGGCAGGAGCCCATTGCGGAAATCATGGCGGCCGCTATGATCGTGACCATTCCGCTGGTCGTATTGGTACTGATCTTCCAGAACCGCATCGTCGAGGGCCTGACAGCCGGGGCTGTGAAGGGTTAACAACAAAAGGGACATTTCATGAACCTCGTCATGATCGACTGCCATGACCTGGGCCAGCATCTGGCCTGCTATGGCGTCGAGAGCGTTTCGTCGGACCATCTGGATGCGTTGGCAGCGGATGGTGTTCGCTTCAGCAATAGTTTTTGTACTTCGCCACAATGCAGCCCCAGCCGAGCCGCGCTGTATACCGGACGCTATCCGCACAGCAATGGCATGTTTGGGCTGGCGCACTTCCCGTTTAGCTGGCATCTGCACGACGATGAAACCTATCTGGCTGAATATTTGAAAGATGCTGGATATGAAACGACGCACGTTGGTGTTCAGCATGTGACCGAGTTCAATGCAGAAGCCGTCAAGGCACTTGGCTTCGATCATGTGTTGGCGGGGAATCTGGCGCCAGAAGTGGCCAGCAGCGCCATTGGATTTTTAGAACGCCATCACGAGCACCCTTTTTTCCTGAACATTGGTTTCTTTGAGCCGCATCGTGACCACACCGGCGGCTATCGGCTGACGCCACCCGACAGCGCAAAAGGCGTTAACCTCCCCCCTTACGTGCCTGATACCGACCAATCTCGATTGGAATTCAGTGAGTTGCAGGGCATGATTAAATCAATGGATGAAGGTGTTGGCCGCATTCTAGAAACGCTCGACAGACTGAATCTGACAGGCGACACCTGGGTGATCTTCACGACGGATCATGGGCTGGCGATGCCACGCGCTAAATGCACGATGTACGACCCTGGCCTCAAAACCGCGCTCATTATGCGAGCGCCGCAACTGGGACTGACAGGCGGCCATGTGATTGAGCAACTCATCAGCCATGTAGATATGACGCCGACGATTCTGGAGGTGCTCGGAATCGAGGTTCCCAAGAAACTTGAAGGAAAAAGCTACCTGGGCCTGCTCAAGGGGGAGACAGATCAGCATCGGGATAGCCTTTATTTTGAGAAGACATACCACACGGATTACGAGCCTCAGCGAGCGATTCGCAATGCGCGCTATAAGCTCATCTGGAATGCCGAAGTGGACATCACCAATGTTCCAGCGGACATCATGCATAGCGCGATCTATCCGCAGATGATCGACATCTTGACCCAATCACGGCCGGCATTTGAGCTTTACGACCTCGAAGCTGATCCGAATGAGATGATGAATCTGGCTGATGACGCGGCCTATCTGGCCATCAAAGATGATTTGCGTCAGCAGCTAGTTACCTGGATGCGCGATACGGCTGATCCTTTGCTGGAAGGTCCGGTGGCATCCCCGTATTATGAACGGGCCATGCATCTGCTGCGTGGAGAAAATGCTTAATGGGCTATGATGCCTTGGTCTACGGACCCTTGTTCTGTGATGTCATCTTCACGGGCATGGATACGTTCCCCACGCTGGGGACAGAAATCTTCGCGCAGGACCTGACGATTGCGATTGGCGGCAGTGCCATCATCGCGGCTGGACTGCATCGGCTGGGTGCAAAGGTTGGTCTGATTGCTGACCTGGGTAATGATCGCTTCAGTCGCATCGCTGCTGATTTACTCGATGAGTTGGGCATTGATCGCACGCTGATTCGTCAACATGATTATCCCCTGCCGCAGTTAACAGTCGCATTATCGTATCCACATGACCGAGCATTCATCACACGCTTTGAAAAACCTACCGAGCCACCTGATCTGAAAGAAATCCTGCGGGAGCATCCGAGCAGGCATCTGCATGTGTGCAGCTTTCTGGCGGCGTATGATGCACTGAATGCGGTCGAGATCGCGCATGGTGCCGGAACAACCGTGTCGTTTGACCCAGGTTGGGACGAAGACGCCCTGAAAGACGAGACCATTCATCGCATTGCGGCTGAGGTCGATATTTTTATGCCGAGCCGATCCGAATTGTGTTACATGATGGGCGAGGATGATACCGAAACCGCGCTACAGAAGGCACTGGGCCGCATGTCAGGCGGGGCTATTGTCATGAAAAACAGTGCCGAGGGTGTCCTCGCCAGAAGTGCAACCCAAAGCATCGCTGTGCCTGCCCTGCCCGTCACGCCGATTGATACGACTGGTGCAGGTGATGCGTTCGATGCTGGATTTATCTACGGCCTGGTTAACGATTATTCATTAGAAGATTGCTGTCGTTATGGCGCGGTTTGTGGTGCGCTGGCGACAACGGCTGTCGGGGGTGCGACTGGCACCCCAACCCACGAGGAGGTCAAAACGTGGCTGTCAAAATTGCCATCATAGGTGGTGGCAGCGCTTATGCTCCTGGTTTAATCAACGCTTTTATTCAACATGCTGACGATTTCGCAGATGCCGAGCTGGCGCTGATGGATATCGCTGGGCCGGAACTGGACATCGTCGCGCTGCTGGCACAGCGTATGGTCGCTGCCGCTGGCATCGATCTGACCATCAGCAAGCATCGCGACATGCAAGCGGCTATTCAATCCGCAGATTATGTGCTGACGACCTTCCGCCAAGGCGGTTTTGAAGCCCGTGCCCAGGATGAGGCAGTTCCGCTCAAATATGGCATTATCGGGCAGGAGACAATCGGACCGGGCGGTTTTTTCTTCGCCATGCGAACGCTGCCCGTCATCAAGCGTATCGTCGGCGCTATCGAGCAATATGCACCGAACGCGGTACTCGTCAACTATACGAATCCCACGCAGATTGTTGCTGAAGCCGTGACACATTTCAGCGATGTGCCCTGCATCAGCATCTGTGACCAGACGAAGGACGATCAGCATAAAATACTAAGCGCGATGGACATCAACCCGACAAGCGTCAAGCTGGAGTCGGTTGGACTAAACCATGCTACCTGGAGCACCAATTTTTCGATTGATGGCGAAGATGGCATCGAGGTCATGCTGCGGCACTACGATCAGGTGCAGGCTGACCCGAACATAACCCACCGCGTCAAACGGCAGTTCCAGCTAGCGAAGGAATATCACCGCCTGCCAAACAGCTATATGCAATACTATTATTTTCGGGAAGATACGGTCGCTGAAGCACAGGCCAGTTCCAAGTCACGGGCGCAAGTCATCATGGAGGAACTACCAAGCTATTATCAACACTTCCAGGAGCAAATTGAAGCTGATGAGCCTACACTCACCCATGTGCGTGGTGGGTCGATTTTCGGGGATATGGCCGTCGAAGTTATTCGTGGGCTGGTCACACAGAATGCCAGTATTCATACACTGAACGTAACCAATCGTGGCGCGCTGCCTGACTTTGCACCTGATCGTGTGGTCGAGGTTCCAGCGCGGTTGGAACCTAAAGGCGCTACGCCACTGGTCCAGCCCAATTTACCTTCGGAAGTGGTTGGGCTGCTGCACATGCTCGCGGAATATCAATGGGCAGCGGCAGATGCCATCTGGAACGGCGGCATGCGTGAACTACGCCATGCGTTAGCTGCTAATCCACTGGTGATGTCATTACCTGTCGCGCAGAAGCTGCTCGAAGAGATCGTGCCTCTCCAAGCGAGCTATCTGCCACCTGATATTCTGTAATATCTTTGATGCCGGATAGTCCATCGGACATGAAATAAAGTCGGTGATACGGATTTTACCTGCCCTCTCGTGAGATTGGGGCATCTTGGATTTTCCTATTTACACTCGTTGAGCTAACCCCAATTGGTTGACATAATTCATATTCGGTGTTTTACTTAAATTGAACCGGTTCAATTTTGGATTGAGTATGCCGACTATCCGTGATGTTGCCCGTTATGCCGAGGTCTCCGTAGGAACCGTTTCTAACGTCCTCAACGGGAGCACGCTGGTTAAGAGCGAAACACGGCAGCGCGTCCTGGAAGCGATTGAGGCACTCGATTATCATCCGACGGCGGCGGCGCGCAGCCTGAATACGCAGCGCACCAATACAATTGGACTCATCCGAAGCGAAATCCGGCTGCCCAACGATGCCATTGAAACTGATCCGGTAGTGCTCGACCTGATCGACGGCGTCACCAGCGAAGCCACTCGGAGCAGCATCGGCCTTACCTTCTGGACTGTTCCGGCTGGGGAGCGAGAAATGCAGCTCTACAAGCAGCTTGTGACCAGTCGCCAGATTGATGGACTGATTGTTTTTGCCCTGCGTGAGAATGATCCGCGTGTGGCGTATCTGACTGAGCAAAACTTCCCGTTTGTCGTTTTTGGACGCTTTCAATCAGAAAAAGGCCAGAATTGGATCGATGTTGATGGCGCAATTGGCATTGAATTGGCTGTAAAACACTTATTTGAGCTAGGACACCGACGCATCGGTTATCTTTCGCCGCCGCATGAACAGTATCTAACACAGGTACGCTGGGAAGGTTTTATCAGCGGTATGCGTGAAGCGACTCTGCCGATTGACAGATCGCTCATTTTTGAGGGTGACTTCAGTGAGCAGTCGGGCCAACTTGGTGCCCATTATCTGCTCGATCAGTTTGACCCGCCTACGGCCATTATTTGCAGCAATGATCGAATGGCATTTGGGGCCATGCGTGCGATCCAGGTACGGGGGCTGGTCGTTGGTCAGGATGTATCAGTTGTGGGGTTCGATGATATTCCACTGGCGCGATACAGTAATCCCCCACTCACGACCATCAACCAACCGACACGAGACATTGGAAAAGCTCTGTTCCAGCTCCTTATGAAAATCGTCAATCAGGAGCCGACTGCTGACCTCGGTAGTCAGCTCATTAAACCTGAGTTGATTGTTCGTCAGTCAACAGGTAGCCCGCTATAAATTTCGATATTAATTGAACCGGTTCAATTGAGGAGGATGATTTCGGCAAACTAGTACAGTCAACAAGTTCGCAACGGCAAAGTAATTGTTTATTTGAGGAGATTACCATGAAAACTCGTATCATCTTCGCCCTGATGCTGGTTCTGCTATTGGTGGCCCCGGCTGCCATAGCACAGGAGCCTGTCACCATTACGTTCTGGCATACTTACAATGAAGTTTCGCCAGAAAACCAAACACTGACGGATGTGCTGATCCCGTTGTTTGAAGAGGAACATCCTGACATTCATGTGGAATCGGTGCCCTACCCTTATGATGGCTTCCGTCAGGCGCTGCTGACCTCCGCTGCTGGCGGCGAAGGCCCCGATCTGGTTCGTCTGGATATTATCTGGTCACCGGAATTTGCCGCACAGGGCATCCTGATGAACCTCAGCGACGGCATGCCCGACTTTGATGATATAGCCGCAAATGTCTTTGCTGGTCCGCTTTCCACGAATATGTATGAAGGCGCCTATTATGGTCTGCCGCTCGATACTAACACCCGCATCCTGATTTATAATCCGGCACTGATGGAGACCGCACCGGAAACTATCGATGAATTTACCGCACTGTGCGATTCCCTGCCGGAAGATACGTATCTGTTCAGTGATGGTGGCACCTATGGTTGGGCACTGCTGCCCTGGATCTGGAGCTTTGGCGGCGACGTCACTGATGAAGCCATGACGACTTCACAGGGTTACGTCAATGGTGAAGCCTCTGTAGCCGCTGTACAGTTCCTGGCGGATATGGTCCAAAGTGGCTGCTTCTCCGATGGTTTCATCGGCAGCGGCATCGACACCTGGGGCAGCTTCTTCGGCGGTACGCTGGTTTCTATGCTGGAAGGCCCCTGGTTCTACCCGACGCTTGAAGGCCAGTATCCTGACTTTGAGACGGGCGCGGCCCTCATGCCTGCTGGTGATGGCGGCCACATTTCCGTCGTGGGTGGCGAAAATATCGTTGTGATGGCTGGTTCACAGCATCCGGAAGAAGCACTGGAGTTCCTACGCTTCACCCAGAGTGATGCTTACCAGTTAGAAATGTCGAAGGTCGGTCAGTTGACCGTGCTCAATTCGCTGATTGAAAACGAGTATTTCCAGGATCACCCGTATTACGGCATGTTCCTGGAGCAGTTGCAGACAGCCCAGGCCCGCACCCCTGTTCCGGCATACAATGATATTGAAACCGTACTGGGTGATGCCGCCCAACTCGTTCTACGTGGCGAAATGTCCGCCCAAGAAGCAATGGACCTGGCTGCGGAAGAAATCGACGCGCTGCTGGCAGGTAACTAGGTCGTATGGGACGGTCAGGTAAAAAAGGCATCTGCTTATGTACGCGCATCATCTGGCGGCAAGCTAGCGAAGGATGGTCGCTATGAACAGCGAAACGATGCAAATGACCACAGAACACGCGAAACAAAAATCGCGGGGTCAGAAGCGGCATCGCGGTAAGCCCTACTACCGTCCCTATGTTCCTTATTTGTTCCTGCTGCCGGGGTTGGCGCTGTATCTGCTGTGGGCAGTGTATCCCCTGCTCTACCAGCTTTACATCAGCTTCTTCGACTGGCGCATCATTCCCGGCCAAACCAGCGCATTCGTTGGCCTGGCTAACTACCAGGAACTGCTCACTGATAAGACTTTCTGGCTAGCGATGCAGAATACCGCCATGTATGCGGTCGTAACCGTCGCTGGCCAGATGATTATCGGGCTGACACTGGCAATCCTCGTTAATCGTGTCACTATCGCCAAGCGCTTCTTCCGAACGATCTACTATTTGCCAGTGGTGACGTCGTGGGTGGTCGTCAGTTTTCTGTTCGTCTACCTATTCAGTCCGGGTGATGCTGGCCTGATGAACTTCGTCCTTATGCGAACGGGTACTATTCAAGAACCCATCTCGTGGCTGGCGAATAGTAATACGTCGTGGATTGCCATCTACAGCCTGGGCATCTGGAAAGGCATGGGCTGGGCGATGGTGATCTTCCTGGCGGCATTGCAGGGTATTCCGCCTGAGTTGTATGAAGCGGCGGCGATCGACGGGGCTGGCGAATGGCATCGTATTCGCTATATGACACTGCCCCTCATCCGCCGGACGATTTTCTTCGTGCTCATTGCGCTGATGATCGGCGGCTTCCAGGTATTTATTTCTGTTTTGCTGATGACCAATGGCGGCCCACTGCACCGCACCGAGGTGGCGCTGACGTATATGTTTGACGAAGCCTTCGGCAACTTGCATTTTGGCTACGGCGCGGCCCTGAGTTATGTGTTGGCAGTCGTGATCGTGGTTGTGAGCGCGTTGCAGTCGAAGTTTTTGGGTCGCGGCGACCAGGATTTGGAGTACTAGACATGTTAGCGACCTCCAACAGCCAGCAACGTTTGCTCAATCTGGTCATCTTCCTGGTGCTTTGCGCAGGCGCAATCATCGCTGTCGCGCCGCTGCTTTACATGGCATCGACCGCGCTAGATGGCGTGGCCTTCGTCCAGCCCTATCCGCCACGACTTATACCTGAAAGCGTGTCATTTGAAAATTTTGAGCAAGCCTTTGCCAGTCGCAACTTTGGCCGAGCCTTCCTCAACAGCACCGGGGTTGCGATAGCGACCGCCGTGCTTGTCACATCCCTGGCGGCGACGATGGCCTATGGGTTCGCCCGTTTTGATTTTTACGGCAAGCGCGTTCTGTTTGGTGTGCTGCTCATCATGATTATGATTCCTGGTGTCGTGCTGCTGATTCCGCAGTTCATCCTGGCAAAGAATCTGAGTCTGCTGAATAGTCTGCCGGGGTTGGTGCTGGTCTACAGTTCGGGTCCACTGGCATTTAACATGTTTCTGCTGCGTGGATTCTTCGAGAACCTCCCGCGTGAACTAGAGGAATCGGCTATCATCGATGGGGCCAACCCATTTACGATTTTCTGGCGAATTATGCTGCCATTGGCCGCACCTGCGATCAGCACAGTCGCCGTTTTCAGCTTCCTGGGTGCCTGGGACGAATATCTGCTGGCGCTCAATTTTCTCACAGATGAGCATTTGCGCACCCTGCCCATCGCAATTGCTAATTTCCGCGGACAACACAGTTCTAATTGGGGGCTGGTTTTCGCGGGTTCGCTGACAGCGGTCATCCCGACAATTCTGTTATTTGTCTTCTTCCAGCGCTATTTCATTCAGGGAATTACTAGCGGGAGCGTGCGTGGATGAGCCGCGTGCGGCAGAGCCTGCTAACCCTACTTATTCTATGCTTTCTACAAGGGAGTATTTTGTTGGCCACTGATTCACTACAGATCACAATACTGCCAGATAAGGGATTTTATCGCCCGAATCAGCCTGTCCGCATCCTTGTTCGGACAGATGCGGGTACGCATCTGGAAGCGCGAATCACCTATCTTGCAAGCGAACTAACGACGATACATGAGACGATTGTGGCTGGTGAGGCAACACTGATTTGGCAGCCACCGCCAGAAACACCACGCGGCTACGGCCTCAGTGTGGATGTGTACGATGGCGACGCGCTTATCGCTACACAGACATCGGCCTTTGATGTGCTCGACCGCTGGATTGATGCGCCGCGTTATGGTTTCCTCAGCAATTTTAGCGCTGGTCGCGATGATGATGTGGCTACCAGTGAATGGATGCGACTGCATCATATCAATGGCGTTCAGTTTTATGACTGGCAGTATCGCTGGGAAACTCTGCTGCCGGATACAGACCCATTTGAGGATGGTCTGGGACGACCACAGTCGATGACGACCATCCGCCATTTGATTGACTTACTGCATGCAGATGGCATCGCCGCCATGCCCTATACAGCGATTTATGGTGCTTCAACAGCGTTTTATCATCAGCACCCGACCTGGGGGCTTTTTGACGCACAAGGGAATGTATACGACTTTGGCGAAAACAGCTTCATTTCGATCATGAATCCTGCGCCAGGGTCGCCCTGGAACCAGCATTTACTTGGCGAATTTGCAGATGTGCTCCAAAACACAGCTTTTGATGGCATCCACATCGATCAGTACGGCTCACCGAAAAATGGTCAGGATCACGATGGCAACTCGGTTGATCTGGCTGAGGTAATGCCCCAATTCATCGACCAAGCGGCTATGGTCGTACAGCAATTTCGCGGTGATGAAGGTGTTACCCTGTTCAACTGCGTTGGTAACTGGCCGATTGATGCAGTCGCAGATTCTGAACAGGATGCTGCTTATATCGAAGTCTGGTCGCCGTATGACAGCTATCTGGACCTGGGCCGTATTGTCAGCAATGCGGAGGCACTTGGTCATGGTAAGCCTGTCATTATCCCTGCATACATTCCACCAGAGCAGACCATTAACTGGCGGCTGGCGAATTCAATTATTCTGGCCAGCGGCGGTACACATCTGGAAACAGGCGAGCCAGAAAGCATGTTGGCTGATCCCTACTTCCCGAAATTCGGCACCCTGTCGGCGGATCAGCAGCCCATTTTCCGGCGCTATTATGATTTCCAGGTGCGTTATGAAAATGTGCTGGCAACGACAACCGCAGCAGGCAGCGACGATCTGCATCGAGCCGTTGACCTGGGTGACATCCGCACACGTGGCATTACAGCCCGTGACCGCGTTGTGCCGATTGTGCGCTCCGGCGAGTCATTCGATACCTTCAGCCTGATTAACTTCGTGGGTGTCGATCAAACGAATTGGAACGAGCCAACGGCAACAATCCCGACCGTGCTCACGAATGTGGATTTCAGAATTACTGTCGCACGCCCTATACAGGCCATATGGGCTGCCTCGCCGGATAGCGAAGCCAGCATGAATGCGACTGCCCTGCCCTACACCATCCACAATGAGGTGCTACAATTTACACTTCCTGAACTGAATTACTGGACGATGATCGTCGTGGAGTACGCTGATGACCACTGAAACCTATCTGGATAGACTAAGCAAGCTCCACAAGCACAGCCAGCAAGTCATCATGGATAATCAGCAGCCCGCCGGTGGGTATCTGGCGTGCCCGACTATGCCAGATTACCAGTATTCCTGGTTCCGCGATGGGGCTTTTATCGCCTATGCGCTGACGATGGATGGCATCGATAACATGGTCCCGCATAAGGTCGGCATCTCTGGCCAGTGGGATAGTGCTGATCACTTTCACCGCTGGTGTGCAGGTATCATCAACGGCCGGGCCGATGCTTTGGAACGGACCATCAACCGCGCGGAACAAGGCCAGCCTCTCGTGCTAGCCGATACACTCAATGCTCGCTATGAGGATGGCGGCAATGCTGGCCCTGACGATTGGCCAGAATTCCAGCTCGATGGTCCGGCACTGTGGGTCTGGTCATTGGCAAAATATGTTGAAGTCTGCCGCATTACGCCGCTACCTGTGGCCTGGGTGCAAGCAATCAAGCTCGTTGTTCGCTATTTGTCGGCGGTGTGGCAGCATCCGTGCTACGACTGCTGGGAAGAGCGCGGCGATGATGTTCATATCAGCACGTTGGCCGCCATATATGCCGGACTCGGAGCAGCCCACCACCTGATTCCCTCACTGGATGTTGAGACAACCCAGCAAGCTATTCGAGAATTTATTGTGGAAAAAGGCCTGACGCCTAATGGCGAGCTGGCAAAATCAGTCGGGCTGGATATGGTCGATGCCAATCTGCTGATGGCTGCCCTGCCCGATTTTGGCTTACTCGCGCCTGATGATCCACTGATGGTGCGTACCGTTGCCCGAATTGAGCGTGATCTGCTGGCTGAGGGACACGGCGTGCATCGCCACCTGGAAGATACTTACTACGGCGGTGGGGCCTGGGTGCTGCTGGGTTTGTGGCTGGCGTGGTATAAGGTTCAGGTCGGGGATGCAAGTGCGGCAAAGGACCTGCTCCGTTGGGCAGAGTCCCATGCAGATGCTGAGGGCAACTTACCAGAGCAGGTCAAGGATCGCATGTTCGCCCCAAGCTATTATGAGGGTTGGGTGGCCCAACGGGGCGAAATCGCTAACCCGTTGCTGTGGACGCACGCAGAATATCTGATCGTACGACATTCATTACAGCGGACGGCATCCTAAGTGACTAGGCAGCCCCTGCTTCATTCACACAATGGCTCGATGCGATAGAGTTCACGTTCTGCACAGGTTAGGTCACGGATATAACGATTGGCATACACCCAATTGAGGAAGTCGTCATCTGTGTCAATTCGCCATTGTCGAATTGCCGGTCGAGCGCTGCTCAAATCCATAACGAAGAAACTCTCACCATCCGGCATCATTCGTGGATAGAACCAACCACCGGTTGCACCTGTGTATCGGCGGATTTCCTCACCCGTTTCGACATCCCACAGGCTCACTCGCTGCGCGGTCGTGACTAAATAATGCGCATCAGGTGTAAAGGCTGCATTGTAAACGGTCCCGGTATTCCAGGACGATAACATTGTTCCCGTTTCCAAGTCCCACAGGATCATTTCGCCGAGTCCAGAGCCGACCGTCACTGCCCGCAAATTATCCGGGCTAAACCAACCAGCAAGCATACCACCAACAGGGGCAGTCAGTTGCCTGATAATTTCGCCAGTCGATACCTCCATATAGATGGTGGCTTCACCATCTGAGGCCAGCAGGTACTGCCCATCAGAACTGAAGTCAGCCATATTTATGCTGCCAAAACTACCCGGCAACGTCAAATGCTGCTCCTGGCTTCCGGTCGCCAGATTCCACTGGTAAATTTCTCTTGATTCCGATGGTGCGTCCTGCCCATCTGTCACGAGGAGTACGGAGTTCCCATCCTGCGAGATCTCGATCCTACCATGAGGGAAGTTCGGAATACGGGAAAGTATCGCCCCCGTATGGACATCCCACAAGATGCCCTGGCCATCGGCAGATCGCGCCAGTATGGATTGGTCATTAGGATGGAAAACCGAGTACTGCCTTGTGTCACAGCCGAGTTCTGCAATCAGGCTGCTTTCATGATCAAAGCGATTTGTTTCGGCATTGGATACCAAATCATATATGATGACCTCGCACTGCTGACCGTCAAACACCCGCACAACCATCAACTGGCCATCGGGACTTATGATGAATTCTTGCGGCGGCAGATCAGGTTGAAATGTGACGCTCTGGACTTCAGCACCATGATGAACGGCATACACAACAACACCAATACCATCCTGGCTGACGACGAGAGCGCTGCCATCTGGCGTAAATGCTGCACCGTAGCTAATACGCGCTCCAGTTTCTGTTAACGATTCGAGCATCTCGCCACTTTCGACATCCCAGAAGGCCTGGCCGGTGCGTTCAGGGTTGCTGAGATACAAGGTCTGTCCATCTGGGCTGACAGGAAGCTGCGACCATGATGCAGCCCCCGTTGAACCTGTGCCGTAGGTTTGCAAGGTTTTAAGCGTGTGAAGATCGATTAGAGCTGCGGTTGTATCCCAGAACAAGACGAGCGCAGTCCGACCATCAGGGCGAAAAACGATGTCGGTAGGCACTCGATCATTTAAAGAACTGTATTCTTCACGACGACGGATGATTTCACCCGTTTCTACGTCCCATAATATAAACTCTTCATTTTCTCCGCCGGACAAAATCATGCTGCCATCCGGGCTAAAGGCAGGCCGTCCCACGACCCTGTTGTGCCCTGTGTATTCGCGGATGGGTGTACCTGTTTCCACATCCCACAGGATCAACTTGGCTTCGAGTTCCGGGTCCAACATCGGCAAGCCACCGTTATTCGAGAGCAGCGTCTTGCCATCGGGACTGAATGTCACAGACAGGGCAGCCACACTCAAGATATGTTCACTGCCAAAACGACGCAGCATCTGGCCTGTTTCTAAATCCCATAAAATGATGGTCCGGTCAGTTGCAATCGAGGCGCCCATTCTTCCGTCGGGGCTGATATCTACCGTGAGAACCATGGCTTCATGCCCCGTCATTTCATGGATAGGCTGACCTTTTTCTAAATCCCATAGGACAACTGCAAAATCGTGTCGATCCGCCAGCAGGTATTTACCGTCGGAGCTGATGTCTAATGAGAGCGCAAAATCAAACTCGTCACCCAGGCGGCGCATCGGGCCGGAATGATAGGCAATTTCTGAAAGCGTTGCGCGAGCAAGTGCAGGTGGATTTTCAACCGAATTGGCGGCAACGGCGAGTGCCACGCCGGTCTGAATATCCCCACCCTGGTAGGCAGCGCTCGCCCCATTGATAAGCGCCAGTTCGCGGGCTTCGGCTTCAGCCGCCTCTACACTCAGTAAGGCTTGCTGGGCGCGCTGTTCGCGATCAAGAGCAAAGGCAGCAAGGGCCAATCCGCCGATGGCTGCCAGGAGTAAGACTACAGATAAAATTTGCAAGACACGTTTGGCGCGCTCTTCCAGTGTAACTTCATGCTGCTGGCGAAGCTGTTCTTCAGCAAGGTTTGCATCTCGCACTTGCTGGCTTACTTCCAGAAAATTGCGTTCAGCAGGTGTCAGTGACAGATTTGTCGCCCTGGCCCAGGTCTCAAACTGATTCAGTCTTGCTCCACGCAAAAGGTAGCTAGGTTCCTGGTCGGCTTTCTGCCAATCTTCGGCCAATCGGGCCAGTTGTCGATGCAGGCGAAGTTCAGCACGACTGTCATTAATCCAGGCACGCAGACGTTCCCATTCTCGCAGAATGGCTTCATGGGCGACTTCTACCATCGGTGCACGGGTGGCGGGATCGTTATCGAGTGCCAGGAAGCGTTCCTGGGCCAGAAAATCGATCAGGTCTTCCATCAGGTTGGCGTCGTTGGAGACGGCTACCAACTCGCTGTGCGGGACTCTGCGGCGCGTGTCCTCAACGCCTTCGCCGAGGGTCACCAACCGGAGGAAGAGTTGACGCACCGCTTCCTGGGCTTCTGGGTCCAACTGGCGATAGATGTCCTCAATGCGGTTGGCGAGTGCACCACCAACGCCACCAATCTGCTGATAAGCCTCATGCGTCAGCTTGTGACCTTCACGCAGATCAAATAGCGCCGTCAAGGCGAATTGCAGCAGCGGCAGCGCGCCAGCCTGATAGGTCGTCTCGGAGACGATCTGGGCAACCAAACCCGCATCGAAGACCATGCCCATGCGCTCGACCGGGCCAACAATGGCACGTTCAATGCCCTGAGCAGTCAATGGCAGAATGGTCTCCATCCGTGCCCGCAGCATTTCACCGAATTTGGGGTATTGCAGCGGTCGGTCGTAGAAGTCGGCGCGGAGTGTTACTACGATTCTGACACGACTATGAGGTGCTGTCACTGTTGCCAGGAGAAGGTCGAGAAATCGGCGGCGCTGGTCTACGTTCGTTACCAGTGTGAAGACTTCTTCAAACTGGTCAATCAGCAGCAATAGCTGACTCTTGTCTTTGGGCAGGATGAGATCAGCAGCACGCACCAGGCCGCGCTCATCGCGGTTGAGATGCTCGCGCAGGTTCATAGCCTGGTCGGCGGCGATTCTCGTAAGGGCTGTTTCCAGGGCGTCAAAGGGAGAATCACCAGGGATCATGTCGATGCTGAACCAGTGGTCGGAACCTGCGATGGCGTTCTTGACCAGAGCGGGTAGCAATCCTGCTCGTGCAACACTCGATTTGCCGCTGCCACTGGGACCAACGATTGCCAGGAATCGCTGATATGGGTCAGCCTCCTGCATACGCCATACCAACCGCTGCACGAATTCTTCGCGCCCAAAGAAATCCTGCGATTCGCCACGCTCAAAAGCGCGCAGGCCCTTATAGGGATTCTCCACATCTTGCCAGAGAAGTGCTATCTGCGATGGACTGGCATTGGTCGATGATTCGCCTTCATCGAACCAGCCCAGTTCAGCCACCTTGCGCTTGAGTTCCTCACGGCTGAACACGCGCAGCTTCTTGTTGATCTGGCGGATATACCAGCGAATCGTGCTGTGCTCGACCACCAGCTTGTCAGCGATCTCCTGATTGCTCATATCGTCGGCCACCAGCCGCAGGATATCAAGTTCACGCGAGGTCAGCGTTTCGTAGATCGACTTGGGCGAACTGATGGTCATCTGGGCGGCTTCGGCAAAGTCCCGTGCCAGACTCAGAACATCCGGGTAACGATCTTTGGGATTCTTCTGCGTCGCCCGCTGAATAATCTCATTCATAGCTTCGTTGATGTCGGGTTCGAGATTGGTAATGTCAGGCAATGGTTCACTAATGTGCTTGTACATGCGCTCGACTGAGGACACCTCGTGGAAAGGATGCTCGCCGACGAGAAGTTCATAGAGCACGACGCCCAGGCTGTAAATATCGGTTCGGGCGGTGATCGGTTCGCTGCGGGCTTGTTCGGGAGACAGGTAATCGAGTGAGCCGATGATTTCTTTGTTTGCGCCATTTGTGCTTTGAGACAGATTCTTGGCAATGCCGAAGTCCGCCAGATAGGCGATACCGCTCTCGTCCAGCAGAACGTTGTCGGGCTTGATATCGCGGTGAATCACCTGCTGCTGATGGGCATGGTGGAGCGCACTGGCGATGTGACCCAGCAGCACCGCGATGCGTTCGACGTCAAACATGTGGTGCTGACGGAGCACATCGCGGATGCTGCCCCCACGCAGCAGTCGCATCACCAGATAGGCGCCATTGGGATCGCGCCAGTAGTCGTACAGCGGCACGATGTAGGGATGTTCGAGTTGAGCGATGGTCTGGGCTTCCGCTTCAAAGCGGCGGATGAAATCGGGTTGGTTGGCGTAGTGCGGCAGGATGATCTTGATGGCCACCTCGCGTTGAACTTCCTCTTGATAGGCGCGATACACTGCCCCGAAGCCGCCCGATCCCAACTGCTCGCGCAGCGCGTAGCCCTTGATCTGCTGTCCGCTTAGATCATGCCCGTTTGAATGGCCTGTGCTTAGAGTGCTGGCAACCATTTTCGCCCCCGATCAACCTGAGCCAACATCAGGCCAAAACAGCTATTGGTTGTAACAGTCCTCACCTTATCTGGGGATTTCAGTCGATTTGCAGGCAGTATAGCTCATTAAAGTAGCAAAAACGGGTGATTTCTGTCGTTTCCCTCCCCTTTTCCCTCCCCCCATTCCCTCTCTTTTCACGTCCTCCCAAACACAGCACCCTGGCATACAGTGGAGTCATCGAACGAAAAGAAGCCGTAAGGCCTACAAACAGGAGCATGGACATGTTCACCAACAATTTCACTAACAAAGATTACGCAATGGATAAGGAATATCGTGATCGTATGCAGCGGGAAGCCGATAAAAGGCATTTAGTCGCTATAGCCTTCGCAGCAAAGAAAAGTGCGGCAAAGCCTTCTGTTATCCGTACCCCAAGTGAAAAACATCCCGCAAGTCGGTTGAGCTTTGCAGCCGCTAACAAACTTTCAACCGCCGCCGTCGTCATTAGCTTAGTTGTGATGGTCCTGGTATTCGTCGCCTCATCCAGCAGATCACAGGCACAGGATCTGTTTGAGGCTTCCAGCGGCCCCAACCGCGCTGAACAATCTGCGGGTCTGGACCTGATAATGGCCGTTCTGTATCTGGAAAACGGCAGCTTCGACAAAGCACAGGTTGCTGTTGACCGTGCTCTGGAAGCCTTCCCGGAGCTGGCGGCAGGCTACACACTGCGCAGCGCCGTGAATGTCTATACCGCTCATTACGAGCTAGCCGTCGCCGATGCGCTGTTCGCACTGGAGTTAGATGAGGCCGAAGTATCCGCCTACTATTTTCTGGCCGAAGCGCATTTCGCGACGGGTAACTTCGTCGCAGCGCAGCAGAGCTATGAAGCTTACTTAGTTGCAGAATCGGCTGCTGAAAGCTACGAAAATGCCCTGGTCAAAAGGCTGGTAGGGGCAGATTATGAAACGGTTGTCCTGGCGCAGGTCGATGCTTGTGAAGCGCAGCAGGTCGCGATGGGAAACTAAGATGAACACCCCAAACAAATATCGTTAACGAAGCGACGATTGATGACATCGTCGCTTTTGTTTACACAAATGCTGAACCTCTGGACGGAGCAAGGTACAGTCTGCCTATTTTCCTGACAGACAAAAGTAGTTCCATCCGGCAAGGCACAATCCCTAATATGCTTTGTCGATTAAGTGCAAGATAAAGTAGACATTTAGCACTTTATGTATATTTGTCTATAATAATTGCGTCAGGGGGATTTGAGGGCAACAATATATGACATCTACAAATAATAGACGCGCTGACGTCGGCGTGTTTGATTCACTTACTGAGCGCGAGAACGAGATATTGGCGTGCCTGGTTCAGGGCATGTCGAACCGTGAAGTCAGTGACCGACTGAACCTGGCTGTTACGACGGTCAAATGGTACACGCGCCAGATCTATAACAAGCTGGGAGTCAATAGCCGACGCGAAGCTGTTGCACTGGCAAAAGACTATGGTCTATTCCATCTAAGCGTCACCCAATCGACTAAAACCAGGCACAACCTGCCTGCTGAAACGACACTTTTTATCGGGCGCAAACGCGAGATCGATACGGTTACCAATCTCCTAGAACAACCCAAACATCGTTTGCTGACTATCCTCGCGCCGGGTGGAATGGGCAAATCTCGGCTTGCTTTGCAAATTGGCCGTATACACCCTGATCGCTTTGCTGATGGCATCTACTTCGTGGCGCTGCAATCGCTGAGTGCATCTGAACAAATTGTGGTGACCATTGGCGAGAGTATTGGGTTCGTTTTTGTGCCGGGCGAGCGATCACCAGAGCAGCAGTTACTCGATTTTCTCAAGAACAAGGAGATGCTACTCATTCTGGATAACTTTGAGCATCTCTTGGCAGGGACGACATACGTCACCGATATTTTACGAACAGCTCCTCAAATCAAAATCCTTACGACATCTCGTCAAAGCCTGAACCTGACCAGCGAAACCGTCCTTAAGCTAAATGGGCTAGCTTACGAGCGCGATGGTGATTCGTCAGATGCGGCTGACCTCTTTGTAGATGCCGTCCGTCAACTGTCACCTGCATTCCAAAGTGTTGATCAGTTCCAGGAAACGATTGACCGGATTTGCCAACTTACGGAAGGCATGCCACTGGCGCTGCTGCTGGCCGCGGCGTGGTCCGATACGCTAACGTTGGCACAGATCGCCGATGAAATTGAAGCCGGTATCGGATTCCTTGAGCAGACCAAAAGTGACCTACCTCTCCGTCATCGTGGGATTCGGGCCGTTTTTGAACCCACCTGGCAGCGGCTAACCGAATCCGAGCGACTCGTTTTAGCACGGTTTTCTGTATTCGCAGGTGGCTGCACCTACGAAGCTGCTACGCAGGTCGCGAAGGCAACCCCAGCCATATTGCAGAGTCTGGTAAACAAGGCGCTCATTATTCACTCGATCAATGGGCGCTATGAGATGCATGAACTCTTGCGCCAATATGCTGAGGAAAAGTTGCAACAGCTTTATAACGATGAGGAAACAAAGCAAGTACATGCAGAATACTATTCAAAGTTTCTGGCAAAGTACGGTATTGAGCTAAGGAATCCCTCTACACAAAAGTTTTTCCCACATGAGATCGGTAATCTACGTGGAATGTGGTATCACTTTGTCGATACTCACCAATGGACATATGTCGAACATTTAGCAATCGGTATGCGATGGTTATATGAGTTTTATGGGCTTTATCACGAAGCGTCTCATTGGTTTGAGAGTGCGACAGATAGCATCGTGAGATCCGGCGAAGATGAGCAGAATCCTAGCCTTTATGGTGTGATATTGGCTGTTCTGACCGCATCACGTAAGGACATCGACCATCCAGACATGGAAAAAACTGCGAGACACGCGCTCGACATTCTCGACTCATGCAAATTGAATGTCGCGTCAAGCCATGCCATGTGCATTGCTCATACACAAGTGATCAATCTGGTGAGCGCAGACATTTCTGACTACATCTGGCAAAGTCGTTTTGAGCGTGTCTTTCCTATCTTTCACAAAGCTGATGAGCAACAGGGCATGTGTGTTTCTTATATCCTATTGACCATTGAAGATCTCTTGGTTCACCATAATCTTGATATTGCACAAGAGAACGGTGAACGAGCACTAGAATATGCTCATGAGGCGGATGATGTGGGAGCAACTGCGTGGGCCAATGGAACCCTGGCCTCGATTGCTTTTCAAAAATGTAAGTATGACCTAGCAATAGAGCTACTGAAGAAACAGTGTGAGAGCTTTTCCGCTATTAATAAAAAAACTTTTCTCAATCATGTCAAGAGCTCAATAGGCTTTTGGTCAGCATTGATCGGCAGCTTTGATCAAGCCTATATGTATTTCGAACTAGCTCTACACCATGATCGTCAGTTTGAATGGGTCTATGATGAAGTTCGTCATTTACTTGAACTGTGTACAGCTTATCTCTTAGACGATCGTCCTCAAGACTGCAAAAAGACTCTTGATTACATCAAGTCTTTGTTAGAACAGATCAAGCACCACTCTGCATACAATAGTCTTTTTATAGAGCATCAGTATGTGCACTCAATGAATTTACTGCGAAACGCTCAGTACGATGCTGTGATGCAAGTTTGTGAATCAGCACAAATTCAATGTGAAAACATCCAAAAACCCTGGGCAAAGGATTATATACCGCATTTTCATCATTTGGTCGGACAAGCACTGACAAAATTGGATCGTCCAACAGAAGCTCGTAAACACCTCCTCATTGCTTTGCGAGCGTCCTCAATGATGCACAAGTTGAGAATACACGAAATAATGCTTTCGTGCGTTGAACTCCTTGAGCCAGCAAAACAAATCAGGGCCTTATCTTACGTTGCGATGCATCCAGCGACCGCCTATACACATCGTCAGAATGCCCTATTACAGCTAAATCAACTCTCTTCTCTTAAAGAATACTATAGCTCTGCAGCATCTCATAATTTGAATGTAGATCAGGAATTTGAACGGTACATTTTCACATATATTGACCAAAATCCCCTCCCTTTGGTAGGGTGACGACCGGATCGACAACCAATACGATGGAAGTATCCCCAAATTAATCGAGAGGTTTTATGATGAGGATCTTCCGTCGTTGGATGTTTTTGCCGGGCCTGCTGGCGATGTTGGTCTTGTCGCTATCGGGCGTTTTTGCGCAATCTGATATGGAGATGCTGGAGCCAGATGCGGGTGCCTGGCCAACATTCATGATCGATTCGGTTGAGGCATATCGGCTGGAAGCACCAGGTGACGATGCCGCAGAAATCGAAGACGTAAAGGCTCTGTTGGTAGAGGTCGATGACGATATGCGCGCTCAGGTTCAGTACTGGACCGTCGGGGCAACAGGCTATCGCTGGAATGAGTTTATCAAGGACCAGATGTTCTTTGGCGGGGTCGGCGTACCGGTGGCAAATCGTGTTCTGGCGCTATTGAATTCCGCTATATATGACGGAACAGTGGCGGCATGGGATTCAAAATACACCTTCAATCGCCTTCGTCCCAGCGAGTTCGACAGTTCAGTTGTTCCGCTGATCGACGTTCCGCACAGTCCGTCCTATCCATCCGAAGATGCTGTCGCAGCAGGTGCGGCCTCTGAAGTGCTGGCATATCTCTTCCCAGCACGCGCGGATTTTTATGTGGAGCAAGCAGAAGCCGCTGCTGAAGCATTCAAGCACACGGGTATCTACTATCCAAGCGATGTTGATGCAGGTATGCAACTAGGACGCTCGGTAGCCGCTGAAATCATAGAGTGGGCGACCAACAGTGTGTTCGATCTGGGCGGCCCAACTGAAATCGATGGCGGTGAAGGCAAATGGGTTGCCACTAATCCAATCTTGCCGTTGATGGGAACCTGGACGCCTATCGCTATTGAATCGGCTGATGCTTTTCGTCCCGACCCACCATATGAGTATGGCTCACCAGAGCTAGAAGTAGAAATGCAGGAGCTGCGTGAGATTGAACGTACACCTGCTCAGACCTTCCAGGCCCGCTATTGGGAGTATGGTGCTGGCGGTCCTAATGCGTATCGCTACTGGATCGATCTGTTCAATCAACTTGTCCACGAGTATGGTCTTGAGGATAACGCTCCAAAGGCAGCCCTGGCCAATGCTGCTTTCGGCGTGGTGTCGTATGACTCACTTGTCGCAACGTTTGAGGCCAAGTACTACTATCTCGGTATACGCCCTTTCCAATATGATCCAGACTTCGTCGCACTCTTCCCTGCACCCAATCATCCCAGCTATCCAGCAGCTCACTCCGTTGGAACAATGGCCGTTGTTTCTACTATGGCGGAGTTCTTCCCTGCAGAAGCTGACGAGCTTATGGAGCTTGGTGATCTGGTTGGTGCAACGCGAATGTGGGCAGGCATTCATTTCCGCAGCGATATCGAGGTCGGCAAGGAAATGGGTCTGGCGATCAAGGACGCTATCCTAGCACCATTCGCAGATATCATCGCTGATTTCTAGACAATCCCCCTATGTGACGACGTGACGTTGCCCTACGTCCGTCCTCCTGGCATAAAGGACATCCAGGTTAGGGTGTCCTTTTCTACTATATAGAGGTCTCTAGACAACAAAAGGCCAACTCAAAGCTAGCCATTTGTCAGAGATAGTCTCGGTGAAAGCGACGGAACCAGGGACAACGGTTCTGCTCATCTGCAATCTGATCAGCGGGCGCACTTCAAAATGAACGTGAAACTACATACCTCTCTTCAAAATAAGGATATAGCTTCGTATTTATTAATTTGCCCGTGTACGACACTTAGATTCCAGACTGACCGTCGGCATTCTTGTCACTACACCGGATGACAACTACATTGACACAGATATCTGATTAATCTGCGAGGAAATGTCTTTGAAGAACTGCGCGGGAAGCCTTTTGGCCACATTTCTTTTATTGATTACCGACATTTGAGATCGAGCAGTACCCCTTTATGTCTCATAATGATTGACACAGAAAACGTTTTCTATTATTATCGATAGAAAACGTTTTCTATAGCAACTTATACAGAAAATTTCTTGCCAATATTATGGTTACGATAAAAGAAATTGCAGAAACGGTCGGGGTATCGATCGCAACTGTATCGCGTGTGTTGAGCAACAGCTCCTACCCTGTCAGCCAGGATACACGCGCACGTATTTTGCAGGTGGCGCAAGACCTCGGCTATTCCCCAAACCTGGCTGCCCGCAGTTTACGAACTGACCAATCCACGCTCATCGGCGTGATTCTTGATAATTTCACCTCTAGCTGGGCACCCATTATCATTCGGGGCCTGCAAGATGTTTTCCACAGACGAGGCTACTTTTCACTCGTCGTCAACATGCCCTGGGAAATACATTCACAAAGTGATGTCGTGCAGAACCTGCTCGGCCACTCGGTTGATGGATTCGTCTTCGTAGAAACGTGGCACACGGTCAGTGAACGCAAAGACCTGCTCAATACGAAGCCCTATGTCACTGTGCATCGTCTGTTCCACGAGCCGGACCCGTACAGCGTTATTCCAGATGATGTCTACAACAGCTCCCTGACCATCGACCACCTGACTAAACTGGGTCACAAGCGCATTGCCTACATCGCAGGACATGAGGCGTACTTTTCGTCAGAAGAACGCCTGACTGGCTACAAGCAATCGCTTGAAAAAGCCGGGCTGTCTTTTGATGAAAGCCTGATCTATCGGGGCAATTGGTCGGTCCCAAGTGGCTATCAGTGTACTCAAGAACTCATTCAAAAAAGTGAACTCCCCACAGCAATCGCTGCGGCAAATGACCAGATGGCCATTGGCGCGATCCTGGCAGTACAAGAGCATGGTTTGCGTGTGCCAGAAGACATCGCGATTGTGGGCTACGACAATGATGAAATTGCGCAGATAAGCAACCCTACGCTCACTACCGTGCAGATGCCATTGTTCAAGATGGGCCAGATCGCAGCCGAAAACCTGTTGTGCCAAATCGACAAAAAACCATGTGAAACGACCGAGCAACTCATCAAAGGTGATTTGTTTGTGAGGCAGTCCTGTGGTGATCCGCAAGGTAAGGATATTCATGCCTCTGACTTCATGCGTGAGGGAAATGGGGCGTTCGTCAACCGTCACACACTGAAAGAAGACACTTAGATACCGGATGGCTCGTGCTGTCGAGGTCGATCTGGTTTATGCAGGTTTGTTCCGTTGTCGGCGAGGAGATGTTACTAAAGGGAGGGCTTATCGGACGGTATAAAGAGATGAAACATATGTCATTTCACTTATTGATTGGAAGAGGAGACTACTATGAAAATCCGTAAATTTGCGGCTCTTGTCCTGTTAATGGGCATACTCGTTATCAGCATTGCCCCCCTTTCCGCACAGGATGAGCCTGTCACGATGACGATGTGGGTACGGAGCATCAGCTTTTCCGTGCAGACACTTGTTGATGAGTGGAACGCCACCCATGATAACCAGATTGAATTGACAGAAGTTCCTTCCGGTGAGTTCGTTACCAAGCTGGGCGCCGCTGTTGCCGCTGGTGAGGCACCCGACATCGCCAGCATTGACCTGATCTACACTCCGGCATTCGCGTCCGCAGGCCAACTTACCGACCTAACCGAGTTCGTCAATCAACTGGCTTATGTTGATGACCTCAGCCCAGCACATATGACGCTCGGTGAATTTGAGGGCCGCAACTACGCAGTTCCGTTCGCGGCAGAAGGCTCATTCCTGATCTACAACGTCGACCTGTTTGAGCAAGCTGGCCTTGACCCAGAGAATCCGCCGACGACATGGACCGAAGTCCTGGATGCAGCGCGTGCCATCAGCGCACTAGGTGATGACATCTACGGATACTACTTCGCGGGGAACTGCGCTGGTTGTAACGCCTTCACCTTCCTGCCCTTCATCTGGGCGAGTGGTGGCGATGTTCTCAGCTCTGACTTCTCTGAACCGACGCTGGAAGAAGACCCGATGGTGCGCGAAGCCCTACAACTGTATCGTACCATGTGGGAAGAAGGCCTGATCCCAGAAGGTGCTTCGGTTGATGGCGGCGAGAACTTCGTCAATGCCTTCGCTTCTGGCACAATTGGTATGGCAGGTACAGGTGCATTCGGTATCGACAACTACAAAACCAATTACCCCGAACTGAACTTCGATGTGACCTACATCCCCGGCAAGGACGGCGGTACGGCTTCCTTCGGTGGCGGCGATAATATCGGTATTCCGGCAGGCAGCCCCTATGTGGAAGAAGCATGGGAATTCATCGAGTGGGCACTTTCCGATGATGTCCAGCTTGAGCTGTATGCAGGAAATAATCAACTGCCTGTCCGCTTATCGCTGGCAGAAAACGAATACTTCGAGGAAGATCCGCGTCTGAGCCTGGCAGCAAGCACGCTTTCCGTTGGCCATACACCCTACAGCCTGGTCTACAACGACCTGTTCAATGATGCAAACGGCCCCTGGCTGCTGATGCTACAGGTTGCCATCTTCGATGGTGACCTTGACGGCGCAGTCGCTGAAGCACAGCAGCGTTTCAGCGAAATCATGGGCGGATAAACGCCTGATACGGTGCCCGTACTTTTCTGTGCGGGCACTCGGCTTTTTTCGAAATATAGTTTGAAAACGAAGGAATCGTGTCTTGACGGCATCATTGTCTTTGCAACGTCTATCCTGGGAACAAAGACGCAAGCTGACAGGTATATTGTTTGTTCTTCCAACTGTACTTTTTGTGAGTGTCTTTTTTATCATCCCGCTATTGATGACCTTCACCATGTCGTTCTTCGACTGGCCGCTGTTTGGCGATCATACGTTTATTGGGTTAGACAATTACACCAGCCTTACGACTGATCGCCAGTTCCTGAAGAGCATCGAGTTTACGGCGCGCTATACGCTACTCGTTACGCCGCCGATCTTCATCCTGGGTTTTATTCTGGCGTCACTGGTACGCCACAGCATTCCGGGCATCGGCATCTTCAGGACGATTTTCTTTATGCCGGTGGTGATTGGCCTGGGCGTTTCCAGCCTGTTGTGGGTGTGGCTGCTGAATGATCAGGTGGGCATCATCAACAAGATCATGCTCGACCTGGGCATTGTGGAAAAAGCGCAGTTGTTCATGGCGCGACCAGACAGCGCGATGGCAGTGATTATCGTTTCCGTAGTGTGGAAGACGGTGGGCTTTACGATGATCCTGCTGCTGGCTGGTTTGCAAGCTATACCAGATGAATTGTATGAATCGGCAGAAGTCGATGGCGCGGGATACTTCCACAAGCTGCGCTTCATCACATTGCCCCTGATGCGGCGCACGATTGCCCTGGCGCTGATTCTGTCCGTCATTGGGTCCGTTTTGTCGTTTGACCAGTTTTACATTATGACGGGTGGCGGCCCCAGGAACAGCACGATTTCCGTTGTGTACTGGATCTTCAACAACTCATTCACCTACTTCAAGATGGGCTATGGTGCGGCGATGTCCATCGTATTGCTGGTGATCCTGGTCTTACTGAGTGCCGTCCAATTCTACCTGCTGCGGGATAATACGTGATGACTACCACCAACACACTACAACAAAATGAATCGGGCCTGTCCCCACAGCAAATGCGCCATATGCGGAACGCTCTGCTGCTGGGGCTACGTTACATCGCCCTGATTGTGCTGGCGCTCCTGTTTCTGTTCCCGATTGTGTGGTCGGCGCTGAATTCACTGAAGCCACCTGCGGAAGCCCTGGCTGTGCCACCAACTTACTTTCCAACGCAAATTGTCCTGGATAACTACATCGAGCTAACGACCTTCGGGCGTGTTGGTGTGATGCAGCATGTGTGGAACAGCGCGATTGTTTCTCTGTTGACGGTTGTCGGGACGATTATCCTGAGTACGCTCGGCGGCTATGGTTTTGCGCGCTTTCACTTTCGAGGGAAGAATCTGCTGTTCATCATGGTATTATCCACCTTGATGATTCCGTTTCAGTCGATTTTGATCCCGTTGTTTGTGATGCTCAGTAACATTGATCTGCACAACAGCCTATTCGGGCTGGCACTGGTGTATATCACGTTCCAGCTACCATTTGGCATCTTCCTGATGCGAAACAGCTTTTTAGCCGTGCCGCAGGAAATCGAAGAATCTGCCCTGCTCGATGGCTGCACGTCAATAAGCGTGCTTTACCGGATGATGCTGCGACTGGTCCTGCCGGGGGTTGTTACCGTTGCTATTTATGCGTTCATTAATTCCTGGAACGAGTTCCTGGCGGCACTGATCTTCATGACCAATCAGAATAACTTCACGCTGCCCATTTTCCTGACGAATGTGCGCAGCGGCCTATACGGCATTATCGACTGGGGTGCGTTGCAGGCGGGCGTTGTCGTGTCGATTATTCCCAGCCTGGTGATCTTTTTGCTTTTGCAACGCTACTACATGAATGGTCTGATGGGTGGTGCCGTCAAGAGCTAAAGCAACTAAGAGATATGCCAGGCAAGGCGTGCCTTACCTCTACACGCCTTCATAAGCATTGACTTTAGAACTGTGTCAAATTTTATCCTTCGCTGTCATCAGGATTGCAGAAAATGAAGCAATTGCCACCCAATCGAGAACCCCTGTATCCAACGGCATTCCGAGCGCTGCCCCTGGGTGCCATCAAGCCAAAGGGATGGCTCAAAGATCAGTTACATATTCAGGCGAATGGTTTGTCCGGGCATCTGGATGAGTTCTGGGAAGATGTTGGACCCAACAGCGGATGGCTCGGTGGGACTGGCGAATCCTGGGAGCGCGGCCCGTATTATCTGGATGGGCTACTCCCGCTGGCTTATCTGCTGGATGACGAACGACTCATCAATAAGGTCAAGTCCTGGGTAGATTGGTCGCTGAACAGCCTGAAACCAAATGGCTTTTTCGGCCCAAGAAACCCCGATTGGTGGGCGCGGATGGTCATGCTTAAGGTGCTGATGATGTATTACGAAGTCAGCGATGATGAGCGCGTCATCGACCTGATGCTGAAGTATTTTCATTATCAAAAGCGTGTGCTAAAAGCCCGACCCTTATATAGCTGGAGCCAGTCGCGCGTGATGGATAATGTGCTGGTGATCCACTGGCTGTATAACATCACGGCAGAGAGCTTTTTGCTGGACCTGGCAGATGAGTTGATGCAATCCGCTGATGACTGGGCTGAGTTGCAGGCAAATTATACGCTTAAGGACTATCTGCCGCTGGAAGAGTGGGATGGCGGTATGTACACGCACGTCGTGAATAATGCGATGGGCGTGAAAGCGCCAGGGGTTTTTTATGCGCAAACGGGCAAGGAATGGCACCGGATCGCTTCGCGGCTGGGCATCGAGCAGTTGATGAAGCATCATGGCCAGCCCAATGGCATCTGGAGCGGTGATGAGCACCTTAACGGCACCTCCCCTACCAGCGGTACGGAACTATGCGCTGTCGCCGAGTACATGTTTTCGCTAGAAGAACTGATTCGTATTCTGGGTGATCCATTTTTCGGTGACCAATTGGAACGATTGACGTTTAATGCGCTGCCAGCGACGTTATCTGCTGATATGTGGGCGCACCAGTACGATCAACAGGTCAACCAAGTGCTGGCGACGGTCGCGGAGCGTCACTGGACCAACAATGGTAATGAATCAAACATCTACGGGCTGGAGCCGAACTTTGGCTGCTGTACCGCCAATATGCACCAGGCATGGCCGAAATTTACCAAGAGCCTGTTCATGGAGACTGCTGACAATGGCATCGCGGCGATTGCCTATGCCCCGTGCGAAGCACAGACTTTTGTGGGCAATGGTGTGCCAATGACAATCACAGAAACAACCAACTATCCCTTCTCAGGAACGGTTGAATTCACCCTCCAATTGAATCAGCCGACAGAATTTGGATTCCAACTGCGGATTCCAGATTGGGCTGAGCAGGCGACGATCACAGTGGATGGCCAGAGTGAGACGATTCGCGCAGCGGGCACCTTCCATGAAGTTCGGCGTGTGTGGCAATCCGGCGATACGCTCTCGCTGACGCTGCCGATGGAAATTCGTCTGGAAACTGGTCACAAGGGGCTGGTATCGGTTTATCGCGGGCCGCTGCTGTTTGGCCTAAAGATCGCCGAGGAATGGAAGCAGATCGCGGGTGAACAACCGCATGCTGACTGGGAAGTCTATCCCAAAAGCGATTGGAACTATGGACTTGTTCTAGACAATGGCGCACTTGTTGGTGCTGCTGTCACTGAAGGTGAAATTCCAGATGTGCCGTTTTCGACAGATGAGGCACCGGTTGTCATCAAGACCGTTGCCAAGAAGCTGCCAGACTGGAAGCTGGTCGATAATTCGGCAGGCGATATTGACGCTGGTCCCCATTGGTCTGACGAGGCTATCGAAGAAGTCACACTGATACCGTATGGTTCTACCCATTTACGGATTGCCGCATTCCCTATTGCGGACCCAACCAAAGGATAAGAAATGTCCACCGAAAAACGCGATTATCCTATTCAGCCAATTGCTTTCACCGAGGTCCGAATTGACGATGCCTTCTGGAAGCCGCGTATCGACACCTCGGTCAATGTGACAATCCCGTATGACTTCCAGAAGTGTGAAGAAACCGGACGTATTGACAACTTCGTCAAAGCGGCTGGCCTGATGGATGGCCCACATATTGGGCGTTTCTTCAATGATTCGGATGTTTTTAAGGTGATTGAGGGCGCAGCCTATGCGCTACAGATTGCACCTAATCCCGAGTTGGAAGCGTACGTCGATGATCTGATCGAAAAGATCGAAGCAGCGCAGGAAGAGGACGGCTATCTGTATACGGACAGGACTATTGATCCGGTCAATGTGCAAGAGTTCGTAGGGCCTGAACGCTGGTCTTTTCTCTATATGAGTCATGAGCTATATAACGTTGGCCATATGTATGAAGCCGGGGTCGCCTATTATCTTTCCACAGGCAAGCGACGCTTCCTGGATATTTGCATTAAGAATGCCAATCTGATCGATGCGGTATTTGGCGAAGGCAAACGTCGGGATGTACCAGGTCATCAGGAAATTGAAATCGGCCTGGTGCGTCTGTATCGCGTGACAGGCGATGAACGCTATCTGAAACTAGCCAAGTTCTTCCTCGATGAGCGCGGCCAAGGCAATGGTCGAGAAATCTACGGTCCCTACTGTCAAGATCACCTGCCTGTTACAAAGCAGACTGAAGCCGTTGGACACGCGGTACGGGCGGCGTATATGTATTCTGGCATGGCCGATGTGGCGGCGCTAACTGGTGATGCAGATTATATTTCGGCGATCAAGACCATCTGGAAGAATGTCGTCGGCAAGAAGCTGGCACTAACGGGGGGGATCGGTGCTAAACATGAAGGCGAGTCGTTCAGCGAGAATTATGAACTACCAAACCTGACTTCCTACAATGAGACGTGCGCATCACAGGCGAACATCTTCTGGAATCATCGTTTGTTTTTGCTGACAGGCGACAGCAAATATATCGATGTCCTTGAGAGAACCCTTTATAACGGTTTCCTCTCTGGGATCGACCTGGGCGGGCAATTGTTCTTCTATGTGAATCCGCTGGCAAGTGACGGCGAATATCGGTTTAACCGAGACAATGAGATTACACGTCAGCCGTGGTTTAGAACATCGTGCTGCCCAACCAATGTGGTACGTCTGCTGCCGTCACTTTCCGGCTATGTTTATGCCGTGCGCGATAATGACCTGTACGTCAATCTCTATGTCGCTGGCAGCGGAACCGTTGATCTGGGCGGCAGTCCCATCAAACTGACACAGACAACACATTATCCCTGGGATGGCGCTATCAAGCTGTCGGTCACAGCATCGGAACTCACTCGATTTGCACTGAAGTTAAGGATTCCTGGCTGGGCGCAGAGTCGTCCGCTGGACAGCGACCTCTATACATATATTGATGCCGACCCCGCCCTTGCAACGCTTTCAGTTGATGGCGAGCCAGTCCCTATCGAGATCGAAAATGGATACGTCACCATTGAACGGGAATGGAAGGGAACAACGGAGTTGGTACTCAATCTACCGATGCCGGTGCGAAGGGTCGTCGCGCATCCCGAAGTGGCTGCTCTGGTCGGCAAGGTCGCCCTGGAACGCGGACCGATTGTGTATGCCTTCGAGCACGTCGACAACGATACTGATGTGTTTGATACCACCCTGTCTGATTCGGCTGAATTTGAGGCCGTTCACATGCCCGACCTGTTAGGTGGTGTGACGATCATTCGGGGCACTTCAACAAACAACGCAACCAAGATCATGGCGATTCCTTATTATGCCTGGGGACACCGCGGCGTGGGCAAGATGACCGTCTGGGTCCATCGGAGCGAGGATTAGTTCTTAGTACTATTCTGACTCATCTCTGAATCGGTTTTTACGAAGCCTGCAATAATAGCCATTTCTCAAGTGACGTTGAGGAATGGCTATTTTATAACTTTTCGGAGCGACGGGGGTCGAACACGCATATCTATAACGACTACGCTCATGCCCTCCCCATTTGATTTATACGCACAGTTCAAGGTAAGCGTGAAATTACATCAGGTGCTACAAAATCCAGGATCAAGTTTCAGGTTTATATACGGCCCATGTATCTAGTCAAGGTCAAGTACAACAACCGAGACCGATGCAGCGGGAAATGACCAAGAAACCCGACCGTCATTCACTGTCGCAGCCCGTTCTATGGGGGTGAATACGTCCGATCTTTCGTGATCGACGTAGGCAAAGATGTCGTCGGGAGCAATCTCCAAAACAGTCGCATGCTTAACCGGTATGCCAGCGATCTGTACAACAAGGTCCTGTGAGTAATGAAGGTCGGTATTTACAGCATGCAGGTACATTCTATTGGCATCACGACTGGCTGATAGCTCAAGTGCGCCTATGTTTGCCGGAACAGCAACACCCTGCGTGCCGCTATATTTCTTATATAGGCGCATAATCACGCCAACAGGCATCAAGTAGGCATTTTGATGAGGTCCACCGAGCATCACGGCGTTGACTGTCCAGCGGGTGCCGAAGAAGTCGGCCAATGTGGCCACTTTTACAAAGTCGCCATTGCGCTCATAAAGGCTCATCACACGGGCATGATACAAGCCAGAAAGCCAGGTATTGAGTAAGGGATTTGTATTGTGGGGTTTAAGCGAGAGATGACCTTCGGTAAGGGCCAGACCAACATCCGACCCAGCATCCGCGACTCTCTGCCTTAAATTGGCAAGTTTGGTCACAACCAAGCCAAATAATTCGTGCAGCTCTTCCCAGGTGCAGTTGTAGTCACGCGCGTAATCCTGGCTGACCAGAACGGTATTTTCCCTTTGGGGACGCTGGTGCATCATGTGGGCGGCAATATAGTCAATCTTGTCACCCGCCGTAGCGAGAAGTTCTGAGGCCCACCAATTATCGCTGCCACGCTCTTCGTCGCCCCACCCGATTAATTTGATGGATGCATCGCGTTCGCGCATGGCTGTGGCAAATTTCAGATAATTTTTCGCATTTTCAGTGCTGGTGAATCTGGAGCCTGCTTGAGGATACGATGTTTCATTCCCAATCTGCCACAGCCGGATATTCCAAGGTGCAGCTTGCCCATTAGCACGACGCTCCGGATGATCAGGGTCATTGCAGTAGCTGACCAGATCGGCGGCTTCTTCAGGCGTTCCAGCGCGATTTTCTCCGGTTAGCGTATTGATATAAGCTGGGCGACCATCAGCGGCGAAATTGATCGCCATGAGCGGCTCTGCCCCCACCTGCTGGCAAAGGTCAAGAATTTCATGAATGCCGACCTGATTAGACTCCAGCCCACCCCACAGATAATTATGCATGGGTTTACGTTGGTCGCGGGGGCCAATGCCTTCTCGCCATTTCCAGTAGCTGGTCAGAATACCGCCCCAGCGAATGCTGCTAGGCGCTAAGTCACGAACAGTTTCAATAAACTGAGGCCGCCACTGATTGGTCATAAAATCCCACGCGGCTTCGACAGAAGAATCCGTTGTCCCCAATGGCTCCATGAATTGCATGTACAAATACGGCGAAATATCAAAAACAGGGGTGGGATCAATCTTAATGTGATGGCTCATGTGTCTCCCAATTCGTTGCGTTTATTTGATTCCAGATGTTGGTGAAATACCCTGAACAATACGGTCCTGGGCTACAAAGAAGAAAAGGATAACCGGTAAGGTCGTTACAAAGGCCGCTGCTAACAAATCTGCATAGTTCTGGGTCGAGTTTGTGCCAGAATTGAGATAGGCCATCGCAATCGGGGCCGTCATCATTTCTGGTGTGTTAATAATGACTAGCGGCCACAAGAAATTATTCCAGCTGTAAAGCACTGTGATGACCGTCAAGGTTGCGAGTGCAGGCCGCGCCAATGGCACCATCACGCGCAGGAAAATCTGCCAATCACTGGCTCCATCAACACGTGCCGCATATTCCAGTTCATCCGGTATCTGGCGGAAAAACTGCCTGAGCAAAAAGATACCGATCACGCGCGGCAAACCGGGCAAAATAATTCCGGGTATGGTGTTAACCAGGGACATGTTCGCCATGAGTTCATACAGTGACATGAGGATAATGTGACCAGGCATCATCATGGTCATCAGGATCAGGCCAAAGATGAGTTCACGGCCTGCAAATTTGCTACGAGCCAGGGCATAGGCCGCAGGTGTATCCAGAATGAGAATCCCCAGGACCTGTATGACGACGATGATGGTACTGTTAACCAGAGATGAGGGAATGCTCACCCCACGCATGTTGGTTGTCAGGACAGTGGTGTAGTGATCGAGCGTGAAGCTGGTCGGGAATATTTCCATTCGCAGGATGTCCTGATTCGGTGCGAACGAGAAGATAAAGATCGCCAGCAAGGGGCTAACCCAGATCAAGCCAAGCACAATCAAGACGATATAGCGGGTAGTCAGGGAGGCTGTGCGTGTGCGAAACATGACTAGACCTCTCTTTCGCCCAGGAAGCGGAATTGAATGAACGTCAGAACTGCGATAATGCCCGTCATAACAACACCGACAGCCGCCGCAAGGCCGAACTCGAAGTTATTGAAACCCTGCTCGTAAAGATAATATGCAAGGACGGTTGTGCTACCAAAGGGTCCACCACCCGTCAGCATGAAGATTTCTCCGAATACCTGTAGGGAACCAATGACACTCAGGACTGTTACCAGCAAGATGACAGGCCGCAGCAGCGGTATTGTAATTCTGAAAAATGTGGTAAAGGGCGTGCTGCCATCCACTTCGGCAGCTTCGTAAATTTCTTTAGAGATATTTTCCAAGCCTGCCAGGAAGATAATGATATTAAATCCTGACGAGGACCATATCACAACCAGGCTGACCACGAACATGGCCCAACCCTGCTGGTTTAACCATGTTTGTGGTGCGATGCCGAAAATATCTAGAAAGCGATTAAGCAATCCTATCTGGGGGTCCATCAGCCACTTAATGGCAATCGCCGATACAGAAACATTTATCACCATTGGCAGGAAGAATATCGACCGAAAGATGCCAATGCCAGGGATGAAACCATGCAATAACACGGCAAGAAACATAGAGACAATAATGACAGGCGGAACATAGAGCAGCATAAAGACGAAGCTATTGCCTAATACACGCCAGAAACGATCATCACTGAAGAGATCAATGTAATTGCCAAGACCAAGATATTCTTTTGGCCCTAAGATGCCCCAATCAAAGAAGCTCATATAACCACCGCGAAGGATCGGGTACGCCAGGAAAACCACAAAAAATATCAAATAGGGTGCCAGCAACAGATAGGGAAAAACTTTAGAACGCATGGTATCTCCCAGTAAAAAAATTATTCAGCCAAGCCACTATTTTTGAGATGGTCATAGAAAAAGCGGCATTCCATTTTTCAAAGAAGCGGCGGCACATCGCTGAAGCCTGTCGTTAAAGAGTGCGTCTCCCGCGCATCCGCATGAGAGACGCACCCCGTCGATTTATTTAGCCAAGCAGCGAGTTGATCTCATCTGCAATACGGTTGACCGTATCTTCAATCGAACTCTGACCGCCATAGAGGGCTTCCAAATTTTCCTGAACGATGCCATCAATTTCGGATTGTTCCGGGATGATTGGCGGCAGGACCAGGTAGTCCATCTGGCTGGTGGAAATCGCCTGGGCTGTCATGTCGCCAAAGACCGGATCGTTAATGACGGAGAACGTTGCCGGAACCTTGCCGCCTTCCGCCCATGCCAGTGCATTATCACCAAACCACCCGATGAACTTCAGGCTGGCGTTGATGTGGTCTGGGTCCTGGCTGCTGCCAATCGGCAAAACAAAGTTATGGCCGAGGGTAAAGCTAGCCGGTTGGGGGCCAAATTGCGGGAACACGCCGGTACCAAATTCCAGGCCATCAATCTGTGACAATGACAGGACGTGTGTGATCTGTGCAAAGACAATACCAACTTTGTCCTGAGCGAACAGCGCCGCCCAATCCCCAGGTGCTGCCAGAGCATAACCATCGTCGATTAAGCCAGTGGTGACCTGCAATGCCTGGGTAGCAGCTTCCTGGAAGTTATCAGAAACGCCTGTCATGTCGTCATTCAGTAAGTTTGGTTCGTACTGCATATATAGGCTGTAGAACTCGCGCACTGCCCATGAGCCGCTGGTTGAGATAACAATCGGGACGATGTCTTCATCACCAATTGCCTTGATAGCGTCCAGGGTCGCAATTAATTCTTCGCCAGTCGTCGGTGCTACTTCCGGATCAAGGCCAGCTTGTTCAAATACGGCCTTGTTGTAGAAGATATTGCGGGGGAAAGCATCAATCGGAAGTGCATAACGGGCACCTTCATACTCGCCAGCATTCCACAGGGCCGGGATGAAGTCCTCTTCGTTGATATTCAACGTTTCCAGATTGCTGCGGGTAAATTCTATCAGGGTCCCCTCTTCTGCAAATGCTGGGACGCGATGAGAATGTGCAATTGCAAGATTCGGTGCCTGGTTGGATGCCATCGCCACAGTCAGTTTCGTGTAGTATTCATCCCACGGAACGATGAGCATATCAACAGTGACGCCCATATCTGGCCCGGCGGTTTCATTAAAGTCATTGACCATGGCTTCAATCGTCTGGCCATCGGGACCTGTAAATGGACTCCAAAAGGTGATGGTCACGTTATCCTGCGCAGAAACTGCAAAAGGTATGACCAAGATCAGAGAAAGAACAACGAGTAGGAATTTCTTTGATTTAAACATTCTTTGCTCCACACTAAATAATCATTTCATGATTGACTATAATTTGTGGCCTATTTTAGTCAACATTTCTCAATCTAAAACAAATCATGTAGAGTGCTCCTAAATCTATTTTGACCCTTAAAGACCTATATCAGCTTACTAAAACCCAATAAGAAGCTATCTTCTAAAGATTGATTTACAATTGCCAATTAACTTCCGTATGTATAAAAGCCGCATTCGTCGGTTTCATAGTTTCATGTTAGTATGAAACTATTTGATACAAAGCCTACTTAACTTTCAGGAAAAGCATCATGACGAGCGATATACCTTTTACAATGCCTGTTCTTGAGATGAATATCGAAGACGAGCAAGCGATGAAAGTTTTCAAGGCATTGGCCTCGGAAACACGGATACGCATTCTGCAATATCTGGGGAACGGGCCACAGAATGTCAGTACAATTGCCGAAGAACTAGACCTGCCCCTTTCTACGGCGAATCTCCATCTGAGCGCTTTAGAGCAGGCCGGATTATTGTTTACAGATTGGCGTCCTGGTCATCGGGGATCGCAAAAAGTCTGTGCACGCGCCTACAGCACGATTACTATTCCTTTTCGCAATTCGGATTCTCACATTTATCGATCAACCGAAGTTTCCATGCCGGTGGGGGCTTTTACGGATTGTGAGATTGCGCCAACCTGTGGCCTGCACAGCGAGACGAAAATCATCAGCTACCTTGATCGGGCTTCGGCGTTTTATGAGCCTGAACGCATTTCAGCACAGCGGTTGTGGTTTCATCATGGTTATGTGGAGTATCGCTTTCCGAATCGACTGCCACCGCAAACGACGCCGGAAAGCCTGCACCTCAGTTTTGAAGCCTGCTCGGAAGCTGCCAGTCACCATTACAACTGGCCATCTGATATTACAGTCTGGATAAATGATATTGAAATTGGGATGTGGACGAGTCCGGCTGACTTCGGTGGAGAGCGCGGTCTGCTGACACCCAAATGGGTGGGGATTGACAGCTCTCAGTATGGCCTTCTCAAGACATGGCGTGTGGATAATATGGGAACATTCCTCGACGGCGTAAAAGTCTCCGATGTCACATTATCAGAGCTAAGTGTGACGGATAAGTCGTATGTATCGGTTCGGATCGGCGTAAAGCCGGATGCACATCATGTAGGGGGAATCAATATCTTCGGCAAGAAATATGGCAATCATGCTCAGGATATTGTACTTATCATTCACTATATATAGTCAGATACAACACGACACACTCATTTATAGATGAGCTTGAAACTACATCACCCGTTACAGAAACAGGCACCGAGCTTTTTTATGTCTCGGTGCCTTATTTTGTGGATCATACCCAGCCTGTACCCGATAGTGAGCATCAGGCTGAATACGGTCTTTAATGAGTATGTTCTTCGTGATATTTGTTATCGATGACGCCATTTATTCCATAGCGAGTGGTCATAGAGCATTCTGATAAACACACCACCAACAACTGATCTCGCCTGGAAGCTGCGCTGCTTGCCCGTATCAGTGAAATACCAATCGTTGAGGGGAACGCGGCTGGGGGTTTCATTCAGCCAGCGGTAAACCGGATCAATTAATGCCTTGAAATCGTCCGCTGATTGCGTAAGACAGGCCGACCAGACGATCCAGTCCAGCTTGGTATATGTGCTGCGACTGTCCAGGGGCAGACCATATAGGGCCTGATTCTGACGATAATAAGCCAGTTCTGTTTCAGCGACGGATTTCGGGAAGAGATTCAGGTTGAGGATGACATCCCATACCAAATTGTATTTCTGGCTCCAGGTGCCTTCCTGATCAAATGCCAAGCGATAGTGATCGCCTTCAAAAGCCATTTGCTGCCACTGTTCAGCCATTTGTTGGGCAAGAGCGCGAACACGGTCCGCTTCTTCGGTCTGACCGTCTTTACGGCAGAGTTCCGCATATGCCCCCAGCCCTTCAATCGCCTTCAGCGAGAGGTTGACATTGTGTGCCAGATGACCAGCAAAGTCATCCGTACACAGTTGGTTAGCCGGGTCGAGGCCGCTTTCCAGCAGATAGTCAGCCCATTGCGACAGAAGCGGCCAATAGGGCTTGGCGTAGTCAGCACTGCCCTGGACCTGGCACAACGCTGAGACCATCAACAGCATGTTGCCGCACTCTTCGACGGGCATTTGCCGGAAATCACTTTCTTCTCCGCCGCCATAAACCTGGCCATTCGCTTTTGGATAGCGACCAATGTCATGCGGCGCGTAACGATGGGGCCAACGAGGCGAGGCCGCATAATCCAGGACGGGCGTTAGCATTGCCTCTAGCAGTGTTGGACTGAAAAGCAAGAAGAAGGGACTCGATGGATACGAGATATCCACTGTCGCCATGCAACCATTGCTGAAATTCTCTTTAGACAGGAACAGGAGCGTGCCATCCAGGTCCGCAACGAGCTTGTGAGCGGCAATACACTGCCTGAAGCTGAGGGCGGCCAACTGCGCATATTCAGCGCCACCTGTCGCTTCCAGGTCCGCCATGAGTTCATTATCGAACTGCTCACAGGCCTGACTGAGTTGTTCGTAATCTGCGAGACCCCAGCGCAGCAGGTCGCTGGCATCGGCTTTATTGCGGCGCCAGTATGGTCGCAGCCGCCGAAACATGTATTCAACTGAGAACAGGTCATCATAAGCGACCATCAACTGGCGAGATTCAGCTTTATCGGGTGTGATCTTGAGGTCAAATACCCAGGCGCTGACAGGCGCGGGAGGTCGGGTGCCAGCATCCCTGGGCATTTCAGTGTAATCGTGGGCGGGCAATGAACCTGTTGCCAAAAAACCCATCCGCAGTGGGAGGCTCAGGCCATTTACCCCACTGGTGGTCTGAATCGGCATTGTGTAGAGGTAGCCCCAATCGATGCGAATATCATCACCGATTTTCTCCAGAACGTTCTGTTCCTGGCTGCCCATCCATAAAGCTTCACGGGTATCGCTGATGCGATGGCGTCCCCAGACAACTAGCTGCTCGATGGTATTGACAACCAGATGGCTGCTGACATCCAGATAGAGCGCCACATCATGCGCCTGTCTATCGACCGACCTTACATACACATCAATATAGCTGAGTGGCCGTGCCATTACTTCCAAGTCATGCGGAAGCAGGGGCGACAGGAATGTTACGACCAGTTCGACACCTGCGGCGGCAAACGTATAGATGCTGCGGGTCGGCGTGATGCGCAGGTCCGTTTGTTCCATCTTCGCTACTTCTGCGTCCAGCAGGTGGCCGATGCCACCCATAAAAATGTAGCCTGTGCCATCAATACGAATCATGCCGCAGAGGGGGTGAGGCTTGCCTGTCCAATGGACCGTATCGGCACCATTGAGATGGTCGGTCGCCGACCAGACGCTGAAATAAGGATCATGTGTTATCAAGGGCACGGCAGGCGGACGTAGTCTATCAGTCATTTAACGTTTCCTTTGGGTAGCAAGCACAACAAAACATCATTACCAATCCGCCTGTCGCAGTGGGAGTGGATCAACTGTCCAGGCCATACGGTCACAAAGAAGTTGCAGCATTTCCAGCTTTATGTTGGCGTAGTCAGGATTATCCCACTGATTATGCGTCTCGCTTGGGTCCTTCTCCAGATCGTAGAGTTCACCCTGCCCCAGGCTATGGACTGAGACCAACTTGTATCGATCTGTACGGACCATCGTCGCCTGGGCGGATGGCGTCTTATGCCAGGGCATGGCGTTGTAGTACTCGCTGTACACGCTATCGCGGTGCAGAGCGGCATCGGCTGTCCCTGTCAGCAGAGACCAGAACGAGCGTCCCTGCATGCCAGGATATATGTCCAGCCCTGCTGCTTCGAGCAATGTAGGTGCGATATCCGTCAATTCAACCAGCGCTGTGCTGCGAAGGCCGGACTGAATCGACCCAGGCATGGACACAATCAAAGGAACATGCACGGCCCCTTCGTAAAAGTAGGGACCTTTGAGATAAATACCGTGATCGCCCAACATCTCGCCATGATCTGACATGAAGATGATGATGGTATTGTCTATCTGCCCCGTTTCTTCGACGGCTGCGATCATACGGCCCAACTGAACGTCGATGAGGTCACACATGGCCCAATAGGCCGCTGTGACCAACCGATGATCGTCGTCTGACATAGCATCGTTGTCAAACCAGCCCTTATTGTTGTAAGCGTTGTGGTGGTCATTCTGCTGATACCCAGGTTTGTTCGCCAATTCTCCTGGCTGGTAGTTGGGAAGCGGAATATCGTCTAACTTGTCGAGATACCGTTCCAGATATTCAACGGGCGGATTAAACGGATGATGGGGATCAAAGATGTTCACCGTGTAACACCAGGGCGTGCCGTGAGTAGCGTTTTCCTGGATGAAGGTAATGGCTTTATCTGCGCACCAGGTGGTCTGATGATGACCTTCCGGCATGCCTGCTTCAACATATTTAGAGCCATTGTAGCTCGGCGTGCTATAAGTTACGCCCTGTTCGCGTAGCCATTGTGTATATTCATTTGTGGGCCAATCCGGTGGCGGGTGATGCGACCAATGAAAGTCATCATAACCATCATCGATACGCCGCTCCGTGCCTTTGATTATCTCTGGATTACATGTCGACAGATGCAGTTTGCCAGATAGCCCACAAACATAACCGCCGTCTTTTAACAGGCGTGTCACGAGCTTTTCAGTGTCAGGGATATCCTGGCCATTCTGGCGGCAACGTGTGGTGCGTGGATAGCGACCTGTAAGGAATGACGCACGGCTAGGTGTGCAGATGGGAGCCTGACAAAAGGCGTTTTCAAACAATACGCCATTTTCCGCGAGGCGATCAGCCACAGGGGTATTTACATAAGGGTTGCCATACGCGCCTAAGGTATCCCATCGTTGTTGATCGGTGCAAACCCATAATATATTGGGGGGTTTCTTATCAGGCATCGTGAATCCAATTCTATAGAGTCAATAGATAAATGCTTACTGCTTGACAGCACCCGCAATACCTTCTACAAAACGGCGCTGCATCACAAAGAATATGATAATGACGGGTATTAGAGAGATGGTGGCCGCGGCAGCCATGCCTGACCAGTCCGTTTCATTTTCCCCAACAAAAGCAAACATCCCAACACTGAGCGTTCTCAAATCAGGTCGGCTGAAGGTAAATACAAGCGGCACGAAGAAGTTGTTCCAGGCGCCCAGGAACTTGAGGATGGTGACTGTGGCAACCACTGGACCTGCTAAAGGCAACATCACGCGGAAGAAAACTGTCAGGAAGCCCGCACCATCCAGCACAGCCGCTTCTTCCAGTTCCTTGGGAAGGCTGCTGAAGTAGGCTGAGAATAGCAAGATGTGAATGACGTTGCCGGTACCAGCCATGACCAGGATGACGCCCCACAGCGAGTTAAGCAATCCGAGCTTGTTGGCGAGATCGACGGTTGGGATGATGGTGTAGCCAGCGGGGATGAAGATCGTACCAGCCAGCAAAGCCATGAAGGGGCGCCGTCCGATGAATGTATAGCGACCCAAGACATACCCCGCAAGGCTGGTACTGATGATCGTCAAGACAACTGTGCCAATTGTTATGAGAACTGTGTTGATCATATAGCGGCTGAATTGCGCATCGACCCAGGCACGCTGATAGTTTTGCCATTGTGGTTCCTGCGGGATGAGATTCAGGCCACTGGAAAAGATTTCGCTCTGAGTTTTGAGGGATGCTGATATCATCCACAGGAACGGATAAATCCAGACGAGACATAGGACTGTCAGGACGAGAATGGTCAGTACCATCTGCCATCGTAACGTATAGTTTCCGATTTTCATCATGATGCCGTACCCCTCATGCGCCTCACCATTCCATAGCCCAACGCCTGTAGAATGGCCATGAACATGGTCGTCAGCCCAAAGAAGACGGCAGCAGCAGAGGCATATCCCAGACGCGGGATACTGGAGTTAAAGGCCCAGCGGTAGATATAGACCTCGACGACTTCCGTTTTGAGGAACGGACCGCCCCCCGTCAACGTAAGAATGAGATCGAATACACGCAGCGTGTCGATTGCAGTGATCAGAACGATGATGATGCCAAAAGGTACAAGCAGGGGCACGGTGATGTGGCGGAAGGTCTGGAAGACATTGGCCCCATCTACCCTAGCGGCCTCGTACAATTCCTCAGGCACTGTTTGCAACGCGGCCAACCAGTAGATCAATGTGACACCAAACCACTTCCAGACGTGAATCCCCATAGCTGTAGGCAACGCCGAGCTTGAGCGCCCCAGGAAATTGATGGGTGCTGAAATCAAGTTGGTATCCAGCAAGACCTGATTGACCGGACCGCCTACTGGGTCAAAGACAAAGGTCATGACGACACCGATGATGGCCATCGTCGTGACTACTGGTAGGAAGAGTGCGGTACGGAACAGGCCTGCAAATGGCAATTTCGGATTATTCAATATAAGGGCGAGGATCAATGCCAGCGTCACACGGATGGGCACCGTGACAACCATAAACACAATGGTGTTGGTGAATGCCAGCCAGAACTGCGGGTCGGCAATGACCTCCTGATAGTTGGCTAATCCAACGTAGGTCGCTTCGCGAGAGAATCCGTTCCAATCCTGAAAGGACAGCAGGAAGCTGGCGATCATCGGATACAGCGTAAACAAGCCAAAGAGAATGACCGTTGGCAGCAGGAAAAGATAAATCAGGCGGTCCTGCCATAATTTGCTAAGTATACGGGAGTGCACCAGCGCGGCTGGTACGCTCCCGTTCTTTGATGACAACGCAGCCATAAAACGACCCTATGCGCCATACATGTCGGATGTGTAATCAGCAGTCGGGTCCCAGTTGGAGAACACCCAGTCATCCTGGCTGACTTCAAAACCTTCGGCCTGCGCTTCCGTGATAGCACGCTCACGCTCGGCGGTGAGTTGGTCTGAGTAGGCTTGCAACGTTCCGGGAATATCCGATACTTCGCCAGCGATGACACCCTGGACGATTTCACCCAGGTTGGGGCGAATATCGTTCATGCGTGAAAGTACTTCTGCCACTGCCGGATTCTTTACGAGAGGATCTGGCGAGAGGCGAACGATGTCGCGGAAAAAGTCCATGCATTGTGCGTAGGTCGGATGAACATTGGCTTTGGCGACTGTATCCAGGTCAAGCGGTGGCTGATCCATGCGCTCGGCCAATTTGATCTGGTAGTCTTCGGATGTGAATTGCTGCAGGATAGCTGCTGCATGTTCCGGGTAATCTGACTGCGAGGAAATCCAGAAGTCACCACTTTTCGGCAGTGCGTAGGCGTAAGACGGTGTATCCAGATCGGGAACGGGTGCCTGGGACACACCGATCTTGTCGAGGAATTCAGGGAAGTTGCCCTGTAATACGCCTGGATTCCAGGGGCCATCTAGGAACAAGCCGCCGCTACCGGTTGCCCAACGTGAGCGAGCGTTACGCGTATCAATTGTGATCGCTGTCGGGAACAAGCTTCCATCACGCTCCATCGAAACCAGGAATTCCAGGGCATTGACATAGGCATCTGCCCCATAGGCGTATTCACCTGTATTCCAGTCGATGTCACCGGAAATACCAGCCAGTTGGGCCAAGCGTGTCAAGGTCGCGCCCATGCGCTCGGTGTGGCCGATACCTTGCGTCCAACCGAAGACCGTTCCATTGCCATTTTCTGTTATCTTCCTGGCTGCATCACGGAATTCGTCCCAGGTACGGGGACCAACTTCTGGATCGTAGCCCGCAGCCGCAAGGATTTCTTTGTCGAACCAGACGAGAGCTTCATGCGAGCGGAAGCTGAAGATCGGGAAGCTGTACAGTTCGCCACCAAAGGTGGTGCGACCCTCAATGAAGATTGATTCCGGGAGGCTATTCTTCCACTCTTCCGTTATATACGGCTCCATAGAAGCAAACCAACCTTCATTCTTAAGCGCAGGGATAGGTACGCTGATTCCGGCTAATGCGTGTACATCAGGCGCCTGATCGTTCGGATAAGCAAGTTGAAGCGCCTGACCTAAATCCGGCGGCGAAAAGACACTGTACTCAACCGTCACATTAGGGTTGGATTCTTTGTATGCAGCAAAGACACTTTCAGTAAGTGGCTGGAGAGGCAGGAAGTGATCCCACCATTGCATCACGATCTCATCCTGAGCTGCGGCCGGGATGATTGAGGCAAGCCCACCGGTTGCGGTGGTTGCAGCAGCTATGCCGGATAATTTCAAAAAATCACGTCTTGAAAGCTTCATCTTCTAACTCCTACTTGGCTTCATTTAATAAGAAACTGGCTCATCATCGGGAAGTCGCGCCATATGACAGCGCTGTCACACCGAGCAAAAGAAATTTTTATTTCATACTAACCTCCACTATTTCTTAGATACGTTTGCTATGGTAGAAGCTACGTTGGAGTGCTGTCACGCTTGGTAAATTCAGGTTTAATCATCACTTCCGGCGTATCAAAGTTCCCACCGATACGCTCGAATAAAATCCTCGCAGCGGTTGCGCCAACTTCAAAGCGAGGAATATGGAATGTCGTCAATGAGATGCGCTGAATTCTTGAAAGACTAATATCATCGAAGCCAACGACGGCTATATCTTCAGGTATTCGATATCCCAAACGATCACAGGCTTCAATGGTAGCGAAGGCATGCTCATCGTTGTAGCAAATGATCGCATCGACATCGGGCTGTGTTCTGAGCCAATCCTCGACACGATCACTGGTTTCTTCAATATCGCGACCGATGGCTTCAACTAAGAGCGGTTCAGTATCCAGGTGGAGGTTGCGTAACCCTTGTTGCAGCCCTTCCAGGCGTTTGCGATGGGGATATCGCTGGTCCGCATCGGGCTTGATATAGGCAATTCGCCTGCGACCGACATCCACCAGATGCTGCACCGCCTCGATCATTGCCGAATAGATATCGACATTGACCACACCTGATAAATCGCCAATCGGGTCATGGCCTATCATCACCGAAGCTTTCTGCCGTTGCAACATGTCCTTAAGATCGGCAACTGCGAGACATGGTGTGTTGTAAACAAGGCCATCAACGCGGTGTTCTTCAAGAAGATGGAGCGCATCGCGCTCTCGGTTCATATCGCCATAGGAGTTTAGCAGTAGAACGCTATAGGCATTCTCCTGGGCAACGGATTCTATGCCAGCGATTACCTGGCTGAAATATCGGTTTGCGATACTGGGAATGATAATGCCAATAACGGTGCTTCGATCCGAGGCGAGACTACGTGCCAGAAGGTTTGGACGATAATCAAGCTTTTCTACAGCTTTTTCGACGCGCTGCCGCGTTATTTCACTGACATAACCATTGGCATTAATCACACGCGAGACTGTTTTGCGTGAGACACCCGCTTCCTGGGCAACGTCATCCAGGGTAACGGTTTTATTCGTGAGGTTTGCTGGTTTAAGAGACAAACTTGGCAACTTCCACAAAAACAATCTATGCAATAATCATATATGACAGCGCTGTCACAAGCGTATGACATTTACGCGATAAAGTCAAGACGTATAAGAAAATACCTGGTCAATGCCCCAATTCAAGCCAGCCGCGTTAGCATTTCCGACACATCACGCATTGTTGACCTGCCCCCAGAACGCAGAAGTCGATCAATCATAGGTCGTTAATCGTGGCTACATACATAGATCAGGCTGGCAATAGGTGAACCGCTTCGGATATGTAGTCCAAACCGACTGTGCCACCCTCGGAGTAAACCTTTTGTAAGCGCGGGTCTTTTTCTGCGACCACAAATGTTTGCTCGCCAGACCGCACTATGTACTCGACTTCTGAGCCGAGATACATCGTTTGTTCAATCTGAACTTGTTGTAGTGTGGGATCTTCTCGCAAGCTAAGTACTTCTGGACGCAGCATGGCAACGACATCCATACCTGCACGATAGTCGAATTGCAATGGCACCTGACATTCACGCCCTAAAACGTTGATCTGGGCCGTTCCATTATTGGTTGAATCAATTGCCACAGGCACGAAATTCGCGCGACCGATGAAATCAGCGACGAAACGCGATGCCGGATAACGATAGATCTGTTCCGGCGAACCAATTTGCTCGATCTGTCCCCCATTCATCACGACAACTCGATCTGAAAGCGCCATTGCTTCGATCTGATCGTGCGTTACATAGATGCTGGTGATGTTCAGGCGGCGTTGCAGACTGTGAATTTCGCTGCGCATCTGAACACGGAGTTTTGCATCCAAGTTAGAGAGAGGTTCATCAAACAGCAAAATACGTGGCTCCATGATGAGCGAACGGGCCAGAGCAACACGCTGCTGCTGGCCGCCGGACAGTTGATTGGGCCGCCTGTCACCAAGCCCCTTCAAGCCCATCAGACCGAGGCTTTCTTCAACCTTATCGCGAATATCCGAGCGAGACATGCCCCGGGTCTGTAGACCATAGCCCACGTTATCAAACACAGACATATGGGGGAAAAGCGCGTAATTCTGGAAAACAAGTGCCATATCACGCTTATTGGGTGGCTGCGGGGTGATGTCCTTACCGTCAAGGAGAATCTGGCCACTTGTCGGGCCTTCAAAACCTGCTATCAAACGCAGTGTTGTCGTCTTGCCGCAACCGGATGGGCCGAGCAGCGTCAGGAACTCACCGCTGTATATGTTGAGGCTGATGGAATCTACCGCGCGGACTGTGCCTTTGCCGCCACGTTCAGGAAACTCTTTAACCAGATTTTCCAGCTTCAGCCGAATGTCACGTTCTGACATCACAGTCCTCCTTCGATGCGCTGCTCTGTACCGGTCGTAGAACCAACCAGGAAGTACAGAACAGAGATAGCTACCATGACAATTCCAATCAAGATGACGCAATAAGCAAATGCGTTGCCGTAACGACCATTCTCCACCTCATTCAGAATCTGCTGCGTCATGATTTTCGTTTGCGGTGTCGTCAAAAAGATGATGGCAGAAATGGTCGTCATTGAGCGCGCAAAAGCATAAATCAAACCTGCGAGGAAAGCGGGCCGGATCAGGGGGAGGGTGATGCGCCGGAACGTGCGGGCGCTATCTGCACCCAGACTGATCGATGCCTCCTCGATAGATGGGTCTATCTGAGAGAGGGCCGCTGTTCCAGACCGCAATGCCGCAGGCGTACTGCGTACCACGTATACCAGGACAATCGCGAGTGCCCCGCCAAAGACAGCTCGCCCCCCTGTCAGTTTTGGTATCAGGTCTATATCACCAAGCAGAGGCAGGTTAATTGAAACGGGCGTGTTAAACATCAGAATATAGCCGATACCAATAATCGTACCTGGTACGGCAATGCCCAACATCGTCCCAAAGTCGAGCGCGGAGCGACCGAAAAATTCTTTACGGACAACAAGAAATGCGATCACCATACCCACGAGGCCAGCGATGGGAGTCGCAATAACCGACAAAGTCGTCGTATCCCGCATGGCCTGGGAACCGATCCCATTGATAACAAAATCAAAGTGATCAAGCGTCCAATCCCAGCGGACACCTGGCACCGTTACAAATGCGCCGTGCACAATCGTTCCATATATCAGGACGATCAGCAGACAGATGCCCATTGCCAGCCCGAACAACGACCACTTAACAAATGGATGGTCGATAGTCTGCGGCGTGCCGGATGGCTTGCCTGTTACCGAGACTACGCTCATGCGAGAAATCCAGTAGCGCTGGACGATAAATACACTCAACGAAGGAACGAGCAAAATGACTGAGAGAACAGCCGCGCCAGTTGTATCATATAAGCCAATAATGGTGACATAAATGCGCGTCGCCAGCACTTCGTAGTTCCCTGCCATTACGAGTGGATTACCCAGGTCAGCAATCGCTTCTACAAATAGCAGCAGAAATGAACTCGCGATGCCGGGCATGAGCATGGGGAGCGTTACCGTACGGAAAATACGCCATTTATTTGCACCCAGGTTAGTCGCAGCTTCATCCAGGGCAGGATCAAGTGCGAGCATCATGCCACGCAAATTGAGGTATGAGATCGTGAAGAACGACAACGTCATCACGATAGCAAGGCCATCCAGGCCGTAGATATCATAGCGCACACCGAAAAGCCCGCGACTAATGCTGCCGTTGCGTCCAAAGAGCACAATCGTAGCCGTCGCCAGGGCAAAGGGCGGTGAAATCACTGGAACAAGCGAGACAATGTGCATGAAGCGCTTAAACGGCACATCCAGCTTAACCTGGACAAAGGCCATCAGGAAGCCGACTGCGGTCCCTGTTGTGCCAATTACCGCGCCAAGAACCAATGTGTTGCGAATAATTTCGAGATAGACGTGCGAAGTCAGGTACTCGGAAAAAACGGGTATACCCTCTGGCGAGACGCTTGCACCAATCATGGCCAGGAGTGGTAAAAGAATTGCCACGATGACAAAAAAGATCATCACTAACAGCACAATTGCCAATAGAGGATCTCGCATAATCATGCGAATTTGCTGGACTGGATTCCTCAAACTAGTGGCCTGCAATATTCTCTCTCCGATATGACATAAAGAAATTCAACCTCCGTCCATAAATGAACGGAGGCTTTACATTATTTGGTAACTAACTTCGAGTTATTCAGTAGGTGCTGTCGCGATTTCCGCGTCGAAGCGTTCGACAATTTCGTTACGGCTAGCACCAGCGGCAGCAAAGTTGTAGTCAACCACGTTGATTTCACTGAGGTTCACAGCCAGGTCTGAAATCGCAGCGTCAGGGTTGGTCGGCAGTTGCAGAGAATTGACCGTCGCACCAATTTCCTGTGCAGCGGCAGTCAGTGTCCAGTCATACCACATACGGGCTGCTTCCGGCTCAGGGCCATTCGCGATGATACCCATACCGCCAATTTCATAACCGGTGCCTTCTTCAGGGAATGTCGTCGTAAGGATGCCTTCAAAGCCTTCTTCCTGCAATTTGACGCAGTCATGGGAGAAGATGATCGCAACGGCGATTTCGCCCTGCCCTGCCAGCGTACCGGGCGCAGAACCAGAGCGTGTGTATTGAAGGATGTTGTTATTGAGTTGGGCGAAGTATTCAAAGGCTGCATCGACTGCGGCTTGTGTTGGCGCGCCGTCTTCGTCGTAGCCTGTGCCCTCTTCTTCCGCTTCCAATGCGTCAGCAGCGAGGGTTACGTTGGTCCAGAAAGTTGTGAAGGCTGTACCGGATGTCGCAGGATGTGCCATAGCGACAAAACCTTCCAGTTCCGGTGCCAGCAAGTCAGCCCAAGATGTGGGCGCATCTACACCGAGTTCGTCTAGAATGTCAACATTGGAGCAAAAACCGAGCGCACCAACGTATACACCGGTCCAATAGCCGTCCGCATCTTTATACTGATCAGGAATAATTTCCGCATTGGGAGATTCATACTGGTCAAGCAGGCCTTCTTCTTTAGCAGCAATGAAGGCATCAGCCGGGCCGCCCCACCAAACGGAGAATTCAGGATCTTCCTGGCTCGCACGAATACGCGCCAGCGATTCACCGGACGAGAGGCGAACATAGTTGGTCTGAATGCCTGTTTCAGCTTCAAAGGCTGCCGTCATCTCTACACACCAATCTTCTTGCGGCGTGCAGAGTACTGTGAGCGTATCTTCTTGGGCAGAAACAGGGGCAATTACCAATAAAAGCATCGAGAGAATGATCAAAGTGAGAGGGATGTGATGAAAGAATTTACGCATTACGTAGCTCCTTGTAGTTCATTAAAAAGTGTTTAAATCTGATCTCATTAAGATTAACATAATGTTAAATCGGCGTGTACTTTTTCGCAAGTTATTGGTGCTTTGGCGAACTCTGTAGTCGAGTTAATTGCCTATATCACATACTAATTTCACAAATGGTAGAAGAACGAGCAGCGTAGCATTATTGATTTCGATTGGTACTCATCACGGGTTGGCTAGACTATGCCCCATTTTTTGCGCGAAATCCGGTTAGTGTCTAAACTTCCACAAGGTCCTAAATTTTTCATTTTCTTTCGCAAAATGGAGCAAACTCATGAAAAGATCTCGCATTGTTCTATATCTGCTGATCATAACGAGCGTTGCCTTACTGCCATTCGTCGCAATGGCTCAGGATGAGGTAGCCACCGAGGATGTTCAAATTGGTTTCTGGGATGAATGTCCCGCGCCCGAAAACTTACCGGAGACGGTCTCCATCGGCGCGATCTTCGGCCTGTCCGGCCCTATTTCCGTCTACGGTGGGTCACAATCCCAGGCCGTTGAACTGGCACTGACGGAAATCAACGAGAGCGGTTACCTGGGCGAAGGTGTAACGTTGGTGGCGATTACCGAAGATTCGGCGGGTGATGGCGAACAAGCAATCGCTGCTATGACTAAACTGGTAGAAGAAGATCAGGTGGTCGCAGTACTGGGACCAACGCTATCCACTGAAGCCTTTTCCGCGGACCCAGTGGCCCAGGAAAACGGGACTTCCGTCATGGGTGTCAGCAACACCGCCATCGGTATCACCGACATGGGTGATTACGTATTCCGGGATAGCCTTCCAGAAAGCTCTGTGATCCCTGGGACAATTGCACAGGCCACGACGATTCTCGGCTTGGAACGGGTCGGTGTGCTTTATGGCAATGACGATGATTTCACCTTGAGTGGTTACGATGTATTTGTCCAGGCCCTGGAAGACAACAACATCGAGATCATCGGTGAGGAGACTTTCGCGCGGGGTGATGTGGACTTCAATCCCCAACTGACGTCCCTGATTGCCGGAGAACCGGATGCGCTGGTCGTTTCCGCCCTGGCCGCTGAAGCCGTTCAGATTATTACGCAGGCTCGCGCCCTGGGTTATGAAGGCCCGATTATTGGTGGTAACGGTCTCAATTCGCCAGCGGTGTTAGAACAGAGTGGAGAGGCCTCCAACGGTGTGATTGTTGGTGCAGCGTGGAACATTGCCAACCCCGCTCCATTGAGCGTAGAATTTGCCATGAATTTTGAAGAGGCCTATGAAGCTGCCCCGGACCAGTTCGCTGCCCAGGCATACACAGGTGCCTGGCTGTACGCCACCGCGATTCGCTGTGCTGACTCGGTAGATCGCACTGAAATCCGCGATGCGCTGGCTGCTATTCAGGACTTCCCCAGCCCACTGGGTCTGTTCAGCTTTGCGGAAGACCGTAATCCGATTCACGATCCTGTTGTCCAGATCGCTCAAGACGGCAAATTCGCAGTTCTAGGCGCGGAAGAATAGTCCGACAGAACTGCCCCCTTGATATAGTAGCATCAATTGTTGGTGGAGTTCAGGTCTCTCGGGGCCTGTTCTCCTCCACCTTACCTAATGTGCATTGCAAGCGACTAAGCACTTATGGATACTCTCCTTCAGCAAGTTGTGAATGCCATATCTCTAGGCGCTATCTACAGTCTGTTTGCCCTGGGGTATTCACTGGTCTTTAGCATTTTGGGCGTTTTAAACCTGGCACACAGTGCGATTTTCATGTCCGGCGCCTTCTTTGGTGTCCTGGCGGTGAATCAACTGGGCACGCCGCTCTGGTTGGCGTTCATCCTGGCAATGGTGGGAGCAGGTCTTTTGAGCGTGACATTGGAGTTTGTTGCCTTCCGTCCGCTCCGACGCCGCAACGCCCCTCGCATCGCACAGCTCATCAGCAGCATCGGGGCGGCTATCCTGATCGTAAACATCGGACAGTTGATCTTCCTTCAGCAGTTCGGGCGCACCGAAGCTTACTTCCCACGCGAACTGGTGTCGCTCGACCCGATCATCATCGAGTCGCTCTCCATCCGAATCGCGCCTATCCGGATGATTATTGTTGTGGTCTCCCTACTGTTGACGATTCTGATGCAATATCTGGTAGGCCGAACACAGATCGGCCAGCATATGCGGGCCGTTGCTTTCAACCAGCAAACCGCGGCGCTTTTAGGTATCAATGTGAGCCGGATTTTTGTATTTGCCTTCTTTTTAGCCGGGGTGTTCGGCGGCGCAGCAGGGATGTTTTACGGCGTGGTGTTCTTGAATGTTACCCCCTTCATAGGGGAAGATGTCGCTTTAATTGGCCTGACAGCGATTGTGCTCGGCGGAATGGGCAGTATCCAGGGAGCGGTACTGGGTGGCTATCTCGTCGCCGGTTTGCAGGTCATTAGCGTCGTACTCGGCGGGAGCAGTTATCGTAATGCCGTCGTATTCTTACTGTTGTTTGCGATTCTTCTCGTGCGTCCACAGGGTTTGTTGGGCCAATCCGAGAGCACCAGGGCTTAACAATGGACGCACTGATTAACGGACTGATTGAAATTCTGAAGCCTATCGGCATTACTGAGCCTGTTTTCCAGTTCATGCTGGTGAATGCCATTCTTGGTGTGAGTATCTATCTGACACTTTATTGTGGGCTTTTCTCTCTGGCGAATGCGGGGTTCATGGCAATTGGCGCATATGTGGGCGTCATCCTGACCCAGTCGTTCGATTTGCCATTGTTTGGGGCCTTGTTGGGCGGCATGATCGCTGCTGGCCTGATTGCAATTCCGATTGGCATACCAACGCTCCGGTTGCGCGATATTTATCTTGCCATTGCCACCATTGGTTTCGGCGAAATCGTCCGCATCATGATCCTAAATTTTGACGATTTCGTTGGTTCAATCCTGACTCTGGTGCAGGGGGAAAGGGTTCGTTTCACTTTAATTGAAGGGGCGCGTGGTATCAAAGGTATTCCGAAACTGACAGAATCCTGGCACCTGATACTGTTTCTCCTGATCTTGATGTTCTTTTTGACTCGCCTGCACCACTCCCGACTGGGGCGCGCCATGACGGCTATTCGCCAGGATGAGATCGCCGCCGCCAGCATGGGGATCAATGTTGTGTATGTCAAAAATGTGGTCTTTATTATGAGTGCTATCCTGGCGGGAGCAGCGGGCGTTTTCAGCGGTCATCTCACCCGGATCGTGACCCCACAGGCATTTGGCTTTGATAAGACAGTCGATATTCTAGCCTTTGCGGTATTGGGCGGCACGTCGACCTGGTTTGGCCCGATTGTCGGTGGCCTGGTATTAACTGCATTGCCCGAAAGCCTGCGCTTTTTGAAAGAGTATCGCGGTGTGTTCACCGGCCTGGTACTTCTGGTGGTGATTGTCTACCTGCCAGGCGGTCTCATCAATACGACCAGTTGGTCCAAATTCATCCGGCGCTTCACCAACAGACCCGAAAGCCCGCCTGATGAGAATTCCGGGCATTCCACTACCAGGGCAAACTGACTATGCTGGAACTTATCAACGTTTCACGCGGTTTTGGCGGTGTGCAAGCCTTATCAGGTGTAAGCCTGTCGGTCCCCCCCCAACGAATCGTCGGACTTATCGGCCCCAACGGCGCGGGCAAAACCACTCTGATTAACAATGTGAGCGGTCTCGATCACCCTAACGGGGGTCAGATCTTGTTTGACGGCCAGCCTATCGAAAAAGAACCTTCGCACCGTATCACGCGGTTGGGTATCGCGCGAACCTACCAGAATATCAGACTCTTTGGCGAGATGACCGTTCGCCAGAACTTGCTGGTGGGTCAGCACAGCCTGGGCCGGGCCAATATATTAGAAGCAGTTTTCTTCAGCCCACGTTATAGACGTGAGGAGCGCCAGTATCGCGCTCGCGCTGAGGAGCTATTGGAGCGATTTGGGTTGGCCTCTGTCGCTGGAATGGCTGCCGGTAACCTGCCCTATGGCGACCAGCGCCGTCTGGAACTCGCACGGGCTTTGGCAACCGAGCCAAAAGTGCTCCTGCTCGACGAACCGACCGCAGGCATGAATCCCACCGAAACCAAAGCACTGGGCGAACATATACAAGACCTGCGCAATGATGGACTGTCCATCCTGGTTATCGAGCATGATATGTCCCTGATACACCAGGTTTGTGACGAGATTTATGTGCTGAATTTTGGTCAGATTATTGCACACGGAACCTCAGACGAAATCAGAACCGATCCAGTTGTTATTGAGGCCTATCTGGGAAGAGACGACGATGGCGCTGCTTGAGGTCGATAATTTACATACCAGTTACGGCGCAATTAAGGCGCTGCGTGGCGTATCCTTCCAGTTGAGTGAGGGCCAGGTCATCAGCCTGATTGGCGCGAATGGAGCTGGAAAAACTACCATCCTCAATACGCTTAGTGGGTTGCTCCGACCGACCGGTGGCCGCATCATGTTCAAGGGGCAGGACATTACAGGGTGGCGTGCCGATCGGGTAGCGAAACTTGGTCTGGTCCAGGTCCCAGAGGGCCGCCAGGTCATTGCGACCATGTCCGTGCAGGAAAATCTGTCTGTGGGCGCTCACCTGAGACGCGACGACCTAGCCGACACCGAGCTGGAACGTATTTTTTCCCGCTTCCCACGCCTGAGCGAACGGCGAATGCAGAAAGCCGGTCTGCTCAGCGGCGGCGAACAGCAAATGCTGGTGGTTGGTAGGGCGTTAATGATGCAGCCGGAATTGTTGATGCTCGATGAACCAAGTATGGGGCTGGCACCCCTTCTCGTCAACGAGGTATTCGGCATCATCGCTGACATCAAAGCCCTGGGTATCCCTATTCTTCTGGTGGAGCAGAACGCACGCAAAGCCCTACAGGTTGCCGATTATGTCTACGTACTGGAGCGCGGCCTGATTGTGAAAGCAGGTTCGGCCAACGATCTTCGGAAAGATCCCCAAATCCTGTCCGCCTATCTCGGATGATGTAAGACCAATTGTGCCATAAGCGCCTTGATGATATTTCCACGACAGGGCACGGTGGCAAACACGATGAATCTAAAGCAGATCGTATCATCAGCGCATCTGATTGGTCCCCCTTTAAACCACATTTTTGTTCCCAATTGTGCCTGGACAAACTGGACTATCATCGGGCGTACGCGCCTAACTGACACAACAGCCACGTTCAAGGTTTTGGCTAGCTGTTCATCAACGATACGATTTGTGCTAATGGCTCCCAGACCGCCGACAGCTTAGTTTCCTGATTATTCTGACGAGTAACAACGCATTCAATGTGACTCGTTTGATGTCGAAAGTTTTTTAAGTCTAGCTTCGATTCGCCTCCCTGATTCTGATCAGCCGCGCCAGATATATTGACATAAATTTTCATATATGGTTTAATTATGAAAAGAATTTTCAAGAGAAATCATTATTGTAATTATGAATAGTTCAGACACTAACAATCGCGGTTCACTCTCTATTATTTCCGATGCGATGCCTAAGCTAAAAGGCACCCCCAAAAAAGTAGCGCAGTTTATCCTTAACGCGCCCCAAGAAACCATCAACCTCACCATTACAGAACTGGCGTCCCGTGCAGGTGTAAGTGATGCCAGCGTGGTGAGATTTGCTCAGTCTCTGGGATATTCAGGCTTCCATGCGCTGAAAATTCGACTGGCGGAAGATATGGTTTCGCCAATGTCCATCATCCATGAAGACCTGATGCCAGATGATGATCCGGCTACGGCTGTACAAAAAGCAATGGCAATGGGGTTCCGGTCGCTAGAGGATACCATCGGCATTCTGGAAATGTCTGTGCTGGCGGAGACGATCCAGGCCATCCATAAATGTCGCCAAATCGTTCTATTTGCCTCTGGCAATTCCATACCGATTGCAATGGACCTCGATTTTCGCCTGACAAAAATTGGCCTCCAGAGCCGTTTTTCTATTGACCCAACGATGCAAGAAATGTATGCCTCGCTGATTTCGTCAGAAGACGTCGCCATCGGCATTTCTCATACAGGTAGTTCAAAAGATACGGTACATGCACTCCAACTGGCAAAAGAACATGGTGCCAAAACGGTGTGTATCACTAACCACTCGGATTCTCCGCTGACTCGTTACGGGGACCTCTGTTTATTCACAGCTATGCGAGTCAGTCACTTCCGTGAAGAGCGATTAGATTCCAGCCTGGCGATGCTTGCTTTAACCGAGGCTTTGTTCGTAGGTATTTGTGTAGAGCACTCCGATGCAGCGATGCAGTCGGCTTCTAAAACATCGCGGGCAACCGATCATCGCAAATATTAGCGAAAGCAGACAGGAGCGTATTTATGTAAAGAACTCAGGAGAACAGGACAAAACGGTCCATTACGCATGAAGATTTACCCGGCTTATTTATTTAGATATTGGCAATTTTTAGAGGAGAAGCTCGACATGCGGAAGTATGCAGTAGTTTTATTGATGACCCTGGCCCTACTCATTGCAGTCGGCGGCGCTGTTTTAGCCCAAGATGTCACACTTGAATTCCAACAATGGTGGGAGCCGGAATTACCCGAAGGTGCCTTCAGAGCATTGATGGATGAATTTGAAGCCCAGAACCCCGGCATTACAGTTGAACTGATCAGCGGACCCTACTCGACAACCAGAGATCAGATTGTTGCCGGCGCAGCTACTGGTACCATGGCCGATGTTGTCGGCCTGGACGGTGCATGGGTCAATGACTTTGTTCAGCAGGGTTCACTGGCTGACCTGTCTGCGCTGATGAGTGCGGCTATGTTTGATGATTCCGAACTAGCAGCCCAGATTCAGTTGAATGGTTCCACCTATATGATTCCTGTTGTCAACTTCGTCTATCCGGTATTTGTCAATCTGGACCTGATGGAAGCAGCAGGTATTGAAGCAGCACCGATGACACGCGCCGAATTTGCTGATGCAGCCGCCCAGTTGACAGACACTGCGAACAATGTTTATGGCTGGGTCCTGCCCCTGTCGCTTGAACAGCCTAACGGTATTCAGAATGATGTGATGTCGTGGGTCTGGGCCAGCGGTGGCAGCATGATGGCCGATGGCCTGCCGAACCTGGTTGACAATGAAGACGTCAGCAGCGCCATCGAATTCATCAAGGGCCTGTATGATGCGGGTGTTATTGCTCCTGGTGCGTTCACGATGCGTGAGCAAGACAAGGTTGAGGAATTCACGAACGGTCGCGTTGGTATGATGGTCGATTCACTGGCCCATATCAATTTGATTCGCGAAAGAAACCCAGAGCTGAATTTTGCCATCACCGCCCTGCCCGCAACTGAAGGCTACGATGGACCGCGTGGTCTGCCGTATGCTTCATGGGGCATTGGCGTCGCAGAAAACAGTGAACATCAGGAAGAAGCCTGGAAACTGGTTGAATTCCTGATGAGCGCAGACATCAATACACAACTCTCATCGATTGCCAATGCGTTCCCCGGCAATGTCAATTCCACGCCAGATTTTGTGGAAACAGATGAACTGTTTGCGGCAGCGTTTGAAGTTTTCCAAACAGGTTATCTTGCCAATGAGTTCACTGGCCTACCCGTCGCGGAAAACCTGATGCGTGAATTCGATGAAGAATTCCAGCTTTACCTGGATGGTGATAGTTCACTAGAAGACTTCCTGGCTAATGCCCAGGAAGCCTGGATGAGTCATTTTGAATAACCCTTAGTGGGCTATGCTCCTTCTCTGAAGTGAGTCAGGGAGGCTGCAAGACGCATTAATCTTGCAGCCTTCTTTTGAAAACGATTCCAAAATATGAAAAGCTGCCGATCTACTGCTCTAGGAAATAAACTTCTTCTAGGTAGAAAATGAAAAAGCAATTTATCCCTTTTGCCTATTTATCACCAACACTCTTCCTGATAGCAGTGCTGTCATTTATTCCTATTGCCACAGTGTTTTATTACTCCCTGATGGACAACGTCATCATTACGCGGACCGATCCGACATTTGTTGGTCTGAGCAATTACATTGAAATTCTGTCGGATGACAAATTTCTTCAGGCACTTAGGAATACCCTCTTCCTGGCGATTGTCAGCGTGATTGGACACTTTCTGCTCGGCCTGTCATTTGCCATGCTGTTAAATGCGAAGACTCTCAACCCAATTACAAAGGCAATTTTCAGGGTGATCTATATCTTGCCCTGGGTCTTCACGGCATCAATCATTGCGATTCTCTGGCGGCTATTGCTCAATCCAAATGGGGCTGTCAACTACTTAATGAGCATATCGAGGCTTGCTGATAGCCCAACCGAATGGCTGAGTTCGAGAGACTTGGCGCTAAACACCGTTACCTTCATTAATATCTGGGCGGGATATCCGTTCTATATGGTGAGCTTCCTGGCTGGTTTACAGGGTATCCCCAATGATCTATATGAAGCCGGAAAAGTTGATGGCGCCAGTGGGGTACAGCTATTTCGTTTCGTCACACTGCCGCAACTGAAGCCGATTATTATCAGCCTGGGCATGCTTGACTTTATCTGGACAACCCACCAATTTACGTTGATCTGGATGACAACAGGCGGCGGTCCGATCCGCGCGACAGAGATGTTGAGTACGTTTACTTATAAGCTGGCGTTCAGTTCCAACGAGTTTTCTCTGGCATCAACAACGGCTATGGTGATTCTGGCGCTGTCTCTTTTTGTGGCTATTTTTTACGTGCGAAATCAAAGATTAAGTAGTGAATAAAATGACGTCACGGCTTGGAACGATTCATCTGACAAAAATACTGCTGTACGTCGGGCTGGTAGCTGGGGCACTCTTTGCCGGACTGCCTGTCTTGTGGATGGTGGCTTCTTCGTTTAAATCCAATACAGAGATCTTCGCCTATCCACCGCAACTGATTGACGATTCCTTCTCCTTTGCAGCCTATTCCGCTGTTCTTACGAATCCGCAACAGCAACGGTTCTTTTTTAACAGCTATTTAGTGTCTTTTGTGGTTACACTATTCACATTGATCACAGGCATTTTAGCTGGATATGCCTTTAGTCGGTACGATTTCAAGTTCAAGAGTACATTGAACCTGATTATCATTGGTGTGCAGTCGGTACCACCGATTACGCTGATGATCCCGTACTTCGGCCTGATCGTATCGTTGCAGCTTTATAACAGCTATTGGGCATTGATCCTGACATATATGGTCTTTACACTCCCGTACGCCATCATCATGATGACGGGGTACTTCAATACGTTGCCCAGGGACCTTGACGAAGCAGTCATGATTGATGGTGGGAGCAGCTTCATCATTTTGTGGAGAATCCTGGTTCCGATTTCTTTACCTGGGATTGTCTCCGTTGGGGTGTATACGTTTATGCTGGCATGGAATGAGTTCCTATTTGCCCTAACGTTGACAAGAACCAATGACATGCGAACGGTTCCCGTCGGCATCCAGCTTCTGATGGGTCAACACTCCTTTGAGTGGAACCAGATGATGGCAATGAGCGTTTTAGGTTCCCTGCCTGTATTGATTTTGTTCCTGCTGTTCCAGCGCTATTTTATTGCTGGCATGTCGGCAGGGTCTATTAAAGGTTAAATATAAATAGGGTAGTTACGACATTTATCCAAGGGTTTTAAAGTTTCATATCATCTCAAGAAGGAGATACCAATAACATGTTGCTCAACATGAAAGAATTATTGGCCGTAGCCCATGCCAATCATTTCGCTGTGCCCGCGTTTAACATTAGCAATAGCATGCTGCTCCGTGGTGTGATCGAAGCATCAGAAGAAGCGAACTCCCCTGTTATCTTTGCGATTCACCCAGACGAACTGGCATTTGTGCGGCCGTCGTTTATTAAATCCGCCGTCGAAGAAGCGCATAGGATGAGCGTTCCGGTATGTATCCACCTGGATCATGGTGGATCATTGAAGCAGATTCTGGAAGCGATCCAATGCGGCTTTACGTCTGTCATGATCGATGCTTCCACCCGTCCGCTAGAGGAAAATATCGCCATCAGCAAGCAGGCTGTCGAAATCGCCCATGCTGTCAATGTATCTGTAGAGGGCGAACTCGGTACGATTGGCACTACAGGTGCAGATGCCGAAGCGGGTACGGAAGAAATTATCTATGTGAATCCAGATGATGTTGAGACTTTTGTCCAGGAAACGAATGTGGATACCCTCGCTGTCGCGATTGGTACGGCACATGGTATTTATCCAAAAGATAAGAAGCCGGAACTGAAACTGGATTTACTCAAAGAGATCACGTCGAGGGTGGATATTCCGCTGGTGCTGCATGGTGGTTCGGCGAACCCTGATGATGAAATCGCACAATCGGTCAAGCTGGGCATCAACAAGATTAATATTTCCAGCGACATCAAGTCCGCGTTCTATCAGAAATGTCGTGAACTGCTGGCCGATCCAAATCGGTATGAGCCAGTCACCATCTACCCTGCCTGTATCGATGCCATGAAGGTCGTCGCCCATCACAAAATTAAACTTTTTGATGCTGCTGGCAAAGCTGACCTTTACTAGGAATTTCAAGGCTTGGGCCAAAAAGTTTACTCTGGTTTGCGATAAAGCAACTGCCGGACAATCAGTTGTCTTTATCGCAGACTTGATGAACCACGCCAACGGTTGAGTGGGGTCTCTATGACAGAAAAAATTGCTCTGGGATTTGGCAATAATATCGACTATGAAATTGCCTGGAACTCCGAAGCTATTAAAAGACTCATCTTAGAATATGACATTCACGATGACGAATTAGGTATCGACCATTCTATACGTTCTGAGCGCGATCTTGTCGTTTCGGTTCTTGGTTTTATGAAGATCGGCAGCGGTGGGGAACGCTTTGTTGCCTCGTCTGACATTATTGAAGAATTTTCCAGGCATTTTGAGAACAAAATTACATTAGGCGGAACGTCGGTCCGGGCTGCCATCGCGATGCGCAAATTGGGCTATACGTCTGTACTGCACCTTGTCACGATGAATGACCAGGTCCGAAAGCTTATTCCGTCGGATAGTCCCTTTGTTTGCAGCGGCACAGAAGAAAAATCGTATCCACATCTAATCGTCCAATTTGGCAAAAACATCTGTGTACAGGCCAATGACATCGACATCTGCACAAAACATGCCACGCGGCTCATCTACCACAGCGATAGTGTCAATATCGAGATGAATATCAATGAGGACTTTGCTGATCTGGTCACAGATGCAAAGGTCTTTTTGATTTCTGGCTTTAATGCTATGCACAGTGAAGAACTGTTCTTGGATCGGATTGAGTCTCTCAAGAGAATCATGGATAAGCTCCCAGGCGATGCCCTGGTTTATTATGAAGATGCTGGCTTCCATGAGCCTCGATTCAGCCCGCTTATGGTCAATGCTTTAGCTGACTATATTGACATCTACGCGCTGAATGAGGATGAGCTTCAAGGCTATCTGCATCGGCAAGTGGATTTGCTCGATGTTGGCCAGGTCAGACAAGCGTTGGCTGATCTTAAACGACAATTCCCGATACCAACGATTATCGTTCATACCCAGTATTGGGCGCTGGCCTATGGTGACAACACAGCCCAGTATTCAAAAGCACTGAAATCGGCAACGACCCTGGCAACAACGCGCTTTTGCTACGGAGATGATATTACACTGGAGCACTATCAAAAAATCGAGAACTTTGCCCCGAATCCGATGGGCGCAGAATTTGCAGACAAAATAAATGGGGCAGTGGACGCCCATTTCTGCTGCGTTCCAGTGGCCTATATTGAGCAGCAAATCGGAACCACGGTCGGTCTAGGTGATGCATTCGTCGGCGGATTCCTGCCGATGCTTCTTGGTTAAGAAATGTTGACCGTTTTAGCGACTATTCGAACTAATCTTCTTAAGCCACTAATAGCAACCTGAGGCCATTCGATTCATTCTTATACAAATTTCGAAGTCAAAGCACGATCACAAAGCTACAACCCTCCATAGAATCTAAATTAGCGAAAAGTGCATTTCTAAGGCTTTAGCTTTATTTGCTACGATCCTGTGTTTTTGCCAAACAATATATGAAATACACTATCTTTTAGATAAGTAAGCCGAATCCGCGATCTAAATTTTACTAGGCCTATAAAAAAGCCATTCCTCAAGTATTCGTGAGAAATGGCTCTTTTGTTGTGCGGTTGAAATATGCACTGTTACCATCCTAATAATAAGGGTTTTCTCACTTCGGAAATCTACTAATACATTCGTTGGATTTTTGACAGAACAATACAATTAGATACAATATGATACAACTTAGGCCGTAGAGGATACAAATGTGCAGCAAACACACCTCCAAAGGTGATTTTGAGAGATGATTATCCGACGCGACAGCCCTATCCCACTTTATCAACAACTTTACAACCTGTTACGGAAGCAAATTGAAACGGGTGAATATGATATCCATGATGTGCTGCCAACTGAGGAACAATTGGCAGAAACATATGGATTAAGCCGTGTGACAGTACGCAAGGCGCTACAGTTATTGGCCGATGACCATCTGATCATGCGGCAGGCAGGTAAAGGGACCTTCGTTTATCCACGGAAGATCGAAGAGAATTTACAGACGCTGCAAGGCTTCGCAGAGATGATGACCACCGCCTACCCCACGCAGGTGATGGAAAGCCTCAGCTTTGAAACGCTACAAGCCACTGGCCGTCTGGCTTCCTTATTAGAACTTAATCCATCTGAAAGAGTGCTACAGATTAAGCGGCGGCATACCGTTGATGGCATTCCCGTAGCCTATGCGGTTATCTATTTGCCCTATGAAGTCGGGCGCATCATCAGCCCAGAGGAAGTAGAAACAACGCCGATTTATGCACTGCTGACTGCCAAGGCAGGTATCACGCTCAAACGGGCATCACAACGCATCACCGCGATCGCTGCCGATGACGAAATCTCCTATGCGCTGGGGATTTCCACACATTCCCCTGTATTGGCGGTCAACAGGGTGACGTACACCAATGAGGAACGTCCAGTGGAGTATATCCAGCTTTATTATCCTGGCGGCCAGCATGAACTCACCATGGAAATTTATCGCGATGATACGGGGAATACCGTACAGACTATGGGCCAGGTCGCCCATATGGAGTTGTAAAGATGCCCGTCATTGACAGCCACGTTCATATTGGGCTGGAAAGCTTTTTCAGTGAGCCAATTTCCGAGGAGCGCAGGAGCCGTCCGGCGTTCCAGGACCGAATGGAAAACAGCGTTGCCAGCCAGATCGATGTGATGAACGCCAATGAGGTTGATCGGGCGATTGTTTTCGGCTTCCCACTAAAAGAAGTTGATCGTGTCCTGGCGAATGATTATGTGTTGGATGCCTATCAGGCCTACCCTGATCGTATGATTCCATTTGGACTGGTGGGCGATGATACCGAATCCTGGCTTTTGAAAGGCATGATGGGTTTTAAGCAGCAGAACATTTTGTATGCGCCAGAACGATTTGACCTGATCAGGGCTTATCAGACGATGGCGGAGGCTGGTGTGCCAATGCTGATCCACTTCCGGGCAAGTGAGGGTTACAGCGTACCGGAACAGGCTAAAGCGATTCTGAAGCAAGTACCTAATCTGAAGTTGATGGTCGCGCATATGGGACGCAACACACCCAATACCAGTATGCGCGTTGAAGAAGCCTTGCTCGGACTGGCAGATGAACCAAACGTCATTTTTGATACCTCAACGGTTAGAGATCCAGCCATCATCACACGGGCGATTGAGATTATCGGCGAGAAGCGCCTGGTATTTGGGTCAGATTATCCGTTCAACAGCTATATGGGTGGCGATCCGCTGGCAGATGAATTGAACATCATACAACAAAGCAACGTTCCTGAAAGCGTAAAAGAACGCATTCTGGGGCAGAACATTCTGGATTATCTGGGACTGACTATAGGAAAGGAAGCACAATGAAGGGCGTCCGCATATCCGAAATCACATGGACCGAAGCGATTGAGGTCTTTAAAAAGTATTCGATAGCGATGCTACCGATTGGCGGTGGTTCCAAGGAACACGGCCCACATCTGCCGCTCGGAACTGATCAGATGGTGGTCGATGATCTGGCCAACAGAGTTGTCGAAGAAGCACCGATCATCTTGCTGCCGACACTGCCCTATGCGTACTACCCGGCCTTTGTCGATTGGGAAGGCAGCGTATCTATTGAAGCCGAGCACTTTAAGGCGATTGTGGCCGATATTATCAAGTCGATCCATCGCTTTGGCATTAAGAAGTTCATCATTCTGGATGGCGGCGTTTCGACACATCCACCGCTGCGGACGCTGTCGTCCGACTTGCATAACGAGTTGGGTATTGTCGTCGCCGTGACAGACATCCTCGGCCTGGGATCAGAAGTGTATGCCGAGATTGAGGAACAGGAAAAAGGCGGCCACGCGGACGAAATGGAGACATCCTGCATGCTGGCGCTGCGTCCTGATCTGGTGAAGATGGAGCTAGCCCCTAATGAAGTGCGTAAAGGTGTCATCGGTGCGTTCGGCAAAGATGGCGTGAAGAAACTGCACGTTGGCGGCAAGATGCGCACTAAGAGCGGTATCAATGGCAACGCTACCCTGGCGACAGTCGAAAAAGGCGAAAAGGCGCTGGCCGCTAAAGCCCAGGACATCATCTATTTCGCACAGAATTTCGTGGATTATGACATCCCTGAGGATGACTAAATGCCAGAAATGACCAAAGAGCGCATCCTGGCCCTGGCGACGCAGTACGACGCGGATTTCAGCCCGAATTCGCGGGAGATTGTGATCGAACGGGCAGAGGGCGCAACCCTAACCGATACCGATGGGCATACATCGATTGATCTGAGCGACATCATCATGAACGTGGGGCATCGGCATCCGCGCCATGTGGCCGCGCTAAAGGCGGCGCTTGATGTGATGATTACCAACAAGAGCGGCCAAACCAATGCGGCCCGCGCCCAGTTGGTCAAGCGGCTGGCGGACATCACGCCGGAGAACCTGGACAAAGTCTATCTGGTATCAGAAGGCAGTGAGGCCATTGACTGGGCCGTGAAGATCGCCCGACGCTATACCGGCAAGCACGAAATCATGGCCTTTTGGGGTGGCGTCTATGGCCGGACCTATGCGGCATCGAGCTTAAATGGCCTGATGCGACGCAGGCGGCAGTTTGGGCCTGTGATGCCGGGGGTGCTGCATACGCCCTACCCCAATTGCTACCGCTGCCCCTTCGGCAAGCAGCCAGAAGACTGCGATATGTTTTGCGTCGACTTCCTCGACCAGGTAATGCAGTACGAAAGCACAGACGATCTCGCTGCGGTCATCGTGGAGCCGTATCAGGGTGTGGGTGGCATGGTCTTCCCACCAGAAGGTTATCTGACGCGCCTGCAAACGTGGTGCGAAGAACGGGATGTGCTGTTTATTCTGGACGAAGTGCAGTCCTCGTTTGGGCGGACGGGCAAGATGTTCGCACTGGAATGGGAAAACCTGCGCCCCAACATGATTTGCATTGGCAAGGGGCTGGGCAGTGGCATCGCAATTGCCGGAATAATCGGTGAGGCACGTCTGTTTGATGCCCTCAGCCCTGGTGAGTTGAGCGGTGGTAATGGCGGCAACTTCTTCGCAGCCTCTTCTGCGCTGGCTGTGCTGGACATCATGGAAGATGAAAATCTACCGGAACATGCGCTGGAGGTTGGGAATTATCTGCTCACCCGTTTTGAGCAAATGCAATCTGAATTCAACGTGATCGGGGATGTCCGGGGCAAAGGGCTTTCTATCGCGATGGAGTTTGTCAAAGACGCCGAGACAAAGGACCCCTATCCTGAAATCGTGCAGCAGATACAGCCCATTTGCTATGAGCAAGGGGTCTACTTTGGCAGCCGGAGTCACATTCTGGATGTACGACCGCCACTGGTCATCACGCAAGCGCAAGCGGAACACGCCGCAAATGTCATCGAAGCCGCTTTGAGGGCTGCCCTCAACAACTAATCTGGCCATAACGAGGGTTTGGCACATGTGGACCTCACCCTCGTAAGATTGCATTCAATCAATTGTGGAGGCGAAGATGTTGCAGAGAACAACGAAAGTCCTGGTATTCGTCGTCCTGATGCTGATATTCAGCATTCAGGCATTCGCGCAAGATGAACCAACCGTTTTGAGGTTCCCGATTACGAGTGACCCCGCCAGCCTTGAACCTGGGCTTGTGAAAGAGCTGGTCTCCGGCCAACTGGCACTGAATCTGCATGCCGGATTGTTCACCTATGACATCGACACAAATGTCGTGCCATACCTGGTGAGCGACTACAGCGTTTCTGATGATGGCTTAGTGTATACATTCACATTGCGCGATGATGCGCTGTGGCACAATGGCCGTTCGATTGTGGCTGAGGACTTCAAGCTGGGTTGGGAGCGTTATCTGGATGCCAGCCTAGGCGCACAATCCGCTGGTGAACCCTGGGAAGTAGTCGTTGGTGGTGCTGAACTGTATGCTGGCGAAGCCGATGAACTGTCCGGTGTTGAGGTCATTGACGACCTGACACTACAGGTGACACTGACTCGGCCCTCACTCAGCTTTTTGCAAAGCCTGGCGACCCCGGTGACCTGGGTTGTGCCTTTAGAGGCCGTTGTCGAAGGCCAGCCAGAATGGGTTGATACCCCTGTTGGGGCAGGTCCATTCAAGTTCGTCGAATGGACGCCGAATGTAAGCATTGTGCTGGAATCCAACCCTGATTTCTTCCTGGGTGCACCTGAGATTGACCGCATCGAATTTGTTGTTGTTCCCGATACGACGACATCCCTGGCACAGTATGAAGCTGGCGAACTGGATATTGTTGCTGTGCCACCGGCTGAGTTGGAGCGCGTAACAAATGATGCAGTCCTGGGTGAACAAATCCAATACTTTACACGGGCACAGATCCAATATGCTGGCATGAACCAGAGCATGTTCGAGCCGTTCCAGGATGTGCGTGTACGGCAGGCGTTCAACTATGCAATTGACCGCGAAACACTGATCGCGTCAGTACTCAATAGCGCCTGGACAGTCGCGACGGGCCTGGTTCCGCCGAATATCCCTGAGTACAACCCGGAACTCGCAGGCTATGCTTATGATCCGGTGATGGCCCAGGAATTACTGGCGGATGCTGGTTATCCGGGTGGTGAGGGCTTCCCGACGCTTGAACTGGCAACACTCAGCAGCACCAATGCAGAAGCAATTGCAGCTATGCTCAATGCCAACCTGGGCATTACGGTCGAGATCATCCAACCGGAACGCGGTGATATGATTGACGGCCTCTGGGCACATGATCGCTGGCAGTTCTTCCTGTTTGGCTGGACAGCCGACTCCCCAAGTGCATCAGTGTGGACGTATGAGATGCTGGTTTGTGGGTTGGACAGCAACTTCTCTACGTACTGTAACGAAGAGGTCGATGCTTTGGTCGAAGCCGCCCGTACAGCGACGGACTTTGAAGAAGCCAAAGCCAATTGGCAGGATGCTGAAGCACTGGCTATGCAAGATGCTGCAATGATCCCGCTGGGGTACTCGCGCTACATCTACCTGGTCAATCCAGATGTAACGGGCTTCCGTGCCAATCTGTTCGGCCCATTGGGTTTTGAAACAGTCGTCAAGGGCTAAGGGCATTCCTAGCTATTCGCTGAGAGTGGGCCAACTGGCCCACTCCACTTCACCTATGGCCGTGTCACTCATTCAGAAAATCTGATCTTATGCAACGATACCTACTCCAGCGGATTTTCTTCATCGTGTTCAGCCTGTTCGGGGCGACTTTGCTGGCATTTACGGCTTCGCGCCTCGCACCGGGCGATCCGCTGCGGTTGATGGCAGGCGACCAGAATATCCCGCAGGATGTACTCGATGAGTGGCGGGCACGCTACGGACTGGATCAGCCTATCCTGGTGCAATACGGTTACTATGTTGGCAATGCATTACAGGGCGATCTGGGCAAGTCCTATCATTATGTGGGGACGGATGTCACGGAGTTGTTAGGCCCTGCGATTGTGGTCACGCTCACCTGGGAAAGCATTGCGATTGTATTCGCTATCATCATCGCGGTATTGCTGGGGGTTGTGTCTGCATTGGGCTATAACACCTGGGTTGATACCGGAGCAATGACACTGGCCCTGGTCGGCATTTCTTTGCCGGATTTTGCGCTGGCAACATTTATGGTCCTCTTGTTCGCGCTGCGGCTAGATTGGCTGCCCGTTGCAGGCTATGAAACGCCAGCTCACTACGTCTTGCCAGCGATCACGTTAGCGACACGCCCGTGTGCCCTGCTCTCGCGGCTGGTGCGCGCATCCATGCTGGAGGTTTTGCATCAGGATTATATGACGACAGCCCGCGCTAAAGGACTGAGCAACCGTGCAGTCATCATCCGGCATGGGTTGCGTAATGCACTGTTCCCGGTGCTGACAGTCATCGGCATTCTGATTGGGCGAATTTTAAGCGGCTCATTCATCGTGGAGACCATATTTAATATTCCGGGCATTGGCCGCCTGGGCGTGACCGCCGTCCTGCAACGTGATTACCCGGTCATCCTGGGGGCGACACTGGCGCTGGCTGTGGCCTTCCTACTATCGACATTCGTCATCGACTTGCTATACGGGGTCATCGACCCACGTATACGGACCGCTGGTTGAGATCATTGCTATGACTGACACAACGCATTCAACTGTTAAATCGCTCGATTTGCCAAGACCATCCAGCCCCTGGATCGATGCCATGCGCCGGATGATGCGTAACCGGGCAGCATTTGTTTCGACCATTTTCTTGTCTGGGTTGGTATTGGTTGCTATTTTTGCAGACTTCACCGCCCCCTATGATCCAACGCTGGCGGACTTCGCCAGCATTCGGCAACCACCGAGTGTGGAGCATTTGCTGGGTACGGATGAAATCGGTCGTGATATGCTCAGCCGGATTATCTATGGGGCACGTATTTCATTGTTCGTCGGGGTATTCGTCCAAGTCGTCGCAACGAGTTTTGGCGTCACGCTGGGCCTGATTGCCGGTTATTACGGCGGCATTGTCGATGTCATCATTATGCGGGCTGTCGATATTATGTATGCGCTACCTAATTTCCTGTTCGCCGTATTTATGGTGTCCCTGCTTAAACCGGATGTCGGTAGTGTGTTGCTGACGCTTTCGCTATCAACATGGCCTTTTTCCGCTAGATTAATGCGCGGACAGGTTATGGCGACTAAGAATGCTGACTATATTGTTGCGGCTAAGGCGTTGGGTACAGGCGATGTCCGCATAATCCTCCTACATATTTTGCCAAATGCTATTACACCCATCATCATTCAGTTCACGCTGGGGATTGCGACTGTCATTATGGCAGAAGCCGGGTTGAGCTTCCTGGGCATTGGCATTCGTCCACCGAACCCCACCTGGGGAGCCATGATTAACAAGGGTCGGGAATTTATCCGCACATCCCCACATCTGGCTATCTATCCGAGCATTGTCTTAGGCCTGACGATGATTGCACTCAACTTCCTGGGTGATGGCTTACGTGATGCACTCGATCCGCGTATGAAGGAAGTTGGTTGAGGCTTACTTCTCAATATCCTCAATATTACACTGTATCCGCGATCTAAATTTAACTAGGCCTATAAAAATAGCCATTCCTCAAGTATTCGTGAGAAATGGCTATCCTATAACTTTTCGGGAGCGACGGGCTTAGAGCACGCTTTAGTTGTACGATTTTCATAGCCGAATCGCTATTTTGAATAACACGAAAAACAAAGCAGCAACGCAATTGTTTGAAATTTTCTATTCTTCAGGCGGTGGCAATTGAACAAAAGGATATTCTCTATTCTTCAATAACACCAAAACCTTTTGTATTTGTTCCTGAATATTTTGATAAGCAGCATCAGGATAAGCCCATTGTGTTAGCGGTTTTGCGCCATCAGGAAGTGCTTGTAAATGTTGATATGGATACAACTTCCACACACATTGTTCCAACAAAATAGGTACGCATACGGTCTTTTGTGCGTGGTAATTTTCAATCGCACGTGGCATCTCTTCATGATGTATGAATTCTGATCCCATGAAACTCCGCGTAATCAGAAAGAGAACTATTGATGACTCATTCATTTTTTCATTGATTTCATCATTCCAAATACCTCCAGCAGGAATTTGTCGATCACTCCATAGTCGAGCCATACCACGTAGTTCAAGATATTTAAGCGTTTTTGCGATCTCTGAACGACCGGATTCGTCAGCATGCGAATATGAAAAGAATATCAATGGTATCTTTGTTGTAGATGTATTCGATGAGGTGTCAGCTACTCGCTCAAGATTCTCTGAACTCAAAGCCTCAAATTCATTCAAAACCGCTTCAACGATAGCAGCAATTCCCTCATGTAACTTACTTGTATTAAGATGATCGAGGGCTGGTCGCGTACCAAGAAAAGTTGTGCTAGATCGAATATCCGATAGTTTCATCCACCCCTGTTTACTATATTCAAACGCATCCTCAATTGCTGCGGAAATGGCTAAACCAAAGAAATCCTTCGTTGTAATTTCTTGATATAACTGAGAGAAACGAACAAGAAATTCGCTTACATTGCGAAGATATTCGTCTCGATTCGTCTCAAGTGCAAAAATCATATTGACAACGACTTGATTAAGTCCAGCCAACTTGGAATAAATTTGTTCGCTAATTGAAATTTCGTACTCCAGCCCAAACAGATTTCTTATATTAAAGAGCACATCATACGATGAGACTCGAGTAATGAAGTCCTCAACTAAGTATGAAGATAGCCCGCTAACACTGACAAAATTTTGTAACAAGTGCAGATTAGTCGATACAAAGTAAGCCCCTAGGCTTACGAGCATATAATCGGTTTGTTGCATACACCATGAAATAAGTTTCAATTTGTCCCTATCTGTTTCTAGGAACAAAAATTGCGTAGAAATAATAGCATATAGAAGATGCTTGTCTATTTCTTGATAATCTATTACAAGATCAGAAAGCTCATTTGGATATTTTTGGAATAGCTCTATCGCACATAATGACAACGAAAGATCATCTTCAAAAATCCAAACTTGAATTTTTTCGCTAATCCTCAATGGGTCAGCATTCAAATCATATAGGGTCCTTAAGCAATTCGCTCTGAGTTGTCCATAACGACTTGAATCGTCAACCATTTCCCATAGAGTATCGATGACTGTCGGATTATCTCTAAATAAACTCAGATAGTGCACTATTGCATATGAACGATGAGGATAGGAGTCAAGAATTTGCAGAGCAACATCTCGTAACTTAATATTCTTTTCACGCATCCGATACAGTGCGAAGAAAAATGGAGCCTCATCGGAAGTATGAATTGGAGTATCTGAATTCTCATCATACTGTGTTCCAGTGCCGTCTACGTTCATAACAAGCGTACGTAATTTAGCGTCAGTTTCCTGCCGGACGACTTCATTCAACGAATCAATATCTCGATCAATGGTTGAAAGTAATATTTGTTGATTCTCAAGCTTAGTTAACTGGCTCTGAAACGTGTTATCATCGATATGTTCTATTTTGGATTTTGCGTTTTGTAGAGCCAGTCCTCGTTGTTGCAAGGCAATATCCAACTCACGGAGAATCGTGTTAGCTTCAGGTTTTGATTCAGCAAATATTCTTATATCGTCAACATACCGTAGATACTCCATATTCATAAAATATCCATCAACATCGAGCAAAAATATATTGGCCAACAGATCTGAAGTCTCATAACCTATTGGCAAGCCTTTTGCAACTTGCAAATCCTCTTTGCTCGATGACCAAATTTTTAGGCAATTTTCTAGCAATGACGCAATGCTTACATCAAGGACATCGTTACGTATCAGTTTTGTTGATAACAAGGAATGATCAATTGAAGGATAAAAAGAAGCAATATCTGCAGATACGATGTGTGTAAATCTTCCCGATTCCGTAAGTCTCGTCTGCTTATCAACGAATTTTAGGTACTGCCCTTGATTATGCTCACCTTGGCGTAGCGAAGGGAGAAAGACGAAATCACTGTCCTTACCAGCCAACACTGGAGAAAACACATGTGTATCTGCATATTCTGTCAACAAATCATAGCTATTATTTACTATTATGTTTCCAATTGCTTGAAACAAAAGTCGATCACGCATATGAAGTAACGTGAATGGGCGCAAACGACCAGATTTTTTGGGCAAAAATAGTATTGAAGGTGATTGGGGTTCGTATATACCGGCCTTAACTTCCCTTATTATTTGAGTAATGTGGACGCTTAGAGACTGAGAAAACACTTTTAGGCCTAAGCGATCCTTAGTGGTGTTCTTTAGTGTATTACGTATCCGTCTCCAAGCTAATTGAAAATTGTCGACACTTAGTAGTTGTTCCCACGTCATAAGAACACCAGAAACTTATGATAAACAAGTCATGTAGCCAGTATATATTAAAGTTTTGTTTTGTGATTATCCTAATATCCTGTTGTTTCCCATTGTATTCTATTGTCGTCAAACTAAACTTTTTGCTTCCCTGTAGCCGACGCGAAGCGCCCGCCCTTGAAAGCCTGATCGCTTTCCGGCTCACAATAAAAAACGAGGGGTGCAGCTACCAATCCGGCACACTTTCCCCGTCGCATCCCCTCTTCTGTCCCCAATAGCCGGAAAGCTGGCTGTCAAGGGTCGGCGGATCACGATCAACCATTTATCTAGGGTTTGCCCATATTATTCAATATCTCATCCACCTTTAGATCATAATCCACGATGGAGCGCAGCAAGTGCATTATTAGCCCTCTGCTGAGTATGGGGTAGGCTGCTCGCATACTCCTGATCATTTCTTCTTCTTCCGGGCTTAAATCGGCTCGATCAATCACAGTAACGCCGATGATGTCCCGATAGTGGGCGGGAACAAAGCTGGCTACTGGTTTCTTGAGAAAATGTCCCAGCTTTATAAGGGTACTGACATTCGGCTCTGTCTTGCCCTTCTCCAAATCGGAAATATAAGCCTGTCGCGTACCAAGTTTGTCAGCCAGTTCTTGCTGACTCATTCCAATATCTTCCCGCGCGTTCCTAATCTGCTGGCCGACCTCCTGACGAATCACTGGCACTAGGTACTCAAATTCGATTTGGGTTATTTCCCGATCACGGTAGCCCTGCAAAAAGTCGCTCGAGTCAGTTGTCGGTTTATCATCCGCTTTAGCCATGAATTAGACTCCACTTGACATATATACGATTATGCGTATGATTATACCAATCGTATATTTATCGCTCAATCGTATGAATTGTGGCGGTGGCGCGCAGCTTTTTGCGAGCACCGCCGCAAGGATTCAAAAGGAGTATACATGGAAAACGAAGGGAATGCTGATAACCCCCGTTCTGTAATACGGGGGTTGAACATAGAACCCCTGAGATTGGGGATCGATAGTCTCTACTTGCTCATCGAATACCCGGACATCGATGTATATCGACGCTGGAAAGCAGCCATTGCACATGTACCGAAGAAGCGACTTTACCGGGGACATCCTCATGAGGATTTCGTTATTAAGAATGGAATGCTTGGGTACGGCCTTTCAATGTGGGAAGGCGATGCACGGATTCTCCTAACAGATCAGGTTGACGAAACACTCAGGAGTACAAAACGTGCTGGCGAAGGTATGGGCGCACTATTGCAACTTGGACCTAAGTGGCTTACCCAATATGCAGATATTGACTGCCCTGATGATTTTCGTGAAGCTATCTATATCCAGTTTCGACGCTTTGGAATTGAAGACCCGGAAGAATATCCAATCAGAATAAATCGTATCGATATTGCCCTTGATATTTTCGGCTTGGCAACTAGCGAACTTGATTTTTCTGAATGGAAAAATGGCTGGGTAGGGCGTTCGGGTGCGATTTCGTCATGGGCTGAAGATGGCAACTTAACAGGCATCAAAATTGGCTCACCAAAAGGCAGTGTTTACTTCAAGCTCTATGACAAGGTACTTCAGAGCAAAAGTGACTCTGATCTGGGCTTCTGGATTACTGCATGGAATTGGATAGAATTTGCATCAAAAATCGACATCGAAAACGCATGCATCCCCTTCGAAATAGCCAGAGCAGAATGGAGCATACGTCCCTATAATGCTAAATTCGAAAACTTCAAATATCTTGAAGACTACACATTTGAAGGCCTTCAGGAAATTGCAAATTATGTCCTGAAAAAGTGGGGCCGCCTGTGCACCATCTCAGGCAATACCAATAGAGCACAATGGCACACTCATCCCCTGTGGCAAAAAATACAGGAATTCATGCAAGAATCATGGCATCTTGCTACTGCCGACATTGCCACCAGACAATACAATCTGACTCCTGATATTTCCCCCAAGTTCAAAAGCAGTTTCAGAGGATCGCTGGCAAGTTTGCGTGCCCGCGTTGGGTTACATCTTGGTTACGATCATCCAGCCAGCACAGAAGAAACACTGGAATACATTCACAAGCAAACCAAGGATGCTGATACCTTGGCACAGGAAAAGTTTGAAATAATTCTCAGGCTTTCCGGCAGGGGCAAAAAAGCAGGATGAAACGCTACATATTCGCCAATGGTCAGATTCATGTCGAGCACGGCGTCTTCTTCACCCATACACGAAATTCCGGTGAACATGATTCAGTCCTGTTACTGCTACTGAAAGACCAAATCAATACAAATTTAGCCAAAGATACAATTGGACAGGAAAGCAAGGCACAAGATGGATGCAAAAACGGCAAGGCGTGAACGGTTCGCAATCTATGCACGTTACTCGTCCGAAATGCAAAATGAACTGAGCATTGAAGCTCAGATTGAGCAATGCAAACAGGAAATAGGAAAACGCGGTGGAGTTGTAGTGGACATCTTCCATGATAGCGCCAGATCAGGCTGGAGCCTTGATAGAGACGGCTTCAATAATCTCAGGATTGAAGCTGCCCGGAATCGGTTTGATGCGATTATGTTCTGGAAATTCGACAGATTGGCACGTAATCACGATCACGCCGTTATGATTAAAATGATGCTTCGCAACGATTTCCAGCTAAGTTTGTACTGTGTTGAAGGCTTCAGCGAGGATGATGATAATTCGCCGTATACGGCGATGATGGAACAAATTCTTGCAGTAATTTCTGCATACTATTCAAAAAATCTGAGTTCCGAAACAAAGCGTGGCAAGAAACAACGGGTTCTCAAAGGACTCTTCAATGGCAGTATTGCCCCTCTCGGCTATATTTTATCCACACTCAAAGATCCTCACCCATCACTGGCTCCCGGTCTTCACGTTGATCCCGAAGTCGCTTCTATCGTCATTCGCGCATTCGAACTTTATGCAACCGGAAAATACAGTGACAGAGATATAGCAACGTGGATGAATGAACAATCAGTTATTCAATCACTCCGTGCTAGCGAAAAACCCATAGGAAAAGAAATGATACGCGACCTCTTGCAAAATCGCGTTTATACCGGGCGTGTGCCTTACTCAAATACAGAATATAGTCGGGGCTTCGGGCAAGGAAAAAAATCCTCCCGTCATAGAAAAGAATGGTTTGAAGGGATTCATGAAGCCATTATCAGTGATGAACTCTATGATCTGTGTCAGGATGTGAGAAAGAAAAACACCAAATACCGTATCGCGAGCGGAAGAATGCGTACCTATATTCTCCATGACCGCGTTTATTGTACAAGATGTGCTATCACCAAACCAAATGGTCTGAATGACGAACTTTACGGCAAAATGCGTCCAAAGTTCAGCGTACGAGACAATATGGGCGCTTACTGGTGTTTGTCACACCATCGCGGGTATAAGCAATGTGGTCAGCGAGGTATACGAATAGAACGAGTAGACGAGCAGGTTCTGGACGTACTCTACAATCTCAACATACCTGAAGGTTTTACTGGCCGAGTGGAACAGGCTGTTCGCAACAAAATTGAGCATGAAGCAGCCTTCAAGCGAATGGAAGAAATCAAACAGATTATGCAAAACATGGATATTCGCTGGGATAAAGGCTTTGTTATTTCAGCAGATGAATACTTCCAGCAACGGGAGCAACTTCAACGGGAATTTGATGCTCTGCGCCCTGTAGATTATGACAATCTGATGGAAGCCGCCGATTTACTGAAGAACTTCAGAATATACTGGAATGATTGCAAAACTCTGGAAAAACCGGAAGAAGCGCAGCAGCAACTTGTCCAGAAGTTGGTGCACCAGGTCTATGTTTATGATCAAAAAGTGGTTGCAATCGCGTTACACGGGGATTTCAGGATTATACTGGACCAAGTAGAAGCCATGCCGGAAGAAGTGAAAAAGCTACTAGCCTCAGAAGCAAAAATGGTTGGCAACATTACAGAGAATGTTACCAACCAAAACGGGAGCGACGGGATTCGAACCCGCGATCTCCACCTTGACAGGGTGGCATGTTAACCGCTACACCACGCCCCCAAATTACTTGAGGAATCATATCAGTAGGCGTGATGGCTGTCAAGGACGAGTGCGTGGAATCCTGTCAGGATTCTGCAAGCAGTTTCCGAATGCGCTCGGCAATAAGTTCCGGTTCTGTACCATAGGCAAGGATGGTGATGAGCTGGCCCTGCTGATCCAGCAAGTACATGTTGGCGGTATGATCGACCGCATAATAGCCATTTTCATCAGGGGGCTGAAGTTCGTAGTAGAGTCCATAATCGGCGCCGACTCGGCCGAGGACGTCGTCGTCCCCCTGCATCCCCACCATCACATCTTCAACGTCACGCATTGCAAAGAAATTGTTAAGCTGTTCGGGCGTGTCACGCTGGCCATCGACACTGATGAACAGATAACTAACGTCATCTGATTGATCCCCAAGGAATTCACGGACTTTCATCATATCGTTGAGAGAAATTGGGCAGACATCAGGGCAATGGGTGTAACCGAAGTAAAACAGAAGCGGCTTACCCTCGAAATCACTCAGGCTAACGGGTTCACCAGAATTTGAAGTGAGCGTGAAATCCTGCACCTGACGCGGTGGAACAATGTCGCGAACACCACCATTGTCTTCTAAGACGACAGACGTGTATTGATTTTCGGCATCAAGCTGCAAAATATTCTGTATAAGGAAAAACAGGACAATACCGGAGATGACGAGGGTAACAACAAAAACGATTGCTAGGGTTTTCCAGGGCAGAGGCTGATTCTTGCGCTTTTCTGTAGCCCCGACTTCATTCATGACACTATCTTCCGAAGGCTATTGATAAAGAGGATCGCGCCGTCTGAGGTATCGGCTAAAGATAAACAAGACGGCACTTGTGACCAAAGATAACATGCTGAGTGTCATTACCAAAGGGACAAGGACATTCGCATTTTCTGGGCGACCACATACAAAAGCCCAGATGAGATCAGGAGCATTCTTTAATGTTTCGATGTCATCGACGTAGGCCAGACTAAAAACAAACAGGACGATACCGACAATGACTGCAAATACGGCTGCCAGTGAAAAAAGGAAAGGCATGTCAACATGCCCTTCCTCCACGTTTGGCTGGCCGACTTGTTCCGTTGAGGACATGATCGACCCCATTTCATATACGACGTTCAGTTATCGGGCAGCGCCTGGATTACCAACGGCCCAGAAACCATTTACAAGGTCAACTGCACTGAGAACAACCGGCATCCACATGATGAAGTTGGACAGGAAAATGACGACAACCCACAGCCTCCAATTTTCAAAGATACCAGGGGCATATTCGTCTTTCGGCGCTTCGGTCGCAACAGGTGCCTCATTCTCAGATTCTTCCTTAGAGAAGAACAATGTACCGATGGCAACCGTATAAAGCAGAATGGCACTGATGAGAAGCAGGAAACCTGCAAAAGCTGACATGTTCAGCCAGGGAGCCACGCTATCCGCGATGTATGCGCCCTGCCCAGCAAGGTCCGTACGACGAATGGCACCTTCAAGGCCGGCACGACCCATCGCACCGCCGAAGATAAGCATGCCAAAGAGCCAGAGGTAAGCCTGCAAGGTTGCCAAGCGCGGCATAAACAGCTTACGACCGCGAAGCATCGGCAGCATCCAGTACAACATGCCGATATAGGTCATGAAGACAGCCCCGCCAACTGTGGTGTGGAAATGCCCAACGATCCAGGTCGTATTATGAAGCGCAACGTTCAGATTGAACGAGGCGTTCATGATGCCGGTAATGCCGCCGAAGATAAACAGAATCATGCCGCCGAACTGGGAAACAATAACGGGATTGCCCCAGGGCTGCTTCCACAACCAGTCAAACAGGCCTGTTGCGCCGCGCTTGCGACCGGAACGTTCCAGCGTTGCGGCCAGGTTAAACATGGTCAGCAGACTGGGCGTCGCAACCACGAATGTCAACAAGCCGTGCATAACCTTGGCGGCTTCGCTCACACCTGGATCAACATACAGGTGATGAACGCCGATGGGGATTGAAAAGACCATCAGCATGAGGAAGACAACACGCCCCATCGAGTCGCTGAACAGGCGCACACCGAGCTGCTTCGGCATCATGGTGTACCAGGACACATAAGCCGGAATCAGCCAGAAGTACACCAGCGGATGGCCGAAGAACCAGAACAAAATACGAGCAACCTGTACATCGGTCGTGTTAATCAGGCCCAATGACATCGGCAGCAGCATGAACAACACTTCGACGGCTACGCCCAGGGATGCGGTAAACCACATGGCGAAGTTGCAAAGAATGGCATAAACGGCGAGCGGTACTTTTTTGCCAGGATTATCTTTACGCCAGTCAAAATATGTGGCGAAGACATCCGCGAGGCCGACCCAGGTACCAATAATGACCAGGGCAAGGCCCAGATAGAAGGTCGCATCGGCTTGCATGGGCGGGTAGAAGGTATAGAGTACGCTTGCCTGACCTGTGATGATGGCAAAAGCTGCCAAAAGCAAGCCAGCCAACATCAGCCAGAAAGAAAGCCAGGCCACTTGCATACTTTTAAGGGGCCGCTGTAGTGAGCGCTGAACGACGAAATAACTCGACCCCATAATAAAGAAGGTCGTAAATACGAGCGCATTCAGTACGCCATGAGCGGTAAGCGCCTGATAGTAATAGGAGAAAATCGGCAGATCAATTTCCAGCAAGAAAGCGGGCGCACGACGGAAAGCCTGATATGGGCCAAGCAGGATACCGATAGACAGCGCAGCCAATGCGACGAAAATATGCGCCCCAATGAACCATTTTTCGCTTGCAATCGTGGTGATGCGCGGGAAAACACGCCCATCATTTTCAGTCGATTGCAATGCAGGTTTGACAGATTGCATCCTCAACTACTCCTCATTCGCTGCAAGGGCTACTTGGGTTTCTTCAACAATAATGTCGATGTGCATCAGTTGATGACCGCGGCCACAGTACTCATGGCACTGTAGCTTAAACGTGCCAGCCGAGGGGAAGGTCACACGGGTGGTACCAATGACACCGGGGATGACTTCGAGATTGGCATTGTGATGCTCAATAATGAAACCATGTGTGATATCTGCACTGGTGACGTAAAAGGTTACGTTGGCCCCTTCCGGCAGGACAATTTCCGAAGGCTGGAAGGCCCACATGCGCGCAACGACATATACGTTGTAATTACCATCACCCATATCACGCACACCAGGGTTGGCGAATTCTGAGTTGGGAATATCGGCAGGATTCATCAAGCCTGCGGAACCCGGAACGCGCACATTAAACAGGATTGCGCCTGCCATCAAAGCGGCAACAAAGACTGCCAGCATGACGACAAAGGCATAAATCCAGAGTTTTTCGTATCTTTCAATATGCATGGTTTAGATTAACCTCCAAGCGTGCGCGCTACGAAGACTTCGTACCAGGTTAAGAAAAAGTATCCAATGTAGAAGAAGAAGATCACCACAACGAAGGCTACAGCCCCACGTGGAACACCGTAACGTTCATAGAGCGTCTCGTTGTACTCATCATTGTGTTCACTGCTATGGCTACCTTCAGCAGTTGCTTCTGGTGATGTTTGGGCAACATCGTCCATTGGCTTTTCCATACGCTTACCTCCTCAGGTCATTTGAGAACTAACTGCTACGACTCATTACCGATTGAATTACAGAATAACCAGCACGATAGCGCTGGGTGATTATTCACCCAGCGTCATCAAGTAAGCGATGATGTCGTAAATATCACTGGTGCTAAAGACCTCGGTATAGGTCTGTGGCATCACCGATTCAGGGTACGTTTCGACAATATATTCATTGGGATGCGTGACTGAGTTGAAAATATAGCGTTCAGCAGTCTGACCGGGCACACGGTCACCAGCACGATCTGGCAAACCCAGCAGGCCCGGACCAACCAGCATTTCGGTGCTATCGACATGGTGGCATGTGACACAGGCAAAGCCAGTAGATGTCATTTCGTTAAAGAGCGTTTCTCCGTGAGCCGCATCGGCATTGGCAACCAGCAGGCCGATTGAATCTTCTTCAGCCCCGCCACCCTCGCGCAAGGTCAGCATGTAGGCGACGAGGTCAGCAATCTGAGTATCGGACAGAACATCGACATAGTCGCGTGACAGATCAGGATGAACATCGGGATCAATGATGGAGCGGTAGGCATAGGTTTGGGTCTGCTGACCCGCTTCCAAAGCACGATCCGACAGACCTGCCATACCCTGCCCAACCAGGACTTCGTCAGACTCTGCATAGTGGCAATCTGAGCAGGCTTGCTCATCGATGAAGGCGGTAGTAAAGAGTTGTTCGCCAACAACGGGGACGCCCCAGCCAAGTCCATCGAGTGTGACAACGTAGGATTGAGTTGGTTCTGGTGTCGGTTCCAGGGTGGCTTCTTCGGTGGCTGTTTCCGAGCTTTCGCCACCCGCAGCGGCTTCATCAGCGCCAGGAGTGGCCGTCACGACAACAACCTGTGTAACAACGATGGTTTCCGGCGTCGCTTCCGCAGGTTCTTCCGTAGCGGGTTCCTCGGTTGCATCTTCGGAAGGTGTTTCTTCCACCGGCGTCGCATCTTCTGATGATGAATCGTCGGTTGTGCCAGATGCAACTGCCGCTGGCGGTGCAGATTCGCCCAGGGTCATCATATAAGCCACGATGTCATAGAGCTGATCTTCGGTGAAGATGGTCTCGTAGACGGCTGGCATGACATTTTCCGGGTAGGATTCGACAATATGATCATTGGGATGAAGAATAGAGTTATAAATATAGTCTGGTGCTGAAACGCCAGGAACTCGCGTCCAGGCGCGTGCCCCCACATTAAGCATACCTGGGCCGACCAAGCGATCTTCATTGGCTATGTTGTGGCAATTGGTGCATGCAAAACCTGTGCTCGTCATCTGAGCAAACAGGACTTCACCATTCGCCGGATCAGCAGCGGCTACCGCCTGAGCGATAGGGTCATCGGCAGTTGTGGCAGCGGTGCTATCAGTCGATGAACTACTGGTTGTTTCCGCAGGTGTTGATTCTGCTGATGAGGTATCCTCCGCAGCGGCATCAGACGTATCAGCAGCCTCGGTGGGAGTTTCCTCCACCGTCGTCGAGGCGCTATCCGACGACGCCGAGCTTGATGCGGGAGTTTCATCAGGCAAGACGCGGCCACAAGCAGCCAATACACTTATTGACAGAATCAGCAAAACGATCCGTACAGAACGCATCGTCCCCCCTTTTTGGTTGTTGAGTAGAAATTATGAGTTAAGCCAACATACAGTCGCTCAACAGTAAATCATATCAAATATGACATTAACCATGCATTAGTGCAAATCGTCACATTCATTCCAGTCAAATGTCATGTATCCCGATGCAATATAAGTTTGCCGTAATGGCAAAACAAGCGATAAAGTCATGCTATTGGTAAGAAGTGGAGGTCAATGTGAGCGACTACATGGGTATTGATATTGGGACATCCAGTGCAAAAGTGGTCATCCTAGATAGCCACACCGGAACCCTTGTGACACATGCAAGTATACCGTACCCAGTGCATCACCCCCAAGCAGGATTTGCTGTTCAGGCATCCACAGATTGGTGGAAAGCTGTACAACTATGTATACAAAACATAAATAAAAAGATCGATTTAAGCGAAATTGCAGGCATTGGGCTGACAGGCCAGATGCATGGAACGGTCTTGTTGGATAACACTGGCGTGCCCGTTCATCCGGCCATCATCTGGGCGGACCAACGCGGGGGCACCCTTACTGAGCGCATTCTGGAACGAATTGGCTCAGATCGCTATGTGGCGACAACTGGAACACTGCCGATGAGCGGCTTTATGGTGACGACGCTGGTGTGGCTGGCGGAACATCAGCCGGAATTGCTGGCACAAACGCAAACGATTCTGCTGCCGAAAGACTATGTACGCTATCGCCTCACGGGGAGCCTGGGAACAGACATCACGGATGCGGCGGCGACGGGCCTGTTTGATATTGACCGTGGTGAGTGGTCAGCAGATGTCATCGAGGCATTGGGGTTGCCTGGGGATAAATTGGCGCAGGTGTCGGATTCTCATGTGGTCATCGGCACCGTGACATCACAAGCGAGCGAAGAAACGGGTTTGCCTGTGGGTATTCCGGTAGTGGCAGGCTGCGCTGACCAGCCCGCACAGGCCATCGCCAATGGGATTACAAGTGAGAGCGATGTTTCGATCACGATTGGCAGCGGCGGCCAGATTCTAGTCCCGTACCGCAAGGCAACCCGCCCCACAGCCGATCCTCATCTGCATCAATTTAACCATGCGGTTCCAGACACGATTTACGTGCTGGGGGCGATGCTTTCAGCGGGGCTATCGCTAAGATGGCTGCGGGATTTGCTCGGCCTGGATGAAGATATGGGTTATCAGGAGTTGGCCCAGATGGCAGCAGCTAGCCCTGCTGGCGCTGAAGGGCTGGTCTTCCTGCCCTACTTATATGGAGAGCGTGCGCCGCTACTGGACCCGCAGGCACGGGGAGCATTCATCGGGTTAACGCATCGGCATGGGCGCGGGCATATGGCGCGGGCAGTCATTGAGGGAGTGTGCTTTGGCTTGCGGCAAATATTAGAACTGGCAATGGTCGGGCAAGAATCGCAGCGTGTGATCACAGGGTGCGGCGGCACAATGGCACATCCGATCTGGCATCAGACGCTGGCGAATATTCTGGGGCAACCGATTGAGGTCAGCCAGGTAGAGGAAGCTACAGCGACAGGCGCGGCCCTGTTGGCAGGCATCGGCATAGGCGAGATAGGGAGTTTCGCCGAAGCAGCGGAGGTCGTGCAATCAGAACGATTGACTGTTGAACCTGACGAGCAAGTCACCAGCCTATATAAAGAGAGGTACAGCCAATTCTGTAGGCTGTACCCCAAATTAAAAGACGATTTTCATAGACTTAGCTAGTCGCGGCATTCACCAGCACAATGTGGACTTTGCGCGGACCGTGAGCGCCTTTGATGAGAATCTGAGCGATGTCTGCGGTCTTGCTGGGTCCGGTGATGATGACGGTGTTACTGGACTTCCTGAAGGCCGGCAGACCTGCCGCTTTCTGGCTCGCTGCCCAGGTTTCAAAATCAGCGACGATTTTTGAAGCATCGACCACTGCAATATGGATATCCGGTAACAAGGACGCCGTGCGAAACTTCCCTGGGCCAGATGAAACAATCACGCTGCCAGTCGCAGCCAGGGCCGCATCGGCACCGCTGATGCCGACATGCGCTTCACCATCGTCAAATTCTGCAATTTTGATGTTGGCTTTTTGCAATGCATCGCTGAGGCCATCAACGGGCAGATGGTCATCATCCCAACTGAGCACGGATGTGGCATCACCAAGATGCTCCACAATGTGATTGAGTGCATCCTGATTGTCACGAGGGCAATAAATCGTGCAGCCGAGCAGATCAAGCTCCTGCATAAAACGCGCCTGAAGTTCGGCTGGCCCCATATCTTCGACCCCAGGGACCATATGGCGGCGTTCGGCTACAGGCGGGACATCAGTGAAGGGCTTTTGAGCGGCCCGCAAACGGCCTAAGATTTGATCGCGACTGCTCATTGTAATTTCCCCTTCTGGCGTTCTTGCCACATCTGATGGAAGGTCTTGGGGGCGAAGTCCGGGAAATCGCGGTACTTTGTCCAACCACCGAATACGCTTGGCAGGTTATCGCCAATGAGCATTTTGCCGAACCGTGCCGAACGGGCGCCGAAACCATAGAGCGCCGGAGACTGCATGCCCATCGCCCACCCCTTGAGGCCAAGCTGCCATTTATTATCGACTTTTTCTTTGACGAGGTCATAACGCAAATCGAGCAGCATACGCGGCAGGTCGATATCGACCGGGCAGACTTGCTTGCAGGAGCCACAGAGGCTGCTAGCATGTGGCAGCGGCGAGGCATTTTCCAGGCCTGTGTAGAGCGGCGTCAGCACGGCGCCAATCGGACCGCCATAGACCCATCCATAAGCATGGCCGCCGACGTTGCGATAGACCGGACAGGCATTCTGGCAGGCACCGCAACGAATACAAGACAAAGCTTCAGCATATTTGGTGCCGTAGACCTCACTGCGACCATTATCAACGAAGATGATGTAAACATCATCGGGACCATCAGATTCGCCTTCGCGACGGGGACCGTTGATGATGTTGGTATAGACGGTCAGGTTCTGGCCAGTGCCAGTGCGCGTTAGCACCTGGTTGAGCGTAGCATAGTCCTGCAAATTTTCGATGACTTTTTCAATGCCAACCAGTGCGATATGGACATCGGGCATGGTGGTACACATGCGACCATTGCCCTCGTTCATGACGAGGCCGAGGCTGCCTGTTTCTGCAATCACGAAGTTGCCACCAGAAATACCGACATCGGCATTGAGGAAATCTCGGCGCAGCATTTTGCGAGCAAACGCGACCATTTCCGCAGCGTCGTCGGTGGATTCCATGTTGAGTTCGCGCATGAAGATGTCACGGATTTCGGCTTTGGTCTTGTGGATGACGGGCGCGACGATGTGGCTGGGCACTTCATGGTTGAGCTGGATGATGTACTCACCCAGGTCCGTTTCCACAACGCGGATGCCGCCGTCTTCCAAAACATGGTTAAGGCCGATTTCCTCAGTCAGCATGCTCTTGCTCTTGATGACCGTCGAGGCGTGGTGCTTCTTCAAAATGTGCTGCACATGGCGACTGGCTTCGTCGGCATCGACCGCCCAGAGCACCTTGAAGCCATTGGCCTGCAAATTGGCCTCGGCGGTTTCCAGCACTTCCGGCAGGTTGCGAAGGGCGCGACGTTTGGCTTCGTAGGCCTGCTGACGCATGAATTCGCCCTGTGCATGGCTATCAGCGAACATAGCTTTGGCGCGTTTTTCATAGGCGCGGCGGGTGCCTTCAGAAACAGCTTCCTGCAATTCCGGTTTATGAATAGCAATTTCTGCTAATGAGACAAAATTATTGGAATTAACTTGCATGTAGTGCTCCGTTCAACTGGTGTCGGCGTTGTGATGGATGGTGCAGTCATGCGCACGACCGAACACGTACGACGCTACCTTATATCATATCAAATTGGCTTGCAGGCGGCTATCAAGCTGGACTTAATTATGTGGATTCGTCCTTATCTGGTGGTGGGGTGATGATCAGCCAGCGGAGAAGCTCATTGGCGGCGGTCTGGGCGGTTAAGTCGCCAGCGAGGACTTGTTGGCGAAGGCTGGTTAAGGCTGTCTGAAGTAGTTGACTGCCAAAGAACGCCTGCATCACACGCTGCTGAACCAGATCGTTGAGCCAATCAGCAAGCTGCTGCTGGCGGCGCTTCTCGAAAAATCCATTGGATTGGGTGATGTCAATGAACTGTTGTACGACTTCCCAAAGCTGCGGGATGCCCGCATTTGTCTGGGCAGAACAGGTGTAAGCGCGTGGGGTCCATCCGAGGGTGATCGACCGCGCAACATGCAGAATGCGGTCATACTCCGCACGGGCTGATTGGGCGGCAGCAACGTTATCGCCATCGGCCTTGTTGATGACAATAGCATCCGCCAGTTCGACGGTGCCTTTTTTCATGCCTTGCAGATCGTCGCCGGCTCTAGCAATCAGCACCAGCAGCAGAAAATCAACCATTGAGCGAACAGCGACTTCACTCTGGCCTGTGCCAACTGTTTCTACAAGGATGACGTCATAGCCGGCCGCTTCGCAGAGAAAGATCGTTTCGCGACTGACGCTGGTGACACCACCGAGCGTTCCGCGTGTGGGACTGGGCCGAATAAAGGCATTCGGGTGGCGAGATAAAGCGGTCATACGGGTTTTGTCACCGAGGATGCTGCCGCCTGATAATGTGCTCGATGGATCGACCGCCAGGACAGCGACACGATGGCCCTGTTCCGCCAGCATCAGGCCAAGCGCTTCGATCAGGGTGCTTTTACCTGCTCCAGGGACGCCTGTTATACCGACACGAATCGACTTGCCCGTATGGGGCATCAATGCCTGGAGAACAGCCTGCGCCTGTTCCATGTAAGCAGGAACGGTACTTTCTATCAGGGTGATGGCACGGGCCAGCATAGCGCGGTCGCCTGCAAGCACACCTTCGACATAGTCAGCAGTGGTCAGGCGATTACGGGCTGGTTGGTCGTCAGTCATGCGTACTGTTAGGCCATATCGGCCAGTTGTGATTGCAATGCGTCCAGCACTCTGAGCGCTGCCGCTGGGATCACCGTGCCAGGGCCGAAGATGGCCGAAGCGCCCTGCTCATAGAGGAAGGCGTAGTCTTTGGCGGGAATGACACCGCCAATCACGACGAGAATATCCGGGCGACCCTGTGCGGCGAGTTCCGCTACAAGCTGTGGCAGCAGCGTTTTGTGACTGCCTGCCAGGGAACTGATGCCGACAATATGCACATCATTTTCGATGGCCTGACGTGCCACTTCATCGGGCGTCTGGAACAAGGGACCAATATCCACGTCGAAGCCGAGGTCCGCGAAGGCGGTCGCGATGACCTTGGCACCACGATCATGACCATCCTGCCCCATCTTGGCGACGAGAATACGCGGTCGGCGACCTTCCTGTAACTCGAAGGTGGTGGCGCGTTCCCGCACCTGCTGAATTTGCGCGTCTTCACCAAATTCGGTGCTGTAGACCCCGGCTATCGAACGGATGGTGGCTTGATGACGTCCCCAGGCACTTTCCAGCGCGTTGGAGATTTCACCGAGGCTGGCACGGGCACGAGCCGCTTTGACGGCCAGATCGAGCAGGTTGCCCTCGCCTGTTTTAGCACTTGCGGACAGTGATTCTATGGCAGCGCGGACAGCGGCTTCATCACGATTTTCGCGCAGGTAGGCCAAGCGAGCGACCTGGGCCTGGCGCACAGCGGAGTTATCAACTTCGAGCAGGTCAATTTCGGTGGCATGATCTGGCGGGTAGAGATTGACACCGACAATGGCCTCCTGGCCGCTGTCGATCTGGGCCTGACGGCGGGCAGCGGCTTCTTCAATGCGCATCTTGGGCAAGCCTGTTTCCAGGGCTTTTGCCATGCCGCCTAACTCTTCAATTTCCTGAATGTGCGCCCAGGCGCGTTCCGCCAATTGGGCCGTGAGCGACTCGACATAATACGAGCCACCCCAGGGATCAACCACATTGGTGATACCTGTTTCGTGTTGCAGGTAAAGCTGCGTATTACGGGCTATCCGTGCGGAAAAATCGGTCGGGAGGGCGATGGCTTCGTCGAGGGCGTTGGTATGCAGCGATTGGGTATGGCCAAGAACAGCGGCCATCGCTTCTATGGCGGTGCGGGTCACGTTGTTAAAGGGGTCTTGCTCAGTCAGGCTCCAGCCGGAAGTCTGACAATGGGTGCGCAACATCATCGAGCGCTCGTCCTGGGGATTGAACTGCTTGATGATTTTGGTCCAAAGCAGGCGCGCGGCGCGCATCTTGGCAATTTCCATGAAGTAGTTCATGCCGATGCCCCAGAAGAATGAGAGGCGCGGCGCAAAGGTATCGATATCAAGGCCCGCCTGTAAGCCAGCACGGATGTATTCGAGGCCATTGGCCAGGGTGTAGGCCAGTTCGATGTCAGCCGTGCCGCCTGCTTCCTGGATGTGGTAGCCAGAAATGCTGATGCTGTTGAACTTGGGCATATATTCCGCTGTATAGGCGAAGATGTCGCCAATGATGCGCATGGATGGCCCAGGTGGATAGATATAGGTGTTGCGGACCATGTATTCTTTCAGGATGTCGTTCTGAATGGTACCTGCCAGTTTTTCCGGCGAAACGCCCTGCTCTTCCGCGGCGACGATATAAAAGGCCATGATGGGCAGGACCGCGCCGTTCATCGTCATCGAGACGGACATCTGATCCAGGGGGATGCCATCAAAGAGGATTTGCATATCCACCAGGGAATCGATAGCGACGCCAGCCATGCCGACATCGCCGATTACACGCGGATTGTCCGAATCGTAGCCACGATGGGTCGCCAGATCGAAGGCAACGGAAAGGCCCTTCTGGCCAGCGGCGAGGTTGCGACGATAAAAGGCGTTGCTGTCTTCCGCAGTGGAAAAACCCGCATACTGACGGATGGTCCAAGGGCGGACGATATACATCGCCGGATACGGTCCGCGCAAGAATGGCGGTATGCCGGATACATAGCCTGTGTGCGGCAGGTCGGCTATATCGCCATCACTATATATTGGCTTCACGTCGATCTGTTCCAGGGTATGCCAGGGTTCTGTATCGACTGGGGCAGATTGGGTGTCCGGTGTGATATGCCTGTAATCAATCTTGGAAAAATCGGGATTTGTGGTCATGAGCTGACCCCCAACCATTCTTGTAGCTGCTGGTTAATTGCGTAGATATTGGCCTGAGCATGAATGAAGGCATCGATGCCATATGTTTCAAAGTCGGGGACTTCATCGGGCGGATATCCCGCTAAGATGACCCGAATATCGGATTGGACGTGCTTGAGGCTCCTGGCAAGCGGCTCCACGATTTCTTTGTAGAGGGCATCAGTCGAGCAGATAACAGCAGCCTGTACATTGGCATCGACAACAGCCTTTATAGCTGAACCGATGGTATCGAACCCGCCCTGGTCAATGACGTCAAAGCCGCCGACTTCCAGAAAGCTGCGGACAAAATCGGCACGGACTTTATAAGATACAGGTGATCCCATGTTCATCAGGAAGATGCGCGGCACCTGGCCTGTCTGGTGGTGATAAGCGGCCATGTTATCGCGGAGGGATTCAAAATAGGCGGCGGCATGGCACCCATGCCGAAGCGTTGCAGCTACATGTAAGCCAAGTGAAACGGCAACATCGGGTACGTGTGCGCCTTTCGACAGCGCCTTTTTCGCATCCGAGTAGTTGGCCACTTTCAGGTTCGACTCGGTTATCCCTACGTCTGATGTTTTGACCTGTGGCGACGGCACGGATTCGTCAAGATTGGCATATAGATTGACACCGATGAGCACATCCTGGCGCTTCATGATGCGCTTTTCCCGAAGTTGACGTGTCTCGTTGATGTGGGACTGCACCCACCCTGTTTTTACCGCTTCGGCAAAGCCACCTTTTGCTTCCACCTGCTGGAAGAGCGTCCAGGCGTGTTGGGCCAGTTGGTCAGTCAGGCACTCGACATAATAAGAACCAGCAGCCGAGTCTGCGACTTGGGCGAGATGGGCTTCCTGCTGCATGATGATCTGCTGATTGCGCGCGAGCCGCTCAGAGAAGGTGCCCTTGTCTGCACAAAGAGCATCAAACGCAAAAAGTTCCAGACTTTCGACGCCAGCGACTGTCGCAGCAATGCCCTCAGTCGTGGTGCGCAGGAGATTGGTATGGGCATCGAGGCGTGTTTTATTCCACTGAGCAGAACGGGCATGGATATGCGGCGGATAGTCAGCGACATCCAATCCGAATGCAGTCACAATCTGGGACCAGAGCCAACGCAGTGCGCGCAGTTTAGCTATCTCTGTGAAGAACTGCGGACCAATGGCGATGAGCAAGTGCATTTTTCGGAAGGCTGTTTGTGCGGGAACATCACGGGCCTGCATATCGCGAATCTGCTGGACGGCTGATGCCAGCACAAAGGCCAGTTCCTGAACCGCATGTGCGCCACTATCCTGATAAACATCGCCACGAACAAGCAGCGTCCCCATCTCGTTGGCCGTAGAAGCGGTCGTCGCCTGAGCGATGAAATCAAGCACTTGTCGCCGAGGCAAGGGATCGTCATAGCGTGTTTGCAGTGCATAGGGATCATCACCAATGTAACCCGATTGAGGATTTATTTTGCGCGACGCGTGAATCATTGCCAGTAAGGGTAAGCCGTTGAGGCCCGTTCGTATGTATAAAGGGAACTGCGACCAATTGACAACGGCCAAAGCCGCTTCAAGGCGACTCAGTTGGTTTAGCCAGGGAACCGAAGGGCTGTAATCGAGCGAGACAGCCGTCTGACCGTTTTCGAGCGCAGTCTGTAAATGCTGATGGAATGCTTCTGGATCAAGGTCAGGCGATAAGGTTTGGGCAATGTGCCAGGGCACAGGGTTGGCGGTTGGCGCAGGCATCGCCAGCCGCTGCGTGAGGAGTTCGATGTGGCTGGCATCATACAGAGGCCGCAGGTCAATACCTTCGATTGTTTCCGTGATGAGCGTATCGAAGGGTTTGCCCTTCAAAGATGCTTCTGCAACTTTGCGCCACTCGTCTAGGGTAGGTACTGGGAACTCATCAAAAGTCAGCGGCATGGTTACGACCTCAGGGCAATTTACTTACTTCTATTCTAACAAAATCAGCCGCAGGATTTGCTGCCAAATAACAGGCCAAAAACCATGACAACATCCCGATTCTAGGAATTGGACAGCATCGCCTGGACTGCCTGAATCACATCCGCCTCAACTGCCTCAACTGAACGGTCACCATCGATCCAGGCAATTTTGCAGCGTGCATCATAGGCAGCAAAAACCCGTTCGTATGCTGCTTCTACCTGTTGCAAGGTAGCCAAGCGCTCAAAACGCTCTATCTGCGTGCGACCCGTCTGCATACGTTCCACGCAGCGTTCAGCCGGAACTTTGACGTAGATCGTCAGATCAGGCAGTGGCAAAGGCTGGGCTGTTTCTATAAACCAATCCAGCGGCTTGGCAGCGTCGATCTGCTGGTACGCGAGATAAGAGAACAAGTAGCGATCCGATACGATCAGGCTGTTTTCCGGTTGGGACTGCTGCGCCAGTATGCCAACGTGATGGGCACGGTCCGCCATGAAGGTAAAAGCAAGCGCCAATGGCGACAGCGGTAATTCCCCGCGTAAGGCACGGCGCGCCTGTCGCCCCCAAGCATTGTCGGTTGGTTCACGGGTGGCGATAGTATGGAAGCCCTGCTGCTGGCCCCAGGCGGTCAGTCGTTCGCACTGGGTGGTCGTGCCAGCACCATCCAGACCTTCCAGCACAATGAATTTCCCTGGGATAGATAGCTGTTTGGTCACTGGCTACCTCCTGGCGCTGGGAGCAACAACTCGACAGCCGCGATCAGGGGCTGCAAGTTATTATGGGTAAATTCCACTGTAGAATGATTGGGTTCGTGAGCGGCAAGCTGTTGTAAACGACGAACATGCGCACCGCTGACATCAGCGGGCAACAAAACGACGGAGGCATCTGGCTGTGGGAGCTGCATGGCAGTCGTGCGGTACCAGTCTAGCTGGCGTTCGTCTGGCAAATACATCGCGCCAAGAGTATGTCGATAGCCGATACAGATGACATGCCTGCCCTGCTCCAGGTATGATAATATGCCCCCTTCGCATTCCGCGAAGTCGTGCAAATCAGCCAGGCCACCGTAAATGCGCTCCAGCCAATTGGGATTTTCATTGGTGCGGGCTTGCTGCAACACGCCGAGATCACCTGAAGATGGCGTCGCGACGATAACGACATCCGCATGCTGGAGACCATCCTGCAAACCCCGCTGGATTTTTTGCAGATCGTCAGAAAGCGTTTCGATAGCGATGAAACGGCCATATCTGGTCAAGGTGACTGTGCTTCCGTTGCTTGGTGAATGACAGGGTAAGTATCTAACGAGCGCAGGTGTTTTGCAATGCGCGAGACACAGACAACTATCATTAACGATGCGTTGGCAACCTCTGGCAAACAGATCAAAAATGACTAATGAAATGCAACATAAATTGCAGCATATGACAAAATTTTGCGTTAGAATTAAGAGATCAAAACGCTATTCATACGGTACGTAAATGTTTACTGATCGCAAGCGGATCATCCGAATCGTTAGTGTCGCAGCCTGCACCGGCTTGTTGTGGATGTCATTGGCCAATCCTATGCTGACGGGTGCGCAAGAATCGCAAGAGGCAGACACGATGACCTGTGAACTGGTCAACGCATTGCTGGATGCACAGATGACTTCTACACAATGGACGCTGTATCCAGCCCAGGGTGATGCCACTGCCAATGCCCTGAGCGATCAGGCGCTGCGCATTGGGCGCGACCAGAATATGCTGCTCGACCAGATATTCACGCCAGTACGGGTGGGCCGTGACTGGGTGCTGCGGGTGGGCATCCTTGATCCAGAAAGCCATGCTATACAAGAATATGGCTTTGTGTTCCTGGCTGAAGACAGGCCTTATTTTGTCACACTCGACCCACAAGCAGAAAACACTCAGATATTGCTGAATACGCTGCTGAGCAATAGCGAAGTAGTCAGCAGAATGGATATGGCCTCGCTCATCAGTAATATCAGTGATGGATGGTTGCGAACGCTGCCTGCGGACTGGGAAGCGATTGAAGATACGGGTTGGCTGGGCTATGAGGGTGATGCTGGAACTGTTTACTTCGGCAGTTTTATGTTCCCGGACGCCTGTGCGCCCCTGACCCAGATCGATGTACAGCGCTCGATCATTGACTCCATCGACGATATGACGGTACTCGATAGCGATGTGCGCTATATCGGGAATTATCGCTGGCTGATGCTCGTCTACCAAATTGAAGGGGAAGATGAGACTTTACAAGGGCGCTTGTATCTCCGTCGTGAGGGCGATAGGATATGGGCCATCCGGGCAGAGGTGCCAGCAGGGACGGCTGCCGGGACGTTCTTCCGCCAATTGACATCGAGCATTGCACTGATCGCGGTAGACTAGCAGTATAGATAACCATTTGCTCACAATTACGCGGGACTGCGCATATGCCCCAATCTACAACTACGCTCCATCAGGACGCGATGAATGCCCTGGTACATGGTGATCATGGTCGGCCCCAGGATATTCTGGGACCGCATCCCGATAGCGATGGCTATGTCATCTTCAGAACCTTCCAGCCATATGCAAGCGATGTAAAAATCCACGTCGAGGGTAAATCCCGTGCGACGACCATGCAGCGCATTCATGATGTGGGATTGTATGAAGCGCGCGTCAAGACGGATTATCCCGTGCCCTATGTCTACAAAATCACCCAAGAGAATGGCGAATCCTACGAGCAGCACGACCCGTATGCTTTTGGGCCATTGCTGAGTGAATTTGACCTGTATCTGTTTTCAGAAGGCAAGCATCTGCGTATCTATGAAAAGCTGGGCGCCCATCTGCGTGAAATTGATGGTGTAAAGGGCGTCAATTTTGCTGTCTGGGCACCGAATGCACAGCGCGTCAGCGTGACGGGGTTGTTCAACCAGTGGGATGAGCGCATGCACCCGATGGTTCGTCATGAGAACAGCGGCATCTGGGAACTTTTTATTCCAGAGTTGGAAGAATGGACAATCTACAAGTTCCATATTAAGTCACACAATATGGGCTACACCGCAGAAAAAATCGATCCGTATGCTTTCCACTTTGAGATGCGCCCCAAGACAGGCTCGGTGGTGGTTGATCTTACGACGTATGCGTGGCAAGACGACGACTGGATGGAGGAACGCGCTCAGGTAAATCCGCTCGAAGGACCAATGTCGATTTATGAGGTGCATCTGGGTTCGTGGCGGCGCGATGAAGATGATGAGTGGCTGACTTATCGCGAGCTGGCTGACCAGTTGGTGACCTATGTGGTCGATATGGGCTATACTCATATCGAGCTGATGCCAGTCGCGGAGCACCCTTTCGATGGCAGTTGGGGCTACCAGGTGACGGGTTATTATGCCGCTACCAGCCGTTATGGTTCGCCGCAGGATTTTATGTATCTGGTGGATCAGTGCCACCAAAGCGGCATCGGCGTCATCCTCGATTGGGTGCCAGCACATTTCCCCAAAGATGGCTGGGCACTCAGCTATTATGATGGGACGCATCTGTACAGCCATGAAGACCCGCGCCAGGGCGAGCATCCTGATTGGGGCACGTATATCTTTAACTATGGCCGCAATGAGGTCCGCAACTTCCTGATTGCCAATGCCGTTTACTGGATGAAGGAATTCCATATTGATGGCCTGCGCGTGGATGCGGTGTCGTCGATGATCTATCTCGATTTTTCCAGGGAAGATGGGCAATGGATCGCCAACCAGTATGGCAGCAATGAAAACCTGGCCGCGATTGACTTCCTCAAAGAAGCCAATGCCGTGATTCATGCTGAGGCACCAGGAGCGATCACCATCGCGGAGGAATCGACAGCGTGGCCGATGGTATCACGCCCGACCTATGTGGGTGGCCTGGGCTTTACCTTCAAGTGGAATATGGGCTGGATGCACGACACGCTGTTTTATATGCAAAAAGACCCCGTATATCGACGGTACGACCATAACAAGCTGACCTTCTCTTTGATGTATGCCTTCAGCGAAAATTTCGTGCTTTCACTTTCCCACGATGAGGTGGTACATGGCAAAGGCTCACTCATGGGCAAGATGCCAGGTGATTGGTGGCAAAAGTTCGCTTCGCTGCGGCTGCTGTTTGGGTATCAATACACGCATCCAGGCAAAAAACTGAACTTCATGGGGGCGGAAATCGCACAGTGGGCCGAATGGAGCGAGGCGCGCAACCTCGATTGGCATCTGCTGGATTTTGAAACGCACAGCGAATTGCAGCGATGGGTACGCGATCTCAATAAGTTGTACAAGGACGAAGCGCCGCTGTATGAACTAGACGTCGCGCCAGAAGGCTTTGAGTGGATTGAGGCGAATGATGCTGAAAACAGCGTGTTCTCTTATATTCGCTATGCGCGTGACCGTGAGGATTTCATTGTGGTGGTGTGCAACTTTACGCCCGTGATCCGCTACAACTATCGCATTGGCGTACCGGAAAGCGGCTTCTATGAAGAATTGCTCAACAGCGATGCCGAGTTCTATGGCGGTGGTAACATCGGCAATGAAGGCGGGCGTCACTCAGAGCCCTGGCACTGGCATAACTTCGAGCATAGTATGAGCCTGACGCTGCCACCCTTGAGCATCGTGCTGCTGAAGAAGCAACGCTAGGCAGCAGCACAGCACCGGTTCTATACTCAGTCACCAGATGAATAGACTGCATGAAAAGACATGCAATTGCAGGAGCAAACATGCGTCGTGATGTTTTCGTACGTGTTTGGGTGGGCTTTGTATTGATTTTGCTGGCTGTTGTCAGCGTTCAGGCAGATGCCATCCCGAACATCGACCCCGTATCCACGTATGATGATGAATCGGCCCTGGTTGATGTGTTTTTCGATGCCATCAAGCAAGGGCGGATTGGGCTAGTGCGCCTGATCGACGGCAACCTGGAAGATGGCAGTATCGTCGTTTTTGGAGCAACCTACCCCACATTCGAGATTGACGGCGGGCGTTATGGGTTCGTCAGTGTGCCAATGGACCAGGCCATGCGGACATATGAAGCGCAGGCGACGTTCATTTATGAAGATGGCAGCGAAAAGACGCTCTCTTTCCCGCTGGAAGTCATCAGCGGCGGCTTCATCCAACAAAGCGTTGATATTCCGGGAATTGACGAAGAAATCCTGAAACCGGAAGTCGAGGCAACGGAACTAGCGCAGATATTTGGCATTGCGAGCGACCTGGCCGAGCCGCCGCTGTGGGACGAAAATGGGTTCCAGCTATGGACGAATCGGGAATTTACTTCGCCGTTTGGGGCTGTGCGCCTGTTCAACAGCACGTATGAAACCCTGCATACGGGTTGGGACTATCCGGCCTCGACGGGTGAAAGTATGCAGAGTATCGCCACTGGGCGGGTCATGTTTGCAGGTCATTTGCCGATACGTGGTAACTATGTGCTGGTTGACCATGGGGCAGGCATCTACAGCGGCTATGCCCACATGTCGGTAGTATTCGTGACGCAAGGGCAGGAAATCTATGCCGGACAGCGATTGGGCCGCGTCGGCAGCACGGGACGCAGCAGCAGTGCTCATGCCCATATTGAGATGATCGCGCATGGCAACTGGGTGGATGTCGCTGATTTCCTGCTGCTGTATCGGCAAAGCCAAAGTGCGGGATAATTGATAGCAGTATAAGCAGCGGGTTTATAAGATCAATAAACGATAAGTAAAGCGAAAGCCCACCTTCGGCTGGCACGTCTTAAGAAGGTGGCCGCTTGTAAACAAGTGCCCTGACTACACAGAGGTTGACTGGGAGAACATCATGCAGCTAGGAATGGTCGGACTAGGGAAGATGGGCGCGAATATGACGCAGCGCCTGATACAGGGTGGCCACGCGCTGGTCGTGACCGATTTGAACGCTGAAGCGATCAAAGAAGCTGAAGCGGATGGTGCCAGCGGTGCCAGTGATCTGAAGGCACTCGTCAGCAAACTAGAGGCTCCCCGTGCTGTATGGGTGATGGTCCCTTCCGGCAACCCCACCGAAAATACGATTAGCAAACTCTCCGAACTGCTCGATCCGGGCGACATCATCATTGATGGTGGTAATTCCTACTACAAGAATGCAATCCGCCATGCTGAAGAACTGTCGAAAAAAGACCTGCATTTCGTCGATGTGGGCACCAGCGGCGGCGTCTGGGGCCTTAAAGAAGGCTACAGCATGATGATCGGCGGCGAAAAAGAGATCGTCGAACATCTACGGCCCCTATTTGAAACGCTGGCCCCGGCGGCTGACCAGGGATGGGGATATGTCGGACCAAGTGGCGCGGGACACTTCGTGAAGATGGTCCATAACGGCATTGAATATGGCATGATGCAAGCCTTCGCAGAAGGGTTTGCCATCCTCAAGCAGAAAGAAGCCTTTGACCTCGACCTGGCGGAAGTGGCACGTATCTGGCAGGTGGGCAGTGTGATCCGTTCCTGGCTGCTGGACCTGATAAAAGATGCTTTCGATCACGATCAGGATTTTGAGGACATCTCGGCCTATGTGAATGATTCCGGCGAAGGTCGCTGGACAGTATTCGAGGCGATTGATCTGAATGTGTCTGCCCCTGTCATAACTGAGTCGCTCATGCGCCGCATTCGCAGCCGCGAAGATGGCTATACAGACAAATTGCTGGCCGTCATGCGCAATCAGTTTGGAGGGCACAGCATCAAGAAGGCAGGTGACGCATGAGCGCTACAACCATTGTGATCTTCGGCGCATCCGGTGATCTTACCCATCGCAAGCTGATTCCGGCACTGTATCACCAGTACAAACGTGAGCGCCTGCCGGAAGACCTGAACATTATTGGCGTATCCCGTACTAAATACGAGCACGATGAATTCCGCGCGAGCATGAAGGAAGCGGTGCAGAAGTTCGATGGCGACTTCGATGCCAAAGTGTGGGAGAAGTTTGCGCCGCATCTGTATTATCTGGCTCATGACGCGACCAAGCTGGAAGTTTACGAAGAGCTTGAATCCGATCTGAAAGAGATTGAGGGCGGCGATTCTGACCGACTTTACTATTTATCGGTGGCACCCTTCCTGTATGCGCCAATTATCACCAATCTGGGTAAAAGCGGCCTGAATCAGGAGAATGGTGGCTGGCGGCGGATCATCATCGAAAAGCCATTTGGGACCGATCTGGCATCGGCGCAGGAACTTAACAAGGTCGTTCACGAGAACTTCCAAGAAGATCAGGTTTACCGGATTGACCATTATCTGGGGAAGGAAACGGCCCAGAATATTTTGTTCTTCCGGTTTGCGAATACGATCTTCGAGCCGATATGGAATCGCAATTACATCGACAATGTGCAAATTACCGTTGCGGAAACGGTCGATGTCGGCACACGGGGCGACTATTATGACAAAGCGGGCGTTCTGCGCGATATGTTCCAGAACCACATCCTGCAACTATTGATGCTGGTCGCGATGGAACCCCCATCGTCATTTGATGCAACGGCCCTGCGCAATGAAAAGGTCAAGGTGCTCAATTCAATCCGGCCCGTGAAGCCAAGTGAAGCCCTTTTCGCCCAATACAATGACTACCGAGCGACCGAGGGCGTCGATCCTGAATCACGGACACCGACCTACGCGGCTGTCAAACTTCAGATCGACAATTGGCGCTGGAAAGGCGTGCCCTTCTATCTGCGGTCAGGTAAGGCACTCAAGCACAAAGTGACTAAGATTCTGGTCGAGTTCAAGTCGCCGCCGCATATGATGTTCCAGGGAGCCGTCGGCAGTATGGGTGGCCATAACATCCTATCGTTGTGCATTCAGCCGGATGAAGGCATCCACCTGCAATTCGAGGCCAAGATTCCTGGGCAGCAAGAATTCCGTACAGCACAATTGCAGTTCCATTATGCTGATTCATTTGATGAGCCAACCGGGGATGCCTACGAACGGCTGCTGCTGGATGCTCTCGAAGGGGATGCTTCTCTGTTCACACGCAGCGACGAGATCGAAGCGGCCTGGACCCTGTTCGACCCGATCATTGAGTATTCCGAGCGGGAAACGACTTCCTCGCGCATCACCTATCAGCGCGGGAGTATGGGACCGCTGGATTCGGAAGAATTCATGGAGCAGGATGGTCGTGAGTGGCGGACCAGCGGCTGTATTCACGAGGATCATGAAGAGCGTTAAGAGCGTAAGGGCGCAACATATTGGTGGCTATACGCGAAAGTAGGCCCATGCTTTTCAGCCCTCACCCTATATCCCTCTCCCCCAGGAGAGGGACTTCAGAAATCCCTTTTAATCCCTCTCGACTGGGTGAAGGGATTGGACGATAAGGGCTAGGAGAAACACAGTTTTCCACGTTATGTGTACACGTACTATCATTACAGCCTTACGAGAGCTAGGTAGCTGTTATGCGCATCATACGAGCATCGAGCAAAGATACACTGATTGAATTCGCGGCACTGCGAATCACGCGCATTATCGTGGCGACCCTGGAGCACAATGCGCGCTTTAGTCTGGTGCTGGCGGGAGGATCGACACCGCGCCCAGTGTATGAACGGCTGGCGGGAAAGCCGTATGTCGAGGCCATCGACTGGGAGCGGGTGTATATCTTCTTTGGCGATGAGCGCACTGTGCCGCCGGATCATCCTGATAGCAATTATGGCATGGCGAAGGCGGCCTTGTTCGATCATGCGCCTATCCCAGAGAGCAATATCTACCGATTGCGGGGTGAAGTCGATCCGAGGCAGGCGGCGGCGCTGTATGAAGCCGAAATACGAGGTTATATGCAGGATGATCTCGGCTTCGATATGGTTATCCTGGGCATGGGCGACGATGGCCATACGGCATCACTGTTCCCAGGAACGGCAGCACTGAATGAGCGCGAGAAGTGGGTCGTCGCGAATGAGGTTCCGCAGCATGATACGACTCGGCTGACGATGACACTGCCGCTGCTGAACATCAGCGAGAATGTGATGTTCCTCGTCGCCGGTGACAGCAAAACCGAACGTCTCAAAGAGGTGATCGACAACGCCCCGCCAGGAACCTACCCTGCCCAACTCATCCAGCCAGAAAATAATATGGTCACATGGCTGGTGGATCAGTCAGCCGGGGCGCTGCTGGACGAGGTTGATGAGGATATTTAACAAACTGGCCTGACAAATAACACCAAGTTAAACGAATTCAGTCATAGGACTACTTGTAAAGCACGGTCCCTTGCTATAATGTGACGGACATCCACCTTTTTAGCTCAGGAGCAGGCATGACTGAAGATGCCACTGTGACGGCCGGACCCAGCCCACACCGTCACACATTTGCCCCTGCCAAGATTGCAGGGAAATTCCAGGGCAAGCACATCATCTCCGTTGATCAATTCGCTAAAGAAGACTTAGAAATCCTATTTGATGCCACAAAATCCATTCGTAAGCGGAGCCGGCAACATGACCGGGGCCTGACAGAAATCGCAGCGGGGCGCGTTATGGCCTCGCTTTTTTACGAATCCAGCACCCGTACTGATATGTCCTTCCAGGCGGCGATGCGGCGGTTGGGTGGCGATGTCATCGCGGCCAGCAACGGCGTTCGCTTTTCGTCAGTGTATAAGGGCGAAAATCTGGCGGATACCGTCCGCGCTGCCGGATGCTATGCTGATGTGATCGTGCTGCGCCACCCGCAAGTAGGATCATCGTATGAAGCGGCCTACTTCCTCGACAAGCTGAATCAGAGGATCGACAAGCGAACAGTGGTCGTCAGCGGCGGCGATGGCGTTGGGGAGCATCCGACGCAAGCTTTGCTGGACCTGTTCACGATCATCGACAGCAAAGGCAGCCTGGATCATCAGAGCATCACGCTGGTTGGCGACCTGAAAAATGGCCGCACGGTGCATTCGCTGGCCAAGTTGATTGCTTACTACCGACCCAAAGGGACACAGCTCAATATGGTCGCGCCAAACAGCCTGCGTATGCCAGAGACCATCATTGACATGCTAAGTGATCTCGACGTTGAGATTCGCCAGACAGAAACGCTGGATGACGTCCTCGGTGAGAGCGATGTGCTGTACTGGACGCGGATTCAGGAAGAACGCTTCGCCAGCAAAGAGGCCTATGATGCGATTAAAGACCACTTCATCATGGTGCCGGAACTGCTGTCCCAGGCACCAAAGAATACGATCCTGATGCACCCGCTGCCACGTAAGCATGAAATGGGCACGGTTGAAGATCACGAAGCGTTAGATGCCGATCCGCGCTCGATTTACTTTGAGCAGATGGAAAACGGTATGTTCGTGCGAATGGCGCTGCTGGCAAAAGTGCTGCGGGAAGCGTATGTCTAGGCTGATCCGCATTGCGGGCATGGTTGACCCGCATACACATCTGCGCGACCTGGACTGGTCGCATAAAGCAACGTTCCATAGCGAAACAGCGGCGGCTGTCGCAGGGGGCTACTGGGCGGTTTTCGATATGCCGAATACGCCACCCAACACGGTCACGCGAGAGGCATTGGATACCAAGCTAGCAGCCATAAGTGCCCAAGCAATCTGTGATTGGGGTGTGTACGCGGGTGCATGGCAGACCGATAATACGGCGGAATACGCCAGCATGGCTGATGACTGCTGCGGTTTGAAGATTTTCAACAATGCCACGACTGGCAACCTGCTCATCAGTGACCAGGGCGAACGGGCCAAGCATTATGCAGCATGGCCCGATACGCGCCTGATCGCGGTCCATGCAGAGGGCGAAACGGTGCGCGATATTCTGGCGCTGGTGCGGCAGTTCGGCAAACGAACGCACTTTCTGCATATTTCCACTGCTGAGGAAATCGCTGATTTACGGGCCGCCAAAGAAGAAGGTTTGCCTGTGACTATCGGCGTGTGTCCGCATCACCTGTTTTTGACAGAAGATGACGTGGCGACACTCGGTGCTTATGGCCGCATGAAGCCGGAACTCAAGTCACAGCGTGACGTCAATGCCCTGTGGCAGGCGATTGCAGATGGCGTAGTTGATGTGATTGAGTCGGACCATGCGCCGCATACCATCGCCGAAAAAGAGAGCAACCCGCCGCCTTCCGGCGTTCCGGGGCTGGAAACGACCCTGCCACTGATGCTGACGGCGGCCCATGAAGAGCGTGTTTCGGTGGAACAGGTTGTCGATATGGTCGCCACCCATCCCAGGCGAATCTGGGGGCTAGGCTGCCCAGAAGACACTTACGCGCTGGTTGATCTGGATGCAGGCTATACCATCGAGAACAGCAAACTGCATACAGCCTGTAAATGGTCGCCGTTTGATGGCATGAGCGTGCGCGGTCGCGTCATCGAGACATGGATACGCGGGACAAAGGTGTTCGATGGCGAATCGGTGCTGGTCGATGGCGGATTTGGACACAACTTGTTCGGGGAAGGCGCATGAATCTGCTGAGGCGCCTTATGGCCAAAGCGGCTGAAGTCGGTTATCAATCGTATGCCAAGCGATTCATCTACCGATTTGATGCGCAACAGTCGCACACGATGCTGATCGAGTGGTTGGAAAGCATCGAAAATGCGCATTTCTGGTTACAGGCCACTTCGACAGCACACAGCCTGCTCTACCCTAAAATACCGACTCCGGTCGGCGGCATTACACTGGATTACCCGATGATGCTGGCGGCGGGGTTCGTCAAAGGGCATGGGTTTGCTGATGAAAGTACCGCGATACAGGCGGTCAAGGCTCAGCAGAACATCATCCCTGGTTGGCGGATTGTGCCCAGATTGGTCGGACCCGTAGAATTTGGCTCGTTCACGCGCTATCCGAGGATCGGCAATACGGGCAGGGTCATGTGGCGGGATCGGCGGCATTTATCGACGCAGAACCGCGTTGGCCTCAAGAACCCAGGCGCACAGGCGGCGGCGCTGTTCCTGAGTGAGCGCAAAGATCAACTGCCGTCACAGTTTGGCATCAACATCGCGCCGTCCCCTGGCGTGGACGATGAACGCGAATCCATCCAGCATGTGATCGAAGCGATGGGCGTGTTCATCAAGCGGGGGGTGCTGCCAACCTGGTTCACGCTGAATCTGAGCTGCCCCAATACCGAAGATGACCCCAGCGGCGCACAGACGGAGAGTTCCGCGCGCAATATGTGCGGCTATGTGATGCAATTCCTGAACAAGAATCAGGTTGATGTGCCGCTGTGGGTCAAGATCAGCCCGAAGCTGGCACCGGAACAATATGCCACGCTGCTCAAAGTGTTCCATGAGTTGGGCATCAAGGCGGTGATTGCGACCAATACGCTCGGTATGCCCAGCCCAGAAGATGAAACGCTCACGGCAGGCGTCGGCGGGGCGATTTTGCACAAAGAAGCCACAACTGCACTGACGCTGCTGCGCAATGCCAGCATCGAACACGGTTACAAGGTTGATTTGATTGGATGTGGCGGCCTGTTGAATGGCGACTCGTATAACAGTTTCAAAAATCTGGATGTTGTGGCCATGCAGTACTGGTCGGCGCTGATTTTCCGAGGGCCGTTTGCCGGGGCCATCATCCTGAGTGAATACGAACGATTGTGAGGTCTATGAGCACAAGAACGCAGGAAGCTGTCGCAAAGGCGCTGATTGAGATTGGCGCAGTCGGATTTTCACCAGAGGCCCCTATTACCTTCAAGTCAGGTCTGATTTCGCCAGTGTACGTCGATAATCGCAGGCTGCCCTATCATCCTGAACAGTGGCATACGGTCATCCAGGGCTTTGCTGATGTCATCACCGAAAAGGCGCTGGCATATGATGTCATCGGCGGGATCGCCGTCGGGGGCGTGCCGCATAGTTCCGCGCTGGCCTATGAAATGCAGAAGCCGAGCATCTTCGTGCGCAAGGAAGCCAAAGAACACGGCAAGAAGCAGCGCGTCGAAGGCGGCGAGGTTGCGCAAAAGACAGTGCTGCTGGTCGAGGATTTGGTAACGACTGGCGGCAGCAGCCTGAGCGGGGTAGATGCCCTACGGGATGAAGGGGCAATTGTCACTGATCTGGTCGCGATTGTGAGCTATGAATTTTCAGCATCAAAAACAGCCTTCGAGGACGCGCATGTGCAGTTCCATGGGCTGACGAACTTCGCGACAATACTCGCTATCGCGGAAGCAGACGGCATCTTTACCGCCGAACAAGGAGCGGTGATTCAAGATTGGTTTGATGCGCCTGAGACCTGGGCAGAAAGGCATGGATTCGCATGAACATCATCGAAAAATTCAACAAGCGCATCGATACGGCCCATTCGCTGGTATGCGTTGGACTGGATAGTGAATTAAGCCGTATTCCTGAGAAGTATCAACAGGCTGAGAATCCGCAGTTATCGTTCAATGTGGATGTGATTGAGGCCACACATGACTATGCCAGCGTGTACAAGCTGAACAGCGCCTTTTACGAGGTGCAGGGTGAAAAAGGCTGGCAGGCCATGCGGGAGACAGTCGCCTACCTGAAGGCAAATTACCCTGATATTGTGACGATCTGTGATGCCAAGCGAGCAGACATCGGCAATACGAGCGATGCTTACGCACGGTCCATCTACGATGAACTGGGATTCGATGCGGTCACGCTGCACCCCTACCTGGGCAGTGACGCGCTGGAGCCGTTTTTGTCACGGGCAGACAAAGGCTGTATTATCTTATGCCGGACGACAAACCCAGGCGCGGGTGAATTTCAGGAGTTGGTAATCGACGGACGACCGTTTTACCAGCATGTCGCGGCGACTGTCTGCGGCGAGTGGAATGTCAATCATAACTGTATGCTGGTCGTCGGGGCGACTGCGCCAGAGGTCATGCAGGAACTGCGTCAGATTGTGGGTGATATGCCCTTCCTGGTTCCAGGCGTGGGTGCCCAAGGTGGTGACCTGGAGGCAACGGTCGTCAATGGCATCAGCAGCGATGGCAAGGGCCTGATGATCAGCGCGTCACGCAGCATCATCTTCGCAGATGATCCGGGCACAGTCGCCCGTGAGCTGCGAGACGCAATCAACCAGTATCGATAATATTCGTTCATTCCCCAGGAGTGCATTATGGACAACTTGGCACAGAACATCGGCATTATCATTGGATTGGCCTGTGTGCTGCCGATTATCACCCTGGGGATTATGGCGGCTGTGATATTCTGGTTCGGCAAGCGGCAGTTCGACCGTTTTGTCGCGCCGAGTACTGAGAGTCTTTTTGAGCAGTATCAGGAGATGGTCACGCAGAACCCGAACCAGGACCATGACGCACACATTAAAAAGATTGTGGGGCAGCAAGCCTTTAAGTGCGGTGTAGTCGGGGCGATTACGGGCGTGGGTGGCTTTTTTACGCTGCCGATCACACTGCCAATTGATGTGCTGCTGTCGGTGCAGATTCAGGCAGCGATGGTGCAGTTCATCGCCAGCGCCTATGGCCATTCTGAGGACCGTGACAGCAAAATCGCGACCTATATGATTATGACGGGCAGTGGCGAGGTCACGCAGATGTCCAGCCGTGTGCTTATGAATTACGTCATCAAAAAGCTGGTCGGTAAATCCTTCGCTAAGATGATCCCGCTGGTGGGCGCTGTCATTGGCTTCATCGTGAATTACTGGCTGGCACGATCAACGGGCTGGGTTGCTATGCGCTGGTATGAGCAGAAAAACGCAGGCACGGAACCGATGATTCCAGCGGGTGAAGCCGTTTAGTATCTATTGGAAAAATCCAGCAGCGATTCAGCATCAAACCCCTTTCCTCATTCCTTCCCCCATGAGGTGGAAGGATGCCTTTCTTACTAGGCGTTATGTTCAGGCAGCCTCACATTACCGCATTGAAACCCTATGGCGTTCGTCATATTACCTGGATAAATCTTGTTTTCTACACTCTTCTGTTATCACGACTTTGCCCAATTTCATCATTGATCCAATGTTAATTCACAAATTTGGCATGGCTTGCCACTATGCTAGATTATCAAGCCAGGACTGTGTTTCATTGGGATGATGGAAGCGCAGTATTTGCAGGTGGGCATTTTCCGGTTGGGTGAACAACTGCGGGTACGTTTCGCGGCGTTCCTTGTGCTTTTGCAAAGCCCACAAAAACAGTGAGTCTCTGGTTACAAACTGCACCCAGAAACGTTCAACGTTTTTAGCTTCCCAAAGTTGTTCACGCATGAGCGTCCGGCGGAGGGTACGCTTCCACAGCCGCCAGAAAATAATCGGCAGCGAGTAGTCCAACCAGATGAGGGTCTGCGCTGCTGGCCAGATGATGTGACGAACGCGGCTGTAGTTGCCATCCACTACCCAACGCTCCACAGAAAGCGCGGCCTCTACTTTGGGAATGAAAACTTCCGGCGGAGTTTCGCTCCAATTGGGTCCCCAAAACAGGCTATCCAACTCAATGTGCTGCAAGTTCATCCGAGCGGCTAATTGTGCCGCCAGGGTTGATTTGCCGGACCCCGTTGAACCGACGATGACAATCCGTGTACCGAGGTCGGTGAGCGAGGTCATGCGCGGGAAAGCGTTTGCCGGATGGTATCGACCATGTTACGGGCACGTTCGGGGGCATCACCAATGTGGCTGGATGCGTCCAGAAGCGATGTGACCTGTTGTGCGGGTACATACTGCGTAATGCGTTCATCACTACACAACAGATCAGCGAGATTATTCGGTGCGCCAGACATTACCTGCCCCCAGGCTGTCATACTGTGTTCGCGAATGACTTCGTGTAACTGCTGGCGGTCTCCCCCGTTGCGCGCGGCTTCCATCAGGAGGCGTTCAGTCGCGGCGAAGATACCATAGGTGGCTAAGTTGCGGTCGATGGCAGGCTGGTTGATCTGCAAGCCTGTTATCAGGCGCTGGAAACGCTTGAGCAGTTCGTCGGCGATGAGGAAGGCATCGGGCAGCAGCAGACGACGGTTGCCGCTATCATCGAGCGTGCGTTCCAACATGCTGTGGGCGGCATTGTCCCAGGCGACACCGGGCAGCGCCGCCAGATAGCGCGCAAGGCTGTTCATATTCTCCGCATTGATGGGATTGCGCTTGAAGGGCATGGCCGAGGACCCGACCTGATTGCGACCAAAAGGCTCGTTCCATTCGCCGATGGGGGGCGACTGAAGCAAGCGCAGGTCGAGGGCGAATTTGTAGAGCGTCATGCCGAGGCCAGCCAGCGCATTGAGGACATCCCAATCCTGGCGGCGGGGATAGGTCTGATGAGCGATTTCAAAAGCATCCAGGTTGAGCAATTCCATCACGCGCTGTTCTAGCTGACGCGGGGTAAATGATGTATCGCGCAGGAGTTCGGTGTAGGATGCTGAGGTGCCGACTGCGCCTTTGATGCCCTTGCCTTTGAGGGCGTCACGCACACGCAGAACGGCCTCGTAGTCTGACAGCAAATCCTGGGCAATGAATGCCAACCTATAACCGATTGTGGTCGGTTCCGCAGGTTGAATGTGGGTGAAGGCCATGCAGACGTTATCGGCTTCGCGGTCGATGACATCGGCCAGTGATGAGAGGGCGGCACGGGTTTTATCGAGGATAATGTCAAGGCCATCGCGCAGACGAAGCACATCTGCATTGTCTTCGATATCCGTGCTGGTTGCGCCCAGATGGATAATGCCGCCGCCGATGGTCGCCTGTTCAGCAAAGGTGCGAATCTCCGCCATGAGGTCATGATGCAATTCCTGCTCGTACTCATGGGCGCGGGCGATATCGACTTCATCCTGGTGGGCACGCAAATCCTCAACCTGCTCGGCTGACACCAGACCCGCTTCCTGCTCCGCAGTTGCCAGAGCCACCCAGACCCGACGCCATAAACGGCGCTTGTTAACGAGGGACCAGTTACGACGCATTTCGTCGGTGCCATAGCGCCAGGTAAATGGGCTGAGGTAAGTTTCAAAGGAAAATTGCGACATATGGCTCTCGATTGTGGGATGACCTGTCAGATGCTTATTGTGGCGTCTATGAGGTTGAATTACCAGCGGTGTTTTAATCAAGACTGCCCAAGTGAGAGGAAGCCCCATCTTGCCCTATATCACCAAAGATGTCTCTTAAATTATTGCGTCCCGATCCGACGACAAAACATCATTTTGTTAAGGCAGGTGCTCGATGCAGCCTGAATATGAAGCGAGATTTAAGCAACATTTAAAGTACATGTTTGTTTCTTAAGATGTATCGGGTCATGATCTAATGAATGAGTTTAGGAGACTGATTATGCCCCCGATTGATTACTTCAGAACTGCTGAAGAGACCGAAACATACGAAGCTGGCAGCGTCATCTTTGAAGCAAACGAAATTGGTAAGTCGATGTATGCCGTGCGTTCCGGCCAGGTTGCCATTGTACTGTATGAACAAGAAGTCGAAGTCCTGACTGAAGGTGGCTTGTTTGGCGAGATGGCGTTGATTGACAATGCGACCCGCAGCGCGAAGGCGGTCGCCAAGACGGATTGCGTCGTTGTGCCTGTGGACAAAAACCGCTTTCTATATCTTGTACACGAGACGCCGACATTCGCATTGCAGGTCATGCAGATTATGTCCGAGCGTTTGCGTCGGCTTAATGAACAACTGAAATAGGTTTACAACAACTTGCCGAGCCTACACTGTTACGGCAGGTTGTTCCCCCTTATATTTGGTCATATTTGGATTATTCACTTAGCACTTACGCCCACATTATCTGGCATTAGTATGGCTGTGGCAGACTATCTCCATAGTTGACCAAGTACGCACAAAACAGCCATGACCACCCAAATCCAAGACGTTCCTGAAAACGCCGCTATTTTTCAGCATCAATCTGTCATCGACACTGCTGTCGAAGCCATGTACGCATTCCATGAGCAACCCTCGGCATTAGGCAAGCTGACGCCCCCACCTATCTTCATGCAGTTACATGAGGATACGAGGACATCGCTGCGGGAAGGTGAACTCAGGTTCACACTGTGGTTCGGACCGATTCCGGTAAAATGGCATGTACGGCATGAGCAGGGGCCGACTGAAACCTCTTTCGCGGATCGGCAGTTGAGTGGGCCAATGGCTTACTGGCGGCATGAGCATATTTTTGAACAGGTCGAAGGCGGCACACAGCTAACAGATCGCATCACTTACGCGCACAAGGCCGGTTTCACTGGTTTGCTGACGCGACTCGTTTTCGGTGCGATCCCATTGAAGATACTGTTTTTGTATCGCCATCTTCGGACGCGGTTGGCACTCAGTGGGAAAAACAATTCGTGAAACCAATCGCACTTATTCCGTAAAAGCCAATCATCATGCGTAATATTCCCCATGTAGCGATCATCGGCGCAGGCGTCGGTGGATTGACGACAGCCGCCCTATTGGCCCAGGCTGGATATCGCGTCAGTGTGTTTGAAGCGCAAACCTACCCTGGTGGCAGCGCCAGTACATTCACCCACAAAGGGTATCGTTTTGATTCCGGTGCGACCGTTGCCGGCGGGTTCCAGCAGAACGGTCCGCATGCCGTCCTAGGGCGCATGCTGAATATCAATTGGCCAGTATACCAGCATGATCCGGCGTGGATCGTGCATCTGCCGGATCGAGTCGTCAGGATGTGCCAGGATAACGAGGATGTGCTGGCGAAGTTCCCGACGAGCGAGCGCTTCTGGCAGAAGCAACGGTCTATCGCTTATTTAGCATGGCAGATGTCGGCGGAAGGTCTGCCCTGGCCTCCCCAGGATTTGGCCGAGCTATTGCAACTAACTCAAGTCGGCTGGCGGCATTTTCCCCAAGATGTACGTTTAGCTCCGTATGCGTTGCAATCGGTGTATGAACGGCTGAGACACTTGGCGCTGCATTATGACCCCGTTTTTGTAAGATTTTTGGATGCCTCACTGCTGATTTCCGCGCAGGCGACCAGCAAGCGGGTGAACGCATTGTATGGCGCTACGGCCCTCGACCTGACGCGGCAAGGTGTGTATCACGTGGAAGGGGGCATCGGCAATATCGCGCAGACGTTAGCGGACAAAGTCTGTGAGTTGGGCGGGCAAATATACTATCGGCATTTTGTCACGCGAATTGCTATCGAGAATGGTCGAGCGCTTGGCGTGTATGCCAAAAAAGGTCGGCGAGCCACACAAAACGTTTTATTTCCAGCGGATTTTGTGGTTGCCAACACAACGCCCTGGTCACTGGAAAGCCTACTGGGAGAACAAGCGCCTCGTTCGCTAAAACGCGAAATCCAGGGGCGAGAGGCCACCTATGGCGCGTTTGTGCTGCATCTGGGGGTCCGTGCTGATGGCCTTCCGCAAGACACGGCTGACCATCACCAGATTATACGGACGATTGACGGGCCGATGGGCGAAGGCGAAACACTGTTTTTGTCGATGTCGCCGGAGTGGGATACAGCACGTGCGCCGGACGGTATGCGCGCGGTGACGGTCAGTACGCATACGCGGATTGATCGCTGGTGGAGGCTACTAGAAACAGATTACCAAGCCTACCAGAACGCCAAGCACAAAATGGCCGAAACGATCATCAGCCGGATTGATGAGGTGATTCCTGGCTTCAAAGCAGCGACCGAGCTGATTTTGCCAGGATCGCCTGTGACATACGAGTTTTACACGTTACGGCAGCAAGGCATGGTCGGAGGGTTCCCGCAGACGTCACTTTTCGGGGCGCGCGGACCGCGTACAGGTATCGCCAACCTACGTCTGGTTGGAGACAGCATTTTTCCGGGGCAATCTACGGCTGCTGTGACGCTGGGCGGCATCCGTGTGGCGAATGATGTCATGCGACATTTACGCTTTTGAGGACAATCCTATGGCTCAACCCGTGATTCACTGGTTCCGGCGCGACCTGCGTCTGATGGACAACATCGCACTGCATGAGGCGATTAACAGCGGCCAGCCTGTGGTTCCAGTGTTCATCTTCGATGACACACTGCTAAAAAGTCGGCGAGTCGGTGCGCCGCGCGTCAAATTTATGCTGAATGCGCTGCATTCGCTGAATGACTCGCTGGCGAGTTATGGCGCGCGGTTGGTCATCCGGCGGGGTGATCCGGTGAAGGTGCTGTCTGCGCTCATTGAGCAGACATCAGCGTCGGCGGTCTATTTCAATGCCGATTATTCGCCATATGCGCGCAAGCGTGATGATGCAGTGATTGAAGCCTTAGACGTTGATATGCATGCATATGATGATGCGCTTCTGCTGTCGCCAGGGAGTGTGCTTAAAGACGATGGCGACCCGTACAGGGTATTCACGCCGTTTAAGAAGACATGGAATGCCATCGATAAGCCTGAACGAGTAGAAACGCATTTCAAGAAATCTGTTTTCGCTAATGACCTGCACAAGTTAACAGATGGGCTGCCGTCGTTACGTGACCTGGGTTTTGACGATACTATTGATGTGCCGGAAGCGTCGGAACAACGAGCAAAAGCACTACTGGGAACATTCATTGAGCAGGACATCAAGGTATACGACGAAACACGCAACGCGCTGGTCATTGACCCATTTGGCAAGGATCGACCTGCGGGCACATCTTATCTTTCGCCGTATTTGCGGCTGGGATTGCTGTCACCTCGGCAAGCCTATTGGGCAGCGCGTGATGCCTATTCAAGGGCACGAAATGACGATTACAAAACGTCGGTTGCGACATGGGTCAGTGAGTTGACGTGGCGCGAGTTTTATATGCACATTCTGTATCATTATCCGCATGTGATGCAGCGCGACTTCGTCGATACCTATGAATCGCTGAAGTGGGCTGATGACAACGATCTATTACAAGCCTGGAAAGATGGCAAAACGGGCTATCCGGTGGTGGATGCGCCAATGCGGCAGCTCAAAGCGATTGGCTGGATGCCGAACCGCGCGCGGATGATCGTCGCCAGCTTTTTGACCAAGGACCTGTTGATCTATTGGAAGCATGGCGATATACACTTCATGCAACACTTGATTGATGGCGATCCGGCGGCGAACAATGGCGGCTGGCAGTGGGCGGCGGGAACGGGCACAGATGCACAGCCCTACTTCCGCATTTTTAACCCGATTTCGCAGTCAGAGAAATATGCCTCGCCAGATTATTTGCGCCACTGGATTCCAGAGCTGGCAAACGTGCCCGACAAGTATATTCATGCACCCTGGACGATGGACGAACCGCCTGCGAATTATCCTGCGCCGATTGTGGACCATAAAGAAGCGCGTGAAGCGACCATTGCTGCGTTCAAGGCCGCGCGGGGCGAAGGCTAGTCTTCGGGATTTGGGAGTGTGAGCGCGTGAATCAGGTCAAAGAGTAGCAGGAAAGCACCCTGAATCACGATGCCCAGGCCATTGCCCCTGCGCGCGCCATCGCCTTTATCGCTGCGGGACATGCGCAAGCCAAAAAGGATATAAAGCACATCCAGCCCAGCGTTGACCAACAAGAGCATCCGCAAATTGCTGGTTTCTTTTTCTTTGATGCTGAGTAAGCCTGGGTTCGGCAGGTCGCCAGCGCGGTTATCGGCGCTGCTGCGCCCGAACAAAGCGATTCCTGCGTTGATGATGCCCCAGCCAACAAACTGCCCGCCCATGCCCTTAAAGAACTTGCCGCCAAAGCGCATCAACAGGCCGCTGCCGATACTGATAAAAGCCCACTTTTGCAAACGGCGCGAGAGCGCATGTTGGAACTGCCAGATATTCATTGCGTTATCCTTCCAAGGCCATGTCCTGGCCCGGTAATAGCAAGCTGAAAATGCGCCCAATAATGGGCAACTGCTGCAAACGATGCGCGCGTGGCAGGCTTTCCTCAGCTAAGACCAGCGTCAGACCGAGCACAACCAGGGTGTTCGTCAGCAGGAAGAAAACGAACTCTTCGATTGGCAAAATACCACCGAGAAGAATATGCGTTGATTGGGCTGGATCGATAGTCCAGGTTCCGGCATTAATGGCGATGGCATCCGCAAAGCTGAGGTAGAGCGTGGGAATGGCGATACCTGCCAAGATCACACGCCAATGCCGCGCAAGTATATCAGCGCCAAAAGCCAACTGGATCAGTACAGGGATGAGTGCCCAGGATAGCTCCAGAGCGAGATAGGTGCCTGGTTTAAATGCGTCGGTCGTGAGCGAGAGTACCAGTAGAATGAGACTAGCAAGCCAGATCAGACCAACGATGCTTGTCGCCCATTTACGGACAGCAGGCCGGTCGGCTGGCTGCGGATTCAGTGGCAAGGTGCGCATCAGCCAGAGTGTGAACAGCCCTGTCATGATGGGTTGAACGAGGAAAAAGGTGTATTCCTCAATGGGGACATAACCCAAAACCAGGCCGTTCACCAGCAAAGGGTCATACCACCAGACGCTTGTCGCGACGAGGTAATTGTCCCAGGGCGTGGTATAGAGAAAGGCGACGATGCACAGGCCAAGCAGCACCAACCAGGGCTTAAAGACATTAAGCGCAGCGGGCATCCAATGGCCACGATGATAGTCCGTGATGGTACGCAAACTGAGTACGGCAATCGGTATGCCGAGGAAGATCGCCAGGAATGCGAAGTAGGTCATAATGCCCTCTATGCGCCTTCCTGTTCAATCAGGTCGGAAATCAAGTTTTTGATGAGAGCGGCACTATTATGTAAAGCCTGCTGCTCGTCATCCGTCAAATTCAGTGGATGGTGCTCACCAATGATGCCTTCACCACCCAGCAAATGTGGCATGGCAACCGTAACGTCTTCAATGCCTGCGATGTTGGATTCCGGGTTGCAGATGGTCAGGATGGACCGCTGATCGTGCAGGATGATGTCGGTGATACGGGCGAGGGCACTGCCAATACCGTAATAGGTCGCACCTTTGCCATTGATGATGTGATAAGCAGCATTACGAACACCATCTTCGATGCCCTGTTTAATGACATCATTCCAGGGAATGCCGCGATCTTCACAGAATTGCAGCAAGGGCACGCCACCGACGGCAGCCTGTGACCAGACCAGCACTTCACTATCACCATGTTCGCCAATAACATAGGCATGAACATGGCGTGAGTCGACACCAACATGACGGGCTAACAATGCCCGAAAGCGAGCTGTATCGAGGGTGGTACCACTGCCCAGGACGCGCTGCGAACTCACGCCGAGTTCAGCAGCATAACGAGCAGTCAGGTGGGTCATGACGTCAACGGGATTGGTCGCCACCACAAGGATAGCATCTGGCGCGGCATTGACGACTGCCGGAACAACCTGCTTAAAAACAGCAGCGTTTCGTCCGAGTAATTGCAGGCGTGTTTCGCCAGGTTTTTGGCCAACGCCAGCCGCGATAATGACCACTTTACAACCTTCAAGGTCGGCATACTCTCCGGCGACAATTTCCAGGGGTGAAGCGAAAGGCACCGCGTGGTAGAGATCGTCCGCTTCTGCCTGGGAGCGCTCGCGGTTAAGATCAACCAGGACGATTTTGCGACCTACCCCACCCATCACCATTGCATAGGCGGCGGTCGCACCCACTAATCCACTGCCGACAATACCGATTTTCATCATGCCTCCTGAGATCGCTAGCTGGCGCGAGCAGAACGTGATCGCCACCAGATGCGTGGCAAGCGCGACAGCTTACCCACCGCACCAATATGTGCCCGACGCGAGAACACATCATAGTCGGCAGCTTCAATGTCGGTCAGGACAGCTTCGTACAGACGGGCGGCAGCAGCTATGGCAAAGCGGCCATCGCTGGCCAGCAGAGCTAACCCTGGCAGCGATTGATGATACAGGCGACGGTTGCGCTCAATCTGGAAAGCCATGAACTGGCGCCACTGGTCGTTAACATATCCGGCTTTGATCTGTTCTTCGGTGACACCGAAGCGGCGCATTTCGTCCTGGGGAAGATAGCAGCGCCCATTGCGAGCATCCTCGCCCACATCGCGCAGGATGTTGGTCAATTGGAGCGCAACACCCAGCCGTACAGCGTATGGCAAGGCTTCTTCGCCCTGGAAGCCAACGATGTGCATGGCCATTAAGCCCACCGTCGAGGCAACGCCGTAGGAATACTCGGCCAGGTCAGCGAAAGTTTCATAGCGTGTGGTACCAATATCACAGGCACAGCCATCAATCAACTGATGGGCATAGCCACGCGGAATACGAAAACGACGTTGGGCATCGTTCCAGGCGAGGCTGACCTGGGACCCACGCGCTGGCAACGGCGACATGCTGGTTTCTTCCCAGATCTGTAGATCGCTGCGGCGCTCATCATCGGTGCGACCCGGGGCATCGACAATATCATCCGTGATGCGGCAAAAAGCATATAACGCACGGGCTGCACGACGTTTTACCCTGGGCAGCAGCGCCGACGCCAGATAGAACGTCCGGCTGTAACGCCGTGTGAGCAGTTCACAATAGGTATAGGCCGCATTCAGTTCGAGGCTATCGGCGGCATGGTGCAGCGTTAATTTCTGGCTGTTAAGGGCCTCGTTTGCGGCCATCAACAGCCGAAGTTCCCAGGAAGGTGGTTGCAGCAAGCTCATGAAGTCGCCTCTATAGGTTGTGATGTCGCTATCGAACGGGGTGCATTGACAGTGCTGCTAGCAGGACCAATCAAGTCCTGCACAATGATAGATGATGAGAGCACACCGGGCAAACCTGCCCCTGGATGTGTTCCAGCACCAACGAAATAGAGATTTTCAAAATCCTCCGAGCGATTATGAGGCCGGAACCAGGCCGACTGAGTCAGGATGGGTTGTACAGAGAAGGCTGCCCCCATACGGCTATTGAGCGTATTCTGGAAATGCAATGGGTCGATGTAATGCTCAGCGACGATATTTTCCTGCAAGTCCGGCAGGTAGTTATCTTCCAGGAACTGCATGATGGTATCGCGATAAGGCCTGGCAGCTTTGGTCCAATCAATGCCGGAGCCGAGATGCGGCACAGGCGAGAGCACATAGAAGTTCTCATGACCTTCTGGTGCCAGTGACGGGTCGGTGATGGTTGGCATGTGCAAATAGAGCGAGAAGTCATCTGCCAGTATTTTCTTCTGGAAAATGTCATCGAGCAGGCCGCCATAGCGTTTGCCCAGAATAATGTTGTGATGACGCAGACCCTGGTCGCGATAGCGACGCTTGGTTCCGAAGTAGATCACAAACAGCGACATACTGTACTTCATCAGGCGCATTTTGCTGCGCAGATAAAGGCTCTGCTGGTTCTTGTCGATCATGTTATTGTAGACGTAACCCACATCAGCATTGGCGACGACATGATCGGCTGGGATGAAGGTGCCATCTGCAAGGCGCACACCTGATGCGCGTTTGTTACCAACGACTATCTCGTCAATTTCAGTATTCAGGTGCAGTTTGCCACCGATGTCCTCAAATAAGCGAACCATCGCATTCACCAGCGCACCAGTCCCACCGAGTGCGTACCAGATGCCCCACTCCCGTTCCAGGTAGTGAATCATGGCATAGATTGACGGTGCATCGAAAGGATTGCCACCGATCAGCAGCGGATGAAATGAAAAGCACTGGCGCAGGAATTCATTGCTGACGAACTGAGATACATAGCGATAGACGCTCAGGTAGGACTGCATCTTGATAAGGTCAGGCGCGACCTTGAGCATATCGGTGAAATTGAGGAATGGCTTATCAGCGAGTTCGACAAAGCCCTTCTCAAAGATCGCCTTGGTCGTGCCCATGAAGCGCTGATAACCTTCGCGATCCGCCGGATTGAATTTACTGATCTGGTCGAGGATGAAGTTTTCGTCACCGTTGTAGTCGAAGTAGTCTTTGCTGGCATCAAAGATGCGGTAGTAGGGATCGCAGGCGACCATCTGAAAATAATCTTCGCGCCTTTTACCAGCCACCTGCCACAAATCATCGAACATAAAGGGCGCCGTAATGACGGTTGGCCCCCCATCGAACTTAAATCCTTCCATTTCGTAGGTGTAGGCGCGTCCGCCAGGTTTGTCGCGCTTTTCAAAGATTTCGACATCGTGTCCCTGGGCCGCCAGACGAATGGCCGCACCTAAACCGCCAAAACCACTACCAATGATTACAACTTTCGACATGTTCAATTATTCCTGAAAGTTAGCACGTAGCTTTTATCGCTCTATGGCCATAGCACAGGATGAAATCAAGCTAAGAATGGAATGAGCGATGAGATATGTTAATCAGACGCCCATCTTCCAAATGCATTTGAGCGACCTATGCTGGCTATCGTAAAAGGACTGCTTTAGTCAGCCATAAGTTTGAGCTAAGTCCAGGCTTATAGTCTTGGGCGCCCAGCGATAAATGACATTCTTTTAAAGCACACCTCATGAAATCGCGTTATATTCAGGCTGTTCTGGTTTGAAGGTGATCCAGAGGTTATGGCTCATGTTTAATTTTGGCGCGGCATACGAGGGTGAGCACTTCCAGCCGTTTATGTGGGATGGAACGAATGGCGGCGCGATGCTGCTGGTGCATGGGTTCCCAGGCCACCCAGGTGATATGCGAACCCTGGCGAATCATCTGCGGCCACAGGGATGGGCTTTGCATGCGCCACTGCTGCCGGGCTTCGGCATTGAGCTTGACCAACTGCCAGAACGCAGTTATGAAGATTGGTGTGAAGCGGTTGACGCCCACCTGCAACGCCTGATAGCCACCCACAGGCCCGTTATTCTTGTGGGCTATTCTATGGGTGGTGCGATTTCGCTGGCGTTGGCCTCAAAATACCCGATTGACGCACTGGTTCTACTGGCTCCGTTCTGGAAGATCGACCATATTCTGTGGCGAACCCTGCCAGCACTGAAATGGCTGGTGCGCTCGTTCCGGCCTATCAAGCTGCTGGATGTGAATCTCGAATCGCCGATGATGCGTTCCAACATTCATGAGATTATGCCGAAGCTTGATCTGGATGATCCGGAGACGGTACGGGCACTGCAAGATTTCAAAATGCCAACACGTGTCATTGACCAGGTGCGGATCGCAGGGCAAAATGGAGCCAGCCATGCTCCAACAATCCAAGTGCCAACGCTGGTCGTACAGGGAACCCGCGATGAACTGGTTTTGCCGCATCTGACACAGCAACTGGCCAGCCGCGTTCCTGGGCCAGTGACCTACGTTGAAGTCGACAGCGATCACTCGCTGATTGAGCCGGACCAACCGGGTTGGCCTGCTGTTGCTGAAGCCGTGGACGCATTTATTCAAGATAACCGCCTAGGGGCAGCCTATGCTTAACTTTTTCCAGAGCGTGATGAATCCAGAATGGTATCACGGCCATACGCATTCCGCGCCATTTTTTGAAAGCTGGACTTATAAACTGGTTAGCGCCGAACAGGATGCCGTTCTGGCGATTATCCCAGGCGTATTTATGGATGTAACAGGCAAAAACAATCATGCCTTTGTCCAGGTTTTCGATGGTCTGAGCGGGCAAACGACCTATTTCCGTATGGGATCATTTGTAGCGGAACAAAATGCCTTCGATCTGCGCATGGATAAATGCCAATTCGGCCCCAATGGGTTCAGCCTGAATATCGACAATGAGTTTGGCAGCGTTCAGGGCGAGGTTACGTTTGGTGAGTTACAGCCCTGGCCCGTTAAGCTGACCTCCCCGGGCACGATGGGACGCACCGGCTGGCTGCCCAATATGGAATATCGGCATTCAGTATTGAGCTTTGACCACGTGATCAATGGCGAGCTGACGATTAATGGTAAGACGATTGATTTCAGTGGTGGGCGTGGCTACCTCAAGAATGATTGGGGCATCGCCTATCCGCAGGGGTCCATCTGGATGCAATGCAATCATTTTGAAACCCCTGGAACAGCCCTTTCTGGTATGGCATATATCGTGCCGACGCCATTTGATGGCGAATTCGCAGCTTTCAGCATCGGCCTGCTGCATGACAATCAGTTGTTTGCATTTGGCAATTACAACGGGGCCAAAATCGGGAAGCTGGAGATCACCGACGATGGCATTGAATGGCTGCTCTATAACAATACCCACGAGCTTTCAATAAAAGCCTCACGCCCTGCTACAGGCTTGATTACGGTCGCCAATCGTGAAGATATGGATCGGCAGATTGCGCAGACGCTCAAAGCCGAATACGAAGTCACGTTAAATGCGCTCGATGGTGTGCGGCGGCTACCGCTATTCGCAGGCCAGGGCCAGATGGGCGCCCTCGAAATTGACCAACTCGATGCCTTGTTGAAGCGCCTGCCAATCGAATGACGTCGCTGGTACGTTTCCTGCGTCAACCAGCCCAACTGCACGACAATCGCGTTCAGTATGGGCTGATTGTTTTATGGGCACTGGTGATGATCGCCCTGCCGATTGCACGCTGGATCGCTGGTGATGCAATCATTCCAGGTTGGGCGACGATGGCTGCTATCGTACAAGCGATTGCTGTTGGCGTTGCTGTGAGAGCCGCCTGGGGATGGCGTAAAACGGCCATCACCTTTGTGATTGTCAGCGGGATTGGATGGACAGCCGAATTCATGGGGCATCGCACTGGATTCCCCTTCGGCAGCTATCACTATACAGACGCACTACAACCGCAAATTGGCGGTGTTCCGCTGCTGATTCCGGTAGCATGGTTTATGCTGCTGCCCTCTGCCTGGGTGATGGCACAACTCATCATCGGTGAGCGAGATACTCTCTTTAAACAAATCACGTTTGTGGCGATCAGTGCGCTGGCGCTCACGGCCTGGGACCTGTTCCTTGACCCGCAGATGGTCGGTTGGGGGTTCTGGGTGTGGGATCAGCCAGGGGTTTATTTTGGTATTCCGCTGGTAAATTACCTCGGCTGGCTGCTCGTAAGCGCCATCATCACGGTCGTGGTACGGCCAACAAAACTCCCAATCATGCCACTGGCGGCGGTCTATGCGCTGGTGTGGTTTTTGCAGAGCGTGGGACTGGGTGTGTTCTGGGGGCAGCCTGGGCCAGCGATTGTCGGCTGTGTGGCGATGGGCAGCATTATGGTGGCTGCCTATTGGGGCCATCGCCAGCGCCCACGCTCATGATTGCACTCTGGACGCTCGCAACCTACCTGATCGCCAGCATTCCATATTCGGTGCTGCTGGGAAAGTGGATTTTTGGCGTTGATATTCGCGAGTATGGCGATGGCAATCCAGGCGCGACCAACGTCTATCGAGCCAGTGGCAGCAAATTCTGGTTTATTGTGGCGGTGTGCCTGGATGGCGCAAAGGGGCTGTTCCCAGTGGGGATCGCTTACTGGATGGTGGGCATCCGCGATATGGGGATTGTGCCGATTGCGCTGGCGGCGATTGCTGGACATGCGTTTAGCGTTTTTCTGCGATTCGATGGCGGCAAAGCAGTAGCAGTCACTTTCGGCACATGGATCGGGCTGACGATTTTTGAGATGCCACTTGTTATGGGCATCATGCTGGTGTACTGGTTCCGGTCGCTGAAAGAGAGCAACTGGGTCGTCGTGGTGATGCTGCTGTATGTGCTGCTGTATCTGCTGCTGACTCGCCCAACCTACCTGCCCTTTCTGGCGATCTGGTTGGGGAATTTTCTGATTGTGCTGTTCCGGCATCGGCAGGGATTAAATCGGCTGCCGACTATTAAACGCTGGCTACCGTTGCTGCCGAAAAATGGAGCGTCGGCAGCATGATGGGGCTGGTCGTTTTTGTGTTGGGCGCACTGTGTATCATGGCGCTGACAATGGTCAGCAATGTGCTGTTGTTCAAGCGTCTGCGGCCAGAGAATCCCGCTAAAACACCACACGTCAGCGTACTCATTCCAGCCCGGAATGAAGCGGTTGTCATCGAACAAACAATCATGGCCCTGCTTAAGCAAAGCTACCCCAACTACGACATTATTCTGCTGGATGACCATTCCGAGGATGGAACAGCAAATATCGCACGCAAGGCCGCCAATGGCAATCCAAGGCTGACCATCATCCAGGGAGTTGATCTACCACATGGATGGATGGGCAAAAGCTGGGCCTGCCATCAACTGGCGCAGCAGGCTACAGGCGATTTTTTGCTGTTCACTGATGCGGATGTTCAGTGGGAGCCAGAGGGACTCGCAGCAGTCATGGCAATGATGCAGCAGGCTGAAGCCGATTTACTGTCTGTATGGCCGACGCAAGCGACCCTCACGTGGGGCGAACGGCTGACTGTTCCCTTGATCGCGATGGTGATTATGGGCTATCTGCCAATTGTGATGACGCATTACGCGCCACTGGCTATCTTTGGTGCTGCAAACGGACAATGTATGCTGTGGCGACGATCCGCTTATGAGAAGATTGGCGGACATGAAGCTGTCGCCAATAATGTGCTGGACGATGTGAGCCAAGCGAGACTGGTCAAGGGTGCGGGTCTGCGGCTGCGGATGGCAGATGGCAACAGGCTTGTTCAATGCCGCATGTATGATAGCTGGCCTGCCGTGCGCGATGGCTTCGCCAAGAATATCCTGGCGGGCTACGGCAGCGTTCCGGCGCTGGTGCTGGCGACGATTTTTCATCTGATGGTGTTCCTGCTGCCGTATGTGTGGCTGTTTGATGCGAATTTACGGCTGTATGGTGTTCTGGCGATTGTGCTTGGTATTGGGATTCGGGCACTATCGGCAGCGGCGACGCACCAGCGCATACCAGATGCCCTCTTAATGCCCCTCTCCGTACTGCTGATGACACGCATCAGTTTACAGGCGATTGTGTGGCACTACAGCGGAGGACCACGCTGGAAAGGTCGTGTCATCAGCCAGCAAGGGAGCGCATCACATGGCTGAGGCGCCACTTGTGATTATCGGTGCGGGCATCGGCGGACTGGCGGCGGCGATCCGGCTACGGGTCGCGGGCTACGATGTGCACATCTACGAGAAAAACACTTGCGTCGGCGGCAAGATGAGCCAATATGAAGCCGATGGCTTTCGCTGGGATACGGGGCCATCGGTCATCACGATGCGGCATGTATTTGAGGACTTATTTGCTGCGGCTGGGCGCAAGCTGGACGATTATCTGACGCTGCTGCCGCTAGACCCGCTGACCCGTTATTTTTATGCCGATGGCACACGACTTGATGTCGTCAGCGATCTGAGCGCAATGGCCAATGCTATCGACGCATTAGAGCCGCGCGATGTTGAAGGCTACCTGGCCTATCTGGCGTATGCAGCGCGGATTCATCGTGTGACGGGGCCTGTTTTTATCTATGACAAGCCGCCGACGCCCGCCAGTTTTTTGCGGGTGCCAATTGGTGAGTGGCTGCATGCTGATCCATTCAGGACGATGCAGCAAGCTATCAACAGCTATGTGAGGTCACCGCATCTCAGGCAGCTATTGGGACGATTTGCCACCTATGTCGGCGGCAGTCCGTATCAGGCGCCAGCGACGCTGAATGTGATTGCGCACGTTGAGTTAACAGGTGGCGTGTGGTATCCGCAAGGAGGCATCTACCGGATTGCGGAGGCGATGCATCGGCTGGCGCAAGAACTGGGGGTAAAGATCATATGCGACGCACCTGTTCAAGCAATTGTGGTTGAAAACGGTGCCGCCAAAGGCATTCAGTTAGCCGATGGGACCCAAATTGATGCGAAGGCCATCATCGCCAATGCAGATGTGACAACGACTTATAATCAACTCATCAAGCCTGGGCAGATTAATCCGAAGCGCGTTAAGCAACTTAGCGATTATGAACCATCCTGTTCCGGATTTGTGATGATGCTCGGCATCAATAAACAGCATCCCGACCTGGCACACCATAACATCTTTTTCAGCGACGACTATCCGGCTGAGTTCGAGGCGATCTTTAAGCGGCAGGAGCCAGCAGACAACCCGACGGTTTATGTAGCCATCACCTCCAAGACAGATGCGGATCATGCTCCGGAAGGCGCAGAGAACTGGTTCGTGCTGGTCAATGCGCCTGCCCTATCTGATAACGTCGATTGGGAGCAGAAAAAATCTGCATACCGTGATCGCATTTTGCAGATATTGGCTGAGCGCGGGTTTGATATTCGCGAGCATATTGTTAGCGAGCGCATTCTGACGCCTGTTGATTTGCAGACTATGTCTGGAGCCTGGCGGGGGGCACTATACGGGCCTTCGGCCAATAAAAAGTTCACGGCCTTTTTGCGGCCACATAATCGCAGTAAGGAAATCAAGCGATTGTACTTCGCTGGTGGGACTACCCACCCTGGCGGTGGCGTGCCTATGGTGATGCTGTCGGGTAAGGTCGCTGCTGAGATGATACTTGAAGATGATGTTTGATCTATTTCCCCTAATCTATTTGATATTGACTATGCGAAGTCTATGAAAGCGTACTACACCGACATTTTCGTGCTGCCGCTGCCACCTGAGCACCGATTCCCGATGATGAAATACAAATTGCTGCGGGAACGGCTGATCAGCGAGGGCATCATGCAAGCAGATGAACTCATTGTTCCAGAAGCCGCAACTGATGAGGATATTCTGCGCTGCCACACGCCGGAGTATCTGCATAAGCTGATGTCCGGCACATTGAGCAGAAAAGAAGAAACGCGGATTGGCTTTCCGTGGACGCCACAAATGGTCGAGCGCTCACGGCGATCATCAGGGGCGACGATCCGGGCGGCAATGAGTGCGCTAAAGGATGGCACATCGGCCAATCTGGCAGGCGGCACACATCACGCGGGTCGTGATTTTGGAGCAGGATTTTCTGTGTTTTGCGATGCGGCTATCGCGGCACGGTCATTGCAAAATCGTGGTCTGGTTGAAAAGGTGCTGGTTGTCGATTGTGATGTACATCAGGGCAACGGGACAGCGGATATTTGCAACGGCGATGCATCCATCTTCACTTTTTCCATACATGGCGAGAAGAATTATCCGTTCCGCAAAATCGATGGGGACCTGGATATTGGGCTGGCCGATGGCACTAGCGACGAGGACTATCTGACTACGTTGCAAGTCGGGCTGGAACGGGTGCTCAGTGTATTTGATCCCGATCTGGCGATTTACCAATCGGGTGCTGATCCCTTTATAGGCGACAGACTAGGCAAGTTGTCTCTGACTAAAGCGGGCCTTACCGCCAGGGATCAGTTGGTGCTCCGTATGCTGCGGAATGAGCATATCCCAGTGGCGGTTACGATGGGAGGTGGTTATGCGAGTGATGTTCATGATGTGGTCGATATTCACTTCGAGACGATCAAGATCGCTAAGTCATTCTGCGCAGCAGAATAGAAAAGAGCGCAAGAATGCGCCCTATTTTCCCTGTTAGTGATTATCTATGTCACCTTTTTTGCAAAAAAGGTGACACCAAAAACTCTCAATGTGACTCTAAAGATATCTGTCAACAATCGATTCAACGATAAGCCTATTACGCTTGCTCTGGCTGGGAGGCCATTAACAAAGTGAGCGTTCCCCGCTGGACGACTTTGCCTTCCTGATTGACAATACGAATGGTCAACTCAACGGTGCCACCGCCAAGCCGCCGAGCTTCTTTTTTGTCTGCCACTTCGATTTCTACATGGATTGTATCGCCAATGTAGACAGGCACACTAAATTTCATCTCAAGGCCACGAAAACCAAGAACGGTACGTTCCAGGATGCCAAGCTGGTAAGCCTGACCAACGGCATAGCTCAGGGTGAGCATGCCATGTGCCACACGCTGGCCCATAAAGGATGTTTTGCAGTATTCAGCGTCGGTATGCATGGGGTTGAAGTCGCCTGTAAGCGCGGCAAACTGCACAAGATCGGCTTCGGTAATGGTACGGCCACGAGTCCGCATTTTGGCACCGACTTCAAATTCCTCAAAATACAGCCCGCGTGGGGCTTCTAATTCACCTGACATGGGGCTTGCTCCCGTTGCAGTCGCTTTAAGTAGAAACAGCCTGTTATCTTAACACGAAACAGCTACGGCTGGTTGTGGTGTTCCATGACGGCTACCAGATTGTCTAAGAAGTGGTGGGTATCTATGGGTTTGGGCAAGTAAGCGTTAAAACCAGCTTCGCGCGCATCGACCTCAACACTGACAGAATGATAGGCTGTGATAGCTATCACCGGTATGTGCGCCCATTTATCACTGGCACGCATGATTGCCAGTGTTTCCCAGCCATCCATGATGGGTAAGGCCAAATCCATAAGGACCAGGGTCGGGGTGAAGGTGCCCAACAATGCAATACATTCCTGACCATCACGGGCAACTTTTACATCGATGCCATGATGCATGAGGATTTTGGAAATCATCTGGAGACTGTCAAATTCATCTTCTACCAACAGAACGTGCCAGTCTTTCGTATCGTAGGACATTGATTAACTCACTAAGCTGTTATTGGCAGGTCTGTGGATCACCTTGCACTGCTGAATTCATCCAGGCAGCGATGAATCTCTTCCAGAAAAGAATCTATACGGAATGGTTTGGCGATATAGCCGTTGAAACCTGCTTCGAGCACTTTTTCACGGTCGCCTGCCATCGCATGCGCGGTTAATGCAATAACCGGAATGCCCCGTGTTTCCGGCTGCTCACGCAAGATGCGGAACATCTCCCAGCCGTCCATTTCCGGCATAGACAGATCAAGCAGGATAAACGTCGGTGAGATATCCGCCAAAGCAGCCAAACCTTCCCTGCCGTTACGGGCATCAAAGACCTGGGCATCGTTAAAACTGAGCACCTTACGCGCTACATTCAGGTTGTCGAGTTCGTCATCCACTATCAGAACGATCCAATCTTTCATGTTCTTGCTTATCATGAGTCAGATCCTCCCTATCAAAATGTAAATATCTGAAACTTCTACAAAACCATTCTTTATGAGTCCAGGGTTTGTCCATCGGTTGTTAAGGGTAAAATAACTGTGAAGGATGTTCCTTTGCCGAGTGTGCTCTTTAAGCGGATATTACCGCCCATCATCAAACAAAGCTTGCGTACAATCGCCAGACCAAGGCCGGACCCACCCTGCTTACGTCGCGACGACTCATCTACCTGACGGAATTCCTCGAAAATAGTCTCCTGTAGGTGCGATGGTATCCCGATACCGCTATCACTGACTTCAAGCTTCCAGGCGTCACGGCTATGTTGGTGAATCTGGATGCGAACAAATCCTTCATCGGTGAATTTGATGGCATTCGACAGCAAGTTGATCGCGATCTGACGTATACGGGCGCTATCAGCGACGATTTCTTTCGGCAGTCTATCATCAAGATGATGCTCGAAAGTAAGCTGCTTTTGTGATGCCAGCCCTTCCATTTGGGCAACGATGTCATCAAGCCATTCCTGAAGGACGAATGGCCGTCTTACGATATCCATGCGTCCGGCTTCGATCTTGGATATGTCCAGAACATCATTAATGAGTTCCAGCAGGTGTTTGGCGTTGACCAGAATACGATCCTGGTAGTAGCGCTGCTCCCCAGTCAATTCGCCAGCCATGCCAGCCAACTGAATGTCGGTATAGCCAATAATCGCATTCAGGGGCGTGCGCAGTTCATGGGACATAGTGGCCAAGAACTGGCTCTTGAGGCGCACGGCATCTTCGGCCTGCCTGCGTGCAATCGTCAGGGAGTGGTTCATCTGTAAGAGGGCTTCTGTCTGCTGCTGAATCTTCTCTGAGGTGGTGACACGTTCGGTGACATCCGTGCTGATGCCTACAAAGTGCGTCAACACACCCTGAGTGAAAATGGGCGCAATACGCAGTTCGTTGTAGAAAAGCTCGCCGTCACGGCGATAGTTGCGGATGACGACCGTACAACCACGCTCCTCTTTAAGCGCCTGACGAATTTCCTCGACACCCGCCTGATCACGATCATCACGCTGAAGGAACCGGCAGTTACGGCCAATAACATCAATAGCGGAGTAGCCCGTAAGGCGTTGGAACGCCGGATTAACGTAAATCAGGGGCATATCCGGCAGGCGTGCATCCGCAATGGAAATGCCAGACGGACTGGCTTCAATGGCCTGATTGCGCAAGTTGACCTGTAATTCGATCTGCTTCTGGCGGGTGATATCGCGAGCAATGAAGTAGGTCCGCTGCTCTTCCACAATGGAGGTCGATTTCCATGAGAGCCAGCGATAGGTCCCATCGCTGTGACGATAGCGATTCTCGAATTGCAGAACGCTGCGGCCCTGAATGGCGGCCGTAGCCACGTCTTTGGTGCGCACTATATCATCGGGATGAACCAATTCTAAGAAGCTGCGACCAATCAGTTCTTCGGGAACATAGCCGAGAATGGCATGTGCAGCCGGGTTTAATTTTAGGAAAACGCCCTGAAAATCGGTAATGCCCAGCAAATCCAGCGATAGATCAAAGATGCGATTGAGTTCGGTTTCTCGGCTTTTATGGCCCGTGATGTCCTGCCATATGCCTGTTACTGTGTGGAGGACGCCATCTTCTACATGAGGGACAAAGCTGCCCTCCACGAAGCGCAAAGTCGAATCTGAATTACGCAACCCAAACTGAAGCGAGGTAATGGTCTCTCCCTCGTGCAGGCGCTCAATTTGATCTGTAAAAGGTAGCACGGGGTTCAAATCAACCAGCAGGTCGAAAAAGTTGAGGGTATCAAGCTGGGCAGCAGTGTAATTGAGCAGGCGAAGGCAGTGCTCATTGGCGTAAAGGAACTGGCCATCGGCTTGGAATACACAAACGAGGCTCCCTGCCTCTGAAAGCAGTTTTTCCAGTGAGACGCCTACATCTCGAAAGGCCTTCATCTTCTCCAAACTTTCTGCAACATCTGGCCGCCCGAAAACTGCGTGCATTGTACTAGCAGCGTATGTGCATGGGATGAGAAGCACCATGATGTATCGAGAGATCAGGATGAGAAACAAAAACGGCCCACACATGGCAGGCCGTTTTTTGAACTTATGAGATCGACAGCTTAGCTTTCGCTGGTTGGCTCGGCTGTGGGGCCAGCATCGTCAGCGGGTGCTTCTTCGTCGGTGCTAGCCTCGTCAGCAGCGTCAGAATTGGCTTCTTCAGTCGGTTCTTCGTCAACCACAACGCCATCTGTCGCATCTTCGGTGGTATCCACAGTTTGCTCGATGGTGGTGTCGGTTGCGTTGGCATCGACCGTTGCCGCGACTGGATTGGCGATCATCGGTGCGATGACGAGCGAGACAATGGCCAGCAGCTTCAGCAGGATGTTGAGTGATGGGCCGGAGGTATCCTTGAAAGGATCACCAACTGTATCGCCGACAACAGCCGCTTTGTGGGCATCCGAGCCTTTGCCGCCGTGATGACCGGCTTCGATGTGCTTTTTGGCATTGTCCCAGGCGCCACCCGCATTGGCCATCATAACGGCCAGCATGAAGGCAGAAACCAGCGACCCCATCAGCACGCCGACGAGCGTGTATTCATTGACGAACTGGCTGAGGATGTTGCCACGACCCAGAACCGTCAGGACGGCCAGCAAAACCGGAACAGCAACCGCAATGATCCCCGGCAGCAACATCTGACGGATGGCGCTGTTTGTGCTGATCGCCACACAGGTTTCATAATCGGGATCATTCTTGCCTTCCATGATGCCCGGAATTTCCTTGAACTGGCGGCGGACTTCCATCACGATGTCCTGGGCGGCGTTACCAACGGCTACCATCGTCAGCGCGCTGAAAACATAGGGCAGCAGCGAGCCGATGAACAAGCCCGTGATCAAAGTCGGAGAAAGCAGCAGTTCTGCGACGGAAATCGAGCCACTGGTGGCATCCAGGCCGAGAGCGGTAATGAAGGCAGCGCTCAGTGCGAGAGCTGTCATGGCCGCGCTACCGATAGCAAAACCCTTGCCTGTCGCAGCGGTGGTGTTGCCCAGGCTGTCGAGGGCATCGGTGCGATCACGCACTTCATGCGGCATTTCCGACATTTCCGCGATACCACCCGCGTTGTCAGCAACAGGTCCGTAGGCATCGGTTGCGAGCGTGATGCCCAGCGTCGAAAGCATACCAACCGCAGCAACAGCGACACCATACAATCCGGCTGAGGCCGTCGCTACGAGCGTCACGATGACGACGATAATGACAGGAGCGAGCGTACTCATCATACCGAGCGCCAAGCCACGAATGATGACGATACCCGCGCCACCCTGGGCACTCTCTGACAAGGCTTTGGTCGGACCGTAGCTATCGGCTGTGAAGTATTCGGTGAAGAAACCAATCGCTACACCGCCGAACAACCCACTAAAGGTAGCCAGGAAGATCGTCAACGGCAGTTCAAGTACCAACGTTATGATGAATATGGCAACGGCAATCGCACCAGAAGCCGTATAAACGCCACGACGCAGGCTGCCGAGCAGCATTTCCTGGGTTGCGCCTTCTTCGGTCTGAACGAGGAAGGTGGCGCCCATGCCGATGATGACACCAGCAGCCGCTACCAAAATCGGGAAAATCTGGGCGGCGACGCTATCGGACGCGACACCCGCGCCGAGGGTCGCCAGGGAGATGGCCGCGATGATTGAGCTAGCATAGCTCTCGAAAAGGTCGGACCCCATGCCCGCGACATCACCCACGTTATCGCCCACGTTATCGGCGATGGTGGCGGGGTTACGCGGATCATCTTCAGGGATACCCGCTTCGGTCTTACCGACGAGGTCGGCGCCGACATCAGCGGCCTTGGTATAGATACCGCCACCCACACGGGCAAAGATAGCAATCGATGTGCCACCAAAACCAAAGCCCGCCAAAGCGCTGGCGGCTGTTGCCGTATCTGGCAACTGATTGACAAAGAGAATAAACAGGACGCTTACACCAAGCAGCGCCAGTGACACGACAGTCGTACCCATGACGGTACCACCAGAGAAAGCCACGCGCAGGCCCTTGTTCAGGCTTTCAGATGCGGCCTGGGTCGTACGGACATTGGCGCGGACCGCGATATACATGCCGACATAACCCGCAATACCGGATGCCAGCGCGCCCAACAGAAAGGCGACAGCGGTCCAGATGGTGATGCCCGAACCAGGCACATTGCTCAAGATGAAAAGCACAATGGCGACAATGATGACGAAAACGGTGACAGCGGTATATTCACGCCGCAAAAAAGCCTGGGCACCGCGCTGAATTGCTGCAGCAATGCGCTGCATGCGTTCGTTGCCCGCAGGCTGGGATAAGACAAAGTTACTTTGGTACACGGCAAAGACCAGACCAATAATGCTGGCGACAATACCGATGCCCCCCGCTAGGGTAATATCCATAGCTTCACTCCATAGGTTGTTCAGAAGACGTACAGTATGATGGTGAACTTGCACAACCGGAGAATATTAACTGAGAGACCCCAAATTGTGTACACCAAATTCTGTCATCACAATGACTGCAATTTTGTGCAATAGTCCTAAAATGCGCCTAACGACGGAACGAATCGTAGGTGATTTGTGTCTATAGGGATAGGGTTGAGCCTGAAGTCACTTGCTTCTATCATCATAGTCGATGCTAAGAAATACAGATTTGACTTGCCAATGACCCAGGAAATGACACTTGGCCAGCATGGTGAAACCCTGGCCGCCGACTACCTAACAGAGCGTGGTTATATTATCCGTGAAAGGAACTGGCACTGCCGCGTCGGGGAAATTGACCTAGTGGCGCAGAAAGATACCATCTGGATATTCATTGAGGTGAAGACACGGCGGCAGCGTGACGCTGCTCTGGCGAGCATCACGCCACAAAAGCGTGAACGGCTGGTCAGCGCGGTGTATGCCTATCTGGAAGCGAATGGCCTGGATGATGCTCAATGGCGGGTCGATGCCATTGGCGTGACGGTGATGGGTCGCGACAAAGCCCCACAGATCGAGCATGTGGAGGACGCCCTTGACTGGTAAGCAACCCTTGGTCGTCATCCTGGGCGCGACGGCAACAGGCAAAACGCAGCTCGGCATTGCGATTGCGCAGCAGTTGAACGGCGAAATTATCGGAGCGGATAGCCGGCAGGTGTATCGGTTTATGAATATCGGTACCGCCAAGCCAACAGCCGAAGAACGCGAATCCGTTATGCATCATCTGGTGGATTATTTGGACCCAGTCGATCATCTATCGCTGGCACAATATCAGGAAGCCGCTTATGCGGCTATTGGCGACATTCAATCGCGGCGCAAATTGCCGCTGCTAGTCGGCGGGACGGGACAATATATCACCGCGGTCGTCGAAGGCTGGTCTATTCCGCAGGTGGAACCCAATTTAGCCTTGCGCGAGGAATTGGAAGCGGTCGCTGCAACAGAGGGCAATCAGGTATTGCATGCGCGTTTGCAGGTGCTGGACCCAGAGTACGCCGAGAAGATACATCCCAATAATGTGCGGCGCGTGATCAGGGCGTTGGAAGTTTGCCTGACGACAGGCGATACGATGACTAACCTGCAACGCAAGCAACCGCCACCTTACGTGATGCTGACGATTGGGCTGCAAATGGACCGTGAAAAGCTTTACGCACGGGCAGATCAACGTCTGGATATGATGATAAAGTCGGGTCTTGTAGAGGAAGTACGTGGTCTGATCGACATGGGTTATGCACGTGATTTGCCTGCGATGAGCGCCGTCGGCTATGTAGAGGTACTGCGGCATCTTTATGATGACGAACCGCTGGATGAGGTCATCACCGTAGCCAAGAACAATACACATGATTTTATTCGTAAACAAGAGATATGGTTTCGCGGGCACGATCATGGCATCCTGTGGCATAATGTAGATTACGCAGATTCAGATACAATCGTGCAAGAGGTCAAAACCTGGCGCGAGGAGCTTGATTAATTGGGCCTGTTTATACGTACCGATGGGGATACATCGAACACCGTGATTGGCATCATCCTGCTGGTGATGCTGTTGGTATTCGTCGGCCCGACGGTCATTCCACGAGCGCTTTCGCAATCGCTGACATTCTTCGATGAGGCGATTCCATGTGAGCGACTGCGTACCGCTACCGACCGTGGGCGACATCAGTCGCTGATCGGCACATCGGCGGTAGACCCGCTGACGATCCGCGTCAGCCCTGATCCTGTGCCACCCCCAACTAGCGATCCCAATGCCACCTGGCGCATTCGCATTGTCATCAGCAACAACACCATTGGCACGGTTCCGATTGTTTATACACCCACCGATATCATCGTTGGTGATGCAACCAATCGCAGCGGCATCGGCCTGCTGATCCTTGATAATTCCAGCGCGGAAGTTCAGTTTTCTATCCCGGGGCGCGCGCCAACCAACATCGGCGTGACAAGCTACCCGAATACGGCTATCCGGCTATTGGGGCCGAATCAGCGCTGCGTCCATACAGAGCGCATACCCTACAGCGTCCTGCCGCAGAATATCCGAGGCGGCGCGATTGTTTCTGCTTATTATCGGATTACAACAGATGGTGTACCGCCAGCGGTGAGTGCAACCACCCCGCAGATTTATAACGATCAGGGACTGGATGTGATTGATGCAACCGTCCTGGGCGGCAGGATCACATCCGAATCTGTGATTGTTCCGGTTAATGCTTCATCGGATGCGAATGCGGGTTAGGAGCCGCAGTGCATCGGCGCCTTGTGTAGCTACTATGATTTTTAACGAAAGGTATTGCGTCTATGTCTAAAGCGTCAGATTATCCGGCAGTGGTCATCCTTGACGGTGATATGGCCGGACAGCACTACATTCTCGAAAAAGACGTTATGACAGTGGGCCGCGATGATATTTGCGATATCGTCATTCCAAACCGCCGTATTTCTCGGCAGCATATTGCGATCAAACGCCTGCCCGGCGACACCTATCTCGTCGAGGATTTGGAGAGCAAAAACGGCACCTGGCACAACGGCAATCGTCTGGAGGGTAGCCGCGAACTGACGGATGGCGACGAAATACATTTAGGATTATCAGTGCGGCTGCGCTATGTCGGTTCCGGCATTACGGCACCGGTGACGCAGGACCTGCCCGATGTGATTCCTTCGGCGGCTTTCCGGGGACGTTTGAAGATCGACACAGAAGCACGGCGCGTATTCGTCAAGGACGAGGAACTTGATCCGCCGCTGAGTTTGCCGCAGTATCGCTTGCTGGAAATGCTTTATACCAATTCGCATCGCGTTTGCACACGTGAGGAAGTGGTGGAAACGGTGTGGCCAGAAGCGATGGGCGAAGGCGTCAGTGAGCAAGCCATAGATGCGCTGGTGCGTCGTCTGCGGGATCGGTTAGCAGAAACCGACGAGGACTGGCAGTACATTATCACTGTTCGAGGTCATGGGTTCCGCCTGGATAATCCGCAGGACTGATACTAAGGGAGCTGTAATTGCCTGAACGACTCATTCAGGATCCATCAGCATTATCCAGACCTCGCCTGATTCGTTCAAGCAAAGGATTAGGTTGGCAGGATATTGAAATCCTGTCTTATCTTGAGCCAGCACAAACTGAACGGTGGACTGAAACCGTCTCACCCGATATTACCATTGTGCTCTTAACTCAAGGAGTAGCTAACCTGACCCAATGCGATTGTGCTACCTGTAAAGGATTTCAACTTAAACAGCACGATCTGATACTGAAACCAGCCATAACCGCACTCCCAGATATACGCTGGAAAACACAGTCACATGGTTCAGTGGAGACTCTTCGATTACACCTGAGTCATCGCATCTTTTCCCAGGCCATTGAAGAACTTGTGGATCGTGATCCTTCAAAGGTCCGATTCAAGGCGATCATTGGGTTTCAAGATCGCCTCTTACTACAGGTTGGTTTAGCATTAGCGCGTGAACTGGAAACCCCATCCCCTATCAGCTCGCTATATGCACAAACTGCGGCCCATATGTTGGTTGTGCATCTCCTGCGTACTTATGTCACAAACCCAGCATCGCTGCCGGAACGTCGTGATGGTCTTTCTCAGCGGCAGATGAAGCAAATCAGGAATTATGTCTGGGAACATCTGACGCACCCATTATCGCTTGAAGAATTGGCACAGCAAGTTGGATTCAGTCCTTATCATTTTGCCCGCCTATTTCGAGAAGCAACTGGAGAAAGCCCTCATCAATTTGTGATACGGCAGCGTGTGGAATATGCAGAAAATCTCCTGAGAACCAGCAAACTCGCGCTGGCTGAAGTTGCTATTGCAAGTGGGTTTGCTGATCAGAGCCATCTAACACAAGTATTCAAGCGTCATACTGGACTGACCCCAAAAGCCTTTCGGAGAATTATCTAAAACACCGCACATTTTTGATAATTTTCGCAGGTATGTCATAGAATCTACCACCGCCTTAGCCTATTCTCTTGAAAAGGCAAGGAGGTGTTATTCATGGTACAAGTTACCCCCAAAATTGATCCTGCATTGGCGCAGGATTTACTTCAAAGAGTTCCGCGAGCGTGCATTGCCTTTGCCAGTGACGACCGGGCCTGGGCACAACCCATACTGTTGAAATGGCATGAAGATCAGTATTGGATTGCTATCCCACAATCTGCGGCTCAACGTCCAGATACGGGGCAAGAAGTTGTACTTCTAGTTGATGAAGGCATCTACTATTTCGATCTTCGTGCCATTTACATTCGCGGGTCCGTCCAGCCTGCTCTGCCAGTTTTCAGCACTTCAGCAGATTATGCCTGGTTCATATTGGCGCCATCGAGAACGATTGCGTGGGACTACGGCACAATACATCAGGTCGACGATGAACATTGATCATCCAGAAGTTCAGATGTTCTTTCGTCAGGCGATGGTTGCGCGTATATCCACAGTATCATGCAGCGGACGGCCTAGCATTACCCCGTTGTATTTCAATTATGTGAACGGAAAAATCTGGTTAGGGACATCAACCTGGACGCTTGCTGCTCGTGAGGTCAGCAACGATTCTCACGTCTGCATTCTTTTGCAGTACGAAAAACAAAAGAGTGATCCTCGAATTCTTAGGATCATGGGTACTGCAACCATACGAACAGATGACGCCGCCTTGCGGCTTCGGGATCGAAAGATGGCGCTAAAATATGTGCTCTCCCCTGGAGGACTCCTCAACCACGCGCTTCATCTACACCTTTTTACATTGGTTCGCAAATATCGTGCCCAAAGCGATGAAAAAGGGCCAGGATGTGTTATTGAGGTTACACCACAGCATATAGAGTTCATCTAATATGTTCCCCAAAACGTCTACAAGCTGAAACGTCTAAGCCTGCAATTTGAAGCAGAACCATGTCCAAATTTTGAATTGGTATCTCTGAGAGCACAGAAATTGCTGTGTCAATGATGTCATTTACAACAGAGAGGATTAACACATGAGAATGGCGAGGGTGTTCAAAGTGGCGATCATTATCATCATTATCCTTATAGCTTCTATCGTTGTACTGCCAGTGATGTTGTCCCAATATATCATTGGCACACCTTTACCGGCTCTAGAGCTACCTCAGCTAAACGAAGCAGACGGAAACGGCGTCGTGCCGATACCTGATGGGACCTGGACAGTCGTAAGTGACTCAGTAGCTGGTTTTCGTATCGGCGAATATTTTCTACTTCAGCGCGGTACTATGGTTGGTCGAACCCATGCTATCACAGGCTTAGTAGATATCTCCAGCGGGACAATCACGTCGGCATCGTTTCAGGTCGATCTCAGTAAGGTTGTCATCACAATCAATGAAAAATCCAACAATCTTGAACGTGTAGTGGATATGATTAACTATCCTTACGCAACATTTGAATTGTCCGATCCTGTTGATGTTACTCAGCTATCTACGGATGGCCAGACCGTTTCGTCAGAAGCAAAAGGTTCCCTTACCATTAACAACATCACACATCACATCACATTTACTTTGACAGGTGGCTATGATGGTTCTCAGCTAGCTGCTACCGGCTCTGCTGCGATTTTGCTAGCAGATTGGGATATAAAAAGCCCGTTTGGAATTGAGAATGATGCCGAAATCGAATTTCTGGTCATCTTACAGAAGGCATAATACATAGCCTCAGTAACGGATGGCAGGGCCGCTCATCGGAGCGACCCTGTTTTTATTTAGTTAGTCGGCGTTGACGAGTGCGCCTTTGTGCACAGTCAGGAAGTCGGTGATGCTGGTTGGCTTGATTCCAGAGAGGTCTTCCACTGTTGTGGATGCAGGTCCAAGTTTGCCCTGGGCAATAGCTGTATCGAACGATGCAAAAACCTCGGCGACTGGTTTGGGCAGGCCGGCATCAACCATACCCTGGATGACAGCTTCCAACGGAATGGGATTGTAGGCTATGGGTGTTCCCATGAGCGTGCCCGCAATCTGGGCGATATCGGCTGAAGAAAGCGCGGTCGGTCCGGTGACGTCAAGTGTGCGGCGGCCATCAAAGGATGAGGTCAAATCGGCTACGGCTGCACGGGCAATGTCGTGGCGCGTGACGTATGCTGTTTTGCCGTCACCCCTGGCGTTATACAGCCCGCCTATCTTGAGCGCCAGATTTAGCTCACCGATGAGCAGTTCCATGTACAGACTTTCGCGCAGGATGGTATAGCTCATGCTACTGGCTGCGAGTGCCTTTTCTGTGCCAGCATGATCGGGGGCGAAGGTCACGGGCGAGTCATCAGCGTTCATCAGTGAGGTATAGACCACATGCGATACGCCTGCTTCCTGGGCAGCGCTGACAGCGGCTTCATGCTGGCGCAGACGTTTACCAGGTTCATCAAGCGCATCGGTGCTGATGAGCAAAAGGCGGTCCGCCCCTGAGAATGCTGTCAAAAGTGACTGAGGATCATCGAAGTCAGCGACGCGGACCTCAACTCCCCTGGCGGCAAAATCTGCGAGTTTTTCCGGGCTGCGGGTGGTAGCAATGATGTTAGGAGCTTTGGCTTCAAGCAATTGTTCAAGGACAATCCGGCCCAACTGGCCCGAGGCACCTGTTACGAGAATGGTTGGATTTTCTGACACCTGTGCACCTCCATATGTGCTAAATAATCTCAATGGTCACTATAAGTGACTTAGTATAAAATGGGAAGTAGGCACTTTGAAGTGAGGTAGTTACTCTATGGAAACTAATGGTCAGAAAGCAAACCCGTATGTGGGCGATTGCCCCAGTCGGCAAATCTTGAATCTGATTGGCGATAAGTGGACGACGCTGGTGATTGGTCTGCTGGATGGCCATACCATGCGCTTTTCCGAATTACGGCGGCGGATTGGCGGCATTTCTCAGAAGATGCTGACGCAGACCTTACGCAATCTGGAGCGGGATGGCCTCGTTGAGCGCACGGTGTATCCAGAGGTGCCACCGCGCGTGGAGTATTCGCTGACGCCGCTTGGTGAAACACTCACAGGGCCGCTGAGTGCGCTGATGGTCTGGGCAGAAGATCATCTGGATGCGGTCGCGTATGCACAGCAGAAGTATGATAGCCAGAATTAGGAAAATTTAGCCTGTCATCAGCGAGAAGACGGCCACAAGCGCCCAGGCCATGACGGCAATCAGGAGTGCCAGCAGGCTATAACGAACACGCCAGAATTTCTTGGTCACAATGAACGATTTCGCATGTATCTGGGCGAGGATGGCTATTTTGATGTCGTCTTCAGGCGTATCCATATAAGTGGAGATGTACTCCGCCTGCGACATGCGGGTGATATCACCAAAGAAGAATAGATTGGTGACACTTTTGGCGGGGTTAAAGCGCGGCAAGATGGTCAGCAAGGCCGTCACAAGCGAAATCGCCAAGCCCATCACCACGATGAGTTCTAGCAAGACAATCAGCCGTGAGATAATCGACGCCCCATTGCTGAAGAGCGGGTCAATGCTATCAAAAGGGAAGATTTCGATGGTCGCCAGCAGGATGGCATCAACACCGAGGATAAGCTGTGCTTTGAGATCGGCATGGCGGATGGAATTGTCCATCTCCGCACTTTGCAGATTAAGTATGCGCGTGTAATCCAGCGTGGCTGAGCGCAAGGTAACTACTTCGGGCGAAGGAGTGATGTCATTGGCAGGCATGTATTGCATCCATTGGTTGTGATGGGGCAGCAAGAGTTAGGTATTTGTTATACAGGACAATATCAACTGTGCCAAATAAAGACCTATAAAAACTTGGTATTTGGTAAGTATCGGCGCCATTGTCTATACTCCCTTGGTTGGTTCCATAACATGAAATTTGGCCATGAGCACACATTTTGAGCTATATGATCTGCGCATCACCGTTGAGGCTATTGAAGGGCGTTCGGTATGTGGCATGCAGGTAGGTGACTACTTTGAGCTGGTTGAAAGCAGTAAGCTGCGCATACCGGAAGGCAAGCATTTTTGCATCTATGCCCTGAGTGCTGTGCTGCCGCTGCTGGCCGCCAAACAGCGCGAGCTAACAGCGGGTGATTGGCTGGAGCGCGATTCACTGATCGCCTGCCCTGACCCGGATGAGCGGCTCATCATGCGGATTGAGCGCATCAACAAGCGAACCATGAACAGCGACGACCTGACATGATCCACGAACTGAGCATTGCCTTCCAGACAGACAAACGCGCGGCAGACTATATCGCGCTGGCGAAACTGGTAAATCAGTATGCCTTTGATGCGGTAACGGTCTACTGTGATGCGCCTTATCATCCGAGCTACGGGCCGCTGCTGCTGATGGCACCCTATATTGAGCATGCCAGATTAGGGGCCGCAGCTATCAGCCCATCACGGATGCACCCGATTGATATTGCGGCGCAGGCGGCTTTGCTGGCCGACGTCGCCCAAGCGGGCACATACATTGGGTTGGCACGCGGGGCCTGGCTGGAAGATCATGGCATTCATGAGGATAAGCCCGCCGTGCAGTCGATTCGGGAAGCGGCAGAGGTCGTCATGCGGCTGCTGGCTGGTGAAAGCGGCTATGACGGCGAGGTCTATAAGCTAGCGGACCATGTAAAAGCGCCCTATCCGCTGCCGGACGAGCGCATTCCGCTGTTGATTGGGACCTGGGGTAAGCGATTATGCGCGGTCGCTGGTGAAATTGCTGATGAAGTCAAAGTGGGCGGATCAGCGAATCCAGATATTGTGCCCGTGATTCAGGGCTATATCGCTGCGGGTGAACAACAAGCTGGTCGATCTGTCGGCACAGTCGGCGTGGTGATTGGTGCGGTGAGCGTCATTGATGAGGATCGGGAGCAAGCCAGGGCAGCGGCAAGGCGCTCAGTCGCCATGTATTTGCCCGTGATCGCCGGACTAGACCCTACACTGGAAATCGAGCCAGACTTGCTTGTACGAATTCAACGGCTGGTGGAACAGGACGATCTTGACAGCGCGGCGGCGTTGATTTCGGACGAATTGCTAGAGCGATTCGCCTTCGCTGGCAATGCAGCGGACATCATCGCCCACTGTGAGCGACTTTTTGAAGCGGGTGCGCGGCGAGTCGAATTCGGGACACCACACGGCCTGCAATCGGCAGAAGGCATCCGTATTCTAGGTAAACAGGTGTTACCCGCCCTCGCACTCTGGCAACAGTAGTAAAGAGATTTCGACGTGAAATTCAGCTTACGGCTCAACAACGACCACCCTGTCAAGACTTATGTGACGTTAGCGCAACAGGCCGAGGCAGGTGGATTCGACCAATTCTGGGTGAGTGATGACCTGTTCCTGCGAAGTGCACCCGTGATTCTGAGCGCGGTTGCGGTGGCAACAGAGCGCCTTGAAGTGGGCACATGTATCGTCAATCCGTACACGCTGAATCCGGCGGAGATGGCGATGATGGCGGCGACACTGGATGAACTATCCGAGGGGCGGTTCAACCTGGGATTGGCGGCTGGTGCTGGCGATTTTATGGAATGGATCGGGGTCGGCCATCGGCTGCCACGCACAACGACTGTCGAAACGGTGCAGGTCATCAAGAAATTGATGGCTGGCGAACGGGCCGCTTTCGATGGCAAGGCACTGCAATGGACCGATGAAGCGTATCTGCGCTTTAAGCCAAAACGGTCGGTGCCTATTTATATTGGCGCGATGAGTCCAAAAATGCTGCAAGACATCGGCCAGTATGCAGATGGCGGGCTGCCGCTGCTGTTCCCGCCGGAGCACTATGCCAATGTCATGCCCCATGTTGAAGCAGGAGCCAAAGAAGCCGGACGTTCGATGGAGAACATTGACGTTGCGGCGTGTATCTGGGTTTCTATATCGGATGATCGGCAGGCGGCGGAAGATGTTCTGCGCGAAAAAATCGCCTATTATGGCCATGCCATGAGTCCGACGATATTGGAGCAGCTTGGCCTGACACATGCTGATTTCGAGGATATCGACCGAGCCGTGATGCAGGAAAACGACATCGAAAAAGGCAAGGCACTGGTAACAGAACCGATGCTCAAAATCGGCATTTATGGTACAGCACAGGATGTCATCGGACGAGTAGAAAAACTGGTCGAGATGGGTGCCCATCATATCAGCTTTGGGCCACCACTGGGGCCGGATGTCGAAGCCGCAATTGAGGCATTGAGCCAAGAAGTGCTACCCTACTTCAAGTGAGTGGAGAGAAAGATGATGCAAGTTGTCAGCGTGAATGTGGGTACCGAAAAAGCAATTCAGTCGAAATCGGGGACATCCGGTATTTTTAAGACACCAGCCAATGAACCGGTCTTCGTCGGCAGCGAATGCCTGGAAAATGATGTGATTATCGACACTAAGAATCACGGTGGACCCGATCAGGCGGTGTATGTGTATGGCACTAATGATTACGATTGGTGGTCTGACCAGTTGGATCGGGATTTGCCACCAGGCCTATTTGGCGAAAATCTGACGGTTGCCGGACTGGAAAGCGCGACGTTAGCCGTTGGTAATCGGCTGCATTTAGCGGAGGTGGTGCTGGAAGTGACCGGACCCCGTATTCCATGTGTGACGTTTGCGGCTCGCATGCAAGACCCACAATTCGCGAAAAAGTTCGCTAAAGCAGGCCGATTCGGGGCCTACTGCCGCGTCATACAGACAGGGTATGTCAGCGAAGGTGAATCCGTCACGATGACCCCATACGACGGTGACCGGATCGGCATTAATGACATGGCTGATGCCTTCTATAAGAAGCCCACTGATCGGGCGACGATGGAACGCTTCCTGAGCGTGCCAATCGACATCCGCAGCCGCAAGTACTACGAAAACAGACTTGCAAAGCTGGCAGAATAAAGTACCAGGGAAAGCAGCTCTGTCTGTTAAGAAACAATCGCCACAAGATCGCTGTTTGCGACTATTTTAAACCTCACCCCTAAATCCCCTCCGCGTGATGTGAGGGGACTTTTGTTAGCATATCGCCTGGAAAGATATTCTTTCGCCATACGGGAGGAATGAGGATGAGGGCGAAGCCAGCAAGGTCATCAACCCATTTCCTGGTTAGAGGCAAAATATCAAGGGCGCGGATTTCGCGCCCTTTTTCGTTAGCCAGTGATTTCGTTCTTCGCCATATCGAGGTAGTCCTGATGCACCACATCGGTCGATTCCACACCAATGATAGCCATCATCTCGCGGATCATGTCGGCTTTATTCTCGGCGTCTTTCTGGGACCAGGTGCGGGCCTTGATTTCGATGTAGAGATCATCAAGTGCCGGTTCAGTCACACGATCCAGGTTGACGTAGAAAAGCGTCCCCTGATAGTGAATGTGCCAACGGCGGCGCTCCTTTTGTAGCTGGCGCTCCTCGGATGCTTTGAAGTATTCCTCATAAAAACGCAGCGGATGGCTGGCCGGCGCAATAAAGCGCGAGTGTGAGAGCAGAATCGTATCGTGGAAGGCGCGTTCTTTGGTGGCGCTGGTGTAAGTCAGGCGCATGCGCACGGACGCCACATTGCCAGTACTATCGATGCCATCGTCCTCGCGATAGCGGACGCGGCTGCCCTCAGCATCGTTGAAGATGAAGTAGGAATCGTACTGGCGATAATGCACGGCCCGGATGACGTCAACATATTCATGACTGAGCAGATTTTCGATCTGGCTGGGGTCGTCAAGTATGGCTTTGATCTGGACCTCGAAGCTTTCCGAGCGCTCAACATCAATGCCGACAGCGATTAGTTTGCTGAGGGTATTTTCTTCGCGTTCGGACAGGAATTGGCCGACTTCGGTAGCAAATGCGGCGGCTTCCTTGGCGATAGCAGCTTCATCGAGGGTGGTAAGCTGGCGGTCCTTCATGAGGAATTTACCATGACAAATGGTATGGCGAACATCATGCGATTTGCTGGCATAAACCAACTGCGAGTAAACCGCCTGCGGATTGTGATCGAAGTGCGGCGTGTTGTGTGTGGTCTGGGCATCGATGACGATGACATCTGCCAGCATGCCGGATGCCAGGACACCAACTTTGCCTTCCAGGCCGAGCGCTTTGGCACCGTTGCGGGTGGCCATTGTCAGGGCGGTATGGGCCGGCACAGCGGTCGGATCAATGGGATTGACTTTGGCAACAAGGGCTGCGAGGCGCATTTCTTCAAACATGTCGAGGTCGTTGTTGCTGGCGGGACCATCGGTGCCAATGGCGACGTTCAGGCCAAGATCGAGCATTTGCGAAACGGGTGCAATGCCACTGGCAAGCTTGAGGTTGGCAGAGGGACAGTGCGCCACTGACGCGCCGCTGGCTTTCAGCATGCGCATCTCGACTTCATCAATGTGGACGCAGTGGGCAGCGATAATCGGCACATCGAGCACGCCGACCTCTTTTACCCAGTTGACCACACGCATGCTGCGTTCGGCCTTCATATCGTCAACTTCGCGCTGTGTTTCTGCGATGTGGATCATCAGCGGCAGGTTGTTATCGCGCGCCAATGCAGTCGACTTTTCGAGCGTTTCGCGCGTGTTGGAATAGGGTGCATGGGGCGCAACGGTCGGCGTGATACGGGGATGCCCCTGCCATTCTTCGATGAATGACTGGGTATAGGCGAGACTTTCCTCGTAGGTGGAGGCATCTGGCGTCGGGAATTTGAGGATCGATTCACACAGCATGGCGCGCATGCCGACTTCATCTACGATCCTGGCAATGTCTGACTCGAAGTAGTACATGTCAGCGAAAGACGTCACCCCCGCACGGATCATTTCCGCACAGGCGAGGCGGGTCCCCAACTGGCAAAATTCTGGGCTGACAAACTCCCGCTCCACTGGCATGATATATCCCATCAGCCAGACGTCGAGGCGAAGGTCATCAGCCATACCGCGCAGCAGCGTCATCGGTACATGGGTATGGGCATTGACCAACCCAGGCAGAATATACTGGCCGCTGCAATCAAGCGTCGTTTGGGCCTGGTAGCGCGATGTTATGTCCTCAGTCGGACCCATCGCAACGATCTTCTCGTCCTTTATGGCCAGCGCACCATTGGTGATGACATCGAGGTCATCATTCATCGTCAAAATGGTGCCGCCAGTGAGTAAAATCGTAACTTGTTCCATGACAAGCATCCTTAACAAATAAGCTTTTATTGGATTGGCCCGGCAAGATGGGTCAGGAATCGTATCAGGATGGATTCCTGAGTGCAGGGCATCGGCAGGCGGATGATGCGTAACAACCGCCTCCTGGTGATAAATTTGCGCGATTATATCGCTGATGTATAGTTTGTGCAGAGTCTTATAGCCAATTTACCACGATCTACCGATCTGACGGACAGACTATGTTTAAAAGACTGCAAGCAGTTGCGCCCCTCCTGCCCCTGACGGAAGTCGGACTCGCAGGGTTATTATTCGTGTCTGCATTGCGCTTTCTCATTGGTGAAATCTACAGTCGCACCGCGAGCGCGAGCCTCGTCAGCCAGTTGACGGCCAATGGCTTTGAGATCAGCCCGAATTTGCCAGGTTTTGTACAGCCGAGCGCTGTCACCACAGATATTGCCTGGATGGGCCTGGTGATCGGGCTACCACTGTTGGCGCTGTTTCTCGGTCGTGTGCACATTCTGATGATTCCGGCGGCGCTGCTGCTGGCGGTTGGCCGCATCCTGATGGGCGGCGATGGCAGCGTCGTCAGCCATCTGTTGGGCGCAGAACTGGCGGTTGGCGGCGGTTTGTTCTATCTGGCGCTGTTGATCCGCAACCGAGGGACACATGTTCCCTATTTCTTCGTGCTGGGTTTCGTCGGCGACCAGATACTGCGTGCATGGGGCAATACGCTCGACCCGACCTGGTCGTTGCAAAGCACACGCGGATTACTCTATCTCACGCAGACAACAGGCATCCATGTCCTGTTTATTCTGGTGGGCGTGTTTGTGGTGCTGGCGCTGATTAATGGGCTGCGCGGTCGCAAAACGACGGCGATGGCCGCTGGAGATATCGACCCCAACAATGGCGTCCTGACGTTCTGGGGCGGTATTGGCCTGGGCGCGATGCTGTTTTTGCAATTGAGCCTGCTGGCGACGCCGAACGCTGTTACAGGGCGCGCTGATGCCGACTATACGATCTTTGTCCCGCTGCTGATTGCTGCGACTGCCCTGCCGCTTGTTCCCTGGGTGCGGCAGACGGCACGCAATATGATCGCGCCATTTGAGGCCGGCACACGCGGCTGGATATGGCTGATTGGCATTGTGCTGCTGGTGGTGGTTGGTACGCGGCTGACGCGCATCAGCTTACCGGCTGGATTGGGGTCGTTCCCTGTGGGTGCGACGACGCTGGTGATCGCCCAGGTAGGCATCAGCCTGGTGTGGTGGTGGCTGGTGCGACCCAAACCCCCGCGCGGCTTCAATCTGAGTGGACTGTGGCTGGTGATCGGCACATTGATCTTCGCGCTGTTTGTGGGTGCAGACCTGTTTACCTATGAATATGCCTTTGTGCGGCCACTGGCGGCGCCATTCGATCAACTCAACAACATCGTGCTGCCGATTTTGCGCGGGTTCCGAGGGTTGGGGCTGGGTGTGATCCTGCTCGCAGTGCTGTTCTCACTGATGCCGATGATTCAGTCCACGAATCGGATTCCCTGGCGCAATGGACCAGCCAGTCAGACGCTGCTCGGTATCGTGTTTGTCGTAATCGCTGCTGGGGCTGGGGCGTATCTATCACGTCCGCCAGCGATCATCACCACTACTAACCAGAGTGAACTGCGCATCGGCACCTATAATATTCATGGCGGCTACAGTGAATTCTATCAGTTCAATATGCAGGCTATCGCCAACACGATACGCGGCGGCGGGGCTGATGTCATGCTGCTGCAAGAAGTTGAGCGCGGTCGTTTGACGAGCTATGGTGTGGACGAAACACTGTGGTTGGCACGCGAACTGGGTATGGATATACGCTTCTTCGCCACAAATGAGGGTTTGCAGGGGTTAGCCGTTTTATCGCGGGTGCCGATTGTCTTTGATGATGGCGTTCTGCTGCCAAGTATCGACCAGCAAACCGGTTTGCAGCGCGTTCAGATCAGTGACCAACCCAATGCGTTCATCACGATTTACAACACATCCCTGGGCCTGTTAATCGAGGGCATAGACATCACCGAGCAGGAGAGCAATCAGCGGCAGCAGTTGGAAGCCATTCTGGATACGATTGCTGTTCACGTTCAGAATGATTATGGTGGCCAACTGGGCCGTGCAATCCTGGGTGGCACATTCCACAATGTGCCGGATTCGCCACTGTTGCAGGAATTGACCCGCACAGGCTTCGTTGATCCATTTGCGGGGTCAAACCTGGAACTTTCGGCCACGATCCGGCGTGTGGGTTTGACGACGCGATGGGATTATCTGTGGATCTGGAGCCAGTCGCTCCGTTCAACGGGTACTGTTGTCATGAGCGATAGTACAGCTTCGGACCATCGGTTAGCAGTCGTGGGCGTTCAGGTTCGGCGCGACCAATAGTGAATAATATTTTGGGCAAGGCAGTGCCTTGCCCCTACAATGTGCGTTTTTGAAAGCTTCACTCTAGGGACTTTGTAAGTCTCACCAGAAGCCTAGTCGGCATTATCGGTTTCGGCGGCGTCTTCGATGATGTCACGATCCGGTTCAACGTCAATTTCTGCCTGCGCGAGGATGCTGGCCGTTTCGACTTCCACCGACCAGCCATTGCCTTCGATCTGAGAGAGGGCATCACGAGCCGCGGCCTGGGCAGCACCGCGCTTGCTGGCTCCGCTCCCCCTACCGACAACTACCCCCGCCACCAGGGCTTCCACAACGAACTCTTTTTCATGTTCGGGGCCATCGGTATCCACGACACGATAGACAGGTGTGACGCGCATATCGGCCTGACTGCGTTCCTGCAACATGCTACGCGCATCCAGGTGCAACTTGTTATCCAGGATGAATTTCAGCAGGCTATGGAGGCGAGGCAAAACAAATTTCTTGACTTCCTCAATGCCCTGATCGATATAGAGGGCGCCCATTATCGCTTCAAACCCTCGGCAGAGGTTGGTGGCGCGGGACCGTCCGCCGCTGTTGACTTCGCCGCGTCCCATACGCAGGAAGTCCCCTAGCTGGCAGTCCTCAGCCAGGATCGCCAGGGATTCCGTGCGGACAAGCGCCGAACGCAACTGCGTCAGCCAACCTTCGGGTTCGTCTGGATAGAGGTTAAACAGCATTTCCGCAGTGATGAAGCCGATTACAGCGTCACCCAGAAATTCCAGGCGTTCATTATCGGGCACATAGCCATCGACTTCATTGACAAACGAGCGGTGCGTCAGTGCCTTGGTCAGCAAGGCATCATCGGCAAATGACACATCCATGATTTCAATTAGTTTTTGCTGAGGCGCGGCATGTTCATTCACAGGTTTGTCACCCACAGGATTTTCCCCGTTGTCGTTCGCCACTTGTGTGTGTAATAAGATGATGATTAGTCCGTAAAACGCTTGATAACCAGGGAGGCATTGTGCCCACCAAAACCAAAGGCATTGCTGACTACCACATCAATTGGCATTTCGCGGGCGGTATTGGGCACATAGTCCAGATCACAATCAGGATCGGGCGTTTCATAGTTGATGGTTGGCGGGGCGATGTTATCGCGAATCGCCAGCGTTGAGAAAACGGCTTCCATCGCGGCGGTGGCCCCCATAGCGTGCCCTGTCATGCTCTTGGTGGAACTCATCGGCACCTTGTAGGCGTGTTCCCCGAATGCCAGTTTGATGGCCGTTGTTTCCGTCGGGTCATTAAGTTGGGTGGCTGTACCGTGCGCATTAATGTAACTGACATCTGTCACATTGATGCTGCCATCTTCCAGTGCCAGTTTGACAGCGTGCGCCGCGCCGCGCCCATCGGGCGCTGGGGCCGTACGATGGAAGGCATCTGTGGTTGAAGCAAAACCAACCAGCTCCGCGAGGATATTCGCACCACGCTTTTTGGCTGATTCCAATTCTTCCAGGACCAGTACCCCCGCACCTTCCCCAAAGACCATGCCCGTACGGTTCTTGTCAAATGGACGCACGGAACCAGCGGGATCTTCATTGTGGCGGGAGCAAGCGCCGACGCGATCAAAGGCGGCGATGCCGAGATTGATAATCGGGAAATCGCCAGCGCCAGCAACCGCGCGGTCTATGCGCCCCATCTTAATCATCTGGAAGGCAAAGCCGATGGTATCGGCACCGGTTGCACAGGCAGACACCAGCGGCGCGGAGGGGCCACGCGCGCCAATTTCAATAGCGACGACATCACTACCACCGTTGGCGACCAACATGGGAATAGCGAAAGGCGTCATTTTACGCGGGTTGTCCGTTTCGTAGATGAGGGTGCTGTATTCCTGAAAGCTTTGCATCCCCCCCGTCGCGCTGCCAATAATGGCACTGCTGCGATCAGCAATGTCTTCGGTAATTTCCAGGCCCGAATTTGCAACCGCTTCTTTAGCCGCTGCCATCTGATAGTGCTGATAGGGATCATGCCGCCGAACCTCTTTGTACAGCATATAATTTGCAGGGTCAAAATCCTTGACCTGAGCCGCGATTTTGACTTCGTAATTGGTGGTATCGAAGTAGGTTATGGGGACGACGCCACTTACACCATTGACGATATTCTCCCAGGACGTCGGCACGTCGTTACCTACCGGCGTTACCAACCCCAGGCCCGTAATGACCACCCGCCTGCTCATAGTCTCTCCTCAAATGTGTGGATGAAATAAGTGTGCTCGTGTGATCGCATTTTTATGGACGATAATACTCGCTTTTGTACCATAGCGGCCTGTGTTTTACTAGCACAGCTATGATGATGTTAAGCAAAAACAGGCGCTAATCGTTGGCGCGGTCGGCTTCGGTCGGAACGTGATCGCCTTCGATCCAGGTGGCACCATTGGCCCCGACCTCTTTCTTCCAGACAGGCACGATTTGCTTAAGGCGATCAATGCCATATCGGGCGGCCTCAAAGCAGCCATCGTCACGATGGGGCGAGGAACAGGCAATGAGTACTGTATTCTGGCCAACTGACAATTTGCCAATGCGCTGCGCAATGGCGATGCCCTCAATCAAAGGCCACTGGTCGCGGATTTCTGCGGCGACCTGTTTCATCTTGGCAATCGCCATTGGTTCGTAGGCCTCGTATTCAAGATACTCGGTTTGTGGCAGATGGCCTTCACGGTTGGTTTCCCCGCGAACAAAGCCACTAAACAAACAAACGGCACCCGTTGCCGGAGTTGTGATGGATTCAATCAGAGCGTCATGGTCGATGGGTTCATCGGGCAGCAGGTAGATTTCCGGCTTTGCGCCGCTGCCGCCACTGACTGGCGGGAACAGGGCCACTTCGTCGCCATCGTGGATGACATCGGCATCGAAGGCGAATTCCTCGTTTATGGCAACAGACGCAGCAGCGACATTATCGGCCATATCGGGATAGCGTTCAGATAGATCGCGGCGCAAATCAGCCACTGTGACCTTTTCAGAAGCGAAGTGCAGGGTCAGGTTACGCACACCGGCGAGGTCACGCAGAGTGGCAAAGAGTAAGATGTTAATCTGCATCTGTTAGCTCCGTTCCGTCGGCAATGTAGTCACCATGTACGCCGCCACGTTTGACCAGCAGGCGAATATCGCTGATGCGCATGGCACGGTCAACGGCCTTGGCCATATCGTAGATGGTCAGGGCGGCGGTACTGACAGCCGTGAGCGCTTCCATTTCCACGCCTGTTTTGCCGACTGTGCGAGTACGCGCAACGATATGCACGGCGTTCTTTTGCTTATCGAGTTTCAGATCGACATCGACCTTGGTAAGGGGCAGCGGATGGCACAGCGGAATCAGGTCAGATGTCTTTTTTGCGCCCATGATGCCAGCAATACGTGCAATCGAGATAACATCACCTTTTTTAAGGGCGCCCTGCTCTATTAAGGACAATGTTTGCGGGTGCATGTAGACGAAGCCCTCAGCAATCGCCGTGCGGTCGCTTTCCGGCTTGTCACCGACATCGACCATATTTGCCTTGCCTTCAGCATCGAGATGGGTCAGTTCATTCGGCATAAGTTACCTCCATATGAAATCCATTATAATCATGCTCGCCGCTTGTAGCACTGTTGCACGGCATGTATACTGCCAAACGTTTACGAAAAACGAACGACTGAACGATCACGCTCAAGAAAGAGCAAGCGCACAGGGAGCAGCAGCGTTGGGTATTTTCAAACGCGGACTATCGCGCACACGGCAATCTATCGCCGGACGCATCGCCCAGGTATTGGGCAATACGGAAATCGACGAGGACACCTGGGACGATCTGGAAGCGACCCTGATTCAGGCTGATCTGGGCCTGGAGACAACCGAAACAGTGGTCGAATACGTCAAAGAAACGGTCACGCGGGAAGGCATCACGCGGACCGATAAAATGAACAACATCTTGAAATCCTCGCTGACGGCATTGATCGACCCGCCGCCACCGCTGGATATCCATGGCCGCGAGCTGTCGATTATTCTGGTTGTCGGAGTGAATGGCTCCGGCAAGACCACCTCGATTGCGAAGCTGGCCCATCGTTTTAAGAAACAGGGCCGTGATGTCATCCTGGCGGCTGGTGATACGTTCCGCGCGGCAGCTATTGAACAGCTCCAGAAATGGGGCGAACGCGCTGGTGTACCGGTCATTGCCAATCAACAAGGGTCTGATCCAGGTGCTGTGGTGTATGATGCTATACAGGCAGCCAAATCACGTGGACATGACCTGCTGATCATCGACACAGCCGGACGCCTGCACAATAACTACAACCTGATGCGCGAGCTTGAGAAGGTCAAGAACGTCATCAGCAAGGCTGTTCCAGGTGCGCCGCATGAGGTCTTACTGGTGCTGGACGGCACGACTGGCCAGAACGCACTCAAGCAGGGACAGAAGTTCGCGGAGACATCGAACGTCACCGGACTGGTTGTTACCAAGCTGGATGGTACCTCACGCGGGGGGATGATCTTCTCGGTGTTTACGGAAATTGGCGCGCCGGTCCAGTTTATTGGCCTGGGTGAAGGCATCGATGACCTCGTGCCCTTCGATGTGAACCAGTTTGTAGACAGCTTATTTGACGAGCCTTAATGGCAAATATTCCGATTACCAGTACCCAGAATAACAAGGTCAAACTGGCTTTTAAGCTGCGGTTCAAGCGCAGCCGAGAACAAAGTCAGCGTTTTGTGATTGAGTATTACCGTGACCTTGAGCGTGCCATCGAACAAGGCTACCAACTGGACTATGCGTTCTTCTGTGAGGAACTGGCCAGCGAGGGTGACTGGTATATCATGCGAATGCTGGACCCTCATCTGATTCATCCCGTGACTGAGCAAGTCATGGTCAAGACAAGCTATCGGCAGAACCCTGGTGGCTTACTGGCGGTGATGGTTGCCCCTCCCCTGCCACACATCAGCCAGCTTGACCCCGCATATGCAGGCAGCGTACTGGCATTGGTCAACTTGCAGATTCCAGGGAACATCGGCGCGCTGCTACGCACAGCCGATGCAACCGGCTTCATGACGGTGCTGGTGGATACCTCGCTTGATCTGTATAACCCGAACATCATCCGCAGCAGCACGGGAACCTGCTTCCTCAATACGATTTACGCTGCAAACAGTCGGGATACCATAGATTACTTTAAGCAGAATGGGTACCAGGTTTTCGCCAGCCATTTAGAGGGTGCGACATCCCTGTTTGACATCAATCTGGCAGACCGTTCAGCGATCATCATGGGTACGGAAGATACAGGGCTTGACGAGTTCTGGGTGCAGCAGTGTGACAGCCTTGTAAAAATCCCGATGATTGGTCAGGTGGCGGATTCGCTCAATGTGTCGGTATCCGGCGCGATATTCATGTATGAAGCTCTTCGTCAACGCCTGCAAAGCAGCTAAAGCCCCCCGTTCTCAAAATCACTAAAGCTCCCTTTCATGCTCCTCTGGCTTATTGAGCAGAGATTCAGCACAAAACATACTCATGTTAAAACATTGACACACAATTAATGCACACAGGCTAATGCTTTCCCTATTATACTAAATTAACGAATATAACAGACGAAGCATGTCCTCTATCTGAAGGAGATTGATTACATGAATCCAGTGGCATTTACGCCTGAAGAACTGCAACAGTTAAAAGCCTCTTTCAAATATGTGGAAAGCAATTCAAAACAAGCTGCGGATATTTTCTATGGGTACCTCTTTGACATTGCACCAGACCTTAAGCCCTTGTTCGCGCATACGGATATGAGAGACCAGCGCCAGAAATTCTTCAGCGCGCTGCGCGTGATGATCGGCAGCATCCAACAGCCGCACCTGCTTGTTCCAGCGATGACCCAGTTGGGAAAGCGCCATGCCAAATATGGCGTGCGCCCTGAGATGTTCCAGAAAGTTGGCGGCGCGCTGATGATGACACTTGAAGAGGTGCTTGGCGAGCTATGGACGGCAGAGGTCGAAGAAGCGTGGATACGAACCTACACCTATCTGGCAGATATCGCGGCAGCAACGCTGGCCCCCGAAGGCCACTAAGTTCCATAATAACAACTCATCCAGCACGAACAGACTGTGCAAGATTCTTCGACTATGAAGCTTGCACTTTTTGTTTGTCAGAGTGCCAGTTGCCTACTCCATATGCGCTAATAGCCTGATTGCATCTACCGCTCGCTGCAACAAGCCTCTAGCAATTCCAGAGCCAGAACAACATAATATTGTGTGACCAGCGCCGTATAAAATTGATGTTGCTGCTGTTTTTGACGTTGTGTTTTTGTGTGCCACAGTCCCAAAACGAAGCATCAAGCTATTGACAACTTCTCGACATGCTGCCACTTTAAGCAGCATCACAATTCAGGAAGACTGTTTATGGACGGATTAATTGAACGCCTGATGGCGATGCGCGATGAAGTCGCCCATCTTATGGCGAGGTTGAATATCGAAGAAAAGGTCGCGCAGATCAAGGAGATCGAAACCCAGGCCAGCGATGCTGACTTCTGGAATGATCCAACGGCGGCACAGCAGTTGATGCAGAAAATGTCACGGCTCAAATCTCAGGTCGAAAAATGGCTCAAAATCCGGCAGCGGACGAATGACGCATTGGAACTGGCTGAACTTGATGACAGCATGTTGGACGAACTCACCGCCGAAGCAAATGCCCTCACCGAGGAACTCGATAAGCTGTCGTTGCAGGCGATGTTGAGTGGCGAATATGATGATGAAAACGCTATTCTGTCGATCCATGCGGGCGCAGGCGGCGTCGACGCGCAGGATTGGGCCGAGATTTTAGAGCGCATGTATCTGCGCTGGATGGAACAATCTGGCTATAAGGCGGAGATCATCGACCGGAGTGCAGGCGACGAAGCTGGCGTCAAGAGTGTGACGATTGCAGTCAAAGGCGATTACGCTTATGGCTATCTTCAGAGTGAACAAGGCGTGCATCGGCTGGTACGCATCAGCCCATTTGATTCTAACGCCCGACGGCATACCTCTTTCGCCAAAGTCGAACTGTGGCCGGACATCGCTGAGGACATCGACATCGAGATTAAAGACGCCGACATCCGCGTGGATGTGTTCCGCAGCAGTGGGCCGGGTGGGCAGAGTGTGAATACGACTGACTCGGCGGTGCGCATCACCCACCTGGAAACAGGCATTGTCGTCAGTTCGCAGAACCAGAAGAGCCAGTTACAGAACAAAGAACGGGCGATGCAGGTATTGAAAGCGCGCCTGTTTGACCTGGAACGGCAAAAGCAGCAAGAAGAGTTGGCGGCGCTTAAGGGCGAAAATGTGGATGCCGGATGGGGCAACCAAATCCGGTCATATGTGCTGCATCCGTACCAGATGGTTAAGGACCATCGCACGAATTATGAAACAGGTCAGGTTAATGCGGTGCTCGATGGCCGACTGGACGATTTTATGGAGGCTTACCTGCGCAGCAAAATTGCTTCCGCACCCAGCGAATAGCGTTTCCTTGGGTGTTGCCCAAATGGGTATGTTTGACATTCATCAGAAATCTGGCTATGATAACCAAAACAAACAACCCGCTGCTGTATCCTCCTTGACATAGATTGTCTGGGTGGATATAATTTGCTTCCTATGAGAAAAATCTCATTCCGCAATTTAGTCATATCGTGACATCGTCAAGACCATTGGATGGAATTTGGCGGTGTTTTTGTCGTGTATCGTCTCCACCATATCGGTACACCGTGTACTTTTTACCCACACAAGCTGCTAGCCTATAGGAGGATGCGCCTTGGAGGCAAAAGAATTCAGCGCTCTGCGTATTAGCTTGGCCTCGCCTGAGCATATTCGCTCATGGTCATATGGCGAAGTGACCAAGCCGGAAACCATCAACTACCGGCGCTTGCGCCCGGAAAAAGATGGTTTGTTCTGCGAGGCCATCTTCGGTCCGACGCGAGATTGGCAGTGCTATTGCGGCAAGTACAAGAACATCCGCTATCGTGGCATTGTCTGTGACAAGTGTGGTGTTGAAGTGACTCGCTCGTCTGTGCGCCGTGAGCGCATGGGCCACATCGAGCTGGCCGCTCCGGTCGCTCATGTGTGGTACACCCGCCGTGTTCCCAGTTACCTCGGCCTGCTGCTAGATGTCAGCCGCCGTAACCTGGATCGCGTTCTGTACTTCGCTCAGTATGTCATCACCCGTGTTGATGAAGATGCTCGCAATCGCGTCATCCAGCGCATTGAAAAAGAACTGTCGCTGAAAGAGAAAGAACTCGGTGGCGATATTCAGGACCGCATTGATGAGATTCGTGGGAATCATGATGCGTACCTGGGCCAGTACGAAGATCGCGTCAAGGCTATTGACGGTCACTTCGAGACTGAGCTGAACCGCCTGAGCGACGATGTCATGAAAGAAGCCCAACGCCTACAGGGCCGCGTCGAAACGTTGATGGGCCAGGATGCGCCTGAAGACATCAACTTTGAGATGGCCGACCTGGTGGTCGCTACCAAGGGCGAAACGATCAATAATGACCACATCAGCCGCGTACAGGAAGCCACCAACCGCTACCTGAGCGACCTTCAGCAAGAAATCGCCAACATGCGCCAGCAAGAGCTGGACAGTCTAGGCGGCGAGATCGAAGGTGTTTCCGCTGAAGTTAACAGCACATTGGATGAACAGCTCACTGAGCTGGACAGCCGCCTGTCGAACATTCGCCAGAGTGCTGAGAAGCAAATCAACGAAATGCGCGAACTGCACATTTTGCAGTTCCTGTCAGAAAACCGCTATCGCGAACTGAAGAGCCGCTATGGCAATGTTTTCCAGGCCAGCATGGGTGCAGAAGCCTTCTATGACATTCTGCGTACCCTCGACCTGGAAAAGATGTCGAAGGAACTGTGGAAAGAAGTTCGCACGACCAAGTCGAAGCAGCGTAAGAAGAAGGCTACCCGCCGCCTGAGCGTGGTGGAAAGCCTGCGTGCCAGCAGCAATCGTCCTGAGTGGATGATTCTGACGGTGCTGCCTGTTATTCCGCCGGACCTGCGCCCGATGGTGCAATTGGATGGTGGCCGCTTCGCGACCAGTGACCTGAATGACCTGTATCGCCGCGTGATTAACCGCAACAACCGTCTTAAGCACCTGCTGGAACTGGGTGCGCCGGATGTGATTGTCCGCAACGAGAAGCGTATGTTGCAGGAAGCGGTCGACAGCCTGATTGACAACAGCCAGCGTGGCAAGGCACTCAGCCGCCGTGGCCGCCGTGAACTGAAGTCCCTGAGCGATATGCTCAAGGGTAAGAAGGGTCGCTTCCGCCGCAACCTGCTGGGTAAGCGCGTGGACTACTCTGGCCGCTCGGTTATCGTGATTGGCCCGCGTCTGAAGCTGCACCAGTGCGGTCTGCCAAAGACGATGGCCCTGGAACTGTATCGCCCGTTCGTCATCAGCCGACTGGTGAAGTACAGCTATGCCAGCAACGTGAAGGGTGCCAAGCGCATCATTGAGCGTGAGAAGCCAGAAGTCTGGGAAGTGCTGGAACAGGTCATCAAGGAACGTCCGGTTTTGTTGAACCGTGCCCCTACCCTGCACCGCCTTGGTATCCAGGCCTTTGAGCCGACCCTGGTCGAAGGCAAGGCGATCCAGATTCACCCGCTGGTCTGCTCGGCGTTTAACGCAGACTTCGACGGTGACCAGATGGCTGTCCATGTGCCGCTGAGTGAAAAAGCGGTCCAGGAAGCGCGTTCGCTGATGCTGAGTACCAAGAACCTGCTGAAGCCGGCTGATGGTCAGCCGATTGTGGCCCCAGCGAAGGACATGGTTCTGGGCATTTACTATCTGACGATGGACCCCAGCGTCGAAATTGTGACGCTGAAGAAGAATGCCGACAAGTTCCGCAGCTTCTCCACATTGGAATCGCCGGATGCAAAAGTCGGTATCGCCTTCCGCTCGAATGGTTACTACTACATTCAGTATCGCGATGTGGCCAACGCTGAGGTCTACCATGATGTCGTCGAATATGACGATAATGACCGCAAGAAGGTCGTCGAAACAGCCGTTGAGCGCACCATCCGCGCTTTGATTGAAGGCGAAGTTGACTGCATGCTGGCCAATACGGTCGAGATGCGTAAGCTAATTGCCAAGCAGGGTTTGCAAGATACGCTGGAAATCAGCAATCTGCACGAACGCAGGCTGGTGGTCGATCTGGATGAGATTGATTACCTATACGGCCTGGGTCTGGTTGAATTGCATACGCCAGTCCTGTTGGGCAATGTCTATGATGATCGTGAGCCACAGGAAGAGCCGGAACCGACTACGGTTGGCCGTGCAATCTTCAACACGATCCTGCCAGACGAAATGCGCTTTGTTCAGGAAACGCTGGGCAAAGGTGGCCTGAAGAATCTAGTCGCTCGCGCTTATCAGGTTGTGGGTTCTGACCGCACGACGGAAATCGTCGATGCGATTAAGAATTACGGCTTTAAGTACGCGACGTTATCCGGTACGACGATTGCGATTTCCGACCTCACCATCCCAGATGAGCGTGACGAAATCCTGGCAGAAGCCGATGCAACCGTCACCCGCGCGGAACGTGACTTCCGTCGTGGCCTGATGACAGAAGAAGAACGTTACCAGATCACCATCGAAGAGTGGAGTGGTGCGAAGAACCGCCTGGAAGCGCTGCTCCAGACGACGCTCGATCCATTCGGTCCAGTCGCCGTTATGGCGCTTTCCGGCTCCACCAAGGGTGGTTTCGGTCCGATCACTCAGTTGGCGGGTATGCGCGGTCTGATGGCTGATCCGTCGGGTCGTATTATCGACCTGCCGATCCGCAGCCACTTCCGTGAAGGTCTGAATGCGCTTGAGTACTTCATCTCGACACATGGTGCGCGTAAGGGTCTGGCGGATACGGCGCTGCGTACAGCCGATGCGGGTTATCTCACCCGCCGTCTGGTCGATGTTGCGCAGGATATGATCGTCAATACCACCGATTGTGGTACTGGTCATGGCCTGTTGATTCGCCGTTCAGATGATATCGCTGGCCAGACGATTGACGAGCGTATCGTTGGTCGCTGCTCTGCCCGTGATGTTCATGATCCTGAAACGGGCGACCTCATCGTTTCCCGTAACGGCATGATTGATGAAGAAGTGGCTGATCGCATTCTGCACAGCACAATCGCTGAGGTAGAAGTTCGCAGCCCAATGACCTGCCAGTTGATTCATGGTGTGTGTGCGCTGTGCTATGGCCGCGACCTGGGTACTGGCGAAATGGTCAGCATCGGTACAGCCGTCGGAATTATCGCCGCGCAGTCCATCGGTGAACCGGGTACACAGCTAACCCTGCGTACCTTCCACCTGGGTGGTACGGCTTCCGCAGGTGGTGACATCACAACCGGTCTGCCACGTGTTGAAGAGCTGTTCGAGGCGCGCCGTAAGCCAAAAGGCGAAAGCGTTATGGTCGATATCAGCGGCATTTTGCGGCTGACTGAACGCGAAGATGGCGCACGCATCGCAACGGTTATCGACAGCGAAGTGTTCAACCAGGAACATGTCATTCCCAAGGGCTGGGAAATCGTCGTTGAAGATGAACAGACGATCAAGAAGGGTGCGGTCATCGCCAAGGAAACCGATGGCGAGGGTACGATCACATCCGACCTGGGTGGCGAAGTCTACATCGAAGACAGCACAGTTTATGTGCGCTTCGAGCGTCGTGACGAAGAAGACTACGAAATCCCGCTCAACGCCCGCCTGATGCCCCATATCCATGATGGTATGGAAATCCGGGGAGGTACGCAGTTGACCGAGGGTTCACGTAATCCGCATCAACTGCTGCGTGTGCTCGGTGAAGAAGCAACCCGTATCTACCTGCTGGACGAAATCCAGAAGGTTTACCGCAGCCAGGGCGTGGGCATCGCCGACAAGCACTTTGAGGTGATGATCCGCAAGATGCTGAATCGTGTTCAGATCACCAAGAGCGGCGACAGTGATGTGCTGCCGGGTGAACTGATCGACAAGCTGCAACTGCTACAGATGAACGAAGAAATGATCTCGGCAGGCAAGGAACCAGCCGCAGGTACGCCTGTGCTGCTGGGTATCACCAAAGCCGCCCTGAGCACTGAAAGCTATCTGTCGGCAGCCAGCTTCCAGCACACGATCAAGGTGTTGGCGGGTGCAGCTATCGAAAGCAAGGTCGATCCGCTGCATGGTCTGAAGGAAAACGTCATTATCGGTAAGCTGATCCCAGCAGGCACAGGCTTCTACGCTTATAAAGAACGTGAGCGTATTGGACCTAACTCCAGTCTGGCGGACCAGGGCGCACTTGACTATGCCGATGACTTCGATGAACTGGATGATTACGTTTCCGCAGGGGACTAATCACTAAGGCAAGTAATCAAAAAGCGGTGCTCATCTGAGCACCGCTTTTTTTGTTGGCATGTACCGAATCTTATTGTGGGCGCGATGCTAGAATCTCGTACAAGGGGCGGATAGGCTGGCCAGGTACGAACAAGCTGTAGCCCGCGATCTCATTGCGGTTGTCAATGAGGGTGTTGTTGGCGAAGTTGAGATTCCAGAGGATCATCGGGCCAACTTCCGGACGCTGCTGCCCGATCTGGAAGGCACGCACTGTATATTCGGCTTGTTCCAGGATGGTATTGTTATCCATCCACACAAACGGCGCTGGTTGTGGCAGACCATCCCAGGTCGCCCAACCAAATTCAGTCACCCACAGTTGCAGATCACTGTCGCCATTTTCCTGCATGATGCTGTAGAGATCGTCGATGTTTTCAAGGAAGAAGAACGACTCGTTATCATCAAAGCCCTGACTGCTACTGCTACAGCAGGTCGCATCAGCAGAGTTGCTCCAGCCGAATGGATGAGCGCCGATGTAGATATCATCATAGCTGCCGAGGCCAGCGGCGTACATCTGGCGGAGGTAGTCGCGGTCCGGGATTGTTTCACCAGGGACGATGCCTGTCGGGGCCAATCCGGCGGTGATGATGGCGATATCCGGTGAGTAAGCCCGAATGGCATTGTAAGCGGGCACAAAGAGCTGCATATAGCCCGCCCCACTGAATTCAAGCCCCCCGCGCCATTCACGGGCCAGATTAGGTTCGTTCCAGATTTCAATCGCATGCACGGAATCACCAAATTCCTGAAGCATCAACGACAGGAAATCGGCATATGCCTGCGGGTCTGTCGGCGGTCCATCTTCTTCGGCGCCATCCGGTCGCAGCCATGACGGCGCTTTGGCTACACTCAGCAGCACTTTGAAATTATTCTGACGCAGGCGCTCAACATACTGCTCCAACGCACGGAAGCGAACCGATGGCTCGCTGGACGGCTCAGGAACAACGAAGCTCCAGTCAATCTGGATTTTGACCCAGGTAATATTGAGCGGGAGAATGCGCTGAATCAACTGGTACCATTCATCTTCGGTAACGTTCCAGTCGAGCTGGATGCCCATTTCACGGCCATCGAGATACGGTACTTCAAACGGCAGGTTGTTGATGGATACCGATGCTGGCGTATCTACGGGCGTTGTCTCCGTTACGCTCTCGGTTGGCGCGGGCGTCGTCGGGATAGGTGTTGCCGTTGGACGCGGTGTGCTGCTGGGCGGCAAGGTGTATTGGGCGTCAATGATTGGCCCGCCTTCACCCGCTTCGCCTGGGCGAGTTGGGATGGGCGTCAGGGTCGGCTGAGTCGCATCGGCGCGGGGCATGCTCTCGGACGTCGCGTCGATGATGGCCCCAATGGTCGAAACCGGAGTCACTTCAAGAGGCTGCGGCGTCGGCGTAACGACAATGTAAATCGTCTCGCGCGGGGTACAGGCGGCGAGGATGAGGAGTAGCACAATTATAAGACTACGGCGCATATTGCTCGCTTCTACAATTGGTTTGCAACGAATGAAACACAGCGGAATCCTATCATAGCGATGGCCGTCTTTCTACGGACATTGATGCAGATTGCGCGTGATCTGGCCAAAGAGTAGGGTGATCATCAGGCAGTTTTATGCTAAAATAGAACTGATGTTTCATGTTTGCGTGCACCTGATTCCAGTTATACAATCAATCGTAATCTTGCCGCACATCACTATTTCGTTCTACCAACAACAATCAATCTGAGGAACCGCCATGACAGTTGGTGACATTCAATCCGTCAATATTGAGCAGCAGATGCGCGATGCGTACCTCGACTATGCGATGAGCGTCATCGTTAGCCGCGCCCTGCCCGATGCTCGTGATGGCCTCAAACCGGTTCATCGGCGCATTCTATATGCCATGCACGATATGGGTCTGCGCCCATCAACAGCTTATAAGAAAAGCGCGCGTATCGTCGGTGAGGTGTTGGGTAAGTATCACCCGCATGGTGACGGCGCTGTGTATGACGCCATGGTTCGTCTGGCGCAGGATTTTTCTTTGCGTTACACACTGGTTGATGGCCAGGGCAATTATGGCAGCATCGACGGTGACGGGGCCGCAGCCATGCGTTATACAGAAGCGCGTATGGCCAACCTGGGCGCGGAACTGCTGGTTGATATTGAGAAAGACACGGTCGATTGGGTCGAGAACTTCGATGGCAGTCTGACCGAACCGGCTGTACTGCCTTCCAGCCTGCCGAATCTGCTGATTAACGGCGCGTCGGGTATCGCGGTGGGTATGTCCACCAGTGTGCCGCCGCACAACCTGGGCGAAGTCGTCGATGCCCTGGTGTATATGCTCAGCCATTGGCAGCATATTGATGACATCACCATCGAAGACCTGATGCAATTCATTAAGGGACCAGACTTCCCGACTGGTGGCGTTATTTACGGCCATCAGGAAAACGAGGACGATGACAACCCTCTGCTGCAAGCCTATGCTACTGGTCGCGGCAAGATCACTGTGCGCGCGAAGGTCCACATTGAAGATATGGGGCGCGGCAAGCAGCGCATTATCGTCAGCGAACTTCCCTACCAGACCAACAAGACAACCCTGATCGAGCGCATTGCGTCACTGGTAGGCAGTGGCAAGCTAGAGGGTCTGTCTGACCTACGCGATGAAAGCGACCGCCAGAATCAGGTCCGGCTGGTCATCGAGTTACAGCGTGGCGTCGAAGCTGCTGAGGTCCTCGTGAACCTGTTCAAGCTGACGCCTTTGCAGGAGACATTCAGCATCATCATGCTGGCACTGGTGGAAAATCAGCCGCGCTTATTGACGCTCAAGCAGGCGCTGCGCGTCTACGTCGAGCACCGTATCGAGATCGTAGAGCGGCGCAGCGAATATGACCTGACGCGCGCCAAAGAACGCGCTCATATCCTCGAAGGCTTGCTGGCAGCCCTGAACAACCTGGATGAGGTTGTGGCCATTATTCGCAAGTCGCGGAATGTGGAAACAGCACGGGATAACCTGATTAAAACGCTCAAGATCACGGAGATTCAGGCGCAGGCCATCCTTGATATGCAGCTACGGCGGCTGGCTGCGCTGGAACGCAAGAAAATCGAGGATGAGCACAAAGAGAAGATGAAGCTCATCAAATATCTTGAAGACCTGCTCAGCAGTCCCAAGAAAATCCGTATTTTGATTGCGGAAGAACTGGCAGCGATCAAAGCGGAATACAATGATCCTCGGCGTACGATCATCGCCAATCAGACCGCTTCTACAGTCAGTGCGAGTGACTTCCTGATGCCGGAAGAAGCCGCCTGGGTCACGCTGACGGTCAATGGCCAGCTTGGGCGGCTGTATAAGAATGAGCCGCCAAAAGTCACGGCGTCGGACAAGAATCCGCCGCGCTTCATTCTGGAGACATCGACAGCGCATACGTTGTACCTGATTACGACGAAGGGCCAGTGCGCAACGGTTCCTGTGCAGCAACTCAGCCAGATCAATGATCCGGCTGATGGGCCAAATTTCTACGATCAGAGCACACTGACATCCGGTGAGGATGTCGCGGCTATGATTACCCTGCCATCGAATTTGCAGACAGGGTACCTGTTCTTCGCAACATCTGAAGCACAAGTCAAGCGGGTGCGCCTGGAGGACCTACCAGGTGTATCGGCTAAGACATTCACTGTTATGAATGTGGCTGATAACGATCTGCTGATTGCGGCCTTCTACACCAGTGGTGAGGATTCGGTACTGTTGACGACATACAACGCGCAGGCGATTCGCTTTAGCGAAGAAGATGTACGTCCGACAGGTTTACCCGCAGGTGGTATGCGCGGCATCAAGCTGCTGAATGATACGGACAAGGTCGTTGGTGCATCGAAAGTGGTCGAAGGTCAGTATGTATGGAACATCACTGACGATGGCATCGCCAAGATTTCACATATTGACGAGTATCCAATCCAGGGGCGTGCTGGCAGCGGTGTCATCACGATGCGCCTGGAAAAGAGCAGCATGGGTGTGATGGCGGCTACCATCGGTCGTCAGGATGACAATATCGTCGCCCTAACGAATAAGAAGAAGCCACTGTATATGCGCGTTGGACGGGCACCGCAGATCAAGCGAGGTCGGGCAGGCGGTGAGAGCGTGATCGCCCTGCGCGATAACGAAGGTGTCGTTGGCGTGGTCAACTATCAGAGCAAGATTGAAGCTCCGGCTGAATAGTACCAAACTAGAGAGACATCAGCCGACGAAAGGCTGCATCATAGACTGGTCCCATGATCGCCCAATCATATTGGGCGATTTGCTTTCTCAGGGTTTCCCGATCTAGCTGAGGCTTCTCTGTCAGGTGGTAGCGCAATTGCGCTATCAGGCGATCATCACGGTATAAGCATGGGCTGTGCATTTCTTGTGGCACGAGATGTGGATAGTTCAGGCGATTGGGCAGAATGGGTATCGTCCGGCAGTAGATGGCTTCCGCAATCGCGATGCCGAAAAAGTCCTGATTCGAGGTGCTGACAACGTAATCTGCCTGCCAAAGCCAGTGAGCATACTCAGCAAAATTATCTATATAGCCGAACTGCACCAGCCTATCTCCTAGTACCTGACGTGCTTCGTCAAATTCAGGCGCCGATTGGCGCACATTTTCGCCAAGAATGGCCACACGAAAATCATGTCCTTCCTGGGCAAGCGTCACTATCGCATTGAGGAATAGCTCAGGATTCTTATCGGGTTCCCAGCGATGATTCCAGAGAATCAGTGGCGGGTCATTATTGGCATGATCTGTCTGGTAGACGTCGAATCGCTGCAAATCCAGGCCGAGAGGGAGCACCGATGATTTGCTGCGAATGGTATCGATAGTCGCCAGTTCGTTGTAATCGGCAAAGTGCTTGAGCATGCGCGGCAGTTCATCGAAGAAAATATCCATATGAAACTGACTGTTGAAGAAAACCACATCAGCGGCCAGGGCACTGACATAATTGATGAAGCCATAGCGCCAGCCATGTCCCTGACGGCGATTCTGGGGGTATGTAAGCTGATTTTCATGGAAATAGAGGGCGCAGGGCGTGGAAGCGGTTTTGGCGCGCGTCAGGGCACGAAATATGGACAAATCCATCATGTCGGTAGCAACGATCAAATCCGGCTGGTAGGCACCTTCTTCAAACAGCCGAGCAAGCGTCACCGCCCCACCCTGCATACGCCACTTCCAGAACTGGCCAGGAAGGGCTAACAGGCTGATATTCAAGTTGGATGCGCTTATGAGGCCATCGGCCCAGGCTTTATGGCTGCCCGTATAGTATGGTTCGATCAGCAGTACATCAGGGACCTGCCCTGCTGGTATAGCTTCTCGTTGGGATGAATCAAGATCGGTCGTCTTCATCTTCCTCGTCAGCATCGAGCATGGACTGAGCTTCATCGCGCAGGTCACGCAATGATTTTTGAGGCTGAATGCCGAACGATGCCTGTAAGTGCTCCTCGATCCGGTGATATACGTTCAGCGCAGAGGCGGGCTGATGCCGTGAAAGATACAATTTCATGATCTCCATCGCAACATCTTCACGGGCAAGATTCATGGATAATGCCCGGACAAAAAGCCCTAGCGCATGATCTTTTTCACCTACGACATTACGCGCCTTTGCCAGTTCAATCAGCAAATCGGTTAATTGTTCCATCAACTCGACACGGCGGACAGCAATCCAACTCTGGTCAATCGTATCCAGAAAACGATTGTTGGCAACATCAATGGCTTCCTGCATCAACTCGATGCGTTCCTGCCCTTCGGCAATATCTGCCGCCTGGATCAGCTTCTGGAAGGCGCGCACATCGTAATAGATGCTGATGTCATCGGCTATGGTATAGAAGCCACTGCTATAACGAATGACCTCTAAATCGTTAAGATGTTCATGGATCTTACGTTTGGTGACGTGGAATACATTGGTGGCCTCTTTGGTCGGCAGATCAGGCCAGAATACTTTAAAGATGTCATCACGATGAGCGATGCCACGATCAATCATGTAGAAGAACAGGTTACGCGGCAAAATACCGCCCCACTCTTCAACAAGTTGGCCATCCAGCCACACGCGCCCGCCACTAAATCCACGTACGACAAGGCGGTGATGTCGATGAACATTCCCCCCACCCTGACCAAAATATTTCGAGTCAGGAGGTTGAGGTTGGGCACTCGTTATGCCATGTAGAGGGGGATATATCTGGATGAGCTTCTCTAACTCATTATCAAACAAGAGTTCATAGGGCATTGAACGCCCAAAAAGCACGATCAATGCTTTTTCTGCAAGTTCCGAGAGTGCTGAACGCAAAAAACGCGCCAGCCGATCTGTTTGCATGCAATCAACCTGGTCCAGAATAATGTATTCGTATGCACCCAGGGAGAAATCAGAAGCTTGCTCAGGGTACACATTTTCCAGGGCTGCCTGCAATGTTTCAGGGTCGCCGAAGAGGTTACAGTCCAGGTAGACCGTTTTATTCACATCAACAAGAAACTGATTCATTATCAGGCGACATCGCCCACACTGCGGATCAATCATCAAAATACGGCAGTGCTCATCAAAAGCGGTCAGCAAAGAAGTCATTATCTCGCTCCGTCAAGACGCGCCGTGGGGACTGGAAACAAGTTCCAGGATTTTAAGAGACAGTGCCCCCACGCCTCTACATTCAGTTCAAGAACAGATTGGGCTATTCAACATTCTGCAATTACTGTCACTAATAATAGTGTCTTATTAGCAGATAGCCAACTGCTCGGCGAAAAGCAATTTATAATACTTTCTTATTATACAGGCAAGATGTCATATGTAACTTAGGCGTGGTTACGACGGTGAGCCTCTACAACGTTGGGGATACTTTCGATTTTGCGAATAATGCGGGTGAGCTGCTGACTATCGGCGATATCGAGGATGAGAGATAGGACAGCGATCTGCTGACGGGTTTTAACGTTCACTGTGGAGATGTTAACTTTTTCGTCAGCAATCATGGTACTGATATCGCGCAGGAGTCCTTCTCGGTCGTTGGCGATGACCTCAAGCGAGACCGAATAACGATGTTCTTCCGTCACATGGCCCCAGGCCACATCCAACAGGCGACTGCGTTCACGTTCCGGTAGTGCAGTCATATTGGGACAATCGGCACGGTGAACAGTCACGCCACGCCCGCGCGTCACATAACCGATGATCTCATCGCCAGGAGCGGGGCTGCAACATTTGGCCATACTCACCAGCAGGCCGCTGGTGCCAGTAATCGTAACGCCTTCGTCAACGGAAGCGCTCTTCCGTGTGCTGGGGCGCATGAGACGCTCTTCGAGTTCCTCGTCTTTCTTGACGCGATGTTCTTCTTCCAGCACCTTGCCCGTAATCTGGGCACCCGTGATGTCGCCAGCACCGATGGCCGTAAGGAGGTCCTCGGCCTTATCCAAGTCAAACATGTGGGCGATGCTGTCGAACGACAGTTTTTCGAGGACACCGAGGCGCTTGAGTTCACGCTCCAGCGCTTCACGGCCCAGTGCAATATGCTTGTCACGATTCTGGCGGCGGAACCAGGCTTTGATTTTGCTACGCGCGCGCGATGTCTTAACGTAGCCCAGGTCCTGGTTCAACCAGTCCATGCTGGGACCGCCACGCTTGGCAGTCAGGACCTGTACCTGATCGCCTGTTTTGAGCTGGTAGTCGAGGCCGATCAGGCGGCCATGAACCTTGGCCCCGCGACAACGATGGCCAACATCGGTATGGATGTGGTAGGCAAAGTCAATCGGCGTCGCGCCAACTGGCAGGTCGATGATGTCGCCTTTTGGTGTAAAGGCGTAGACACGGTCCTGAAATACTTCCGACTTCATACGGTCAAGGAAGGTTTCGGCATCCTCGCGCGTGTCGGAATCATCATCCATCAGGTGGCGAAGGTAGGCGATGCGCTTCTCGAAGGCTTCATCGCGCTCGCTCTGCTTGCCCTCTTTATAACGCCAATGGGCCGCGATACCGTATTCGGCATGTTCATGCATGTCGCGGGTACGTATCTGCACTTCTAGAGTTTTGCCGTGATCATCATAGACTGAGGTGTGGAGGCTGCGGTAGAAGTTGTCTTTTGGTGCTGCGATGTAGTCGTCAAATTCGCCTGGAATGGGCCGCCAGAGGCGGTGGACAATACCGAGAACGAGGTAGCAATGCTCCTCTTTTTCTACGATGACGCGCACTGCACGCACATCGTAGATTTGCTCCAGTGCGACGCCTTTGCGCTGCATCTTGCGGTAGATGCTGTAAATATGCTTGGGTCGGCCTGTGATACTGACATCGGCAATGTTGTATTTATCGAGTTCGACACGCAGGCGATTGGCAACAGACTGAACATAATTTTCACGATCCCCTCGGCGCTCATCGAGGCTTTTGGCTATCGCACGGTAGGCTTCTGGCTCCATGTAACGGAAACAAAGGTCTTCCAGTTCCCATTTTAGCTGCCAGATGCCCAGGCGGTTTGCCAGCGGAGCGAAGATATCGAGCGTTTCCTGCGCGGTTCGCTTCTGCTTCTGCTCTGGCATGAATCCCAAAGTTCGCATGTTATGCAGACGGTCGGCCAGCTTCACCAACACGACACGCACGTCGTCGTCCATCATCAGGAACATCTTGCGGAAATATTCGAGTTCCTTATTGACGACACGGGTCCGCGCATGCTCGGTATTGTTGCTGATACTCTTGATGGGAAGCTTCGTCAGCTTGGTGACGCCTTCGACCAGACGAGCAACTTCTACACCAAATTCATCGATGAGTTCTTCTTCAGTGACATCTGTATCTTCAAGGACATCATGCAGCAGACCGGCGGCGATAGTATCTGAATCCATGTTGAGGTCTGCGAGGATGCCTGCTACAGCCACGCAGTGCGTAAAGTAGGGTTCACCGGATTTGCGCGTCTGACCTTCGTGAGCCGCCTGCGCCTTGAAGTATGCCCGTTCTATGTTGGCGATGTCGTGGGGAGACTTATACGAAAGTCGGTTAAGCAAATCTTGCAAATCGGTTGGGTACGCATTCGCGGCGATCATAGCGTTAACTCGGCTTTAAGCAGGCGTTAGATAAAGTTTATTTTATAGCAGGACGATGAAAACAAAAACGGGACAATCTTAGAAATATCAAAGATCACTTATAAGTCATCAACAAGGCATATCAAAGCAAAGAAAATCACAAACAACGTGCTATAATGCCTTGCGATACGGCCATTAAAGCGAATTAGACGTCATTCAGCAAGCCTATGACATCCCTACTCAATGTTGATCGAGCCATTGAACTCATCCTGATGGGCCTGGAAACCAAAGGTCCAGAGCATATTGGTCTGACAGAAGCGCTGGGGCGCGTGGCAGCCACAGACATTATCGCGCCGATTAATTTGCCACCGTTTGCGAACTCCGCACTGGATGGCTTTGCTGTGGTCGCCAGCGATATGTCGGAGGCCAGCGAAGATAATCCCATCGGGCTGACAATTGTGATGGACATCCCAGCAGGAAGCGCGCCTGAACAGGCCATACAGCGGGGTGAAGCAGCGCGCATCATGACAGGTGCCCCCATGCCAGAGGGCGCAAATGCCGTTGTTCCTGTTGAGGATACCAATATTGACTGGGAAGCGGGTGATCCGGTAACAGTCGGGGACAAGGTTATTATCACTCGGCCAGTGAAGATCGGAGCGGGTGTCCGCCATGTTGGTGAAAGTGCCAAAGCAGGCGATACGATTATCACCAAGGGTACGATATTCCGCAGTGCAGAAATCGGCATGGTGGCCGGACTTGGCATGAGCGATGTGCTGGCGACGCAACAGCCGCGCGTGACGATCATCAGCAGCGGTGACGAACTGGTTCCACTGCATGAACCGCTGACGCCAGGGAAAATCTATGACAGTAACAGTTACAGCCTGATGACGCTGGTAAAGGAATATGGCGGCATTCCCACGCGGATGCCCGTCGCGCGCGATACGCTGGAAAGTGTGCGCGGCGTGTTCGAGGGAGCATTGGCTGGCCGCCCCGATATGATTATCAGTTCGGCAGGCGTTTCTGTTGGGACTGCCGACCTTGTACGCGGCGTTCTGTCAGAATTGGGTTCGGTCGATTTCTGGCGAATCAATCTGCGACCAGGTAAGCCGTTAGCCTTTGGTCATCTTCGTGGGGTACCCTTCTTTGGACTGCCAGGCAATCCAGTCTCGGCAATGGTGACGTTTGAGGTAATAGTACGGCCTGCCCTACTCAAGTTATCTGGCAGCAGCGATCAAGATTATTATACGACGGCGGTGGCCGGCGAACGGATCACGACAGATGGCCGACGCAGTTACGAGCGGGTTACTCTGACGCGCGATGGCAACCAATGGGTCGCACATCTGACGGGTACGCAGAGTTCTGGTGCGCTGATGTCGATGGTGCTAGCGGATGCGCTGATGATTGTGCCAGAAGATATGAAAGTCGTTGAGCCTGGTACGATGCTGCCAGTCAAGCTGCTACGGCAGCCAAGGTTATAAAATCAATTCATCACAAACATTTGCATAGAAGGATAGATGGTATGACCGTCGCGCCAACCAAAGCTACAGGTACCGACATGATTAAGCGCATTGCGCTGGTGCTGATTGTGATCGGCATATTTGTTACGACCTATTTGAGCTATCTGAAGTTTAGCCAATCTGCGGCGGTCTGTGTGGAAGGTGCTGCTTTTAACTGTGAGGTCGTGCTCAACAGCATCTACAGCGAGATTTTTGATATTCCGATTGCTTATCTGGGGCTACTCATGTATCTGACATTGGGTGCGTTGTTTTTGCTTGAAAACCGCGTCGGTTTCCTGCAAGAGTACGGCAAAATACTCATGTTCGGGATTGCCCTATTCGCCTGGGTGTTCTCGATGTATCTGGTGTATTTGCAGGTCGCTGTCCTGCAGGCGTTGTGCCCCTGGTGCCTGACGCATGAAACTGTCATGACTATTTTGTTTGGTCTCATCACCTATCGACTGTTCCGCAGCCTACAGGATGAGGAATAGCTGAGATTTACAACTTAACTCTGCCGCCCGAACTCCAGAAAGGCCCCTGGCAACTGCTTGAAAAGGGCCTTTCTGGGGCTAGCGTGTTCAAGGGCGTTTTTGTCGAGCGCGATTGTTACCTGAAGATCACCCCTCATGCCCACCGTATGGCCGTCAAAGCAGAATATGAGCATCTGAAGTGGCTACAGGGCCGTATCCCAGTTCCTGAGATTCTGGCTTATGTTGAGGACGAGGCACGGCAGTATCTGGTGACAGCGGCAGTCGATGGCATCGACGCCTTTGAATTTGATGCTAAACCGGATGACATTATTCGGCTTTATGCGAAGGCCATCCGGCGACTGCATGATTTACCCACTGCTGATTGCCCCTTCACCTGGACACCTGACGAGCAAATCGCATTCGCCCGAAAATCGGTGCAGAACAATCAGGTCAATGACGATAATCGGGATGAGGCTTTCAAGGAACGCAGCTGGGAAAGTATGCTTGAGGAACTCATCCGTTTGCGGCCAAACGATGCTGATCTGGTCATGGTTCACGGGGATGCGTATAACGACAATATGCTGCTAAATCCATCAAGCGGAGAATTGGCGGCGTTTATTGATGTGGGGTTTGTGGCGGTCGCAGATCGTTATACCGACCTGGCGATGATCTACGACGATGTGGTGGACTATTATGGCATTGAGGGCTGGCAAGCCTTCTTAAAACACTATGGCTCAACAGATGTCGAGCCACAGCGATTTCGTTTCTATCAATTGTTGAACGAGTTCATTTAACTCGTTCAGCAGCCAAAGGACCGACTAATCGTCGTCTTCACCATAATGATTTTGCAGTGTGCGACGGAAGATATCGTCCTGATCGCGGCGCTTGCGCTGACCACGCGCTGACTTCTGCGGGCGGTTGGCCTTCTGGGCATGCTGTTGGGCACGGCGCAGGGCTAACTCCATAGCGGTTGGAATTTCTTCTTCCTCGCCAGTCGCCGCTGCAACTTCTTCTTCAGGGGTACGCATGCTGAGGTCAATCTGGCGATTACGGCGGGAAACCTTAAGCACGCGAGCTTCGACCACATCACCGACATGCACCACGTCTTCCGGACGCTCCACATAGCCATCGGTCAATTCCGAGATGTGGACCATGCCAGGGCGTTCCGCGCCAATATCGACGAAAACGCCATAAGACTCAATACGGGTAACAGTACCTTTGTAGGTTTCGCCACGCTGGATAGACTGCCAGGGCAATGACGCTGGTTTGATCATCGTAAGGGCTATGCGCTGGTTTGCCTCGTCAACCTTAAGGACAAACGCTTCTACGCTATCACCCTGTTTGATGACTTCTTCGATATTCTGGAAATCCCTACGGCCAAACTGCGACAAGTGCAGCAGCGCATCACTTTCTGCGCCAATATCTATCATCGCGCCATAAAGACCCAGGTGCCGGACTTCACCTTTGACTTCATCACCCGGCTTCAGTGTCGCAATTGATGTCCCCACGTCTTCAGACATTCCCGAAATTTCCTTTCATATCTCCAACTTGTGTTCTGGCAGGTGTCAGTTTGTTTATCGCGCCAGTCATATTAATCGCTGCTGGTCGCGTCTTCGGTCGGTGTTGTATCCGCTGTACCATCGTCAGCCGAATCATCGGCATTTGTAGATTCGTCTGTGGTATCACCATCGGTCGCTTCTACTGCGCGAACATCGAACTCGCCGTCGATCATGCCTGATAGGGCGCCGTAACCTTCCCAATAGTAAAGGTCCGTATTCAACAGTTCGTCGATGTCATTAGGATTGAGATAGATCGCCCCGATGACCTGGTTATCTGCGGCCAAAGACCCTGTTTCGATGCCAGGGGCAAATACGTACAAGCCAAGCGGAACATCAGGGAAGACCAGCAAGACGAGGGTCTGATCGGGCGAGACATCCGCGCCGGTCATGTATTCAGGTTCGCCGTATTTAGCAAGAACCTGTCCGAGCGTCATTTCCGGTGCCAGCAGCGCCAGGACCTGGGTCACTGTTTCGCCATCCTGGGTGTAAATCTGGCAGCACTGGGGACCTTCGCCATCGTTGAAAAGGAGGACTGAACCACCCTCTTCCACGTCTTCTGTTGTGAGATTCGTCAGTTGGCTATCATCCTCAATGATAATACGCGCTTCTAGCCAGGTTGTTTCGCCAGGGGTGATATTGCGCCAGCAAGGGGCTTCGCATGGTTCACCCGTAACCAGGCTGGTATCTGATAGAAATGTTTCGTTGAGTAGTTGGGGCGCCGCCTGGCATGCCGCAGAAACCAGCATGACCACAATCGCGGCTAGCAAGACACGAATTTTCATGGAGGATAAACTCTCGATGGTTGATTCTACTGGCCTGAATAGTAACAGGTTCAGAATCGAATGTACAGTGCTCTATCGAGCGAAAAACAAGAAAAAAGACACGGCACCAGGGGTAACCGTGTCGCTCTTCATCACTTCATCACAAGATGGAAGTTTGCTATCTGGGCTATCCTTCTACAAGGACGCGGTAGGCACCGATTGTGCCACCGAACTGGATGCCGTAGCGGGTCGCTATGATGGTGTATGGCCCTGTTTCCTGGAGCGTGTAGCTCGCAATCAGGGAGTTGGTGGTACGACCATTGGTATTGGCCAGCAGCGGGTCAGCATCGTCATTTTCAGCAACCTGAATACCACTTGGTGCGATCAGAAGGAGCTTGGTATCAAGCGTCTGTGAAATCGCGTTCATGCTGATGGTGACGGTTTGTCCGGCGCTGCCATCGAAGGTGTAGACATCGAAGGCATTGTCGGGTGCGATGGTACCCGTTGCAGGTGTGTTGAACGTTATAGCGACTGGTACCTCGCTGGTGTAGTCGATGCCAGTGGCATTATCGACGACGAACCCACCCTGTCCGGCTGATGGCTGGCCATCCGGGCCGACCGTGAAGTTGACGACAAAGTGCTGATCCAGGGTTGGACGGCGTACTTCCTGAACAAGGGGTTGGCCATTGACCAGAATGGTCAGGGTGAACTCCACCGCAGTAGCATCGTTACAGGTTGACTGGAACCAGACATCGACTTCATAGATACCCGCACGCAGGAAACCCTGCGGCCAGTAAATGTAGGATGTCGGGGTGCCTTCTGCACGGACACACTGTACGTTGCCGTTCAGCAGCAGTTGGCCACCGCTGTTGATCTGTGCCGCGTCGTCATATACAGAATCGCCTACTGGATCACGAACCAGTAATTGCAGATCGGTACTGTTGTTCCAGGTCAGCAGAACGCTAATATCACCAACGGGCAGATTGAGGGCTGTCAGGTCGGTTGAAGTGAACTGAACGCCCGATGCCAGGGTCAGCGTATACTCGCCTTCTGTGCCGCCCAGTTCCTTGCCGTATCGGGTTGCGATGACATAGTACTGGCCGCTGTTGGGCAGGCGGAGGTTATTTATGATGGAGTTGGTTGTTCCGGCAGCGTCATCGACCACTTGGAGAAGCGTTCCGCTGGCATCCATGACCTGTACAAGCGTATCGAGATTGCCGGAGGTCGCTTCCAGGCTGATGTTGACGACATCGTTGGCTACACCCTGGAATACGTAGCTCTGGTAGGGCTGCTCACGGTAGATAACGCCTGCGGCGACTTCATCCACAGCTATAGGCTGCGCTTCGTCAACAAGTTCGTTGACTGGAGCAGGTAAGAAGCCCAGGCTGGTATCCGGATAGAAATCACCGTCATAGACCTGAACCGAGCCGTCCGGGTCAATGTCAAAACTGGCCAGATAGACGCTATCGACATCGCTATTGGGCGGCGGCGACAGTGCGCCTTCAATGGTTGGCTGGGCCTGACCATCGACGGTTACGTCAATGGTGAAAGCGGCTGGTACGGATTGGTCACAGGCCTGGTAGTAGAATACAAGGATTTCATAGCTACCTGTCGGCAGGAATCCAGGTACCCAGGAGGCTGTCTCGGTCGGATTTTCCGTGATGACTTCACACAAGCCGTTGGCATCAAAACCAAAGCTACCACCCACTGGGCTGGTACGGCTGTCGAAATAGAGTGTATTGCCGACTGGATCACGCACTTCAAGGCCAAGATCAACGGCGGCGGTCCAGCTTAAGCGGACTTCAATGCCATTGGCCAGCAAAATCTGGGTCGGTGTGGTCCACTCGCTGGAAGGTTCCGGCGTTTCGTCAGCAGCGGCAGGTGTTGGCGTGGCTTCTACAGGTTCAGAGGTGGGTTCCTCTGTCGCCTGCGCATCACCATCATTGAGAACGACTTCAAAGGAGCCTTCCGCATTTTCTGAGCCGCGCGCGACGAAAACGACGAGCGAGTATGTTCCAGGCTCGGCAGTGGCGATCAAAGTCGTCATACCGGTTGACCCCAGGTCAATAGCCTGGGCGACAGTGTTGCCGTCCGCATCATTAAGGGCCGCGGCCAGGACGAGGTCCTCACTGGTTATTGTGATTTCAACATCACTGGCTTCGGCAACTTCAAACTGGAAGAAGCGCGCCACTGTCGTCAAATCAAGGGTGCTTGTGGTGGGTTCACCCGCTACAAGCGTTTCCACTGATTGCGCCTGAACGGCAACCAGGGCGATCATCAAACACACACCCAGCACCAACATCATGCGCGTGATGCGGATGAGTGATTTATTTCCAATCATGGAGCTTGCCTCCTACAACGGTCAGTCAAAAAAGAACTCCGCTTATTGTGAGTGTAGCCGATTTTTAACAGGGCCGCTATGCTGCTAACCTGCGTTATCCCGCTGATGGTTTGGAACCAGCACAGCGCTATAGATTACTGTGTTTCGGTTGGTTCGGCAGTTGGCCGCGGCTCTGGCTTGAGTTCGACCCAATTGGTCATGCCATCAATGACGGTGATGCGCTGTACCACGCGCTGACCATCAACGGTGGCGATGACATCATAGGTGCCAACGGGCACATCAGCAACGACAAAATTTTCATCCCAATTGCGGTCAGGGTTAATATCTGAGCTTGAATTAAGGTAGATGTAGCTGGTGGTCGTGGCCTGCGTCAGGCCATCACGAACACGACGAACAGTGATGGTCGTGTCCTGGAGCGATGAGGGATAATTGCCACTGAAATCCAGCACACGTCCGGCGATCACACCATGCCCAACATAAGGCACCATCCACAGCACCGGATTGACGGTACTGCCATATTTATTTTCATCGAGGCGGACTTCAAAGTGCAGGTGGGGGCCTGTCACCTGGCCGGTATTGCCGACCAAGCCAATGACCTCGCCCATTTCGACGACATCGCCGACATTGACAAAGGCCGCACTGAGGTGGCCGTAAAGCGTGTAAAGCGTCTGGCCGCGATACTGGTTGTAGTGCTCTATCAGGATGACGTTGCCATAAGAAGGCGAATTCTGGAAATAATCGACTTCGTCCTGGCGGCCATCAGCCGACCAGATGACGACGCCCGCAGCCGCCGCACGAACACGTTCACCGACCCGATTGGACATGTCGATGCCATGATGCTGGCGCAGAGGGTTATCCTGCGAGGGGCCATCAGAGCCGTAGGGATAGACTTCCAGCACCCAGTTGTTGGCATTGGCATCCAGCGGGCGCGTAAACCAGTAATGATCGTAACCCAGCGGGTCTTTCGACAGCGGCGGGATAAGGGCTGGCGGCTGCCAGCTATCCGGGTCGCGGGTGGCGGCGATTTCGGTTGCTTCGGCAGCATCAATGGGTGTAGGCGGTGGCAGTGTTGGCGTGACAACCAGCGCAATCGGGGCTGTCTGGCCAGCGACATCACCCGCCCCGACCACAACGGGCGTTCCCTCCTGGCCAATTGCCAGGGTCGGAATGGTGGGCAGTACTTCAGGAATGGCAATCGTCGGTAATGGGGTGCTATCTACGCCAAAGCCCTGCCCCAACAAGCGCGCAATGGGGTTTTCTTCAGGCGTGGCCGTCACAGGATTGGGCGGCGCGATAACCGCAGGTACATCCTGCGGGCCGTTGAGCCAGAGCAGCGCACCAAACCCGATGACGATTACAATCACGATGAAGATTGAGGCAAATCCATGCCGTTTACGACGCATGGGGTCTCCTGAAAAACGCTAGTTAGCAGAGGCTGTCGGCGTGGGCAGGAAGCCACCCATCTCGCCAGGTGTATAAATTTCCAGCATGGCATCCACCCAGGACATACCTTCTGGCTTGAAGAACATCCAGAAGAAGCGGGTATCGGCATTGGCGCGCCAAGTTTCGCCAGCAGGCATACGCTCCCAGCCATAATCGGCGGCAAGCTGCGTGAAATCGACGTAGTAGCCCGTTGGCACGGATGCGCGCACACGCCCACCCTGGTTGTAGGCCTCGATGTCCTGGTTGCGGGTCAGGAAGTCCCAGGGCAAGCGGCGGAGCGGCTCACCGAGTTGGCCAGACTGTAAATCTTCGTCCACACGGATGTATACGCGCCAGTAAGTTTCATCCAGCGGGCCAACTTCTTCGCGAACAACTTCGATTTCCGGCGGGAAGCCAAGGAGCGCATTGCGATCCAGCGAGAAGGCACGGCCTGTTTTATGCCAGTTGCGATCCGGTACACCAGGCTCACCCAGGCGGTTGATGTTCCAGAACAGGTCGTCCATCTGGGCAAGGAAATCCCAGCCGGATTCTTCTACCAGCCGCTGGCGCATGGCGTCAAAGGAATCGTTGACCGAATCGCTGAGGAAGGCATTCTGGGCCTGGGTGTTGGTTATGGATTGCAAACCAACTAGTCCCGTAGCGCGATCCTGTATTTGTTCGGTATAGAGCGGCGTCGTTACAGCGAGATCAACGCCCCCGGCACTGACCAATGCTGGCGGAAGGCTGCGATCCACCCAGGTGGGATGATCGGCGCCAAAAGGCACTTCGCTGATGATGAGCGGTGCGCCACCCGTCTGGTATGGCATGACGTAGATGAATGAGCGCGAATTGTCGATGGCATCGGCGATATAGGCTAAACCGAGGCCATCCGGCGACCAGGTTGGCATACGGCCAATACTGACTACCTGCCCCGTTCCGGGCTGGTCGATACGAATGACTGAGACCTGCTCCTGCCCACCCTGCTGCGAACTATACGCAATCAGGCGGCCATCGGGACTGAAGGCCGGATAGTCTTCTTCAATTTCGGGCGTCTGCGTCAAATTGGTGACTGCCTGCGAATTGAGGTCTACCAGATAAATGTCCTGATTGCCGTCACGCCAACTGACGAAAGCGACCTGTCGGCCATTAGGTGACCAAACAGGCGAAAAATCAGGTGCAGCATCGGTCGTCAGGCGCACGACCTGGGAACCATCAATACGGCGAGCAACGATGTCGAGGTTATTTTCCTGGTAATTTTCTGAGACAACCCACTGACCATCATCGCTCCAGCTCGGTGCGGCCTGGAACGCGAGGTCGTAGGTCAAGCGCTGGATATTGGCCGTTGGATCAGCACCAGGCGCGCTGATGTCGAAGAAATAGAGTTCCCAGTTGCCATCGCGGCGGGATGCAAACGCGAGACGATCTCCCTGCAAATTCCATTTGGGATCGCGGTCATCGGTTGAGCTGCTAATAATACGGATGGGCTGGCGCGAGCCGACTTCTACGGCCCATATATCGGTCTGTCCCCGTTCACGGACGGTGAAGGCAATCGTGCCACCTACCTGTAAGACTTCGGGAACCGTGGTCGCTGTCGGGATGGGCGTTGCTATAGCCGCGAGACCGGACTGGGTTGGAACCTGGGTGGCATCAATGACGAAGGCATCGGCACCACTACCAGTAAAGGTCGTAACAGGCGAGGAATTACGTGATTGATCGGTCGCATAGAGTATGGCGGCAATCGCAATCGCGCCAAAGGCCATTACCAGGACGCTCAGACGGCGATTCTGGACTTTGAGCGGGTCTTCGGTCACGATGACATCGACTTCGGCGCGGGCGGCACGACGGGCCATAGCCCCAGTCGCACCCTGAGACGCTCGGTCGGCCATTGCGCCCGTAGCTTTCGTACCTGTGCGCGTCACGACACCGAACAAGCCAAGGAGCGCGCTCACTACAAAACCGAGTATGCCCAGGATAACCCCAAGGATCGCGCGCAGCAGCTTCCAAATCACGCCGAGAATGACCATCACCAGGGCCAAGATGCCGCCGAGGATGCGCTTCAGGATGATAACCAGGGACGAACCACTGCCAATGAGCCATTCGTAGATGAATTCCGCCATTTTGAGCAGCAGAATTCCGAAGCGGTCTGTTATGCGATACGCGCGTAGCAGCATGTGTCACGTCCTAAAGTGGCGTCACCCAGAATCGATTCCGGGCCAATATTACAAAAAACAAAGCATGCTTCATCAAGGGATTGTACTGGCAAACGCAGCAGTCAGCAATTGTACTTCCAGGCGTATTGGCGCAGATTTCCTCATGGGAGGACGAGCAAAAATTACATCGCCGTAATATAATGGTGTTATTGTTTTTCTGTTGGCGATTTTGCTGGTGGCCCAAGACATCAGCTTACAGATCAAAAACTGATTTTTGTGGTAACTTATAGTTCTAGCAGGTCCATCATCAACAAGTGTATAGGTGGGGTGTCGTCTATGTTTAAGCGCAGCATTTCTTCTCTGCGGGCGATTCTGCTCGTCATGGCTTTTGTCTCATTATCGCTGGTCAGCACAGCGCAAAGCGAACCGCTGACACATGTCGTCCAACCTGGGGATAACCTGTATCGTATCTCGCTGCGCTATGGCGTGGATATGGAATCGCTGGCCCAGGCAAATGGTCTTGAGAATATTCAACGACTGGACATCGGCCAGGAACTGATTATCCCTGGTATTGAAGCCGCTGATACCGGAACAGACGTCACCAACCCACTGGTGGCGACTACCCCGATCATCCATCAGGTGCAGCGTGGCGAATCGCTGACGACGATTGCCAACAAATATGGCATGACCGTGCAGCAAATCCTGGATGCGAACAATATCGCCAATGCCAACCGCATCCAGCCAGGTGACGAACTGCAAATCTGGAGCAGCGAACTTGTGGATAGTGCCCCGGCGGCTGATGTCAGCGCGCCTGTATCGACAGCTAACACCGTGACCCATGTCGTCCAACCGGGCGAGTATCTGTACTCGATTTCGCGCGCATATGGGACTTCATGGACAGCGGTCGCTGAGTTGAATGGCATTCTTGATCCGAACCGTATCGCCCCAGGGACTGAACTGTTGATTCCGCAGAGCAGTGGCGAGGAAACAGTCTCTTCGCCGGATGTGGCTGAAGATACGAGTGCCGCCAACAATTATGATGTATCCACGACGCATCTGGTTTCGCCTGGTGAGCATCTTTCACAGATTGCGCAGATGTACGGTGTTACCTGGACAGCCATCGCCCAGGCCAATGGCATCGCTGACCCGAACACCGTTTATGCAGGTATGGAACTGATTATTCCAGGCGCAACACAACCGACCAACCTCGGCATCATCACCGATACGATTTCAGCGAATGCGCCAGGGGCGCATGTTGGCGTTGGCAAGGAACTGGTTGTTCGCCTGAGTACACAGACAGCCTATGCCTATGAAGATGGCATTTTGCAGCGGGCAGCGGTGATTTCCTCCGGCTTGCCAGCCACCCCAACTGTTCAGGGTGACTTTGCTGTGTATCGCAAGTACGATTCACAAACGATGAGCGGCCCTGGCTATTATCTGCCGGGGGTGCCTTATGTGATGTACTTCTTCAGTGGTTATGCTTTCCATGGGACGTACTGGCACAACAACTTCGGAAACCCGATGAGTCATGGCTGCGTCAATATGCGCAATGACGATGCACTATGGTTCTATAACTTTGCCCCAGTTGGTACGCCCGTCCACGTGATGTTCTAGGAGGCTGCTTCGCCGACGAGGCCCAGTTTTTCGGCATCGGCCTGCATTGCTTCTAAGACAATCGTGATATGTTCATCAAGCGGCACGCCCAAATCGGCTGCCGCTTTTTCTATGTGGTCACGATCTACTGGTGCGGCAAAAGCGGGTGTTTTCCACTTTTTGCGGATGGACTTGAGTTTGACATCGAGGACGCTCTTGCTGGGGCGAACGAGGGTGACAGCGATGATGAAGCCTGTCAATTCATCGACGGCCAGCAGCGCTTTTTCCATGTCACTTTCTGGTGCGACACCCGTGATTTCTTCCGCATGGGAAAGAATGGCACGGATAATTTCCTCCGAAACACCGCGTTCACGGAGGATCTTGCTGCCTACAACCGGATGGCCCTCTACGGCGACATCAGGATATTTTTCGTAGTCGAAGTCATGGAGGAGGCCGACCACACCCCACAACTCAGGGTCGCCGCCAAAGCGGGGGGCATAGGCGCGCATGGCCGATTCTACGGACAACATATGGCGACGCAGGCTGTCGCTCTCGGTGAATTCAGTTATGATGTCCCAGGCACTCGCACGGTCCATGAGTCTAGTCCTCCAGCGTAATCAACATGTGCATATAGCGAAATTCTACCTCGCCCTGGCGGAATATCTCTAATTCCTGCTGAACGAAGCCCTGACGTTCGTAGAAAGAAATGCCGTTTAGCGAAGCTTCCACGCGGACGTGGCGCAAGCCCTGTTCTCTGGCCGCATCCAACAAGGCAGACATAATCCGGCTGCCGATGCCCCTGCCCTGGTAAGCGGGATCGACGTACATGCGCTTGATTTCGCCTTCAACCAGCATGCCCAATCCAACGACCTGATCGTCGAGAATATCGACATAGGCTAACCCTTCGTTGACATCGGAAATCACATCTTCGGGCGTCGATTCATCGAGGACGAAACGCACGGCTGCGGCATTCAGCCCTTCCATCGAGGGGACACAGGCGTGAATGATTTCAACACAACGGGAAGCATCGCCGTTCCGGAATGGTCGGACGGTCATATGTCACGCTCGTAGACAATGCCCATATGCAGCAAGTCGAGGAATTCGCCATGCTTATAGTAGACCGACCTGCGCACGCCTTCCTGAATAAAGCCAAACTTCTCGTAGACGTGAATCGCACGGGGATTGTTGGTAAAAACATCCAGTTCGACACGCTTGATGGTTGCGTTCGATTCGCACCAATCGAGTGCATAGCGCATCATAGCGGAGCCAACGCCCTTATCACGCCAATCACGACGGACTGTTATACCGACTGAAACAGTGTGCAAATACCCTCGGGGACCAGGAGGATCACAATTCAAATAGCCGATTATGCTACCCTCTTGATCTATTGCTATGATTGAGAGGCGGTTATCGGCCTGTAGTTGGCTTTCAATTTGCTTCCGCAGACCTTCTTCGGTGTAAGTGATCTCATCGGACGACGCCAGCGAGATGCCATTGTTGGGTTCGTCGGCAATAGGCCCCATGTATTCGAGAAGCGCACTCGCATCTTCTGGTTGCGTCAGACGCAGCGTGTATTCCGTCATAGAGATCACTCCAAGAAAAAGGGCGCCCTTCAATAAAGACGCCCTTCGCAAATCGAACTAGCTGGCGATTATTTGGCGATACCGCCTTCAGTCATCTTACGGGCATCGAGCGCCTTATCAAGTTCTTCAGCACTCATCAGGCCTAATTCCAGAACAACCTGACGAACGGACTTATTTTCCGCCAGAGAGGTCTTGGCGACTTTTGCGCCGTTGTTGTAGCCAATGATGGGATTCAGAGCCGTCACCAGAATCGGGTTCTTGGACAGCCAACCCTCGGCATTTTCGCGGTTCAAGATGAGGCCAGCCATGAGTTTATCGGTAAAGGCGCGCACAGAGCCAATCATAACCTGCATCATCTCATTCAGGTTGTGGGAGATGATGGGCATCATGACGTTGAGTTCAAACTGGCCAGCGGCACCAGCCATGTTAACGGCTGTATCGTTGCCCATGACGTGGTACATCGACTGGTTGAGCATTTCTGCCAGGACCGGATTGACCTTGCCGGGCATGATGGACGAGCCAGGTTGAACTGTCGGGCATGTCAGTTCGGCGATACCTGTGGTCGGGCCAGCGGAAAGCAGGCGGATGTCATTGGAGATACGGGTCAGGTCCATCGCGACGTTGCGCAGAGCAGCGCTGAAGAAGACCGGGTCCTGCATCGACTGCATGGATTCAAAGAGGTCGTCACTCTCATAGAGCTTGATGCCAGAGAGCTTGGTCAGCTTCTGGATCATGCGAGCATGGTACTCAGGATGGGCATTAAGGCCCGTTCCGGCGGCGGTTCCGCCGATGCCGAGGCGGCGCAAGCCTTCAGCGGCAAATGTGACTTTTTCGATCTGACGCTGGATGGCTTTGGCCCAAGCACCGACCTCCTGGCCGAGGCGCACTGGAACGGCATCCTGCAAATGGGTACGACCTGTCTTAACGACATCATCCCATTCTTCGGCCTTTTTATAGGTGACATCGACGAAGTGCTGCAAGGTGTCAATCAGTTCGTCAAAGCGCCAGAGCACGCCGAGGCGAATGGCGGTTGGGATAGTGTCGTTGGTACTCTGGGCCATGTTGACATGGTCATTGGGATGAACGGGTTTTTGCGGGTCTTCAACAGAATAGCCAAGAATCTGATTGGCGCGATTGGCCATGACTTCGTTGACGTTCATATTGTGGCTGGTACCTGCACCGGCCTGGAAGGGATCAACAACAAAGTGATCCTGGAACTGGCCACCCAGAATTTCGTCACCGGCCTGCATGATGGCATCAGCAATTTTGTCGTCCAGCAGACCCAGGTCTTTGTGGACCTCGGCGGCGGCGCGCTTAATCATGACCATGCTCCAGATAAACGCTGGCCAGGGCTTCATACCTGTAATCGGGAAGTTCTGGACTGCGCGTTGGGTCTGGGCCGCGTAGAGGGCATCCTTTGGAACGTGGACTTCACCAATTGAGTCTTTTTCAATACGAAAATCAGCCATTTATAAAACTCCTTGAACGCACAAAAGAAAGTGAAAGTACCGATAAATTGAACAAATGAACCGCGTTCGCGACATTGATTTGCGCGGTTACAAGCCAAATAAAAAGAGCGTTACTATTGTAACGCCCTTTGTGATTCCAAGTCAGGTCCTAGGTGGACCAGGGTGACAAATGGTCGGGCAGAAAATGCTATTCAGCCGAGTGATTATTTAGCGGCTGCGTACAGCTCGGCGACTTTGTCCCAGTTCACGACGTTCCACCAAGCCGAGATGTAGTCCGGGCGGCGGTTCTGGTAGTTAAGGTAATAGGCATGTTCCCAGACATCGACGCCGAGGATGGGGGTCATACCCTGGCTGATCGGGTTGTCCTGGTTGGGCGTGGAGACGATCTTCAGCGCGCCACCATCGACCACGAGCCAACCCCAGCCGCTGCCGAACTGGCCACCCGCTTTGGCCGCAAATTGTGACTTAAACTCGTCAAAGCTGCCGAAAGCGCTGTTGATGGCGTCGGCAAGTTCACCGCTGGGCGCGCCGCCACCGTTCGGGGACATGGTGACCCAGAACAGGTTGTGGTTGTAGAAACCACCGCCATTGTTGCGTACGGCTGTCTGCTTGTCAGCGGGCAGTGCGTCGAGGTTGCTAAGGATTTCTTCGATGCTCTTGTTGGCCCATTCGGTGCCTTCCAGAGCTTTGTTCAGATTGCTGGTATAACCGGTGTGATGCTTTTCGTAGTGAACTTCCATCGTGTCAGCGCCAATGTTGGGAGCGAGCGCATCTTTTGCGTATGGTAGTGCGACTTTTTCAAAAGCCATGGTCCTACTCCTTGGATGTAATTCTTAATTGGGTACTACAAGCCATATTCTAACATAGGCACTTATAGCAACTCATGAAAATGGACCTGTCCGAGCATGAGAGTAAGCTTAAAAACACGCTATATTTACATCAACATTGACAGCACTTTATCCGACTATATATCGGATGCTGGACCTATAGGTTTGGGTGAAGTCGGGCTATACTGACGGGCAGCGTTTTAACCGACCACTCAACGGACCCACTCGTTTGTCTTCTTCCGAATGGCTGCAACCAAATAAGGCGATGCCACGCAATCTGCCGTTTGTATTGGCGATGGGCATTCTATCGATTTCGGCATCGGCTATCCTGATTCGCTACGCTCAGGGAGATGGTGTACCGAGCCTCTTGATTGCAGCCGGACGACTGGTGATCGCGGTCATTATATTGACGCCGATTGTATTCGCACGCTACAGCTCACACATCCGAAACCTGAGCCAGCGCGACCTGTTACTGGCCATGACCGCCGGATTTTTCCTGGCGATTCACTTCGCCGCCTGGGTGACATCGCTGGAATATACGAGCGTACTGGTCAGTGTGGTGATTGTGACAACATCGCCTATTTGGGTGGCGCTGCTGGAGTTTTTCTTCCTGCGCAGCGTTCCCAGGCCAGGCGTGATTGCGGGCCTAATCATCGCGATTGTCGGCGGGCTGGTCCTTGGCATAAGTGGAGGCGCTGACAGCACAACTGAAAACGTGGTGAATGGTGAAATCATCGGCGATGGTTTGTCGCTGATTGGGGCCATCACGGTAGCGATTTATCTGGTGATTGGCCGCAGCCTGCGTAATCGTTTGCCAGTGATCCCGTATATCTGGCTGGTATATGGCTGTGCAAGCATTTTGCTATCCATCATCGTTATCGTGACGCAGACGCCGATCACGGGCTATGCACCGACGGCATACATCCTGCTGATTGCGATGGCGATATTCCCACAACTACTGGGGCACTCATCGCTGAACTATGCTGTAGGCTATTTACCAGCCACATTCGTCAGCCTGATTACGCAGCTAGAGCCTATCGGCAGTGCGCTATTGGCGCTGATCCTGTTCGCAGAGGTACCGACAGGTACGCAGATCATCGGCAGCCTGATTATTCTCGTTGGCGTCACCATCGCAACGTTTACGCGCTCCAACCGACCCTTGAAAACGAAACGAGCTAATCCACTGTGAGCCGCCCGACCGCCCAATCGACAAAGCGATTTATTGCCAATCCTTATTTCATCCTGTTCGTATCGGTCATTGCGTTTTCCTTTGCGGCGATCCTGGTACGGCAGTCTATGAATGCGGGTATTCAGCCAATCATGATTTCTGCTGGACGCCTGCTGATTTCCGCACTGGTGCTGACGCCACTCGTATGGACACGCTATCGCAGCCAGTTACTAAATGTGCGGCGTATCACACTGATTGGGGCCATCCTGGCGGGTATGTTCCAGGGAGTGCATTTCATTTCGATTGCCTTCTCGCTGGAATACACCTCGGTTGTGATGAATCAGGCGATCATCTCGACTTCGCCCATTTTCATCGCCCTATTGGAAGTATTCATTTTGAAGCAGCGATTCACAAAATGGCTGTATATCGGCATCGCTGTGACTATTTTAGGTGGCATCCTAATCGCAATCAGCAGCGGCAATTCCACAACTGCCATTAATCCGCCGCTGGGTAATGCTCTGGCGCTACTTGCTGGCATTCTGGCCTCGTTTTACATCTTCGCTGGGCGTGTCAATCGACGCCATATCAGCATCATGCCCTATATCTGGATTGTTTATCTGTCGGGGGGCATTACGGCCTTGATCGTCGCTATCGTGACCGGGACGCAAATCTTTGGCTACAGCGCAGATGCCTACTTCTGGCTGGCGATGACGGCACTCGTCCCGCAGATGATCGGGCACTCGTCCATGAATTACGTTGTGGGCTATATTCCGGCGACGATTACGACACTCGCGACACAGATTATTGTGCTGACTTCCGGCATTCTGGCGTTCATCCTGTTTCAGGAACTGCCATCAGGGCCGGAGGTGCTCGGCATCACAGTGACCGTCACTGGTGTTGTCATGGCGTTGATCGCGCAAACATGGTCAGGGCGCAAGCGAAAGGCCAAGATAATCGCTGCTGCCGGGCCAATACGGGAAGCTGGGGAAATCGGTATCGGGCGGGAAGACGGGCTGGGATAGGCTCGCCAGGGTGCCATCGCGCTGCATTTCCTGGAGCGTGTAATCCACCAACAAACGGAAATCAATATCGTTGCGGGGGAGCGCAAAGGCTTCGTACTTGCGCGTATACCAGCGCTCGGTCAGTTCCAGCCGAGATGGATCAGCCTGTACGTGTGGAATCAGGCGCAGGCTATCCCCGAAAACCACATCGACGTTCTGTGTATCGAACATGGTTGTGGGTATGTTGCCTTCAAAGTTGATGGTGAAAAGATTGATCCGCGCGCCAATGGAATCAATCCAGTACTGAGCACGCGCTTCTGAGTCGCCATCACCTGCGATCACGCCCACCCAACGTCCACGCAAATCAAGGAAGCTGGTGATATCGCGGTTGGTCGGGACCATCATACGGTCCCCGTGCATGAGGAATGGCTGACTGAAGTCAATATGATCCGCCAGGGACCAATCGAGATTGACGCCGACCGCCAAATCGGCGGCACCACTTTCTATGAGGCTGACGGGATCGCCCTGGACAATTTCAAGGCGTGCACCCCAACGTTCGGCAAATTGGGTCAACAGGCCCTGGTAGAACGCCAGCAAGCGCCGTTCACTTTCCGGGGCATCCGGTGGCAGTTCCTGCAAGCCCGCCACCCGCAATACGCGATCTTCAGCATAGATGATGCGGGCAGCCCGGTACTCCGATGGATACGGAATATCCGTCGCGAAATTGGCGGGCGTGGGGCCATTTTCGCCCAGGTTGTCCCAGACAGGGATGACATCGTAGGGGAAGCCTTCGCCGGGGAAAAAGGTTTCATGCAGATTGGGTAAGGTGTCATTGGCAACCAGATATTGCAGGGTACGATCAACAAGGTTGCGCATGGCTACATCCTGGCGCGGAACTGCTATTGCGTAAGGCTCCAGCACGACAGGTTCATCTATGATTTTGACCGCTTCTGGATTGTTGGATGATACACGGCGCAAATGTTCCAAACGTCCAACGATGCCATCAATCTCTGTGGCGAACAGCGCACGGTAAGCTTCGTCGATAGTGAAGTAAGGCTGTGCCTGGACGCCCTGTCCGGTTGTGGACAGCCAGTGCTGCACGGCCTCATCGGCAGCGGTGCCGATGACGTAACCAATTCTGCGCCCGACCATGTTTTGAAGAGCAACCGCAGGATCATCTTCACGGACGAGCAGTGCCTGACGGCTAACACGGTAGCTCTGGCTGAATTCGACCGCCTGATCCAGTTCGCGTTCATGGATCATGGCCGCAAGCAGCATATCGACACGATCCTGCATCAGCATATCTAACCGATTCTGGCGCGTAACCTGGACAAACTCAATTTCGACGCCCCAGACCTCCGCAATGGCACGGGCCAGATCAGCATCATAACCGGCTACGACACCGCGCACATCAAGCTGGCCATACGGCGGCTCATTAAAGAGAATGCCAATACGGACAACGCCGTTTTCCTGCAAGTGCGACACGACCGATTGCGACCGCAGGGCATCCTGCTGAGGCGATGGCACGGTTGGCAGTGGTGTCGGCGGAACCAGCGTGGGAATCGCTTCCTGCGCGACTGCCCCGCCTAATGATGCAAACATGCAGATGAAAATCAGGAGAATGATTTTTTTCATGAGGTTGGCACGTAGAGATTGTGTTCTTGGATGTAGTCAAACACGCAATCCGGGACGAGATAACGCACACTCTTGCCACTCAGCAGGCGTTCCGTCACCAAGGTAGACGAGACCCAGACACTGAGCAGCGGCACATCGATGATGTCCACGTATTCATGCAAATCCGGGAAGATGTCGCGGTGCATGTCTTTGGAGATATCTTCGTCGGCGCGCTTCATCACAGCCAGACGGCAGCGATGATACAGGTCGCTAACGCGGTCCCAGGTGGGCAGATTGCGCAGATTATCACCGCCCATAACGAAATAAAGCTGGGCATCAGGATACTGCTTTTGAATGATAGCGACCGTATCGGCTGAGTAATGCGGGCCAGGTCGTTCAAGGTCTACCTGGGAGATACTAAACTGCGGGTTATCCGCTATGGCCATCGAGAGCATCTTGAGGCGATGATTAATGGGTTGGCGCGTGTTGTTCTTCTGGGGATGGTCACCGACGGGCACAAACAGAACATGGTCGAGGCCCATCGCCTCGCGCGTGTATTCCGCCAGAATCAGATGGCCAACCTGGGGCGGATCAAAGGTGCCGCCCAAAATTCCAATTTTTCGCAAGTTAGTCCGTCCATTCCAGTTCGAAGTCGCCAATGAAAACGGTATCGCCGGGTTCGACCCCTGCTTTGCGGAGTGCCTCTGCTACGCCGAGGGTCTCCAGAATCTTCTGGAAGCGCTGAATGGCTTCGTCATAGTCCCAGTGCGTCATGGCAGCGGCGCGTTCAATGCGTTCGCCTGTGACCAAATATTCGCCCTCTGGACCCCGTTCAATCTCGAAGATCGCTTCGTCCTCGCCCAGTTCATAGACTTCGAGCGCTTCCGCCACTTTGGGCGAGCGAACAGGTAGCTGCGAAATTTCTTCAAAAACGCGCTGGATAAGCTGCTGGACATCTTTCTGAGTGGCTGCGGAAATAGCAAAGGCGCGAATGCCCTGCTCCTGCAGCTTGGCGTCCACTTCTGGCCAACGGGCCTGGGCTTCCGGCAGGTCCATTTTATTGAAAGCGACGATCTGCGGGCGAGTGCCGAGTTCGTCATCATAGAGCGCAAGTTCACTGCGAATCTGGGAGTAGTCGGCTATGGGGTCCTCCGACGACCCATCAATCACATGGAGCAACATGCGGGTGCGCTGTACATGGCGCAAAAACGCATGACCCAGGCCGACGCCCATATGCGCCCCTTCTATCAAGCCAGGGATGTCTGCAAAGACCAGTTCGTGATGATCGTAGATGACAACGCCCAGATTAGGTTCCAGCGTGGTGAAGGGATAATCAGCGATTTTAGGTTTGGCGTTACTGATAACAGACAGGAGCGTCGATTTGCCTGCGTTGGGCACACCGACAATACCCACATCAGCAATCAGCTTCAGTTCAAGCGTGATCCACATTTCTTTGCCAGGTGCGCCTTTTTCAGCGACACGCGGCGTTTTATTAGACGCTGACTTAAAGTGCGTGTTACCATGCCCGCCACGACCACCCTCGGCAATGACGATAGTCTCGTAAGGTTCAACGAGGTCAGCGATAAGCTGGTTGGTATCGGCATCACGGACGAGCGTTCCTGGTGGTACCTCAATCGTAAGATGATTGCCATTGGCGCCCGTTTTGTTAGATGAGCCACCCCGCTGGCCATGATCGGCTTTAAAGTGGACCTTCTTCTTGAAGACCTGCAAGGTGCTCAGTTTGGGGTTTACACGGAAAATAATATCGCCCCCCCGGCCACCATCACCACCGGCTGGGCCGCCACGCGGGATATATTTTTCGCGGCGAAATGCGACGATGCCATCGCCACCGTCACCACTACGCACATAGATTTTCGCTTGATCGACTAACATGGCAAAGCCAACTCCAGGCAGAAATCTGCATAAGCATACCTGACATACACAGGGGATGGTAGGGATAAGTGAAGCCCCTCATCTGACTCTATAAGAGGCTGATAGCGCGTTTACTTATGCGTCAGACGGCGGCGGTGTCGGATGCGGTGGGCAGCCAGCCCGATACCAGGCCAGGGTTTTACATGCACCCTGTTCAAAAGGCAGGCTGGTGAAGCCTAGCTCGCGACGGGCTTTTTCTGAAGAAACAGGCCAATCATTGAATACATAGGAGCGCAGATTCAGAGGCCAGAAGGGTTCTCTGCGCGTGATATATGCCATCCCTGTAAGCAAGCGACTCATGGTGATGCCTAACCAATTGGGGACATTCATGCGCGGCCAGTGGATATTGGCCTGTCGGCAGATGATATCGAAGGCATCACGGTGCGAAATCGGGTCGCCGCAGATGTTATAGACCTCGCCTGGGCCACCGTGCAGCAGCGTCGCCAGAATGCCACGAGCGACATCGCCAATGTAGGCAGGAAAAATGACGTAATGGCCGCCATCCATTTGCATGATAATGCCGCGCATCGGGTCACGGAAGAACAGGCGATTGAAGGCGTAATCACCGTAGGGGCCGTAATAGGCTCCGGCACGGGCGATTGAGGCACCCAGGCCAGCCGCGACAGCCGACTGTATAACCTGTTCGGCAGTGAGTTTGCTGCGCTGGTAGGCATCAGCCGGTGCGGGGGTAGTCTGCTCGGTGATGATGGTCCCCGAAGGTGGATTACCCATCACGGCAACGGTCGATACATAAGCAAGGCGTTCAATATTGTTGGCCTGTGCCGCACTGACTACATTCTGCGTGGCCAGGACATTGTTGGCATCAAAGTTACCAGCCTGATCCCACATGCTGAACAGCCCCGCAGCGTGGATCACATAGCGACAGCCCGACATTGCGGACTGAACATGCGCAGCGTCGGTCAGATCACCATAGATGACCTGAACATGCGGAAAAGAATTCAGCCAGGTATTTTGCTGTGGATGGCGCGTGAGGACGCGCAGCGCATAGCCTTCTGACGTCAGCAGCGGCACCAGTGCTTTACCGAGGAAGCCTGTGCCACCTGTTAGAAAGATTGTGTCCGGTTGGGCCAAGAGATCAGGCTTTCTTATTTACGGGTGGCATCGAAAGCCTGCGCGAACACATTCTCAAGTTGGGGACGTGCCACTGGCCGGATAATGAGATTGACATTGGGCAGACTGGAAATAAGGGGGCCGTCCGTGAGTACATAGACCTGTATGCGCGCGAGAATGCCAATTTCCTGTAAATCGCGCACCAGGGACCAGACGTGCATATCATCCAGTTGGTCACTGGTAATGAGGCCAACCGCCGGTTCATCTTCCAGCAACATGACGGCTTCGCGGCCTGTCCTGGCCTGCAAAACAGAAATGCCGATGCTGCTGAGGACAGCAGCAACGGCACGTTCTTCAACAGCATGTGGCAGAGCAACCACCACAGATTTGGTCAATTTCATGTACCAGACTAAGTGTTATGATCGGCCAGCAAAAGCCTATAGCTCAACAAAGTAAGATTCGGCGGCCCGATCAATCAGATCGGTGTCGGCCATCGTCACCGGACGCCCCAGGTAACGCGCGATGTCCTGCATCTGCGAGAGGATATCACGCGGATGGACGAAGCGCAGGTCACGGTTGTACTTACGGTACCACTCTTTGATGAGATATACCATGCCATCACGATCAAACGGAATACCCTTGATGCGGCACATCAGCTCAAACAGTTCACGATACTGTTCCAACGTTGGGTTGCCAATTTCGATTTTGTATTTGATACGGCGCAGGAAGGCATCGTCAACTAGGTCTTTCGGGTCCATGTTGGTGGAGAAGATGATGAGCACGTTGAATGGCAGTTCAATCTTGCGGCCATTATTCAGCGTCAGGAAGTCGTATTTCTTCTCCAAGGGCACAATCCAGCGATTGAGCAGTTCCTGCGGACGTACCTGCTGACGACCAAAGTCATCGATCAAGAAGAGGCCACCATTGGCTTTAACCTGATATGGCGCTTCGTAGAACTTGTTGATCGGGTCATAGATCAGGTCAAGGCTCTCCATCGTCAGTTCGCCGCCCACGATGATCACAGGACGCTTGATGCGCACCCAGCGCGGATCAGCCATGCTGCCTGTGCCGTATTTGAGCGGCATCTGATTGTCAGAGAGTGTATGATTTACCGAGTCAAAAATCTGAATGACCTGACCATCAACATCTACCGCGTATGGCACCCACATATCGTCGCCGAGAATAGCGCGACCAATTGCTTCTGACAGTGTGGTCTTACCATTGCCTGGAGGGCCATATAGGAAGATGGAGGTGCCAGAGTTGGCAGCAGGGCCGATTTTGTCCAGCATGTCTTTGGAAACAATCAGGTTTTCCATGACCGCCAGCATGTGCTCTTCTTTAACGAGCATGTCCTTGCGGTTCTGGGCATTGATCGATTCGATGTACATATCAAGAGGAACGGGTGCAGCACCCGCGTACTGGGTACGCTGCAATGCGTCCAGGGCACGTTCGATGCCTTTGGTCGCGATTGCGTAGCGATACGATGCTTCGCCGATACCGCCGCTGCCCATAATTTCGACCAGTTTTTCGCGCTTGAGAAATTCGACGACAGAATCCAGCACGCCATTGAACGGCAGGCGAAGAATTTCCGCAATTTGATGCCCGAGCAAATCCCCCCGGAAGTAAAGGGCTTTCAGGATGAGATCGGCAACAGCCAACTTGGTCAGGCCCGTATCATCCAGGCTGCGCAGGGACGGAGGCGCCCATCCATCATGAATCAACTCACCTGTAATTGGACGCTTATCCAACTGCGGCAACGCGCCCGTATTTCCGCGGCGTTGGCCCTTATCTTTCAACGATTTGATATTGGACATAGGCTTATCCCGATGTTTGGAAACCACATATCGTTTCTTTTCACATAATTATCATCATAACATGAAACCCCCTTTTTTACTGTATTAAGAGAATGAGATCCGCATTTGTGCTTACGAGAGTGCTGGCTCGCTGATAAAATAGAGAAGAAGACATGCGAATGCACAATCTACCCTGTTGGGCACAACTGCCCGCTTCATAGCAGATGCAGAGCACGAGATGATCGATCAAATTAGCTGGCTTGGGCACGGAACGATATTGATCCGTTCCACCCCTATTATCTATATCAATCCCTGGCGTGTATTGCGGACCCCGTTCCACGCTGATTTAATCCTGGTTGGCCACGATCATTACGATCATTGTTCGATTGCCGACATCCAGAAGCTGCGCGGCGAAGAGACGATTGTGATCGGCAATGACCGTGTTGCCGAACAAATCGAGGACACGACAGTCCTGCGGCAGTGGCAAAGCATGAACATCGGCAAAGCCAGCGTCAAAGCTGTTCCAGCCTACTGCCCAAATGACCCACGTCATCCCCTGGAGCATGGCGGGTTGGGTTTCGTCATCTCCATGAACTACTACGACATCTACTATGCAGGCGATACCTGCAAAATCCCTGAGATGCACATGCTGCATCCTGATATTGTCATTCTGCCGATTGACGGTGACGGCACACTGAACCCGGAAACAGCAGCCGAAGTTACCCTTCAGCTTAAGCCACGCTGGGTCATACCTATCAATTGGGGCGCGACTGGCGAAGGTGCAACTCGGCTTGATGCACTAAGATTCCGAGACATCATCGGCGGACGCGCTGAGGTTGTGATGCCAGATTAGGGCACTTATCCGCTGTCCTTATCTGGAGCTGCTCCTGCTTAGAAATACCTGAAATAAGAGAAAAATGAGCATCGAACGACGTAATGGTTCGGTAAGAGTCGCGTTATTTCTGCGTAACCCCTTATCTGTGTAATGAGCTTCGTAGCGCTATTGCTCCCGGCCAGAGCAATCTCATATCACTATGGAGTCACAAAGGAATAACTCTCATGCGATTCAATTTTAGACAACGGGCTAGCTTGCTGGTCCTCTTCGTAATGGTCATCCTATCCGCAGTGCCTATTTTCGCACAGGACGATGATATTCAACCTGCACCGGCCTCGATTGGTGCGGATATCCCGCTAACATATTTCGGTCCGGCACCCTCAGATGTGCAGCGCGAACTGATCGGACCCTATCAACTTCTAAAATCGGGAGCGATTGATCTGGACAGCGGCACCATCACACTGCCTCTGTATCGCGGTCAACTGACGAGTGGCGAACCGGTATGGTATATCATCACCGATACGACTGACCAAGGCAATGCAGCCGCGTTGGGCCTCAACTTCTCATCAAAGCTCAATTACGCTGATGTTGGCAATGCCGTGCGCCCTGCACATCTGGAAACCGATGGCAGTGTGACTTTTGAACGCGGTTCAGTTGACTTTTCACCTGAGCGTAGCCTTACGCCTGGAGAACAGCCTTCACCGTTCCCACCGAGCGACTTCCAGCCAGGTGCCGTTGGTGACGAATTTTACACGCCGCTGGCCAAGATCGGTGACTATATCTACAATGCCCCAATCGTTGCATTCGGCGTAGAAGCCGACCAGATCACCTTCCCTGATGGCAACCCTGATTACAGCCTGGTTCACGACAAAGTGGTGGCGATTTCCCCGGATGAAGGCACAGTCACGCTGGCACTCACCTCTGGTTTCAGCTTCGCTCGTCCGGTGCTGTATCTGAGCACTGACGCCAACAATCCGCTGGCAGCCACAATGGAAGGTGCCGTTCTGGCACCCGCACTGGCTGACATCACAGTGGGTCGCGATGACAGTGCATTCAGCGCAGTTGAACGCATCTTCGCCTTCGCAAATGGTCCTGTGGGCAGCGAAAATCCGCAGCGTCAGGGCTTCAATAGTGCGTTGAGTGGAGAAGGTTCGCCCTTGAATGTACTTGGTGGTATCCCAACTATCGCTACCGACTACAGCCCGCTATGGGACCTCAATCTGGGGGTGTGGACCCAAGAAGCAATCGATAACGGCTATCGTTCACGATTGACAGAAGAATTCGCCATTCTCGGCTTTGCGCAGCAAGGATGGATCACGGGCCCTGATGGTGGCGCCTATGGCTCTACTGGCATCATCGTGAACTGCCCTATCGTCTGGCGCTTCCTGTAGGCGACCTGTAAAGCAATCCTCCTCTCTCCTTCTGAGGTGTAGAGTCTTGTACTCTGCACCTCTCCTGGTAATGTAATGTCAAATTAGCTCCATCTGTCATTATGGATTTTGTGAGACACCCCATAACCAGATTGCATCTTGTGTTTCAGTAATCAGCAACTTCCCATCCTGGCTAAACGCATTGAGTGTTCCAAAACAACTCAAGAGTGCCAGCGGCATCCGAGTACGGCTATTCCATGCTGTCAATGAATCCTCGTGCTGTATGATGAACAGGTCTGAATCTGGACCAAGTAGTGCTCCTCCCCAGGTACCCAGAACGGACCGATGGAAATTGAAGCTCATCAGGCTTCGCGCTTCAGCGCCTATATCCCGTTCGCTCCTATCTGGCTGAGTCAAGCGTTCAATTGGTTCGCCATCTGCTGTTATGATTGACCAGTCCGCGAGTTCAAATGGCGGGTATGCGAGGAGTATTCTATTCGCACCATCATCTAGAGGGTGTTATGCACTTTTGGGAAGAATGCTAAACTGAAGGCATGAGCGAACGAAAAGCCTATCCCAGCGATGTGAGTGATGAAGAATGGCTCTTTGTGGCCCCGTATCTGACGCTGATGCGCGAGGATGCACCGCAACGTCAGCATGACCTGCGCGAACTGTTCAATGGGGTGCGATATATCGTTCGGACAGGGGGATCATGGCGGATGATGCCGCATGATCTGCCACCGTGGGAAGCGGTGTACCAGCAACTACAGCGCTGGTTGAAAGCGGGTGTATTCGAGGCGATGGTGCATGACCTGCGCGAACTGATGCGGGTGGCGCAGGGACGTCTGGAACAGCCGAATGCGGTGATTCTGGACTCACGAACACTGCAATCCAGCCCGGAAAGCGGTGCCAGGGCAGGATATGACGGTGCCAAACGGCGCAAAGGCAGCAAAACGCACCTGGCAGTAGATACGCTGGGGCAACTGCTGGCGTTGATTGTGACTCCCGCCAATGAACAGGATCGGGCACAGGTTGAAGCCCTGGCCGCCGAAGTTCAGGCCGTTACCGGAGAGTCCGTTGAAGTGGCTTTTGTCGATCAGGGGTACACCGGTGAGGAAGCACAACAGGCCGCGCAAACGCACGGCCTGAGCTTGAAAGTGGTTAAGCTACCCTCAGCCAAAAAGGGCTTTATCCTGCTGCCCCGACGATGGGTCGTCGAACGCAGTTTTGGCTGGATGGCGCGCTTCCGACGACTGGCACGCGACTATGAACGCCTGCCAGAAACGCTTAAAGGCCTGCATTTTCTTGCTTTTGCCATGCTTCTGACCCACCGTTTTGTTCAAGGCATAGCTTTTTGCCTATGAAAGTGCATAACACGCTCTAGGTTCCATTCACGTATCGACCCGTCATTGTGTGAAACAAGTAGATAATCATCGGGGGTCATCGCCAGGTAGATATATGGGACTGAGAATGTGAATTCATCTTTCACGGTGAACGTCTCAGCATCTATGAGGAAGAACTGATTCGGCGCTTGTGACGCGACGATCATCGTCTGTCCATCCGCCGTAAGAAGCACCTCACGCAGGCCACCATCGAATCGAAGTGTCGCTATACGTTCCGATGTCGCTAAATCCCATACCCTGAAAACACCAAATCCGCCTGAAGCATTAGCACTTGTGCTGCCAGCAGATAATACGAAGCGGCCATCAGCGGAAAAACCAACGGCACCTATTGTGTCATCAACACGATAGCTAATCTGATGCTCACCGAGTGCGAGATTGAAAATAACGACTTCATGACGGCCATCGGACATAGCTACCAATTGACTATCTCTACTAAAGGCGATTTGACTAACGACACCCATTTGCTCATTGATTTCTATGACTTCATGCTGCTCTGTGACGAGATTGACAAACGTCACACGCTTATCGTCGTATAAATCACGGCTGCTGGAAATCGCAAGCCAAGTCCCATCCGGGCTGAATCTCAGTGCGCTAATGGTCCGATTCGTCCGATATGGCAATGCCTCTTGTTGCCCGTTGGTCAAATTAACGAGAACAACGGTTTGGTGATCTGTCACTGGCGATGGCTCTGCCGCAATGGCAAGCAATTGACCATCCGCACTAAATGCCGAATGTCTAGCATCAAAATGTGGCAAGTCCAGGAACCAGCCTTCTGCCTCGATATCTTCTAGAGATTGCACCCAAACACCAACACTGGTGATTAAGACCAGCATTTTGCCATCAGGAGAAAGCGACATACTACGAATTCGGCCGTATCCAAGAATAGATAATGGGCGAAGTGCATGTACATTTTCCGTCGTTATCACCTCAAGATCATCAGGTAAAGGTTCATAAAGCAGCGCATTTAGTCGACTGAACGTCTGAAGCTCCGGCAAAGGCGGTACCGAAGTCGAGGTGGGAGCAGGTGTTGATGTCGGGCGCGGCGTGTTGGTAATTGTAGGTGTCAACGTTGGGGCCTGTGTAGGCACAGGGCCAGCAGGTTCCAGCCAGTATGTATCATTAAGGCCCTCTGCTGTCCACCCTGTCACACGGCTATACTCGACACGCCACCAGGCCAAACCGCCGGCACATACGGGACCTTCGAGCACAAGAAAGCGTGCTCCGGCCCGTATCTCTCCAACTTTTTCCGAACCAGCATCCGGGTCCACGCGCATGTTATTAGTACCGCCCGCTGTGACTCGACCCTGTTCACCAACAATGAGACGAGATGGCAAAAAACCTGGGCAAGCTGTCCCCAGGGGGAATTCAGGGGTAGATGATGGGAACAACGTAACTGTAGGTGCCTGGGTTGGCACTGGTCCCAAAGGTTCTAACCAATAATCGCTAGCCTGGCCTTCGACTGTCCATCCAACCAGGCCGTTATAGTCCACCTGCCACCATGCATAACCATCGGCACAGGTTGGCCCTGCAAGAACAATAAATATGCCTCCAGCAGGTATCTGGCCGATCAACTCCGCGTCTGTACGGGGTTGCGCCCGCAGGTTGTTCGCACCACCAGCAGTAACATTGCCCTGTTCACCGACAACCAGCCGACTAGCTGGCGCCCCAGAGCAGGTTTCTGATTGTGCAAGCAACGGTAATGCAATAACCATCATACTTATTAGAAATATCACTATGAAGCTAATATGAGCATGCTTCCATTTGAGGTGATGTTTCATTCAACGAACCTACCTGATATAATCAAACTCTCTACATATTCTATTTGCAAAAGTTGCTTCCAAGCACAAAAAAAGCACCCGATTGGGTGCTTTTTTGCTAGAGAAGTGATTTTAGGCAGCGGGTTTGGCTGGTGGTTTGATGGAACCACCGTCGGTCCATTCAAATTGCGAGCCATTGACATCGAAGATGTCGGGGCGCTTTTCATCGCGGACGACTGCTTCATCGATAACCACACGGCGAACGCCATCATGGCCTGGAACCTCGAACATGACATCAACGAGGCTCTTTTCGATGATGGAGCGCAAACCACGCGCACCAGTTCCGCGACTCATCGCAAGATCAGCCGCCGCAGATAGAGAATCCTCGGCAAAGACCAGGTCTACATTATCCAGCGAGAGCAGGTATTGATACTGGCGTGTCAGGGAATTCTTCGGCTCTACAAGGATGCGCATAAGGGCATCGCGGTCAAGCGGATCAACGCCAACGATGACCGGCAGGCGTCCAACCAGCTCTGGGATGAGACCATGAGAAATCAGGTCTTCCGGGCTGACGCGACGCAGCAGTTCACCCGTATCGCGAGCTGTGCGGCTGGCAACCTTGAAGCCAAGGGAGCCTTTGACGCCAACACGCTTGGCAATCACGTTGTCGATGCCTTCAAACGTACCACCACAGATAAAGAGAATGCGGCTGGTATCAATTTGCAGGAATTCCTGATGTGGGTGCTTGCGGCCACCCTGCGGCGGCACATTGGCCGTCGTACCTTCGATGATCTTGAGGAGCGCCTGCTGGACACCTTCACCAGAGACATCGCGAGTGATGGATGGATTGTCGTTGGATTTACGTGCAATCTTGTCGATTTCATCGATGTAGATGATGCCGCGTTCTGCACGGGCAATATCGCCATCGGCAGCCTGGATCAGGCGCAGAAGAATATTTTCGACGTCTTCACCGACATAACCCGCTTCTGTCAGTGCGGTGGCATCTGCAATGCAGAATGGCACATCCAGGATACGAGCCAGATTTTGTGCCAGGAAGGTTTTGCCGCTGCCGGTTGGGCCAATCATCAGGATGTTGCTCTTGCCCAACTCAACGTCTTTTTCGACACTATCAGCCTGGATACGTTTGTAGTGATTGTAGACAGCCACACTCAAGACACGCTTGGCGTATTCCTGACCAACCACGTACTCATCGAGATGGTCCATGATTTCGCGCGGGGTCAGCAGACGATCCAACTGGAAATCCGGCACATTGGTCTCGGTATAGTCTTCATCCGCCAACAAGTTGTGGCAGAGCTCGACGCAATAGTTACAGATAAAGACGTTATCCGGCCCTGCGATCAATCGCTCGACTTCATCGTGGCTTTTGCCACAGAACGAGCACTTGTGCCCTCCGGGTGGGTAATTCACGGTTATTTTGCCTCTTCTTCAGGATGCAGTACTTCGTCGATGAGGCCGTATTCTTTGGCCTCTTCTGGACTACGGTAGCTATCACGGTCCAGATCATGCTCGATGACATCAAGCGGCTGGCCCGTGTGGCGGACGAAAATATCGTTGAGCTGTTTCTTCAGGCGGTTGAACTCTTTGATCTGGATTTCCATATCTGTGACCTGACCCTGGGTACCCCCCAAAGGCTGGTGCATATGGATAGTAGCGTTTGGCAGCGCATAACGCAAACCAGCCGCTCCACCGACTAACAGGACCGTTCCGAAGCTTGCAGCCAGACCAACGGCCGTCGTGCTGACCGGGGCCGATGTCAACTGCATAGCGTCGTACATGGCCATACCAGCATAGACCTGGCCGCCTGGTGAGTTAATGTACATCTGGATGCGACGATCCGGGTCTTCGCGATCCAGGAAAAGCAATTGGGCGACGATCAGGTTAGCAACCTGGTCATTGATGCCCGTACCAACGAATACGATGCGTTCTTTGAGCAACAAGGAATAGATATCGTAGGCGCGTTCGCCCCGGCTACCTTGTTCAATCACCATCGGAATGACGTTCATTGGGTTCATAGTCATCGTTGATGTGCTGTTCCTACAGACACATCATACTCCTTTCTGGTGAGTTTAGCAGTTTACGTTGCTTACGATTGTCTTGATTGTTTAACGGACTATGGATTGTCTGTTTCGTCCGGCTCAACATCATCGTCAGCCGGGGCCTCTTCAGCCTCTTGTTCTTCAGTTTCCTCGTCTTCTGCTTCAACTTCGGCCTCTGCCACAGCTTCAGACGCTTCAACCCCTGTAGATTCTACTTCAGACTGTGCAACTTCTTCGATTGAGGCTTCAGGCGCAGCTTCTTCAACTTCCGGTGCGGCATCCTGAGCGGCGATTTCGGCTTCGATTTCCTCGAAGGTGGGCGCAGTTCCCTGGCCAATTGCACTGATGCGCTTCATGACGCGTTCGTAAAGCAGATTGTTAGCAATCGCGCTGCGCTGCTGGGGTGTATCCAGATACTGACGGAGGGCCTCGGCCTGTTCACCAAACTGGGCCATCATTTCGTCAATTTGCTGGTCAATCTCGGCTGCGCGGACGCGAACCTTCTCGGCAGAGATAATTTCACCGAGAACGATAGACCGTGCGACTGATTTTTCAGCCTGTTCATGATAGCGTTCGGCCAGGTCTTCACGGGTCATACCCATGATCTGGAGATAGTTTTCCAGTTGAATGCCCTGCTGGGCAATGTTACGGCCAAAATCCTCGATCATGTCATCGGTCTGTTCCGCGACCATGACATCGGGATAGGCGACGTCGGCCTGTTCGACCATTTCATCGAGCACTTTGTTGGCATACTCAATTTCCGCCTGGTTGGTCGCTTCGCGTTCGAGATTTTCGCGAAGGCGTTCACGCAGTTGATCCAGGGTTGTGAGGGGTTCGTCTTCTTCTTCCGTCACCTGGGCTGCGAAGTCGTCGTTGAGTTCCGGCAGTGCGACTTTTTCGATCTTCTTGACTTCGACACTGAAATGCACTTTGCGACCAACGATGCCTTCATAGCTTTCTTCATCGGGCACCTCAAGCTCGAATTCGACCGTATCACCCACATTGGAGCCTGCCAGTGATGCCGAGAAGCCCTTCAGCACAGGTTCGTTCTCGCCCTCATTCAGGTCAATGCGCAGATCATGGCGATGGATGAAGGGGTCGCCCTTCTTGGGAATTTCATTCTCTGACTCATCATCATGATCATGATCATGATCGTGGTCATGCTCTTCTTCGGCATCTTCGCTTTCAGCAGCCTCAACAGAATCCTCAGCCTCTGATTCTTCGTCCTCTGATTCTTCGTCCTCTGATTCTTCACCATCGGAAAATTCGCTATGTACATCGAACGTCACGCGATCACCAATGGCCACTGGTTCCTCGGACTCTTCGACCTCAGCGCGCTGCGAACGCAATGATTCGAGCGATGCTTCGACATCTTCGTCGGTGATTTCCGGCGCTTCATAATCCAGGCGTACATCACGGTAATCCGTCAGCTCAGCTTTGGGCTGCAACGGGACCGTGAAGATATAGGTCGGCGGTTCCAGTTTGAAGTCCTCGAGAGAGCCAGCCGCGTAGGGTGCGACTTCGGAAGACTCAAGGGCTTCGCGGTAGACCTCATTGCCAAGTGATTCAATCGCATCTTCTACAATGGTTGGTTCGCCAACGTAACGGAGGATGACATTGTAGGGTGCTTTACCCTTACGGAAACCAGGGATGCGATACCGTTTTGCGAGTTTGCGCGCGGCTTCCTTTTTTGCACTTTCCCATTTGGATGCGTCAACTTCGACAGTGAGGCGCGCGGTGTGGTTGTCTAAATGCTCAGTCTGGACGTTCAAGAGCCTATCCTTGCGTAGAATCTAAAGGTGATTATAGCCGTAGTTACTACGAACCTCTATAAAATGTTTATCAGATTATGAAGCCGTGTTGATCGTGCGCCACTACGTAGGACTACGAATGCAAAAGGTGTGAAACTACACAAACTGGCTTCATAATAAAAAGACGCCTGATGCGCCTTTTTAGATGGATGGGGAAGGAGGGACTTGAACCCTCACCTCCTGAGAGACATGATCCTAAGTCATGCGCGTCTGCCAATTCCGCCACTCCCCCGGCACTGACGCCACATTATAGGTTAAGTACTGGTTTGCCTCAAGGGCAAGCCTGATAATGTGAGTTGGATCGCTAGTCTGGTTCTGAGTGAATTTTGATGCTGGAAATATCATTAAAGTCGATGGATTCCGCCTGTGCCAGAATACTGCTAATCATCAACTGGGCAAACTGGAACAAAGTTTGCATCTGAGCGATGCGCTGCATGTACACTTTGGCGACGGATTGGTCTTCGTCGGCCATTTGCGGCATGGCAACTTTGAGCTTCTTGCTATTTTCGGTCATGACATCAATCGCGCGCTCGACATCCCGCATTTCTCGGCCATTGAGCAAGGCCTTGATGATCTTCCAGTATTCGGTTTCCGCTTCGTAGTATTTACGACGACCCCCGCCACCGCGCACCCACACCTGCCGGACCATGCCCATATGCTCAAGGGAGCGCATGTTCATGCTGACGCTGGCTTTGGAGATGTCGAGACGTTCGACCATATCATCGAGCGACAAAGGTTCCGCACTGAGCATCAACGTGCCGTAAAGCTGGCCAAGAATCTTGCTGAAACCAAAATAGTCGGCAAGCTGGCCAAGGCCATCCAACATGCTATCGTGGACTGCGCGAATATCAGGATGATCTATCGGGTTGTCATGACCGCTTTCGCTGACCATGCGAATTAACCTCTAGGCAGTTGTATGCAAGTTTTTTGCAGTTTAAACCAGAACGCCTGAAATCATACTTAGGGTATATCATCTTCAGGCCAATACTTCTATAAACGAAACTACAGTCTGGGCTAATTGTGGCACTTGTTGGACGATGCGCGCCTGCGCAGCCAGTGCTGTTTCCAAAGCTGGAAAACCAAGCCCACTTTTACCACGAATGATAACAAAGTTTCGCTGTACGCGCACTGAAAGCTCATTGCTGAGGTTCGCTAACTGGAGCCAACCTTCCACATCAGCGCGATAGTCCTTGGTCAGGCGGGTGTGCAGATAGTATTGACGCTGCTGCTCATGGCCATAGGTGACCGCATGAACATCCAGAAAAACGAAATGGTCATCATAGCCGTTGATATAGCCCGCCCGTTGCAATTGTTCCAACTCGTATTGACTGATCTCATGGCGGCTTTCGATAGCGGGCGCTGGGAAATAGCGTCCATCTGTCAGGGACTCTACCCGCTGATCCCCCCAATCAATCACAAAGTCGTGCTCATTAATGACATAAACGCGATCCAGCGGAACCATAATATCCGACGAATGCTGCGGCTCTAAAGCAGACATAAATCACCAACTGAAACGGACACAGACTTTTATTCATAGCGAAGGGCATCAATCGGGTTGAGATTGGCTGCGCGCTGGGCGGGATACCCGCCAGATAACACGCCAACCACGACTGAAATCACGGTCGCCAGCAGCACACTACTGAGCTGCACCTGAACCTGTAACTCCGGCTGAAAACGTGACACCAGAGCACTAAATCCAATCGCAATCAGCACGCCGATTGACCCGCCGATCAGTGATAAGACAACCGCCTCCGTAAGAAATTGTAGCAGAATAGCGGATTTTTGAGCACCAACAGCTTTACGAAGGCCAATTTCGCGGGTGCGTTCGGTGACGGTGACGAGCATGATATTGGTGATGCCGATACCCCCTACGAGCAGGGAAATGCCTGCCAGAATCGCCAAAAAGACTGTAATCAAGCCGGTGATGCTGGCCAGCGTGTCGATGATTTCCGACTGAGTAAAGACAACAAAATCATCCGAATCGCGGAAGCTGATGTCGCGCTCGGCGCGCAGCGTTTGGGTGATTTCGTCAACGACATCATCAACGAGGTTACTATCGCGGGCCTGGGCAGAAATAAAGGTAATCGGTCGCTCACCACTGAGAACACGTTCACCAGAGAGGCGGGTCTGAACGGTCGTAATCGGAACAATGATGCCAGAGCCGCCGCCGAATATGCTCGATCCCTGCTGGCCGAGGACACCGATTACCGTAAAGCGGACATCGCCAACGCGAATGCTCTGGCCAACTGGATAGACATCGGGCATAAGCGTATCGACTAACCCCTGTTCGACGACTGCAACGCGGGCACTGGTATCCAGATCACGCTCGTCGATGAAGCGTCCGGCAGCGATCTCTCGATTAAAAAGTTGCAGATAGCTGGTATCGACGCCCTGGACCTGGCGCTCGACTTCGCGGCTGGCAAACTTGATGGTCCGGCGGACGTTGCGGTGGGGCATGACGACGCTGGCATCGGGCACATTGTAAAGATTGGCGAGCGCTTCAGCATCATTGAGCGTCAGGGGCGTAACCTGGCCGCGATCATCGGCGGTGGGAACGATGAAGATCAGATTGACACCGACACTCTGGAACTGCTCCTGGACGTAGGTTTCAAAGGCCTGCCCTACCGACACAAGGATGATGACCGCTGCTACGCCAATGGTCACACCAAGCATGGTGAGGCCGGTACGCATGCGGTTAGCGCCCAGGTTCAGAAAAGCAACACGAATCGTCTCAAACATGGGGTATCACTCGAAGCGCAGAGCGTCGATGGGTTTCATCAGGGCGGCACGACGCGCCGGATAAAAGCCGAAGAAAACGCCCACTAACGTGCTGATGCCCGTTGCCAGCACAACGGCATCGGGAGAAACCGTTACGGTCAGGTCGGCGACGAGGGCCGTCACCAGAATGGAAACGATCCAGCCGAGGACAATGCCAAGCAGGCCACCCAGGATCGACAGCATGATGCTCTCCATCAGAAATTGGGCGAGAATATCGCCCTGGCGCGCCCCCACCGCTTTGCGCAGACCAATCTCGCGGGTGCGCTCGGTGACGGAAACGAGCATGATGTTCATAACGCCGATGCCGCCTACCAAAAGCGAAATGCTGGCAATCATCACCAGAAACACCGTCAACAGGGCGCTGATCTGGTTAACAATGCTGAGGATGTCGGAGGCAGTGGAAATGCTGTAATCCTGCTCGTCATCGAAAATAATACTATGCGCCTGATTGAGATAGACCTGGATATCCTGGCGCGCACTCTCGACGGCTTCTTCGTCCGTGACTTCGACGTACATGCGCGTGAGACGATAGCCGCCATCTCGGGCACGGGCGTTATCGAGGCGGGTCTGGGCGGTGGTGATGGGCACGATGACTGCCCCATCTTCACTGACGCCAAAACTGCCACCGCGCTCGCTCATGACGCCAATGACAACGAAGCTGCGATCATTCACCTGGATGGACTGGCCAACGGGGTTGGCGTCGCGGGAGCCGAAGAGCGTTTCGACCACATCCAGGCCAATAACCGCCACACGCTGGGTATCTTCGACATCGGAGTCGACGATAAAATCACCGAGTTGAACGGGCCAGCTACGCACCTCGGCGTAGTTGGCAGTGGCGCCTGTGATCGCTGCCTGGGTGCGTTCTGATCCGGCTGTGATGATGCCAGATGATTCATAGGTAGCAGCAATCTGGACGATATCGGGCGCTGTAAAGGGATTTACGAGATCGGCTGCTTCGATGGTCGTCAATGGGTCGATACGGGAGCGGGTCGGACTATTGGGCTGTGACGATGTGATTTCAAGGATGTTGGAGCCAAGCGTCTGGAACTCGGCGGCAATAAACGCCTCCACACCCCGTCCCAGGCTAACCAGGCCAATGACCGCGCCGACGCCAATTACAATGCCAAGCGTCGTCAAAGCCGAACGCAGACGATTGATCAGCAGGCTGCTGATGGCAATTCTAAAGGTTTCCGAGAAGTTCATCGTGGCCTGCGATCATGTGTATTCGGACTCGTCGCCGCCGTAGTATGTTTCGTCAAAGATGCCCTGGAGTTCCTCAGCATCCGAGGGCCGCTCGACCTCGCCTGCGACCAGCGGTTCTTTGACGCGCTCGTCGGCGATGATTTTGCCATCACGGAGCATGATGACACGCTGTGTATGGCGAGCGATCCAGGGATCATGGGTGACAAAGACGGTGGTGATGCCCTGCTGCTGGTTCAGGCGCTGAAAAATCTGCATGACTTCTGTGCCGCTGCGGCTGTCGAGATTACCGGTAGGTTCATCGGCCAGGACGACCGAGGGACTCGTCACCAGGGCGCGGGCGATGGCGACACGCTGCTGCTGGCCGCCGGATAGTTCACTGGGCAGATGATCGATACGCTGGCCCAAACCGACCGATTCAAGGGCACGTTTGGCCAGTCGGGAGCGATTGCGGACACCGGAATAGATCAGCGGCAGTTCGACCTGACGCAGGGCTTCCGTGCGTTTAAGCAGATTGAAACTCTGAAAGACGAAGCCGATTTTCTGGTTGCGGATGCGCGCAAGCTGGTCTTCTGAAAGCTGGCTGACATCTTCGCCATCGAGAAAGTATTTGCCGGATGATGGCGTATCCAGCGCGCCGAGGATGTTCATCAGGGTACTTTTGCCGCTGCCAGATGGCCCCATGATCGACAAAAACTCGCCAGGGTAAATCTTGAGGGTGACGCCTTTGAGCACTTTGAGTTCAAAGGTACCCATCTGGTAGGTTTTGGTGATATTGCGGATGTCGATAACGGCCTTTTTGCGAGTAGGTGGCATCTGACGGTTGGGCGCAGGTCTGGTCATCGCTTCATGCTCCTAATTCGCACCACTGCGCAGCAATCCGGTCGCGGTGGTATTGGCCTGCTGCGGCAGCAAAACGATCTGCTCACCGGCTTGCAGACCCGCCAGAATTTCGCTGTCGGTATCGTTACGGGCACCGAGCAAGACAAGACGCTCTTGGTAGGTGCCATCAGTATTCTGGACAGTGACGAAGGCATCCAGCGTGATGCGGTCGATGCGGACGAAGCGATTGGGTACGTAAACCACATCGGACTTGTCCTGAACGATGATGTCGCCAGTGACGCTCATTCCGGCACGAACGAGGGCGGCAGTTTCATCGACACGCACGCGGACATTGTAGACCACAAGCTGGCCGAGACGGGTCGGTGTGTAGGCCACACGCACGACTTCGCCACCCAAATCCTGATCGGGCAACGCATCGACACGCAGGGTCACGCGCTGGCCAACCTGCACATTGACGATATCAACCTCGTCAACAGGTAGTTCAACATAAAATACGCTGTCATCTATGAGAATGGCACCAATGCCCTGGGGCGGCGTCTGACCCACGACGAAGTTGTTCTGGACAATGACGCCCGCAAACGGCGCGTGGAGTTCGCTTTGCGAGCGATTGTATTCCGCGAGTTCAATGGCGTACTGGCTGGTTTCCAAATCGATATTGGCCATCTCTAGCTGAAGTTCATCGGGGCCATTGAGCAGATTTTCCAACGCGATTTCCGCCTGGGTGATGCCTGCCAGGGCCGACGATACGGAGCCTATATCGGCACCCCGACTGACCGTCGATTCGTAGTTGGCATCGGCGATAGCAACGCCGTAATCAAGCTGCTCCAGGGAAGACTCTGCTTGACGAAGCTGCGCCTGGGCGGCAGCGATCTGGGCGCTGCTCTGGGCAGAGATGGTCGCGTTGATGTCGTCAATCACGCCATCGACTGTATCGTTGCCTGTGCTGACATCAATGCCCGACAGGGGTTCCGGCACGGTGATGCTGTCCCGCGATAGCTGCGCCTGCCAGAGCCGATTTCGCGCAATTTCTGTTTGAAGGCGAGCAATTTCTTCCTGATAGACAGATGGACCCGTAGAGGCAGCGGCATTATACGACGCTCTGGCAGCATCAAGAGCCGCCTGAGCCACCGCAATATCGAATTCACTGGGTGGGCGGGTGAGTGCATCATACACGGCTTGCTGCAAGTCCAAGGCGATGGTCGCCTGATCGATGAGCCTATCAAGGTCCACAGTATCGAGGCTGGCGATCAAGTCGCCCTCTTCAACCATCTGCCCTTCTTCAACGTAGACATTGGTTACGAGTCCGCTGGCAGCGAATGCCAGTGCCACCTGTCGATTGGGCTGAATCTGACCGGTTGAGGAGATCGTCACCTGCAAATCGCCCTGCTGGACAACCGCTTCGTCGAGCACATCGATGGTTTCGGCAGGGTCTTGTGTGCGTGTGTCGGCTGTTATCACACCCCAGACAATCGAGAAGCCCAGCACGAAAATGACCATCAGAGGGATGCCGACCCCAAAACGCAGCGCACGCCAGCGCAACCGCCGGATAAAGAAGCGGTAGAGCAAATAGGTGATGATGAGTACGAGCAAAAAGTACAAGGACAATTCCTCGTCGCTATGCGCTAATTCCCAAAGAAGGTCGAGAGACCTTCGCCGCGTAATTCGAGTGCAACAAGATCGCCGTCTGATAATCCCGACACAATTTCGCTGTAGTCCTGGCCTTGCAGACCAAGCTGAACCTGTACTTCTTGCAGCGTGTTGTCATCGCGCAGGACGTTGACATAGGCGATATCCTCTGCGCCGCGTTCGATGCGCAGATATTGATTAGGTACACGCAGTACCCCGTCACGCGAATCGGATACGATGGTTGCCTCAGCCGTCATGCCGACACGAACGCGGGGATCAGTCACATTGAGTGAAATATCCACCGGATAATTGACGATGCCCGCCGCATCTGCGCCAAAGGAGCCAATCATGGCCACCGTCGCCGGGAACGCAACATCGGGCAAGGCATCGAGCACCACCTGGGCACTACCGCCCTGGGTCACCAGGCTGATGTCAATTTCATCGACCAGAACGGACAGGCGCAAGGGATCAACATCAGTGAGTGACATAACCGTCAGGCTGGGCGCGACCAGCGAACCGACGTCGATATTGATGTCGGCCACAATGCCATCAAAGGGCGCCGTCAAAATGGTGCGATTGAAGGCTGTTTCGGCTTCTGTTAGTTGGCTTTCCGCGCGTTGGACAGCCGCCTCAGCCGTGTCGATTTCGATCTGCGAAGGGCCGCTCTGGGTGCGTTCCAGTTCGCGGAGCGTTTGCTGGTAGCGTCGATAGGCGGCCCCTGCCTGGGGAGCCGTCTGGTTGCGCAGAGATTCCAGTTGTAGGCGCGCGATTTCCGCATTAAAGGTGGATTCGCCGTAACGGGCATCCGCGATTGTATATTCATTGCTTTCACCACCATACTGGCCGCCGACGCGGTCGCGCTCAATACGGGCTGTTTCTACGGCGGATTGTGCCTGCTGGTATGCCAGTTCAGCCGCGTAAATATCATCCTGGCTAACGGCATTAGCTACACTCAGATAGGCACCATAGGCACTATCAACAGCCGCCTGGGCGATACGAACGGTGGTTTCATCAACATTCATGGTATCTTCAAGGTCGAGTTCAGCGCGGCGCAGGGCCAGAACAGCCTGATCGTAGTTGATGCGCTGGGCCGTATTTTCCAGTTGGATGAGCGGATCGCCTGCGAGGACATAGTCGCCATTTTTGACGAAAACATCTGACACGCGGCCAGCCGTTTGCAGGCTAAGATTCGCTACGGCATCGGCTTCTATGCTGCCGAGGGCACTGATCGCTAACTGGACCGTGCCTGGTTCCACGCGGTAAAGTTGTAAATTCGAGAGCTGTGTAGCCGCTTCCGAAGATGCAGGGCCTTGCTGAGTGCCAAAAACGATCACCGGCAAGGCAATCGTCAGGACGGCTAGCAATATGAGGGCACGACGAATCGACATGGTCTAACGATTACTACTACATCAATGTATCAACAATTGATGTTACCACACAGCCTATAGCCGATAATATGGCAAAATGTACGGGTTTTTGGGCCGATGGGCAGTCCACTTGTGAGGTAGATTTTGCATTTTCGTAATGATAATATAGATTATATAGTGATAGTTATCACGATCAACACGATTCCGATCCAGAGAGTCGCATATGCCTCCAAAGATAGAAAATCGTATTCCCGATATTGTTATTGGGAGGTTGCCCCTGTATTTACGCGCACTGACGCGCCTAAAACAAGAAGGTATCGAAGTTACATCGTCGCATGAACTGGGCCAACGGCTCGGCATCAGTTCGGCGCAGATTCGTAAGGACCTGTCGCACTTCGGTGGTTTCGGTAAGCAAGGTACCGGATACCAAATTGACTTCCTGGTAGATAAATTGCAGAACGTTTTAAAGCTCGACCGCCACTGGAAAATTGCCGTCATTGGTGCCGGTAACCTGGGTAGTGCGATTTCACACTATCGGGGTTTTAGTGACCGAGGATTTGAAATTTCGTGGTTGTTTGATGCGGACCCCGACAAAGTTGGGACACAGGTCGACCGCTTTGTTGTGCGCCCATTGAGCGAGCTAAAAGACACCCTTACTAAAAATCACTGCCAGATTGCTATGGTAGCGGTTCCGGCGCAGCATGCGCAGACTGTCGCCAATATGCTCGTCGAAGCTGGTATCAAAGCGATACTGAACTATGCCCCCATCAATCTGACCGTTCCCGAAGGTGTGATGGTCCAGTACATCGATCCGGTGGTGCATATGCAGCACATGACCTACTATCTGGAAGACAAATAACACGTTCTTAGCTGGTTAACTAAAAAGGCACCCACAAATCTGTGAGTGTCTTTTTTATTTGACTTCAATGGGTGGCTATTGTCCCTGAGCGATGCGGCGCAGAATGGCCTGATCTTCCAGGGCGCGCCCCGCACCCGCCGCCACACAAATCATAGGATCATCGGCACGGTAGACGGGTACCCCTGTCTGGCGTGTGAGATATTCGTCAATGCCGCGCAGAAGTGCCCCGCCGCCCGTCAACATGATGCCTCGGTCGATAATGTCTGAAGCCAGTTCCGGTGGTGTGTTACCGAGCACGTTCTTGACCACGTTGGCAATCTGAGCCAGCGATTCCGAAAGCGCTTCAACCACTTCGCCTGTTGTAATCATGACGGTACGTGGCAGGCCGCTGACGTTATCACGGCCCTGGAGTTCCATCGTCAGTTCCGATGGCTGATTGATGGCCGCGCCAACCTGAATTTTGACGGATTCCGCGGTCGGCTGGCCGATGGACAAATTGTACTTGCGGCGGACATAGCTCATGATGGCTTCATCGAGGCGCAGGCCACCGATACGACCACTTTCCGCACGGATGATGTTATTCATCGTCAGCACGGCAGCTTCTGTGATGCCACCACCAATATTCACGACCATATCACCAGCGGGTGTCCCTACTGGCAACCCCGCACCAATCGCCGCCGCCAGCGGTTCCCAGATGAGGAACACCTCGCGCGCACCAGCGGCAAGGGCAGCTTCGTGAACAGCGCGTTTTTCCACGCTAGTGACGCCCCAGGGTACAGAAATCATGACGGTTGGGCGGAAAAAGCGCACACGTCCGGCTATTTTGCCAAAGAAGTAACTGAGCATGGCTTCGGTCACTTCATAGTCAGCAATGACGCCATTTTGCAGTGGGCGAATGATCTGGATGTCTTCGTCATCGACGCGGCCCATCATTTCGCGCGCAGGCTGGCCAAAATCAACGATGCGTTCGTCTTCGACGATCAATGCTACCAGAGATGGTTCCTGCAACACGATCTGGCCACCCTCGTAGATCAACACGTTGACCGTGCCCAGATCAACCCCTAACCGCTTTGAAAATAACCCCATGGTCGAACCTTTTGCCGTATGCCATGAAAACGAGTCAATGTCGCTTTATGATGCGTCCCATACTGGGGGCCATTGTACACGATGGCTGTTCGACTGCACATTATGAAAGCCTAGCCATCCCCGACGATTGCCCCACCCTGGCAGAACGCTGGCATCACGAGCCACCAAGCTGCTTTACCATCGCACTCGCTATGGCACTAATGCGCGGATTGTTATCCTCCGTTAAGGAGAGCAGTGCCGCCAATGCGCGTTCATCGCCAAACTGGCCCAATGCCTGTATGGCAGCAAAGCGCACCTCCCAATCCTCAGATGCTGAAAGCACATCAATTAATGGCAGCAACGCCCGTTCGTCGCCTGTGTCTCCCAGCAAGCTAACTATCAACTCCTGAACATCCGACGGCGACGTCTTCAAAGCAGCAATAAGCGGCTCAACCGCCCTGTCGCCAAACCCTTCCAGCACTTCGCGGGCCATCCAACTGACTGTTTGTATTTCGTCACCAAGGGCGATAATCAGGGCTTCGATGGCGTCCACATGGCCAATCTGACCGAGGGCATAGATAGCCTTATAGCGCACTTTCTGGTCAGTGTCGGTCGTTGCCTGTATCAGAGCGACCAGCGCACGAACATCAGCGATTTTGCCAAGGGTATGAATGATATTGTGGCGCGCCTGCGGATCAGCGTCGTTGAGCGCAGCCAGGAGTGCATCCACCGCATCGCTACCCATGCGCACCAGGGACCATGTGGTATCTTCCTGCACATTCAAGTCAGGGTCTGTGCAAAGAATCCTGACGAGGTGATTTATGGCGCGTGTTTCTCGCTGGTGGCCAATTGCCAGGATGGCCTGACTGCGTTCGGCAGCATCTGGCGACTGCAAAGATTCTATGAGGGACTGCCATTCGACTGTGATGAGATTGCTCCTATATGATACAAAGCTGAAATCGGTCACAGCATGCTGTGACCAATAAAGCTCATGGTAGAAATAAAAACACCCGACTGTTAGCCGGGTGTTTTGAATTACAAGAAAACGACCGGGCTATTTGTCGCTACTTTTCTCGTCATCCATGATGATACGCAGGCGGCTTCCGCCAGTCTGAACGCGGCGAGAAACCTTAAGTGCGAATTCTGCACGGCGCAGCGCCAGGACCGCTTCACGGTTCTGTTCCGGAGGCAGGCCCTGGTCAACCAGTTCCAGGGCACGGCGACGGGCTTCTTCAGCGCGTTCCGCATCAATACCAAAGGACGATTCGGCGATATCCGCCAGAACCACGACTTTGTCCGGACGAACATCGACTACGCCACCATAGATAGCAAAGCGTTCTTCCGCATTGCCCTTACGCACCACCATCTCGCCGAATGTCAGCGGCGTGAGGACAGGCGCATGGTGCGGCAGTACACCCATTTCGCCTTCGATAGCGGGAAGCACGACAATGTCGGCTTCCGGCTCTTCAAAGACTTTACGTTCTTGAGAAACAAGTTCTACGTGAATTGGCATTTAGAAAGCTCCTTCCGCAGCGGCCAATGCCGTGCTAGTTCTCGTTCTGGCTTTCTTCGTACCGCTCCAGCACATCTTCAATGGGACCCGCCATGTAGAACATCTGCTCAGGGACATGATCAAGTTCGCCATCCAGCAGCATACGGAAGCCGCGAACAGTGTCACGAATCGACACATATTTGCCTTCACGGCCTGTGAACTGCGCAGCCACCTTCATCGGCTGGCTGAGGAAGTTCTCGATCTTACGGGCACGGGCCACCAGCAGCTTGTCATCATCGGACAGTTCTTCTACACCGAGGATGGCGATGATGTCCTGCAAGTCCTTGTAGCGCTGGAGCACCTGCTGAACTTCACGGGCGGTGCGATAGTGATCTTCACCCACGACGTTCGGATCAAGGATGTTGCTGGTCGAACCGAGCGGGTCTACAGCCGGGAAGAGGCCGCGAGCCGCAATCGAGCGTTCCAGGGCGATGGTGCTATCCAGGTGGGTGAACACCGCTACTGGCGCCGGATCGGAATAGTCATCTGCGGGCACATAAACGGCCTGCATGGACGTGATCGAACCGGTACGGGTCGAGGTGATGCGTTCCTGCAACATACCCATTTCTTCAGCCAAGTTCGGCTGATAACCGACTGCGGAGGGCATACGTCCGAGCAGAGCGGATACTTCAGCACCCGCCAGGGAGTAACGGAAAATGTTGTCGATGAAGATGAGCACGTCCTTGCCAGTATCACGGAAGTATTCCGCCATTGTCAGGCCGGAAAGCGCCACGCGGAGACGCACACCGGGCGGCTCATTCATCTGGCCGAAAACCATCGCCAGCTTGTCGATCACGCCTGCTTCCGCCATTTCGTGGTAGAGGTCGGTACCTTCACGGGTACGTTCACCTACGCCTGCGAAAACGGATAGACCGGAGTGTTCTTTCGCGATGGAGTCGATCAGTTCCTGAATGGTCACTGTCTTGCCGACGCCAGCACCACCGAAGATACCCGTCTTACCACCACGAGTCATGGGGGCAACCAGGTCGATAACCTTCATGCCTGTTTCAAAGACTTCAATCTTAGGCGATTGTTCTTCAAACGAGGGGGCGCTCACATGGATCGGGCGTTCGGGGGCATTTTCCGGCGCGGGTTTGTGATCCACCGGCCGGCCCAGAACGTTAAAGATACGGCCCAGGGTCACTTCGCCAACTGGCACCGAAATGGGTGCGCCTGTTGAGTAAGCGGGAATCCCACGAGAAATGCCGTCGGTGCTGTCCATCGCCACGCAGCGGACTTCACTATCGCCAAGCAGCAGTTCAACTTCCAGGATGAGGTCTTCGCCACCTTCGCGCGGGACGCGGACAGCGTCGAAGATATCTGGCAACTGCCCTTCCGGGAACAGAACGTCGACGACGTTACCAAGCACCTGAGTAATACTGCCTTGCACTTCGCTCATTGATTTGCTCCTTTTATCAGCAGCCGGAATGACTAGGCGTCGCGCCCGGCGGTCAGTTCATCTTGCAGTTGTTGTAATCCGTCCCAATCACCGCGAGCAGCAAAACCTGCCTGACGCGCCCATGTAGGCAGACTGGGGGCAAAACTCATGTCAGCCGCTTCAATAGCCGCATGTAACTGGTCATCTGTTGCTTCCGACAACTTGGCCCAGGTATCGATGCCTGCCGCATGGAGTGCTTTTTCCATCTTGGGGCCGATACCTTCAATGACTTTTAGGTCGTCCTGCTTGACTTTTTTGCCCTGTGGACCAGCAGCCTGTTTCGCTGGTGCATCCTTCTTGGAGGCAGTCTTGGCACCGTTGCCATTGCTGGCAGCCGTCATAGCAGGTGCAGGCGCACGCGGGGCAGTTGGATGAGCCGAAGCCAGCATATCATCAGCCGCTTTTTCAATCGACTGTTGGAGCGCGTTGGCGCCACCAACAATATCGAGAATTTCGCTGGTGATGGCTGACTGGCGCGCTTTGTTGTATTCCAGGGTCAGGTCACCAACAAGCTGGGTGGCATTATCGGTCGCGTTACGCATGGCAGCCATACGCGCGGCATGTTCACTGGCCTGGGATTCCAGCAGCGCCTGATACAGTTGCAATTCAGTAAAGCGCGGAACGATTTCTTCCAGAACCGCAGCGGCACTTGGCTCATATTCGTAGTCGGTCGCACTGTCGGTGACGTGCGGCACGTCCTTGACGAATTCGCTGGCGACTTGATTGGCGACAGTATCCGGCGTCAATGGCAACCAACCGAGGACAACCGGACGCTGCGTCAGCATGTTGATGAAGTCGGTGTAGGCAATGAGGACTTCATCAACTTCGCCACTGAGATAGGCATCAACAGCGAGGCGTGCAATTGGTGTCACATCACTGATGCGCGGCTCGGCAGGCATATCACTGAATTCCGCGACGACGTTGGCCCGCTGGCGAATCAAAGTATCGCGCCCTTTACGGCCAACAGTCACAAAATCCACCGGTTTGCCAAAATTACGCTGGAAGCGCTCTACGACACGCAGCACATTGGCATTGTATGAACCCGCCAAACCACGATCCGACGTGATGAGAATGACCATCACGCGATTGATTTCTTCGCGGGCAGTCAGCAGCGGGTGCGGCAGTGCGCCCTTTGATGATGCCTGGATATTCACCAGAATTTCCCAGGCTTTTTCAGCATAGTGGCGGCTGGCCATCGCACGGGCCTGCGCACGGCGAACACGTGAGGCCGAAACGGCTTCCAACGCGCGCGTAATCTGCGAGATGTTCTTTACGCTTCGGATTCGATTTCTGACTTCTCTAAGGGGTGGCATCTAGCGTCTCCTTTCCACTTGATGTGATATGCGCTAGCTCCACGTCTGCAAGAAGCCCTTCACAGCTTCTTCGATTCGTTTAGATAAATCTTCTGACAGGCGTTCGTCGGTATGGGTACGAACATCCCTGGCGAGGTCACTGTACTGGCCACGCAGCGCACGCAGGAAGTCCAGCTTGAATTCACCCACGCGATCAACCGGAACTTCGTCAAGGACACCGCTGGTACCCGCATAGATGAGGATGATCTGTTCATCTACGGAAAGTGTCTGGTATTGGGCTTGCTTGAACAACTCGTTCAGGCGCAGACCACGATCCAACTGACGCTGTGTTTCACGGTCGAGGTTGGAGCCGAACTGAGCAAATGCCGCCAGCGAGCGGAACTGCGCCATCTGCAGACGCAAACCACCTGCAACCTTGTTCATGGCTGTCGTCTGGGCACTACCACCCACGCGGCTCACGCTGATACCCGTATTCAGGGCTGGGCGCTGGCCGGAGTAGAACAATTCGCTTTCCAGGTAAATCTGGCCGTCTGTAATCGAGATAACGTTGGTGGGAACGAAGGCCGACACATCGCCAAGCAAGGTTTCAATAACTGGCAGTGCGGTCAGGCTGCCCCCGCCACGTTCATTACTGAGCTGGGCGGCACGTTCTAATAGGCGGCTGTGGAGGTAGAAGACATCGCCAGGGAAAGCTTCACGTCCAGGTGGGCGGCGAAGCAGCAGCGAAACCTGACGGTAGGCCGCAGCGTGCTTGGACAAGTCATCGTAAATAACGAGAGCGTCTTTGCCATTTTCCATGAACCATTCGCCAATGGCGCAACCGCTGTACGGAGCCAGGTATTGCAGCGCGGCTGCGTCGGAGGCTGAAGCCATGACGATGGTGGTGTATTCCATCGCACCATGCTCTTCCAATGTGGCGACGATACGGGCAACTTCACCACGACGCTTACCAACAGCGACGTAGATGCAGTAGAGGTCTTCGCCCTTCTGGTTGATGATGGTGTCCAGGGCAACGGCGGTCTTGCCTGTCTGGCGGTCGCCAATGATCAACTCACGCTGGCCACGACCAATCGGAATCATGGAGTCGATAGCGAGCAGCCCCGTCTGGACCGGACGATTAACGCCTTTACGTTCCATAACGCCGGGAGCGATACGTTCAATGTTGTAGAATTCATCACTGGCAATCGGGCCTTTGCCATCGAGCGGGTTACCAAGAGCACCCACCACGCGGCCAACCAGCCCCATACCCACCGGCACGGAAGCGATACGACCGACTGCGCTAACGGTGTCGCCTTCCTGGATTTCGCCGTAGTCACCCATGATGATGACACCGACATTGTCACGCTCCAGGTTGAAGGCAATACCGGCTGTGCCGTTTTCAAACCTCAGTAGTTCGTTGAAGCGCGCATTGGGGAGGCCACTCACACGAGCGATACCATCACCCACTTCTTCTACATAACCGACCTCGACCGCTTCAATTGAAGGATCGAAGCCTTCAATCTGCTTGAGTATCGAGTCATAAATGTTTTCCGCCATTCCCGGCTCCTTATCTGATCGAATAAATGAGGTTGATCGGTTTTTCAGTATCCGTTATTCAATACAGGGACTGCTTAAAGCGTTCCTGCTTCCGGTCTGGTAAGAACACAAAATGCGTCTTGGTGCAATAATGGATAGGTGATGTTTGATAGACGCCAACGGAGCGCCCCTCTAAATGAGCGCACCTGACTATTGTATACGAGCAAATGCGCGTTTGTCCACATTTTCACAAACGCTACTCACACAGATTGACAGTGTGCTTAAGATTAACCTCCGGCGGTGGGTTTATCAACCCGCAAAGAGCACCTTCCTACGCACATTCTCTGTGTTCGGCTAGTTTACCCAAGACTGCAGACGGAACCAAGCAGAATCCATGCGTTTTATTACCAGAGAACTGCCCGACTTTGCGCCTATGATCAATGTTCGGCTAATCCTTGCCTAGCTCGATTGAGCGCTGGTAAGCTGCCCAGATGGCGTCGCTGATGGTCGTCCTGAAGTTGCCTTTGTCCAGTTCATACAAGGCGGCAGCCGTCGTTCCGCCAGGACTGGTAACCTGGTTTCGCAGCACTGTCGGATGCGCACCAGACTGCGCCAGGAAATCGGTACTGCCTTTGACCAACTGCATCGCCAGCGTCGTCGCAATATCGCGGGAAAAGCCCATGCGCACACCTGCATCAATTAATGCCTCGATGAACATGAATACATAAGCGGGGCCGGAGCCTGTCAGCGCCGTCGCCATGTCGAGGTATTTCTCATCATGGACGTGGATCGCCTGCCCCATCGCCTCAAGGATTTCCTGGGCCTGTTTCTTCTGCTCGTCGGTGACTTCTGGCGTGTTGGTCCAGACAGAGACGCCTTCGCCGATCTGGCCGGGGGTATTGGGCATCGCCCGCACAACATGCGTAAGGGCTAACCCTTCTTCAATCGTCTTGAGCGTCACCCCGGCGGCGATACTAATCGCCAGTTCGACATGGGCCACATGGCCACGCAAGCCATCGAGAACCATGCCCATATTCTGAGGTTTTACGCATAACACCAGAATTTGCGCACCGGCAACGGCTTCCAGGTTGTCACGGGTCACAGCGATGCCATTGTTGGCCTGAACTGTTTGCATAGCGGCCATATCAGGATCAGCGGCAATAATCAGCTCAGGTTCAACCAATCCCTTACTGAGCAATCCACTGATGATCGCCCTGCCCATGACACCCGACCCTATAAACGCAATCCTCGTACCTTTGAGTGCCATTGTCTTTTCCTCAAATAAGTCTTTTAACCGATGGGGTACATATCCAGTTCGTACCAGCGGGCGACTGCTTCTTGCACACGTTCTGGAATGACTTCGACGCCGATACCGATGCCGTTGGGAACATTGAGGGTGCTATCGGGCTGCAAAACAAAGGGCGGCTCGGTAATGTCAGGGTCGAAGTAGCGATCAGTCGCGGAAATATCACAGGGCAAGGTCACACCGGGGAGGGATGCAAAGGCAACGTTGGCAGCGCGTCCGATGCCTGTTTCCAGCATACCACCAATCCAAAGTGGCAGTTCATGCTCTACACAGATTTTGTAAATATCGATACTTTCAGCAAAGCCGCCGACGCGAGCGGGTTTGAGGTTGAGAATGTCAATCGCGTTGACCTGGAGTGCCAGCCGCAGGTCAAGGGCTGTTTTGATGCTCTCGTCCAGACAAAGTGGCGTTTCAATATGGTGATTGAGCAAGCCATGCTCATAAATATCGTAAGAGCGCAGCGGTTGTTCGATCATGAGCAGGTTGAGGTCGTCAAATTGCGCGAGGTGTTCAGCATCGGTCAGGGTGTAGGCGCTGTTGGCATCGAGCATAATGGTGGCATCAGGCAGTTCGGCGCGAATGGCTTTAGCGAAGTCAACATCCCAACCAGGCTTGATTTTAAGCTTGATGCGCTGGTAGCCCTGCCCCATGCGCTTACGGATAATCGCCAATGTATCTTCTACGGTTGGCTGAATGCCGATGCTGACACCGACGACCGCACGGTTGGTGCTTTCAGCATCGACATATGAGGCAAACAAGTCGGCCAGACGCATATTGTTGGCACGGGCAAAGGCATCCCAGATGGCACCTTCTATCCCCGCACGGGCATGATGATGATCGCGAATGACTTGCAGAACGTCGCGCGCTTTGTAAGGGTCGTCAATCGTTTTGCCCGTCATCAAGGGGGCCATAAAGTGCTTGAGCACATGGTAGGATGTCGCGACGGTTTCACCAGAGTAGCCAGGTTCGGGTGCGACTGCCGCTTCGCCCCACCCTTTAATGCCCTCTTCTGTCGTGATTTCTACCAGAACCGCACCTTTGAAGGGTTCCATGCCAAAGCTGGTTTTAAGTGGTTCCACAAAAGGCATAGCAATCGGATAAAGGGCGACTTCCTTAATCGTGATGGGACGCACAGTTGACTCCTTGAGCGTAAATCGTGAATAGCGTTACTGTTGACGACTGGCCGTTGCCAAATCATCTTCAAAATGTGGCGGATTGTCTAGTTGGGCCAGCACATAGTAGGTCTGATCATTGCGGCGCACAAAATCGACGGCCAGGTACCCCTGGTCAAATGCCGACATGAAACAATCGCGGATGTGATTGCGCCAGGAACGTGCCAGTCCGGCATCCAGTTTTTCCATGGCGAAGTAATGCGGCGGGATTTGCAGCAGGGCCAGATCGGCAGTGAAGGTGACAGACGATTCAGTCGGTGTCAACATACCCTGCTTGACATCAGGCTGGTTGATGATGGGTGCATCAGTGGCGTTAAAACGGGTGTTTCCATCCAGACGATCCCGTGTCAGTGCATCATCAACCCACCAGTTGACCTTGATGCGGTCTTCACTGAGGGTTGGGTGCGCGGCTTCCTGGCCGAAGAAGTTCGGGACATAGCCCTGGCCCAATGCAGCCAGCTTGTGCAGATTAAGATGGGCATTGGCAGCCAGCATTGGGTCAAATGTCCAGGAAACAAGGCGAATACCATGTCGGAGCGCATAATCGCGCTGGGCCAACTTGAGCCGTTCGCCAATGCTCTGGCCACGATATTCCGGCAGTACGACCATGCGTTTGGACATAATGAGCATGCGTGAGGGCGCATTCTGCTGGCTATCGGGGTCGATATCGGCCCCCATAAAACCAATTAGCACGCCTATCATGCGATCTTCGTCGAAGGCGGCATGGACATGCCCACCATAGCCAACGATGCTGGCCAGCATATGCGACGGTACCAACGCAGCATCTTCCTCGCCCCAATAGATCTTTTGCAGGGTCACAGCCTGCTCAAACTCAGCATGATCGTAGACGGGTCGGATTGTGATCGCAGATTTCATGATGGTGTTACCCCTAAATGCGGCGTGGGCGGCGGCGGAAGGCAAAACGCAGCGCTCTCAGGAAATAACGTCGCTGCGGCATATAGGTCAGCAAGGTATCCTCAAAGCGCCTGGGCTGGAAGCCGAAGTAATCGAACATGTTGCCCAACTGCGTCGTGCGATTGGTTGCGAGTATATCCAACCAGTGCGGCGTAACAAAGGACCGCGGGAAAACGCGGTTATAGAAACGGGATAAGGAGCGCATGATGTAGGGCGGCATGGCAATAACGATCCGGCTCATTCCGGTAACGCGCATGACGGTCTGCAATGTATCTCTGATAGTCATGTATTCCGGCCCACCGACCTCTAACACGCGGTCCACTGTGCTGATGCGCTCTAAGCTCAGGCGAATAGCACGCACCAGATCGTCGATATAGAGGGGATGAAGGGATACTTCGCCCATTCCAGGCATCAGGAAGAAGACAGGATTAGCGCTCATCATCATGGCCATATTGTTGATGAACGAATCATCTTCACCGAACACGATGCCGGAGCGAATGATGGTATAGGCCAGACCACTGGCACGGATGATTTCTTCCTGCTGGCCTTTGATGCGGTGCAGCATGTAGGCTGATGATGAGGCCGCCCCAAGCTGGCTGACAGTAATCAGGCGTCCGACGCGGGCAGCACGGGCCTGGGTAATGAGATTGCGCGTTCCGGCGATTTCGATACGTTCAAGATCACGCTGGCGCCCCCACCACATGGCATTTTCCAGGTGAATGATGGTATGGGCACCCGTCACGGCACGGAAAACAGCCTGCTGGTCCAGAATGGTGCCGACGACAATTTCCGGCGGATTTTCTGATTCAGCATCCCAGGGGGCATTATTCACCTGATGCGGAGCGAGCAAGCATCGCAAAGGTAAATTCTGCTCCATCAGGGCTTTGACCACATGACGGCCAATGAAGCCGGTAGCGCCTGTTATCAAAATCATAGATTGGCTGGTGATTCCTTAACCATTGCACACAATATCAGATGGGATTATATCGCAGGCGGCTGTCCATAAGACATGGTTAGCTTGAATTGCAGCGGCAACAGGTGCAGCCGCAAAAGGCCATCTGGTTTGGAGTATGCGATTCGGTGTATCATCGGCGACAAGTGAGGGAAGGTATCCATCGTTGACTTCTTCAGGAGTAAGAACATAACGCTCCTGCACATCGTGTGTTATGACAGTTGTGCGATTACCACCCTACAACGTTCACGATTGAACGGAACTGTGTCGCATGCAGACGCAGGCCTATTACCCAAATGAGGAGGATGCTGTGGGAACACGTCGCGTGGTTGTGACCGGAATTGGTGCTGTGGTGCCAACCGGAAATACAGCAGAAGAAGCATGGCAAAATATCGCCGCAGGCAAAAGCGGCATCGATTTCATCACCCTGTTTGACCGCAGCACGGTCGAAAACCAGATCGCGGGCGAAGTCAAGAACTTTGATGCTGAGGCCCTGCTTGGTCGTAAAGAGGCCCGCCGTACTGATCGCAGCAGCCAGTTGGCGCTGGTTGCGTCACAACAGGCTCTGGAAGACAGCGGGCTGGAAATTACCCCAGATAATACGCACGATGTCGGCTGCATTATCGGCAGCGGCGTCGGGGGCATCACATCACTGATCGAATCGGTGTATACCTTCATTGAAAAAGGCCATCGTTCGATTAGCCCGCTGGCAATCCCGCGTATCCTGATCGACAGCAGTTCCGGCAAAGTATCGATGGAATTGGGCCTGCGCGGACCGAACTTCAATATCACGACGGCGTGTGCAACTGGCAATAACTGCATCGGCGAGGCCACTGAAATTATCAAGCGCGGGCAAGCAAAAGTTATGCTGGCTGGCGCGACTGAAGCCGCTATCGTGCCGATCACGATTGCCGGATTCAATAACATGAAGGCGCTGACGCATCGTAATGACGATCCAAAAGGCGCTTCGCGCCCCTTCGATGCGGAACGAGATGGTTTTGTTCCGGCAGAAGGCGCGGCCACCCTAGTGCTGGAAGACCTGGACTTTGCCCTGGCGCGCGGTGCCAAAATCTACGGCGAAGTCCTGGGCTATGGGCATACATCGGATGCGTACCATCCGACGGCACCAATGGAAACTGGCGAAGGTGCCGCCCGTGCAATGAAGCTGGCGATGGCAGATGCCAATGTGACGGCAGAGGACATCGACTACATCAACGCACATGGTACCAGCACACCGCTTAATGATTCTGCGGAAACGCAGGCGCTGAAAGTGGCCCTGGGTGAGCAAGCCTATAACATTCCCATCAGTTCAACAAAATCGATGACGGGGCACTTACTGGGTGCTGCTGGCACGATTGAAGCGATCATCGGGCTGATGGCGATTCGTGATAACTTCATCCCGCCAACGATTAATCTAGAAAATCCTGACCCGACCTGCGACCTGAACTATACGCCCAATGTGGGTGTCAATAAGCAGGTGGATGTGGTCATGAGCAACGGCTTTGGGTTTGGTGGGCATAACGCAGTCATCATATTGGGTAGATACGCAGCCAATGGCACAAGCTAAAGGATATACCCGAAACAACGGGCCTTTGCGCTACGCTCACATCACGGGTTGGGGCATGGCTGTTCCTGATACCGTCATGACAAATGACGATATGGCAGCCATTGTCGAAACCAATGATGAGTGGATCCGAACCCGTACGGGGATTCGGGAGCGCCGCATTGCCAATGAACGCGAATCCTCGGCGACACTGGGATACAAGGCAGCGACATCGGCGTTAGAAGTGGCTGATGTGCTGCCGATGGATATTGACCTGATTATTGTAGCGACATCGACAGCAGAGCATGTCTTCCCCAGTACAGCTAACCTGATCCAGGATTGGCTGGGGGCGAGCAAAGCGGGTGCTTTTGACCTGGCAGCCGCCTGTGCGGGGTTCGTATATGCGGTGAATATGGCTACGCAGGCCATCCGGTCAGGCAGTATTGATACGGCGCTCGTAGTCGGTGCAGAGACAATGAGCCGCATCGTTGACTGGACGGATCGCAGCACGTGCATCCTGTTTGGTGATGGTGCCGGAGCCATTGTGCTCCAGGGCAGTGACCAGGAAGGTGGCGTCCTGAGCGCAGTTTTGCGATCCGATGGCGCTGGCCACGATCTGCTTTCTGTGGCGACGCCCAATGTACGTGAGTTAAATGGCCATACGCTCGGCAAGATGTATATGCACGGCGGCGAAGTGTTTAAGTTCGCCACCCGCGTGGTGGACGAGAGCATCCGCCAGGTGACGGAAGATGCTGGCATCACGCTCAGTGATATTGATCTCATCATCCCACACCAGGCGAATTACCGCATCCTGCAGAGCGCAGCTCGTAAGCTCAATATCGACATGGATAAGTTCGTCAGCAATCTGGATCGTTATGGCAACACTTCAGCAGCGTCTATCCCCATCGCGATGTGTGAAGCCATCGAACAGGGTCGGATTCGCAAAGACGATCATCTGGTAATGGTGGGTTTCGGTGGTGGACTTTCCTGGGCGGCGATGTGTGTCCGTTGGGGTATTCCCGAACCGAGCCAGTTGCAAGGCAACCGTCTCAATCGGCAGCGGCGTCGTGCGGTTTACCTGCTGGCACGTGTTCGCGCGCGGTGGAACCGTCTGCGTCGCGCCTGGAATAACGTCCTGCGCTGGAGCAATCCGCGCAACATCCGGCTGATGCGCTTGCGTCGGCGCGCCAATCAGCAAAAATTACCCTAGTCCTATAGAGAATTCAGCGAACGGATATAGAAAAAGGTGCGAAAAACTATATCGTTCGCTTCGTATTCTCCGTGCGCCTATGGTATTATCGTCAATAATACATTCTGTATTCATTTCCAGTCTGCATACGATGTAGTTGGCGATTTATGGACGCTATTAGTGTACTCATCATTGATGACAATCCGCAGAATCGGCGTCTGGTCAAAAAGATGCTTGAGGTGCATGGCTTCAAGATATTCGAGGCGTCGAATGGCCTGGATGGGGTTGCCAGCGCCATCGAACATAAGCCGCGCATCATTTTGCTGGACATCAACCTGCCGGATATTGATGGCATCGAAGTAGCCAATACGCTCCGTAATCAGGGAAACTGCGAAAGCTGTACGATTATCGCGCTGACAGCCAATGCCATGATTGGTGATCGCGAACGGTTCATCGAAAGTGGCTGTGACGACTATCTGGCGAAGCCTGTCAGCCGCCAGGAACTGGTCAGCATGCTGAATAAGTACCTGGAACCAGAACAGGAAGATAATCCAACCGATGCGACCTCCCCTACCATGTAGCGACATAACCTGAACACAAAAAAGAGCGAGGCTGATTCCCTCGCTCTTTTTGATTGCGTTCTCAATTTAGCTCGATGGCGTCGCGGTGGACTGGAGCACAGGCGCGCTACCGCCTTCTGGCAGCGGGGTCGGCGTGGCTGTGATAGGCGCTTCTGAAATGTAGATCGTTACCTTACAGGCCGCCACAATTTCATTCGATGCGTCAAAAACAACCAGACGGAAGGCATATTCCCCAGTCGAATATCTGAATGGATTGAATTCGCTAAAAGCCTGCAACGTGGGCACAGGCGAGAAAATCTCGCCAACGACGATGTATTGATCGTTGGTGGATGGCCCGCTCAGTTCGATCTTCGCGCTGGAAAAATCATCAGCGAATGCCTGGCCAATCACAATCATGGGCTGGAATACGCGCATGCCGTTGGCAGGTACCTGTAACATGGCCTGTTCACTATCGCAGCCTTCGATGGGCGGTGCGTTGGGGATGATGGTGCCAACGGGCGTGGGCGTCAATGTCGGCGTCAGCAGGATGATGTTGGAATCGGCATCATCGGGTAGCTCTATTGCTTGTATGTCGAAATTTTCATCGTTGATGGGCGCAGGGGTAGCCGTCAAGAAGTCACCGTCGCTGGGCATATTGGCCAGTTCGACCTGCAAATCCTCTTCGGTCTGTAAAAACGGGACGATCACCCGCTGAACGCCAATGATGGCAAAAGCAAATTCCAGGGCAATGATGGCAGCCGTCAGGGCCGCGCCCTGCTGGACACGGGCCAGGTCGCGCTCAAGCTCAAAGTACGTTGAGCGATATTCTGACTGTGCCAGAAGGAACTTCCGCATTTGCCAGACGACAACCGCGCCAATGATGATATAAAACCCGATGGCGACGCGATCAATGAGGTAGAAAAAGCCATTCATACGCCGAGACCTTGCTCTATTCGGGCGTTTATGCCAGTGCCCTTAGCACACCTGTCAGGATCGTCGTCAGGCGCGGCACGATGACCTTCCCCGCTTCCAGGACTTCTTCGTGATTGGTCTCCAACTTGCTATCGACATGGTCAATGGCGACGTTGGTGATGCCAGAGCAGGCCAGCACACGGATGCCCGTATGACGTGCAACCAGCACTTCATGGACAGTAGACATACCAACGGCATTCGCACCAATGGTGCGCAGCATGCGGATTTCCGCCGGAGTTTCAAAGCTGGGGCCTGATACGGCTGCGTAGACACCTTCATGCAGGGGAATGTTGTTCGCGCTGGCGATGTTCCGCGCTATTGTCCGCAGTTCGCGATCATAGGCCTGGGCCAGACCGACAAAACGCGGACCAATACGCTCATCATTAGGACCCATCAAGGGGTTGCTACCGGTCATACCAGGGAAATTGATGTGATCGTTGATGAGCATCAGGTCGCCAACGGAATAACTGGGATCGACACCGCCAGCGGCATTGGTCAGGATGAGGGTGTTAATACCCAGGAAGTGCATCACACGAATGGGGAATGTGATCGTCTGCATATCGTAGCCCTCGTAAAAGTGGGCACGCCCCTGCTGGGCGACGACAGTATGGCCCTCCAACTCCCCGATCACCAGACGGCCAGCGTGACCATGTACGGTAGACGTCGGCCAGCCAGGAATTTCGCTATAGGGAATGGCGGTTGCGTTGGCCAGGGTATCTGCCAAGCTGCCGAGGCCAGAGCCTAAAACCAGGCCGATTGTCGGCTGCTGTGTGGTCTTCTGACGGATGACATCGACCGCTTTTTGATAGTCATCATGTGTGTAGTTCATCTTATGCTCTCATTTCAGTCGCTGGACTCGCACCTGGGCCAAATTCGCCATCAGCTTACACGAAAGTCCCCATATGCTCCACAGCGATTTAGGTAATCTCAAACCGAAATTTCGTAATCAATCTTAACGCATGCCAATGGAATTTGAATAGAATTATCTGTAAACTAGAAATAAGAACATCCACACGGGCATGTACTCAGGAACGATATTGATGGCGACGCACGACCCAAAAACCATCATGATTGGTTATATTGAGGCATATGAAAAGCTGTATAAGCGCCAGCCTACTGGCCTGCGCGCACTGGATCGCGAGTGGGTGCTGGTCAATGGGGCGCGGATGCGCATTGTTGAACTCGAAAAGCTCACTTACCAACTGACCCTCGAATACGGCCAGCTACAAGAAAAGAAAAGCATGGTCTCCCGATTGATAAAGTGGTTCCGAGGCTGAGGCTTTCGTTACTCGATGCGTTTTTTCCCCAAGCCTGCGCGCTGCCGTTCCTGATAATAGTCGGCTGGCGTATCCACATCCCGAATCACACTATCCGTATAGACTTTGACATAGGCGATTTTTTCCGCGTGGGCATTAATGACATCACGCGGTTGTTCGTGATTGCGCAGCGCCAGGATTTCCGGCCAATAGCGGCGGCCAATCAATATGGGATGGCCCCGGCGCATCTGGTAGCTGGGGATGACGATATCGCCTGCGCCTTCAGCATAGGCATTCAGTAATTCATAGAGGACACGGGGCTGCAGACGAGGCTGATCGCCCAGGACGAGCATCGCCGCCGAAATGTGATCCGGTAAGGTGCGCAGCCCTGCTTTGAGCGAAGACACCATTTCCCCAGTTTTGTAAGCGCGGTTATGAACGACTTTGACATCGTAAGGCTTCACCAACCGTTTGACCTCATCGGCATAGTGGCCTGTCACGACGACGATGTGTTCCACACGTGAGCGAATAAGCTGCGTGATAATATGCTCGATGATCGTCTGGCTGCCCTCCCAGGGGAGCAGCACCTTGGGCTGGCCCATTCGGCTGGATTGGCCAGCGGCCAGTACGATGGCAGCAACCGGGCGACGAATCTCCACTACGGGGTCCGCTGCACGGGCTGAACCGAGTGCAACACCATGAAAGCGGGGCGACTTGAGGGCTAATTTGGCAATGAGACGGGCGCGGCTGCGCAAGTATCCTTCGTGCGGGGCCTGATTTAAGAAGCCGATGACACGGGCATTTTCCGGGATGCCGTGCAAACCCAGGTCATCATCACGCAGAACCTGCGATACCCAGGGCGAGCGGACTTTACTGCCTTTGTAGAAGCCAAATTTATCGATCATTGCTTTGGGATTGTAGACATGCTCATCATCCAGCGGCTGGTCGAGAGCAGATAGTCCGACCATCGGCACGACCAGGGAAGATTCCGGCGGCACGAGTGGTTCATTCTTCTTAGGCGCCTTAAACGGGCGACCCCCGGCGGTATCCGCCTTGACCAGCAGCACGTCGCTATCGACTGTATCGAGCAAATGGCGCACAAACTCAGCATCGGTCGGACCGTAGATGCGACGCTTCTGAAAACGATCATATAGAAAGACAAAGCCATATTGGCTGAGAGCAGCAGAAATCGCCTGCGGGTCCTCGCGGTAATGCTGGATATGCGGCAGGCTGGGCAGCAACTCCTCATCAATGTAGGTCGTGGTCGTGGCCAGGACGCGCCAACCACTCTCTACAAGTTCATGGCCTAATGCGAGGAGGGTCGCCGTTTTGCCACCAGCGCCAGTAAACGACACAACGTCGCCACGCACGATATCAAAAGCCTGGTGAAGTTTCATCTGTTATCCGCCAACTTAAACTGGAAACTATAGGCGTTCAGGATGATGATCCAAGATAAGGGCGACCAAATACGCGCCGCCCTTGTTGTCAACATGGTTCGTAGGCAAGGCAGCAGCTAGATCACGCCAATGCCCTGCTCTCTCAGCTTAACGACGACTTTTTCCGGCGTAAAGGGCTGTGAATTCATCCAAACGCCTGTCGCATCATAAATCGCAGCAGCGATGGCTGGTGTTAATGGCAGCAAAGGCATTTCTCCCATGCCGCGTGCGCCCCAGGGACCAATCGGATCAGCGTATTCCAGAATGACCGATTTCACCTGCGGCGGTACATCGTACACCGTCGGAATCAGGTATGTCGACAGATATGGATTACGAATCCGGCCTTCGTCGCTGACAAGATGCTCCATCAGCGCATAGCCCGCCGCCTGTATGACAGCCCCTTCAATCTGGCCCTGAACCAACTGCGGATTAATCGCACGTCCAACATCATTGGCAGAAACCACATTGAGCAGTATCACCTGGCCCGTTTCGAGATCGACTTCGACCTCAACAGCCTGGGCTGTGTAGCCATAAGCGAAGTTCGGTTCGCTGCGGCCCGTCATGGGGTCATAGGCGGTGGTCCTGGGTGGGCGATAGTTGTAATCGCCAATGGCAGGGCGTTCTTCGGCTTGCCAGCGCTCAAGGGCCTGTTCAGCAGCGCCGCGAACGGCATTGCCAGTCATGAAGGTCAGGCGAGAGGCAGAAGCACTGCCGGAACTGCCTGTTTGGGCTGTATCGGAGGCGACGAGACGCACTTTTTCAAATGGTACGCCGACCGCTTCCGCAGCCATCTGCGAGAAAACCGTGTGCGCGCCCTGGCCGACATCGGCACCCGCCAGCTTAACAACGACTTCGTCAATCTGCGCTTTGCCGTAGAGTTCAATGCGCGCGTTGGACTGCTCCGGAAAGCCGAAACTATAGCCGACATTCTTGTAACCCGCAGCGAAGCCAATGCCGCGTCGTCTGGTGGATGACGCAGGCTGTTCCGGCTCGGTGACGCGCTGCCAGGAATTATCCGGCGCCTGCTGCCAGTAAGATTCACGGGCACAGGCTTCTACGACTTCCGGCATGGATACCCCAGGCGGCAAAGGCGTCCCGACTGGGGCGATGCTGCCTTCATGGAACACATTGCGGCGGCGAATTTCTACGGGGTCCATATTGAGGGCAGCGGCCAACTTATTGACCTGTCCTTCTGCGGAGAACAAGGCTTGCGGCGCGCCAAACCCTCGGAAAGCGCCACAGGGAATATTGTTGGTATAGACGCCGTGTGTATCGACGTGAATATTATCGACTTCATAGGGGCCGCTGGCCATCATGTTGGCGTTGCCGAGCACCTTGGTTGAGGTGTAGTTATAAGCTCCAGCATCACCGATGACTTTGGCTTCAACGGCACAGATACGGCCCTCACGGGTGGCGCCCCATTTGGCATAAATCTTGATCGGGTGGCGCTTGTGATGGTGCAAAATGGATTCCTCACGGCTCCACTGCACCTTTACCGGACGACGGTAATAATGGGCGGCCAATGCCAGTACAACCTGCACCGACATGTCTTCACGTCCACCAAAGGCGCCACCAATCGCCGGATAGATGACGCGAACCTGTTCAGGTGGCAAATTGAGAGCGTGATAAATCTGCTCCTGGTCCTCGTGGGTCCACTGGCCAGCGACGACGACCGTCACACGGCCTTCCTCGTCGATATAGCTCAGTCCTGCTTCTGGCTGGAGGTAAGCATGTTCCTGCCAGGTGGTTTCGTAAACGTCCTCAACCACGACATCGGCTTCAGCCCAGCCTTTTTCCATGTCGCCTTTGCGGATACGGAAATGGCATAGTTCGTTGTTTGGCGTATCAAGATGGAGCTGCGGCGCCCCTTCTGCCAGGGCTTGTTCAGCATCAAAGACGGCTGGCAAATCCTCGTAGCTGATGTCGATGAGATCAACGGCTTTGGCGGCGATGGCTTCTGTTTCAGCAACGACAACCGCGATCATATCCATGTAGCAGCGCACGACATCTGTGCCGAGGATATCACCACCTGGGCCACAAAGCACGGGCTGGTCTTTCATCACTAGTCCGTATTCATTGACTGGAACATGTTTGGACGTCAGGATACCGACGACGCCAGGGAGGGCCTCAGCAGCGGTGGTATCAATTGAAATGATGCGCGCATGGGCACGATCACTAAAGCGTATTTTCATCCATGCCTGACCATCCATATCGATGTCGCCAGGATATGGGGTTTCTCCGGTTACTTTGCCGAAGGCATCAATCCGCTTAAGAGATTGCCCGACAACAACCGTTTTTTCTTTCGGCACGATCAACCTCACTTGTTACAAGCTGTGGTTAAGCTTCGAGCGCAGGCAGCAGTGCAACGCGCCCGGCATGTGTTGGTTGGCTATTATACCAATACCCATCAATTTCCGGTGATGATGGCCTTACTTTATCGCCAGCGGTGTTACTACCTGGCCCAGGCGCTTGGATTCCTGGCTGAAAATGCGGCGCAGGATGGCGACAGCGGTCGCGTAGGTCGGTTCAACGCCCATGTACGCCAGATTGATCGCCCCCAGATTCTGGCCATGTTTCATCGGGGTATCCGACGCATAGTGCAGGAAGCCAATATCGAACGGCACCTGATACATATTGACGATTTCGTCATTGGGATGGCGCTTAGGCCGGAAGGCTTCGTAAATGGCAGACAAGTATGGTCCGGCTTCCATCTCGATGTCGGTATAGCCTTCGCGATAGAAAACACTCATGTAGGTCTGGTTCTGCAAGAAGGTGCCCAGGGCCGTGACCGCTTTCTGGTTATCGAGCGTGTTGCCGTAGGTCATATAGGTCTTAACGTCATCAGCCGAGAAGCAGTTATCGAACAGGTAGGTGTTCTGGGAGTGCTCATCGTGGACAACGTTGGGAATCATGACATCGCCGACGCGGCCATTGAGGGTTGCTGATTTGCCCATGACGTAGACGCCGCGCAACTGGGTGACACGCTCGGAAATTCTGCTGAGGATTTCGTAAGCGGCCATGCCTAATGGATAGTCAATATTGATGATAAGGCCATCGCTGCGTGGCAAATCATCACCAATGGTGGGTAGATTCAGGCGCGGGTCCAGCCAGGTTGGGTTGAGCTTGCCGAGGTCGATAATCTGAGCTTCTATCTGGAAGCCATGCTTATTGGGCACACGGTAGATGCCGACGCTGCGTTCGACTTCCCGCAGGTCGTCGATGTTGGCCTGGTCATCCGCCAGGAAGCGCCCTAAGACATAGTACAGGAAATTTTCCAGGCTTTTGTGGCCGTAGCGGCGGATGTCTTTGTATTCGGCCAGCAAGGATTCATAATTGGAGCGCTCGATATAGCGAATGAGGCTCTCTTCGTGGCGATGGGCAAAGCCCGTCAGCAGATTGATGAGCGAGTGTGTGTTGCTGGATACAAAATATATCGGGCGATCTTCAGGGTAAATATCGTATTTTTCCACAGTGCGGCAGAGTTCATCCCACCAGGAGGCGGTCGCGCGGCGATAATCTGCGAGTGAGCCGGAAATCAGGCCGACCGACATATCTTTACGTTTATGCGCCATTTCCAGCAGGAGTTTGATTAGCCCCTCCTGCCAGACAATTTCAAGGCGGCGCAGGTCATGCACATTGACCTGCAACGTCTGTGCGAGGTGGCCACAATCGTCATCGTTAAGCTGGCCGATGTGGTCTGTACGCTCTTTTAGCCAGTCCTGAATGCCATCATTCTGTAAGAGGGCGTTGAATTTGTTCCATTCGATCTGGAAGGCTACCAGAATCGGAATCAGGTCATCAATATCTGAACGGCTGGCGATAAAAGCGACCAGGGTATTATTGCCATCGAACTGCATACGACGGCGACGACCTGGCGCATAGACGCGCTCCCATTCAGCGATATTTTTGTAGCCTGCCCGTACAAACGAACGCTCCGTCTGACCAATCCATACACGGCGCACGTCCTTGATGCAATCCGGCAAACGCAAGGCCGCATAGATAAACGCCGAGACATCCGGCTGCAACTGATTCGCGCTAATATGCAGCGAGGAATTCATTGCCAGATGGCTCTCTTCCAGCGTTTCAATATCGAAGGGATGGCTGGAGCGCAGCAATGAATAGTATGTACGCATGTAAAGCTGGATTTCATCGCCGATACGGCGGGGGACGGTTCGCTCCATAAGATTACACAACGGCCACACATCATCGTGCGGCCGCTAGCTCCTTCCTGAAATCATGTATTTTCCGCTGAGTGATGACGCCTATAACTCTACCCAATTCCGTAGAAAACTGCTCACATCACCAGGCTTTACGAATTTCTGTTGTGTTCACGCATGCGGCGGCGCATCTCTTTCTTGCGGCGGTCCTTGGCTTTTTCTTCGGCAGCACGTTCCTGCTTCAGACGGTCCAGTTCACGCTCGGTGACGTAGGTTGCTTTGTTGGGTTTGGGTGCCACCACCGCGTAAAGTCCGCCGAAGATGGCCAGACAGACGACGAAGATAATCACACCTACAGCCAGAAGCACTTCGTCAACAGCAGGTACGGAGGGAATCGCATCCAAGAGGGCGTTGAATATTGGTTCAGCCAGCACCAAGGCAATGGCGATGGACGCGCCAACAATCAATAAGCCAAATAAAGGCGCCAAGGCCCTGTTCCAACTGCGTCCCCTACCCTTCTTGATACTGCCATCGTCGCTAAATCCCATAAGTCCATACTCCTCTTTATGTCATATGGCCGCTTGTGTCCGTTGTTATTCGCTCGCCTGGGCCAGGGCCGCCGCCTCTTTCATCGCATTGATGATGGCGTAGTAGCCCGTGCAGCGGCACAAATTGCCGCTGATGCTCTGCTGAATCTGTTCCATTGTTGGTTGAGGATGCTCTTCGATGAGCTTGGCCCCGGACATCAAGAAGCCAGGTGTACAATATCCACATTGTACAGCAGCCTGGTTGATAAATGCTTGTTGAATTGGGTGCAGGACTTCGTTTTGCTGCAACCCCTCGACTGTCACAACTTCGGCGTCGTGCGCACGCGGGGCTGGAACCATGCAGGCCATCACGGCTGCCCCATCGAGGTAGACCGTGCAAGCGCCACACTCGCCTTCGGCGCATCCCTCTTTGGTGCCTTTAAGACCTACATCTTCGCGAAGCCAGTCCAGCAGAGATTTATCCTGTCCAGTTGCGATAGAAACCGCCTTACCATTCACAACGGCCTCAATTGGGGCGTTGACATCGTGGGATACGGCATGCTGCAAGGCATTATCGGTGACGTGAGCGTGATCGGGTCCCCAAAGCATGGCTGGCTGATCTGGCACGTCGCTGCCAGCCTCGTCAGCAGCGAGGATACGCAAGGCACGTGCCACCAGCACTTTGACCATCTCGCTGCGGTAGGCGGCAGTGCTGCGCACATCGTCGATGGGTTTGGGGACGATGGCAGCGATTTTGGCGGCTTCCCGAATCGTATCATCGTTTAGTGCTTGGCCAATAAGGGCTTGTTCGGCTTCCGGTATGCGGATGACCGTCGGGGCGACGCTGCCGAGCACAATACGCGCCTCAGTAACGGTATCACCATCAAAACCAAGCACGACAGCGGCATTAATCACGGAAATCGCCTGGGCACGGCGCAGGCCAAGTTTGAGGAAAACGCCGCGTTCATTGGCTGCCAGCCCCTCAAAGTCGATGCTGGTGAGCATTTCATTGGGCTGCATCGCGGTCTTGCGCAGGCCGACATAGAAATCAGATAGGGCTACGGTGCGTTCACCCTCCACACTGGACAGCGTGACGCTGGCATCGAGCGCGAGTAAGGGAGCAATCGTATCATTGGCCGGGCTGGCGGTGATGAGGTTGCCGGCGACGGTCGCGCGATTACGAATCTGGGGGGCACCTACCTGCCAACTGGCCTGAACGAGTGGCAAGGCACGTTCGATCAATAGCTCGCTGCCCACTACGTGATTATGGTTGACCAGTGGCCCAAGTCGGATTGAATCGCCAAATTGGGAGATGGTATCCAATTCGCTGATGCGTGTGATGTCAATCAGGGTCGTCAGACCAGGGCGCGCACCGCGTTCCATCTCTATCATGAGGTCGGTGCCACCTGCGATGATGCGCGCCGACTGCTGATGCGTATTCAGCAGTTCCAGCGCTTCTGATAGTGTGCTAACGCTCTCATATTGCTGCCACATTGTTCCATACCCTTGACTATGGCCTATGCGCAAGCCGAGGACGCACTCTATAGCGGGTCCACGTCTATAACCGTATAGGGGTTGATATTCATAATGTGCGTTTCTTCAAAATCTGTGGCCACCGTTTTACGGCGGTCCCAGGTGTGAACATGCCCATGAAACATATAGCGCGGCTTAAAACGCTTCATATAAGTCAGCAACGCTTTAAAGCCCTGGTGGGGATAATCCTCTGCATCGTGGATACCCCATGCAGGTGAATGTGCTACCAGAATATCAGGAAATTGTCCGGTTCGCATCTTGTGCAGCATCAACTTGGGCGTCATGCCATTAACGATGCGGTTCATTTCGCCCTGGGTGTATTGTATTTTGCCCTTGTTATACCGGATCGAGCCTTCCAGGCCGACAAACGTCAGGCCCTTATATGTATAGATCGTCTTGTGCAGGTCAACGCCGCCGGGGGGCGTATCTTCATAGGACTCATCATGGTTGCCGCGTACATACAGCAGCGGAACCCCCAAAATAGTAATGATGTAATCCATATAGGCAACGGGCATATCGCCGCAGCTAATGACCAGATCAATATCACTGAAACGACGGCGCAGGTTAGCCGCATTTTCTAACTGCGGCATCACAATATCGCTAATCGTCAGGATCTTCACCGACTAATCCTGAGACTGCTTTTGACGATCAGGTTGCGCAACAGTCCCGGCACTCGCTTTCATCGATGCACCCGTACCGCCATGACGCAGCATTGTGATTTCCGCCAGGATGCTGAGGGCAATCTCTTTAGGCGTTTCCGCCTGCAATTCCAGGCCAATCGGCGCATGTACCCGCACTAACTGCTCCTCGGTCAGGCCATGCTGGGCTTTGAGTTCAGCGACAGTCAGTGCCCAGCGGCGACGGCTCCCAATCAGGCCGATATAGGCAGCAGGCGTTTGCAGCAGGGCCGGAATGAGATTGATGTCAATGGGAAGGCCGCGCGTCACCGCAGCGACATAGGTATTCGGCGTGATGGTCAGATGATCGAAGATTTCCGATGGCGGGCAGACGACATACTGATCCAGGTCAGCGACATAATCGGGATTGGCGTATTCGGCGCGATCATCCGAGAGGACAACACGAAAGCCCATCCATTTTCCCAATTCAGCCAAGGCTCTGCCGACATGACCACCCCCGATGACGAGCAGCGTGGGTGTTGTCGCCAGCGGTTCGATGAATATCTGGGCAGAGCCGCCACAGATACCAGGGTCCCCCGCTTCGATGCTGTTGAGGGAGTAGTTTTCGATGCGTGATTGGCCATCCGCAATGGCTGCGAGTGCCACCTGGATCACTTCGGATTCCATTTTGCCGCCGCCGACCGTGCCCACAGATGTACCATCGGCGTAAACGAGCATTTTGCTGCCCGCATGGCGTGGTATCGACCCCTGTGTTTTGATGATGGTGGCGAGGGCGGCACTGGCGCCAGCTTCAGTCGCGGCGAGAAGTGCCTGGTATACATCGTGATGGTCATCGGCCATCGTGCCAAAGTCCTTATTCAGTGACGATTTCACCCAGTATCAGGCGACCGTCAGGCAACACATCATAATGATCACTTGTGGGCACGGGACGCTGCTGAGGATCATTGGGATCGTAGAAACCAATGGCCAGCGTATGCGATCCGGCTGTGAGTTCGTGTAAGTTTACCATAACTGTATCGCGGCGGGTGCTAGGTAGCCAATTGCCAACGGGTCCACCGGGCAAATAGCCATCCCATTGGGCAACAGGCGGCTGATTGAGGTCGTCGTAGAGGTGTACGAAAAAGCGCAGATCGCCATTAACGGCAGTCGTCGACGTCCAATCGAAGGTGATGCCAAGCTGGCCGGAGGACGAATTGATGGCTACGTCGGTCAACAAGAAAGCGCCGTCTTGATAGGTCGCAATCGCTGCGTTTGTTGCATTAGTCTGTGGATATACACCTGTGTAAAACCAATGCGTGTAAGATTCGTAGCCTGTCGTAGAACGTAGCTCAACAAAAACTGTATTTGAATCAGGTAGTTGCTCCGCTGGAATGAGCGTCGGAATATCCTGCCATCGGCCTGGAATGGCTGGCAGAACACGGGTTGCAACATATTGGGGTTGCGTATCGGATGCGCCAACCCAGACTTCAAGCTGACTGGGCTGTTCGGCATGAAGACGCGTTACCAGGAGCAAGTCACCACTAACAACACTTCTATCGACCGTGAGCCGTTCCCAGTTGACAAAGCGACCTGTTTGCAGATCGTCACAAGGAACCAGCAAATAGTCAGCACAAGCAAATTGCTGCACCACGCTTGGGAACGAGGTCACATCGCCAGACCGTGACCATACATGGGATGGGTCAGCGACAGAGGTTTCGCTCACCAGAGAAAAACCATCAGGGAAATTGGCGACTGTCGCAGGCGGATGGCTACGATTGAGAAGCCTCTCCCAATCTGGCTGATAGATGGCCTGATAATCGGCGGCGAGGGCGACGTTGAGGTGCGGCTGGAGATCGACGGGAAATTCGGCCAGGGCGTTGTCGTACAGGCTGGTATCGGCCAGCATGCGCAGACCGTAGCCATGCCCCACCCCATAGCTGGCGATATAGTCTAGCTGCTCCTGAATGAGAAATTCCGCCACACTGCCAGGGCCATTACGCCAATAAGCCGCCGCGTTGGGCGTCGTGAGGCCGACAATATCGAGCGTGGTACGTCCGCCCAAGTAGCGCATCATACCGACATCATGCACGGCGATGACCGCGTCTTCCGGTGTATTTTCAGCAAGCCAGCGAGCCATCTGCAAAGGCTGGGCGTATACATAGGTGATGTTGGCGTAGAAGTAGTTCAGGAATTGAGCAAAGAGTACGACGCTAAAAATGGGAACAAAAACTGCGACATAGCCCAAAATAATCGGGCGCAGTTGACGAATCGAAGACAGCAGGCGATAGAGCGCATAGAAAGCCAGTGGTACAAAAAGGACCATCAGCGGCATCTGGTAACGCTTGAAATGCCAGAAGGCCGTATCCAGGGTGGCGATGGCGGCTGTCACCAGAACGAGCCAAATGGCAATCGAAAGGCCTGTTTGACGCAGGTTTTTCTGGCGGCTGAACGCCAAAAATCCAAGCCCGACTATCGCAAGCGGCCCCAGGCCGATGGGTAGATACCAGCCTTCTCGCGGGGCGTAACCCGTCATGAATTCCAGCCACATACGCAGCCAATTGTCGAGAATTCGGCTGATGATGGTGGGCCAGTCACGGGGAACCAACCCAAGCAGCGATTTAGCCTGTCCGCCAGATGCGACGAATTCGCCTGTGAAAATGAGGTTGGCAATCGGCTGAACAGCCAGGGCAAGGATCGGCAGCAGGAACCAGACTGCATAGCGGCGATGTGTGCGCCAGTTAAAGGCAAAGGCGATTAATCCGGCAGTGACAGCCATCATGCTGCCTTCGGGGCGTATCAGGGCCAGCAGAACGGCCATGACAGCAAACCAGCGCGGTTGATTCGACAGCAGCGTGACGACTGTCCAGAGCGTCAGGGCAATCATGAGAGGTGTTTCCATGCCGCTGAAAAAATGCCAGGTAAACGAGCCAGTCAGGATGAAAGTGAAAGAAGAAAGCGCTGCTAACTGCCAGGGAGCTTCTAAAAGTCGAGCGATGCGATAGACTGCGAGCATCGAGGCCAGCAAAGAGAGCGCACCGACGATCATCGCCCAGAGGCCGAGAGCCAAATCATGAAAGCCGACTGTATAACCCACAGCCAGCACAAATGGATAGAGAAAGCTGGTCGCGCCAGAGGTCGGCGGCTGGCCAGGATTGTACTGGTATGGCTGGCCAACAGCCAGTTGGCGCGCATACTGAAAATGGATATAGGTATCATCGAGGGGCATGAGGACATCCCCCTGCCCACCGGATACGCTTGCCGAGAGGTAGACAAGGAAAATCGCAGCCACCCAGATACAGGTGACTGCGAAGAGAATGTGATTGCGATTTTTGACTGAGAACGTCATCGACTAGGCGGAGTACCCGTTGGCAAATGTGTCGATCATCAGGCGAACATCCGGCCCCAATGGATAGAGAATCGGGCAGGTCGCGCCATATTCGACATATTCGCGCACTTTGGCTTTGACCTCTTCCGGCGTACCTGAAGCGGTAATCATCTGCACGACATCATCAGGTACCAGCCTCATGGCTTCTTCGATTTGCTCTTCGGTGGCGGGCCACGTCAGCACCTGATTGATCTCGTCGAGGAGTTCCTGACTGACACCGCTGGCCTTCATGATATGAGGCTGCTGACCGAGGTACTGTGTGACCAGCTTGCGTGCGCCATCGAGGGCCTTTTTACGATCATTATCGACCGAGCAAACGACCAACTGGGGACGATCCAGGTCATAAACGCTCTTACCAGCGATTTTGGCACCCTGTTCGAGCTGTTGCAGGGCCATGTCGTTGTATTTGGGCGACACAAGGTAATTCAGGACAACACCGTCGCCGATTTCGCCGGTGAGTGCCATCATTTTAGGGCCAGTCGCGCCGATGTAGATCGGGACATTGCGCGGCTCTTTACGGCCATGAACAACATCAAGCTCAACATCGTCAAGCTGGACAAATTCACCCTGGAACGAAACACGCTTACGCGCCAGCAGATCGCGGACAACGGTCACGACTTCGCGCATGGCGAGCAGGTTCTTATGCCGATGGATGCCGACTTTCGCGGCCAGCGGGTCCCACCAGGCGCCGATACCCAGCAAAATGCGATCCGGGGCGAGGTCATCCAGGGTGAGGAAGGTGGCTGCGATCACAGCCGCATTGCGGGTCCAGTTGTTGATGACGCCGGAGCCAATCTTGATACGATGGGTGGTCGCGGCAAAAGCGGCCATTGGCACAATCGCATCACGGACAAGGCGACTTTCCGCCTGCCAGACAGCTTCAAAGCCACGCGCTTCTGCATGTTTTACATATTCAATGGCATCCTGTAAGGGGTGGGCATCCTGCAAATAGAGGGCGACACGATCAGCCATTGCTGCCTCCTGTGGTCGGCATGTCGCTACGAGACAATTCCGGCAACATGCGGGTCAATAAGCTAAATTCACCACTATCTACCAGCTCATTGTACCGCACCAGGTCGTCTGGCACATCAATGTCGATGCGCAGCGACTCCGAATCATACGTATAGACTTCCGCATTGGCCCGTTTGGCTGCTTCTATGTGCAGGTCAAAACTATTGTCGCCAAAATAATATTTAAGCAATCCAGGAGGACGTACCAGCAGCGCATTGGTACCGACTTGATACACGTCAGAGGCAATGGCGATGCAGGGGCCATAACGTCCGATGCTCGCCAGGGCGGCAATATCACTCTTGTTGACAAAAGGTAAATCCGCTGGAATGACGAGCGCTGCACCAGCACCCCATACGCGGATGACCTCTGTCGCACGGTTGAGGGCCGGATTCAGGTCCGAGTTGCTGCTCTCCTGGATCGTCCGCGCACCCATGTCACGGGCGATAGCCAATGCTTCTGTATCCCGGCTGATGACCAGCGTACCTGCAATCTGAGGGGCACTGTCCAGAACGGCCAACACCTGCCGCAGCATCATCTCCGCGAGTTGATAACGCTGTTCAGGAGTGAGGACATTGGCCAGACGTGTCTTCGCACGACGCAGGGGTTTAACTGGTACGATTGCCCAAATACTCATTAATTCCATTCCTTAATCCACGCCAGCATTTGCTGTGCCAAGCGTGCTTTGTCCGTATTATTTTTCATAATTGTGTCCATACGGGCTGTATGGAGGCCTGCAATGTGGAATGCGGCGTCACTTGTATCATACACAAAACCATTGATGATGGCGCCATAATGTTCGGCTACGCTTTGGGCGCTGACCTCATCATAGCCTAATTCCGCCATCAGCTTGGCTGCCGGACCCTTGATGGCCTGACCACCTACAATCGGCGTCACGGCAACGCGCGGCACATCACGAGCCAAAATCGCGTCGCGCAGACCTGGCACGGACAGAATCGGTTCTATCGACAACCAGGGGTTCGACGGCCCAAACAATATCATATCGGCATTATGTAACGCAGAGATGATCGTCGGGTTAAGACTTGCCTGTTCCATGTTTTGGTAGCGCAACTTGGTCACGGTTGGTTGCCAACGATATTTGACAAAATACTCCTGAAATGCCAATTCGCCGTATTCCGCTGTCTCTACTATAGTCGGAACTTCCTCATCCGTCATCGGCAAAATGGCTGACTGAATAGCCTGCACTTTGGCTAGATGGGCTATAACTTCGGTCAGGCTGTGGCCATCGCGCAGCATCTGGGTGCGCAACAGATGGGTAGCAAGGTCCTTATCGCCGAGGCCAAACCAGGTATCTTCACCATAGGCTGTAAGGGCCTGGAGAACAGTGCGGCTGTCTTCAGCCAAGCCCCAACCGTTGACCGGATCAACGCGGCCACTGAGTGTATAAAGCACGGTGTCGATATCTGGGCAGATGCGCAGGCCATAATGCCAGAAATCGTCGCCCGTATTGACAATCACTGTAAGCTGTTCTGGCGGCAGGATCATCTGCAAGCCAAGGGCCAGTTTGGCCCCACCCACACCACCAACAATGACAACGATGTTTTGATTTAGCGCCACAAAAGCCTCGTTTCCAGGGGTTCGCGCGTGCGTTCACGTGATTGATCGGGATAGCCCATCGTGATGATGCCCTGGGGCTGCCAGTCATCTGGCAGGTCGAGCGCGTTCCGTACGACATCGGGGCAGAACAGAGGTGCACACATCCAGCAAGCGCCCAACCCCAGGCTATGGGCCGCCAGCAGGATATTTTGCCCACACATGGCCACACTCTGGGCGGCCATGATGTATTCATTTTTATTACGCACGACGTCTGTATAGGTATCCATATCGGTCATGGTCAGGTTCATGACGATGACAACAGGTGCCCATGTGAGGCGCTCATAGGAGCGCTGAACATCGGCTGCAATAACTGCTTCCGGCACATGGTCAGCTTCCAGATCGGTGCGTAGCTGAGCACCCATCGCCCGTGCCAGATGCTGCTTTTGATCGTCCGTCGTGATGACAGCAAAACGCCAGGGCTGGCGATTATGGGCTGAAGGTGCCCAGGTTCCAGCTTCTAGGGCTTGCTCAATTAGCCCTGACGGAACCGCCTGCGATTGATAATGCCGAACAGAGCGACGAGCGTGGATCGCGTCGAGGACGGCATTTGATTGGCGTTCTGAAAGGGACACGTGATTTACTCAGCGATACAGGTCATGGGCGGGATCGCGGTTCATATCCGCGCCGAGACCATGTTCGACATCGGGCACAGGTACACCACGCAGGACAATTACGGGACGGCCCTCATTGGTTTCTCCACACAGCAAGTGCGCTGCTGATGCCAACAAATCACCGAAACCTTCGACGGAGGCCACCAGTTCACGGCCAAACAGGTCAAATTCGCCGCGCAGATCGACAACGGCGGGTAAGCCTGCTATGCCAATCGCCACGCCGACATTGCCGCGCCGAAATGGACGGCCATGTGTATCACTGATGACGATGCCGACCGTCACACCAAGGCGTTCGTGAATCGAATCGCGAATATGGGCTGCCGACTTGTCGGGGTCAATGGGAAGCAGCAGGATATTATGCCCGGTGCCATCGACATTGGACTGGTCGATACCGGCATTGGCTGAGACGAAGCCGAGGCGATGTTCTACGACCAGTACGCCAGGAACCGCGCGCGAAATGGATTTGCTCTCCTGGAGCACCATTTCCACGATGCGTGGGTCTTTGTTGACCTTTTCCGCCAGTTCCAGGGCTTGCGCACTTGGTTCGACAAAACGTAAATCGACGAAGCGATTTTCTGACTTGGAAATGATCTTCGATGAGATGACCAGAATGTCACCGTCCTGCAACGCCTCCTGGCTGGCAGCGAGCGCGTTAGCAATGTGGGTGACGAGGTCATCCCCTGGTTGAACTAAAGGTATGTCTGGGACCGCAAAGGCGGTCATATGTGGTAGTGACATTGGTGAGCGTCAATCTGCCAGGCCCGTGATCCGAATGCCTGCGCCCTTTACTTTGTACGTCTTGTTGATGTACAGCAGAACAGGCGTCAGGGCCTCCACAGCAACGGCATTTGCCAGAGGTCCAGCATCGACACCGCGCATGCCAGCCGCTTCTGCTAAGGCAACAGCATCCGCTTTGGCGTCGGCATTATCACCGCAGATGAGTACGTCACAATCAACATCATTGTCAGGATTGGCCAGTTTGACAGCGCTGACGTTCTGGAATGCGGCGACGACATTGACACTCTCACCAAGCATCGCCTGAGCTTCAAGGCAGGCGGCTTTGCCTTCAGGAACCGTCACGGTGAAAATGGCAGGCGGCGCCAGCGGCACGGTCAGGTCGATCACTGTTTTGCCATCGAGATGGGCTTTGATGCTTTCAAGCGTAGGTTTGTGGGCACTATAGGGCACACTCAAAACAATCAGGTCGGCATTCTGGACTGCTTCTTCGTTGACCATCGCGGCCAGATAAGCGCTGCCAAGTTCTTCGTTGAGTTCGGTCACAGTGGCAACGGCTTTTTCAGCACTGCGCGACCCAATAATGACGCGATAGCCTTTTAATGCCCAGCGTTTGGCCAGGGCCGAGCCTTCTTTGCCCGTCCCGCCAACGACAGCAATTGATTTAATGAGTGGTGAATCGTGCTCTGACACGGGAACTCCTATTTGTCGCGTGAGGTAGATACATATTTTGACGTTGTGGCGTATGTAAGCATACGTTTTTGGGCAACGACAGGTTACTTAACCGCTCTCACGATCATCGTAACAACCAACTTAGCCCGATTGTAAAGCATTTTGGGCATTGCGCGTATACCTCTCCCAGACCTTTGGCGCCAGTTCGAGGGCGGCAGCCGCGATGTCGTCTTCATCGAGCGTCAACAAGTGGCGGTCACGCATCAATACCTGGCCGTTGACGATGGTTGTCGTCACCATTGAGGACTCGAAGCCGAACAGGATATGCCAGGGGGCATTTCCGGCTGTCAGCGGCGTGAAGGGTTTGTAATCCACGAAGATGATATCGGCCTGGGCACCGACGCTGAGTTCACCAAGTTTTTTGCCTGGGAAAAACTGCTCCATCAAACGAGCGTTGTTGATCGTGGCCATGTGGGCAATATCGGCACCATCGGCACGGCGCGGGTCCCGATTAACGACCTTGTGCAGCAAATAAGCGGCTTTCCATTCCGCCCACATGTTGTTGCTAAAGCCATCGTTCCCCAGGCAGAGCTTGATACCTTCCGCGAGCAGATGGTCGATGTTGGCGGCACCTACCCCGTTGTTCATATTGGAGCGCGGCTGATGGCTGATCCAGACGCCTTTGTCCTTTAGGATAGCCAATTCAGATCCATCAACGTGGACGCAGTGGGCAGCGATGGTGTTGCTACGCCAGATACCATACTCATTGAGGCGTTGCACGACACGTTTACCACTACGGCGCAAGCTGTTTTCTTCGTCAGCTTCGTGCTCGGCGACGTGGATATGGAATCCGGCATCGTCTGGGATGGCATCGGCGCAGGCGGTGAGCGTTTCTTCATCGAGCGTCAGGCTGGCATGTAAGCCAAAGGTGCCGCTAACCAATTCGCGCTGTTCGCTGGATTCCATGAAGCGCAGATTTTCCGCGATACCTGCATGCATCTTGTCTTTGCCATCACGGTCTGTGACTTCATAGCAGAGTACGGCACGTAATCCGGCCATTTCAACGGCATCCGCGATAATATCCAGGCTGCCAGCGATGGCATTGGGGCTGGCATGATGGTCGATCAGGGAGGTTGTGCCATGCTTGATGGCATCCACCAGACAAACCAGGGCACTCATCCTGACCGATTCAGCGTCGAGGGCTTTGTCCAGGGGCCACCAGAGTTGGTTTAGTATGGCCGGAAAATCCGGCGGAGGATCGCCAGGGATAGCCATCCCTCGCGCATAGGCCCCATAAAAATGGGTATGGGAGCAGATGCCACCAGGCATAATGAACTGCCCTTTCGCATCCAGCGAGGGTGTGGTGGGATGTTGTGAAACCAATTCACTGGTTGGGCCAATGGCCTGAATCACGCCGTCTTCGATAAACAGGGCGTGGTCAGTCAAAACCTGATTTTCTGATCCCCAGGTGATGAGGGTGCCATTCTTAATTAGGAGTGATGCCATAATAATTCGCCTACTTGACTATACGAAATGATTATTCATATGGGACGGAGAGAACTGCCGGACCACCTTTATCACGAATCGCTGTCAGTACTTTTGCCAGCAGAGCATCTTCAGACATACGACGCTCAATATAGACATCGACATCTTCGCCAGGTTCGGTTGCGGCAATCATTGCCCCTTGTTCGCATAAAACCCGAATATGGGCGCCGGTTCCGGTATATTCACGATCCGCATCCCAGAAGCGGCTGACACGGACGCGACGATCACGCAAAGCGTGGTAAATACGGTCAACGAAGTAGTCCTCGTGGCTGTACAGGTCGGACAATTTCTCCGCTTTGATGAAGCGATCCCAGGTGGTGTAGATAAAGCTGATGGTGCGCTTTTCGTTGTTCAGTAATGGCGGCTGTTTTTCCTCAATGGCGTGTAACTGCACTTTGTAGTAGCGCCGTTCTGCATTCTTGTGATTTGGCTCATTGGGCAGCAGGACTTTGCGCTGGGCAAGTTCAAAGCCTTTGCGACGCCCATACAGATAGATGCCGCTATCGCCATAGGCTTTAGCGGCACTGCCACTCAGGAAAAAAGCGATGTATTCAGCATAGACACCGAAGGGCATTTTGTCCTCCGGTATGCGATACCAATGATGCTTCAGCAGCGTCTGAACATCGCGCTTGCGGTTGATAACACCCACCAGCACCCGGTCATCCGGGAACATGAACTAGCCCTGTTCCGCTAGCTTTTTGCGGTGAGCGATGAGCATATCGTCAATCTTCTGGACCATCTGCTGATGTTCTTCCCACCAGGCCTGGTTACGCTGGGCATCGAGTTCTTCAACCGTTTTGCCCTGCTGCTCTACCCAGGTATAGTATTTGAGGTTGTGCCAGCGCTCACGCGCTTCTGGTGTTCCACGCATCACCCAATCGGTGCCAGCACCTTTGAAGTAACGCTCGATATTGCCATACGCCTGCATGGCGGTCAGTTCGCCATATTCTTCGCTCAGCATGTTGATGGATGAATGATAGCGCTCCAAAGAATCGGTCGCGACGGTGACGATGACATCATCTTCGCCATAGTTATAGTATTTGGCAGTCTTAATCGCGCCGATGATGTTGCACATGGCGCTGATACCAAACAGATCGCCAAAAGTGTCAGCGAGGCCATCACCCAGGCCAAAATGCTCCGCCAAAACCTGACGACCGACTGGTTCCGCGAAAACACGCAGGGTATGCAGCGACTCATCATCGTCGATGCACATGAGGGCATCCATATTGTTGACGTTATGAATCCAGGTGACGTGCTTATCGCCAATACCCTGAATTTCGTGGGCACCGTAGCCATTGCTGTAGAGCGTCGGGCACTGGATGGGTTCCAAGCCAACGATTTTGTGGTCGGGCCAGATTTGCTTGAGGCGATCACCAGCGGCAATTGTGCCGCCGCTGCCCATCGCGCTGACGAATGCCGCGACTTTGCCATTGCCAATGCCTTTTTCCTGCAATTCGGCGGCCAGCTCAGCGACAGTGTTGCCTGTTACATAGTAGTGAAAGCGATAATTGCCCATGACCTCAAACTGGTTGAGGACACGCACATTGGGGTCGGTTGCAGCCAGATAATTGACTTTGTCGTAGATTTCCTTGACGTTGCTTTCGCTGCCGTAAGTACGGATGATGCGCGCGCCGTAGCTCTCGATGCGATCATAACGTTCCTGGCTCATGGCTTCTGGCAGGACGACGATGGCATCATAGCCCATGCGACAGCCAATAAAGGCACCACCAATGCCGTAGTTGCCTGTTGAGGGCCATACGAGCGTGTTCACAGCCGGATCAACCTCGCCCATCAACTGCTTTTCGATCAGCACAGAATAGGCCGCGCCGACTTTGTGGCTACCTGACGGAAAGTCCATCCCATAAATCAGGACGATTTTGGCATCGACGCCCGTTAATTCTTTGGGCAGCACGACGTGATAGATTTGATTCTCTCCATTGCGCCAGGTCACATTATAGAGATTGATAGGGTCCAGAGGGCTTTCTTTAAGGGCCTTGAGGGCTTTTGCACGGATTTCAGGATCGATCTTATCCGGATGCAGCATCTCCTCAAATGTAGGGCCAGATACCATTATATTTGCTCCTAAGTGTTGTCACTGTCATCAAACAACAGTTTTTCCAATAAGCGTATTTCATCGGCCACTTCATCGCGTTTGGCCGCTAAATATCGATATTCTTCGACTGCTTCCGGCGGCATGAATTTGGTTCCGCCATTGTGGCTGTCAAGAAGATTGGCAATGTCGTTTGCGAGTCCCCGGTAGAGCATCTGCAAAGTGCGCAGCCTCAGAACCAGCAAACGAGAATTATCCACGTTGGCTACCTAGTCCGCAACCTGCTCAACTTCCGGCTTGTGCGTTCTCCCATGCCGCGTCGGTGCGGCTGAGCCATTCTGTTCCGGGAATCCTCGCCGAGATGCGACAACATACAGAGGACGATCTCGGGTTTCATCGTATATGCGGGCGACATACTGCCCGATGATGAACAGAAAAAATAGCTGGAACGAACTGAGTAATAAAAGCAGAATGATGGTCGTAGCCTGACCACCAAAAAAGTCAGGACCTTGTGTGAGGCGAAGAATCGAAATGACGATAGCGACTACAATTGCCAGAATGCCGAGGAACCCCGCCAGATAAACCATCACCTGCAAGGGAAAATAGCTAAAACCCGTCACGGCATCCAGGGCGAAGCGCAGCATTTTGCGCAGCGGATACTTGGTTTCCCCGGCTTTACGAGCATGGCGAACGTATTTGACGCCAGTCTGCCTGAACCCGACCCAACTGGTCATGCCACGAATGAAGCGATTATGCTCGCGCATGTCACGCAAGACCTGGGCGACTTTGGCATCCATCAACCGGAAATCGCCTGTATCGACCGGGATGTCAACATCGGTGATACGGTATAGCATCCGGTAAAACAGCTTGGCCGTTGTCAGCTTGAACCAGCTTTCGCCTTCGCGCTGTTCACGCACGGCGTAGACCACATCGTAGCCTTCGCGCCATTTTTGGAGCATGTCGCCAATGACTTCCGGTGGGTCTTGCAGATCGGCATCAATGAGGATAACGGCATCGCCTTCTGCATGGTCAATGCCTGCCGTCACGGCCACCTGATGGCCAAAATTACGGGCGAAGTTGACCACACGAACATGGTCATCCTCGGCAGCAATGGAAAACATGATCTCCATCGACCGATCTCGACTGCCATCATTCACCAGGATAAGTTCCCAGGTGATGTCGAGTTTGGTCATCACCTCGCTGACGCGCGTATAAAATTCTGGAAGGATTTCTTCCTCGTTGTACACCGGCGCGACAATGGAAAGTGTCGGATGGGTCATATCAGTGATTGCTTCCGTAAGTGGTCGCGCACCGCCTCCATATTTGGCGCTACGCTGGCGACTGGCTGTACTGATTTTTGCGCGGTACGCACGTCTTTAAGGCCGTTACCAGTCAATACAAGTGCAATGTGATTGTCAGGATTAATATGATGCGATTGTACAGCAATTCGTGCCCCGGCAAAAGCCGCAGCCGCCGCTGGTTCCACAAAAACGCCGGATAGCTGCGCCAATTCGGGAATGGCTGCAACGATGTCCTCATCGGACACAGCCACATAGGCCCCACCTGTTTCCCTTACCGCTCGCAATGCTTTGACGCGATCTCTCGGTAAGCCCGCAGAGATGCTATCGGCGATGGTGTGTGCCTCGACAGGAAGCATGGCTTCGCCAGGGGTATTCGTTTCCCAAGCGGCAACCAGCGGCGAACTGCCTACTGCTTGTACACCGATTATGCGCGGCATCCTCTCTATCCAGCCCAGTTGGTACAAATCCCAGAAACCCTTATAGACACCGCTTATGATGCTGCCATCGCCCACGCTGACGACAACGGCATCAGGAACCTGCCAGTTGAGTTGCTCGGCGAGTTCCAGGGCAACGGTCTTTTTGCCCTCGGTTGTGTAGGGATTGACGCCTGTATTGCGACTGTACCAGTTCTGTTCCAGGCAGGTTTGCATACACAGGTCGAAGGCGACATCGTAGCTATCCTCGACGAGGACGATGTGCGCGCCATAGACCAGCAATTGGGCAATTTTCGCTTCCGGCGCGGTGGCAGGCACAAAAATCACGGCCTGCATATCGGGCACGGAAGCGACAATTCCGGCCAGGGCGGCGGCGGCATTGCCTGTGCTGGCGGTGCTGACGATGGGAATGTTCGCGGCCATCGCGCGGGCTGTCACCAGGGCACTGGCCCGATCTTTGAGCGAGCCGGTTGGGTTGCGGCCATCATCCTTGAGAGATACCCGTTTTATACCCAGGGCGTCGGCTACGCGGGGCGCATCATAAAGCGGCGTCCAGCCCACGCTGAGGGACAACGGCGGCACAGGACCATCGCTGGCAATGGGCAGCAGATCACGGTAGCGCCAAGCATTTGTCGTGAAATCATGCTTCAGACCGTCACGGTCAAGCAAAGCGCGCAGGCTGTCATAGTCATAAAGAATGTCGAGAGTACCCGCCTCACCACAGTGTGGACAAGAATAGTGAAGCTGGTCATCTTCATAGCGGCGACCGCACAGCACACATTGCAGGTAATGAGCCGTCACGATTGGCCCCTTTCTGTTGCAAAGTAATGGCGCAATTTTTCCGCGTATGGCAATCGTTCTTCCGGTGTGGTCAGGTAACGATCATAGGTCGATGTGTAAAGCTCATCGCCTTCGTAACGCGGGAAAACGTGCAGATGATAATGAAACACTTCCTGATAGCCAGCGGGTTCGTTGTGCTGGCGAGTGGAGGTGCCATCACACTGATAAACCGCCTTGAATGCCAGCGCGATCCGCCGAGCAGTCGCCAGGATGTGGCCGCCTGTATCGAATGGCATGGCGTAGAGGTTTTCAATGTGTTCGTTGGGGACGATGATGACATGTCCCTTATCTTTTGGCCACCAGTGTGAACCGATGAAAGCCGTGACCACCTCGGTCTGAAAGACGATGTCTTCCGGCTGAGTATAAAAACGACGATCATGGGCAACGATGCTACACATGGCACAGTCGTAGTCGGCTGGGGCATGGCTATATGGCGATTGACTAGGCATCATCCAGCTCCCAGGAGCCAGGGACAATGTGGGTGCCTGTCTCGTGGTGCAGGGCGCGTTTGAGGTTGGCCGGATTGGTAATGATCGCTCTGGGGCCGCCCGATTGCACGAAGTCGATGGCGGCTTCGATCTTGGGCAGCATACTGCCCTTGGCAAAGTGCCCCTGCTCCATATAGCTCTGGGCTTCCTGCAACGTCAATTCATCGAGGTCTTTTTGCTCAGGCGTATTGAAGTTGAGCGAGACTTTTTCCACGCCAGTAGAGATAATCAGCAGATCGGCACGAAGCGTTTTGGCGAGCAGAGCGCTGGAACGATCTTTGTCGATGACCGCATAGACGCCACGCAAGCTGCCATATTCATTACGCACGACAGGCACACCGCCGCCGCCGCAGGCAATCAGGACGTAGCCACTCAGCATCAGCGCCTGGATGGCGTTGATTTCCTGTATTGCTAATGGTTTTGGCGAAGCTACCACACGACGCCAACCCCGTCCGGCATCCTCCATGACATCCCAACCCTGCTGCTCATACAAACGGGCTTCCTGTTCGGTCATGAAACCACCAATGGGCTTGGTCGGGTTCTGGAAGGCGGAGTCGTCAGGATCGACACGGACCTGGGTAATGACGCTGGCGACGGTGCGGTTCATGCCCAGGCGGCGCAGGGAATTATCAAGGGCCTGTGAGAGCATATAACCAATGCTGCCCTGGGTATCGGCAACGACGAGGTCGAGGGGTACATCATGGATGCCTTCTTTAGCTGCAATTTCTCCTCGGCGCACGATATAACCGACCTGGGGGCCATTGCCATGCGTCACAATAACGTGCCAGCCCTCAGCGACCATCTCCGCGATGTGCCGACAGGTCCGGCGTACAGCATCCCACTGGCGCGCGATGCCAGGGTCTTTGGGGTCTTCAATTAAAGAATTGCCACCAATTGCAATAATCGCCAATTTTTCTATCATGCGATTCGCCTATCCGTTCCTAATCAGGTAAGAATTATACGATTCTATTAGAACCTATTCGTGTGATACCGCTGTTCCACAGATTTACGTCAAAAACGGGCGCAACATGTTGCGCCCCTACGGTAGTCAAACCGTGTTCCGTGAAGTGTAACCACTGCTCAAATAATGTGTGCAATATTTGTTCGATTAACATCAATTCACACAATATTACTCATTCAATCGCTAAGAATACTTAGTACATATCCAGGCAATTGACCAGATGATATTTGGCTGTAAAACCCGTATCCTTCTGTCCTTCCCCATGAGGTAGAAGGACGCCTTTCTGCACTCATTTTGGCTAATAGAAGCCGCATCACGTCACGTTGAACCAATTCGCCAGGGCGGTCCAATGGGAGATATCCCAATAGCGAACAGCCGCCCCACTGGGCGAGGTCAGCACCCAGAATTGGGTCGGTCCCAACTGCTGGGATTGCAAGCCATATTGGATGCGTCCGGTTGTTGTACCGAAAAAGACTGATGCCGCCTTCTTGCTGGTGAATGCCACCATCTTGGGCTGATAACGCAGCAGTTTTTCTTGCAACGCTGCTACATCAAAGTCATCCGCCTTGAGCACGGCATCCACCCCTTGGGCAAATTTCGCCAGGTCCGTCAGGCCGATGCCAAACTGGGTCACCTGCCGGAACTGCTGCGGATGTAACTGTACTTTTATGAATCCAGCCTGATGCAAGGTCGGCCAGAATTTATTGGCTGGATTGGCGTAGTAGGCGCCTTCCCTGGCAGAGACATCGCTGGGGGCCGTTCCACAGAAAACCAGTCGCAGGCCAGGAGCCAGCACATCGGGCAGAATGCTCATATCGTCTGATTGTCGGCAGCATCCAGCTTCAGATGGTTGATAATCAACTGCAACTGCCTGTTCTGTTCCTGCAATTGCGCGATGAGGCCCTGAATTTCCTGCTCCGACTTGATATTCACCTGATAATCGTTGTGGGCTTCAATACGGTCTTTATCAGCCTGTCGGTTCTGGCTCATCATGATGATGGGTGCCGTAAACGCTGCCTGCGTCGAGAGAATCAAATTCATGAGAATGAAGGGGTAAGGGTCCCAGGCATTGGCCCAGGCGACCGAATTCACAATCACCCAGACGATGAGCAAAATGGTCTGAATAATGATGAATGGCCAGGAGCCAACCATGCCTGCCACTTTGTCAGCGGCACGTTCGCCTAATGTCATCTGCTCATGGAACAGTTTGTTGACATTGCGAATGAGAGATGATGTATTTTCCTGGTTATGATCTTGCTCATGGCCTGGGCCGGACATCCTTACCCCCTCTATTTGTCTGATGGTGCGCTGCTGCGACCTAGCGCATGGTCAGGGCCATGGCCGCTTTCTGGACGTGCAGGCGATTTTCAGCCTCATCATAAACAACACTTTGCGGGCCATCAATGACGCTGTCGGTAACTTCGATGTTACGATCTGCTGGCAGACAGTGCATGTAGATGGCGTGTTCTTTGGCAAGGGCCATACGACGGTCATCGGTGATCCAGTCGGTATATTTCTTGCCGATTTCCGCTGATTCGTTGTTGTCTTCAGTGGTCAGCCAGCTCCCCCAGCTCTTGGGATAGACAATGTCAGCCCCTTTGAAGCCTTCGTCGAAGTCTTCGATGATGTCGAGCGCGCCACCGGAAATACGGGCGTTTTCTTTGGCCTGTTCGACGATATCAGGCATGAGTTTGTACTCCGGTGGGCGCGTCAGTTTGACGTTCATGCCAAAGCGGGTCATCAGCAGAATGAGACTTTGCGGCACGCTGATAGGCTTCTGGTAACTGCTGGCATAAGCCCAGGACACGTTAATCGTCCGGCCACGCAGATCACGACCAAATTTCTCCATAATGGTCATGAGATCGGCCAGAATCTGGAATGGGTGATAAACGTCGCACTGCATGTTCAGGATCGGCACGCGGCTGGCGGCGGCCACGTCACGAATGTACTGGTTGCCAAAGTTCCAGTCACACTGGCGAATGGCAATACCATCGGTATAGCGACCGATAATCTCGCCAATTTCCTTGGCGGTGTCGCCGTGACTGATCTGAGTGGTGGTGCTATCAATAAACTGGGCATGGCCGCCTAACTGGGCCATACCGGCTTCAAAGCTGACGCGGGTACGGGTGCTTGTAAAGAAAAACAACATCGCCAGCACTTTGTCACGCAGCAGTGCGTGGGGTTCACCCAAGGCACGCTTGCGCTTGAGGTCAAAGGCGACGTCGATGAGGGTTTCGATTTCTTCTTTAGACCACTCCTGAGTGGTAATGAGATCGCGGCCCCTTAAATCTGTTTGCATGTTCGGAACTCCCTTAGTGGTGGGTTGCATGATACTATAACAGACGCCAATCTTACTGCTGATTTACCAACCACACAATACATCAGCGACCAACACACAGGGGAGTTCATTATGGGCCGGTTGACACTGAGCGACTATCAGGCACGCGCGCGCACAACCTATACACGCCAGGAGCAAGGCACAACCGACGGCATCGCCTACACGACGATGGGCCTGGTGGGTGAGGCTGGCGAAATTGCCAACAAAGCCAAGAAAATCCTGCGTGGCGATTACAGCGCAGCAGATATTAAAGACGACATCGCGGCAGAATTGGGCGATGTACTGTGGTATGTAGCGATGGTCGCGTATGAATTCGGCATTGAGCTAGAGGACATCGGCGCGGCGAATTTAGAGAAATTAGCTTCCCGAAAAGAGCGTGGGGTGATTCGTGGCAGTGGGGATAATCGGTAGGAAATCTACGATATTAAAAAAGGGGCAATGTCTTGCCCCTACGATGTTATTCTGTCACCCTGGTCATCATGCTACGGGCAATGGCCAATTCAACCTCATTGACACTATGCCCCAAGCCGTTGAAAATCTGCTTCTTGACCTGCCCGCCCAGGTTGCTGAGGATGTCGGCAGAATCGTGGACGCGCTGCTGTGGAATATGGACGTCCTCGGCATCACAGCCGAGGTAAATGGGTGTGCCCTGTAAATCGCCTTCGTAGCCTGTTAGTTCGCCTTCAGCACCGATTAAACCTCCGCTGAGAGCAACCACCCCGCCATAGCGCGCCGGATTGCGAGCGGCATATTCTGTCGCCAGACAAGCGCCTTGAGAAAACCCAAGCAGCACGATTTTTTCAGTCGGGATGCCCTGCTCTATCAGATGTGATACGACGCTATCGATCTTTCCCAGCGCCGCATCCAGGTAAGGTTGATTTTGTTCCCGCGGGACGATGAAACGGTTTGGGTACCAGGTATTGCCAGATGCCGCTGGCAGCAGGTAGGTGTATCCAGGCACGTTCAGGTGGGCCAGTAAAGGCATCATGCCCTGTGGGCCGGCCCCACGACCGTGAATGAGTACCAGAGCCGCCTGGGCTTCCGCGACTGGCAGACCCGTTTCCATCACAGGCGTTGAGCTATGTGGACTGGTCATGCTTCGACTGGCCTTTCAGGAACCTGAATCGGGATCAGGCTATTCTCGATCTGGCTGCGGTGCTGCTCAAGCCATTCCGGCAGCTTAAGCGCTGTACCCAATTCCGCTAGGGGTTCATCGACGGCAAAGCCCGGGCCAAGCGTCGCCAATTCGACGATATGACCATCGGGATCGCTGGTGTAGATGCTGCGGAAGTAATCGCGGTTCATGATGGGCGATACACGGTAGCCATTCTGCATGAGCTTTTCGCGCCAGAGTTCCTGTTCTTCCTCGTCTTTAACCGCGAAGGCAAAGTGATGCGTCTGACCTGCGCCTGGGATGGCATACTTTCCGCGCCCTGGTGTGTGGCCGAAATAGGTCACGAGGGTGCCAGGTTTGCCATCATCGACGCCCCAGTACCAATGCGGCATGCCAGGATAGTCGTAGTGATCGGTCATCTTGACGCGCCGCAGGCCCAACACCCCACTGAGGAAAGCGTGGGTACGCTGGACATCGCTGCTGAAGGCTGAGATGTGATGCATCCCGAATCTGAGCGCCATATCATCGGTAATGACGGGTACGGGTTCCGGCCAGGTGATGGCCTCAATCGCTGCCTCATCGCGATTGGCACGCTGGAGTGCTTCCGGCACAGGCTGATACGTTTCGCCCAGGGATTCGGCGGGTTCATCGACGGTCATGCCAGGGCCTTGAGTCGCGATTTCTACGATGGTGCCATCTGGATCGCTGAAGTAGATGCTCTTGAAGTACTGGCGATCATAGGGACCAAGCACAGCCATGCCGAGGTCGGTCAGGCGGCGCTTCCACTTGAGCAGCCCCGTTTCATCGGCGACAGCGAGTGCGAAGTGATGGGTGCCACCAATACCGGACCGCCCTTTGCGGGCATCGCGCCACTCGAAGAAAGTCACAGCCGAGCCAGGGGTGCCTTCGTAGTCGCCGTAGTAGAGATGATAGGCGGTTGGGTCATCGAAGTTGACTGTCTTCTTGATGAAGCGCAGTCCCAAGACGCCAACGTAAAAATCGACATTGTTTTGTGCGTTATTTGTCACCAGGGTGATGTGATGCAGACCTAGGATTTTCATGGTTGAGTGCCTCTCTTATTGGCCAGCTACATATTAGCGGACGCAGATGAGGCTGCCATTATTACACAATAAACGGACCATAGTCCGTTTATTGATGTGTTTCTAATAAAAAAGTGCCCACGAGGGGCACTCTTTGTCATCCGCTAGCTAGCCTTATTTAGCAGGGAGCATGGCTGGCAGCAGCGCGTACCACTCGGTCGCAGTAACGACGTCATCCAGCTTGACCTGATCGAGAACGGTGTGGGCGTGAAGTTCATCGCCAGGGCCGAAGCCAATCGACGGGATGCCTGCCTTACCTGCCCAATAAATACCGTTGGTGGAGAAATCCCACTTGCCCGTATTCATCGCGCCATAAATGGCCTTACCTGCTTCCACGCCCGCCTGGACAAAAGGATGCTCTTCTTCCAGCAGCCAAGCCGGATAGATTTTTTCCAATGGGAAGACAAAGCCGGTGTAGCTGGGTTCTTCGTACATGAGGATTTCGACAGTGACATCTTTGCGATCACCGACGATGGCCTGCAAGCGCGCCAATTCGCCTTCCGGCGTTTCGCCGAGGGTGACACGGCGATCGATGTAGATGGTTGCTTCATCGGGTACAGCGTTGATGCTGGGCGTCTTGACGTGCATATCGGTGACAGTGATACGACCATGTCCGAGGTATTCGTGATCACCCAATTCCGGTTCGAGGTCTTTGATGCGCTCGATGATCGGCAGCAGCTTGTAGATGGCGTTGTCGCCGAGGTAGTTACTGGCGGCATGGGCACTCTTGCCTTTCGCCGTGATGCCAAATTCAACGCGGCCTTTTTGGCCACGATAAACCTGCATTTTGGTTGGCTCACCAATGACAACAAAATCCGGCTTGATGCCTTCAGTCTGGACGAAGGCATGTGGCGCAGAGCCATCGTTCCATTCTTCCATGTTGCCGAAGTAGTAGGCCGTGACGCCTTCCAGTAGGCCAAGTTCCTTGGCCAGCGCGAGACCATAGATCATACCGGGGGTGCTGTTCTTCTCGTCGCAGGCCCCACGCGCAAACAGAATGCCGTCCTCGACCTTGCCCTGGAACGGGTCCCATTCCCATTCATCAGGGTCGCCGATACCAACGGTGTCGATGTGGCTGTCGTAAAGCAGGATTTTGTGGCCATCACCGATACGGCCAGCGACGTTACCCATTTTGTCCCAGAATACTTCATCAAAGCCGAGCTTTTTCATTTCAACTTCGATGCGCTCGCCAACTTCACGAATCTGGCTTTCCATGCTGGGGATGGCCACAATCTCGCGGAAGAATGTGAGAATGTCGTCGCGTTGGGCTTCTACGCGGGATTTGATGGTGTCGATAGTGGATTGATCTACCATGAGGAACAGTCCTTCCTGGGTAGGAAAAGTAAGTAAAAATTATTTTGGTCAGGCGGGCCATTATAAACCCTAGTGGTGTATGCGCACATGGTCGCTATAGGTCGTGCCCAAAGTATGGACCACAATGGGCGCAATATATTGCGCCCCTACGAAACATATTGCAATGCGACGACCTACTCAAAAGCGATGGGCCTGCAAAGTAAGTTAGTGGTCGTGGATGATGGTCCAAATGGCATCGGGCTGTTCGCGAGTAAGGTCGATGTAGCTGCGGTCCAGAGGCAGGATGTCACCAGATGCCAGATAGGTCCAGCGTAGTTGGGAGCAGAACCAGTCATCTGGCACGATGCTGCGAAATACGAAAAGCACTCTGTCTACAGACGGATTCTGCACCAGGCCAACCCAATCGATATGCAGATCGTGCCAATTGCACTGCTCATTCAGTTGGTTCGCAAGTAGCTGCCAGGGAGCAAAATCGCCTTTGAGGGGCGCGCGCAGTATCCACTGTTCATTGTTAATGGGGACCGTCGCTACTCGCTGGCCGCTGGTATCCTGAATGATGAGGGCGGCGTTGACGTCCATATTCGGCCAGGAGGGTTCTGGTTTGCCGCGCAAGAGGTTGAACACCCAGCGAATAGCCAGTTTACGCCGGACCTCTCGCAGGACTTCCGGCGGCGTTTCCAATGTAAACAGATGCGTTCCACCCTGATAAACATGGTCAATCATGAAATCACCGAAGATGTTATCCGGCAAATCATCGGGTGCAAAGAAGCGGTTGGCGGTGGTCTCATCGGTGCGCTGGTGCAGTTGGCCACCCACAGGACTCGCCAGAAAGAGTGTGTTCAGGCGCTGCCTGCCCTGCTGGAAGTACAGGCCAAGCGGGCGTTCGATCTGACATTCGATGCCTGTTTCTTCAAAAACTTCCCGTTCGGCAGCATGGGCCAGGGTTTCCCCACTATCGAGACGCCCTGTCGGCAGGTTCCAGACATCAAAATCGCCACGACGAGACAACAAAATGCGGCCATCATCATCGATGACCGCACAGGCTACTCCTAAGTGCATTGACGCCATCTCAGGCCCCGTTGATAAGCTGTTGAGACAGCCGATTGTGTGACTCGACCAGCACAGGCAGGTCAAGCGTGGTCAGGTGGCCATCACGGACGACGTTGCGGCCATTGATCCAGACATGGTTGGCATTGATCGACTGGCAGAAAGTCAGCGCAGCAACCGGATCGTGGAGTGCGCCCGCAAAAGCTACCTGATCAATGTTATAAGCGACGATGTCGGCGGCCATACCAGGAGCCAACATACCAATGTCGTCACGACCCAGGACCGAGGCCCCACCGCGCGTCGCGATATATAAGGCTTCACGGGCGCTGAGTGCAGCCGGATCGCCCTTCACACGCTGCAGCAACATCGCCAAGCGCGCTTCATTAAGGAGGTGGCCACTGTCATTTGAGGCGGAACCATCTACGCCCAGGCCGACTTTGACATTGCTATCGAGCATCGAACGAATGGGCGCGATACCGGATGCCAAGCGCATATTCGAGCTTGGGCAGTGGCAGACGCCCGTTCCAGTGCGAGCGAACAGGCCAATTTCAGCGGCATCAAGCTGGACACAATGGGCGTGCCAGACATCATGCCCTACCCAGCCGACATCTTCAGCATAATCGCCGGGGCGCTGGCCAAACATATCCAGGCTGAAATCAATGTCTTTGACATTTTCCGCCAGATGGGTGTGCAGGTTGACGCCATAGCTGCGCGCCAGATCAGCGGCCTCTTTCATCAGGTCCTTGGTCACAGTAAAAGGCGAACACGGTGCGACGACGATACGCAGCATGGCATAACGCGAAGCATCATGGTGTTCTTCGATGATGTTGCGCGTGATGCGCAGGATGTCGGCTTCATCCTCTACGACTGCATCGGGCGGCAGACCGCCCTTACTCTCGCCAAGGCTCATGGAGCCACGTGCAGCATGGAAACGCATACCGATTTCCTGCGAGGCGCGAATTTCATCTTCAATGGTGACATCGTTGGGATAGATATAGAGATGATCGCTGGAGGTGGTGCAACCGGACAGGATGAGTTCAGCCATTGCCAACTTGGCAGATACGTTAATGTGCTCACTCCGCAGATTACGCCAGATGGGATAGAGCGTCACCAACCAGTCGAACAGCTCTTTATCCTGGGCGATGACGCGCGTCAGGCTTTGGAACATGTGATGATGCGTATTTACCAAACCAGGGATGACGACGTGGCGCGACAGGTCAACAACCTCATCCGCCGTCTGCTCCGGCATATCCGCCAGCGCACCTACCGCTTCGATGACATTGTCACGGATGAAGATGGCGGCGTCCTTCAACTCCGTGAAGTCATCATCCATCGTGGCCAGGGTATGAATGTTCTTAAGCAGTTTTGTGGTCAACGAAGGCCCTTTCTGTTGAAGCATTTTTCCTATTGTAGCGTGTGTAACAGCTACTTCTGTGCTAAACGCTGCGCAGCCTTCATCGTATTACTCAGCAGCATAGTGATAGTCATGGGTCCGACGCCGCCAGGAACGATCGTAATCGCGCCTGCGATGTCTTTGGCTGCCTCAAAATCGACGTCACCGACCCACTTATAGCCGTTCTCACTATCAGGGTCATCAATTTTGTTGGTGCCCACGTCGATAATGACCGCCCCTGGTTTGATCCAGTCGCCCTTAACGTAGTTAGCACGACCAATCGCGGCAATGACAATATCGGCTTTGCGAACCTCGGCAACGATATCAGGGGTGCGACTGTGACAGACAGTTACTGTGGCATTGGCTTTAATGAGCATTAAGGCAGCCGGCAGACCAACAATGTTGCTGCGGCCAAGTACAACCGCTTGCTTACCGCTGGGGTCCACGCCAACTTCGTCAATCAGGACCATGCAGCCCGTGGGTGTGGCCGGCGTAAAGGTTGGGGTACGGCCTTTCATCGCCAGTGCACCGATATTAATGGGGTGGAAGCCATCAACATCTTTGTCGAGACTCACAGCGCTGAGGACGGTTTCTTCGTCAATATGATCTGGCATCGGCAATTGAACCAGTATGCCATGAATATGTGGATCATCATTCAGGGATTTAACGGCCTGCAAGACCTCATCCTGGGTAGCGGTAGCAGGCAGGTCAATTGCGATGGAATGTATGCCCGCGCGCTTACAAGCCCGACGCTTCATGCGGACGTACATCTGTGATGCGGGGTCTTCCCCGACCAGGATTACGCCTAAACCAGGTGGATAACCCTGTTTTTCCTCGAATGCGGCGGCCTGCTCCGTGATTTCTGCTTGCATTTTGTCGGCGACTTGCCGTCCATCGATGATTGTTGCTGTCATGATGTAAAAAGACTCCTTACATAATAATTCATAAGAATGCTGCTCCTCACATTGTCGATCAAAATCGGTCAGTCATCTAGTTACAAAGCCCCTATTCGATCCCTGCCGAGTGTTACATTAAGAGTAACGAGCAGGTTGTCAAGGCATTCATACAACTCAGAACAAGACTTAAACCCACCGTGTTGTTATTTTCAGGTAGTATAAACAGCATAGTGATAAGCATAAAAAGAGATTCTTGCAGCCCGTGTATACAGGGGAGCACTATGAAACAATCAAAACTTAGGTTTGCACACCATCATGAGCGCGGTCAGGCATTGGTTGAATATGCTTTGATTGCTGTACTCCTGATTATTTCGTTTGGGGTCGCTGTTCGCGCGTCTGGCCCTGTACTGGGTAATGTCTTCTGCCAGGTTGCCCTCAACCTCGTGCAAGGAGATACACCCGACGACCTCAAAGCCGAGTATGGGCAGGACCCACTCACTGGCGAGTGGGGCTGTCGACAGACTAGCGGCACTCCTGGAGAAGAGCTGGCGGAGATGCCTAGTGCAGAAGAATTCTGGCTGACCGTGACCTGGGTCGCACAGCAGACACCAGAGGACCTCCCGCTACCGACACGTACGCTGCCTCCCCCAACGAATACGTCAGTACCTGGCCCAACGCTAGAGCCAACGGCAACGATTGTCTCGCCAACGCCGATCCCATCCGATACGCCAGAGCCTTCGCCAACGGCTGTGGATTTTTCCTTTACAGCCCCATGGACGGATTCAGCAAATCAAGAAGAATTCGTTCACTGGCGTCTGGATGACTCGTTCTACACGGGTTCCGAAGATTGGCTGGGTTTCTATTACAATAATGGCACCCTGTCGAGTCCTGAAGTTGATCGGCTATATAATTACCAACTGCCGGGTCAGCATCGCAACAAGCTTGAATTTGACTGGGGAACAGGTACCCCAACCACGCATGTAACGAACGCGAATGGCTGGAGTGTTTCCTATCGTAAGCCAATCTGGGTTAACCCAGATGTTACTGACAAAGTGACGCTAAATATCAACATTCCACAAGTGGACGATGGCGTCCGAATCTGGATCTATGGTGGTCGTTATGGTGGCAGCGATGTGGTTGACAGCATCTCAGGCGCAGGAAGCTGCTCTGGTACAGGCACCACTCCGGGCGGCCCAGGCGTGGACTTTTCCAGTGCACCTGGTCGGTGGACGATTTATGATGATGCAAGCCTGGGCTACAACCCCATTACAGACCCAGCAGCGAGTGCACCTGACGAGTGTTTGATTGTTGACGGGTGGGTCCACAATGCGGGTCCGTCGAGTCTGTTTAACATCAAACGTACGGTACCGGCTGGTCTGTACTTCATCCAGGTCGATTATTATGACTACCAGGGCGATGCTAGCCTGAATGTGGTCATCAATAATTCCGACCTCAAGATTAATCCTGATGACACCGCTGTTAACAACGCAGGCAACCCTGTGGCAGGCTCAACGACATGCGGTTGGTATAACCGTGAAAGCAGCAAACTGCCGGATACGCTTGACTATATGTGGGATGAGTACGCTGATGGCGCCCCCTTCCCACCTGGCAATCGCTGCTATCTTGAACTGCGTGGTAGTGTGTTGATCCCAGCGACGATGACAGATGTCAAACTGACGTTCTGGGACATCTGGGATATGCGAGCTGGCGTTTCCGGTTGGGTCGAAGTCGGTGACTACGATGCCTATCTGGCGAGCGGTAATCGCAGTTCGCTGAACTGGACACCGATCAGCCTGCACGATGGATCAACCTATAACTACAACTGGACGCACAACACGATAGATCTGACATCTTTTGTTGGTAAACGTGTGGCCCTGCGTTTTGGTATCCAAAACAACAACTCAACTGAGGTCAATCGCTGGTATCTCGATACGCTCAGGATTGACTCTACTCCGCGCGATACGTTTTATACGTCACAGCGCTGGCAGTTGAACGATGCCGCTGAAGCAGATGACTTCATCACCAGCGGGCACTGGGAACTAACGACAGAGAGTGCGCTCGGTAGTGGCATGGCCTGGCACGAAAGTCCAGGACGCAATTCCAGCGCATTTACGGAATATCGCAACCCCGTCGGCGAAACCAACGACGATGTTCGTGTCCACTCTATCGAGTTCAATGGCATTGTCGATCTGAATGACGCACGCGGTATTTCCGACCTTGAGGGCGACACGGGCAACCCGATGCTGACCTTCTGGCATAAATATCTGGTGAACAGCCATACCGGTCTGGAAGTACAGTACACAACCGATGGTGTAACGGCTGATCCGAATACGTCCTTTGGCCTGGGTACCGTCAACTGGCAACCCCTACCAGGCGATGCTTCGTTACCCGCAGGTGGTGTGCTGCTTGATCGGACGAACTCCGGTGCGATTACAAATGGTCAGATGACTTCAACGGAAATTTCGTTGCAACCGCTGGTCGATCTGGGCGTTACACGGTTCCGTTTGCGCTTCGCGCTCATCATGCGTAACGACGCTGTCGAGGACAACGGCTGGTGGATTGATGAAATCCAGCTAGAACGCACCGGTGGTGATCGCTTCCTCCCCTATCCGTTCTATGATGATGTTGATGATGTGACATCAATCCGTGACTGGGAAGGCGACTGGGGTCGTGTAGAAGGTGGTCACTGGCCACCAACGGGCAGCCCAGGCTACAGCTATACCGATACACCAGGCGGTAACTACAATAACAATTCGCTCTACAACTTAGTCACCAAGTATGCGTTCGATATGTTCATGGATTCACCAACGAACGTCCGCTCGTCCGCATGCTCCGTATCTGGTTGTACAACGCCTGATCCTACACCGATTGAGCCGATGCTAGAGTTCTATTGGTGGCGCAGAATCGAAAATAACGATGATCTCTTCGTCGAATGGCGCCGAGCCAGCGAGACAGATTCCGATTGGCGGCAGTTGTGGGCCTATGTCGAAGGTATGCAGACCAGAACGACCAATACGGATCGTGAGACACGTGTCCAGACGACATGGGAGCGTGTTGAGGTCAACCTGAAACCGATGATGGACATTCTCACCAGTGAGGATATCCCGGGTGACCCGAATGATGATGATATTCTGATCCGCTTCAGCTTCGACACGGATGGCAGTAATCGTTCAGACGGTCACTATATCGATGATATCCGTATGCGGGAGCGTAATACTACTGCGTGGCGCTTGTGGAGCCCATCTACGACCCCAACTGACAGCAATGGAAACATTCTTGGTGCAGGTAGTGGTGTGGTCTTCTACGATGGTATTGACACAACGAGCGACCCTGATGACCAATACTGGTACATTGGTGGCGAGTGGCAATCCATTAACTGGGCAAGTCGCGGCGGCACGTCGAGCTTCCATGATAGTCCACAAGGTCAGGCAGCTGCCCCACCATTCCAGGATGGGTCAAGCATCTCTGATCCTGCGTTTGCGACAGCAGAAGACGCCTTCCAGGTGATTGAGCTGGCAACCTGGATTGACCTACGTGGCGTGGATGCCGCAGATGTCCCAATGCTCGATTTCTGGTCACGCTTCGCCATCGGCAGCAACCATAAGGCGCGTGTTGAAGTCGCTTACTTTGAACCTGATAAGTATGCCGACGACAGCTTGATGAATTACTGCCGTAACGGCTACGCACAGTGCTATGAGAAGAACTACGGCTGGAGTGAATGGAATGTGGTCTGGCAGGAACTGAGCCAGCGACGCACCTACACCTGGCAGTACGAGCGCGTTGATCTGTCCCAGTTTGCCAAGGGCGGCGGTACAGGCGAAGGTCGCCTGATCCGCATCCGGTTTGTACTGGATTCCCTGTACGGTGGCACAGAATGGGATGGCTGGTATATCGATGAAGTGCGTGTCGAATATAATGATCCTGAAGTCTTCGTGATTGATCGTGATATTACTGAAGGGTCCCTCTTTGACCGGGCACGGAACCTGCGCAACTGGATTCCTGAAGGTATCTGGGGCATCAGCCAGACCTTTGGCCGTGGCCAAAGCCCAACGTCTGGTCTGGGTCAGTTAACCTGGCGGCGTGAATTCGTCAACTTAAGTGATGTGGGCTGCCCAATGGGCCGAGGAAGCACTGATCGCTGTGCAGATTGGTACTTCGACGGAACGCCACTGCCAAATAACAGCAATAGTTATAGCTTCGTCAACTTTGATAACTTCATCGTCTATCCTGACTATCAGGCGATGCGGGCGCAGCCTGGTGCGGCGGACCTTGACTCCAACTATATCGCTGGTCGTTGGCAAGCGGCCACAGCACTGGTTGGTCCATCCTCTATCGGCGGTCAGATCGAGCCAGGGCTGTACCTGTTCCAGACGATCAGTGATGACGGCGTCCGCATGCGCTACGAGGTTGCAAGTGGTCCTTGTACGATCACGGCGACACCAGATATGCCGATGGCTGAAGACGAATGGAATATGATCGACAACTGGACGTATCACGGTGATCAGACGGATACTGGCCGTGCACTGCTAGAGTCCGGTTGTACCTATCGCTTTGAAATGCAATGGTTCGAGTCCAGCGGTGGTGAAACGATCATCATGACGCAGGGTACTTCCGGCAATACATCCTTCACTGATAGTCCTGAATACGGCCAGACTGAAGCAGAAGATGTCGGTGCCGTCCAACGCAGCAACTCGTCGCTGATGCTTGATGGTGTACTCGACCTGACTGGTGCTATAAATCCTGTCGTCCAGTACTACACGTACTATGAACAAGACTGGCGAGGTCGATCAACTGTGGAAGTCAGTACAGATGGCGGGTTCAGTTGGACACAAAACGGCCTCATGGGTGCGCCGCCGACTGGCATCTGGGCTGGTGATTGGACCGCTGACTTCTTCACAGGTCGTAACCTGGACTTTGACGGGAGTGTCAATGTGCCGGGCCTCAACCGAGATTACGCGAATGTTCCAGTCGGGACAGACATCGATTATCAATTCGGTAGTGACGAACTCGGACGTGACTTCCCGGCTGTGTCTGACACATGGGGCCAGGATAATGTATCCATCCGCTTTATGAGGACCTTTACACTAAGCCAGGCGACGACCTTTGTCTTCGAGACCTGGGCTGATGATGGCGTCCGGCTTTGGGTTGACTATGACCAGACTGACCCAAGCTGTGTGGACAAAGGTCATAGTGGTGAGGACACAGGTGGCACCAATACTGACTATGATTCGCCAACCTTTACAGGCACATGTCTGCTCATCGACAACTGGCGTAACCAGGGTGTTAACTACAGAACGGTTCTGCGGACAATCCCGGCGGGTACACACACAATCTGGCTGGATTACTACGAAGCTACCAGCAGTGCGGTTGTTGGCTTGCGTATCTACGGCACCAACTCTGGTGTGGCTTTCGACGATCCAACCTACTACGGTAACGGTATGCCAGACAATGTTGGCGAAATTCCAACAGAGTGGATTCCTAAGGCACATGACCTGTCGCTATACGCTGGTGCAGGCAATCCGTACATCACGTTGAGGTTCCGCTTTGATCGCCAGAATGCTATTGGGCCTGACGAGGGGAACGACTTCCAGAGCTATAACCAGAGTCCGTTCAACTTCAAAGAGAGTTGGTGGATTACCGATATCACGATTGCTGAACCGTAAATCGGTGATCCGTTCAACTTCAAAGAGAGTTGGTGGATTACCGATATCACGATTGCTGAACCGTAAATCGGTGATGCAATCCACAATACAAAAGAGCTGCCCACCTGGGCGGCTCTTTTTAATTAACGGCCTTAATGTGAACTGGCAGGTTGCTGTCTGGTCGGCGCAAGGTGATGATGCTAAACTGTACCCAAGCAAGAAAGAGATAGGATGCGATGGTGGTAGACAAAGCAGAACGCGGTTTACTGTTTGTGATGGTCGGTCCGGGCGGCGCGGGTAAGAATACGCTGATGAAGGTTGCGCTGGCGGAGATGGACGACCTGTTTGAACTGGTAACGACGACGACCCGTGACAAGCGGCCTGGTGAAATCGATGGCATTGACTACCACTTCCTGACTAAAGACCAATTCCTGAGCATGATTACCAACAATCAACTGGTTGAATATCAGGAAGTGACACCGGGCAATTTCTATGGTGTGCCGCGTGCCAGTGTCGAACAGGCGCTGGAAGCTGGACGAGATATTATTGCAGACATCGAAGTGCTGGGTGCGCGCATCCTCAAGCAATCCTATCCGACTGATACGGTGCTGGTGTTCGTCACTGTTCCTGGCAATTCAGAAGCAGATATTCTCTCTAATTTGCGAGAACGAATGGAAATCCGTGAAGATACGGAAGATGTCATCCTAGAACGGCTTGAGCGAGCCAGACTGCTTGAACTGCCCTTCCAGGTTGAATGCGACCATACGATCATCAATGAGGACCGCGACACAGCAGCCACCCAATTGATGGAAATTATCCAGCAGGAACGAGTGGCGCGCCAGGATGCGACGCAGGTCTGCTCATGAGCTTGCGCGATACGCATCTCCGGCATGGGGCGACATTGGCCGAGGATGGCATTCCACTGCACTACACCGACCGAGCAACCGAATACGCTCACGCTCTACAAAATGCCGTCCTTCTGGACCGCTCGCATCAGGGTCGCCTGCGCGTCACGGGCAAAACGTGCGCTGAATTTCTCAATCGCATGTCAACGAACAAGCTTGTTAACCTCGCAGATGGCGAGGGGCGCGCGACTATTTTCACTAATGAGAACGGGCGCGTGATTGATCGGGTAATGGTTTACGCGATAGACGACGCTTTGCTACTCATTACCGAGCCAGGACGTGGTCCCGTTGTGCGCCAGTTTTTGCAAAGCAAAGTTTTCTTCGGCGATGATGTGCAAGTCGCTGACATCACAGCCCAAACAGTCCTGTTCGGATTGCATGGGCCAAATGCCAAAGACATCGTCATGAAGCTGGAAAGTGATTTCACCCAGTCTGACGTGCTGGTTGCCAAATCACTTTCAGTTGCCGATGCTACTGTTATGATACTCAGGAACAAGCCGCTCGTTGGCAGCCATTGGATGATTATCTGCGATCTTGGGCAAGCACCTTTTATCTATGAGCACGTGCTTGCAGGGGGACAACCATACGCGCTGATTCCGGCGGGATCGCTTACATATAATGTGTTGCGCATCCGGGCGGGGCACCCTGCTGCACCCGAATTCGCAAATACGATTCCACTGGAAATTGGGCTGTATGATGAGGTGAGCTTTAACAAGGGCTGTTATACGGGGCAGGAAATTATCGCGCGAATGGACAGCCGAGAACGCATTGCGCGCCTGTTGGTCCGCCTGGAATTGAGCGAAATCCAGCCAACTCCGGTTGACATTGTCGCCGAAGGGCAAAAAATCGGCACTTTGACAAGCAGCGCACAGACACCCGATGGCACGGTTTTCGGTTTAGGGCTTGTAAAGTCTGGGAGTGATCTAGGCGGCACCGTCCAGGTAGGCCGTGTAACAGCCAAATTGATTGGTTACGCAGGCACACCGCCACCATTTTTGCGACTCGAACAGCATTCTGCATCCTCGTAAATCTCTCAGTGTGATTTGACTATGAGAAATGCACTCTCCTTATGAAATGGCCCGCACGTTTACTCGCTGTAGCTATTGCGCTATGGGCCGTTCTTTTCTTTTTGCTGGCCGCGATTGATCTGGCCGTCTCGCAGGCGATCTTCAACACGGACACGTATCGTGCGGCACTCAGTCGCGATCAGGTTTACCAGGAACTGGTTCCTAACCTGTTAACAGTTATTGTCAGCGAGACGCGCGCGAACCCAACACAAGGGCTGCCTTTCAACGTTTCCGGTCTGTCAGAACGCATCAGCGGCGAAGAGTGGCACACCATCACGGCTGATCTGATTCCGCCGGAATGGATTGGACAGCAAATTGATCTGGTCATTAGTGTCATCGATGGCGTGACCACTGGACGCTTCGGCATCGTGGATCAACCTATTGATCTGGTTCCACTCAAGCGTAATCTGACTGGAACGGCAAATGAAACGGCTGTTGAGCAATTGTTCCTGGCGCTGCCTGCCTGTACCGCTGACGAAATTGACACTATCCAGCAGCATCTCAACGGTTCAGATGTGCAGATGCCGCTGTGCCAACCACCTGAAGCGCTTTACAGCCCTATGTCTGAGCGCATTTCGGGTTGGCTGCGAGCGATTGGCACGGGTCTACCGGATTCGGTCACACTGAAAGCACTTGATATCGAGGCAACGGAGTTGCAGGGCCTGAACCTGTTGGTGAAGCTCAATCAACAAGGGATTGCGCTGCTGTTTGTTTGCCCAATAGCCTTGCTAAGTTTGATCGTCCTGCTCGTTGTGGGTTCACTGAGGAGTTTTGGACGCTGGACAGGCGGCATCATTATGGTTAGTGGGCTGCTTGTGCTACTTTCACTGCTGATGCTACAGGCGGCAACACTCAACAGCCTAGCGGCTAACTGGCAACTTTCGGGCACAGAAAATCGTTTTATGGTGCAAATCTTCCTGGCACTGGTGCGTTCAGGGTTTTTGAACTCCAGCACCACACTGCTGCTGATCGCGGCGGTATTCTTTGGGATTGGTTTTGTGCTGCTGCTGCTCAGTATTTATGCGCCGAGCCAGCACGATTCAACATCCGCTGAGGCTTAAGCTATTACTGCGGCGGTTCTGAATCGAAGAAGAGGCTCCACCAGAGCTGGTAGTTTTCTGGGCGCGGCAACGAAGTTTCCGCTTCTACCTGCAAGAAGGACTGGTCCGTTTGAATTTCCAGGGCTGAGGACAGCGGGACGGGGACAACCAGAATTTCACCCTCGCGGACCATGCGGCCCTCGCTGCGTGCCCACAAAGCCACATAAGAATCGCTCTGGGCAAAGTCACGTTCGCTGATGAGGTCGGCCTGTTCCTGGCGCAAATCCTCAATTTCGTCCTCGACGGTTTTCTTGATCGTCTGTAGATCACGATCTGCGAGGATGCGGGTGCTGAAGTTGATCGCCAGCATCAGGCCAATGGCGATAATAACCGCGAACATCACCTGTGTGCTGCTTAACTGGCGCGCACGGCGTTTGGCGTCACGGGTTGGTTGTTGCGGTTGCTGGCGCGTTTCTGTAGACATAGACAGCACGTAATCACATTGCCAGAGTCATATGGCTAACTATACGATGAACATGCGCTTTACAAAAGTGTGCATCGCAGCAAACGTCAAAATGATATGACGAGTAAGCAAACAAAAAACGCCAGGTCGTAACCTGACGTCGTTTGTGCCGAAGGTGGGAGTCGAACCCACACTCCCGTAAAGAGAACTACGCCCTGAACGTAGCGCGTCTGCCAATTCCGCCACTTCGGCAAGGTCTGCAAATCATATCAGAACTCAGGCTATTGTCAACATCTAAAACGTAGGAAAAACGCGGGTTATCGGCAAAGTGGCCCATGCTATAATGGCCGCCGTGATGTCCATTGATACAGGAAATCCCATGCAGCGCCTCAGACATACTTTTCTGATCATCCTAATGCTCGTGCCAGGTCTGTTGCTCTTGTTCCAGACCGCGCAGGCACAGCTCAGCAATGTGAATGCCACCGCCAGCAATGAAGTCAATATTCGGGCCGGAACTGGCGTGGATTTTGACCAGGTTGGGCAGATGATCCAGGGCACATCTTATCCGGTGATCGCCCGCAGCGAGTTTTATCCCTGGCTGCTGATCGCCGATCCGGTATCGCTGGAGCCGATTGGATGGGTTTACGAAGAGATTGTGACTGTTACCGGGGATAAATTCACTCTGCCGATTTCCGAGGATATTATCGATCCGTCAGCGGTCAGTGTGCAGCAGCAACCAACTTCGACGCCAATCGCTACGATCCTTGCGCCAACGACCGAAGCAGGAAGCAGCGCCCAAAGCGTCACGATGACGCCTTCGGCTACGGCGACGAGCCAGCCTTCATTTAACGTGGCAGGCATCGTCCAGGGTGAGATTAATGTGCGCTATGGTCCTGGCACACAGTATCCGCGTGTGGGGGTTGCCCAGGCTGGCGAGCGCTACGAAATCACAGGGTATCATACGCAGTTCCCCTGGGTGCAGATCCGCTATCCAGAGTCGCCAACTGGTTTTGCCTGGGTTGCAATTGACCTGCTGGAAATTCAGGGGAATTATTTCAACACGGACCCCATTACCGATTCGACGTTGAATCTGCCCACTCTGACACCAACACCCTCGGTTATCAGCAGCAGTGGCGCGGCTGAGGGAACCGAACCTGTTAGTCCGGCATTTGCCCAATTGGGTGAGCAGATCGCCCGTATTGCGCTCAACGGCGGTTTTGACCCGGCAACGAGCCGCTTCGGAGCGATGTTCCTGATGGACCTGCAAACAGGCGAAGCGATCACTTTTGGCAGCGAGTATGCCTTCAGTGGCACGAGCATCAACAAGGTTGCCATCCTGGCTGAACTGTATGCCACGCTCGACACTCCACCGGATGTGCGACTGGCAACAGACATCGCCAATACGATGATTTGCAGTGAGAATGCTGCGACCAACCGCCTCTTAAGCACGATTGGCGGTGGTGATGAATGGGACGGTGCCGATGCCGTCACACAGATGTACCAGGATTTGGGGCTGACCAACAGCTTCATCGTGGCGCCTTATACGCTGGACCCAAACAATCCGCCGCTGCCACCGCGTCCACTGACTATTCCAGAGACGAGTGTGGATGCAACCAAAAGCAATGCGGACTTCTCCAATCAGATAACAGTCGAGGATATGGGATGGCTGCTGGCTGACATCTACAACTGCGGCTACAACGATGAGCCGTTACTCGATGGCGCGATAGAGCCGCGCGAATGTCGGCAGATGCTGCATGTGATGTCCAATAACAATGTGGATGCGCTGCTCAAGGCAGGCGTCCCAGCCGATACGCGCGTCGCCCATAAGCACGGTTGGATTCCAGATACGCACGGCAATGCGGCAGTGTTTTTTACGCCGGGTGGGGATTACGTCATGGTGATGATGCTGCATCAACCAGAATGGCTGGATTACAGCGAGTCACTGCCTGTGATCGCGGAGTCATCGCGAGCGGTCTATAACTACTTCAATCCAGATGCGCAGATGGCGCAAATTCGCGAGGGATTTATTCCTGAGGCGACGACGTGTAACTTCGCCAATACACCACTGATTACGGATATTCGGCAGCCAGTGTGGGACGACTAACTTTCGACCACATTTTCAGTACAAAAAAGCGAGACGGCTGCAACCATCTCGCTTTTTAATTATCGTGCCAGGTAAGCGCTACTCTGATGATTCAGATTGCGGGCAAAGGTGGCGCAAATATTCCCAGGTATAAATGCCACTGTCATGCCCATCGTTCCATACTGGTTGCAGCGCATAGTTGCCGACCTGATGCAGCGAATTTACGGTATAGTCACGGACAGGCTTTAATTCCAGCAAATTCTTGGGCGCATGTTCCATGCCCATATTCTGATGACCACCCCGGCATTCTACACAGGGGCATGCCTCGCGCAGGTGGGATAGTGGGTACTTGCACACGCGGTCATCCGACCAGGTAATTTCCAGATAGCCTTCGGTTTTATTGAGGGTAACGCCTGTGGGTCGAATATTCATGATTGCCTTGCTAGCATAAAGAATCGTACTTCGGTTGTAGTTGCTGTGTGTATTGTACGCAGCGGATGACGACAGGAACAGGTGTTATTCCGCTGCGAAACAGATATGAATCGCCTTCCAAAACAACGATTGATCTGCGCTCTGAGGCCAGTGAATCAGGAACGGTTGCGTTTGATTAGGTGTCTGATAAAATGACTTGCTTGTTGGAAAAGACGCTATTTCGCCCGATTTGGAGGGCTGATCTGGCGTAATCAGTATGCAATTACTGCTGCAATCACTATGGCGCAGCAACACAAATGTGACGCAAAACGTGGAGATTACTATGCGATATCGTCTAGCCTTGTTACTCGTGCCGATAATGGCCCTTATAGCGGCCTGCCAGGTTGGTGAACCGGCCACACAGTTTGTCGTGGAGGTTACGCGCGAGGTGACAGTTGTGCACACAATGGTCGTGCCATCCGATGCACAGGGCGCGCAAGTGACCGCAACCTCGGAACCGCAAGGGACCAACGTCAATATGACGCCAGCGGGTACCGCATCGACTGATGCCCAGGTCGCCAGCACGGGACCAACCGCTACCGAGACCATCACAACGACACCCCTGCCGGAGGGCTTCCCGACCCCGACCGTTGGCCAAGTTTTCATGGCTGAACAAGCCTTCCAGAATGGGCGCATGTTCTGGCTGGAACCCGTCCAGCAGATATGGGTTTTGACTATAGATGAAAACGGAAATCAGGTTTGGCTCGTATATAATGATACATGGGAAGAAGGCATGCCTGAGACAGATGCCTCGCTGGTGCCGCCGGAACCAGGCTTGCAACAGCCAATACGTGGTTTTGGCAAGTTGTGGCGGGAAAATGACGACCTGCGTAACCTGATTGGCTGGGCCGTCGATCCAGAGCTGGGGTTCGTCACGCGCTATGAGTTCCATCATGGTGGCGAAGTGGATGCCAGCGGCAATTATGTTTCGGCACCTGGATACCATGTGTTACAAGCCTACAACGGCGATATACTGGTGATTGATGAGGCCACCCGAACGTGGTCCAGGATAGGAAATAATCGAGAATGAAAAACCTCCGTCGCTGGGAACTGGACAGCAAGCAATCCGAGCTACTCATCCTGGCAAGTGATGCCAGACTGAGCAAAACGGATTACTTCGATGACCAGAGCTGGCAAGTCCGGCTGAGCGACGGTGACAAAACAGCAATCGCATTACAAACGCAATACGGCGGTCGTGCAGGGCTTGTTAGCCTGGTCCCCATGTGGGAACACGACGGCCGTTTGTTTTATGAAGGGGCCGCCTATCACAAGCCGCCCGTCGTAACTGCATTTGCCCCGAATTACATAGAAGTTGAAGGCGCACTGCTGGCAGACATCAATGTGATGATGCAATTCTGGGCGATGGATTCCCAGACTGTTGGCTGTGCAATTACGGTGACGAACGCCTCCAGTGATTCTGTTGAGCTGCGCTTTGATATCTACGGCCATGTGATCCGAAAGAACAAAGAGCAGGCACTTGGTCTGATTGATCTGGCTGATGGGCAGGCACTCTATCTGGGAGACCTGCCTGAATTGGCACCTATCGTCATGGTTGAGGGTGGCCAAGCGCGTGATGACCGTCCGAAGGTGGGACGAGACATCCACGTCGAAGGGAACAGCAGTGCAACGGTTCGCTGGGTGCATGTGGGTGGCAAGGAACGCCGCGATTCCCTGATGCGCTCGATGGCGTGGCTATCTACAGGCTGGCAGGCTTACTTCCAGCAAATCGACGATGCGGCTTTGATGATCCCACAAGTGCAGACCAGCAACCACGATTGGGACTTTTTGATCGCAGCGTCCTACAATCGGCTGATTCAGGCGTTCTTTACGGGCGCCGGGGCTTTCCCGAAACATACGTTTGCGGCCAAGCGATTCCCTGAACATGGCTACAGTGCGCAAGGTGATGGCAGCGACTATCCGCGCGGATGGGATGGTCAGGACCCGCGCACGGCGTACCTGGCCGCAACAGCGATGGCCACGATTGACCCGCAAGTTGCTCAGGGCATCATTCGCAATTACCTGGCACTGCAAGACAGCGACGGCTCGGTTGATAATCGACCCGCCATCAATGGTCATAAGCAAGGGCTGCTGTGTTTGCCTGTGCTGGCCAGGATGGCGTGGCATATCTTCCAACAAAGCGAGGATGATGCTTTTCTTGAAGCTGTTTTCCCGGCACTGCTGAGCTTTCTGGATCGATGGTTATCGAATGATCGGGATATGGATCGGGATAAACACCCTGAGTGGCAGGATGAGCGCCAAACGGGATATGTCGCCTTCCCGACGTTTGCCGCATGGCAGCCCTGGTCGCAGGGGGCGGATATTCGCTATGTCGAGGGGCCGGATTTACTGGCCTACTTGCTGGCAGAAGCGACGACCCTGCATCATATGGCCAAACATCTGGATAAGAAGTCGGTGCTGCCAATGCTGAACGAAATCATCAGCATATTACGCAAGCGGCTGGACAGCCTGTGGCAGGATGGGCACTTCGTCTATCATGACCGTGATACGCACATTACTACCCACGGCGCACGCATCCTCGACAACGGTGAGGGGGACATCAAACATGAAATCGACCACAGCCTGCTGGTCCCAAATCGGCTGGTTGTGCGCATTGAAGGTGGGGTAAATCATGTTCCGCGTATTCGGCTGCATATTGAAGGTCTGGACGATCGGGAACGGCCCATCAGCGAGAGCCATACAACCGAGGATTTTCAGTGGCACCATCGGCATGGGGTACTGACGACGGCTAACACGTATGCCCGTATTGACCGCATATGGTGCGATGGCCTGAGCCGCGTCTATACCATCAGCGCGACTACGCTGGATACCACAGGCATTGATGTGAATACGCTGCTGCCGCTGTGGGTCGGGGATTTGCCCGATAATCAGCGTAAAGCACTTATCAAATTGGTCACTGATACGGATATGTTCTGGCGACCAAATGGATTAACAATGGTTCCAGCGAACAGTAAGCATTATGATCCCAGCAATGCGGAAGGTGGCGGGGGTATCTGGCCATTCTGGCTGACGCTGGTGGGTGAAGGGCTAATCGCTGCCGATGCCGCCAAGCAGGCTGGCGAAATGCTGAAGGCGCTGATCGCTGCCCAGCTTGCGGTTACAAAAGACAAAGGTTCATTCAGCCAGTTTTACCATGCAGACGAGCCGCTTGGCCTGGGTGAACGCGATCACCTGGCGGGAATTGTGCCGCTGCATCTGCTGCACAAGCTGTTGGGTATTCGTATTGTCAACCAGAGCAAAGTCTGGGTCGGCGGGATGTTTGGGTGGGATCGTGCGATTACGGTGCGGCAGTATGGCGTCAGTGTGCGCCGGACGCGCACCAAAATCACGGTTAAATTCCCCAGCGGAACGACCGAGGAACTGGCGGGGGATGCGCGCTGGCAAGCAATCATCGACCCTGATGGCGACACACAAACGCCGATTTCAATGTTCGCCGCGCCTACCCTGGTGGTAGAGGCTGAACCTGACCTTCAGCCTGAACCACAAACCGAGCGTGTAGAAATTCGTGTAGAGATCGAAGATTAGAAGACTGCGTCGACGATGACCGAAGCACTTAATACCAACACATTGTTTGAGTTCCTGTTCCGCAGTAGTGGTGAAGGCCTCATTATCACGCTGGATGACCGTGTGCAGCACGTCAATCCGGCTGCGGCTGCCATGCTGGCGACATCCCCTGAAGCGATCACAGGCAAAACCTGCAAAGAGACTTTCGGCAGCAATCACGCCCTGATGAATCTTTTCCAGCGCGATGGCACCCAGCAGCTTGATGTTCGGCTGCCGCATCGCCGTCTGGCTGAAGGGATCGCAGGCACGATAGAAACGGGCGAACGGGTGGTTTTGCTGCGGGATGTGACCGAACAGCGTGACCTGGAAGCGCGGCGATCAGCCCTGAGCGCGGCTATTGTTCACGATTTGCAAAGCCCGATTTCCGCGATTACAGGATTTGCCGACCTGATTGATCGCTATGGGGAACTGAACGAGAACCAGGAGCGTTTTCTTAAGCGCCTCCATGAGACCAGCGAAAAATTGCAGAATGTCGTACGACCGCTGGTGGACCTGGCCTGGATTGAGGCTGGTATGCCGTTGCGTCACCTGCCGATACGGCTGGACGACACGATCAAGGCCGCCGTTACCCGTGTGCAGCCGCTGGCACGTGAACATCAGATCAGCATCGCGACATCGCTGCAAACGCCGCTGCCGGTCGTCATGGGCGACCCTGAACGGTTGCAGATCGTCATTGAAAATATGCTGACGAACGCGATTCTGTATTCACATGCCGAGCATCCGGTTGCGATCCATGCGTGGGGGCACGTGACCGAGCTGTATTGCAGCGTGGCGGACCAGGGTATCGGCATCAGTGATGATGAACTGGACAGCATCTTCAACCGGATGTACAGAAGCCGTGACGAGCGCGTAACAGCCATCCCAGGGTATGGGCTGGGGCTGACGACTGCCAAGACGATCATCCAGCGACATGGGGGTGACATCTGGGCATCAAGCAACTTTGACGAAGGAACAAGCGTCACCTTTGTCCTTCCGGTGGTCCAACTCTAGTTCCAATTGTAGAATGGACTGAGTGCCGACACGCGCCAAAGGGAACCCCTTGCGAAAGATCAAGATTCGGCTACCAGCCACTATGACGGACTTCGGCCCGAATTTGCGGACGCTGGGCCTGGCCCTCAGCCTGTATACCCAGGTCGAGATTACCCCGCGTGATGATGACAACCTGATCGTCGAAACCTCTGGTGAAGGGGCTGGTAGTTATGCGCTGGGCCTGCGGCATCCGGTCGTGCTGGGGATGATGCGCATCTTCCAGGCCTTTGAGCGCGCGCCAAAGGGCATCACGGTACGGATTCATAACGATATTCCGCTGAACAGTGGCCTGGGAGCCGAACAAGCATTCATGACGGCAGGCATCATCGGGGCTAACAACCTGCTGGAAAATCCCTATGATCGCTCGCAGTTGATCCAACTGGCGGCAACTGCAACTAAACGCCCCGACCACAGCGTTACATCTATCATTGGTGGGCTGACAGCCCATAGTCATGATGGCGCGCAGGTCCTGTATCGGTCGCTGGCACTGGCACCTTTCAAGCTGATTGTGGCTGTTCGGATGGATGACCATTACGACCGCCCAAAGATGCCCGAGCGTGTGAGCATGGCCGATATGCTGGAAAGTCTGCACAGCCTGCCTATCCTGATGGAAGCATTCAGCGGAGGCAATTTACACACCATCGCGGCCACACTGCGCAACGGCATCATGAACGATGCCGTTCAGCGGCGTATTGGCGGCTTTGCCCACGTGGCGGAAGTCGCCCGTCTGGCGGGTTCTATCGGCGTGACCACCAGCGGCGGCGGTCCGGCGATGGTCTTCCTGGCGCATGATTATCATGACCGCATCGCAGAGGCTATCGAAATTGCCTTCGAGAATATTCAGATTCCGGCGCGGGTGATGGTGCTGCCGATGGACACCCAGGGCGTCGTAATCAGCATGATGCAATCCGCGTAGAGCAGCAAAATACGTGGCTGGAACCTCACAAAATCACCTCATGCTTAATTTGTATAAAGCGACTATGATAGGAAATGGTCTGTCTACAGGCATGACCAAGCCTATTCGCAAGTGAGATAGGAAAAGCACCTCATGGGTATGATGCGATATTTTCGTCGTCGGCGATTGTCGCAAGAAATTTTTACACCGGATGTTCCGGTCCAATGGCGGCGCATGTTCAGCTATGTGCGGCCGTATTCAGGCTGGCTGGCGATTGCTGTCGTCGCACTGGTGATGAGTTCCGTATTGGGGCTGGTGTTCCCTGCCGTTATTCAGCAGGTCGTCGATAGTGTGATTGACCAGCGCGACATCGCCCTGCTGGACCAGATCACCCTGTTACTACTGGTCGTGTTTCTAATACGGTCACTGACGTCGCTGGTGGAAACCTATGCTGTTAATTATGCGGGTGAGAGTGTCGTCAAGGACATCCGCGTATCGCTGTACAATCGGCTGCTGAGTTTTTCACTTGGTTTTTTCGCCGATACACGTGTGGGTGAACTTATCAGCCGCATGTCGAACGATGTAGCACGAATGCAGGGCGCGCTCACAAGTAATCTGACCACCCTGCTGTCACAGACGCTGACACTGATCGGCGCCGTGACCATCATGTTCATCATCAACTGGCGACTGAGCCTGTTCATCCTGGTGCTGGTACCGATTAACGTGGTCGTCAGCCTGTTTTTTGGGCTGGGGTTCCGGCGCTACAGCGAGCGCGTCCAGGAACGGATCGCCGAGGCAACAGTTGTTGCGGAGGAAGTTTTCCAGAATATCCGCGAGGTGAAGAGCTTCGCACGAGAGCCATACGAAAAGAAGCGCTACAGCAATGCCATCATGGAAGCTTTTGACGCGACGGTCAAGCTGCTGCGCATTCGGTCGGTTTTCGGGCCATTTGTGGCGTTCATGGGGTTCAGTGGGCTGTCACTGGTGCTCTGGTTCGGCGGGCGTGAAGTGCTTGACGGGCGGCTGACAGGCGGCGCACTCATTTCGTTCCTGATTTACGGCCTGACAGTTGCCGCCAACTTTGCATCGCTGGTGCGGCTGTACGCGACGTTCCAGGAGGCGCTGGGCGCGACCAAGCGCGTCTTCTATCTGCTGGATGCCCTGCCGGGGGTGCAGGATGCGCCAGATGCGATCAAGCTACAGGACGTCCAGGGGCGCATCTCGCTGGATGACATCAGCTTTGCTTACGATGAAGACTTCGAGGTACTGCGCGGCGTGGCGCTGGACATCGCTCCAGGGGAAATCGTCGCTCTGGTAGGACCCAGTGGCGCCGGCAAAAGCACGATCTTCAACCTGATTCCGCGCTTTTACGATGTGCAGCAGGGGGTTGTCCGCATTGATGGCACTGATGTGCGGCAAATCGTGCAGGAAAATTTACGTCAGCACATCGGCATTGTGCCACAGGAAACCTTGCTTTTTGGCGGCACGATCCGTGACAACATTCTTTATGGGCGGCTGGAGGCGAGCGAAGATGAAATGATCGCAGCAGCAAAAGCGGCCAACGCCCATGATTTCATCATGGAACTGCCCAAGCAGTATGACACAATTGTTGGGGAGCGCGGCATCAAACTGAGCGGCGGCCAGCGCCAGCGCGTCGCTATCGCGCGTGCGATTCTCAAAGACCCGCGCATTCTACTGCTGGATGAAGCCACCAGCAATCTGGATAACGAAAGCGAACATCTGGTACAGGAAGCACTGGGCCGCCTGATGCAGAATCGCACCACGCTGATTATCGCCCACAGGCTGAGCACCGTCCGTATCGCGCATCGTATCGCCGTTGTTGAAGCGGGCAAGATCGTGGAGTTGGGCACACATGATGAGCTTTTGGCAAAGAACGGCCTGTATGCCCATCTGTACGGTATGCAGTTCCGGGATGCTGAACTGCTGTTAGGGACAAACTAAATGGGGAAAGCAACAGATTCCGCTACGATCAGCACGACGCTGCTGCAAGAGGTGGCGCAGTTTGACGCGAAAGATCGCGTGTTGAGCCTGACCGCAGAACCGTTTACGCTGCTACGGCAGCTCGCGCGCACGGTCGCTCAATTGGATGTCTATGACCTGGATTACAGCCATCTGGCCGCCCTGCCGGCACAGAATAACATGCACGTGCATACGTCTGTTTATCCGCAGGGCGATGCACGCTACGACAAGGTCATCATCTTCGTGCCAAAGGGGCGGGACGTCGCCAAGGCGCAATTATGGGCGGCTGCAAAATCGCTGGCCGACGATGGCATGGTCTATGTCTGTGGGCCAACTAAAGGCGGCGCTAAGACGATCCTCAAGGATGCGAGTGAGCTATTCGCAGAAGCCAATACGCTGATCTTCAAGAAGCGGCACCGTGTAGGTGGATTGGGCAAGCCAACCGCCACGCGCTACCCAAGCGACTGGGGCGCTGATCCCACACAGAGGCAGCAGCGAACCTTCAATTTGCCAGATGGCCAATCATTACTGGTCAGCACCATGCCGGGCATTTTCAGTTGGGATGCTTTGGACGAAGGCACCCGACTCTTACTAGAAAAGGTCGATCCTGAAACGGACATTCGCGGAAAAGCGGTGCTTGATGTTGGCTGCGGCAATGGTGTCATCGGCGGCTGGGCAGCGAAATATGCAGATCGAGTGACGATGGTCGATGATAACTTGCTGGCGGTCGAATGCAGCCAGACGACCCTGGCCCAAAATGACATCGGCAATGCAGAAGCGCTGGCCAGTGATGTCTATAGCGCGCTGGATGGCCAACAGTACGACCTGATCGTCACGAACCCGCCTTTCCACGACAAGTTCGATGTGACGACCAATGTCGCTCATCGCATTATTCGGGAAGCTAAGGCGCATCTTAAAAGAGATGGCGCGTTAATCTGGGTGGCGAATGCCTTCTTACGCTATGAATCGGTCGCCGAGGAGCATTTTCGGTCTGTGGAATTGCTGGGCGGGAATACCAAATACGTGGTTGTGAAAGCATCCAGGCCCAAATAACAAGTAGTACAGGGGGACCTATGTCGTTGGCAGGCAAAAGCGTATTCGTGACGGGTGCAACCGGATTTTTAGGCGGGGCGCTGGTGCGTCGGCTGGCAGCAGATGGCGCACAGGTCAAGGCATTGGCACGTAACCCTGATCGTGCTGATTACATTCGGGGACTGGATGGTGTCGAGATCGTCAAAGGCGATGTCACAGAGCCGGACAGTCTCGCAAGGCACATTCCAGGCGTCGAGATTGTCTTCCATGTAGCGGCGATTGCCTTTGGCAATATGGAAAAACAACGCGCAGTCAACGTCGAGGGGACGCGCAATGTCGCGATGGCGGCATCACAGGCAGGTGTCGGACGGTTGGTACACGTCAGTACCGTTTCCGTGTATGGCTACCACAACCAGGGCCTTGTTACGGAAGATCGGCCACAGGTGCCAGGAACGCCGCCGTATAATCGCACAAAGTCGCTGGCGGAAGCGGCCCTCAAGCAAATTGCAGACGCGCATGATCTGGCCTACAGCATCATCCGACCAAGCATGATTTATGGACCCCGCAGCACCTTCTGGACGAAGCAGTTCTTCGGGCTGGCCAAACGTAAGCCGACGATTTTCATTGGCAAGGGCCAGGGCAACTGCTATCCGATTTATGTCGATGATGTAGTCGATCTGATGACGGTATTGGCAACACATCCGGCAGCGGTCAGTGAAGCCTTCAACTGTTCACCCGATCCGGCACCAACATGGCGGGCGTTCATGGGAGCATATCAGCGACTGGCCGGGCATAGTTCCTGGTTGGGCATCCCAGAAAGTGTCGCGATCATCGCTGCACCTGTGATCGAATTTTTCCTCAAGCTACGCGGTGAGCCGCAAGACTTACCGGCCCTGATTGACCAGATGATCGGCGAAACGACCTATTCGACTGAGAAAGCGCGAACGCTGCTCAACTGGCAGCCACAGGTGAGCCTGGAAGAAGGCGTCAACCGTTGTGTGCCCTATCTGCGGGAAGAGGGCCTGCTGAAATGAGTCCACTGGTCACGGTGATTGCCCTGATTTTCATCGTGGGATTCGCCGCATGGTGGCTGCTGATCGATACAGAAGGCGTCTATCTGGGGAAGCGCGTGGTTATCTGGTTGTACGATGTCTATGCCAGCCGCTATGACAATATCAAGCAGTATGATGATGTCGAGGAACATCTTTATCTGGCGCAACCCCTGCTGGCGAAACTGCCAGCAACAGACCCGATGGTGCTGGATGTCGCTACAGGTACAGGCCGTTTGCCGCTGGCTTTGTGCCAACATGCTCGGTTTGAGGGGCACATCATCGGTGTGGAACTCAGCCGGAAGATGATCACGCAGGCGGCAGAGAAGATCGCCAATGAGCACTTCCACGAGTATGTGACGCTGCTGTGGGCCGATGGTACGGCGCTGCCTTTCCCTGATGACAGCTTCGATGTAGTGACCTGCATGGAAGCCCTGGAATTTATGCCGGAACCCAAAGCGGCGCTGGATGAGATCATACGGGTGCTGCGGTCTGGTGGCTTATTGTTGACGACGCGGCGCATCAATGCATATATGCCGAGTCGGCTGTGGGAAGAAAAAGAAATGGCGGACATGCTGGCTGAACGCGGTATTGTCGGCGCGACGTTCCAGACATGGCATACCGACTATGAATTGGTCTGGGGGCAAAAAGCAGGACATTCGCCCTATATTGGGGTGATACCACCTCATGAGGTTATGCACTGTCCGCGCTGCCAGCAGCAGGCGATACTCGATGAGGATAGCGCATGGCGCTGCTCCAATTGTAACCTGGTCGTGCCGTGTGGAACTGACGGCGTGGTCGAGGTCATGCGCGCCAAATAGCGTCAATCCTGGGATTACTTTCTACCAGCCCCTTTGTTACAATTTGCCACGTTCCATATCCATGATTTGAATCAAGGCAAGTTCACTGTGAAACTGCTCCCAGAACTACACGCCAACCTTGTCAAGAAGGCGATTGAGTCTGCACAAGCCGCTGGCGATCTCCCGCAATTTGAAATTCCTGACATTCCGATCACTCCGGCCAAACGCGAGGGACAGGGCGATTATGCCTGCCCGGTCGCAATGGCCCTGGCTAAAGTCGCGGCGAAGAAACCGCGCGACATCGCCGAGATGATCGTCAAGCACCTGCCAAAAGCTGACTTTGTGTCACATGTCGAGTTCGCAGGGCCGGGGTTCATCAACTTTACACTCAGCCAGAAGTGGTTGAAGCAGCAAATCGAGGCCATCATTGTTGAGGGCGAAGATTACTTTTCGCTCGATATTGGCGCAGGCCACAAGGCGCAGGTCGAATTCGTCAGCGCCAACCCCAGCGGCCCGATCACGATTGGGCGCAGCCGCGGCGGCATCATCGGCGATACGATGGCGCGGCTGTTGGAAGCGGCTGGTTTTGATGTGCAGCGCGAGTATTATTTCAACAACGCCGGTATGCAGATGGTCATGCTCGGCAAAAGCCTGAAAGCCCGTTATTTGCAGGCATTGGGCCAAGATGAGCCGCTGCCCGAAGGTGGTTATCAGGGTGAATACCTGATCGACTTTGCCAATGAACTGGCTGATGAACAGGGCGACGCGCTGGTCAATGCTGACTGGAAGCCCTTCAAGGAATTTGCAGAAGCCAAGATGTTCGAGTGGATACGGGATTCACTGGCGCAGATTGGCATCACACATGATAACTTCTTCAACGAGGACAGTATGTTCCAGGATGGCTCGATCTGGGCGGTGCTGGAAGAACTGGACGAGCGCGGATATGCCTACAAAGCTACTGAATGGGCAGGTGCCAGCGACGAAGAAAAAGCCAAAGCCGCCGACCGTGAACCGGCTGTCTGGTTCCGTACAACCGCATTTGGCGATGAAAAAGACCGTGTGATGGTCAAGAGCGATGGCATCCCGACCTATACCCTGCCGGACATCGCCTACCACAAAAATAAGATCGAACGCGGTTTTGACATCATGGTGAACGTCCTCGGTGCGGATCATGGCCAGCAGTACAAGGTCGTGCAGATGGGCATTGAGGCGTTGGGCATGGATCCATCGGGCATTCATGTCATCATCAACCAAATGGTGAAGGCCGTTCGGCAGAACCCCGAAACGGGCGAACTCGAAGAGATCAAGATGAGCACGCGGCGGGGTGTCTATGACACGCTGGATGAACTGGTCGAGATGACCAGTCCGGATGCGATTCGCTATCATATGCTGGCACGCAGCCCAAGTTCACATCTGAACTTCAACGTCGAGGAAGTTGTCAAGCAGAGCAACGATAATCCGGTGTATTACATCCAGAATGCGCATGTGCGCTGCTGCGGCATCGCGCGGGAAGCGGAAGCACGCGGACTGAGCGACGAGGGCGCGGATATCAGCCTACTCAGTGATGAAGAATTGGCGTTCATCCGCAAGGCGCTGGAAATGGGTGAAGTCATCGAGACAGCCGTTAACCAGTATGAGCCGCACAAAATCGCGTTCTATGCGCAGGAACTGGCATCGACGTTCCACCCGATTTATGACAATGTTCGGGCACTCGGCGAAGGCATCCCGGAAGATGTGACGCGGGCACGCTTGCGCTTTTATCACGCTGCACGCATTATATTCAAGCGCGTGCTCGACCTGATGGGCATGAGCGCACCGGAACGTATGTAACAAGGATTGTTCCCTTGTCGCATGGCACCTTTTTTGCAAAAGAGGTGCCACCAAAAAACTCTAAACAGGAGAAAAACATGGGACTGAAGCCCGACCACTGGATACGCGAAATGGCCCTGGAACACGGCATGATTGAGCCGTTTGTCGATGGCCAGGTGCGCAAAGATGTCATCAGCTATGGCGTGTCCTCCTATGGGTATGACCTGCGCGTGGCGGACGAGTTCAAGATTTTCACGAATGTGCATTCTGCGATTGTGGACCCCAAGAACTTTGCGCCGGAATCGTTCGTTGATTTTCGCGGTGAGGTCTGCATCATTCCGCCAAACTCGTTTGTGCTGGCCCGTTCGATTGAGTATTTCCGCATTCCGCGCTCAGTGCTGACGGTGTGCCTGGGCAAATCGACCTATGCGCGCTGTGGTCTGATCGTCAATGTGACGCCGTTTGAACCTGAATGGGAAGGTCACGTGACGCTGGAAATCAGCAATACGACGCCGCTGCCAGCTAAGGTCTACGCCAATGAAGGTCTGGCGCAGGTGTTGTTCTTTGAGGCTGACGAACCCTGTGATACGTCATATGCCGATAAGAAAGGCAAATATCAGGGCCAGACAGGCGTCACGGCCCCGCGTTTGTAAACCGCTAAACGCGCTGTTGAGCACCTTTTTTGGCGAGCTTGTCAGCGCGTTCATTCCACTTTACCCCGGTATGACTTTTCACCTTCATCCAGGTGACATCAACTGACGAAGCCCTGACCGCTGCTGCATACTGCCTGGTCAGGGGCTTGTTGGCTTTCCAGCCACCAGTCGCCCATTGTTCGATGCCTTTGTAGTCGTAAATGATGGTAATGGCATCGACAGCTTCCTGCTCGCACCAGTCGAGCACATGCAGGGTGGCAGCTAATTCCCCGGCTACCTGGCGCGTGTCCTGATCGTCAAGCACACGGCCAAAGAACTCGGCAATGGGCTTGCCATCACGCAGGATCACCGTCCCGTAACCGACTAATCCATTGAGATGCGCACCATCGACGAAGGCAACATAGCCCTTAACAGGCAGATCGAGGTCTTCAGGCGGGGTCGTGTTGTTGATCTCGTGCCAGAGTGTTTCTAATTCCTGCGCGAGCTGTTTGTCTTTCATTTCGTGGGTCTTAAGCGTAAATTCCTTGCGCTTAGGGCTGTAATACAGAATGAGCCGGCCCGCATCACTGCCGTCCTGTGCAGCGATTTGCAGTTTGACCATATAGTCCCGAAATGAATCTTCAATCAGGGCCGTTTTATAGCCATGCTGCTGAAGTTCGTGCACCAAAGCAAGGCCGCGTTCGCGTAGTTCTTCCTGATAGAGCGTCGCCATTGTTACTCCAACTCGGTGAATCTGATATGCGCTATCATACCTATAGGCCCATCCAGCAAGCAAGAGAGGTATTGAACCGATGGCAAAACCGAAAGCACGACAGGCTGCAAGGCAACTTCGTCAGCAGGATGGACTCTCAATCAAGGAAATTGCCGAAAAACTGGGCGCTGCACGTTCATCGGTCAGTGTGTGGGTGCGCGATATTGACCTCACTCCACAGCAGCAGGCCCGACTTGATGAACGCAACAAATATCATCCGGCACAGCGCCAAGGCAGCCATGCGAACAAAGCCAAACATCGCGAATTGCGTGAACAGTATCAGCAAGAGGGTCGGCTGAAAGCACGTGAAAGCGATTTGCTGCATTCGTGGGGCTGTATGCTCTACTGGGCAGAGGGCACCAAGAGCAGAAACGTCATTGGATTTGCGAATTCCGATACAGATATGATGGTGTTGTTCATCAAATTTCTCAGAGACGCCCTATCTGTGCCAGAAGAAATCATCACCATTCGCATCAATTGTTATGTAGATTGCCCGAATGAATTCGAGAGAATCAAGCAGCATTGGCTAGAAGCACTTGACCTTGAGGAAACTCAAATCAGGAAATGTACAATCAACAACAGGCCCAAAAGCAGCCATGGCAAAGCCAATAAACTACCGTATGGTGTTTGCCGCATCGAAATCAGCAGCACGAAACACTTACAATATATTTATGGGGCCATCCAAGAATATTCAGGCTGCTCAAAACCAGATTGGTTAGACTAGCTATTGACCGACAGGAAGGCAGACCTGTATACTGACCCTCTACGGGCGGTTAGCTCAATTGGCCAGAGCATTCGCCTTACAAGCGAGGGGTTGGGGGTTCAAGTCCCTCACCGCCCACACAAAGAATCCAGCTATCAGGCTGGATTTTTTGTTTTTGGGGTTCTTCCATGGCTTTTATTAGGCGCTGTTCGCAGGGGATGAGGAGAATATTGTACAATGAGGGCAAGGATCTGAAAGCAAAAATGTTGACGCGGCTGTGGTTAAGGCGACAGCGTAAAGGCCGTGGAAACAACCAGATTGCGAGGTGATTCTATGGCTATGTCCCCTGCTGAACAAAGAATCCGTGCAGCCCTACCTTTTACCCGTCTATTCAGTGCCTACCTGCCACCCTCAATTGCGAATTGGGTCATCAAAGGAACGGCCTCCCTGGTACAGCTCAAGGGAGATGTGAGACGTCAGCCTGTTTCTGCTGATGGCGTTGGCTGCGAGTGGCTCATACCCACCAACGGGCGTGATGATACTGTTTTGCTGTACCTGCATGGCGGGGGGTTCATCTACAGTGCATCGTCCATGCATTTTGAGATGGCTGGTTACCTGGCGCGTAAAATGGGCATCCGTGTGCTGATGGTAGATTATCGACTGGCACCAGAGCATCCGTTCCCGGCAGCATTAGATGACTGCGTGACAGCCTATCGATGGCTGCTGAATAAGGGCTATGCTGCAAAAAACATCGTGATTGGGGGAGATTCCGCGGGTGGCAACCTGACACTTACGAGCCTCCTAAAGCTAAAATCCGATGGCGACCCCCTACCGGCTGCTGCCGCGTGTCTATCACCTGTGGCTGATTTTACGAACAAGGAAGATCGCTTTCTCGATGGCTTTGATGCTGTGCTCCATCCGAGAGCAGCTAAGTTTATGAATGATTCCTATCTGGCCGGACAAGACGCGAGCAATCCGTTGATCTCGCCCGCATACGGTGATTGGCGTGATTTGCCACCGCTGCTTATCCATGCTGGCGGTGAAGAAATCCTGCGCGAGGATGCCGTCCGCGTAGGTGAATTGGCACGTGACGCGGGTGTCGCGGCTTTGGTGAAGATTTACCCCAGGATGTGGCATGTCTGGCAGATCAATCTGGAACTGCCGCAGGCTATCCAATCCCTGGATGAGATTGCACAGTTTTTATGCAGGCATCTTGATACGGCCAACAGCAAGCACCTACAATAAAGAGACCCTGGTGGGATGTCCTCCGCACTGAGGTGGCATTATGGTTAGATTACGGTTATATACGTATCTCGTTGCTTTTGCGCATTATGAATAATTGTGCTTGAATATATTCATATATTGCGACGATTCAGTTGTACACTCACCCTTCCTGTGGTATAACAGGTTTCAAGAGTGTTACATATTAGTTAATCAGGCGTTTGAGTATGGTAACTGTTCAGCAACGTGACCTCAATATTCTTATTGTCGAAGATGACGAAGATACCGCTGAGGTCGTCTGTACCTTATTGGAAGATGCAGGCTTTAATGCGGAGTCTGTGGGCGAAGGTGAAGTCGCGCTGAACGAGATCACATCAAATGCGCCTGACCTCGTCTTGCTCGATATTGACCTGCCTGACATCAATGGCATTGATCTGCTCCGCAGCGTGCGGACGCACTCATTCCTACCGATGATTATCCTGAGCGGCTTTGGCCAGGATAATGACCGTGTACTGGCGCTGGAAGCGGGTGCAGACGATTATATGTCGAAGCCCTTCTCGCCAGAGGAGCTAGTCGCGCGTGTTCGTGCCCTGCTCCGCCGAGTGGAGTGGACGCCCAAGCCAGAAACCAGGCTGAAGGTCCGCGACTTAGAACTGGATATGCCTCGACGTCAGGCAATGATTCGCGGTCGTCGGCTGCACTTGACGCCGATTGAGTATGGCATCCTGGTCATGCTGATGCGCAGTTCCGGCAAGGTTGTTTCTCATGATGAGCTGCTGCGGTCCGTATGGGGCGAGCAGTATCGGGGTGATTTCTCTGTGTTGCGGGTGAATATCTCTCGGTTGCGCCAGAAGCTGGAAGAAAATCCACGCAGGCCATCCTACATTGTGACAGCACCGTCACAGGGATATTGGATGCCCATTAAGCGCTAGTTCGGTTTGAATAATCAAATCTCCTAAGCTGCCTGGGCGGCTGTGTTTTGCTAGCATTCCCCCTCACTATGTGCTACAGTGCATTTAGGTTTATTAAACGCCTTATGACACGAAAAAAGCTAATCGCATGGCCACAAATTATGATATTCTAGCGCCTGTTTATGACATCCTGGATTTTGGAAACTTCGCTGACGCACTGACACCGCGCCTGGTGGAATATGCGTTGCGCAATGACTGGATGGGGCGCCGTATCGTAAGTTTGGGCTGTGGAACCGGCAGGGGCCTACAGTGGATTGCCCAGCATGGTTATTTGCTGACGGCTGTCGATCAATCTGAAGCGATGCTGGAACAGGCCAAGAACTCCATCAGCAGTGGTCGCGGTACGGTCGACTGGCGCCAGCAAAATCTCCTTTCGCTGGAAGGCATCGGCGGCATGGATATGGCCATCGCGCTGAATGTGCTGTGCGAAATGGATAACCTCAAACAACTGGAAGCGGCCTTTCAAAGCATTCGGCAGACGTTGCAAGAGGGGCGCCTGTTCATCTTTGACCTATATACTATAGAAGGTCTCGTGATTCGGTACCAAACGGGCGATAAACTGCTCCATGAGGCTGACGATCTGATCGTTTACAGCAAGAATTATTATGATTTTGAACGTCAGATACAGATGCGCGAATATCATATCTACAGGCGCCAGGAAGATGATCTGTGGCAGCGGCAGACGGCAGAGCGGACAATGCGTGCCTATCCGATTCAGGCAGTTGTGGCGCTGGCAAAGCGAGCCAACTTCGACGTGGCAACCATCGTGACGCCTGACCTACTGACATATGACCCTGGCAAGCCCCATATTGAGCGCGTTATTATGCTGGCGAAAGCCATTTAAGAGCGCAAAAAAAGTAAGCAAACTCTTGCGTATCCACATCATCCTGTAATACATTCGTGATACTGTCCGTCGTGATCTGGCATGATGCCCGCATGAGACACTAGCAGGTAGAGGACGAATCCACTATGACTGAGGCCACTAACGCACCCGTAATACCCTCGCAAGATATTCGCAACTTTGCGGTGGATATAGAGCATAACGGTATCCGTGCTGCTGGATGTGGCACCTTAGTTGCAGGGACGGTGCTCGGATTTTTGTTCTTCAATACTTTTGTGTTCCCTGGCGGGTTCCTACTTAATGCGCTGATTGGCATGGGCATCGGTGGCCTTACGACGTTCTTCATTGATCGCTACCTGACCGGACGCTGGCTGAGTGGACGTGAGCTGCATATCAACGATGAGCGGATTGCGCTAACGCGCGATGAGAAGATCGAGCGAGTGGTTGATCCAGAACAGCATGTCAATGTTTTGCTGTGGCGTTTTGCGGTCAAGAAGAGCCAGCGCGTTAAAAGAGGCTGGTATGTGATCGCCTGTGCATTGGAGCAGGAAGATAATATTCTGCCTGTTTACTCGTTTATCTCGCCAGACGATTTTGATAACTTGCCACTGAGCAATCACTTTAAGATGCTGGAAGCGAAGAAATCAGGCGATAGCGGCGCTTCTGTAAGGGATATGCGGCAGGCGGGCGCGCAGAGGCGCTTGCATGAGGCCGAGCGTGACCGCAGCATGAATGGTGCCGAGTTACAGATTGACCAGTTCATGGATTACATCAATACACTACAGACGAACTTCCCGCGGTGGATGCCCCAGCAATGACCGCAAAACAGCGCACTGCGGCCTGGCTTTGTATCAGCCTGCTGCTGGCTACAATGTGGACATCGGTGCATGCTCAGGATGAGGACCTTATTGTCATCGGCCAGAGCGTGATGAAAACCCTCGCTGCGGGTGAATCTGCGACATGGCGGCTGCCTGCGCGTGATGGTGCTATGTTCTCGTTCATCGTTGAGAGCATTGATGGCAACCTGGACCCGATTATCACTATCGAAGACACCAACGAAAATATTCTGCTTCGTAATGACGATTACAGTTCCACGAGCCATGATGCGGCGATAGAAGGATTTACTGTTCCACGAAACGGCACCTATATCGTGCGAATCAGGGGATATGGTGATACCAGCGGCGACTATCGGCTGACTGCCCTGCCGGGCTATGCGGCCATTGCTCTGCATGAAGAATTCAACGAACCACAGCCCTGGCAGCTCATCACCAGCACTGAAGGCGAGGACGCGCAGTTCAATACTGAAAACAGCATGCTGCACCTGGAGGTCAATGGCATCCAGCAGACGGCCAGACTGAGCCAGAATACGCTGGATGTGCCGGAGCAGTTTTTCGCTCAGTTGGTTGTGAACAATGTGACCGGACGCAATGGCTGGCAGATCGGCCTGACTTATCGGCAGCAAGGCAACGCAACTTATTATGCTTTCCTGATCGATCATCGCGGGTATTGGCGGGCGATTGCCGTAGAAGATGGTGAGCAGCGCATCCTGAGTGATTGGTCCCCACATCCGGCGATTGTGGCCGGAACCACCCGTTTTAATATGAGCATTTTCCTCAAGAATGATCGGCATGAATTTCTTTATGATGGGCAGGTTATTGGTAGCCTGAGTGACGATGCCATCACAGGGCACGGGCAGCTTGGTTTTATCGCGAACACGGTTAATGCTTTGGGCAGTCGTACGAGCGTCTTGCTAGATGATCTGCTGGTGACGGTGCCTCTGGTCAGCAATAATGCCCCCATTGCGGTTAATTCGATCATTGTATCCAACGCAACCGATATGGTGCGCGAACTGGAACGTCGCAATGTGATTGAGGCAGGTGGTATGCAAATCCTGTCGCTGGATGAAAGCTCGGCGCGCTATATCAATGCAGGTGTCAGCCGCTTTGCACTGGCAAGCGAGGTTGAATTCGAGAACGTCATCGTTGCTGCAACGATTAGCTGGACGTTCACAGATCGCGTCAACGGCTGTGGTTTGGTCGTTAATGACGCAGGTGATGGCACAGATACTTATGTTGTAGGTTTTATCGACAGCACGGGTGCCGCTGGACTCAGCCAGCGTGAGGGTGAAACATTTACAGAAACGGTATTCCGCGATGATCTCGCGTTACCTATCAACAGCACCTATCATCTGCTGCTCATCGCGACAGATGGCGAAGTCACCCTGTTTGTTGATGGGCAGCGTGTCGGCAATATCGCCAGTGTGAACAGCAGCGGCGGCATTGGTCAGGCTGTTATCAACTACGATGCGGGTGATACCAGCTGTGTGTATGATAACTTGTGGGTATGGCGCTGGTAGGCAATCCAAACAGCCCTATTCGCACGTTCTTGATTTGACACCTACAATCATGAGCAGGCCCACACGGTCACGCCTAAAGGACAGTCATGCATCCATTAGATGCAGCGATTTTGCGCACATTGTTGTATGCCGATGTTTTTGACTATGCGATGCGTCTGCATGAGCTTCACCGCTACCTCATTCATTATGAGGTCGTACCCTTAGCCCACCTGGAAACCCGACTAAAGACTTCAACACGGTTGCAGGAACTGCTCATCCATCAGGATGATCTGATTTGCCTGAAAATCAATCGCAACCACATTGAGAAGCGCCAGTTACGACTAACATATATGGCGACACTTTCGGCGCAGGTCAGGCGTTATAGCCGCTGGCTGGCGACTGTTCCATTTGTGAGGATGGTAGCCCTTACAGGGGCTATCGCTGTGGAAAATCCGGCCAAGGCTAATGACGATCTCGATTTTATGATGATTGTAGAGCCAGGGCGCGTCTGGTTAGCACGGGCATTTTCGATTGTGCTGGTGCGGCTGGGGCGGCTGCAAGGCGTCGAGATTTGCCCGAACTACGTCACAGCCAGTAATCGGCTGCAACAAACACGCTGCGATCTGTATATCGCACACGAGATCGCGCAGTTGGTACCTTTGTTTGACGACGACCTGTACCCAGCCTTCTGGACAGAAAATGGCTGGCATCAGGATTGGCTGCCTAACAGCACACCTCTATCAGCAGAGGAGCCGGTACGGCCTTATTTGCCCTTAAAACGTGTATTAGAGTGGTTGCTCGGTGGCCGACTGGGGATGTGGCTAGAACGTTGGGAATATCGCCGGAAATCGCATAAGTTCTTACAAGGCCCTCAGCCACATGACAGCAGTGCGCGCATCAACAGTGACGAAGTCAAAGGACACTTCAACGATCATGGAGCGGCGGTGCTGGCAGCCTATGAGGAGCGTCTTGCAGCTTACGGCCTGAAAATGACACCTGTTGACGAGGCACCTGCACAAGTTTTCAGCCAGTGTGCAAAATAAAAAGAGCGCAGCAGAAAGCCACGCTCTTTTTTGTTACTTGCTGAAAATCCGCGACGGCTAGCCGCCGCTGCTCATGACGGTGCCGAGCGCACTACAGGCCGGGCAGCTTCCGCCAGGACGGATGATGGCATAACCACCCATCGGGTCTGGGTCCCAGGATTCAAAGTTGACGTTCCAGACGATCATCAGGCGGATATCGCCACGCTGGGCCAAACGGCTGGCCGCACCAGCGAGGTAAGACGCCTGTTCTGCAACCGTCACAGGATCATTCGGCGACCAGTTGTAGGCAGCCGGAATCGCTGAACCCATGCCTTCGCCACTCAGATAACCGAGTTCCGTGTAGCAGACCTGCTTGCCAGGGAAGGCAGCGGTCGCGCGGTTGGTGTTGGCATCCAGATAATATGTCGGGAATTCACCGCGCGGATCGCCGCTGAATGCGGTTGGCGGCAGAACGCCTTCGTTGTAGTGCATGCCGATGCAGTCAGCATAGTTGCCAGCACCCGCAGCAACCATCTGTCGCAGGAAGACATCATCGTTGCAGCCCGCAGCCGTGCAACCAGCAGCACCAAAGAAGCCAGTTGGCGTCGGGGCACCACTGATGACGAGTGTGCTGGGGTTCACGCCCTTGATGGCATTATAGGCAACAGCCAACAGCGCCGTGTAGTTGGCACCGCTGATCTGGCCCGATGGCCATTCACGGTCGATGTTCGGCTCGTTCCAGATTTCGATGGCGTCGGCGTTGGCTTCTGCCAGGGCACGGACGAATGTGGCGTAGTTCTGGGCATAGGTTGCCGGATCAGCAGCCAGTTCTTCCTGATTACCGACAACGCTGATGAGCACCTTGAAGCCTGCGGCATGGGTGCTTTCGATCAGCTCATATCCCTTGGGTACGCCGGCTGAGGTTGGCAGTTGGTACTTGACCCAACGCATACCAGCCGTATTCATCGCATTCTGGGCGGCGCCCGTCAGGCCGAGGACATGGCCACCAATTTCAAAGGCGCCATTGGCGGCAGCACCTGCAACCGGAGCCGGAAGATCAGGATTTGCGGCTGTATCCGCCGGGGCACTCGTGGCACTGACTTCGGTCATAATATCGCAGACAGCAACGTCCTTGAGGTCGAAGCTTACACGGGCTTCATAATCCACAGCGCGCATGCTACGAATAACGAAGGTCCAGCCGAAATAAACGGGCCGACCCTGGGCAATACCAATCGTGGAAACGCAGCTATCAATACCTGCTGCCTTTTCCGGGTGAGCGGCATTCGGCAGTGACCAGTCATCCTGCCAGAAGTCCCAACGCAGGACCAGGTTCAGGTTAACGCCTTCCGACTCGGTGATGGCATCACGAGCAGCGTTGAACGCCAGCCATACAGGATCGGTGGGTGTGGCAGTTGGTTCTTCAAACTGCGCATAGACCTGTGACGGCGTCACGAGGCTGATACCCAGGATTACGGTCATCATGAACAGCAAAGCTGCAAACAGGCCGTAACGCATATTCAAACGATTCATAGGATTCCTCTCACTTGCCAATGTCAAAACGGTGACCATGGACGGATGCGGCGCTGTGGATGAATGTACAATGTCATCTCGCTGCATAGATCGGGCAAAAGCCTAGCGTGAAACCGACAGATTTACCAGACTCAGTCGTCTGAGTAGGACAATCGTCAGCTAGCGTCACAAATCGATCAACTCTTATTGTACCGCTTGCGCCACCATCTGGCGGATGGACGCCATCTTCGTCAGGGCTTCTGCCTGCCCCTGTTCTTTAAGCATGTCTTCTACGGCGTCCATCAACCGCAGCAGATCAGAGCCGTATTGCGGTGCCTGCTGCTGAATCTGGTTAGCAAGCTCGGCATCGTCTTCTATGTTGAGCCAATCATTCAGCATGACCAGCTCTGGCGACATCTGGGCGCGAAGCAATTCAACGGCATGCTCATAAAGGTGTGTCAGCTTATCGGCCATATCCTGATGACCGTGATGCTGCGCTTCCTGAATATTCATCGACAGGACAGCCATGAACTGATCGTCGACCAGATGCGGATTGGCCTCCAGGACGGCAATGGGGTCCGGGCTTTCAACAATCTGGCGCAGGATATTGGTGGTTTGCTGCATGGCCTGACGGGCATGTTCATCAATCATCTGTGTGAGTTCAACCAGCCGATCTCGCACAGATGTCATTTTTTCAGCGTCGTCACCACTGGTCTTTTCAATACGATCCGACAGTTCCTGGAAGAACTGGTAATCGAAGGCCTGCCGCACCAACCCGACGAATGCCTGCAAGCGTTCGTCATCATCGGCATAGCGCAGGGCCAACTCTATGAAGTTGGCGCGCGTAGCACCGTCACCATAAGCCTGAATATCATTGGCCACTGTTTGCAGAAGCGCCTGCTGGCGTTCCTGGCGGGCGATGAGATCGCGACCATAAGAGCTGTTTTCCAGCAATGCCTCTTGCAAGCCCATCATAACCTCGGCCATTTCATCTGGCCCCTGAGCCATCATACGCTGAATCATCAGGCTGAAGGTTTGCATGAACTGGGCGTCAATCTTGTCATCACTGTCCCTGATGAGCGAAATCAAGGCATCCGGTGTGGCTGATTGCAGCATGCGCTGGATGAGATCGACGCGGGCGCGCTGCTGAGCCATGACTTCCGGGCTGATGCCATCGGCCTCCAGCACCTGATCGATGAGGCCATTCATCGTCAAAGCGCGCCTGGGGTTGAACATATAGGCTTTGAACTGATCTTTCGGCAAATTGGACGTGAGCATATTCATCAGATCACCAATGATGCGCTCATCGCTTTTGCCCTGCTGGGCGGCAACGCCCATCGGCACATAGGCGATGAGCAATTCTTTGGTCGCGTCGTGGTAAAGCAAAGGGGCGTCGACAACATTCAGCGCACCACAATTTGGGCACTGGAATTTGTTAATCTGGTCGCTGATGAGCAGGCTCTTGCCTTCAGCGTCTCGTTGCGCATCGACGAGGCTACGAACAGCTACAGGCATCGGAGTGCCGCAGTTCGCGCAGCGGATGGTCTGAGTATTGGGTGATGTCATGAAGTCTCCTCAAGATTAGGATGTTTGGACTCATTTTACAGACATGGATTAATCACGCGGAATGGTAAAGAAGAACGTCGAGCCGTGATCGACCTGGCTTTTAACGTTGATGGTTCCCCCATGCGCCTCAATGATGGATTTGGCCAAAAACAGGCCAAGACCGGTGCCTTTGGTGGTGGCTGCCCACTTGTTGTCTATCCGGTAAAAGCGCGTGAATACGCGGCTCATTTCTGTTTCAGGGATGCCAACCCCCTCATCGCGGACGAAGAACGTGACATTTTCGTCAGTGAAGCGCCCACCGACCGTAATTGTACCGCCATTTGGCGAATATTTAATGGCGTTGGTTATCAGGTTTTCGATCACCTGGCGCAATAACTTGGCATCGCCCTGCATCGACGGAAACCCATTCGGGAAGCTGACAACGAATCTGTGCTTACTGGTTTGCAGTTGAAGGCGCTCGACGGCACTGGCAGCAATCAGGTCGAGGCGGACATCGCCAAGCTGCAACTGGACGCCATGATCCGCCTGGATACGACTGGCTGTGAGCAGATCGTCAATGAGCGTCGTCAGGCGATCCGATTCTTCCTCAATGACCTGAAGGCTGTTGCGAATGACATCCTCGTTCCACTGGGCATCGGGGCGCATCAGCGTGCTGGCATAGCCCTTGATAAGCGCGACAGGCGTCCGCAGTTCATGCGAAACTGTTGAAATGAAAACGTTCTGCATTTCCTGGGCGCGCCGGAAATTGGTAATGTCGCGTAGGTTGCCAATAATGGTCGTAAGTTTGCCATCCTGGCCGAACAGCGGCGCGTAGGTAATGCCAATACTGAGCGTCAGGCCATCCTGCCGCAGAAGATCACCTTCCACGTAGAATGTGTCGGCATGGGGCGCCTGGACACTCCGGCGCGTGGGCCATCCCTGGGCAACAGCATCCTGCAAATCCTGGCCTTCGATTTTCTGCCAGACGATCACCGCGTCAAGCGACTGCCCTACAGCCTGATCGGTTGACCAGCCCGTCATCTGCTCGAATGAACGATTGACCTGCAAGATTTCCAGGTCCGCGTTGAGGATGACGACGCCATCGGCGCTGTGCTGCAAAATGGCGGATAGACGCTGTTGCTCTTGCTTAATGCGCTGGAACATCTGCGCATTGTTGACAGCAATGGCGGCCTGATCCGCAAAGCTCTGCAAAATCTGCATGTCATTGGGTGTGACGCTGGCTTCGTAGGAGCGGAACACGATCAACAGGCCAAGCGGATTATCGGCAAAGACGAGCGGCATGGCCACAGCCTGTACAAGATCCGAGTTCAGGCTGGAAGCCATCTCTTTAAGCTGTTGATCGAGCTGGTTGCGTTCAGTTCCCGCGCTGACCGTATTGATAAAGGCATTGAGCTGGTCATTCAGGTCTGCAACCTGCTCGCGCTGAATGCCCTTATAAGCCCGTACCCGGAAGCTACCATCTTTGGCATCGTGGAGGGCGATGACGCCGACCCGACCCGCGATCATGATGACGGATGCTTCAAGAACGCGGCGCAAGACCTCGCTGAGGTCAAGTTGGGCGGTAATCGCGCGTGAAATTTCCAGAAGAAAATCGCGCTGACGAACTGGGAAATCAGGTAAGGTGAGCATAGGTCAATTTTAGCATAGGGCATACGCCATCAAGCATCTCGCGCGAGAATTCTAGCAGTCTTCTTACAGAAACCCGCTCACCGACCACAAAAATAGGTCACCAGCGCCATGATGTGCGCGTTAGTCGTACTTATTGAGCCTGGACGCGAATTCAGCAACATCAGACTGGCCGCCTTCGGTCAAGACCAGTGCAGCAGCCCCGATGATGCTGACGGCCCCGCCAAGGCCAGCCGGCACAATTTCGAGATCGCGCCAGTAAGCCGCGTCGAGGGCATTTTCACGCACGATTGTCCAGATTTGATCGAACCAGGGTTCGCCAAATTTGCTAACACCGCCACCAATGACGATGATTTCAGGATTGAAGAGGTGCAGCAGTGATACAATCCCCAGGCCGACGATTTTTGACGAAAAATCAACGATCTCCTGAGCGACGGCATCACCTTCGCCAGCGGCCTGACCGATGATACGCGCATCCACTTTGTTGATGTCGCCACCTGCTAATTGGAGCATCGTCGTTTCTCGACCCGCCTCAATGGCAGCACGGGCACGTCTGGCTAGTGCGGGGCCAGCAGCCGATTTTTCAAGCGAGGAAATTTCATCACCGACGATGATAATCGTATGGCCGACTTCCGCACCGAGGCCCACTTTACCCAGCAACATGCGACCATCGTAGATGATGCCGCCGCCTATTCCGGTGCTGACTGTGATGAAAATCGCATGACGAAAGCCCTTAGCCGCGCCCCGTGTGACTTCCGCCAGGGCGGCGACATTGGCATCATTGCCAACATATACGGGCATATCGAACTCGTCACGCAGGATTTGTTCCAGGGGGACATTGTGCCAGCCAGGCAAATTGGGTGGCGCAACAATCACGCCTGTCATGGGGTTGAGTGGTCCAGGTGCGCTGATGCCGATGCCCTTCACTGTTGAGCGATCCTCCGGCAGCACCGCGTAGATGGCATCTTTGATCCGCTGCAACGTCGAATCCAGGCCTTCGCTGGCCAGCGTCAGCGAATCTTCTCGCTGGAGGATATTGAGGGCCAGGTCCAGGCGGGCTGCTCTGATCTGTGTTCCGCCTAAATCCAGGCCAATGACCACGTCACCCATAATTCACCTTTCTCCAAAAAATCGGGTCGCATTCAGTGCGACATACAGGAAATTTGTTCTAAATCGGGCTTAACATCCGTTGATGGAGATTTTAAGCCCTGATAGAATAACTGGCATTGTGTCAAACGTCCATAATTCCCACGACTGTCAAACCACTATCAGGTAGTGCATCTATGGCCAAGGTAACACCCGCCCGTCGTCAATATCTTGAAATCAAGGCACAGTACCCCAACTGCCTGCTCTTTTACAGAATGGGCGACTTTTACGAGATGTTCGACGAAGATGCGATTGTCGCCGCGCGGGAGCTGGATATCACGCTGACCTCGCGCAAGCACAATCCCAAGTCAGACCCGATCCCGATGGCGGGTGTGCCCTATCATGCTGTTGAAAATTATGTGGCGCGGCTGATCGAAAAGGGCTTTCACGTTGCTGTATGTGACCAGGTGAGTGAACCGGATGGCCGGGGCATCGTTGACAGAGAGGTGACGCGGGTCATCACACCAGGGACGGTCATTGAGCCGGAACTGCTCTCCGAAAATCAGGCGAATTACCTGCTGTGCATCGTGCCAGATGGTAACGCCGAATCCGGTGAGTGGCAGCGAGCGGGTGTAGCCTATGTCGATGTGTCTACAGGTGAATTCGCTGCGACACAACTCCAGGGCGATAACGCCGGGGTGTTGGTGTTGGAAGAATTGGCGCGGCTGAATCCACGCGAAATTATTATGCCGGAAAGCTGGGCCTCGCGCGGTGTTTCACTGCCAGAGGGTATGCACCTGACATCAGTCGATGACTGGATGAGTGATTACCGGACAGCGGACGAAACGCTGCGACAGCATTTCGGCGTCAGTACGTTGGAAGGCTATGGGTTTGGGGAACAGCCTTATGCTGTTTGTGCGGCTGGCACCGTCCTGCAATATCTGCGCATCACACAAATGAACTCGCTGGCACAGATCGCGACGATTCGCAGCTATTCCACGGCCAGTTTTATGGTGCTGGACCCGTTTACAAGGCGCAACCTTGAGATCACACAGACGATCCGCAGTGGTAAGACGCGCGGCAGCGTACTCGGTGTGTTGGATCGCACGATTACGGCGATGGGCGCGCGCCTGCTACGCACATGGATCACGCAACCCTTGCTGGAACTGCGGCGGCTAAATGCGCGGCTGGATGCGGTGGAGGCACTATCGAGCGATGAGGTGTTGCGGCAGGAACTGGCCGAAACACTGGGCTATGTATCGGATATTGAACGCCTGATTAATCGCCTGCTGATTGGCAAAGCCGGTCCACGCGATCTGATCGGACTGCGCGAAAGTCTGTCCGCGATTCCTCAACTGGTCGATCATTTGCAGGGGATGCCTGCCCTACAAGCCCTGCTGGAACGACTCGACCCGTGTGACGAAATCTATGACCTCATCACAAGTGCCCTCTCCGATGAGCCACCGGCCACGCTGAACAATATCGGCATTATCCGGCAAGGGTATTCAGCCGAGTTGGATGACATTCTGGACCGGACCAAACATGCGCGCGATTGGATCGCCAATCTGGAGGCCCATGAACGCCGCCGAACAGGCATCGCGACAATCAAAGTGGGCTATAACAAGGTACACGGTTACTACATCGAAGTTACCAAAGCGAATGAAGCAAATGTACCAGACGACTATATCCGGCGGCAGACACTGGTGAATGCCGAGCGCTACATCACACCGGAACTCAAGGAATACGAAACGCTGGTGCTGAACGCTGAGGAAGAAATTTTGCAAACGGAACGGCGCATCTTCGATGCGGTGTGCCGGACGATTGCGGACATGAGTGGTCGCCTCTTGCAAACCGCGCGTGCAGTCGCCCATCTGGATGCGTTTTTGTCGCTGGCAACGGTAGCTGTGCGTGAGGGTTATGTCCGCCCGACCCTGACTGAAGATAATACGCTGATGATTCAGGGCGGTCGGCATCCAGTTGTGGAAAAACTGCTCGACAGTGGCACGCGCTATGTCGCCAATGAAACGCACTTTGACAGTGAATCACGGATTCATATCATCACCGGACCGAATATGTCCGGTAAGAGCACGTATATCCGGCAGGTGGCGATCATCACGTTGATGGCCCAAATTGGCAGTTTTGTTCCGGCGGACGAGGCCACCATCGGCCTGGTGGACCGCATCTTCGCCCGCATTGGTGCTCAGGATGAAATCCACGCCGGACAGAGTACGTTCATGGTTGAGATGGTCGAGACCGCGCGCTTACTGACAGGCAGCAGCCAGAAGAGCCTCGTCATTCTGGATGAAATTGGCCGGGGGACATCGACCTATGACGGGCTGGCGATTGCCCGCGCCGTGATCGAGTATATTCACAACAATCCGCGCCTGGGATGCCGGACGCTGTTTGCCACACATTATCATGAGTTGACTGAGCTACCAAATATCCTGCCCCGCTGCCGCAACTACAATGTGGCCGTAACGGAACGCGGTGAGGATATTGTCTTTTTGCATCGGGTTGTCCCTGGTGGTGCTGACCAGAGCTATGGCGTGCATGTCGCACAGTTGGCGGGGATGCCCAAGCCAGTGGTAGATCGAGCGCGGGAGCTACTCGCCCAGTTAGAAGCTGATGGCAGTGACTTCACACTGACCAGCAGCAAAACCAAAGAGACAAGCGATGCACCGCAGCAGTTAAGCTTCTTCGCGCCGAAGGCGAATCCGGCGATTGAGGCATTGCGCGATATGCAGGTCGATCATCTGAGTCCGTTGGAAGCGCTGACTAAGCTGTACGAACTCAAGCGCCTCATCAATGAGAACTGATGTCACACGCTGATTCACAATCGTGATAGCCTTTCGTTAACTCGTTAATCGCATTACAATTTATTAAATTATCCACAGGCCAACCCTCATTTGCGGCGAATCTGTAAGTTCCCTGCAAGTTTGCCATGCCAGAATGAGCTTAGGTTTCAAAATTGTTATGACAAGGATGTAACATTGTCACGCTGGTCAGAACGACTATATGACAGTGACGAAGCTCTCGACTTCTTCACGACGATCACGGATCGCATGGAACGCGAACTGAGTTATTGGCTTTCGCCGGAAAATGTTCAGTATCACAGCCGCTGGCTGCTTGAGGTTGTCAGCATTATTGAGGTACTGATCCTGTGTGATCGCCATAAACGGGGCAACGAAGATTATGTTTGCCCGGAAAAAGCCGTCGAGCGCTGGCATTCCGTTTTTATGAGCGTATGGGATGGCGACTGGGAAGTTGACGAAAAAGATGAGCAGCACCGTCTGCCGTATGATGAGCGTGCCTACCGTGACAAGTATCGGTCGACGGTGGAAAAGCTCTTTGATTATCTGCGGGACAAAGCTGGATTCCTTGGCGACGATTTACTGGCACAGGAGACACAGATTCCAGCCATACCGCTGCCGATGTTTTCAAAGCACAAGTGGCAAAACGAATTCGGCCAGAAGAAGATCCGCACAAGCCAGGTGGTCATCGACCTGATAAAGCATCTTGAGCAAGTGGTCATTTACTATCATTCCTCAGAAAAATGGGCGTTTGCGATCAGCTTTGGCATGGAAGAAGCCTGGGCGGCTGTCGATATGCTGGGCTTTGTCTGTGCGGCTTACGAAACGTCACCAGGTCTTTACCCGCAGACGGTCAATGCGTATCGTGAAATGGCTAAACAGAATTGCAACGCCAATAACGAGGTCCATGGCTACTGGGATGAAAATGAGCCATTTTTCAGGAACGTCAGCAAAGCCTATGATATGCTAGAAGCAGTTGCAAGACGTTACAAACCCAACTACTAATTTGCAGCTTTGCGAAGTTTGCGTCATGCTTTGCGACATCCAACTCAGAAAATCATGCGTGGACCATTATGAAAGAAGACATTTTACCGGAGAGCTACTTTAAGCGACTGGATGACAGTAGCGATCACGATTTTTACAGCGAGCCACGCAAAGTCGTGCATATTGATGGCGCTGCCATCGCCGCGTTACAGAAGTATTATGCCAAGCATATCCCGCCACATGGCATCTACCTGGATATGATGTCGAGCTGGCGCTCGCATATTCCTCCAGAGATGGACCCCGTATCTGTGGTCGGCCTGGGCATGAATACCGAAGAGATGGACGACAATCCCCAATTGGATGAGTACATCGTCCATGATCTGAACGTCACGCCGATGCTGCCCTACCCGGATAATCGTTATGATGCGGTGTTGTGCGCCGTCAGCGTACAGTATCTGAAGCATCCGGTCGATGTATTTAAAGACGTTTACCGCGTCCTCAAACCAGGTGGCATTTTTATCGTCAGCTTTTCTAATCGCTACTTCCCAACCAAGACCATTTCCGTCTTCCTGAATTCCTCAGAGAACGAACTGCTTGACCTTGTGCAGCAGTATTTTGTCCTGGCTGGTCGGTTCATCAACATTCGGCATGTCACATATACACCGGAAGCCGGCGATCCTCTGTATATCGTGAGCGGGATCAAGTACGCTGACGAACCTTAATTCCGATGTGACAACCGACTAAGAAGCAAAAAGGCGCACCAAGATGCGCCTTTTCTATTACGTTCTGTGCATCGGGCATGGCAGTGCCTTGCCCCTACACGGGATTTTATTTAAATGTACAAGGCCTAGTCGCCGACAGGTGCGACTGCCAGCGGATTTGGTTCCGGGATAGCGGCTTCAGCTTCTTCGATCAGGCCCTCTGAAAGCAGAACGCGCTTGAAGCTGGTGATGGCCACTTCGCACATGGTCAGGTCTGGCTCACGGGTGGTCAGGTGCTGCAGCATCAGGTTGGGCTTTACGATAACACGCACCCAGGGCCGATGAATGTTGTTGGCTGACCAGCGCAGGAATTCATAGGAAATGCCCGCAATGACGGGAATCAACAGCACGCGCGACAGAATCAGCAGCAAGAACGGCGGGCGTCCCAGCAAAGAGAACACAAACACGCTGACGAATACAACGGTCAGCAAGAAGGCTGTACCACAACGCGGATGTTCAATCGGATACTTTTTGACGATCTCAGGCGTGAGTTCGTCCCCTGCCTCATAGGCATTGATGGTCTTGTGTTCCGCGCCGTGATAGCCAAACAGGCGCTTTACGTCATTGAGCTGGCCAATCAGGCTGATGTAGATAATCAGGATACCAAGCTGAACCACTGCTTCAATGAAATTGATGATGGTTGCTTCCACACCTATGGGCAGCGCTTCGTAGAAGATAAAGAGTTGGCCACCATCTTCGGCTTCCACGGGTGTATCAACTGCCTCGGGATTGGCTTCTTCAACAACGGCTTCTGGCGAAGAAATACCAAGGGCACTGCCGATACCCGTCGCCAGCGTCGTCGGCAGCAGGAAGAACAGCCCAATACCCAGGACCAGCGACACTGCCACTGTCGCGAAGCCAATTGGGCCATTGAAGCTAATATCCTCTTCCTCGCCGAGGGCAACATCCGCCGACCACATCAGGGCACGCATGCCCAGGCCGAGAGCATCCCACAAACCGACCAGACCACGCACGAAGGGCGTTCTGGCGATCCAACTGCGGTAGATGGTTTTGTTCAAAGGCTGCTCATGGATGACGATTTCGCCTTCCGGGTTGCGGACAGCGATGGCGGCACTATTGGCACCGCGCATCAGGACGCCTTCGATCACAGCCTGTCCACCATATGAAAACTTGATTTCCTGCGGGGCTCGCTTTAACTCGTCCACGCTTGATGCTCCTAATTCACAAATTCCAGTGTTTGCACACCTGCTGATGTACGTTCATTGATGGCCACATCTCCATATGTTGTCAGGATAATGGGCGGACCGCCGATAAAGCATCCATCGACTTCGGTGCAGTGCGCGGCGGCTAATTGAACACTATACACATTGTCGTCTGGCTGGACAATCGTGAACTGGTTATCCAGGCCGATAAGGTAAGCCTTATTTTCGCTCAGAGTAATGTCCACAGCCGTTTCAGTGGCATCTGCCGCCCAGGCGACAAGTGTCACGCGACCGTTGGCATGCTGCAAGCGAACGGCTACCAGGGTTGGCGTCTGAGCAAGGTGGGCTGCGGTGACGTCACCAAATTGAGCCACGATCGTCTGCCAGGTGGCAAACGCTGGTCGCGGGGAGGCATCTGCCGGACTGAGGATACCAAAGGATTCCCCGGCTGGTGGTAAAGCTTGATCGTAGAGTTTGTAGACAGCGATGCGTTCCGCGCCAGCGGCTAAAGCCAATGCAGCAGACTGCACCAGGAAGTGAGACTGATGGGTCAGGTCGAGGTCATAAACCGGACGATCAACAGGCCAGGCGGGGTCATCGGTAGGTGCGGCATTGGTTTCGTTAATCCAGATGGCTTTGTCCTGCAAGCCATGTGCATCAAGCGCTGTTCGGGCGCGCTGAACAAGATCGTAGACCGTCTGTGAGCGGAAGTAGATATGCAGGCTGACCGCGTCAAAATAATAGCTATTATGCTCGGCGTCCGGGTCCTCAGCGATACGGTCCAGCAGGCGCTCGATAAAGGGCGTACGCCCTTCGTTGACATCATGCCAGTAGGTCGTGCCCGCCAGATGAATCTTCGCAGCGGGATTGGCTGATTTAGCGGCGAGATAGGCAACTTTTAACATGCGGAAGTAATCTTCCAGATCGCCTTCAAACTCAAAGCCATAGACATCCGGCTCGATATCTGGCTCGTTCCAGATGATGAAACGCGATACGCCGCGACTGGCGTAATAATCGGCTGTTTTGTGGACAAACTGCCCCCAGGTGTTGCCTGGGTCATCGTATGGGAGATAGAGGCCGCGCGGGACGCCAGGGCCAGGGGTGCCATCGGTCGCCCAGGCGGGAGTATTCTTAAAAATGGCGACGACTTCGCGGTTACAGGCATCGGCGGCTTTCAGCCAGCGGTCATCGACGTTGAGCGTGTGCCAGTCTTCAGGGCCAGTCGGCTGATGCTGTGCCCAATCGAAGATGATGCGCTCCCAGCCGACGCCCAGTTCACAGGTCAGGTCGGGATACCAGAAGCCTTCAACAATGCCAAAACGATTGGGGGTGCCATCGGTCTGAGCAGAGGCGGGTATCCACACCAACAGACACAATGCAGCCACCGCCAGCAGTCGCCTCATGCTTTGGCAGCCTCAGCAGGCTGAACATCTTTGAGGTTGAGCTGGAGATTCCGGCGGCCATGCCACTCATTGACTTCCAGGCAGTAGGCCACATCAAGGTATTCAGGCATATCTTCATGCCAGTGACCCAGCCGGAAGCCTATACAGTCAATAGGTGGCTCGTTATCGGCTACGATACGCAGCTTGAGATGTTGATCATCGCCGCCAACCGTGCGTGAATCGACCACACGAACGTTGCGCGTCAGGAAAACGGGCTGTTCGTTGCCATTGCCCGTTGGTTCAAGGGCACTCAATTCTTCTACGAGGGGCATCGAAAGCTGACGCATGGACAATTCCATATCGATCTGGAGTTCCGGCAGCAATTCGCGACCTGCGAGTTCAGCCTCAGCCATCTCGAAAAGGCGGTTTTGCAGACGGTCGATATTTTCGTTGAGAATGGTAAAACCGGCTGCCTGGGCATGACCACCATGCCGAACGAGCAATTCCGCACAGGCATCCAGAGCATGTGTAATATGAAATTCGGGAATGCTGCGACAGGAAGCATGGCTTTCTGTGTCGCCTTTATCCAGGATGACGGCGGGCCGATAGTACGCTTCAGTCAGGCGGCCAGCGACGAGGCCTACAATTCCAGGCGAAACGGCGGCATCGGCGGCAAAAAGCAAGTTACCTGTACTCAGGCCGCTGTCTTCAATGTAAGACTGGATGCGGTGCTGGGCATCGCGCGTAAGCGTCTGCCGTTTGCTATTCAGGTTCTGGAGTTCATCGGCGTATTTGCGGGCTTCGGTAAGGTTTGATGCGGAAAGGACTTTGTAGGCTGTCAGGGCGCTATCGAGGCGGCCCGCAGCGTTGATACGCGGACCAAGAGCAAAGCCAATGCTCATAGCGGTAGCCTGCCCAGGGGTCACTCCGGCGACTTCCAGCAGTGCCTGAATACCGGGCCGCTGCGCCGTATTGAGCACTTCAAGGCCACGCCGAACCAGGCTACGGTTAAGGGCCGTGTTCAGGGGCATGATATCGGCGACGGTGCCAATGGCGACCAGGTCCAGAAGTTGATCTATCAATCCTTTAGACGCATCAAAGTTACCACCCCCGTTGCGGCGCCAGCCATCCAGCAGCAAGGCGCGCACGACCATGAAGGCTACCCCTACTCCGGCCAGATGAGGATCGCCATTACAATCTTCCTGCTGGGGATTAACAACCGCATCCGCTTCCGGGATTTCAGGACCGACGGAGTGATGATCGGTAATGACGATATCGAGGCCAGCCGCTTTGCCATCGGCAACTTCCTGCACAGAACGGATGCCGCAGTCAACCGTAATCACTAATTTGATGCCCTGAGACGCCAATTCGTAGAGAGCGGGACTGTTGAGACCGTAACCTTCATCCACGCGATGCGGGATGTAGGCGATAGCATCCCCCTTGAGGGCTTTAAGGGCTTGCATCATGAGTGTGGTTGAGGTCACACCATCAGCGTCAAAATCGCCATAGACAGCGATTTTTTCGCGATTTTTAATGGCCTGTCGAATGCGAGCGACGGCCTTTTCCATATCCTTGTAGGCAAAAGGATCGGTATTGATCTCTTTGTCATACAAGAAATGATGGGCGTCATCGGGCGTTTGCAGGCCGCGATTATAAAGTATCTGTGCCAGGATCGGGCTGATGCCCTGGAATTTTGCCAGCAAGGCACGAGGGGCGGCTGGCGCCACTTTCCACCGTTTGCGAATCATAGGGTGCAATACGTATACTTTGGCTAAGAATGACCCGATACTACCACGCTGCGAAATGCGCCACAAGCGCAAACGAAAAACAAACAAATCCGTCTTCAGCATAGAAAGTAGGCCCCATGGCCAGCATCATATTTATGGGCACCCCTGATTTTGCCGTCCCTACCCTGCAAGCGCTCATCCAGCACCATGATGTGATAGGCGTCATCACGCAGCCAGATCGCCCTGCTGGACGTCGCGGCGATTTGCGGCCTCCACCGATCAAAGTGATCGCTGAAGAAGCGGGGATTCCTGTTTTCCAGCCAGAAAAGTTGCGCCGCAAAAGTGCTATCGCTGAACTGAAAGAGATGGGCATTCCTGATCTGTATGTGGTCGCCGCGTTTGGGCAGATTTTGCCGCAGGCCGTACTAGATATTCCGCGAAAAGGCTGCATCAATGTGCATGGGTCGCTGCTGCCCCGCTGGCGCGGCGCGGCCCCTTTGCAGGCGGCCATCATGGCCGGGGACGAAGCAACGGGCATCACCATCATGCTGATGGATGCCGGACTCGATACCGGGCCGATGTTAAGCAAACGGGCGATCCCCATCACAGCAGATGAAACAGGCGAAAGCCTGCACGACAAAATGGCCCAACTCGGCGCAGATTTGCTCATTGATACATTACCAGGCTACCTCAATGGATCGATTGAGCCAGAAGCACAGAAGGACGACACTACGACCTATGCGCCGCAGATCAGCCGGGAAGATGGCAATATCGACTGGACGCAGGACGCCGCCAGCATCGAACGGCGGATACGGGCATTTACGCCCTGGCCGGGGACGTTCAGCTACTGGGACGGCACACAGATCAAGATATTGGGTGGCAACGTGCTTGATGGCAATGCGCCCACAGGCCACGTTGTGCAGTCGGGTGATGCCATCGTAGTCGGCACTGGTGACGGTCTTCTGAGGCTGGATGAGGTGCAATTAGCTGGCAAGAAGCGCGTCCCCATACATGAATTCGTGAACGGCTATCCGGCGTTCATCAGCAGTACCCTCCGGGATTCAGATAGTTGACCATGACTGATCCACTGATTACGGACCTGGAAACGGTCGCTGAGGTAGCGAAGGCCCATCAGGATACATTCGAGGTAATGCAGCATATGCTGCAACTCGATGATGACATCGACGACGCGAGGCTTGACGCCTTCATTGATGAGCTGGCTGCTCCGATAGTGGCGGCTATCGACTGCACACAATGCGCTAACTGCTGCCGGAGTTTGACGGTCTATCTGACGGAACACGATGCCAGCCGACTAGGTCAGCATATGGGCATGACTGCGGCAGAGTTTAAAACTGGCTATGTGGATCGCAAAAGTGCGCAGGCAGTCGAAGAATGGGGATGCTTTGCTCAACAACCCTGTGCCCTGCTCAACGGGACGTTATGCAGCGTTTATGAAGCGCGACCAGAAAGCTGCCGCATGTATCCACAGTTCACGCCAGATTTTCGCTGGCTGCTGGCGGACATGATCGAAGGCGCTCCTCTATGTCCGATCATTCTGAATGTACTGCTCAAATTACAGCCGATGGTCGACGCGGGGATAGATAAGTATCTGTAGAGATAACTGCAAAAATCTCGTAAATACGACGCCTTGCCTGCAACGTCCCGGCAACAACTGCGTATAAGGGTGTAGAACGAACAAAAACGACAGCACTACTAAGTGCTTGAAAGCAAAGGACGTGACGCAATCATGGAAACTTCAAGACGACTAACAAAATCAAATGACCGGATGATCGCTGGTGTTTGCGGCGGTGTGGCGGAATACTTCAATGTGGACCCGACGCTTGTGCGCTTACTCTTCGTGCTGTTCGCACTGGCGGGCGGCCCTGGCCTGCTGGTCTACATCGTGCTGGCCCTGGTGATGCCCAATTACTAAAACGTGGATCGAATTCAATTCGACTAGCCTGTATCATCGACTGACATAACTGCTTTGGGGAGATTATGACATGAACAACGAACGTAAACGCCTTTATCGCTCACAGTCAGATCGTCAGGTAGCTGGCGTCTGTGGTGGCCTGGCGGAATACTTCAATGTGGATTCGACACTGGTGCGTATTGTTTTCTTGCTGCTGTTCTTCGGCATGGGGAATGGGTTCATCCTGTACCTGGTGCTGTGGATGGTGATGCCAGAAGAATCCGATGTGCGCGCCATGTCTGGCGAAAAGCGTAAGAACGACGATATGTACGAGGACCTTGTCTAGGTATGACCTAGTCCCCTTCTTCGTCTTCATACTCGTATGTTGGACGTATCGATGGAATGAGATGGGCAGCCAGATGCACCGGCTGCTCACAGTCCATCATGAGATAAGCCCCATCTTCAGGCGGATTGGCATGCGTATAGCTTGCCAGCCGCATTTGCTGTTTACCGATTAAGGCATACCCTCCACGTACCGGAATATGACCACTTACCAAAACACGCTGTTCATAGGGACTAATGGCTGAAATGTGCTTCAGATATTCTTCCAGCACAAATTCGTAAGCCTCAAGCGACCAACCCTGCTCATTACGAGTGAACAAGACTTCCCAAAGCAATTCAAATTCATTGCTGGTTTGCGCGATGAGCTGGCCGCGCAGGAAATGCGTCAGGCGAGGATCATCTGGGCTGGAAACCCCCAGGTAATACATCGACTGGGCCATGTACTCACGGTTGTTGATAAGTTTTTCTTTGGGATAAGCGCGCCTGATTTTGTCGTCAGCGAGCTGTAGCAGCGCCTCATGGTCAAAGGTGAGGATATGCTCGGCAATGTCGGCGGAACTGATGGACGGCGTGGCACCAGCATGGTTGATGAGCACACCGGCTTTGGTCCTTACCATGAATGGCAGGGATCGCAAAAAGTCGCGGATTTGTTCCTGGTGTTTTGACCGCATAAGGGCACGTTCAAAGCGGGGGGTAAATTCGCGGTCGCCTTTGGCCAGGGTTGTGCTGTAGATATGGGGCAGTTCGTGATTGCCCAGGAGCATATAGACTGTCCCAGGGCCGTAGTGATTCTGCAAGCGCATAATATCAAGCAGGATGGGGATACTCTGGTCGTCTTCTTCATCGCTGTATCCGTGAATCATATCGCCACAGAGGATGAAATAATCCGCAAGGCCCTGCTTGTGCAGCTTGACGAACTTCTGGCGAAGGTGGGCGTAAACTTCGCCATCGCCATGCAAATCGGTAACGACCATTGCCATACCACTGTCAAGGTCTACCGCTCGCGTATGCTCCATGAATTTTCCTAATAACTGGTTTGCGCAACCATTAAGCTCATATGCACATTATATAAGACGGATGCGGCTGCCACCATAATCCTTCTGGCAGCTATTCCCCGGTGTTGTTGCTGGACACAAGCGAACTAAGGTCAAAATTGTAGACCGTCGGTGGCTTGCGCTGATCAACATCCATCGTGCCAATATATTTGAGCGTCGTGCGGCTATCTGCATGACCTAAATTGTCGCGAATCGCGAGCAGGTCCATTCCCGCTTCGTACAGGCGACGGGCATAGGTCCGGCGCAGATCATGGGGATGAACTTTACGAAGTTCGCCATCAATCATGATGGGATAACGCTCAAGAATCTGGTTGATGGCACGGACCGTCAGGCGCGTGGACCGCACTGCTTTGCCGCCTTTATAAAATCCACGCAGAACAGGGCCTTTTCCAATGCCTGCATTCTCCATCCAACGATCCGCAATGGCGAGGCTCCATTCCAGTTCACCATAGGGTATCAGACGTTCTTTTGAGCCTTTGCCTTCGCGCACATGCAGTGACAAAGCCCCGCCCAGCCGTTGGCGCAGATCAGGCACATCGAGAGCACACAGTTCCGCTTCGCGGATGCCAGTACACAGCATCAGCGCTATGACTGTTGTATCGCGTAAGCCGAGCAATGTGGTTGTACCGGGCATCGCCATCAACTGGCTGGCCTGGGAGGATGTCAGACGCAGGTGCTCATCGTCGCGAACATCCTGGCGTGTGACAACTTTAACAGGTGCTGTCTGTGGTTCGATGGCATTCGACAGGCGCTTGAGCACCTCATCAACGAGGGCTTTGCGGTCCGATGGCGAGGCATCCTGGGGAGTCATGTTATATAGACGGTCGCGGGTGTCGTTATCGCGCAGGAGGGCTTTGTAGCGACCACGAATGGATGACAGGTGTGCTTTGACGCTGTTTGGCGATAACGGCTTGCCATCACGCCCCAGGTATTCATTCAGCAGGAAATCGCGATATTTAGCCAGATTTGGCTGCAACCAGAGCATATGGCGCTCATCCAACCAACGCGCGTAGGTCGCAATACGATGATGCTCGTCCTTTTCTAGCGATTCGGTAAGCAGCATGGAGATATTGAAGCTGGGTTGGCGTCGGATGAGGTCGGACATAAAGGTCTTTTAAAATCGTCATTTGCCCTGATTATAACTGAAGTGCCTTCTTTTGCCTGATGGCAAGAAGGTACGAAAGAAAAAAGGCACTTCTCAAATGAGTTGTGCCTTTTTCAGGTGCGTATGGAAAGGGGCTATATCAGATCGGCGATGGCTTCGCGCTCGTTCTTGAGTTCGTCCTGGGTGGCTGTGATCTTGCCCTGGGCGTAGTCGCTGATGTCGAGACCTTCGACAATTTCCCAGTCGCCATTGCCCTTGCTGCGCAGCGGGAAGCTGTAGATCAGACCTTCTTCGACGCCATAGGGATTGCCATCGGAGATCACGGCAGCGCTGAACCAGTCACCTTCAGCAGTCGGATTGACCAACGAACGAATGGTATCGAGAGCAGCGTTGGCGGCGCTGGCGGCTGAACTTTTGCCACGAGCATCAATGATGGCTTTACCACGATCCTGGTTGATTGTCAGGAAGTCATTTTCAAGCCATTCGCGATCATTGATAACTTCTGTCGCAGGCTTGCCATTGACCTTCATATGCTCAAAGTTGGGGAACTGGGAAGCACTGTGATTGCCCCAAATGCCAACGTTGGTGACAGCGGTCGTCTGGACACCCGCCTTCTCGGCGATCTGAGCACGCGCGCGGTTTTCGTCGAGGCGGGTCATAGCGAACCAGCGATCTTTCGGGACGTTGGGGGCATTCTTCATGGCAACGAGTGCATTGGAGTTGCACGGATTGGCAACCACAACGACGCGAACGTCAGCAGCAGCGTTGTCATTGATGGCTTTACCCTGGCCGACGAAGATCGGGCCATTGGCGCGAATGAGGTCAGCACGAACCATGCCAGGGCCGCGCGGCTTACCACCTACCAGAATCACCCAATTGGCATCTTTGAAGGCAACATTGGGGTCGTCGGTAGCTACGATGCCATGCACCAGCGGCTGGGCACTGTCATCAAGTTCCATTACGACGCCCTTAAGGGCATTCAGGGCTTCCGGGATCTCTAGAATCTGCAAAATAACCGGTTGATCAGGGCCAAAGACTTCACCATTGCCAATGCGGAACAGCAGACTATAAGCAATCTGACCGGCACCGCCAGTAACGGCTACACGGATCGGGTCTTTCACAAGGTTTACTCCTTAACTAACAACTAATTCAATTAAATCAGGGATTGAGTTTACCCAATCCCTGACTCGTGCGTAAGGTCCCATTTGCGTGGTGGTATTAGCCTAAGCTTTTGGCCCACCAGCAAGGATGTCTTCACTGGCCTGGCTCTCGAACTGCTGGAAATTCTTGCGGAACATACCAGCTAGTTGCTTGGCACGTTCATCGTAGGCCGCCCCATCGGACCAGGTGGCACGTGGGTTGAGAATTTCCGGCGGAACACCCTCAACGGCTGTTGGGACTGCCAGTCCGAAGAAAGGCTCTTCCACAAAATCTACGGTGTTCAGTTCACCGTTGAGCGCGGCATTGACCATGCGACGTGTATAGCGCAGCTTCATACGGCTGCCGACGCCGTAGGGGCCACCTGTCCAGCCAGTATTGACCAGCCATACCGAGGCACCGCTCTGGTTGATTTTCTCGGCCAATAGTTCGGCGTAGACGGTCGGATGCAGGGGCATAAAGGGCGCGCCAAAACAGGCACTAAAGGTCGCCTGAGGCTCAGTGACACCGCGCTCTGTGCCCGCGACTTTGGCTGTGTAACCGCTGATGAAATGGTACATGGCCTGACTGGGCGTCAGCTTGCTGATTGGCGGCAGTACGCCGAAGGCATCCGCGGTCAGGAAGACGACATCTTTCGGTACGCCGCCAAGACCATCATCCGCCGCGTTGGGGATGAAGTTCAGCGGATAGGAGCAGCGCGTATTCTCTGTATAACGGGTGTCATCAAAATCTGGCGAGCGATCTTCGTTCAAAGGCACATTTTCCAGAATTGTGCCAAACATCTTGGTCGTCGCGTAAATGAGTGGTTCCTGTTCTTCGCTCAGGTTGATGGTCTTGGCGTAGGAGCCACCTTCAAAGTTGAAAATTCCTTCATCAGACCAGCCGTGTTCGTCGTCACCGATGAGTGTGCGCTCAGGGTCAGCGCTGAGGGTGGTTTTGCCAGTACCACTGAGTCCGAAAAATACGGCTGAACTGCCATCATCGCCGATGTTGGCCGAGCAATGCATCGGGAAGATTCCACGCTCTGGCAGCAAGTAGTTCATGATCGAGAAGATGCCCTTCTTGACCTCGCCAGAATACATGGTGCCGACAATAACAATCAGGCGCTTTTCTATGTTAACGCCGATGTAGGTGCCTGTACGGGTACCATCCACATCGGGGCGGGCAATCAGGCGTGGGGCCGCCAGAACGGTAAACTGCGGCACATGGGCTGACTGCTCTTGCGGCGTCGCCCGGACGAACATATTCCACGAGAAGAGCGCATGGTAGGCGACTTCACTGATCACGCGAATGGGTAAACGATAGCGTTCGTCCCAACCACAGAATGCGTCGTGAACATACAGATCACGCGCGTGGCTGAGGTGATCCAGCACTTTATTGTGCATGTGATCGAACAAATCGGCTGTGCAGGGCTGGTTGATGTTGCCCCACCAAATTTTTTCTTTTGAGGGAGACTGTTCTACGAAGTATTTGTCCTTAGGACTGCGACCAGTGTACTGACCGGTCAGAACGCGGATGGCACCGTCTTTGGTGATTTCGGCTTCACCATTGCGAACAGCGTGTTCGTATAATTCGGCAGGGTTCAGATTCCAGTGAATGTGAACACCCCTTACATCAGCGGACTTGAGGCCAACTTCTTCCAGGCCAACAGAACTATGAACGTGCGGTTTAGCGTACATTATCCCCTCCATGATTGGATTTTGGTTGGGAAACTTGCGGTCAAAAACATGGGCGGCCAACTGCCCATATGAATTCGACTATACCAGACGTGATCGCCCGATGTTATTGACAACCGGAGGCGTTTTTTGTGATATTCGTCACAAACAAACCGCTAATGCCAGCCATAACTCTAGGATTCTAAGTGGGACAGGTCGGCATAACGGCGGAGTATCCACCCATCGCTATTCCTATGTAATTCGGTGACCGATGTGTTCAGGATATGGGGACGTTCTTCCATTGGGAACAAACGCGAGATGAGACTCCTGATGTTGCCGCCATGCGTCACAATAAGGACCGTATCGTCTGCGCTCGCCTCAGAAATCTCCTGCCAGCTCGCCAGCGTCCTGTCGCCCAACTGCTGGAAAGATTCCCCGCCTGTGGGCGCGTAGGTCTCATCAGAGCGCCACATGGCATAGGCATCGGCATGATGTGGTGAGCGCCGCAGCTCATCGCCTGTTAGCCCCTGGAATACACCCAGATTAACCTCTCGCAGGCGTTCATCGGTGATGATAGGTAAACTCAGGCGCTCAGCGATATATTCGGCTGTCTGGTAGGCACGGACCAGGTCGCTGCTGTATATAGACCCAATCGTAAGGTCCGTTATATGCTCCGCGAGGGCTTTTGCCTGCTCATGACCGCGATCATTGAGCGCAACGTTCAGATGGCCCTGAATGCGACGCTCGGCGTTGTAGTCTGTTTCTCCGTGGCGCACGAAAAGTGCCCGACGTACTGCCATATCTCTCCACCTTCTAAAAATCCGCCGGAATTGCACGTTTCCTGATCTAGGCTTTATGCTCAACCAGACTTGACGCAACCCCGCAAGGACGGCACAATAAAGTGCATTCAGTATAGATGAAACTGCTCGCCTGTGTCACCTTTGAACAGTCTTGATAGTCGAGCATATTCCCCCAAAAAAGTGAGGTTGCAGCAACATGTCTGATGAACATGCCACACCAGAAACCGCCACACCTGTCAGTCCAGCCGTTACAAATGGACTGTCTTATATCGGCGGTATTGGCCTGGTGACAATCTTCATCACCCTGGGTATCGCGGTGGTCGCTCCGCCGGAGAACCCGAACATCGTTGGTATGTTCGTGCTGGGTGGATTGCTGCTGCTGATCGCGGCCATTATCGGCTGGTTCTTTGCTGTGCAGCCGCACAAGCACTTCGATGACATCAATGAGCCTCTACACGAGGAACATCACTAAAACGTGGTTTTTAGCGCATTTTACAGCCGATGAAGCTACCTGAACGTCAGCCCGTCCAGGAAGCGTTTAGCGGGCATATTTACGTCCTGGAACAACGGGGTTTGCTCGCGTCGGAGCCATTCGCGGATCGGGAGCCGCTCTATCGTGGGGCGATGCTGCTGCGCTATGGGGTTGAGTATCTCGGTAAGCCTCAGTTCTGCATTCTGCCGGAGTTGGTCGCAATGGATTATGGTGCGGCGCTGGCAGGCGAAGATGCCTGGCAATTCCTGTTCGAGCGCAGCAATTTGTACCCGCGTGCGGATGTCGTTGGCTACCGTAATGATGGGCTGGACGACATGGTCGTCGTAAAATGGCTGGACCTGATGGCACCTGTAGCAGTCGTAGCCTACGCTTCCGAAAGCGACCATGTGCCGATTGCGTGGGTACGTGGGTTCATCGGCGCTGGTTTTGATACGCTGCCGAATTACGCAAAATCCTATCTCCCCTATTTTGAAAATGTAGAGTCCTGGCAGGCAACGCTCCATGAGTGACGAGAACACTGGAATTTTCCAAGAAGACTGGCCGGAAGATCATAGGTCCGGCGTGGTGGCTGTTATCGGGCGGCCTAACGTGGGCAAGTCCACGTTGATTAATGCCATCCTGGGGCAGAAAATCGCGATTGCGACACCCAAGCCGCAGACGACGCGACGCACACAGGTCGGCATCTATACCGTGCCACAGGCACAGATGATGCTCTTTGATACGCCTGGGCTGCATAAGGCGCGCAACCGCATGGGCGAATTCATGATGAACGAGGCACAATTTGCGCTTAAAGATGCTGATGTCAATCTGTGGATTCTGGATACGAGTGAGCCACCCACTACAGCGGATACGTATATCGCGCAGACACTGAAAGATATGGCACCTGGGACGCCGTTGGTATTGGCGCTGAACAAAATCGACCAACATAAGGGCGAGGATTATTCAGCCTATACGGACCTGATCGAGCATGAGAGCGTCTATCGAGTCAGTGCGTTGAAAAACGATGGCGTTGAAGCCCTGGTTAACCATCTCATCGAACTGCTGCCAGAGGGACCGCGCTACTACCCTGTCGATCAGGTCAGTGATGTGACCATGCGCTTTGTCGCTGCTGAAGTCATCCGCGAAAAAGTCATGATGAATACTGAGCAAGAAATTCCGCATGCAGTTGCTGTTGAAATCTTCGACTATAAAGACAACGAAGACCGAACCAATATTCACGCGATCATCTACGTCGAGCGCGATTCGCAGAAAGGCATCGTCATCGGCAAAGGCGGAGCGATGATTAAGCAGATTGGCACACAGGCGCGCCACGAAATCATGGAAATGATCGAGCGACCGGTGCATCTGGATTTGCGGGTTAAGGTATTGAAGAACTGGCGCTCCAATGAGAGTTTTATGCGCCGCGTTGGTTATCGGTTCCCCAAGAAGGAAGATAATTAGGCCGCAATTGTAGTTAGTGCGCGGAGCAGTCGGGCGCAATATATTGCGCCCCTACGGACAAATGTATCAGGATTGCTGGCCGAGGTAGGCACGGGCGGATTCGACATCGGACTTAATCTGTGCCACTAAAGCATCGATGCCGCTGAATTTCATTTCGCCGCGCAGCCGCTTCTCAAAGCTGAGTTCCACTGTATGCCCATAAATATCACGATTGAAGTCGAGCAGGTGGGCTTCTACGGTGACATGGTCGCCATCGAAGGTCGGGCGTGTGCCGATGTTCGTTACGGCCATGTGGCGCTCACCGTCGATACCTGCCCAGCCAGCGTACACGCCAAATGCAGGAACGACCTGCTGCTGCCAGACATCGAGATTGGCGGTTGGGAAGCCAATTGTACGGCCCCGTTGATCGCCTTTGACGACTTCGCCAATAACTGCATATGGCCGTCCGAGCCACTCCTGAACGGTATCCACTTCACCTTCGGCAAGCAATTCCCTGATACGGCTGCTGCTGACGATGGCGTTCCCTGAGCGGTACTGCAAAAGCGGAACCGCTTCGACCGTAAAGTCATGTTCCTGGCCGTACTTCTGAAGAAATTCGACATTGCCTTCGCGCTGATAACCTAGAGCGAAATCCTCACCGACCCACAACCAGCGCATATTCAGGTGTTCAATCAACTGGTCAACATAATCAGCGGCGCGCATCTGGCGCAGATCGAGGTCGAAGGTCTGGGTCACCACCAGATCGACGCCCATGTTTTTGAGCAGTTGAGCGCGTTGTTCCGGTGTGGTCAGGTAGTAGCGCTCGTTGATGCCGCGCAGCACCACATCGGGATGGGGATGGAAGGTCAGGACAACTGAGGCACATCCACCGTCCCTGGCCGCGTTGACCGCCCGTTTGATTAATTCCTGGTGGCCTTTGTGTAGACCATCGAAAACACCAATCGTCACCAATGAAGGGTGTTCCAGGTGAGCATCATCGAGGGCATAGACGTGGGTCATGGGTGTCCTTGTCGTGTCAGCAGAATTCTGAGCAGCAATGTCACAGTAGGATACGCATTACGCCTGTGGAAGCAAGACCTTATGTGGTTTCCAATAATTGCCGCGCTGTTGGAGAACCGCACCGAGATAGCCATTTGGGGTGTAGGCGAAAGCCTCATCAGTAGGGTCGGATGGCTGGCGCTCTATGAGACGACCATGAACCAGTTCCTGCCACTGGTCGGCTGATGTCTGTACGGAAGGCATGTCGGCAAGGGCTATCCTGGGCGGGATGATATGCTGCTGCCAGTTCTCATCCTGCATAAGCGCATCAAGTTCAACGGCATTTTCGAGGGAAAACAAGCCGCTGGCGGAACGAACCAGTCCACTGAGGTGGGCACCGATGCCAAGTGCCTGTCCCAGATCGTGAGCGAGGCTGCGAATATAGGTGCCAGCGCTGCACGTGACATCTACGGTTAATGTCGGTGACTGCCATTCAACTATATCGATGCTGTGGATTGTGACAGGACGCGGATCGAGTTCGATTGTTTTGCCGGAGCGAGCCAGTTCGTAGAGCTTTTTGCCACCTTTTTTGATAGCGCTGTACATCGGTGGCAGTTGATCGATGTCGCCAATAAACTGAGGTAAAACGGTTTGAATATCTGCCAATGTGATGTGGCTGGCATCGACCTGGGATGTAATGTCGCCTTCGGCGTCATAAGTTTCAGTGGTTATGCCGAGCGTGATCTGAGCACGGTATTGCTTTGTGCCGTGCATGACGTAATCGCTCAGGCGAGTCGCCTGTTGCAGGCAGACTATCAAGACGCCTGTCGCCAACGGGTCGAGGGTTCCAGCGTGACCGACCTTTTTGGAGCCTGTCGCCTGACGCAACAACCGCCGGACACGAGCCACCACATCATGGCTGGTCATGCCCAGTGGCTTATTGATATTCAGAAAGCCGTAATACGCAAGCAGATCGTCAGACAATATCGAGCTTGCCCTCTTTAACGGCTGTGACCAGCAGCGGCATCACCTTCGCACGGACTTCTTCCAGGCTGCCCTGCACAGTCGCACCGGATGCCTGCTGATGACCACCGCCGCCCATCGTCAGGGCAACTTGCGATACATCAAAGCCGCGCTTGGAACGCATGCTCAGTTTGACCTGGTCCGGTTTATCTTCCGTGAAGACGATGGCGATCATCGCTTCATCCACCTGACGCAGCCAGCCCACAAGGCCATATTCCATGCGCTCGCGATCATCCACGTTTTCTTGATCCGCCAGGGTGATATTGGCCGAAATCACGCCATCATGCAGTTCGATGGACGGCATGGCGCGCTTCCAGACATCGACGACTTCGTAAGGCCGCGAATCAAGCGTCATGGCCGTAATTTGTGTGAGCGACGCGCCGAGCGACATCAATTCCTGGGCCGCGGCCATCGTCGCTGGCTTGACGTTGCTGGTTCTGAAGCCAAGCGTATCGGTGACGATACCCGTCAGCAGCGGTTGGGCCACATCGCGGTCGAGCGCATAGTTGGCCTGTTTCCACCACTGATAGACGACCTCTGCTGCCGAAGCCACTTCCGGATTAACGACGTAAATATCACCAAAACCTGTATTCGTGGCATGATGGTCCAGATTGATGATCGTCTTGCTGTGCGCACGGCCATATTCACCAACCTGCCCGGTGCGATCTTCGTCGCTGGCGTCAGTAGAGATCATCAAATCCCATGCGCCACTGGTCAGCACAGATTGTATATGGTCTGCATGCGGCAAAAAGCTGAGGAAATCCGGCACACCGCCATCCACCGCCACCGCCACGCTGGAGCACTTTTTAATGAGCATGTTGTACAGGCCCAATGCCGACCCAATGGCGTCACCATCGGGGCTGACGTGCGTCACAATCAGGATGGATTGCGCGGCTTCGACGGCCTGGGTTGCCTCAGTCCAATTCGTCTGATTCAAACTCATCGTCGATTTCATCTTCCGGGGGAATTTCGAGACTATCAATGAGCTGGTTGATACGCTCGCCGTATTCCAGCGTGGTATCCCAGTGAAAAACCAGTTCCGGCGTGGTGCGCAGGCGAATGTGGCGCCCGACCTGTTTGCGCAGGAACCCTTTGGCACGGTCCAGGGCGTGCATCACTTCGTCACGACGATTTTCATCGCCCAGTGCGTTAACATACACGTTCGCATACTGGATATCGCCATCGAGCTTGACTTCTGTAATGGTGACCTGCTGCAAACGCGGATCTTCGATCTCGCGCAGCAGCAAGTCACTCAGTATCGTGCGGATGCGTTCCGCCGTGCGTTCCTGTTTTAACGACATGCGTTAAGCCGTCACTTTTTCCACGACGAAGAACTCAATCAGGTCGCCTTCCTGGAAGTCGTTAAAACCATCGAGGCTGACCCCACATTCAAAGCCTGTGCGGACTTCGCGGACATCTTCTTCAAAGCGCTTGAGCGATGCCACACGGGTTTCATTGACGATAATGCTGTCATTACGGACGACGCGAACTTTGGCATTACGGCGAGCTTCACCTTCTTTGATGTAGCAACCCGCGATGGTTCCACGACCGATCTTGAAGGTCTGGCGTACTTCTGCAACACCTATCACGCGATCTTCGTATTTAGGCTCCAACATACCGAGGAGCGCCATTTCGATGTCTTCCAGCAGTTTGTAGATCACCTGATAGCGGCGAACATCGACGCCATGCACATTGGCCTGCGCCTTGGCAGCGTTACCAACATCGACGTTGAAGCCAATGACGATGGCATCTGAGGCGCTGGCGAGCATGATGTCACTCTCGGTGACTTCGCCCACTTCCGCAGAGAGGATATCAATGGTGATGCCCTCTTCGTTTTTACCGGAAAGCTCTTCCAAAGAATCCACAATTGGTTGCAGTGAGCCGAGTACATCGACCTTGATAACGAGGTTGAGGCTCTTGGCCTGACCCGCCTGGAACTGCGAGAAAATCTCTTCCAGGGACAGGGCGCGCCCACCACCTGTATCCGCCAATGCTGCCCGTTCTTCAAGGCGTTCCACAGCGATGCTGCGAGCGACCTTGTCATTCTTGACGCACTCGAAGCGGTCACCAGGCTGCGGCGGTTCGTTCAGGCCAAGGATGGACACCGGCACCGAGGGGCCTGCCTCTTTGACAGTGCTACCGTACTCATCAAACATGGCTTTAATGCGCCCGTATGACGTGCCGGCAACGACGCTATCGCCGACTTTGAGAGTGCCATTGAGGACCAGTAAGGTCGCCAACGTGCCCCGGAACTTATCAACTTCGGCTTCAATGACGATACCTTTGGGCGTTCCCTTGGGATTTGCAACGAAGTCGTTGTCATCAGCGACCAACAGAATCGCCTCAAGCAGGTCATCAATACCTTCATGCTGGAGTGCCGCAACCGGCACCATGAGGGTGTCACCGTCCCAATCATCGGGCACAAGGTCCAGCTCTGCGAGCTGCTGTTTCACAATTTCAATGCCAGCGTTGGCTTTATCAACCTTGGTAATGGCCACCAGAATCGGCACGTTAGCAGCACGCGCATGAGCCAGTGCTTCACGAGTGGTGGGCATCACACCGTCATCGGCTGCGACGACCAGCACCGCGATATCGGCACCCTGGGCACCACGCGCACGCATGGCCGTAAAGGCTTCGTGACCAGGGGTATCCAGGAAGGAAATATAGCGATCACCATGTTTGACACGGTATGCGCCAATATGCTGGGTAATGCCGCCTGCTTCGCCCTCCGCGACATGAGCAGACCGAACGGCATCCAACAGTGTGGTTTTGCCATGATCAACGTGGCCGAGGATCGTCACGACTGGCGGACGCTTGACCAGTTCTTCCGGTTTTTCACCAGCGTAGATTTGTTCCCACTTTTTGGCCAGCTCTTCCTGACGACGCTCTTTTTCCTCTTCCTGGGCCGCTGCTGTGGCGGATTGGGCTTCGTAACCCAGTTCTTCCAGGACAATCGAGGCTGTATCGAAGTCAATCTGCTGGTTAATTGACGCCATAATACCGTTCGCGATGAGTTTCTTCATCACGTCAATCGGGCTGGCATCTATCAAATCGGAAAGTTCTCGTACGGTGACGTAATCGGGGACGAGAACGGCTTGCAGCTCTTCTGCCATATGCTCTCCTACTCCATTCTTGTTCGAGTGAGGACAGCAGCAAGCCGTTATCAGGGGCGTGTTACTGCCTCACATACAGAGGTTTTTGAAAATCATGACGAGACTAACTGCCTAATGCTCAGGCGGTCAGCGTCGGTCAAATCGACGCGCAGTGCACGACTGATTTTACGAAAAACATCATTCATATCAGATGCTTCCTGGCATTCCATACCGGGACACACATAAGTGCCGCGCCCATTCATTTTACCAGAGGGATCTATCATAATCCCATCGTCAGTCCTGACAAGGCGGACTAATTCTCGCTTGTCCGCCTTTTTACCACAGATACTACACGTCCGAGTGGCTACATGCTTACGATGCGGCATCGGAATCACCTATTGGCAATACAACTTGGCAACACAACAATTTCTATTCCAAGGTGGTGGAACGGGCTATTTAAAAGTCGTCCCACTCGTTGCGCTTACGACTGCCCTTGCGGCGACGTTTGGACACAACTTCACCCATATCCTCATCAAAGACGAGTTGACGACGCTTGTTCTTGCCCTTCTTGCGGGACCGTTGTTCTTCCGTCTGATCGTACAGCTCATCGCCATCTTCATAGTTAAACTCGACAAGCATCTGCTCGAAGTCTGTTTCGGTCGCCAGTTTTTCTTCTTTTTCTTCGAGTACTTCGATACTTTCGACCTCTGGTTCCGGTTCGGGTTCCTGGATAACGGCACCACCAAAGGCACCTACCAGAACTTCCTCGTCTTCTTCCGCTTCGTCGGCTGCTTCTTCAAGCACTTCCTCAGCAACGGCTTCGACAGGAGCAGCAACTTCTTCCTCAATCGCTTCCGGTGCCTCGGCCACGAATTCGGCTTCTTCGCGCTCTTCCTTCACCACTCGTTTACCAGAGTAGCGAGCGACCATTTCGTCGAGGTCCACTTCCATCATTTCATCGAGTGCGACCTGAACGGCATCCATCGGCGAACCGGGCACATCAGCGATCATACCCTGCAAGCGATCTTCGTCGATGAGGGTCAGCAGCATGATTGTGCCAACATTTTCCAATGGGCGAATGGCATCTGTCAGGTCATTGCCCAGTTCGAGCGCTTCAATCGGCAGGCTGAAGAGCTGCTGCGGCAAAGTCGACTTGACGGCGTTGATGCGCTCCAATTCTTCATGACGCGCTTCTTCGCGTTCCTGCAACAAGCGACGCTCGACCAGATCGGCGAACTCGGCCATGCGGTTGTATTCTTCCTGCATGACGGTCAGGCTGGCCTGCTTCTTGGCGACAATCGCCTGAACTTCTTCGATGAGGCCCTTATGACGTGCAGCAAGGGTATCCAGCGGCGGCAGGTCGAGGTTTTCGAGAGCGCCTTCGACCGTTTCCGTGACACTCTTGATGTCAATGCGCCAGCCAGTGAGCTTGGCGGCCAAGCGAGCGTTCTGGCCTTCACGACCAATGGCCAGTGAAAGCTGATCTTCCGGCACGAGCACGACAGCGGTACGGCCCTGGTTGAGGTCTTCTTCCAGGTAGACGCCAGTTACACGGGCTGGGCTGAGTGCTTTGGAAATGAACGCTTCTGCCGAGGGGTTCCACTCAATAACGTCGATTTTCTCGTCGTTGAGTTCCTTGACGATGTTCTGGATACGGATACCGCGCATACCGACGCAGGCCCCAACCGGATCGATGCCCTCTTGCAGCGCCGCAACAGCAACTTTGGAGCGGTAGCCGGCTTCGCGAGCGATGCTCTTAATTTCGACCTGGCCATTGTAGATTTCAGGGACTTCGTATTCCAGCAGGCGGCGAAGCATATTGCGGTGACTACGCGAGACAATAATCTGCGGGCCACGTGTGCTGGGTTTCACCTCTAGCAGATAGACACGCACTTTATCATGCGGACGATAGCGCTCGCCGGGGATTTGCTGTGCACGTGGGAGTGTGGCTTCCGCCCGTCCCAGGCTGAGGGTCACCATCGACGAGTTCATACTCTGGACAGTGCCCGTAATCAAATCGCCCTGGCGGGTGATATATTCTTCGTAGAGTGATTTACGCTCTGCTTCGCGGATTTTTTGCAGGATAACCTGCTTGGCAGTCTGGGCAGCGATGCGACCAAATTGTTTGGTCGTATGCTCCACCAGCACCATGACGGTATCGCCAAGTTCGGCTTCTGGATTGAATTCGCGGGCTTTGTCGAGCAAGACTTCCGTCGAGGGAGTAATCACTTCATCGGTGACTTCCTTCTCAACAAAAATCTGTGCCTGCCCTGTTGCCGAGTCGATGCGGGCTTCCACTGCCTGGGCAGAGCTAGCACCGCTATCCCGTCGATATGCCGAGACGAGCGCACTTTGGAGTGCCTCCAGCACGATTTCGCGCGGTAGAGCGCGCATTTCTGCGATTTCTTTGAATGCAACCTGTAGTTCGTTTGCCATCTATTGACATCTCCCAAATGTATCGGGAAATCATTGCCCTTTACTGATTAAAATTAGGTGACTTTGAAACAATGATATCTAGAGATAAAAGAAAAAGTGGGGGTTGCCCACTTCTTCACGGTCGATATATTCGGATAAATTGTAACATGCGCCATAACAGCATGTCAAGATTGGCAGGCTTTATCAGTCTGCCCTATTCACTGGCGTTGTCCTCGCTATCCGAGGCCGAATCCTGGCTATCGGATTGACCGGAGGAATCTGCATTTTCATCTGCACCGTCGTTCAATTGCAGGTCTATTCCGCTATCGGATAACCCAGAACCATAGGCGCTGTCATCGAGCTGGCTCTGGTCAACTTCCGGGACGCCATCCAGATCACGATAGGCATCAAAACTGGCAAACCTGAGCACACGTCCAAATGAGGAATCGGCTACATAGACCGACCCATCGGGGCCGAGGGTGATGCCACCGACGACACCGATCTGGCCCAGATTGGCAGACTCCCCTGCTTTTTCGCCGAACGAACCGAGGCAGTCACCAGCGGTATTGTAGACCAGCACGCGCCCCGCGTCGGGATCCGTGACATAGAGCAGGTCGCGCTCCACATCGAGCGCCAGATAAGGACGGTTGCCCAATTCCTGATACCAGCCCAAAACCGGATAATCATCAACTGCTGTGCCATCCTGCATGAACACTGAGATACGGCGGTTCCAGGTATCGGCGACGTAGAGGCGGCCATCAGGATGCAGTGCGAGGCCACTGGGTTCATTCAACTGGCCGAGACCACTGCCACCGGTACCGATGTCGCGCATGAAAATGGCCTGACCGTCGATGATTTCGTAGACACGGACGCGCTTGTTGCCCGTATCGGATACGTAGACCAGCCCATCGTCTGAGACAACCACATCACGCGGACCCCAGAAGGCATCAACAGGATTGACCTCGGCTGCAAAGCCGAACTCGCCAGCCTGACCCCATTCGGTGACCACTTGACTATCTTTTGTGAGGATGTCCACGCCGTAGTCCCAGGTATCAGCCACATAAAGCAAGCCATCGGGGCCGACACGTACCATATTTGGCCGTGTGAAGTAGGGTTCGCCTTCGACGAGGCCGCCAACAGGCTGGCCAATGGTGTCGATCACCTGACCATCGCTGTTAAACACGACGATATGGTGCGCATATTCATCGGCTACATAGAGGTTGCCATCTTCATCGAGAGACACACCGACTGGCCGCGACATACCTTCGGGATTTTCAAAGGATTGCATGGCAAAAAGCGGCTGCCAGTTGCTATTGCATACATTCTGCTCGATCTCGTCCAGCGGATTTTCTACGGCACCATCACCGACGCCATATTCCCATATCTGCGAGGCGAAGTCCTTGCGAACGTAGACATACATCGCATCGGACACGGGCCAGTTTGTGGTGGAGAAGTCTTTGCCAATGGCCTGACCATAGGTGCTGTAATCACGCTGCCACCAAATATCGAAGATACCCTCGCGCAGTTGCGCTGCCACACCGTTAGAAGCAGAGAAATCAAACAGATTGATAAGGCGGTCCGGCGTCAGGTAGAAGTATTCCTGCATCGGCCACCACATACGGATGTATTTAAAGCGCTGGTAGCGATCACCCAGGAGCGGCTCGACCGTTCCAAATTTATCGTCGCCGACAACGACAACGGCCGCATCTTCCAGATTTTGCAGGGTCGGATTTTCTCCGACAAAAACGGCATTGGTGAAGTCGCGGAAGTACCAGCTATAGGGCCAGGATACGCTGTTGTCATAGGCAAATTTGAGCGCCATGCCATCGGTCGTACGCAAGCTCAATTCAGTGATGTCGTTCAGCACGCGCTTGACCGAGGGCGCCGCGTGGGCATAGACCAGAAACTCGTTAGCGTAATCATAGTTGACGAAAGAGGCTATCCAGGCTGAACGGAAAGTGGCGACGGAGAGCAGCACAAACACCGATACCGTCGCCAATTGACGAACGTGCTGCCAGGACACGCTGCGGGTCGCGCGGTACACGCCATAGAGTACACCGCCGCTGATTGCAAGCGAGGCCAGCCAGCTATAGGTCTGGGAAAGCTGCACCTGCGCCAAACCCTGGAATGGACCACGTCCCACCAGCAACGGGCCAACAACCTGTGTGAGCGTAATCAGGAGGATTGGCAGGATCATCAGGATCATCCAGCCGCGCTGGCGGAATATCTGCCAGTCGATGCGGCTGACGATGCGCCCTAAGAACCAGGCCGTCAGGATAATCAGCGGTAGGGTGAGGTGCAAGCCGAGCCAGGGCATTTTTTCACCAGCCAGACTATAGCCCACCAGATTGAGCACACCAAGCCATGACCAGAATAGCAGGAACGGCATTTCAGTCAGGCGCGTCGATTCGTCAAGCTGCTGCTGAATGCCAAATAAACGTCGTTCGACACGTTCGACTTCAGCGTCATCAGGAGCTTCGTCAATTGCCAGCGATTGGGCCTGCGTTGTAAGCTGCTTGATTTCGCTGCGACGGGCATCAATCCCCAGGCGGCGGCGCCAGTAGACGATCATGCCTGCTATCATGGCCAGGGCAGCACCGATAACAGGTAGGAATTCGTAGAACGGCATGACAATCAGCAGATAGTAATATTGCGGCTGGCTACCTCGGCGTTCACCCTGCTGTTCCAGCCAGTAGCCCAGGCTTTGAATCATGCCTGTGAATAGGCCGGGGATATTGGTGAAGACAGTAGTGAAGAAGAAAGCCCAGATGGCATGGAAGATGGCCGCAGCCACCAACCAACGACGCCAGTTCCACAGCAAACCAACAGTCACAGAGATGGCAACCAGCGGAATGAGCGCCATCGCGTTGATGAGGAACTGTCCCACCTGATCGGGTGTGCCGATTTCCGAGATAGCGAAGATGACGTTATAAACAACTGTCGGCAAGGACTCTGCGAAAGCGATATAGTCGGTGGTCGTCCCGTGCATAAAGTAAGGCACAAAAGCTGTCGCCCAGGGCAAAATGAGGGTACCTATCACGACGATTAAGTCGAATTCCGGGAAGGCATCCATCATTTCAAAGAAGCCACGACCGCGCTTACGCTTGGTGGTTTCACCCGTTTCTTCGTCCAGCAGCAAATCTTCTTCATCGGTGCCACCACGACGGCGGTTGATAACCGCGAAGGCAATCACACCAATCGCAACCAGCCAGACACCAATCATCGGCGTCCAGCGGAATGTAGAGATTACCGCCGTTTCCTCGGCAGTTTCGCCAGGGATGGCAGGTGCGACGGGGTCCGCACTGGCAGGTGATGTATGCGAAATTTCTTCAAATACGACCAGCGCAAAGCAGACTACCAGGGCAAAGGCGATCAAAACGGCGACATTGCGCCAGGGAATGCGCTTGATCGCGCCGCGATAGACCCATAGCAGCGTACCAATAATCAGCGCAACAACAACCAGAGCGGCGCCAAGAGTCCAGATAACAAATGTGCCCTGCTGTCCTGGGGCAAGCATTGCGAATGTGGTTGAGGTATCGGTCGGCAGCAGGTCGAACTGGATCACGTCAAGGATGATGTACATCCCCAGGGAGAGCACCCCGCCCAATAAGATGCCGACAATCGCGAAGTTGAAGACGGGCTTGCCAGGAATATTGCGATAGTGCTGTGCCAGACGAACCAGCCAGTATAGGAAGATGAAGATGCCGAAAATGGCAATGTAGATAAACGCGGTTTCTTTTGACCCCAGGTTGAGGATCATGGCAGCAGCGATGATATAGAGCCAGTGCGCTCGTCGTCGCTGGTTAGCCGGACCGCTAAGGTACATCATGATGCCCCAGAGCATGATGACAGCGAACAGCGCTGAGGGCGTATCATGCCGGATATAGCGGTTGTAATACATGATTAGCGGTGAGATCAGGAGCAAGCCAGAGGCGATAATCGTGCCCCATCTACCCAACCAGGGCCGGAACAAGACCGGAGACATCACCAGGAGTACCCCGAGAGCCGCCGCATAAATCCGCGCAGAAAAGTCATTGACGCCAAAGAGCGCATATGACAGTGCAGTCGCATGGAACAGGATCGGCCCATGCATGAGCGGCGTATGCTCAAAGTTGCCTTCGTTATAAAGGTTATAAGAAAAGCGCGTATGCAGGCTTTCATCATGGCTCATCACACGATCACCCAGGACGTAGAAGCGCGTGAAGATGGCCAATACCAGAATGACAACTAAGACCACGACTTCCCAGTTGAGCGTCAATCGGCCTGACAGCCAGTTAGACAGGCCATTGCTTTGTGTGGGTTCGCTCTGAGGGATGTTGGATTGCACCATACTCTTCTCTCTCTGGTTAACTAACCGCAGTCATCATGCGGGTGATTGTCTGTTCAGGCTACTGCGTGCGATTGACTTCTGTCTGGGTGGTCACGGGTTCCGGCGTTTGCCGGGGCGTATTATGCAGGATGCCACCGCTGGCGGGTGCCGTCTGTTCGTTTTCGGTGACGTATTCCGTCGCGAAGGCAATGGCGACACTCTGCTGATTGGAAATGCGCACAGGGGTCGCGATACGCGGCTCGACCACATCCTGGGGCACGGGTTGTGATGGCACGGCGGCGTAGACCGAGTTGCTATCGGTAAACCAGGCCAGCGTCAGCAGAATGACAGCCATCGCGGCAACCAGCCCATAATGCCATGTACTGGACGGCATGCGAAGCGCATTCGATGTGGGCTGCGGGGTTGGGGTCGCTAAATCCTGTTCAATACGCTGCCAGATGGCGTTCAACTGGCCAGATGTGGCGGACCCCATACGCGGAAGATCACGCTTAATATCGCGCTGTAAGCCGCGCTGTTTGCGATAAGCTGCTTCGCAGGTTGAGCATTTATCCAGGTGCTGGCCAACAATACGACGCTCGCGCTCGGTGCATTCGTTGTTGACGAAGGCAGCGATACGACTTTGAACATATTGGCATCTGAGAGTGTTCATCATTCCAACGCTTCTTCAGACTAGGTACAGATCATCTCAATAATCAAAAAGGCATTCGTCAGATCAGCAGGATTTCTTCTAAAAGAGAGCGGCCCTGCCCCTGCATGATTTTGCGCAGCTTTTGGTGGGCCAGTCTCACACGGCTTTCCGCTGTTTTTTGCGGACAGCCCATGATTTCGGCGATTTCACGATAGGTCAGGCCGTGAGCATAGCGCAGGACGAGCGGCTCGCGCAGGTGCGGCGCTAACGACCGAACGGCTTCTTCGACCGCATCGCGGACGTTGCTCTGTGCCAAAGCTGTCTCAGGGTGTTCGCCGCTGGAAGAAGGCAACCTGAGCTGCAATGCAGCGGATAAGGCTACCAACGGGAACTGCTTGCGTCGGTACATGTTGCGGCAGCGGCTGACAGCAATGGTAAAGAGCCAGGTCTTAAATGTTGCTCTGTCGCTATCGAAGCGATCAATATTCTTGAAGGCGTAGACAAATGATTCCTGTACAACGTCTTCGGCATCTTCCTGTGTGTTCAGGAGCGTGTTGCACAGGCGATAGACACTGGCCGCATAACGCTCATACAACTCGGTGAAACCAAGCTGATCGCCAGCCATACATCGCTCGATGATGGCTTCGTCCACAGCTTGCTGTTGGTCATCATGTTCTAACATAAGTCGGACCTGCTGATGATCGGAATCTCACTGTAATTACACAGGTGATGCGCGAATTCCTCATTCGGATTTAGTCAATTCCCAGGCGTTCACGTTCTTCTTCTGGCAAGGCATCGTAGACATCCTGACGCAGCCAGAGTGAAACGGTATATTTGTTACCCACAAACGAGCGCAAACGGCGCTGCCCCATCCAGGCGACAACATCGACAAGGCTGACATCATAGGCCAGAGTGGGCTGCATAATTTCAAACGGTTGGCCGACATAATCGCCGCCCAGGTTGAGCAGGTTCACGTCGACTTCTGGCAGCAGCACAATGGGATTACGAGCGGCTTCTGCAAAGGTGCCAACATATTCCGTATTGGGATAGTCGCGCAGCAGCCAGCCAACCAGACCATCATCTTCCAGGGCTGTCCCGCGCACAGCAACGATACTAATCAGTGGTTCGCCGCCGGATTCTCGTTCAGAGATTTCATAGAGCGTTTCTCGCAGCAGATAAGCATCTGGCTCTGTGGTGGCGCTGTACCAGTATTCAGCGGGATTGCTGGCATGGACAACCGCTGTCTGCCAACCGCCACCAAGGCTCGTCCCAATCACATAGACGAAGAAACCGATCCCCAGGGCCTGCAACATGGTTCGATTGCCCCAAATGCTGGCAACCAGCATCAGGCTGATGACGATGAACAGCAGCGTCACAAAGAAGAACAGCAAGCTATAGCGGAACTCCGCCATGATGGGTTCGCGCATGGTGGCGAGGGCATCACCCAGGCCAGCACCGACAGGAATACGCTGCAAGCCGCGACCAATTTCCTGCAAGTGGACGGATACAATGACAAAGGCACCGATAATCAGCAGGCTGATGGCATATTTGATCCATGCATAGCGCTGACCAGACGCATCCTGCTCCACGAAGCCTTCGGTCCAGTAGACAATCACCGGAATGTTGCTGAATAAGCCAAGGGCATAGTCAGCAATGAGGAAGACCATCGGCAGAACCGACCAGATAGCAAAAGCAGGTGTTGCTCCACGATACAGCAGGCCGGTGACTGCGGCCAGCAATGCCCAGATTGCCAAGAAGCGCTGAACGTAACCAAAGCGTCCCTGCCGCATCAGGCTAATGATTGCTGCTAAAGCCAGAATAACGAAGCCCAGCTCATAGACGAGGAGGCCCGCCAGTCCCAACCCAGGCGGCATCGTCGCGGCTGCAGGTCGAACGAAACCCGCCAGCGTGTTCGCCAGCAGATTACCCACGTGTCCCAAACCCGCCGGATACAGCATGAACAGAGTGCTGGCCACGATAGTGATGCCAGCGAAGGCGGCCAACATGGTGCGCCAGGGCAAGATTTGCAGCCATGCGCGCGCATTCTGGAACAGCACTTCGCCAGATTCATCAACCTCATCGGGCGCGCGGAAGGCGCTCCACCAGAGCGCGAGCCATGCGGCAAGCGCCATCATCGCAGCCAATAATGGGCCGCCGGAATCCGAGAGCAGGATGAGTCCGGCCACACTGGCAGCCAACCACAAGACACTCGAAGATCGGGGGCCATCGGCCCAGACGCGCCAAACCAGGGCTACAGTCGTCATGGCAAAGACAGCCGTCCAGATGAAAGCGTCTGCCTGACGCGAGACGACGAAAATCGTCGGGGAGACCGCCAGGAGGACCGCCAGGAGGAAGGTGCGTTCGCGACCGATGAAGCGTCGGAAAAGCAATGGCGTCAGGATCAGGAGCATGCCGCCAAGAACGGTTCCCAACCGTGCCGAAAGCTCCGATGCGCCCATGATTGAGAAGGCGAGACTTTGGAGCACAAACAAGATCGGGCTATCCGGGGCGGGCGCATTGCCGGGTGTTTGCGGCGCAACAATCTGAAGTGTGCGCATGGCCTGATGGGCCTCGGCCTGGGCCATCGGCACACTGTCCAGTTCCGCGAGGTGCAGCAGCAGAGCCGCTATGATCAAAACAGCATAGGCCACCACTTCCCAGGAGATGGTCACCTGGGGTTGTGAGATTGCGGCCTGGGAGTTCGGTTCTGTGCTCACAGCTTGCATATCGTCCTGGCTACCCTCATAAAATTGACTTGTTCAAGCACTTTAGTGCGCTGGTTACCTTACTATACACGTATCAGCCGCAAAAGACTTAGTCACCGCTGGTGGAAGTAACGTGATACACGCGCTCCTCACCATATTCACAGACCAGGGTGCCATTCGCGGCGAAGATGTCCTCAGCAATCGGAATATGTACACCATCGGATGAGGTTTCGTAAGTCTGGCGCTCGGTTGAGCCAATGACAACATAGTCGATGCTGTATTTGTCGATGATCTGCTGGGCAATATCCCAGATGGGAGCTGTATAGAGAATCTGCAAGTCAGCCTGACGTGAGCCAGCCGTTTCTCCAAATGTCGGACCACGCCACTGGCCTTCATGACCGGGCCAACCGAGCAGAATCGGCAGTCCGGTGATGGTGCCAACACGGGCGTAATTGGATTTATAGCTGTGCAGGGATGCCTCAGCAATGACGACATTTTCTGTGTCGCCAACTACCCTATCGACACAGTGAACCATTTCGATCATATTGCTGGACAGGCTGAGATCGCCACCATCAATCGACAGCACTGACGGCGCGCCACGCTCCACATAGGCCCGGCTGTAGGTTGCTGCCAGCGGATAAATACTGCCAGCCGCGATAATCACCACCAGCATGGCGCCAAATGCCAAGCGAAGTGGCATTGCCGGACGTGCAAGTCGGGCATCGGCCAGGATGGTGTAGGTGGCGTAGGCCCCGGCAATACTGAGCGTCACCCAGGCCTGATAGTAGAACTTGAAGATGGTGTTGATACGCCAGCCGAAGTTATCTGCAATGTAGAGGAAATCCGGCACGAAGAGCAGCGTGGTTCCGATGCCGACCAGCAGCAGCGCGAATCCGGTAGAAGGCGCATAAGTGACCACCTGGTCGTCATCATCGGTCTCGGAAATGCCCAATATACGTGGGAACAGCCGCGCGATGACGATAATCATCATGGTCAGGAGGACAACACTGGTCAGGCCATGCGCAAAGCGCCGTTGCAATACCTGCGGCAATACCTGTGCCCAACCACCATTCATATCCACAAAGCCCTGAACACGTGCGTAAAGTCCCGCGTTAAAGCTGCTGAGGAAAATGAGCAGGAGCATGACTGATATCAGGAGCGCAAGCAGGCCCAGACCAATCGTCAGGCCGAGCGACCAGTTCATGCGGCGGCGTCCTCGCCACAACTCGACGGCGACAAATGCGCCGGAGAGCAAGAGCAGCGGTCCCATCATCAGGAAGAGGCGCGGGAAATACGTCGGCTGGATGATGTTGGGCAGAAAACCGGATGCCTGTGATCGGAAGCCGATGAAGAATGGCAAATAGGCAATGATGGCAATAAACAGCAGTCCCAGGCCCAACATAAACAAGGACCACCAATCGCCGATACGCAACCGTCCGTTCCCGCGCATCACGCGCCGGAGTGCTTCCGCACCGATGATGCCCGCCAGATAAATCGGCCCATCCCAGGCATTCATGAAGATGAGGCCACCGATAATCAGGCCATAGAGACCGATTTCATATCTGTTCGGTGCGCGCCACGTCAACAGCAGGTTGAGCATGAGGCCAATGGTCATGATGACGAACGGCAGCGCCAAAACGTGAGGGTGCGTATCGCCTAATACAAAGCTAAAGGCCGGGAACTCAGAAATAGGTTCGCCGGAGTTTGTGCCATCAAGGTTGTAGTCCCCCAGGACGCGGGACGCGCCGAACCACCACCAGTAGCCCCAGGTCGCTGGCTCGAATCTGAGCGAGGCGTCAGGGTCATAGGCATACATTCGGTCATCAAGACGCTCGAATGAGGCGCGAGGCTGTCCCCAGAAGTTGAGATAATCTTCTGTAACAATGTTCGACTGCATCGGGAGTTCAATCAGCAGCGTCTGGAAATTGCCCATCAGCACAACGAGGAACAACGCTAGCATTCCGGCTGACAAGGGCACAAAACGCGGCTGAATGCGCTTGGCAGCATCAATGGCAACTTCCGCAGCAGACTGAGCAATACCGCGAGCACGAACAAGGTTGTAGCCAACACCAAACGCAGTGGTTCCGGCGAGGGCAAACAAGGCCGAGAACATGGCGCTAAAACCAATGCTGCTGGTCACACCACTGAGCATCGAGAGCATAGCCGCAATCACGTAGCCGAAGTAGTAATAGCTGATGGCATAACCTGATAACCAGGGGTCATTGGGTGGAAACGTATCGCTACGCATGATGCTGCTGATGAAAGCCAGTTCCATCGGCTTTTCGGTGGTGTAGGTATCTGGATTGTGGGCACGGTAGAGGAGCCAGGTAAAGAAAAGTACGGCAAATAGCAATTCCGAGACGATGATAACTGTACGGTTTTCTCGCCAGTAAGCAGACCAGGAGATAGCATTGCCACGCAAACGATTCAGGGTGATGAACGCCATGGCGAGGACAATCAGCCAGGCGATGAGGATACCGCCAGTGGTGTTACCAAGCAGTCCCAGGCTTACCAGCAGCCAGTAGACAAAGCCAATCAGCAGCAGGCCAAGCGGCTTTGCCAGCGTGTAACCACGATCTGGCAAGCCACCGAGCAGCCGCCATGCCAGCGGCATCACTGTCCAGCCAGCAATCGCAATCATCAGCCACCAACTGACGAAAATGTAGCCTTCGCGTGCAATCCAATCCAGTATCAAATCCATGCGTATTGTGTCTTTCCCCTAAAGATGCCGTGCATCATTACATACACGGCCAAGCGCACTTTTCCGCTAATTCCAGGCCGATGTATCCACATGATACAGAATCGTACCAGCATTGATCTGCGGCTCGGTCAGCACGCCCTGCTCTGCCAGCACCCTGACAAAATAAGCCACCTGCGGCTCAGTCTGCTCAATGAGCGGCTCCGGAATGGCGATGTACTGGGCATTGAGTCGCCGCAGCGTATCGACCGCTTCCGACAGAATATCTTCCTGCGTTTTGCCCAGGCCTTGCAGTGTCTGGTCGATGACAATGCCGAGTGTAGCGTCATCAATGGCCGCCGGATTGAACTGTGTCGTCAAGGACAGGCGCAGCACATCGAATAAAGCATTTTGGGCAAGTGCAAAATCGGCCATTGTCTGCGGATTCGTTTCGTAGATGAAGGCGTTGCTATCAATTTCGATTTTGTTCAGCAGACCCATTTCTACCATGACATCAAACTTGGCCAATCCCTGCGGCGTCGACCAGATGCGTTCGTAGGTGCTGAGGATGATGTACTTCACATCGTATGTCCGCAGGATATTGACTGCTCCAGCGATATCGGCGGTGTCGTAGAAGTAATTGATATTGCCTTCGCGCAGTTGGACCATTGTCGGCAGCGGATCGAAAGTGCGCTGCTGGCGCTGGTGGAAGTTCCAGCCCAGGACACTGGGTAAGCCCGTATTGATGGCGATGCGTCCGGTCCAGGTATATTCACTGGCAGGGTTACGGCCTTCGATGATGACGGGTGACCCAACAGCATTTTCCTGCAACCAACGAATGATGTTGTAGTCATGCTCCAGGTTAATGAGTACGGCTGCTTCTGAGTTGAGTGGATGATGGACCGCATACTGCATATAGTTCAGGCCATCGAGCGTGGTTGCTGGCGTTTCAAGCTCACTCGGTGGAATAATGGTCATGGTTTCGCCAGCCGTCGGCTCAGCATCTTCAGGCAAATTGTTGATTTCTCGCAGCCATTGTGGCGTAACAAAGTAATAATCAGCGATTTCCTGAAGAGTTTGTTCCGGCAGTACCGAGTGATACAGGCCAGCCGAGGGGCTGTAGCGATCCAACGCGCGAGCGCGGGTCGCGGTAATCGGGAACATGGCCGCAATAACAAACAGGACCATCAGCGGCAGATACCAGATGAAGCGCAGACCAGCCCGCCAGCGGTCGCTACTGGTGAATAACCAGGCAAAGGCCGCCCCACCGACCACGCTGAAGATCAGCCAGATTTGCATGTAGAACTTAAAGACGGTGTTCTGGCGGCCAATGTCGCCCGTAACGGTAACGATTTCCACAGCCAGCGAGAGCGCCAGAGCAAAACCAGCCATCACGAGCACAACCTGCATCACGCGCGATTGGCCGGGCCGGAAGAATAACGCCACGATCCAGATGATGAGCGGAATGACGATAATCGCCACCTGATAGCCCATCGCCATCATGATAAGGGCGACAGCCGTTAAGACACCTGCGACGAGCGCACCAACGCTGATCCAGATGCCTTTGCCGCGCAGGGCTTTTACATGCACAGAGCGGAACCAGCGGCCTGTCTCCCAGATGAGCAGGGAGACGATCAGCAGCAGGAACAGGCCGTGAATATCGAAGTAGGCCCACAGCGGCGTCTTGCGGCCCTGGTAAAGTTCGACGCTCTGGTAGACGGCGGCATACCAACTGGTATGGGCAATCGCGACGAAACGAGCAAAGAACAGGAAACCACCGATGGTAAAGAACATATCTACCAGGGAATGGCGGGTGATATTGCGCCAGCGCAGCCACCAGGCATAACCCAGGCCGACCGCGCCAAACACCATGAACGAGGGCCAATCCCAGGTGTTGATGGCGGTCATCAGACCGATGGCCAGGGCACCCAGGCCAATTGCCAAAGCGCGGTCAAAGATTTTGCGAGCGCGGCTATCCGCAAGCAGGACTTCGTTAAAAACAAACAGCAATGCGAACAGGATCACGGGCATGTTAATCATATGCGCGTGGAGATCGCCATACAGGAAGGTGAAATAGGGCATTTCCGTAATGGCGTTACCACTGCTCACCGGAAATTCGTTGAGGACGCGCGACGGTCCCCAATACCAGCGATCACTACCGATCAGAAGCGGCTGCCCTTCTGACAATTTGCCAAGACCAGTCGAGAAGCCAACCAGCAGATTGACGCCTTGATTGATTTCGTAGCTGAGGCGATCTACGATGTTGGCGCTGTTGAGGCGATTGACAAGTTCAACTTCCATATCGACAGGCAGCACCAGCGCACCACTGGTATCCTGGCGAATGCCAAACTGCTCCAGATATTGTTCGCGGTAGTAGGACTCGATGCTATCGTATTGCTGATAGCCGCCCATCGTGGCGATGCCATTGACCAACACGCGCACCGTATCCAGGTTGCCAACGACCACGCACAGCAGGAGCGCGACGATACCTGCCAGCCAGGGGCTGGCCTGACGAGTTGGCGACGGCTCATCAGCGTCATCTTCGGCATTACGGCGACGATCTCGCAGGGCGGCGACAATATTGAATGCCACAGAAAATGCGCCAATACCTGTCAGGGCGAACAAGGTCGGTACGATGAGGTTGTAGGCGAAGGCCGGAACCAGTTTGAGCATCAGTACCGGGGAGCCGACAACGACAAAACCGAAGTAGTAATAGTTGATGTAGCCACCTGCATACCAGGGGTCATAAGCCGGGAAAACCGTTGAGCGCAGAACGGCGTTGAAATAGGCGAAGTCCATCGGTTTTTCGCCACCTTTGGCGAAGTGCCACAGGTCCGGATTGGTCAGACGGACACCGATGAAGGCCACAAACAGGATGATCGTCAGGATTTCTATCCACAGGATGCGCGACCAGTGCGCCCTGATGTAGGCGATCATGCTTTCTCGCCGGCGCCAAGCGAACCAGGCACTTGTCAGCGTGAGCAGCAGTAGCAGGACGAACAGCCCCCCCTGCGACCAGGCCAGAACACCGACGCTGCCGAGCATCCAGGCGACCCAGGCAAGGATAAGCAAACCCACGATCTTGGCAAAGGCATAGCCACGATCTGCCAGGGTTGGGAAAGCGGTATAGAGCAGGGGCCAGGTTATGAGGCCAATGACAAAGAGCAGCAGCCACCAGCCGATCACGCCAATCACTTCGTTTGTATTGAGGATGCTGTTGCTATCAAAACGCTGCGACCATGTCCCGCCCTGCTCATTAATTTCGCTCGATTGCGGGCGCTGCATGAGGGCTGTTGGCGCTTCATCGGCATCTAGCGAGGACCAGTAGACGACATTACCAACCGCAGCGCCAAGTTCCCCGGGCTGGGCATAGGCCTGTTCCACGCGCACGATAGACGCTTCGTTCAGGATTTGGACCACACGAGCCTGATCGTAATCCGCACGCTTTTTGAAGATGAATACGGTCGGATGATCGTAAACGTGGAACGCCTCATCGGCTTCCAGTTCATTAAGCCATTGGGGCGAATCAAAGGTTGGCAGATACTGGTCGGAGACACTCAGTGGGCCGAACTCATACTGCTCATGGCGCATTTCCACCAGATCGAAGCCGAGTTCACCGTTGAACAGCGCCTCATAGTAGCGGTTCGACATCGGCCAGCGAATCGGGTTGCGTGAGAGTGTATCGTAAAAGCGATTGCTGGTGATGCCGATGTAGTCAGAGACTTCCAGCGCGTTAAGGATGATATCGCGCTTGATGGTTTCATCAATCGGATAGGAAAGGTCGATGTCATAAGACTGAACCAGACCGTACCAAGGCTCACGACCGTTGCAGTCATCATAGCCGCGCAACCCAGGCAGTGGATCATCAGCCAGGGTGATGCCCTCCGGCAACTGACATGCCTTGATGGTGGTCAAGCGATCATCCCAAGGGGCTTCTACCGCGATCACCGCACCAGAAGTGAGGATATTCCCAGCTAAAGCTTCGACCTTAAAGGTATAACGCCTGCCCTCTTCCACCTGGAATGGCTGATCGAAGGTGAAGGTATAGGCATCGCCCAGGATATGATTATCACGCGGGAAATCCTGTGAGACGGTCAGCAGCGCGAGAGATTGCAGATCATCGGTCGTCGCAATTGAGATTTGCAGGACTTCTTCTTCCGGCGAGCCGAAAGGATCCGCAATGTGTGGGCTGTAGACGCTGCTGATGGTTCCAGTTGCTGGCGCGACAAACTCAATGAATGCGGGAACTTCCCGAATGAGCTGGCTGGCTGCTGAAAGCATATTATCAGGTTCAGTCGATGACTCCGGACGCGAGTTGGGCAGCGCGATGTTGATGAGGGGTGTGCCTTCCGGCGCCCCTTCGATCTGCATGGAGAAATCACCGGGCACATTCTCCCAGACCCATTGGCTAGCCTGCACACGTGTAAGCTGGTGCATGTAGATATTGTTGTGCATCAGGCCCCAGAGCACAGTGAAGGCCAGCACAAACGTCCCCAGGCCAACTGCACGTGCGCGCGGCAAGCCAGGGGCTAAGGCCAGCACGATCAAGAATAGGGCCAGCACGGCAGCAACGACCACAGTCGTTGTAAAAGCCGTTGCTGATGCCAAGTAGTAGGCGGGAATCAGGGCCAGCAAAATACCAAAGAAGAGCGTTATTCCGCGCAGAAGCGGCAAATCGCGTTCACGGGAAGCGCGCCAAAGGGCATAAATCGCCCAACCGCCAAGGAGCGCCAGCGCGCCATACAGCGGCAGATAGTAGCGCATGGTCATGACCCAAAGGCGGCCAATCCAGGCGAAATAGACTGTCGTCCAGACGAAGGGCAGCAAATTAGCCAGCGAACCGGTACGACCTTTTAAGAGACGGTAGCCGCTCCAGGCCCAACCGATCCAGGCCATGAAGCCCATCCCGATGCCCATACCCCACAGAATCATGTCTTTGAGGGGGAACAGATAAGGTGGACGACCGACCCACTGCCAGTTCGGGGCCGCATCCATGTTGCCACTGACGCCATACTGGGCGCTGCTCAAATCGGCCAACCAGCGATGGTCCAGGCTAAAGCTGATGAAACCTGGCCCCATGAAGGCATAAGGATTGGCAATACGGAAGGTTATCAGTGCGAGTATCGCTGAAATAACCAGGCCAAAGGTTGCATGAGACGCAATCCGCTGGCGCTCGTTCCAGTCCAGGCTGCGATCCAGGAAGGGAACCATCTGCACCATCGCGGCCAGCACGACAAGCCCTGCCAGCGGCGCTGTGTTGATGCGACCAGCGACAGCCGCGCCCAGGGCGATGCCAAAGACGGCATAGTAAAACAATCTGCCGCGCTGCTGAACACCGACTGCGGCCCAAATCCCCAGGATGACGAAAAAGGCCGTGATCGAATTAACCGTGCCGAAGTGCGCTTTTTCTATCGCGAGGGGTGCAGCCGCATAGAGCAAAGCGGAAAACAAACCCACCCAACGATTATTTGTCCGTGCGCCGATGAAGTAGATGACAATAATGCTGCCGACATCAAAAAAGGCCGACAGGAAACGCCAGATCAGGGTGCCGCCTTCAAAATCAAAAATGTCGGACCCAGCGACATCCTGCTGCTGGACAAATGTGCTGACTGTATGGGCCATCAAGACGGGCAGTGTGCCATAGGCATAAAAACCTGTACCGGCATTATGCGGGTTGTATGGCGAACATTCTGTATCGAAGTAGCCGCCGATACCGCCTGTTTCAGGGTAACGCTCCAGGCAGCGAGACTGCTGAATTTCTTCTGAAGACAGCGTATCGATGATCTGGACCTGCGGGGTACCTTCAATGTTGAGGTAAGTAGCGCCTGTGTTCTCATCCACGATGAGGAAAACTGAGGTGACAGTTTCGTCCATGACCAGAGCAGCAATTTCACCATTGGCCAGTGCTGTAGCCGCTGCCGTCTCGTTGGGATAGGTCATCACACGGTCGATGCCGTAAGTCCAGCGAATGGCATCGACGGTAAAGGTGCCATCTATCGTCCCGATGCGAGACGTCGTATCGAAGGATAAGCTGGCGCCATCGTAAAAATTGGTATTGGCATACGTCACGATTACTTTTTGCGGAGGTACGGCTGAATCTGGAGTGAATTCCAGCCGCCCACCGATGAGGGGCAAGGAGCTGCGGGTCAGGAAGCGCTCATCAGGGTGCATGTCCGAAAAATCATCCCAATTGAGGCTGTTAAACCGAAAATAGCCCCCCAGCAGCACAACCAGGAGCAGCAGCGGGAGGACGATCAGGGCGTTACTGGCCCGTTTAGGCTGAACGAACCCAATGGCATCAGCCGCTATATCGCCGTTGTTACCTGTCAATCTCATCTGTGCTTATGCCTCGCATCATGGTGGGCAGATTAAGGTTGTATCTGATTCCAACGCCGCTTAGTTTATTTCCGGTACTTTATCTGCCAGGAACTCATTGACTGCTTCCAGCCCTAATGCCGGGATGGTAAAGCGGTAGAATTTGCGGCGCTCGTGGGGCGAATCATAGAAGGTTGCATGCCCCTGTGGGAACCATTCCTGCAACTGAGTCGCTGTCACTTCATCCGACACATTATAGAAAACTTCGATATTGCTATTCGGGTCGAATACGAACTGATTTCCACGAATGAGACCGTCTCGGATAAAGTACGGCAGGTAATCAATGGAACGGGTCAAATCATCGTTCCCGTCATAGTCATACACGCCATTGGGCCAAATTCCCTCAATTCCGGCTTCAAGACCGACCGCGCGATGGTCCCACCAGTGTGGGCTGGCGATCATGAACATATTGCCGTAGGGAACATCGCCACTGAGGGCGAGACCATACATAATCTGGCCGACTTCGCTGTAGTTGAAGGTGCTGATTTCATAAGACTGCGGCATCTGGCCGAAGTAGACATCGTGCGTTTCAAAGTACGACCCAGAGACAACGAGCACTGTCACTACAGCCGAGAGCACCAGCCCAATACGCTTCATCTGCGAATGAATGGCCCAGTCAATGAACAGGCCAAGCGGCAGCGCTGAGATCAGCAAGGCGACAGGCAAGGCCCCACTGGCACGGGTGTTACTCGGATTTTCATTGGGGAAGGCAATCGACAGTGCCGATGGCAGCAGCATTATCAGCACAATCATCGGGAGCATGGCATAGGCCGGATCGCGCGTTCGGAGCGTCAGGGCAAGGCAAGCAGCCAAACCCAGGACGAACAACGCGCCAGCATGCGTCGACAGAGCCTGTGTTCCTGGTACGCCATTGATCCAGGCACCATCACCGCGAATCTGGAACATCATCAGGGCATTGCGCATGTTACTCATAAGCTGCGGCACATTTTTGCTAAAGGCATCAACACGCTCGACGAGAGAAGGATCGCGCGATGTGATCGAACCATCTTCGGCCACTTCCTGGATGACATCATCGCCCAGCAAGCGACCTGCCGTGCGCCGCCAGAACTGCTCTGGCTGCTCTACCGAGTAGTGCAGCATCGGCAGGAAGACAATAAGGGCCATGAGTGCCAATACAACCAGATTGACACCATAGTGGAACCAATCGCGCAGCGTATGGCCGCGCAAATAAGCCGCCAGCAGTACCGCGAGTACAATCGCGACCGGAACCATCCGCATGGCCTGATACATGTACAGGCCAAACCCAAGCATGATGCCCGCCAGGATGTAATCGGCGCGGTGGTTGTAGCGCACAGCACGGACCAGGAATATCAATATGAGGGACATCTGCAAAGGCATAAGCACAATGCGCAGGGCCAGCCGTGTGACGGTCAGGTGCCAGTAGCTGGTCGCCAGCAGTGCCGCCAGAATGAAGCCCAGATACCAGCCCAAACGACGGCGTTCCGGTCCCGCTAATTCACGGCCCAACCACAACATCAATGGAATCGTCAGGATGGATTCCAGGGCGGCCAGCAACTTGAGCGTATCATGGTTGATGCCCAACCCTGGGACCATTGACAGCAAGGCCATCAAATACATCTGGACCGGTTCGCGACCGCCATTGTTGGCAAAGAAGATGTCGCGTTCGCCATTAAGGACTTTGACCGCATCCAGCACCAATTCGACATGATCGCTGGTCATTTCGGATGGCAGTTCATGCAGGTCTTGCAGGCGAAGATGCACACCAACGACCATAATGACGATAAAGGCCAATACAGCCGGACCGTGTCGACGCCAATGGAACTGGCCAAAGTCCGCCATCAAGCGCCTGAACCAGCGCCAAATGCCCAGCATATCGGGTGTGATGGCCAGAGCAATCATGATGATGCTGGCCAACCACAGGTAAAATGTCACCGTCTGGAAGCTGTTGGCGTCGGTATCGAACCACACCAGGCCACTAAAGCTGATGCCGCCAAATAGCAGCAATACCCGCGCCGGATGAATGCGCATATACCAGGGCAAATTGAGCACATCGTCTTCGGTATCATCTGGGTCCTCAACGTCGGACGCTCGCTTGAGCTTGGTTGCGCCCCAACGGAGACGAGCGAAGACAGCATCTAACACCAGCCACACCAAGCCTGCCCCAATGAGCAAGGCTAACCCTGGGCCAACCATATTCAGAATGCGGTCAACCTCGTTAACAGGTTCATCCATGGAGTCAAACAGGAAAGACAGGCCGATCAATGCCGTCAGAACGACAATGGCACGTGCGACGAGTTCTGGCACAAGCCAGCCATCGCGACCTTCCCACCATTCGCGCAGGCTATTGCGGCTGCCAATCGCCATTGCGGCCAACCACAGGAAAAACGCCAGCACCATCAGGCCAATGCTGAACGCAGCACAGGATTCTTCTGTGACGACGGTGCGTAAGCTGGCCGATGCCCACCAGGAGAGCATGATGGCGACGATATACAGCCCCATCTGAAGCATCGTTCGGTCACCGATGAGGTTTCTGCGGCGACCTGGGCTTGCAGGGGACTCAGGAGCTACAAATTCGGCTGCGGGTTCCGACGCGGTCGCTGAGGTGGCCGCTTGCTCTTGTGATTGGGGTGCCATCCAGCGGGGCCGAACGACAGACAGGAAGGTCCCCCAGGTCCGGCGAGGGGCCTGCATGAACGTCGCTATCAGTTGCGAAAGCGTCAGTTCATCAAATGGCAGATCGTTGGCACGTGCTTCCGCGACGGCATATTCAATGCGTGCTTCAAGACTATCTTCGGTAATCTGATCGTCAGAAGACAGGTCCGTCGATTCAATTGGGTTGTCGGCATCATGTTCCGACATGCGGTTTTCGCCCCTTGATGGCTAAGTTAACCGTTGAGCGTCCTTCTGGTTCATTCATTGTATTTTTACGGTCGAAAAAATTGAATACCCGTAAGCCAATGTTGATCGGGTTCCATGGACTTCCATCGTTGTCATCGAATGTGAGCCGATTAGCGGCTTTTTCCATATCGCCAGGAAGCAAGCCCGCTTCCAGAATGGGTTTGCCCAAGCCATAAACCAGATTGTGTATGAACGGGAAGCTGTGATGCGTGAACGAGCGTTCTTCTTCAATCAAGAAGCCGGCACCTAGCAGCGCCTCACGAAGTTGTTCCATCGTGTAGAGGCGGACGTGATTGGCCCAGATACCAGCGAAGATGCCATTTTGAATATGGGTATTGAACAGCGTTTCCAACGTTTTGTTGATCGGGTCCCATAAGAACGGGTAATTGGCATGGGGAACCGTCACGGCGACAACACCGCCTGGTTTGAGTACGCGCAGGGCTTCTTTGAGGCCAGCCACATCGTCATCCACATGTTCGAGGATTTCCGAGAGGATGACCGCATCAAAAGTATTGTCGGCATAGGGCAGATGATAGAGGTTGGCATTGTGCAACGGCAGGTCTAGGTGGCCGATGTTGGCCTGCGCCTTTTTGATGATCGGCCAGTCCAGCTCCGCGCCAACAATGGTGCAATCGCTGACATAGTTGAACATGTTCAGATAGAAGCCACGACCACAAGGCATATCCAGAACGAGGCTATCCTCCTGCGGATTCACCCAATCGAAAATGGTCTGGACGCGCTTCTTGAAGGCCATGTCGGCTTCGTTGCGCGTCATGTGGGCAATTGTCGATTGATCAACCACGCTGCGACCTCGCATATGTGTAGAAAAGGCTTTCGTAGGTATCCATCGTCTTCTTGAACGAGAAAACCGATTCGATTTCCTCACGGGACTTGATGTATTTTTCGGGATTATCGAGCACTTTAACGAGCGCTTCGCCAAAGGACTGGGCGTTGCCCTGCTCGGCTAATTCGCCCATACCCGTTTCTTTTACAGGTACACGGCCACCGGGGATATTGCTCATTACCATTGGTGTTCCGCATAACATGGCCTCGACCTGAACAAGCGCGAAACATTCGGTATCGCTCGGCAAGATGATGACGTCACAGGCTGCGTAGAAGTTCGCCAATGCCTGACGATCTTTAAGCAAACCGAGGAATTTCAGCGTATCACCATACTGCTTTACCAGCGGCTGCTGCACCTGCCAGGTTCCCTCATACGGGATATCATACTCGCCAGCAAAGACCAGCCGCGCGTCAGGATATTTTTTCAGTACCGTTTCCATTGCACGGATGGCCAGATCGGGCCGTTTTTCTTCTACAAAGCGACCCGCATAACCAATGATCGGACCGTCTGCTTTTTGCCAGGAACGACGCATTTCGGCAGCCGCTGCCTGATCTGGCTCAGGGATTTCTACGGGTGGGTAATTGGGAATCACTTTGTCCAAAAAAGGTTTGAGGTAGTAGGAATTTTCGGCGTAGTCACGGCTGTATGCGGTCAAACGAGCGGCACGCTGCGCCATGAACTTGTAGAGCATGAACATGGTCCCGCGAATGAACCTGTTAATCAGGCCATTTGGCAAGACAAGATCGCCATGATGGGTTGCGATTACGTTTACACCGGCTATCAGGGCAATGAGGCTGACCAGTGCTGTTTCCAGCATCGGCGTATGGATGCTGACAACATCCGCCTGACGCATAGCGAAATAAGCCGCCCAGGGAAAAGCCGGCATAATCATACCGCGACTGAGTTTGATGGGTGCCCACAGGCGAACGATACGAACACCATTGTGGGTCGACTCATCACGAGGCAGCTCATTGCTATAGCGAGCGGTTACGACTGTCACATCATGGCCCCGCCGCACCATTTCTTCCGCCATACTCTGGACATGAAGTGTGAGGCCTGTGCGGTGTGGAAAATAGTACAGGAGAAAAATAGCGATGTTCAGTTTTTGGCTACGATCAACGGAATCGCTGAGGTTTTCCATAATTGCCTTATCTAGCATGTGATGCAGTCGCACCTGAGCGACTGCCTGCATGGTTACTGGCTGGTCCATTAACTAAGACGACCTGCCAGCCAGGGACAAGCGCCGTATTATAAAGCATGTTTGGGCACAGGTCAGGCGGTATTTCTGGCAACAGATACACGCTCAAGCGCCATTTGGCTGACTTTTACTATACTGATCCTGACGGAATGTGCCTGGGATTGGGCATCGACCTGCCAGTATTGACTTTGAGAATCCAAAATTCTATACTCACACTATATGCGGGTATAGTTCAGTGGTAGAACGTTTGCTTCCCAAGCAAGATGTCAGGGGTTCGAATCCCCTTACCCGCTCAACCCACCAAATCGGTGGGTTTTCTTTTGAAATATGCGATTTAGCTAGCGGGTACGGCCTAACCCATTATTGACTGAGGCCCGTGTCCCCTTTACAATTCATGGGTTTCCGCAAGCTGTTAGAAAACATACTCTGCTGACCTGAGTTTGAGTGTGGAACTGGTACAGCGTATTTTCATGACGATACCCCCGCTCAATGGGTGGCGATTCATTTAGGAGTAGTAACGTGGCTGATTTTAAATTACAGGCCGAAAAGCGCGAAGTCGTTGGCAAGAAGGTAAGCCAACTGCGTAACGCTGGCAAAGTGCCTGGTGCCGTTTATGGGCCGAAGCATGCGCCGACCCGCTTGCAGTTCCAGTATCGTGAGCTGGAAGTTGCACTGATGAAGGCCGGTGGTACGAATATCATTGATCTTGACATTGTTGGCGATAAATCTGTGCCCGTGCTGGCGCGTGAAGTTCAGCGTGACATCATCCGGGGCAATATTTTGCATGTGGACTTCCTGGCATTGGATATGAATGCCAAAATCCGTGCAGAAGTCCCTGTGACCTATATCGGCGAAAGCCCACTGGTCGCCCAGCGTAAGGCGATTTTGTTGACTGGCCCCAATACCCTGACGATTGAAGTGTTGGCCAGCAACCTGATGAACCAGATTGAGGTCAACCTCGATGGTATGGAAGAAATAGGCGACACCATCACCGTTGCCGACCTGAACCTGGGTGACGATGTCACTGTCATCAACGATCCTGAAGAAATGATTGCCAAGATCGTTCAGCCGTCTGCTGCTCGCGCCGAAGCTGACCTCGAAGCCATGGAAGGTGAAGAAGGCGAAGCCGGTGAAGGCGAGGATGAAGAGGACGAATAATAATTTCTTCGTCGTCCTAACATCTGGAAAAGAAAACGCGACCCATTGGCCGCGTTTTTTATTTCATCTGTTATGGGTATTTACTCTAAAGGCGGCTCAGCAGGTTCAGGGCCACTGGCTGATTCAGGGCCATTCATATCACCCCCTACCTCACCATTCACCTCACCTTGTACGACTGCGTTTTCTTCATCGTCCTCGATCATGATGGCCATGGCCACAACCTCGTCGCTCTCGCCCAGATTCATCACAGTGACGCCTTGTGTGCTGCGACCTGTTTCCCGAATTTGCTCTAGGCTGGTACGCAATACAATACCGGAACGCGAAATCAGCATGATGTCGTCCTGATCGTTGATAGCGCGCATCGCCACAATCGGCCCGGTGCGATCATTACGCGACAGGGTACGCGCACCAATGCCATAACGCGACTGGCGCGAATAGTCAGATAATGGGGTGCGCTTGCCGAAGCCATTTTCTGTGACAACCAGAATATGGGTATGAACATTAGGATCGACAACATCCATACCGGTTACGATGTCATCCCCCATGAGCTTGATGCCATTGACGCCACCTGCGGGACGCCCCATCACGCGAACGTCACTTTCATGGAAAAGGATGCTCTGACCCTGGGCAGTCACCAGAATGATGTCCTGGTCGCCGGTGGTGTACTTAACCCAGCCGAGCGTGTCGTCTTCGTTGAGGCTCATGGCAATCAGGCCGCTGGGGCGCACTGCTTCAAATTCATGCAGGTGCACACGCTTGATGCGGCCCAGGCGGGTTGCCATGACGAAGTAAGCTTCTTCCATATCGAAGGTGCTAACAGGCAGAACAGCGGTTATCTTCTCATCCGGGGCCAGTGGCAATACCGCATGGATAAGTGTGCCACGATCCGCACGGCCTGTTTCCCGGATGCGATAGGCTTTTTCCGAGTAGACTTTACCATCGTTACTGAAGAAGAGGATGGTATCCAGGCTGCTTGCAGAGAAGATGTCGATGAGAACATCCTCTTCGCGGGTGGTCATACCGCGAACGCCTTTGCCACCGCGACGCTGCGCGCGATACAGGCGTGATGGCACACGCTTGATATAGCCCTGATTGGTTAACGAAATCACCACCTGCTCTTCGCGAACCAGATCGGCTTCGTCGAAATCCGCATTGCCGTAAATGACCTCCGTCTTGCGTTCATCCCCGTATTTTTCGGAGACTTCGTTGATGTCTTCTTTGATGAGCGCGAGGATTTTATAGGGATTGGCGAGCAAATCTTCCAGATATTCGATACGCGCCATAACTTCGTCGTATTCGTCCTGCAACTTCTGGCGTTCCAGGGCAGCCAGACGCCGCAACTGCATATCGAGGATAGCACTTGCCTGCACTTCGCTCAGTTCAAAGCGCGACATCAATTGGCTGCGGGCATTTTCAACGTCATTTGACTGACGAATCGTTTGAATCACAGCATCAATGTTGGTGACTGCCTTCAGGAGGCCGATCAGGATGTGAGCACGGGCACGCAGGCGCTCAAGTTCGTATTCACTGCGGCGGACGATGACGTCATAGCGATGCTCAATGAAGATTTGCAGCGAACGCTTGAGGCTGAGGTTGCGCGGCTCGTCATTAACCAGTGCCAGCATCTGAATGCTGTAAAAGGTCTGCAACTGGGTGTACTTGTAGAGCTGGTTAAGCACGGTCAGCGGCTGGGCGTATTTTTTGAGTTCGACGACCAGGCGCAGGCCATTGCGGTCGCTCTCATCGCGCAGGTCACGGATGGACTCAATACGACCTTCACGGACCAGGGACACGATACGTTCGACAATGCTGGTTTTGCTGACCTGATAGGGCACCGAGGTAAACACAATGCGCATCGACCCCGATGGTGTTTCTTCGATATCGGCAGTGGAGCGAATGGCGACGCGGCCCTTGCCTGTCGCATAGGCTTCCTTGAGATCGTCGCCGACGATGATTTGGGCACCTGTCGGAAAATCCGGGCCTTTGACGAACTCCATCAGGTCATCAACCGTGATGTCGTCAATATTCTCGTAGTTGTCGATCAGGTAATTGGTGGCATTGACCAGTTCGCGCAGGTTATGCGGCGGAATGTTGGTCGCCATACCGACAGCGATACCGCTGGCCCCATTAAGGAGCATATTGGGCATACGAGTCGGCAGCACAGTGGGTTCTTGCTGGCTGCTGTCGTAGTTGTCGGTGAAATCGACCGTATCCATGTTGATATCGGCCAGAAGTTCTTCTGCAATGGATGCCATACGCGCTTCTGTATAACGCATAGCCGCCGGACTATCACCATCCTGGCTGCCGAAGTTCCCCTGACCATCGACCAACGGATAACGCAGGCTGAAGTCCTGGGCCATACGGGCCATGGCATCATAAACGGCGGTATCGCCATGCGGGTGATACTTACCAAGCACTTCACCGACGATACGAGCAGACTTCTTGTGCGAGGCATTGGCACGCAGGCCCATATCGTGCATGGCGTATAGAATGCGACGGTGCACGGGCTTTAGGCCATCACGCGCATCGGGTAATGCACGGCTGACGATAACGCTCATGGCGTAGTCGAGATAGCTACCACGCATTTCTTCATTGATGTTGATCGGGCGAATAACGCCGACATTATCTTGCGAATTTTCGTTATCCATCTTTCAAAGCGGGGGCCGCTTGATCTCCTTTCAAAGCTCATCGACCTCACAAAAAGCTGGGCATAAACCACCTGCCCAATACCTCGTGAGGCCAATTGCGATGGACGACTATACGTTATGTCATCACAAAAACTGTGACGGAAACATCATTAACTTGAGGCCGCATATCACCCGAAAAAACGCCAACCAATCGTCAGGTGAAGACCGCCGAATGTTTGTTAAAATTATACCAAATTCCGGTCAATCTTGCGACCCATGAGTCGAACATTTATCCCACATCTGCAACTTTGTTATCCACAATATCCCAAACAAATTTGGGATATATGACAAATTTGGGTTATTGAGTGGGATGGTTTGGGAATATTCCATGAAAATATCCAACGGACTGCGTTTTCTAACATTGTTTTCTGCATGCTTATTAGGATTTTTCCCAACTTATGCACAAAGCACGTCTGGGGCAGCCTGCACGGCGATGATACTGGAAACAAACGCCATCCAAATTACAGAGCCAAATGCCCTGCTTTGTCAGGCTCGTGTTCAACTGATGATGGCCAGTGCGCGCTACCTGGCGACGATGTTTGATTACGATGGCGGCCTGATGCTGGTCGATGCGGCGCTGGAAATCGCTCCTGATAGTGCGATGCTGCATACACTACATGGAGAGCTGACGCTGCTGCTTTATGAGTGGAATAACGCGCTGGCAGATTTTGACCACGCGCTGACACTCGACCCTCATTATGCTCCTGCCTACTTTGAGCGCGGGGTGCTGCTTTATACGATGGCTGAGCGCGAAGCCGCGCTTGAGGACTTTACAACTTATCTCGAACTTGCGCCTAATGGCGCGCGCACGAAACTGGCTACACAATACATCATCCAGATTGAAATCGAAATCGATACGCTTAACCCGTAGACCAAAGATTAGGCCCTGTTGCTACAATGCCGCCAATTCGCTACAGTTATCCTGCTTAATAGTTTTACGACTGGAAATACTTATGCGTTGGCTAGTGAGATTCTTAATCGCACTTATTTTACTTGTTGTCGTCATTGGTGGTGTACTCGGCTTTGTCGTCAACCGCTGGATGTATGGCCCTATTCCACAACACGATGGCGAAATTACGGTTGATGGTCTGAACGGCACTGTAACCATCTTGCGGGATGATTGGGGCGTTCCCCATATTTACGCAAGCAGTTCACATGATCTGTTCTTCGCACAGGGTTATACACAGGCGCAGGATCGCTGGTGGCAGATGGAATTTTTCCGGGCGATTGGCCGTGGGGAGCTACAAGAGCTGACCGGACGCAACCCATCGGTGATGGGCCAGGATGTGTTCATCCGCACAGTCGGCTGGTTGCAATCCGCACGGCATGACCTGGAGGAGATGGATACCCAGACCCAAGCTTATGTACAGGCGTTTGCCGATGGCGTAAATGCGTACATCAGCAACCGCCCTGCCAGTGAACTGGCCTTTGAGTACAACATCCTCGGCGTTACTGGCGTCACCATTCCGATTGAGCCTTGGCTGCCGGAAGATACGCTTGTGTGGACAAAAGTCATGGCGTGGGACCTGGGCGGCAACTGGGACGCCGAGTTGTTTCTGTCCGATCTGCTGGGCGAACTCGATGAGGAGATGGTCGCTGACTATGATCCAGAGTGGCCATTCGGTCTGAAACCAACCATCATCCAGCCAGAAGATTTGCCAGGAGAGGGCGAAACATTTTCCGATCAGGTTATGAACTGGAATGGCATCACCGGACTGGACGCACAGATCGTCAGCAATATTGCGCCAGGTGCCAATTTTGTCTTTGGTGAGGGGGAAGGCATCGGCAGCAATGACTGGGTCGTGAACGGCGATAAGTCTGCGACCGGCATGCCTCTGCTGGCTGATGACCCGCACCTGGGCATTCAGATGCCGTCTATCTGGTATGAGGTCGGACTGCACTGCCAGCCTGTTACGGTTGAATGTCCGTTTAATGTTGTCGGCCTGACGTTCTCCCCTGCTCCGACAGTGGTGCTGGGTCATAACGACAACATCGGCTGGGGCGTGACGAACGTTGGTTGGGACACACAAGACCTTTACATGCTGGAAATCAATCCTGATGATCCACTGCAATATCGCTGGAACGGCGAATGGCGCGATATGAGCGTCCGTGAGGAAGAAATTCGTTTTGGTGACAGCGAAGAAACGGTCACGATACAGGTCCGCGAAACGCACCTGGGGCCGATTATCACCGACAATGATGTGGATGACGATGGCAATGTCTCCGGCTTCAATAATGACGAAGCGATGGCACTGCACTGGACATCCTACGAAACGGGCACCATTGTCAGTTCCTTGTTCGCGTTAAATCAGGCTTCGAATTGGGACGAGTTCCGTGATGCGCTGCGGATGTGGGATGCGCCGTCGCAGAACTTCGTCTATGCCGATGTGGAGGGTAACATCGGCTACCAAACGCCAGGACGGATTCCGGTGCGGGCGGCGGGTCATACGGGTATGCTGCCCGTCGATGGCACGACCGACGAAAATGAGTGGCTCGGCTATTTGCCGTTTGACTATCTGCCGAGCGTACTAAACCCAGATCGGAATTACATCGCAACGGCCAATCAGGCGCTGGTGCCGATAGAATATTACGATCAGTTGGCACAGGAGCTAGGCGATCAGTTTGGCGAGGATGCCAATTACGTGTTTGGCTATCGCTGGGCGCAGGGCTACCGCGCCGAGCGTATCGTCGAAATGCTGCAAGCCAGTGACAGCCACGACTTCGACACTTATCAGGCGATACATGGCGATAATAAGCTCATCTTCGCTGAGGAAATCGCACCTTATGTAGCCGATGTTACGTTCGAGGACGATACCCTAACCGAAGCGCGTGACTGGATGCTCAACTGGGATTACCAGATGCACATGAACAGTCCACAGGCGGCGCTGTTCGCGCAGTTCTACGTGGCACTGGCTGATGATCTGTACAACGACCAATTGGGGGATGTCGCCAATGCCAACAATCGGCAGATGTGGGCCACCACGCTGCTCATGGCTGATCCTGAAAACGTATGGTGGGATGACATCAATACGCCAGAGACAGAAACCCGTGATGACATCATCCAACGTGCGTTTGGTGAAGCTTATCAGGCGACAATCGATGCTCTGGGTGAAAATCGGGAAGAATGGGCCTGGGGGACACTGCACACAGCGACCTTCGCCAGCAATCCGTTAGGAGCAAGCGGCATTGATCTGCTGGAAGGTATGGTCAATCGCGGCCCAGTAGCGACCAGCGGCGGCAGTAACATCGTCAACGCAACGGGTTGGTCCGGGGCGAACAATGGCAATTTCACCGTTCGAGCGGTGCCATCGATGCGCATGATTCTCGACTTCAGTGACCTGAGCAAAAGCGTCATCATGCACACGACCGGGCAATCTGGCCATCCATTCAGTGACCAATACGGCCAGATGGTCGATCCCTGGCGCTTTATAGAATATCACCCGATGCTGTGGACACAGGATCAGGTCGAAGCGGCAGCCGTCAGCATATTGACGCTGAATCCATAGCGACACTAACCCTACTAACGCAAAAACGAGGGAACAGTTTGTTCCCTCGTTTGGTCTGACGAAAAAGAAAATTTACTGGGGGATGATCTGCGAAAGAAATCCCAGGTCGATGCGGTTGGTGACGATCAGCAAGCCCAGGCCAATGATAAGCACATTGAAGAACAGCATGATGCTGAGGAATGCGCGCTGTCCGGCGGTCATCCCCAGAAAGCGACGGCGGCGGCGCACAACGACCTGTTCGCTCAGGTCAATACCGACCGGGTTGAAGTCAAAGTCTTCTGATTCATCTTCGTTTAAGTCTCTGCGAAAATCATCAAGCATGTTTGTCTCCACCTTCTGCCGCTAACCATGCGGTCATTATAGCACGTCTTGTCTAACTCGCCCGCAGCCAGATGTTATTCACCAAACGGAACAAAATGCGCTGTTCCTGGAAGACATTGTCCTCGCCAACGTAGACGATTGCCAGCACTTCGGGTGCGCCTGTTTCGCTGGTCTGCGGTTGTAATTCTGTGACCATGTAGTTCTGGGGTGGCAGGTTGGCATTGTAGCGCTCATAAGAGCGGGCCATGACATCCGGATCGGTGAAATCATGCAGAGCGGCCCAGTTCGCCTCGTCGCCATGTGAGATCAATTCATCCTCTGTGACGAGGCGCCAACTCAGCAAATCGCGCCAGTCGATATTTGCTGCTGCGAGATCATTGACACCGAGAATACCAGCCAGAGCATCCATATTGGCATTGGCAGGCAATTCCGTAAGCAGGCGACCAACAACCTGCGTGCCGTAGTTATCGGCTATTGATTGAACCAGATGCGTGTTGGTATTCACCTGAACGAACTGCCCTACCAGCCAGGAAACAACCGCCGACCGGATGTAGAAAGCATCATGCGGGTACTCAGCAGGCTGTGGAACGACATGCTCAACCAGACGTTCCGCCAGTAACGTCGCGGCTTCGATCTGCAATGTCTGGTCAAAAGGCTGATCGTGGCGGGCACGATGGATATAGGGTGAAGGAACGACTAACTGCCAAGCGTTTCCAGTTGTCCAGCGCATGGAGGGCAAATTGTTCGGGGTGACATCGACCGTGACCAGCGGCAAATCGCCACAGGCGATGATGTCACATGCGAACTGGGTCCACTGGCTCAGTTTTTCGGCAAGCTGCCGCGCAAAAGGCTCATCAAGCTCATGGTAGCGCACCACAAAGGGATCGCGCTGGATTGTAGCTAGATCGCCCCAGAAAGTGTAATCCGGGGGAACATGATACCAGCCAGATGTTACAAGCGTCCGTCCTTCTTCGTCTTTTTCCTCTTCGTAGTACCAATAGAACCATGTATTGATGTAGGGTGTTCCCTGCTCAATTTCTTCGACCTGGACGCGACCGCGGGAACCATCAATGGCAACATCAATGACACGGCCCGTTAATTGAATGTCGCTGCTGACCTTCTTGCTCTGGTAAGTATCAAACAAGGCGCTCTGAGAAGCCAGCCACTCGTCGGAGGCGCTGCGCTGGAGGGCCATATACGCCTGACGATCACCAAAACGAAGCGCCGCCACTTCTGCCTCGCTAGTCTGGGAGAGGAGTTCCTGCTCCCACTCGGAAATCTGACGCAGGCGCTGCTGCACCAGGAAAACGGCAGCGGCAATTAAACCCAAGAAAATCAAAATCACCAGAAGCAGGCGCAGTGGTTTGCGCCCACGACTTTTGCGCTCTTTTTCGTCTTCCTGATGTTCATGCTCAGCAACGCGATCAGATTCGATTTCCCAATCGAGTTTTACCATGAGCTACCCTTCACTTTATGCGGCAAGGCAAGCCCTGCCTATACTGACTAATTCGCTGTCTCATCCGGCGCGGATTGGATCATGACATCACCCGCAACAACGCGCTCGATTACGCCTGTTGATGTGCGAATGAGCAACGCGCCCGTATCATCTACTGACTCTACCATGCCAGCGACATTATCGACACGCACCGTTTGCCCTACGGTCGTCAGGTAGCTGCACCATGTCGCAAAAAGCATATCGTCACCCAATTGCTGCGACCAACTATCCAGGCGCTGGATGAGGAATGCAGCAGCTTCGGCACGGTCCACATGCTGATCAATGGCATCTTCTAAATTCGTCGCTAGTGGGCGGAGGTCATCAGCCAGATTAACACGGATATTGACGCCGATGCCGAGCACGACGCCAAGGAGGTTTTCGCCTTCCCAGGCAGCTTCCGGCAGAATTCCGCTGACTTTTTTGCCAGCAATCTGCACATCATTAGGCCACTTGATACCGACATTTTTAGCACCGTAGTGCTCACATAATTCGGCAACAGCGACGGCCCCCATCATCGAAACTCGATTCAGATGGGTTGGATTGGGGCGCAAGATGTAAGAGACAGCCAGCGCGACACCGGACGGTGTATGCCATAACCGACCTCTTCGACCCCGTCCAGCGGTTTGCTCATCAGCGAGGACAACAGCGCCTGCGGGTGCGCCATCACGCAACCACTGCATGGCTATATCGTTGCTGCTGCCGACTGAGGGAAAAACCTGAATCGGCTTATGTGGCAGAAGCGCCTGCAAACGATCAGCAGATAAGGTCATGACGTTCTCTTGGCATGGGCAGATAACCAGAAGCCAAAAGCAATCAGGCCAATGAGAAAAAGCATCGACCCAACAGCACACAAAAAGCCAAGCAGTATGGTCTGGTCAAAGGCGACCTCGCTCAGCGGGACGGCAGCAGCCGTTGCCGCGATTTCCGTGCGGATCGCGTCGGCGGTTGGACCGAGTAACGCTTCCTGGGTTGCAAGCGGTGGTGATTCCTGGGCGATGATCGGCAGCGCGGTCCCCCAAAGCGTCAGCATAATGACGACGGCAGTTATAATCATAAGGTCTTTCATCCCTTTACCGGAGGATATTGTAATCCGATGGCATCCGTGACGAATAGATCAAAAGTAAGTGCGGAAATGATGCGACGATGTATTGAGAAGCCTCCCGACAGCGCCTATAATCGGGCCAATGAAATAGCAAATTACGTTGTTATCGAACATCGCTGAAAGTCGTTGTTACAAGAATTAAATATACCAAAATGGGTTACATAGGAAGGATGCACCGGATGCCAGCCGATAAAAATGGTCGTGAAGCCGTCATTTTAGGGAGCGCCCGCACACCTCAGGGCAAGTTCCTGGGCGCACTCGCCCCGCTTAGTGCCGCAGAACTGGGCAAAGTCGCTTTTAAGGCGGCTGTTGAGCGCAGTGGCATCAACGCAGAAGATGTCAACGAAGTCATTGTCGGCAATGTGATCGCAGCCGGCGTCGGTCAGGCCCTGCCGCGCCAGATCAGCATTGGCGCAGGCGTTCCCTCAACGGTCGGCGGTATGACAGTCAACAAAGTCTGTGGCAGCGGCCTTAAAAGTGTGATGCTGGCATCCAATGCCATCAAGGCCGAAGACGGTGACCTGTATCTGGCAGGTGGCGTCGAGAGCATGAGCAACGCGCCCTATTTGGATGACCATATGCGTCAGGGCAATAAATATGGTGCCGTCAGCCTGCGTGACAGCCTGGAATGCGATGGTCTGTGGTGCACCTTTGAAAACTGGGCAATGGGTAACGCCGCCGAGTTCATCGGCAAGCAGTTGGAAGTCACACGGCAAGAGTTGGACGAGTTCGCGCTGCGCAGCCACCAACTGGCGCATCAGGCGACAGAAGCAGGCAAATTCAGCACCGAAATCGCTCCAGTGACGATCAGCACCCGCAAGGGCGATATTCTCATCAACAGCGATGAGCCGATTCGCGCAGATACGACGCTGGAAGCCCTCAGCAATCTGCGCCCTGCTTTTGAGAAAGACGGTATCGTGACTGCCGGTAATGCCCCTGGACTGAATGATGGCGCATCGGCAATTGTGGTCGCCAGCCGCGATTATGCTGAAAAGAACGGGCATCAGCCAATGGCACGGATTGTCGCGTATGGGCAGGCGGCCATGGACCCCAAGTGGATTTTTTACGCACCGGTGAAAGCGATTCCGGTTGCACTGAATCGTGCGGGATGGTCGGTGAATGATGTCGACCTGTTCGAGATCAACGAAGCCTTTGCGTCACAGGTTTTGGCCGATATGCGCGGCCTGGAACGCGACGGATACGCGGTACCGATGGAGAAGGTCAATGTTCATGGTGGCGCGATTGCGCTCGGCCATCCCTTGGGGAGCAGTGGCAGCCGTGTGCTGATAACACTCATTCACGCGCTGCAAGATCGCGGTCTGAAGCGCGGCGTCGCCGCCTTGTGCCTGGGCGGTGGTGAAGCTGTGGCTATGGCCGTCGAGCTGGAAGCCTAAGCAGGCACGTTGCCCGTTTTTTCTATGCGCGTACACAACATCACCCGCCGCGATTGGTTGACGCTCCTGCTCATCCTGTTTGTGGCGGGTTTACTGCGTCTGGGACAGCCGGGCATTGTCGAATTCTTCCATGACGAGGCGATGCTATCGTCGTTGGCGCAGGACATGGTTGATGGCAAGCATTTCCCGCTAACGGGCATCAACTCCTCAACGGGTATCCCAAATCCGCCGATAAATGTCTATATCATGGCCCTACCGTATGCCATCAGCAGTGATCCGCAGGTGGCGACGATTTTCGTCATGCTGCTGAATGTGCTCGGTGTTGGGCTGCTGTGGCTGATTGCACATCGCTATTTTGGCAAGACAACGGCCCTCATCGCTGGGCTGACGTATGCTGCCAGTCCCTGGGCGATCCTGTACAGCCGTAAAATCTGGGCGCAGGATTTCCATACGCCATTTTTGCTGCTGGCACTGTTTCTAGGGCTGTACGGCTTCTGGGAAGCGCCAAGACGCGGAGAGGGCCGCGCCAACCGATGGCAGATTACGGCGCAGGCGTTGTGTCTGCCAACCATGCTGATCGGGATGCAGATTCATTTCGCGGCGTGGGCATTGGTGCCGATGTATATGCTGCTTATTGTTATGCGGCATCGGCGGGTACGATGGGGAGCGTTAGTCGCGAGCGCCTTGTTGAGCGCTCTGGTGCTCCTGCCGTATGGGCTGGGGCTGGCACAGACTTTGCAAGATGACCCAACGCGGGTCAGCGCCGCCGCAGAGCGTTCGACGGCTACCGAAGGGCTGAGTTTTGATAATGCCTCGCTGGAAGCAGTCATCGCGCTGGCGACGGGCTATGGCGTTGAAACGTGGGTCGCGCCGAATCAGACGGAAGATATGCTGGCTGCGGTTCCACCGCCTGCCCTATGGTGGATCATTGGCGGTGCGGCGCTGCTCGGTGTCGGCGTGCTGCTGTGGCAGGCATCTCTGCGACCTTTAGCGCCAATTGTACTGATCTGGGCACTGCTGCCGCCGCTGGTCCTCCTGCCACAGTGGACTCCGGTATACATCCATTACTTCATCGCCAGCATTCCAGCTTATATGCTGCTGGCAGGTATTAGCGTAGCATGGCTGAGTCGTCAGGTTCCTTTGAAGCAAGCCGGACGCGCGATTATCCTGGGGGCCTATCTGGTCATTCTAGTGACGCAAGGGCTTTGGTGGCGTGGTGCGTTACGTTATCTGGATCAGAATGCAATTGAGCCGCCAGGGTTCAGTGTGCCGCTGCACTATCTGGAAACGATTCGCACAAGACTGAGCCGCTACAATGATGTGGTTGTGCTGAGTTACGGCATGTCGTGGTCGCTGCACCATGAATCGGTGGTGTGGCCGGTGATGTGGCACATTCAGTCAAAGTGTGTGCGGACGCTGGTGCCAGATGGCTATGCCGTCTTCCCAGATGGGCCATTCGCTGTACTCAAAGCGCCGGATGCACCGAACGACCCTGTTCGCGGCCTGTATACCTCTGACACGCCCGTAATCTACCCTGCTCGCCCAGGGGAAACACCCTACGAAGTCTATACGTTCGATTCCGCGCCAGCGTGGAGTGGACCTGATATAACAAGCATCGAGCCGATTCGGTTCGATATGGGTGCGACGCTGACAGGCTATGCACTGGATGGCGGCACTGTTTATCTGGAATGGCAGCTAGCGGATGGTCGCGACGACCTGAATTATCAGTACAGCGCGCAGCTATTCGCTGCTGGTGAGCGCGTCGGGCAATATGACACGGTATTCTGGCAGCAGCGGCATTGGTGTGCCGGAGATCGACTGCTGACGTGGGGACCCATCAGCGGCGACGATACAGCCACTGAATTACAAGTGAGCCTCTACCGAATCGGCACAGGCTCACAGGCGGGTCAGTTTTTGAATGCAAATGTTCTGGATGCCGCCGGAGCACCCAGCGGCCAGTATGCCGTTATTCCTCTGAAGTAGGTAATATATCTGGTACTTCAGTCGGAACGGCGGTTAGGTCAGCATCAGCATCTTCGCCTGAAGCCTCAGTCGCATCTGCATCCGGCGTACCCTCTTCTACAGAGGGCGTACCAGTGCCAGCCTCTTCAGTAGCATCCTCATCTTCTTCCGCCTCAGGAATCGGTGGGATTTCCGGCGTGGTGATGCTGCCATCTGCCGCAACGACAAAGTTAAACAGGCGAATGTAATCATCCGGCTCTGCTGGGACTTCTTCAGCTTCAGCTTCAAGGTCCGGTTCTGGGATGGGCGTCGGTTCCGGCAGCAAGTCCAGAATACGCAGGCGCTCGACAACCATTTCCTCACCATCATCTTCGACTTTGTACCAGCCAACATGAACCTCATATTCGCCTGGTTCCAGCCCTTCTGGAAGCTGCAAGGGGTAACGCACAATATGCGAATCGCGATAGGTCCAGTAGTTGGTTGGCACTTCTGGATGGACATCGGCCTGAGCAACGAGATCGCCATTTTCCGCGACGACATGGGCAAAGGCTGTGTAGTCACCATCAGGCGGTGACTGTGATTCCCAGAGGATGCGCAGGGTATACAACTGCGGTTCTTCGGTATCGTCATACACCCGGAACGACACAAAGCGAATGTCGCCATTGAAATCATATTCAATCGGCGTCAGCAGTGCTTCATCGACTGTCGGCGTGGGTTCTGGCGTCGAATTGGGATCGGGTGTAGTGAGCATGGCGACCTGCTGGGCTTCCGTCAGGCGGTCATTGAGCGTGATGAAGCCAGGTGTCTGTGGCGCCCGAACATCAATCAGCACACCCGTGTTAAGCATAACCGATTCGAGCGGATCGCCTTGTTGATTTGTGGGCGCAAGCACCATCTGCTCGGATGGGTCCCACCAGTTGACGTGCAGCCGCAGTGGGAAGCCTTCATCAATCTGGCCAGGGCGCACGCGAATACGGTACGTATCCGCATAGATTTTGCCAGGTTCCCAGGTGGTGGTACGCAGTGTGCCCGCGCCAGGGATGGTATCGAGTTTACCAACAGGCAGGCCATCCGGGCTGACTAACGCCAGTGAGAGCATGTTGTCGGTATCTGTTGCTTCTTCCACACGCCAATATAGGGTGACATCAACCCAATCGCCTGTGGTATAGCGACGGTCACTCACATCGTAACCGACGAGTTCCACATTGCCGTAATCGGCATAGACACGGCGCGCTTCCAGATCGACGACATCCTGGGGAGCAGGCGGCGCGTATACAGGCGCGATGATGTAGAGCGGTATGGTCAAGGTCATCAGGCCCAGGATGCGCACAGGCCAGACAGTGCCTTCCCGCAGGGTAGTCTCCGTGACAGCTTCACCAGCACGGACGAAGGAGCGCTCTGGCGGGCTGAGAAGAAAGAGAATCCACCAGACAACTTCGACAAAGCCGACTGCGATAAAAGGCATGATCGCACCCACGAATGGGAATAGAACACGGCCCTCATAGGTTGATACCTGCGACGCCCAGATCACGTAGGCAATCAGGCTGAAAAGCACAACGGCCAGGATGAACACCAGGCCGTACAATTCACGGCGAGCATAGCTGAAATCGCGGATCGAGATGAGCTGCAAAGCGAGGAACAGCACGCCAAACAGTGCTAACAATACGGCGAAGTTCACCAGGGCATAGAACAGCAAGTTTCCCTGGATATTGAGTATGCCGAAAATACCCCAGAACGACATCTGGAAAAGCTGGAACTCTGCCAGCAGTTGAGCGATGTTGGTCCCGGCGGGACGCAAGCCAGCCAGTTGTGATGCCACATTGAGGCCCGTCAAATCGCTGTAGAGGTTGAGGTTGCGAACGTACCACCAGCCAGCAACAATCGCGATAAGCACCAGCGAGCTAATGGCGAATTCAGCGAATCCACGCCAATCTGTGCGATAACGCGCACTCCACACGGCGGTAATAAATACCACACCTACCAGAACCCAGCCGCTGATATGGGCTATGACAGCAAGCGCAAGCAGAGCAGCCAACATCAGGCTGCGGCGGCGTTCAAAACCGGTATAGGTGAATTGTAGGCCCAGATAAATCACGGCTGCGTTGATGAGCATCACCAGCGGCAAATTGGAGACAGATGCCGAGATGAACAAAAATGCCGGATTAAAGGCTGTTATGGCAGCCGCGACATAGCCTGTAATCTGGCGCTGAGGCGCGATCTGGCGGCCAATACGCAGAACTAACCAAATCGTGCCCATTCCCATCACAATATTGAGGGCACGCAGCAGATAGATCGCCAGAACGGTGCCTTGTAATGGCAGGAACGGGCTATCGCGCAGGAGCAGGTTCTTGTTACCGAGGTCTTCCAGCGATGAAATGCGATGCTGATTAAATACCAACAGACTGTCAAAATCACTGGTATCAATGGGCGAGATGATGGCCCCAGCTCCTAGGTAATATAGGGGCGCACTGCTGCCAATTTCTCGCCAGATGGCAGGTTCTTCCGCATTTTGGACAGGTAAATTGCCAGTGGTAGCAATATGCTCGACCAAGGCGAAGTGACGCAATTCAGCGCCTGCTTCAAGCGGTGGGGTCGCCAGCATGAAGAGCACTGCCAAGATGCCATAGAACAGGATGATCCACTGGTAAGGCGTCAACGGCAGTTTGGGCCAATTGACGTTGTTCAGCCAGACCCAACCCTGGTACGTCCACATGGCAAATTTATTGATCCAGCGGGCCAGCCAGTTGGTGGTTGCCATAAAGGTATTGATTATGCGTTGCGAAAGATCATTTGGCGTCTGCATAGCACCCATTCTACGCTTTGTTCAGGGCGCGGCGTAACATGCCAAGCCCTGTATCGCTACCCAACAAAAAACGGAGCACTCCCATCAGTATAACGGTACATGCTCCCTCTGAGTAGCAAAATTCGTGATATTTAGCTAAGGTGCCGCCCCGATTGGTATGCGGGGTTCTGTTGATATTTACGCGCGCGCGCTCATTTGTGACAGGCAAGAGCAGGTCATTGACATCTAATCCCTGGCAAGGCACGCCTTACCACTACAACAGAGTCCATTTGAGTCACTTTCAGCCCGCGTTAGTCGCCGACTTGCTCCGTCAGGCGCGATTTGGCCCCTTCGACGTAGCTGAGTGACTGGTGGCGGAAATAGGTATTGTACAGCTCGGCATAGTGACCGCCCTGCTCCATCAACTGCTCGTGGTTGCCTTCTTCGATGATGGCCCCTTCCTTGAGCACGATAATGCGGTCGGCGCTGCGAACGGTACTCAGGCGGTGGGCAATCAGGATGGAGGTTGACTGCGAGAGGATCAGGTCAACGGCTTCCTGAATCTGCAATTCCGTGAACGGGTCAACGCTGGCGGTGGCTTCATCCAGGATGAAGATGGCTGGCTTCTGGACCATCACGCGCAGCAAACTGACTAATTGGCGTTGCCCCATTGACAGACGTGCGCCGCGCTCACCGACATCGCTGTTGAGGCCATCGGGCAGCGTTTCCAGCCATTCGCCGCCGCCGATGCTGTTGGCAATTTCAATGATTTCCTCGTCAGAAGCACTGGGGCGGGCGTAGCGGATGTTCTCCATGATGGTACCGCTGAACAAAAATGGCTGCTGTGGAACGATACCGAGGCGAGAACGGTAATCCTGCAAATTGAAGCCGCGAATATCCTGGCCATCAATCAGAATCTGACCATCCTGGAATTCATAGAAACGGGCAACCAATTTGGCAATAGTGCTCTTACCCGCACCTGTGTGGCCGACAAACGCGACACTTTCACCTTGCTTAATGTCGATGTCGAAATCGTCGAGAATGATGGCATCGTCGGTATAACCAAATTTAACACCTTTAAAGACGATATGGCCGTGTACGCCATCGGCGGGCTTGCTGTTGGTTTGGATGACTGTATTTTCAGCATCGATGAGAGCAAAAACACGTTCAGAGGCGCTGAGTCCCTGCTGGAACTGGCTCCAGAAAGCAGCCAAGTTAATCACCGGGAAGAAGAAGCGCTCACTACCCTGGATAAACAAATACCAGACGCCCGCAGTGATTGTCCCTTCCAGAACGGTCCGTGCGCCAGCGTAGAGGGTAATCGCAATCGCGGCACCGATCAACAACTGCATCGCCGGGAAAATCATCGCCAGGACGAAACCGCGCCGCAAGTTGGTGCGATACGAGAGCATGTTCACTTCAGTGAATTCGTCGTAGATCATGGCTTCTCGGCGGAAGTTTTTGGCGACACTGATGCCGGTGACACTCTCCTGAATGTTGTCATTGACAACGGCCATCGCGCGCGATCCCTGGCGAGTAACGCGGCGTGCGATGTTACGGAAGAGCAGCGTCACGCCAAAGAAGGCCGGAGTCGTCACCAAGATGATGGCGGTCAGAAGTGCGGACTGGTTGAGCAGCACAAATAACAGCACAAAAACAGAGATTAACTGGGAGATGACATCGCTCGTAAACAGCAGGACATCGCCAAATTCCTGGGTATCGCTGGTGATACGGCTGACTACCTTGCCCGTTTTGTTGGTGTCGTAAAATGCCAGGTCGCGCTCGACGGCGGCGGCAAAAGAATCCTTGCGCATCTGGGACACCAATTTGCCAATCACCTGCGAAAGCATGCGGCGGCGTATCCAGTTGGCCGCATATTCGATTATGGCTGAGACAAACAGCGCCCCCAGGATGAGCACTTCCGTATTCCCGCCTGTAGAGAGCGCATCGACGCCTATTGCAATCAGGATTGGCCGTAATGCGGCGACAACCGCCAACACGACAAAGCCGACGACGACGCCAACCATCTCACGACGGTATTTGAAAATGTAGTTGGTTATGCGCTTTGCGAGATATGCGTCGCTATATTGACGATCATATTTATCGGCATCAAGCCCACCAAAAATACCCATTCGTGCTTACTCCATGTTCCCGGCAGCGCCATTGGCGTTGATGCTATCGACAGTGGTATCGGTCGCTGATGTACCATTCTGGCTGGCTGGCTCATCATACCGAGCAAATATGCGCTGATAATCTTTTGAGCTTTGGAGAAGGTCTTCGTGTGCCCCTTGGGCGACCACACGCCCCTGACGTAATACAACAATTTTGTCCGCCCAGCGAATCTGAGAGAGACGGTGTGTAATCAGGATTGTTGTGCGCCCTTCTGCGGCTGACCAAATTGCTTTCTGAATATGATCCTCAGTCGCGCTGTCAATGGCGCTGGTGCTGTCATCAAGGATGAGAATGGGCGGATTGCTCTGGAACGCGCGAGCAATTGCCAACCGCTGACGCTGGCCGCCGCTGAGGGTCACACCACGCTGGCCGATTTTGGTTTCATAACCTTCATTGAAACCACTGATGAAATCGTGTGCCTGCGCTTTTTTGGCACTGGTTACGATTTCTTCCTGCGTCCATTTATCCTGGCCAAAGGCGATATTTTCCGCAACGCTGCGGCTGAACAAGAAAATATCCTGCTCAATGATGCTGATCTGTGACCGCAGTGCACCTAGGTTCCAGTCGCGCACGTCGATGCCATCGACCAGCACACGGCCATCGGTGGCATCGTAAGTCCGGTTAATCAGCTTGGTGATGGTCGTTTTGCCAGAGCCTGTTTGCCCGACGACTGCCAGTGTTTGGCCAGGTTCAACTGTAAAAGACACATTATGCAGAACAGGCGAGCCATCCTGGTAACCAAAGCTCACATTGTCAAATGTAATGGCCCCAACCACAGGTGCGGACATGCCAGATGGGTTGCTATCGAGGTCTGTGCCTTCGTTGATGATCGCCAGGATACGTTCTGCGCTGGCAAGACCGGAGGCAATACGGCTCAGTGAAAAGAGCGATGTAAATACAGGAAAGCCAAACAGATATATCTGGCCAATGAAGGCCACAATATCACCAACATCCAGGATACCCTGGTTGTAGAGCGTGATAGCATGGGCAAAGGCCGCAACAAACGTCAGGCCATGCAAGAAAAATGACAGATAACGGGCTTCAATACGGCCTTGTTTGATGTAGTAGTCACGAACAGTATTCGCAAGAGAATTAAAGCGGTCGATTTCGGCGTCTTCCTGAGCTGTGCCTTTGACGACTTGCAGACCATCGAGGGCTTCCGCCAGACGTGCATTCATATCGCCAAAGCTGGCGCGTACTTTTTCCGCTATAGGGTGCAAAGAGCGCACAAAGTAGAGCTGCACAAACAGGTGCAGCGTGACAAATATCGCCGGAACAAGGATCAAGGGCGGATAGATCAAGGGGGATGCGATCAAGGGTGCCAGCAAAAACATGCTCGACCCGATGATGAGGTTCACACCGGGGTTCATCATAAAATTCAGTTCGCGGACGTCATTGGTAACGCGCGCCATAATTTCGCCAACAGGCTTGGAGTCGTGGAACTTCATGCTTTTGCCGAGCAAGCTCGCATAAAGTTCGTCGCGCACGTCACGCTCAATGCGCTGAGCGAATAGTTCCGCTGAGTAGTTGCGCATGAACTGCACACCAGAGCGAATGATCTGCGACGCAATAATCATGAGGCAAATCGATAGAATGCCTTGCAGTGCCTGCTCGTCCGGGTTGCTGACGACATCAAAACCCTGGCCTATGAAGTAAGGAATGGCCGAGGCCAGCATCGCATTACCGAACGCCCCAATTGTCAGCGTAAGGGCAAAAAAGCGATGGTGCCAGATATTTGATAACACGTAACGCCAGGCCGATTGGCGATTCGTATTAAATGATTTGTTGACGACAAATTCAGCTGTCATGTATGCCTCGCGTGGATCGGGTCATTACGTCAGAGGGAAGTTTATAAGGAACTTCCAGGCCCGATGTTTTACTTTAGCTATGGTACAGAAACTTCTGCAACCAGTTAGGGCCAATCAGGCGATAGCCCCTTCATTCTGGTTAAGATCAGATAAATATAGGCTATCCCCTGGACGATCATACTTAGGCCTGGCTAATCTGCATACAACAAAAAGACCGGTCGAAGCCGGTCAATAATGTATTCTTGGAGTTCGTCAGATACCTGTTAGGTTTAAAATACCGTCATGCTGGTGATGAAACCACTAAGGCGCTTCATAAAGCGTTGGCGGAGGTTCAACTGCTGCTTATCTCCCAGGCCGACCTGGTAGAGGCTGGCACCGGCTACAAATTTACCTTCTCGCACCTGTAGGTTACCTAGGGCGAGGAGGGTATCCGCATATAACTCTTTTTCGCCCAGTTCGATGAAGATATCGGCGGCTTCTCGGTAGGCCATCGCGGCCTGCTCTTTATCTTGCAGTGCCAAATAAACGCCACCCATATTGCCCAGAACCTGAGCAATACGCAGTTGGTCATTCTTGTCTTTGAAAAATTTTAGGGCCTCTTGCATGAGGTCGAGCGCTTGCTGTTTTTCACCAAGTTCACGGTGAACAAGTGCAATGTTGACTTTCATTTCAGAAGCCATGATGTCATCATCGGCTTCAAGATAGGCTTGTTTGGCCTGGTCGAATACCTTGGCGGCTGCTTCATATTCCCGTTTCTGGAATAGCTGCACGCCCTGCTCCTGGAGTTCCTTCGCTCGACGCATTGGCATACCCGTATCAACGCTCCCACTTCGCATGACTGTACATATTAACCATACACGTAAACAAGCATTTAGAACCTTAACGATCCTCAATGTTTGGTGCTGTGGTCATGCAAAGGGTGAAGCACTACATCGTAATGTCGAGCAGGCCCTCGGCGGCTTTGCGCAATTGTTCGGTGGGCATTTCGCGGAACATCATGGCGATTTTGACGAAAGCAAGATTGCTCGGATTGGCGATGAAGCGACGAATATCTTCGTCGAGTGCCATGAACGCCATATAATCTTCACGCGCCTGGAGAATTTCGCCAACATAGCCAACACTTTCAAGGAAGTAGTTCATATTCTTGTTGACAGCATTGGCAATGATCTGGAGATGGGTCAGCGGGATTGCCAAATCCCCCTGTTCATACGCCTGTAGCGTTGCCACATCGAGATAGCATGCTTCCGCCAGTTGTTGGATCGAAAGCTGACGCTCTTCACGCGCCTGGGCTAATTCGGTCCCGATCATGCGATTGCGTAGTTCGATGTAATGTGGCTGTTTGCTGACCGTCTGGGCACGGTCATTTTCAAGCGCGTTATTACCCCAGAAGTGGCTGATAGGCACTTCCAGATAATAAGCGAGGACTTCTAGCTGTGGTAGTGACGGGATTTGATCGCCATATTCCCAGGATTCGATGACCTGTGATGAGGTATTAAGCAGACGGGCACAGTCTTCGACGGTACGGGCTGCATCGAGGCGCGCATCACGAATAAGAACACCGAGCACTTTGCCGCGTAAACGGAACGATTCTTCTGCGTTGAAGTCGTGCTCTTCGGCTGTTTCTGTCTGGTTTACTTGCTTAAACCGCGCCGCTAAGTCATCAAAGGTCATTGGGTAGCCTCCCAAGCGTGTACACACAGCTAGTTAGCATTATAGACGCAGCCAAACCGATCTACAACAAAGAGTGTTAATTTATGTATAGATTCATGAAGGAAATTAAGCATAAGAAAAAACTTGATTGTCCAAAGTCCATTTCGCATTTATGGTATTTACAAATAGGCTCCCAATTCACTTTGTAACTTTGTGTTTGTCAGTATAATGAATAGTTATTCGTGGGGACGCGCGATCTTAACTTATAGAATGAGTGCCCATTAGATCACGTCAGTCGGTATCATTGGATACAATCCCCAAATAGGATACAAGACGATTGAGCGAAGAAATGGTCAATATTCCTGCTGAAAGCCAGGTTATCAGACTTGTACACGATCTGAACCTGCAATTAGGCAGCATTTTAGTCGATGATGATTTCATAGAAGCATTTGGGCCGTTTGTCGTCTCTCAGTTTCAATGCGAACGTCTGGCTTTGCTGGCAAATCTTCAAAATGATACATCCAGCCTGGAACATGCCAGCAGTTGGCCAAAAACTACCGATCCTGACCAACTCCATGCTCAACGCAGCCTATTCCTCGATCTGAATGAGCTGGAAGCGCATACACTCACGCAGCCATTGATTGCTGGCAAGCTCATCCGAACCATGAGCAAACATCTGGCAGATACCCCTCTAAGCGCGATTGCAAGACTTTTGCCAGAGGCAGATTTAACTTTCGTACCGCTGCTCGGTGGCGCGGATACAGTACTCGTCGGGTTGCTTGTTCTGGAAAAAAGTAACGATGTTGATGACGAGAGACTACCACTAGACGATACGCTTCTCAGCATCCTGGGTACAACCTGTGGTGCCTTTTTGGCACATACGCTCGAACATACACATACGGTTGATCAGTTCTCGACCAATATGCACGAAATGAACATCTTGCAGCAGATTGACGCTGAATTGAACGACACCATCGCGCTGGATAAGGTGTTCGAGATGCTGCTGGATTGGGCCTTACGCTTCACCAACGCCAGCGCTGCCTCTATGGCGATGTACGATGTGGATACCGACACGCTGACTATGATGCTGCAATATGGCTATCAGCAGCCAGATTTGAAAGCTGGCGAGATTGTCCCGCATCAGCGCGGCGGTATTACCCTGCGTGTCGCCAGATCAGGACATGCCGAACTCATCGGTAACGTTCAGGATGACCCGGATTATGTGCCGCTGTCGGAGGAGATGCACACGCAGTTATCTACCCCGATTTTCCGTGAAGAGCGGGTTATCGCGGTCATGACGCTGCAAAGCACAAAGCCCAATGGCTTCCGCGATAATCATGTTAACTTCGTTGATAAACTCACCCGTCGGGCAGGTGTCGCTGTCGATAATGCGCGCCTCTTCGAGCAGACTAATCGCGAACGCCAGAAGCTCTCGCTGATTTTGGGAGGCATCGCCGACAGCGTTATCGTGGTAGATCATGATGGGCACATTCTGTTAGTCAACCAGTCGGCTGTCAATGCGTTCAACTTGCGGTCAGAGAGCGTTCTGATCGGCAAAAAGTTCACTGAAACTATCCACCATGAAGGTTTGATTCAACTATATAAGAGCGCCATCAACCGTGATGAGCAGGTCATTCGGGAGCTGGAGCTACCCAATGAGCGCACCTATCACGCGGCCATCAGCGATCACAGCAGCATCGGCATCATCATCGTGATGCACGATGTCACGCACTACAAAGAGACCGACCAACTCAAGAATGAACTGGTCGCAACTGTATCGCATGATCTGAAGCAACCGCTGAGTGTGATGCGCGGCTACCTCGACCTGCTACAAATGACCAATGAGTTCAATGAGCGTTCTCAGCGCTATGTAAGCCAGTTGTTCAACGCATTCCACCATATGAAACAGCTCATTGATGACATCCTTGACCTCGCGCGGATTGAGGCAGGCATTGAGCTAAGTCTGGATGGAGTTGATCTTAACAAAGTGCTGGCACAGTCTGTCGTTGCCATACGTCCCAGTGCGGATAACAAGATCATCAACCTGACGACCGATCTGCCACAATTGCCGACTATTCGGGCCGACGAAGGTCGCATTCGGCAGATATTTACCAATCTCATCAGCAATGCCGTCAAATACACCCCATCCGGCGGCTGGGTGAAGGTTTCCGCAGAGATCAAGCCTGGGCATGTGAAGATCGTTGTTCAGGATAATGGTCTGGGCATCAGCCCGGAGGATCAGGCGCACATCTTTGACCGCTTCTATCGCGTTCGTCGGCCTGAAACGGATGACATCGAGGGAACCGGCCTGGGCTTGGCCATTGTGCGCTCCTTAGTAGAAGCCCATCACGGCGAAATATCGCTCATCAGTCGGCTGGGTGAAGGGTCTTCATTCAGGGTGACGCTGCCTATCACCTGATAGGCAACAGGCAGCGTCGGGCGTTCACAACACGAGGTCTTGCGTTCAATTTAGTTGGATACAGGCGCAACCGTTGATTTGGCGGTATTTTCTACCACCTGCGTAACGGGCTGGAACAGCTTACCACCGATATGGTACGGCACATCGATCACCGCGCGGCCACGACCCGTCGCGATCTGGTCACGCATCAGAGAGTCGCGAATGGTGTTGCTCGTCTGATTGTGCATGAGGTTTTCCCACCATGTTGAAACCACAAACTGCGGTAGTACGACCATCGTCGGCATGACGTGCGGCGCTTCTTTGTCCAGTTGATGCAAGTACTCAATCAGCGGCGTACCGACTTCACGATAGGGTGATTCAACAATATCCAGCGGAATGTAACCCAGGTCCCATTCCTCCCAGCGCTTCTGCAAGCGGTCAACGGTTTCGTCGTCAACACCAATCGTACAAACACGCACATTTTCGGATAACGTCAGCGCATATTCCAGGGCCTGCAAAGAGCAGCGATTGAGGCTGTTCATCAGCACCACAACAGGCTGATTGACCACATGCGATGTAACGCGCTTGAGAGGCCCAGGCGTCAAACCTTCCAGCGTCAGAGATTCCGCTACCGTTCCATAGTGTTTGTGGATACGTGTAAAGATGAACATAAGCGTTGGAATCGCGATGATTACGATCCAGGCACCTTCGGCAAATTTGGTAATCATCAGGATCAGCATGACGATGAAGGTCGCCACAGCGCCAAAAGCATTCATGAAGATCTTGAAATACCAACTGGCCCCACCCTTGAAGTTGGGTTTAGCCCGTTCCCGTAACCAATGACGGACCATACCTGACTGCGACAGCGTAAAACTGATGAACACACCCACTGCATACAGCGGCAGCAGGCGATGTTCACGCGCATCGAAGATAATGATAAGAATCGACGAAATCACGGCCAGCGAGATGATACCGTTGTGGAAAACCAGGCGATCACCTATGTTGGTTAGCTGACGCGGCAGGTAGCGATCCGCAGCGATGAGCGAAGCCAAACGCGGGAAATCCGCGAAGGCGGTATTGGCTGCCAGCGACAGGATGAACAATGTCGCAAATTGGAGATAGTAGAACAGCAGATTTTCGCCACCGAATACTTCACGCGCCAACTGTGACAGTACAGTCGAGTCGCCATGTTCGCTAACGACAATCGGGAAGGTATTGGCCAGGAAGGTAATACCAACGAACAACGATGAAAGCACTGTCACCATGATAATCAGCGTCTGGCCAGCGTTACGACTTTCTGGCGGGCGGAAGGCAGGAATGCCATTGGAGATCGCTTCTACGCCTGTGAGGGCCGTACAACCAGCAGCAAACGCTCTCAGCAGCAGGAACAGGCCCAGGCTACCAATCGCTGTTTCACTGGTTTGTTCGGCAGCGACAACAGCTTCTGGCGACATTTCTGGGATTGTTCCTGTCAAAACACGGAACAGGCCAAAACCAATGAGCGTAAAGACGCCCACGATGAAAGCATACGTCGGGATAGCGAAGAAAGTACCGCTCTCCTTGACGCCACGCAGGTTCATGACAGTGACAAAGGCGACAATCGCCAATGCCAGAATAATGCGATATGACAAAAGCTCAGGGAATGCAGATGTCAGAGCCGCAACGCCTGCGGATACGCTGACCGCTACTGTCAGAATATAGTCAATCAACAGCGAAGCAGCAGCCGTTAAGCCAGGTAAGGCCCCAAGATTGTCTTTCGACACAATGTATGCCCCACCCCCATTGGGATAGGCATGGATCGTCTGGTAGTAGGAGAAGGCGACGATTAGCAGCAGCGATGTAATCAGCAGCGAGATCGGCATAGAAATACCGAGTGCGCCGGTACCGGCTGCAACCAACACCAATAGAATTGCTTCTGTCGCATATGCACTGGACGACAGCGCATCGGATGAGAATACGGCCAGAGCCTTTGCTTTGTTCAGCCGTTGATGGATGGCGTCATTTGTTTTGAGCGGCTTACCAATCAGCAACCGGCGAATATTCAGATCGTACATGGATTACCTCTGTATTGTTACACCCATAAGTCACGCATACAGCGCGAGATGCAAACACGCATCAACATACACAGATGTCATCTAAGGATGTCATCTGCACGCAAAAGACCCGCATCATTCATGCTTTCGGTCTACTTGGTTTAGAAGATAGTAAGGAAGTTAAATAGTTGGGGGTGAATGGGTGTGGTTAAGGTCCAGACGGCGATAGGCGGTCACGTCGAGGTGAACAGTCTTAACCATGCAGTGGCGCATGTTCGCCAACCGCATACATTCTTCATCGACAACTTCTTCGATCATTTGGTTGTAAGACTCTCCTGACCAACAACACGGCACATTATAGCACACAAAAGAATGCCAGGACCATAGAGGTTCTGGCATTCTATAAAAGGCTATTATTCCCTTAAACTAGTCCTCATTTATGTCGTCAGATGCCTCTTCAGGGTTGTCCATTTGCTCATCGGAGCGTTCGGATGAGTTAGCCGCTCCTTCTGATGATCCCTGGGTGTGAATATGGACTGTCTTTATGTCCGTATGGCGGTCATCAACAATGATTTGCATATCGACATCGACTTCATCGGGTATAAGGCCATAGTCCTGCAAAACCCATACGGTCGTGATACGGTCACTAAGGTTGGGCCATTGGTCCTTCGCCCAGCGATAACGTTCACGACAAAACTGCCAGATGGCCTCTGGAATCTTCTCCCAGCGGTAGGTCTGGAATTCCTGCCAGATCGTGTCAGGGTCTGACATCGGGAACAAAATGCCCAACATGGCGCGCTGAACAGTGGCTTCATCACGACCCTTGGCTGGGTTGAGCCAATTCTTGTGATATTTATCAATGAAGGTGAAGATGCCATAGTGTGAATAGCGTTCAATATGCCGGATCAGCTCATTACGAGTGGCATGTGCTTCCTGATAAACCTCTTCCAATTGCACACTGGGTTCTTCGATGTGATCATGATCGTGATCGCTGTCCGTAAAATGAAATAATGAAGGGTCAACGCCATGCGTGTAGCTTACCAGACGAATGATACGGTCAGGCTCCACATTAAATTTGACGAGAGCGCCATCTTCTATCAGTTCGCTAACGAGATTGGCAACGCCCCGCTGACGCGCCTGATCAAAGGCACGCTGAACACCACTGGCATAGGAATGATGCCAAGCGCCCGGACGGACTGTAGGCATAGCGCGCTTTTTGACATCGCGCTGCAAACCACCATTGGCAATGTAGAATTGCAGCAGCGTAATCACTGCACCCGCCAGGATGATAAACATCAGGGCATCGGTCTTCTGGGTGACGAGTACAATGCCCATAATGTAACTGGCCACCATCCCCCGTAAACCCGCGAACTTGAGCGAGCGCGCTTCGCCTGAACCGGGCTGGATACCCCGCTCAATCAGGACATCCTCACGAACGAAGAAGACGGTCGTGCTGGTGATGATAAACGCGCTCACAAAGCCGAACGCATAGTACGACTCTACAATGACGACTTCGCGGATGATGGGAATGAAGATAAAGGCCACGCCCCAAATCACGGCAATGCCGATACGGTCATCAATGAAGAAACCAGGCAATCGTCCGAGGCGAGCCGCATTGGCCGCCACCGCTGCCCCGCCAACATAGCCCCCACCCTGAGCAAGCAGCAGAATAATCGCCAAGAGGACACCAGCTATCGCCAGGAAGCTCTGACCAGTGACGCCACTGGCCGCTGTCAGCATTCGCGAGAAAGCAATGTCGTGCGCAATTTCTTCAATGAGCTGCTCCTCGGTCATATTCTCATAATCGTCCGCTGTGTGATCGCCTCCCAGTTCGAGCGTTTGCTCCGCAGCTTCAGCAGACATAATTTCTATTCGGTTGATCGCCGCATTACGGTCAGCATCAGTGACGACGATATCATCGGGTGTAATGCCTGTGCCAAAAGTCTGGGCAGCGATGATCTCGTATTCAATCAGGAGAGTGCTGTAGCCTTCCGTCGCGGGAATCTGCCAGCGTTGGGCAGCAAAAAGCTGGAACACACCTGTACCAATCAGGAAGATGGCTGCCAGCGTCAGGGCGGTGTTGATGACCTTCCATTTGGGCTTTGCGGCGTGTTTACCACTGGCCGGAATCACTTCGTAGCCAGAGAAGCCAAGCATGGCACTACTCATACTGCGGAAAAATAGCTGGAAAATCACCGTTGGCGTCAGAGCTTGCAAGTCTTGCTGTGCCCGTACTACGTGCTCAACAACGCCTGCTGCTTCCAGCCGATTGACGATACCGTCAGTCAGGAAGGACCATTCCGGGTTGCCAATGGCCGCGGCGCTCACCGTCGAGAGTGCGACAATCGTGAAAATGGTGAAGGCACCGCCGCCAATCAGGAATAGAGGAACGGCTCGTTTGGGGCCAAGCGCCACCAGAACAACCATGATGAAAAAAGCATAAACCTCCGCCAGCAAAATGCGATATTGCGCTAATTCCGGCAGGATGAGCATAGTGACATCGGCAGCGGAAATTGAACTGATGATGATTGTCAGAACGGCATCCAGGAAAAACAGACTGGTACCAATCCATGACAACCAGCGCATTTTGGGCGGGCCAATCGCCTCAACAAGGGGGCCACTACCGCCAGCATTTGGTCGTAGATAAGCCCCTGCTTTATAAGCTGGCACAATCCCCAGAAAGAGGAATATCGAGAGCACGATAAAGGCAGCTATGGCAATTTCGTGATGACCTTCGGCTCCGTGAATCGCCAGCAGGGTTTGATACGCTGCAACACTGAAGGCGTCCGCCGCAATCTCAAAGATCAGCGCCAGCACACCCAGACCTGTCCCACCAAGCAACAAGCCTTCAAACATCAGTCGACCGACCTGACGATCTGCGGACTGACGCTCTTCGGGGTCGAGGTAGCTCTTAAACATAGATTCCTCTGATTTATCTGGCAGCAAGTGCCACGCAAACAAAAAATAACGCAGGCCATCCCGCGTATGAAAAATGCGGCTTATGAGCCGCCAATGGTCCATATCTTACAACGAGTTTGAAGTGTCAGCAATAACAATACGGTTGGGTCTGGTTGGTTCAGGCGCTTATGTATTCTGGTGGGAAATAGACACAATCGTGTTTGAGCAGCTTTGCAGGCGACAAATGACGCTGGTATCATCCTTCAAAAATCACCCAACTGAGTGGTCTAATATGACTAATCCCTATCACGAAGCTAATCGAAAAAGCTGGAACTCCGCGACAGAGCGCCATCAGTCGCACAGACCCGATCTGATCGAGCAAATCAGTTCCGGTTACAACACGCTGTATGCCGAAGATATGGCATTACTTGGCGATATTCGAGGCAAATCTGTGGTGCATTTACAGTGTAACAACGGCCTGGATACGTTGAGCATTGCCAAGCACCTGGGTGCAAACATCACGGGTGTAGATATTAGCGACTATGCGATTGAAGTCGCGAGGCAGTTGTCTGATGCCTGTGCTATTCCGGCGAGGTTTGTGCGCAGCGACATTTTCGACTGGTTCGATACAACAGAAGATCGCTTTGATGTGGTCTACACGTCTTACGGAGCCATCAACTGGATATCCGATGTTGTGCGATGGGCAAAGGGTATCGCACATGTGCTGAAGCCAAGTGGCAAGTTTGTGATGGTAGAGTTCCATCCAGGGCGCAATATGCTAGAGCAGGATTTTTGTGTGGCTTACAATTACATGGGTGGCATCCCCGAAGAAACGCCAGGTGTCGGCGATTACGTTGGCAATGATTACGAAGGGGCCTTCGCGAACCCCAATCCAGCCTATGAATTCAGCTATGCCCTATCTGACATTTACAATGCGCTGGTCGATGCCGGATTAACGATTACGCATTTCAAAGAATATCCCTATATTAATGGCTGGCAACCCTGGCCCAATATGCGGCATATTGGTGACAGACGCTATTTGCAGCCGGAAGGCATTCCCAACATTCCAATGATGTACAGCTTCGCCGCCGTTAAGTGAAGCAGCAGACCGTCCTGTTTTGGCAGGCTGTACATGTAAGACTACAATACGTCCTGGGAGAGATCACCTGGGGGATGAACAACCTAAGGGAGTTCGTATGAAACGCTATTTAACTATTCTGCTTTTTTTGAGCACATTACTTTTTAACAGCATGGTACAGGCCCAGACTGGCGTCCAACCGCAGGGTGGCGTCACAACGGGGGGCGGTAGCAGTGGCGGCATCGCTGGCGATAGCACGGCAGCATGGCGTGTGGAGTACTTCGATAACCTGGATTTTCAGCCGCCCTCGGTGGTGCGCACGTTTGAATCGGCATTGCATTTTAACTGGGGATATAACTCGCCTGCGCCTGGTATCGCGCCAGATTTGTTCAGTTCGCGCTGGCAGGCAAGCGTATTCTTTACCACAGGTGTCTACCAGTTTACGGCCACAGTCGATGACGAAGTCCGAGTCTACATTGATAATCGCGAGCTGATTATCGATACCTTTGGTGAAGGCATCCCTGGCCAGACCGTAACCGCCCAGGTCACAATGCTGGAAGGACTACACAATATTCAGGTCGATTACCGAGAACTTGGCGGCCTAGCCTATCTCAACCTGGATTGGGCATATGTGGGACCGGCGGAAAATTCCAGCCCCATTGCCGCAACCTGGATCGCCCAGTACTATAACAATGAAACGCTCAGTGGCAACCCCAGCGCCATCTTCTCTGAGACAGCCCCCAGCCACAACTGGGGCAATGGCTCACCGTTCAGTACGATTGGGCGGGATGATTTCAGCGTGCGCTGGACTACTACCGTCAACCTGGAAGGAACTTATCTGATCGAGGCTGAGGCAGATGATGGCGTGCGCGTCTACGTCAACAATCAGCTCCAGATCGACGAATGGCATGGTGCACAGGCAGAAACGTATTATTCCGTCGTGACCCTGCCTGCTGGCCTGCACAACCTGACCGTTGAGTATTATGAGTTTACAGGCAATGCCTATATCGATTTCCGCATTTCCAAGGTGCTGCCGGAAACGACGTTCTGGGCAGTGGAATACTATAATAATCGCGATCTGGCAGGTTCACCTGTCGCTTCCAGCATTGTACGTGACCCGAATAATAACTGGGGCAATGAGTCGCCATCAGCGAGTATTCCCGCGAACAATTTCAGTGTGCGCTGGACCAGCCGCCAAGATTTGGCATCTGGTACGTATCGGCTGACGCTTTCTGGCGACGATGGGTTACGCGCTTACGTCAATGGCGTGCGCGTCATTGACGAATGGCATGCTTCAAGTGGGCAAGTCTATCAGGTGGATTTTCCGCTGCCGCAGGGTCAGCACAGCATCGTGATTGAGTTCTTTGAAGCGGGTGGGTTAGCGTACATCAATTATGATCTAACACGGATCGGTGACTATCAGCAGCTACCAATCACTGTGCCCAGCGAAACGACGACTCTGACGATTGCAACGCCGCGCCTGAACGTGCGCTCAACACCCAGCACCAGCGGCGAGGTCGTCGGGCGCGTGTTTGAAGGTGAGCAGTACACAGTCGTTGGGCGCAATACGGATAGCACATGGTGGCAAATCCAGTTCGGTACACAGACTGGATGGGTCTATAACAATTTCGTCAATGTGGTTGATCCGCGAATTGTGCCGATCACCAGCGAAAGCGGCGCGCCGAACGTCGTGCCAACGATCTACACGCTGCGGACCAACGCCGCACTTACCCTACGCAGTCGTCCGAGCACTCGCGGCGCGTTCCTGGGCCAGATGCCCGCCAATGCCATCGCCCAGATTGTCGCCCGTGATTCGCGGTCAGCATGGTGGTATGTCAAGTACGGTGACATCGTTGGCTGGGTGAGTGGCTCGTTCGTCAGCCTGCCTGCCAACCTCGATCTGACGCAGATTCCTGTTCAGAATTAGTCCAGATTAGGGGCAAGGTGTGCTTGCCCCTATCGCAACCATCTATATGAATACGCTGTCTCGCGCTGCACTAAAAGGCTTACTCATGACCGATACTATGCAAATCGATCACGACATTCTGTATTCGGTCGATGGTTTTGTGGCGACAGTCACGCTGAACCGACCTGATGCCCGGAATGCGCTGACTTATGCCATGATGGACAGACTTTACACGATCTTCAGCGAGCTTAAGGGCAATCGGGATGTTCGTGCGGTGATCCTGCGCGGCGCGGGCGGCACATTCTGTGCCGGGGGTGACATCAAAGAAATGCGCGAGACACCGCTTCCCTCCTCAGAAACGGCAGGCAACATCGATGCCATGTTAAGAGCGATCAACGAAGCCAGTCAGGTGGTCATCGCCAGGGTTGATGGTGCCGCGATTGGTGCGGGCTTCGGACTGATATGCGTATCAGATATCGCGATTGCCAGCGAAAGCGCCACCTTCAGCTTGCCAGAAGTGCAGCTAGGGCTGGCTCCGGCGTTTATTTCGCCATTTGTGATCGACCGCGTGGGCATCACCCGCGCCCGTGAACTGTTCCTGACGGGACGGCGCTTTGGTGGCCGTGACGCCGAAAAATACGGCCTGGTCCATGAGTGCGTAGTCGATAATGCGCTGGACACCGCCGTTGACGGTATGCTTGGGCACCTCAAGCAGTGTGCGCCAGGTGCGATTGCGGCAGCCAAAGAGATCATCTTTGAGGTACGGAGCAAGCCTACTACTGAGACCATTCAGTATCGGGCAGAGTACGTCAACAAGCTACGCGAGGCAGAAGAAGCGCAAGAAGGCATGCGCGCCTTCATCGAAAAGCGGCCTGCCAAGTGGGTAGTGGACTAGATCGTTCGGCTTGCTGTACCATAAGGTATCCACAGCACAGGATATACGCCATGCCAACCTATGCCTATCGCTGCCAGGAGTGCGGCTACGAATTTGAGGCGACACACAGCATCAACGATGTGCCGCCTGAATGCCCGGAATGCGAATCCGAGGCGGTTAAGAAGCGCATCACGGATGCCCCGACCTTCGCCCAGGGGATGCTAACCCACGCCGGCGATGGTCGGAAGGCGAGTAAGGAAGAACTCCAGGCCAAGTGGGAAGAAGAGACCCCTAAGCTGCGCAAAAAATTGCGCGACAAGCTCGGTGATGATGCCGTGAAGGACCTACCTAACCTGAATTTAGGGAGCGACGGCTAATGACTGGCTCTGTCAATTTCGACCGGGCGGCGGGTTTTTACGACGAAACGCGGGGATTCCCAGAGAGTGTCATCGAGCGCATCGGGCCATTTTTGGCAGATGCAGCCCAGCTTACTGGTGATGAGACTGTGCTCGAAGTTGGCATTGGTACAGGCCGAATTTCCCTGCCGCTTGCCCCCTATGTTGAGCGCATCTGTGGCATCGACATCAGCCCAAAGATGCTGCAAAAATTACTCGATAAACGAAATGACGCGGCGGTGTTCCCGACAGTGGGTGATGCTCACTATCTACCTTTTGCCGATGACAGCATCGACGTGGTGTTAGTGACACATGTTTTTCATCTGGTGGACAATCCATTGGCTGTGTTGGCAGAAATTCGGCGGGTGCTGAAGCCAGGTGGTTGCTTGCTGCATACGTTTGGCCGCTTTGGGTATGCCGATGCCATGCAGCCAATTTCAGAAGCATGGCGACCCTACAGCGAGAAATCGACGCGAAAAGCCAAGTGGTCCAATACGGAGGATTTGGCATCCCCCAATGGCTGGGAAACAGTGCGCACAGCGGAATTCGCTTATGATTACGATACCTGTCCGGCTGAATTCCTGGAGTGTGTAGAGGGCCGCATCTGGTCATCGACATGGTACATTCCTGAGGATGATTTGCATGCAGGCGCAGCCGCCATACGTGCTGCTGTTGATGCGCATTTCAATGGCGACCCGAACACGGTTGTTCCGACAGTCAGACATTATCACGCCCATATCATCATCCCAACAGACATATGAGCGATATCCTCTTTGGCCAATCCTATTACCTGCGCTTTGACGAAAAGCTGTGGCAGGCTATGCAGCCGTATCCCCCGTTGGGGACACTGTATGCCGCTGCGGTGATGAAAGAGCACGGCTATGATGTAGCACTGTTCGATGCCATGCTGGCTGATTCCACGTCTGAGTGGGAAGCCGCGCTGGCGCACCATCAGCCGCGTTTTGCCGTGCTGTACGAGGACAACTTCAATTATCTGAGCAAGATGTCGCTGATACGAATGCGACAAGCAGCCTTCGAGATGATCGACTATGCGAAGAAACGGGACTGCACGATCATTGTTGCCGGAGCTGACGCGACCGATCATGCGGAGGCGTATCTGCGGCAGGGAGCGGATTATGTCCTGCTCGGTGAGGGCGAAGCAACGCTAGTTGAGTTGATCGGCTTGCTCGGTAAAACCCCAAAGCCAGCAGAAGCCGAATTGTATGCGATTCAATCGATAGCTTATTTGCATGATGACGCGCTCGTAAAAACGCCACCGCGTCCGGTCATCAACGATCTGGACAGCCTGCCCTTCCCAGCCTGGGATTTGATCGACTATGAGCGTTATCGGCGCATCTGGCGCGAACGACACGGCGCTTTCAGTATGAATCTGGTGACGACGCGCGGCTGTCCGTTCCATTGCAACTGGTGTGCCAAGCCCATCTGGGGGCAGCGGTACAACTCCCGAAGCCCGCTGAACGTGGTACAAGAGATGGCGTGGCTAAAAGCCAATTTCCAGCCGGATCACATCTGGTTTATGGATGACATCATGGGCATCCGTGATGACTGGATCGAGGAATTTGCTGATTTACTGGATGATCATCAGGCACACATTCCGTTTAAGAGCCTGAATCGGGCTGACTTACTGCTGCGGGGGCAAACAATCCCAGCGTTGGCACGGGCCGGAGCCGATATTGTATGGATTGGCGCTGAAAGTGGCAGCCAAAAAATCCTGGATGCAATGGACAAGGGCACACGGGTCAGCCAGATTTATGAGGCGACCCACAAGCTGCACGAACATGGCATCAAGGTGGCGTTCTTCCTACAATTTGGCTATCCAGGTGAAACGCGCGAGGATATCGATCTGACGTTAAACATGGTCCGTGAACTGATGCCGGATGATATTGGCATCAGCGTGAGTTATCCGCTGCCGGGGACGCCCTTCTTCCAGCGTGTTCAACGGGAACTGGCACGGGCCAACTGGTACGACAGCCAGGATATGGCCATGCTATATCAGGGGCCGTTCGCGACGCCGTTTTATCGGCAGTTACATACGGTCGTGCATAAGGACTATCGCAGCCGCAAAGCATGGAATGAACTCAAGCAGGTAGCAAAGAACCCAGCACAGTGGCGCGGCCATCACACGCGGCAAATCGCATCGATGATCTACCATCGGGCGACGCTGCCGTTGGCACGGCGCAAGCTGGATGAACTCGCCAACATCCCACATCAGCCAACCGAAATGACGACTCCAGTTCAATCTGCTTAGAATGCAGTGTTTGTCAGAAAGCCACGAGTGCGGATAGAATTACAGGCGAACGCAATCAGGATGAAGCCATATGAGCAAGCGCTATATTGTTCGCACAATTTATCTGGCCAACTTCTACCGTCCCTCGGCAGAGATGACCCGTCAGCGCCATTCTGAAAATGCCTCGACGGAAACGCTGGTTGGGGCGATGCGCCGTACCGAAATCGCGAACCAGGCACTTGAGGAAGAATTGAACGCCTTTGCGGAAAAAGGCTATGAACTGGTCAATGTGCTGCACCACCCCACAGGCCGCGAGAGTGCGTTCGATTTGCTCATCACCGGTATTTTTTCTACTGAGAACCCACAAGACGACGCTGTCGATTAGTTCGCCAATTACCTACTGATGGACATCCTCCTCACACACGGCTATTTTCTGGCGGAAGACCCGCATGAGCGCCAGATCATGAAGCCCTATCCGCCACTGGGCATTCTGTACCTCTCGTCCTACCTCAAATCTGTTGGCTTTGACGTACAGGTGTATGACAGCACCTTTGGGTCGATGGCAGATTTTCAGGCATTGATCCAGCAGGAAAAGCCGTCTGTCGTTGGCATCTACGTCAACCTGATGACCAAGCATAATGCCCTGAAAATGATCCCATTCTGCAAGTCACAGGGATGCACGGTCGTTGTGGGTGGGCCAGATGTGCCTTATTATGCTGAAAATTATCTGGCACATGGCGCCGATGTCATCGTGCGCGGCGAGGGCGAATACACACTGGCCGACCTGCTGCCAGCGATTGCTAAGTTAGGAGTAAATCGGCTGCATAGTATTGCTGGTATCGCCTTCCGAGATGAACATGGGCAGGTCGTAGAAACGGACGGTCGGCCCCAGATTGCCGACCTGAGCGCGCACCCCTGGCCGGACCGCGACGCCATCGACATGCAAAAATATTTGGATGCGTGGCAGACGCATCATGGTTACAGTATGGTGAGTGTGATCCACGCACGGGGCTGCCCCTATACCTGTACGTGGTGCAGCCACAGCGTTTTCGGCAATACGCACCGTCGCCGGTCGCCGGAAGATGCCGCCAATGAGCTGCTGCATATCAAAGAGCGTTATAACCCCGACCGCATCTGGTACGCTGATGATGTTTTCGCGATCAATCATCGCTGGCTGTTTGCCTATGCTGATGCCCTTAAAGCGCGCGGCGTGCGTATCCCATTCGAGTGCATTTCCCGCGCAGATCGACTAAATGAGCAAGTGATCGACACATTGGTGGAGATGGGCTGCTTCCGGTTATGGAATGGCAGTGAAAGCGGCAGTCAGCGCATATTGGATGCTATGCAGCGCAAAGTGAATGCGGAGGATGTGCAGCTCAAGACGCAGATGCTGCGCCAAGCAGGCATCGAAACAGGTATGTTCATCATGCTGGGCTACAAAGACGAGACTATCGCAGACCTGGAAGCCACGCTCGATCATCTCAGGAAAGCCAATCCTGATATTCTGCTGACGACAGTTGCCTACCCCATCAAGGGCACGCCTTACTATGCTGATATTGAGAGCGATGTGCTGCGTTTCGGTGATTGGGCCAGCAGCAGCGACCGCGATCTGACCGTCGCCGGACGGTACAGCCGACGATTCTATTCATATGCGACACGCTGGCTGGTGAATGGATTCAATCTGCATCGGGCAAAGCAGGAGAATGCATCACGGCTGCGGCAAGCCAAAATGCGGGCGAATGTCCTCATCGGGCGGGCAGGCATGGCAGCGCTGCAATTCACCCAAGAGAAAGAAACGTCTGAATTACAACTGGTTGTGCCAACTATCGGCAAGACGTCATGAGCGCCTTTGACTCGCTGGCGGCTGCGTATGATGCTGATTTCACCGAGCGACCGATTGCCCGCTGGCTGCGCGAGCGTACCCATGACTGGCTGTTAACACTATTTATGCCAGGGGCGTATGTGCTGGAACTCGGCAGTGGCACTGGTGAAGACGCGGCCTTTTTGATCGAAAACAGCATTGAGGTAACGGTCACAGATGCCAGCCAGGATATGCTTGTGCAGGCGCGGCAAAAGCTGGAAGAAAAAGCGGCATTCGCCAGTCTGGACATCAACGCCCTGCCCGATGACATCGCCGGACCGTTTGGCGGCGTATTTGCCAATTTTGGGGTGCTGAATTGTACAGATGATTGGAAAGCATTAGCTGAGTGGCTGGCGGAGCGCATTCCTGTCGGCGGCAAGGCTGCATTCTGTGTTATGGCCCCCTACTGCGCCTGGGAGGTCATCTGGCACGGACTACATTTAGATTTGCAAACAGCGACCCGTCGTTGGCGAGAGGCGCACTTTGAGCCAGATGAGCAGACAAGGATTCGCATCCATTATCCGAGCGTCAGGCAGATCACGAGGGCATTTGCACCCTATTTCCGGCGAACGAGGGTGCTGCCGCTAGGGATTGTGCTACCTCCCAGTGACATCTACGGGGTGATTGAAAAACGCTCGAGGCTCTTGCGGACGTTATTGGCCTGGGAGAAGCGGTTGCATTGGCCACCCTTAGCGAATTTCGCTGACCATTACTGGATTGAGTTCGAGCGGGTGTAAAAATGTTGGTGCTGGCAACCTGGCCGCCTATGGCTATCATCGCTGAACCGAGCGAGGAACATATCAAGGCAGCGATCCACGCACTGGATAATGAGACTCACATGGGGCTGTCGCTGTTCCAGGCAGATGAGCAATCCGAACGAGAAGAACGGATCGTAGTCATGGGAGGTGAGCGGGTCTACGCGGCTTACTGGCCCACCAGTGCAGAAGAACCGTCGTTTTATCTGCGGGACAACAGCGCAGACACGTTGGCACCAATCATAATCAATTATGGCGATCAAGGTGAGCTTGCCTATCCAGCGCAGGAGACGGTTGAACAGGAAATCGCCCTGGAGGAAATTCTCTATTTTATGCGCCATCGTCGGATTAGTGCTTACGGCGCGTGGGTCCCTTATGAGACGACTTAATACTGCGCTTGAGCACTGTAACCTGTTGAGGTGACAATACATCAAATTGCCCAGGTTGCAGCCCATCGAGCGAAATATTGCCGATAGCGGCGCGGACCAGCCGAAGCGTCGGATGGCCGACAGCGGCAGTCATCCGACGAACCTGACGATTACGGCCCTCGGTTAAGATCAATTCCAGCCAGCAAGTGGGCACATTTTTGCGATAGCGAATCGGAATTGGGCGCGCTGGCAAGTCGGGTTCATCCATCAGGCGCGCCTGAGCTGGGCGCGTCAGCCCCCCTTTGATCTCAACACCCTCCCGCAAAGCCTGTAATGCTGTTTCATCAGGTATGCGCTCGATCTGTGCCCAGTAGGTACGTGGGTGCTCGTATTGGGGCTGCGTCAACTGCGCATTGAGCAGACCATCATTCGTCAACAGCAGCAAGCCTTCGCTGTCATAGTCGAGCCGTCCGGCGGCATAGACATCAGGGATGTCGATGTAATCCGCCAGGGTGGCCCGCCCTTCATCATCGGTGAATTTGGTCAGGACCTGATACGGCTTCCAGAAGCGAAGGACGACAGTTTCTGCCATGTTACTCTTTAGTCGGGAGTAAGTGACTGAGTGCCAGCCGCCCTACTTTTTCGGCGGCATCGGCTTCGTAGCCAAGCGTGGTTATATGCCCAAGGACGCGACCAGGGTGCGTCTCGGTATGGCCATAGACGTGAATATGGGCACCGCCTGTCGCCAATCCAGCGGCCATGTCGAGTCCCGATGTACCAACCGCTTCTGAATCGACCATCATGACAGTGGCCGCAGCTGGAGCAATCTGATAGACATCGCCCAATGGCAAGCCAAGAATCGCCCGCAGGTGATTTTCATATTGGGAGGTGATGGTGCCTTCCAGGGTGTAATCCGCCAACGGATGGGGCCCAGCAAATACTTCACTGAGCATGACCTCGTTCATGGGCAGTTCGATCATGGTGAGCGTAAAGGCCCCAACACCTTCCAGGTTTTCGACCAGCTCACGGGCCAGCTCAACAGCGCGGTAGGCTGTTGCTTCGTCAATGCTGGCGGGACAAGTCACTGAAAAGACCTGGTCATGCTGGCGAGTGATTTGCACAACGGGATAGGTCATCATGCTACCATCAGCGGCGCGAACGAGCGTCACAGCCAGTTCACGCACACCACTGACGGGGGCATCAACCAGCAGCGGTTCATTCTGCCAACGCGCAACGGCAGGCTCAATATCGCCAGCACGGCGTATCCAGATACGGTCCCGACCATCATGGTCGGGATAGCGCTTTTTGAGAACAACGGGATAGCCAAATTCCTGCGCCGATTCAAGCACATCACTTCCGGTACCAATGCGGCGGAAACGCGCAATATCATAACCCGCCTGCTGCCAGTGGCGGCGTTGGGTCAATCGGTCGGCCAGCAGTGAAATTATTTTTGTGCCAGGAACGAAATTCAGGCCCTCCGTTGCAAGGGCTTCGAGCAAATTTTCCGGTACATGATGATCGAGCACGGTAATAACATCACAGGCCGACAGTGAATGCCTGAGCGCATCAAGCTCATAGGGTGCGATGATCGCGTTGGCGGTTGCAGATGCAATATCGTCGGTGTGTGGGGTGTGAACAACAAATGAAAAGCCCAACTGCGCAGCGGCTATCCCAAGATAACGGGCGGCTGGGCCACCGCCGATACTACCGATTGTCGTCATGTTGTGCTCGATTCTATGTGTGACAGGTCAGCCGCCGTCAACCATTCGGTGACATTGGCATCCAGGAATAAGTAGCCCAGCCGCCGCGCGACAGAAACCCGATGGTGGCCATCTTCAACATAATAGATGTCTTCAAAAAGAATAAATTCCGGCGTTGGCAAAGCCGAAAAATCGCGAATCATCCCAGCGGCAACGCTCAGCCAGCGGTCGCGCGTGGTGCGGCTGGTTGGATAGAATTCGATGTCAAACTGATCGGGCCGAGTGACGGTTCCCAGGACATCGCTAAGGCGCACGGTACGGACGCCCAACTGTCTACGCTCGGAAATCACACGGCCACTAACCGACTCACTAAGGACTTTCAACTGGCGCGGCTTGCCCAGAATACGACCTACAAAACGGCGGAATATGCCTGTGTAATAGGCATTGTTGAACAATTCCAATGCGCGGACGTCCGGGTCATTTCGCATTCGGTTATCAAATGACATAACAGGCGTCCCTGGTGTAAAATCGCCAACTCTGTTGATTTTAAGTCATTGGCCGATGATTTCCACCCGCAAGCACACACACTTCACAAGCTCTTATCATCGCATCCGGCAGTGTGGGATTGCATTCTGCCTATGGTTGATGTTTGTCTTGTTCACAAGGCCTACATTTGGACAGCAACCAGAAGGAGCCTTCCTCGTCCGGCAGGCCATCATTGGGTCGGACAAATCCATAGATGCAGCCGTATTTTCGCCCGATGGTCAGCAGGTAGCGACAGGAGGACGAGACAATACGGTCTACCTATGGGATTGGTCCAGCGGTGAGCGCGTCTGGCAAAGTCGTGCGCATGATGACTGGGTAACATCCCTGGTTTTCAGTCCTGTTGGAAGATGGCTGTACTCCGGCAGCCGAGACAGGACTGTGCGCCGCATCAATGCCCAGACAGGTGAATTGGACAGCATTCTGGGCCAGCATGAGGCGCGCATCACAAGTGTGGCAGCCAGCGAAGATGGGCAATGGGTCGCCAGCAGTGACCAGAATGGGATCGTATACATTTATGATGCTGAATCCAGCCAGCGAACAGGCATCATCCATTCGGAAGGCGGACAAATCTGGCAGGTGCTGTTCAGCCCAGACAGCCGTTATCTGGCGATTGCCAGCGAAGACGGCACGGTTTCGCTATATGATCCAGATGACCTATCACGATCTGGGCAATTTACAGCTTATGAGGAGCCTGTGACGCAAATCGTATTCGCTGCTGCTGGCGAGCAGATTGTTACGGGCAGTCTGAGCGGTGACATCAGCGTTTGGGACATCGGCGACCTGAATCAGCCAGAAGCGGTTGCAACCAGCAAAGCGCATATCGCGCCAGTGATGGCCCTGAGTTGGTTAGATGGCAATCATCTACTGTCATCGAGCCTGGATGGCAAGCTCATCATGTGGCGATGGGACCGAACCCAATTGCAGCCGATCTACATTTACGAGAATGGCTATCCGCTGCTGCACCATGCGAGTGCAAACGACAAAATCGTTCTGGTGGATACTGTTGGCAAGCTGGTGCTGATGGATGCTCCGCCAGCGATCATTAACCAGCTTTCCCCAGAAAGCATCATCATTGAGCAGAGCCAGTCTGCTGCGCCGAGTGAGAATGCTTCAACCATTGAACCCCCTTCGCTCACGATTCCGAGCATAGGCATTGCGTCTGGGCTGACGATTTTTCCGCTGGATGGTGAAGGGCGCACCTGGGACATCGACCCCTGGGAGCATGAGGTCGGTCATTTTTATGGCACAAGCTGGCTTGGCACGCCGGGCAATGTGGTCCTGGGGGCACATTCTGAGTACCCCGATGGCAAACAAGGCACATTCTATGCGTTGGAAAATATCGGCCTGGGTGACGAAGTTATCATCCGCGATGGCGACCTGACCGAGAGATACATCGTCACATACATGCACTCCGTCGATTATCGCGATGTGAGTGTGGTGTATCCAACGCGCGACTATCGGGTGACGCTTATTACCTGCGACATCCCCTCTTATGTGGCGGAACAGGGCCTATATTATGAGCGGCTGGTGGTCGTCGCGCAGAAGCTGAATTAGGACACAGCCGTACCTGTCTCTATAAACAATTACCCGTGAAAAAGACCCTGTCGGGCGGAAAACCTAATCAAAGACGACGGTTTTGTTGTTATAGACCAGAACTCGATGTTGCAGGTGATTGTAGACCGCCCGCGACAAGACCGTTTTCTCTAAATCCTGGCCTTTGCGGATCATGCTGCGAACGCTGTCCTTGTGCGTCACGCGGGCGACATCCTGCTCAATGATCGGGCCAGCATCCAGATCAGCAGTGACGTAGTGGCTGGTCGCCCCTATGATTTTTACGCCACGCGCATAAGCCTGATGATAGGGCCGTGCGCCAATGAAAGCAGGCAGGAACGAGTGATGGATGTTGATGATGCGATTGGGAAAATGGTGAATAAAATCGTCAGTGATGATTTGCATATAGCGGGCTAACACGATGAAATCTGGCTCGATGGTATCCAGCAGGGCGATCTGTTCCTGTTCCACCTCGGCCTTGTTGTCTTTGCTGATACTAAAGACGCGGAACGGAATATCAAACTGGTGAGCAACAGTCGCCAGATCATCATGGTTGCTAATGATGAGGGGAATATCGACCTGAAACTCGCCCGACTGCCAGCGCGAGAGGATATCATACAATACATGCGACTGCTTGCTGACAAAGAGAACCATTTTCAGGCGGGTATCGCTGAAGTGTAGCTGCCAATCCATTTCATAGAATTTCGCCAGAGAAGCGAAGGCAACTTCAACAGAGTCGCGCTGTAGGCTGAAGCCCGTCATATCCCATTCCACGCGCATGAAAAACACATTTTCCTGTTGGTCAACATGCTGGTCCAGATGCAGAATATTGCCATTGTGCGAGAATATGAAGTCCGTCACGGCAGCGACCAGCCCAGGACCATCCGGGCAGGAAATGAGCAATATCGCGGAAACAGGTTGTTCAGGCATTGGGGTTCGTCCTATCGGGCAGCGGGTCAATGAATGCGCTACTATACTTTAGCCATCGCTCATCAACAAATGCTGACTATGAACTGAGCTAATCGGTGCTGATTCGTTCCCGCTTTGCGACCAACACACTCTACCTTGTCATCTCTCACGGGCTGGGAGCCATTTTATCGTTCTTGCTGGCAGCGATGATCGGCAGATCGTTGGGCGAAAGCGGCCTGGGCTACTATGCCTCGGCATTGGCCTGGGTTTTCCCGATCAGTTTACTGGCCGATTTTGGCATCAGCACGCTGATTGTACGTGATGCGGCACAGTCACCAGAGCGCGGCGCGGCGCTAGTGAGGTTAGGTGTTTGGCTGCGCTGGGCATTGGCTGGTGGGCTGATGGTCGCGCTAGCTCTTGCTGCATTGTTGTTGGAGAGTGACCCTACCAGCAGGCAAGTTATCTGGCTGGCAATGCCGCTGGTGCTGATTCAACCGCTTTACAGCACCTACAGCGCCATTTTCCGGGCACAGCAGCGTATGGGGCTGATCGCTGTTCTGCATCTGGGCATGCTGGGCAGCCAAGTTGTCCTGACAGCGGTCACCCTGCTGAATTCAGCGTCGATCCAGTGGGTGATGGTCATCAACACTGTGACGTCCGGGGTACAGATGGCTGTGGCATGGTGGCTGTATCGTCAGTGCTGCGGGAACATTAAGGCATCGGAGCCAGATGTCAAAGCCACTTTAGAGGCAGCAGCCCCGTTTGCACTGGCGGCGTTCCTGGGCGCGCTGCAACTGCGCCTGAATGTGCTCATGCTTGATTTGTTGGCCCCAGCGGCGGTCGTTGGCGTCTATGCAGCGGCGGCACGTTTCGTCGATTTGGGGACATTATTGGCGCGGGCCGTGTATGATGCCCTTTATCCGGCTTTGAGCGCAGAGCAAAAAGATGAAAAGCGCAATCGGACTTTTTACCAGGCCGTCGGTTTGCTGATACTCGGCAGTGTGGGATTGGCTGTCGTCTTTACAATCGGGGCAACATGGCTGATTTCGCTGGTCTACGGCGGTGCGTTTTCCGGCGCGGATGACGTACTCGCCTGGGCGGGTTGGGCACTGCTGCCAAACATCCTCAAGAATGTGCGGATCGTTTACTGGTATGCTCGCGGGCAGGAAGCCTTCACCAACTGGGTATATGGCATCAGTATCGGCATACAGATTGTGCTTGGTCTGCTGCTCATCCCGACGATGGGAGCGCTCGGGGCTGTATTGGCGGGTGCGATAGCCGATAGTATCTCCGCCCTACTGCTGTGGCTGCATCAGGAAAGGTAGGCATTTTGACATTTGATCTAAGAAGCTAGGTAAGGCATGTCTTGCCCCTACTGCTTAAACAGTCTGCCACCAGATGCCCGTGCATTCCGGCAAGATGTCCATCTGGTTAGCGACAATCGCGTCAGCGAGTTCATCACCGAAGAAAAAGCGCGTCAGTTCATCGGCCTCGGCTACGCTCTCGAACTGGTAGTCGGTGCGAATCCAACGATGCTGGAAACCCTGTTCGTGTTCCCACCAGTGATAGAGTTCAGCAAGGCCATCGGTTGGCGGATGAGGCGATTTGCTGCCTGTACCGAGTGTTTCCAGCAGCACAATCGTGCCGCCGGGCCGAACAATACGGCGCATTTCATCAAGCATGGCACCAATTTTGTCGTGCCATTCATCGGGGAACCAACCGACACTATGGCCAAAGCTCCAACCTTCGGTGGCGAAGTCAGCACAATTGGTAGCCAGGGGCAGTGCGATATTATCGGCATTGGCCAGCGACCAGTTATTCATGCCGGATTGAAGCATTTGCTCACGCGCTTCCAGGAGCATCGCAGGGGCAATGTCCAGGCCAATGACCTGCGCAACCTGAAAACTGAGTAAGCGCGTCAGGCGACCTGTGCCCGTACCAATATCAACGGCTGTGGCCCCGGACAAATGGTGCAGTTCATTGAGCGCTGCAAACAGGTTGCCGTGATAATCTTCACGGCTGACCATGCGCTCGTATTCAGATGCTTTTTTAGCGTAAATTGCTTTGAAATGATCTGTCATGGCCATAACATACCGCCGAGATGACCAAATTACAAACATTAAAATTGGAATGTTCCCAAAAACAAAGAGCGCTCCAACATGGAACGCTCTTCTGTGATTTGGGCAGGAGAACTTACTCGCTAAAACGCTCGATCTGGGCAATCAACTTGGTTTGGTCGACCTGTGGGTATTTATCAAGCTGTTCTTTGAAGATGTTCATGTACTTGACGATGTCTTCTTTGGTGTAGGCTTCAAAACGCAGGGTGATCGCTGGTTGGGTGTTGCTGGCGCGAACCATGCCCCAGCCCTTGCCAAACTGAGCACGCACACCATCGAGCGTAATCACTTCGTATTTGTCGCTGAAGACGTTGACCATCTCATCAATCATGCCAAATTTGAGATCATCGGGCGCGGACAGGATGACTTCCGGCGTGGCGAACAACTTCGGGAATTCATCGAAAACCTGCGAGACTGATTTTTCTGTGCTGGAGAAGATCGACAGGGCTTTGAGGGCCACCAGCGGTGCATCATCGAAGCCATAATAGTCTTCGCCGACGAACAGGTGACCGCTGACTTCACCACCCAATGGCGAGCCAATTTCGTGCATCTTGAGCTTCATCAGGCTGTGGCCAGTTTTCCACATGACGGGCACACCGCCGTACTCTTTAATCATATCCGGCAGGGCCTGGGATGCCTTCACATCGAATACAATCGATGCGCCAGGATGACGACCAAGCAGATCGCGCGCCAGAACCGCCAGCAGCTTATCAGCGGCGATGTGATGGCCGTGTTCATCGACGAAGCCAGCACGGTCGCTGTCGCCGTCAAAGGCGAGACCACAATTGGCACCTGTTTCAATGACCTTTGCCTCTAAATCTTTGGTCATTTCCGGGTCTTCCGGGTTCGGCAGATGATTGGGGAACGTACCATCGGGTTCACAATACAGGCAGACAACATCAACGCCCAGATTCGTAAGTACCTGCGGAATGTAACTACCGACGAGACCATTGCCCGCATCGACCACAACCTTGAGCTTTTTGTCGCCCATCTTGACCATGGTCTGGATTTTGGCCATGTGCTTGTGGATCATGTCGTAATCTTTATCGAGCTGGCCCTCGCCTGTCGCAAAGCTATCGCTTTCGATGATGTCGCGCAGTGCGATAATGCGGTCGCCAGAGAGTGCCAGCGGACCATAAGCCATCTTGATACCGTTATATTCAGTTGTCAGGTGGCTACCAGTGATCTGAACACCTGCGCCATGCTCACCATAGGTGGCTGATGCAAAATACACGGTTGGCGTGATGACTTCGCCAATGTCGGTAACGTTCATGCCTGTAGAGAGCAGACCCTCAATCATGGCATTGCGAATCGGTTCAGATGTCACACGGTTGTCGCTACCTACGAAAACGCGCTCGGTGTTGAATTCTTTGGGCATGTAGGTGCCGAGTGCTTTGCCAACGAGGCGTGCCAGTTCAGGTGTGATCTGCGGATTATCGCCAACGGCTACACCACGAATGTCATACTTACGGAAAATCGAATGGTCGACTTGCGTCATTGTATCCCCTCATATGCGATATGTTCGGATATGCGCTGGATATGCGCTGTAAATAAATCAATAGCATTATGATACAGCGTTTGGCACGATTCTCGCAAAGTTGCGCCGCGCCCACCACGATAAACCGCGTAATCCGCAGCGAGGATGCGCGTCTGAACGCGCGCGTAGGATAGTTCAGAAGGCTGATAAACAATGACAATCTGCCAGTCGTCTGCAAACAGGCGATGGCCGATATTGATTAGGCTTTGCAGGGCGGCAGCAGAGCGGTCATCTAGCCAAGAATCGGCCCGATACGGAATGGGACGACGCACAGAATCCTGATGTGACCAGAAAATACGATGGTTATCTTCAACCTCGTGCCAGAGTTCGCTGAGTGCAGACCCCAATGCAGGCTGATTTTTGACAGTTTCGCGATAAGGCCCCCAGCGAACGGACGCATTCCATTTTAAAGATCGCGCCGCATCGGCAGACAAAGAAACGCGCAAAAGCGCGTCCGGACTATGCTGCTCTGCTATGTATCCGACTACACCTAGCCAGGCATCCCAGCCAAAGCGTAGGCGCTCGTATTGGGGACTCCTGATGACTGTTTCTGCATCGTAATTTTGCTGCATGGCTTGACTACCTAGTCCATCGGTTTATCACCACCGTACATTGACCAAGCCAAGAAGCGATCCAGATAATATTGTGCGAGCTGCGCACCGAGGCCATTCGTATTGCCATCAAACCCGTGCTGGCCCCAGGGAATATCTACCAGGGCGCAGGTGACACCGGAAACCGTCAGGGACTGCTGCAAAACCTGCGAGTGCATGATCGGCACGACTGAGTCCTTACCACCATGCAGCAGCAGCGTTGGCGGGCAGTCCTCATGCAGGTGGCTGGTGACGGCTGAGTCATAATAGCGTTCCGGCATTTCGTGCGGGACGCCACCCATCAGCAGCACACCGACTGATCCCGGATTCATCGGCCATAGGCGCAGGTCAACCGGCGCATATGCAGCGATTACTGCCTTCACTTTGACTTCCGGCAAGGAGCGGTAGGCACCATGTAATGCCAGAAAGCCACCAGCAGAACGCCCGATCAGCGCGAGGTTGTCCTTGTCGCCACCGTATTCAGCCGCATGCTCGGCGATCCATTTGAGCGCATTGGTGACGTCTTCATGTTGAGCTGGCCAGCGCGCTTCCTGGGAAAATCGGTATTGAATGTCAAATACCAGATAACCCTGGTCAGCCATACGCCGATAAGAATCAGCAAAATACTGGCCCTTATCACCAGAGCGCCAACTGCCGCCGTGAATCGTCACGATGCAGGGATAGCCCTTTTTGCGGAGTGCGGGTTTTTTTGGTTTGTAAATGTCCATCACAAGCATGCGCGTTTCGACGTCCAGATAAGGCACGTCGCGGATCACTTCAGCTTGTATTGATTTAAGGTTAAGGTAAAACAAGCGCCTTAACGATAAAGGTTTCGTCTGAAGTTGATGCCGAATAGACTGTGGCACGCTGTCGATATAGCCTGCACCGAGGGCGGCATTCATTTCAAGGTTATTGTGCCGGATTGCTTTACGGAACTGTCGATAGGGTCCGGTTGACAGCCAGACGCCCAACATGCTCACCAATACGGTCCGCCAGTGGCGCGGCTGAACGACAACCGCGACCGTCCCTGCTAGTGCAGAAACCCAACTGATTTCCGTGGCAGCAAGTTGTACAGACCATTGGAATAACAAGAGCGGAGGCAACGCTATCAGCATCCCGATGAAGAGAGAAAACAGGCTGAAGATAGCTGCTATTTTACGCCGCAACGCGGTTCCCCTTAACCTACCTTATTGCAGATGGAGGCGCCACTTAACGATAATTTAGGAAGCAACGCTATTAATTTAGCCGATTTGCAGCCATTTCTAAAGTTGCAATCGACATAACAATGTCGTGTACATTGGCTGTGCAAACATTAACGTAGACTATATAACTTTGCAGGGCATTTGCCAACGCTGAGGCGCATTAACATTTTGTAGAGATTTCTGTAAATAGAGCACAAATCGCTCATAATATTAAGGGTTATTTCATGAATGACGAAATGTTCGTTTACAGTTGACGAAAACTGATCAAATATAAAAGCTCGACACTGGTGTGCCGAGCTTTTAATTCTGCACGAATATTATATTTATTCCATACTGATTTCTTCGCCCTCAACCATGGCTGAGAACTTGAGACCGCCGCCCTTCTTGCGAGCGCTGGTAATACGCACTTCCGTTCCAGCAGGTGGATTGGCTCGCAGGAGAAAGTCGGCAAGTGGCTCGCGCACGCTGCGGCGAATAATGCGCTTCAGTGGTCGCGCGCCATATTCCGGCTCGTCATTGAGCGACAGTAAGTAGTCAATTGCCCCATCGGTGAAGGACAAGGTCAGGCCGCGTTCTTCTGCCATGCGCGTTTCTTTCTTGAGTTCCAGACGCATAATGAGGGCCAATGTATCTTCATCGAGCGCGTTGAACATAACGACTTCGTCAAGACGGTTGATGAATTCCGGTCGCAGATAATCGCGTACTTCTTCCATAACCGATTCTTTGATGTCGTCCGTCAGATACGGCACCGAAAGATGTTCCGAGCCAATGTTGCTGGTCATGATGATGACAGACTCGCTAAAGCGAGTGGTGACGCCTCGGCCATCAGTCAGGCGACCTTCTTCAATGACCTGTAGCAAAATATCCAGCACGCGCGGATGGGCTTTTTCGACTTCATCGAAGAGGACGATGATATAGGGCTGATTGCGAACACGCTCAGTTAGCTGGCCCCCCTCTTCACTGCCGATGTAACCTGTCGGCGAACCAATCAGGCGGTTGATGCTGCTCTCGTCCTTGAACTCGGACATATCCAGCGGCAGCATGGCATCTTCGTCACCAAACATGAAGTCCGCGAGAACACGCGCCAGTTCGGTCTTGCCGACACCGGTCGGGCCAAGGAACAGGAAGGCACCAATCGGGCGGCGCGGATCTTTGAGGCCGACGCGGGCGGTTTTGATCGCGCGGCTGACGGCAAGAACGGCTTCGTCCTGGCCTTTAATGCGCTCGCTAAGATGCTCGACCATACTGGCATAGCGCAGGCGTTCGTCTTCACCAAGTTTGCTGACCGGTACGCCTGTCATCTGGCTGGCTGCCAGGGTGATGTCAGCCACATCCAGTTTGCCGTCATCCAGCATCTCCGGCTTAAAGGCCAGATGCTGCTGACGAGCCATGCTGACCATCGCGGCAGTCCGGTGCAGCAGATGTTCCGCGCTGCGCGGTAAGGGTGTTGCCGCCAGATAGCGTCGGGCGAGATTCGCCGCCAGAGAAAGCGCTTCTTCTTCGATTTCGATGCTGTAGTCAGCTTCAAGGTGCGGCTTCATGATACTGAGCATCTCGACTGTTTCTTCGACCGATGGCTCCGGCACACGCAGAATCTGGCTATTTTCCGAGATTGCACTCACCAGTGACAGGCGCTGCTGATACTCCTGATCCGTCGTTGAGGCAATAATGACTGGATTGTCGTCCAGAAATGCCTTCTGGATCAGCGGCGTCGCTTTGGAGAACTCGGCTTTAATAGGTCCACCGAAGAAGCGATGCAGATGCGGCACGAACAAAATGCCATTGCGGGCTTTGCTCATACCTGCGCGGACAGCCTGCTGTTCGTTGTCGAGCAGTGCCGTTTCGTCGATCTGGACGAGGCTGGCGAGACCGTTGGGTCCTTTGCCTTCGGACATCAGCAGTGCGAGGCTATAGGCCAAGGTGCGTTTGCCGACGCCATCAGGGCCAATCAGGATGATGTGGCGATTAACGGCCTGCGACAGGATGTTAATCATCTCACGCAGCAAATTTTCGCGGAAGAAAACTGCTCGCATGTTGCCACGTCGTGCTGTTGCGACAAAGTCCTGGGTTGTTCCGCTGGAGCGTTTAACAGGCAGTACCTGGCTGCTATCGCTGACGATATCGCGCAGGGCTTTAGGCGTGATGCCGACCTGACGCAGCAAGCCGCTGGTGCTCATCGCACTTTCTGACAGGACTGTCAGCGTATGGTCGGTGTCAATGCGCACCTCGTGCATGGAATTGGCGACACTAAGCGCGTCATCAAGCATGATGATGGTCTGACGGCTCAGGGGCACTTTTTTATTGCCTTTGGCGACAAAGTCGAGATTGCCATCCTGGTCACGGCGGCTGCGAATAGCCAGTTCAACCTGGTGCTCTAATTGTTCGAGATCGACGCCGCGCGTATTCTTGAATACATTTAACAACCGAGAAGCAGCCGTTTCCGGGTGGCGAAGCAATGCCATCAAGAGCAATTCTGGCATAATGGTTTGCTGCTGAAATTCTTTACGCATGGCTGCCGCATCATTAAGTACGGCATCCATATCTTTTGACAGCAAATCCGGGTTAAGCGTTGTCATAACGGTATGTTGTCCTGATCTGGGTTTTCTACACGAATAAGTTAACCTGAAAATGACATCCTACACAAGCCACGCATGACAGTCGCGCCGCAATCTAATACATATCTAACGGCGGCATTCCTCAATATGGCGGCATTTGCTATATATCCATGTTGATAACGACCTGCCCTGTAGCAGGGAGTTGACCTGACAATACGCTGCAAACAGGCTCGTAGGCGGCGGGCAAAGGGCTGTAGGTCATGATATAAGCCTGCGGACGAGGTATGTACCGCCAATCTTCCGGCGAGTGAAGTGCCACCACTACAGTGCGCTCTAATGGCAGGCCATTGACCAATTCTTCTAACTGGGCATTCTCTTCCAGATTACGTGTAAACACAACCACTTGTTCAGCGGTAGAGGCGGCTGAACGTGCCCAGGCGATTTCGTCGGCTGTTGGGCGATCCGAAATGCCTAATGGCTGATAACTCCCCCCTTGCGCGCAGGCATTCCACAACGATGGCTGCGATGCCGGATAGATCATCAACGCGCCGGATTGCACCGGAATCGATTCTTCACCATAAGCAACAGCCGTTCCTTCTGCAAACATCTGGCTAATTAACTGGGCGTGTGCTTCAAGGTCGATGGCATCCGCAGCCAGAAACGCATCAACAGGTTGGGCATCGAGCACACCCATATTTTGTTTGGCGGTCAGTATGCGGCGAACGGAAGCGTCAATTCGTGCTTCGTCAATCTCGCCAGATTCAACCGCAGCAACGACAGCCTCAATAGCGGCGGCCTGGGCATCCGGACTGACATGGGCACCCGTCAGCACCCAATCGCTGCCAGCTTCAATCGCCATGAGGGCAGCCTCCGCAGGGGAATAGACCGTGTCGATGGCGTCCATATCGAGCGCATCGGTCACAATCAGACCATCATAGCCGAGTTGATCGCGCAGCAAATCAGTGACAATGGCCCCTGACAGTGACCCAGGCATACCTGTTTCCGGTTCCAGTGCCGAGAAATAAATATGGGCCGTCATGATACCGCCAACATTCGCCTGTGCGAGCGCCGAAAAAGGCACGAGTTCGGTCGTGGATAGCCGAGCCATATCGTAGCTGATAACGGGCAGCGTCACATGCGAATCGGCGGAGGTATCGCCATGCCCTGGAAAGTGCTTGGCAACCGCCAACACACCACCGGACTGCATCCCCTGGGCGAAGGCAGCGACTATGGGCGCGACTTGCCCCGAGAAGGCCCCAAACGAGCGCCGCCCAATAATCGGGTTATCTGGATTGGTATACAGATCAGCAACGGGGGCCAGATTCATGTTTATCCCCACTGCCTGCATCTCCTGTGCGTAAGCCATCCCGACACTATACGCAAGTTCGGCATCACCCGTTGCAGTCAGCAGCATCGGAACTGGCCAGCGCGTAAAGCCTTGCTCTAAATGCGCGATGATGCCGCCTTCCTGATCGACGCCAATAAAGGCCGGAACGGTTCCAGCATCGCGCAATGTCTGCTGAATATCATTGGTCAGGCGGGCGATCTGGTTAGGATTTTCCAGGTTTGATGGCAAAAAAACGACTGCCCCAGGCTGGTAGCCCTGCAAGAACAGGCGCGCGGGTTCATTAATGGCCGGGCCGTAAAATGTCGCGACGAACATCTGGCCGACTTTCTGACGGAGGGACATTGCAGCCAGCACATCGTCGAGCGAAGTTGATTGAGCAGAAACTGGCCCAATGATGCAAACCAGGATAACCAGGGGTAAGAGAATTTTAAGCGACTTCATGGCAGTAGGTACGCACAAAGTCTGCGAAATCGGCCCGTTCATCCGGCGCATAATCCGTACCAAGCAGGCCGACTTCCAGTTGTGGAGCAATTATGTACAGCTCACGAAGAAGCACAAAAAGTGCGCCGAGGCTCATGGCGTCCCATTCGCCACGAACAAAGCTGATGCTCATGGCGTGTGGTCCATCGACAAAGATGCCGAGCGTTGGCAGGAGCGGGAGGTCGAGCCAGAGGCCACCGCCTATGTGTCCGGCAGATAAAGCCCGTGCTGCCATCAACGGTGAGGGTGTTACCACCTGAATATTGGTATTGAGCATCACAAATTGTGTGGTGACTTCGCGGGCCGTTGTCATCAAATAGAACAGGCAGTCCTGCATGGTAAGGGGTGCCATCCCTGCCAGGACAATCTCTGGGGCTTCTTCGCTATAGCCCATGAAAAAGCGCGAGGCCTGCTGCCAGACATCAATCAGCCTCAGGGAGCGGCCATTGTCCATGACGCTCCCCCATCGCTGGTCAATATGGAATAGCTGCCTTCCGGCGCATAGATCGTCGCTTCTCCAATACCATCTTCAGTAAATGATACGGATTCAAGGTGTTCGTATTGTGAGCAATCAAAACGCGGGCGCGGGTCATCGCAGACTTCCCAGGAGTGCCAGCTTTCACCACTATTGGCTGTAGCTGTAATCTGCTTGTCGTTCCAGACCCACACGACATTGCCATCGCTGCCGATATTATCAGCACAGTTCATCACCATCGTGGGATTGGGCAAGGTCATATCGAAAATAACGGTCGATTCGTCGCTTTCAGGCGTTTCCTTATAGCTGAACTGATGCGATTCATGATATACGCCAGAAACCTGTAACGGCTCCACGCGCAGGGTCACGGTCCCGCCTGAGGTCACATTCGCCGTGCAGGTAAGCACACGACCGGCATTGGTCGCACGGAATGAAAAATAGACAATCAGCAGAATGACAATCGTCGGGACCGTTACAAGGAATAGCAGAACAATGCGACCATTCGATTTGGATAAGGTGTCGTCAGCATGTTGTGTCATGGTGTGCTCAGAAACCGTTTTGCTGCCGGAGCATGAAGAACAGGAATTGTTCGCGCTCGTCAGGCGTCATTAAGTGTGGGCGTGCCAGATCATCGATCAAACCTGAGAATAATTCTACCCCGATGAACCGATTTTCGTAAATGTAAAGCGTATCCATGAAGAATCGCGAATTGCCCCAGAATGGCTGATCGAAAAACAGGTTGCCCAGCCCATAGTGTAACACGGCTCGATCACCCCGCTGGGTCGAATAAAACTCGAAAATCTGCGGCTTATGGGCAGCCGTGTTCACCACGACATCCGCCCCCAGATCGGCAAGGCGGCGAAAATCAATCCGCTGCTCATTGGATGGCAGATAATCTTCAATTTCAAAGTGCTGGATGGTGACGACAACGGTGCCAACCTGTTGGCTCAACTGCGGAACGGACTGGGACAACCAATCCCAATCACAGGGTGCGGCCCCTGGGCGAACACCACCAAGCAAGCTCGCATCCTCATTGACAAGGGCATAATAGGGTCCTGGCATATTGCAGGTCAGCACACCGACTACCCCATCAGCAGAAATCCAGGGCTGACGCGCTTCGTCGAGCGTCAAGCCGCCGCCGACTGTCGCGATGTCATTTTCCTGATAGAAATCGTAGGTATCGATGTAGGCGTCGTAGCCATAGTCGTTATTGTGATTGCCAGATAGTTCGACAAGGTCCACATCGAGCAAGGGAAGCAGGCCAAAATGCTCCGGTTTGCTGCAAAAGCTCGTTGGACCGCCGAGCGTTGGTTCTGATGTCTGCGGGCACGTCGGGTAGATGCTGACTTCGTTACTCGTATGGAAGGTATCACTGCGCTGCACATAGTCCAAAATACCGCTGGCGGCCCATTCGATGCCATTTTCATCAAGTGCAGTTGTAGTCTGACGTGTGAGGGCGGTGACACCGGACAGAGTCAATCGGTAGAGGGCGGCAGGGTTGAAGTTGCCCTCGATGGCTGGTACAGCCAGGACATAACGATCAAGCTGATCGACCACAGGCACGTCATCCAGCCAGAGAATGCGCATGTCGGTCTGAATGCGACTCATTGGCAGCAACGTTATGGCGTTATAGTCGCGCCAGAGTGCCCCATACAGCTCATCAGGCAAAACCGTGCGGGTATCGCCAGAAATAGCCATTCCGGCGGCTTGCATCTGTGCCAATGTATCTGTATCCAGGATAAGCTCAGGAATGAATTCGCTGCTAGCTACCTGGGCTACCCAATCCGAAGACACGCTGGTCCGCAGGCTAGGGAATGCCACTACTGGGAAAAATACGTCCCATGTGGACTGCGCCTCCGCCGATTCGGTTGGCAAGGGGGCTAAAGTTGGTGTAGCCACCAGCGTGGGTTCGGCTGTGGCGGCCAAGGGTACCGTCGGCGTATTGGTCGCAAAGGCGTTGGCAGCAGATACTGTCAGCGTGGGCTGAGATGGCACTTCAAGCCAATCCGCTGCGTAGAATGCCAGATAGTCCCCAACATACTGCGACCAGTAAGCATTATTGTGCTGGCCCTCCGGCTGAATGATGTACTGGTAATTCGCATTCTGTGCCGCCATGCGCTCGCCCATGATATCGAGACCTTCATAGGCAAAATCATCCTTGCCGCGATCCAGCCAGAAGCGCATGTTGGTAATGTCAACGGATTCAATCAGGTGCAGCGGGTTTTCTTCCGGCGGTGCATGATACAGGTCGAAGAAGGCGCTGTGCCCCCCAACAATTGGGAACAGGTCAGGATGTTTGAGCGCAATCTGGTACGCCCAGAAACCACCGCGCGAGATGCCACCAATGGCACGGCGATCATCAGTACGATAGAGATTTTCGACCGTAGGGAACAATTCCGTCATGAAAATGTTGCCCCAGGAGATGGCATCGAAACGGTTGCGATTGGCAATGACATTGCCAAATGGCAGCACAACCAGCATGGGCGGCAATTCGCCAGATTGGATGCCAGCGTCAAGCAAATCGACCATTCCAAGCCGTACCCAGTGGCCATCGTCGTCATTGGAACCGTGCATGAGGTAGAGTGCGGGATACGTTGCATCGGGATTCGCATCGTAACAAGGCGGCGTATAGACTGTATAGTACATGGTCTGCCCAAGCAAGCCGCTGGTGTAGGTCTGCCTGGAGACGGTTCCGGTTGTTTCCGTGCAGGTTGCCTGCGCAACCGACAGCGACCCCATCGCAAGCGACAGCAACGCCAAGACCAATATTGCGATTTTACGGTATTCCATATGTATAGGATTCATCGCCACCACGCATGGGCCAGACGAAAAAGAGGCCCCGTTAACGAGGCCCCTATGATAGCAGAATCTGATGAAGAAAACGTGCTGGATTAGTCTCCAGCAGCACGTTCGCTAAGGCGGTAGCCAATGCCACGCACGTTGACAATGAGGTCAGTCCCCTGACCTGCGGTCTTAAGCTTGCGGCGCAGGTTGCTGACATGCGGGCGAATCACTTCGCGAGCTTCACTCTCGTCGACGGTGTAGCCGCGAACTTCGCGAACCAATTCATGGCAGGGCACAACGCGACCGCGATGGGCAGCCAGGTACAGCAGCAGGTCGAACTCGGTCGGGGTCAGGTCAATCGGCTTGTCATCGACGGAAATCTGATAGCGTCCCGGATAAACCGTCAACGGGCCTAGCTTCATGGTGCTGCCATTGGTATCCGGCGCGGTCTGACGGTAGTCAATTTCGTTGCGATCCATTGCCGAGGACACACTGAGAGCCGCATTGCTGGCTTCAATATCGGCACGGGTCAGTTCAAATACATCAGCCTTAATGGTTTCCAAGAGGCGACGGCGGCGCTTGAGGTTGCGCGCACGCTCAATCCCACGAGAAACGCTCTGACGAATATCCTGGCTGGAGCTTGGCTTAATCAGGTAATCGTGAGCGCCTAGACGCAAGGCTTCTACCGCCGTCCCAAGGCTGGCATAGCCGGTCATCAATATAACGATGGCGTCAGGGGATTCTTCCTTAATACGGCGCAGGAGTTCCACGCCGTCAATACCGGGCATACGGATGTCGGTCAGGACGACATCGTATTCCTGATTGCCCAAGCTTTCCAAAGCTTCTTCGCCACTGGCCGATTCACTGACCATGTAGCCTACACGTTGGAGGGTTTTGCTAACGGAATAGCGATTTGCCCCCTCATCATCCACTACCAGAACATTGGCAGATGGCTGATTTGAAACCATATGACGTTCCATGAGTCTGTCCCAAATTTATTTTAGCCTTATCCTTTCTTAAGGATATAACATCCTTAAGCTGATGGCAAGCATTTTGAGACAGTGGATGTGCCGAATCCTCAACAAAAGATTGTGGAATATCTATTTACGAACGTCTTTCTAACCAAAAACCAATTTGTACTGCGTTTTTATGGCTTTTATTACGTACTAATACGTAGTCCCAACCTTTCAATGCGCATACAGCAACGATCTTATCATCGACACAAAGCAGTGGAATCCGGTCTCTTAAGTGCTTGTCGACCTTACGATCAATAAACCATTCCTTAAGTTTTCTACGCTTTTGGCTTTCGCCATGCTCACCATAGGCATCTCCTGGTCGGCGTGTTCGCAACCATAATCGGGCACCATCGGGCACCCAAACAGAAGGCGTATTCGGGGGTGGATTGGTTGATGTGTGCAGCACCCAATCCGGTGAAATCTGGGTCTGTCCCTCATGCGGCAGGTCAAATTCGCCAGACATCTGCACAGCACCTATCGTTGGTAAAGGCTGTGATTCATGTTCAATGAAGAGATCGTCATAGCCCACGCGCAGCCGCCAGCCAGAACTGAATTCGAGCACTTTGCCGACCCGCCCTGTTAGCGCCAGTTCAACTGCCGCAAGCGTACGTTCATAACTGATGTCGATGCCACCTGCTAATCGATTGAGAACATCGAGCATCATACGGCGCTGGAGCGCTGGGTGCCATTCATGAAATGTGCTAAGCGATACTGCGGCTCGCTGTTCATCGAACCGCACCTGCGGCAGAACGTCACGAGCCATGAGTTGGTCAAGTAAATCGAGATCGACCGATACATTATCCGCAAGCTGCGACAATGCCTGAACGATATTGGGATTGAACTGCGTAAGGGCGGGCATCAGCGTGTGGCGAATGGCATTGCGGCGATAGCTGGTATCGTCATTGGTCGGGTCGTGGCGCGATTCTAAGCCATGCTGCTGACTATAGGCAGCGATTTCGTCACGGGTGTGCGCAAGCAGTGGCCGCAAGAGAGACACATCTTCGTGGCCAGGAACAATGCCGACCGTCTGCATACCCCTAAGGCCGCGCAAACCCGCCCCACGCATGATATGTAATAGTAAGGTTTCTGCCTGATCATCAGCATGGTGTGCCGTCACAATGGCCCCATTGGGCACAGAACGCGCGATACTGGCAAGCCAGTCATAACGCAACTGACGGGCGGCAAGTTCCGTACCGAGGTTATGTTCGACAGCATAAAGGGGTGTATCGACGGTGTGCTGGTGAACAATCAGGCCCGCTTTTTGTGCGATCTGCACCACGTATCGGGCATCCTGCACACCAGCATCACCGCGCAGGCTATGATTCAGCGTGGCAACATGCAGCGGTGCATCTAAATCAGTCTGAATCTGCGTACAGATGTGGAGCAGCACCAGCGAATCCATGCCGCCGGAAACAGCCAGCACATAGATAGCGTCAGGTGATAGGCGCTTGTAATGTGCTAAAACGTTGAGTACAGTTTGCTGGATCATGTGATGATTCTTGAAGCAGGCATACGACAATTTCAAAAAAACTTCCCGCAGTTCCGGCACATCGACCGTTTAACGGCGGTTGTGCTATAATCCGGCGCGGGCCGACGCTCCCCAGGAGTAAAATGTGCTAAGTCCGCTAGACTATTTCTTTGGTCTCTTTTCTCTCGACATCGGCATCGACCTAGGTACAGCATACACGCTGGTCTATGTGCGGGGCAAAGGCATCGTGATTAATGAGCCATCTTTCGTTGCGCTGACCCGCAAGACGAGAGAACCGATGGAAGTCGGTGCACGAGCCAAAGAAATGTGGAGCAAAAACCCAAAAGACATCCTCATTGTACGACCTGTGCGGGATGGTGTCATCAGCGAATACGAAGTTACAGCCCGTATGCTGGACTATCTGATTCGCAAGGCGCACGAGCAAAGCTGGGTGCCGATTCCGCGTCCGCGCGTGGTTGTGGGTATTCCCACAGGTGTTACAGAAGTCGAAAAACGCGCTGTGATCGAAGCGACGCTGGATGCCGGCGCGCGCGAGGCGCATCTGATCGAGGAGCCAGTGGCGGCAGCCGTCGGTGCCGGTTTGCCTGTATTGGAAACGCGCGGCAGTATGATCGTCGATATTGGCGGCGGTACGACTGAAGTCGCCCTATTCTCTTTAGGTGGTGTCGTCATCAGCCGCTCGATCCGTGTGGCGGGCGACGAGATGGACGAGGATATCGTCCAGTATATGCGTAACAAGCATAATCTTCTGATCGGCGAGCCGACTGCCGAAAAGGTGAAGATGGAAATTGGCTCGGCATATCCCCTGCCACAGGAACTGACCTACAACATCAAGGGTCGTAACCTGACCACCGGATTACCGGATTCGGTCGAGGTTAGCTCGATTGAAATTCGAGAGGCTATTAGCGGCTCGGTCAATATTCTGATTGATACGATTAAGGATGCGCTGGATGATACGCCGCCGGAACTGGTCGCGGACCTGATGGAGAGCGGCATCTGCATTGCGGGTGGTGGCGGCCTGCTGAAAGGCATCGCCCAACGTGTGACGCAGGAAGTCAATATTCGGGCGTATGTTGCAGATGACCCCATGACCTGTGTCGCGCGCGGTGCTGGGCGTATTCTGGAAGATTACAACAACCTGCGGCGCCTGCTGGTCGGTCCTGAGCGTGGTAGTACGCACCACTAAACCCACCATTCACCTACGATACGCCCGATTGAAGGATGTTTTGCCTATCTAACCCTGTGTAGCGCACTGCTATAATGGTCGCTAACTATGATATGTGACCGTATGTTGACGGAGCGCGACCCATGCGGCCTCGCTGGCGATCTAATCCTATTGGCATCATTTTCATCAGCCTGATTGTGTGCGCGGTGCTGATTGGCCTGAGCGCGACGGGTATTCTGCGTCCTGTTGAGGGCATTGCGGCTGCCCCCATCAATTTCATCACGGGCATATTCAATCGGGCGCAGCTTTCGATCAGTAGTGCATTGGGCGAAAGCGCCGATATCATTTCCCTCAGAAATCGCATTTATGACCTCGAAGAACAGCTAGCAATCATCCAGGCGGAAAATATCGGTCTGCGCGAAATTGCCAGCGACTATGAACGTCTGGCCGATTTGCTGTCATATACATCGGCGGCCCAGGACGAAGAACTGGTCACGGCAGAGGTCATTGGGCTGGATACGCAATCAAGCATCCGCAGTATTATCATCAACCAGGGAACGCGCAGCGGTATCGAAGTCGGTATGCCGGTTGTGACGCAACTCGGCTTAGTCGGGCGCATCATTGACGTGAGTGCGAATGCGGCCCATGTCCAGTTGGTCACGGACCAAAACAGCGCTATCAGCGGTCGCTTACAAAATTCGCGTGCAGAAGGCAGCGTCGTCGGACGCGGTCTGACCAATGGCATTCTGGAAATGCAGCATATTCCAGTGGATTCCGAGATTACTGAAGGTGAACTGGTGGTGACATCCGGCCTGGGGGGCAACTTGCCGCCCGATCTGGTCATCGGACAGATCACCAGTTATCGCGACTTTGAGTTCGAGCTATCGCAATCGGCGCAGTTACGCAGCCTGATTGACTTCAACACGCTGGAATTCGTGCTGGTGATTACGAACTTCGAGCCAGCAGATATTTCCGTATTTGATGAAGAAGATAATAACGGGCAGGCACCCTAGTTATGGGGTATTACATCAGCTTGCCTGTGCTGATCCTGGCAGCGGTGTTGCAGTCCAGCCTGATGGGCCAATTGCGGATTGCAGGCGGTGCGCCGGATTTCGTGCTTTTGATTGTTCTACTGTGGAGCATCCATGCACCGCTGAACGAGGCTGTTTTCTGGGCTTTTGTTGGCGGCATTGTGACGGACTTGATGTCGATTATTCCGCTAGGGTCATCCGTCGTTGGCATGCTGCTGATGATCTATCTGATTAAGCGGCTATCAGTGCAGTTGTTCCGTATCAATATCGTGCTGGTAGCCGGTTTCGTCTTGCTGGGCACCGTAATTCAGATCAGCGTGACACACCTGATACTGGCATTTACCGGATTTGGTCTGCTACCAGGTGACATCTTCCAGTATGTAATAATACCGGAGCTGTTCTACCATCTGCTGCTGTTTCTGCCGATATATCTGGTGATGCGGGGCGTTCAGCAACGTATCTATCCAGAACCAGGAACACGTTTGTAAGCAAAATTTCACCGTTCAGGCATCGCCTGGGTTGCGGTAACATCGACACGCCTGCGGTCGACAGGCATAAAATGATCACAGCGGCACGGCTGTTGTGTCGCACGTCATGGAGCTTAACGATGAAACGGCTGTTGCCTTTCCAGGGCTGGCGCCTGTACTTCTTCCAGGGAATCATCATCGCCGTTTTCCTGGTATTTACGATGCGCCTGTACCAGTTGCAGTTCATCGATTTTGATACATACGAAGCGGACGCCAACGAAAATCGCTTCAGTGCGCTGCCGCTATCGACGAGTCGCGGTGTTATCCGTGACCGTGATAATTTGCGTCTGGCTTTCAACGTACCAGCGTACAATATTACGATTGTTCCGGCAGAACTCCCTGACGACGAAGACACCGTATTTGAAATCTACAACAAGCTATCGGCGCTGGTTGGCGTGCCGCCGACAGCGGAAATCGCCCGTGCAGAAGGCAGCAACGTCCGCAGTATTGAGGAACTGGTTGCTGAAGGTGAAGGTTTCCGTCCGTTTAGCCCAGTCGTCATCGCGACTGACGTGCCCCGGCGCGTCATGATTCAAATTCTTGAAGAGCGCATTTTTATGCCGGGCGTCGATGTTGAGGCCGTCAGTGTGCGCGAATACCCAACTGGGTCGACGACAGCACATATTATCGGCTATATGGGGCCAATCCCTGAAGATGAAGCCGCTGACCTGCGTGAACAAGGCTACAACCCAGCGTTCGACAGGATTGGTTACGAAGGCGTTGAACGCTACTTAGAGGCCCAATTGGCGGGTACTCGTGGCGAAGAACTGCGCGAAATCGATGTGGCGGGCGAAGTCATCAACGTCATTGAACGGCGTGAATCCGAGCCGGGGCTGAGTGTGCGTCTGACGGTTGACACGGATTTGCAGGCCGCAGCAGAGACCGCTCTACTGCGCATGATCCAGTACCGTAATGAAAATCCATCGGGTTATCGCGGTCTCAGCAGCCAGGGTGTGGTGGTGGCACTCAACCCACAGACAGGCGAGGTACTTGCGCTGGTCAGTTGGCCAACCTTTGACAATACCCGTTTCGCCCGTTCGATTGATTTTGAATACTACCTGGACATCACGGCTGACCCGGCACGGCCTTTGGTGAACAATGCGATTAAAGGTCTTTACCCGCCGGGGTCAGTTTTCAAGTTGATTACGGCGGCAGGGGTTGCCGAAGAAGCGGTCATCGACCCATTGCAGCAACTGCGTGATGAAGGCTCACTGCTACTGGAAAACCGTTATGCACCGAATGATCTGGCGGCTGCACAGCGTTTCGTCTGCTGGCTGCCGGGTGGACATGGTTCCGTCAATCTGATTCAGGCGATTGCCTGGAGCTGCGATGTCTATTTCTATCAGGTTGGTGGTGGTAACTCAAACATCTCAACTGCGGTACTTTCAGAAGGCGGCCTGGGTATCAACAACCTGTTCCGTTACGCGACGGCTACGGGCATTGGCTCCGAATTGGGCATTGAGCTGCCATTCGAGAACCCTGGTCGTATGCCCGACCCGGACTGGAAACGCCGCAACTATGGTCAGGCGTGGTCCACTGGTGACACCTATAATGCCGCCTTTGGCCAGGGTTACGTCACAGTGACGCCGCTGCAACTCGCATCACAGGTAGCGACGCTGATAAATGGCGGCACACTCTATCAGCCAACCGTCATACGCGAGTTCCTTGATGAAGAAGGTAACGTCCTGGAGCCGTTCGAGCCGCATGTCTTGCGTGATGTCAATACAGATAATGTTCCACGCAATGAGCCGCTGACGCTGCTGCTGCTGGAAGATATGCTCCTCAAAGGCCCGACAAGCCTGGCTTGCATCTGCGAGGAAAGCAGCGAATTTTATGATCCAGCGCGTTGTGACCCGGAAGGCTACCGCAATGTGGTCAACGTCGGTGAGGAATTTGCGCCAATTGAGCGCGAATATAAGGTACATATCCCCTACAACTATGAGTTCGCCAATGGGGCCGTCTGCCAACCAGTGCGCTTCCCACGCCCGACCAGCCCTTACCAGCCCGCATTCCTGAGTTCGGCTTCGCTGGATATCATCCGGCAAGGCACCCTCGATGCGGTCTATGCCGAGGGTGGTACGGCTGGCAATGCGGACCTGGGTTATGTGGTAGTTGGTGGCAAAACAGGCACCGCTGAGTATTGTGACGACATCGCGCGACCGCTAGGATACTGCGTCCCTGGTAGCTGGCCAGCCCATGCCTGGTATGCGGGATACGCGCCATTTGAAAATCCGGAAATTCTGATTGTGGCCTTCGTATATAACGGTGGTGAAGGCTCCGGTATTGCCCTGCCGGTTGTTCAAGAGACGATGAACGCCTACTTCCAACTCAAGGCCAATGCTGAGTCCGACAACCGCGAGATTGATTTGCCAACCGAAACCACGACTGAGGAACCTTAGCCGAATGACCACGACCACCGCCTCCTCCGCGCCGATGAAAAGCGCGCGCGATCAGCTTATGCGTTACTGGGTGCCGCCACTGGTAACAGGGATCGTGGCGTTCCTGATCCTGGTGGCGATTGGCGATACGCCTGTCATCCGGTCGGCGGGGATGGCGCTGGTGGTTGTTGGTGTTGCATTGGCCCTGCGGCGCATGGGTGCCATTCTGTCGTCGATTGCGGGGCTTATCCTGCTGATGATTCCCGCGTTCTGGGCACAGTCTGGTGGGCGCTTTGGGGACCTGGCGACAGTGGTGATTGCGCTGATTGTGGCATTTATTGCTGTAGTCGTGCTGACGGTCGCACTGCGCCGACCGACGTTTGGCCTAGGCATTGGCATTATCGTGTTCGCTGGCCTGTTCTGGAGCCAGATCGGAACGCCGCAGAGCTTACGTCTGGGCGGCTTCGTCGTGGGTTGGCTGATGTTCCTGATTATTGACATGCTGCTGATGACCAATCCCCACCCTGGCGATAGTGCCCCACTCATCATGCGCCTGCAAGGTATTGAGACTGAAAAGGCGCGTGAGGATGGTTCTTATCCGGCGCAACCCTATCATATCCTGGGTATTCTGCTGTTGTATGCCGTTGGCATATTGAACGATGGGTCGCTGATTTTCCTGGCTCCAGCGGTCGTGCTCAGTCTGTTCCTGACCAGGAATCGGCTGCCGGCATGGTATTGGATTGCCATGGGTTTGCTGGTGCTCATCGGGCTGCGGGGCTTTGCAGTTGATTACCTGGACCTGCGCGATTATCAGTTTGTGATCGAAAAATGGCGCGAAGCCGACCGCTGGGTGGCAGTCTCGCAGATTATCGTGCGGCAGTTTGGCTTCCTTGGCATTGGACTGAGCGTTCTGGGGCTATCCCGTCTGGCGCGCTGGTACCCTGTCCTGGGGATCGTCACTATGTTTGGCTATGGGGCATATTTCATGTTCGGTCTGATCTACATTGGCCCCTATCGCACTATCCTGATGATGCCCCTGTTCATTATCCAGATTACGTGGATGACATATGCCGTTTTTGCGATTGGCGAGTGGGCCAAGAAAAGCCTGCCCAGGTTTTCACCTTATGTCGCCTGGGTCGTCTACGGCATTTATGCCTTAATGCCTTTACAAATGCTGCTAAATATTACGGATGTGGTAAACTAGCAGACGCTATATTCAGCAGAAATCCATGCAGACTATGTAAAAAGCTGTATAGTTGTAGTTAGCAGGAAAATCCCGTTGTCCTGGCGTGACTGGGATTGTCAGATCAGGAAGAATTCCATACTCCATGAATGAACGCGAACAGGTATCGATCAAAGGCACCAAAGAAGGCTTGCTGATTGCACTCAGCCCTTCTGAGGAGTGGCTGGGAATTACCCAGGAGTTGGCTGATAAGCTGGACCAACAAAGCACATTTTTCAGTGGTGCGAAGGTAACTATTGATGTCGGTGCGCGTCCGGTCCCCAAATATGAGTTGAGTTCGCTCAAAGCCCTGCTGGAACGTCGTGGAATGCTGCTCTCGTTGGTGCGAAGTGAAAGCGCAACCACCTTAGCCTCCGCCAATTCGCTCGACCTGCGGACTTTTTCCACTGACAATTCTCATTTAGAAGATACGCAAATTCCACAGCGTGATCGAAATGAGGATGATCGCGGCGATAAACCGATTGATTCCGAAGAAATGGGCACCCAGGGCGTGATGGTCAAACGGACATTGCGCAGTGGTCGCACGGTCCACAGTCGGGGGCATGTCGTCGTATTCGGTGATGTCAACCCAGGGGCCAAGATCATCGCGGCAGGTGACGTTGTTGTATGGGGCAAATTACGCGGTATGGTCCACGCGGGTGCCGAAGGCGATGACAGCGTCATTGTGTGCGCACTGGATATGAACCCGAACCAACTGCGCATCGCAGACCATATCGTCACATCACCCGCAGAACATCATCGGCAAGTTACGCCGGAAGTCGCATTCGTTCGCGATGGTCAGATAGTCGTCGAAGCCTGGACATAACGCCAAGACGGCTTTTTACTGTTAAACAAAGGTGCATTGATAACGATGCCCATCGGGCGTTCACAGCCAGAAACGTCCCGATAGAAAGCAACCAGAAAGGGAAGCAAGATGGGGGCACGTGTTGTAACGGTTACTTCAGGCAAGGGCGGCGTCGGTAAGACGACGACCACAGCCAATATCAGCGTCGCACTTTCCCGCCTGAATCAGCGCGTTGTGATGCTGGATGCCGACATTGGTCTGCGCAACCTGGATGTGGTTACGGGCCTGGAGAACCGTATCGTCTATGACATCGTTGATGTCGTTGAGGGACGCTGTAACCTGCGGCAGGCCCTGATTAAACACAAGCAGTTCCCCAGTTTGTACCTGATCCCGGCAGCGCAAACACGCGACAAAACCGCCATCAGTCCGGCGGATATGCTCGATATTGTGGCCAAGCTGAAGCCAGAGTTTGACTTCGTCATCATCGACAGCCCGGCAGGCATCGAGCGCGGGTTCCGCAATGCGATTGCCCCCGCTGATGAAGTGCTGATCGTCACCAACCCGGAAGTTTCGGCTGTTCGGGATGCCGACCGCATCATTGGCCTGCTAGAAGCAGAAAACAAACAGCCCGGCAAGTTGGTCATCAACCGCCTGAAGCCAGATATGGTGAAAAAGGGCGAGATGCTTTCAGCGGATGACATCACGGACATCTTGGCATTGGACATCATTGGCATCGTGCCGGAAGATGAGTTTGTCATCCCGGCATCGAATAGCGGCGTTCCGGTTACATTGAATGAAGACTCCAAGGCGGGTTTGGCCTTCCAGAATATCGCGCGCCGCCTACTTGGTGAAAATGTCCCGTTGATGGACCTGGAACAGCAACCCGGATTCTTCCGCAGACTAGTCAAATTGTTCAATGGATAAGCCTATCGCGGTGTCGCCCATTAGCTAGGAGCTGACGATCATGACGAACTTCTTCGACCGCATGTTTGGAAAAAACAATAAGCCTGGAACAGGCGCAACCGCTAAGGCTCGTCTTGAGTTTGTATTGGTGCATGATCGCATCAATTTGCCGCCGGAGCGCATGGCAGCTATGAAGGCAGAAATCCTGGAAGTGATCGCCAAGTATGTGTCTTACGACCATGAAATGGTGGATATTTCACTTGAACAGCGGGATCGGTCGAGTGCGCTGGTCGCCGATATTCCTTTTCAGAAAGCGAAGGATGTGCTGGCATCCGATGAGGATTATGATTCCGATCTAAAATCGTGGGAGGAATCCAAAATACAGCAAGCGGAAGCTGAATTCGATGATGCCACTGGTAAAGCCCAGGATATAACGGAGCCATCATTTATTGATGATGACGAGCTGAACCCGGAAGCTGAAGGTGACGACGAAGATTAAGCAAAATACCCTCTCACTGCAAATTGTCACTTATCACGCTCGATAACAGGCATTATAATCCCGCCGCCTTGTCGTTAGTGTGACACTGGACGCTATGTACCAGGAAACGAACTTCCTCAGACGATTTGACTACCCGCTTTTCGCTGCGACCATGATCCTGATTGTTTTCGGCATCCTTGTGATCGCGAGTGCGACCCAGGGGGCGGTCGATCCTGATTTGATTAGCCGTGTTCCCGACCAGATTACATTCACGATTGCCAGTGTCATCGCCGTTTTTGTGCTGACAGTTATCGATTATCGGACGTTGGGCGGCCTGCATATGTGGCTGTACGTCCTGATGATTATATTGCTGCTGATGGTGCGTCTGGTAGGTGTTGAGGGTGATGCCGGTGCGCAGCGCTGGATCAATATTGGTATTCGCATTCAGCCATCGGAAATTGGCAAGATCATCATCATTATTACTCTTTCGACCTTCTATACGCGCAACTACACCAAACTGGATAGCTTAAGCACGGTTTTTAAGTCACTTTTCCATCTGGCTGTGCCGACTGCCTTGATTTTCATCCAACCAGACCTGGGTACGACGATTGTGTTTGGCGTCATCTGGCTGGCAATTAGCTGGGGCGCTGGGCTGCGAATGCGGCATATTGCCCTACTGGGTACAGCGGTCGCCATCGTCGTGCCAATTGGCTTCCAGAAGTTGGAAGCATATCAGGTCGCACGGTTTACGACGTTCATCTGCATCGCGATGGATGCCTGCGAAGACGATCCCGCCATCCAGGAAGCTCGCTATAACATCGACCAGGCTATCATTTCGATAGGCTCTGGCGGGTTGTTTGGCAAGGGTTATATGGCTGGCTCACAGAACGCGGGGCGCTTTTTGCGCGTGCGCCACACCGACTTTATTTTCAGCGTGATTTCACATGAATTTGGCTTTATCGGCGCTGTGTCCGTTATGAGCTTGTTGGGATTCGTTGTGTTCCGCATTTTGCGAGGAGCACGTTACGCTTCCGACCCTCTCGGCAGTTTGATCTGTTATGGCGTGGCCGGAATGATCTTCTTCCAAACTGTGGTGTCTATCGGCATGAATCTCAGTCTGATGCCGGTTACAGGACTGACGCTGCCCTTTGTCAGTTCCGGCGGTACGTCGCTGCTATTCACCATGATCGGTATTGGCCTGGTGCAAAGTGTGATCGTACGGCGCAAACGGCTGATGATCTGACCCAACCTGACCCTACATGGGTTCCGATCCCATCGTTACAATAAGCCCTATGGCTGTCCATCTAAATAACAATAAGGAGACTCCGAGTGAGTGATAAGCCCGTACGTACGCGCTTTGCCCCCAGCCCGACTGGCCCGATGCATATCGGCAATTTGCGTCAGGCCGTTTTCGGCTGGTTGTATGCCAAGCATTGTGGTGGTCAATTTCTCCTGCGCATCGAAGATACCGACCAAAAACGTTATGTTGAAGGATCGCTGGAATACATTATTGGCGCACTGCGCTGGCTAGGGCTGGAATATGATGAAGGCCCCGATGTCGATGGGCCGTATGGGCCGTACATTCAGTCGGAGCGTTTGCCGCTGTATCAGGAATGGGCACAGTGGCTGATCGACAATGATAAAGCCTATAAATGCTTCTGTACGTCAGAGCGGTTGGAGCAAGTCAACAAGGAGAAGAAGGCGCGCAAAGAGCCGCCAGGATATGACCGTCACTGCCGCACGCTGACAGCCGACGAAGTCGCTGCCAAGCAGGCCGAGGGTTTGCCGTATGTCGTCCGTATGAAGATGCCGCTGGATGGCGTCACTAAAGGTCACGACATCATTCTGGGCGATGTTGAGTTCCCGAACGATACGCTCCAAGATGCGGTCATTCTGAAATCAGATGGTTTCCCGACTTACCACCTGGCGCATATCATTGACGATCATTTTATGGAAATCACGCATACGACGCGCGGCCAAGAATGGATGCCGTCTTTCCCGCTGCATATTAATATCTGGCAGGCGCTGGGCTGGGAGATGCCGCAACACGCCCATCTGCCGCTGATCCTGAACCCCAATGGTCAGGGTAAGTTGAGCAAGCGCAAGGAAGCCTTCGATGAGAGCGGCCAGCGTGTGCTGATTAAGGTCAGCGAGTACATCGAAGCGGGTTATCTGCCGGATGCCACGTTCAACTTCCTGGCGAATATCGGCTGGAACTTTGGCGAAGACAAGGAAATTTTCACTGTTGATGAGGCCATCGAGCGCTTTGATTTGAAAGATGTCAATCCGGCGAATGCGGCCTTCCCTGTGGAAAAGCTGGATTGGCTGAATGGGCAGTACATTCGTGATAAGGCACCCGAAACCCTAGCTGGGCTGCTGGTCCCTGTGGTCGCAAAAGCTGGCCTCAATGCCGATCCTGAACTGGTTGGGAAAGTGACGCCAGTCGCACAGACGCGAATCAAGACGCTGAATGAGTTCATCGATCTGGCAGGGTTCTTCTTCCGTGATTGGGCCGAATTCGAGGCACCACCTGCCGATATGCTCATCCAGAAGAAGATGGATACCGTTGGCACCAAGCGCTGCCTGGAAGCATCGATTACCGTTTTGCAAGCTGCGGAGACTTTTGACCATGCCGCGCTGTATAAAACATTCAAGGACCTGGCACAGGAACTGGATGTTAAAAATGGCCAGCTATTTGGCGCGCTGCGCGTGGCGTTGACCGGACAGACGATCTCCACGCCGACGTTTGAGACGATGGAAATCTTCGGTAAAGATGAAACGATCCGACGGCTGGAAATGGCAGTAGCCCAGTTTGCCGATGTCTAGGTCGCCTGGTGGCTAAATATCTATGCGAATCGCTCGGTTGGGTCTTGAATCTTCCGCGATTCCATGATATTTTTAGCCACCTCAATGGGGGATAGTTTAATTGGCAAAACAGTAGATTCTGGCTCTATCGTTCTTGGTTCGAGTCCAGGTCCCCCAGCAAGTTGCCGCGTTCGCGCGGCTTTTTTGTTACAGACATTTCGTGTGATCACTCAGGCAGCTAAAAATGCCCTGATATGAGGAATGGTCCATGCAAAAAGAAAAAGGTTCATCACCCAAGCGGACACTCGGCCAGACATTGGCAGTTGGTCTGGTATTTGCTGTTGCTGGCGTCGTAATGTTCATGCTGATCTTCTCAGCATTAAATCAGGTTGACCAGGCGACACGGCTATTTACGGCCTTCTGTACGCCGCCTGTGGTCATCGGCATCTTCGCGGGGCTTTACGCGCTTTACATGCGCAACAAAAGCGAGAATTAAGCGGTCTACCCTATCTGGCGATGGAAAGCAGCACCAGATCAGCCCATTCCAGGAAGTAGTAATCGTGGGTGTTGTAGAGGATGCGCGTACGAATGGGCAGCCGCAGCCATAAGTAGGCAATGCGACGGCGTTCTTCGCGGGTGGTGCGCTGCGATAACTCGACGAACCAGCGGGGAAAGCGGTTAAAATAAGGCCGCAAGCGATATACAAACGACGATGGATTGATGAAAATCGCGTTAATTAGGATGGCACTGATTACCAGCATGATTACAAACAAGCCAGGGGATGGCACAAAAATAATCAGATGGTAAGCAATAAAAATATAGCCCCAGATGAGCATCACGATGAATGGGCTATATTGGGATTCTTCACCGTATTTTTCAAAACTGCGGAGGACGGGGTCCTTATGAACACCCATCACAATCAGGACAGATCGCAACAGGATGACCAATAAAACGCCTGACCCTAAAAAGATATATTCCATTGCATTTTTGCTCCACAGCGGCTTTCCTGCATGATTATACTCAAAACCAATAGGCTTAAAGTATCACAAAGTCACATAGATTGTGACCCAAAAACACGTTACAATCTGCTTGGGGACGAAAACCAGACGCATACACCCAATGACAAACGCGATCAACCAGAATAGCATCCCAGCGCGTTACGAGCTTATGACATAATTGTGCGCACCGCATGACTAACTGTGTTAGAATATTTTATCTAGTCCGTATCGACCAACCAACTCATCACAATGGCGTTGCATCATGCTGAATAATAACCTTATTAAAGGTGGTGCGGGACCACGTCTCGCATTCATGGAAACAGCCGACCCACAAACTCTTGCGGAAACGCTGGTCGCCCTGGCGAATACAGAGGGCGGCACTATTCTGATTGGCCTGTCGGAAAAGGGCAAGCACGGCGAGGCGAAAGTCAAGCCAGAAGATGTGCAGCAGGCCATGAAAGCGGCAGATGATCTGTACAATCCCCCGGTCGTGGTCGATAAGTGGGAAGAACTAGAAGTCAGCGCCGCAGACCTCGAAACTGATGATGACGATGATGACCCTGACGACGATAAGAGCAGCAGCAACGGTCAGGTCAAAGCGCGTACTGCTAATACCAGCGACGATGATGAGTCTGATGAAGACGATGAAGCATCGGCTGAAGACAGCAAAAGAGCGGACTCTAAAAAAGAAGACGACAAGAAATCTGATAGCACAAAAGCATCCGAAAACGAGAAATTCACGGTTTATGCTATCCGTGTGCCGCGCAGCATTGAACTGCATGCACTGGATGATGGCCGCGTCCTGATCCGCAGCGGGGCACGCAATCGCCCACTAGGGGGCCAGGAAATTCTGCGGTTGGCGAGTGCCAAGAGCACTGGTGCGTTTGAGTCCGAGATTGTTCCGGGTGCGACGCGCGATGACTTCAGCCGGAAGATGATCGACGAGTATCTTGAGAAGCGAGCAGAACGGACCAAGCGCCCTTATAACGGCAAAGTCGATGACCTGCTGCAAGAGATTGGTGCAATTACATCTGATGGCCAGCCGACGGTCACAGGTGTGCTGCTATTCTGTGAGTATCCGCAGCAGTGGCTGCCGCAGAGCAGCGTGGTCTTTGCCAAATTCGTTGGCACGACGCCACGCGGTGAAAGCGGCCTCGCGGGTTATACTCGGCGCGAAGAATTGACTGGCCCCCTTCCCCGCCTGATCGAAGCCTCCTGGAATCTGATCTGGAGCGAGATGGCCGTGAGTGCGGTGGTCAAGGGCCTCGAACGCGAAGAAAAGACGGAATACCCCCAATTTGCGGTGCGTGAAGCAATTGTGAATGCCATCTGCCACCGTGACTATCGGCTGCGTGGCCGTCGCATCGAATTGCGCATGTATTCTGATCGCCTGGAAGTGATCTCTCCGGGTGGCTTGCCAGGTTTCATCACGATAGAGAACATCAAGGATGAGCACTTCAGCCGGAATCCCCGCCTAGTGAATGGGCTGTTCCAGTGGGGTTATATCGAAGAGCTGGGGTTGGGCATCGACCGGATGATTGAGGTCATGGAGCAAGCTGGACATCGTCCGCCGACATTTGACGCGCGCCCCTACAGCTTTGCGGTTACATTGCTGAACGAGCGCGAAAAGCCTAAGCCACCGGAATGGGTCCGCAATACAAATCATCGGCAGGCGCGAGCACTGCAATATATTCGTGAACAGGGGTCGATCACCAACCGCGAGTATCGCAGCCTGTGTGAAGGTGTTTCTGCGGAAACGCTGCGCCTTGATCTGGTGGATATGGTCGAAAAAGGCATTCTGATTAAGGTCGGCTCTAAGAAGGGTACGCACTACATTCTGAAGTAGGCGCCAGCAAGCAAAATCACTAAAAAAGCACACTCGGTTGAGTGTGCTTTTTTCTTTGCTAACTGTTCTTGAGTTTTTCCATGAATTCTGCATCGGGCACCGACAGATTCGACACCGGCTTTTTACGTTTGAGAACGGTGGAGATTGCGACGCCGAGTGCCACCAGGATTTCCAGGCCCCAGTAGAGATAAGCGGTGGTTCCCTGAACATCTGCGGTTGAGGAAGAGCGGCGTTGGATGGTGAAGCCCATTTCCGCAGAATCTGCCAGGAAAGCCATAAAGCCGGTTGTGCCATACAAATCCATATGGGCCTCATCAATAAAGGCGATGATGTCCTCACGGGTCGCTTCCGGATAATCTGATTGGATGTAGTCGACGGTGGCATTCTGATACATGACGTACTGAACGCCCCAGAAGGTCGCCGTCGCTACCAGAGTACCAATAATCGCAAACCCCACAAGCATCAGCGCGGGAGCAGCCGCTTTCGCGTCGCTGAGGTTGATGAGCGCACCAACAAGCATACCGGCAATCGCAGGAATGACGATGAGGAAGTACATATCAAAATGTGCGGGCAGATACCACAGCACACCAATAGCAAGCGATCCCAGCAACACAAGGATCAGTTGACGCAGACCATCCATGGTGGCAACCTCGATAAAGCACATATATAAGCGTTCCTGCGACGAGCACAGGTTTCACTATTACTATATGCGGATACGAGCCTGGGCAGCGTTAACGAATTGGTCGAAGAGGTTTTTCATATGAGGCAGGGATGTCATGTCTTCCGGGTGCCATTGGATTGCCAAAGCAAATTGGCGACCAGGCACTTCGATGCCTTCGATGATGCCATCATCTGAGTGGGCGACAACGCGAACATCCGGCGAGGGTTCATCAATGCACTGGTGATGGATGCTGTTAACCGCCACCTTCTCGCCGCCCATAATGTGAGCTAATAGCGTCTCCGGTTGGATCAGCACATTGTGCATGATCTGGTCGCGGGGTTCTTCCGGCACATGTAGATCATGACGTTGTTTGGTGTCTATAAACGTGGGAATATCCTGGTGCAGTGTGCCACCAAGGGCAACGTTCATCACCTGGCAACCTCTACAAATACCCAAAATGGGCTTGTCATCAGCGACAGCCCATCGTGTGAGTGCAAATTCAGTTTCGTCCCGTTTGGGATCAAAGGTCGTGACCGTTTCGTGACGCGGCTTGTTGTAGTTGGTCGGGTCGATGTCTTCCCCACCTGTCAACAGGATGCCATCCAAACGGTCATAAATGTCGCGCAGGTCCTGCTCATCCAGCCAACTGGGAACCAGTACGGGCAAACCACCCGATTCCTGGATCGCAATCGCATTACGCGCATAGGAAACATCATAGAGCCAACCTGTTTTCGGGAAGGTCCGACGATAGGCAGTGACACCTATAAGTGGCTTCAATGCTATGCCCTTTATGCGCAGCGATTAGATCAGCGACGGCGTTCCTTGAGGCGCGCAGCCTTACCGCGACGATCACGCAGGTAGTAAAGCTGGGCACGGCGAACTTTGGCGCTACGTGAGACCTCGATCTTTTCGATACGAGGGCTGTTGAGCAGGAAAGTACGCTCGACGCCGACGCCATGACTGGCTACACGACGTACCGTGAAGTTAGCCTCGTTACCACCCTTGCGCAGGCGGATCACAATACCCTGGAAAACCTGAATACGTTCGCGGTTGCCTTCTACGATGCGAACGTGGACCTTCACGTTATCGCCTGGTGCGAGTTGGGGATGATCTGTTTTGGGTGCCTGTACGGCTTGCATCAGTTCATTCACACATGTTTGCCTTTCATCAAAACACGCGCGACAGAACTGCAGCGCGTGGAACATAGCGGTCTAACAGAGCGGGAATTATATCATGACGAAAGAAGGAGCGACAAGGGCGCAACCAGCGCTGAATCGCGCGATTTGGGCCATCTAATGGCCCAACATGCGGGCAACACGCAGCAAACCGGCCACCGTTTTGCCATCTTCGATCTCACCGCTGGCGACCCGTTCAATCGCCTCCGAGAGCGGCATCCGCACCAGATCAATAAACTCGTCGCTGTCCTGTTCGAGCGGTGCTTCGACGAGGTCAGTCGCATAGTAAAGGTGAATGTACTCGGTCGTATAGCCTGGTGCCGGATAGACACCGCCAATGTGCTGGATGTTGTTGGGGCGAAAGCCGGTTTCCTCGCGCATTTCACGAACAGCAGCCAGATCAGGCTCCTCATTCGGTTCCAGAGTACCTGCCGGGATTTCCAGTAATTGCTGCTGGGCAGCGATACGGAACTGGCGCACCATCAGCACATTCATGTCGGTGTCCAGCGGCACGATAGCGACTGCCCCAGGGTGCTTGACAACTTCACGCAGTGCGGTGGCGTCATCGGGCAACTGGACTGTCAGTTTATCGACCTTGACCAGCTTGCCATCGTATACACGGGTGGTTCCAACAACTTTTTCTTCCATAGTGTGGTCCCTTGTTGTTCTTTTCATGGTTATCGCACGCCCTATTACAGGCGAAACTGAAAGTAAAAAGGACGGTCATTGTACCGTCCTTTGAGTGCGCTACCTATTTTTTGACTTACTGCGATGGGATGACCAGCGTATTGCTCATAATAATCAGGTTGATATTGGAAATCCCATTGGCATTGGCGATGCTCTGGACAGGGACACCGCAGCGCAGCGAAATCTGGAAGAGCGTATCATACTGCTGGACGGTGTAAGTGCCTGGGCAAGTTGATGTACCTGTACCAACCGTACCCGTCCCTGTACCAGGATTGGCGACAACCAAACCAGAGGTGGTGGTTGGCGGTGGATACACACCTGTTGTGCCACAACCAGGGATCGTCAGGCGCTGATCGACAGTGATGAGTTGAATATTACTGATGCCATTAGCGGCGGCAATATCAGCAATGGAAACGCCATAACGCAGCGACAACCGGAAGAGATTTTCACCCGCGACGACCTGATGGACGCAACTACCGCCAGGAATGGGCGTGTTAATCGGCTGTTCTGGGATGACGGAAATACCCGTCGGGGTCGCCGTCGGTGGAATCCCGATGCCTGAGCCAATGGCCGTCTGGGTTAACATCTGCTCATAGCCCAACGTCACTGTGGCCACGATTTGCGTGGCGGTCAATTCCCAGGATTCCAACACTGGTTCCTGGGCGACTTCTGTAGAACTTTCAGCAATCAGATCAATCGCAGCATCTGGCGACGGTGAAGGCGTCGCAGTTTCGATAACGATCAACGTATCCTGTTCCGGGGTTGCCGTATCCTCAGGCGTGTTCGTCAAAGATGGGATCGGCGTCCAGGTAGGTGACGGCACACTACCTGCGACGGCTGTGCCCGATAGGACCTCGTCAGCAGGCTGGAAGCAACCAGCGAGGGCTGCGACGAGCATCAAACAACCCATTGTCAGTTGCCAAGTTTTTGCGAGTTTGATCATGCTGCGCGCTTTCTCCGGGTCGTTTACGCATCAAGTTGGTGCTAAACGGGACGAATATACAAAGTGCTGGTTGTGACATCGTTTTCGCAGTTCAATTATACGTGCTTTCCTCAGTTGCTGCCAAGCAGCTTTGATTGAGGTAATCCGGCTATAACAGAGTCGTATGGTTTGTCTGGAATTGTGAAATTGTTCAGTCTGCCAGAATTTCAAAGGTCAGGCAAACGGTGAATCCTTCGCCGGGGTGCGTTTCGATACTCAGGCGGCCATCACAAAGCTGCATGATGCTCTGGACTATGGCAAGTCCCATGCCCATCCCCTGCTGCTCATATAGCGAGCGGTCAAATTGGCGATAAAGGCCGATTCTCTCCGCGATGTTGCCTTCCATGCCGCGTCCGCCATCATGTACCTGCAAAAGGTATTTGTTATCTTCAATGCGGCTGCTGACTTTAATTATCTGGCCAGTTTCTGAGAATTTAAGTGCATTACTGATTAGTTCTGCAATAACTTTATTAAAATTTTCAGATGAGCACTTGATGCGGCTGACATCAGCCAGATCAATTTGAAGGTCATTGAGGCGATTAGCACGTGCCACCTGACTACGCACCGCTTCTGAAACGACCAGATCAGGAAACTCAACATAAGATTTACCAAATGACTCTGCGCTATCGGGGGCCGTCAGGGCCAGACGCAAGCGCGCATAGTATAGAAAATTCTCATTCAGGCGCAGCAGGCGGTCGGCTGCATCACGAATGAGCTGCGACCAGCTAATGATCTGGTCAGGCTTGATGGTGTCGGCTTCCAATTGGAGCATATCGGCAAAGCCAATGATGGTGTTCAGCGGCGTGTAAAGTTCATGCGGCAGCGCTGTAACAATGGTATTGCGCAGTTCCGCCAGATGCTCTTCCGCGAGATCATTAAGTTCCTTGCGCTTGCGAATCTGCGTCTCGATGCTGGAGAGGAGTTCGTCTACAGCAAAGGGTTTGGTCACGAAGTCATCCGCCCCAAGCGACATGCCCTGACGACGGTCACTGCGGCTGGTCAGTGCAGTCAGGAAAATGAAGGGAATGACGGCAGTTGAGGGGTCTGATCGCAGTGAACGCAAGACCTCATAGCCATCCATCCCAGGCATCATGATGTCACATACAATCAGATCGGGTCTGATTTCATGAGCGAGCCGGATGCCCTCTTGTCCAGAGGTCGCGCCCTGCGCTTCGTAATCTTCAATTCCCAGGGTTTCAATAATGTCATCGAGCAACTCTTGAGAGTCATCGATCACAAGAATTTTGGTCATATTCTGTTGCCATTGGCTGTCCGGTTTTATCCGCCGATGCCACTTGCCATCAGCACTAATATGATAACACCGACAATGATCCGGTACACGCCAAAAGGAATGAAATTATTGCGGGCAACATAACGCAACAACCAGGCAATGGATGCCCCGGCCACAATACCGGAGATAACTGCACCCAGAATCAGCAGCACCATGTCACTGCCGCTGATCTGATCCAGGCTCGTCAGGAACTTATAAATGGTGGCACCACCGAGCGTCGGCAGCGCCAGGTAGAAGGAAAATTGCGTCGCTACCTTGCGATCCAGGCCAGAAATCATGCCACCAAGGATGGACATCCCTGACCGTGACGTACCTGGGATCAGCGCGAATACCTGCCAGATGCCGATTGTCACAGCCTGTCGTGTAGTGACACGCTCTATATCCTGAACCTGTGTTTCCTTATCCATCCGCGGAACAACGTAACGCTCTACGATGATGAACAAGATACCGCCAGCAATCAACGCAATTGCTACTACAACAGGCGTAAACAGCAGGTCGTTGATGGCTTCTTCAAGAAGGAAACCCGTCGCAGCCGCCGGAATGAAGGCAATGATGATGCCGCGCCACAACTGCTGAACGTTCTTATCGTGCCGAATGGTCCGTGCCTGCCGCCACAGATCAGGCCAATAGTACAGAATGACGGCGACGACTGCTCCACTCTGGATGAAGATTTCAAATACGCCCTGAAGACTCGCTCGTAATTCAAGGAAGTAGCTAGCGACAACCAGATGACCCGTTGATGAAACCGGCAAGAACTCGGTCAAACCCTCGATGATGCCTAGAATGACGACCTTTACCCATTCTTCCACGCGGTTTTCCTAATCGATAAATGGATGACAGCTTGATAATGCAGAGTGATTTTGATGGTTTGCATAGCATCTGGCACAGGAAGGTGCATCAGGATGTTGGCATAAAGCGACCAATGACGAAAAATCCGAGTGCTGCGCCCAGGATGCAGAGCAGATTGGTCATGCCAATATAGAGAAGTGCTGATCGCCAACTACCGGCCAACATCATGGACAGACCCTCATTGGCAAATGTGGAAAAGGTAGTGAATGCACCAAAGAATCCGGTCGCTATGAAGAGCCGGACGTTTTCCGATGCCTGGAAATGGTGCTGGATCATGGCAGTGAATACAGCCAATAAGAAAGAACCAACAACGTTGACGGTTAATGTGCCATAGGGGATAGAAAGAGCACCAACGGTGATTTCAAACTGGGTGACCCAGGCCACGGTTACAAATCGCGCAATTGCCCCAAAAAAGCCGCCGACACCGACAGCCAATAACAATCCCATTGTGCGCGTTCCTGGCGAGTTTATGAACAACCGTTTCATCATAGTCACTGTGCAGGAGCCTGTCAATTGGGGTGATGCCAGCATTTACACGATGTTAACAGGTCATATTGGCATGGGCAGAGAGCGACTTGTCAGTTAGTATACGGTTCGCCACCTCAAAAATGTATTTGCCTCATTATTGCCAGGAGTTTTATGAGACGCTATTGGCGTTTGCTCAGTCGTAACTCTGAGTTCACCAAATTATGGTTTTCCCAGGTCATCAGCCTGACTGGCGACTGGTTCAGCACCGTTGTGTTATCGACATTGGTTGCGGCCTATACCGAAGGGTCCGGTCTGGCAGTCAGCCTGTATCTTATGGCACGGTTCCTACCGCCGCTTCTGGTCAGCCCATTTGCAGGCGTGCTGGTAGATCGCTTCAATCGTAAGCATCTGCTGATCTGGAGCAACCTGCTGCGGGCACTGATTGTGCCGTTGTTCCTGCTGGTGACAGGGCCTGAACATCTGTGGATCATCTATGCGGTGACGGTTGCTCAATTCGCGCTGTCATCGATCTTTGAGCCTGGTCAGTCGGCTATCATTCCGGCACTCACACATCCTGACGATCTGGTTGAGGCGAACACGCTTGTGAGTGTCACCTGGTCGGTGATGCTGGCGCTCGGTGCGGTATTGGGTGGTCTGTTTGCCTATATTTTCGGTACCCAAGCCGCTTTGCTGGCCGACGCAGTGACGTTCGCTGTTGCGGGTGGCCTCATCATGTGGGTGGAGTATCATCCTGAGATGGGACGCAAGCTGCAAAAAGAAATGGAAATCCAGAAAGAAGAGGTCGAAGATACTTCTTTCATGGAGGGCTTGCGTTATGCCCTGCGTACCCCACAGATTTTGGCAGCACTTTTCGTCAAATTCGGCGGGAGTGTGGGCAATGTTGATACACTCGTCACGATTGTCGCCACACAGTTGTTTGTACTCGGCACCAATGGCGAGGTATCCCTCAGCTTGCTTTACAGCGCCTTTGGACTTGGGGCTTTCATTGGCCCGATACTGACCAACACAATAAATGATGGCAGCGTCAGGCAGATGCGCCGTCTGATTATCATTGGTTTTGCGGCGATGGTCGCAAGCTGGTTCCTCTGGGGCGTGAGCAGCATCTTCTTTATGGTAATTCTGGCTGTGTTTCTGCGTGGTATTGGCGGGTCCATCAACTGGACCTATAGCGTGGTCATCATCCAGAAAACGGCACCGGATGCCAAGCTGGGGCGCATGTTCGCCCTGGATTTCGCTGGCTTCCAGGTCATGACAGTTATCAGTACGCTGATACATGGCTGGCTGGTCGATCAGGTTCCGATTGAGCATCTCAACTGGATCATCCTGGGAACAGGCGCGGTAACAGTCGTTCCGCTGATGGTATGGATTTGGATCGTAAAGCAGTTGGAAACGCAGGAAGAAACGCCGGTTATCATCGAACCAAGCGGTGCGTAGGGCGCACAATTTATGCAGTCTGCACAGTAAAGATCGGTTGTTGTGCTGCATTGCGCCATTATTAGACACCCGTTAAACTGAGCGCGAAGTCAAATTTTCGGCAAAGAAGGCATATTCAATGCTTATCATCATCAGCAAGAAGGCAAAGAAGACGAACCGCTAACCCAAGTGGGCGTTTTGCTTTCTCGCTAGCCGAGCACAGACAAACAAGCAGACCCGCCCACAGGCGGGTTTTTTTGTTGTCAAATTCAGTGATAAGTACGGAGAACACCATGCAGCACATCATCAACGAAACCAAGAAACAGAAGAAGGAAAAGAAGCCGGACGCTCATACTGGATAGTTGTGCTGCGCCAAAAGCGTGTACCAAGCCGCCGTCCAGAATGATCTGCGACGGCGGTTTTTATTTTGTCCATTTGCAACCAATCACCAAGTAACGATCTAAGAGAGGGAACAAATCATGAACCAGACCGTAAGTTGTGTAGAGTGTGATGCCGAACTCAATGTGCCTGCCGATGCTATGGAAAACGAACTGATTTCCTGCCCGGACTGTGGCGTTGAACTGGAAATTCTAAGCTTGAATCCGCTGACCATCGACCTGGCACCAGAAGTCGAAGAAGATTGGGGCGAATAATGCAAATCGCAATCCTGGTAACACATATCCGCGCTGAAGAAAAACTGCTGCTGACCGCTTTTGCCGAGGCAGGCATCGAACCCGATGTGATTCTGGATCGCGACATCAATATTGATCTGGTGGCCGGGCCGGACCAGCAAGCACCTTCTGGTCGTGCCTGGTCGGCGTATGACGTGGTGCTGGAACGCTGCGTGAGCACATCACGTGGGTTGTACCTGCTGGCGATTTTGAATCGCTGGGGCATCCGTACCATCAACAGCTATGAGACAGCAGCTATTTGCAGCGATAAATTGCAGACCACACTGGCGCTGTCTACAGCAGGCGTCAACCAGCCGGAAACGCGCGTGGCCTTCACGCCGGAATCGGCAATGGGCGCGATTGAGCGCGTTGGCTATCCGGCTGTCCTGAAACCGACTACTGGCTCATGGGGCCGTTTGCTGGCGCGGGTCAATGACAGCGATAGTGCCGAAGCGATTATCGAGCATCGGCAGACGCTGGGCGACTACAACCACCATACTTATTATGTGCAGTCCTATGTCAACAAACCTGGCCGCGACATCCGCGCTTTTGTGATCGGTGGCCGCACCATCTGCGCGATTTACCGCAGCAGCGAACATTGGATCACCAATACGGCGCGCGGCGGCAGCGCCTCCAACTGCCCGATTACGCCTGATTTGGATGATATTTGCCAGCGGGCAGCGGCGGCGGTCGGCGGCGGTATTCTGGCGATTGATGTGCTGGAAGACAGCAACGGCGAACTGCTCATCAACGAGATCAACCACACGATGGAATTCCGTAACAGCAGCGCGCCAACAGGCGTGGATATTGCCGCAGAAGTCGTGCGCTATGCCCTGGCGCAGGCGGAGGTCGTGGCATGATCCGGGCGGGGATTGTTGGCGGCAGCGGCTACACCGGCGGCGAATTATTGCGTCTGCTGCACTTCCACCCGGAGGTGGAGGTTACGCAGATCACCAGCCGCGAGCATGCTGGTCGCTATGTGCATACGGTGCATCCCAATATGCGCGGTGTGTCGCGCTTGCAATTCGTGCATCCTGATGCGTTGGAAGCCTGTGACGTGCTGTTTTTGGCACTGCCGCATGGCACGACCGCGAGACAGATTGACCATTATGCGGCGCTCGCTCCACGCCTGATTGACCTGTCGGCAGATTTCCGGCTGCGTGATACCGAGGCTTACCAGCGCTGGTACGGCGAAGCGCATCCGGCCCCAGAGTGGATTGAGCGCTTCGTCTATGGGCTGCCGGAACTGAACCGCGATGCCCTGCGCGGTGCGAATTATGCCAGCGGCGTCGGCTGCAATGCGACGACTATGAACCTAGCGCTGTATCCACTGGCCAATGCTGGCCTGCTGGAGCGCGTCCGTGCTGAACTCAAAGTTGGTTCGTCAGAAGGCGGCAATACGGTCAATGCAGGCAGTCATCATCCGGTGCGCAGTGGTGCCGTTCGCACGTACAAAGCGACGGGCCATCGCCATATGGCAGAAGTCCAGATGATGCTCGGCCAGGATGTTCCGGTGCGCTTTTCCGTGACGGCCATCGAAATGGTGCGCGGGGTACATCTGCTGGCGCATGTCGATCTCAACCAGGAGATGAGCGAAAAAGACATCTGGCGACTGTACCGCGAAGCCTACAATGACGAACCATTTGTCCGGCTGGTTCGCGACCGTAACGGTCTGCATCGTCTGCCGGAGCCGCGCATCGTCGCCGGGACCAATTACTGCGACATCGGCTTTGAGATGGACGACGATGGTCGCCATCTGGTGCTGATCGCCGCGCTGGATAACCTGGGCAAAGGGGCCGCTGGCAGCGCCGTGCAATGCCTCAACCTGATGCACAACTTCGACGAGTGTGCGGGACTGACTTTCCCAGGCATTTATCCTTAAGAAAATAGTGATTATGAGGACAATGACCATGAACCGCCTGACGGACATAGCAGCAGACACTGACATAAGCGCCCGTACCGATAACATTCTGGTAGTGAAGCTAGGTGGTGGCGAAGGCCTGGACCTGACAGCCGCCTGCGCTGACCTGGCTGAAATCGCCCTGACGCGCCCGCTGGTGATCGTTCACGGCGTCAGCGGGATGATGGCCAGAATGAGCGCCGAGCGCGGCCTGCCTGTAGAAACGCTGATCTCCCCCAGCGGCCATAGCTCGCGCTATACGCCACCCGCGACCCGCGACCTATTTGTTGAAGCATCGACAGCGGTCAATCGGCAGATCGTCACTGAGCTGCGCCAACACGGGATTTACGCGGTTGGCCTGACGGATACGGTCCCAGTACAGGGGACACGTAAAGACGCCATTCGGGCAGTTGTCAATGGGCGCATTCGTGTGGTGCGCGATGATTACAGCGGCAGCATCGACAGCGTGAATGCCAGTTGCATCTGGGAAGCGCTGACAGTAGGGCGCGTCGCGGTGGTCCCGCCGCTGGCTGATAGCGCCGACGGACTGCTGAATATTGATGGTGACCGGGCTGCGGCAGCGGTTGCCGCAGAACTCGGCGCGAGCGATCTGGTCATCCTGAGCAATGTTCCGGGCCTGATGCGCGACCACACTGACGCCAGTACGGTCATTGGCGAAGTACAGGGCAACCAGATTGAGCGGGTGATGGATTACGCCCAGGGCCGCATGAAACGCAAAGTACTAGGCGCGCAAGAAGCCCTCACAGGCGGCGTCGAGCGCGTCATCATCGGTGATGGCCGCACCAGTAACCCAGTGACCAATGCACTCAATGGTTCAGGAACGGTATTCAGAGCATGATGGACATTCAAACGACTCTCAGCAGCATGGAACGGGAAGACGCGCATACATCGGGCGCGTATCCGAAACGGCCTGTCAACATTGTGCGCGGCAGCGGCAGCACCGTCTGGGACAGCGAAGGCAACACCTATATTGATGCCACCAGCGGCCAGGGTGTCGCCCTGCTGGGACACAGTCATCCGGCAGTAGTGGCGGCCATCAACGACCAGGCGCAGACGCTCATCACCTGCCCGGAGATTTTCTATAACGATCAGCGGTCAGCGCTGTATGAGCAGCTCAGCAGCATATTGCCGGACGAACTTGACCGTTATTTTTTGTGCAACAGCGGCGCGGAAGCCATCGAGGGCGCACTGAAAGTAGCCCGCTTGCTGACGAATCGCACGGGCATTGTCGCCACTATGCGCGGTTTTCATGGCCGGACGCTGGGGGCACTGTCGCTGACGTGGAACAAAGACTATCGGGAAGCATTCAGCGTATGGCAGCCAACTGTCGAACATGTTCCTTATAACAACCTGGAACGGGCTGCTGAGGCCATCACAGAAGACACCGCCGCTGTGGTCGTGGAAGCGGTACAAGGTGAAGGCGGCGTGTTCCCAGGGGATGTGGACTATTTGCAGGGTCTGCGCCAGTTATGTGATGAACGTGGCGCGCTGCTGATTATCGATGAAATCCAGACCGGATTTGGCCGTACCGGACGCTGGTTTGCCTTTGAACATGCGGGTATCGTGCCGGATGTGATCGCACTTGGCAAAGGCATCGCGGGTGGTGTTCCGATGGGAGCCGTCGCGTGGCGGGGTTCACTGGGGACGCTCCCCAAAGGCTCGCACGGCAGCACCTTCGGCGGCAATCCGCTAGCGAGTGCGGCGGCTGTCGCTGCTATCCGCACAATGCGTGAGGACAATCTGCCTGCCCGCAGCGCGGAACTGGGCACATGGCTGCTGGACGAACTCAACGGGCGCGCGTTGCCAGGTGTACGCGAAATTCGTGGCCTGGGCCTGATGATCGGCATTGATCTACGGGTGCGGGTGACGCCCATCCTGCAAGCGCTGCAAGAGCGTGGGATTTTAGCGCTGCCAGCGGGTAAAACTGTGCTGCGTCTGCTGCCGCCGCTGACCATCAGCCAGGAAGAACTGCTAACGATAGTCGATGCCATCGAGGCGATTTTGCAGGAGCAGAACGCATGATGCCGACGACGACGCACAGCATCACCGACGAAATCGCTGAAAATCTGCTGCACGATCTGGTCGCAACAACCAGCCCATCGACACAGGAGGCTGATGCCAGTCATCTGCTGGTTGATTGGATGGAGGAAAATGGCTTTGATGACGCTTTCGTCGATGAAGCCGGAAATGCTGTCGGCATCATGGGCAGTGGACCACGTAAGATTGTGCTGCTGGGCCATATTGATACCTTTAGCGGCAATCCACCTGTTCGGATTGATGGCCGCCTGCTCTATGGTCGCGGCAGCGTTGATGCCAAAGGGCCGCTGGCAACCTTCGCCGCCGCTACGGGCCGCGCTACGCTGTCGGAGGATGTGCGAGTCGTGGTCATCGGCGCGGTGGAAGAAGAAGCCGCCAGCAGTAAAGGGGCACGCTACGCCGCCGCGCAGTATCAGCCAGAGATGTGCATCATCGGCGAGCCATCCAATTGGGACCGCATGACGCTCGGCTACAAAGGCCGCTTACTGATCGACTGGCGCTGGGATGGTCCGCTGGCCCACAGTGCCGGGGAAGCCGCTAGCGCGCCGGAACGAGGAGTCGCCTACTGGCAGCGGGTGCTGGATCATGCCGCACAGTTCAATGAGGGCGAGGAACGCATCTTCGGCCAGTTGGATGCGACTTTGCAGGCTATCAACAGTGGCATAGATGGCGCGTACGGCTGGTGTGAACTGACGGTCGGGTTCCGACTGCCACCCAATGCTGATCCGCATGCCATTGCCGCTAACCTGCAAGACATACAGGCGACGACCCGCGCCTATGGTCATGAAGTCGCATTTTTAGGCGAACGGGACAGCGTGCTTGCCAGAGCCTTTCGGGGCGCGATCCGCGCCAATGGCGGCACGCCGCGCTTCGTTCACAAGACAGGTACCAGCGATATGAACATCGTTGGGCCGCACTGGAACTGCCCCATCCTGGCATACGGGCCTGGGGATTCATCGCTCGACCATACGCCGGACGAGCACATCGACCTGGATGAATACTTACGTGCGATTGACGTGCTGACTGCCGTCCTCGAACGAATTTAGGAGCCTGATATGCCTTTACACGATTTCCATATTATTGAAAGCACATTGCGCGAAGGCGAGCAGTTCAGCACTGCGACGTTTACGACCGCCCAAAAAGTTGAAATTGCAACTTTGCTGGACCAGTTCGGTGTAGAAATGCTGGAGATGACCTCGCCGTGTGCCTCGCCACGCAGTGAAGGCGATATTCGGGCGGTGCTGGCAGAAAACCTCAATCTGCGGGTGCTGACGCATATCCGCTGCACGCGCGAAGATGCCCAACGGGCGCTGGATACAGGCGTACATGGCATCGACGTGGTAATCGGCACATCGCCACAGTTGATGACGCACAGTCATGGCAAGAGCATCCGCCAGATTATCGACCTGGCTGAAGATGTGATGTCCTTCATTCGGTCGCAGAACCCAGATGTGATCCTGCGGTTCAGCACAGAGGACAGCTTCAGGAGCAATGAAGCCGATCTGATGCGCGTGTACCTGGCGATTGCTGACCTGGGGTTGGTCAACAGATTAGGGATTGCCGATACGGTCGGTGTAGCGATGCCGAGCCAGGTATGGCGGCTGGTCAATCAGTTGGTGCGCATGACCCACCTGGATATTGAATTTCATGGGCATAATGACAGCGGCTGCGCGATTGCCAACGCGGCAGCCGCCCTGGAAGCCGGAGCGACCCATGTTGACACAACGGTGCTGGGCATCGGTGAGCGCAACGGCATCACGCCGCTGGGTGGATTGATCGCACGGTTGTATACGCTCAATCGCGATTACGTCAGCCGCTACAATTTGCCGCTGCTGCCGCAAATCGACCGTCTGATTGCGGACATCTGCCAGCTAGAGATTCCCTTCAATAATTACATTACGGGGACGAGCGCCTTCATCCACAAAGCAGGGATTCATGCGAAAGCGGTACTAGCAGACCCCGAAACTTACGAGGCGCTCAATCCGGCGGATTTTGGGCTGGGGCGCGAAATTGCGATTGGGCATCATCTGACGGGCTGGAATGCCATCCGCAGCCGTGCCCAAAACCTGGGCCTGGACCTGGATGACGACACTCTGCGCAATATCACCGCCGATATTAAATCACGCGCGGATGACGAAGCGCTCGACCTCGCGGCGATTGATGACCTGCTCTATCAAGCCAGCCAGGACCAGGTTTGTGACCCTCTTGATGCATCGTTAGTTGATCCTTCCGTAGAAACGAGCAACGCCCTATGAGTGGACATACTTTCGTCGAAAAGGCACTGGCACGCGCGGCCCATGCCGATAGCGCCCGTGCCGGAGATGTGCTGGACGTCCAGCCGGACCTGATCTTCAGCCATGATAACAGCGCAGCTATTCGGCGCATTTTTATGGAAACAGGCGCGCAGCGAATCGCACGACCGGACCGCGTCGCCATCACGCTGGACCATGCCGCTCCGGCGCCGACGACTCAGCATGCGCAGAACCATGCCGAAATCCGTGAGTGGGTACGGCAGCAAGGCATCGCCAACTTTTTTGAAGTCGGGCGTGGCATTTGCCATCAAGTCATCAGCGAAGAAGCACTCGTTCTGCCGGGTGAAGTTATTTTGGGGGCAGACAGCCACAGCACCCATTATGGCTGGCTGGGGGCCTTTGGCATGGGTGTGGGCCGCACAGAGATGGCTGCCCTTTGGGCGACAGGTGAACTATGGTTGCAAGTGCCGGAATCCATGCGTATCACACTGACAGGACATTTGCGTCCAGGCGTGACCAGCAAAGATTTGGCGCTCTTTATATTGGGCCAGTGGGGAGCCGATGGCGGACAATATCGCTCGGTTGAATTTGCTGGCGAAGGTATCAGCAGCCTGACGCTGGACCAACGCGCAGTTCTACCGAATATGATGGCTGAGTTCGGGGCGATGAGTGCCTATATTCCGCCTGACCAGGCCATCTTTGATTATCTGGAACGCAATCGGCAGCGGGACTATACGCCACTGTATCCTGACGATGATGCTATCTATGCCGATGATTACATTATTGACCTGAGCAGCTTACAGCCACAGGTGGCCATCCCACACAGTCCGGATAATGTCCACAATCTGTCGGATGTGATCGGGCAACCGATTCAGCAGGCCTTTATCGGCACATGCACCAATGGCCGTTACGAAGATTTGGCCGCCGCTGCCGAGATACTCGCAGGCCATCACGTCGCGGTACGCACGATTGTGATTCCGGCCAGCAGCGAAGTGCTCCTCAGAGCAACGCGGAGCGGCGTCCTGCAAACGCTCATCGAAGCCGGAGCGACGATCAACACGCCAGGGTGCGGCCCATGTATGGGCAACCATATGGGCATTCCAGCACCGGATGAAGCAACCATCAGCACGGGCAATCGCAACTTCCGAGGGCGCATGGGTACCGCACAGGCGGACATCTACCTGGCCAGTCCGGCGGTTGTTGCCGCCAGCGCCATTGCCGGGGCCATCGCCGACCCGCACGAGATTCTCATTCAACAACAGGCCATCAATGCATCAGGAGCGATCTTATGAGCCATCACCGCGTCTGGGTTTACGGCGACCACATCAACACGGATGTCATTTTCCCAGGGAAGTATACTTATACGATGAAAGACCCGACACAGATGGCGTCGGTCGCGCTACAAGATTTGGACGAGAACTTTGCCAGCCAGGTGCAAGCAGGCGATGTCATCGTCGCCGGACGCAACTGGGGCTGCGGCAGCAGTCGTGAGCAGGCCGTGACAGCCTTAAAGTATGCAGGCGTTCGCACCCTTATCGCGGCATCTTTCAACGGGCTGTATTTCCGCAACTGTATCAACCAAGGTGTACATCCGATAGTTTGCCCTGGTCTGGCTGACACACTACAAACCGGTGACAGCATCGAAATCGACCTGGATGAGCATGTCATTGTGGCAAATGGGAATGCCTACCCCATACCAACGCTATCGCCGACGGTGCGCGCCATCCTCGAAACAGGCGGGCTTGTCAATATGCTGCGAGAGCGCGATTGGCCGATGGCTGAAGCGACATAACGACGCTTTCGATCAGATTGTCTGAATGGTCGTCCCGGCCAGGATCGTTTTGAAGTCATCAACCGAAAAGTGCGCGCCACCCTTCGACATGGCATTGGCCGAACCAGCCGCTACGGCCTGTCGCAGCGCTTCCGGGGAATTGGCCCCATTTTCGAGGGCTGTCAGCAGGCCAGCCAGGAAGGAATCGCCGCTGCCAACCGCGTTAAAAACTTCAATCGGTGGCGACTGCGTCCACCAGCGATGGTCAGCATCTTGCACGAAGATGGCGCCTTTGCCGCCCATCGTCACGACCACCGGTGCCTGCGACTGCTGCCACATTTCAACAGCAGAATCCGCAATTTGCTGAACATCGGCGGCAGCATGCCCCACCACCTGGGCCAGTTCTTCATCATTGATTTTGATCGACACACCGGGCAGCCCAGCAGCAGCCTGTAACCAGCGGCCACTGGTATCTACCCAGACGCGGCGGCCTGCATTCGCCAGGTTTTTAAGGGCCACTGCAAACGCATCTGAAGATGATCCGGCTGGCAAACTGCCGCAAAATGCGATCAGGCTAGCATCTTTCGATTCTGCCTCGACATCTGTGACGAACTGTGCCCAATCGTCTGTATTAATCTCCACACCTGCCTCATTGACCACGGTGGACTGGCCCTTTGCCTGATCCACGAGGATGATGCACATGCGCGATTCGCCAGAAGCAAGCTGTGTCCAGTGGGAAGGCAGTCCATCCTGCTCTGCCAGTGCGGCGATCATGTGGCCAGTGTTGCCAGCGATAATGCCAGCACACATGGGATCACCTCCCAGTACTTTGATAGCGCGGGCGACGTTGATGCCCTTGCCGCCTGCCGCTGCAATCACATCGTTGGTGCGGTGGACCTCCCCCAGCGCAATAGATGACACGATCAAGGTGCGGTCGATAGCGGCATTGGGCGTAACACACAGTATCATGGGGTTCCTTTTCTATGAGAGCGACACATATCGGTATTCTACCTGATACCTATCGTCATGCCCTATGGACAGAAGCAAAGAAAAAGCCCTGTTCCCAGGGCTTCGATTGTTTGTGAAAGTGGTATTAGCTATATTGCGGCAAGTAGTCACCATGAGCTTCGATGAGTTCATCCACCATCGCCCAGATTTGGTCGAGCGGCAGTTCGGCAGAGGTATGTGGATCGAGCATGGCGGCGTGATAGATATGCTCTTTCTTGCCCGTGATCGCTGCTTCGACGGTCAATGACTGCACATTGATATTGGTCTGCATGATGGCAGAAAGCTGCGGCGGAATCGCACCAATATGGGTCGGCTGGATGCCATTGCTATCAACCAGACACGGCACTTCTACGCAGCAACCATCGGGCAGATTGGTAACGATGCCCGTATTCGGTACATTGCCGTAAATTACCTGCTCTTTACCCGTTTCCATGCTGTAGATAATCTGCGAACCGTACTCCACACTGCGGCGAACTTCATCATAGTGCGTCACGGAATAGACCGTGCCAGCTTTCATACGCGGCATCAGCTTGAGGCCATCGACGGCTTCACGGATGGCGGCTTCATCCACTGACGTACCTGTCGCACGGGCTTCTTCCAGCATATCCCAGGCAATGACATGTGCCTGACAACGGCCCAGGTATTCATCAATCGGAATGTTGAATTTTTCGACCAGTTCCGGGTACTGCTTCTTGATGAAGTACGGCGTATATTCGCTAAAGTGCTCACTGGATTCCGTCACAAAGTACCCCAGGCGCTGGAACATCTCGTAGCGAACACGATTCCAGTCCGGCACGCGGCCTTCATCGACGACCTTCTGAATCAGGGGGTATAGATTTTCACCTGTCTTGCGATCCTCAAATTTGAGGTAGAAAGCCATGTGATTGATGCCAGCGACGATATAGTTGATGTCCTCATAGGGTACGCCAATGTCATTGGCTAACTCATGGGCGGTGTGCGGGACGCTATGGCACAGGCCAACCGTCTTGATGCTGCTGCCGCGACTGAGTGCCCACTGGTTCATGCACATGGGATTGACGTAGTTGATGAACAGCGCGTTCGGGCACAGGCGTTCCATATCATGGGCGATATCCAGCAGGACGGGAATCGTACGCAGACCGCGCATGATGCCGCCGATGCCAAGCGTATCGGCAATGGTCTGTTCCAGGCCGTACTTACGCGGAATCTCGAAGTCGATAACGGTACTGGGCTTGTATCCACCGACCTGAATCATGGCAATGACGTAATCGGCACCTGTGAGGGCTTCTTCGCGGCTGGTTGTGGCGGTGATCGTCGGATTGACGCCAAGCGTTTTGGCGATCTTGTCGCCAACCTGTTTGGATGTCTTGAGGCGTTCCGGATCGATGTCCATCAGAGCGATGTGTGAATCTGCAAGTTCAGGATAGCTGAGGATATCCCCCATCAGGTTCTTGGCGAATACTGTGCTGCCAGCCCCGATAAATGCTATTTTTGCCATACAAGACCTTCCTTATTAGAAATAAACAGCCAGATGAATTCACAGCTCAGTAAGAGGCCGATTTGTCTAAAAACACTGTGCTTACCTTTATATAGGTGGCACACGGTAAACAGATAAAATGCTACTCTTGCTGATAGTAGGCGTCAAGGAAAATAGCATGCCAATTCAAGGTATCATGCCAGATTATCGGCGACGAGTGTTGCCAGACGCTCAATGCCTGCGCTAACTTCACCTTCCGTCAGTGAGCAGAATGGCAGGCGTATATAGTTGTTTGTTTTTGGCAGTGCAAAAAAGGCGTCCCCATTCACAAGCTGCAACCCCTGATCGTCCGCAGCATCCCAGACGGGCCGCCTGGTCGGCGGCAGATTGATGCCGAAGAAGAATCCCCCATCAGGTTTCGTCCATGTGGCACCGAGAGGCGCAAGACGTTCCAGCAGCGCGGCCTGCGTGAGATTGAGCAGATGCAGGTAGGTTTCATGAAGAAATTTTAGATGGGGTCCAAAATCAGCCGACATGACAGCTTCAGCTATCGTGGCCTGTGCGAACTGATTCGGAGAAATGTAGGTATTTTGCAAGTAGGTCGTAAAATCTTTGACGCGACGGTCGGGAACAATCATCCAGCCAGTGCGTAACCCAGGTGCCAGCAATTTACTGAACGACCCAGTCGATACGGTGTGATCGGGCGCATAGTGGCGGATCGGCGGAATGGGCTGGCCAACATAACGCAGGCTGGAATAAGCCCCATCTTCCACGACGATGAAATCGTTCTGTTGCGCCAGATTCGCTATGGCGCGGCGCTTCTCCTCACTGGTGCTGACACCAGAGGGATTATTGAAGTCGGGGATGAGGTAAGCCATCTTGATGCGGTACTGCCTGACATAAGCAGCCAATTCATCAGGGTCAATACCATCGCTGTATTGTTCCAGCGCGACGACCTGCGCGCCCAGGCTGCGAAGGATGGTCAGGGCGCGATCATAGGTTGGGCTTTCCACGAGGACATAGTCGCCAGGGTGAATATAATGCTGTGCCCAATTGGCGATCAGGTTCATGGAGCCATTGCCGATGATGATGTGATCGACATCGGTACCATTCTGCTGCGCCAACCAGTTCCGCAGCGGCCCATAACCGTAAACTGACCCATATGGCAAAGCCGCCTGAGAGTCTTTTTCCAGGGCCTGCTGGCTGCTATGTGCCAACAAATCAACAGGCATCATGGCATGAATAGGAACGCCGCGTGCAAAAGAAATGGTCATAATCTTATTCGCATTCATTTGGATATGTTCAAATTATGTCAGTAAAAAGCACTACCAAAACATCCGCCATTTGCTGAGGCAAACATCTTGGTGGTATGCTTGGGCTTATTCTACACGCCTTATCATCCAGAGAACATTATGACGCCTAAATACCCTTACGATTTGCGTACAGGTTACCCAAATACGGAAATTCTGGTTCCGCATGAAAAGCTGGCCAGCATCGCCCAGGATTTGCTGCTAACGGACCGCGCCACCCAGTATGGCGGCGTTCTGCAAGGACCGCTGATGCCGCGCGAGAGAATCGCCGAATGGCTGACAGACCACTCAACGCAGACAGCGACACCGGAACAACTGGTCATCACGGCTGGGGCTATCGCCGCGACGGACCTTGTCTGCCGTACCGTGACCGAACCAGGGTCGATTGTGGTGGTGGAAGACCCCACTTTTTACTACATGATTAACATCCTCAAGATGAGCCATATTGATGTGGTGGGCGCACCGATGACGCGGGAAGGCATCGACCTGGATGCACTGGCAGGTCTGGTTGAGAAGTATGGTGACAGGCTGAAGCTGGTCTACACGATACCGAGCTTCCACAATCCGACGGGCGTTAATGCCTCGCCGGAAAATCGCAAAAAGCTGGTCGAGATGGCGCAGCAGCATAACTTTACGGTGCTGGAAGATACCACCTACCAATGGCTGTATTTCGACTCGCCGCCGCCACCTCTGTGTCGCCATTATGATGAGGGCAGCGGTCATGTCGTTTCAGTTGGGTCATTCTCCAAGACACTGATGCCCTCGCTGCGGCTTGGCTGGATATGGGCAGCCAACGAAGCACACGCGCAGTCCTTCACCAAGTTTAAGGGGGACGCGGTTGCCAGCACGCTGAATTCCGGTATGGTCGGCGAGTTCATTGGACGAGGACTATACGAAAGCCAACTGGAATATGCCCGCAATCACTATTCTGAGCGCTGCGGTGTTTTAGTAGAAGCTCTGCAAAAAGAGATACCCGATTATGTCGAATGGGATGTTCCCCAGGGCGGTTATTTCGTCTGGATGACGCTGCCAGAGCACATCAAAGCACAGGATGTACTGGAACTTTCCCAGGTGCGCGGTGCGGATTTCATGCCTGGTCGCCATGCCTTCGTCGATGGCGCGGATGATCGCTATATGCGGCTGTGCTTTACCATGATGGATGATGAAAAGCTGCAAACTGGGGCGAAGATCATTGCCGAAAGTATTGAAGCAGCAGCGGCCCGATGAAGATCAGTATCATTGGCCTGGGACTGATCGGCGCATCGCTTGCGACGTGTCTGAAGGCATCAAACGCTGAGGTCACGCTGATTGGTTACGATCAGAGCGAGCAAGCGACGATCAGCGCGCTCGCAAAGGGCACTATCGATCAGGCAGCCACGACGGCTGAGGAAGCTATCGCTGATGCCGACATGGTCATTCTGGCGGTGTTCGTCGAAGCGATCAAGCATATCCTGGCAGAGATTGGCCCGATGCTGAAACCTGGCACAATCGTACTGGACGTTGGCAGCACCAAGGCGCAGATCGTTGAGGCCATGAACTTGCTCCCCGATACCGTGCAGGCTGTCGGTGGGCACCCGATGACGGGACGACTGACGCAGGGCGTTGATACAGCATCCGCCAACTTGTTCCAGGGGCGCATTTTTGCGCTGTGCCCCACACGGCATACCACTGTCGATACGAAGAATATCATCACGGGTTTTGTAGAAAGCCTGGGGGCGCAACCCCTTTGGCTGGATGCGTACAAGCATGATGAATATGTGGCGATGGTCAGCCACCTGAGCCGATTGCTGCCGATTGCCGTCATCACTGCCGCAGACCAGAAAGACGACCTCATCTGGAAGTTGGCAGCGGGCAGCTTTAGAGAGACGACGCGCCTGGCCAGTGAGCCATTGGGGTTCTGGCGGGATGTCTTTGCGACCAATCCGGCAGGAATTGCGACGACCCTGCGTGACGTTGCAGCCCAGCTGGAGCACTTCGCCCAATTGGTCGAAGCCAACGACATCGACAGCATTGCCGACCACAGCCAACAAGCAGAACAAATCTGGCAGCGCCTTTACGGTGCCAGTCAGCGAGGAGAGAAGAACGCATGAGAAAAGTTGCTTACCTTGGCATCAAAGGCGCGTATTCTGAGCGTGCAGCCGCGCAGCACTTTGGCAATGATATGGATGACGTACAGTGCCAGGGCTTTGATGAAATCCTCGCGCTGGTGGAAAAAGGCGAAGTCGATCATGGGATTTTGCCCATTGAAAACAGCCTCGCCGGAACCGTTTCAACGGCATATGAACTGCTCACCGCGCATAACGTCAAGATTCAAGGCGAAGTCATTCTCAAGATCGACCATGCACTTCTGGCGATGCCAGGGACCACATTGGCTGACATCAGGCAGGTGCGCTCACATCCGCAGGCATTGGCACAATGCGCGACCTACCTCAAACAACATGGCTTCGAGCCAGTCAACTGGTATAACACGGCAGGCAGCGCCAAAGACCTCGCGGCTGATCCTGTACCGGGTGTGGCAGCTATCGCCGGGGCCGATGTGGCCGAGTTGTATGGCCTGCAAGTGCTGGCCCAGCACATCCAGGATGTTGAGCAGAATTACACACGGTTCTTTGTGCTGGGTAAGACGGAAGTTCCGCCAGCCAAGCAGAATAAGACCTCGCTGATCTTTACGACCAAGCACAAACCTGGGGCACTGGTTGAGTGTTTGCTGTGCTTTGGCAAGCGCAACATCAACCTGACCAAACTGGAATCGCGCCCACTGCGCGACCGTCCCTGGGAATATATGTTTTATATGGACTTCGACGGGCACACACAGGATGAGAACTTCCAGGAAGCCTTCGCGGAGCTACAGGAGCATACGGCAGATGTGCGCGTGCTGGGATCGTATCCGGCGGCAGAGATGCCCATTCAACAACCATAGCCCGTAGTAAATCTGTATACCGACCCTTTGCGGCCTGTGTGATAATAAACAAGCAGGCATGGGTAGGATCAGTGGCCGATGGTCAACAAGATTAAGCAAGTGCAAAAACTGATACAACAGTTTGGGCCAGGATGGCTGCTAACGCGGGCCAGCTATACAGCACGCATGAGAAGCGGCTTCCTCACATGGCAGATGCCAGCCTATGAATGGGATGATCGACCACTGGAAACATGGCTCAAGCCAGGTATTCCGGCTGAAGCTGATACTTATTTCGTGTGGCGCCAGGTAAATGCGCCTAAGTTCCTGTTTGATGTGCTGCCCCATTTTGAGAATGCCGACGACAGCGCGGTCATTGATGAAGCAAATGCCCTGCTCGAAGGCGAATACATCTATTTTTCCAACGAGACTATCAAAGGCACATTCCCGCCGGACTGGCACTGGAACCCACTCGATAACAGTCATCTGCCCCATGATAAGCACTGGTCGCTGATTCCTGATTTTGGTGGGCAAGATATTAAATATGTATGGGAACCCAGCCGATTCGGCATGGTCTATACGCTGGTGCGAGCCTATGCGCGAACACACAATGCGCTGTATGCAGAAGCATTCTGGATGCTGGTGCTGGATTGGATTGAGAAAAATCCGCCCCAAAGAGGGCCGAACTGGAAGTGTGGCCAGGAAACTTCGATACGGTTGATGGCCTGGTGCTTTGGACTATATGCTTTCTGGGATACGCCGCAGACAACGGCAGATCGGGTCAGCCAACTGGTCCAGGCAATTGCTGCTGAAGCCGAGCGCGTTGAGCAAAATCTGGGTTATGCCCGGTCCACGCGCAGCAATCACGGCATCAGTGAGGCGGTTGGCCTGTGGACTGTGGGCATATTATTCCCAGAACTGGCACAAGCAGATCACTGGTGCGAACTAGGCCAGCATGAATTATTGAGAGAAACCTCGTTCCAATTTTTGCCAGATGGCACCTATTCCATGCATTCGCTGAATTACCAGCGTATGGCCTTACAGGCGGTTATGTGGGCCATGCGACTGGGTGAGATCAACAATGCGCCGCTACCGCAGTGGTTGTATGCGCGCGTTACAAGTGCGGTCGATTTCATCGGCCAGATGATTGAGCCAGAAACAGGTCAAACGCCCAATCATGGCAGCAATGACGGTTCGCTCATTCTGCCCTTGAGTGAGTGCGACTATAGAGACTTCCGGCCACTGGTGCAGTTAGGGCATTTTTTGTGTCATGGGCGTCGGTTGCTGGATGCAGGCCCCTGGGATGAGGCGCTGTTGTGGTTTGGCTATCACGCGGCGGATAAGGCTGCTGGATTGGTTCGCCGAGATGGTGCATTTGTTGAAGGTGGTTATTACACGCAGCATGGCGAAACAAGCTGGGCATTCATCCACGCGCCTGTTTACAGTGAGCGTCCACAGCACAGCGACCAATTGCATGTTGATCTCTGGTGGCGTGGGCAGAATATCGCGATTGATGCGGGAACGTATCGTTATAATGCCCCTGATCCCTGGAACAATGCCCTAGCGACAACGGCTGTCCATAATACGGTTATGGTTGATGGGCAGGAGCACATGCCCCGTGCGAGCCGCTTTACCTGGCTGGATTGGGCACAGTGCGAAGATATCTATCGTGAGCACGATAGCGACGGCAATTGGTCATTGTGGCAGGGTGCGCATACAGGCTATCATCGGCAAGAATATAGGGTTGACCATCAGCGGAGCGTGCTGCAACTCGTTCGGGATATCTGGGTTGTCATTGATCGCATGCAGGCATCAGCGCAGCACGATTACCGACTTCACTGGCTGCTGAACGATTTTCCGTATGAAATCGGCGAGAATGCCACCACGCTGAATACACCACAGGGTTCGTATAGGCTGCATGTGGGTGCTGTCGACACAGATGTTAATATGAGCGCGATCCGGGCTGATGTTGACGAAATAAACGGTTGGCAATCTCGTTATTACGGCCAAAAGTCGCCGGCTATTTCAGTGGCGATGACATGTTCCGGCAAAAACATGACTTTATGGAGCGTGTTCGCTGTGGGCGATACCTTTGTGCGTGCTCATGAGAATAACCTGACTATCCGAACTGAGAGCAGGGAATACCAGGTTGATCTGGCACAGTCGCACCCTATCCCAACTATCAACAAGCAAGTGAGTTAAGAAATCATGTCCGATAAAGTGGCTTTGAGTTTTGAGGAAATCAGCGAGCGTCTGCACAGTATGGACCTGCCCGATGTTGATCGGGTGGTTGGCATTGCGACTGGTGGCGCGTCGGCTGCGGTGATGCTGGCCCACCAACTGCGCAAGCCCATGACGATGCTGTTTATTAATTTTCGGGCACCAGATAACAGCCCGCAACGCCCTGGGCCTGAATTATTAAAAGAACCTGATCTGCCAAATCAGCCAGAGCGTATTCTGCTGGTGGACGATGTCAGTGTGAGCGGGAGGACGATGGACTTCGCCAAGTCGCTGTTAGAGGGGCATGATGTGACCACTTTCGTACTCAAAGGGCATGGGGACTATGTTGCTTTCCCAACAGTGGCGAGCTGCGTTCATTGGCCCTGGAAGCCTGAATAGTATGCTTTTCCACGCGCAGTAGTATACAAGCCGTTACACAGAAATTCTCATAAAATGGCACTTCCAGAGGGGCCCCTCTGGAAGTGGTTTTTGTTTTTCCTGCTTAGATTAAGTATATTAAGAACAATCTTAAAAATATTTAAACTGACTCCTCCTAAATCTTAAAATTATTTTCGCAGAAAGGGGGCATACATGCACAGTGTCCGAATAACCTGGATCTAACCTATCCGAACACTATCATGCCCATTCCCAATGAGGAGAACTTTCATGAAGAAATTTAGTGTTTTTGCTATTTTTGTACTGATCCTGGCATCATTTGCCGTCCAGGCACAGGATACCGTCAGCATCACCATCCGCTGTAAAGCCAATATCGAAGGTGGCGAGAACTGGCGCTGCGATAACTTCGCTGAGGTTGAGGAAGAGGTTGAAGCGGACCTCGGTATCAATCTCGAACTGAATCTGATCCAGGACAATAAAGACTGGGGCGATTACAAGCAAGAATTCGTTCTGGCGTCAGAAGCTGGTGAAGCCCCTGACATCATCCTGTCTGGTCACGAAGACATCGGTGCCTGGGCACCAGCCGGATTTATTCTGCCGCTGGATGATATGCTTCCCAACTATCCTGCCTTTGACGATGTCGTCGAAAACCTGTGGGAATCACAGAGCTGGAATGGTCAGATTTGGGGCGTTCCGCAGGATGCGGAAGCACGTCCGATCTTCTACAGCAAGCTGCTGCTTTCCGACCTGGGTTGGAGCGACGAAGAAATCGCCAGCCTGCCGGAACGTGTGGCATCAGGCGAATTTACCTTTGAAGACATGCTGGCTACCGCTGAACAGGCTGTGGCAGAAGGTGTCGTCGAAGAAGGTAAGGGTTACTACCACCGCACGGGTAACGGCTTCGACTGGCTCATCTATTACTACGGCATGGGCGGCGAAGTCATGAACGATGCAGGCGAAATCGTCTTTGATACCGATGCAGCACTGCGTACTTATGAACTGATCGGCAGCTTTGTACAGCGCGGCGTCACCCGTCCTGATATGATCGGCTATGATGGCGCGACCCTGTCCACTGAATTCTCATCAGCAGAACAGGTCCTGTTCCATCAGGGCGGCACGTGGAACCTCGCCGATTGGGGACGTAACTACGTGGCAGATCGTGGTGGCCTTGACTACCTCGAAGAGAATATTGGCTTCATGCTCTTCCCAGCGATGTCAGAAGGCATTCCTGTGACCCTGACGCACCCACTCAGCTATATGATCAGCAGCCAGAGTGAGAATCCTGATGTTGCGATGGCACTTATCGCTGCCGTTACGACACCCGATGCCAACAACCGTCACGCCATCGACAGCTTCCATCTCGGCATTCTGAATGCACAGATCGAGTCAGATGCTTACATGAACGATCCGTTCATCAGTGGGGCACATTACATGCTGGACTATACCACCAGCGCGCCCAACACCCCTGCCTGGAATGCGTGGTCGAATGCGTACTGGACGGGCATCACTGCTGTCCATACTGGTGAAGCGACACCACAGGAAGCCGTTGACCTCGCCGTCGCACAACTGCAAAACGAGCTGCCTGACGTCGTTATTCGCTAAACTGCGAGCAGACTAACTTATGGCAAGTCAATCCAATGGGGGGGCAGTGCAAGCTGCCCCCTCTGATCCAACTTTGAACCAACGCAGCCGAACGCGCGCGCTGGCCGCTAATCTGACGGCCTATAGCTTTCTGGCGCCGGCTGGCATCCTGGTGATCCTCTTCTTCTTCATCCCGATGCTTCTCGTCATTCTGATGAGTACCACCAACCTGGCAACGGATAACTTCACCACCAATATCGCTGAATGGCAATATGTGGGCCTGAGGCAGTACGAAACGCTGGTGAACGACCCGTTTGCTTCAAAAGTTTTCTTCAATACCGTTTTTTATGTGCTCTGTACGCTGACGTTCTTCAACGTCACGATGGCACTGATTGTTTCGTTGCTGACGGTGCATATTCCGAGGCGTTCCGGATTTTTCTTCAGGGCGTTGTGGATGCTACCGCGCATCACAACATCGGCCATCTATATCATGATGTGGGAGCGCATTCTGGCAGATGTGCCATTCGGCATCCTGAACTGGTTTAACGAGCTGCTTGGTCAGGCGCCTGTCAATTATGCCAGTGATTACACCTGGGTATTCGTTATCGTCGTCAACGGTTTCATTGGCGTGTCTTTCGGCATGATTATTTTCACATCGGCAATCGAGTCGATCCCGAAGGACATTATGAATGCCTCACTGGTAGATGGCTCGACCCTGATCCAGCGCATTCGCCATATCATCCTGCCGATGCTGCGCTGGCCGCTGCTCTTTGTCATCACCTACCAGACGCTATCGCTACTGACATCGTTTGAGCAAATCCTGCTGCTTACAGACGGCGGTCCGGCTAACCGTACCGAAGTCTGGGCGCTGGCAGCTTATCATCGAGCACTGTCCAATTATTATGGCAATACGCAATGGGGATACGGCGCGGCCTTCTCGGTGGTGCTGGTGGTCATTGGCGTGGTGCTGGCTGTTGTCTATATGCGCGTGTTCCGTTTTAACGAACTGGTCGCAGAACCCAAAATCGAGGTGCTGTGATGACCGTTACTGATCCGACTATGGTCGCAGGACCGCGCAAGGCACCACCGCTGGCGCTGGGTACAGCGCTCTGGCGGCTGCTACGGGATATTGTTCTGCTGGCTGTCGCTATGTTGGGGGTCAGTTGGGTATTCAGAGAAATACTGGCCAATGCCACATCTGCTGTGAATGTTGAAGAGTCATTTACAACAGTCATCGCGGATACGATGATTTTTACCCTGCCCTTCGCGCTGGTGATTGTGACCGCACTGCGCTCGCGTAGTTTGCTAAAGAACCGACGCGGACTGATTATCGGCATTACGATGCTGGTGGCTCTGGCAGTACAAACAATCAGTGTCGGGCAGCAGGCCCTCACACAAACAGGCGCTTACGGCACACAAACATCGGTGCAGTTCACTACCGAGCAAGCCGACGAAGGGGTCCTTGTTACGGCTATTGAAGCAGGCGGGGCTGCCGAGCAAGCGGGCATTCTTGTCGGTGATGTCATTACTGCGATTCGTCGGGATGTCGTTGACAAAGCCGCACTCGATACGGCGATTCTGCAATCTGATGACGGCGCCGTTTTAAGATTCCGGCTTCTGCGCGATGGTGAAGAACAGCAGATACCTGTGACAGTGACATCCATCTCAGGTGTCAACACGACGAGCATCTACATGGGCTATGTGGCGCTATTTGTGACAGCAATCCTCGCCCTGGCGATACCTTTCGGCTGGATTCCGTATGTGCTGCTGATTTCGTTCCTGATGCCGCTTTTCCTGGGTTATGCCTGGTTGATTATCGCGACGTTTTCTCAGCGTACTGAGGGGCTGCTACCGGTTGATACCACCGGCAATTTCGGTGGATTGACGCTGGATAACTGGTCCTTCCTGAGCGGCCAGATGGGGGCACGCAATCAACTCGATATCTGGGGTGTGACGCTCAATTCCGCGATGATCGCTGTCGTGATGACTGTTATCGTACTGCTGGTGGCTTCGATGGCCGGGTACGCCCTTTCTCGGATGAATTTCCCTGGACGGCGCGGTTTTCTATCGATGACGTTGATTTTACACAGCTTCCCAGCTGTGACGCTTCTAATCCCAATCTTCATCGTGCTGCAAAATATCGGGCATATTCCCTTAATCGGCGATCTATTTGGCTTCAATACAATTGGTGGTGTCGCTCTCATCATGGTGGCCTTTGAACTGCCGCTCGGCATCTGGCTGATGAAGGGCTTCTTCGACGGTATTTCCTGGGATATGGAACGCTCCGCAATGATTGATGGAGCGACGCGCTGGCGGACCTTCTTCGAGATCATCCTGCCGCAAATTCGGCCCGGATTGCTGGCGCTGGGTATTTTCTCATTCCTGGGGGGCTGGAACACCTATCTCATTCCAGCGACCTTCATGGTGGGCACCCGTACCAGTAACCTGCCTGTGCTGATCCGTGACCTGACTGGCGAAATGCAGCCCGTCAACTGGAATCAGGTGGCGGCGGTGGGCCTTTACCAGCTTATACCGATCCTATTGCTGTTTGTCTTTGCACAAGAGTATTTGCTCAACATCTATGCGGGCGGAACTAAAGGCAGTAGCTAAGCCCCTAACAAGGTAGTGATTCATGCAAGTTGATATTCAGAACCTGACTAAGAAATTCGGCAATGTTGTTGCGGTCGATTCGCTGAATCTTGATATTAAGAGCGGCGAATTCGTCGCGTTCCTGGGGCCATCCGGCTGTGGCAAAACGACCACCCTGCTGATGGTCGCGGGCATCTATAAGCCAACGGACGGCATCATGCGCTTTGGCGATGTGGTGGTTAATCAGTTACAACCACGCGAGCGCAATATCGGTATGGTGTTCCAGAGTTATGCGCTATACCCACACATGACGGCCTATAGCAATATTGCCTATCCACTGAAGCTCAAGGGGATATCCAAAAACGAGCAGAATATTCGCGTTCAGCGTGTGGCCGATGTCATGGGCATTGGGCACCTGCTCGACAGGCGCCCTTCACAGCTCTCTGGTGGCCAACAGCAGCGTGTGGCCCTTGGCCGCGCTCTGGTCAAGGAGCCGGATTTGCTGCTGTTTGACGAACCGCTGTCCAATCTGGATGCTCGTCTGCGCCTGACCATGCGTGGCGAAATCAAACATCTTCAACGCGACCTGGGCATTACGTCGATCTATGTTACACATGACCAGATCGAAGCCTTGACGATGGCAGATCGTATCGCCGTTATGAATCAGGGCAAGCTGGAAGCCTTCGATACACCGGAAGGGTTATATGAGCGGCCAAAGACGCTGTTCATTGCTGGTTTCGTGGGCAATCCGCCGATGAACTTCGTCGATGTGGAAGTCAGCCAGAATGGTGCCGGACCCGTTGCGACAAACAATGACCTCAAGACACACTTTACCATCGACCAGGTGGAGAAAGTACTCGCACACAAAGGACCTGTCACGATGGGCATCCGACCGGAGGATATTGTGGTCGACGATGGCAGCGATATTCGAGGTGAGGTGTATCTTGTAGAGCCGCTTGGCCGCGATGACCTCATTGATGTGCGCATTGGCGATACCCGCATGTTAGCCCTCAGTGACCCGAAGCTGAAAATACAGCCCGGTGATACCGTTGGCCTTCGCTTCAATCCAGAGCGCCTACAATTCTATGATCCGCAGACAAACCAGTCGCTTGTATGGTGATAGGCACATACAGTAGAGTCGAGTAAACAAAAAGGGCGCGGAATTTGAATCCACGCCCTTTTTTCTTGTCACTACACTGATCCGATCAGCGAGATTTGCTGTATTACTAGCCTTTCAGGCCAGTCATCACCACACCCTGGATGAAGTAGCGTTGTGCCAGGAAGAAGAGAATAATCACCGGGACGGTGACTGCTGACGAAGCCGCCAATTGCAGGTCCCAACTGATGTCCGTCTGGCTGCGGAAAGACGCCAAACCAACCGCAATGGTGAAGTTCTCCGGTGAGCGCAGGTAAGTTAATGGGCCGATCAGATCATTCCATGCGAAGAGGAATGTGAAGATGGAAATCGTAATCAGGGCTGGCTTGGAGAGCGGCATCATAATACGCCAGTAGACGCCAAACTCACTGCATCCATCGATACGGGCCGCATCAGCTATTTCTTCTGGGATCGTCCTGAAAAACTGGCGCATCAGGAAGATATTAAACGCACCTCCACCAAAGAACTGCGGCACGACCAGCGGCAGGAATGTATCAACCCACCCCAGACGGGTGAAGATGATGAAGCTCGGTACCAGCAGGATAGCATATGGCAGGAACAGGGTCGCCAGCACAATCCCGAACCAGAAGTCACGACCTGGGAAGCGAATACGCGCAAAGCCATAGGCACAAAACGAGGAGGACAGCACAACAGCCAATACGTTCATGCCCGCTACAAAAATCGTATTCAGGAAATACTGACCAAATGGCTTATACGTTAAGGCGTTGATGTAGTTCTCAGGAACCATCGGGTTAGGGATGAAGTCCGGCGGGTATTGGAAGATCGCATTTTGGGTCTTTAGCGAACTGGATACCAACCAGAGAAATGGCAAAATCATCACGATGGCGAAGAACCACAGCAAGAAGATATTCAAGTATTTGAAGATCGCATCCGTCCGCGTCTTGGGCGGGGTCTTATCTACATATGCACCAGCAGGGGCATCAACAAATCCCATCGTAAGCCTCCTTTAGTCGCCCGGATTCTCGTAGTAAACGCGCGAACCAATGTACCGGAACACGAGCAGGGACATGCCCATCAGAATGAAGAATAGCAGCCAGGATAATACAGCCGCATAGCCCATTTTGCCGCTCTGGAATGCTGTTCGGTAGATATAGAGAACCAGGAATAACGTTGAATTCTGTGGGCCACCGTTCGTAATCAGCAAGGCACTCACAAAGACCTGGAATGAATTGATGAAGCCAATCACCAGATTAAAGAAAATCACAGGTGACATCACAGGCAGGGTGATGTACCAGAGCTTGGCCCAGCGGCCAGCGCCATCAATATCGGCAGCTTCGTAGTAGATTTCTGGTATGCCTTGCAAGCCTGCCAGGAAAATAATCATGGAGTTGCCAACGCCCCAAATCGTCAATATGACGAAGGCGAACATCACCCAATTGGGGTCCTGCAACCATGCAATCTTGGGGCCACCCAATGCCCGAACGAAGAAGTTAATCAGGCCAAATTCAGTATTAAATAACCATGCCCATAGGATCGCATTGGCAACAGCAGGCACAATACTCGGCAGGAAGTAGATCGTACGGAAAATGGCAATGCCACGTACTTTGCTGTTGATAAGCGACGCAAGGAAGAAGGCAAAAGCCAGCCCTAGCGGCACCGAAATTGCTGAGAAGAGAAAAGTTACTTTGAGCGACTGTCCTAGTATTTCATCAGAGAACAGCGATTCAAAATTCTCAAATCCAACGTAACGGGGTGGTGTAATCAGGTTCCATTTTTGCAGAGTCAGGTTTGCGGCTACCACTGCTGGGATCAGGAACCAGAATATGAAGCCGAGGATGAAAGGCATAATGAACATATAGCCCAATATCATCCGTCGGCGCTTGAGAGAAAGACCGTTATACCAGCGGAAGAATGCGAGAGACTCAAAGAAGGATTTTTGTTTTGTCACAGATGTCATAGTCATACAACCTGACTCAATATGAGGTAGCAGGTCTTCAAATTGTTTTGCTCATACCAGCAAACATGCTTTGAGGAGGAACGCATTCCTGCGCCCTCCCCAGAGCATTTCGTCATATGTTGACGCTGTTGTGCATCAGATGTAACTGATCAATTACATCAAGGCTTCAAGGTTGGCAGCGATGACTTCATTGGCTGAACGCACTGCATCTGGCAGCACGCTTTCCGCTGGTTCACCGATACCAATGGCCTGATAAGCTGGGCCAAGATAGTCATTTGTGGCTTCGATAAATCCTGGCGGCAGTGAAACCGCGACACCGTGCTTGGGCAGGTACTCAGCGGCGAACTGTGCATAGTTGGCCGGATGGATACCTTCGGTGATCCAACCTTCGAGGCCTTCTGGTGTCAGCATAGCGGTCTGGTTCGGAATCCAGAGGCCGATCTTGGCAAAGTGCTGCTGATAGAATGGGGTGGCCAGGAAGCGAATCCACTGCCAAGCTTCTTCAGGATGCTGGGTTGAAGCCAGTGCCGCATGGAAGTGGGCCTGCATCACGGCGGCTGGCTGGGTCATCTTCGGCAGAGCGCCCGTGCCCATTGCAACATTCATGAGTGACGGGTTGGTCCAGGAAAGCGCCCAGGAACCATCAATGGCCATGCCGAGGCGGTTGTTATCGATCATCTGAGTGTTGGTCATACCCAGGCTTTCCATCGAGCTGGCGAGAGGCGCCACATGATGAACATGGGTCAGGTCACTCAGGCGCTGGAATGCTTCAATGGCTTCAGGACTGTCGAAAGCACAGAGGCCATCTTCATTGAACATTGCGCCACCGTTGGAGTAGACAGCAGAAGCGACGGGCTGCCACCAGTCATTCGGCCAGGAAACACCCCATTGCACGATATTATCAGGATCAAAGCCGGAATCATCCGGGTGGCGACCATTGGAATCCATCGTGAGCTGCTTGGCAACTTCCACGAAGGTATCCCAGTCGTAGATTTCGTCATCGCCGAACCCTGGCGGGGTCAGGCCAGCGGCATCAAACAGTTCAGCATTGTAATAAATGTGATGCGCAACCCAGGTAGAGCCGATACCGTACCAGCGGCCATTGACTTTGCTACGATTGGATTCCTGCGGCTGAATGAAGTAATCCGGCTGGCTGAAGAGCGGATCATTTTCGATATAGTCTGTCAGATCCATCAAAATGCCGTTGAGCGCATATGTTTCATATGAATCGGAAACAATGAAGGACGTATCCGGGGCTGTGCCAGCAGCAACATTTGTCTGAAGAATACGATCATATTCGCCAGCATCCGGTGTGTGCTGCCAATCAACAGCGATATTCGGATTTTCTTCCATGAAAACCTGAATCGCTTCCTGAACGCCTTCATCTTCTGCAACGCCGCCCCAACCGCCAAATGCGATTGTGGTGACATCTTGCGCATTAGCAATACCAACTTGTCCGAGGCGTGATAGGAACGCCATGGCGGCGGCTGAGGAACCAGCCATCTTTAAAAAATCACGACGTGACAAACTCATGGTATGAATCTCCTTAAATCACTTACAAATTATTTAGTGTAAACAGGTCATCATTTTTGAAATATTGGTTACTTGACCCAAGTCGACCAGGCCGACCCTCAAAACCAACAGCATGCTCAAAAACAGATGACCCAATTTAACCCTCTTTAGCTAGAACGAACCCAGACGCGCATTTCACCTGGCTCACGATTTGCCCACAAATAATACGGAATCGCCTTGACTGTAAATGGCTCCTGCTTGACATCCACTTTACTCTTGAACAGGTACAGATCAGGGCTGTCGGTATCCGGTTCTACACGGAGCGCCTCACCCGTGATGACGGTCGTGCCATCGAAGAGATCGGCTTCAAAGTGTGATGACAGTGGTGCATCATCAGGAATAACGATATTGGCCAATCGTGGACCGTTGTCACATTCTTCCAGGCAGTAGATCAGTGGACCCCGTTGCAAGACGATTTGCCCTGCATCCTGACGGATTTCCCGATGTGGCATCACCCGTTCAACCGGCATCGCCAGCGTCAGGCTGACGGTATCTCCGGACTGCCATTCACGAGACACGACAACGTAGCCATTCTTTGGTTGCAGAGACATCTTTTCGCCATTGATCGACAACTGGAATGAGCGACACCAGCCCGGAATACGAACGGCGAGGTCAAACATAACAGGCGACTCTGACTGGACTGTGATCGCAATATTTTCATCCCAGGGGTATTTCGTCTTCTGTTCGATCTGAACAGCTTGCCCACTAACGTCCAGCGACACCGTATTGTCGTGATACAGATGAACGTAGACGCGATCATCGGTCTGCGAGTAGGTGTATTCGCCAATGCTACCGATTAAGCGCGAAATATTCGGCGGGCAGCATGGGCAGAAGTACCACTCCTGACGACGATAATGTTTATTGGTGTTGATGCCGCTCCACTTGCTGTACGGGTCAATATTGGGATAGGACGCCAGCGGATTGACGTAGAAAAATTCATTGCCTTCGTAGGAAATGCCAGAAAGCGAGCCGTTATAAATAGCGCGTTCCATCACATCGATATACTCACCGCGCTGGTCCAGATGGAACATGCGATGTGCCCAGAAAGCTAGCGAAATCGACGCACACGTTTCTGAATAGGCGGACTCATTCGGGAAGTCGTAGCCGAATGTAAAGCCTTCATTGGAATGGGCCGGGCCTAAGCCACCGGTAACATACATCTGCGTCTGCGTCAGATTCTCCCATAGGCGCCGAGAAACCTCGAGCAACTCTTTGTCGCCTGTTTCCAAAGCAACATCAGCGATACCTGCGTACAGATAACAGGCGCGTACGGCATGGCCCGTCGCCTCAGTCTGCTCACGAATCGGGATATGGGCCTGGCAATAACGGTAGGACTGCGCCCAGAAATCTTCACGGCGTTCGCCGCGTTCCGCCGCTTCTATATCAAAGTAAATCGGGTCCTGGCCACGTTCATTGACGAAGTAAGTCGCCAGATTGAGGTAACGCTGTTCGCCCGTTTCACGGTACAGCTTGACCAGTGCCAATTCCAATTCCGGGTGGCCTGGATAGCCGTGTCGCTTGCCTTCTTCACGACCAAATTTCGAGTCGATATGGTCAGCATAGCGGGATAAGACATCGAGTATTTTCTTCTTACCGGTCGCGCGATAGTAAGCAATGGCGCCTTCGATGAGGTGGCCAGCGTTATACATCTCATGCCAATCACGCAGATTGGTCCATTTTTTATCGGGTGCCAGCACAGGGAAATAGGTGTTGAGATAGCCATCTGGTGCCTGTGCCTGCTCGATCATATCGATGAGGGCGTCAGCCTGAGCTTCCAGATCGGGATTAGGCGTTTTGCAAAGGCTATACCCTACAGATTCCAGCCATTTGCCTGTATCAGAATCCCAGAACATGTGGACAACCGACCCCAATTCACGACGTTCGTGTTCCGGGTGCATGGTCCAGGCTTCGACACGCCCCGTTTCTTCTAACTTGTTATAGATTGCCGGGATGGTTGTTTGTCTATTGGTATGCTGGCGCTCTGCCCAGAAACCGTTTTTGATTGTAACGTGTTCAAGTGGGATGGGACGAGGATAGGTGAATGTATTCGTATTCACAGAAGGACTCCCAAAACAAAAATATTTAACCGCAATTCCAATATAACGTACTTAAGTTTGCAAGGGTACAACCAAAAAAGTATAATTTCAGGACAATTCCGACTTCTTAGGAGATCACAAGATTTTTCGCCATAGTCTACCCCTTAACGTATCCTGCCCTATTCGGTCACAAAATGCCGGACTCATGATTGCGCGCGGTAAAGGAACGCATCCGACCCGTATCATCGACTCCCATGAACTTATATTGGTGAAGGCTGGTGAACTCACACTTTGGGAAGAAGATCAGGCTTTTGTTATCGAAGCAGGACAGACACTGCACCTATTTCCTGATCGTCGACATGGTGGAACACGCCCTTATCCGAAAGGCCTTCAGTTCTACTGGATTCACTTTGAAGTTGACGATCTGCCATCGGACGATTCCGACATGGGCATCAAACCTCTTGAAATTCCCCAGGTGAATCGTTTAAGGCGACCTGAAAAACTGGAAGCTCTGTATCGGTATTTCCTGGATAGTCAGGAGACAGGCGACCTGCGCCAGGAAACCGCTAACCTGCTGGTTCAGCTTATGCTGGTTGAAGTGGCGACCTCGTCGATACAAAATGGTGGTGATTCCGACAAGGTCAATTCACATGCCAACAGCGTGCACAATTATATCTGGATGAACAATGACAATAATCTGACAACCAAACTGGTTGCGGAAGCACTCGGTTTTAATCCCGATTATCTGGGGCGTATTTATCGTAAAGTCTATGGTTATACGATTACGCAGGCCATTCATCAAAGCCGAATCGCGCGTGCCTGTCGCTTGCTGATGGACAGCGACATGACGATTGAGGAAGTCGCCCGTGATTGTGGGTTTTCCGATGCGGACTACTTTCGGCGCGTCTTCCGGCGATATAAACACATCACCCCGATAGCTTTCCGCAAGATCAATTCCCGCATTTATGTCAACACAGATTAGGTCATACGACAAGAAAAACAAAATCCGGCTCATGACTATACACGAGCCGGATTTTTGTTCACTTTTTGATGTTCATTGATTGGTGTAGCCCGTAAGAGATTCGAACTCTTGTCTCCACCTTGAAAGGGTGGCATCCTAGTCCCCTAGACGAACGGGCCATGACGAAGAGCAGTATATAAAATGACCCCCACAGCGTCAAGGGTCGCAATCAGGAAATTACGAATAATGACCCTGACAGCCTATCACTTTGGACGCAGGTCTTTACGCTCATAGCGCGTTGATGCGTTCAATGCAGCCTGATCGCCTGACGTGGTAGCCGTATCCTGCGAGTCAAGCGTATCGAGGGCATTTAGCTCATCAATCATTTCGCCAACCTCAGCATCAAATTCCTCATAGCCACAGATATCACAGGAATACAGGTTGACATCTGGCACTTGAAGCAGCCGACCATCGACGCGGGTAGTGAAGGTTATTGTCCTAGCCGTTTGTTTGCCAATCTGGCAATTTGGGCACCAACGAATGCGCTTATTTTTTGACATGAATTTACTCATTTACAGCTGTGGGTTCAGGATCGACAAAGGGTTCAATCGGCTGAATGATTCCAAATTCTTCAAGGGGCCAATAGCGGAACAGTACCTGCCCCACAATGTGGTCGCGGGTAACTGGGCCAAAACTACGTGAATCTGTGCTGTGGTTGCGGTTATCGCCCATGACGAAGTATTCGTTTGGCCCCAGGGTTACGATACGATCCGTGCAGCTAAAAGCACCACACTCTTCCTGAGTATAGTCGTCATTGACGAGCTGGTCGTTGACGTACACATGAAGATTACGGATTTCGACTGTGTCACCGGGCAAGCCGATCACACGTTTGATGAGCATGATACCGACTTCACTCTCGCGCATGGAATTAAAGACGATGACATCGCCATAGTCTGGTTGGCCGAGCAGGTAGTTGATGCGACTTATAATCAGGCGATTGCCATCCTGAAACGATGGTTCCATGCTGCGCCCTTCTACCAATGAGCGCGGAATCGCCATGTCGAAGAGGACCGTCACGACCATGACTAAAACAATGGTTCGCAGTGTTTCCGTCCAGAAGCCACTGATACGCAGTCGAGGCCGATTGTGCGGCACAAGTCGATCTGTCGAGGTCAGGCTGCTCTCATCGGCAGCATTGTTCTTCTGCTTTGGGATCATCATAAAATTGGCTTACTCATCAATCGGTCCGATGGCATCTAGCGGCCAATAGCGAAGCACCACCCGCCCAACCATATGATCGAGGGTGACGGCACCATAGCGCCTTGAATCCAGGCTGTGATTGCGATTGTCGCCCATGACGAAATATTCTTCTGGGCCGAGCGTTGTCATCTGGTCTGGGCATTTAAAGGCCGTACACTCTTCGTTGATATAGTCTTCGGCTAATTCTTCGCCATTGCGATAAACATGCTGCTGACGGAATTCAATTGTATCACCAGGCAGACCAATGATGCGCTTGATAATCATCGTGTTCGGTTCATTGACGTTCATCGAGTTAAAGACGACGATGTCATTGTAGTTGATTTCGCCAAATAGCAGGTGAACACGGCTAATCACGAGGCGATCACCGTCGTGGAATGTGGGCACCATACTGCTGCCTTCGACGACCGAGCGCGGGATCGCCAGATCGAACAGCGCTGTCGCCAGCACGACAAAGACGACCGTGCGAACCAGCTCACCCAAAAAACCAGGAACCCGTAACCTTGGTCGACGCACTTCGACTTCAGGTTCAGTCGCTGGTTGTTGAGCTATTGCCTCGGTTTCCACTGATAAAGGTGCTTCAGTTGGTGCTTGCTGTGTCGATTCGATCATGAATTTACTCATCTATCGTTGGTTTGCTGTAGCTGCGGGCGTCACTGATGCCACTATTCCCTGAACTTATACTGATGCATCAGGCCAATATCCTCGAAAGGCCAGTAACGGAAGACGACCTCGCCAATGATGAATTCGCGTCCGACAGGTCCGAATGCGCGCGAATCGCTGCTGCGATTACGGTTATCCCCCATGACGAAAAATTCATCTGGCCCAAGCTGCCACACGCTGTTGCTACAACTCGTGACCGTGCAGGGTTCATTAATATACGGCTCTTCAATCAGATTGCCATTAACAAAAACGTAGGTATCGCGTATTTCCACGACGTCACCAGGCACCCCAATCACACGTTTGATGTAATCTTCGGTGGGATTATTGGGAAAATGGAAGACAACAATATCGCCCTGCTCTGGCTCGCCCAGCAAATAATTGATGCGGCTGACGATCAGAAATTCCTGATCGTGGAAGTTCGGTTCCATACTCATGCCATCGACAACATAGCGTACGCTTGCCATGTTGATGAGCGCGTAGATTGCGATGATTAAGATAATCCGATCAAGAACTTCTATCAGGAAGATGGGCGTGCGCATCTTGGGGCGCGGCAATGGAGCATGTTTCACGATCAAACAGGCAGTCTCTTCTGGGCTGACATCGGCAATTGTATCACTAATTCGCTGATGTGTATGGGCGCATCAAAAGGCGCGTATAACGCATTTGCGGCATCGGTCGCATTATAGTAAGCTGAATTCCTCGGCGCAATGCCAAGTCCATCGGCACTCGAATTGACTAATAATTAATTTTAAAACGAGATATTTCAATAAATTAATTATTATTTTGCATTATAATGTAAACATGATGTGCAAAAACATGGATTGAACGTGGTTCAGAAACCTATGCAGGTCACACAGCTGCAAGACATCGCGGTACAAGAGAAGATACTGGTTGTTGATGACGGGCAGGATATGCTCGACTTTGTTGTTGAGCACGTTTTAACGCCTGCTGGCTATAGCCACGTCCTGGCGCATGATGGTCGTGAAGGTCTGAAGATGGCTGTTCAGCATCAACCTGACCTGATATTGCTCGATTTCCATATGCCGCGCATGAATGGCGCGCAACTTCTGGAACAGCTTAACCGTCATAATCTGGATATTCCCGTAATTCTGATGACATCGAAGGGTTCTGAGGACATCGCGATTGAGGTCTATCGACTGGGCGTAAAGGATTATGTACGTAAGCCTTTCTATCCAGAAGAAATGCTGGAAGCCATCGAATATGCCCTGGCAGAAACGCGCCTGCGTCGGGAGAAGGAAGCTCTCACCCAGCGCATTCTGCGTGCTAACCAGGAGCTACAACACCGCGTGCAGCAACTGCACACGTTGTATGAAGTTGGTAAGAATGTAACCTCCATCAGCGATCTTGCAGATTTGCTGCCGCGCATTGTTCAGGCAGCGACGCGCATCTGTGAAGCAGAAGAAGGCCAACTTTCGCTTATTGAGAAAGATAAGCTCGTCTGCCGGGCTGAGATCAACCAGACGCTGCGCCACGCCCGCGCCTGTGAGCGCCCGATAGACGATCCGATTGCGCGTCATATTGTCCAGACAGAAGCGGCGATGCTTTTTGGGCCGGAACAATTGCGTAAGCATCCGATGAAACCCATCGCGATGGCCTACGCCCCACTGACGATCAAAGGCCAGATTGTTGGCATTCTGAACGTGGCCAACTACACGACCAGTTCGCGCGAGTTCCATGCGGGTGATCGTGAACTGCTGGAAGCACTCAGTGACTATGCCGCGATTGCCATCCAGAACAGCCGATTATACAAAGAACTGGAAGCCAGCAAACAGCAGGTTCAGGACACTTTTGAGCGCTTTGTACCGCCCTCAGTCGTGCAGCAGGCACTGTCACGCCCGGAAGGCGTTGAACTGGGCGGCCATCGTCAGGAAATCAGCGTTGTGTTCGCGGATATTCGCGGATATACCACCTGGAGCGAGAACGCCGCCCCGGAACAGGTCATGGAAACACTAAATCACTATCTGAACCTGGCGGCGGGTGTCATTATCGGCTGGGATGGTACGCTCGATAAGTTCATGGGTGATGGTCTGATGGCGATTTTCAATGCACCCAACCCCATCGAAAATCACGTCCATCGGGCAGCAGAAGCCGCCCTGGCGATGATGCACGCCGCGCATGAGGTCAATGTGCAGCATGGCTATAAGTTATCCTACAGCATTGGCGTGAATGTGGGCGAGGCCGTTGTCGGGTACATCGGCAACGAAAACGCGATGAATTACACGGCTATTGGCGATACCGTCAATCTGACCAAGCGTTTGCAGGAAATTGCGCAGCCTGGCCAGATTTTGATTGATGAGTCCGTGGTGACGCGGCTTGGCGATCTGGTCGTCGCTAACCCATTGGGTAAGCTGCGCGTCAAGGGCCGTCAGCAACCGACGATTGCCTACGAACTGGTGGACCTCAAGCCCCTGAGATAGGCCCTAGCTATTCTTCCTCACGCTTGCGCTCGCGGAAGCTCAAGCGTATTGGCGTCCCCTCAAAGGGGTACGCATCCCGAATGCGATTTTCCAGATAGCGCTCATAGGTAAAGTGCAGCAGCCGCTTGTCGTTCACATGGAAGAGGAACAGCGGCGGGTCCGTGCGTACCTGCGAGCCATAGAAGATTTTCAGGCGGCGTGCGCCTTTGTCGGGCGGCGCATGACGTTCCAGGGCAGCGCGTAGAATCTGGTTCAATTCCGAGGTTGGGACACGAATGAAGCGATTCTCAAAGACGCGGTAGGCTGTTTCCAGTACCTGATGAATACGTTGGCCAGATAATGCGCTGATGAAGATTACCGGAGCGTAAGGTACAAAATGCAAACGCTCGCGAATGCTTTCCATAAAGGCATTCATGGTGTGCGCATCTTTTTCCACTGCATCCCATTTGTTGACGACGATCACGAGGCCCTTGTACTTTTCAATGACATAGCCTGCAATATGCTCATCCTGCTCGGTGACGCCTTCTTGCCCATCAATCACCAGAATCGCCACATGAGCGCGTTCGATGGCCTGGAAGGCACGCACGACGCTAAAGCGCTCAACTGCCGGATCAATGCGGCCACGGCGGCGCATGCCTGCGGTGTCAATGATGGTGACGTCTTCACCATGCCAGCGCAGGGTTGTGTCGATGGCATCACGGGTTGTTCCAGCTATCGGACTTACGATGGCGCGATCTTCACCAACGAGTTTGTTGAGCAATGTACTTTTGCCGGCATTAGGACGACCAACAATCGCGATACGCAGGCCGTCATCTTCCTCGTCTTCGCCTTCGTGGGGCCAATCAGCAGAGATGGCTTTCAGTTCCTCGGCCACGACATCGAGCATATCCCCGACACCACCGCCATGAATGGAGCTAATCGGTACCACCTGCCCTAAACCGAGCGAATAAAATTCATAAGCGTCATCTTCGTATTTGCGATCATCAGCCTTGTTGGCGGCGACCACAACGGGCTTATCCGAACGGCGCAAAATCTCCGCGATGGTTTCATCGGCGGCGGTCACACCTTGCTGAATATCGACGACCATGACGATGACATCTGCTTCCTGGATAGCCGCGCGAGCCTGCGCTTCTATCTGTGGAACAAAGTCCTTGCTACCTTCCGCCAGCGGATTTTCATCACGGGTGCCTTTGGGCTGATAGACTTCGATACCACCTGTATCAATCACATGGAACGTGATGCCGTTCCAGAAGGATTCACTTTGCAGACGATCACGGGTGGTGCCTGGAATATCATGGATCACTGCCATGCGTTCGCCCACCAGGCGGTTGAATAATGAACTTTTCCCTACGTTGGGACGCCCAACGAGCGCAACAATGGGTTTACGTGCCATGCTTGTTTATCTCTCACAATTACCTGACGCCGTATTATACAGGCTACACCGATTACGATGTAGCCGTGTTTGCAAGAGAACTGTTAGATGGTCGTCCTAATTGCCTGTAGAAGTCGGTTCAGGCGTGGGTGGAAGCACCTCGTCAGCGGACACAACGACCACATTGAGGACATTGGGTAACGAGATGATGCTTTCCGCCTGGGCCTGCCCACGCGCCAGGTTGATCTGCGGCGTAATCTCATATTCACCTACGCCAAATCCGCTGACATCGACCACAGCGTGGACGTCGTCCGAGGTCAGGCTATCAAGCAGGATGCGCGGCGCGTTGATGACAACCGAGATCGTGGAAGCTGTAGAATCCAGGGATAAGCCATCGCCCAGGCCGATAAAATCGACCGGAACAGAATCAAACTGTACGACGCTCATCTGGGCTTCAATGCCGATTTCGACGGACACATTGCGGTCATTGGCCGGGAGCACAACCACATCTGCGGGCAGTTCAAGCGGCACATCTACCTGGAAATCGCCCGTACGCCCCGTCAGGCTGATGGGTGCCGTAAAGACCGTATCACCCAGGTCAGCCAGGGCTGTGCTGGAACCCCGCACAAACACCTCAGTCGGGTCCGAGCGAATGGTGGTTAAGGTATAACCTTCTTCGGTTGTTTCCAGTTGGAGATTGGGCCGTACAGCAAGGCGTACCACATCATCGCGGCGATACAGATTGATGCTGACGCGCGCTGTCGTCGGGTCCAGGGTCACGTTATCAACACGGCGGCCATTTTCATCGCGCGGCACGAGTGTGACCTGCGTTTCAAACGCGCTTCGCGATTCACTGAGATCGACTTCGCCATAGACGCCCACAACGCGGCCTACATCGCTGCTGGCCCCGCTCACATTCACATCGAGCGGTGTAACGACAGGCTGTTCGGCGGTGATGTCCGCTGGCGGGTCGGTAGTTTCTATAATGACTGGCTTCTGGCCGGATTCAATGCTTTCCAGTTCAACCGTGATCTGCGTCGGGCGCGTGTCATCAATGCTAACAACCCGGTTGACCTCGGCTACCAATTGAACCGTCTGCACACCGGGGCTGGCCGCCATCAAATCGGCATGGATGACGATGTCCTCGCGCCTGAGCCGCCCCATAATGGACTGCTGGCCCGTAATGGTGATGCTGGCCACTTCCGGCGGAGAGTTGGTCACAATCAGGCCATCACTCACATCCAGGCGAATAGGAATGCTTGAGAAGCTTTGGGTGACGAAGGGGTCCGCCTGGAGTGTCGCGACGTACCAAACGAAAAACGCCAGGACCAGCGCCCCCAGGAACCATGCCAAATTTTCATTCAGGATTTTTTGCCAACGCTTGGACATGCTAGGTGCGGCTTTCCTGTAGTTGCTGTGTCAGGTTTTCAACGCGGTCGCGCAGCCAACCGCGCAGGGTTGTGCGTTGTGTTTCATTGTCACCATAGAGCGCACTGAGGACGGTACGCAACCGCTCCGGGTCCAGGCGGGGGATCATGCGGCCATTGTGCATGATGGCAATGCGGCCCGTCTCTTCTGAGACGACAATACAGATGGCATCGCTCACTTCGGAGATACCCAGCGCAGCACGGTGGCGCATCCCCATTTTGGGGTTTGGCAAATTGCGGCTGGCCGTCAATGGAAGTACCGCCGCAGCGGAGGCGATACGACCGCGATAATCGACGATCACAGCACCATCATGTAATTCCGTCTTAGGCCAGAAAATCGTCAGTAACAGGTCCGCCTTCACGCTGCTGTCGATCTGGGTGCCGGTACGGATGTAGTCATCAAGCTGGCCATTCTTCTGGAGGACGATCAGAGCACCATGACGACGCTCAGACAATTTTTCAGAGGCACGTACGATCTGAGCGATGACTTCTTCGCGCACACCGAGGGGGGATGTCCGGCGAAGGAGCGTACTCCCCCGCCCCAACTGCTCCAGGCCACGCCGCAATTCCGGTTGGAAAATCACAGGTATCGCAACCGCGAACACGGTGAGGCCGTTGGTCAATAACCAGGAGAGCGCCTCCAATTGGAAGATACCTGCGACCACAATCAATACCAGCACGATAATCATGACACCGCGCAGGAGTACAACGGCCTGGGTCCCCCTGAATAAAAAACTCGCGCCATAAAAAAGCAGCGCGACAAAGAGGATGTCCAGAACGTCCGTAGCAGTCAGGGTATTGACGATGGCGATTAATTGGTCCAAAGCAGTTTACTCATGAGCTATGTACTGGATTTGCAGACAATGCAAACCGTTTCGTTATGTAGTATAACCCCAATCAGCCTCTAAGGAGGCTGATTTAATCACTAATTTATGATATATGGGTTTTTCGGTGGTTAACCGTTGAGCTGCGACAACAACCGCTTATAATCTTCGACCCGATCCGGGTTCATGCCAATGATCTGACGGATGGTGTTGGCGGCATCGCGCGTGAGGCCCGCATCAAGCTGTAATTCGCCGAGCGCGTCGAGTTGTTCAATTGCCCGATCTTTCTGGCCCATTTTACGGTAGATCGAGGCCATACGGGCACGCAGAGCCGTATCCTGCGGATTGCTGCGTACAAGCCCTTCCAGCAGGCTGGCAATCTCTTTGATCTTGTGCTGACGGGCAAAGACACTCAGCAGCTTGTCCAGTCGTTTAATCGCTTCCACATTGTTGCCCTGCGCATAGTAAATATCAATGATGGCGCGCAAAGCACGTTCGTTTTCCGGCTGAATCTCCAGAATTTCTTCATAGACACGCTGCGCCTGGCGCGTGTTGAGGCGCATCTGGCTAATATCGGCGATGTACTGTTTGATCTGTACCAGACGCTCTACAGGGGCATCAATACGGCGCGCCAGACGTTCGCTAGCCACGTAGGTCTGGTTGGCGCGGTCGAAATCGCCTAACTGCTGGTATGTTTCTGCAAGCGCGATGTATTGATCCAGCGCTTCGTTTGTCCGTTCCTGGCTTTCCAGCAGTTCGATCAGGTTCATGCGGACATCGACATCCAACGGAGCCATTTCCAGCACCATGCCCAGAATAGACGCCGCCCGATCATGCTCATCACGCACCAGATAGGCGCGAGCGACGGTGTTGTATTTATTGATCGCCTGCCGGATACGTCCTTCCTTCATCATGACCTCGGCCATGCGGACGTGAACCGGAAGGTAGAAAGGCGATTTTTCAACTGTGTAATGGGCTTCGTCGATGGCGAGCGTATACAGGCCCTGCCGGATATAGCGGTCAATCGAACCTACCGCTTCTGCCAGTTGGTGGCCACCCTTGGCGACCAACAGGTCAACCATGCCCTCACCGCCCTCATCGCGCAGCGTTTCATCCAGGTGGCGGCGCGTATCGCTGATACGGACTTTCCAGTCCGTGCCTGTCAGCAGGTTGAGGAAGCGCTCATTGACGCTCGAAAGCACTTCTTTTGTGCGTCCACCAAGCGCGGAGCTTAAGCCATCATACACCTTGTCGAGCTGTTCAACCTCATCGACGCTATAGGCCAAACTCATATCGACCTGACGCAAACTCTCGATGAGGTGCTCGGCGCCCTTCGCATGATCGCCAAGCAGATAATAGGCACGACCAATGGCATGGAGCGCACCTGATTTCAGGCGGTCCTGATTAACGGCATCCCCCAGGTGCTTGAGCGCTTCCTTAGGTTCATCCAACAATGCATACAGGCCGCCCAGGTTCATTTTGAGTGCGGGATGCTTCAGTCCCTTTGAAAGGGCATTTTCATAGGCGGCAATGGCCGCTTTGTGCTCTCCCTGACGTTGTAGTTCCATCGCCTGCAAGGCGGGCGCCACAAACGGCGACAGACCACTTTCTACAACATGCTCCGCCAGCATTTCCATAGCTTCGTCAAGCGACTCACCCATTGGGCCAAGGGGATTGGACTCATCTTCTTCGTCCATGTCATCAAATGCGAGCGACAGCGGCGGCAGCGATCCAGTATCGTGAATAATGGCGGGGGCTTCTCGCTGGACATATTCATTCGGCAGGATGACCTCACCGCCGGAACGCAACGCACGAAGCGTATTCAACGCCTGCGGGTTATTGCGATTCAGGCGCAGGGCACGTTCGACAGCGCGAATGGCCTTATCAACATCGTCCAGGCGCTGGAAGTTAAACGCCAATGTCAGATATTCGCGAATGGCACGATCTTTGTCGCCAATACGTTCATAGGCCTGTGCCAGACGCGCATGTACACTGACCAACCCTGGCGTCAACTGCGTGGCGCGTTCCCAGTTGGAAATGGCTTTATCCAGGTCGCGCTGAGCAATATACAGCTCTGACACTTTGACGTACTGCTGGGCAGCTTCGCGCAGTTGGCCCATACGCTCCAATACATCGGCGCTGCGTTCCAACGGCAGAGGATCTTCCGGACTGAGTTGGTTAGCACGTTTGTAGACCTTAAGCGCCTGTGGCAACTGGCCATTTTGCAGCAGTGCCAAGCCGAGGTTGATATGGCCTTCAGGGTCATCCGGGCGCAATTGAACCGCGCGCGTGAAGGCATCAATCGCAGCAGGCCAGTTCAGGTCCCAGGCAGCGATGTTGCCCTCTTCCAGATAGTGATTGAACTGATCACCGCCATTGGGGCCATCATCGAATTCGTCAAAATCGCCAAAAAGATCATCAGCCATTGCATTCGCAAAGGCTTCATCATCCATCAGCGGATCGTTGGTCATAGGATCGTTCGGATTATCTGCCATAGGCTCAACCAACTTATGATTAATCGTCTCTTGTTCAGGTTATCTGTTCAAACTAAAAAATGCCTTACACAGTATGCACGTTTGAACAGCGAAACTATCAAACTCAGGATGCCAACAACTTCACCAAAATCGCCTTCTGAGCATGAAGGCGATTTTCAGCCTGCTCAAAGATCATCGAGTGTGGGCCATCTGCGACATCGTCTGTGATTTCATCACCACGATGGGCCGGCAGGCAATGCAGGACAATCGCATCCGGGTGCGCCTGACTAACCAGATCCTTATTGACCTGGAACGGCGCAAATGTTTGACGACGTTCTGAGGTTTCTTCTTCCTGCCCCATGCTGACCCAGGTATCGGTGTAGATGACGTGTGCGCCTTCGACTGCCTGCTCAGGATGGGTTGACCACATGACGTCCGTGCCCGAATGGGCCGCAAGCGCTGCACCCCGTTCACGAACGCGGGACGGCAGTTCATAGCCTTCAGGTGTCGCGATTGAGAAATCCATGCCCAGGTGCGCAGAGGCGTAGAGGAGTGATGTCGCTACATTGTTGCCATCGCCAATGTAAGCCACCTTCAAACCATGAAGGTCGCCAAAGCGCTCTTTGATGGTCAGCACATCCGCCATTGCCTGACATGGATGGGTATCATCACTGAGGCCGTTGATTACCGGCACACGCGAATACTTGGCCAGTTCGGTAACATGGTAATGATCAAAAACACGGGCCATGATGCCGTTCACATAGCCGGACAGCACACGTGCCACATCGCCGATACTCTCGCGCTTGCCCAGGCCAATTTCCTGGGGGCCAAGCATGATGGCATCACCACCCAATTGCTTCATCCCGACTTCAAATGAAACGCGGGTACGCAAGGATGGTTTTTGAAAGACCATGCCCAGGATTTTGTTCTTCAGCACGGGTCGATTGCCGCCGGACTGCCATTCCAATTTGAGGTGAACGGCCAGTTGCAGCAGGTGCTCAACTTCGCTAGTGGATAAACTCGCAAGGTCCAGAAAGTGCTTCACGACAGTTACATAACCTTTTTGAGGGAAAGCGCGAATGAAATGAGTGTTAACTTACGCAAAGTATAGCATAGGGCCTTCTTTTTTAGAAACAAAGAAGACAACACTTTCCCAAATGGTTATAATACTGTCATCAGATGGCATGCAAGCTAACTACAGGTCGGTCATATCCAGCCAATTGCGACCAATACTGGCATTGGCTACCAGCGGCACATCCAGCGGATAAGCCGCTTCCATCGTATCCACTACCAGCCGTGTCACCTCGTCCAACTGCTCATCTTCCACTTCGAGGACCAGTTCGTCATGCACCTGCAAAATCATGCGGGCGCTGTCGGTGCGCTGTTGGAGAGCATCGTGCAATTTGAGCATGGCAATCTTGAGGATGTCAGCGGCAGTGCCCTGGATCGGCATATTGATAGCAGCACGAAGTTCGCCCTGGGCGCGCTGACCACGATCACCCGCTGCCAGATTCGGGAAGAAGCGCTTGCGTCCAAGCAACGTCTGTACATAGCCCTCATCACGAGCGGAACGTTCGACGCCATCCATATATTTCTTCACACCAGGGAAGCGCTCGAAGTAGGTCTTGATGAAGCTTTCGGCTTCCGCCAGCGTCAGGTCGCTATCACGCGCGAGGCGGAAGGCGCCCATGCCGTACATCAGGCCAAAATTAACGCGCTTGGCGAAGCTGCGCTGTTCGTAGGTCACATCTTCGGGTTCGATGCCATTGACCGCGGCAGCGGTTGCACGGTGAATGTCCTGTCCCTGCTGGAAGGCCTCTTTCAAGCCAGCATCCCCACTCATATGGGCCATGACACGCAATTCGATCTGGCTGTAGTCCACAGCCAGCAAGTGCATGCCTTGCGGTGCGATGAATGCCTTACGCACTTCACGGCCCAATTCAGTACGAATCGGGATATTCTGCAAGTTAGGGTTGCTACTGCTAAAACGTCCGGTCGATGTGCCAGTCTGGTTGTAGCTGGTGTGCACTCGCCCCGTCACGGCATTGACCAGCAGCGGCAGAGCATCAACGTAGGTACCCTTGAGCTTGGTCAGCTCACGATATTCGATGATGCAGGGCACGATGGGATGGGCATCTTTAAGCGCATCCAGTGTGTTGATGTCTGTGGAAAAGCCCTGGCTGGTCCTGCGAATGCCATCAGTTGGCAGCTTGAGCTTTTCAAAGAGGACTTCGTTAAGCTGCTTGGGGCTGCTGGGATTGAAGGTGCGATCCTGGGCGTAGTCCTGAATTTCTGTTTCCAGGCTGCTGATTTTCTCGGCAAGCTGAGTACTCATGTCTTGAAGATATGGCACATCGAGCAGTGCCCCGGCCTGCTGCATATCGCAGATGACCGGAACCAGCGGCATTTCCATTTCGTTGTACAACTGCTCAACGCTTAATTCGGTCAGCTTGGGCTTAAGGTACTCAGCAGCGCGGAAAGTGACGGTGGCATCGGCGGCGGCATAAGGCGCAGCATCTTCAATGGCGACCTCCGACATGGGAATTTGTTTCTTGCCGGTGCCGATCAACTCCTTGATTTCGGTCATGGTGACACCGAGTTCGCTGAGAGCGAAACGCTTGAGGCTGAGGTTGTTGCTGATCGGGTCACGCATCCATTCGGCGATCATGGTATCGAAGGTCACAGGCGTGACATCTATACCGTAGCGCCGCATGACGATGATGTCATAAGAGGCGTTGTGAGCCACTTTGCCAATGTTAGGATCGGTCAGCGGCCCGCGTATAGCGTCAATGACCGTTTTCATGGGCAACTGCTGCTGCACCTGCTCTTCAAAGAGCGTGCCTGCATTGGGGTTTTTGTGGCCGACGGGCACATAGTAACCCGTGACACTATCGACAGCGAGCGCAATGCCGACCAGATCCGCCGACATCTGATCGACACTGGTGGTTTCCACATCCCAGACGATGGTCTTAGCGGATGCCAGGACCTTGACCATATCCGCCAGTTTTTCCTCAGTATCGACGACGATTGTATTGATCTCTGGCGAGGGATCAAACTCGACACTTGCATGCATCTCGCGGAATTCCTGGCGAATGCTGTTGAATTCCAGTTCACCAAAGAGCGCATCGACCGCCATTGGGTCGTAGTCATGGGCGATACAGGCATCGAGGTCGAGCGTAATATCTATATCCTGGATGATGGTAGCCAGTTTCTGGCTGAGGTAGGCCATGTCTTTTTCATCGATGAGCTTGGTCTGGGTGCTGCCTTTGATGTCGTCGATATGTTCGTAGATGCCATCGAGCGTGCCGTAATCTTGCAGGAGCTTAGTTGCGGTTTTTTCGCCGACGCCTTTGACACCTGGGATGTTATCGCTGCTATCGCCCATCAGCGCCTTGAGGTCTATGAGTTGGGTCGGCTGGAGCGCGTAACGCTCAACGAAGGCGTCTACATCGTAGACGTTATCTGGGCCTTTGCGCGACGGCAACTGCACATGAACATGCGGCGTCAGCAGTTGCAAGATATCGCGATCACCCGTGATGATATGGACATCGACGCCCTGTTCCTGCGCTTGTTTGGCTACCGTACCAATGACATCGTCAGCTTCGGTATTCTCTTTGGTCAGCACGGGGATGTTGAGCGTTTCAACGACCTGCTGAATGCGCGGTAACTGCGTCGCGAGGTCATCGGGCATTTTTTCGCGTGTGCCCTTGTATTCCGGGAACCACTCATCACGAGCGCTCAGGCCCATGTCAAAGCTGACGGCCAGGTATCGCGGTTTTACGTTGGAGAGAATATCCAGCAGGATGCGCGTGAAGCCAAAGACAGCCGCAGTCGGCTCCCCTGCCTGGGTGCTCATCGGCACGCGCTGGAGAGCAAAAAACTGACGATATGCGACGGCATGGCCATCAATCAAATACAGTACAGGGCGCTCTGACATAGGGTTCTCTCGGATTGATTATGCGAACATATGGGCGATTATAGCAAGAATGACAGGTCCATGCACCTGTCATTCCCATGAGAATCGATTTGGAGTGTAGCGAATACTGCCTAGCGGCGGGCGAAATTGATGAAGCGCTGAATATCGTCTGTTGTGAGGGCGCGGCCCGGCGTCAGCACCATGTAGCTATCCGCCCACAGTGAATCCGGCTCAATACCGGAATAGTCATTGGCCAATATCTGAGCGCTGGTTTGCATGAGGTTCGCCAATTCGTCGTTGCCGAGCAAATTCTGGCCAGGAACGTCCGCAAACAGGTACACATAGTCGCCTTCGACAACCAGTTCATTGACATGCCACTGGGCATTCAATAGTTGTTGGCCAAGCTCATTGGCCAGCAGGTCGGTTGCTTCCTGGGGCAAGGTCATGCGGGTATCGCGCACGATCCAGACAAACGCGATAGGCTCACGTACCAGTGATTCATCCAGTTCGACGATGTCGATCTCGTCAGCATCGACTTCTTCATGAAGCGCAAGGTCTTCGATGGCGTCTTCAAGCGGCTCATCAAGAATGGCTCCCATAACTGTCGAGGGTTCATCAACTTCGCGCTCTGGCACAGTAGCCAGGGAATCCAGCATGCGCTGGGCCTGTTCACGAATCATGCTGATAGATTGGGCACCCGCGAACAGCATCGACAGCACGAAACCGCCCTCGGCCATACGTGAGTACAGCATGTAGTCCTGGCCCGTACTCTCCTGATGCACAAAGCGAATACGACCCCGTTCAGGGCGTGTGTCCCAATCCTGCTTGAGGACAGGCAGCAATTCTTCAATATCGCCAATGGGCATCGGACCAGCATGCGCGACGAGTTCGCCATCCTGCGCCAGGATGGTCGCATCTCCGGCTAACTCAAGGGAAACCTGCGTCAGCGTAAGCGCAATACGAGCGAAATAGGTTTCTTCGTCTTCCGGCACATCCTCTTCAAACACAGGTTCGGGTTGAGGTTGTTGCGGTTCTTCAGCTTCAACCGCCGGAATATGTCCGCTCTCTTCCGAGACAACAAACTCAAAGTCGTCGACAGAAATTTCTTCGACCTGGGCAGGTTCGGGCGCTTCTTCGGCAATCGGTCCGGCAGATGTAAATTCTTCAGTGAAGTCGCTTATGGGCGCTGGCTGTGTAACGTCTTCGTTGACAGGTTCCTCAGCAGGCTCATCAGACGCGACTACTGGCATATCCGGCATGGTTGGCGGACGCTGCGGCGGTACCGGCGGCATATCGGGCATGGTCGGCGGGCGCGAATCGAGGATACTGGCTTCATCGTCCTGCGGATGGGAGCGCTTGAGCGGCTCCAACCGTTCTGTGCCCCATTCGCCAATGTTGGCCGTATCAGCAGGCACATTTGGTGCCGTCGTCGCAGATGTGTAATCGACTGACCGCTCTGGCATGTCATCAGCGAGGAAATCAGGCTCACTAATGTAGCGTTCGGCTTCTTCCACCCAGGAGGGCAAGGGCATAATATGCGCTTCGCCTTCCGGGAATTCCTCTTTTATGCGCGCCATGAACTGCGTGATGGAAAAACCTTCAAGAGGCGTAGAGTCATCCGTCGCGCGGTCCAGAATGATGGCAGCGGGGATGTTCTTGGATTTGCCCGTCGCCGATTCCATTGGTTTTGCCGCAGCCGTTGAGCGCTCCGTCGTTTCCTGTACAGGCGGTTCCCACTCATGCGCGCCTGTCTCGAAGAGGTCTTTAACCGTGCCGCTCTGCTCAAACGATGGCAGCGGCGGCTCTTCAGCCTTCAGGCGATCAAAAACTGTCGCATTTTCAGAGGCTTCCGGTTCCTGCCGGATTGGCTCGGTTTCTCGTAATGGCGGTGGACGGAAGCGTGCATGTGGGTCTTCCGTTTCAGGCTCGTCATATTCTTCTCGATATTTGGGAATGGGCCGCGGCAGGGGCGTAAATTCACCCAGAGGATCAAAAGGCGGCGGCGTCACATCGGAAGGATCGAGGTTCTTAGGGGTATCCCCTGCTGCTGGAGCTGGCTCAGATGTGTCGTCATTGATGACTACTTGTTCCTGGGGAAAGCTGGCTTTGCGCAATGCCTCGACGTCTGTCGCTGGCACGACAACTGTATCGGGCTGTGCATCGTACATCGATTGGATGGACGACTGAATAACATTGACCAATTGGCGAACCGGATACGGAATCTTGATCAGCGCCTGGATATTGTAGGATTCAACCAGGGATTGCATTTCTTCAGAATCGGGTGCCAGAATGATAGCAATGTCGGGCTGACGGTCACGGATGGCATCTATGAGATGCTCACCAGAAACATCCAGTCGGTCAAAGTCAATAATGACGGCATCCTGCGCATTGCGATGGAGAAATTGGAGCGCATTATTGGCCGAGGAAAATGTCTCGACTTTGTAGGCTCCACGCGCATTAAGCTGGCTGACTTCTAGCGCGAACTGGTTCTGTTTGGTGATAACGACGAACTTTTTGGCAACAAACACCGCGTTCCCTCTTGGTACAGGCACTTCCCATAACATTCTACACGTCTTTGGCCAGCGCGATGGCTTAATTCAGGTGCAAGTCCGTATTTGCAGGACCAAAGACGGGGGTGAGCATACACCTGTTGCGTAAGCTCACCCCGCATTGTTGTCTATTGGCTGGGGTTAACCAGCGGTCAGATGGCTAATTCGTCACCTCAATGGTGATGTCACCTCGGTTGTTGACTTCGCTGACTTCATCGACCAGATCATCGGGATCAATATCGACACGCACATCGTACTCGCCGACTGCATCGAAGGTCACTTCCTGGGTCAGGACGATGCTCTGGCTCTGGCTGAGGCCGGACACGCTGGCGAGATCATAGGTCTCGGTGCCGATACGCATGGTTGCTGCAAACGGGCCACTGCTACCGAAGGCGATATTCGTCACCGTAACGGCAATTGTGACCGTTACTTCCGTTTCTCCGGCTGGAATGACCGGATCACCCTCGACGACGATGTTCGGAATAATGAGGTCCGGTTTTTGCGGGACGCTGGTATTCGTCACCGTTGGCGTTGGGGTTGGCGTATAAGTCGCAGCGGATGTGGCTGTCGGCGTTGGCGTCGGGTTGAACACCTCAACCGGAACATTGGTGCAGATGCCATACTCAGTCGTGAACTGGGCACTCACCCAGCCGACGTTGATACCAAACTGAATCTTCCACCAGCTATTATCGGGCAGGCGAGCGATGATCGGCGCGAGAGTGCCCGCTGGCAGAGTCGTGATGATGTTATCGACCGCCGTTGTCGGCTGACTACGGAAGTTGAGGCCGACATTGGTCAGCGCACGGCAAATGCCATCGTTCGGGATAGAAATACCGCCGGAACTGCCGCTGCCGGAGCTACCACTACCGGAGCTGCCGGAACTACCGCTCCCGCTTGATCCCCCCGATGATATATCTTCGTCTAAGACAACGATCTGGATTTCTACGGGGTCGCTGGGTGTGGAATTACGAAAAGCCAACACCTGCAAATTGACTTCGCCGGAAGCGCGCGGTGTGTAATCCAGCAAAGCAGAAAGGGTCGGTTCACCTGCCGGATCTTCCGCCGTGATGGTCTTTACCACTGCGCCTTCTGCGAAGAGCTGAATACGAGTCACACCGACCGAGTCGGTGGCGTTCACACTGACAAGCACAGGTTCATCTACAGTGAATTCGGCACCGGTACTTGGGGACACAATCGATACACGCGGCTTACCTGTAGGTTCCGTCGTTAAAATCGGTTCTGGGGTTGCAGTTGGTGTAGCGCTGCCGCCCAGGTTACAGGCAACCGCGATGAATAGCGCTAAAATCCCTGTGTAGATCGCACCGCGCATATTTTCCTTATCCTCTCTGACGTGACGCAAGACCGCTTGTGAAGGCAACGTGCTCTAACCCTGTACATACCATTCTATCACTACCTTGACCAAGGCGACAAAACGTTGATGTCTCGGCGGCCACGACAACGTCCGGGTTGTCTTTCTTTATATGACAGCGATTTTAGTATGGGGGTTCGCTAAACATCATATAAAACACGTAAAAACCAGTTCCAGCAGGGTATTCAAGGCAAAAAACAATAAAAAACCCCGATACATTCGCATCAGGGTTAAAAATCTCGTCATTGTGGAATTTTAGCTGATAGGTTCCTTGTAGATGGCATAACGACCCATATCATCGCCCTTGCCGATGCAGGTTTCCATATCGACCTTGAATTCGCTACCACCCGATACCCAACGCAGACCTTCCTGCAACAGACCCTGGCCCACGAAGCAGACAGCACGGTCCGATTTGCGATCCCAGCACATCGGGCAGCGTTCCAATGTATAGATAATCTTGTCGCTACCTTCATCGTAGACGTTGGAAATCTGGTCTGAGAATTGGGAGAAGATGTTGGCCATCGCCGGAACACCGATCTTCAGCTTAGCATTAAGCGGCAACACCTTAAATGCGAGGTCACCGACACCTGCCAGCGCACCAAAAGCACGCAGGCCCTGGGCGAAGGTCGCACGGCCAGCACGCAACGCCAAACCACGACCACCACGTGGACCATACATTTCTTCCAGCGCGATATTCAAAGCGGTATAGTCAGCGAAGTCAAATTCTTTTTCCAGGTTATCTGGCGGGAAGTTGCCGATATAATCTGACAAGCCGGCCAGGTTCAGAATTGCATTCAAGCCATTTTCGCCCATCACTTCCTGCATAGCATCAAGTGTAATACGAGCGAATTTGTTCGGATAATAGTATCCTGCTTTTTTCCTCTCAGGTGGCATACGCCTGGCCTCCAATTGGTCATTCAGTAACACGCATTTGACTGCGAAGTCAATAAAATTGTACAGGTAGATGCCTATCTTGATGCACGAAGGCGTGACCACCCGTCTCACTTGCAAGCGTGCGCTCTAACGCAATTTTAGCCGCACACCTATTTCGCTGCAAATTAAGGATCTATCCGGCCATGATGACCAGTGGTTCATCAGCCTGCTGCGCACTCGGCAGCCGCCCCTGCATGCTATAGGGGCCAGTCCATGTAATTTGGACATCAACCACCTGCCCTATACTCACCTGATCGCTCTCAAAGAAGACCAGTTTATTCTGTGGTGTGCGACCGCGCCACTTGCCACGATGTTCTTCCTCGATTAGCACTGGGACGATCTGCCCCAGGTAGCGCTGGTTGATTTCACCGACAACCTGGGCTTGCAGGTCTTCCAACATGGCATGACGGCGCTTCTTCTCTTCGGCGGGCACATCATCTTCCATACGGCGCTCGCTGACTGTATTCGGACGTGGACTATAACGTGCCAGATGGGCCTTATCTAGCTTCAGGTCAGCCAGCAGTTCATAGGTCTTCATGAACTGGTCGTCGGTTTCGCCAGGGAATCCCACGATGATGTCGGTGTGAATAGCGACGTTGGGAATCCGCTTGCGGATCTTTTCCACAAGGCGGCGATACTGGGCGTTGGTATAACCACGACGCATATTGGCCAGGACCACGTCATCACCAGCCTGCACAGGCACTTCGATGACAGGCATCACGCGCGGCAGTTCAGCGACGGTATCGAGCAGTTTGTCCATCATCCAGTTAGGATGGCTGGTCAGGAAACGTATGCGCTCAATGCCAGTTTCTTCGGCGACATCGTGCGTAATGCGTAACAGGTCCGCCAGATCAGGGCCGTCAGGGATGTCTTTACCATAGCGATCTACGATCTGGCCAAGCAGCGTGACTTCCTTGACGCCCTGCACAGCAAGGCTGCGCACATGAGCAACAATTTCACCGACGCTGCGGCTGCGTTCAACACCCCGACGATATGGGATAATACAGAAGGTGCACGCATGGGAGCAACCCAGAACAACGGGCACGTGGGCCGTCACCAGGTTATTGCGTTCGTGCAGCGGCAGGATAATTTCGCCATCCTGCACACGATCCCGCGTGTTGCGCATATCTTCTTCCAAAGCCAGGACTTCTGATTCCGCAAAGCGATCTTCAAGGAAGTCGACCATTGGCTGCGGCTCTGACGGTGCCATAAAGACATCGACATAGGGCAAGCGCTGACGCAAATACAGCGGGTCACGGACGCCAACCAAGCATCCCATCACGCCAATAATCTTATCAGGATTCTTTTCCTTCAGTCCCTTAAGGATGTTCAGCCGACCGAAGGCTTTGTCTTCCGCGCTCTGGCGTACCACGCAGGTATTGATGACAAAAATATCAGCATTGTCCTCATCGCTGGCTGCGGTATGACCAAGCCGTTCCAGTTCAGAGGCGAGCCGTTGCGAGTCGGCGACGTTCATCTGGCAGCCGAGCGTGTAGATATGGTAGCGCATGAGATGTAATGTACTTTCACCTAGTGACGGAACAGGCGTATTGTATCGGACGGTAAAAATAGCGTCAATCGGTGATAGAAGGTCCGTATATACGCTGAAAACCCTACAGTCGCCGTTGTACTGCATAAGTGCGAACGGTATACTCGCATTGTTTGTTAAGTTGTTCACAATACCCTGAGTGCGAGAGCAAATGATGATACGACCAAACCGAGTCATGGTGTTGTTGGGCGTGACCGCCCTGGTCCTGGTGGCCTGCGGTACGCCGGCGAAACCTGCCTATGAAGCCACGAATACCCCCTCTGCTAATGCCAGTTCGAGCGTCATCGACAGCAACGGGGTCGCTGTGCAGCCGACCGCAACGGAGGTCCCGCCGACTGCCACTGAGGTCCCGCCAACGGCAACCCCCACCGAGGAACCGACAGAAGAGACCACTGTTGAACCCACTGAAGAAGCGACCGCCGAGCCGACGGCAGAAGCCGCTGATGGTTCGGCTGACAGCCAGACCACAGGCCCGATTGATGAAGCACGTGAAGCTGATCTCGAATTCTTTGTGAATCTGGCGTCCGCCAGTGCTGGTGAGACGCTGTTCAACGAAACACTTTCACTGAGTGATGGCCAGGTATGGGCTTGCGCGAACTGCCACAATGTACAGGAAGATGTCACAGGCGTCGGTCCGTCGCTGGTCGGCATCAATGAACGCGCTGGTACTCGCGTCGAGGGTGAAGGCCCGCTGACCTACATCTACAACTCGATCCACGATTCACAGGCGTTTGTTGTGCCAGAATTCGCGGATCAGGCACAGCAAATGCCGATCTTTGGCGAAACGGGCGATCTGACTGATCAGCAGATTTACAACCTGATGGCGTATCTCAGAACGCTGCCACCCGCTGACTAGATAATCCGCTATATCGCAATATCAACAGGGCCGCAACAGGCCCTGTTTTTGTTTACAGAGCATTCTCCAGGCAATTGTTAAGACGATCACCGAATTTCACACCATTCCATAAAGAGAATGCCGTATAACGCTTAATGTCAATTTCACGTCGAATGGGTAGTTTTTGCGGCATCGCCAATCATTGTGAGGATCGTTGATGCACATCCCGTATCATGGCACCGCAGATCTACATATCCACACGACTGCCAGCGATGGCACATTCGAGGTTGAAGCCCTGCTGGACTACATCACTGTTTGCCGACGTCACCTGGACGTGATCGCTATCACTGACCATGACACACTGGAGGCCAGCCTGTGGGCACTGGACAACCAGCATCGTTACCCGTTTGAGATCATCCCTGGAGTCGAAGTCAGCAGCCGTGATGGGCATATCCTGGCGCTGTGGGTGACGACACCTATCCGTCGCGATATGGACCTTGCCGATACCGTCACTGCGATCCACGAGGCTGGTGGTGTCGCTGTGCTGGCACACCCGTTTCATATCGAGATCAACATTAGCCGCCGCTGTGCAAAACGTCACTGGATGAACCCCCATGTGTTAATTGAATGTGGATTGGACGCCATCGAGGTATATAACGCGGGAGTACTGACGCCCGGATGCAACTGGATAGCGGGCCAATTCACACGTAGAATAAACCTGGCTGTGACAGGCAGCAGTGACGCCCACACCCCTGGGGCTGTTGGCAGTGGCGTCACACGATTTGCCGGTCATACGGGCGAGGACCTACGCATCGCATTGGCTGCCAAACAAACAGTGGCGGAAGGGAACCCATGGCCGATCATCGAGTACGTCAACTATTTGCGGCACGCTACACAGCACAAGGTGCCGACCTCTATGGCGATTACGAACTCGTCAATCCAATCTACGCACCCCATCCGTTAGCTGATGTCAAGCGGGTTGCGGTCCTGACCGAAGCTTTTTTGCCTAAGGTCGATGGCGTCAGCAAGACCAGCTACCTGACCATCCGTTATTTGCAGGAAACCGGACGCGAAGTGCTCATCTTCGCACCGGATACGGCTATTCCCAATGTAGGCGAAAGTGAAGTGGTCGCCCTGCCGAGCGTTTCGTTCCCGAAAGCACCCGAAACACGGGTGGCACTGCCAACGCCGTATGTCGCCAAGCGAATTGAAGAATTCCAGCCGGATTTGATCCATCTATGCAGTCCGGCGCTGATGACCGTGAATGGCATGGCAGCGGGCCGTCACCTGAATATTCCGGTTGTGGCCAACTATCAGACTGACCTGCCTGGTTATGCGCAGCGCTATGGCGCGCCCATTTTGACGAACCCGATCCGGCGGTGGCTGCGCTACCTGCATAACGGCTGCCACATCAATCTGGTGCCTACACAGATGGTCAAAGACGATTTGCAGTCGCACGGATTTAAGCGACTGCGCGTCTGGGGACGCGGCGTGAATATTGAGCGCTTCAACCCCATCCACAAAAATGAGGCTATGCGCGAGCGCCTGCTGAATGGCCGTGATCCATCCCGTTTGCTGGTGCTGTATGTCGGGCGGCTGGCTTATGAAAAATGTGTCGATTTACTATTAGAGGTCGCCAAACTGCCGGATGTCGCGCTGACGATTGTCGGTGATGGCGCGACACGTGAGGAACTGGAAGACCTGTTCTCAGAGACGGATACTTTCTTCACAGGATACCTTGTGGGTGATGAATTGGGCCAGGCTTTCGCCAGTTCCGATGCGTTTTTCTTCCCTGGGCCAAATGAGACCTTCGGCCAGGTAGTGCAGGAAGCGATGGCAGCGGGCATCCCCTGTGTCGTGACGAACGAGGGGGCTGTTTCCGCGTTGGTGGACCATGAACAAACAGGTCTGATCTGCGAGCACAATGCGGAATCCTTCGCTGAGGCGGCAAGTCGCATGGCGGCGAACCGCGACTGGGTGCGACAAATGGGCCAGAATGGGTACGAATTGGTCAAAGAGCGCCCGTGGGCTGCGATAATGAACCAGCTTGAGGTACACTATGCGGAAGCTCAGGAATTGAGCGAACGTTATAAACGCAGCTATGGTTATTCACATTTCGCGAATCTCATCACCCTGACGGGCTACTTCCCCAGGACGAAGGAAGATAGCGGAACGCCCGCGCTGGAGGCGACCAGCGCCAACCAGAGGACAGCTTCATGACAGACGAGATGCGTAAGACACTGGCATTGATTTCTCATGATGGCAAGAAAGCCGATATGGTCGCATTCGTGATGGCCAACCGCGCAGTGCTGGCAAAATACGATCTGATTGCGACCAATACGACCGGAACGCTCATCAGAGAGAAAACCGGTTTGCCCGTTACATGTATGCTTTCCGGCCCCAAAGGCGGTGACGCACAGATCGCCGCAATGGTGGCTGAGGGTAAAATCGAAGCTGTGTTCTTCCTGATCGATCCGCTAGGCAAGCACCCACACGATCCCGATATTCAGACGCTGCTGCGCATCTGTAATGTGCATAATGTAGCGCTGGCAACCAATACCGCTACTGCCGAGTTCATCATTTCTTCAGCAGCGCTGTAGTTAATCCCTGATTTCTGCATGGTGAACGGCCGCTTTCAGCAAGCGGTCGATAAGCCATGCCAGCAACAGTACCGCAAGCAGTAAAATTGGACCCATCAGGACGCTGTAAGGGATTTGTGCCCAGATGTCGCCTGTACTACCCAGGTCAAACCACAAAGCACCCCAATCGACAAGCAATGAGTATCCAGTTAACAAACCGAAGTTCTGTGCTGGCGGCATGTCATGGATCACCTGACTTTGCACTATCAGAAACAGAATAAGCGCCAGCGCTACATAGAATGCAGTCAGTATGAACTGGAAAATAGCTGTCACAGCGCGCGGCCTGAAGAGCGCAGAGAGCCATAGTCCCAACGCCGTCGATAGGCCTAGCAGCATGAACGGCAGCATAAATGCCGCCACCAGCAGTGATACAAGCAAAAACAGCGCGATACCCAGCGGCACATCCGGCTGAACGGTTGCCGTAAGGTAAGCCAGATAGTCGCCACGATGCGACATAAGGCGATACAGCACACCAATGAGCAAGATGAGACGTGCGGCAGTCATCACCAGCCATAAGCCGCGCAGCCGATGCAGTACCGCTAACCACCCTACCCGCACCACCATATCGGCGCCAGTGGATGTTGCGCGCAAATTGTCCCACGTCTGACGCCGTCGCTCAGCATCAAGCACGTTGATGCTCATGGCTAGTGCCAACACCCAGGTGATGGTTTGCAGGGCAATCAGCGGATAATAAAGTATGCGGAAAACGACTTCGGCAATGTGTAAACCGGCAGGCGGGTTGTTCATCACGTGGCTGGCGACTGTGTAACCAGCTATCACCAGTGTCGAAAGTAACAACACCGAAAACGCAATTCGGACAATTCGGGCAGATCGCGAATTGCTGGCAGCATAGGGTTGCAGCGCGTAACGCTGAACCGGATGCTGCTGCTGGAACCAATCAGGGAGTGGACCGAAAAGCCATTTCAGCATAGGCGCATCAGGTCAGGGCAGCCTGCACCAGCGATTCGAGATCGTTCAACGCACTGCGCCAAGCATCTTCATGAATGTGGACGCTGTGAACATAGCGCACATAATGCACATAGACTTCTGGCGCTTGACCTGCAAACTGCTCGGAAAGGGCCTGGGCATAAGCACCCATTTGCAAGTGATAATGCTGGGCAGCATGCCTGCTGAAGGCTTCCGGCTGAGGGGCACCTTTCACATAACTGGTCTTATAGTCCACGACGCACCAGGAACCATCCGTCCGTTGGAAAACCAGATCGACCATGCCGTGAATCAGGCGGCCATTTAACTGATAGATAAAGGGCAGTTCATGATAGACAGGGCGTTGTTCGGCTTTGGCAGCAGCAATCCAGTGATATAGCTCGCTGCGCATAAAGCGGTCCAGCAACTGACGAGAATCCTGCACGGCGACGTTTATGAGGCGGGAATCGGTTACACCCTGCTGCCACGCATAACTCCGTAAAACAGCGTCAATATCGGGTGTGTTATCCGGCATGCGCCAGTAACGCAGGGCTTCATGAACTATCAGGCCGATCATGCGGCGGGTGATGCGCGGCATATGAGTGCGCACCACTTCGCGGATGGGCGCATGGGCTATATCGGCAGATTCTGACATGAGGTTGGTTTTGTAGAGATCATCTCGTGCAAAGTCGCGAACGGAGCCAAGCAGATTTTCCAGTTGGGAGGCCGCCATGTGCATGAGAAGTGCATCGGGCCGCTGTGGTATCGACTGTAAGAGCGGCGGCATCTGTGGCTGGCCATCGGCTGAAAGTGGTACGGGCGCTTCTCGTCCGCCGATGAGATGATCCCGTAAGCCAAGATCATATTGGTAAGTCGTCACGCGAACGCTACAGTCATCCACCTTGGGAACGGACCACACCAGCGATTGTGATTCGGCTTGCTCCGTGATTTGCAAGGCGTCCAGCAGCCAACCCAGCCAATGGTTGGCTCGCAGGCTGCCATCTTTGATGGTGGCACCACCGCTGACAATCAGACGGTCCTGAGCACGGGTAGCGGCCACATAAAGCAAACGGCGACTTTCAGCCTCTTCACGCAGGGTTTGCAGTCGCTCAGCTTTGCGATACAGGTATGGCTTGATGTCGTTGCCATCTTCATCCGGGAATTTACAGGATAGCCCCAGATCACGGTCGTAAGCAATGATGCCCAAGCTGCGACTGCGACTGCTGCCACCGACATCAGCCAGAACCACGACCGGAAATTCCAGCCCCTTGCTCTTATGAATCGACATGATTTGCACGGCATCACTAGCATCCAGCAGCGCCTCGCCTTCGCGCAGATCGCGGTCGCTGAGATCATCCATGTAAATGGTAAATTCGCTAAGGGCGATCAGGCCGCTTTCTTCGGCGATATTCAGCAGTTTTTCCACATTACGGCGGCGGCGCACGCCATCCGGTTGGAGGGCTTGCAGAACGGCCAGATAGCCCGTCCGGGCCAGTGCCAGCCGGATCAGTTCCGCGATGGTGACACGACCTGCCAGCGCATGCAATTCACGCAGGACACGGTCAGCGAAAGTCAAAACCTGCTGTGATGCAGCATCCAACGGGCCAACTGTCGTGTCATGGGCGGCCAATTGAACGGCATCCCACAGGCGCATCGGTTCGTAGTCGTCGGGACTCTGTTTGAGTCGGCGCAGGATGAACAGCAGTTCGTCGCTGAAGCCAAACAGTGGTGAGCGCAGGGCTGCGGCCAGCGAGAGGTTATCGGCTGGATTATGGAGTGCGCGCAGCAGATTAAGCACGTCCCAGACTTCCTGACGCGCATAGTAACCGCGTCCGGCGAGGGTCACATAGGGAATGCCCAGTACTTTAAATACGTCTTCGTAGATGGTGACGCTGGTCAGGGCGCGCATCAAAATAGCCATGTCACCATAACGAATCGGGCGCTGCTGACCTGTTGACTTATCAAAAACCAGCGTTTGCTGATCGACCATGTGCTGCAATCGCAGGCCGATTTCGTAGGCTTCCCACTGGCGGCGATCCTCTGCAAGGACCGATTTTGACTCATATCCATCAGGCGGCTGGTCGTTCAGGAGCAGCAATTCCAGCGACGGATCATGGGGCGATTCCTGGCGGAAGGCCGACATGGGTTCATCAAATGCCACCTGATAGGCATGCACTGGACTGTCGGCATCGGTGGTCAGGATGTGGTCAAAGAGCGTGTTGAACGTCTGTACCAGCCGATTATGGGTTCGGAATGACTGCGATAGGGCCACCTGCTGGCCGCAAACACGCTGGCTGATTTGCGTTTTAACATGATTGAATACGCTGACATCGGCCCCACGAAAGCCATAGATGCTTTGTTTGGGATCGCCAACGACGAACAGGCTGCCGCCCTGTTCCAGATCAGTGAGGGCTTGCACGATTTCCCACTGCGCCTGATTGGTATCCTGAAATTCATCGACGAGCACGTGCCGGAACTCATGGGTGCAATAACGCGCGCGCACATCGGGGAAGTTGGACAGCAGGCGGGCCGTCAGGACTTCCAAATCGTTGAAGTCGAGCGCGCCTGCGCTGTGTTTGGCGTGAGTATACGCATCAGCGACGCGGCGCAATAATCGCGCCCATAAGACGACGAGTTCGGCAGCGGTCTGATCACTTTCAGCAGGAGGCTGCTCACCAAGCTCGGCCTTACGCTCTTCAGCCCATTCCCGTATGGCGCGCAGGTCGGCCTTAATGTCGACAATAGCTTCACCCCAAACTTTTTTGGAGCCAACATTGAGCTTAACAGTCGTTAGTTGGGCGATGGCGCTGTAAATAGCCTCGCCATCAGGGGGTTCGTCTAGTGCATCTCGCGAAGCGGCTACCGTTAACCAGTGGGCTGATAACTTATCGGTGGGATCAGGTGGTTCGTGATAGTGAGCATCAATCAAAACCCGGGCTGTTTTGGCCGCCTTATGGCAGTCCGCGTCCCACTGCTGCTGCCAATCGGCCAACAAGTCTGTCGGGTCAGCATCTGCAATCGAAAAATCCTGAGCGAGCAGGTCTATTTTGCGAGCAACATCACGGATGGTGCGTTCATCATACTGGGTGAACAGTTGCAGCAAGCCATCAGGATCGAAACGGGCGATATCGTTAAAGACATCACTGACGATGGTATCCAATAACATAGCCGACTGAATCTCGTCCATGACTTCAAAGCCAGGGTCGAGGCCCGCTTCGGCAGCATTGGCGCGCAGAATGTCCCCACAAAGGCTATGAATCGTGCCGATACGGGCGCTGTCCATCTGGGAAAGCAATGTCTGCCAGCGTGGCTTCACAGCCAGTTCAACCTCGTGCAGGCACTGTTCCAGACGTTCGCGAACGCGATTGGTCATTTCCAGGGCGGCTTCTTTGGTGAAGGTAATTGCCACCAATGCGGTCAGGGGCCAGTCGGGATTCGCTTCAAGCATGGCCAGATAGCGCTCGACCAATACGCGCGTCTTCCCAGACCCTGCGCCAGCGACCACGATCAGGTTTTTGTCATGGGTGTAAACCGCCGTCGATTGCTCCGGTGTGAATTGCATACTATCCCCCGGCTAATCGTATTTACGCTGGTTGATGACGGACAAACGGCAAAGCTGATAGTAGTCGCAATAGCTGGTACAGCGACCCTTTTCCTGTTTGGGCGGCTGCACACGGAAATCGGCCTTACGCGCATTGCGCAGATGCCGCGCCAGGTGCACACGCGCGCTGGCAATTTCCGGCTGGTCGATGACAGTTGCTGAAATATCGAGCTTGCCGCTGTCGGTCTGGTTGCGAATATGCCAGAAAAAGCCGCCGCCAACCTGCAAATTATCTATTCCGCGCTGTTTGAGGATGGCATCCAGGGCCAGGAGATAAAGCATCATCTGGAAGTTGCGGCCTGCTTCCATCTCTTTGGTGTCGATTTTCGTTGAGCCGGTCTTGTAGTCAATGACATAGAGTTTGTCGCCGATGCGGTCGATGCGGTCGATGGCACCGCGCACAAAAATGGATTCCTCGTCATCGACCGAGATCGTGATATTTTCCGTGTCCGGGAAGCCAAAACGCAGTTCCATTTCATAGGGCAGGCGCTGGAGATTTTCCGTAAACAAAGGTGCCTTGTCGCTGAAATCTAGCTGAAGCATCAGGCGCAGGCGACGTAAAATAACCTGCTGTTCCTGGGACCAGCGGGCTGTCGGGCGGAAGTTATAGTGCTTCGGTGCGAGGGCGAACTGCTCCTCGGCAATTTCTTCGAGAATGAGCAATACCTCTTGCAGGGCATCTTCATCAGGGCTGATAGCGATGTCATCCTGCATCAACTGACGATAGGTGCCTTCCAGAATGGCATGATTGAGTGAACCCAGTTGCAGGGCATCCAGCCCTTCATCCTCTTCTTCGAGCGCTTCGAGGCGCAGCATCCGTTTGGCGAAGAAGCGAAAGGCACAGGCACCGTATTCATTGAGTTGGCTGGCCGACCAGCGCCGATTAGGGCCAAGCTGTGACTGAACATCAGCTATCAGGTCGGGATGAGTAATTTTGCCTGTGAAAACATCGTGCGACTGACGTGACATGCGGCCCTGTTCGATGGCAATGTTGTGCATGACATGCGCCCACAATTCCGGCTGATCGCTCAGGAGAAAAGCGCGCAAGCCCATCGCTTGTTCATCGGCGATGGCTGCCAACAATGCCTCATCACTTGATGCAACCGATTGGCCAGGAACGACTTCACCGACGCCATAGCGCGTCAAAGGCAGGGTGTTGGCGTCAAAGGCATCAAGCACATGCCGCCACAGATGGCTGGGATTCCAATTTTTGCCGTCGCGGACTGTTGGCCGGGAAAGCGTCAGGGTCTGCTGGGCCAGATTGATGAGTTCGTAGAACAGGCCATCGTCATCGCTGCGTTCACTGCCTGTTTTAAGCAGCACACCGCGATCACGGAGGGCCAAGCGTTCGCTATCGAGATAGAAGGTATCTTCGTGAACAGGCATCGGAAAAACACCCTCAGCCATGCCCATGATAAACACGTGCTTATGTGGCAAGCCGCGCGCTTCGGTCGCACTGGCGATCAGGACGCGCCCGCTGCGACTGCTTGAGCCATTTTCAGGAGCGGCATTTTTGACAGCAAGCTGCAAATCCGCGAAGAATGCCTGCCAGGTCTGCTCGTCAGATGCGCCGCCAATGGATTGCAGCAATAATTCCGTTTCCAGGAAGCCGCGCAGGATTTGCTTAAACGTAGAGATGGCTGTGAGATCGCGTTGAACCGTATGCGCTTCCTGCCCTTCCCGAATGCAGGCGATCATGCTGAAATCGAGCGATTCCGGCTTATCCTCGTCATAGGCTTCATCAGCGTCACCATCGTCGAGGCTGTCCGGCCCGATGAGGCCATCAACCCAGGCGACAAACTGCTCAAGGGTTCCGCTGGCGGGTGGCGTCACAGCGTCAAAAAATGTCTCAAGGTCTACCGAAATCGTGGATAACTGCGCGAAGTCGCGTTCAACTTGTTCGTCGTCAGCCTCTTCGTCGCGATCATAAGGAGCGACCTGTTCAGGCTCGGTAGCAACATCCCACTCGTCACGGCCACTGAGGACATGATTTTCTCGGCTGACGCGATCCAGCAGATCAATCGAGGCATCATCCGCAAAGCCTGGGACGCGCAGATAGGGAGACCGCAGCAAATCGACCACATCGCGGCGACGGAAGCCCTTGTCCGGTTGGTCAGCATCATAGGGACCGTCAGCCAGTTGCAGCAAGCGCATGAGCGTCACTATAACGGGATTTTGGGCGATGGATTGGCCTTGATGGCGCAAAACGGGCAAGTCATAAAGCTGCGTGTAGGTCGCAATATGTGCCTGATAACGAGGCCAATCACGGACGACAACCAGAATGTCATCCGGTTCAGCCTGGTCCGTAACGAGCAGAGATTTGACCGCTCGCAAAACGGCTGCTGTCTCTTCAGCGGGTTCGGGAGCCTCAATGAGTTGGACGGCCCCACTTGAAGGCTGTGTCCCATCGAGTGCAAAAAGCGACCTGGAAAGATGGTTCAAATCCGCAGCGCGCACCATCGCAGACGCAGATGAAATGATTTCGGTATTAATCGGCAGTCCGCGTTCTTCGTGGGAGCGTTTTAGCTGATCCTGGGCATATTGGAAGCGCAGGCCAACGCGAGTGGCTTCATCGGACAAGGCGGTCAGCGTCACGACGGTGTGCTTGACCTGTCTGGAAAGCTCGGCGACGAGTTCTGCCTGTACAGGCGTGAACTGGTCATAGCCATCGACGAGCAGCAGGTCGAGATTGCTCGCCAGCGTCGGCATCTTCTCAACGGCTTCCAGTGCCAGCCAGCCTTCACCTTCACGATCCGCCAGATGATGCTGTTGCAGCATCGTCTGATAAGCCGCATAGATTCGCGCTAAATCATGATCTTTGGCATTCTGTGCAGCGTTCTGGAACTGCTCTGGGTAGACGCGGTTCTGCTTGAGTTCGTCAATGAGGGCCGCTATGGCGCGCAAAAAGCCGGACGTGCCGGCAATGCGATCATAAACCTGCAAACTGCCCTGTTGAACGAGTTGATCCACGACCCGACGCAGGACGCCCATTCGAGCAGATTCGTTGATGCGGAAAGGCGGCTGCCCAGCCAGATTCAGCAGGCGGCTGTTGAGTTGATAGAAGTTGAAGAATTCGACATTGAAGAAAACGGCATTGGCTGGCGATAGCTCGGCCATCATGCGCTCGCGGAAAGCGAACTCCTGGCGACGGCTGGCCAGCAGCACCCAGATACGCGGCATACGCATTTCGCTGGTCGCCAGTACAGATTGTATGCGCTGTAAGGCAGCGGCTGTTTTGCCACCACCCATCTGCGCCTGAATGACTGTCGTGGCCATTGTAAGGTCAGTTCACCAGCAAACGAGCCAATGTCACCAAGTCCTGGTCTTCGACACGATCCTTGGCAAAGTAGGTATCACTGAGTTTGAACGACAATTCATCCACATAGCTGACATCGACCAACGGATCATCTGTTGTCACCTGGACGGCTGGCGGCGATTTGGTGAAAACGACCACCGCCCAGACCTGAATATGGTCAAGATCATGACGCTGAAGAAATTTGCGGAAGCTCTTTACGTCATCGACCGCTTCTTCCGATGGGTTCCAGCGCAGGGGCATCCATTCGCCCTTATCACGCTGCTGCATCCACTGGCGGCCCTGGTTATAAAAAACGCCGTCCTTATCCACGATGCGGAAGATCAAGGCCCCAGGTGGGCCAATTAAGACCGCATCAATGTAGCCCAGCGCTCTGCGGCTGACGTTACGCACAAACAGGTAGTCATCGTCGAGGAAATCCGCCAGGGCGATGCCTGTGCTTTCCGCAAGGACATTGTCTGTGCGCCATGTGACGGCGCGAACAGCCAGCACAACCGCAATCACAAGCAGCAGACCACCGACAGCGATGAGTGCCTGTCGTGATAAATCATAGAGAGCATAGTTGGGATTGCTGGTCACTACCAGGGGAACCATGAACAGGCCCACCCCGACAACAAGCATCAATATGCCGAGCAGGAATAGGAAAAACGCATATGTCAGGAAAGAACGGGAACGCCGTGCCAACGCGCGGCGTGGTACGACATTACGCATCGTAGACTGCCTTTGAATGCGATCAAGGCGCGAATAATGATTTTGAGGTTACCACATTAAGTTACGAATTGGATACCGGCGTATCGCTTTCGCTGGGTAAGTTGGCCGTATCAGCAGTTGCTGAGGACTCCTCAGACGATGGACGACGCAATTTATCGGTCTTTTTGAACGATTTGCTGGTGCTGGCTTTCATCGCTGCGGTACGCGATGGAATGGTTTCAGTGTCGTCATTATCTGGTTCAGGCTCTGTCACGAAAATCGCCTGGGCATTCTGCTGGCGACGTTTAGCAATGACGGATTCCAGCGTCCCCTGTAGTTCGTTAAATTTGGGCAGTGGTTTCGGCAGCCAGAGGTCGGCTTTGGTGACGACCATCGCCTCTTCTTTGTTTTCAGCTTCCATCTGATAGCCGGTCGTCAGGACAATCGCGATTTTGCCGAGGATCGGACTTTCTCGCAGACGGCGGCCCACTTCAATACCGTTGATGTCACCTGGCAAGCGAATATCGAGCAGAGCCAGTTCAGGCAGTTCACCTTTGAAGCGACCATTATCTACATCGTCGATCCACGCAACGGCTTCCTCACCATCCACGAAGGCAACGCCCTCAATGCCCCACATTTCAAACATCGCGAGCAGAACTTCATAAATATCCGGTTCGTCTTCAACAACCATCCAAGTAGACAACGGTGCTCAACCCTTTCTGCTCTCGTTCTGAGGGCTACCATCGCTGGTGGAACCCATTTTTCTGTTCTGACCCATACCGTGCTTTACATAATTCAGAGGCTTCTATGCTTACCTCTATGTTCTATTATGACAGACGGGGATTATTTGACAACTCTATTGGTACAACCTTTTTACAATACAACTATAACGCACAGTATACCGCAGTCTCAGTTACGATTTCGTTAATATATGAATGTTTGTGGGTTACAAATGATAAACGCAAGCGCTAGCTTATATCGGTTATTTACGCTGTGGCAGCAATGGCTCAGCTATACTATGCTAAGGTATGTATCTGAAGCACGGTCCATGCTGGCATGTGATTTTCTGATACACATTCATCATCACCGCAACTTGTAAGTGGGAGTAATCTCTTGAATTGGTTAATCGCAGAAGATGAGCCTGATATTCGTAACCTGGTGGCGATGATGTGCCAGGTATGGGGTCATCAACCGATGCCGTTTGAAAGCGGCCAAAAAGCCTGGGATTGGCTGGATAAAGTCGAGAGTGGTGACTATTCCGATGTACTACCCGAATTCGCCATTATGGATATTCGCATGCCAGGTTATCGCGGTGATCAGGTCGCAGAGCGCATCCGCAAGACAGATAGCCTGAAGAATATCCCGATTATGCTGATGACCGCCTTTGTGCTGACGGATGAAGAGCGCGCTGACATGATGGAAAAAGCAGGTGTTGATATAATTATCAATAAGCCACTGCCGGATTTTGCCGATCTCAAGTCGATCATCGACGGCGTGATCGAAAAACGGCAGCATGCCTGAGCGCGTCAAAAATCGGTCTATAACCAGCTACGAGCGAGATGACTATGCCTGATATTACGCCATCGAACGGCCCACTGCCGCCTTCTCAACAGGAAGTGGATGCTGCATTCCAGCAGATTCACGAGTTGGGTACAGCCACCGAGAGTTTTTTCAGTCGGTTGTATGACAATTTCACACGGCGCAACAAGCTCAAGAAGGCGCTGGCCAGTGCAGAGCTGCAGCTTGCTCGCAAAAAAGGCGAAGAACTGCGGCTGAATACGCTGGTCCAGAATAAGCAGTCGGAACTGAATCGGCTGTACAGCATCCTCTCGCGGATCAGCGAAGGCATTATCATGCAGGATTTAGAAGGCCGCATGGTGATGATTAACGATGCGGCACGGGACATGGTCGGAAGTGAGCGCAATTTCTGGAAAAGCGAACTGGGTACCCTTTTCAACGATCATCGTGATGTTGATCGCGTTGATGGTGAACTGGTGCTGCTGGGTGATCCTTCTCAGATGGAAATCAACGGGCGGGTGCTCGATGTACAGTTAACGGCAGTGGGTGACACACAAGGCAACCGCCTGGGCACGATCATCATTCTGCGCGATATTACCCGTGATTCCCTGGCAGATCGCATCAAGAACAGCTTCATCTCGCACATTTCCCATGAACTAAACACACCGATGAACGTCATGCGCGTGGCCAGCGAGATTCTGATGAATCAGAATCCAGATGAGCCGCCGAATCGGCGTATGCTGGAACTCCTCAGCCGGAATATCGACATTCTGGACCGCATGGTTGATGAGCTGATTGATGTGACCATGATGAGCAGCGGCACTTTTTCGATTGAAGCACAGCCGATGCTGTTGACGCCAATCATCTGGAATGTAAAAGAGACTTTTCTGACGCAAGCCGCAGGCGCCAGCCTGTACTTCAACGTCATGCTGGATAATGCCGATCATCTAACGATTACCGGCGACACCAAACGCCTGGAATGGGCCATTGGCCATCTGGTGCGCAATGCCATCGACTATAACGAGCGCGGCGGTCTGATTGAGATCACAGCCGGGGTTGAGGGCGAGAGCGAAAATGCCTTTGTTTTCCTGGCTGTGCGTGATACAGGCGTCGGCATCAGCAAGGAAGACCAACCCAACGTGTTTGAACTGTTCTATCGCGGCGAACCCGTTACGCGGTCGGGCAAAAAGCTGGACCCACGCGGTTTGGGCCAGGGCCTCTACATTGCCAAAACCATCATTGAAGCACACGGTGGCAGCCTGAGTATGTCTTCCGAAAAAGGCAATGGGTCGGAATTCGTCGTCATGCTACCCTATCGCGCCCAGCCGATACTGGCTAGTTCAGCTTAACAAGCTGTTTTTCATCACCCATAACGTGGTGCTTTGGCATTGAATTAATTAGCAGTGTTGCGAAGCGTCGGTTGCAAAGGCTACAATCTAGCGAATCCAATTTGTTAGTTGTCCCCGGACAGGAGCAAGCTTGTGACTGCACTTGGCGCGTTTACGTTTGTCTTGCACAGCCATTTGCCCTACGCACGTCTCGCAGGCCGATGGCCGCATGGTGAGGAATGGATACACGAAGCCGCTAGCGAAACATATGTCCCGCTCCTCTCGACTTTATATGACTTAAAAGAAGAAGGCATCAACTTTAAGCTGACGATTGGCATCACGCCGATTTTAGGTGAGCAGTTGGCCGATGATACGGTCCTGTTCAACTTTGTTGAATACCTCGATGCGAAGATTAAGGCCGCTAAAAGCGATGTCGAACTTTATGCAGACGCCGATGAGGGCGAAGCACCTTCGGCAGTGGATGCAGATGGCAACCTTACCGAAAATGCCAAGCATCTGCACTATCTGGCAAGCTGGTATCAGGATTTTTACCAGGGCATCAAAGACGCTTTCATCAACCGCTTCAACCGTGACATTATCGGCGCGTTCCGGCAGTTGCAGGATGAAGGCTACATCGAAATTATTACCTGCGCGGCAACACATGGCTATCTGCCCCTCCTGAGTACAGACAGCGCCATTCGTTCACAACTCAAGGCAGGCGTGGCCAGCTACGAGCGTCTTTTTGGACGGCGCCCAAAAGGTATCTGGCTGCCAGAGTGTGCTTATCGCCCAGCTTATGTCGATAGTGACGGCAATACTCGGCCTGGGCTTGAGACTTTCCTACGTGAAGAAGGCATTCGGGTATTCTTTGTCGAGACCCATACGATTACAGGCGGGCAGCCAGTTGGTATTGCCGCAGGCGATGTCATCGGCCCTTATGGCTATATCAAGCGTCGCTATGTGATCCCAGCAGCGAAAACACCTACCATCCCAGTACGCGAGGCGACTACCTTCAAAGCGTATTACGTCAGTGAAACGGTAGAGGGCGCCAGCGCAGAGCAGCATTCCGATGTGGCCGTGATTGGACGTAACAACAGCACTGGCCAGCAGGTCTGGAGCGCTGAATGGGGCTATCCAGGCGATTTTGACTATCGCGAATTTCATAAGAAGGCCGGGACCAGCGGTTTACAGTACTGGCGCGTCACAGGCGATAAAGTTGATCTGGGACATAAAGATTATTACCACCCTGATTGGGCGGGGTATAAGGTCGAGCAGCACGCCGAGCATTTTTCGCACCTTGTCGGCGATTTGCTGCGCACCTACAACAAGGATACGGGCAGCTTCGGCCTGATCGCCTCGAACTATGATACTGAGTTATTCGGTCACTGGTGGTTTGAAGGTATCAACTGGATTGGCAAAGTGCTCCGGCACCTGGCTAACCATCCCGATGTCGAGCTAACGACCGCTGTTGACTTCATCGATGCCCATCCACCGGAGGGTGTGCTGCACTTACCAGAAAGCTCCTGGGGTGCCGGTGGGAATCACTTTACCTGGGATAACGGCGATACCAACTGGATGTGGGGTCCGATTCATGAGTGCGAAGAACGCATGCAGGCCCTCGCCGATCAGTTTGAAAATCCCAGCGATAGTGAACGCGCTGTGCTCAGCCAGACAGCCCGCGAAGCTTTACTGTTGCAAAGCTCTGACTGGCCCTTCCTGGTGACGACTGGACAGGCGCGCGAATATGCGATTCAGCGTTTTAGCCAGCATGTGGACCGTTTTAATAAGCTGGCACTTTCGTTGGAAGAAGGCAAACCCGATGTGGGTTATGCCGAGGAACTGTGGGAGCGCGATAAGGTGTTCCCAAACATTGATTACAGGTGGTTCCGGGACTAAATACACGCTTACTGGAAACACACACTATAACTGGCAGCAATGGCCTGATTATTTGCATCAGCGCTTGTTGCGCCTCTGCTTACACTCGTTATACTTGGGCACTGATCGTACGCACACCAAATGGTATTGCCGATAACAGATGCCAGCACCCATGAAGGACATACCATGAAAGTCTTACTTGCCAGTGCAGAAACAGCGCCATTCGCAAAAGTGGGTGGGCTGGCTGATGTTGTCGGGTCGTTACCGGCAGCGTTGCGCAAGTCAGGTACGGACGCGCGGGTGGTCATGCCGGGATACGGCTTCATCGACCATCACAAGTATCGGATCAGCCGCTTGTTTTCGTTTGAGTTTACACATCGCAGTGGCACCAGCCATGTCGATGTCTTTACCTGCGTCCATAATGGCGTACCGATTTACTTTTTGCAGGGCTGGCCTTACTTCGGCAACGAAACATCCGTCTACACCACCTGGGATTGGGATATTCCGCGCTTCATCTTCTTTAACCAGATGGTGATGGCTTTCATGTGGCAGCTCAGTCTGCGCCTGGATTGGATGCCGGACCTCGTCAATGTCAGTGACTGGCATACGGCCTTGCTGCCTTTTCTCATTCATCAGAGTGCTTACGGGCAACCCGACTGGGGCGCTGTCGCGACCGCATTGACCATTCACAATATTGCTTACCAGGGCGATAACGTCGGTGGGTTCCTATGGGATGCAGGCATCCCTGGGCGCAATCATCCTGCATTACAGCACGATGGACTGGAATCAAATCTGCTGGCCATTGGCTCGGTATATTCAGACTATGTGATTACGGTCAGTCCGCGCTATGCCAATGAGATCATGCACTCTTATGCAGGGTTCAATCTGGCACCGTTGATGAAAGAACGCGCCTACAAAGGTGAACTCATCGGCATTTTGAATGGCATTGATACTGAGCGCTGGGACCCGGCAACAGATAAGCACCTTATCGAGAATTACGACACGAACACGGTTCAGGAAGCGCGTCTGCTCAACAAGCGGCATCTTCAGTCTTATGCCAGGTTGCCGATTGATGATCGCCTTCCTGTGATAGGCATGGTCACGCGGTTGGCGTGGCAAAAGGGCCTCGACCTGGCGCTGCCTGCCCTGCGCCGCCTGCTGATCGACACAGAGATGCAGTTCATCATCCTGGGCACAGGCGATCAGGACCTTGAGTATCAACTGTGGCGTCTGTCACAGGATTTTAACTGGAAAGCAGCTACCTTCCTGGAGTTTGATGCGGCGCTCTCGCAGCATATCTATGCCGGAGCGGATATGTTCCTGATGCCAAGCCACTTCGAGCCGTGCGGCATCGGCCAGATGCTGGCGATGCGTTACGGTTCACTGCCGATTGTGCGGGAAACGGGTGGGCTAGCCGATACGGTCATCAATTATGACAATCGGGATGCGGACATCGGCACCGGATTTGTCTTCCAGTTTGAAGAACCGGATGCCGTCATGAATACGATTCGATGGGCATTGCGCACATACTACAATCGACCAGATGCCTGGAAGCGCATGCAAATCCGGGCGATGAAGCAGGACTTTAGCTGGGACCAGAGCGCCCAACAATATATTTCTTTGTTTAATAAAGCGATTGGCAAGCATAAGGGAGATGCGCTGTGAGAGTAAAAGCAGTCATATTGGCCGGAGGCAAGGGCACACGCCTCGGTCCACTGACCATTAAACGTGCCAAGCCCGCTGTCCCATTTGCGGGCAAATATCGCATCATCGACTTCACATTAAGCAACTGCGTGAACTCCAACATTTTCGACGTGCTGATCCTGACTCAGTATCGTCCCCATAGCCTGAATGATCATATCGGCAAGGGCCGTCCCTGGGACCTTGACCGCACCTTCACGGGTGGTGTTCAAATGTTGCAGCCCTATAAGGGCAGCTTCGACACCGATTGGTATGCGGGCACGGCTGATGCGGTTGTACAGAATCTGAACTTCGTGCGCAGTGGTCAGCCTGAGTACGTCCTGATTTTGTCGGGCGACCACATCTACGAGATGGACTACGACTTGCTGCTGCAATTCCACCGTGAACGTGGGGCATCCTGCACTGTTTGCACCATCCGCGTACCGATGGATGAGGCCAATCGCTTCGGCATTCTGGATGTAGAGGATGATTATCGCGTCAGGGCTTTTGTCGAAAAGCCTGATAACCCACCTGGCAACCTGGCCAGCATGGGCGTTTATGTCTTCAATTTTGCCACGCTGGAACGCTTACTCATTGAAGATCAGCGCAAGGATGGCACAGAGAGCGATTTCGGTAAAACCATCCTGCCGAAATTGATTGAAGAAAGTAATGATGTTTTTGCCTACCCTTATGGTGGCTACTGGATCGATGTCGGTACTCTCGAAGCCTATTGGGAAGCCCACATGGACCTCTTGGAGTCGCCACCCTCACTGAACCTGAACGACCGCACCTGGGTCATCCATACCCGTAGTGAGGAACGCCCACCAGTACGGATTGAGTCGTCAGCCAATATCATCAACAGCCTGATTACGGATGGCTCTACCATCTGTGAAGGCGCGACGGTTGAGCGCTCGGTGCTCTCCCCTGGTGTATATGTGGGTCCGAATGCCGTTGTGCGCGATTCGGTCATCCTCAATGATGCCTATGTCGAAGCTGGCGCCCGTGTCGAGCGAGCCATCGTCGATAAAATCGCGGTCATCGGCCAGAATGCGGTTGTGGGTTCATCGCAGACGATGGGCGATCTACTCATCACGGCTGTCGGCAAAAATGCCAGGATTCCGGCTGGATTTACCGTAGGCGCTGGTAGTGTACTGGGTACAGATGTGACCATAGAAGACTTCGCGGAGTTTGCCACAGATCGGCGTGTACCCGCCAACACCCGTGTTGGCTATGCGAAGCGCACTTAGCCCCACCAGCATATTCCTCAAGAGCAACATTCTATAAATACGAAAGGCCGACTTTTATGCAGTCGGCCTTTTTATATGTGTGATGTAAAAGACTGATGACGATGAATTTAGGTCACGACAACAGAATTATCGCCGCTGAATGGATTGGCGGCATAACGATCCGCCTCCCAATCGTTGTGCCATTCGGATTTGTCAACAAGGTAGCGGAACTGATATTCGTTGCCTTTTTCCAGTTCAAGGGTGATTTTGAAGCGGCCATCTTTGAGCGGCTCCATCTCATGAGCAGTTTCGCTCCACTCGTTAAAATCACCCACTAGAAAGACATTTTCTGCTTCGATGGAAGATGGGGTGTAGAAGGTCACTTTGCAGATGTCTTTTGACTTCAGGAATTGCTTCTTGAGCATTAGCACTTGCTCCATATTGCTTATAGATTCCAACAGTGAGTTGGCGCTGCATTGTAGCACATCAGCGATTTACGCCTACACGAGATTGTACCTGAAATGTTTGTGCATAATAGATTATGTTTCCAGAAGACAAGGCGAATTTAAGGTTTTCTCGTCATCATCCCACAGTTTGGTCCGGTTCTTATTGTGAATAGTGTACCGAAATCCATTTTCTCCTGTTGTCAAAGCCAGTTTACAGGCTATTCTAGACAAGAGTTGGCGTAGTTGACCCCCAACTGCCTGACTGATCCTTTTGTAGACCGATTTAGGGAGCAATTCCAATCATGGTAAAACCTGTGGCGACTGTCCACGTCGTACCGAAGCTGCCCAAGTCGCTTTCCCGCTTAGAAGAACTCGCATACAACATGCGTTTTGCCTGGGACCACGACACAATCAGCCTATTCCGTCGTTTAGACCCAGACTTATGGGAAGCAACGCATCATAATCCGGTGCGCGTACTGGGCGATATCAGCCAGAAACGGCTGGATGAAGTCAAAAACGATCAAGCTTTTATGGCCAACCTCGAAAGGACCCTGGCTCAATTCGATGGCTATATGAGCGATACCAACACCTGGTACAACAAGAAGTATGGTCACCTACCGAAGGCACCGCTCTTTGCCTATTTTTCGATGGAATTCGGCATAACGGAGTGTTTCCAGAATTATTCCGGCGGCCTGGGCATTCTCTCCGGTGATCACCTTAAGAGTTCCAGTGACCTGGGTATACCGCTGGTCGGCGTGGGCATGCTGTACCAGGAAGGTTACTTCCAGCAGTACCTGAATGCCGATGGCTGGCAGCAGGAAATGTACCCGATGAATGATTTTTCTCATCTGCCGCTGAAGGTCGTCGTTGACGATAAGGGGGAGCCGATCATCATCGATGTGCCGCTGCCAGGGCGTAAGCTTTACTGCCAAATCTGGGAAGTCAAAGTTGGCCGCATTTCTCTGTACCTGCTGGATACCAACATTCCCAAGAACCCCCGTGACGAAGATCGCAGTCTGACGGACCGTCTTTATGGTGGCGACCGCCGCACCCGCATTCGTCAGGAAATTGTGCTGGGTATCGGCGGCATCCGCGCCCTGGAAGCGATGGGGCTGCGCGCCGATGTCTGCCATATGAACGAAGGTCACTCGGCCTTCCTCAGCCTGGAACGCATTCGCAACCTGATGAATGAGCAGAATATCACCTTTGCGGAGGCGCAGGAGATCATCGCAGCCAGCACGTGCTTTACCGTCCATACACCCGTTCCGGCGGGCCTGGAGCGTTTTGGTTTCGATCTGATTGATGAGCACTTCACGGATTATATGCGTGAACTGGGCCTGTCTCGTGAGCAGTTCATCGACCTGGGCCGTGAAGACATGGGCGACTATGAATTGTTCTCCATGTCCGTTTTCGCACTGCGGATGTCTTATGGGGCCAATGGCGTTGCCCAATTGCATGGCGTCGTCAGCCGCGATATGTGGCAGTGGATGTACCCTGGCGTACCGGTCCACGAAGTGCCGATTGGCGCTATTACCAACGGCATCCACGTCCAGACCTGGATCAGCCGTGAAATGGCGACCCTGCTGGATCGCTACCTGGACCCGGCATGGCGCATCGACGATAGCAATCCAGAAATCTGGATGGGCATCGACCGTGTACCGGATGCTGAACTGTGGCGCACCCATGAGCGCCGTCGTGAACGCCTGGTCGCATTCGCACGGCGTCGGCTCAAGCAGCAGCTCGTCAATCGCGGTGCCAGCCCGTCAGAAATCGCCAAAGCCGATGAGGTGCTCAACCCAGATGCGCTGACCATTGGTTTTGCCCGTCGCTTCGCAACCTACAAACGCGCGGCCCTGCTCTTCCGCGATCTGGATCGCCTGCGTGAGTTGGTAAACCATCCAACGCATCCGGTACAGTTCATCTTCGCTGGTAAGGCGCATCCGCACGATAAGGGCGGTAAGGAACTCATTCGCGAGATTGTATCTGTTTCACGGATGCCTGATTTCCGTCATGCGATTGTGTTCCTAGAGAATTACGATATGAACGTCGCGCGTTATATGCTGCAAGGCGCTGATGTCTGGATGAACAATCCGCGTCGTCCGAAGGAAGCCAGTGGCACCAGTGGCATGAAGGCCATCTACAACGGCGGCCTGAACTTCAGCGTGCTTGATGGCTGGTGGGACGAAGGCTATTCCAGCGAAGTTGGCTGGGCCATTGGCAATGGCGAAGAATATCCGCCGGAAGAAGCCGAATTGCAGGATCGCATCGAGAGCGAAGCACTATACAACATCCTGGAAAACGACATTATTCCGAAGTTCTACAATGGGGGGCGTAATGGTGGTCTGCCGCGTGAGTGGATCGCCATGATGAAGAATGGCATGCGCACGTTAGCGCCGTTCTTCACGACCTATCGCATGGTGCAGCAGTATACGGACCAGTTCTATGTGCCTAACTTCGAGCGCATCACCAAGATGCTTGAACCAGGGATCAGCAACGCGCTGAACTTCGCCCGCTGGCGTCACGATCTGCCTGCGAATTGGAAGTACGTCACCATTGAGGATGTCAATATTGATGTCAAGCAGGTTAAAGTCGGCTCCAAGGGGGATGTCACGGCGAAAGTCAGCCTGGGTAACCTGAAGCCTGAGAATGTGCGCGTCCAGTTATTCTATGGTCCACTGGATACGCGCGGCAATATCATCGAGGGCGAAAGCGTCGATATGACACTGGTCGATGGTGACGAAGGCAATGTGCACACCTTCAAAGGTGAGCACAAGTTTGACATCACAGGCGAGCTTGGTGTGTCAGTACGTGTTCTGCCCTATCACGATTATTTGCACACATCGTTCCAACCGAACCTGATTACCTGGGCATAGCCTGGAACTCACTTTCAGGAACTAAAAACGGGACACGCCACGAGGGGTGTCCCGTTTGTTTTTGAACTATCGGCATCAGGCTGTTTTAGGCTGACCGTTACTGCGTTCACCAGAGACGATGAGTCGGATGATTTCGCCGATTTTGGGCGTCTGCCCCGTCAGCAATACCTGAACGCGGAACAGGCGGCCTGCCATCCACATTGCGCCTAAGGCGGCCAGCGTGAGCAGCGCAAGGCTGATAATGATCTCGATGGCTGGCACATCGGTGATACTCAGGCGCATCAGCATGCCAATCGGTGCTGTAATCGGGAACATGCTGAAGAAAACTGGCAGCGGCCCGTTGGGCGATTCCAGCACCAGCGCAAAGAAGTAGAACGGCAAAACGGCTGGCAGCGTAAAGATCACGGCATACTGTGGGCCTTCGCGCATACTGCCGGATATCGCGCCGACTGCACTATAAAGCGCTGCAAAGAACAGGTAGCCCACAATGAAGTAGAGAATCAGGATCGGCAGAATATGCCAGCGAATCTGCAGATTCAACAACACCGGAATTGCCTCGAAGGCAGGCAGCGCCAGCGCGATTTGTAGCGCGATAAACATCGACACAAACCAGATGACCATCTGTAGCAATCCCAAGACGCCCATCGCCAGGATTTTGCCGGAAAGCAGTTCAAATGGCCGCAAGGTACTCATCAGGATTTCGATGAGGCGATTCTCTTTCTCCTCAATAACGCTGCTCATCAGGTAGCCGTTGGTCATGAAGAGCGACATCAGGAAAGCGATTGTAAAGACATAGACCATCAGGAAATCGGCATCTTCCCTGGCCTCGGTATCCGTCTCCGCATCCCGCTGCAAATTGAATTCCTGGAAGCTGGCTGCGTTCCGAATACGCCGCAGCAGTTGACTATCGAGGTTGCCCGCCAGGGTCTTCTCGATGAGCAGTTCGATAGGCTGGTCATTGAGCAAGTTTAGCTGTAAGCCTGGCATATGCAGGACGACTTCGCCTGTCTCCAGATAGTTGGGCTGAATGACATAAAAAATATCAATTGTGCCGGATTCCAGGGCGGAGCGTGCTGTTTCAACATCGGGCAGCTTAAGCATGCGCTCGGCAAGCGATTCCGGTACCTGATCTATGATATTGGCAAGATCAACAACACCAGCGATGTTGATTTCTTCAAACTGAGAGACGATGTCGTTAGGATCGACGACCGATTCGCTATTATTGTCTTCCGTAGCAATCAAGTTGAAGAACAGGATGCCAGCAAAAAGCAGCGCCGGAATCAGGAATGTCGTGAAGATGTATCCTTTGCGACGGATATTCCGCTGAAGTTCGTACAGGAAGACCTGAAAAATGTTCCTAATCATGATTGCGCCCCTTTCGATGACCGCGCCAGCGAACCCGTCTCCACGCGGCTGAAAATCGCGCGCATGATGGAGAGGATACCAGGACGTTTACCATACAGCAGCATGCCCCACCGGAACACTTTCGCCGATGCCCAGACGACAAACGCCGTTGATACAAACAGCAGGGCAATACTCAGCAGGATTTGCCACATTGGCACGGCGGTGAAGACCATACGAATCAAGATCGACGAACCCGATGTAAATGGCACCAGCGTCAAAAGCGTTGGGATAGTTCCATTGGCATCAGTGATGAAGTTCGCGATGAAGAAGAACGGCAGAATGATCGGCAGAATGAAGATACCCGCAATCTGACGACTATCCTGTTCCGTACCGGCGATGACGCCTACCCCCGCCAGGATACTGGCATACAGGAAATAGGTCAGCAGGAAGAAAAGAATACCCACTGCCAGGATATCCAGCGGGAACGTAATCGCAGAGAGCGCCTCAAGGTTCTGGCTCTGGCCGATGACGACGACAATAATGCCGACGATCACCCACACCACAATTTGCAGGAGGCCAATCAGGCCCAGGCCCAGCAACTTACCCGCCAGCAATTCAGTTGGTGTGATGCTGGTGATGAGAATTTCCATGATGCGGTTGGCTTTTTCTTCAACCACGTTGCTCATCAGGAATGTGCCAGAGAACTGAAGCGCGAACATGAATACGAAGGAATAAACCATCGGCATGACGAACAGTCCTGCAAAGCCCGACTGGGTAATCTCGCGCCCTGAACTTTCCAGATAGATGGACATATCCACTGGATCACGCAGCAGTTCCGGTGATAGTCCCGACTCACCTTCGACATTGGCCATCAGGTTGGTACTGATGTAAGCCTCAATTTCACTTTGCACTTCTTCCGCAACTGAACCGCGCGCATAGAGTGAAACCTGCCCAGTGCGCATATAAAGCTGCGGCACAATAAAGTAGGCATCAATTTCGTCGTTGTCCATCGCAGCAACAACGGCGTCTTCGCTATCGTAGGCCGTGAATTGCTCCGGCTTATCGATTTGCGCATCCAGCACACCCGCCAGATCGACATATCCGAGGCTATTGACCTGAGCTGTGCCACTTTCGGCAACGTTGATCTGGATGAAAATGACCAGAATCATCATGGCGATAGAGAACAGCGGAACGCCAATCATGGTAAACAGGAACGACCGTTTGCGCACAATCGACAGGAATTCGTGCCGTGCGACTTCAATGATGTTCGACATGATTCCTCCTAGTTTACGCGCTGGTCGGCAGAGGCTTCTTCACCCGCGACCTGGATGAAAATCTCGTCCAGGCTGGGGACAGCCCGCTCGAAGCGGTTAATTTCCAGGGATGAATCCTGCGCCATAGCTGCGAGGACGACGTCATTGGTAGCATCTGGGGCGAGGTTGAGCAGTTTGCCGCCATTGCGCCCGTTTGCGAGTGGTTCTACGCTAACGACGCCCGGAACCTTTGACCAGTCACCATGCCCCTCAACGATGATGGCATGTTTGGCAAACCGCTCTTTGATCTGATCGACCGGACCATAGAGCTTTTGCTGGCCGTGACTAATCATCAACATGCGGTCGGCCATTTCTTCGATCTGGTTCATCTGGTGGGTGCTCATGACAATTGCGCCGCCGCTATCGCGGAAATCGAGCAACAGCTCTTTGATAACCAGTCGGTTGACCGGATCGAGGCCAGAGAATGGCTCATCGATGATAATGAGGTCTGGCTTGTGCAGCACGGTCACAGCGAACTGGACTTTTTGCTGCATGCCTTTACTCAGTTCGCTGACCTTATTTTTAGCATTTTCGGCCAGTTCGAGCTGCTCAAGGATTGCCATCGAACGGGAACGCGCTTCAGCACGGGACAAGCCTTTGAGGCGACCGAGGTAAGACATCATTTCCAGAACAGGAACGCCCGTATAAAGACCGCGCTCCTCTGGCAGATAGCCAATGCGGTTCTTGCGAGCAGCATCAATTTTGCCACCCAGGACTTCAATGCGACCACTATCGGGCTTGATAATGTCGAGAATCATGCGGATTGTCGTGCTTTTGCCTGCGCCGTTCGGCCCGAGCACTGCGAAAATTTCGCCAGTTTGTACATCGAAAGAAAGATGATCCACTGCTCGAAAATCGCCGTACGACTTGGTCACGTCTTCGACAACAATAGCAGGTGAACCCATGATATTTTCCTTTTGTCAGGCTGTAATTGATAACAATCCCCCGTAGTGGGACAACCGTGCCAGGGACAGTTCTTCTGACGTATCGAACCCTGACAAGATTGTGCTATCTGAATATTAACAACCTGTATCAACCGCCTCAACCCCTAAACACTGGGGGATACTCTATCTTGTGCAAGTCATCATCCTATCGTCCATCAAACTCCTTGGTAACAGCGGACAAAATGTTCGTTGGATGCAAGGTGGAGTTCGTAAAATTACTTGCAAATGTGGCGCGATTGATACATTATTGTAATGTTTGACGTTATGATTGATAAATGCAGCAAATTCGTGACAGATGGGAAGTTTCTTAATTATTTTGTTGAGTTTGACACATTATAGTTAGTACAGATCAGTGATTGAATTATGTGCTGTCCATTTGCTGAACTGGACAGAGATTAAGAACCCGAACAATGCAGCCTGAATCATGGACTGCATGGAGGCTTGGATGAAGAAGAATGTTTTGGTTGTAGACGATGAAATTGGTGCCTTGACGCTCATAGGCATTATGCTGGAGCGCGGCGGTTTCAACGTCCTGAAAGCCAAAGATGCTAAATCTGCACTGGCCACACTGGATCAGAATGTACCCGACCTGATTATCCTGGATGTGATGATGCCTGGTATGGATGGCATTGAGTTGTGTGGGGTGATCCGTGAGCGCACTGAAACCCGTGAAACACCAGTGCTGATCCTCTCGGCACGTGGGGATGCAGAAAGCGTCATGCGTGGCATGGATGCGGGGGCCAATGATTACCTGCCCAAGCCGATCCTGCATCACGATCTGGTCGCCAAGGTGCGGTCGATACTTTCCCAGGTGAGCGCATAAAGCTTACCTCTGCACTCTAAAAAACAGAACGGCCCAATATGGGCCGTTTTTGTTTGTAGAAATCGGGTTGATGACTAGCCTGCGCCGTACAGAGCGCGATAAATATTGTAGTGGCTATAGATACGCTGGACGTAGCGCTGCGTTTCTTCAAAAGTGATAGTCGTCAACAGCAGGTCGATTTCCCCACCTGCCAGTGCATTCCAGTCGAGCGCGTTACCAGGGCCACCGTTGTAGGCGGCTAAGGCGGGCGCGGGGCTGCCATCGAACAGTCGCAATTGCTCAGCGAGATAAAAAGCGCCAAAGCGAATGCTGAGGTAAGGCCGGATGAGATCACTGGTTTGCCAGTCTTCTATGCCCAGGCTATCGGCGATGTATTGGCCCGTACTGGGTACCACCTGCGTCAAGCCATACGCACTGGCTGAACTGATGGCATGCTCATTGAACAGACTTTCCTGCCGGATCAAGGCAAGCATCAGCAGCGGATCAATGCCAAAACCATCACGGGCTTCTGTTTCGATCAGGTCGATGTAATAGGCCGGATAGCGCATACGGGCAATATAAGCAGGGGCTTCCAGGGTGCCGACGCCTGCTATGACAATCGTATCGGCGGCAGCAACTATCGACAGCCGATGCAGGCCTAGATCGCGCAGGTAAATCGCCATCTGATAGGCGCCGATAGCGTCCCCTGCGGCGCGCAGTTCATCCAGGATTGCCGAGAATTCTTCTTCCGCTTCATCGTAGACTGAGAGTGCATTCAACTCCTGGCCACGAATCACGCGCGGATCGCTGGCCAGGGCCACAGACAACTGCGATAAGCTGCCGGTTTCTTCCGGTTGATAAAGCTGGCGTAACCAGGCTTCAGCCTCAGCCTGACCGACTGCCTCGTCAAATTCAAACTGTAACTGTGATGGGGGCGTAAAAGGCACCTGCCCCAGGCGAATATCCTGGGCACGCTGGGCGAAGTAGCTATCGGGTGCCGCCTGGATGGCCAGCGTAAAGGCCTGATCGGCATTGGTGGCATCACCGCGCTGCTGCGCCAGTCGTCCAACCCACAGATAAGCCGCCGCCTGTTCCTCACCTGTTGCGAGGCTGGCGATACGACCGTATAGGTTTTCAGCGACGTCCCACTGTTCCGCTGTGACGGCAGCAGAAGCCGCCAGCGTCAGGCCATTGGCGGCCCATTCGCTATCGGGATACGTGGTTGCTAAGCGTGTAAAAGTCTCGCGCGCACTCTGAGGATCGCCATTGGTGCCGAACAAGTAACCGGCACGCCATAATGCTTCCGAGGCGGCATCTTCCAAATAGTTGTAGGTATCGGCAATGCCCAGGTAGGTTTCTATCGCAGCGGGAATATCACCAGACAGGAAGCGAGTACGGCCCTGCTCCAGTAGCGCATCACCAAACAGCGCGCTTTGCGGGTACTGCTCAAGGAGCGTCTGGAAAGCGACAACAGCAGCATCCGGGTTGCCGATTTCACGATATGACAATCCCAGGAGCAGGTAGAGTTCTTCAGGGATGGCATCCAGCAGATGCGATGACGAATATTCGTTGAATGCCTCAATGGCTCCGGTGTAGTCACCATAGTAGTAATTGACCTGTCCACGCTTCCAACCGTCGATTTCAGCACCGTTATCTAGCAAAAGCTGCATCGCCGGATACGCCTGGGCGGTCTGTGGATAGCTGTCAAAGATTAATCGGGCACGGATGAGGGCATTTTCGGTATCCCCAGCCTGAATAAGTGCCTGGGCAGCGGCAAATTCTATGGAGGCGCGGTAATTGGCCAGCCGCGAAACAGACAGGATGGCATCATACTGGGCGACAGCCTGGGCATAACGTCCGCTGTTGACGTCGATGCGCGCCAACTTTTCCCGCAGGATGAGTTCCGGCACCAGCAGGCGTCCGGCGCTGATGGCGGCGTCATAGCTGGCCAGGGCCGCGTCGAGGTTGCCTTCTGCGAGGAAACCGTCGCCAATGCGTTCGTAGGCATAACTATCGACCAGTCCGGGTCGCAGCGACAGATATTGCTGATAGTCCGCGATGGCATTTTGCCAGAGCGACAAACCGGAATAGGCATCGCCACGCAGGAAATACGCCTGAGCAACGCGATCATCATCGGGAATCTGGTCGATAATGACGGTCAGGGCATCGACTGCTTCCTGAAAAAGACCTTCCCGAAGGGCTGCCTGCCCTAACTTAAAGGCGGCTTCCGCACGGATGTCATTGGGCACAATGCCGCTTTGGGCAACGACTGCCTGGAACGTATCGACAGATTCTTCAAAATGGCCGTTATCGAGGAAGCGCTCGGCTTCTGCGACCTGTTGATCGACCTGCGCCAGATCGACGGTCGGCGTCGCCTGCGGTACATCGGTTGGTGGAATTTCTGTTGATGGCAGAACGGCGGTCGGGGCATCATTGACAACCTGCGCGCTGCTGCCGGATGGTGTTGTGGTGATGTAAATCACCCCCTCGGCATCAGGCGTCGGCAATTGCGGTGTCGCGGTGACGTAGATGATATTTTCAGCGTCGGCGGTCGGCAGACCTTCTGTAGAAGTGAGGTTGCACGCGCTCATCAGTAGGATGAGTATGAAGGCCAAAAATGTGCGAATCAGGGAAGTAAAGTCCATTCAGGTCTCTGCTCACTACGGATAAGCTCAGAGGCATTATGCGTATTGGGCAATCAGTCTGTCAATGCCAGCCGCCCACCGTTAAGCCGACGATTCATCCGACCCATTGGCATTGGTGCCATCGGGGGACAAATCGCCCTGGAGCCAGGGGATGCCATAGCCAACGGCCAGATGCCCTGCCTCGGCCAGGGCATTACCTAGCGAAGTCGTGTCTGAAAACGGCCACCAATGATCGGGTGAAGGCAAAATTGCCACGCCAAAATCACTCACGACCAATTGGCTGAGTGTGCGATGCACATAACCTGGCTGTGAACTGGGTTTGCCTCCGGGCTGATCGCTACGGATAAGCGTCACACGAAAACGGCTGGGCTGCTGGCCTGTGTAAGCGTTATCTGTATAGGTCAGCACCTGGAACTCGATGATCGCACGCCAGTTGCCCGCAAGTGGCTTAACGAAACGGTAGCGTCCACCAAGCCACTGCATCGGTTCTTCAGCCAGATGATAGCCCGCGGCAGCGAAAGCACCGCCAACCACCGTGACCAGCACCGATTGAAAATAGTCCTGGCCGGATTGGCGGGCCTGCATAGGATGCTCTGTGTTCAAATCACTACCCTGTCATACTGATGGTCGGGCGCTTGAGTGGGAACATGATATCGAACAATGTCTTGGCAGCGCTATTGAATCCCATATCGGCATGCATATACCGAATGTCGTCAACGGTGCGGCAACCCATCACCACGCTGTGGAACATATCGTATGGGAACTGGGCATTCGGATGAAAATCGTCTTCCGCATCGAGCATTTCAATAGTTGCGATTTTGCCTTTTTCAAAAACCAGTTTGAGATATTGGCGCGTATAGAAGCCAATCGTTAGTTCGCCTGTGTACCCATTGGCGGCTGAACCCGCCAGACGACTTTCCAGCAAGGGTTTGATGCGCTGCAACAGCTCAACATAATCTGGCACGCGGATGTAGAAGGCATAGGTATATTTCCAGACTGCCACACTAAACATGTGGTTCGCCACCGCATCTACCGCCTCTGGAACACCCGAAGAAAATGATACGCCGTATAAGTCCTGTTCCGGCCAGTTTTCGGCTGCGAATTTCTCAAGGCCGCGTATGACATCAACAAAGGTCGCCAGATAGGAGCTTTTTTCGCCAACGACATAGGTAAACACGGCAATACGGCGGTCACTGCTCATGGTCATCGGGATAGCAATATAACCGACAGGTTCACCTTCCTTGTTCATGATGAGCAGGATGATATGTGACCAGGGCGAATCCTTGTGCTTGCCAGCGATTTCGTAGCGCCATTCCGCTTCTGTATAGACCACTGACAGATTGGTGAAGTGATGGGCGTGATAATCATCCAGTTGCATCAATATCGGGATGTCATCGACTGTGGCACGCTTCAGCGTAAATTCTGGTTCGTCACCCTCTTTGAGCGGCGGAGTGGCTTTGAACGGAACCACCTGGTTTGTACCGAGATCGACGGTCATACCATAGCCGAACTGGCGATAATAATTGGGGATACCCGCGATGACGGTCATCACATGGCCGAGTTCAGCGCAGCGTTCATGAGCGACCGCGATCAACTCCCGAATGAGGCCGCGTCGGCGATAGTTTTTGTCGGTCGCGACCAGTTCAATCTGGCCAACAGGCAGCAATACATCGCCGTAGCGCCACACCTGCGGGATCAGCAACACGGCAGAGACAACTTTGTCATCAGCGGCGGGATCAACAACTACCCAGATGTCATCCTTAGTGGTGGTTGGGTGACGCTCAATGAGATCGTGCGTCCAGGGAATGAGACGTTCCGCGAATTCCTCGCCCTCGCCTTTGAACACATCGCGATAATGGATGGGCAATCGTTCCGCATCACTGGCAATACCTTCGCTCAGTGACCGCAGAATCAGGCCATTTTTTAGTTCTTTACGCATTGGGGACCAAATCCATTCGTGTTAAGAGGTCACAACAGGCCTCAGTATATCATAATTGGTCGGGTTTGACGATTAGAGTCCACGCCGTCTTAGCAGATTTAAACCCTGCTCCTGAAGAATTAAACTGAGCAGTACGGCGGTGTTATAGGCATCATCATGGCCACGATGGGCCTGACCATCGAACTCAACGTCAAAGGCGCGCATCGCCCGATGCAGACCAACACGTTCGCCAGTAGCGTCCACGTAGACGCGCTTGAGGTTCGCGTGTTTGTGGTTAAAGGGGTAACGCACATTGCGGCGCTTACACTGCTTGTGGAACAGATCGCGGTCAAAGGCGCCCCAACTGGACCACATGCGATTCCGGCTGTCATAGTCTTTTTCAAGGATTGCACAGGCATCCGCAAAGGGTATGCCCTCAGCTTCTACCATTTTGTGCGTAATCGAGGTTAGTTCCGTGCAAAAAGGACTTATGACAGACTCGGTTGGTGTGATGAGCAAGCTACGTTTGTCGCTGATGGCAAACGTTTCCAGGTCCAGCAGGCAGACCCCAATTTCCAGTATTTCATTCCTCTGGCCAGTGGGTGCAGTGTAGCCTTCCCAGCAGGTGGCTTCCAGATCAACAACGATGAGCTTATCTTTACGGAGCGACATAGCGCGTTTTCAGCTTTTCTATCAGCAGAGACATGATCGACTAAACAATTCAGGATTCCAGCAATTGAGTCATTTCTTCAGGTGATGTCACTGGCATCTGGCAGACGAAATTGCGGCAAACATAAACCGTTGGCTGACTGTCGCGCATGGTACGATAACTCAGCAGCGGGACCGTGTCATCGCCATCAACTGGGTTACGCGCCAGTGCCGTAATTACATTGGGATAGTAATCGTCACGCACCACCTTCAGCAAGGCTTTGGTCGCATCCTGCACAGGATTGCCAACAATAGCAACTTCAGCAATGCCATTGACGAGCATGTCGGCTGCATTCAGCCCTTCCCCAATCGCCTGCGGATACTGCTGCATAAGCGGGACAACCATCCTCAAGAACGACCGTGCTGGCTCTTCGTAGCGAGCATCACCAGTATAGGCAGCCAACCGCAGCAGTTGACTTGCCATCGCACTGTTGCCACTGGCCGTCGCGCCATCCTGCAACGTCCGGGGCCGGACAATCAGTGCATCATGATCGTCGCTGGTATCGAAGAAACCTCCGTCTTCCGCAGTGAAGTGCTCCAGCACCACATCAGCTAGATCACGCGCCAGGATGAACCATTTCTCCAGATAGGTTGACTGGTACATTTCCAGCAAGGCATCGATAACATGGGCATAATCTTCTAGATAGCCATTGAGCCGAGCCTGTCCCTGGTTATAGGTTCGCAGCAGGCGATTGCCAGATGTCAGCATGGTTCCAATCAGGAAATCCGCCGCCCGTTCGGCTGCAACCAGATAATCTTCACGACCCAGTACGCGGGCCGCTTCTGCCAGACTGGCCAGCATCATGCCGTTCCAGGCAGTGAGGATTTTATCATCCAGGCCAGGATGAACGCGCATGGCACGGGCTGCGTACAATCTGTCGTTGATCTGAGACAGGGCCGATTGCAAATCTTCAGCGGATAAGCCCAGGTCAGCGGCAGCGATATCCATGTCATCAGGAACATGCAGAATATTGCTGCCCTCGAAGTTACCGCCAGGAGTCAGGCCATAATAGCGAATGGCGATGTCGGCGGCGTTGGGCAAGTCATCGGCTAATGGTTCAAGGACTTCTCGCACCTCGTCGATGGTCCAGACGAAGAACTTGCCCTCTTCGCCTTCGCTGTCGGCGTCGGTTGCGCTATAAAAGCCCCCTTCTGGGGCGGCCATCTCGCGCAGGATGTAATCGTAGATGTCTTCAGCGATGCGACGGAAGAAGGCATCACCCGTCACCTGATAGGTATGTAAATACAGGCGACTGAGTTGGGCGTTGTCATAGAGCATCTTCTCGAAGTGCGGCACCAGCCATTGGGCATCGACACTGTAGCGAGCAAACCCGCCACCAATCTGGTCGTAGATGCCACCACGTGCCATCTTTTTGAGAGTATAGGTCACGATGTGCAGCGCTTGCTTATCACCTGTGCGGACATGATGGCGCAGCAAGTAAGCCAGATTCACAGGCGTTGGGAATTTGGGTGCGCCGCCCAGCCCACCGTTGATATTGTCAAATTGCGCCATCAGCCCCCTGGCGGCGGTATCGAGCAGGTCACTGGTGAAAGCGTCATCTTCCGCGCCGATGTTCAGGGCAGTACGATCAAGGTATTGGGTCATTTCATCAGCCTGGGCGTTGAGATCATCGCGCTTGTTGACATAGGCATCGTTGACCGCCTGAAGCACCTGCCGGAACGAGGGCATGCCATAACGCGATTCACGCGGGTAGTAAGTGCCCCCAAAAAATGGTTTGCCGTCTGGTAACAGGAAAACGGTCATGGGCCAGCCGCCCTGCCCATTGTTGAAGCGCTGCACGGCCTGCATGTAGATGGCGTCCACATCAGGGCGTTCTTCGCGATCAACCTTGATGTTAATGAACAGGTCGTTCATCATCTGCGCCGTCGGTTCGTGTTCAAAGCTCTCGTGGGCCATTACATGGCACCAGTGGCAGGCACTATACCCCACACTCAATAAGATGGGCTTATCCTGTGCCTGGGCCACAGCGAGGGCTTCTTCCCCCCAAGGATACCAATCAACCGGATTATCAGCATGTTGCAGCAAGTACGGACTGGTCTCGTTTTTCAGGTGATTCATGGGTGGCTTTCTAGTTTGCGAAGTTGACCTGACTGTAACACGGACACCTTGTGATAAAAAGGTCTGCGAAGCAACTCTCAGGAGGCTTTTACACAAATGAAAAACAGCCTATCAATGGATAGGCTGCTGTGCCATCTAAGTTACCAGGTCAACAATGGGGGTGACTCATCATCGGGGGCCTCAAGCTCCCAGGTGCGCTCCAGCCATTCGAGCAATTCCTTGGAAACGCTCGGTGTCATGCGCACACCGGCTTCAAAATTATTGGGTGAAAATGCGTACATATTGGTGAAGTACTTTCGGCTGAGGCAGATAATATAATCGTTTTGCCAGCGATCCGGCCCCCAGAGGAAAGCCAATCCACCCTGTTCACGCTGCATCAGTTCCAGCCAGCGGTCGCGGTCCATGTCACTGAGCGAAACGAGCATGAAGCGCAGCGTAATCATGGATTCAATGGTAAAGGACATCTGCACGTATTTATTCTTGGGATCGACATCTACAGTCAGACCAGCGCTGCCATCCTGCGTGGAAAGCGCTGCCGAATGTATCTTGCTGTGCGTACCCACCTCACGGAATTTGATGCGAGCCATCATCGGCATTTTAGGGAAGCGCTTCGCCAGTTCCAGCTCAAGGTCAACCTCACCATTAAAGAACTGCTGGAGCGTCCAGGGCGGCTCTTCGCTGGCGCGCGTCATGGCTGCGTTCGGATTAACGGTTGGCAGCGCGTGTGAATCGATCAGGCGCGGGCCTGTCGTCGGCAAGATGGTGCTGGACTTTTGAATCGCACGTGCCTGACTGCGGGCCAATGGCGTACGCGGCAAGGTCGGTTCATCGGCCTGACTGGGTGGAATCACACTCGCAGGCGGCTTGGAATCTGGCTCTGATTCTGGCGCTGGATCGGGTATGGCGGCGAGATTTTCCGAAGGCGCATCCCAGGCCCCTAAAATGGCGGCTGTATCATCTACTGCCCGGCTGGGAATGGTTGCATCGTCCGGCAAGACGGCATCAGAAGGCTTGTCTGGGGCCGACGATTTACCCTTATTGTCTGGTTCCATGTATCAACTCTCTAACCTGAATGCTCTCATTATAAGGGCAGGGACCCACATTCTCAAATCAACAAGAATAAAAAATCTCAAAATCTATTCTGAGGATGACGATACAGATGAAATAGGTTGCCAATCCGGCGTCATGTCGTCGGAATCAAAAGCGGACGTGATATTGATGATGTCTCCCGATTGCACATCGACGATGTAGATATTGTCGTCACTGGCACCTTGATTATAGACTGCACCTTGAAAAACGATCTTCGTTCCATCGGGTGACCAGTTGGGGTTTTGGTAGGCTGTATCCCCGCCCTCAGGGATGGGTGTGATCCGCGAAAAATTGGTACCATCTACATTCATGGAGTTTATTTCAAGGTAGGTGCTTGCATTGTAGTATGCAATAGAATTATTTTTCCAAGACCAATCGAGATGGCCATAAGTATCGATCCATGCAATATGTGTACGCAAACCAGTAGTAATGTTCATTTTTTCAATGGATACAGATACAAGACCAACTTGGGGTGGTTCTTCTGCTGAAGTAAACATAATCTCTGTTCCATCTGGCGACCATGTAGGCATATATTTATAGGTTCCATTGCCGTCTAAAAGCTTGGTTTGTTGAGTCCCATCATTGTTCATCACATAGATGTCGGATGAACCAGGTACAGTAACCCGTGAGAATGCAATTTTTGTTCCATCAGGAGACCAAGCTGGGTATCGATCATCCGTATTGGGACTATTTGACAAGTTGGTCTGATTTAAACCATTGGCGTCCATGATGAAAATGTTTGCAATGTGATTCTCTCGCTCAGAAGTAAACGCAATTCGCATGCCATCTGGTGACCAAGCAGGATAGAGGTCTCTACTATCGTTGTGGGTCAATCGCTGAACGTCACCGCCATCTGCTTCCATGGTATAGATTTCAGAATTACCATCTCGGTCTGACACAAAAGCAATCCGGCCATTGTCTTGGTATGGCAACGCTGGCGAGGCTGGGGTCTCTTGTGCTTGTGTCGGTTGCAATGATGAAATAGGTTGCCAGTCCGGCATCATGTCATCAGAGTCAAAAGTGGACGTGATATTGATGATGTCTCCCGATTGCACATCGACGATGTAGATATTGTCGTCACTGGCACCTTGATTATAGACAGCACCTTGAAAAACAATCTTCGTTCCATCGGGTGACCAGTTGGGGTTTTGGTAGGCTGTATCCCCGCCCTCAGGGATGGGTGTGATCCGCTGCACATTCGAACCATCTGGGTCCATCGAATGAATCTCTAAGTAAAGTTCTGCGTTGTAATAAGCAATGGTGTTGTTCGTCCAGGACCAATCCGGATTGCCGTAGATTTCTATCCACTTGATGGCTGTTCGTTCGCTACCATCTACATTGACTTTTTCTATCAGCGCGGGATACATGCCAACCTGAGGCGGTTGATCAGCAGACATAAACATGATCTGTGTACCATCCGGGGACCATGTTGGCATGTATAGTCTTTGTCCATTGCCGTCAACGACCTTAGTCTGTTGAGAGCCGTCACTATTCATAACAAATATATCGGAAGAGCCAGGTGTTGTAACTCGTGAGAATACAATCCTGGATCCATCTGGTGACCAAGAAGGGTATCTATCTTTAACACTGCTATCGTTTGTCAAGTTAGTCTGATTTGATCCATTGGCGTCCATGATGAAAATGTTCGCAATGTGATTCTCTCGCTCAGAAGTAAACGCAATTCGCATGCCATCTGGTGACCAAGCAGGATAGAGGTCTCTACTATCGTCGTGGGTCAATCGCTGAACGTCACTGCCATCTGCTTCCATGGTATAGATTTCAGAATTACCATCTCGGTCTGACACAAAAGCAATCCGGCCATTGCCTTGGTATGGCAACTCTGGTGGGATCTCCTGTGCCTGTGTCGGTTGCAATGTAGGCAACGTCAGCATCAAGAAACATGATAAGCACAAAAGCAAGGATAGATTGACATTTTTTGCCATCAGTTATTTGCTTTTCACCTTTAGGGAGCATCGTAAAATGCCGAGAAACCAGGGTCTACTACTGGATGCCTCATAGATCGCTAGCAGTATTCTAATACGAAGTAAGCTATAATGACCCCAATAGTTATGTTCTAAGGTAATCTAATTGGATGCAACCTGACAAACAAAACCCGAATAACACCGGCCCCGATCAAAACGAGCCGCAGCCGCCGCAACAGCCTGACTGGCAGCGGTGGGTGCTGATCGGTGCGCTGACGTTCTTCTTCCTATGGCTGCTTTCCGTTACAGGTAGCGGATTGTTCGGTGATGCAGCCAGTGGCATCGAAATCCCCTATTCGTACGTACGTGACAATATCTCGAATATCAAGCAGATTGAGATTGAAACCACAGGTGTCACAGCGAGCGGTAGCTTTCGTAATTCGATTGTGATCGAAGGCGTTGGTGTCACCAACTTTACGAGTTCGCTGCCACCGGGAACCGCCGAAGAACTGGCTCAGTTGCTTAAAGACAACAACCCGAATGCGCTGGTAGAGGGTGTTGCCCCGCCAGAAGTGCCCTTACTGTTGCAGGCATTCATAACGTTCCTGCCGCTGATCCTGATCATGGTGTTCTTCTTCTGGATGACACGCCGTGCCCAGGGCCAGATGACGGGCGTTTTCGGCTTTGGCCGTTCTCAGGCACGGGAATATGACCCCGATCTGCCACGAGTGACATTTGATGATGTGGCAGGCCAGGACAGCGCCAAGCGCGATCTGGTCGAAGTGGTCGATTTCCTGCGGGACCCCGACAAGTACATTTCACTCGGCGCGCGTATTCCGCGCGGTGTGCTGCTGGTTGGCCCTCCGGGTACTGGTAAGACGCTGATGGCCCGTGCAGTCGCTGGCGAGGCTAATGTGGCCTTTTACAGCATCGCCGCTTCAGAATTTGTCGAAATGTTCGTTGGCGTAGGTGCCTCGCGCGTCCGTGACCTGTTCACAAAGGCCAAGGACAATTCGCCAAGTATCGTGTTCATTGATGAAATCGATGCCGTTGGCCGCCAGCGTGGCGCTGGCCTGGGCGGCGGTAATGATGAGCGCGAACAAACACTCAATCAGTTGCTGGCTGAGATGGATGGTTTCGATCAATCGGCAACCGTAATCGTCATGGCAGCCACCAACCGCCCTGATGTGCTCGATCCGGCGCTGCTGCGTCCAGGCCGCTTTGACCGTCAGGTCACGGTTGATCTGCCAGATCGCCAGGGCCGCCTTGAAATTCTCAAGATTCACACACGCGGTAAACCACTGGCTGACAACGTCGATTTGTCCTCACTGGCAGGCGCGACAGTTGGCTTTTCCGGTGCGGACATCGCCAACCTGGCAAACGAAGCGGCTCTCAAGGCTGCGCGTGATAACAAGCGGCGTATTGAGCAGAGCGATTTCTCGTATGCGTTCGAGCGCATCATCCTGGGTAATGAGCGTCCGCCCCTTTCCAATATGGAAGAACGTCGGGTGGTGGCTTATCACGAAGCAGGACATGCGGTGGTCTCGGCATTTACGCCTCTCAGCAATCCGGTGCTAAAAGTGACGATTACACCGCGTGGACAGGCGCTCGGTGTGACAGCCTATGCCCCTGACGAGGATATCCGCAACATCTCGCGCAAGCGGATTGAATCCTATCTTGATGGCCTACTCGGTGGTCGTGTTGCTGAAGAAATCGTGTTTGGCGACATCACGACAGGCGCATCGAACGACTTACAGCGCGTAACCAGTCTGGCGCGGAATATGGTCGCACAATATGGTATGACCGATGCCGTTGGCCCGATGAACTTTGGTGACGACGATCAGCAGCCCTTCCTGGGGTACTCGCTATCACAGGGGCGCAAATACAGCGAAGAAACGGCTGCTAAGATCGATGCAGAAACTCGTCGCATTGTGGAAACAGCCTATAAACGCACCAAGGCTCTGCTAGCGGAACATCGTGAGGATCTGGAAAAAGTCGCGCAGGCGCTGTTAGAACGTGAAGTGCTTGAGCGCGATGAATTCCTGGAAATCCTCGGTTTGCAGGACAAGCGCGCTGTTGAAGCTGCGAAGCTGCTCGACCGGATGAAGGACGATGGCGTACCGCCGGTTCCGCCGGAAACGGCTCCATATCGGCCCGAACAGGTAAAAGAAACGGCAGAGGCAGCATCGGAAGAATCCAAGGTTGCCGAACCGACACCAAGCCAATCGGTTGCGGAGCCAGAAAAACCTGAAACCAAGGCACCTGATCGCAGGCTGCATCCATCGGCGCAGACGCCGGTCGGCCAGCCTAAGCAGGATGCCCGCCCAAAGCCTGTGCCAAAATCGAGCGAATCTCGACAGAATGTGCCAGCCGCGCATCCCTTGTTCGATAGTCTTTTCGGCGCGAACAACAATGCGAAGAATCACGAGCAGAAGAACAAAGACGATAACGGCACATCCGACAACAAAGACGCTTAAGTTCGACCGCGAACAACAAAAGAGGGATGCTGATGAGCATCCCTCTTTTGTTTGGTGAGTGTACAGATCGCTTAGGCTTCTTCTGTCTCGGTATGCTTTGAATGCGCGACGATGTCGTCCTGCAAGTGCGCTGGCACACGCTCATAGTGCGAGAATTCCATGGCGTAGATACCACGGCCACCGGTCATCGACCGAAGGTCGTTACCATAGCGCATCATTTCTGCTAAAGGTACCTGGGCCTTAATGACACTCTTGCTGCCAACACTATCCATGCCCTGGACACGGCCACGACGCTGGTTCAGATCACCCATAATATCGCCCATCATCGTTTCCGGGATCGTGATTGCCACATCCATGATCGGTTCCAGCAGCGCCGGACCAGCATTCATGAAGGCCTCTTTGAATGCTTCGCGGCCTGCAATCTGGAAAGCGATGTCTTTTGAATCAACAGGGTGCTCTTTGCCATCGAACACGACGGCCTTAACCTTCACGACCGGATACCCTGCAACCACGCCGCCTTCAAGCACCTGACGAATGCCCTTTTCAATCGAAGGCAGGAAGGACTGCGAGATAGCACCACCGAAGATGTTCGTCTCGTACTGGAATTCCTCTTCTTCAATGGGCAATACGCGGAGGCTGACTTCGCCAAACTGACCCGCACCACCGGACTGTTTCTTGTGACGATAGGTCGCTTCGCGCTCTTTGGTGATCGTTTCACGGTAAGGAACGCGCGGCATGTGCGTATCAATGCCAACGCCGAGGGCAGCGGCACGGTTGATCGTCACATCAATATGGACATTGCCCATGCCTTCCAGCACGATTTCTTTGGTATCACTATCCTGGCGCCAGCGCAATGTCGGGTCGGCATCGCAGAGGCTCGTCAGGATGGCGCCCATCTTGGCACTATCGGCCTGGGTCTTAGGTGTCAGTGAAACACTGTACAAGGGCGTCGGAAAATCTGGTTTGACGACTTCAAAGTCGGTCTTTTTGTCAGCGAATGTATCACCGGTTGTTGTCTCATTGAGTTTGGCGACCACACCAATATCACCCGCATGCAGTTGCTTTACAGGAAGCTGCTCTTTGCCGCGCATACTGAACAGGCTGCTAAAGCGCTCTTCATGGCCTTTAGTCGCATTGATATTGCGGCTGTCGGCGCTGATGGTACCGTCAAAGATGCGGAAGTAGTTCAGCGTGCCGACGTACCTGTCGTTGGTGGTCTTCCAGACATAGGCCGCAAGCGGTTTATCATCCGTCTGCGGGGGCATCAGGTAAGTGATTTCACCACCGCCTTTGGGCGTGATGCCGACGCGGCGCACGGATGGCGGCGAGCAGTAGGCGATCATCGCTTCCAGCAGTGGGATTGTGCCAACATTGGCCGTACCCGATACGCAGAAAACCGGAACTGTCAGCAGTTCGTGATTACGTGAAGCTTTACGCATGCCTTCACGGACTTCTTCAAAGGTTAGTTCACCTTCTTCAAAGTATTTTTCGATCAGCACATCATCGGCTTCAGCGGCGGCTTCAACCAATTTCACATGGTACTCGCTGACCTGGTCGGTAATGTCACCGGGCAGATCAGCACGATCCGCACCTGTGCCAAAATAAGCCTTCTCTGTCAGGACGTTGGCAACGCCCTTAAAGTTTTCCGCCTGGCCAATCGGGATGGTCACAGGAACGAATTTGTATTCTTCAAAGCTTGTTTCAAGATCAGCCAGCGTCTTCTCGAAGTCCGCATTTTCACGGTCGAGCTTGGTCACGACAACGATGATGGGTTGATGGAATACGCGCGCATATTCCCAGACCAATTCGGTACCGACGGCGACACCCTGGACCGCATCGACCACGACGATGACGGAATCCGCAACGCGGATGGCATTTTTCATCTCGCCCTGGAAATCGGTGAAGCCAGGGGCATCCAGTAAGTTGATTTTATAGTCGTTCCATTCAATGGGCACCAGAGAAGTCGACAGCGACAAACCACGTTCTTTTTCTTCATCTTCCCAGTCGCTGACGGTATTCTTGTCTTCTACTCTTCCTAGCCGTGAGATTGCGCCAGAATTAAATAAGAGCGCTTCAACCAGGGAAGTCTTACCACTGCTCTGGTGCCCGACCAAAGCAATGTTCCTGATTTTATCGCTCGCATACTCTTTCATGGTAATTGGCCTCCAATTGACAAAAAGTTCTTTTTCTGTGTGGCAATAATCCGAGGAAACACAGGCCACCCCATCGGGATGGCCACATGTTAAGGATATTAAGAATTTTAAGTGTTAGTGAGGGACTTGTCAAAAGAACGGGGTGACCTCCTTCTTCAAATTAGGTGAGCTTTTTCTATAGCCTTGATGTAAGCTTTCGTGATGTGGTCAAGGTATGCGCGAACAGCCGTCAGTGATAGAATAGCGCTTGTTGGGTCCGTCTTAAAGAAACGAGTTAGTACATGACCACAGATGATTTCTTATTCAGGGGAGAGCTGGATGAACTCGACCCTGATATTGCCGAATTAATCCGTCACGAAACCGCGCGCCAAGCGCGCACCCTCATCATGGTTCCTTCAGAAAGTACAATTCCCCAAGCTGTTCGCGAAGCCGTCGGCTCCGCGTTCCAAAATATCTATGCAGAAGGTTACCCGACTGAAAAAACACGCAAGATGAGCGAGCGCGACCTGCTGGATTATGATCGCCAGTTAGGTGACTTCCGCCGTAACAGTGACGCCCGTTATTACAAAGGCACTGAATACGCCAACCTTCTTGAAGCCTTAACCCGCCGACGCATTGCTGAACTTTTCGCACAGCCGCCCTATGGGCCTGATGATTTGTACGTCAATGTTCAGCCACTTTCCGGCGCACCAGCAAACAGCGCAGTTTATACGGCCCTGCTCAACCCTGGCGATACTATCCTGAGCATGAACCTGTCTTATGGGGGCCACCTCAGCCATGGGGCGCCCGTCAACCGAGCCGGCAAACTGTTCAATATTGTGGCCTATCACATCAACCCGGAGACAGAGGCGCTCGATTATGATGCCATGATGGCGTTGGCTGTCGAACATAAGCCGAAAATCGTGATTGGTGGCTACAGCAGCTATCCACTGGCACCGGATTGGGATGCCTACAGAAAGATCGCTGATGCGGCTGGCGCCTATCTTCTGGCGGATGTGGCCCACTTCGCAGGTTTGATTGCTGCCGGAGCGTACCCCAATCCGGTCGGAATCGCAGATATTGTGACTTTTACGACCCATAAGACACTCAATGGTCCACGCGGCGCGGTCATCGTCACACATGATAAGGACCTTGCTGCAAAACTCGACAGGGGTGTTTTCCCTGGTGAGCAAGGTGGCCCGCATATGAACAGCATCGCAGGTTTGGCAGTCGCCCTGCGCTTCGCCCAAACAGAGCAGTTCAAGCAATTGCAGCATCAGACCGTCGCCAATGCACGTCGGCTGGCGAAAAAGCTGGATGAACGCGGTCTGCGCGTCGTTTACAAAGGCACTGATTCGCACATGATCGTGGTGGACTGCTCCACAGTCGTTGGTCCCGATGGCACGCCACTCAGTGGCGACATGGCCGCGCGCATCCTTGACCTGATTGGCGTGGTTGGCAATCGCCAGACCGTTCCTGGTGATACCAGTGCGCTGCGCCCAAGTGGCATTCGCCTGGGTACGCCCTGGATCACGCAGCGCGGCTTTGATGAAGCAAAAATCGATGAGTTGGCGACGATTATCGCTGATGTATTGCAATCGTGTGTACCGTACAGCATGCCGCTGGCCAAAGGCAGTGAAGCGCGTGCGCGTCTGCCGTTTGGTGTCTTCCAAGAAGCCAAGATCGCTATCCGCGAACTGGTTGACAGCATCGGCATCGACACGGATGCGGCAGTTGATGGGTACCCGCACTTTTTCTATCTGGACGATGGCTACAGCAATCAGGGCCAGACTTTCGGCATTTCCGGCAAACAGGCTAGCCGCCTGCTCGACATAGCTTTAACGAGCGATGTTGCATCCCTGGGAGATGGTCAGGAACAGCCGACGCACCTGCTGGAAGCCGATGGCAGCCTCATGGCGACAGGCATTGTCGAGCGCATCAGCACTGATGAATACCATCTACATGTTGCCAACAATGCCGGTCGGGTCGTTGCATGGCTGCGGTCCCTGTCGGATGATTTCGTCATCTTCGACGAAAAAGACCTGTATATCACGGCACCTGGGCCGGTTTCAGTGACCTATATTGGCGAGACAGAGAAGAATCTCTCAAGGACAGCCGACGCCCCCTATGGCGAAAAGACCTATTTCATCGGCAAAGATGGCAAAAATTTCGCTGGTACTGGGGGCGCATCACTGCCTGCATTCGCCTTCACAGAGCCGGAACTAACTGAGATGCTGACGACGCCACTGCATGCTATTCATTTGCAGTTGGGTGCGAAGATGGGCGAGTTCGCAGGCTATGATATGCCCCTCTGGTACGACAAGGTCATGAACGAGCATCTGGCGGTGCGGAACAGCGCGGGCCTGTTCGATGTGACGCACATGGGCGTATTCGAGGCAATTGGTCCAGGCGCAGAAGACTTCCTGAACCTCGTTACGACCAATAGTGTTCATCTTCTGAAAACAGGCCGTTCACATTACACCTTCCTGCTAAATACGGATGGCGTTCCGCATGATGACCTGATGATCTACAAGCTAGGTGATGAGCATTTCTTCATTGTGGTCAATGCCAGCAATAATGACAAGAACTGGGCATGGCTAAACGCCATCAAGAATGGCGAAGTCTGCATCGACCCGGACATGCCAGGGCGCAAAGTCGTCACGGCGCCGTTTGAACTACGTGACCTGCGCGACCCCAGCGCAGGCAAAGATCGTCGGGTGGATATCGCACTGCAAGGTCCAAAGAGCCTAGACGTCTTGATGTCGCTCGGCGGTAGTGAGGCTGACCTCAAGGCATTGAAGGCCCTGCCCTGGGCTGGCATCATGCGCGCGACCATCGGTGGCTTCGATCTGATTATCTCGCGGACAGGTTATACGGGTGAGCGCGTGGCTTTCGAGGTGTTCCCGCATCCTGACCAGGCTGCGCCGCTGTTTACCACGTTGATTGAGGCGGGAGCCGTTCCGTGTGGTTTGGCTGCACGTGACAGCCTGCGTATCGAAGCGGGACTGCCGTTGTATGGCCACGAGCTGGCTGGTCCACACAATATGATCCCTTCCGAAGCTGGGATGGGCAGTTATGTGAAGTTCAGCAAGCCCTGGTTTGTTGGTAAGGCGGCTTATGTTGCCCGTGACATCGCACGTGATTCGCAGATTGTGCGCTTCAGAATGGAGAATAAGGGGGCGCGGCCGGCCCATCAGGGTGACCCGCTGGTGGATGATAAGGGCCGCGTCGTCGGGATTGTCACCAGTTGCAGCATCGACAGCGAAGGCTACCAACTTGGTCAGGCACTGGTAAAAATCGGCAGCCACAAGCGCAATACACAACTGGCCGTGTTCGCTGGTTCAGAACGGGCGAAGGTGCGTCCGCTGAACAATATGAAATTCGGGGACCGCGCGATTATGCCAGAAACCGTCACTATTTTGTGGCGCTTCCCGAAATAGCCACGAGCGCTAATCAACACTATAGGCGGGGCACAGACGTGTTCCGCCTATTTTATTGGGCTAATTGGAATCAATGATACGCCGGACTGTCTTTATCGGGCCAAACAGGACAACGGTGTCATCTACCTGTAAATTACGATGATGTTCGGGGTGCACATCCGTCGGCTGGCCAGGCTTACTGAGGAGCACAATGTCCGTCTGCGAATCTTTCTGGAAGTCACCTACAGTCAACCAGCGAGGATGTGTGTCCACAAAGCGCTGAGACAGCTTGAGCGTAATCAGGTGATACTGCTCATCCTCAAAGTTGAACTCAATCGGGCTGATTTCCGCGCCGACAGCTACATCCAAGAAGGGGCTGGCGCCTACCTGGGATAGGCGAAACAGATGGGCATCCACATCAAGTTCACGATACAAGTCACGGTAGGAATCCCGACCGATGCGGGCAACAATGCGCATGTGATTACCGACCATCTCCTGGGCAAGCGATGCTAAACGCAGATTTTCAGGATCGTAGCCGCTACAAATGATGATGGCCTGAGCATTTTTCACATCCGCATTCTGCAATATCTGACGTGTCCAGCGGGCACTGCATTCATGGCCGAGGTGGACCCCGCCGTTGCGACCTGCGCGCATGTTCATGATGCGTGATGTCACCTCCTCAGACCCCAGGTGCACATCGAGCGTATGCACATTGACGCCCGTATTGAGTAATGCTGTTGCAACCATGAAACCAAGGTTGTTCATGCCAGCGACCAGCACATGCCGCATAGGCTGATCTGGCCCACGATTGAGGCTCATCAAGCGGCGCAGAGTATGCTGCTGCGCGAAAACGATGATTTCATCACCAGCCGAAATTTTGTCTTCATTCGGTGGTGGGATGACCAGACGGCCTCTTTTGCCCTTGGGTCGATGGAGCATGACATCGGCACCATCCGCTTCTACATCGAAAATGGCCATTGATGACAGTAAACTCCCAGGTGTAACAGCCATCTCGACGATAAAGTTGGGTTCCGATTCGCTGGACATTTCTGAGACGACGATTGGCTGGCTGATCGCCAAATCATAGACAGCGCCGATAAATGACCAAACCGCCAACTCAGAAATGCTTGGGATAACCTCGACATTACGCCGCTCCAACAGGCGCGCGTAGGTACTGTCTTTGATGCGAGCGATAATCGCCACATTCGGATTAATTTCACGGGCATGGCGGGCAACAATGGTATTGACCTCGTTCATGTCGATATCGGGATCGTCTTCATCATGGGTCGTGATGAGCACAGAGCGCGCATTTGCCACACCTGCCTTTTCCAGGCCATCACGGATGTCACGCGGCGAACGCACCAGTGAGGGAATACCCATTCGACTGAGCCAATTGTCTTCATTAGGCGTGAGCTTGAAGGCGATCACCACAACCGGATAGTTGCGCTGTGACAACTCGCTAATTACAAAGCGACTGAGGTCATTAAGGGCCACAACAACGATGTGGTCACGAAATGTGGAGGCCATTGCCTCTTCCCAAAGGTCACGCTGCTCCTGATTGAAGTTGAGACCTGTAGAAAAAAGGATCGCTTCGACTACACTGCCGAGCACAACCAGACCGAGGATGGGCATCGCCAGCCAGAAAATAATGATCGCCGGATGTGTGGGCAAGCCTTCGGCAGCTTCCAGGCTCATTAATTCCAGTACGAACAAAATCGCCTGCAACGGGTCTTTTGGTTCTGGTTCCAACTGATTGAGCAGGAGCAGGTAGACCAGCACAGCAATCACAATTAATGCCAGAGGGAAGCGCAAACGCGCCAGTAACCGCCTCAGGCTGACGCTAAAAGCACGTATACGGCGCCAGGTACGCTCAAGAACGTTAGCCCCCTGGGGCACTACCCGCTGATATTCCAGGCTCATGGCCCTGCTCCCACAACGAATGCGAACGAAACAATCAATGCTATGACATTAGTGCAAGCCGAAGAGCAAGTCAATCATATTCGCAGCACCAATGACATCGGACCAGAAACAAACAGAGCCACCCAGATGAGTGGCTCTGTTTATATTGATAGAAGATTATCTAGTCACCAGCATCTGGCAGAGCGGGTGCGCAGCAGAGAATGAGGTCTTTGGCTGCTTTCACCTCATCCAGGCGTTTTACAGGAGCCGTATGCGGCGCATTGTGCAGCAAATCGGGATCGGTGCGCGCTTCCTGGGCGATCTGCTTCATAGCCTCGATAAACTCATCCAGGTCATCTTTGGTCTCAGTCTCGGTAGGCTCGATCAACAGGGCCTCCGGTACGATCAACGGGAAGTAGTTCGTTGGCGGATGGAAACCAAAGTCCATAAGTCGCTTGCTGATATCGAGCGCATGGACGCCTTCTGCATCCTCAAAATGGCCTTCCAGTACGAATTCATGGCCACAATAACGCGGATACGGCACTTTGTAAGTGTCCATCAACTGAGCACGGATGTAGTTGGCATTGAGTACCGCATGCCTTGAGACATCACGCAGGCCTTCGCCACCATAGACGCGGATATAGGCATATGCCCGAACCATCATGCCGAAGTTCCCAAAGAAAGCTTTCATACGGCCAATGGATTTTTCCGGCATTTTGAGGCCATACCCAGGGGCATAGTCCTCTTCTGTGGGTTCCTCAACAATTTCCACGATGGGTCCGGGGAGGAACGGCTTGAGTTTTTCGCCAACACCCACAGGGCCACTGCCTGGGCCACCACCGCCATGTGGTGTACTGAAGGTCTTATGCAGGTTATAGTGCATCACATCGAAGCCCAGTTCGCCGGGTTTGACCTGCCCCATGAGAGCATTCATGTTGGCGCCGTCCATGTACATCAGGCCGCCCGCTTCATGGACGATCTCGATGACATCCAGAATGTGCGCTTCAAAGAGGCCGAGGGTGCTGGGCACAGTAATCATCATGCCAGCGATTTCCGGTCCTTTTTCCTTGCAAACCGTCCGCAGCGCATCGAGGTCAACATCGCCCTTATCGTCAGATGGCAGTTCGATGACCTCAAAGCCAGCCATCGTCACCGTCGCAGGATTGGTACCATGCGCGCTGTTGGGAACAAGAATCTTGGTACGGGCAGTATCGCCGCGATCCAGATGATAGTTACGGATCATCAGGATGCCTGCGAATTCACCCTGGGCACCCGCCGCCGGAGCCAAACTTACAGCCTCAAAGCCGCTGATTTCGGCCAACCATTCCTGAAGCTGGTACATGAGCGCTAGCGCGCCCTGGGAACCGGCTTCATCGGACTGGGGATGCAACAATGCAAAGCCCGACAAACGGGCCATGTCTTCATTCAGTTTGGGGTTGTACTTCATGGTGCAGGACCCCAACGGATAGAAACCCTTGTCAATCGAGTAGTTCAAGTGACTGAGTTTGAGGAAGTGACGCACGACTTGGAGTTCGCCCACTTCCGGCAGTTTGAGGTCGTCGCGCAGCAGTTCGGTAGGCAGTGGCGTTTCTGGCACGTCACAATCCGGCAGATTGACGCCCATACGACCGGGCACACTCATATCATAAATGAGGGGTTCCAGAACTTGCTGAGTGGTTTCGGTAGCAATGGTCATGAGGCCAGCCCTTTCAACACATCGACCAGCGCGTCGATCTCTTCTTTGCTATTCATTTCTGTGACGCACAGCAGCATATGGTCTTTCAGGTGAGGATAGTCTTTGCCGAGGTCATAGCCACCCACGATGCCCTCACCAATCAGGGCGTTGTTAACCACCTCGACAGGCATCAGACATTTGACCATGAATTCGTTAAAGAATGGCTTGCTGCGCAGCACCTTGAACCCGTCAATCTGGTCGATCTGGTCAGCAGCATAGTGCGCCTTGTGATAGTTCAGTTGGGCGACTTTGCGCAGGCCATTGCGGCCCATCAGCGCCAGATAGACCGACGCAGCCAGCGCCATCAGGCCCTGATTGGTGCAGATATTGCTGCTGGCTTTCTCACGGCGGATATCCTGTTCACGCGGGCGCAGTGTCATAACATAGGCTTTTTTGCCATCGGCATCAACCGTTTCGCCGATAATGCGTCCAGCAATCTTGCGAACGTACTTGGTCCTGGTGGCGAAGAAACCCAGATACGGACCGCCATAACTCATCGAAACGCCCAGCGGCTGGGCATCACCCACAACGATGTCGGCACCGAGTTCGCCAGGTGATTTGAACAATGCCAGCATGAGCGGATTGGCGACAAATATGACTAGCGCACCCGCATCGTGGGCAGCCGTGACCAGCGCACTGACATCTTCAATCTGGCCGAAGAAATTGGGATAGGCAATGGCCACCATTGCCGTCTGATCGTCGATCAGCTCGGCGAGGGCCGCCAGATTGGCATCGGCTTCATCGCCGACGATTTGCAGATCGCGACCCTGGTGGTATGTCCGGACAACTTCACGGTACTGAGGGTTGATACTATGGCTGAGCACAATTTTGTTGCGCTTGCGCCCAACCTGGACAGCGACTGTGACCGCTTCCGCGAGACTGGTTGCACCATCGTAATGGCTGGCATTCGCCGCATCCATACCGGTGAGGGCGCACATCATGCTCTGGTATTCGTAGGTGGCCTGGAGCGTGCCCTGCGACAGCTCTGGCTGGTACGGTGTATAGGCTGTGTAGAACTCGCCACGCAGCAGAATGTGGTTCACTACCGAGGGTACAAAGTGGTGATAGGCCCCTGCGCCGCGGAAGATGGCAAAATCACCCGCGTGTTCATTGGCTTCAGAGAGGGCCTGCATTTCCGCTGCAACTTCCATCTCGCTCATCGGCTCAGGCAGATTGAGCTTGGGAAAACGGTGCGTGGCAGGAATGGCTTCAAATAAGTCTTCGATGGTCGTGACGCCGATGGCAGCTAGCATCTGCTGGCGCTCGACCTCCGTATGGGGAATGTATCCCATCGCGTTACACCTTCATTACTAAATACAAAGCTGGCCCAAAAACACAATGAACCAGCAGATGCCGTTTAACAAAATGGTGACCCAACTTGTGAATTGAGCCAGGAACTAGCGATCTTCGTTGAAGGCTTTGTAGGCTTCGACATCCATCAGATTGGCGAGATTGCTGTCATCGGTGATCTTAATTTTGACCATCCAACCCGCACCATAGGGATCCGCATTGATAACTTCGGGATCATCTTCCAGGCCGCTGTTGATTTCGATGATTTCGCCACTGACGGGCAGGACCAATTCTGAGGCGGCTTTGACGGATTCGACTTCACCGAATGGCTCACCCGCGTCGATAACTTCGCCAACTTCCTTTAGTTCAATGTAGACGATGTCGTTAAGCGCATCCTGGGCAAAATCGCTGATGCCAACGACAGCTTCGTCACCATCAATCCGAATCCATTCGTCACTTGCTGCATATTTCAGGTCTGCGGGGTATTTCAGGTCTGCCATGCGAACACTCCTCTTAATCTTTGATACTCATACAATAACGGTTAAAAGGACTTGCTACCTGTCATTAGCAAAGCACGGAATAAAAAAGCACACAAGCCGGAAAGCTGTGTGCCCTGTTAACAAGTCCTGTCTTCAGAGTCCGCTGCACAACACATCCTTTTGCCTGAGAGTTTCACATCCGGGGATTTTGGCCCGGTGCTTGCCCCTTCGGCGGCCACAGAGACGCTCTCTGTATTGTGCGGTATGTTCACATTGTAACGGAGCATCTGGCCATGTGCAACGACAAGCGACTATCTTGATGTTAATTTACTGCGATATCGCGTATACGTGACGATTTTGGGGCAGTCGCTGGCTGTATGCAGTCGCATCCTTTTTTGCTAGAATCGCGAAGGTCTCACCTGCAAAAGAATCGCGAGAAGATGTCACAAGAAAACCGCATCGCAATCCCTTCCTGGCTTATCGTTCTGCTGGTTATACTGATTGGCGGAATTTTTCTGATTGGCGCGTATATCGTCATACGCGACCTGAACGCTACACCAGCAGATGAGGAAGTCGGTGGCGGCGTGGCATTTGTTCAGGATGATGACTTCGATGGCATTGAGTCGATTGATCCGCCGCGACAGATGCCGGACTTTACACTGACTGGGACTGATGGTGAACCTCTCAGCCTGTATGATCTGCCAGAACAGCCGACCATCCTGTTTTTCGGCTTCACGCACTGCCCGGATATCTGCCCGATTACCCTTGGTGAGGCACGGGCGATATACGACGAATTAGGCGATCAGGGCGATAACGTGACGTTTGTGTTCATCAGCGTGGATGGCAACCGCGATACACCGGAAGCCCTGGCCAGCTACTTTGAGGTGCGTCAGGTGGATCATTTTGCTGTAGGCATGACCGGCGACCCGGAAGAGGTTCGGCGCATTGGAGCCGATTACAGCGTACGATTCGTGTATAACGAGCCTGACCAAAACGGGAACTACTCGATAGATCACACATCAAGTATGTTCCTGCTGGATGGCAATCGCGAGTGGATTCGCAAGTATGCTTTTGGCACAGATAGCAGCCTGATCTCCGAAGACCTGCGCAGCGTACTGGCTGAATCCTAAGCTTTGCGCGGGATATGCCGCACAATGCTGGTCAACACCTCGTAGTTGATCGTCCCTAACCAGCGTGCGACTTCGTCAGCCGTGATGGCATCATCACCCTGGCGGCCTAACAGCACAACTTCATCACCTGCCATTACACCAGGAATTTCCTGTACGCTGACGGCACATTTTTCCATGCTCACACGGCCAACCAGCGGCGCGCGCTGTCCACGAATGAGCACTGACTGCCAGCTACGGGGTGAACGGCGCAGGCCATCGGCATAACCGACAGGCAAAATGGCGATTTTCTCAGCCTCGGTGGTACGATAGCTATTACCATAACCAACCGCATGTCCTGGTGGCAGCGTCTTGACCTGTAAAACAGTCGTTTTCCAGGTGAGCGCTGGCCGGATGCCTTCGGGCAGGTCCATGCCTGGTGAAGGCGTAACGCCATACATCGCGATGCCTGTGCGGACCATCCCAAAGTGAAAATCCGAGCTTTGCAGCGTTCCAGCAGAATTAGCCGCATGGGCAAATTTGAATGCAAAGCCACTGGCACGAACAGCCTGTACAACCCGTTTAAAAGCATATGCCTGTTCGCGCGTAAAGCTCAGGTCTTCATCCGCGACGGAGAAGTGCGTGTAGATTCCTTCAAGTTCCAGATGACTGAGTGCATCGAGATAGCGGAACATGTGCAGTGCATCATCGACCAGTACGCCCAGCCGCCCCATGCCTGTATCAATTTTGACGTGATACTTCAGTGGTGCATTCATGTCACGGACCGCGCGATCATAGGCGCGAGCCTGTTCGAGATCGAACACAGTGACGGTCAGGTTCGAGCGAACAGCCTGTCGAATGGCATGAAGCGGCGTATGCGACAGCACAAGTATGGGGGAATCAATGCCTGCATCCCGCAGTTCGAGCGCTTCCGCAATAGAAGCCACCGCCAGATAGTCTGCCCCGTTGGACATGGCCACACGTGCAATCGCGACGGCACCATGCCCGTAAGCATTGGCTTTAACGACTGAGCACAGCGCCACTTTTTCGCCCACCAGCGATTTGAGAATCTGGATGTTATTGGCAATCGTGTCGGTATTGACTTCGACCCAACTGGGGTACAAAGATTGTGATGGCGATACGGCCTCATCGCTTTCATCGGCGACAAAACGGACTGTATAAACTTCATCGGCTTTGTCAGCCAGCAAGGCACGCACAATCGTTTCCATACGAGACACACGACCACCCTTGACGTAAATGAGGTCGTTTTCCCCCAGGCCATAGCGCTGCGAAAAGCTGATTGCTTCTTCCCAGCTATGGGCAGTAAACACATGGCTGCTATCTGTGCCGTGATCGATGGCAGAGCGAGCGGTCTGGGCGGCTTCACCACCGAGCGTGATGAGCACATCCGCGACATCCGCTGCTTCTTTACCCACCGCACGATGCGCAGCGTGGCCGTTCTCGGCAACATCATCCATATCGCCCAGGATGACCATCACCTGATGCTCGTACTTAATATCCTTCAGCCACTTAAGGGCTGATTGGGTACTTATCATGTTGGCGGAATAGGTATCATCAATGACGATGGCCCCATCTTTGGCCCGCAGCGGTGACAAACGACCTGGCAGCGGCTTGAGTTTGGTCAGAGCACGCAAGCCATCGTCAATCGGAATGCCCACATAAAGCGCCACCGCCAGCGCAGATAAGGTGCTATACAGATGCAGTCGGCCTAATAATGGAATCCAGCGGGCGACAAAACGATCACTGCCATAGCGCAGATCAAAACCTGTACGCGCAATGTCCGGCAGGATGTTATATGCCATCAGGTCCGTGCCAAAAGCTTCCATAGCAATTGTGCGCAGATTGGCCCTTACAACATCCGCAAGTGGCACGATATTGGTGTCGTCCATGTTAAGGACAACAAGACCATCCTCTGGAACGGCTTCCACCAATTTGTACATTTCATCAATGTACTGGTCGCAATCACTGAATGCAGATGGATGGTGACAATCAATATGACTGATAATGGCAACCTGGGGCGTCAGGATGTCCATAATAGCCGCCATATCGCCAGGTTTTTCCACATCCAGCTTAATCACCAGAAATTCATCATCGGGCCGCATTCCAGCGACTGATAACGGCACATTGATGCGACCGGAGATGCCAATATTGCCACGATGCACCTGATGATTCTGGCTGAGAAGGTGAGCAGTCGCCTGGGCCGTGGTCGATTTGGAGGAGGAACCTGCTATGGCAACCACATTGGGCTGGTACTTGCGAATAACAAACCGTGCCCAGGCCATCATCGCGTCGAAGGTATCGCGCACCATAATGACCGATACGCCATCCGTATCGCAATCGGGCGGATAGGTACAGACCACCCCGGCCACGCCGCGCCGGATAGCTTCTGCAATGTAGTCCTGCGTCTTGCCACGCTCGGCATGCAGCGCCACGAAAAGATCCGATTCTTCCGCAAGGTAAGGATCAACGCTGAAGTTGGTAAACAACTGAGCACCTGGCTCTCCAAAGAGCTGGCCGTTCGCAGCATTTAAAAAATCATAGAGACTGATCATAAAGAACCGTATCGAATCATCCGTGGTAAATGAGTTTGGCGACTCTGGCGCCCTCGGTATGGCCATCTATAGGCCAGGTCGCATAATTCTATTGTAAGAGTGCCTGCGCAATATAACGTTAAGCCCTGCCGCGTTTTTAGACAAGCGTTGTGCTATAATTGCCCGAAATTACTTCCATCGCAGGGGCAACTATGGCCTTTGAGTTCGAAATCGTCGCCACAGACGGTCATGCCCGTGCGGGCATTTTGCACACGCCACATGGGGATATTCCGACCCCTTGTTTTGCACCCGTTGGCACCCAGGCCACGGTCAAAGCTGTGCCACCGCGCGACCTGCACGAACTCCATGCCAGTCTGGTCCTGGCCAATACCTATCATCTGCACCTGCGCCCTGGAGAAGACCTCGTCCGAAAAATGGGTGGTCTACACGAGTTCATGCAGTGGGACGGACCTATCCTGACAGACTCTGGCGGGTTCCAGGTCTTCAGCCTGACACAGATCAACAAGATTGATGACGAAGGCGTGACGTTCCGCAGCCATATTGATGGCAGCCAACGTCGTCTGACGCCCGAAAGCTCTATGGCCATCCAACAGGCGCTTGGCGCAGACATCATCATGGCATTTGACCAGTGCCCACCGCCGACAGATCGTGAAACTGTTGAAAAAGCAGTCGAGCGGACGCATGCCTGGGCAGCTCGCTGCCGTGAAGCCCATCCTGATGACAGCCAGCAGGCATTGTTCGGCATTGTGCAGGGCGGCATTTTCCCGGACCTGCGTGAACAATCAGCCCAATTTATCCAGTCGCTGGATTTCAAAGGGTATGCTATTGGCGGACTGGCGGTTGGCGAGACCAAAGCCGAGCAGTATGCCACGCTCGACCAGACACTGCCCATTATGCGAGCGGATCGTCCGCGCTATCTGATGGGCGTTGGTGATCCCGATGACCTGTGCGAAGCGATCACGCGCGGCATCGACCTGTTCGACTGCGTGATTCCGACGCGATTGGCACGTCACGGAGCAGCTTTCACTTTCGATGGGCGTGTGAACATGAAAAATGCCCAATTCAAAGAAGACGAACGCCCGCTGATCCTGGATGCGGGTTTCCAGAGCTATTCGCAAAATTTCAGCCGTGCCTATCTGCGGCACCTGATGATCGCAAAAGAACTGCTCGCATATTACCTGTTGAGCCTGAACAACATCGCGTTTTTAATCACGCATGTTCAAAATATGCGTCAGGCAATCATTGAAGGCCGACTGGCCCAATACACAGAATCGTTCTTGCAGCGTTATCTCGGTCAACGCTAAACCCATCGTTATGTTTAAGCCGACACGCCTTGCCATTGCTACAGCAGCCATTGTTGCGCTGGTTGCTTGTAGTCCCAAGACACAAACGGCAACGCCGGTCGCATCAACAGCCACAGTGACGCCGCTGTTCGCTACGCCAAATACGGCTGATCTGGTACAGGACCTGTTGACACAGTACGCACAATTGTCGATTGATGCCTCGTTTGCGTTTGACAGCGTACCCTACAGCCAGCTAGCGGCCAATGTGACGCATGAGGATGCACTCTACTTCGTCAGCCATCATCGCCCCAATGACCCTAACCTTTGGTCAGCCCCCTTAGCCCTTGACGGCATTGTCGCAATCACCAATCCACGCAATCCGGTTGAGACCCTGACTACGGCACAGTTCCGGCAAATCTACCAGGGCTTTCTTATGAACTGGTCTGAGGCAGGCGGCACGGATGCACCGATCACGTTATACAGCCGTGAAACTGGTTCAGCCATTCGGGCAGAGTTTGACCGCCTGGTGATGGGCCAGCGGGTGACCAGCCCGAATGCTCAGATCGTGCCATCGACACAGGCAGCCATCGAACGGGTCACGCATGATACAAATGGCATTGCCTATGCTCCGCTCAGTCAATTGGATGGCACGCTGAAGGTGCTGGCTATCGATGGCGTCGTACCCGATGTGCAGACCATCACCAGCCAGATTTATCCCCTGCGTTCGACCATCTTCATCGTGGGTCCATCTGAACCACTGGAGCCGCTCGCGTCATTCATCAGTTGGATCCAAAGTGAAGACGGTCAGGCTATCGTTAGCGAACGATTCATTTCTCTGTTCAATTAGCCGAACAAACGCATTCCGGCTAAAAACCACAGGAATATCCCCAACAGGATCAACCCTGATACCAGCCAGAAGATAAAGAGATACAGATCACGACGTCCGCGCAAACGAGCACGCTCGGCCTCATCGACCATATCTTCGGCCTGCAAGCGGCTGAGTGCTAAGGCAGCACGGTCGTTTTTGGGATTGATGCGCAGGACGTTATCGAGGCACACAATCGTCTGATCGACATCATCTACGGCAACGCTCATCCACAACCAGGCATCCTCAAAATTGCTATCTTCGCGGATAAGCTGCTGTAACAAAGGGCGCGCTAATTCCTGATGCCCCGCCTGAATATGCTCGACTGCATCCAGCAGACGGTCAATCTGGTCGGCGGAGCGACTCGTGGACATACGGCCAAAGACCTAGCTAACTATCAATGGATATACCCGCGAACAGGTCACGCTCAATGGCTCTCGTGCCATTAGGTACTGGCTGAACGCGCGTATATCCCTGGTTACCCGTAACAAGTTTCTGCAACCAGCGCGGAAAGCGTGAATTCATGCCCCCGCCCTGGCTGCGATGGCAGGCATTGGCTTCTTCCCAGGCATCCATATAGTCGCGCACATTGATGCGAGCGTGGATCGGTTCCAGATTATCAATGACCGCCTGAAAATCGAGGTCTTTATTCACACCCATGCGGCGTGGGTCCTGACCACGCAAACGCATAACCATCAGCATGAAACGCAGAGCCAGTGCAGGCAACCCCGTATAATACAGTTTCTGGGGATGATATGGCGGTTTGTCACTGTCGTTATAGCTGGCATCACCCGCCAGTGTGAAGGCTTTTTCTGTTGCCTGCTGGATCGCGATATGGTCGGGATGGCCGTAGCCGCCATATTGGTTAAAGGTCACTACCACCTGCGGCTTAAGATCGCGAATCACGTCAACGACTTGTTTGACCACGCGGTCAGGATCGTGCTGCCAGGTATACCACAGGCTGTTTGGGTCATCGTTGCTTTCGCTGCCCATCATGCCACTATCGCGATAGCCGAAGGTGGCGACATGGCTGAAACCTAATTTTTGAGATGCACATTCCAACTCAGCCAGACGTAGTTCGCGGATGGTCGCAAACTGGCCCTGCATCTCTTCAGGAATAGTGCCGACATCACCGTCAGTGGCGCAGATAAGTGATACTTCGACGCCCTCATTGACGTAGCGGGCAATCGTGCCGCCCATGCCGAAACTCTCATCATCGGGATGCGCGAAGGAAAGCAGCAATCGCTTTGACACTATAAACACTCCATATCGAGGATATTTTGCGGATGTTCAGGCAATAAAAATGCCTACGACTACCCTACATTATACCTTTGTCCTATGGGAACGCCCTGTGCAATAGATGAACAGACCCCTATACTACCCCACTGCACAAACCAAATTGCACGACCAAGACTCACGAATAATCGTCCGCACGAGCCAACTGGCCCGCCGGAGGAGATATAGAGCCAGAGACCATGAGGAGCTTATGCGCAACTTCGTCCTAACACTCGCGCTTGTCCTTTTCCTACTATTCGGGCTGACGCACGTGGATACGCAGCCCGTCAGCAGCCAGTTCATTACCAATACACCATCATCCAGCACGGCGATGCCCACCAGCGGCGCCCCCGATGCAGCGACCGCTGCCCCAACCCAGGGTACAGGGAACGGCGGCGGAATTTTTGCCACCAATACACCGGATGGTCCGACCAATACACCAACCCTTGTTCCGACAGCGACGCTGACGCCCACTGCAACCAGTACCGCTACCAACACGCCGACAGTCACACCCACGCCGACGGATACGCCGTCACCAACGCCGACACCTATTGGGCCTTATTCCTATCCTGAAGGCATCAACCCGCTAACGGGTCTGCCCTATCCGAATGAGGAAGCCCAGGCACGGCGCAACCTGATCGTCAAAATTTCCAACTATCCGCCGATTGTGCGTCCTCAGTATGGCGTCAACAGCGCAGATGTGGTGTTTGAGTACGAAGCCGAAGGCGGTGTGACGCGCTTTGCAGCCATCTTCCGGTCGCAGTCGCCAGGTCGCGTTGGTTCGATCCGCAGTGGTCGCCTGATGGACATGGAACTATCGACGATGTATCGGGCACTGCTGGCCTATTCTGGCACCAGTGAGCCAATACAGCAGTTGTTCCTGGGGGAAGGCTTCTTTGACTACCAACTGCTATCCCCATCCATTGGGCATGGCTGTGAAGATACGGGCTTCTGCCGCGATGAATCCCTACGGGACCTAGGCTATCCGTTCGAGCATACTTTGTTCGGCGATACCGACAAAATGTGGGAAACGGCCACCCGCCAGGGTGCAAATACCGGATGGCAGGCACGGGGTTTCGCCTTCAACGAAGAACCGAACCCTGATGGGACACCGGCTGAGGATATTTTCATCAACTGGTACGGGCAGACGGATGCGCGCTGGCAGTATGATGAAGCCACTGGCCGCTACCTGCGCTATACCGATAGTGTTCCACATTACGACGCCGCCACAGGCGATCAGCTCTGGATCGACAATCTGGTCATTATTGTGGTTCCGCACGAACGTCGACCGGACCTGTTCCCACCAGGGGCCACCTATGAATCGCTGGAAATCCAGTTATGGGACCAGAACTATGCTTATGTCGTGCGCGACGGCGAATTCTGGCAAGGATTCTGGCGGCGTGAGAACCGTGAGCCAGGGACCGCGCTGCAACTGCTGTACGGCAACAATATTCCGATTATGCTGAAGCCGGGCCGCACATGGGTCGAGGTTGTTCGTGGCTTTGGTGATGTGACCATCAGCGATACCCAGGCGGATATGGTCGCGACAGCAACCGTCCTGGCGCAGACGCCATCACCGACGCCGATTGACGTGCCATCCGACGATTAGAAACAAGCCTAACTGCCTAATAAAAAACAGGGATGTTCGTAGAGCATCCCTGTTTTCTTTTGTACTCCATACGAAATACATGCAATCCTTATAGACTTCTTATGGAGTTGGCCGCTCAGACCATTGCCAGCCTAAAATGCCTCGCTATAATAGAACAGATGGTCATATCTTCGTCCAGTCCAACTATACGGGAACCCCTCATGCCCGATAAAATCAGCATCAAAGGTGCACGCGAACATAATCTAAAAAATATCAACGTGGATATCCCGCGCGACCAACTGGTGGTTATCACGGGACTATCCGGTTCGGGTAAATCGTCCCTGGCCTTTGATACGATCTTCGCAGAAGGCCAGCGCCGTTATGTCGAAAGTCTGAGCGCTTACGCCCGCCAATTCCTGGGGTTGATGGAAAAGCCGGATGTCGATCAGATTGAAGGACTGAGTCCGGCTGTTTCTATCGACCAGAAGAGCGTCAGCAGCAACCCACGCTCGACAGTCGGCACTGTCACCGAGGTATACGACTATTTGCGTCTGCTTTACGCGCGCATTGGCGTTCCTCACTGCCCGACCTGCGGCATTGAATTGGAAGCACAAAGCGCCCAGCAGATTGTCGATGCTGTGCTGGCAATGGATGATGGTCGGCGGGTGCAAATCCTGGCGCCTGTGATTTCCAACAAAAAGGGCAATCACACCAAGGTGCTGGAAGAACTACAGAAGTCCGGTTTTGTGCGGGCCAGGATCGATGGCGAAATTCAGGAGTTGGAAGAAAATATCGACCTGGATCGCTATGTGATCCACAATATTGAGGCGGTTGTTGACCGCCTGGTCATCCGCCGCAACGAGGAAGCTGAGGAAGCACAGGCTTTCGAGTCCCGACTGACGGACAGCATCGAAACCGCGCTGGAACTGGGTGATGGTCGCATTATCATCAACGATGTAACCGACAGCGACAACCCGCTGGATATCCTCTACAGCGAGGCGCTGGCCTGCCCTAACGGTCATGGCAGCTTCCCGGAAATGGAACCACGCCTGTTCAGTTTCAATACGCCGCGTGGTGCCTGCCCCGCCTGCCAGGGACTTGGATTTAGCTTGCAAGTTGATCCTTCCATGTTGGTGCCGAATGGCGAGAAAAGCATCAAAGATGGTGCGATTGATGCCAACGGCTGGAACATCGACGAGAAGAATAGCTGGACGTGGAATGTCTTCCAGGCACTCTCGGAAGAGTTTAAGATTCCGCTGGATAAGCCCTGGAACGACCTGAGTGAGAAGCAGCAAGACATCTTCATGCATGGCCTGGGCAGCCGCAAGATCAATGTACGCTATATCAATAAACGCGGCGGCGTACGGATATACCAGACGCGCTTTGAGGGTGTGGTCAAGAACCTGGAGCGCCGCTATCAGCAGACAGATAGCGAAGCCATGCGCGAGCGCATCGAAGGTTATATGACCAAAGTGCCCTGTAAAACGTGCAATGGTCATCGTTTGCGGCCAGAAGCGCTGGCAGTCACCATAGCGAACCGCACCATCTACGACATTTCGGAATTTCCTGTCAGTGAGCTGGTGAAATGGATTTCTTCGCTGCGGGGTGATGATGGTCTGGAAGCCGAACTCAACAACCGCGATCAGCAGATTGCTTTCCAGATATTGAACGAATTACAGGCGCGCATCGGCTTTTTGAACGATGTCGGCCTGAATTACCTGACTTTGTCGCGCTCGGCGGGATCGCTGAGTGGTGGTGAAGCACAGCGCATTCGGCTGGCATCGCAGGTTGGTAGCCGACTGACAGGTGTGCTTTATGTGCTGGATGAACCGTCGATTGGTCTACATCAGCGCGATAATGGGCGACTCATCAATACGTTAATTGGCTTACGTGACCTTGGCAACACCGTGCTCGTCGTCGAACATGACGAAGATACCATGCGTCAGGCAGACTGGCTCATCGACCTGGGGCCTGGGGCTGGCGAACTGGGCGGCGAAGTGGTCGCAGAAGGCACACCAGAGCAAGTCATGCAGGTTGTTGGCAGTGCTACAGGCGATTATCTCTCCGGTCGCTTTAAGATAGAAATGCCGACCGAGCGGCGACAGGGTAATGGGCAACTTTTGACGATACGCGGTGCCGAAGAGAACAATCTGCGCTCGGTCGATGTCAGCTTCCCAATGGGGGTGATGACCTGTGTGACAGGCGTCAGCGGCAGCGGTAAATCGTCGCTGGTGGTGGATACGCTCTATAACAAGATGGCCCAGGTAATTAATGGCAGTCGAGAGCGTCCGGGCAAGCATCATTCGGTTGAAGGCGTGGAGTACATTGATAAGGTCATCAACATCGACCAAAGCCCGATTGGCCGCACCCCACGCAGTAATCCGGGTACGTATACCAAGATGTTCGACGATATTCGCACCTTGTTCGCCCAGTTACCAGAGAGCAAGATTCGCGGTTATACATCGGGACGCTTTAGCTTCAATGTCAAAGGTGGGCGCTGTGAGAACTGCGGGGGTCAGGGTCTGATCCGTATTGAGATGCAGTTCCTGCCCGATGTTTACGTCGATTGCGAGGTGTGTCACGGTACGCGCTACAACCGCGAGACCTTGCAGGTACACTATCACGGCAAGAGCATCGCCGATGTCCTCGACATGACCGTCGCGGAAGGACTGAAGTTCTTCGAGAATCAGCCTAAGATCGTGCGCAAGCTGGAAACACTGGCTGCGGTCGGCCTGGGCTATATCCGCATCGGCCAGCCAGCGACAACGCTCAGTGGTGGTGAGGCACAGCGTATCAAACTCAGCCGAGAACTGAGTAAGCGTGCCACCGGTCAGACACTTTACATATTGGACGAGCCAAGTACGGGTCTGCATGCGGTGGACGTCGCGAAGCTGATCGACGTCCTGCAACAATTGGTCGATAATGGCAACACGGTCGTGGTCATTGAGCACAATCTGGACATCATCAAAGTCGCTGACTATATCATCGATATGGGACCGGAGGGCGGCAGCGGCGGCGGTATGGTGGTTGCGACGGGTACCCCCGAAGAAATCGCCGAGTCCCCAGAGAGCCATACAGGACGATTCTTACGACCTTACTTACATGTCGCAGAAGCCGTTGGTGACTAATGTGAAGGGCCTTATGAGGCCCTTTTTTATTACAAAATAAGGCTCACATGAGTTGTAACCTCTTTGACCCCTCATGACCCAGAAATGCGCATTTGTGTAATTTTCACGGAATTTTGTTGCAAGTTCCCTTACACATGTCTACTGACTTGTAAAGCGTTTCACAAAGTCCGCAAAATGCACCCCAAAAGCGGGTTTTGATGCGCGTTATCGCAGCCAAAATCCGGTATTTTGCTACCTATTGGAAGGAAAAAGCATGACAAGCTGCGCATTCATCCAGAAAATAATACTTGTGCACTTTTTACAATTAAACCATGCTGATTTATAGACTTTTTACACAATCCATATATTGTGTTGACGCCTTCCGACGTATACTGTGGGAAATTAGAGTATGTGCCTTTAGGAGGCATCATCACCATGGTTGTCGCTATTCCTGAAAGAACTCACGAACACTTAAATGCTTACGAAACCGCTATTGCCCAATATAATCGGGCCGTTCGTTACCTCAATTATGACGATGGTCTGATTGATTATATGCGTTACCCTCGCCGCGAATTTACGGTGAACTTCCCTGTGCGCCGTGACAGTGGTGAGATCGAAATGTTTACTGGCTATCGCGTGCATCACAACACGGCTCTAGGCCCATCAAAAGGTGGCATACGTTACAGCACCGCTGTCACGCTCGACGAAGTCCGCGCGCTGGCGATGTGGATGACCTGGAAATCGGCCCTGGTCAATATCCCCTATGGTGGCGCCAAAGGTGGTGTTGTGGTTGATCCACGCACACTGAGTATGCCTGAACTGGAACGGTTGACGCGCCGCTATGCTTCTGAACTGCTGCCGCTCATCAACCCAATGTCGGATATTCCAGCACCGGACATGGGCACGAATCCGCAGGTGATGGCCTGGTTCATGGATACCTACAGCATGACCGTCGGCTACTCCGTACCTGCGATTGTCACTGGCAAGCCGATGAGCGTCGGCGGCAGTGAAGGCCGTACCGAAGCGACGGGTCGCGGTGTCATCATCTCGATGGAAGCCTGCCTGCATACACATGGCGAAGATGATCCAAGCCGTATTGATGTGGCTGTTCAGGGCTTCGGCAATGTAGGTTCCAATGCCGCGCTTTATGCCCATGAACTTGGCTACCGCGTGGTTGCTGTCAGCGATGTTGATGGCGGCATCTACAATCCGGCTGGCCTGGATATTCCAGCGGTGGTCGCATTCGCGGCTGAACGTGGTACGGTTCTCGACTTCCCACGGGCGGAAAACATCACCAATGCTGAACTGCTGGCGGTTGAGTGCGATGTGCTGATTCCGGCAGCAATGGAAGGTCAACTACACGGCGATAACGCTGATGACGTGAAAGCACGTTACATTGTTGAAGGCGCGAATGGCCCAACAACACCGGATGCCGATGATATTCTGAACGACCGCGGCATTCTGGTTGTGCCGGATATTCTGGCAAATGCAGGCGGCGTGATCGTGTCTTACTTTGAGTGGGTACAGGATATGCAAGCTTACTTCTGGAACAAGGAAGAAGTGCTCGGCAAACTCCAGACCATCCTCAGCAGAGCCTACGAGCAGGTCCAGGCGAATGCAGAACTGCACAACATCGACATGCGTACTGCTGCCCAGGTGACAGCCATCAAGCGCGTTGGTGAGGCGATCCAGACACGCGGTTTCTATCCCTAGTTTGTGAATTTGGTCAATATCAGCCCCCATTGACTGAAGGCATGCCATCTGGCATGCCTTTTGTATTTTGCGCACCCCTGAAGCACGAACCAAGGTATGTATCGTCAAGGATGCAATTCGCCGTTACAATGGCAGGGTAAGTCATTACTCCCACTCGTCAGTGCAGACCGGAAACAGACTTTTATGAGTTGGCTAGACCGCTTTATTAAATGGGCAAGTGGCGTACCAGATGACAACAATCCGTCAACGCCGCCCAAAGAACCCAAGGGTGATCTGGAACGCGCGCTGGATGCTGGACGCCAAGCACAGTACAGTGAAGATTACGAGGTGGCAATGCGCCACTTTGAAAATGCCCTTAGCATCGCCAAAGCACAGATGGACGCCACTGGCGAGGCCGAAGTCTTGCTGCATCAGGCGGATGTGCTGATGGCGCAGGGCCGCTTTGATGACGCCGAAAAAGTGCTGAGTGAGGTCCAGAGCAAAGCCCAGCGCACACAGCATCGGGCGCCGCTGGCCTATGCCCTGATTTCCAGGGGATTGCTGGCCCAGGGGCGCGGTGCCTACGAGGAGGCCCGTAACCTTTATGAGCAGGGTCGCCGCCACGCCGAGACGATTCACTCTGATGGCGCTCAGGGGCGGGCGCAGGGGCACCTGGCGGATATTTACCTGACGGAGAACAACAGCGGCTATGCTGTGAAATTACTACGCGATGCCATCAAGCTGCTGTACGACAGCGGCGATACAGAGCTGCTGCCGTATTTCCAGATACGGCTGGCGGACGCGCTGATCGCATTGGAAGATACAAGCGAAGTCATGACGCTGCTACACGCGGCCTACAAGCAGGCAAGCGAAGAAAAGCACATTCCTTATCGCCGCTTAACCGCCATGCGACTGGCCAAATATGCGTTTACCATCGGTGATTACACGACCACTTACCAGTTCTACAAGATTGCGTTCGGGTTGTTTAAGTACGAACCAGCTCCTTCAACGGCTTATGTCGATGCGCTGCTGGAGTACAGTCAAGCAGCGTTGCAACTCGGAGAAGCCGCAGATGCGCGTGATGCGGCTGAACTGGCGCTGACACATGCCCATTCCCTGGCGAACACGGCGCGCATTGCCCAGGCGGAGCGACAACTGGCGCAAGCAAAACAGTCGATTGACGATCCGACGGTTCAGCCGCCCACGCCGATCATCATGCCTACAGCTTCGCTACCTGTGAGCGAGGCCGAGGATGAAAATCCAGTCATCAAGCTCATCCGGCAGGCAGAAGCCGAAATGGATGATGAGTTGTATGACAAGGCTATCCAGACACTCATCGACGCGATCAAGGTTCACAGCCAGAATAATGGTACAGATAGCGAAGCCATCGCGATTCATCGGTTGATAGCTGAGGCTAATTTACAGCAATTCCAAACTGATCCGGCTATTGATGCACTTAAGCAAGCGCAACAGATCGCCAAAAAAGCTGGTGACAAGGCGCTTTCGGTACAGATATTGACGCAGATTGCCGATGAGTACACCGCAACCGGTCGGCCTGGGGATGCACTGCGCTTTGTGGATGACGCACTGCTACTGCTGTCGTCTATCCAGGATGTGGCCGTTCGTCAGCGGGCGCTGCGGCTGGCCGGAACGCTCTACGGCACCCAGGGAGATACCGCATCTGCGGACGCCTTTTTCGATGAAGCACTCAATCTGGTTACGGGTGATGACAAACCAAGCAACCTGGCGGCACAAACGCATCTTGATTACGCGATCATGCTGGCAAAAACAAAACGCCCTGATCTGGCACGGGAGCATATCGAAAAAGCGAAGGGCGATGCGACGGAATCCCAGGTAGCGGCGGCACAGGGCCAACTCGAAGCCACGCTTGGGAACTGGTCAACAGCACTCGCTCAGTTTGAGATCGCTTACCAGGCAGAAAAACAAAATGCTGAACCGGATTTCGAGACAGATCGGGCATGGGCGCTGGTCGAACTGGGCCGCTATGATGATGCGCGACCACTGCTGCAAGCCGCACTCAAAAATGCCCGTGAGTACCGCAACCTGGGCGCACTCATCCGCGTGATGCTGCTGCAATCGCAAATCATGACTGAACGCGGCAAAGCTGGCAGCGCCATTGAAAACCTGGGACATGTGCTCCGGTTCGCCCAACAGGCACAATCGCCCACACAGCAAGCATTTGCTTACCGCGCCCGCAGTCATGCGCACGCCATTGAAGGCGATCAGGAAGCGGCACAGGCTGATTGGGAGCAGGCAGCGCAACTGGCCGAGCGTCACAGCATCCCATTACCAGATGCAGATTGGCTCACTGACAACACCTGATTTTCGGACGATATTATGGCAAATTTCTGGTTTGTTTCCGCGCCGCTGTACAGCCATACAGATTGGGGCGGCTTCTTAAAAACGGCTCAAGCGCTCCAAGCATTGGGGCACAACATCACCTGGGTGAGCGAGGCCGCACTGGCCGATGCTATCGCCGCAAATGGGCTGGCATTCGCAGCCATTGAACATACGGGCTGGCTGTGGCCACCACCGCCAGCGCCGGACCTATCACAGATTTCGCCACAAGAAGCGGTCATGCTGCGCTATACCCGCGCCCTGGATACGTGGCTGAGTGAAGACCTGGTCGCGAAGGGTGTCGAGTGCCTGCTGCAACTGGCTGAGGACATCGGCAAGCCGGATGCGATGGTCATCGACCCGTTTTTGAGTGCGGCGGCCCTGGCAGCAGAAAAGCTCAATGTGCCGCTGATTGTGGCAGGCTGGCCAGCCCAAGCCAGCCTGGATGAAAATGCACTGTTCCCAGTGCAGCGCAACCTCAGCACGGACAGCCAGAAGCGGCTGTATGGACTATTCGGCAAGTTCGGGCTGGAAGGTGTGAACTTCAATAAGGGGACAGCACCCTCGATCATCAGCCCGCTGCTGCATATCACCTACTTTACGGCACAGTGGTACATGGGCGAAGCTGCCCATATGCTGCTCCAGACGAAGCACGTCGGTGGCACCGCACCACACCCAAAAACATCGCCGCCGGATTGGCTAAGGGACATTCCCGATGAGCAACCATTGGCGATGATTACCCTGGGTACGATCTTCAGTGGTGATTTGGGCTTTTTCAGTTGGGCGGCACAGGCGGCTGCGCGCGCGGGTCTGCTGCCGATACTGGCAATTGGCTGGCATCCGATTGAGCCAGAGAAAAAAGCTGAACTGAAGCGTGCCCTTCCTGGCGGCACGAGGCTGGTCAACTGGGCACCGTTTGAACATGTGCTGCCACGCAGCCGATTGATGATTCATCACGGGGGTATGGGCACGACACATCACGCGATTGTGCATGGCGTCCCCCAGATTGTGGTGCCGCATGCTGCCGATCAGCGTATTCAGGGGCGGCGCGTAGCACAGGCCAAACTTGGCCTGAACCTGACGGCACATGATGTGCGTCAGGGACAGTTACTTGAAGGAACGAAGGCGCTGGCCGAAGCCGACTGGGTCACGGAGAACTGCACACGATTCGCACAGCAGATGGCCAGCCTGGGCGGTCCTGACAAAGCGGCGGAGTTGATCCTCAAGACGATGGCGAATTAGAGCGTAAAAGGTCGTACCGTCTCTATCAGGGCTGGCAAAAACTCATGGGCGACATGTGGCAGATATTCCATGAGTTCTACCTGGGCCAGCAGCGCCCGCAGGAACATCTTTATATTCTGGTGAGTGGCATGGTAGGTTAGCTGATACTCTTCCGGCTTGGGGTTTTCCTGACGCCAGTTGGTAAAGTGCCGCTGCCATGCGACAAGATCGGCCATCAGCACTTCACTACGGCGCAACACAGCGATCACAATACGCGCAAAACGATCATCCTCATCGTGAATATAGACGGTGTCCGCAGGCATCATCACCTTTTTGGCGACGGTATGCAAAACGGTCATCTGTTCATTGGGAGCCAGCAGCGGACTATAAACCAGGAAACGCAGAAAATCGGCGGCATGGTTGTAGGCGTTGGCCCAGCCTTTTTCAGGGATGTAAGCACGGCTGTCCGCTTCATAGAGCAGATATTCGCAGCCGATACGCATGAGTTCGTGCATCTCTTCCATTTCCAGGAAAGATGAGCGTGTATCACGGTAAGCGATCAGGGAGAGAATCAGGGCGGCATAAGACCGCTCAAACACGCTGTCGTCGTTGATGCTGCCGATGTTGGTTTGCAGGCGCGGCAGCAGCCAGTCGATCATCTGGCGCAGTTCATCAGGTGTGTGATAATCGTAGAGGGTGATCCAGCGCGAGAGGATGTTATAGGCATATTTGTCGCGTAATTGAGGATCGCTGGCACCCAGGTGCTGCATCAGATCGGATGTCAGATCAATCAAATTGCAGTCTTCTGGAATCTGATAATATGAATCGACGATTTGCTGCCAGAACGCGACATCCATGCCAGATACTCCTGTTCAGTCCGGCAGTGATCGATTTCACTACCTTTAGCCGATTATATAGCGACACGTTCAGTGCATCGATTAACAAGCGTTTTTGCTAACGATGCTGTAACGCCAAAGCAACAAGAGTCCTTCTTATGGCCATGCTCTCCGCGGAAAATATCAAAATCAGGGCGCTCGACCTGGGATTTAACCTGGTGGGCATCACGCGAGCATTGCCGTCGCCGACATTAGCTGCTTACAAGCAGTGGATTGCCCAGGGGATGCAGGGCAACATGGGCTACCTGGCACGACCCGACCGCGTCATCCGGCGAGAAGACCTGACCGTGATGGTACCAGAGGCGCGAACCCTGATTATGGTCGGCCTGGATTATGGGCAAGACATCGTCCCTGAGAGTATCCTCAGCGACCCGACGCGCGGGCGCATCGCCATGTATGCCTGGGGGGTAGATTATCATGATGTCATGCAGCCACAACTCGAAATCTTCGCAGAGTGGTTGCAAAGCGAGGCTAGCCAGCAGCTTAACCAGCGCGTCTATGTCGATACCGGCGCCATCCTCGAACGCAGTCATGGGCAGCAAGCCGGAATGGGTTTCATCGGCAAGAATACGATGCTGATCCATCCTCAGCGCGGCAGCAACTTCTTCCTGGGAGAGATCATCACCACGCTGGAAGTCGATGAATATGATACTCCGCATCGGCAAAGCATGTGTGGTACCTGTACGCGCTGCCTGAATGCCTGCCCAACGGACGCCTTCCCACAGCCGCAGGTGCTGGATGCCCGACGCTGCATCAGCTATCACACGATTGAGAACAAAGGTTGGATCGAGCGAGAATTACGCGCCAACTTTGGCAATTGGGTTTATGGCTGCGATATCTGCCAGGATGTATGCCCATTCCAGCGCTTTAGTCCTAAATTCAAGCAGGCACCACCAACTGAACTGCATACTATCGCGCCAGAACTCACCGCTTTGCTGACGCTGACCGAGGCCGACTTCCGAGCACGGTATATTGGCTCGCCAATTCTACGGATTAAGCGCGGGCGACTGGTGCGTAATGCCTGCATCGCAGCCGGAAACAGCGGCGACGACCGTTTTGTGCCCTACCTACGCAATCTGCTAAAAGATGATGCCCCCCTCGTTCGGGGGCATGCAGCCTGGGCGCTGCATCAATTGGATGAAAATGCCGCTAGCGCCACCCTGCGTGACCATCTGGCGCATGAAAGCGACAGCGAGGTGCGAGATGAAATTAGCGCTTTGCTGGAGGACCACTGACAACTCAGCCAGCGATTGTCACCGCGTAGATGGTAAATACAACATATGCTGCAAGGAAAATCATTGATTCCCGTCGCCCCAATACGCGATTAATGACAAAGGGCAGCAGCAAAAAACTAAAGCCAAGCATCATCAGGGCTTCCCCACCGGCTATCTGGGGGCTTACATTTATCGGGCGAACAACCGCCGTGATGCCGAGGATCGCCAACAGGTTGAAAATATTGGAGCCAACCACATTGCCAATGGCGATGTCGCTGTTTTTGCTAAGTGCCGCGATTATCGACGTGACAAGCTCTGGCAGGGAGGTACCAATAGAAATCAGAGTGATGCCGATGACCAGTTCACTCACGCCGAGGCTGCGCGCGAGCTGCGTGGCATTGCCAACTGTAATCTGAGCGCCAACAGCCAGCACAATCAGACCCAGTGCGAAGCGGAGCATTTCAGTTGTTCGATTGACATTGACAGGATGCAAGCGCTGTTCTTCGACCGGATCCGGTTGAATACGGCGATCCCGCAGGGCCGACACCACCATGAAGCTGATGAAAGCAATCAGGCCAGCTACAAGAATGATGCCATCAAGCCGCCCAATCTGGCCATCCTGGAACATAATAACCGCAACGACCGATGCCACCAGCATGATCGGAATTTCTCGTTTGAGCAGATCAACATGGACACTAATGGGATAGATCAGGCCGCTGATGCCCAGGATCAGGCCAATATTGGCAATATTAGAGCCGACGACGTTACCAACAGCAATGTCAGACGACCCACTCAGGGCTGCGCTCAGGCTTACCAGCAATTCCGGTGCTGATGTGCCCAATGCCACGACCGTCAGGCCAACCACCAGCGGCGAAATACCCAGCGATCTGGCTAATCTTGATGCGCCTTCTACCAGCCAATTCCCACCAAAAAACAACAATACCAGCCCTATAAGGACGCCACCCAATTCCAACATGTATACTTCCAAGCCTGCTGATCTGTAATGAATGCTAAGGTTATATCACAAATCCTGTAGCGGGAGCATAGGACGTTCAAAAAGTTTAGCACCCAGACTCTTAGCAATGTCCTGGGCCTGCACGTCATAGAGCTTGACATCCGTCAGATCGAGGTGGCGCACATCGAAATTGGCGATATTGGCCCCGCGCAGATCAGCGCCTTGTATCTGAGCATGGACCATGTTGGTTCCGGCGAAGTTACAGGTGGTCATGTTGGCTTCCCGTAGCTGGGCTTCGCGCAGGTCTGCCTGGGAGAAATCACATTTACTGAGGTCACACTTACGCAGGTCGGCATCCCGCAAATCCGCCAGGGAGAAGTTGCACTGCTGGAATGTCACCGCTTGTTTGAACTCAGTCTTGAGGAAAACGGCGCCGGTGGCATTGACCTGCTGCCAGTTCACTTTCAGGAACTGGGCTTTTTCAAATGTACATAGGCGAACGTCACACTCATCCCACTTGCTATGGCGCAAATCCGCGCGGACAAACGAGCAGGGTTTGTCCGGGGCATAAAATATGCAGCGCGTGAACTGCCCCTCGCTAAGGTCCGCATCGCTGAAGCGGCAATTGGTAAATGTGCAGTCTTCCAAGCGGCAGCCGACCATATTCGCCATATGAAAATCACAATTGGCGAAGGTCGAATTTTTGATGACGACCTCGGTTAGATCGGCTTCGCGCAGGTCGGCATCTTCCAGGGTTTGGCGACGAAAGAGCCGTTTACCAGCCGCGAGCGCGCTTAACAAATCCATGTTCCCTCCTGTATGATACCCATGCTATGCAGCACGGATTTTACGTGACTGGCATCCCTTTACAATAAACCCCTGGGGGTATATGCTATAGGTGCATTGCAAACCTATTTTCAGGAGCATTCCCCCATGGAAAAGAAGGTTTTCCAGGTTCCCAATATCGGTTGTGGCGGCTGCGTCAGCGCCATCGAAAACGAACTAAATGGTCTGGCTGGCGTTGCCTATGTTAAGGGCGAAGTTGATTCCAAGATGGTCACGGTCGAATACAATGAGCCGGCCAACTGGGATAAGATCGTTGCCGCCTTGACCGAGATTGAATATCCGCCTGCGTAAGACTAGCACATTCTTTCTAAAGCAAACAGCCCTCGTTATGAGGGCTGTTTTTGTTTATGTGGGATCGGCCTTATTCGCCAAATCTGTCGGGATGAATGCCGATACGACCCTCGTCTCCCTGGTCAAGCGAGTCGATTATGCCGATTTCTTCGTCGCTGAGTTCAAAGTCGTATAAATCACAATTGGCGTCGACACGCTCTTTGTGGACTGACTTCGGAATGGTGATGACGCCCGTTTGCAGCATCCAGCGCAGGGTTACCTGCACCGCAGATTTGCCGTACTTTTCGCCAATTGCGATTAATTCCGGCACTTCCAGCACTTTGCCCTTCATGATGGGTGCCCAGGCAGTTAGCGGAATGCCCTGCTCTTTGCAGTAGGCATGGAGTGCCTTCGACTGCAAATAGGGATGATATTCAATCTGGTTGACGACCGGACGCACCCTGGCGAATGAGAGCAGTTCCTCCATGTGATGAATGAGGAAGTTGCTGACGCCAATAGCGCGGACGCGATCTGTATTTTCGTAGATTTCTTCGAGCGCGCGCCATGCCCCTTTCCAGTCGCTCACGGGCCAGTGCACCAGATAAAGATCGACGTAATCCAGGCCGAGTTTGTCCATGCTGGCATCGAAGGCAGCCTTGGTGCCTTCGTAGCTTAAATCGTCAACCCAGACCTTGCTGGTGACGAAGATTTCTTCACGGGGGCGGATGCCAGATTTTACGATCTTGCCTACTTCAGCTTCATTCTGGTAAAGCGCGGCGGTATCAATCGCACGGTAACCAGCTTCCAGCGCCCACTTGACGGCATTTTCGGTTTCAGCACCCTGGCCAGAGCGCCAAACGCCCAGACCAAAAATCGGCATCTCCACGCCGTTGTTCAGCGTAACGGTACTATCAATCGTCAAAGTCATATTTCACCCTGCTTTTAATGAGTCTATATGGCCACTGAATGTAACATATCCTGTTATAGTCTATCACGCCACCAGACCAGTGGACTGATTGGCTCGGTCCAAAGGTATCAGGAGAGAATTTGCTGCAATGCCTTGCGCACTGCATTCAAAGTAAATTGAATATCCTCATCGGTGTGGGCGCTGCTGAGAAATCCAGCTTCAAACTGACTGGGAGCAAGGTAAACGCCCTGTTCCAGCATGGCGTGGAAGAACTGCGCGAAGCGGTCCGTATCAGCATACTGCTTAGCTGAGGCATAATCACGAATGATGGCCCCTGGCTGCTTCAAAAAGTAGAAGCCAAACATCGCCCCCACCTGGCCGACCTGTATCGGCACCTCAAACTCGGCCATGACGTGGCAAATGCCATCTGTTAGCTGTTTGGTACGACCCGCAATCTGATCGAATACACCCACACGCCGGAGTTCGGTGAGAGTCGCCAGTCCGGCGGCCATCGCCAGGGGATTACCGGAGAGCGTTCCAGCCTGATACATGGTTCCGGCAGGGGCGACTTTTTGCATGATGTCGCGTTTTCCGGCATAGGCCCCTACAGGCAAGCCACCACCGATGACTTTGCCGAGGCAGGTAATATCCGGATCGAGGTTGAAGGCTTGCTGTGCGCCACCCGTCGAGGCACGAAAGCCTGTCATAACTTCGTCGAGAATGAGCAGTGCGCCGTGTTCATGGCAAATGTCGATCAAGCCCTGCAAATAGCCTTGCTCTGGCAGGACGAAACCCATATTGGCCGCAATCGGCTCGACAATCGCCGCAGCGATGCTATCAGGGTTGGCCTCAAATAAGCTGCGAACTGCATCGAGGTCATTGTAGGGCGCGATCAGGGTATTTTCGGTCGTTCCAGCAGGCACACCAGGGGAATCTGGCAGGCCAAAGGTCGCGACACCGCTGCCTGCCTGCACCAGCATCATATCGGCATGGCCATGATAGTTACCCGCAAACTTAATGATCTTTTCGCGGCCCGTATAAGCACGCGCCAGCCGCAAGGCACTCATACAGGCTTCTGTTCCGCTGTTGACGAAGCGAATCATCTCTATGGAGGGCACCATGCTGATAACCAGTTCGGCAAGTTGATTTTCAAGCTCAGTCGGTGCGCCATAGCTGGTACCGTTGGCGGCAGTCCGCTGGATGGCCGCAACGACATCAGGATGCGCATGGCCGAGTACCAACGGTCCCCAGGACAGCACATAATCGATATAGCGGTTGCCATCAGCATCCCAGATATAAGCGCCCTGCCCCTTCTGAATGAAACGGGGCGTGCCGCCGACGCTGCCAAAAGCGCGCACAGGGCTATTGACACCGCCAGGGATCAACTGCCGAGCTTGTTTAAAGAGGGCTTCCGAATTGCTGATGTTCATTGGCTCACTTGCCGTTCCAGGATGTTCGCTAAGAGTTTTTCGACCGTTTGCTGCGATTGATGCACACAATCCGGCATGCCGACGCCGCGATAGGGGCTGCCTGTTACATAGACGCTATCTGGCAAATCGGCTTCGATGGCGGCAACACGGTCCAGATGGCCAATGTCATACTGCGGGTTGGCATCCCACCAGCGATAGATGCGATGGAAAAGCGGATCGGCTTCAATGCCGAGGATAGTTCGCAGCTCGGCGCGTATGGTGTCATAAAGCTCGGCATCATCCAGATGCATGGATTGTGGGCTGCGTGACCCGCCGAAGAAGGCGCGCATCAATACGTAGCCTTCCGGCGCACGGTTATCGAATTTGGTCGATGAGATGGTAATGGCATTGAAGGGTTTATTCTCACTGGAAGGCACAACTAAGCCAAAGCCATTCAGCGGTTGGGGAATATCCGCCTCCTTGAACGCCAACGAAATGGTGCCTGTGCTGACATAACGAATCTGGCGCAGGGTTTTAGCCGCATTCGGCGCCAGCTTTTGTACTAAGTCCGCTGAGACGTAAGCAGGCGTCGCGATAATAATAGCATCCGCGATCAGCCGCTTACCATCATCCAGGGTGATGGCATACTTTCCTTCTACACCACTATGAATATCGATCACCTGCGTATTCAGCCAGAGTTCACCCGTCAGCTTCGGAACAAGGGCGTCAATGAGGGCGTTTGTCCCCTGGTTGAGCGACATAAATACCGATGTTTTCTTGATTCCAGGCTTGGGAGCAGGATGGTTGCGACGACTGGCCAACATGCCTTTCGTCAGGCTACCATGTTCTTTTTCCAGGGCACGGAAGCGCGGGAAGGTGGCCATGATACTCTGCTTGTCGGCATCGGCATTGTAGATGCCTGACATGAGCGGCTCGGCGATTTTATCGAGTGCTTCATCGCCCAAACGGCGCTTGATGAAGCTGGCGAGCGTTTCGTCTTCATCGTCCGTTTTGGCCGGAATAAATAAATCCATCGCCATACGCAGCTTGCCCAACGGGGAAATAAGGGGCGATAAGGCAAATGGCATGAATTTGGTCGGCACGATGAGCATAACGCCTTCAGGCAGCACAACTGGCCTGCCTTTCGACAGCACATAGGTGTTACGCTTGTGATCGTTGGTGCCCAATAGCTGATCTTCCAGGCCAAGTTCATGGGCCAGTTGCAATGCCCAGGGTTTTTGTGTGAGGAAAGAATCCGGTCCGGCTTCGACGACAAAGGGCTGATCTTCCTCTGTTTCGACGTGCTCGGTCAGGACTTTGCCACCCCAACGGCTGGATTGTTCCAGCACTGTATATTCGAGGTCGAGGCCCGTTATCGCTGCTTGTTTTTGCAGATACCAGGCCGCACTCAGGCCAGAGATGCCACCACCAATGATGACAATGCGCTGATGCGTCCGACTCGTAATCGTCATGGTCATATGCTATTTGCTCGTATATTCATGGACGAAATCGACCAGGCGCTTGACGTTATCGACAGGCGTGTTCGGCAGAATGCCGTGCCCCAGGTTGAAAATATGGCCGGGCCTGCCCTTCACCGAATCCAGCACAAGCTGGACGTGCTCTTTGAGAGCATCCCAGGGGGCGAACAGCGCCACAGGGTCCAAATTGCCCTGGATCGCCACGTTATCCCCCAGGATGTGCCAGGCGTCTTGCAGGCGAATGCGCCAATCGACGCCAATAATATCGCCGCCTGCATCACGGATGAGGTCGAGCATGCCGTTGGTGTTGGTGCCAAAGTGGATCACAGGCACACCCGACTGTTTGGCAATCTCAATCGCACGCTGGCTGTAGGGCATGACGAACTGGCGATAGTCGTCCGGGCTGAGGTCACCCACCCAACTGTCAAACAGTTGCAGGACCTGGGCACCGGCTTGCGCCTGAGCCAACAGATACTGACCTGCAACGTCGCTGAGTTTGGTCATCAGGTTGTGCCACGCGGCTGGATCACCAAGCATCAGGCCTTTGAGATGCAGGCGATTTTTGCTGCTACCGCCTTCAACGGCATAGCTGGCGAGTGTAAACGGCGCACCGCTGAAACCAATCAGGGGAATGCTGCGATTATCGAGTTCAGCGCGGGTGAGTTTGATGGCCTCCAGGGTGAAAGACAGGGCTTCTTGCGGCGGCGGTACGCGCAGGCTGTTAACATCTGCCGCAGAGCGCACTGGATTATGGATGATCGGGCCTTCCCCTTTGACAAATTCCAGTTCCAGGCCCATGCCTTCCAAGGGCGGCAGAATATCAGCGAAGATGATAGCCGCATCCAGATCGAAAGCGTTAATGGGCTGCATGGTCACTTCGCAGGCCAGTTCGGGCGTCTTGATGATTTCCAGAATGGTGTATTTTTCGCGCAGTTCACGATACTCCGTCATATAGCGGCCTGCCTGCCGCATCAACCAGACAGGGGTTGCATCGACTGGCCGGCGATGGCAGGCGCGCAAAAAGCGGCTGTTGACCAGGGTATCAGGCGTTAGAGTAGGTTCGATATCCGTCTGCATGGGGGCATAATCCTCGTTGGTTGTGTTATTCATTCAGCCAGATGGCGGCATCTTTGGCGAAGTAAGTCAGGATCATATCGGCACCGGCGCGCTTGATGCTCATCAGGCTCTCCATCGCCACGCTGTACAGATTGACCCAGCCGCGTTCGGCGGCGGCGTGCATCATGGAGTATTCGCCGCTGACCTGATAAGCGGCAGTCGGCAGGTCGTACTGCTCACGAATCGCTGCCAGAATATCAAGATAAGGCAAAGCAGGCTTGACCATAAGCATGTCAGCGCCTTCGGCGACATCGAGCGCGACCTCTTTCATGGCTTCGCGCTTGTTAGCCGGATCCATCTGATACTGGCTGCGGTCACCAAATTGCGGCGGACTTTCGGCGGCATCGCGGAAGGGGCCGTAAAAGCCGCTGGCGTATTTGGCGGCATAGCTCATAATGCTGATGTGTTGGAAGCCATCACCATCCAGCGCAGAGCGTATGGCGCCCACCATGCCGTCAATCATGCCAGACGGCGCGATAATATCGGCGCCTGCCTGGGCATGGACCACAGATGCCTGCCCCAGTAAGTCGAGCGTGGGGTCATTCAGCAGATAACCCTGTGGCAATTTGGGGCTGTAGTGCTCGTGATCGGGCGTGTTGATGATGCCGCAGTGGCCATGATCCGTATATTCACAGAAGCACATATCGGAGATGACAACCATATCCGGCAGGGCATCTTTGATGGCACGAATGGCCCTTGGCACAATGCCCTGCGGATTGTAATTATCAGTGCCACAAGCGTCTTTTTCATCAGGAATGCCGAATAAGATGACAGCCGGAACGCCAAGTTCAGCGACGACTTTCACTTCTTTCAGCATACAGTCCAGCGACCACTGGTATTGGCCCGGCATAGAAGAAATGGGCCGCTTGATCCCCTCGCCAGAACGCACAAACAACGGATAAATGAAGTCATCGGGTGCGAGGGTTGTTTCCCGCACCATGCGGCGCAACGATTCCGAGAGCCGCAGGCGGCGACCCCGCATCAACGGATAATATGGCTTGTGACGGTGTGTGATCGCCACTTCGGGTTGTTCAACAAGTGTCATGATGTCTGTCCCCCCAAATCCTTGACGTAATAATTTTCGATGGCATCCAGCAGGCCGGATAATGTGTAATCCTGCGGCACGATGACAACCTGCAAGCCGCGATCAATAGCAGTCTGGGCTGTTTTGGGGCCAATACAGGCAATGACAGCCGCCCCCAGTGTGAGAGAGTTATTTTCTGTCCTTAGGCGCTCGATGAAGCAATCGACTGTCGATGAGCTGGTAAAGGTGATCGCGTCGATTTCTGCGCGATTGAGCATGGCCGGCAGGTCCATACCACCAGAAGCGCAGACTGTCTGATAGGCATCGACTGCGACAACCGCCACGCCTGCCTCGACAAGCGCATCTTTCAGGGCAGGTCGGGCGATAGCTGACTCCGGCAAAAAAACACGCTGTGCGCCCTGTCGCAACAATGTTTCTGCCAGTGCTTCTGCGATGTATTCATCGGGCATGAGGTCCACCTCAATGCCAAGCTGCGTCCGGGCGGCATCAGCAGTAGATGGACCAATGGCGGCAGTCTTGAAATTACCCCGCAGGGATAGTTCCAACGCTTTCAGTCTTTGCGATAGGCTATAGACCGTATTGGCACTGGTCAGGACCAGCCAATCGAAAGCGCCAGCGATAAGCTGCTGAATCGCCGCGTCCCATTCGGTTGTATCATCGGGTGGAACAATGGCTAAACAGGGGAACGACACAGGTATGGCACCCCTCTCACGGATAAGTACGTCAAAATCTGCGGCCTGATGAATGGCGCGGGTATTGACGATGGTCTTTCCGTGCAGTGGCAAAGTCATAGGGCTGTTCCCAGCAATTCGCCTGCTCCCTGGTCAATCGCTTCCTGCGCCAGTTCGGCACCCGCGACATAAGCGTCCTCGGCAGCCGTAAAGGCGGTTTCGACGGTGATACGGGCGCGACCATTGGGTGAGCAGACACGGCCCGTCAGCAGGTAAGATTCATCTGGCTGCTGATAGGCAAAGGCGGCTACTGGCACGGAACATCCGCCGCCAAGTGCTGCTAAAAATGCGCGTTCAGCGGTGACGGCAATAGCAGTCGGCATATACTGGATGGCACTGAGCATGTCACGCGAGTTATCGTCACGACACTGCACACCGAGCGCCCCCTGCCCTGGTGCAGGCAGCATCACATCAAACGGCAGCACCTGACTGATGACGTCTTCCATGCCCAGGCGAGACAGTCCGGCCCTGGCAAGCACAATAGCATCGTACGGGCCATTCTCATCAAGCGCCTTGCGCACCCGTGTGTTGATATTGCCGCGAATATCGTGCATCTGGAGATCAGGCCGAATGTGGTGCAGTTGGGCGGCGCGGCGGGTACTGCTGGTGCCGATAACGGCTCCTTCTGGCAGCGTATCCAGCGTGTAGCCGGACCGACTAACGAGCACATCAGATGGGTTAGCGCGCTGTGGAATGGCACCAATAGTCAGGCCATCAGGGTCATCTGTCGGCAAATCCTTGAGACTATGAACTGCGAAGTCGATATCGCCATTGCGCAGGCTGGATTCCAACTCGGCAGTGAACAGGCCCTTGCCACCAACAAGGGGCAGCGGCGTATCCAGCACCTGATCACCACGTGTACTGATGATGATCTCTTCTGTTTGTAAAGACGGGAAGGCCGCACGCAGCAGGTCAGCGACATGGTTGGTCTGCCAACGCGCCAATTCTGAGCCGCGTGTGCCGAGCCTGATGACTTTATTGTTCATAGTGGCCGTTCCCATTCTGCGTGACAGCCTGTGCCCACTCATGAACGTGGGCCTTTTGGGTGGTCGGTGGCGTTGGCTCACCTTCCAGGCCAAACAAATTCGATACAGCCTGGGCATAACACTGAGCATTGCTCTCGGCAGCCTGGCCCCGCAGGCGCACAGTCGGCTGATGCAGCAGTTTATTCACCAGGCGATGCGCCAAGCGATTGACAACTTCGGTCGTGTGGTCATCGACATCACCGAGTTTGTTGAGCGCCAGACTGACTTCCGTCTGAGCGAGGTCAACTGCCCAGCGACGAAGGTCTTTAATAACGGGTGTGACAGCGCGGCTGTTGTACCAATCGTAAAAGATGCTGATCTCCTCTTCGATGATGGCCTCTACCTGGGGGATGGCAGCTTCGCGCTGGGCGGTGTTACCATCGACTATCGACTGTAAAGCATCAATGTCAAAGCGGCGTACGCCAGGAATGGCCTCAACCGCCACGTCAACATCTCGCGGTACGGCAATATCAACGAAGACCAGATCGCGATGGCCACATTGTTGTTGCGCATGTTGAACAACGTCAGCGTGGATGACCGTATGCGGCGCACCTGTCGCGCAGATGACGGCATCTGCCCAGATAAGCGCTTCTTCCAACTGCTGCCAATCCATTGTTATCGCGTCCAGTTCGCTGGCCAGCGATTGGGCACGGCTGAGGGTGCGATTTAAGCAGGCAAGGTTGATGCCTGCCCGATGGGCCAGCGACTTCGCCGCCAATCGCGCCATTTCTCCGGCACCGATGATGAGGATATTCGGCGAATCGGTCGTAACATGGTCCAGCGCCAGGATGGCCCCGGCGTGGCTAACCGAGGTCGTAAAGCGGCTGATTTCAGTTTCTGTTCGGGCGCGTTTGCCAGCATGGATTGCGCGCGCTGCCAGATGTGACAAGACGGGTCCCACCAGGCCATTCGCTTGCGCTTCACCAAAAGCCTGTGTTACCTGCCCCAGGATTTGCGGCTCGCCCAGGATCATCGAATCCAGGCCAGCCGCCACGCGCATCAGATGGCGAATCGCCTCCTGGCCCTGCTTGTGATACAGATATTGCTGCATGTAATCAACTGGAAGGCCATGCAGGTCGGCCAGAAAATCAACCAGCACAGATGTGGTCACATCCGAGCTATCCACCAGAGCATAAATCTCCAGACGATTGCAGGTCGAGAGGATCATACCCTCTTGAACATGACCTCTTAGCTTTTCCAGAACAACGCCCACACCATATGATGTGAGCGCCATTTTTTCCCTTAGGTCAACCGACGCGGTGCGATGGTTAAGCCCAATAAGTAGGATCGTCACAAGTCCATTCCCAACGACAGTAGTTTCGACAGCGTTCTATGACAGAACGACTTCGCGAGTTTCCGGTTGATAAGCGCAGAACGGTTCCTCTGCCATATAGTCGCCGGTCATGCCGTAGGCACGGGCGCGGCAGCCACTGCACAACGATTTGAACTGGCAGACACCACACTTACCGCCTAACAGGTCCGGGTCGCGCAGTTCAGCGAACAAGGGGCTGTTCTGCCAGATGTCGCCGAAGTGCTGCTGACGAACGTGTCCGGCTTCTACTGGCAGGTAGCCACACGGGAACACTTCGCCACGATGTGATACAAAGGTCACACCCGTACCCGCCAGACAGCCTTTGGTCGCGGCGTGCATCTGGCCATGCGGATGGCCGTTCACCTGACGATCATGGCTGGCGGGCAGTTCACGCTGGACGCCACTGCGACGTTCTTCGGCACGGCGGGTCCGCATCACACGGAAGTAATGCGGTGCGCAGGTCGCTTTGAGCTGCAAATCTGGCTCGGATTGCTCCGTATCGTACAACCAGTTGAGCACTTGCTCGTATTCAGCCGCGTTAATCATCTGATCTTCGGCAATTTCAACACCACAGCCGACGGGAACCAGCAGGAACAGGTGCAGGCCAACGGCATCGAGGTCTTTGGCTATTTGCAGCATCGACTCTAGCTGAGCTTTATTGTGGTTGGCGACGGTGGTATTGATCTGAACAGGCAGGCCAACGTTACGCAACGCTTTAAAGCCGCGAATAGCCGCTTCAAATGAACCTGGCAGGCCACGGAACATATCATGCGTCGCCGCGTCAGCGCCATCGAAGGAGATGCTCACCCGTTTGACGCCACTTTCCTTGATCTTTGCGGCGACCGCATCATCGATGAGCGTACCATTGGTCGCCAGCGCAACCGGTAAACCGGCATCGGTCGCATAACGCGCAATTTCATAAATATCGGGCCGGAACAGTGGCTCGCCGCCCGATAGCACAAACACCGGACGTCCGGTTTCCCTGATCTGATCGATCAGCCGGAAGGATTCTTCAGTTGTGAGGTCCTGCGGCGTTAATTGGTCGGCCAACGTCACACGGCGGCAATGGATGCAGCGAAGATTGCAACCCGCAGTCGTTTCCCAGAAGACGAGCCTCGGCGCTGGATAGCTCATATTTCCCCTCTCAAAATCTGCATAATTCGCGAAAAACTACATAAAACTACATGCCGTACTTCGCAATCGTAACCGATACCCCTTGTGCGTGATAATGATAGTTGTCATGCCATCAGTGATATTTGTCACAAATGCGTGTGGTTGATTGCTAGCGTGGCAGGCAGCACCCTACCGGACAGATGTCATGGCTGGGGCCACATGCACCTAATGCCCGCCGCTGTGGGTTCTCTGTCATGCGCTCAAGAATCAGTTCGCGAATCATGCTAATAAACTGTGGATGCGTACCAACCGTCGCCGCCCGAACCAGATTCATGCCCATTTCTTCAGCAACCTGCATGGCTTCTGTATCCAGGTCAAACATCACCTCCATATGGTCGGAGATGAAGCCAATTGGCACCATGACTACCTGCTTGGCGCCCTGCTGGCCAATTTCGCGCAGATAATCGCAAATGTCGGGTTCCAGCCAGGGAACATGCGGCGGACCGCTGCGGCTCTGGTAGACAAGCGCATAGTCCTTGCGCCCGATGCCTTCCGCGACGAGTTGGCAGGCTTCTTTGAGCTGGGCTTCGTAGTCGCTGTTGCGGGCCATTCCCAAAGGAATGCTATGAGCCGTAAAGACGAGTTGCACATCCTCGCGCTGGTCTGATGGGAATTGCTCGAAGGCCGCGCGCGTATTTTCAATCATTGGGGTGATGAAGCCAGGATGATTGTAAAACATGCGCAGTCGATCAAAGGTAGGAGCGCCTTCAATGGGTTCGCTGGCACGGATGATGTCTTCACGGTACTGGCGACAGCCAGAGTATGAGCTAAACGCTGAGGTGAAGAAGGTCAGCACACGCTTTACGCCGTCATCCCGCATCCGGCGAATGGTATCTTCAATGAAGGGATGCCAATTACGATTGCCAAAATATATGGGTAGATCAATGTCGTGCGCTGCCAATTCTTGTTCCAGGGCGGCAATGAGGGCGCGGTTCTGGGCATTGATTGGGCTGACACCCCCAAAATCCCGATAGTGAACCGCCACTTCTTCCAGACGTTCCACCGGAATGTTGCGCCCACCCGCGACTTTTTGCAGGAACGGAATCACATCATCCTGGCCTTCTGGTCCACCAAAGGACATCACCAGAATGGCATCATATTCCCGTGCCTGCTCATCGAAGAGCGGCGCTTCGGCAGTTTGTGCTCCATAGATTGTCATGATGAACTCGCCTTCTTAATAGGTGACGAGGGTGCCAACGTGGATCACGCCGTCACGAATCTCGACCTGGTATGTATCAACGGGCTTATTGACGACGCCATCCATCGCCTGACCTGTGCGCAGATCAAATTTGCCGTAGTGCCAGGGGCAGGTCACACTGCATTCGCTGGCATCGACCTGGCCCTCACTGAGGGGGCCACGTGCGTGAGAACAGCGGTTATTGATCGCCAGCAGTTCGCCGTTGACATTGAACAGGCCGACCATCTTGCCTTCGACGAAGACGGTCCTGGTTTCACCAGGGCCAAGTTCGTCCAGCGGGCAGACTTCGACCCAGACTTCACGCTCTTCACCGGGCTGGATGACTTCCGCGACGGGTGGACCGCCGAGAGCGTCCAGCGCGTCATCCAGGCGCATGTTGATGCAGGTGAATAAAGGCGTATCCTGCAAGGTATACATACTGACGGACGATTCGCGTAGTTCCTGCACCAAATCGAGGAAATCGGAGGGTTCGTCTGTTTCAAAAGCGACGATGAATTCATAGTCATCGATGCCAAAGCTGTATGTCGTGTTCAGGCGCACAGAGGGATATTTGCGGCCAACTTCGATGTGCTCATCCATCATGCCCTGGCGAGCATGCTGCGAAAGCTGATACCACTCACGGGTTTTGATGAAGGGATAGACGAACAGATACTTGGCCTCAGTCGGGTCCAGAATGAGCCGCTCTTCGTCGTCTTCGGCATCACCATCCGGTGTGCGGATTTCATACAGGGACCGCTTGGTCTGCGAAAAGTAGGAATAGGCCATCGTCAGGTAACTGCCCATGCGCGTACAGGCAATGGCAGTCGCCAATTCACGAAACGGCTGTGGGTCTTCTGAAATCTGCCACAGCAGCAGTTCGGCATCAGCGCGCGTGCCCATCAGGCTGTAAGGACGCAGCAGCATGCGCCGATTGAACGTGCGAATAACGTCGAGTAGTTCCCGCTTCTGTTCAGCCTGCTCCTGAGCAGGCAGGCGCCGCCACAATGGATCAACTTTGTAGAAGGCGAAACGCACATACTGACGTTTGGTTAGCTTTTGGGCGCGTTCCTGCATTTTGGCCTGAACTTCAGGTCGCGGCGGTTGAGTGGGTATTCTGGGACGCATGACTTCTTCCAGTGAGAACGGTGAAAAATCTACGTAAATATATATAGATACTCAGATTTTTGCAATATTTTTTAGATTTTAGGACGTATGTACCAGGAAATCCGTGACCAATAGAATAGGGAAATATTTTTGTGTGAACAGCGTACACAAATGTGTGACAGCGATACTGGCTTTCGATTGCAAGGGAGGGTCATTAATGGTTAAATGAGGGTCATAAACTATCACAAATAGCCTATAGACTTATTTTCAATGCTAGAGAGCCGTTATGTTACTGAGATTTCACGAAATTGCTGAGCAGAATCACAAGATAATAAATCCATTTACTGAAGAAAAGCTGATGCTCCTGGGTGAAATCTGCCAACTGACGCCAGCAACACACCAGCTTGATCTATGCTGCGGTAAGGCAGAAATGCTCTGTCGCTGGTCGGAGCGATGGGGCATTAGCGGAACAGGTATCGACATCAGCCATGTATTCCTCGAGGCGGCAAAAGTACGCGCCAACGAGCTAGGAGTCGCTGAACGCTTAACCCTCATCGAGGGGGATGCCGGGGCTTATTCTGACGATATACAATACGATGTCGTCAGTTGCATCGGCGCAACCTGGATTGGGAATGGTCTTGTCGGAACAATCGACTTGATGAACAAGCAGGTCAAAGCAGATGGCCTACTGCTGGTCGGAGAACCATACTGGATCACGACTCCGCCAGATGCAGCCTACAAGGCAATGGGCGTCAGCCAGGATGATTTTGTATCACTGCCGAACACACTGGAACGAATCGAATCGACTGGCTATGAGTTGGTCGAGATGGTACTGGCGAATCAAGATTCCTGGGATCGGTACGAAGCGCAGCACTGGATCGCTATCAATAACTGGCTAAGAGAGCATGCCGACGACCCGAATGCCGAGGCCCTTCGTCAGTGGAATGCTGACAACAAACGCAGCTATCTGCAATATGGGCGGCAGTATCTGGGCTGGGGTGTTTTTGTACTGAAGAAGCGCTAGTATGGGCATCAAAATGGGTGGCACAAGCCACCCATCTTTTCTAAATTACCATGTTTGTAATTGGCTATTTATCCGCCTGCCATCGCACCGATGATCCGGAACGGCTGTTTGCCCTGGATCACCTCAGGTGGTACAGAGGCGGTAACTGGCTGATGCGACAGGTCTTCCCCACAGGCAAAAAAGCGAATAAACGGACGACGCTGTTTGGTCGCGATATCACGGATTGTGCCGCGCAGCATCGGGTAAGCTTCCTCCAACGCATCGAGGATGGTTTCCTGGGTGATGGGTTCTGCAATGTCTAGCTCGATGGCACCCGATACCTTGGCCAGCGCGCGTAAATGTGTCGGAAGCGTCACCGTAATCATGGCAACACCTGTACCTCCACCGACATTACACGCGGCAAATTGCTGGCAATCGGCATCCAGTTGTCCCCGGAATCGGCTGAGGCGTAGACCTGCCCCCCTGTTGTGCCGAAATAGATGCCGCAGGAGTCGAGCGAATCAACACACATGGCATTACGCAGCACGTTATGATAGCAATCGCTCTGCGGCAGGCCGTTAGTCAGGGCTTCCCATTCATTGCCACCGGAACGACTGCGATAGACGCGCAGTTTGCCATCCGGTGGGAAGTGGTGGGCATCACTCTTGATGGGAACAACATAGACCGTATTGGGTTCATGGGCATGGACGACAATGGGGAAACCAAAATCACTGGGTAAGTTGCCGCTGACTTCATACCAGAGATCGCCGGAATTGTCTGAGCGCATCACGTCCCAGTGTTTTTGCATGAAGAGGACGTCAGGTTGTGATGGATGCATAGCGATACTATGGACGCAATGGCCGACTTCGGCGGTGGAATCCGGCAATTCATAGGGGGAGACAAGGCCCTCATTGATGGGCAGCCAGGTTTCGCCGCCATCATCTGTACGGAAAGCGCCAGCAGCCGAGATCGCCACATAGATGCGCTTGGGATCATCGGGATTGAGGACGATGGTATGCAGGCACATTCCCCCGGCCCCAGGCTGCCACAAGTCGCCTTTGACTTTACGCAAACCTGGCAATTCTATCCATGACTTGCCGCCATCGCTGGAATGGAACAGTCCCGCATCTTCGACACCCGCAAACAAGGAGTCAGCATCCGTCGGGGAGGGTTCTATATGCCAGACACGCTTAAATTCCCAGGGATGTTGGGTGCCATCGTACCACTGGTGCGTCCCGGTTTCACCATCATATTGGAACTCATTGCTGACGGAATCCCAGGTTTTGCCACCATCATCCGAGCGCTGGATCACCTGGCCAAACCAGCCACCGGACTGCGAGACATACAGCCGATTGGGATCGCTGGGCGTTCCGGTGATATGGTACACCTCCCAGCCAGGGAAGTGTGGACCTTCTATTGTCCAGTCTTTGCGCTTTTCATCAGAGCGAATAATAAAAGCGCCCTTAGCCGTGCCAACGAGAACGCGAACCTCACTCATAGCCATACCCTCTATTTTTAAGAACGACTACTCCACAGAATAGAACATTTGTTTGATGAAGTCAAGCAGAACGTATTTGCCAGGTACATGCTCATGGACAGTGGTATGTTCACAAAGTTGTCGTACGCCTAACGGGTCGGGTATAAATGCACACAAATTGGACCACCCTATCAAGCGAAAGTGATCCTGATGTCGACAACTTACCCGCTCATACTCGATACGGATATTGGCACTGATATTGACGACCTGCTGGCGCTGGCTTTCATCCTGAACAGCACGGAAGTCAATTTACTTGGCATCACGTGTGTTTATGGCGATGTCAACGTGCGGGCACAGATTGCCCTGACTGCCCTGAAACATTATGGTCGCGAAGTGCCTGTGTATCTGGGGGCAGAACTGCCCTTGCTGCGTTTACGCGACATCTACTGGGGCGGGCATGAGGGCGAAGGGATCGTCGATCAGGGTGTGGAGCCATTGCCTGTCACGGAAGGATTCGGGCCAAGCTACATCATTGAAACCGTTCGTGCCAATCCGGGGCAAGTACACGTCGCTGCCATCGGCCCATTGACGAATATCGCGATTGCACTGCAACAGGCGCCGGACATCGCCGAAAAGGTCGCCAGTTTCGTCATCATGGGCGGGGTCGTTCGCGGGAACGACGGTCTTCATCTGCCTATTGCGGAGCACAATATTATCTGTGATGCCCATGCGGCCCACGTGGTATTTGCTTCCGGCGCGCCGATTTTGCTGACGCCGCTGAATATCACTGTACAGACAAACATCACGCGTGCCCATCTGGCACGCATTCAGGCGAAAACTTCACCATTCCAAAAACTAATCGCGGACCAGATCGCACGCTATCCGCGCTTTGCCCAGCTCGGCCATACCAGCGCCCATGACCCACTGGCAATCGCCGCCTTCCTGCATCCCGATCTGGTCGAGACCATGCCTGTCTCAATTGAGGTCGAAACTTCGGGGCGGGTATCTATCGGGGCAACGCATGCCAAGGCTAATCCAGAGGGCAATGTTCAGCTTGTGACTGGCGTTGATGTTGCCGCGTTTGAAGAATTACTCGTTCAAAAACTGGAAACGGAACCTGCCTGATGCCCACAACGCTGCTGCTTAATGCCATGATCGTGTGCCTGGGAGAAGGCGACGCGATTTACGATCAGGGCTACATCGCTGTTGAAAATGACCGCATTGCCGCTATCGGGGATATGAAATCGGCACCCGATGCAAATGCCTTTGACGAGGTTATCAATTGCACGGGTCGGCTAATTATGCCGGGGCTGGTTAATGCGCATACCCATACGCCGATGACGCTGTTCAGAGGATTGGCTGAAGGCGTTTCGCTGTTAACGCTGGATGGATGGATGACAGCGATTCGCTCTTTGGAAGAGGTGATGACGGCGGATATGGTTCCGGCAGCAGTCGAAGTTGCTTGTGCGGAGATGATCCGCACTGGAACAACCACCTTCGCTGACCAGTACTTTTTCATGGAAGAAATTATTCCGGTGGTGGAAAAATCCGGCATGCGGGCGGCCCTTGCCTATGGCATTGTCGAACTGGGCGACCCGATTGCGCGGGAACGAGAATTAGCACAGTTGGAAGCTTTTCTGGAGACCATCGGCAGCCTGGAGAGTGACCGTTTGCGGGGATGGGTCGGACCGCATGCCTTCTTCGTAGATAATTCGCCGGAGATGATGCAGTCTGAGCGCAGGATCGCAGCCAAATATAACACGGGCATGCACATCCACATTTCGACCACTGGCGAAGAAGATGCCCTCACCCAGGAGCAATACGGCACGAGCGCTGTCACACAGATGAAGAAAATGGGCATGCTCGATGCGCCGATTATCGCGGCACATGCTATTACTATTCCAGAAGCTGACTGGCGCATACTGGCGGAGCATGAATTTACGGCTGTCGCTGCCGCGAGTGCCTGTATGCGCGCCGGTGCCGAAGCCGCACCTGTCCTGGGTATGCATAATGCAGGCATCAATATTGCGATTGGCACAGATAACGTCTGCAACAACAACGACTATGATCTGTTCCTGGAGATGCGCATGCTGGCGAAGCTGACCAGCTTCCGAGAGAAGCGACCTGGGGCACTCAAGGCCAGGGACATCCTGGCGATGGCTACCACTGGCGGCGCCAAAGCGCTCGGACTCGCGGATGAAATTGGGTCACTGGAAGTGGGCAAACGCGCCGATTTGATTGTACTGGATCGTACAGGCATCGGCTGGACGCCACTGCCGACAAATGATCCCTTCACGGCCCTGGTCTACAGCGTCAATGGCAGTGCGGTCACGGACAGCATGGTCAATGGGCGCTGGTTGCTGCGCGACCGTCAGTGGACGACATTGGATTATGCGAGCGCCGTTAAGCGTCAGAGTGAAGATGTGCTGCGCTTGCTGGCACTCAGAGAGGAAGCAGAAAACGCATGAGACCAGAAGAAGGTGTACGTATTCATGTGGATGCCAGCCGATGGATAAGCGAACTGCCCCATAACTGGAATTACATCGGCTACGATGAGATTAATTACACGTACACGCCGGAGGGACAGGCGCTGCTGGCCAAGTTCCAGGCATTGCAGGATAAGCCCTATTATGTCCGCGTGCATCATTTGCTTTGTACCGGGAACTGTCACGGTTTTTATAAGTGGGGTTCCACCAATGCCTACATCGAGCGAGATGGCCAGCCGATTTATGACTGGACCATTGTTAATCTGGTATTTGATACGCTGCTCAAGCACAACTGCAAGCCCTTCGTAGAACTGGGATTCATGCCACAGCATCTGGCTGATCCGGCGTACTACAAAGTGGAGGATGACGATTGGATTCACAGGAACTATCGCGCTTATGGTTTCGCCAGCCCACCCAAGGATTACCAGAAATGGTATGACCTGATCTACAGCCTGGTCCAGCATTGTGTGGAACGCTACGGCGAAGCAGAAATCGCAAGCTGGTATTGGGAATTGTGGAACGAGCCTGATCTAAGCTATTACTGGGCAGGCTCTATTGAGGATTTTAACAAGCTGTACGATTACACCGTCGCCGCAGTCAAAGCAGCATCCCCCACAGCAAGAGTCGGCGGGCCAGGGACAACTAATCCCAAGCACGATGGCTACTCTGGCCAGTTTCTGGATGCTTTCCTTGACCACTGCGTCAATGGCATGAATACATTCACCGATGAACAAGGTACCCCGCTGGACTTCCTGAGCTTCCATGTGAAGGGCGGTGGTTATCGGGCGGACCCGCTGCACATGAAGCAGGCACCGCCTTCGGTCAAACGGATTGTCGAAGATACGCGCACCGGCTATGAAATCATCTCCAAATATCCGAGCCTCACAGGTTTGGAATGTATTCTGTCGGAGATTGACCCTGATGGATGGGCTGCTGGAGGTGCCTGGGACAATGCCAATCTGAACTTCCGCAATACGCCCTACTATCCCAGTTTTGTGGTGACAGCATTTGACCAACTGACGCGATTCGCGCAGGCGAACAAGTGGGACCTGCGTTTTTTGAGTTGGGCATTTTTATTTGTTGGGGAACGCTGCTTTGAAGGTACCCGTTCATTTTCCACACAGGGCATTGACAAGGCCATTCTCAACTTGTTCCGTATGTATGGCAAATTGGGTCATCAGGGCGTCGCTTTTGCCAGTTCCAGGGCACAGGACCCTGCCCTTTATGCTGATATGAATGGAAACAGAATGCCATCCCATGTTTCCGGCATGGCAACGCTAAGGGGCAACAATGCGCTGACGGTCCTTGTCTACAATCATCACGACGATTGGGACAGAGACAACAGCGACCAGATCAATCTGAGTATCGCCAACCTGCCTTTTGAAGCCGAAACGCTGGTGCTGCGGCACTATCGCATCGATGGTCAGCACAGCAACGCCTATCAGGAATGGCTGGCACAGGGTCAGCCGATGTATCCCACAGATAACCAGTATCAGGCGATTAAACAGCGGGATGGTTTAGAACTGCTGGAAGCACCAAAAATAATCAGCAATGAATCGCATATCAACCTGAATTTTGAGCTGCCGGTACATGGAATTTCTCTGATTGAATTATCTGCCCCGTAGGGTCTACCTAGCGCAGAGAATTCTTGCTTTACTCCGTTGCAGCCAAATTTTATCGACACAATCCCCACATGACGTCTTCACATTGTCTACACAAGTTCCAAGCATGATGTCACCGTAAAGAACTGAGGACTTTTCAGGAGACATCATCATGGGACAGAAACTAATCATCGGCGGTTTGGTAGTCGCTATTGTGGCCATCGTCGCCTTTGGACTAATGGATGCAAATAACGCCGCACCGCAGGAATCGGACGTGCTGCTGAACAACGCAGCCGATGTGCAGCCTACCACCGGAGCGACGCAAGAAGACGTTCAAGACGCTGAAATCGTCGCCACCACAGAATCTACAGCGGATACAGCCACAACGGTGGATAGCGTCGCAACTGCCGACACAGTCGTGACCCCCAATCCGCAGCCTGTTGTCCAGGCCGAAGATTCGATGGGCGATCCCTGGCTAGCAGAGGGCACCATCACGGATCTCGAAGATTTCGGCTTCACAATCGCAACTGAAGAAGGCGAATTCTACGTCGAGCTTGGCCCGCCTACTTACTGGCAAGCCCAGAATGTGCCGCTGGCCATTGGCGATACGATCAGCGTGGATGGCTACTATAACGGTGAACAGGTCCATGCCCGTGTTGTAACCGCTAATGGCGCAGAACTCGTCATTCGCAATGAAGCTGGTCAACCGATGTGGGCTGGCGGCGCTGACAACACCAATGGAACTGGCGAACACGTCGCTGGCGAAGCAGGCGAGGCACAATTCCAGGTCGCACCAGAAGACTGGCTTACACTGACAGGCACCATCGGCGCAGTGACCAACGGTAACGTTGTACTGAACGTGGATGACGGCACCAACCTCAATCTACAGATGGGGCAGCCTCAATTCTGGCAAAGCCAGGGCGTGACACTCAGCGTAGGTGATCCGGTGGAAGTTTATGGCTTCTGGTCTGGCGACCAATTCATGGCGGGTGACATCCGCAAGACGGAAACAGGCGAAACCATCATGCTGCGTGACCCGAACGGACGCCAATTATGGGCAGGTCCTGGCCGCAATGGTCAGGACAATGGCCAAGGCAACGGCCAAGACAATGGCCAGGGCAACGCGCAAGATTCCAACCAGGGCAATGGCTACCGTGGTGGCCGCACCGATTAATTCGGTGCGTCTAACAGGGAGACACAGCCATGTCATCGATTGACCCACGTTCAGATCAACTACCCCGCCGCGTAGCGGATTCCATCAATCGCGATGATCTGCCACTAACAGACGACCGCTCACGGCTGCGCTATGTGATGAATAACCTGCTGCTGCATATTCATCCCAGCCGCGTGAATAAAGCGTCGCTCAAATTTACCTATACCTGGGGCCTGGGTGGGCTGGCGATCATGCTGCTGGCTATCCTGGTCGGGACGGGCATCATGCTGATGTTCGTCTACACTCCGGCGCCGGAAACCGCCTACAGCGATATGCTGGCCCTGCAAACAGAGGTCAACTACGGTCAGTTCATCCGCAATCTGCATCATTGGAGCGGCAACCTGCTGGTGATCGTCACCGTGCTGCACCTGCTGCGGGTGTTCTTCACGGGCGGGCTGCGTCCGCCGCGTGAATTCAACTGGGTGCTGGGTATTGGCTTGCTGCTGCTGGTTGTCATCGCCAACTTTACGGGCTATCTGCTGCCCTGGGATCAATTAGCCTACTGGGCGGTAACCGTCGGGGCCAGCCTGCTGAGCTATATTCCAGTAATTGGCGATGCTCTCAGCAATTTCATCCTGGGCGGGCCGGAAGTGAGCGGCGCAACCCTGACCAATTTCTACGGCCTACACGTCGCGATCATCCCGATGGCCATTTTCTTCATCGCCTCATTCCATATCTGGCGCGTTCGTAAAGACGCACTCACCGTCCCACGTAACATCGACGAAGCACCACCGGAACGTCTGGAAAAAGTGCCGACTCTACCGCATCTGGTCAGCATCGAGTTTGTTTTCGCACTGGTGATGATGGCCTTACTGGTCGCCTGGGCTGCCTGGATCAATGCCCCGCTGGAAGCTGCCGCCGATCCCAATCACAGCCCGAACCCAGCTAAAGCTGCCTGGTACTTCATGGGCATTCAGGAACTGCTGCTGCACTTCCATCCCGTCATCGGTGCCATCATCATTCCGGCTTTAGGGCTGGGCGCACTGATCGCCTTCCCGTATCTCAAGTTCGACAGCGATACCGAAGGCATCTGGTTCGGCTCACGAAGAGGGCGCCGTATGGCCTGGTTCGCCGCGCTCGTCGCACTGATTGGGACGCCGCTGCTGGTCATCCTCGATGAATATGTCATCGACTTCCCGGCGCTGCTGCCAACCCTGCCGACGCTCATCAGCAATGGTGTGCTGCCCCTGTTGATCTTACTGGTCGCCTTCCTGATGTTCGGCGCAGCTATGAAGGCACTTTTCAGAGCAAATCGTGATGAAACGCGGCAGGCATTGTTCGTGCTGCTGGTGGTTGCCTTTGTGGTTTTGACCGTGATCGGGGTCGCTTTCCGTGGGGAAGGCATGGCGCTGATGTGGCCCTGGGAGGTGCTCTAATGGCTGAAGTCGCAAAGAAGCCCGATGTAAAACCCGAAACAGAAGAAGTTTCTCGGCGTGACTTTTTGCAACTGGCCTGGGCAGCAACAGGGGCCATCACATTGGCGGCGGGTGGCGCACTTTCACTGAACTTCTTCGCCCCGCGCGTGATTGAAGGCCAGTTTGGCGGCACCTTCGATCTCGGTCTGGTCGATGACTACCCTCTTGGCAGTGTGACACCTATTACCAGTGGCCGTTTCTATCTGGTTCGGCAGGATGATGGTGGTTTTCTGGCCCTGTACCAGAAATGCACGCACCTGGGCTGCGCTGTGCCCTGGGAACCGGAAAAAGGTCAGTTTGTTTGCCCGTGCCACGCATCGGCCTTCGAGGCAGACGGTGAAGTTATCAACCCACCTGCCCCGCGCCCACTGGATCGCTTCCCGGTGACCATTGTCGATGGCCGTATCTCAGTCGATACGGGTGAACGCATTGAGCGTGACCACGCCTCTGTCACTGATGCAATCTATCCTCAGGAGGTGACATCATGACCCGTACACAAAGCTGGATTGGCTTCCTGGCGACTGGGCTGCTGCTCATCTCAATGGCGATGGTCATCGTCCGGGAACCTACCTTGCAAAGCCGCGCCGCAACAACTCAATTACAATCCGCCGTTGTCGAAGGCGTCGATATTTACCTGGAGAACTGCGTTGTCTGTCATGGTGCATCTGGCGAAGGGCTGGGTGTCTATCCTGCGCTAAACGTCATCGCCGAGATGGACCCGATTGAGATGTATCGCACGATTGAACGTGGACGCTACGCCACCCAGATGGCGGCATATGGCATCGAGGAGGGCGGCATTCTCAGTCAAGCACAGATCGAATCGCTGGTGTCCATGATTCAACATGTGGACTGGGACAGCGTCTACGCCATCGCTGATGAGCGCGACCTGATCCCACCGGAAATGGTCGTCGCAGAAATCCCTGAAGAAACGCTGACGATGGTCAGTGAGTTGGCTGATGGTGATCGGCTCTCAACCGGACTTACGCTCTATGCTGAAAACTGCACATCGTGTCATGGCATCAATATGGAAGGAACGGTGCTGGCTCCCGCGCTGGATAGCGAGACACTACGGGCCACAGAAACCTATGAAATTGTCCGCATAATCGAACAGGGTGTGCCAGGAACGCTGATGGCAGGTTGGGACAATGCGCTTGACGATGCTCAGGTTGATTCATTGGTTGCCCTGATCCTGCGCTGGCCGGAAATTCAATCGGCAGGCGTTGAAATCCCTGTTGTAGAAGCCGAACCGCTCGACATGAGTCCTGAAGCGATTGCCAGCGGTGACCGTCTATTCAGCATCACCTGTACATCCTGTCATGGCGTCGATGGCTATGGATCGCCATTGGCCCCGGCACTGAACAACAGCCTGTTCCTGGACAGCACGTCCGATGCGGCGATGCGCCAGATCATCGCGATGGGCGTCAATGGGACAGTGATGCCAGCCTGGGGTGGGCGCTTCAGCGATGCACAGATCAACTCGATTATCGCCTATCTGCGCAGCCTACAACCGACTGCACCAACCATCACACAGTCACAATAGAACATTATAAATTACAGTCAACAATGCCAGCAAAGCCGCTGTTCTGTATTGAGCAGCGGCTTTTGCCGTGTCCAGATAGGTTCCATTCTCCTAAAAATCCCATTCGTTTTTGCCATAGGCAAACAGAATCAGTGATACGATACGAGGTACAAACTCACAGGTAAATCACTCTTAAGTGCAATCGTATTGCAATCGACAGGTAGGCCATGCAACCCACTATGATTTTTGAGTTCAGCGGCGAAATGATTTACTGGCGTGGCCCTGCTCCCTGGTATTTTGTGGTGATCCCAGAGGAGGAAAGCCATGACATCGAAGCGATTTCCAGCCTGGTCACCTATGGTTGGGGGGTGATCCCAGTGGTTGTGCAGATTGGAGATACGGAGTTTACCACTTCGCTGTTCCCAAAGGATGGACGCTATCTCGTTCCGGTAAAAGCGAGCGTCCGCAAAGCAGAAAAGCTTGAGGAAGGCGATAGGGTCGACGTAGAAATGGTCATCCAGGCAGAGGAAAAATGACATCCAGCCTTTATACGATGTACAGTTACACTTTGGCGAACAAGCGGTGTATACTTCCTAAACATTACAAAGAAACACCTTTCAGACAAGAATACTGTTTCATCATTTAATAACTCGCAATTCATTTGTAACGGCCCAACGATATGAATCAGAAGATACCATTTGTTCATCCCGTTGGTGTTGCGGGGATCATTTGAATTGATACTTTACCTAAAGGATAGACTTGTTTATGAGCATTGCTGTTGTACCTGTCGCCGGACTTGGTACTCGTCTGTTACCGCTGACCAAATCAAAACCAAAAGAAATGCTGGCCGTTGGGCGTAAACCCGTTGTTCACTATATTGTTGAAGAACTGATTGAAAACGGGGTCGACCAGATACTATTCATTACGGGTGCGGGCAAGACCTCTATTGAAAATTACTTTGACCTGAATGAATCGCTGGTAAATATGCTGCGGGAGCGCGGCAAAGAAGATGCCCTGGCAGAACTCCAGCTTGATTATATGCCTGTGAAATACTATTTCACCCGTCAGCGCCAACTGCTCGGCCTGGGCCATGCTGTGCAATCTGCCAGCGATTTCATAACTGACCAACCTTTTGTGGTTGCGCTGGGTGATTCCATCATACATGGTGGTGACGCGAAGTTGTTATCACGCATGCAGGCCTGCTTTGACAAGAATGAATGCGCCGCTGTCATCGCATTCGAGACTGTTCCCAAAAATGAAGTCTATCGTTATGGGATTGCTCACCCAAAGACGGACGATGACATCTTCGAGCTAGCAGATATTGTGGAAAAGCCAACGGTCGAAGACGCACCAAGCCAATTGGCCGTCGCGGCACGCTATATTTTCAATCCGGTCATATTTGAGGCGTTGCAACGCACAACGCCAGGTGCAGGCGGGGAAATCCAGCTAACCGACGCCATTCGTTTGCTGATTCAGGATGGTCATCGTGTTTATGGTGTACGCCTCACTGAAAATGAACGGCGCTTCGATATTGGTAGCTTCCCATCGTATTACCGCGCGTTCATTGAGTTTGCACTGGCCGACCCAATGTATGGTGAAGACCTGCGCAAGTATGTTAGCGACTTGCTCAAAGGCGAATCCTGATGCGTATTATCCGAAAACGCGCCTATGCTCGGGCTGGCTTGCTGGGGAATCCTTCGGATGGGTACAACGGCAAGACCATCTCCTTTAGCGTCAAGGACTTCTATTCAGAAGTCACGCTTTATGATTGGCATACGCTCGAAATTATTCCGTCGCAATACGATCATGGACGCTTCCGTTCGATATATGAGCTGGCAGAAGATGTCTCGTCACATGGCTACTACGGCGGCGTTCGGTTATTGAAAGCGACCATCAAGCGCTTTGTAGATTATTGCACAGCGCAGGGTATTCAACTGCACTCAGATAATTTCTCTGTTCGCTATGAAAGCCATATTCCGAGGCAGGTCGGGCTTGCGGGGTCCAGCTCGATTATCACAGCTATGCTTCGCTGTTTAATGGCCTTCTATGACGTTGAGATGCCTCTCGAAATCCAGCCCTCCTTTGTATTATCGGTAGAAACCGATGAACTCGGCATTTCAGCGGGCCTGCAAGACCGTGTGATTCAGGCTTATGAAGGCATGGTCTATATGGATTTCGATGAATCGCAGGCACGGGTTAAAAACGGCATCAAACATTATCATTACGAGTATCTGAATTGGGCAAAAGACTTACCACTCTACATTGCTTATCACACGCAGTTAGGTGAACCGACAGAGGTTTTCCATAATGATATTCGCGGGCGGTATAACCGAGGCGAACAAGAAGTGGTCAGCGCGATGCAGCAGTTCGCGCAATATGCAGCAGATGGCCGTGAAGCGATCCTCGCTAATGACCTGCCCCGATTGGCAGACCTGATTGATGCGAACTTCAATATGCGGCAGCAAATCGCGAAATTGCCAGCCTGGCAGGTTGACATGGTGGAAACGGCGCGTGCCTGTGGGGCGAGCGCCAAATTCGCAGGTTCCGGCGGGGCGATTGTCGGCACCTATACTGACGAGGCCATGCTTCGCACATTGTCTGAGAAACTTAAGGCTATTGGATCGCGGGTTATTGCTATACGACCGACTTCATAACCAAAATTTCTTGCCATCGTAAGCTGTCGTAGGTTAGGTTCGGGATAATGGTTGACAAGTCACGATTTCGGACACCTGAAGCTGCTGATCGGTTTTGGACAGCTTATGATGCTACGCTGTCTCTTTGGGATGTTCCTCATCAGGCCTATGATGTCACAACCCGCTTCGGCTTAACCCATATCAACGTTGCAGGATTAGAAGCGCTGCCGCCATTGGTCCTGATTCACGGCGCTCAAATCAGTTCTCCCGTCTGGTATCCGAACATCGGTGCCCTAAGCCGCTATTTCAGAGTTTACGCTCCTGATGTCGTGGATCAGATGGGGCGCAGTGTGCCCACTCATCGGCTAAGGACGCCTGAGGATTGCGCAAATTGGCTGACTGAAACCTTAGATGCACTCGGTCTCGATCACATTTGCCTCATTGGGCACTCCCAGGGCGGCTGGCAGGCACTGAATCTAGCACTTGCCCTGCCAGAGCGCATAGACCGTCTTGTACTGCTCAGTCCGTCCGGCAGCCTTGGGCGAATGCGCTGGCAGTTTATGTTCCATATGCTGCCCGTTTTTATCAGACCAACACGACGCAACTTCTATCGTGCATTCCAATGGATGACTACCGAACCCCTCGGCACACATCACCCACTTACGGAACAGTTCATGATCGGCGCGCAAGCTTACAAACCACAGGAACTCAACCTTGGTGTGGTGTCGCGCTTTTCGGATGAAGCCTTGCGGAGTCTCGCAATGCCTGTACTCCTGTTAATTGGGGAGCATGATGGAACGTGCCGACCAAAAGTGGAAATAGAACGCGCACGACGTCTTATTCCTCAGATTGAAGCAGAGCTTGTTCTTAACGGTGGGCACCTGTTCCCGGTAGATCAGGCAGATATAACCAATAATCGCATATTGGCATTTCTCAAGCCGGAGCTATATGACGCTAATTACATTCCTCACGCCAACACTAGCTAAAACAATCGACTAAGAACCGCTATCAAACCCATCCCTGCTTATGAATGAACCTGCTATAATTTCGGCGGCTTTATTAGCTTGGCATTCATTCATTGCAAGGGAATAGATGGTGACTGAATTCAAATGGTGGCAGCAGGCCGTCTTCTATCAGATTTACCCACGTAGTTTTGCAGATGCGAATGGGGATGGCATTGGTGATTTTAAAGGGATGATCGGAAAACTCGATCATCTGCGCGATCTGGGTATTGGCGCAATCTGGTTATCGCCACACTACCCCTCGCCATATATCGATTGCGGCTATGACATCTCCGATTATGTTGATGTCGCCCCAGAATACGGCACACTGGAAGATTTTAAAACCTTCCTGACAGAAGCGCATGCACGTAACATTCGGGTGATCCTTGATCTGGTCCTCAATCACAGCTCGGATCAGCACCCCTGGTTCCAGGAATCCCGTTCCAGCCGCGATAATCCCAAAAGAGACTGGTACATCTGGCGCGATGGCCAAAACGGCGGCCCTCCTACCAATTGGGCGGCGATATTTGGCGGATCGGCCTGGGAATATGACCCTGCCACTGAGCAATACTACTATCATGCCTTCCTCAAGGAACAACCGGACCTCAACTGGCGTAACCCAGAAGTGAAAGCCGCCATGTGGGATGCGGTGCGCTTCTGGCTGGATATGGGCGTGGATGGATTTCGCCTGGATGCTGTTGCCACCATCTACGAAGATTTCGACTTACCCAACCACAGCTACCCCCTGTCATTTGATGAGATTCCCGACCCCAACTCGCTATCACCCACCGAATACTCTCAACTGATGAAGTATCAGGTCAAACGACCAGGGATGCATGAGCTATTAAAAGAACTGCGCGCGCTCATCGACCAATATCCTGGTGATCGGGTGCTTGTAGGCGAAGATGAAGACGTCACATTTCACGGTTCAGACGACGATGAGCTGCATCTCGTATTCAATTTTCCGTTGATGCGGCTGAAGCGATTGACGCCAAGCGATATACGCGCCAATCAGGAATTGCGGCTGTCTGAGCTGCCTGATGATGCCTGGCCCTGCAACACGCTCAACAACCATGACGCATCGCGCGTATGGACGCGATACGGAGATGGCGAGCATGACGCTGCATTGGCCCGTTTACATGCTGCCCTCATGCTGACGCTGAAGGGAACGCCTTTCCTGTATTACGGTGAAGAAATCGGTATGACCAACCTGAAACTCGCCAGTAAGGACCAGATACGTGACACAGCGGCCCTCAATCTGTATCAGCGCATGACACAGAAATTGGGCAAATCCGCAGATGAGGCGCTGGAAGCATCGCTCCTGGCGACGCGCGACCGCTGCCGGACGCCGATGCAATGGGACAACAGCGCCGAGGGTGGTTTCAGCCCGTCAGGTAGCACAACATGGCTGCCTCTGCATCCCAACCGTACAAGGGGCGTCAATGTTGCCGATCAACTAGATGATCCGACTTCCATGCTCAATTTTTATCGGCGATTGATTCAGCTTCGCCAAAATACCCCAGCATTGAACACTGGCGATTACCAGGTCGTCGATCCTGATAATTCATCCTGCCTGGTCTTTCTCCGGCAAGATACAAAGGCGAACCAGACCTGCCTGGTTGCGCTGAATTTTTCTGAAGAAAGCCAGAGCGTTGTGCTCGATTCTGAGGCAAAATCGGCTGAGGTCCTTTTCTCCACCGAGGATCGTTCTGGCGAAGCCAATCTTCAACCAAACCTGCGCCTGTCACCGTTTGAGGTCTTAATCGCACAATTGGCCTAGGTGCCGCTGTTATCCGAACGTAAAAGAGGCGCATAGTCTGCGCCTCTTTACAGTCCTCGAATGAACATGTCTTTATCCAGCAGATAGCAGCCGTTCGATTTTATGGGCCGTTTCCTGGTCGTGTGGCACATGAATCAGCAACTGCAAAGCATCCGTTTCAATCGTCTGGAGCCAGAGCGTATCAAAGCACAGATCACCTGCAATCTGATGCCTGATTTTCTTTTGACCCTCCGACAGGTTGCCCACATCATGGCGTTCCCATAATTCACGAAATTCCGGGCTTGCTGCACTTAAGTCAGCGACTTGCTGCGCCCACCAGGGATCATTTATGTAGCGCCCGTAGCGCGCGCGGAACTGTGCCAAAAAGCCCATCGCCAGTTCATCCCAATGTTCGTTGGCTACCCGTGAGTGAGGGTTGGTAAAGATTCGCCAGAACAGATTTCGCTCGCGCGCAGGTAACTTTGAATAATCACCAAAAACGGCACCATAGGCGGCATTCCATGCGAGGACATTGCTACGCACATCCAGGGCACAAGCTGGCGCTGTTCCCTGTTGATCCAGGAACGACTTTATGACATGGCTGACCGTTGGCGACTGATAGGTCTCGATTGGAGGGGGCTGCCCGCTGGCGAGTAAAAATAAATGCTCGCGCTCATTCGCATCAAGTCGCAGAGCATGGGCCAGGCTTTCCAACACCTGTGTCGAGACATTGATATCTCGGCCCTGCTCTAGCCACGTGTACCATTCCGGGCTGACGCCAGCCAGCATAGCAACCTCTTCGCGCCGCAAGCCGGGGGTTCGTCTTCGTGTGCCGTTCGGCAGGCCAACGTGCTCTGGCTGTAGGCGTGCACGACGACTGCGCAGAAATTCGGCAAGTTCATGGCGACGATCTACTGCCAATTGATTTTCAGCCACGAAACATCCTCCATCATCATCTGGCCTGTTTTAACCAGGAGTATCCATCCTAGGATAAACGCTCACTTCGCTCAATCACATGCCTCGTTATACAACTGGCATCCATAAGAGGTGTATATGCCCCATCGTATGCCGTTTAAGCGCACCTCTCATTTGAATTGGAGGATACTCTACTATGAAAGTATTTGTCACTGGTGCCAGTGGATTTGTCGGTTCGGCAGTTGTCGCTGAACTCTTAGCAAATGGTCATCAGGTTGTCGGGCTGGCGCGCTCTGATGCTTCCGCAGAGAAAATTCTGTCTGCTGGTGCAGATGTATTGCGCGGCTCATTGGAAGACCTTGAGGTATTACAGCATGGCGTGAAAGAAGCCGATGGTGTGATTCACTGTGGGTTTATTCACGATTTTTCCAATTATGTGCATGCTGCCGAAGTCGATAAACAAGCCATCGAAGCGATGGGCGACATATTAGCTGGAACAAATCGTCCGCTCGTCGTGACAGCGGGTACGGCGGGTCTAGCTCCTAGTCGCCTATTAACTGAAGAGGATGCCTCACCCGCCACAGCAGGCCGTCTTTCAGAAGTGGTTGGACTGAAACAGGCGGAGCGTGGTGTGCGCGTATCGATCATGCGGCTTCCACCCTCGGTTCATGGTGAAGGCGATTACGGTTTTGTGCCTGTCCTCATCAAAATCGCCCGTGAAAAAGGTATTTCAGCTTACCCTGGTGAAGGATTGAATCGCTGGGCATCCGGTCACCGATTGGATGCCGCACGTTTGTATCGATTGGCGCTGGAAAATGCGGAAGCCGGGACACGTTTGCACGCTGTCGGTGACGAAGGTGTGCCAGTGCGCGAAATTGCCGAAGTCATTGGTCGTCAACTAAATGTGCCTGTCACGTCGATCCCTGCCGAACAAGCCAATGAGCATTTTGGTTTCCTCGGTGGTTTCTTCGGGCTGGATATGCCCGCATCGAGCGCGCTGACACAGCAGCGATTCGGCTGGCATCCTGAGCAACCTGGCCTCATTGCCGATCTTGAGCAGGGACATTATTTTAAAGTCGCTACCGAATCATAGCTTGATCTATGCAGTGAAAAAGAGGCGCTGAGTATGCGCCTCTTCCGTTGTTAACACTTAACACGATCTATACCATAGAATCAGAATGCCGATGGGTTACGACCCCATTGATAGTGTACTGACCTGCTGATGCTGATCGCGCACGACTACATCATGGGCACCGCCTTCGACGATGCTGACTGAGGACACCAGCGTGAGCCGCGCATTTTGCTGAAGTTCGCGAATAGTCAGGCTGCCGCAGTTACACATCGCGGATTTCACCTTGGTCATGCTGATGGCGATGTTATCGTGCAGACTGCCCGCATAGGGCACATAGGAATCCACGCCTTCCTCGAAGGAAAGTTTGGCATCTCCACCAGAATCGTAACGCTGCCAGTTACGAGCGCGGGCGCTGCCTTCGCCCCAATATTCTTTCATGTAATTGCCGTTGACAACCACTTTATTCGAGGGGCTTTCATCGAAGCGGGCGAAATAGCGACCCAACATGCAAAAATCAGCCCCCATCGCCAGTGCCAGCGTGATGTGATAGTCGTAGACAATGCCACCATCAGAGCAGATTGGGATGTAGACGCCCGTTTCCTCAAAGTATTCATCGCGCGCTTTGGCGACTTCAATTACAGCCGAGGCCTGTCCGCGACCAATGCCCTTCGCTTCGCGGGTGATGCAAATCGCGCCGCCGCCAATCCCGACCTTAACGAAATCCGCACCGGCGTCCGCGAGAAAGCGAAAGCCATCGCGATCCACGATGTTGCCCGCGCCAATTTTCACTGTGTCGCCATACTTCTCACGGACAAATGCCAGGGTGCGCTGCTGCCACTCGGTAAAACCTTCCGAAGAATCGATGCATAGCACATCGACACCCGCCTCAATCAGCGCTGGAATACGCTGTTCATAATCGCGCGTATTGACACCTGCTCCGACCAAATAGCGTTTGGAGTCATCCAGGAGTTCGTTGACATTGGCCTTGTGGGCATCATAGTCCTTGCGGAACACAAACGACACTAGGCGTTGATTGTCATCCACGATGGGCAACACATTGATTTTGTGATCCCAGATGATGTCGTTGGCTTCACTCAGGCTGATGCCGTCCCTGGCATAGATGATCCGGTCCAATTGGGTCATAAAACTGGAGACTTTCGTATCGCGAGCCATGCGGCTGACGCGATAATCGCGGCTGGTGATGATGCCGACCAGCTTGCCAGTCGAGGTGCCATCATCGGTAACAGCCACAGTTGAATGCCCGGTCTTCTCCTTAAGCGCCAGAATATCTGCGAGAGTATTATCTGGATGGACGGCGGAGTCCGTGATGACGAAGCCTGCCTTATAGCTCTTTACACGGCGCACCATCTCGGCCTGACGCTCGATGGGCTGTGAGCAGAAGATAAAGGACACACCACCCTCACGTGCAAGCGCAATCGCCATCGTGTCGTTGGACACGGACTGCATGATTGCCGATACCAGTGGGGTCTTGAGAGACAAGGCGGGTACTTCGCCCTTATTGAATTTGACTAGCGGCGTTTGCAGCGACACATTCGCGGGCACACATTCCGCCGACGAATATCCAGGTACCAGGAGGTATTCACTGAACGTACGAGAGGGTTGATCGTAGTAATATGCCATTTCTCTGCCCAAATTTGATGAATACGGCACGATGATAACATAGTGCTCTCGTAAGGATGAGAGAGAAATCACTCAAGGTGATTGAGGAATGTAATTAGCGAGATGGTGACCACCGAAGTTCGCTTATCTCCAGCACTTTAATGTCGCCAGGATAGTCATAGAGGCACTTCGCACTACTGGGGGTTCATTATCATCCTCATTCTACTTATTGGTTGCGCTGAAAATTCCAAATCTCATGATCTAGCGTTCTCGGCGTCAAATCAGGATAATTCTCTTTAAGCATTTCACAACTTTGAATTAACAAGGAGCTGGATTCCGCTGACATCACACTTCGTCCTAAGCAAGCTTCCAAAAATCGCACAACCATTCGGTCAGGTTTGACTGTATCTTCGTTCCCTGTCAGCATATAAAAATACTGCAAGGATATACCACTGGCCTGCCCAGGAATCTCCTTGAAATCAGCTTCAAATTGCGGATTTTCATAGAGGCGTTCCATATCCTGATTATTTTCCACACCATATCTGAGGAGCAGATCGACAACTCTAAGGACTGCTTCAGCCTTCAATATTCCATTTGTTGCTGAAGTGCGCTGTTTGTTTTTATAGATTCTGATAGCCATGCCATCTATAGTTTCTTGTTGATATAGATTGAACAAATCCTGTATTGAATAAGTCGGTGGATCGCCGATATATGATCTAAATCTATTCACAGTATTCAACGTCGAGGTATAGCGGACACCAATCGAGAATATGGCATCAATAACACATAATGCGAGATATGGATAACCATATTCGTCAGTACTCTGTACGTCATCGAGATTTAGGGTTGCGCTGCAATATTCAACAATCCGTTGTACATCCTTGTCCGGCATCATCCATCCTTTGATCCTAAAATGAATCGATCTTTCAACAATTTATATTAACATCATCTTCTAACTACGCTGTCCATAAACTAAATTGGGACGCAAAAAGAGGCGCATAGTGTGCGCCTATTTCTGTCAGAAAAGTATCCAACGTTTAGTCCACCACGCCCAGCCTAAATGGCTTGATTGAGGTAATGGGGAGAACGCAAAGCATACATTAAGACATATTTACAAGTTCTAGGTTATCGAGGCTGATGCCAGTTGAAACAGTTGATTCAGTTGTGACAGAGAAGCCAGGTGATTGTCCCAGTAGATGGGATGCCCTGCCCGAATTGTGCCGCGCACCCTGGGGAAATCATCCGCTTCATGCACGATCACGATGTCCGCAGACTTACCGACTTCGATGCTGCCCAGATCATCCATGTGCATTGCGTTAGCGGCATTGGTGCTGACCAGTTTGACGCTCTCATTAAGCGGCATCGCCCCCTGTTTTGCCAGCTTGAAGACCGTATGCAGCATCGCGGCTGGATAATAGTCCGTCGCCAGAATATCGACCAGGCCGGCTTCGATGGCGTCCATTGCACTCAAATTGTTTGAGGTTGATTGTCCACGATAGGCATTCGGCGCCCCCATGACGATCCACATGCCGCGATTATGTGCGGCCTGAGCCGCCTCAATCGATACTGGGAATTCGCTGATGCTCACACCCATCTCAGCCTGCAAGTTGACTTTGTCGGCGGTGTCGTCATCGTGGGATGAAACCGGAATACCATAGGCAATCGCCACCTTGAGCACCTCCGCGATCACATCCCAATCGCGTGGAGCCTCCGCATATTCCATGATGTTGGACTTCATTTTCTCAAGAATTTCTTCTCTGGAGGTTCCCAGGGCACTGATGTCCATCCCTAGCCAGCGGTGCATGAAGTTGAGGTAGCGATCAACATCTTTGTACTGTCCCTGTCCAGGCGTGTGGTCCATGATCGACACGAGCTGAAGCAAGCCGCGCTCCAGCAAGTCCTTCAGGATGGGTGCTGTTTCTGTGTTGTTAACTTCAAAGCGACCATGAACGCGCATATCGACCAAGGTCTGGCCATTCATGCGGTTGACTGTTTCGATCATTTCAGTCGCGCTCTCCTGGGAACGCAGATCATTATTGCGCCATGCAAAAGATATAGCACAGAAAGCGGTTGTGATGCCCGCACCTGCCAGACGCTTGTCCAGTTCAAGCAAGCCAATGTCCGTTGGGAAGCGCGCCGAGGGCCGCGGCTGAACATCACGCTCCAGCATATCGCCGTGTAGGTCAATCATGCCCGGAATGAGCGTCAGGCCGCGCATACTCGGAACGTTGATCGGTGCCGGACCTTCAATGATCTCAGCAATTTTGCCATCTTCGATCAGGAGTGAGCCGCGTTCAATCACGTCGTCCGGCATCACAATTTTCAGATCACTGAGCCACATGGCACTGCTCCCTTGGGTAATGATTTTTCTGTTGATAGGGTTCGTTTTTTCGTAAGTACAAGCAACAAAAAGCTAAGTGTGTTCCTCACAAAAAAGTAAGCAGGGGCACAGGACAAATCTGTGCCCCTTCCAGCCGAGTTAGGTGGTGTCAGACCATTGCAGGCTGGGGCCTCATAGATGGATTTACTGCTCGGCGGTGACAGCAGCGATATCACGCACCACGTCATAGAAGTCGCTGAGTGTTTCCAGGCCCAATTCAGCAGACAAAACAGGATCGGTCGACGGATCAACATACCAGCGGCCAATTTCAGCCAGAACTTCTGGTTTGTCCTTGATGCTCAGCAGAGCATCAGCAACCGCCTGTTTGAAGCTCTCCGGCAGGTCAGCGCGGATAGCAACTGGCGTATTCGGGATGGGTGCGGTCTGGGCGATCACGACCAGGCTGCCATCCGGGCAATCATCATAAACAGCATCGATTTCTTCCTGGGTGAGGGTTACACCGGTTTGATCGTCTTCAAAACCGCAGACCTCAGCCAGACCTTCTGTACGCTGATTAATCAGGTTGCCTTCGTAGGTGGAGCCAGCCAGAACGTCGCCGTTGATGAGGGCAAGCATGGCGCTGGGGTGGCTGCCAGCGAAGATCGGGTTCAGCCATTCATCGACGTCACCAGGGGTTTCCAGGCCATCAATTTCGTTGATGAGGCGCATAACCGGAGCATTACGACCACTTGTCGAAGCGGGGTCAACAAAAGCGTAATCCACGCCTTCGAGGTCAGCCAGGGTGCGAATGGGATTGCCTGTTATCGGGTTGACATTGCCCTTCTTGGTGACAAAAACGCTGTAGTAGAAAGGACGAATGTCGGGGTTATAAACAGCGACCTCACCCTCGTCCAGGGAGCTTTCGCTGGCACCGACAGCAATCGGTTCTGCGTTGGCTTCACGTTCCGCGATCACAAAGCTGAAGGGGCCGACTTCCATCGCATCGACCTGACCGGCGGCCATCGCGGCGATAACGGCGGTGTAAGTGCTGCCCACGTTGACCGTGACAGGAATGCCGAGTTCAGCTTCCAGATATGCGCGGATGGGTTCAGCATTGAGCAGTGCTTCCGCACTATCGTCACCCGCGAAGCGGCCAAAGCTAAAGACGGCTGGCCAATCGGTACGGTCCACATCATCCTGCGCGACCAGTGTTGCGCCTAATACCGTGACCAGGGCCACGACTGCAATCAAACGAACGATCAACTTCATTGTGCATCATCCTCTCATATGTTGTACGCATTTAAGAACTGGCTACGGGTTGCTTCCCCCTAAAGCCCCTTGTAAAAAGCATTAAGTAATCTGTAGGGGCAAGAGGGATGCCTTACCCCTACCAACGAGCGTTATTTAGATAATCCGCTTGCGGAAAGCATCACTGACGCGGTCAATCAGCGTAACCAGGATAGCGATGATGAGGACGGCACCCATCAAGCGCTGGAATTGGAATAACGCGGTGTACTTCTGGATGATGAAGCCAACACCACCCGCGCCGACGATACCGAGGATGGTCGAGGCGCGGACGTTGACCTCGAACGTGATTAGCGAGTATGTCGCCAGCAGCGGGAAAGCCTGTGGCAAAACGGCGAAATTAAAGACCTGCATCCCACCGGCACCCGTCGCCCGAACCGCCGCTACCTGATTAGGATCAATCTGTTCAAAGCTCTCCGCGAACAATTTGGCCTGCGAGCCTATCGAACCGACGACCAGGGCCAGCACACCCGCAAAGGGTCCGAGGCCGACGGCACTTACCATGATGAGGGCGTAGATCAGCGTCGGAATCGAGCGAATCAGGTTCAGGAAAAGGCGCGTCGCCTGGTATACCAGCGGATGGGGCGAAACATTGCGCGCCGCCAGCAGTGCGAAGGGAATCGACGCCAGTACCGATGCGAGCGTACCGACAATCGCAATCTGGATAGTTTCGATGATGGAATAGATGATGACCGGGAAACCGATCAGCATTTCGCCAGGGTTGAGGACATAGCGCTTGGCGACAACCATCTGACCATCGAGATAGGGGACAGAATAAGCGCTGCGATAGCCATCTTCGACGGTAATCACGCTTTCATCCCAGTCATCAAGCACAATCGTGTAGCCAGGTTCTGAGATATAAGCATTCAGCGTATGGACATCGTCTTTGTTGTAATTCTCAGCTTCTTCTGGCGTGATAATCATGGCATCGTCCGCGCCAGTCAGGCGCAGCACATACAGCAGCGTCTGGCCATCGGTCATAGCCGCGATGTCTGCTTCGTCAGCCTTGCGGGCGCGATCTCCTTTGAGCGTGCGCGGGATTTCGCGAACCTCGAATGGCGACAGTGAAATAACTCGTTCAGTACCATCCTCAAATTCAAATTCGGGCGGCATCAAACGCAGGACGAAATCCACCAGTGTCGGAATGCCGTTGACGAACTTTTCCGGATTGGCTTCTGTACCGGCGACGCTCCAACCCAGCACAGCCAGTAAAATGGCGGTTGTAATGAGGAAACCCACCGTCAGGCGTGGCAGCGGACGCAGGATACTCTCGCGAATGCTGTCGAGGTCTTCGTTTTTGACCTTGGCTTCTTTGCGATTCGCACGCTTTTGCATATTGGCCTGCATCAGGCTTCTCCCATCATCTCGTAGGTTTCGGCTTCGCCATTCGGCTGCTGGATATCTGATTCCGCATCTTCTGCCATAGGACGGTCAAAGCGATAAATCCTGGCTTCTGCTGCGGTCGTAAGGTCTTGCGGTGGGCCATCAAACACGACCACGCCCTGGGCAATACCTACCAGTCGATCTGCAAAGGACTTCGCTAATTCAACCTGGTGCAGATTGATGAGGGTGGGCACGCCCTCTTCACGGGCGACGCGCGCCAGGTCGGCCATCACAGTCCACGACAATTCCGGATCCAGACTGGCGACAGGTTCATCGGCCAGCAAGACTTTTGGCTCCTGCGAGATGGCACGCGCGATATTGACGCGCTGCTTTTCGCCACCACTGAGGCGATCCGCACGGTATTTGGCGCGGTGCAGCATGCCGACTCGTTCCAGGCTGCGCATGGCAACCTGCCGATGCTGACGATTGAAGTAGCCCATCGCCGCCAGAAACCCGTTGTTATAGCCGAGTCGCCCCGTCAGGACGTTCATGTTGGCTGTCAGGCGGCCAACGAGGTTGTGCTCCTGCCAGATGAAACCCACCTGCCGGAAGATATTGCGCAGTTCTTTGGGCGGCAGGCTGGTGACTTCTGTGCCATCCAGCTTGATGCTGCCAGATGTGACGGGCTGCAAGCCATTGATCGCCCGTAACAGCGTCGATTTGCCTGCACCGGAACGGCCAATGATTGCGACAATCTCGTTCGATTTGACGGTCATCGTTACCGATTTGAGGGCTTCCGTCCCATTGGGATAGACCACCCGAACATCTTTAATCTCTAACACGCGGTAGACTCCTCTATCGCCTCTGATTTTGGTATTGCGTACCATTTGCCGATTTTGACTGGCTCATGATCGGCAGTGCGGTGTCTCGGTTCTGGACCTGTTCAATGAGCAGTTGCAGGTCAATATCGACGAGGTCGGGGGCATACCAGGCCGCCTTACGGGCGGCTTCGCCATTGCCGATGCCAACGACAAAAGCGCCAATCGCCTCAGCAGCAGCAATCCCAGCCTGGGCATCCTCAAAAATGATCGTTTTATGGGCTGGAACGCCCAGCGCTCCCGCCACCCACAGAAATACATCAGGATGGGGTTTACTGCGCACGACGGTGCGACCATCAGCGACCACATCGAAATAATCCAGCAAGCGGGTATGTTCCAGCACAGTAAAGGTATTGACGCTTGAAGAAGCGACCCCCAGGCGACAACCGTTCTGACGAGCATGTTCAAGAAAGGCGCTTGTGCCCGGGGTTATGAGCGATTCCGGGTTCATCTCGTGCAAAGCCGTGAGGTAGAGGTCATCTTTGACGGCGCTGTAGGTTGCCAGATCGTGCAGAGAAAGCTCATCGGGAGCAAAAATACGACGCAGACAGTCATCACGGCGCAACCCGCGCAAGTCTTCTAAGGCATCTGGTCCCAGGGATTTACCAACCTGGACAGCAATCTGCCGCCATGCTGCAAAATGCAGCTCGATTGTCTCCACGAGAACGCCGTCCATGTCGAAGATCAAGGCAGTCATGGCGATTACCCGTACAACCCAAGGAAAGCGTCCATGTCGTACAGATGCTCAAAACGTTCTTCGAGCGTCTGTCGGTCCCACTCCCACCAGGCGATGTCGAGCAGTTTAGCGATGATCTCATCAGAGAAGCGCATGCGGATGAGTTTGGCCGGAACGCCGCCAACTATTGCATAAGGGGCGACATCCTTGGTGACGACCGCCCCAGAGCCAACGACAGCCCCTATGCCAATGGTCACACCGGGCATAATCGTCGCGCCGTGCCCGATCCAGACATCATGGCCGATGGTCACGCGCTTGCTGCGGCGCCACTCAAACACCTCCGGATGATCTTCACCGAAACCATATTGATTGCGGCGGTAGGTCATGTGGTGCTGTGTCACGCGCCACATCGGATGATTGCCAGGGTTGATGCGCACCTGCGAGGCTATCGAGCAGTATTTACCGATGTCGGCATAGGTAATCTGGTCCTGGCCTGCAGCGTAGCTGTAATCGCCAAAGGTGGATTCATTGAGCCAGGTACCACGTCCCAGTTCGGTGTAGACACCGATATCGCTATCGCGAACGTAGACATCCTCGTGGAAATAAGGATCGTCACCAAGTTTCTTTTCGCGATACTTTTTCAGGCGGTCTTCGCTTTTGGGATAGACATCGATATGCTGCATTGCGTACTGCTTTACTTGTGTCTTCACGAGGGGAATTGTAGGTAAGGCCACGCCTGCCAACATCCGCATTACGGGGGACAATCGCGGTTTCCGCACATAGGCTGACAGACCGTGTCCGTCAGATGGTGGACAAACAGCGGTCAAAGCACAACGAGGCAAAAGCTACGCAGAAAGTCCTGCGCAGCGACAAATATGTATGGGATTCAATCAGGAAGCAGGGATTATTCGACGAGTTTGTATTTGATCGCGAGGGTGGCGGCTTCTACGCGGCTGGAGACATCGAGCTTGGCCAGGATGCGGCTAACGTAGGTCTTGACAGTAGATTGTTTGACGCCAATCCGATAGGCAATTTCGGAATTGCTGCTGCCATCGACGATGTAACGCAGCACTTCACGCTCACGACCACTGAGTTCAAAAGGCGATATTTTGACGCTGTGCTTCATGGCATCGAGCAAGGCACTGGTAGCATCGTTCGAGAGCACCGGTTCACCAGATGCCCCTTTACGAACAGCGGCAGCCAATTCATTACCGCCAATGTCCTTGAGCAGATAGCCGCGCGCGCCGGCTTCCAGTGCCGCCCGAACCAGTTCTTTTTCACCAAAACTCGATAAGGCGATAACGCAGGTATCACTGTCCTGATCCACGATCTTACGAATGACGTCGACCCCACTCAGATCGGGCATAATCAGGTCCATCAAAATGACATCAGGCGCGAGCGACGGGTAAAGTTCCAGCGCCTCCGTCCCGGAAGATGCGGTACCAACAACGACGATGTCATCATGCAGGGATAAAAAAGTTTGCAAACCCTGCCGGACCATCGCATGGTCGTCGACCAGCATGACACGAATAGGTTCCATAATTGTTGCTTTCTGTGTGAGAAAATACGCTTGTTGCGGGTTAAGCGTCTTGAGCATGCTGTTTCCAAATCACATCAATGGTTGTACCTTGGTTGGGCTGGCTGGTAATGGTCAGCGTCGCGCCGATCCACTGGGCACGTTCCTGCATGATGCGCAGGCCCATATGCCCCTGATAGGTCTTATGGGGGTCAAAGCCCCGGCCATTATCGCTGATGGTAAGCTGCACCCAGTCTTCGGTGGCATAAAGTGAGATCAGCATAGACGATGCCGTCGCATGCTGAATGGCGTTGTTGATGCTCTCCTGGGCGATGCGATACAGGGCCACTTTGACCTCAAGCGAGAGGTCAGCGTAGGCATCGCCGCGCGTTTCCAGTTGAACGTCCATCATGGTGCGGCCACCAATGGCCTGGATCATCTGCTCCAGCAGCTTCTGAATGTCAGCATCTTCTAACGCACTGGGGCGCAGTTCAAATAACATGGCTCGCAGCTCGGCCATCGCAAGCTGTGTCTGCTGCCGGAACAACCTAAGCTGCTGTGGTATCTGTTCGGGCTGTTTTTCCAGCATCAGTGGGATGGCATCGGCGATCATGTTGGCACTGAACAACGTCTGGCTGACAGCATCATGCAATTCCCTGGCCAACCGCTGCTTTTCTTCCATGACCGCAACCGCTTTGGCCTGTTCAAACAATTGCGCATTGCGGATCGCCAGCGCAGCCGTATCCGCAAAGGCGCGCACCCCACGCCCATCATCGGCGCTGAAGAAATCCGGCGTGACGCTCTCCAGATTCAAAAATCCAATGACTTTGTCCTCGGAGATGATGGGCGCGCCAACATAGCTCTGGACCCAGGCGAGTTCCGGCACATCGAGGCCAGGTGTATTGGGTGCCTGCGCATTGGAAATCACCAGTTCCTTGCGCGTTTCCCACATATAGCGCAGGTGTGGCACTCGTCGGATGCGCAGATTCAGCGACATCACGCCTTTGACATGATGGGTGTCATAGCCCTGGCCTTTGACAATGGTGGCGACATCATCCTGCACCAGCATCACATTGACGGTATCGTAGCTGACGACCAGATCGATGATGTCCATGATGTGGTCGAGCACTTCGTTAAGGTCGAGGGTGCTGTTGAGCACCGAGGCAATATCCCGCAGGGCCTTCATCAGGTCCTGCTGTTTCTTTTCAGCCGTGTGGGCGCGGACTTCATCGGTGATGTCATAACCGGAACCCTGAATCTCCGCGATGTTGCCGCCGGCATCCATCACCGGATGGAAGGACCAGCGCACCCAGCGTTGGATCGCACCGACGCTGCGCATCCGGATTTCCAGGGCCAGGTCGCGCTTGGTGCCTGAAAGCGACCGGAAGGTATGCCGCAGCAGCGGCACATCACGTTCCAGGCAAAGGCCATAAAAAGAGGTGCCAATCAACTGATCGGCGGATTGCTGGCTCTGGCGACATAAGGCCCCATTGGCGAAGGTCAGCACGCCATCGACCGTCATGCGGCATTGCAACTCATGATTTTCTTCCACGATAGCTTTGTAACGGGCGGCGTCACTGCGCAGCAGTTCGAGTTCTTTCTGCTCCTGGGTGGCATCCCGGACCGTCACCATAATCGCGATCTCAGAATCGATAATGGGGATGGCGTGTAACTCCAATGTGCGCTCCAGCGTCTGGACGCGCCAGGACTGCGGAACGCCTTTGGCGACATCATGCAGCTTGACGAGTGTCGTGCCAAGCAGGTAATTGGGCCAGATATCATGCAGCAATTGATTGCTGGGGCCGGATTCCATCTGGAAGATGGTGCGCAGGGCCTGCCCCCCTGCAAGGATGATGTGCAGCTTGGTATCCAACAAAAAGACCGCGTAATCCGGCAGCATATGAGCCAGGGTACGGTAATGATGCAGGATATCGGCTGGTGCAGTCTGACGAACCACAGGCAAACCCGCTTACGTTCGATATTGCGGTAATCCTACCCTGCAAAAACAGAATGAATTTTAGGATTTCATCAAGACCAGTTTATTGGCTTGTTAAAGTTTGCCGATATGTCCCCCAAATGGCTGACAAAACCTGTCCCCCACCCTTGTGACAGCAGCATCCGACATCACACTACTGATTTAAGATCGTGTGAAACCCCCTACAATTCGGCCCGTATCAGCGAACCCAAATTAGCTTCAATCCATAGCTGATGACTATCCGCCCGTTTAAGGAAGTCACGATGGCGCAAACACTCTCACGTTCAGAAGCACTCGGCATACTGACAAAAGCCCCGGCAGAACAGGTCAAAAACTTCGCCAATTCCCTGTTAGATGAGATCGGCGATGTCTATGTAGAAAAAAATCGCACGGGCCTGGTCATGCTGCCTTATACCGACAGCGCCCAGGGAACGACGTTCCATCTGGGAGAGGTGCTGGTTGCTGAGGCGCACATCAAAGGACTTGGCCAGGAAGGTTATGGCATGGTCGTGGGCCGTGACGTGGTGCAGGCGATGGCCCTGGCTGTCATCGACCTGGCGCTGGCGTTAGGTCTGCGGACGGACACCATTGCCCAACTGGTTAGCGAACAACGTCAGCAGCAGGCAGCCGATGACGAGCACCTGCTCAAAATGGTGGAAGCAACCCGCGTAGAAATGGAAACATTCTGATGGCGCATCCTGCTTATACACAAGAAGAACAGCTCGCTCGCGCGACCTTCCTGGCGCTGATGTGGTCTCTCAGCTATCCGGGCCGCATATATGAATTACCTGAAGGCAGCAATCCATTGCATGTGATCGCCGATACACTGCTCGACCTGGAAACGACCTTCTATACGCCGGATGGCGAACTGGCTCATTATCTGGGCCGGAACAACGCCCGCGAGGTCGCCGTTGAACGCGCCGATTATCAGTTTTATCCGCAGCTAACGAATGATCTGCTGGTGACAGTCCAGCAGGCCAATATTGGTACGCTGCTGTATCCCGACCAGGGCGCAACGCTCATTATCGGGTGCAGCCTGGATGGGGATACATCACTTTCGTTAAGTGGCCCCGGCATTCCACCAGCCCAGCCTAACAAGATTCGCGTTGGTGGCATCCCGAACGCATTCTGGGACCTGCGCGACAACGCCAATCGCTACCCGCGCGGCTGGGATGTCTATCTGGTCGATGAAAGCCGCATCATTGGACTGCCACGCACGACGATCATCACGGTAGGAGGCGAATAGCATGGCCTATGTAGCCACCAAGGGCGGCGAAAAAGCCATCCAGGAATCAGAAAAACTGTATCACCAACTCAAGAAACCCGTTACGCCTGAGTTCGTCCAGGAAATCATGGACACTATGCCCTATCTGGTGGACCGTGTGATGGGCGAAGGGTCGCTGTATGCCCCTGATCTGGCTGCGCTGGCCATTGCGCAGTCCGGCGGTGACCTGTATGAAGCGGTGCTGCTACTGCGCGCCTATCGCTCGACACAGCCGCGTCTGGCCTATGCCAAGCCCGTCACGGTCGATGAAACGCTGACGCTGCGCCGTATCTCAGCGGCTTTCAAGGATATCCCTGGTGGACAAATTCTCGGTCCATCGCTGGACTACAGCCATCGCATTCTGAAGCTCGATGTGCTGGATGGTCCGTCACCCACCGACGAAGAAGAAGATACGGCGGTCGAACCTGCCGAAAAACCTGCCAAACCACAATACCCGCTGGTGGCTGACTGGCTGCGCCAACAGGGCATGATGACCGCTATTGATGTTCCTGAAGAGATCGACGCGGCAGACATCCCCGATGTGACGCGCGATCCGGTGATGATGCCTGCGCCACGTGCGCATCGGCTGCAAGCTTTGGCCCGCGCCGATACGGGCGGTGTGCTTGCGCTAGGTTATGCGAGTATGCGCGGCTATGGCTTCGTCCATCCGACGGTGAATGAACTGCGACTGGCTTATGCGGAAGTGCAGGTCAAGCACCCAGTAACAGGTGAGTATTTCAGTGCAGGTCGCGTTCGCGTCAGCCAGGCCGAGATCGTCACCAAGGGTAAATCAACCTATAAAATCGGCTTTACAGCCACAATGGGCTGGAATGAAGTCAAGCTGATTGCAGGCGCTACGCTCGATATGGAGATGAGTCAGGCCGAGCCGCATCCGGCGCTGAATGAGGACTTTGTGCTTTACCACACCGAACCCATCGAATCGTCCGGTTTCTGCATTCACTTCAAGCTGCCGCACTACGTCACGTTCAGCAGCAGCATGGATAACATGCGCAAGGTCATCACGGTGTTATATGGCGCGGAAGCCGCCGGCAAAGATGCAGATGAGCGCGAAGAAGACGCCGAAAAAACCGCTACAAGCGAAATCGTCACCAAAGACACAATGTAAATCAGTGCTGAGTGCGCAGGACTGAGTGCTGAGTCTACTTGAAATATTGGTGCTGCGAATGAACAAACTAGCACTTTGAACAGTCGTTGTATAGCTGATTTTGGCAATAAGCATCATGCATTCAAGTGAATTAAAGGACTAAACATATGCCCATAGAAGTTGCTTTCTCGTGTTGATACAAGATCGCAGACAAGACTCAGCACTGGGCACTCAGTCCTCAGTACTTAACAAGATGGCTTTTGTTCGCTGGCCGATGAAGCAATAGGCCAAACGATAACACAACAGGGAAATCTATGTCACTTACTGATCTTGCTCAACCCAATCAGGGCTACAGCTACGCCTTCTTAGATGCCTTTGCCAAGCGCGAACTGCGGCGGCGCATCCTTAAGGGCATTGCGATCCCAGGCTATCAGGTGCCTTATGCCAGCCGCGAACTGCCGATTGCGCGCGGTTGGGGCACAGGAGGCCTGCAAGTCACACTCAGTCTGGTCGGACCCGATGATACCGTCAAGGTCATCGACCAGGGCGCAGATGACAGTGTGAATGCCGCCAATCTGCGCCGATTCATCACGCGCATGTCCGGCGCAGAAACCACCACCGACGCCAACGCCGCCACCATCATCCAGAGCCGCCACCGCATCCCAGAAGAAATTCTAGGGGAACATCATGCGCTGGTGCTGCAAGTGCCGAATCCCGAACCGCTGCGGCGCGTCGAGCCGGATATGGCCAAAGCACGCATTCTGCATGCTGACGCCGACTACGGCCAGATGTGGCTGGTCCTGTATGAGCAGTTGGTACGCTTCGGACGATACATTCAGGGTGCAGCGTATCCCGTTATGGTGCATGAACGCTTTGTGATGGCACCCAGTCCGATCCCGCGCTGGGACACGCCCGCACTGCACCAGTCCGCGCACCTGACGCTGCTTTCCGCAGGCCGCGAAAAGCGCCTGTACGCTGTGCCGCCCTATACCAATGTCTATCCACTGGAATTCACGGACGTCCCCTTCGAGGTCGAAGATCAGCGCGAATGGGCATGCCGCACAACGGGAGCACGCAACAAATTCCTGAATGAGCTGCCTATGGACGATGGTTCTTCGCAGTTTGAACTCTCGGACACGGGTTATATGGAAAAACTTGTCAACCAGCAGCGCGGCGAGCCGATCACGGTTGGCACCACTTATTACGATGACGAAGGAAACTTCTACCATGACGGATACCTTAAGCCACGATACAACGGCGAACGTCCATCCGACGCTTGATGCGCCGATCATCAACCGCGTACCGCCGCTGGTGGTCGCTCGCAATCTGACAAAATACTATGGCTCGATCAAAGCGGTCGATGGCGTCGATGTGGTCGCTTATCCTGGCGAAATTCTGGGCATTGTCGGCGAATCCGGCAGCGGCAAATCGACTGTGCTGCGGCTGCTGAACCTGGAAGAAGCCACTAACGGCGGCGTCTACAATCTGCAAATCAGTGGTCTGACCAACACCAACCTTTTCGAGCTGGATCGTTTTGATAAGCGCGATGTCCGTGTGCATCACATCGGCATTGTGTACCAAAACCCGCACCTGGGCCTGCGTATGCGCTACAGTGCCAGCGGCAACGTCGCGGAAAGGCTGCTGATTACTGGCGAGCGCACCTTTAGGACGCTGCGCAGCAAGAGCAATGACAGCCTGCTCGCCTCAGAATTTCCGCTGGATCGCGTTGATGATCCGCCGAGTGTGCTTTCCGGGGGTATGCAGCAGCGTGTGCAGCTTGCGAAAGCCATCGCCCTGCAACCGGAGCTGCTCCTGCTTGATGAGCCAACAACGGGCCTCGATGTCTCCATCCAGGCGACGGTGCTGGATACCCTTAAGCGCATTCAGCGCCTGCGCACCATCACCATGATACTGGTCTCGCACGACCTGGGCGTCATCCGCACCCTGGCAGATCGCGTGATGGTGATGCGCAATGGTCGCGTTGTGGAACAGGGCCTGACTGACCAGATTCTGGAAGATCCGCAGGACCCGTATACACAGCAGCTTGTTCATGCCAAGTTATAACGCCGAGGATAGATCATGCCCCTGTTAGCGGTCAGCGATTACAGCAAAATCTTTGAAATTCACCATCTGGGACGGCAAATCCCTGTCTTCCAACATCTGACATTCGATTTGATGGCCGGACAGTTCCTGCTTGTCAGTGGACCCAACGGCATCGGCAAATCGACCCTGCTGCGCTGTTTGTATCGCAGCTATCTGCCCTCCGGCGGGCGCGCCATTTTCGATAGCAGCTATGGCAAAATCGATCTGGCCCGCGCGTCCGACATCGACATTCTGACACTGCGCAATGAGGAAATCGGCTTCGTGACGCAGTTCCTGCGTCCGCGTCCGCGCGTCAGTGCCCTGGAACTGGTCGCTGAACCACTGCTGGGTTCTGGTGTGGATGAGGGCGAAGCCTTCGAGCAAGCCCGTGACCTGCTCCTGAACTTTGGTCTGAAAGAAGACCTGTGGGATGCTTACCCGACCACCTTCAGCGGTGGCGAACAGCAAAAAGTCAATCTGGCGCGGGCACTGGTCGCACCGCGTCGGCTGCTGCTGCTGGACGAGCCAACAGCCTCGCTAGATATTTCCACCCGCGAGTCGCTGGCAAATCGTCTAGGTGAACTCAAGGATCAGGGTGTGGCTATGATCGGCGTCTTACATCATCCTGAAGATGTCGAACACCTCATTGATGACACCATTGAATTATCTTCAATCGCTGTTCATGCCAATGGTGTCGTTGGAGATTAGCAGCCTATGCGCGTGATGAGCTTCAATATTCGCGGTTCTTTCCATGAGGATGGCGACAACAACTGGCCAAAACGCTGCGAGCTGAATGTCGATACCATAGAAAAGTATGCGCCAGATATTGTTGGCTTTCAGGAAGCTCAAAGCGGCAATCTGGCAGACTATGCCGATGAACTGCCGGAATACGCCTACAACCTGGGGCCAATCGCGGTTCGCAAAGCAGAAAATTACCACCATGTGCCCATTTTCTGGCGGCGTGAGCATTTTATACTGCTTAACAGCGGCGGCTTTTACCTCAGCCAGACGCCAGATAGTTGGTCTATAGGATGGGGTGCGATGTTTGCTCGGTCGGCCAATTGGGTTACGCTGATGGACATAGGAAGTGGGCGCGAGTTTACGGTGCTGAATACGCACTTCCCGCATATGGCCGATCAGGATGTGACACGTGCTAATTGCGCCACCCTCGTCGCTGAAAAGATGACCCCGCTTGCCGAACGCATGCCTGTCATCGTGATGGCGGATTTCAATGCCAGACCAACAAGCACAGCCTATGACATCTTCATGGCTGCGGCCTATAAAGATACATTTTCCGCCTCTGAGTACGCTGAGGATGTGAATACTTTTCATGGTTTCCAGGGCAGCCAATTTGACCATACGGGCCTGAGAATCGATTGGATTCTGACAAAGGGTGCCATTATGGCTAAAAGCTTTGCCGTCATCACCGACGCAGCACCGCCCATTTATCCAAGCGATCACTATCCCATCCTCGCAGAACTGGACTTTGGCTAATGGCAAAATTCGCTGTTTATACCATTCCACCAGCGGATAGTCTGCTCTATCAGCGCGGCTCGGAACTGCTGGGCTATGATGTTCGTACGGGGCAATTTTTACCAGAAGATAATGCCACCAGGTCTGCGTTGCCGGAATTTGACACACGATGGGTTGAGAAGCCGCAAACCTATGGTTTCCACATGACGACGGGCTATTCGCTCTATTACGATCCGGCTGACATGCCAGCAATCGAAGCCGAAATGGATATCGTCGTGGGCTGCTTTGGTCAGGATACCCATTTTGAACTGACACCAGCCGCGGACCCCATCCCGTTCTGGCATGGCAATATTGTCGTTCTACACTATGAGCCGAATCCGGCCATGCTCATGCTGCACACCATGCTGACGGCCCGCATCAATCCCTATGGCACCGGCTCCAACGTCAATCCAGAGCAGGCTGACCCTGTACGGGCGATGCGCGTGAAGCATTTTCATACGCCCTATATGCTCGACGGCTGGGAATGCCACTTCTCGCTGATGTATCCCTATACCGGTTCCCAATCTGAAGCGATGAAACAGACCTTACTTGAGCTTTTTCCCCCCGAACCGCTCACAGTGAACAGCATCTGCCTGCTCGTCCGTGATGATGACGAGACCCATTATCGTTTACATCGTGAGTATGAGTTGGATGCGCATCGCCGCAACACATGTTCTGCTCAGAACTGAGCAACTAAGTCTAAACACATACGATACTGAGACGCCAAGCTTCGTGCATCTTGTAGTGCCGCTCCTATGTGTTAAGTATTCCTAGTCTCGTTATCAAGATGAGCACAGCACGTTGATATCATAGTGATCTCGTAAGCATGAGAGAGAAATCGCATGATGCGATTGGGATTCATTTATCTAAAATCAAAGAGGCGCATAGTGTGCGCCTCTTTCTGTTTGTTGTATCGAGAGATTACGCTTAGTCGCCAGCACCAACCTGGGCAGGTTGCAGCTCGTTCAATGTAGCAGTCGATGGCGAACCGCCGCCAATCTTTTTGTCGCGCAGGCGAAGTGAATTCATCACCACAAAAGTCCGCTTACAGTGAATGCCGTCATCTTCGCCGCTTTGATGTAATTAAATTATTAGGGTAATTTAGTTTCTGTTGAAACCTATCATGCTACTCATAAACATACTTATCAACAAATTCACGGTATTTAGTCAATAAGAAGTCCTTAGCAGTCTTACTAATTTCTGCCTTAGACACAACGCTCTCAAATGCATGAAAGCACCCTTCATACAGCTCAAACTCGACCGGAATTCCCGCTTGTCTAAGATGGTCTACATAAGCGATAGTCTCATCTCTAAACGGCTCCAGATCACCCACAAATGTGATCGTGGGAGGTAGCCCCGAATAGTCGGTGGCGCGTGCGGGAGCAGCATAAGTGGGTATATCCTGTGCGTTTTGTTGAATACCCTTGAGGTAAAGTCGCCAGCCTAGCGCGTTGGATTTTGAATTCCACACAGGTGCATTCGATGTCGACGATTCGTTGATCGCGCGATCATCAATCATAGGATAAATCGGCATCTGGAAAGCGATGTTCACATCGCAGGTATCGGTTGCTTTTAGGGTGACAGCAGCTGTCAGCCCGCCACCTGCACTATGCCCACCAACGATGAACTTATCAGGGATCATGCCCTGTTCATCAGCATGATCTTTCATCCACAACAACGTGTCATAGCAATCGTCAAATGCAGCAGGGTACGGCGCTTCAAGGGCAGTTCGATAATCTGGTGCGATGATAATACTGGGTTGGGCCCTGATAAAATCTTTGATATTCGCCTCAGAATTTTCAGGGGTTGCAAGCATATACCCACCACCATGCAGGTAGAGCATAGCAGGTAATTTCTCAGGTGTATTCAAAGGCTTGTAAATTCTCGTTCGTATGTCTGGGGCACCATAACGACTGGGGATGTATACTTCTTGGCAGTGCAATCCGTCGATGTCAGATCCATCTTTCAGCTTGCCTAGCATATTCATCAACGAAACAGACCACACATGGCTTAACATAAATCCCATGATCTTCATCGACCAATATGATGGCCTTAAGCCCTCGTTGACCATATCAATCGTGACTTTCATTAGCATTCCCTGTTTTTTCGTCGCCAGCCATTCCTCAAGTGTATACGCTTCCAACAAAAAAGGACGCAAGATTTGCGCCCTTCCCTAAAAAGCATGTGCGGTTAGCCCACCTGTTGCACCGTTTTCATGGCAGATTGTTCGTTTCCGTGGCTCGCTGTGCGATCTATCTTTTTGCCGCGCAGCCGCAGCGAGTTGGTCACCACAAAGACTGACGAGAAAGCCATCGCGCCAGCGGCAAACATCGGGATGAGGTTGCCGGACATCGCGACCGGAACCAGAATGAGGTTATAGATAAACGCCCAAAACAAGTTCTGGTAAATGGTGCGCATGGTCGCTTTGCTGAGGGCAATCGCGCGCGGGACACCGGAGAGGTCGCCACCCATGAGGGTGACGTCGCTGGCTTCGATGGCAATATCGGTGCCAGTGCCAATGGCGATGCCGACATCGGCCTGGGCCAGTGCCGGCGCATCGTTGATACCATCACCGACCATGCCTACCCGTTTCTCGGCAGTTTGCAGATTCTGAACAGCCTGGACTTTTTCACCAGGGACAACTTCTGCAACCACACTCGCGATGCCAACCTGCTCCGCAATCGAGTGTGCCGTTTTCTCGTTATCGCCCGTCAGCATAACAACTTCCAGGCCGAGCGCCTGCAAATCGGCGATTGCCTGCCGCGACGTCGATTTAATCGTATCGGCGATGCCAATCACCCCCTGGCCGATGCCATCAACGGCGACAATGACCGCCGTCTGGGCCTGGGCCTGTAAGGATGTGATGGCCGCCTGGAATGAACTCAGGTCAATCTGGCGCTCTTGCATAAAGCGCGGGCTACCCACCAGAATTTGCTTGCCATCGACCACCGCCTGCACACCATTGCCAGCAACCGATTCAAACTGCTGCGGCTGTGTCAATTTCAGGTGTTTTGCCGCCAGTACAATCGCTTCTGCAAGAGGATGCTCACTGGCGCGCTCGACAGAAGCGGCTAGCTGCAACAGGTCGTCTTTGGATAGGCTGTCGCTGATAATCTGCGTCACCTGCGGCTGACCCTGGGTGATGGTTCCGGTTTTGTCCAGAGCAATCGCGTTCAGCCGATGCGCGTTTTCAAGCGCTTCGCTGTTACGGAACAAAATACCCATTTCCGCGCCGCGTCCCATACCAACCATGATGGCTGTTGGCGTCGCCAGACCGAGCGCACACGGACAGGCAATCACCAGCACGGCAATCGCATTCAATGTCGCCGCTGGCAAGCCAATCTGGCCGATCAGGAGCCAACCAAAGAAAGTAATCACAGCCAGAATGAGCACAGCCGGAACGAAATAAGACGAGACACGATCCGCAATACGCTGAATCGGCGCCTTTGACCCCTGGGCCTGCTCTACCAGACGAATGATCTGCGCCAGTGCTGTTTCTGAGCCGACGCGAGCCGCTTCGATAATCAGGCGACCCTGTTTGTTGACAGTACCACCAATGACTTCTGCGCCAACCGATTTGTTCACAGGCATGCTCTCGCCCGTCAGCATGGATTCATCTACGCTGGAACGACCATCAACGACGACCGCATCAACCGGAATATGGGCGCCGGGCCGAACAACAAGCTGATCGCCAGGAACAACATCTTCCACAGCGATTTCCTGCTCCTGGCCATCCTTGAACAGGAGCGCTTTCTTCGGCGTCAGATCAATCAGCTTCTTGATGGCATCGCTGGTATGACCCTTAGCACGGGCTTCCAGCAGTTTACCAAGCGTGATGAGTGTTAGAATGACCGCTGAGGACTCAAAGTAGTCATCGGTGCCGACAACATCACTGAAGCTGAAGACGATGCCGAGCAGAACGACCAACCCGTACAGATACGCCGCAGATGACCCCAGCGCAACCAGCACATCCATGTTGGCGGTGCCATTGCGAACGGACTTCATTGCGCCTGTGATGTACTGGCGTCCGAGGATGATGTATACGGGAGTAGCCATCGCGCCGAAGATGAACAACCAGACATTATCCGCCAGCCAGGGAACGGTCTGCATGATGATCGGAATCTGGTGCATGAAGTGGCGTGTCATACTGAGAATCACCAGCGGAATTGTGAAAATCGCGCCAATGATGACCAGCCGCCGCTGACGTTCGATTTCAGCGGCACGGGCAGCGGCTTCTGCATCTTCTGGCAGTTCGGCGCTGCTGGTATCAACAACACCATAACCCGCCGCCTCTACTGCTTTTATCAGGTCACTGCGACGAACCACGCCAGGAATATAGGTGACATGCGCCCGTTCCGTCGCCAGGTTCACCTGCACATCAATGACGCCATCGGGCTTATTAAGCGCACGAGTCACGTTTTTCTCGCACATGGCGCAGGTCATGCCCGTAATCGGCAGGTCAACTGATGCGGATGCCACGCCGTAACCCGCCGCTTCTACGGATTTGATGAGCGATTGCAGGTCGGTCGTTGATTTGTCGAAATTGACCAGGGCTTTATCTGTCGCCAGATTGAGCTGTACTTCGGCCACGCCATCGGTACGCGACAAGGCGCGGCTGACATTTTTTTCGCACATGGCACAGGTCATGCCAGTGATGGGAAGATTAATCTGCGTCGTGGACATGGTGACGCTACTTTCTTAACTATGGACAGCGAAGGTGGTCTATTTATTGAGCAGTTCAATGATGCGTGACAGGTCTTCGATAGCCTGATCGGGGTCCGTCTGCATCTCGTAGCGAGCTGTATTTTCCAGATAGCAGGCCACCAGATGGCGTATCAGGCTGGCAACACCTTTTTCGACGGTGCGGGCGCGGACAACGCGCTCCTCGCAACTCCCCTCGTCAGACTCAATCATCGCCTCTAGAGAAGACAACTGGCCTTTTAGGCGGCGAATACGATTGAGGGACAATTTGTTGTGGTCACAGCGGTCGCCGACAGTAGAACAGCAATGACCTGTCGTTTTTTCAGTGATTTCCATTTCGTTCCCAAGCATGATTGAACATACCCTCAATATACCCCTGTGGGTATATGACGTCAACGCAGATGTCATTCTTACGGCATGAAAAAAGGCACGTTCTAGGCGTGCCTTTTTTCAAAAGGGGGATTCGGGAAGATCAAATGTTATAGTGCAGCCAGCGCTGTTTCCAGTTTTTGACGCGCCTGTTCTGCGACTTCCTGCAGGGCGGGGTTATTGCTCATCTGCACCATCGTCATGGGGTCGATGGCCATCACGACCGTGTTGCCTGCGTCGGTATCTTCATAGACAATGACGTTACAGGGCAGCAGCAAGCCAATAGCGGCCTCTGCGGTCAGGGCTTTATGGGCCAATGGTGGATTGCAGGCACCTAAAATCTGGTAACGATGAAAATCAACGTCGAGCTTCGTCTTCAGGGTACTCTTGACGTCAATCTCAGTCAGTACACCAAAACCCTGCTCTTTAAGCGCCGCCACGACCTGAGGCATCGCTGTATCAAAATCGGCATCGACGATTGTCTTCAGGCTGTATCCTTCTAAAACCACCATGGGCAACATTCCCTCTCTGTATGGCTGGTATCTATATTCTCAAGATAGCTGATAGTCAGGCTGTCTTACAGTAGGATTCTGTTATAAGGCGCTTTGGCCATTGCTTATGGCAGAAAATGACCGCAGCCTGTACGCTATGCTTCTGGGTTCAATCGACCGGATTATCAATTATCTATGACGCCGATTCAGCGACTTAAACAGACGGCCCTGCGACTAAGCCAGTTGGGAACACTGATCACATTCGCGCTGATGCCCTTCTGGTTGAAATGGCCGAATGCACCGCATCCATTTTCCGGGGAGTATGTGCTGGGGTTTGTGTTATTCGTGCCGATTGTATGGACGGTCGGCTGGTGGGTCATCGCAGGAATGCCTGGGCTGAAACAGCATTTTCAGCATACAAGTCACCTAGTCTGGCTAGTGGTGCTTGTACTTTTCTGCGGATGGGCCGTTCTTTCACAGAGTTGGGCCTATATGCAGATTGACTACCCTGGCCTGGCACAGAGTCGTGCGCTGCAATACGCCCTGAGCGCCGCCTTCATGCTGGTGATGGCCAGCGCCGGACCAAGCCGAAAATGGCTGCTGGTGATACTCATTGGCTCCATGATAGTGCATGGGTTGATCGGCACAGCGCAGGTGATCCAGCAAGGCAGCATCGGACTGAGCGCATTGGGCGAGTTCAATCTGGACCCCGCAGAATCGGGCGTCAGCGTGGTGGTCGCGGATGGCACGCGACTGCTGCGCGCCTATAGTCTGCTGCCACATCCGAACATGCTGGCGAGTATTTTACTCGTTGGCCTGTTGATGACATTCAACTGGGCACTGACGACGAAATATCGCAGCCTTGCAGTGGCTATTCTGTGCATTGGGCTGTGGGCACTGCTGGTAACGTTTTCCCGCAGCGCATGGCTGGGATTGGCGCTGGGCATAGGCATCATCACCATTCTGCGCTGGCGAACAGCCCTAAGACGCTGGTGGTTACTCGTTCCGCTTGGGCTGACCAGCCTCGTCTTTCTGGCGGCATACCATCCCTATGTGCTGGCAAGGGCCGGAACAGGACAAGAGCAGCTTGAAACGCACAGCATCGGTGAGCGAACGCTGTTTCTGTTCGTCGCATCAGAAGCCATTCGCGCGTATCCGGTTACAGGCGTCGGCGCAGGCAACTTTACGTGGTTCGCCAGCTATTACATCTTCGAGAATTCAGAGTATCGCATCGCCGGCGATAATGTTCATAACATCTACCTGACGATTGCCGCTGAACTAGGTCTGGTCGGACTGGCGCTATTCGGGACGATACTGCTGACAAGCATCTATATTGCTATACGCCAACTTCAAGCGCAAGAAACGCAGATCGCTCTCGTCGCGAGTCTCTTCGCCCTGCTGCTGATCGGGCTATTCGACCATTACAACGTGACGCTGCTATGGGGCAACATGATGCTGTTTAGCTTGCTCGGATTGGCTATTCGTCCGTTTCCGGCGAAACAGGTGGCGGCGGTACGGGAACAGTCGGCACCGTAACGCATTCCCCGCCTGTCACTGTCGTTGAAGCGCTGATCCAGATATAGGGTGCAATCTGCCACCAGCTACCGCCGTCGGTGCCAATGGCACGACCCGCGACATCAGCACTTTCTCGCTGCTGCATGACACCACGAACTGGATAATCGGTGCCGGGGCCTGTGCGCAGATTGGCACCGCCAGGTCCAACCGTGATGCGGCAGGGATCGGTAGCCAGCATATTGGCAATGGCACTGCCTTCCCCTGGCGGGGCGGGGTCAATAAACTGGCTGAGGTCTGCCGCGACATAGGTATTATCTGGCAGCAACGACATTGGCAGACGCGACAAAATGAGGAAGTCGTAGGGCATGGGTTCGCTGATGAGGATACCTTCCTCGCCCTCGCTGACCGTCACCGATTGACTGGCATCAACAGCCATTGAAACAATTTCATCGTCGCTAACGGTTGCTTCGCCCGCGACAACATAGATGTTAAGCTGCTGCTGGTTTGTGCTCAGGAATAACGTTCCATCAAAATCAACCGATAAGCCGTTGAGCTGGACATGCGCGCTGTCAGTCGGTTGAACAACCTGCACCAGCACACCAGACGGAATACCCTCTTCGCACGATGTTGCTTCCTCATCGACAGTGATCGAGAACGCGGCAAAATCATCGTAGTAGAGTGGTGGCGCGGGATCATCGACCGTGACAGTCGGGAGTTGGCTGGCGTCCACCAGAACAGCAGTGGCGACCAACCATCCGGCACTACCATCCGCTAACTGAATACGCAACCACTGGCCATCAGCCGCACGACCCGTCAGCAGGACGGTGTCATTCTGACTGCGAGACGTCAGCAGACGGTAATCCTCGCCAGGGCCGGAACGCACATTCGCGCCCTGGGCAGGTGTGATCGGCGCATATTGATAGGTGGATGTATCGGGAGCATCGTTGGCCAAGGTCGCGGCACCTAAAACAGCAAAAGCCAGCGTCTGGGAACTGGCAGTGTTGGACCCAAGCGTCTGTGTGTGCAGCAAAGCCACGCCCCAGGCCGTTTCTCGAACGAGAGTCTGAATCTGGCTGATGTCTGCCAGTGCGATTTTATCGCCTGCCAGTCCCCCATCCAGTGGTTCGCCATCGTTATCCAGCACATTGATGCCAGCATCACCATAGCACATCTCGCCTACCGCCAGATCAGCACACCAACCTGCCGCCTCAGCGGCTGTCGCCTGCTGCGTCAGGGAACAGGATGTTTCCTGGGCCGCTACAATGCCGATGCCTAACAGCAAAACCGCAATCACGTATCCAAAAATGCGCACGTTCCACGCTCCGTATGCAAACAGAAAACGCCGTTACCTTACCACAAGGCAGCGGCGTTGGGTATGACTTGCGACAGTCCGTTAGTTATCTTCGTGCTGAACCTCAAACGGTATTGTGATTGAGCATGAGATGCCCTCAGCGGCGATATCCATGCCAAAGAAGCCGTTCATCTGTGTTTCGCTAATGATGCCAATCTGGTAGGTGAACGAACCACCCTCTTCGCTCATCGTCCATTGGAAGGTATTGGGGTCAAGCTCACTGAATGTACCTGGCGGCAGTGGCTCCTGTGAATTTTCTGTCATAAATGTCTCTAAATCGAAAGGCTCTCCACCAAAGTCAACAATGTTACCTTCAAAAACAGGTGTATTGGCAGTCAGGGCTTCGGCCATCATGGGCGGGCAACCCGCGCTCACTTCGACCTCACCACGTGTATAGAGCCAACTACCGGAAAGCGGAATAATGACCTCGTCCGATGTGGGAAGCTGATCGACATCGCTGCTATTGTCCGTTCCATCGCCAAACAACAGGTCCGTAATGTCGATGGGCAGGAGCGAAAGCGGTAGATTGGGCAGGCTGTCAAAATCAATTGGCTGAGGGTCGCTGGGTGGGCCGCTGGCACTGAAGGCTTCTCCCAGTGGTACTGTGACGAACTGACCGCCCTCAACGACCTGTTGCGTGTCGTCGGCTGTGAGCGTTGCTTCACCTTCCAACAGGTTGAAGATTAACTCTTCGCGCCCCTCCGACTGAATATAAGCCGTCGATCCCATCTGAATTTCGATGCGATTTAATGTAAATGTCACCTCGCCAGCCCCTTCCGGCGTCTGGATGAGGATGCCATCGGGGGCATCTTCACAGGTTGGTGAACCAATCGCACTACGGAAAAAGACAGCATCCATTTCGTTGGACAAATTGCTCAGGGCAGAATCGCCAAAGAGCAAAAATGTGACGTTTGAGCCAGGGAGCGTTTCCGGCAGGTTGGCCTGAACGCGCAGCAGCGAAATGCCCCAAATCTCATTTTCCACATCCAAGGGATAAAGCGTGAGCGTCATGACTTTTTCGATGTCCGTTTTGTCACCTGGTGTTTCAAACTCAATTGGTTCGGTAACAGTAAACTGCGGCAAGAGGTCAATCTGCGTATTGCCATAGCAAATCTGGTTCCGATCTGTTTCGGCACAGTTATCAGAAATCGTCTGTAACGCCTCCGCGACGATTGTTTCACAGGTCTGGGCATGGACAAAAGGCACACCGCCGAGCACTAAGATGAAGAGCCACAAGACACGAGAACGCATAAAATTTTCCCTATATAGAAACAGAAAACAGGTGGTTCTGTTTTTAGCATAAAGGCCCTGGTGCTTCTGGGCAAGTCGGCCAGAATAGGAAGTATTGACATTTGATTCTAGAAGGACCTTTGTAGGGGTTCGGAATGCCGAACCTTGGGCAAGACATGTCTTGCCCCTACGATCTGCGCTTTCTTATCGTGTTCAAAAACTCCTCATATGGCAAATGTCAACAAAACCTACGCTTCGTCCGCCTCATAGAGTTCGATCATGACGCCGCCTGTGCTCTTGGGATGCACAAAGGTATAACGGCGACCATTATCGCGTACTCGTGGTTCCTCATAGATAAGCTGCATGCCGTTTGCCTTGAGACTGGCCATCGCATGTTCCAGATCATCGACCTCCAGACAAAGGTGATGCATGCCTGGACCGCGCTTATCGAGGAATTTGGCGACGCCGCTGTCGTCGGTCGTCGGCTCCAGCAGCTCGATGTGCACACCGTTCGCATCGAGAAAACCAACTTTGACGGCTTCTTCTGGTACCTCTTCTATGCCATTGAAGGGTAAACCGAGAGCATCGCGCCAGAATAGGAGTGCGTCTTCAACACTGTGGACCACTACTGCCAGATGATTGATCTTCATAATATTTGCCTATGCCGTTGTTGTATCCAGATAGAGTAAGGCCATCGCCACTGCCGCCGACCAGGGCAGCACTTTGAAAGCGCCCTGTAATAGCTCCTGTTGAACTTCCGCCTTAGTCAGGTGCAGAAGCTGCTGTTCTTCCAGATCATCACTATCGGGTTGTGCAACGTGGCGCGCGTTGATCGCCAAAAAAAGTTTGGCCGTGCCCGCGCCCCGATTGGCATCGCAGGCGTACTCACCGAGCGCGACCCAGGTATCCGCCACATAGCCAATTTCCTCTAATACTTCACGTTTGGCCGCCACCAGGGGATCTTCGCCAGGTTCAATATAGCCACCGACTGGGGCGAGGGATGTGCCATCAATAGCGTACTTCACCTGCCGGAACATCGGGAACATCCCAGATTCGTCGATTACGATCACATTGACGAAGTCCGGCGTCACCAGCCAGGACCAATCATCGATGAGGGTGCCATCCGGCAATTCGACAACATGTTCCTCCACAGTCAGATAGCGGCCATACTGCAAAACGGGCTTACGAGAAAGGGTTTTCCACTGCTGCATACCAACTCCCTTAGTAGATGATGGATTAATCCGGCTCCATCCAATGTTCAGTAAGTAATGCTATAATATTGAACATGCACCACCAACTGCAATACAGATGCCGAACATAGCATACGGAAGCACACTGACGATCATCACCACGCACTGGAGTTCCCCTATATGAAAGCAGCCGTCCTCACCGCTCACGGCGACCTGGATGTTATCCGATATGTAGATGATCTGCCTATTCCTGAACCAGGATTCGGAGAAGTTCGCGTTCGGATGAAGGCTGCCGCACTCAATCGGCTGGACCTGTTCGTACGACGCGGCTGGAAAGGGTTGGAACTGGATTTTCCGCATCCGATGGGCAGTGATGGCGCTGGCATCATCGATGCCCTGGGACCCGATGTCATCGGCTGGCAGATGGGTGATGCAGTGGGTATCAACCCGACCATTTATTCATCGCAGCAACCGGATGGCCCTTACGAAAATCAGGGCAAGCAGGTTGGCATCTTGGGTGAAGATTACCCTGGTAGCGCACGAGAATATGCGATTTTCCCAGTGCGTAATCTGTACCCTGTTCCTGATGGCTTCCCATTTGCTGATGTCGCGGCGGCGGGGCTGGTAGGGGTGACGGCATGGCATTCACTGATTACACGAGGGCATCTACAGGCAGGCGAAACGGTGCTGGTGGTTGGTGCAGCCGGTGGCGTTAACAGCATGAGCATTCAAATCGCAAAACTGGCCGGTGCAACCGTGTATGCGGTCGGCAGCAACGCCGAAAAATGCCAACTCGCAAACGACCTGGGTGCAGACGTGGTCATCAACCGGGAAGAAACGCCGGAATGGTCGCGTGAAGTGTACAAGCTGACCCATAAGCGGGGCGTCGATGTGGTGGTCGATAATGTCGGTGCGGCGACACTCAATGACAGCATCCGCAGCACAGCTTACGGCGGGCGAGTACTGATCGTCGGCGGAACAACAGGCTACAAAGCCGAGATTAATGTGGCACAGTTGTTCACCAAGCACGTCAGCCTGATCGGCAGCACGATGGGCACCCAACGTGACTATACACAAGTGATGGATTTGCTGTTTGCTGGCCGCTTAAGGGCGGTCATCGGGGCAACATTCCCACTACAGGAGGCGCGACAGGCCCAGGAACTGCTCGAAAACAATGCTGTCGATGGCAAAGTTGTGTTGACGCTTGATGAATCCTGATCACAGTCCGGTACGGATTGAGCGGCTGGAAACAGCCATGTACGGGATTATGGAGCGTACCCAACAGCCTACCCTGCGTGCCATCCTGCGACGACCGAGTATTCACAGTGTGCATCGTATCACCTGCTATTATGCCGATGGCAGTGCATCCAACAGCATCGCCACCTTGATACACACTTCGCAATCCACTACCCTCGATTGCCTGTACGAAGGGTTATTTGGCCAGCGACCATTGCATTATGAAATTTCGTTTGACCGTTATGAGCATTTCTGTGATGTACTGCATCGTGTACACTTTGATCGGCTGTACCATCAGCGCAATATGCCGCTGCATGCCAGCACATTATGGCAGTTGGAACGGGGGGCGGCGCAATATAGTCACGGCATCATCATGACCCCAGTGACGCCACCTATGCCCTACAGCGCCCTGGTCAATGCCATTGATGCCTATCTGCCGGAAGCGATTAAACGGATCCATAAGTAACCAGACGTTAGTAACCAAGCGTTTTATTGTCCATTAGCGAGTACAAATCTGATGACGACGAGCAAGCAAGAGATTGAAGTCAAGCTTTATACCCCCAATCTGAAATCCATTATCGCCGCCCTGGAAGCCAACGGCGCGTCCCTCAAGTCCGAGCGCGTTTTTGAGCGTAATGTGCGCTATGAAGACCATGAATTTTCATTAACGCCCCAGGGGATTGTTGTGCGTCTACGGCAGGATGTGCGCACACTGCTGACGTTTAAGGGGCCAGGTATCGTTGAAAATGGCATCATCAGCCGCGAGGAATTCGAGGTTGTGGTCGATGATTACGACATGATGGACCTTATTCTTGGGCGACTGGGATACTATCCCTTCATGGCCTATGAAAAATACCGCACAACTTACGAACTCGATGGCGCAGAAATCGTGCTGGATGAACTGCCTTATGGCAATTTCACGGAGATTGAGGGCGATGTGGCCACTATCGAAGTGATGATCCAGAAGCTGAACCTAAGCGATGCCGAGCGTATGCCGAACAGCTATGCTGGCCTGTTCGACATCGTGCGCCAAAATATGGAATTGACGATGGCGCATCTGACGTTCGACGCCTTTGAGGGCATCAACGTACCGGCAGAAGCCTTCATCAAGCAAGGCGAAACCAAGCCTCCAGTGGTCGATGACAGCGACGACTAGGCCATGCTGCCATCGGTAGCGGAAACATGATACACTAACCGCCGTTCTTTTCGGCCTGCGTGGGAGACTATGTAAGCATGGGCAACACCCTGATGAAGTACGTCATTATCGCCGTGAGCCTGGTAACGGCTGTCGCATTTTTGGGCATTTCCGTCATCTCTACCTATGAGATTTTCCAGACCCTGCTACAGGGCGATGATCCCATCCGGGGCGAATTGTGGGTCTTGCTGATTATGGCCTTCACAGGCGGCGTGATCCTGCTGAGTATTGCCTGGGGTATTGCCGAACTCACTGAAAGTCGCCGCGTTCAGCGTGATATGATGTTAAGTCGCGCTCAACACGGCCTGCCCTACGACGAGGACAACGCATGACTATCGAAGAATACTTGCAGCGCGTTGGCACCCGCCCGCTACCGTCTAACCCGATGGCTCGCGTCAAGACCTTCGCTCGTGAGTTGGCTGAAGGCGCGTCTTATGATTTGTGGGGCACAACGATCAGCATTTACTTCCCACGCGAAGAGAGCGAAACCAAAGGCCCCCTGCCAGATAACGAAAATCTGCGCGAGTATGTAAAAACACGCTGGGGAATCGGTGGGCATCCTGGCTATGATATGCTCCTGCGGCAGGAATATCTGGCCCTGGATAGCAGTGACTGGTTCCGAGCGTATTATACGTTTACCAAGAGCGCATTTGATCTACTGGAAGAAGTCGATCATGCCAGCGTATTCGTCAGCTACAAACGGAGCGAGAGCAGTGCATTCGCGCTGCTGATCGCCAAGGTGCTGGAACAGGCTGGGCTGGCGCCGTTCGTAGATATGCAGCTACGCCCTGGTGATGATTGGCGCGACGAATTGGAGCGCAACGTCAAAGGGGCCGACTACTTCGTGCTGCTGCTGGGACACGACACGCTGGCATCCGATGTGACCATGCAGGAATTACAGTGGGCACTGGATGCGGGTAAGTCGATCATCACGATCCGACACAACAGCTTCAAGTTCGAGGATGTCGACTGGGATGCACTGCCCAAGACTATCTCAGAAGCGATCCAGCGAACCCACTCGATTGAGGTCACGCAGGAGAATCCGTTAGCATATAACACCGCCCTGACGGAACTGCTCAATCGGTTTGGCATCACCCCCTAACATTCGCTGACAATTAGCAAGTTTGCATTAATCTGTCTCGTCTGTGCCTGAACTGGGTATAATGGGCAAATCCATGCAGGAAATGTCCTTGGTATGACGGGTTCAGGCAGCACCGATCAGTCAGTGGAATATCCGCAGGCCATTCCACAGCGAGCAGGCTGCTGGCTGTTGATTGCCGCATTTTTGAGCGTTTACCAAATCATTTTTGCATTACGGGTGTTACAGCAACAAGGAACACTCAGCCTTACCAGCAGTGTGCCACCTGTCGTTGATGCAGGCATCAGCCTGATATGGGGCATTGTTTTTGCGATCACTATGTTAGGATTGCTGCGCCACCGTCTGTGGGCGGGTCGCTGGGTCCGTTGGCTGGCGCTTGGTTTCGTCATTTACAAAACGACGTATATCGCGATATTTGCCCAGGCAGATTACGACCGGGGCCGAGTGCCATTTTTGCTGGTAAGCACCGCACTCATTCTGATTATCCCGCTGGTCATCACATTTAGAGATGCCAGACAACTTATTGATTCGAGGTGAAGGTTTTAGCATATGACAACAGATGCCAAGATTGAAATGCTCCTTGAAAAGCGATCTCAGGGCCAACTGGGCGGCGGCGAGGAACGCATTCAGCGCCAGCATGATGCTGGACGCAATACCGCCCGTGAACGCATCAACCTGCTGCTGGACCCAGGTACGTTCCGGGAGGTAGACGCTTTTATCGAGCATCGCTCGGTCAACTTCGGCATGGATAAGACAAAATTCATGGGCGACAGCGTTGTGACCGGATGGGGGACCATTGATGGCCGCCTGGTGTATGTCTATTCGCAGGATTTTACAGTCTTTGGTGGCAGCGTGGGCCATGTCCACGCAGAGAAAATCCTGAAGATCATGGGAATGGCCATGAAAACGGGCGCGCCTGTCATCGGGTTGAATGACAGCGGTGGCGCACGCATTCAGGAAGGCGTCGATGCTCTGGCTGGTTACGCCGATATATTCCTGCAAAATACGCTGGCCAGCGGCGTGATTCCCCAGATTAGCGTGATTATGGGGCCATGTGCAGGGGGTGCAGTCTACAGTCCGGCACTGACTGATTTTACGATTATGGTGCGTAACACCAGTTATATGTTCATCACCGGACCGAATGTGGTCAAGCAGGTGTTGAACGAAGACGTCACCTTTGACGAATTGGGTGGTGCGGATGTCCATGCGTCGAAGTCGGGGGCGTGTCATCTGGTTGGGGAGGATGAAACCGAAGCGTTGCTGCTGGTTCGAGAGCTGTTGAGTTACCTACCTCAAAATAACATGGAAGACCCGCCCTATCAGGCGACGACGGATGATCCGCTGCGGGGTGATGACTCGCTCAATACCATCGTGCCGGATGACCCGACCAAACCGTATGACATCAAAGACATCATTGAGAAGGTCGTTGATGATGGGCACTTCTTCGAGGTGCATGAGAACTACGCCGCTAACATCGTTGTGGGTTATGCGCGGCTCGGTGGGCAGGTGGTGGGCATTGTGGCTAACCAGCCGATGGTTCTGGCAGGTGTGCTCGATATTGGCGCGAGTGAAAAAGCGGCCCGTTTTGTCCGCACCTGTGATTCGTTCAATATTCCGATCATCACCTTTGTGGATGTCCCTGGCTATATGCCGGGCAAAGATCAGGAGCATGCGGGCATTATTCGCAGCGGAGCCAAACTTCTCTATGCTTACTGCGAAGCGACTGTGCCCAAATTGACGGTCACGACGCGCAAGTCTTATGGCGGTGCGTATTGCGTGATGAGCAGCAAACATCTGCGCGGCGACCTCAACCTGGCCTGGCCAACAGCCGAAATCGCGGTTATGGGGCCGGAAGGCGCAGTCGAGATCATCAATCGGCGTGAACTGGCGGAAGCCGAAGATCGCGTCAGCACACGCAAAAAACTGGCGGAAGAATATCGTGCGACCTTCGCGAATCCGTACATTGCGGCATCCCTCGGCTATATCGATGATGTGATTATTCCATCGGAGACACGATCACGGTTGATTAATGCCTTGCAGGTCTTCGCCAATAAGCGGGACGATAACCCACCCAAGAAACACGGCAACATCCCGCTTTAGGGCGGAGGATAGAGAATGACAGACGTACAACAGAGGAACATCACCAAAGTACTGATCGCCAATCGTGGCGAAATTGCCATGCGCATTATCCGTGCCTGTCGCGACCTGGGTATTGGCACGGTCGGCGTCTACAGCGATGTTGACCGGACGGCACTGCACGTTCGCTATGCCGATGAAGCCGTGCATATCGGTCCGCCACAGCCACGCGACAGCTACCTGCGCATGGACAAAATTATTGAGGCCGCGCGCCGCACCGGGGCCGATGCCATCCACCCTGGCTATGGTTTTCTGGCGGAAAATGCTGACTTCGCCCAACAGGTCACTGACGAGGGGCTTATCTTCATCGGACCAGGTCCGGCTGCCATCAGCCAGATGGGCGACAAACAATCTGCGCGCGAAGCGGTTCGTCGCAATGGTGTGCCGCTGATCCCGGGAACAGAAGCGGGACTGCACGATGATGACGTTATCGCGGCGGCTGAGAAGATCGGCTTCCCGGTGATGGTGAAAGCGGTCGCGGGTGGTGGCGGTAAGGGCATGCGCGTCGTCAATGACCTGGAAAGCCTGCCAAATGCCCTCAAAGCAGCCCGTTCAGAAGCCGAAAGTGCTTTTGGCAATGGCGATGTCTACATCGAGAAGATGCTCGTTGGTGCGCGCCATATCGAGTTCCAGATTTTGGCGGATATGCACGGCAATACGATCCATGTGGGCGAGCGTGAGTGCTCGATCCAGCGGCGCAATCAAAAGCTCGTCGAGGAATCGCCAAGCGTATTCGTTGACGAAGACCTGCGCGAGCGTATGGGCAAGATGGCGATTGCGGCTGCGGAATCGGTCAATTATGTCAACGCCGGTACGATTGAGTGCCTCGTCGATAAGGATAAGAATTTCTACTTTCTGGAGATGAACACGCGCCTCCAGGTCGAGCATCCAGTGACGGAACTGGTACATGGCATCGACCTGGCCAAAGAGCAAATCCGTATCGCGCGTGGCCGCCCCATGACCTATACCGAGAGCTTCCTCAAGCCGCGCGGCTGGGCAATTGAGTGCCGCATCAACGCGGAAGACCCCTATAACAACTTCGTTCCCTCAACGGGCAAGATCAATGTGTTCTCGTCGCCGAAAGGCCCTGGCGTGCGCGTTGACAGCGGCGTCTACAGCGGCAGCGAAATTTCGCCCTACTATGACAGCATGATCGCCAAGCTGATTACCACTGGCGACACGCGCCAGGAAGCCCTGCTGCGCATGCGCCGCGCCCTGGATGAGTTCGTGATTATGGGCGTCAAGCACAATATTCCGTTCCATATCAACCTGATGAACAGCGTTTCGTTTATCGCCGGCCAGTTTGATACGCGCTGGGTAGAAGAGCGCTTTACGATGGGCACTTACGAAAGCGGCCCCACCGAAGAGGACCTGGAACTGGTCGCAATAGCCGCCACACTGCACTCGCATCGCCGCCGCCAACTGGCCGCGCAGGTGGTTGCTCCAGCTGCGCGCGATACCAGCAACTGGAAATGGCTGAGTCGCTGGGAGAGAATCCGCCGATGAAGTACACCACGATTATCAACAACAAGACGTTTGAAATTGAAATTCAGCGTGATGGCAGTCTGCTCGTCAATGATAAGGTTATCCATGTGGATTTCCTCAATCTGGATACGTCGCTGTATTCGCTCATCATCGACAATCGCTCAATCGAGCTGGCCATCGATGAGACAGATGGCATCACTGAATTACTCGTTAATGGACGCCTCTTTGAAGCGCAAGTGCTGGATGAACGTGCTCTATTCATGGCCAATCGCCGGGGCACCCTGGGCGTTTCCTCCGGTGAAATCAAGTCACCGATGCCGGGCCTGATTGTTGAAGTGCGTATTGGCGCCGGTGACACTGTCGCCGAGGGTGACACGGTCATCATTCTGGAATCAATGAAGATGCAGAATGAGCTTAAAGCCCCCATTAGCGGCACCATCAGCGAAGTGGCTGTTAAAGCGGGCCAAACTGTCGAGAAGAACACATCGCTGGTGACGATTACGCCAGACGAATAGGCGTACACATGATGGGGATAGCTATTCGCTGTCCCCATTATTTGCACCACGCTCACCCCACGTTCCGCAAGGTTCCCCTACTCAACAAGACCCAAATCCGCTAACCTTCGCGCCTTGATTACGCTGTATTCCGAGGCCAGTGAATGACGTCCGCTGAAAGACTATCGCGCATACAGGTACCCGCCTGGGTCGATGGACTCTGGTTGGCATTATGTGCCCTGTTCATCCTGGCAGGCGTCGCGTCGGTGCCCTATCACGGTGATGAAGCCACCCAAATCTTCATGGGGCGCGACGTTTATTATGGTCTTGATGGCGAATGGGATCGGCTGGCTGCGACTCCCTTTGATGCACTCGATGGCGAGGCTGCCATGGAACAACATCTGCGCCTGATTAACGGCACTTTACCCAAGGCGATCTTTGGGGCAATCGGCGTGGTGATGGGACGATCAGCAGATGAGTTATCCGCTCCCTGGAGTTGGGGCGCTGGCTGGGATTGGAACCTCGAAAATGGGGCCATCAAGCCGGATGATCCGCTGCTGCTGGCGACGCGCACAGCCTCAGCGTTGTTCTTAGCTGCAAGCGTCGTAGTGCTGTTCGCGATTGTCAGAACAGTCGGCGGACGTATTCCCGCTTATGTGGGAACGGCTTACTATGCGCTCAGTCCGGCGGTACTGATTAATGGCCGCCGCGCCATGATGGAAGGACCGCTGCTGTTTTTCAGCTTGCTGGCAGTATGGCTGGCACTGCACATTCTGCAAAATCGGCGCTGGCTGGGCTATATGCTGTTTGGCATCATCGGTGGGCTGACCGTTGCCAGCAAGCATCCTGGTATGGTCACGGTGGCGCTGCTTTATGGATCACTCGGTATTGTGACGCTCTACCAAGCATGGCAAGAGAAAGCTATGCGCTTCGCAGTTGACCACATCATGCGCTTATTCATAGCCGGTTTGCTGACCATCGCTGTTTTTGTCGCTATGAATCCATCCTGGTGGCAAAACCCTGGATTAGCAATTCAGTTGGTCGTGCAGGAACGCACACGTTTGCTAGAAGAACAAAGCACGGCACTTGGTGGAACCAACGACCTGAATGAGCGTGTCAACTACTTCATACGTCAAACCCTGATTGCAGACCCTATGTATGCCGAAGTCGACTTTTTCCAGCCGTACATTACCGAGCAGGTCGCGGCCTATGAAGCCAGTCCCTGGGCAGGTATTGCTATCGGCGGCAACCCGATTGGCGCCGTTCTGCTGGCGATTTTGGCAGGCATCGGTGGGCTGACGCTAGCCCTCAAGCGGACATCCCAGACGACCCTGCTAGTGCTGTGGGCGTTGGGAAGTATCATCTTTGTGATCGTCGCTACGCCGCTGGAATGGCAGCGCTATTATTTGATGGCTTTCCCGCCATTTGCATTACTGGCCGGCATCGGACTGTGGACGCCTATTCAGGCACTGATCGGCAGGCGCGTATGATCGATCTGTATTGGTTGCGCGACACGCTTTTTGCTTTGCCGCTGGCGCTGCTGATCTACGTTGGCGTCGGCGTCCCCTGGGCACTGATCGTCCTGCCCCGCCGCGATTGGCGACTGCGCATGCTGGTGATCGCGCTGGCATTTGCACTGGGTCCAGCACTGGTGACGGCCTGGTTGTTTGTGCTGGGCACACTTGGTGCCTCCTCACAGGCTCCCCTACTGCGCTTTGATCTGTCACTAATGGGGGTTCTGGTGCTGGCAGTGGTTGGCATTGGACTGGGTTGGCGCAAGCTGCGCCGGACAACGGCGGAACCTGCACAACATATCCCCTGGTCCTGGGATGAAAAGCTGCTAATCACACTGATTGGTACAGCGATTATTGTGCGTTTCGTCGTGACGGCTTACTGGCCATTCACCGCGTATGACGCGCTGTGGGTATATGGTTTTCAGGGGCGGCTGTATTTGCTGGATGGCTTCATTCCGCAGAACATTGGCTACTATCCGCAATTCATGCAGCTTCAGTATACGTTCATGCAGATGTCCTGGGGCGGCTTTAACGACCATGCCGCACGGGCGATCCTGCCTTTTTTGCATTTTGGCAGCATCGCCGCCGCATATTCTCTAGGAAGATTGCTGTTCAATCGACGGGTAGCGCTGTTTACGGCGGCGATCTGGGCGCTGTACCCGCATATGGGCGATTGGGCACGTATCGGCGATCTGGAGATTCCGCTGGCGTTTTTGTTCACATTGAGCGCTGCCCTATTCCTGTATGCGTGGTCGATGCCTACAGATGGACGTCGGCGCTACGCAATACTGGCTGGGCTGGTTTTCGGTGTAGCGATGTGGACCAAGCCAACGGCAGGTGCGTTCGTGTGGGGCGTGGTGCTGCTGGTCTTGGTCGAGCTGGTGCGGGTGCGCTTCGACTGGCGCGGGTGGTGGCCCCGTTTTGAGGTCGCCGCATTGACTGGATTGGCCTGCATTCCGCTGGGCGGCGTGTGGTATCTGCGCAACATCACCCTGGGACTGCCTGCGCTGGTATTCCCGCATTTTTCCTGGCTGGACCGCGCCACACAATCCGGCGATTTGTTCAGTTGGCCGCTGCTGGCACTGACACTGCTGTTGATCTACTTGTTCACACGGCCACATAAACCTGATTGGCGGCTGGTGCTGCCCGGATTTTTACTGGTTCTGGTGGCGCTGGTGCCATCAATGCCGGATGTACTGCGAGCGATTAATGATGTTGTTCTGGCGATTCAACCAGAGGGTACGGGCATCGACCTGAGCCGGATTGACCCGCCTGCCAGCCGATTGATGCTGCACGAATGGGCATTGCTGGCACTCGGAGGGGGGCTGATTGGCTTCGCGTTGTATCGTTATGCGCGGCCCATACGGCACGAATCCAACAAGCAGCCTGTTCAGAAAGTGGTCTGGGGGCTGCTGCTGGCACTGCCCTATTTCCTGACGTTTTTCTACTCGTATAGCTACCATGCACGGCTGTCGTTCGCGATTGTGCCGCTGCTGATTTTGCCGAGCGCGGTCATCCTGACTTATCTGTTCCCAGAGGCGGCAGTCAATCACTGGCATATCAGCAAAAAAATACTGGCAGCGATTGCCGTGATCGTTATCGCCCTGCCAGGGATACTGATCGCATGGTCGGGTGCGGCAGTTGAGGATGATTGGCTGTGGACCAATCGCTACCCGGATGATAATGCGCGTTATGCGGTCCACAATCCGAGCATCATGCTGCTAAAAACTGAACTGGATCGCTATATCGCCGAGGAAGGTCGAGAGCCGGTCATCATCGCGCCAGGGGAACAACGGCTGCACTTCTTCTATCCACTAATGACCATCGAAGAATTCGCGCTGCCGACGCAGTTGGACGAATTGGCAGGCGCGACCCACTATCTGTATGGGGCGCAGGCGCGCTGGCGTTATGCTGATGCTGACATCGCCCCAGAAAACAATCAGGTCGTCAGCGCGTTAGCACGGCCAGAAATTTTTACGCGGACGGTTTACCATACCGATGCGTCATTCCGATATGAACTGTACGAGATTAATCTGACGCCGCGCTTTGTTGAAGCAGAAACCAACGATACGCTTAACGTGGGCTACATCTATCCACAAGAGGTCGTGTTTGGTGAGGGCATCCGGCTGGTGGGGGAAGCACCCAGCGCACGCCAACTCAGGGCCAATACACTGTATCTGCATATGGTCTGGCAGGCGGTCGGCCCCATCGACAAGGACTACATGATGGCGTTCAGCCTGTATAACGCTGATGACGACACGATCTACGGCACATGGACCGGGCCTGTTTCGCCAGGGGAACACGGTTACTACCGGACCAATCTTTGGTCATTGAGCGAGTACGTGCGCGACCAGCGCCGCTTTGAACTAAGCACCTTGGACGGGTATGAAGATTTTCCGGACAGCCTGAATTACCAGATTCGCGTCAGCATATATGATCCAGAAACGGGTGAAGCACTACCGATGCAGGTTGATGGTGAGCTAACCGAAGGCGGCTTCCCGTTATTCTCCCCTTTCTATGTCGGCGGGGAGTGAGCGCGCGATATAATCCAGGGTACAGTAGACGCGGCCCACGCCATCGTCATAGAGCAGGCGCCATTCAGGGTCGGATGAAACCTCCGGCGCGGAAGAACTGCGTTCGGCGTAGTTACGGTGGTAGATGCAGTCCGCTTGCGGCAGGTCAAGCAAGCCGGTCATCCCCAGCGGATAGATGTTGTTGATCGGGTGATTGGTGAAGGCGGCGTCATAGGCATAGAACGGGTTGTAGTCGTCGTAGTAGAGCACCGCATTGTGAATCTCATGCTGAACATAGTCGTAGACGCTGGCATAGCCATCGACGCCAGGGGCCGCATAAGCGGGCGTATGCAAAACAGTCAAGTTGTCTTCGTTCGGGATGAAGAAGCTTGTCACGCCAAGAAGCAGTAATAAGGCCACTGTTCCGGCTACCGCTGCCAACTGCGTCACATAGGCACGCCAGGGAACGCTATTCAGCCAATCGAGTATCTTCCGCAAAAGTGGCTCGGCCAGCACGATCAGCAGCGCATAGATCAACAGCCATGCATTCAGCATGTAACGATATTCGACGCGCACCGGATACAGCACCAGCGTATGGAACACACCCAGGGGCGTCATCAGAATGCCAAACCAAAATATTGCCAGCAAAAAGGCATATTCCACATGGATACGTTTGAGGAACAGCGGCGCAAGGACCGTCACAAGGGCGATGATACTCGTCAGGATGATACCGACTGACTCGATGCCATCGGTATAGAGCGTCGGATTGGTCAGGTTGGCCAGCCACGTCGTGCTGAACAGACCGGAGATTTCCGGGGAGTAGGGACGGCCCATCACCATCAGGTTGCGAACAACCCACAGGCCACAAGGAGCCATGATTGCCGTTAGCATAATGAGCTTAGGCAGCGTAATAACCTGGCGGCCTTGCCCCTGGCGATAGGCCCGCCACCAGCGCCAGCCCACGATCAGCCAGATACCCACCAGTGCAAACAGGCCGTTGGCCTTCACGCTCAGGGAAATCATGGTGGAAAATGCCAGCGCGTAGGGGTGCCAACTTCGATCTGCCCTATCGGGGGTGAGGGACGCATGGGCGATAGCCGCCACGATTGTCGCGGCCAGAAGCGTATCGGTTTTGCCTACATGTACGATCTGTGAGTAGAGCAAAGGCACAAAGCTGATGCCAACCGTCAACAGCAGCAGCCAACCCGTTGGCAACGATGTATAACGACGCAGCAGCAGGTAAATCGCCAGCAGCAAATAGAGCGTCACCAGGGCGTGGCCAATACCCATCCCAAAATAGTCGCCGCGCAGTATCAGGCTGAAAGCAGGCAGACTCTCATAGCCAACAGGATACTGGCCAAAGGGAATCTCAAAGGTCCACATACTGCCCGTGCGGAACAGCTCAATCGCTTTGGGCAGGTGGTAGGTAATGACGTCAATGTGGATTTGCTCACCGAGTTCTGAATAGGGCCAGAGTACCATACGAACGACATACACCAGCAAGACGATCAACAGCATGCAGATGCCAACAACCCCACTCGTGCGCGTATCAGGGGGGGCTTTCTTGACGAGTTGTCGCGCGTAGCCACCATCCAGCCGGAAAAATGCCCATCCCGCCAGGAAGCTGACGACAAGCGTCATCAGGATGGCCGGAATGGTTGTATAGAGGCGCAGGAAACTGAGAACCTGGGCAGAGAAAATAATGCCAAACAGCAGGCTGAGGACGAGGCCATAGAGTGCATACAGAAAACGATGGAGCATAAGAAATGGTCACCAATTGCGTGAACTACGAGAGGCGATTATACGAAGGTAGTCGGGGAAACGTAAAGAGCCGAGGAAATGCCCGGCTCTTGCAGCGCGTTTACGATGGGTGTTTAGCGCAGTGACAACATAGCCGTTGATAGCTTTTGCTGGACAGTCCGCGTGTTGAAGGGTTCCCAGACGTCGCCGACAAAGTTGGTCATGCGTTCGTCGGCTTCTGCCTGGATCATCACGATATAGGCATCGCGCACCGCCGATTCAACCTCATTGAGCTTCTTGAGCCTGTTGAGGGCTTCGCTGGCGACGACAATATCATTCATACGACCCAGGTAATCCTGCACGTCTTTTAGCTGGTCGACGAAGGTACTGGCTCCGGTGCCCAGAACGTCCGTAAAACTATCGACGGTGTAGCGCAGACGCTTGAAAGCCACACGCAGCGCGTGCATGGTGTCGTAGTCCGCATCTTCCAGGACAACTTCATAGGCACGCACAGCCGCGAGTGCCTCGTGGATCATTAGCGCGGCGATATGACGCACCTGATGCGGTTCCGCCCGTGACTTCGGTCCGATCACGCCTTTGCCTGGTTCAGTCAGGAAATTGATATAACCATTGACGAAACGCTTGTAATTTTTGGAGTCCAACCATTGGATGAGGTCTTCGCGGGCCTGGTCGCGCTTCTTTTCAAGGCGATTGATGATACCTGATATAGGCTCGGCAATATCTTCGTGCGAGACCGTATAGTCCTGCAAATCTGCGATCATCACATCCAGATCACGGACGTGACCGAGGGCTTTGGCCGTTTGGCGCAGACCTTCTACATGCGCTGCGATGGCCCCGACTTTGAAATAATCGCTAAACATATTCAGTACACTACGCATACGGCGGGTGGCTACGCGCATATCATGCACGCACTCGATATCTTCCCCGGCACGGCTGCCTTCTTCATTCTCCAGCATCTTGATGCAATCCTGTAGCAGAACTTTACGACCTGCTTCCGCGATAGCATCATCCCCAGCGACAGGTGCTGCATGCTCCTGCAAAAGCAGCAGCTTCTTCTCTGAAACCATTACGTTCCCCGTAGCTATTTGATCAGTAGCAGTACATCAGGAGTATAGCGTAATGTTATGAGTTCGTTAAGGATTCTTAATGTTAAGATAAAAATTATCAATTGATATTACTGAATGTATCAGAATTGCGTCTGCTCAAGGATGGTCTGGAAGAACTCGATCACGCCAATGTTGGGGTTGTTGGCGACTTCGCGCAGGCCGTCGTTGACAATGGCCCATTCATAAATTTTGAAGGCCAATAACAGCGGGATACCATAGGTGACAATACGTGACGGCAGGCTGGCAATCGCCAGCGAAACAGGCGCTTCTGACACTTCTGCCAAGCGCTGGCGCTCATCAACCATATGCAGGCGGGCCATGTTGAGCCGATCCCGTTCGCCATTATGGTCAATCAGATCAAAGAGCATATTGAAGCGTTCATCCTGATTGGCCTGCCAGTTACGGCGATTTTGCCAGATGTATTCCGCTGACTTAATTTTGCCCCCCAGAACTTCCAGTTGGCGGTCAACCTCATGCAGATCGCGTTCAAGCTGGCGACTATACTGCTCGCGCCAGCGTGACTGGCCAATGCCATAGGGCAACCGCACCAGGGCATAATAATGAGCGTAGAGCAAAATCAACGGGATTAATACATCAAAAGCCAGCAAGCGCCCCAATTCCTGCGGCAACTGAGGCAAGCGCCCTTCCGTTAATACCTGGGTGAAGGGAATCGCACACAGATACAGGGCAATGATGAAGATAATCAACAGGCCGATAGGCAACTTGTCGACAAGAGCATCACGATCTTTGGCCGCTAATTTGGGATTGGCCATCACCGATGCATACAGCCCCAGCAAGCCAACCGCCACCAGATAAAATGGCAGCGCGAAAATCAGAGCGAGGGCCTGCTCAGATGTGTCGATGAGCGCATTCTGAGCGATCTGTTCCCGCAGCACGTCCAGGACACCGCGCGCACCATCATCAAACAAAAATAACTGCACCGGAATAGAGGTCATCATGAGCATGGCCAGCAGCAGCATGTCCATATCGGAGATTGTGCCCAGGATTTTGCTGAGCCGCTCCGGCAAACGTTCGAGCAGTTCATCCGGCAGCAGGCGCTGGCGCAGGCCACGACTGCCACTAAAGACCATCAACGCCAACAAAAAGGCCATCAGCCAGATGATTGGCGAGAGGGCCAATATCGTCTGGTTGAGGTTGGCCGTACCGAGCAAATCTGCTGTGCGCGTATCACTGAGGTGCGTAAAATGGCGCACGATCACCAAGGAAACGATTACGACGCCAATCGGCGATAAAAGACGCACCAGCCGCACCCAAACGTGATTCTGAGCCAGCCAATCGTTCCAAGTCTGTATCCACATCATCTGGATGATGAGGTAATAAGCGGCGAACATCAGCAGTAGGGAACCCGTGTAGATAGGTTCCGCGCGGAGGGTAAAGACATCTGGCTGAAGGATACGGGCCAGCTCACTGCCGCCAATATACGCCAGCAAACCCGCCGCAATGAACTCATTAAGTGCAACCATGACCTGTTCCCAGGTGGGAATACGGGAGAAGAAAACTGCGTATCCAGGTCCAGTCAGGGCAAACAGAGTCAGCAAGGCGCGGAATGTCACGGCAATGAACAGCAGAAAAAATACATAGTAGAACTGGCTATTCTTGCCAACGGGTTCCGCTGAACTGAGCAAGCGCACCAACCACAGCCATAACTGCGCATAAACCCAGAAAAAGGTCAGATAGATGGCATGGTTGCGGTCAAAACGGCGACCAAGCAACCGCAATTGCAGCGGTCGGAAAGCAGCCAGTGTCACCAGCAGCACCAGCGGCACGACACTCACAGCCGCAGCCAACCAGTCCCCGGCCAGCACGCGCGTCGCCGTGAACATCACACCGAACATCAACAGTATGGGCACCAGCACACGGTCAAATAACGAGTTGGGCGATATTTGCACGACCGTAAAGAACTGCTGGGTGATTCGGCTGGGTTCGACAGGCGGTTGCTGTTGGGCCATGAGCGGGCACATCCTACTTTCATCATGATGATGTGACCTAATCGTATCCTGAGCGAGGGGATACGCGCAAGCGAGCCATCAACGAAAAAAGGATAACATCGGACCCGCCAGATCGGTCACAGCATGATACTGCGACCCGATAACTCATCATTTAGGCTTATGCAAAAACCCTGGCAGCAAAAGAGGCGCTTTGCAGCGCCTCCGAGAGGATAACTCCTGTGGGCAAGGCACTGCCTTGCCCGAACGTTCTTCGTCATATCAACACAGGCTAACGAACGGGAACGGTTGCCTGCCAGTTATAGGGCATGTTGAGCGTCTCGTGGAAAATCCAGCCGGACATATCCTGGCGAGGGCTGTACCAGTTCGCAGACTCAAATGCTGAGTAACCGGAATACTCGACATAGAACCAGAGGCCATCGGCACTGACACCTGTGACATAGACCTGGCGCGCACTCAGCAGATCGGTGGCGTTGCCATCACGCGATGGTGCATCGTAAACATTGATACGTTCATAGCGTGCAGAACCAATTACATAGTCCTCGGTGGGGGCTTCATCAGCCATTGTGTCGGCCTGCCAAACAGGATAGTCAGAGTTAGCCCAGCGGCTTTGTGGATAGTTCGGCTGGACAACGGGCAGTGTATTGACGTCGCCATCAACGGTGCCGACACAATAGTTTACCCAGCCTTCAATGCCCATGAAGTCCACGCGGACCCAGGCGTCTTGACGCAAAGCGGTACGCAGGCAGGTCAACTCACTGGCTTCAAAGTTGGCGCGTCCGGTAATGGTCAGGCTGGCCGTGTTGTATTTGGCAACAATACCCAGGATTGAATATTCCGTGCCGGGGCCGCTGCGGACATTGGTGGCAGAAAACAGGTCGATCATGGGTGCTTCCTGGGCCTGCATCGGCACAGCCAATATAACGATAGCAATCAACATCAAGACAGCAACAACAGACTGAACGAGCTTCTCAGATTGCGATAACATGGTGGTCCTCCCTAAAAGTAATACGTTGTTAAATTCGATGACCACACATTAGCATGGACGAGATATGCGCTGATGGTCGGCAAACCCATGCCAAAACCACCGTTCCCCTACGCTATGAACGACGAAATTATGCGCTCATCAGAGTAAGGCACACTGCGACACGGTTGTTGCGCTATACTGAGTGGGTAAACTGATGGTGAAACCACGCGACCGCGAGGGCCGACCAATGGAAAAATGGGAATATCAGACACGGTTTTTTGAAGCCAGAGTGAGCAGCGACCAGATTAAATCTTTTGTCGAGAGCACGTTTAATAAAAAGGCCCGGCGTTACTCGCCAGAGGCGATGATCCCGGAGTTGAACGCGCTGGGTAATGAAGGATGGGAAATCATCCACATGGAACCCGTCGCCAGGGTCGGCGGCAAAGAAGATGTCCGGCTGGAAGATGGTGGGTGGAGCAATACCTACTTCGCTGTGCTCAAACGGCGCAAGCCAGGTTCGTTCGTTCCGGTCCAGGGCACACTAGCCGAGGGGCTACAAACGACAGGTGCTATCGGCAGCCAGGCCGTGCAAGCCGAGCCGAGCGCCCCACCGATCCCGAAGCCCTCGATTCCACCAGAATTTGACTAAGAAAAATCCCGCGCACTCCCCCAATGATTGGGGGAGTGTTCATTCACCCCCTGACGGATAATTTCAGAGTATGATTTTAAGGGGGTGCATTATGAACACCATTCAATTTCGTCCCCACATGCGCTATCCGTTTAAGCTGTATATCGCTGCAATTTCGGGAACACTTTTCACATTTATTTTCTTCATTGGGCTGGCAGTCGAGCACGACCACCTGAGCTTTTTGGTGCTGCTGCCACTTATTGTGCTGGCGTTCTCATTGGTGGGTGCAACGCTCTATTATTCGAGCATTTCGTATCACATTGATGATAATGAAGTCATTGTTCGGGCAGGTGTGCTGCGGCGGACTGTCAAGCATGTGCCGCTCAAGAATGTGACCAACATCACGGTTACACGCGACGTTCGTGACCGCATCCTGGGCATTGGCTCGCTGTCGATCCAGACTGCTGGCACGGGCGGCATCATCCCTGAAGAAGTGCTGGCTGGCATCCGCGATCTGGATGACCTGTATGCCTATGTCGCCCAACGGCTGCGTTCCTTCCGTGCGGATATGTCCAACACGCAAACACGCGATCAGGCCATTGCTGACCCTATCTCAATGGCGATCCTGCAAGAGCTACGCGCCATACGTCAGCTACTGAGCCAACAGCAGCAACACCCCTACTAGCACCCAGGCCCTACCCAAACAACGTTCGGGCGGGTTAAACTACGGCCTGTCTTGAACACATCATAGGTCCATAAAAATGACCAAGGTCATCTTCATAACAGGCGCTTCCAGTGGGATTGGGCAGGCAGCCGCCCTGGCATTTGCCCAGGCTGGCTGCCATGTCGCCGGTATGGCTCGCCGGATAGAACGACTGGAACAGCTCGGCCAACAGATCGCCAATTTGACGGGTACACATGGGGATTTTCTGGCGCTGGCGGGTGATGTCACCCAGGCGGAGGATGTGCAGAAAGCAGTTGACGCGACTGTCGAGCGATTTGGTCGGCTGGATGCAGCAATTGCCAATGCAGGCGTGGGTCAACGCGGGCCTATCGTGGAGAGTGACTGGAACGACCTGCAAACACTGCTGCGCACGAATATCGACGGTGTGCTGCATACTGTTCGGGCAGCCGTTCCAGCGATGCGGGCTGGTGGCGGTGGCCATATCCTGATTACATCGTCAGTGGCATTCAATATGGTATCGCCGTATGCCGCCACTTATGCCGCCAGCAAAGCCTTCGTCAGCAGTCTGGGCGCTTCGCTGCGCGTCGAGCTGGAAGAGGACAATATTCACGTGACCGATTTCCTCGTCGGACGCACCAACACTGAGTTCGATGAGAAGCGGCTGGGCGCAGGCAAGCGGTCTGGCGGCGGGGTCCCCACCATGTCACCGGAAACCGTCGCCGAGGCGATGGTCAAGGTCGTTCTGGAGCAATCTCATCGCCAGCGCGTGATTCTGCGCTTCTTTGATCGGCTGCTGGTGCTGGGCAATATTCTGATCCCTGGCTTCATCGGCCAGCGCGCCAAAAATCAGTACAAATAGCTTTAAGCCATCAGCAGGCAGCAAGAGGATTATCTAACTGACGACAAGCATCATTCGACCTAGGAGCGAATATGACAGAGGCACATGTTTTACAGAATGCGCACTGGCAGGCAGGCATTCTGCCGCAGACTGGCGCCAGCATCGCGTTTGGCCGAGTGCGTTACAGCGGCAACTGGATCGACCTGATGCGCCCAACTGACGACACCCATTATGGAAACAGCAGCAATTGCAGCAGCTTCATCATGCTGCCCTGGGCTAATCGCATTCGCGATGGGGTGCTGCATTTTGGCGATGCGGAGTATCAACTGGGTACAACGAAGGATGACGGCACAGCACGGCATGGTGATGTACGCAACCGCCCCTGGCAGATCGTCAGCAGTGATGAGAAGTACATCCGCATGACGTTCGACAGCCGCGATTTCGATGATGTCAATTTTCCGTTTGCCTTTACCGCGCAGGCAGAATATCGGCTGGAAGATGAAGCCTTCATCTGGGATGTCTCGCTGACCAACGTGGATGACCAGCCCTTCCCCGCCGGATTCGGGCACCATCCCTACTTTGTGCGCACGGATACCATGCCCCTCGTTGAAATTCCGACGGAGAAGGAATTCCACCTTACACAGGCTATGGCTGATGCAGCGCCAGCGAACATAACCGAGAAAGGCGATTTCCGCGAGTTACGTGGCCTGGTTGATGGCGTACAACTGGATAACCTACTCACTGAGCGCGATCTATCCAGACCCGTGCGTATCGTTTATCCGCAATGGCGTAGTGAACTACAAATGCAGGCCGATGCCATCTTCAAGCACATTTTGATTTACACCGATACAAAAACACCTTCGGTCGCAGTCGAACCGCAAACGAATGCCAATGACGGGTTCAACCTGTACGACCAAGGCATCAACGGATCGGGCGTATTTGTACTGCAACCAAGCGAAACCATCAGCGGCACGGTACGCTTAAGCATTCATCCTTATGAGGGTGCATAATGGCCAAAGGCAAAAAACTCAATTCCATGCGGCTGCTGGAACAGCACAAAATCGCCTATGAGGTGCTGACATACGAGCCGATTACGCGGGATGCGGTCGAAGTCGCAGAGATGATCGGCCTGCCGGAGTTCATGGTTTATAAAACGCTGGTGGTGCAATCGATGGCGACGGATAAGCCGATGCTGGCATTGATCGCATCTGATCGGCAGCTTGACCTGAAAGCGATGGCCGCAGCCGCCAATGAGAAAAAAGTGCGGATGGCCAGCCACACCGATGCGGAGAAGCTGACCGGATTACAGGTCGGGGGCATCAGCCCATTGATGCTGACGAACAAAAACTGGCCAGTCTATCTCGACCAGCCAGCCAGTGAACTTGAACATATTGTCCTGAGTGCGGGCGAACGCGGCACACAGGTACGGGTACCGGTAACAGCGTTAATCCGTGTCTTACACGCTCGCCTTGCGGAAATCAGCCGTGAGCGTGATTGACGCTACTGGAGCAACTCCGCCAGCTCAAAATACTCATCAGAGATTTCGCGCATACGTGATGTGACTTCTTCCAGTGGCACGGTTGTGTGCTTACGGCCCTGGCGGGCGACCATCACACCAGATTCGCCTGCAAGCAGGCGATGGACGGCTTCCACACCCATGCGCGTCGCCAGCAAGCGATCAAAGGCCGATGGACTGCCACCGCGCTGGGTATGGCCCAGAATCGTCAGGCGGATTTCAAAGCCGACCTGCTGCTTTTCCAGGAATTCCGATAAGTCTGTGACTTTGTAGGGTGCCCCTTCCGCGATGATAGCAATCGCATGGGCCTTGCCCTTCACATAGGCTTCCTCCAGCTCTCTGGCAACTTCTTCCATGGCCATCGGCTTTTCTGGGGTGATGATAACCTCAGCCCCGCCGAGGATGCCACCTGTCAGTGCCAGGTACCCACAATTGCGGCCCATGACCTCAATGATGAAACAGCGATTGTGTGAGGTCGCTGTATCGCGCAGGCGGTCGAGCGCATCCTGAATGGTATTCAATGCTGTATCGACGCCGATGCTGGTGTCTGTCCCATAAATATCATTATCGATGCTGGCCGGGATGCCCACTGTGGGAATACCAAGTTGACTGAGTACGTTGGCACCGCGCAGGCTGCCATCGCCACCTATGACAACGATCCCCTCAATATTCTGTTCGTTGAGTCGGCGCAGGGCTTTACGCTGCCCCTGGGCTGTCTTGAATTCCTCGTTACGCGCGGTCTGTAAGATTGTGCCACCGCGCTGCAAAATACCACTTACTTCACGACTTGTCAGGCGTTCCATATCACCCGCAAGTAACCCCTGGTAGGCTTGGCGAATGCCGTAGACTTCTACACCCTCTGCAATCCCGGCACGTACGACCGCGCGGATTGCTGCATTCATTCCAGGCGCATCACCGCCACTTGTCATCACGGCGATTCGCTTCATACGCGCACCTCGTTTCCTCTGTTCTACATAGCCAGCTTCGATGGACCAGCGATAATTGTAACGCTGTTGAATCTGACATCAAAAACCGCATTATCATAGCGAATTGTGGTAAAGAAGATGTTAAGAATCGGCCACTAGAATAGGCGATTAACTCGCATCTTGTATATGCGGTTCATCCTCAATAATGATGACGTTTTCCTCACCGACGATGCGCTCTAGATCCGTCAGGAGGTCCTGACAGAAACCAGTCGTCTGTTGAGGGTAGCTAATCGTAATATCACGTGGTTTACCCGTCAACCTGATGTCGAACGTATCCGTACCCGGATACTTAATCAGCAGGTTGTGCAGGCGACGCAGACGGCGACGGTCCTTTTCAGCGTCATTGCTGCGGGGGAACTGCACCGTGATATGACGGTGAATCATACCTCTGTTGTCGATGTCAGCGAAGGGGTTTTCGTCGCCATCATCCAACCGAATTTCTTCGGTCCAGGCCGGGGCGGGTTCATCATCTGCCGGATCATCATCAAAGGTCATTTCAATGTGGCTATTGTGACCATTTTGGGCAGAACTGCCGTTAGCCGCCGTCTCCTGAGCAGCGTCTTCTTCAACAACCTCATCACTGGCCCCAAACTGAGGCTCAATCGAGGGGCTATTGGGACTATACGAAGCAGGTACGACATCTGCCACTGGCGCAGGTTCAGGTTCCGGGGCATCCTGGGCCAATTCACCCGTTTCTTCATCAAACAGGAATGGCGATTCATCGGCATTGGTGACGGCAGCAGGCAAATCTGGCTCATGCCGCCAAGCCAAATCACGCTCCTGTTGATCGGCCAGTGCAGCGATATCTTCCGGCGTCATCACCTGGAACTGGTCATCGACCATGTCCGCTTTGATCTGTGGATCACCGCGAGAAATATCAAAGACACCATTCACCACCACTAGGTCGCTTTCTACTGGTTGGCGCTGATGATGCTCTTCAAAGTAATCGACCACTTTGTCCCAAGTGCGAGGGAACAGCACGACTTCGATAGTACCCGCCGTTTCGTGCCAGTCCTCGACCTGCAAAATCGCCATCTGGGTATTGGTGCGCGTGATGATCTTGCGCAGAGAGACAATTTCTCCGGCGACGCGCACGGGCTTTTCGTGCATGGCCTCAGCATTGGCTTTCAGATCGTTGACCACATGCAGGTTGCTCATGGCGGCGAACTTGTCGCGATGGCGATCTACCGGACGCCCTGTGACGTATAGGCCGAGCAGCTCTTTTTCCCAGCCGAGCATATCGCGGGGGCGCACGGGGTCTTTGGCTGGCGGGATGTACAGCGTTTCTTCATCAACGCCCATATCGCCACCGAAGAGGCTCATCTGACCAACTTCTTGCGCCTTGTGATACTCTGTGCTGAAGCCGACGATGCGATCCAGGCTTTCGTAGAGCGCATCACGATCACCAAACGGCACGGCACCAACCTTGATGAGGCTTTCCAGGGCGCGTTTGCCAACCGCGCGCAGATCGACCTGATGGCAGAAATCTTCAAGTGATTCAAAACGCCCGTTTTCATTACGGCAGTCGATGATGTGTTGCAGCGCAGCCACACCCGCGTTCTTGATCGCAGCCATGCCAAAGCGGATGCCGCGACGACCATCGGGCATGGTTTCAATATCGAAGTCTAGCTGACTGTAGTTGATATCTGGCGGCAAAATAGGAATATTCAGGCGGCGGCACTCTTCTAGGAAGGTCGCGACTTTAGCGCTGTCATCGAATTGAACGCACAGCAGTGCCGTCATGTACTCTTCTGGATACTGGCATTTGAGGAAGGCTGTCTGCACGGTAATGACGGCGTAGTCAGATGCATGCGCTTTGTTGAAGCCGTAATTCGCGAAGAACTTGATTTCCTCAAATATCTTATCGGCTGTCTCTTCATCCACCTCATGTTCAGGGCCACGTTCAAGGAAGATTTTGCGATGCTTGAGCAGGTCGGCTTCTTTCTTCTTAGACACGGCCTTACGCATTAAGTCGGCTTCACCAAGGGCGTAGCCAAAGAGCTGACCTGCAATCTGCATGATCTGCTCCTGGTAGACGATGATACCGAACGTTTCTTTGAGGATCGGCTCCAGTTTGTTGTGCAGATAAGGCACTTCTTCACGGCCATGCAGGCGTTCGTTATAGTGCGGGATGAAGTCCATCGGGCCAGGGCGGTAAAGCGAGATACCCGCGACGATATTCTCAAATTTGGTTGGTCGCATACCGCGCAGCATGGACTGCATACCAGGACTTTCTACCTGGAACACACCGACTGTTTCGCCGCGTCCCATCATGGCAAAAGCATCGTCGAGCATCTCGACCTGTTGGTCGGTCAGGCGCGGATCATCATGGCGATAGGGAATATTGGCCATCGTATAACGAATACCCTGATGCTGGGCAATCAGGTCACAGGCTTTGCGCAGAATGGTCAAGGTTGACAGGCCGAGGAAGTCCACTTTGAGTAGGCCAATCGACTCAGCGGTTTCCATCGGGAACTGCGTCACCGCTTTGAGCGAGCCACCACTGGGGTCCGTGCCAGTGATGCGGTGCAGCGGGATATATTCATCCAGTGGCCGATCTGAGATGATAACACCAGCCGCATGGGTCGAGGCATGGCGCGTCATCCCCTGGAGCTTCATGGCCGTGTCCATCACCTGCTTAATTTCCCGATCACGCTCGTAAAGCTGCTTGAGTTCAGGATTGATGTCGATATATTCCTGAATCGACTTCTGGCGCGCTTCAGTCGGGATCATGCTGGCAGCGAGGTTGATCTTGGCCAGATCAACATCCATTGCACGGCCTACATCACGGACAGCCGCCTTCGCCCCCATCGTGCCGAAGGTGATAATTGCGGCGACTTTGTCGGTGCCATATTTATCGGCAGCATAGGCGATCATTTCCGCACGGCGATCATCAGGATAGTCAAGGTCAATATCCGGCATGGATACACGGCCTGGATTCAGGAAGCGCTCAAAGAGCAGGCTGTTCTGGATGGGATCAATGCTGGTGATGCCGAGACTATAAGCCACCACACTCCCTGCGCCGGAACCACGCACGTTCCACCAGATATCGGCGCGGCGCGCGAATTCGCACAGGTCCCATACGATCAGGAAGTAGGTGTTGAAGCCCATGTTGCCAATGATGCCTAGCTCACGCTCAACACGCTCCTTCAGAACAGAATCATCGCGCCAATTTTCGTCATAGCGCCAATTCATGCCCATCTCGACCAGATAGCGCAGATAAACACCTTCGTCCATGCCACCAGGAACCGGAAATACGGGCAGATGGTAGCCATCATTTTCCAGCTCAACGTCGCACATTTCTGCGATTTTGAGCGAATTGGCGAAACCTTCGACGATCATATTCTCAGGAACGCCCTTGAAGGCAGCGCGCATTTCCTGGGCGCTCTTCATGTAGTAGCTGCCGAGCGGTTCCAGCATCATGCGGTCGGTTTCGTTCTTACGCGAACTCGTCTGGATACACAGCAATGTATCGTGAGTGTCGGTATCATCGGCGCGGACATAGTGCATGTCATTGGTCGCCAGCAGGCCAACATCAGTGTGGCCACTTTTGCGATAGTCGATCAGCCAATTGTTGAGCGTGTGCAGCAGCTCAATATCATGCGGCTGAATTTCCAGATAAAAATTGTCGGCGCCGAAGGTATCCTGATACTGACCTATCTTCTCGCGGGCTTCGGCGTCTTTGCCCTCTTCCACCAGGCGCGGAATTTCAGCAGCGAGGCAACCACTGGTGGCGATAACGCCTTCCGCATATTGGGCCATAGTGTCCCAGTCGATGCGGGGGCGGTAATAATAGCCTTCCAACTGGCTGAGGCTGGCCAGCTTGAGCAAGTTACGATAGCCCGTCATGTTTTTGGCCAGCAGCAGCATGTGGTATGGGCGCTTATCCAGGCGCGGGTCTTTATCGAACCGCGTGCGCGGTGCGAGATAAGCTTCCATGCCAACTACAGGCCTTACATCGCTTTTACGAGCGTTTCTGAAGAAATCAATCGCACCGAACATGACACCATGATCGGTCAGGCCAACGGCTGGCATATCCAGCTCTTTGGCGCGCGCCATCAGGTCTTTGATCTTACTCTGACCATCAAGCAGGGAGTATTCCGTATGCACGTGAAGATGAACAAAATCGCTTGTCATAGGACCATGTTTGACTGAATACGGCAAGTTATCGGATGGTATTTAGAACGGATGTCGTACATGCCTAGTATAGCATGGGCCGGGGCTGATTGCGCAGGTTAAAACACCAACATCAGCCCCATGATATGCAATCCTCAAGCCTAACGTACGTTTCAGTCCATCGAATTTTCAGCAACCTGTTTCGGCATCAGGCGATCCACACGCAAGGTAATGCCTGCTACAAGGATAACACTCCCCATCACGAGAAAGGCCAAGGGCAGCGAGCGGGTGGCGATGGCGGCATAGATCGGCGCGACAATCGCGATAAACAGGCTCACGATCATGTTGATGAGCGACAACACAGTCGCTCGGCTCTGGCTGGCGATCAGGGCGTTCTGATAGGCAGAGAACAAGGGCGCTTTCATATCATTGGTGCCATAGAGCAGCACGACCAGCAGCCACGCCCAAATCGGTCCAGCGATCATCGCCAGTATGCCATACAGGATACCCGGAAGCAGCACCAGCACGGTAATCGCCACGCGCTGGCCCAACCACTCCTCGACCTTGAAGGCATAGCGCTGAGTAAAGGCGGCCATCAAGCTGCCAACCGACAGTGCCACACCCACCATAAACGGGGAAACACCATTCTGCGTCAGGTAAGGAGCCGCCAGGACGCCGATTAGGGTACCTGTGAAGGGCATCGTAAAGACAAGCAGCATCACAATGCGCTGCAACTGAGGGCTACCACGCAACTCTGCGATGCCGTTGCGCAGGATACCAAGGGCATTTGGTTTCTCGGCTTCCCAATCTGTAGGCGGTTCCTTGAGCGTGAAACTGACGAGCAACCCAAGAAACAGCGACAACGCCGTCAATACAATGGCTGCGGTAAAGCGTTCGGGGGTCGCATCGCCGATGATGATGGCACCGATAATGGGCGCGATGAAGAACGCGATCTGACCTGTTGAGCCGACCAGCCCCATCGCGCGCTTCATGGCATTCTCGCGCCCATCTGGTGGCAGGCTGTCATAGACCATCGACTCGACAGCACCGGATGCGAAGGCAAAGCCTGTTCCCGTCAATACCCCAATAAAAAGATACAGCGCATAGTCCTGGGCGAAGATGAACAGCGTTTCCGCGCACATCATCAGAAAGGTCGAAGCAGCTATCGACCACTTACGGCCAATTCGGTCGGCAATCACACCAGTTGGCACTTCCATCAGGAAGATGGTGCCAATCACAACCGATTCTATGGTACTGATTTGCAGCAAATCGAGGCCACGCCCTTGCAGCAGCAGCGCATAGGCATGGATATATAGATGAAAGCGTTGCGCAAAGTTGATGATGACAACTTTGATGATATTTGACCGCATGTAGGCTTCTCCTAGGCAGGCTCAAGGGTAAACGCAAAAAACACCGGAGGACATCCGGCGCAGACATCAGCAATGTGATTAGAAACAAAACGAGGGCATGTTAAGCACACGTTCCAGGTCGCAGGGATACCTCAAGAATTTGGGACTATTTGCGAACTAACGTGCCGGCCATAGGAGTTTTCTGGGGTCATAAGCTTTCAGATAAGGCCAGTGTAGCAGATTTTCAGTAATTGGCAATATAACAAAAGTATGAAAGATGCTGTCCAGGCTGGCCACTTCTTATGACGGTATATAGAATGTGTTTAGATATTGTCAACGCATCTATACGTAAATCTCCTATAAAACGGATTACACTTACACTATGCCTGAGTTACCAGAAGTAGAAACTGTTGTACGCGGTATTCGACCGGATTTAGTCGGCAAAACCATCACCAGCATGTGGACAGACTGGCCCAAAAGCATCAGTACGCCCACACCAGAAGCGTTTGAAGCACAGGCCGTCGGACAGACAATCAAAGCTGTTGGACGACGTGCCAAGTACATCGTCATAGAGCTGGAAGATGCGTATCTGCTGGTCCACCTTAAAATGACAGGCCGCTTATACGTCGCACCCGCGAGCAACGATCACGATGCTGATCGCTGGGTACACGTCAAATTTGGGCTGGATACAGGCGAGCAACTGCGGTTCAGCGACAGTCGCAAGTTCGGGCGGGTATACCTGACCGACGAGTTGGAAGCGATCACCGGACCGCTGGGACCGGAACCGCTGGAAGATGACTTTACGCTGGAGGTGATGAAAGCACGGATAGAAGGTCGCAGCAAAGTCATTAAAGCGCTGCTGCTGGACCAGACCTTCGTCGCAGGCATCGGCAATATTTATGCCGATGAAGCCCTGTTCCGAGCGAAAATCCACCCTATGCGCAAATCCGACAGCTTGAGTGACGACGAAATCAGCCGCCTGTATGAAACGATCCGTGCCGCGCTGGCAGATGGCGTCGAACATGAAGGCGCCAGCATCAACTGGTACCGGAAAGCGGATGGCAACAAAGGCAATTCACAGGAGCATTTTTACGCCTACGGGCGAGATGGTCAGCCATGCAAAGTTTGTGGTACGACCATGGCCAAAATCCGAGTGGCGCAGCGCGGGACGCATTTTTGCCCGACCTGCCAGCCACGAAAATAAGGAGTCTCTATGATCGACTTTGGCAGCTTCATTCAACAAATTTTACCCATCGCCAGCCTGTATGTGTTCATTCCGGCGCTGTTGCTGATCGCCTATCTGGTCATCAGATCGGTTCGCAAGCGCATGAAGGCGAATACAACCAGTATGAGCAACACGACCAGCACAACGACGACCTCAGCAGTGAGGGCACCAAGTGCGCTTGATTTGCTGGCACAGGCTGAGAATGATGATCGCGTTTCTCTTACCAGCGACCTGCTTGACGACATCGATATGCCGGAACTTGGCAGTCTTTTAGATGGTATGGTCAGTGAGCCTGCCCTCGCCAGCAACAATGGGCACGTCAAACTTAGCAGTGGCGAAGCTGTTAAAGCCACGTCCCTGATCGATGTCATGCGCGATGAAGCGACGGGTCAACTGCTGGTCAGGATGGATGGCGTCGGCTATTACAATCTGGCCGATGAGCCTGAAATGAAGAAAACTTTTAAGTCGATTATGACCGAACTCAGCGGCGTTATTATGCAGACCGACCACAAGGCAGCCAAACCATCGTCTAAGCCTGCTCCGGTTGAGGCAGTCGCTGAAGAAAAGCCGGACCTGATCGATGAGTTACGGCACAATGTTTATGATGATGAGTATGAAGAAGCCATTCCTGACCCAGAACCGGAGATGTTCTTCAGTTCATCAGCGCCACCGCCGCCGATTGATCGCGAGGGGCATCTACCGGGCGATTTGCCAAGCTTCAAGCTCGACGATCAGCAGGTCAACATTGAATCACGCGGGGCCTTCCGCAAAGCCAAAGTCACGATGGACGCCCCTCCCGAACTGAACATCGCTAATGCCATCGATGCTTATTTGCAGCACAAACTGCGCTACACGCCGGAAATGGATGGGCAGAGGATTGGCATTATGCCCTCGCTGAGTGGCGGGGTACGCATCGTCGTTAACGGCATGTCATATGATGCGGTCGATGAAGTGGCCGAGCCGCACGTACGGGCTTTTATTCAGCAGGCGATTGCGGAGTGGCAGGAACGTCAGTAATCAGTAGCGCGCATTGAAATCGGCCACATCGAGGCCGAAAACAGGTACATCTAATGGGACGAGGAATGGTTTGCCGCCTTCCTCGTCTTTTAATTGGCCAACAGGCCGTTTGCAATCATGAGGAAAGATCAGGGTCGCGTCAGTATCGAGTGCCCAGCGCTGCCATTTGCGCTTGGTTTCCAACGTGATGAGGGGTTCGACATCGTAGGCAGTCATCCAGCCTAAACGCTCAAAGTGCACGGCGAAGCTGGCCATATCGCAGATGAATGCCCCATGCTGGCCCTGACTCTCGAAGATGATGCTCATATGGCCGGGGGTGTGACCAGGCGTGACAACACCCCGAATCCCAGGTGCGAGGTCGCTGTCACTATCAAGCAAACGCATCTGACCACTAGTGACCAAAGGCTCAAAGTTATCGGCGATGTAGGTAGCGCGGGTACGTTCGTTGGGCTGACGCGCATCTTCGTATTCTCGCCGCTGAACTACATATTCGGCGTTGGGGAACGCGGCAACAGGTTCGCTGCCACCTTCAACATAGTAGGTATTGCCACCGCAGTGATCGCTGTGCAGATGTGTATCAATCACAAGGTCGATGTCTTGCGGCGTGACGTTAAGCGCATCCAGGCCACGCATGAGTCCATTCATGGCATCGGGGCGAACACTCATCAGACGGGCCGCAAGTTTCATATTCTTGGTTCCGAAGCCTGTATCAATCACGATGTTGCGGCCCTCGGCCTGCACAAGCAGGCTAAGGTGACACATCGGAATGAAGTTGCGCTCGTCGGGCATCAGATAGCGACTGTAAAGCGCACGGGGAACCAATCCGAACGCACCACCAGGGTCAACATAGGCAGTTACATCATTAATCAGGTGAATTGTGATGTCGCCGATTTGAAGCATAATACTAATCGGCTTCCATCAGCCAGCCGTTGAAGGTCGCTACAAGATCGTCACATTCCTGCTGTGGCAAAAAGGCGGCACCAGCAGCGCGCAAGGTATAGTCGGGAATATCGGCTTCCAGCATCAGGCCATTTTCGACAGCATAGGCTATTTCATCCGTGAGTGTTACATCGCACACCGACGGATCATCAGTATTGATGGTCGTCCAGACGCCCTCTTGCGTCAGCCTGGCCAATGGGTGCTCACGCAAGGTCGGCACCACCCCACTGAGGACATTCGACATCGGGCATACTTCCAGCACGATGCCGCGTTCGATCAATTCACTTTGGATAGCGGCATCATGTGCAGAGGCTATGCCGTGACCAATGCGGTCAACAGCCATATGGTCGAGCGTATCACGAATACTTTCGACTCCGGCCCACTCCCCGGCATGGATCGTAATACCAAGGCCCGCCGTGCTGGCTTTTGCGAACACATCACGGAACAAAGACGCCGGATAATCTGCTTCCGCACCTGCGAGGTCAAAGCCAACGATGCCCAGGTCACGGTAACGTACTGCGGATTCCAATGCCTCGTAGCCGAGGTCAACCGATTCGTGGCGGTTGATCGAAACAATGTAGCGCACCATGATGCCGCATTCATTGGCAGCGGCATTGGCGGCATCACAAACGGCGAAGGTTGCGTCATCAAAACTGAGAGACGATAGGCTGCACATGGCCTTGGGCGTAAAGCGCAGTTCCATGTACTTAATGTTATCGAGGGCGGCATCCACGACTGCTTCGTAAGCTATGCGCTGGACAATCTCGGGTGAGCGGTAGAATTCTCGCAATGCCTGGAATTTACTCAGAAACCCTTGCGCACTCCGCTCGTCACCATCGGTCATCTGCACCAATGGTCGCAGGGCATCAAGCGTAGGCGGCGCCAATCCCAGGTCATATGATTTGGCGATATCCACCAGCGTCGAAAGACGCACCGACCCTTCAAGATGACGATGTAACTCAATTTTAGGGAGCGCCCGAATACGGTCGCGTAGCCCATTCTCCAAATTTCATGCCCCTCATGTTACATGTCATTGGGCACAGCAGGGGGATCAGTCGCGCTCAGCGAGGAGCCAGCTCCAGTAATACCAGGCAACCCCAAGGCCCAATGATATTCCGACGGCCACAAGTGTGTCGCATAACATACTTAACATATTGTGGGCCAACTGGTCATTTTGCGCCAGTGAAGACCACTCCAGGGCTAAGGAACCGAGTGCCCCAATGCAGATCATGACTGCCGCGAAGTCCATCAGGCGATAATATGGGCGAGCATGGGTCACTGTCCCCAACCGATGACTGAGCCGAGCGACGATCACCAGGGCAGCACCTACCGCCAGCCAGCCAAACGTTCCCAGGAAGACAGCCAGGTTCGTCACAGGTTGGCCTGCTCACTTTCATATTTTTTGCTATGGGCCTTCATTCGGACATAGAGGTGATAGACCAGCACCAGCAGGATTAGCCCAGCAATGGCAGCAACCAGGCTGGCGATAATATCCCATTGGCCGGATGGACTACCCGCCTGACGCACGGCCACCACACCGAAGGCGACAATCGGCACCATAAACAACCAGAAATAGGTTTGCTCACCGGAGAAACGCTGGTAGAAACGTGCAATCAGGAGCACAAGGAGGATAAATGCAGCCAATGGAAACCACGAAAACAAAATCAAGAATTGGTGCAGTGCGTTGGTTTCCATTGATATTCGTCAGGCTAACCGGAAAAAGTCATTCAAATCAGGCGCTATGGCGTTGTGTGTCCAGCCCCTGGATCACCTGATTGATCGCATAGATGCGAAATTCCCGATCATAGCAGGCAGAAAGAAATGCTTCGATGCGTGCGCGAATTTCATCGTCGGAGGAATAGCCGTACACCGTAACCTTCGACACCTTCTTCTTCTTCAGGATGCCAGTACCGGTCAGGTCCTCCAGGGCACGATTGACGACCCTTTCATCGCGACCGATCACAGAAGCAATGTGATCCGGGGTATCAGTGGTGTAGGGATTTTCGTGGAAGAACCGTATCAGATCCCATTTGGCGAAGGTGTTGACTTCATTGACTAGAAACTCATCCCAACCATTGCCTGATTCAGCTTTGGCATATGCACTGGTTTGCACCATCAATTCACTCCTAATCCGCTAATGGTGACTTATACAACCTTGTAATAAGCATATTTATGGAGAAGTTTCTTCCAAAAGTGCCAACGAAATAAAATGCGCCAATTTTAGACATGTAAGTTCCACAGAACCGATGCCGGATCAGTACTGTGAGCAAAACAAGCTATGATATAAAACCATTATACACAGCTTCTGTCAAAAGTTAAATAAAAATTCATCAGAAATCAAGACAGCCAACGCTTCGTTGGCTGTCTCGGTGCAATATGCGTGTTTTACGACTCGACTGCGGCTTTTTCCGCTGGGGATGTGATGCCTGCACGGTCCGATTTGTAGTGGCACTGCTTGTATTTTTTGCCACTCCCGCACCAGCAAGGATCATTGCGACCCAGCTTGCGGGTATTGCGGATGGTCTGTGGTTCGACATCGGCCCCAGCCTTGTTGCTGCGCAGGTTGGACAGATTGCGCTGAACAGGTTCACGGCGCGCCCGTTCTACTTGAACAGCGTAGATCATGCGCGAGGCCATCTCGGTGATCTGATCCTGTAGTGTGTCGAACATCTGGAAAGCTTCGCGCTGATATTCCGTCAGCGGGTCGCGCTGGGCAATGCCCATCAGGCCGATGCCCTCGCGCAGTTCGTCGAGCGCTGTCAGGTGACGCTGCCAATGGATATCTATGGCACGCAGCACTGTCTGACGCATGGCACGAGTAGATAGCCCTTCCTGAACAGAATCCAACTCCTGCATCTTGGCGTCAAGCACATCATGGGCACCATCAACCACCGCTTCTTCCAGATCATCCCATTCCATTTCGGACATGGTTTCTGGCGTCAGATGCTGCGGAACCGGGAAGAGCTTCAGCAATTCCTGATACAGCAGATCATAAGTGTCGTCGTCGATTTCGCTTTCAGCAAAGCCAGCAACAACATCGCGCAGGCCGCCTTCGATCATCTCGAAGTAGGCATCTTCCATATCGTCGCCATCACGCTCCAGCCATTCCTTGCGCTGGTTATAGATAAAGCTGCGCTGGCGATTAACGACATCGTCGTAATCAAGGACACGCTTACGAATATCGAAGTTGTGGCCTTCCACACGGATTTGCGCCTGCTCAATTGACTTGCTAATCATGCCATGTTCGAGCGGTTCGTCTTCCGGCAAATTGGCCCAGGACATGATCTTCTTGACCGCCTCACCATTGAATCGGCGAACGAGGTCATCTTCCAGGCTGAGGAAGAAACGAGTTTCACCCGGATCGCCCTGACGACCGGAACGACCACGTAACTGGTTGTCGATACGACGGGCTTCGTGGCGTTCGGTACCCATCACATACAAGCCGCCTGCATCCAGTACTCGTTGACGGGCTGCATCACATTCTGCTTTGGCTTCCTTAAAAGCTTCCTGCCATTGTTCCGGTGTGGCTTCGGTAATATCAATGCCCTCCCGCTTGAGCGATTCACGGGCCATACCTTCAGGGTTGCCGCCCAGCAAAATATCGACACCACGACCCGCCATGTTGGTCGCAATCGTTACAGTGGCGGGTCGTCCAGCCTGAGCAATGATACCTGCTTCACGTTCGTGCTGCTTCGCATTCAGAACTTCGACGCGCACTTCGCCACTCTTGAGTTCATCGCGCAGGGCTTTGTTCAGTTCTTTTGCCAGCCGTTCGGAGGTTTCAATGGCGACCGTACCCACGAGAATCGGCTGCCCCTTCTTAAGGCGGTCACGAATCTCATCGGTGATGGCAGCCCATTTAGCCTTCTCATTGACATAAATCAGGTCGTTATTGTCCTCACGGATTACGGGCCTGTTGGTCGGGATGGCAACGACATCCAGCTCGTAAATCTTCTCGAATTCTTCCTGTTCGGTTAGGGCTGTACCCGTCATGCCAGCCAGCTTTTCATACATACGGAAGAAATTCTGGAAGGTGATGGTCGCCATCGTCATATTCTCGCGGCGAACTTTGACGCCTTCCTTGGCTTCAATCGCCTGGTGCAACCCTTCGCTGAAGCGGCGTCCGGGCATCAATCGGCCTGTGAAGTCATCAACGATGACAATTTCGCCATCCTGAATGACGTATTCTTTATCACGATGGTAAAGTGCCCGTGCACGCAGACAGTTATCCAGATAAGGGATCACTTCCGCATTTTCTGGATGGTAGAGGCTATCGGCCTTGAGCAAGCCGCTGCTGCTCATCGTCTTTTCGATCTTCTCGACGCCTGCTTCTGTGAGATAGGCGACGCGGTCCTTTTCGTCAACGATGTAATCGCCATCGGGTTCTTCGAGATCGACACTGGCGTCACTACTGCGCGTCAGTTGCTTGACCATCGCGGCAAAGACACCGTAGTACTCGCTCGGCTCATCTGACGGGCCGGAAATAATCAGCGGGGTACGCGCCTCATCGATGAGGATGTTGTCCACTTCGTCGACAATCGCGTAAAAAAGTGGTCTTTGAGACAGACGTTCCTTATCCCAGACCATATTGTCACGCAGATAGTCAAAACCGAATTCGTTGTTGGTTCCGTAGGTAACGTCCGCGCGATAAGCTTCTCGGCGGGTGATAGGACGCAAATTCTGGTAGCGAGCATCATCGCTGAGGTAATCCGGATCGAACATGTAGGAACCATCATCCGGACGACCACCTGTGTTCTGGATCACAGCGGCGCTCAGACCAAGTTTGTGGTAAATGGGGCCCATAAGCTGCAAACCTGATTTGCTCAGGTAATCGTTAGGCGTCACCAGATGCACGCCCTTGCCCATCAAGGCATTCAGGTACAGCGGTAGTGTCGCAACGAGCGTTTTACCTTCACCCGTTTTCATCTCCGCGATGCGACCTTCGTGGAGCACCATGCCGCCAATGATCTGCACATCGTAATGACGCTGCCCTATCGTGCGGATAGCGGCTTCACGCACAAGCGCAAATGCTTCGTTCAACAGATCATCGAGCGCTTCCCCATTGGCCAGACGCTGCTTGAATTCCTCGGTTTTGGCGAGCAGTTGCTCGTCACTTAATGCCTTGACCTGCGGCTCCAACGCATTAATCTGCTCAACCCGTGCGCGGTATTTGTTGACCGCACGCTCCATCGGGTCACCAAAAACGGACTTGACTACTTTACGGAACATAATTCACCTTCACGGAGATCTTCATCTTTGAGAGGGTCTGCCAGATGCCAACATGGCGTACAGCGACAATATTGCCAGGTCACAGACCTCGGCATTATAGCATAGCAGCATAAACAAGTTGTTAGAAGCTGTGCAAGAAAATACTTATTTAACAAAACACAAATCGAGGCAGAAAAGTACCTCTATGGATACACATATGGGCCTAGTGATTGCCTAACAGGCGTTCCAGCGGCTTGCGAAAGATGATCGGCAGGACGATGAGCAGCGCAACGAGGCCATAAATCCAGATGAGCGAGGAGGAATCCTCAACGATTGTCGTACCCAGGCCAACGAAGAAGGCTGTCGGGAAGAAGCCAAGTATGACGGAAACCAGGAAGTAGCTGGAAAATTTCACTGGAGCCAGTCCGGCGGCGTAACTGAGGAAATCCCACACGGAAAACAGCACGATGCGGGCAATCGCCAGGGAACGCCAGCCGCCCATGCGTGTCTGGTAGAACTCCTCGACCTGCTTCATGCCCTCTTTGCCGACAAAACGCTGTACAACAGGCCTCCCAAACAAGCGCGAAATCCAGAAGCTGACACTGCCACCGAGTACTTCACCTATTAAGGTGTAGAGGACACCCAGCCAGACATTGCCAAAAATTGCACCGGCGACTACCTGAATCGGGCCGCTGGTGAGGGGCGCAAAAATATAGGTCGCGGCTTTGAGGGCGATATAGGCCAGCGGGGCCAGTGGTCCGGCTTGCTCAATAAAAGCCTGAATGCGATCCAGGCCGATGGCGTTGATGCCAAGCGTCATCACTGCCAGAAAAACGCCAAAGCCCAGGCCAGCGACAATCAGTTCGCGAATAGGTCGCTTGGCTTCGACCTGGCCATCTGCGACGGTGATTTCATCATATAGGGGATTTTCATTAGGAGGTGTGGCCGATGCGCCACCATTCTCGTACGACTGCTGATCTGTAGGCTGCGATGGTTGTTCCGACATGTTGTGCTTTCTAATCGATTGACAGGTATCAGCAGGTGTACGACCCGCAGATCTTATTCGTCGAACAGTTCGCCGACGCTGCGCCCTTCGTGGGCACGGATGATGACCTCTGCCAACAACGGCGCGACGGACAGCACGGTCATGTTCGGCAGCATATATTCCGGCTTCACAGGCAGGGTATTGGTGAAGATGATTTCTTTCAGATCAATCGATGCCAGCCGCTCTTTGGATTTTTCGCTGAAGAAGGCATGGGAGAAGGCAAAGGAGACATCAAGCGCGCCATGCTGCTTGACGACATTGTAGGCATTCACGATGGACCCCGCCGTGTTGACTTCATCATCGACCAGCAAGACATTTTTGTCACGCACATCGCCAATAAGTGACATGGCAATCGCATTTTCGTCATTGCCGACGCGCCGCTTTTCCACGATGGCAATCGGTACCCCCAGCGCTTCCGCCCAGTTACGCGCGTCCTTGACGAAGCCGAGGTCGGTAGCAACCACCACCAGATTTTCCAAACGTTTATTCTTCACGTACTCACTGAGCAAATAGAATGCGGTCAGAGAATCGCCAGGAATATTGAAGAACCCCTGAATCTGGCCAGAGTGCAGGTCAATCGTCATGTAACGATCCGCCCCTGCCGTTTCGATCATATTGGCGATCAGACGGGCGGTAATCGGTACACGCGGCTGGTCTTTCTTGTCGGAGCGTGAATAGGCCAGATAGGGAACCACCAGATTAATACGCCAAGCGCTGTCACGCTTAAGGGCATCAATCATGATGAGCATTTCCATGATATTTTCGTGTATGGGCGACGACATCGTCTGAATGAGGTAAACATCGCGGCCACGAGCGCTTTCGGCCAATTTTACGAAGATGTTTTCATTGGAGAAAACGGTCCGCTCGTAACGGCCCAGGCTGATGTCTTCGTAACCGTAACGACTACTCAACTGCTGGCAAACTTCCTGGCCCAACGTCGGGTGTGCTGATCCAGAGAAGATTTTCATCTTGCCGAAGCGCATCCGCGACTCGCGGTCCTCGTAGCGATCCACTTTTGTACCTGGCACCTTATCCATTACGATTACGCTCCCATAGGCTTCTACGTAGAATTTGATTAAAAGTTACTGCTTCGAGCGGGATGATCAGTAAGCGGCAGTATCAGAACCAGCCAGGCTAGCTGCACAAATTTCACCTGGCAACATCCACATACGCACTTTCAGAAAGCGATTATAACAAATCGAGCCATACACAAAAGGATTCCACCAAAATTATACGAGATCTTACAGGTTCACTTCGCAGTGTATGATAAAATTACAATATCGTTTGATTACCGATCGATGTCGATTAAGTTCTCGCGAGCAAACCCATGACTGAAACGACTCTGCGTACAGGGGCCATATCGAACACGTCCAGCCCCGCGCATTCCGGTGCGACCATCTGGCGAGCGATTGTTGCCATCTTTGGTGTAGTGACGGTGGTGAGCTTTATTGTTTACCTCGTAACAGGCATCCAGACCTATCAACGGCCATTTTCAGGCGCCTTTTATTCCTACACGATGGTGACAACAGCAGCGGCCCCGGCAACGTACCAGGAATGGCCAGCGCGGGAAGCGGGCCTGCTGCGCGCTGACTGGATTACAGGCATCAATGGCCAACCGCTGGCCGATGACCTGAGCGACTTTGCTGCGATGCGCCAAAATTTCTTCAGCATTATGGACGGCATGCAGCCCGGTGACAGCGTCACGTTTGATTTTCAGCGGGATGCTGCAGTCAATGCGATTAACCCTGAGTTGTGCGCGGAACCCGTTAACGGCATTGCCCAATGCTCGGTGACGTTCGACCTGCGCAACTTCCCCCTGTCGGATTGGCTGGCGTTCTTCGGCCTGCCCTTCTTCAGTGGCATCATCATTCTGTTCATCGGTTTCGCCATCCTCGTCGTGCGCTCGAACGACCGAGCGGCACTGTACGCGGCGTTCTTCGCATTTTCGTCAGCGATATTTGTCGGCGGCATCTTTGATATTGGCACAACCCAGACGCTATTCCCGCTGTGGATGCTGGCAGCCGCCTGCGCTGGTGGGGCGCTCATCACACTCGGCATGATTTTCCCGTCGCGCTTGACCATCCTCCATCAGATGCCCTGGTTGCAGTATGTGCCGATTGCTGTTGGTGTGCTCGTTGCAGTGTGGTTCAGTCGCGGATTCTATAATCCGGCTTCTCCCTGGGATGACCAGGCCAACCGCATCGCGGCTAACTATGCTATCTTCGGCCTGTTTGTGATGCTTGGCTTGCTGATCGTCTATCAACGGCCACGTGCGGTACTCGTGACTACGCGCGATCAGACCAACAGCGTGCTCATTGGCACCAGCCTGATGATTATTCCACTGCTGCTGTGGCTGCTGAATACGATTCTAGTGCGTAATGGCCTGCAAGTGGCCGTTGCCTTCGAGGCGTTGATGCCGTTGTTCATCTTCCCGAATGCGGCCCTGGCTTATGCCGTTTTACAGTATCGACGCTTTGATACAGACCGCGTCATCAGCACCAGCTTGACGTATGTCATCATGCTCGGTGCGCTGTTATTCGCATTTTTCCTGCTGATCTTTGGTAGTTCAGTCGTTGCGAGAAATGCCATACGGGTCAATGATCCGGTGGTGATGGGTGTCATCATCTTCTTCCTGGTATTGCTGTTCACTCCCATTCGCAACCAGTTACAGACGCGCATCGACAATATCTACTTCCGGCGGCGGCGCGACCTGCAAAACAAAGTGGAATTGTTCGCCCGCAGCATGACCAGCATGAGCAACTACGACCAGATTGCCAATCAGTTCGTCGCGCTCATCAAGGAAAATATCGCGGCTCACACGATTTTCGTATTCCTGCGACAGGCCAATGATGACTTCGAGGCCTATCGTGGCTTGCCGGATAAGACGGACATCATCGTCACGGGCGATAGTGCCATGGTCGATCTGCTCTCTCGTTCATCCGAACCCGTTAGCCTGGTACCACGCCAACCCTGGCCGCATGAGATGTGGTCCGAGCGAGGCCGCCTGCAAATAATGCGGGCGCGTGTATTGGCACCGCTGCATGGTCCAGACCGACTCAATGGGTTTGTGGTTGTTGGGGCAACATCGGCTAATGCTGACCGCTTTGAGTTTGAAGAAGTGCGCTTTATCGGCAGTCTGGCCAGCCAATTCGCAATTGCCACCGAACGCTCACAGGTGATTAACTCGCTGGAACGCCGTGTGCAGGAACTTGATGTACTCAGTCAGGTCAGCCAGGCGGTCAGCTTTACGATTGACTTCGATGACCTGCTGGAACTCATCTACACTCAGACCAGCAAACTGCTCGATGCAGATTGTTTCTATATCGCCCTGAGCGATACCACGACTGATAATGTCTATTATGCCTTCTTCCTGGAAAACGATGATCGCATCGCCGCGATGGAAAATCGCCATTGGGCCATGAGCAACGACCTCGTCAGCGAAGTCATCCGGCGGGGGGTTTCTCGCAATGTGACCGACTACAGCCAGGAATTGCGGTCGCGGGGCATTACGGAACAGATTGAGTCGGAGCGCATCAAGGCCTGGATGGGCGTCCCGCTGACGGCCAAGACGACCACGCTCGGCGTTCTGGCGGTTGCCCAGACGACGCCTGGATCGGAATATACGCCGGAAGAACTGCGTATCCTGAGCGACATCGGCGCGCTGGCAGCGGCAAGTATCGAGCGTACCCGTCTCTTTTCAGAGACACAGGCTCGTGAGCGCCAGCTAACCGTGCTCAACGATATTTCCAAACAGTTGGTTGCTACTGAGGCCGATGTCGATAAACTGCTGCGGCTCATCATGGACAGTGCCGTAGACATTTTGAATGCTGAAGCTGGTTCGCTGCTTTTGAAGCCACAAGAAGACCCGAATTCCCTCGAATTTAACGTGGTGATTGGTGGTGCGGGTGATGAACTGACCGGCACACGCATTCCGCTAAATACAGGCATCGTCGGGCAGGTAGCGACCAGTGCCGAAGCGATGATCGTCAATAATGTGGCGGAAGATCCGCGCCATGCACGTGACTTCGACGAGGATGTACTGGCGCGTTCGCTGCTGACGGTGCCGCTTGTCGCCAAGAACAACGTCATTGGCGTGCTACAGGTTATGAATAAGAAAGACGGTACGATTTTCGTCCGAGCAGATCAGGACTTGCTATCGACCTTTGCCGGTCAGGCGGCTGTGGCGATTGAAAACGCCCGTTTGCTCCAGATGCAGGATATTCAGCTATCTGACCGTGTACGTGAACTGGAAGTGCTCGAACGCATCGACCATGAACTGAACCGCGCCCTCGACCTGAAAACCGTCGCTGAAGTCACAATTCGCAGTGCGATGGACGAACTAGGCGCACAGGCGGGAGCGTTGGGCATCGTCAATATGTCACCGCCCTACCTGGAAATTGTTGCGCTCCAGGGCTACAACGAAGATGAGTATCCAGCGGGCGCACAGGGTAAATACTGGCCGCTGGATGAGGGCATCGTCGCGCGTGTGATGCGTACCCGCAGCGCCGACTTTGCGCCAGACATCAGCATCGACCCGAATTATGATCGCGGCCTCAAGGACAGCCTCAGCCAGATTACGGTGCCAATGATGAGTGGTGATGAAATCAATGCCATGCTCATCGTTGAAACCAATGCCATGCCGCGCTTTACGCTGACGGACTGGGGTTTTGCCCAACGGCTATCGGAACATGCCAGTATCGCGATTGCGAATGCGCAGCTCTATACCGCGCTGACTGAAGCCAATAAGTCCAAGAGCACATTTATGGGTTTCGCGGCCCACGAACTGAAAAACCCGCTAACGCCAATCAAGGGGTATGCAGATGCCCTGCTAGCCGGTATGAGTGGTCAACTGACCGAGCAGCAGCAGTCGATGCTGTCGGTAGTTCGCAACAACGTCAGCCGATTGGAAACGATCATCTCTGATTTGCGCGATGCGGCCAAAATCGACGCCAACGAATTCCGTGTGGAAGTCGAGCCGATGGACATTCGCCATGCGGTGATCGGAGCACTACAGCCCTTCATCCACATTCTGGATAGCAAAAACCAGGAACTCATCAACAATGTGCCGGATGGGCTGCCACTGGTGATGGGCGACGAAACGCGCCTCATTCAGGTGCTAACCAACCTCGTCAGCAACGCGCATAAATACAGCCCGGAAGATACGACCATCACGATTGATGCCGAAGTCGTCAGCGATTACAAAGGCCGAGGTGGCAGTTCCACCAGCCAGATGATGCGAGTATCAGTCAAGGATGAAGGCATCGGCATGTCGCAGGAAGATGTGTCACGGTTGTTCAAAGAGAACTATTTCCGCAGCAGCAACGAGGAAGCGCGTCGTGAAACAGGTACGGGCCTGGGTATGATGCTGTCCTATGCCATTGTCGAGCAGCACGGCGGCAGCATTGAGGTCGAGAGCGAGTTGGGCAAAGGGTCCTCGTTCCAGATTTTCGTGCCGCTTGCCCCAGAATCGACGCTAGCCCAGAGTGAGCCAGGGTCGGATTAAGCGCGTATCTGACTCACAACGTCACCCAATCGGGAGAAGAATGTCTTATGTTGTGTTAGCATTTTTGTGTTACGCTATTTTAAGTTCTACTCAGGGTAACATCACTATGCTAAACAATCAGAAACGTGTCTTAGAGGCCATACAGTACCTCGAAGAACAAGCATCACTGGACACGGCTTATAAACGAGAGACCGATATCATTCATTACGAAAAGATCATCGTGATCCTCAAGCGAATGGGATATCGGCGAGCAATTGCCTATCTAAAAACGGAGATTGCTATCTGGCGGGCAATGAAGCGTAAAGGTGAGTATGACCTCTATCGCGTCGTTCTCAATATGATCCTGCCACCAAAGTAAGCAGGCGTGATCCATATAAAGCAAAAATGCTCCCGAAATGGGAGCATTTTATTTTGTCACGCTTGTGCAGCAAAGATGATCTAGCCGATGTGTGGCAGAATCTCGCGCATGATGTTTTCCTTCGGACGGAAGCCCGTGACGCGCGCAACAGCTTCGCCACCCTTGAAGAGGATCAAGGTGGGGATGCCCATGACGCCATACTGCATAATTACATTCTGGTTGGTATCAGCGTCGAGCTTGGCGACGCGCAGTTTGCCCTGATATTCTGAGGCAATTTCATCAACGATGGGAGCAACCATCTTACACGGGCCACACCACTCTGCCCAGAAATCGACCAACACGGGGGTATCGCTATCCAGCACTTCTTGTTTGAAGTCGGCTTCATTTACATCAAATGTATTGGCGCCCATAATGCACTCCTGTCTTATTAGGCACTTGTTCAGCGTATGCTACTTATCGTACCTTGTTCTTGGGAACTGGTCTACGCTTAATGGATAACATTTCCAATAGAAATCTTACGTGAACAGGCGCCAGACTGCTGAGTTGCACTTGATTGCAACATCAATTACCTTCTAGAATAAAAGCGCAGCCTAATGGCAACGTCACCGATATGTATGAGTCCGTATAGATGAGCAAGAAGCCACAAGAAGAGGTTTCCTCCCTGCCAGAACTCACGAGTCGGCAGGAAAGCATCCTGGCATTGATTATTCAGGAATATACCAACCACCCTGAGCCGGTCAGCTCTAAGCAGCTTTATGAGCATGACAGCCTGGGTGTGAGTTCAGCGACCATACGTAATGAAATGGCCCAACTGGAAGAGCTTGGCCTGATCGCCGCGCCGCATACCTCTGCCGGACGGGTGCCGACGACGCTGGGCTATCGCTACTTCGTGCGGTCCTTGCTCAATGATGTCGATCTGCCTACAGTTGAACGCAACATGATCCAGCAGAAGTTCAGCGAGATGCCTGCCGTGCTGGAACAATGGCTAAGACAAGCAGCCAAACTGCTCGCCCGTACAGCGCATACAGCTTCACTGATTACGTCACCAGCGGCAACATCAGACACATTTAAGCACTTACAGCTCATCAGCATCCAGGGCCGCCTGACACTACTGGTGCTGGTCACGCAGAGCAGCACTGTTCACCAGCGTATGCTGACTCTGGCGGAACCTGTCAACCAGAGCAAGCTGGCGGAATCCGCAGAGCGCATCAATACGCTGTGTGCCAACCTGACCGCCACACAAATCCGAGTGAAAGCGCGCCATCTGCCCCTACTGGAACAGGAAGTGGTCGAACTGGCTGCGGACCTACTCGACAATGCCAATAAGCAGCAGTTCAACGTATTCTATCGTGAGGGCCTCAGTGATATGATCAGCGCCTTCCCGGACGGCATCAGCGCGCAGCAAGCTGTCCGCGTTCTGGAAGAACGTCCGGTGTTTGAAATGATCTTCGCGCAGTTTTTGCAGCCGCTGATGGACCCGGACGCGGTACAGGTCATCATTGCGGGTAATGAAAAAGTGGATGAGATCGACCGTGTGAGTATTGTACTCGGTCGCTATGGGATGCCGGACCAGCTCAGTGGGGCGCTGGCGGTCATCGGCCCAACGCATATCAACTATGGTCGTGCGATCAGTACCGTCCGCCATGTCAGCAATATCATGACCGATATGCTGGTGCAGATGTACCAGGATGAGCGCGGCAACGAGGCCGCCAAAGACAGTGGTAATCTGATTATCCGACCTGGCAAAAATAACTGATTGTCGCTACGCAAAACGCAGTCAATGGGTGAGAAATTATAAAAACTTAAGGCTATTCGCCGAAGTACACATTTTCTCTTCAATCTGCTAATAAGATTCTATTATTCATTCGCTACACTAGAGCCGTTCTGCGCTCTGAACAGTATTTATATTGGGACGCACAGGAGCAAAGATGTCCGACGAAACAATGAAAGATACCCAAGGTGTCGGTGCAGATGCTGAGGTATCTCATGATGAAATAACTGAAGCACCCGAACATGATATAACGGAAGCATCGTCGTCAGCGGCAAGCACTGCCGGGGCGACATCCACAGATGACAGCCAAACTGAAAACCAGACGGAGACTGAATTGCAGGCACAATTAGAGGTTGCGCGCCAAGAAGCAAAGACCAATATGGAAGGATGGCAGCGCGCCCGCGCCGAGTTCATCAACTATAAGAAGCGCACAGATCGTGAAATGAAATTGTCGTTTGAGCGGGCTTCGCTCGACACAATAGCGAAAGTCCTGCCGATGATTGATGACTTTGGCCGCGCTTTGGAAAATGTACCAGACGAACTTAAAGACAACGCCTGGGTGAATGGCACATCGCTGATCCTCAAGAAGTTTGACAAATTGTTGGAAGACTATCAGGTCGAGGTACTGGACCCAGTCGGCCAACCTTTTGACCCGCGCATGCACGAAGCAATCGGCATGGATGACAGTAGTGATTACGATAGCGGCATCGTGACGACCACCCTGCAAAGGGGCTATGTCTCCGGTGAGCATGTCTTGCGTCCGGCGCTGGTACGGGTCGCAAATTAACGCACAATCCGCTGGATAACGGCCAGCACACGGAACTTATCAGGCAAGATCATCAATTATCAGGAGACGAAAGAACTTATGGGACGCATTATCGGTATCGACCTCGGAACGACTAACTCCGTAGTTGCCGTCATGGAAGGCGGCGAACCTACGGTTATTCCTTCTTCAGAAGGCAGCAATATTATTCCATCCGTTGTAGCCATGAAGGGCGATGAACGACTGGTCGGCAAGGTTGCCCGTAACCAGGCAGTCGTCAACCCGGAAAATACGATCTTCTCAGTCAAGCGCTTTATGGGCAAGAAGTTCAACGACAGACAGGTCACAGAAGCGCTCAAGCTGGTTCCCTATGAAGTAGCTGAAGCCCCCAATGGTGATGTCCGCATCAAGATGGGTGGCCGCGAATACAGCCCGCCGGAAATCAGCGCGATGATCCTACAGAAGATCAAGGCCGATGCCGAAGCGTATCTGGGCCAACCCGTCGACCAGGCGGTTATCACTGTTCCGGCCTACTTTGACGACACACAGCGTAACGCCACAAAAGATGCTGGTAAAATCGCTGGTCTGGAAGTGCTGCGTATCATCAACGAGCCAACCGCTTCTTCATTGGCTTATGGCCTGGGCGAGCGCAAAGATGGCCTGATCGCTGTCTATGACCTGGGTGGCGGCACATTCGATGTAACCATCCTAGAAATCGCCGAGGGCGTATTTGAAGTCAAGAGCACCAACGGTGATACCTACCTGGGTGGTGATAACTTCGACGAGCGCATCATTAGCTGGCTGGCCGATGAATTCAAGAAGGACAGCGGCATTGATCTGCGCAGTGATCGTCAGGCATTGCAACGCCTGAAGGAAGCGGCTGAAAAGGCCAAGATTGAACTGTCGAGCACCCTGAGCGCCGACATCAACCTGCCCTTCATCACAGCCGATGCCAGTGGTCCCAAGCACCTGAATGTGACACTGACCCGCGCCAAGATGGAAAACCTGGTTGATGATCTGGTTCAGCGCACAATTGAGCCGTCAAAGGCGGCGCTGGCCGATGCAAAGCTCAAGACCAGTGACATTGACGCGGTACTGCTGGTCGGTGGTATGACCCGTATGCCTGCTATTCAGGAAGCTGTCAAGAAGTTCTTCGGCAAGGAGCCGACCAAAGGCGTCAATCCTGACGAAGTGGTCGCGCTCGGTGCAGCGATCCAGGCTGGTGTGCTCGGTGGCGATGTCAAAGATATTCTGCTGCTCGATGTCACCCCGCTGACACTCGGTGTTGAAACACTGGGCGGTGTCGCAACGCCGATGATCGACCGCAATACAACCATCCCGATCAGCAAGTCACAGGTCTACAGCACCGCCGCTGACAATCAGACCCAGGTCCAGATTCATGTGGTCCAGGGCGAACGGCCAATGGCTAAAGACAACAAATCCCTTGGCCAATTCATTCTGGATGGCATTCCGCCTGCGCCACGTGGCATTCCACAGATTGAAGTGACTTTCGACATCGATGCCAACGGCATCCTGAATGTAAGCGCCAAAGACAAGGCAACCAACCGCGAGCAGAAAATCACCATTACTGCCAGCAGCGGCCTGAGCGACAGCGAAGTGGATCGCATGATGGAAGAAGCTGAAAAGCACGCCAGCGAAGACGCCGCCCGTAAGGAAGCCGTCGAGGTCAAGAACCAGGCAGATGGTGCGGTCTTTACGACAGAAAAGTTCCTGAAAGACTATGGTGAGCAGCTACCGAGCGATGCCGTCAGCAGTGCACAGGCCAAGATTGACGAACTAAAGGCCGTAATGGAAGGCGATGATATCGCCGCCATTAAGGCCGCGACGGAAGCTCTGAACGAGCACTTGCAGCAGTTGGGTGCCCAGATGTACCAGAACGTCGATGGTGCGGCCCCTGGCCCAGAAGCTGATGCCGCAGGTGCTGCCTCCGGTGGTACAGATGAAGCTGCCGATGATGAAGATGTCATCGACGCCGAATTCACCGAAAGCTAAAATAGACACGACTGCAATCACCGGAGCGCGGGCATTGGCCTGTGCTCCGGTCTGCATATAGACATCAGACGCTTAGTGGCAAAGATTGAGTGAGGTAGTAAACAGCAACAATGGCGAGAGATTACTATGAGGTGCTGGGTGTGCCACGCGGCGCTGACAAAGACGAAGTTAAGAAAGCATTCCGGCGGTTAGCACGCCAGTATCACCCGGATGTCAGCCAAGAAACGGATGCTGAAATCAAGTTCAAAGAGATCAACGAAGCGTATGAAGTGTTGTCTGATGACAACAAACGCGCTCGTTACGATCAATTTGGACATGCAGGCGTTAATGGGGCTGGCAGTGGCTTTGGTGGCTATGGTGGCGTAGATATCAACTTCGAGGACATCTTCGAGGTATTCAACAGTGCCTTTGGTGGCCGTGCCAGTGCCGGTGGCCGACGGGGTGGCGCCCAACGCGGTGGCCACGTGCGCGTCGATGTCACCGTGTCATTCATGGAAGCTGCTCATGGCGCCGAAAAAGAGATCGAGTTCCACCGCCTGGAAGTCTGCGATGTGTGTGATGGCAGCGGCGCTAAAGAAGGCACCTCGCCTGTCACCTGCCCGGACTGCCGAGGCACAGGTCAAATTCGCCAGGTACGGCAGACCATGCTTGGCTCTTTTGCCAGCATGACAACCTGCCCGCGCTGTGGTGGTCGTGGCACGATCATCACTGACCCATGTCACAACTGCGATGGCTCCGGTCGTCGGCGCAAATCCGTCAAGATGAACGTCGATATTCCGGCGGGTGTCCACGATGGGCTGCGCATTCAGTCGCGCGGGGATGGCGACGCCGGGGAACAAGGCGGCCCTCCAGGCGATCTGTATATCGTCGTGCATGTGGAGGAACATGAATTCTTCACCCGCCGCGACAATGACATCATCCTCGATTACACGCTGAATATCGCCCAGGCAGCGCTCGGTGATAAAGTCACCGTGCCGACTGTCGATGGGGATGTTGAACTGAGCATTCCACCGGGCACACAAACTGGTAAAGCATTCCGTTTACGTGGTAAGGGCATGCCACGCCTGCGCAACGATGGCAGCAGCGCCGGACGTGGCGACCAGCTCGTCTATGTGACGGTCGCTGTGCCGACCAAACTCACGGAAGAACAGCGCCAATTGTTTGAACAGTTGGCCAACACCTTCGGCGAGACGATTCAGCCACAGCAGGAACGCGGTTTCTTCGCTCGCATGTCGGATTTCTTCAGCGGCGAACAGTAGATTGTAACCGCGTGTTGCACATGACTATTCCAGGCACACCCACATGCGGTGTGCCTTTCGCTATTCAGACACACCATCACCATACATAAGGGGACCACAAACATATGGGCCAATGGGTCGAAGTTACACTCCATGTGGATGGCGAAGCCGCCGAGGCTGTCGCCCAGGAGTTGCAAAAATTTTGCCATCAGGGCGTATCCATCGAGCAAGGCGGCGCGATGCCGATTGCCTGGGACGAGGACGAACATCCGCAGCCGGAGTATTTAATCGTGCGCGGTTATTATGCCAACGATGATCGTGCAGACGAAACGCGCCAGCAGATCGACCGCGTGCTGGTGTACCTGAACATGATGTACCCCGTTGGCGAAGCGATGTATCACACTGTCGAGGACGAAGATTGGGCCGATGCCTGGAAAGTGCACTATAAACCGGTTCGGCTGGGCAAGCGCATTCTAGTTCGTCCGCGCTGGATCGACGTCGAAACCACGCCTGACGATGTGGTCATCAGTCTGGACCCCGGCATGGCGTTTGGTACGGGTACACATCCGACGACACAACTTTGCCTGGAAGCGCTGGAACAGGTTGTTGAACCTGGCATGGATATGCTCGACCTGGGCTGTGGCAGCGGTATTTTGTCGATTGCTGCCGCCAAGCTGGGCGCGAAGGATATTTATGCTGTCGATATTGATCCGGTTGCAGTCAAGACAACCATCGAAAATGCGGCTGACAATGACGTCGGTGAGGCGATCTCATCTGAAGTGGGCAGCCTGGAGGCTGTCCTGGCGACAGGTCGCCAATTTGATCTGGTGGTCGTCAACATCCTGGCGAAGATCATCATTCCCATGTGCGATAACAATCTGGGGGACACCGTCAAGTCGGGTGGTCTGGCCGTGTTCAGCGGCCTGATTGAAGACCAGACGGAAGAAGTGGAAGCGGCTCTGCGCAAAACGGGCCTGGAACCCTATCAGCGGCTACAACAGACGGATTGGGTCGCGATCCTGGCTAAAAGGCCGGAATAGATGGCGCAGGCCAGCTTAAGGTTTTATGGTGCGCTGAATTATTTCCTATCGCCGCGCCAGCGTGAGCAGACCATCACGCATCACTTTGACTGGCGGGCATCGGTCAAGGATATGATCGAGTCGATTGGTCCGCCGCACACTGAAATCGACCTGATCGTGGCAAATGGTGAGAGCATCGGCTTTGATACCATCGTCAAAGACGGTGACGCCATAGCTGTTTATGCGGATTCCGATGAAGCAGAAATCGAGCCAAAGCAGCGGCTCATTCCCAAAGTGAACGGCGCGCCGCGCTTCATTCTGGATACGCACCTGGGACGACTAGCCAGTTATCTGAGGATGCTAGGCTACGATACGCTGTATCGCAATGATTATCCCGATGATGAGTTGGCGCAAGTTTCCCATGATGAGAAGCGCATTTTACTGACGCGCGACCTGGGTGTGCTCAAGCGAGCAATCGTCGAGTATGGCTACTACGTGCGAACCACACAGCCTAGACAACGTCTGAGCGAGATTCACGCTCGATATGACCTGGCCACATTTGCCAAGCCGTATACGCGCTGCATGAGCTGTAATGGGCTGCTACGTGATGTCGCTAAGTCCGACATCATCGCCCAGTTACCAGAGCAAGTCGCGGCCTCGTATGACGTTTTCAGGCAATGCCTGGACTGTGGCAAGCTGTACTGGAAAGGCAGCCATACCAGCCGTATGCAGGCTCTACTTGATGATGTGCTTGGGCTTTAGATTCGCTCATTGGGGATTAAGCCGCTTCCCGTATAATGCAGCCTGTTTTGACCGACAAATGATGGGTGCCCCAAGAGGCATCACCCGCAGGAAAGACAACAAGTAATTATGGCCCATCTGACAGGCAAAGAACGCGCCGATTACGTGCAAAACATGTTCGACCGGATCGCACGGCGCTACAACCTTATGAATCGCTTGATGACCTTCGGCCAGGATATGAGCTGGCGGCGTTTCGTCATCCAAAGAGCGCAGTTACCGCAAAATGGCGCCCTGCTTGATCTGGCGACGGGTACAGGCGATATCGCTTTTGAAGCCCTCAGGCATGCGCCCAATGCGACAGTCGTCGGTGGTGATTTTTCGCTCGGTATGATGCAAGTGGGTATGCACCTGAAGTACGGCGATCAGGTGGGTTGGACAGGCGCGGATGCTATGAATCTGCCCTATCGTGATGCCAGCTTCGATGCAGTTGTATCGGGCTATCTGGTGCGCAACGTCATTGATATTTCACGCACGTTAGAAGAACAAAAGCGGGTGCTCAAGCCTGGTGGGCGCATCGTGATTCTGGATACATCGCCACCGCCGAATAACCTGCTCAAGCCGTTTATTCTGATGCACCTCAAATATGGCATTCCGATTATGGGGCGCATTATCGGCGGGAAAGAGGCAGCCGATGCCTACACCTACCTGCCAGAATCAACGCAGAAGTTCAAGACGCCGGATGAGTTAGCGACCTTGATGCGCGAGGCAGGGTTCGTCAATGTGGCCTACAAGGCGTTTATGTTTGGCACGATGGCCGTCCATTGGGGCGAAAAGCCCGCGTCTTGAGGGCATCAACAATCCCACAACGCAAAACAGCCCGCAATCATGCGAGCGATAGCAGCTTAACCAATTGTCTGCGCGAGGCGGATGATGGCGTCGTTATGACCGACTTTGCTGGTCACGGTGGCGGTAGGTAATACGACCGCGCGTCATATCGTACGGCGTCATTTCTACACGCACACGGTCCCCTAGCAGAATGCGGATGTAGAATTTGCGCATTTTGCCAGACAGATACGCCAAAACACGATGGCCATTTTCCAGTTCAACAATGAACTGTGTGTTGGGCAGTGCTTCAACTACAGTACCTTCGATTTCCAACTTCTCTTCTTGCTTGGCCATATATCTCCTATAGATTGGCTCTTTGATCACACATTTAACGAGAATTCGTCATAATAAACTGTTATTCAATTGTGCCACAACCGATTTAACAAAACAATCCGCTGCCGATGCTCGACAGCGGTTGTTAATTGCTTACATTGGTGAAGGGCAAGTTGGGCCTAAAGGCCACCACGTGTTTCAGCCTTGCGCTGCCGACGGCGAGCGCGGCGAACAGCCTTCTTCTTTTCAATGCGGCGCAGTTCGCTCTTGCTGATGTGCCAGCGTTTGCGGCGCACTGTGCTGAGGATACCTGCGTTGGTTACGCGCTTACGAAAACGGCGCAACAAAGCTTCTTGGGATTCGCCTGGTTTAAGTTTTACAGATGCCATATAGCTCGTCAACACCCTCTAGATAGCTTCAAATTCAAAAGAGATGGGCCTACTATACAATACAGAAGCACCGCTGTACAGCGTCAACCACACAGCGGTGCCTGATTTTAGCGCTAGACGTTTATTAGGATTCGACGACGGCTTCGTCGACCAATTCGGTTTCTTCAGCCACTTCTTCTTCAGCTTCCTGCGTCACCATCGCAGCCGCAGCGACTGCACGGGCTTCTTCCCACTGCTGACGTTCAGCCGTGGTGACTTCCTTCAGGCTCAGGCCCAGACGCTGCTTATCAGATTCAATGCTAATGATGCGGGTCAGGACACGTTGGCCTTCATACAGGTGACGATTCGGGTCTTCGTTTTCCTCGTCAGAAATCTGGCTGACGTGCAGCAGCGCTTCAATGCCTGGGTCCAGGCTGATGAATGCGCCGAATGGTTCCACGCGGGAAACAGTGCCTTCGACCAACTGGCCAATATGGTACAGTTCATCCACCTGTGACCAGGGGTTCGGTTGCAGACGCTTGAGGCTGAGGCCGATGCGCTTGCCGCGCTCATCCAGGTGCAGGATGTAAATTTCGACCTTGTCGCCGACGTTCACAACTTCCTGCGGGTGACGGACACGATGCCAGGCCAGTTCGGAAATATGGATCAGGCCGTCAGCACCACCCAGGTCAACGAATGCGCCAAAGTCGCACAGGCCGCTGACAATACCGCTGCGGACATCGCCTTCACTCAATTCTGACAGCAGGCTTTCCTTACGGGCATCGCGGTTCTCGCGTTCCGCATTGCGCTGGCTGAAGACCAGGCGGCGGCGCTTGCGATTGACCTCGATCACCTTGACGCTGATTTCCGTGCCTACCAAGTTTTCAAGGTATCTGACGCGGTCATCTTCATTCAGGCCACGCGGCAAATCCACCACATGGCTGGCGGGGATGAAACCGCGCAGGTTGCCAAAGGGCATAATGAGGCCACCCTTATTGGCGGCAGCGACTTCACCAACCCAGGCTTCGTCACTCTCTTGCAGGGTTTCTGCGTGCTGCCAATCTTCGTTCTGTTTAGCCTGAGATGCGGAAAGGATAAGGTTGCCTTCCATATCATCCAGGCGAACGACAGCGACATCTAATTCCTCATCAACGTTGAAGTCTTCGGTGGTCATGCCCATGCGTTCAATATCTGCGCGAGACACCACACCGTCGTGCTTCCAGTTCACATCGACGATCAGGCCATGATGATCGACTGCCAGAATGATCCCCGTAACGATATCGCCGCGTTCGAGTTGGCTCTTGGCAAGCGACTGTTCCAGCAGCTCTTCAAAGCTCATCTCATCAAAAGATAAATCATTTGAAACATCGGTAGACATTGGTGAATAAACTCCCTAAAACGAACGATGTACGCCCTGCATTTAATCGTATGAAGCGGTAACACAAACCCAAACACATAAAAACAGACCACATCACGTTGAGGCGACCATGTCGGGGCGATGCGGTACTGAAAATTCAGATGGATTTTAAGGATCGTGTTGTTTGATGAGGCCGTTCGGCTTCTCCCTGAAATGAAGAACGGACTCATAACCTGTAACCATTACATACTGCACAGGACTGCGGCATTATACTGTCGCCACAAGTGATTGTCAACCAGACCCAGGCGTTCATACTGACCTGTCATACGCTATGACAACAGCGAGGAATAACATCATCTTTTTTTACGCAGATCGTCACGATTTTTTGCTCTGATTTCCCGATCATCATGGCGTCGTGTAGCAGGGAGCTTCCTTGCGAAACTGGCGAATTTACTCAAAATGCAAACAGCCGATCAAGTTCAATCGGCTGTCATGATGTATCTGAATATTCAACTGGGCGCACGTTAAGCACTCATCCCATGCTTATTCATCATCATCTTCGTCGTCATCATCATCGCCTGATGAACTATCATCATCGTCATCGTCGCCTGACGAACTATCGTCATCATCGTCACCTGACGAACTATCGTCATCGTCATCGTCGCCTGATGAGCTATCGTCGACTTCAATTTCATCAACGAGAACCTCATCCTCGACGACCTCTTCTGCCAGAGGCACATCCTCGGAAGCAGCTTCGTCGCCCTCGGACGCAGCCGGGGGCGCTTCGCCACCTTCACCTTCGCTGGCGTCAGTACCCCAGCGCTGGGTAAAGCCAACACGGCGCTTTTCCGGTTCCAGATGGCTGATACGCAGCGACAGGCGATCCCCCTTCTGAACATAGGAGTGTGGTTCTTTTAGGGAGCCATCCCCCATTTCACTCAGATGCAGCAGACCTTCCAGCCCATCATCCAATGCCACGAACGCGCCGAAGTCGACCACATTGGTCACGGTGCCTTCTACAAGCTGGCCTTCATGATAGCTATCGGAGGCGGATTCCCAGGGGTCAGGAAGTAAGCGCTTACGACTGAGCGCAATACGGTTTGTCTTACGATCCAGATTGAAGATATAGACATCAATCTTATCGCCAACGTTGAGGATATCGCGCGGGTGATCCACCCGGTGCCAAGCCAGTTCACTGACATGGATGAGGCCATCAGCCCCGCCGATGTTAACGAATGCACCGAAGTCGCGCAGGCCCGTGACGGTACCTTTGACGACATCGCCCTCGTTGAGTTCGTCGAGCAGGCGCGCCTTTTGCTGCTGGCGCCATTCGCGCTGCGCTTCGCGCTCGCTGAAGATGAGGCGGCGGCGATCCTGATCCACTTCGATCACCTTAACGCCTAATTCCTCGCCTGTCATGTTCGACAAAGCATCCCGACGATCTGATGAAGCTGCCAACGACACCAGATGTGAACTTGGAATAAAACCTTCTAGCCGGTTCCACCGAACCAGCACGCCACCCTTGTTGTAACCGGTCACAACAACCTGCACGACTTCTTCTGATTCCAGCAGTTTGGCTGCCTTCTCCCAATCATAGCGCTGCAAACCCATATTGATTGAGACAATCAGATTGCCGTTTGCATCGCGCGGGTTCAGCACATAGACAGGGACTTCTTCACCAACCTGCAAATTGTGGTGGAATTCAGAATCCATGCGTTCAATGTCTTGATAGGTTACGATACCATCTTGCTTGGCACCCAGGTCAACAATAATTTCGCGATCTTCTATCTGCAAAATCGTCGCCGTGCGGATTTCGCCACGACGCGGGGGTGCATAAGAATAATCGAACGATGATTCCAACATCGACGCGAAATCATCGTCATGTTCATTCAAACCTTTGTCCTGATCGGCCATAAATTTGTGTGCCTTTGCGATGTGCATAAATTAGGAATGGATAAGTAAAAAGTGATTGATGACTGCCCACATCAGCATCAACATATCTATTCAATAGTATAATACAAAATGATGCATCTTGTGCTTATTACCCCCATTCGCATCTCATTATAGGTCATAAAAGGACTTATGGGTTTGTCAAAAATAGACAAAGCCACCTATAAAATGCTGCTTTTCTGCAAAAAGATGCAGTGTAAGTCTTATGATAAGTCTGGGGCGGGACTGGGTTCTTCAAAGCCCAAACCGCGCGGTCCACGGTCAATCTCCCACGGGTAGATGATATAAGCGTCGGTTGCTTCGCCATAAAAATCTGGCTTGGCATTGCTGAACAGGGACCGATAGGGGTTATAGTGGAGCACACAGGTAAAGGCCGTTGCGCTGGCGGCTTCTACACGGCCACGAACGGAAGTACTGGTACGACCACTGCCCCATACATCATCGACGATGAGCACATTGCGCCCAAGCAACAGCTCGTCATCCGGGAACTGCAAGAAGATAGGCCAGGCCATCAGCCCCGCTTCTTCGGTAGCGGGGAAGTCCACGGCTGCCGTCAGCAGGCTCTGGATATTGAGCGCCTCCGCAAGCAGCCCTCCGGGTATGACACCACCGCGTGTGATCATCACCATAACGTCGAATGGGCCAATAGATTGCAGACGGGGCATCAGAATATCAATGATCTTGTCAACGTCTTCCCATGTCAAAATTTCATGACGCATGGGCTGCCTACCAGATGGATACATTAACGACCTTTCAACCACAGCTTTCCAATAGATTTTTGACGCATTGCAGGATGCTGCTGAACAACCATTAAAGAACTATTATACGCGACAGCAGGGCTGTTCCAAAAAACTGACCTGCCCCTTCATGCCGGTTGCGATTCACATATCATGACGATTGGCTCACCACGAAGGCGCGTCAGGACCAATGTGCGCTCTTCATCCCCCTTCTTCAATTTGAGCGATGCCATGAGTTGTTCCGGCGTTATTGGCGAGCCGCGCTTCTTGACTGTTACCTTGCCAACGTTGTGTTCGCGCAGGTAGTTACGCAGCTTCTTCAGATGAAATGGCATCCAATCGAGGATGGCCCAACTGCGTACCCAGAGTGACTGCGGATGCTCAGTCGTAGTCAGGTAACCAATCGTTTCATCGAGCATAAAGCCACCGAGGTCATCAGCCAGGTGCCGTACGAGTCCTGCGCGCAAAATCGCGGGGTCAGGCTCCACCAACCAATTGGCTGGCTCGCTAAGCGGCACATCCGGCTGCGGAATGGAGGCGTCATTCAGCCAGGTCACTGTATCGGATTCTGTCAGCAAGACAGCTTCATCATTTTGCTGCACCTGGTCGGGCTGCAAAATCGCTTCCTTGAGATCGCCACCTACACTGACAAAGGTCAGTTTGCCACCATAGCCACGCACCTGCTCGATATCGACGCCTGGAGACAGTTTGACCATGATCCGCGAGGCATCCCAGGATTGGACCAGGGACAGCGGCGGCACATACTGTTCAACATCGAAGAGGCGGCGACCATGCTCATCGCGCCGCGCCGGATCAAAGAAGATCGTATCAAAGCCTATCGGAATCCCAGCGGTGACATCAGCCACTTCAAAAGTGGCCGTGCTATGCAATGCTTCTGCATTATGTTTGGCGATGGCGATTCGCACGGGGTCGATATCGAGGCCATGTGCCATGCAGCCTGCGTCGGCAAAGGCCATCGTGTCCGTACCCATGCCACAGCATATATCCAGCACCCGCTTACCCTGAATCTGGCTGGTGCGATAGCGGCATACCAAGGGATCACTGGCCTGCTCCAATGCCGATGGCGTGAAGAACATCCGCGCCGCATCTTCGCCAAATTTGCTGATCGCTTTTTGACGCAGGCGCGCCATTGACAGCGCAGCAGCAGCCTGGGGACCATCGACCTGCTGCCGAAGCTGTGTCAGCAAACGAAGCTGGTTGCTATCGGATAGGTCAGCTTGCGCTAATTGCGCCAGCAGGTCCTGCCCAATATCCAACTGCAAAAAGTCGAGATCAGACAATGTGAGGGAGTCGCTCATTCGTCGGGCGTTTCAGCAGTCGCTGGATTAATCGGTATGAACTGAATAGCTGCGCCGGAGATACTTTCCAGCGTGGGATTGACCATCACCGGATATGACCATTCGGCTGCGGTATGCTGGCTGAATTTACCCACTTTGTTGATACCTGTCATCAGGTCTTCGAGGACGGCAGCCTGCATAAAGGAAACGGCTTTCGGCAGGCTACTGAACGCCAATAGCGATATATGCTCGCCCTGGCCGACTGCGACTGCATCCCAGGTGATGACCTCATCTGGTTGCAAACGCCACACGGGTTTATTGGGCTGCTGGCGCACCAGAAGATGCACATAGCGCCCTCTAAAATTGCTGAGGTCGATCTGGTCGGCATCGCGTTCCGCTACACCCTGCACTCGTTCGAGCGTGTCAGCAGTGGTGTGGGCACGTTCACCCCGAAGCAGCACCCCAACACCCGCAACGGCAGGTTCCACCAGGCAACGCACGAAACCAGCCTGAAGCAGACCAGTGCCAATTGGCGCAAGTTCCTGATCGATGGGATTAACCTGCACAAAGCGACCTCCTGGCCGCAGCAAGCGCAGGATTGCGGCCAGATAGGCGTCATCAAGCGGCATATCATAAGCCGCGATGGCATCGAAAGACTGATCATCGAACTGCCACTGCTGCGGCAGTAGTGAGGCTACGACGACCTCAATATCGGGCCGGAACTGGCGCAAAATTGTACCTGTTGCCCCGCCAACATCCAGCAAGCGTAAATCTGCCGCACTCGGCGGCAGATGCTTGACCATCGCTTCAATGAAGTCAGATTTTTGAGCAGGCATTAGCGCCGTTTTTTGGAGCTGCCGCCGCCGTTGGCCGCTGCCTGGATCAGTCCGGTTAACTCGTCCCATTCCTCTTTGAAGAAATGCAGAGTAACGCTGCCTAACTCCAGGTGATAGATGGTTTCGCCATCATCCTCAACGGTCGTCCAGATCGCGTAGCTGTCACTTTCGGCCAGGGTATGTGTAGAAATATCGTCCATAGTCATCTCGCTTGATGTTGACTGATTGAGAGTCATGCAATTCAAGCGACATTATACACAGATCAGTGTTTAGGACACGGGTGAGCGTTGCTCTCGGTCTGCGTTCAAGCGCAGGCGCAGATAGCGATACCACCTTGTAAGCGTCCGGCTCAGGCCCATTTCTCGTCGTCGGTCACGCGCATGGTGCTCAACAAACGTCGGTCGTCCGGTGATCTTGCCGTAGAAGTAGCGGCTGACGACACGCCCGCTGGCAATAAAGGGAGCCGCCAGAATCACACCGAGCGCGCCTGCCAGGGCTGCCCCACCAAGCACACCAATAATGACCACCAGCGGGTGCAGGTCGAGGCTGTCGCCCATGATGCGCGGAACAAGGATAATCGCTTCGATGTTTTGGAGCATCGTCCACACCACGATGACGACAATCGCAAAGGGGATGCCTTCCAGCCAGGGCACCGTTGTGGAATGTGATACCAATGCCAGGAATGATGCCGGAATCAATGCCAGCAAAGGGCCTAATGTCGGTATAAATTCAAGGACGCCGGCCAATAAGCCTAGCATCGGCGCATCGGGTACGCCCAGCAAGGATGCTGCCAGATAGACCGCCAGCCCCATCACCAGGCACAAGATCGCCTGTCCGCGAATATAGCCATTCCAGACGCGGCCCAATTCCTCGAATAGGCGGCGAGCATCATCTTCGTATCCATCCGGCGCCAGACTGATGAAGCCCTCGATAAAGCTGCCACCGTCTTTAAGCAGGTAGAAGGTCATCATGAACAGGAATGTGAAGTTGATGATGGTGTTGAATGCCCCACCGACCACACTAAAGGCCGGACCAGACAACGATGTGACTGAGCCAAAAAAAGTCTGGGCGGCACTGGAGAGGTCGATATTCGCCAGTTGGATGACTTCATTCAGGTTACTGGTCCCCGTTAATTCGGCGATGCGGTCCAGGGGAACGATTGATTCGCCATTGAGCAAAATCGGCTCGCCATTAAACATAAGCGGCTGACTGAGCCAGTTTTCAAGGACCCGCTCGACCTGGCGCAGCAAACTCGGCACGCTGTTCACGAACTCCTGAACCTGCCCGGTCAATGTGGGCACGACGACCAGCAAAATGGTTATTACGACAAAGATGGCCACCGCAAAGGACAGCATCGTCGCCAGTGTGCGATTATGCCGGATCAGTGGAAACACCAGCAGGCGGTTGGTGATGAAGCTGGTCATGGGGTACATCAGGAATGCCAGCAGCGCGGAGACAATTATCAGCGGCAATATTTCTACCATGAAGAAGCCGAGAACAGACACCGCGACCAGCACGATAACGAACATCAGCCGCTTGGTGCGAGAACTCCATTCCGGGGAATTAGGCATCGTAGAAGGCTTTTTTTCAGGAAGAGGGTGCGATGATTCTTGCACGTAATGGCTCCGCAAATGACTATATGGCGATGTTCTGCGTGTCTGTATATAAAATAATACGCCAAAAGCACAGAGAAGTTACGCTTAAGGTATGGAAACATTGTCCAGGCCAGTGATTGAAGCAGGAAAATAAAAATGCGCCAGCAGCAAAGCCAGCGCATTTTTTACAGGTGATCCTGTAACTGTACCGATGCTTAGTCGCGATTGCCGCCGCCACGACGGTCACCACCACCACGACGATCACCACCACCACCGCCGCGACGGTCACCGCCGCCGCCACGACGATCACCACCGCCACCACGACGATCACCACCACCGCGATTGCCACCGCTGCGACGTCCGCCGCTGTCGCGTTCGCGAGCTTCTTCGACGGTCCAGCCTTCGAGGACGGCCTGACGGCTTAAACGGACTTTGCCCGTCGGGTCAACATCTGTGACCATGACCATGATTTCGTCGTTGAGCTTGAACTCATCACGAACGGATTCCACGCGGTAATCCGCTAGTTGGCTGACGTGTACCAGACCTTCTTTGCCGGGCAGAATTTCGACGAAGACGCCGTAGTCTTCCACACGGGTAATCTTGCCTGTGTAAACCTGGCCGAGCTTGGCTTCTTCCACCATGCCGTTGATACGATCACGGGCGGCGTAGACCGATGGGCCATCTTCACCCGCGACGAAGACGGTACCGTCTTCCTGAATATCAACAGTGACCTTGAGCGAATCCTGAATGCTGCGGACGGTCTTGCCACCAGGGCCAATAACCGCACCGATTTTCTCAGGATCGATCTTGATTGTAATCATACGTGGCGCTGTTTCTTTCAGGTCTTCACGCGGTTCGCTGATGGCACCACGCATCACGTCAAGAATCTGCATACGGGCTTCACGAGCCTGTGCAAGCGCCTGACGTAACACATCTTCGTTGACACCAGCAATCTTGATGTCCATCTGGAGCGCAGTGATACCTTCCTCGGTACCCGCGACCTTGAAGTCCATATCACCGATATGATCTTCCAGACCCTGGATATCGGTCAGAACAGCGACCTGGTCGCCTTCTTTGATGAGGCCCATCGCGATACCACCAACAGGACGCTTGATCGGCACGCCAGCATCCATCAGAGCCAGGGTGCTGCCGCAAACGCTCGCCATCGAGGTACTACCGTTGGAACTCATGACTTCGCTTACGAGACGAATCGTATATGGGAAGTCCTTCTGATCGGGGATCATTGGCAGCAAGGCATTTTCTGCCAGGGCACCATGACCAATTTCACGACGCTTGGGGCCACGCAGCGGACGGGCTTCGCCGGTGCTGAATGGCGGGAAGTTGTAGTGATGCAGGTAGCGCTTGTTGTCATCATTGGTCAGATCGTCGATGAGCTGGGAATCACGCGGGGTGCCCAGGGTCGCTATCGTCAGAACCTGCGTCTGTCCACGCTGGAACAAACCACTGCCATGCACACGCGGAATGAGATCCACATCAGCGCTCAGGGGGCGAATGGTGCGTGTATCGCGGCCATCGGCACGGATGCCCTCGTTGACGGTACGCAGGCGAATCTGCTCCGCCATGACATCATCAACAGCCTGTGCGACCAGTTTCAGGCTCTTCTGCTCATCTTCTGGCAGGGCCGCGTTGCGCTCTTTATAAGCAGCCACGACTTCTTCTTCGAGTGCTTCCATAGCGGCCTTACGCTCATCGCGGTCGCTGTAGGTGCGGATGAGATCGCCGATACGGCTGCTGTAGGTGCTGCGAATTTCCTCTTCGAGCGCATCATCATGGACCTTGCTCGTGAAGTCGGATTTTTCCTTGCCGATTGCTGCCTGAATTTGCTTCTGCAGTTCAATGATGGGCTGCATGGATTCATGAGCCAGCATCAATGCACGGATCATGGTCTCTTCGTCAACTTCGTCAGCACCACATTCCACCATGTTGATGGCATCTTCTGTACCGGAAACACGCAGATCGAGGCGGCTGTTTTCCATCTGGCTAACGGACGGGTTAATAACCAATTCGCCGTCAATCAGGCCGATGCGAACGCCACAGACCGGACCAGCCCAGGGGATGTCGGAGATCATAATCGCCGTACTGGCGGCAATGATACCGATCATATCTACCTGATGTTCCTGGTCCGCTGACAGCGAAGTCAGAATGATCTGAACATCGTTGATCATATTCTTGGGGAACAGGGGGCGCAGGGTACGATCAATGACGCGGGAAATCAGGATCGCGCGATCTGACGGGCGACCCTCACGGCGCATGAAGCTGCCCGGAATACGTCCGGCTGCATACAGCTTCTCTTCGTAATCAACGGAAAGCGGGAAAAAGTCCAGACCTTCGCGAACGGACTTGCTCATCGTAGCGGTGGCGAGCAACATGGTATCGCCAATGCGGACGGTAACGGCACCGCCAGCCTGCTGTGCCAGACGTCCTGTTTCAATGATGACTTCTTCGCCACCCATTGTCGCAGAAAACGTCTTAACTTCTGGGGTTTGTACAACCATTCAATATCTCCTCAGTTTACGCATATAACAAAATCGTCTGGCACAGGGATTGGTGCATGAAATCAGCTATCGCGCGTACACCTAATCTCATGCTCCAATTCCTGTAAAACCAGACGATGGTATGACTTATGATTGCAATCTATACATTGGCTGTTAGCAAAGAGAACGGGCATTGGGGTGATGTCCCCAAGTGCCCTCTCGTGTTGATCCCCTATCAGGTGGATTTGCCGTTGTACCAATTGCATCATGCAGCCGTCATGTGATGGCAAAAAAGCCTACCAGACGGCCAGGGCCGCTTAGCGGCGCAGGCCCAATCGCTCGATCAGTTCGCGATATTGCGATGGGTCTTTCTTGGCGATGTACTTCAGGTGGCGGCGGCGTTGGCCGACCAACTTCAGCAAACCACGGCGGGAATGTTCATCATGAGAGTGTGTGCGCAGATGATCTGTCAACTGCACAATGCGGCGCGTCAGGAGCGCGACCTGTACCTGCGGTGAACCCGTGTCGCCTTCAAAACGACCGAATTCCTGGATGATTTCGAGTTTTTCTTCTGTTGTCAGGGGCATATCCTCAACCGTCCTCACTATGGACGCCAGATGAGTTGGACAGCAAACTCATCGGCCTACATAAGCATTACAGGCATTGTAGCAGACCGTAATCAGACTCACAATGCTCGCTTGCTGAGGCATCCGTGGCAGAAAGGGGTATTGCTAGTATCCAGACGGTAACTACTCGACGCTATCGCCCGCGACAATTTTCACCGTGTGGTGGGTGCGGAACAAGCTGTACTGCCCGGTCCGGCCCGGTAAAGCGTTCAGTACGTTTTCAGTCTCCATGATGGAGAACCACAGATCATAATCGAAGTGGCCACCATCAGCGTGCTGATCGACTGTTGCCTGGGTAATCGGCTGATTGTTTTCGTACAACACAAGCAAGATGCGCACAAACTCGTCGCGCTCATTCAACACGGCCTGCGTATAGGCGGCATCCAGGTTGATCGAGATACCCTTGGTATTATAGTCGCTCTGCGGGTTGGGATATTCATCCACCCTGACGATGTTGTTGGCTTCCAGATATTCGACGGCACGCTGGAAGGCCATGTTGGTATCGTAAGCACGTAAACGTTTGTGCAAGCTCCCAAGCGGGCACCAGATGAAGCTGCGGAAGCTGGTGAACTGCTGGACGCTGACGATGATGCGCACCGTCATGTTCGCCGCGTTCGGATCGAACTTCGCCAGTTCGGCAATCGACGTACCAGACCAGTCTATCGCATCTAGTGGTTCTTCGGAATTTTCCAGCCCTGGCAATGTGATGATATCTTCTTCGTACTCTAGCGGCAGGCGAATAACAGGGACCAGATCATCGGGATTGTGACGATGCGGCACCAGTTCACGCTTCAGGATTTGCTCGCGCACGAGGCTGTCAATCCAGTGTGAACGCCACTGATCGTTTTCGTTCATCCCTGGCCGATTGATGTCCGGTTCCATCTCCAGGCCCTTGAGCAGGAAGCCGTAATTCACATATTCCCAGCCGCGCACCTTGAGCGTATTCGCAACACGGCGTTGAATCGCTTCATAAATGGCGCGTGTTTTTTCTACAATGGGATGGGTGGCATTCAATGTAAGCTGACTGTTGCCATTCACCTGCAACATGCCCATCGTCTGTGCCTGGGATAGCAAGTCATTGGCACGATCCGCATTGACGACCACGCCCATATGGATCAACTGCTCGACAAATGCTGAACGGCGCAGTGTGGTGGTCCCCAGACGGGCTGCCATACGGTCGAATTGCATGACGATACTCGACCATTGCGACGGCACGAATGACTCCGCTGGGTCGGCCTCGTATGCGACCTTACTGAGTGACTTATGGGTCGCCAGATTAGTGAAGTCTTCGATGTACTCCACAGTGATGCCAGGATGATTTTCCAGCATGCGGCTGGTACTGCCCCGTACACCCCAGATGATGACCGATTTGCCACGCTGAACCAGCGCGTTCAGCACTTCGTTGAAGTCGCGGTCGCCGCTGGCAACGATATAGATATCGGGCGAATCCGGCTGGGCAGCGGCAGTAATGACATCACGGGCAATACGGATATCGGCACTGTTCTTACCGGGCAGATTAAATACCGGATCAATGTTTGCCAGCATCATGCGCGATGGCGCGTCATCGGCGACTTCGCGGCCCGCGCTATCCACCAGAGGCGGCAATGTACCACGTTGGCCCCAGGGCGCGTAGGCCGACATCTTCACCACCTGCCCATACTGAGTAGCCCGCGACACAATGCGTTCAATCAGATGGTCCAGATTGACGACATAGCCTTGCTCATTGAGGCTGATGGCAATGTTTTCAAAGTCGATATAAACGGCAACGTTCTTTGACTGGATGCCCAGCAGCGTTTCCAACGGTTGGAAGATGATGGAATCGGCGAACTCTGTGCCTTTAAGCACATCTTCCGAACCCCACATACGGATGCGGGAACTGCGCGTCAGCGTGATGCGACGAATTAAGGGCAGCAGATCACGGCTGGTCGTTGCCAGGATAAGTTCGTCAATTGGCTCTGGATCATAGGAAAAGTAATGGATAATCAGGACATCCGCCAGGCTTTCACGATGCTTAACATCGAACACCTCGTACCCAGCAACACGAAATACAAGCTGCGGGTCCAGGCCCTTGGGCGTTGTCGTCTGGTTATCCCAATCCGCGAGAGCAATCGCCTTCAATCGATCTGCGCTGGCCAGGCCAGCCGCAAGTGCCGCTGCACCTCGTAGGCCAACAGCCAACTCCTGCAAATCGATTGCCATGCCACTAAGACGGAACCTTTGTAGCAAATTGTCGACATCTACGATTAAATAAGCCGCCATATTAATTCCTAAAAAAGACGGATAGTTGTGTGTTTTCACACACAGTTGAAAAGACTCTTATAGAAATTGTTGGTAGGATTGTGCGTCGGGTTCAAGATGGTAAACACTAATTTAGTCAAATAGCTGCAATAATCCGTCTTTAGACAATCCTTGTAAGGATAGCATCGGTCAAATAAGCACACAACAGTGCAAATCTACCAAAAAACTTATGCTCATTTGTACATTAAATCACAATGCCTGCCAAGTGGCTAGGGGTAAGCACAGATATCTGTTAAATTTTATATTATGGTCATGTTAAGGACATCCGGTACCCAACCAGCGGATGCCCATTCCCCCAACTTATAAGCACAATCCATCTAGCATGATAGAACAGGTACTCACATTTGTCGAGTGAGCACCTGTCCATTTATTGGATTGCCGCGTATTTTTAGTAGGCTTTGGCGAATAACGCCACCCGATCAGCTTCGCCCTGGGTGTAGAAGCATTTGCCACTGCCATCAGCCGCCTGGTCGAAGGGGAAGCAGCGCAGTGTGGCACCGGTCTCATCCTTGACCCTGCGTTCATCATCATCGCTGCCGGCCCACCAACCACGCGCCCATCCACCTGCTTCAATGACCTGCTTGAGATCATCATAGGTGCTGATGTCGTGGATATTGGCATCACGGAATGCGGTGGCATCCGCCAGCAAGCTGGCCTGAACATCATCCAGCAAGTCCAGGATGGTCGTGATGATGCCCTCCTGGCTGACGAACTGCTTACCATCCCGGCCTGTTACATCCCGACGCGCGAGGGCCGCATTGCCCTTTTCCACATCTTTGGGGCCAATTTCCAGCCGGACAGGCACACCGCGCATTTCCCAGTCATTGAACTTGAAGCCGGGGCTTTGGTCGCGGTCATCGACGTGGACGCGCACGCCAGCTTTGCGCAGATCATCCACAATGCGCATCAGCGTTTCCATGACCGGACTGCGCTCCTCTTCCTTGCGATAGATCGGGATGGCTACGACCTGAATTGGTGCCAGCTTGGGCGGCAGGCGCAAACCCTGGTCGTCACCATGAGCCATCACAACCGCACCGACCATGCGCGTACTCACGCCCCAGGAGGTTGTCCAGCAGTATTGCAGGTCGTTCTGTTCATCCAGGTACTTGATGTCAAACGCCTTAGCAAAGTTCTGGCCGAGGTTGTGGCTGGTGCCGGATTGCAGCGCGCGCTTATCACGCATCATGGCTTCGATGGTATAGGTTCGCAGCGCACCAGCAAAACGCTCGATGTTGCTCTTTTGTCCCTTGATGACCGGAATCGCGGCATCGTTGATGGCGAAGTCGGCATAGATATCGAGCATACGCAGCGTTTCTTCCTCAGCCTGCTCATGGGTCGCATGGGCTGTATGGCCCTCCTGCCACAGGAACTCGGTCGTGCGCAGGAAAGGCCGCGTCCGCAGCTCCCAACGCACAACATTCGCCCACTGGTTAATCAGCAGCGGCAAATCACGATAGGACTGAATCCATTCGCTGAATGCTTCACCGATCACCGTTTCCGAGGTAGGACGCACGACGAGCGGCTCTTCTAGCACCTTGCCACCTGCGACCGTCACAACTGCCAGTTCCGGGCTGAATCCCTCGACATGTTCGGCTTCCCGACGCAGGTAGCTTTCAGGAATGAACAGCGGGAAGTAGGCATTCTGATGCCCCGTTTCCTTAAAACGGCGATCCAGGCCGCCTTTGATGCCTTCCCAGACTTCGTAGCCGTAGGGCTTGATGATGACACAACCGCGCACCGGCGACTTGGCCGCCAGGTCTGCGCGATAGACGATTTCGTTATACCAATCGCTAAAATTCTCGCTTTGGGGTGTTACACCCTGTTTCGACATACAAACTCTCTCTTAGATTGATTCTGGTGTTTACACGGACGTATTATAGCAAGGTTTTGCCATCCGCCATCCGGCGGGTGCTAGATAGGCCAGATTGGCTGGCAAACGCATGTAGATTGCTGAGCGAGAGAGTTTATGCGTGGAGGCTCACGCGCGCGGCGTGACCATCGGAAGACAAGTGACGACCATGATCGCCCTCACAAGGTAAAGGTTCATTAGGGGTCATGGTAGGTCATTTTTATCAGTTTGTCAAGAGGAGTCAGTCTTCATCCCAGGTGCGATTGTAGTTCTTATCGAGCTTGGCCATGACGGCATCGGCCAGTTCGATGTCGCTGATACTGGCGATTTGCAGGAGGTAAAGCATCACGTCGGCGAGTTCGCTGGCCAGTTCTTCTTTGTCAGCGGAATCTTCGCCCCATTGGAAGTGCTCCAAAACTTCAGACGCTTCAAGCACCAACGAAATCGCCAGATTGCGCGGTGTTTGTGGCCGTTTGGAATCCACTTCGTACCAGCCCTTGCTGCGGACAAAGTGGTGCATGGCGTCTTCGAGGGTCTTGATGTCCATCTTGGGCAACCTTAGTATGCGTTGGTGTTACGGCGTAAAAGCATCTGCATGATTGTCCAGAAGACGATCTTCATGTCCAGCCACAGGGACCAATTTTCGATATACCAGAGATCCGCGTGGGTGCGTTCCGCAATGGAGGTATCCCCACGCAGGCCACGAATCTGTGCCCAACCAGTCACACCGGCTTTTTCACGATGGCGTTCCATATAACGGGGAATGCTCTGGCGGAATTCGCGCACATATTGCGGCTGTTCCGGACGTGGGCCAACGAGGCTCATATGACCAAGCAGTACGTTCACCAACTGTGGAATCTCGTCCCAGTTGGTGCGGCGCATAAAGCGACCGATACGGGTCACACGCGGGTCGTTTTCGACAGTCCAGTCGGCGATCTTATCGGCATCGACGCGCATCGAGCGAAATTTAATCATCGGGAATGGGCGACCATCGAGGCCCATGCGTATCTGCGTGTAAAACACGGGACCGCGCGATTCCAAAAAGATGGTGATGGCCGTCAGCAGCATCAGCGGCGATAAGAAGATCAATCCAATTGTGGAGCCAACAATATCCATGCCGCGTTTGAGGCTCAGTCGCCAACCGCGCAGGGCGATGTCGCGGACCGTGAGCAACGGCGTGCCACCCAGTTCATCGACGTTCATGTCGCCCGCCATATAAGCGAAAATATCCGGGTAGACCTTAATATCGACCTGCCCTCGCTGACAGCGCGTTACCAGATCGACCAATTCGGTGCGCTTGGCATCCGGCAGCGCAATAATCACCTGATGCACATTAAACCGATCAATAATATCGGAAATATCATCATAATCGCCGAGGATATCCACGCCAAGCATGCGACCGTGATGTTCGTCCCTGCTGGTGATGACACCGACGATCTTGTAACCTAAATAGGGATTGTCTTTGATTTTGCCGAGGATATCACGCGCGACGCGCCCTGCCCCGATAATAAGCAGATTGTCCTGTATGGTGCCGCGCTTGCGCAGTTCACCCTGTATCTTGATGAAGACTTCTCGGCCTAAGACGACGAAGACGACGCTGAACAACCAGACATAGGTAAACATACTGCGCGGATAGTTCACATAGAGCAGCGTATTGCGGAAGATGAACTCCTGCATACCATAGACGATCAGCGAGCCAATGGTGACAGCCCCGGCCAGATCACGCACACGGTCAAAACGGCTGTAGGTCCGGCGCTGGTGATACAACTGCGATACGAAAAACAGCGTCACCACCACCACAATCTGTAACAAGATGGTGGGGCCATAGCGCTCGAACTCCGGCGGATTCTCTGGAATCGCAAACAACGGCAGTACTTCTCGCGCACGGTAGCCGAGCACAAATGCCACGATGAGCATGGCTACATCAATCAACACCTTAAGAACAGCCAGTGTGTTCTTGATGCGCTGCATATGATGCGTTCGGGTGACGTCTATGACTGTGTCAGGGGCGTCGTAGGCTGTCGAATTTCTTGCCACAGTCCGCTACCTCCTTTGAACAGCAAACCCATCATCACCAAACCATGTAACCAGAACGGGGTCGTCGCCCGATAGTGTTTGCGATAGAAAATGAGCATGGCGCGCCAAAATTCAAATTGGGCTTTATTACTCTGGCTGCTGGCAGCACGCTTGACGTGGTATACGGTCACAGCCGCGTGATACCAGACTTTCCAGCCCGCCTCCTTGATGCGATAGCACCAATCAATGTCCTCGGCGTACATGAAGAAGGCTTCATCCAGCAAGCCGGTTTGCTCAATGGCATCTTTGCGAATCTGCATATAAGCGCCCACCACACTGTCGACCTCCAACTCCTGGTCGATGTCAGCGAAGGTCATATTATAGCGGCCAAAACGTTCGCTTTTGGGGAACAGCTTGGCCAATCCCGAATAGTGATAAAGGCTGACCATCGGCGTAGGGAACCCCCGGCGGCAGGCTTTATCGAGGCTGCCATCCGGCAAAAGCAGCCTGGGACCAGCGACGCCAATATCGGGATGAGCGTCCATGAACTGGACCATATTATAGAACGCAGTCGGCGGCACTTCTGTATCAGGATTGAGCAGCAAGGCGTAACGCGGCGCATCAGCATCGACCTGCCCTTTGCCATGATAGCCAAGAAATTTGAGGCCGATGTTGTTGCCACGCGGATAACCCGTATTTTCGTTCGTCTGGATGACATGCACCTGGGGATACTTTTCGCGGACCATCTGCTCGCTGTTATCACTGGAAGCATTGTCCACGACGACGACCTTGTACGTCAAATCACCTTCAGCCGCGAACACGGTCTGCAAGCATTTGTCGAGGAAGTCGCGCGTATTCCAGTTAACGATGACAATACCCAGGTCGATCATAGTATTCCAAAACTCACGCCATTCTAAAACGGGGCGATTTTACCACAAAAGCCCCTTAACCAACCGCGCCTAATCTGACGTTTGCGCACCGTTTTGTCTGATGTCGGGACAGCCATCTGCTGCCAAACAAACTATGCGTATGGTCGGATGATGCCAGTAGCTCATGTTATTGACCATCAGATCGTAGCCCCACCAGCGCGGTTGTTGCCATTCTGCCAACAAAGGATAGCGACCAAACTGCTCCCACTCACTGGCGATGCCATCCTTCTCCGCTTGCGGCAAATTATCACGCCGCTGCGCATAAAAAAGGCTTGCCTCACTGACGATTGCCAAGTCAATGTTGAGACCGCCTAGCGAAGCTGCCTCACCTGGTTGCCCGAAGGACTGGCTGAGGTCGTATCTGGCGTCATCCAGTGGCACATTGTACCCGCCTGCCAGATGGATGCGCGTTCCTGCCGGAACATTCGCCTGAACCCATTCCTGGGCCAATTGGCGCGTATCTGGCTCAGCGAATAGCAGAACAATCGTGGCTGTCAGCACGGCAGGCATCGTCAGCAAGCCAACCGCGATAATGGCTGCACGGAAGCGCCAGCGCAGGCGATCCATCAGCCAGTTTGCGCCGATACCCGCCAGCACAGCCAGCGGCGGCAGAACCAACAGCGTGAGCTGGTCGCCTGTCTGGGGAATCGGTGTATCAAGCACGACGAAACTGTAAGGCAGCAAAAAGGCCAGCATCACCAGAATAACCCGCCAATTACGCAGGGTCAGCAGGCCAATGACTGCCGCAAATGCACCAGGTACATCTATGCCGAACAGCACAATATAACGATATTCATAGAGCAGTCCACCAAACAGTGCCACATTCTCGTCAAAGGAAAAACGATTGTAGATGAAAGTGAACTGCTCCCAGAATGCGCCAAAATCCGCCAGCACAACTGGGGTCGTCAGCAGGAAAATCACAGGGAACGCGATGTAGCCAGCCAATACAGTCAACATCGTTTTTCGGTCACGCCCGTGCCAGAGCAATAATATGCCCGTCACAAACACGGCTATCGAGACAGCAGCCGCATTGTAACGACTGCCTGTCGCTAATCCGGCAGCAATGCCTGCCAGGACAAAGAAAGCGGTTTTTCTGCGCGTCATTAGAGCAGTGATACAGGCCCATAGGCACAGGGCAACGAAGCCAGCGGCGAGGCTGCTGGTCGTGGCATAGTGCCCATGCTGCACCAGCGACGGCGCGAGTGCCAGCAGCAGTCCGGCCAATTCGCCTGCGCGCGGCCCTTTCAGCCGATGAGCCAGTGCGATGGTTGCCGCAACCGCGAGAATACCGCCCAAGGCCGAATACAGCCGCCCAAGCACATACAGGTGAAATGGTGCCAGTTCACGAATATTCCAGTCCTGCCAGTTCAATGACCGGATATTATCGTCCGCGCCTGTGAGGGCAAACGTCGCATAATCGAGATAGATCAACAGCGACGGATTTTCGTAAAAGCCCGGGTTCAGGCTGCCCTTAAGCAGCATCTGCAAGGGAATGGCCACATAGAAGTATTCATCGGGGTGAATCGCAGCCTGCTCATACAGTGGTGGGCCATCGGTGCGCTGCGGAATCGAGGTCGCCTGCCCAAAGTCGATGCCAATCACACGCACAACGAAGGCCAGTAGCAAAATCGCAGAGTAGCGCCAGGTACGATTCATCGTGCGAATCAGGAAATCGCCGTCGGCAGCGTCTTGAGCGGTGCGCCACGCAGCGCTGCTCGCAGCGCGTCACGATCATCCCAGGGGTGCTCGATGGTGCCAAAGCACATGCTCTGTTCATGGCCCTTGCCACAGGCCATGACGACGTCACCCGCCTGCGCCATCTGGCAGGCTTCATAAAGCGCCTGTCCGCGATCCGGCACACGGATGAAGGTCTGGCCTTCCACACCACCCTGGGATATACAGCCATCGGCCATCATTTGCAGGATGGCATCGAGCGATTCTGTGCGCGGGTCTTCGGCTGTCAGGATGGTGAAATCCGCCTGCCTCGCGCTGACCTCGGCCATCATGCGGCGCTTTTCAACATCGCGCAGGCCTGCACTTCCGAACACGGTAATCAGGCGTCCACCCTCGCTGACCATCTCGCGGCCTGCTTCCAGGGCACGATGCAGAGCATTCGGCGTATGCGCAAAGTCAACCAGCGCCAGGAAATCCTGTCCCTCATCAATATGTTCCATGCGACCTGGAACAGTCTGGACCTCGGCGAGACCCTGGGTTTTGGCATCTTTGGTGATGCCCAGGGCGCGTGAAGCCGCCAGACCTGCCAGCGCATTGTAGACATTGAAAAGCCCAACAAGCTGCATGCGATACTGCTGCTCATCAACTGAAAATGCCGTACCGGATGGACTGTGTTCGATGTGAGTTGCCTGGACATCAGCTTCGTTCTCAATGCCATAGCTGATGACATGATCTGCTGCAAAGGCGGCGAAATAGTCGTACGAGGGGTCATCACGATTGATGACTGCCACTTTGGGCTGTTCGCCTTTGCGCGCGCTCTGACTTAACATGCCAAATAATAACCCTTTGGCAGCGCGGTAATTTTCCCAGGAGCCGTGAAAATCGAGGTGCTCATGGGTCACATTGGTCATGACCGCTACGTCAATATCGGTACCGTTCAACCGCCCCTGTACCAGCCCATGACTGGTCATTTCCAGCACAACATGGGTGAGGCCCGCATCACGCATCTGCGCCAGATAGGCCTGGACCTGCGGCGCGCCAGGTGTCGTGACGTGCAAGCCTGTTTCTTCACTGTGGCCACCAAAATCAGCGGCAATCGTGCTGATGAAGCCTGCCTTGCCGTGCGTCGCAATGGACAAAATTCTGTGCAGAATGTGACTGGTGGTGGTTTTGCCATCCGTGCCGGTGATGCCAACTACAATCAGATCGCGCGATGGAAAACCATAATAGGCCGCTGCCAGGTACCCTGTAGCCTGCTGCGCATCACTGACGCGCACATAAGGCACAGAAAGCGCCCCTACTTCGCGCTCGCCGATAATGGCCGCAGCGCCGCGCTGGATGGCATCGGCGATGAAGTCATGCCCATCAACACTCAGGCCCTTGCGCGCAACGAATACCCCACCGGGCTGCACCAGTCGATTATCTTCGACAACAGGCTCAGAAATCGTGACATGACGATCACCGATGACGACAGGTTCAGCAGATGTGGGTAATGCCTGGATGAGTTGCTGTAAGGTAACGCTCATAGGGCCTCTGGCGATCATAAATAGGCGCTTAGTTTAACAAACGGGTCCGCAAGCTGGCTAGAGGATAGGCAAACTAAAAAGGACACAGCACACAGCCATGTCCTTTTTATTGGAAAAGGGTTGAACTTAGTTCAGGCGACCAGACAGTGCCGTCAGGTTGCTACGGACGCTGCCATCAATGACGCGGCCCGGTGCACGGACGACAAGACCACCGAGGATGGCCGGATCGACTGTGTAGGTGATGTCATCTGCGCCGATTTCCTTGCCGATGCGCTTCTGCTCATCATCGCTGAGGGGCATCGCACTGACAACTTCTACGCTACCCGACATGCCCTTGGCATCTGCGGGCAGATTGCTGAAGAAATCGCTGACCAGAGCCTGCTGTTTCTTGGCGTCGATCTGCTGACCCAGGATACGGCCAGCCATCGCGCTGGAGATATTCAGCACCTGGTCACGCAGACCAGCCAGCTCGGCATTGCGTTCTGCAACGGCTTCTGCACGGGCTGTGGTCTTGATCGTTTCCGCTTCTGACTTCGCAGCGGATTCGATACCTGCCGCGACTTCATCGCCACGACTACGGGCTTCTTCAAGCAGTTTAGCAGCTTCTGCACGGGCAGCAGCCAGAATTTTCTCAGCTTCTGCTTCAGCGTTCTGGCGGGCACGTGCGGCCGCAGCGGAATCTTCCAGGCTCTTCTGAATCTTGGCACTACGGGCATCCAGCATGTTAACAGCCGGACGCCACAGCAGGGCTGTCAAGGCACCGAAGATGATCAGGAAGTTGACGATCTGCGCCAGCAAGAAACCTGCGTTGATACCCAGGGCAGCAATACCTGCCGGGGCTTCTTCTACAGCTTCTGCCACAGCTTCAACGGTTTCGCCTGCGGTATGTGTGTCTTCCTGGGCCATAATCATTGGCACAGCCAGCAGCAAAGCAACAACCGTCAGGATAAGAATCAGATTCTTAATCGTTAGCCGATTTTTCATCATGCGTCGGCCTCCCAATTAGTTAAGCACGAACAAGATGATCAGGGCTACTACCAAACAGTAAATCGCCACTGCTTCAGTAAACACGATACCAAGAATCATGTTGGTCTGAATGTTATTGGCAGCATCTGGATTGCGGCCAATCGCCAACAGCGCGCCGTTCACCAACAGACCGATACCAATACCAGGGCCGAGAGCGCCAATCATAGCCAAGCCTGCGCCCACAGCTTTCAAACCGACATCAAGACCTTCCATTGTATTGCTCCTCTCTAGTGATTGAGTGTTTTTGTTGGTTTCCCAACAGTTCTGTACTAAATCTGATACCTTCGCCAATACGGCGATTTGTAACTTTCAAGGTTAACTAATGCGCATGCTCTTCGTCATCATGGTGATGGCTTTCCATCGCCTGTGCCGAGAACACCAGTGTCAGAACCGCGAACACCAGCGCCTGGATCAGACCAACGATGAATTCCAGACCATAGAAGATCACAGGAAGCAACGTTGCTACCAGGAAGGTCATGATGAACAAGAGCAACTGACCAGCGAAGATGTTACCAAAGAGACGGAAGGCCAGACTGATGACCTTACTGAACTCAGAGATAATTTCGAACAGACCAACCAGGAAATCGACTGCACCCAGTGGTCTCTTACTGAGGTTACCCAGCGCCCGGATGTTGATGAACTTCTGGAAGTAACCCGCACCCAGGGACGCGATGCCGAAGTATTGAATGGCGAAGAAGGACACCAGCGCCAAACCGAGGGTCAGGTTCAGGTCGGTTGCAGCCGCACGAACATAGGGCGTCACGATAAACAACTGATTGTTCGCCTCTGACGAGAAGCGACCGACAACATCAGGAGCTTCCAGCCAGATGGTATCCCCCGCTTCGACAACTGCATCAGCGGCCATACCATTCAGTTCAGCGACGGTTTCTTCAGAAGCGCCATTTTCCTCAGCGATGTCCGCCAGGGTCATGCCAGATTCTTCTACAACCACCGATAATCCCGTACCTCCAATGACCTTGCCTTCAGCCTCTGCCGCTGCAAGCGTTTCCGCTGTCAGGGCAACGGCTTCTGTGGCGTGGTCATCGGCTGCGGCTTCACCCTCAACGGCGTCGCCTTCCTCATGGGGATGCAGAGCTAGTTCACAGGCATGGTAGTCTTCAGCATTGGCTGAATAACCAGAGAACATCGGCGCTGTATTGCGCAACTGATATGAAGGCAAACCAATGAAGTAGCCATTGTCATCAGCCGGATAACCGTTCTGTGAGCCATGGCCACCTGCACAGTGCAGAATACCGATGCTATCCACGCCGGGAATCAGCTCTAGCCAGTTTGCCACTAACAAGAACAGGAAGATGGACGCCACCAGGGGGAAAAGCACACCCTTCACGCGCTGGGAGGTGCCTGCCATCTGCTTGACCAACCCATAGACAAAGTCCAGGAGCAGTTCAATCAGACCCTGAAAGCGACCAGGAACTTCGTTCCGCCAACCCTTTGAGGCTCTGTATGCAAAGACGGCCAGCAACAGCACGATCACATCTGCGATGAGCGTACCCATCAATGTGTTGGTGAACTCAAAGTCCGGGCTGGGTACATTTTGCACATAGACTTCACCAGGGACCTGGATGACGGGGAGCGCCATACCGATCCCAAGCCCAGGCATAATGATGAAGGGGAGCAGAAAGCAGAAGAACGCAACGGCTGCTATCAAAATAACAAAATATAACAGGCCGCGTTGATTAGTACTCATTGATCACGCTTCCTCTCTTTCAAGATATACCGTAGAGTCTACCAAGTTAACATACCTCCTCGATTATTAGCGAACGAATGTTGTTACTCAGCGCTTAGACGCATTCATGCGCTTAAGCAATCTAAACGCTATAAAGGTCATTACTGAGAGGTTGACTGGAAAACTGAGCGCCAATAAACATACGGTTGCCAGACCACGCTGCTCCGACTGACCATCTATCCACATACCAACAAGGAGCGCCAACAACGCAACGATGAGAGCTACTGCCCCGACTAGCACACCAACACCCACCAAAGCCTTCGTATTCAGGCCATTTTGACGCGGTGGGGAACTCATTTTAATGTACGTTGATTTTCGACTGAGAATTTTATCACAAACATCCAGCAATACCTATACCTCTTCAACACATTCTCAGGATCGCCTATGACGCTGGCGATCCATGAGATTATAAGCCAGCGACGATGGTCGCAGCAGCCTGTGCCAGGGCGTTTGCGCCTTCGCGCGCCCATGTAATGATGGGCGTTACGGCGAAGGTACCCAGCAGCAGAACCACAACTGAGGCCACTCCAAGTGCCCAGGCGTAGGGTGTTGAGATGGTGAAGGGCTTGTCGTCATCCGGGCCTTTATCAACGTACATAATCTTGATGACGACCAGGTAGTAGTAAAGGGCAATGATGGCGTTCAGCACACCGATGATGGCGAGTGCTGTCAGGTTACTTTCAACAGCGGCCTGGAACAGGAAAAACTTGCCGAAGAAACCAGCCGCCGGCGGAATACCAGCCAGGGACAGGATACCGATGGCCATTGCCAGGGCCAACCAGGGATTGCGGCGCTGCAAGCCCGCGTAATCGCTGAGGTCTTCGCTGCCGACATGTTCAGTGACCACGACGATACCTGCAAAAATGAGCAGATTTGAGAAGGTATACATGAACATGTAGAAGGCAACCGAGCTGATGCCGAGCGCAACACCCAGGTTAACGCCCTGATCGAGCGTTGTACCACCTTGCAAGGCGGCCACACCTATCAGTGTGTAACCCGCCTGTGCAATCGACGAGTAAGCCAACATACGCTTGATGTTGCTCTGGCGCAGGGCCAGGATATTGCCGAAGGTCATCGAGGCAACGGCAGCGACGCTCACAAAAGCGACCCAGAACTGCTGAATGGATTGGCCATCCACGATGACCGTTCCAGGGAAGACTGCATTCAGGAAGCGCACCAGCACAGCGAAACTCGCTGCTTTTGAGGCCACGCTCAGGAAGCCCGTAACAGGCGTCGGAGCGCCCTGGTAAACATCGGGCGTCCAGAAGTGGAACGGCACAGCGCTGATCTTGAAGCCAAAGCCAGCGATCACCAGCACCAGCGCGACCAATACGGCGACCAGATCACCACCCTGCGACAGCGCAGCGGCGATACCATCCAGGCTGGTGGTCGAGGTAAAGCCATACAGCAGGCTAAAGCCATACAGCAGCAATGCTGAAGCGAATGAACCAAACAGGAAGTATTTAATACCACTTTCAGCACTTTCGCGGTCAGTGCGGTTGTAAGCCGCCAGGATGTACAGCGGAACCGACAGGGTTTCCAGCGCGACGAACAGCATAATCAGATCAGCAGCGCTGACCAAAAGCGACGCACCCAGGCTGGCAACAACGATCACCAGATGGAATTCGGTCTTACGATGTACGCCTTTGTCATCAATCGCCATCAGGGTGACGAGAGATGCCGCCAGCAGAATCATCATCTTAAAGATGCTGCCGAAGGCGTCATAGCGGACCATGCCGCCCCAGTACAAACCGGATGTTTCTGCGGTTGGTGACCAGATGACTGGCGCAGCAGCCAGGAACGCCAGACTGACAGCCGCTACATAGGCGATATTGCGCCGATTCTCTTTGCTGAGGTAGGACTCCAGAAAGACCAGCACAATCGCCAGTATAGTAAGGCCAATCTCTACCGAGATCGCAGGCAGGCTGGCGAGAAAATCAAATTCAGGCATTGATTACATACCCCCTAGCAGCATGACAATCGGCTTGAGGCCCTCCGAAATCATGGGCGCCATAATCTGTGGATACAGGCCCAGGATCAACAGCGGCACACCCAACAAAATCAAGATGATGCGGTCCGTCACGGCGATATTACCGACCTCCGGATATCGCTTGGCATCAAAGTCGCCAAAGAATACCTGCCCCGTCACACGCAGCACATAGGCCGCTGTCACGACGATACCGAGTGCAGCCAGTATGACGATTGGACCGTAATAATTCGATAGTGTGAAATCACCGATGTGCAGCGATACTTTTTCTGAAGCTTCCCACATACCCTGGAAAATCGGGAATTCCGCGACAAAGCCGCTAAAACCAGGCATACCCATACTCGTCAGACCGCCGACGATGAAGGCCACACCAACCCAGGGCATCTGCTTGATAAAGCCGCCCAGACTGGGGATGTCGCGCGTGTGGGCGCGGTCATAAACCATACCGACACAACCGAAGAAGAGCGCCGTCATCGCACCATGACTGAACATTTGTAAGCCCGCGCCAGTCATACCCGTCATGTTCATGGTAGCCCAGCCCATACTGACCAGACCCATATGGCTGACTGACGAGAAACCAATCACATACTTGAAGTCGCGCTGTCGGAAGGCGATCAGTGCGCCGTAGACCACGTTAATGAGCGTCAGGAAGACAATCCAGGGCAAGTGCAGTTCCGCGCCACCTGGCATCAGTTGAACACCCGCGCGCAATGCCGCATAAGCACCGAGCTTCATCAGCACACCCGCGTGAATCATAGAAACAGCAGTCGGTGCTGCTACGTGGCCATCTGGTGACCAGTTGTGGAATGGGAACACACCAGCCAACGTCGCGAAGCCGATGAAGATGAACGGGAACCAGAAGGTACCGAACGTCAGCACATCCACACCCAGATAACCGCCCACACTGAACAGACCATTTTCTGCGGCGAGCGTTAGCTGAACGAGATTGAAGCTGTAAGCGGTGCTTCCGGCTGGCAACAGGCCGCTTTCAATGGCTGCCTGTAGGATAGCGCTGCCATCCGGGCTGTTGAAGTAACTGCCCGCGAAGAAGTACATGGCAATCGCGCCAACCAACGCCACCACAGAGCCGATCAGAATATAGAGCGTCAGCTTCATACTGGCGTAGTCGCGCAGTTCGACCCAGCCCCAGCCTGCAATCAGCAGGTACATGGGGAAGATCGCTAATTCATAGAAGAAGAACAGCATAAAGAGATCAACGGCGACGAAAACGCCCAACACACCCGCAACCAGCAGCATGAAGAAGGCGTAGAACTCGCGCAAGCGATCCTGAATATTCCAGGAAATAAGCACACCCGCGACGGCAACCATACCCGTTAGCAGCACCATCGGCGCGTTGAGGCCATCAACACCTACGTGCCATGAAATACCTAGCGACTCGATCCAGGTATAGCGCGCTTCAAAGATCAGGCCCTCACTAAAGGCCTGGGTGGCCGTACTTGCACCGATACTCTGATCGAAAGCGGGTTGCCCAGTAAGAACCGCCCCATCAGCGACCATCGCGTTATAGCTGAGGAAAACAACCAGTGACAGCCCCAGTGTTGCTATCGCTGCCGTAATCGCCACACCGCGAATCATGTCACGGTTTGTCGGCGGCATGAACAGCAGGATAACGCCAGCAATCGTGGGTATGGCGATGATGAGCGAAATGACGTCAAAACCAAAATCCATGCGTTTACCCTATCCCGTTCAATAACGCGGTCACACTGCCGTTTATCGTCAGCAGAATCCAGTTCGGCAGGATACCGGTAATCAGCATCAATACCATCAACGGAGCGATGGCCCACATCTCGTTATAGTGCAGTTCGAGGTGATAATCGCGCCATTTAAGGTTGAATGGCCCATGCAGTACCGCGCGAATACCTTTGAGGATGTAGCTACCTGTAAAGAGCAGGCCCACCATCGAGATCGCTGTGAGCGCAGTGAAAATCGGCCAGGAGCCGCGAACCACCAGGAATTCGCCAATGAAGCCATTCAGACCTGGCAGGCCGAGGCTGGCCATACTGGTGAAGATGAAGATGCCGCCAAAGATTGGGGCGCGCACCCACAAACCACCGTATTGGGTCATGTCGCGCGTGTGCGTCTTGTGATACAAGCCACCTGCGAGCAAGAACATACCCGCCGCGCTCAGGCCATGATTGAACATCTGCATGACCGCACCGTTCGTCGCAATGATGCCCGTTTGCAGGGCATCGGCGGTTAAGGTGCCACTGCCCGTCTGGGCAGCCTGCCACGCCTGACCATAGAGCAGCGCCATCACTGCCACGCCCATACCGACGAAGCCCATGTGATTGACCGAGCTATACGCGACCAGGCGCTTGATGTCGTTCTGGCCAAAGGCTGCGAACGCACCCAACACAATACCGAGCATCGACAGAATCGCGAACATGGTCGCGAAGTTCATGCCAAGGAAAACTTCACTAATCCAGACATCGGGGAACAGCGGCACAACCAGACGGATGAAACCGTAAGCACCCAACTTCAGCATGACGCCAGCCAGCAGCATCGAGCCAGCGGTCGGCGCTTCACCATGCGCATCCGGCAGCCATGTATGGAACGGCCAGATCGGCACTTTGATGGCGAAGGCCACGAAGAAGCCGAGGAAAGCCAGCGCCTTGACGGTCTCAATCGACGTGCCCAGGAAGCTAACACCTACGCTGTTGCTCAACTGCGGCCACAGGACCGATAGGGCCTGCATGCTGTAGGTGTGCATTCCGGCTTCAAAACCAGGCAGAACACCCTGAACCTGCGCGGCCATCTCCGGCGTTGCCAGTGAGGATGACCAGCCGATGAGCTGGGTCGCCAGCAGCATGCCGAGCGTACCGCCGATGGAGTAAATCATAAACTTGGTCGAGGCGTACAGGCGACCACCAGGGCTACCCCACTGGTTGATCAGGAAGTACATCGGGACCAGACTGAGTTCATAGAAAAGGAAGAAGATCATCAGGTCGGTTGTGGCAAAGACGCCCATACTGCCGACTTCAAATAGCAGCAGCAGTGCCAGGTGCATGGGGGCGCGGTCGGTTACTTCCCAGCTAACCAGGATGGCTAACGGTGACAGGATACCCGTCAGCAGGATCATGGCGGCGCTGATGCCATCGATGCCAAATGCCGCCTGTGACCCAAGTACCTCGAACCAGGGAACAGGCTGGCTAAACATGAGGTAGCCGTAATTCACGGACTCCGCATTGTTCTGGTAGACGAAGAAAACGACAATCGCCAACGCCATCGTGACCAGCGAGAAGGCCAGTGCACCAATTCGGGCTATCCATATTTGCCGGAAGAATGCACCAACTACCACTGCGCCTATTGCAGGCAGCAAAATGAGGACTTGCAGCGGGTCGATGCCAAAGATACTAAAATCGATCATGCCTATCTCCTACTGCACGGCCACCGCGCTGCTAGCAGTCAGCGCGAAGAACAGGCCGATCATGAGTACCATCACCAGGACCGCCAGCAGATACTGCTGCACACGTCCTGTTTGTGAGCCGCGCAGCCAACCACCCAGGTTGTAGATACCGCGCGGGATGCCATCACCGACACCGTCAATCAGCCACTTGTTTAAGACTTTCATCAGGTCACCCAGCCAGGTGAACGCATGCGCAAGAAAGTGCAGGAAGCCGTCGATAATGCCCTTGTCGAGCAAGACATTGACTTGATGCGCGATCCACTTGGATGGACGTACCAGCATTACTTCGTACAACTGGTCCATGTAATAGCGATTTTGCAGGGTCGTATAGACCGTGCGCCCCAGGATATTAATCATGGGGTCTTCCTGCCCTGCGAGCAGCGGCTTGCGCCAGTACATGCGCCAACCCAACCAGATACCACCCAGTGCGACCGCAAACGAGGTCAGGACCGGAATCAAATTGAACGGCGGCGGGTCTGGATGGAACACTTCCAGATGCGGCAGTGTGTAAATCACCAGATGATGGAAGAAGTTGTGATCCGGTGAGAAGATGCTGCCCAGAATCGGGAAGTCAGTCGGTACGCCGACAAAACCAGCGAACAGTGCGAAGAAGGTCAGGATAATCAGCGGCAGTTGCATCGTGATGGACACGATGTTGCGCGGGCCACCCAGACCAGCGTGTTCAGCTTCTTCTGTACGCGCATTGCCCCAGAAGGTCAGGCCGATCTGGCGCATGGTGTAGAACGCGGTCAGGAAAGCCGCTATCGCCAGCATGAAGAAAACCAGCGCATGTGGGCCAAAGCCTTCGCTTGTTCCCAACCAGGCATCTGCCAGGATTTCATCCTTTGACCAGAAGCCCGCTGTAATCAACGGGAAGCCAGCCAGCGAGAAACCACCCGCCAGGAAAGCGTAGAACGTGACCGGAATCTTCTTGGAGAGGCCACCCATGTTGCGCATATCCTGCGGATCAAACGGATGTTCATGAACCTCGATGCTGTGTTCTTCCGCAACATCTGCATTACCATGCGGCGCATGGTGATTATCGTGCCCATGCCCGTGTGCATGATGTTCATGAACGTGATGCTCGCCATGCTCCATCGCATGGATGACCGAGCCGGAAGCCATAAACAACAGCGCTTTGAAGAATGCGTGCGTAATCAGGTGGAAGGCAGCCGCGATATAGGCACCAATGCCGAGGGCTGCCATCATGAAGCCAAGCTGCGAGATGGTCGAGTAAGCCAGCACCGCTTTGACGTCGTTCTGGGCAACAGCCATCGTCGCCGAGAAAAGCGCCGTAAAGCTACCGACAATCGCCATTAGCAGTAACGGCTGCGAGAAAATACCATGATGCGGGTCTGCTGCGCCAAAGACTTCGCCAGCGCCGACAAACAGCGGGTACATACGAATGATGGCATAGATACCGGCACTCACCATCGCCGCTGCGTGGATCATCGCGCTAACGGGTGTCGGGCCTTCCATCGCGTCCGGCAACCAGACGTGCAGCGGGAACTGGGCTGATTTACCAATCGTACCCACGATCAGCAGTGTGCCGATTAAACCAGCGGCACTAAAGCCCCAGCTACCAAAAATAATCGCCGGAGTTCCAGCGAGCATTTCAAGTTTTTCAGGATCAAAGAGAATCTCACGGAAATTGAGCGTTCCGGCGACGCTGTAGAGGTAAGCGATACCGAGCAGCATGACCACATCGGCCACACGGGTGACGGTAAACGCTTTGATGGCTGCTTTGTAAGCGCTCTCTTTTTCAAACCAGAAGCCGATGAGCATGTAAGAACACACACCCATGACTTCCCAGCCGACGAAGAGCAGCAGCAGGTTATCAGCGACAACCAGCGTCAGCATGGCCCCTGCGAACAGGCTGATGAGCGCGAAGAAGCGTGATTGACGTGGATCGTGCGCCATATAGCCAATGCTATAGATGAAGATACACAGCACCGCAATCGGCACCATGACCAGCATCGCCAGCGTTAGCGGGTCAACTAAGACGCCAAGGCGGAAGGGGCTGTCACCAGCCGCCAACCATTCAATCGAACTCTTAAAGACTTCTTCGCCTTCACCGAAATGGCCAGCACCAATCGCCAGCGCCTGCCCCACCAGATTGAAGGCGATGAGCAAGGCCGCGATCACACCGCTAAGGCCAACCGTAATGCTGATGATGCGGCTCCAATCGGTCACAATCGGCACGTCCATGCCTTCGTAATCCGGGTGATGTCCGCCATAAGCATGGTCGGTCGCCGGCGTCCACCTGGCACGGTTGGTCAGCAGCGTAATGATAAAGAACGCCAGCAGCGGCCCGACGGGAATCAGCCAGGGCAGCGTATTGGGATCAGATAAGTTAATCAGTGGCAATTCCACAAGATTCATTCAGCCCTATCCTCTCAGCGTATCGGCTTCTTCAGGAATGACCGAGCGCCAATTCCGATAGACAGTAATAATGATCGCCAGGCCAACAGCAACCTCGGCAGCAGCCACCACAAACATGAATGCGGCGAAGACAACACCGTTCAACTCGCTAGGGACGGGTTCGGTCACGCTGGCGATGGTGGTGTTATAGCGCCAAAAGGCCACCAGGTTGATATTGACCGCATTGAGCATCAGCTCGATGCCCATCAACACGGCGACACCGTTGCGCCGCGACAGCACACCAAAGACACCGATGCTGAATAACGCGGCTGCGACGATCAGATACCAAGACAAAGGAACCATTATTGCTCCAACTCCTCTTCGTCTGCATCACGCGCGATGACGATCGCACCGATCATCGCACCGGTGAGTAAGAGCGATGCCACTTCAAACGGCAGCACATAGCCTTCGCCACTGACGAGAGCGACACCCAGATCAGATGTGGTACGGACCACATCGGAAAGGGGCAGGCTGTACATTTCGTTGCCACCAAACACGGGCCAGATCACACCGATCACCAGCATGGCGAACAAGAGGACCGCACCCAGTGCGCTTGGCCACAGGCGCGTGTAACGCACATTGAGGCGCGTCAGGCTGCGCGTGAGCATCACTGCAAAGGTAAACAAGATCGCGATTGCACCGATATAGACCAGCACCTGGACAGCCGCCAGGAATGGCGCACTCAGCAGGACGTAGAAGCCAGCCACGCCGAATAAGCTCACCATCAGCCAGATTGTGCCCCGAAACAGGTTGCGGTTGGTCACAACACCCAGGGCACCCCCCAATGTGAGCACGGCAAAAACAAAGAATGCAATCGTGCTAAAGTCGAACTGAATCATCAGGCTCCTACCCTATCCTTAATCGCCAGCAGCGTGGGCAATAGCATGCTGTGCCCGCTGTTCGTCCGCGACACGATCATCAGAACCGGTACGGCGCAGGCGGTTGATAATTGGCAAGCAGATGAGCACGTTGGAGATGAATAAGACAATCGTCATCGGCAAAAGCTCGATGAACGTCGCGTCTGCTAATGCCATCGCTCCGGTTTCATCCACCGGAACCCAGCCAATCTCCTTGAGGATCATCACCAGGAAGGCCAGCACCAGCACGTTCACGATGGACAGCGGCACCAGGAAGAACCAGTTGAAGCGCATAACCTGGTCAATACGCAGGCGCGGGACTGTGTTACGAATCCAGAGTGAGATGAAATACGGGATAAAGGCCTTAAGGCCCAGCCACATAAATGCGATCAGCGGCATCTGCCAGCCTGGGAAGTACCAGCCACCCAGGAACAAAACCGTAATCAACACACCGTTGGTGAACACGTGCAAAAACTCTGCGGCGAAGAACATACCGAACTTCATGCCGGAGTATTCAATATTGAAGCCTGCAACCAACTCAGATTCTGCTTCGATGAGGTCGAAAGGCGCGCGGCCAGTTTCCGCCTGGGAGGATATAAAGAAGAGAAGCATCGCCAGCGGTGCCATAAAGACGAACCACATGCCCGCCTGGGCGTTGACAATATCGAACATACTCATGCTGCCAGCCAGCATCACCGGCACGAGCAGCGCAAAAACAAGCGGAATTTCATAACTGACGAGCAGTGCCACCACACGGAAGGCACCCAGCAGCGCATATTTGTTGTTGCTGGCCCAGCCTGCCGTCATGATTGCCAGCGTACCCAACGACGCCACTGCCACAAAATACAACGCGCCGATTTCAAGATCGACGCCGAAGTGGTAAGGCGTGAATGGCACCACTGCCCAGATCAACGCGACGGCTGCCAGCGAGAGGATCGGGGCTGCATTATATAAGAGACGATCAGCGGACGCTGGGGTGATATCTTCTTTTATAAGCAGCTTGATCAGATCGGCGAAAGTCTGCACCAAACCGAATGGACCAACCCGGTTCGGGCCGATGCGGTCCTGAATACGTGCAGCGATTTTACGTTCAATCCAGATCAAAAAGATGACCGTAACAAGAGGCACACTGACGACGAGCACAACACCGATGAGTATGGATAAAAACTGGGCCAAGCCCGGATCAGTGCCACCCTGGGTCAGGACCTCACAGAGGCCGGTACAATCCATAAGTCGTTACTCCAAAAAAAATACAGGCCACTTGCCCTAGCGCCAGACCAGAACGCCCTTGCGCCAGGCATAGATGAGTGCATCGGTGAGCAAGAAAATGAACAAGAGACCAGCCGCAAAAGCAAAGAAGTCCAGCTTGTGGTAGGCCACTGCCCATGGGAACAAAAGCACCATTTCGACGTCGAATACCAGGAAGATCAGGCCGTAGATGTAATACTGTACACGGAACTGAACCCAGGTATCGCCAACAGTTTCGACGCCGCATTCATAGGTCTGGCTTTTGAGGACGTTGGCGCGTTTGGGGCGTAACAGCCATGCAGCACCGATTGGCAGGATTGGCAGGATCGGTGAAAGCACCAAAAACACACCGATGAACGCCCATTCGTTCAACACATCCATGGAGCAAGTACTCCTGATAGAGACGGCTTCCAAATAGTTAAGAGATTGTTTGCGCTGGCAAGCGGACGCAAGCCTTTATGGATTGCGCCATTTCTCACAAACGTAGCTTAGTATAGCATCGCCAACCAAGGCTAGCAATGGGCTGGATAGAATCACCAACGCGCAACGAATCGAGTCGAATTGTAGCACATCGACTTTGAGAAACAAAGCGATTATAGGCCAAATCATGAACCTTAATCTCAAACCTCTCTGGAATGATTGCTTAACCAGAGTGTAACAATCGGAATGCGGCTGCCCTACCAGATTACTGGCCTACGCCAGCCCGATTCTACCTAAGCGCACACTTGGAAAAGTGACAAAAATCCCCACAATGAAAGTCTGACGACGCCATACGAGAGGATCGATGTGATCGATACGCCGAATGCTAATGAGTGGGATGCCTTCGTGATGCAGCATCCACGCGGCCACATCCTGCAACTGAGCGCCTGGGGCGACCTGAAAAGCCAGTACGGTTGGTCCGCTGACCGCGTTTGTCTGCGCGATGCCAGCGGCCAGATCATTGCCGGAGCGCAGGTGCTGTTCCGCAGGCTGCCCATGCGCCTGGGCACGATGGCGTACATCCCTTTTGGTGGTTATGTGACTGATGCCAGCCAGTGGGCCGCTTTGTGGCAAGCGGTGCGTGAACTCAGTAAAAAGCACAGTGCGGCTTTCCTTAAGTGGGAGCCGGGCCTATATATAGATGATGCCATGCCGGATTTCGCCACAATGGGCTTCAAAGAGAGTCCGCAGACGGTGCAGCCACCCAATACCGTCATGATCGACATCAGCGACAGCAACGATGACATCCTGGCGCGCATGAACCAGGGCACCCGCCGCAAGATTCGTAAGGGGCTAAAAGAAGGCATCACCTATTATGAAGCTGGTGCGGACGATGTCGTCAAATTCACCAGCCTGATGCAGGTTACAGGCGAACGCAATGACTTCGGCGTGCATGAGCCGGACTATTATGCTTTACAACATCGGCTTTTCGTGCCAGAGCATGCCGCGCTCATTCTGGCCGAGCATGAGGGCGACACATTAGCAGGTGTGTTCGTCTTCGCTGCCGGGGATACAGCGCAGTACATTTCCGGCGCATCCAGCAATATCAATCGCAACATGATGGCCAGCTATGGCGTCCAATGGCAGGCGATCCAGTGGGCCAAGTCACGCGGCTGCCGCTACTACGATATGTGGGGCATTCCTGATGTACCCGAAGACCAACTCGAAGCGCAGTTCCAGGAACGCAGCGACGGACTGTGGGGCGTCTACGGCTTTAAGCGCGGCTGGGGTGGCCAGGTCGTGCGCTCCGCTGGCGCCTGGGATATAGTGTACAATCCCTTGATATACCAGGCCTATAAACTGGCCATCTCTCTGCGCTAGCTAGGAGCAAAACCCATTAATCTGACACCGAGCCTCATCACAGACCGCGAGCAGTGGAATAACACATTGCGCCGCCTGCCTTATGCGCACATCCTGCAAAGCTGGGAATGGGGCGCATTCAAGCAGCAGACCGTCGGCTGGGAACCGTTTAGATGGGCATTCACGAATGAAGCAGGCGAGATTGTGGCGATGGTCAGTGTGGGTAAGCGCAAGATTGGGCCATTCAGTGTGCTGTACGCGCCCAAAGGTCCTGTGCTGGATTATGCGGACACCAAACTCGCGCAGTCAGTCATTGGCTGGCTGATGAACTGGTCCAAACAACAGCGCGCCATCTGGCTGAAAATCGACCCGGATGTGCCCGTCGCAACAGGTACCCCTGGTGAAGAAGACGATACACCCGCCCCGGCTGGTGCAGACCTGCGCGATTTTCTTGAGCATAGAACATGGCAGTTCAGCGACGATCAGGTGCAGTTCCGCAATACGATTGTCATCGACCTGACGCAGAGCGAAGACGATATGCTTTCGGCGATGTCCCAGAACACGCGCCGCAAAGTGCGGCAGGCCGAGAAGAAAGACGTCACGATCCGGGCAGCGAACGAAAGCGATCTGCAAACGCTGTACGACCTGTATGCCCATACCGGCGACCGTGATGCGTTTCTGATCCGGCCTTATGAGTATTACGCCACGCTCTGGCGAAATTTTATGCAAGCAGGATTGGCTCATGCGCTCATCGCTGAATACGAAGGCACACCGATTGCCCATGTGATTTTGTTCCACTTCGGTCAGAAGTGCTGGTATTTCTATGGTGCATCTTCCAATGAAGAACGTCAGCGTATGCCGAATTACGCGCTGCAATGGGAAGCAATGAAGTGGGCCAAAGCTCAGGGTTACACGATGTATGATATGTGGGGCGCACCGGATGTCTTCGACGAGAGCGACGGGATGTGGGGCGTTTATGAATTCAAGCGCGGTTTTCGGGGAATGGTCGTGCGGCATATCGGTGCATGGGATTATGCGCCAACGCCCCTGCTCTACAGTGCCTATGCCAATCTATGGCCGATGCTGCGCCAGGGCCTGCGAAAACTACGCGGTGGATAGGGCCATTTTCACCTGAGCCTCAGCAAATGCGACTATGCTAGTCACTAAGACGTATTGTGAGTATGAAGATTGTCCAGGTGATTAACTCACTGTTTGAGGATACATCACGGTTCCAGGTGTGTAAAAGCTCTCAGCATTCAGCGATCAGCAGGAACGGCATTCTTAATTGCCAGCCGCTAAAAGCTGAAGCCAGTAACACTTGAATACTGATTCATCGAACTCGGTTGTTATTTATAGCCGACAGAACTATTAAAGGCCACAAATAGCGAGGCACATTTATGTATGACATGCGCTATATTCGCGTCAACGATGTGATGCTCCACGTCGTCCTGGCTGGGCCGGAAGATGGTGAGCCAATCTTTTTGCTGCACGGTTTCCCAGAATTCTGGTATGGCTGGCGACAGCAAATCGACTATCTGGCGGAGAAAGGCTACCGCGTGGTCGTGCCGGATCAGCGCGGTTACAACCTCAGCGACAAGCCCAAGCACGTCAAAGATTACCATATCACCACGCTGGCAACCGATATCGACCAACTGGCTGAGGAACTAGGTTACGAGCAGATTAATTTAGTGGGACACGATTGGGGTGCGGCAGTCGCCTGGTGGATGGCCACCATCTTCCCGGAACGGCTCAAGAAACTCATCATTCTCAACGTACCCTATCCAACGATTCTGAGTGACCAGTGGAAGAACGGCAATTGGGAGCAAATCTTCAAGAGCTGGTATATCTTGTTCTTCCAGATGCCATTCATTCCTGAAGCGGTCGCTGGCTTGATGGATTATGAGGGTCCGGCCAATATCCTGCGCAACACCAGCAGAAAAGGCTCCTTCAGCGAAGAAGACATCGCCCGCTATAAACGGGCCTGGGCACAACCTGGCGCACTGACAGGCATGGTCAACTGGTACCGTGCGATGATACGCGGTTCAGTCGGACAGGGGTCTGGCTCATCTTCAAGTCAAGCGCATCCAGGCAAGCGCATCAGCGTACCGACACTGATCCTTTGGGGAGAAAAAGACGTCGCACTGACCAAAGACCTGGCGCAACTGAGCGCAGATGTTTGCGAGAACGCCCAGATTATCTATTTTCCGAAGGCAACACACTGGGTGCAGCACGATGAAGCCGAGGCCGTAAACGCACAAATTGAGAGCTTTGTCAGCACCGGACAACCGGCTACGGTCGAAGCCTAATCAAAAGAAAAACGGGGGACCTAATCGGTCTCCCCGGTTTTACCACTACTGGTGTTCGATAAGCTTGTCGAGCCATCTACCGCTTCCAGCGAGCCACAGTCGCCGGAACTATTGTCTACTGCCCGCACATGCATTGTAAAACGATCCCCTTCAGCAATCGCGGTCCACATCGCCTGTGACAATGGACACGTATATCTATGGCTGCCATCCTCGGACTGTAAATGGATCACATAGGTGCCATTAAACTGCTGCTGCTCGCAGCCAACGCGCTGAATACCCTCGCATTGTAACGTCAGCGGCTGGAAGAAGGGTTGTATGTCGTTACCGGACGTTGTGTAGCTATTGACGACTTCGTAGCGTTCGCCTTCCCAGGTACACATATCGTCATAAACTGGTTCGCTGCGATAACGCGGGACGCACACCTCACGCTCGCTGAATGTACCGTCGCCGTTATCACTGCGAACGGTATTGCAGGTCTCGCCATCCTGTACCTGGCGCGTGCCACGCTGTTCGCGGGTACAACTACCCGCGCGCAGATCGATGTTATAGCCAGCCGGTGGCGAATCGCGCCAGGAGCGGGTCGTAAAGCTCACGTATTCCTCGACAGTGACTATTCGTTCCCAGCTATGCCCGGTTACGACCACCGTCTGCGCTTCGGTCCGCAGCATATAGAAGGCAATACCACCACAGATGACAATCGCCGCCACGATGAAAGCGATTACGCGCCAGTCCATCGCTTGCTGCGGCAACCCTGTCGTCCTGGGAGCCGCACCGACACGCTGCATCTCGGCATCAAATTCTTCTTTGACAACATCGCGCGAGCCCATTTCTTCAAACTCGCCCATTACATTGGCTGTCTGGGACGCGAGCTTGGTAACAGCCACACCACTTTCATCCAGCGCTGCACCGCAGTTCTGGCAGAAGTGGCTGTCGGCACTATTGAGCGTGTTACACACACTACAGGTAACATCGACGCCAACGAAGTGATGGTCTTCTACAGCAACCTTATCTTCTTCTGAGGGATAGTACCGAGAACGCGGGTCCTGGGCTGCACCACAGTTCGGGCAAAAACGATGTGTTTTTCCGAGTAATTTTTTGGTCCCGCAATATTGGCAGTCCCAAAGCATTTCATAAGTTCGTTCGCTCATAGCCGTCGCATGCAAATCGCAGAAATGAACAAGTTAATTCACATCAGTTTACCATGAGGTACGCGCTTAAGGCTAAAGCAGTTGCAAAATTGGCATCAAAAAAAAGGCGCACCCTGGGGCGCGCCTTTCGGTAAACCTTTTACTCACTCTTGTGCGGGCAAAACCGTGAAGGTTGAGCCGGCACTGCGGCCATAAACCTCTGGGAAGTAGACTTCCTGCCCAGTGGCTGGAATGACATTGTAGACACCTTCCAGGCCGGGGCGAATCGTGTAGACATATTCGTAGGTTCCGGCTGGCAGGTACGTCGCCCGCAGGACCACCTTCTCGTCCTGGAACTCGGTACTGCTGAACCACCACCAGCCCCAGCCATGACTGAGCGGATTGGTGCGGTTTAGCGTTGGCTGTGTACCCACCTGCTGTGATGTCTCCAGATTCGGATTGATGGCATCGGTACCTGCGGGGATCGGGTCCTCAATGACGATGTAGTGCCGTTCATTGGGGATGATGATCGTCAGGCGGACCTGAACGATGTCACCTACATGGGCCTCTGTGATTGGCGTCTGATCAGGATCATTCAGGAGCGTATAGCGCCGTTCCAGGATAATGCCACGATCCAGCGACTCGACCTGTGGCACAGGTAGGAAGGCACGCAGATGGGCCGTGTAGTACAGGTTACCCTGGCCGTCTGAGCGTGTGAAGGCTAACTGATTAGCCTGATCCGCCAGCAGGTCAGCGACCTGTACGACGAGTATTTCCTCATCGCGGACGTTAGCGACAGTGACATCCCCTTCCAGCGCTGGCGAATCGTTAATAGTGACGCTGTAGCTGTAGTCCGGCTGCAATTCACCACTGACCGCCATCCACTTACTGAGCGTCAGCAGCACCCAGGCGGTTTCCTGGCGCGTTTCCCAGTAATCGCCCTGCCGCTGGACCATCAGGTAGCGGATCGCATTCGGGATCAGGTCACTATTTGGACGCAGTTCAATCAGTGTACCGACAACGATAGCCGTCGTGCGCGTATCCGTTGACCAGTTGTAGTAGGTATTCTGCTCATCGGTCCAGCGGATGCCCGTTGCTGTGACTTCGGCGCTGTTGAGCAACTCATTGATGAGTGCATCCAGACGGACGTTGTCATCGGGGTTGATGATGTTGATGGTTCGTGCCAGCAGTGCCTCGGCATACAGGCTCAGGAACTGGCGATTATCATAGACATTGACCGTGCGGCCAATATCCGGTGCGCCAGAGCGAGCCAGCGCATACAGCAGGAATGCCTGACGATCCATCCGCCAGCGATCAACCTGCGGGCCAACCGGAATCAGACGGCGGCGCAGGAAGGACTGAGCATCTTCGATGACACCATCGGCCACCGGGAAGCCCGCATCCAGCGCTTCTGAAAGGCCAATCAGGGCATAGGCTGTCACCAGTTCATTACTGGCGTCGTTGACATACCAGCCCCAGCCGCCATCGACCTTTTGCTGCGCGACCAACTGCTGTAACGCCAGGTTGACGTTGTAATTCAGGTCACTTTCAAGCTGATCGTCCGCAAGGCCAGCTTCTGACAAGGTCGCATAGGTGGCGATGTTGGGCAGGAAGCGGCTGACAGTGGATTCGACACTGCGGTCAGTATCGATTTCCAGCGAGCGCAGGCCCTGCAATGCCGCCGCCGCCAGTGAGTGATCGGCTTCGATGGTCAGTTCGCCTTGGGTGACATCAAAACGGCGCGGCAGCACAATCGACTCGACGCGCGTATCAGCAGTACGCAGAACGCCCGCCGTGCCCACTGTTTCCGGCACTTCGTAGCGATAAACGGGCAACGTACCCTCTTCGTCCAGGCTGACACCCGGAACCGCGCCATCGCTGTAGTCGCCAGCAACGACCGTGAACGAGAGCGTCACCGCATCGACGGCATCCACGACCACATCCCAGGTGACGCGCGTCCGTCCGCCTGCGGGGATCGTGACCGACTGGGCGGCATCGCTGCTGACCGTCAGGCCCGTGCTGTTCATGGTGACGACTGCCTGCTGGTCCTCGCCCGTGTTGTTATTAACGACCGCCGCCAGCGTCACGACATCGCCCACCACGAAGAAGCGTGTGGTCGCGGGACGAATCAGCAGCGGCTTGGTGCTGATGAGTTCAAAGGTATCCTGGCCGACCAGCGTCTGACCATCATCGCCGCTGGTAACGGCACGTGCATCCAGACGCCATGTGGTCAGGTTATCCGGCAAGCGCACATCAAAGGTCGCTGTACCATCCGGCCCAGTGACAATATGCGCGTTCCAGTACGGTGTATCGATGAATTCGCCGCGAATCTCGACCAAACCATCGGCGAGGGCACCACCGCCGCCACCTTTGACGGTATCGAGCGTCTCCTGTGTCAACTGGTCAGTATTGATCGTCAGCGGCGTCGAAGTACGGACGCCCAGGCCCTGCTCACTATAGAAGAAGTCCAGCAGTGGACCACTGTTCGGGCCAAGCAGCGAGAGCGCCGCCACGTCCGTCACACCCACGCCGACCTCGGCTTCCACAGGCTGGCCCTGCCAATCCGTCACTTCGACGGTGTAGGTCACGGTCTGCTGCGGTTGGGCCTGTTCCACATCGCTGGTGATGTCGATACTCAGTTCCTTGCGGTCGATATCGACGCTGAAATCGATATAGCCCATGCGGAAGCCCGCCACTGGATTATTTTCATCGACGCCTTTGACGATCATCACGCTAACGAAAGCATTGGGTGCGAAGGTTTCATCAATCGGCAGACGGTAGATGTAGGAATTGCTGTCCATCGTGACGCGCTGATAGGAGAGCACGTCGCCACGTTCAACGGTGATGAGCGCTTCGGCTGTGCCCTGGAACGGTGAGGTAATCAGGATTTCAGCCGTATCGCCCACACTGTAGCTGTCACGATCCACGATCAGATCAATGCGGTTGCTGTTCTGCTGCCTCCAGGCGACATAATCGGTATCACTCACCCACATATTGGTCGAAGCAGTGACTTCATTGCCCATTTCATCACGGCTGGTGATGAGTACCTTGAAGATGCCGCCGTTGGGTGGCGTAAAGCTGAAGGTCGCCTCGCCGTTAGCATCGGTCGTCACGCTGCCATCGGAAACAGGTATTTCTTCGACTTCGTAATTCCAGGTGGTACGCCCGTTGACGTCGCGTTCCTGCACACTGGACCAGCGCCGTTCGACGATTTCCACGTCAATCGGCTGGTTGGCAACAGGCTGACTGTCCCAATCCACACTAATCAGGTTGATGGTTGTGGCTTCGCCTGCGGTAGATACATAAGATTCTGGCCGCGCACCCACATATACCAGGCCCTTATGCACGATGACTTCCCCACGACCCCCGACAGCCTGCTGGCTCTCGTCGGTCACGGAAGCTTCTATCGTGAATACCTGGCTCATGGTGGCATCTTCGAGCGAGGCCGGAACCTCAATGGTGAACATACCCTGGTCATCGGTCACGGCATTGCCATCGCCCAGGAAGCCACGCGACGATCCGTAGTACTCGCCTGGGCCGGCATCATTGTTGTAGTCCACGAAGCTGTAACGCTCGCGGCCTTCGTAATTGAAGAAGTAGGCGGATGAGGTGACTGTATAGTAGACATCGGCGTTGGTGACAGCCCCACCGAACAGATAAGTGCCGTCGACCGTCACGCGGACGGTGTCGCCCTGCACGACTTCATCTTCGACAGGTGTTACATCAACCAAAAATTCTGGCAGGCGATATTCCGCGACGGTAAAGCCTACGCCGCCACCTTCCCCGCCATACAGGCGCTGAGACGGCAGCTCAACAGAAACGTAGTAACTACCGAGCGCCGCCGCGTCATCCAGCATGAGTTCACCACTGAATGTGCCAAAGGACGTGAGGGTCATTTCCTGCTCGTAGACTGTATCCCCATTGCCGTCTGTGATAACAACGGGCACCGTCTGGAAATCAGGACGTGTATACGTCACATCGTCTTTGTCGCGCACGACACCCCGGAAATAAACCGGCTGGCCAGGACGATAGATCGGGCGATCCGTGTACATATAGACACGGTACTGGCTGGGGTAAAAGTCATAGGACACGCCAAACTGCCAGGGGTCGATGCCGTTCACCCAATCGCCATAACTCAGGCCGAATTGGTCCGCTGTCTGCAAGATAGCAAGACGCGGTTGGTACAGGTCCAGTTGAAGTGACGTTGGAATCGTCGCCAGGCCCTCAGCGTCAGTGACGCCCTGGTACGTATCGCCATTGTTCAGATAGACCGTGATCGGCATGTTGGCCAAGGGCTGCCCAGTCTGGACATCTGTCGCCCACACCATAACGGTATCGGTGGCGGTCTTCATCGTCAGCACAGCCGTAGAAACGATCATCACATGACGATTCGGTTCCCAACCCATTTCGCGGAATTCAGGCGACGTCACGCTCAACAGGTAGAGGCCAGGATTGAGCCTGCCCTGTTCATCGGCGGGTACGGAAACGGCTGTCACCTGCGCCGGAGCCGTGACCTCGATGAAGTACTCGTCACCCAGCCCTTCGGCGATCCAGGCGCGTTCGCCTTCGCGTAGTTCGACTTCCCACCACAGCAGGCTGTCATCGGAGCAGACTGGGCCGCCGACAATCGGCATGCTGTAATCACGATAGAGCAAATCAACAATTTCGCCATCGACTGGCGTACTACGGGCGCGCAGCGGGTCCGGCTCGGTGATAACGCGCACAACATCGCCAACTTTGACACGGGTCGGCATGGCACCCGTGCAGAGCGCCGCCTGACTGCTGCCGCCACTTTCGCCCAGGTTGAGTAGTTCATAGCGCAGGGCATTTTCCGGCGCGACCGACTCAATGCTCCATGAGCGAATGATGTCACCAGGTTGTTCACGTAGTGAACCGACCGCATCGTAGACATCCTGATCTGTGAAGATATTCAGCAGGGTACTGATCGGCACCGTGTAGAGCGACAGATCAACGCGACTGATGTTGCGATGCGTCAGGAACAGTTCGGTTGGGGCGCGTTCGGCATTGTAGAAGCCGACGCTGCCGGGTGTGTTCAGCGTGAGTTCCGATGAATAGCGGTCGGTTGAATAGCTGAAGGTGTACGGGTCGTTGATCGTATTACCGTAAATATCCTGTGCGCCGGCGGCAATCGTGACCGTATAAGTTGTGCTCGGCTCTGTCGGGAAAGAAACCGAGTACGAATCGTTCCACTCGTTCCAGTAGTATTCCGGCTCACGCCAGGGTTCCGGCTCAATCGCAATCAGGTCCGGCAGGTTCTCAAAATCCATCTCCGAGGAGAAGAAAATACGGAAGCCGCCATATGGCGGTTGATTCTGTGCCTTGTCAGGCGGGTCGGTATTGGTGATGGCTGGATAGGGAACGGTGGCAAAGTTCCAGAATGGTGTTTCGCCCAGGTCGCCGCCGCTGGCGACTAAGGGCGCATTGGTAAATCCAACGACGTACAGTGTATCCAGTTGCAGCAGATCATCCGGCGTAAACCGGAAACCCGCATTGTCGTCGCTCCACTCGAAGCTGCCGCTGACTGTGCCGGATGTTTCGCCATCGGGCCGCAGGAAGAAATTGGCTTCGATGCTTTCCGGTACCATCGCCTGACTAAAGCGCAAACTGACGCCTGTATCAAGCAGGACATCGGTATCCTGGGGCTGCGGAAAATATTCGTCAATGGAGGGATAGCTGGTCGAGAACTGCCACTGGTAGCCTTGATCGAAAACAGCGCCATCGCTGGCAACCAGGGTTGGGTCTACGCTGACCATATAGGTTGTACCTGCTGCCAGGGCTTCTCCGGCGGGCGTAAACATGTAAATCGAGGTGTTAATCCACTCACCCGTACCGTCTACGGCTGGCGTAAAGGTCAGCGGCTGTGGCAGATCAGGCATATCCTCGACGATGACCAGCGGCACCACTGGCCGATTGAAAATGACCGTGATACTCGTATCCGGCGCAACATGGCTGCGTGCTGCCGGGAAGGTCTCCATCACTTGCAGGAAGCCCGTCGTCAGGAAGTCGAGCTGCAACGGTGCGATCAACTGCGCGCCATCGGCCCCCTGCAAGCGGTCGCTGATGGTCAGGGTGTAGCTGGTAGCACGCTGCCATCCTGATGCTGGTGTAAAGGTCAGCATTGTGCCATCGCAGGCCGTTGTGCCTTCTAAAGACGGATCGACCTTAATCGCGTTTTCGGCAGTGGCACAGTCAAGGTTACGATCAAAATAGAGTGTGATCACCTCATCCAGTGCCAACTCCTGGCCAACCAGGGGGTCACTATCAATCAATTGTAATATGGAAACAGTCGGAACCGTGCTTTCCTGCTGCGCGATGGCAACCGGTAAAGACACGGAAAGCAGAAGAGTCAACAACAAAAACGCGAATGCGCGTCGCGACATAAGTTATTCCCCCAGGAAGCGGCTGTGTGTCATTTCATAAAGGAAAAAGAGCATATTCTTTTCTCTCCGTCCTTATTATACGACACTCTAAAGCGGCTTAGGGTTCCAAACGATCACGCTTTCCCTACTCATCGCCAACGCACCATGAACGATCCGCGCGTTATGGCGGGAAGCTGGTAAACGGCAGGCCAAGGCTATCCTTGATGATCTGCCAGTGCCACGCCATTAATTCCCGCAAAATATTGCCGATGTAATCATTCGCGGGGATATCCTCAAACGAGACCGGACTGAACACGGCCTCAATATCAAACTTATTAAAGAGCCATTCCGAGCGCAAAATGTGGTAGCCATCGCTGACGACCAGGGCTGTCTGCCAACCCTGCTGCTGCATCAACTTCTGGCTGTAGATGGCATTCTCTTCAGTACTCGTGCTGGTTTCTTCCATGTAGATGGCATCTTCAGCGACACCGGCATCGACGAGAATCTCACGACAGGCCGCCGCTTCCGTCCGAGGTTGGCGCTGGCCCAGGCCACCTGTGCAAATAATTTGTTCGCTATAGCCCTGATGCCAGAGTTCCGCGCCATGCTGCACACGCCGGACCATCGCCGGACCCGCAACCCCGCCGCGCTGCAAACCAGCGCCCAACACGATGATCGTATCCGCAGGCTGGGGATTATCAATTGTGCCTCTGTTGTGTATCTGCACGGCGAGCACGGTATTCGCAAACAGCCAGATTGCGATAATAACCGCCAGTATTCTTACAATGCGCCGCAGTCGGCGGCGTGGAGGTCGTGCCATAGGATTCCTGATTTTCTGTGGAAATTACTTTCGAGATTGCTTGCCATCGCGTTCATTGCCACGCTTGAAGTTGCCCGTAAAACGCGCCATCACCAACTGCGCCTCGGCCCCATCCAGGCCATCAATCTGACGCAGGAATTTGGTGGCTTGTTTGCCTGCCAACGTCACGACCAGCTTGTTATACCAGTAGACCAGCACTTTTCCGTCCTTGGTCGCCTGATAGTCAAAAGCTTCGTCGTCAATAGCATTGGGCTGATGGTTACTCAGAATAATAGCTGCCTATCTGCAGATAATTGCAATTCAACAAGTATACTGAAAATTGTCTATGGTGAACTTACAACTCCATAAGAAGTGGCAAATCGTCAGATTTATATAGTCTATAGATTGGATAAGTCGCATGTTACACAAACATATCGTAATATAGTGTATATATATCGTGATGCCTGGAAAAAATAGGGATATCAATTTGAGTGCTTTTGTTAGTTATTCTAGACAAGATGAGATGCGAGTTCGGGAAATTGTCCAAATGCTTCAAGATGAAGGTCAGGAGTTATGGTTTGACCAAATGTTGAAGCCATTTCAGAATTGGCAAGAACAATTACTGAAAGCCATTTCTGACTCAGATTATTTCATCTATATGCTTTCTCGCTCTTCAGCTCTGTCTGCGTGGTGCAAATGGGAATATAGAGAAGCAATCAGGCTTGGCAAACCAATTTGTCCAATTAGATTAGAAGAGTTTCAGTTGCCTGATGAATTAAGTTCTTTGGAGAAAATTCAGTGGCTAAATTGCTTTGAAGGAACGACAGTTGATTGCGTTGCAAGAATGATGCAAGGACTATCTTATCTATCTTCAAAATTGTCGATTGAAGATGTTAGCGATATACATAATCCTCTACAAACTAACGAAAAACCTGCGCAATTCAGACCATACTATTCAGCATATATAAGTCACTCGTCTATAGATCAAGAATTTGTGAAGCCCCTTTACGACTTCTTGACTGCGAACGGCGTCCATTGTTTCTATGCTGTCCGTGATCTTACTGTTGGGGAAAATATATTTGAATATGTAGCCAAGAGCATACATGACGCAGATAAAATGCTTATTTGTTGCTCCACAAACTATTTTAGTAGCTGGTGGTGTAATTTCGATTTTGATTTGATCATTGCTAAAGAACAAAAGGTGTTTCGTGAAGGAGGAACAAATTCGATCATTGTTCCTATTTTATTAGATGATTCGCTATATTATATGTCAGATAATTGGAAATCAACTTTACTGCTATCTCGATACGTAGCAGATGCTCAGCGGTGGAAATCTAACGATCAAATAAACAAAGCATTCTCAAACATATTATTGTCTTTGGAAGTCAGCTAATCGTTGAATCGCTGGTTGCACATAAAAGGGCGCGACTTTTGTCACGCCCCTTGTTAGTTTATGTCACTCAGCACTCAATCCTGAGCACTCAGCACTGTTTTTAGCACTCGCTATACCCACACGTCAGGCACTTTTTGCAGCCCTCGGCCCGGATCAGCGAGATCGTCCCGCATTCAGGGCACATGTCGGCATTGGCATAGGCCGACTTCTCTTCCGACTTGGCTTCGGCGGGTTCCGGCTCCGGCTCGTGGTGATAGCCATTACCATTGCTGTGGCCGTTCATCGGGAGGCCAAGCTGATGCGTTTCCTGCGGTGGGAAGTAGTGTGCTTGCAGCGCTCTTGCGACGGCATCCGGCAGAGACAGCACGCGCTGCGGACCAAAACCAACCGGACGCGCACCACCGATGTCCTGTAGCTGCTCGATAATGAGCTTGAGCATCTCACGACGGTTGTGCGGCGCAGTCGTGCGCAGTTGCAGGCTAATCATGCGGCCCAGTGCTTCGGCATCGGCCTGAATATCGCTGCCGGCCTTGCCTACCGTGATAAAGGTCTCGAACGGGAACTCATTCTGGTCGCTGTTCATGGTGATGTAGGACTTACCGAACGGCGTGTTGAATTTGATGGTCGTCCCGTGCAGTTGGTCCGGACGCGGGTAGACGCGGTGCGGCGTCGCCACTGGTTCACCGGATTCCTTCGCCTTGCCCTTGACGCTCTCCATCTCTTTTTCGGCACGTTCATCGCCCTTGAGCATGAGCACCTGCTCATCACGGCTGCCATCGCGATAGATGGTGCCGCCCTTGCAGCCCAGGTCATACATATACATGTACAGATCGCTGACCTGCTCGACGGTGTATTCGTTGGGCACATTGCAGGTCTTGCTGATGGCACTGTCGATCCAGCGCTGGAACGCTCCCTGGACTTTCACATGCTCATCCGGTGAGAGATCCATCGCGGTAACGAAGTATTCCGGCAGTTCTTCCGCATCCGGATTTTCAGTATAGTATTCCGCGACGACAGGCACCTGTTCTTCGTGCAGTCCCAGGCGGCTCTTGCGGTAATACACCCAGGAGAAGAAGGGTTCGATGCCGGTGCTGGTGTTGACCATCGTTCCGGTCGTGCCGGTCGGTGCCTGGGTCAGCAGCGTCACATTACGGATGCCCTGCTTGGCAACCCGCCCACGCAGGCTGTCAGGCATTTGCTGCATGTAGCCACTTTCCAGGAATTTTTCGGCATCAAATTTGGGGAAAGCCCCTTTTTCCTGGGCCAGATCGACCGAGGTTTCATAGGCCGCTACAGCAATCGCCTTGTATACCTTCTCAATGAATTCGACTGATTCATCGCTGCCATAGCGAATGCCCAGGTGCAGCATCAGTTCGGCGATGCCCATCGTGCCCAGGCCGACGCGACGCTCGTTGTGCTGGGTGTCGCGGTTCTCATCAAAAAAGTATGGTGTTGTATCAATGACATTATCCAGGAAGCGTGTGGCATAGCGCGTGGCCTTATCCAGGTCTTCCCAGGCGACATCATGCTTTTCTGCATCATAGAAGCGTGCCAGATTCAGCGCGCCCAGGTTGCAAACCGACCAAGCACCAAGCGGCTGTTCACCACAGTTATGGACAACAATGCCATTGGCGACGAAACTGTGGGTCAATGGCTCAGTCAGGTCAAACACTTCTTCGATGCCATCCGCAACAATGCTCTCGACAGTTGCCAGGAAGGTTTCCTGATAGGGGCCGCGCTGCAAACGGCTGATATAGGCTTCCAGAGCAGATTGCTTGGCATCGACCAGGAAGCCGATTTCGTCAGCAAATACAACCATGTTTTGCTTACTGATGGCCAATTCATGCTGGGCTTCGCACCAGTATTCCTGCAGGCCGCCTTTGCCATCTGGCATCGGACGATACCCGGCATCACGACGGTTGCGATAGATACGGCTGGAAATCCCAAAATTGGTCAGCAGACGCTGAATGTCCTCCAACAAGGTCAGGCTGTTGGCCGCCAGCCGAATGCTGGCTCCTTTTTCGCCGCCATCCTGGAAGCTGCCATCTGCTGTAAATAACGCCTGAATAAAGCCACGCTGCATGGCTTCTGTTCCCTGGAAGACTGCTTCAGGGACCTGATGTTTGTTCGTATCAAGGTCATGTTCCGCAACCAGTGCCAGCAGACGCTGCGATTGGACGCGAGCTTCATCGCGGTCCGCAATATCCACAACGCCTACCGTATATGTCCGCGATGCGACAGTCAGCGGCTCGACCAGTGCGTTGACATCGGCGGCAAACAAAGGCGCCAATTCGCGCTTTTCATCACCAAAGAACGACAACACCGCGCGGTCGGCCTTGATCGTGCCATCGCCAACCAACCATCCCAGGACACGACCTGTTGCCGCGTCGCCCTGCTGGCCAAATCCACCCTTGCGATTGAGGATGTGCAGTTTGTCGCCTGCTTCCAGGCTGTCAACCTGTACCCAACCACGATCAGTCATCAGGCGATGGTCGGCTGTTGCACGAACAGAATACCCTTCCTGTGTTTGAACGCGGAACACGGGTTTGGTTCCAGTCAGGAAAATACGTGATGCGGGTGACGTTGTCGGCGCACCATCGAAGCGGCCATCAAGCACGACATCGGTCATGGTTTCTTCGTCAAACAGGTCACGCGCTTTGACCAAGCCCTGCGAGGTATAAATACGGGTATCACCTGTCACACAGGGATTTGTGCAGACCAATGGATTGAAGTACCAACTATTGGCCATCTTGTTGCTGCGTTCACGGAACCACAGGCCCGGTTCTGCTGAAGCCCAGGCACTCTCAATGATGGCATTCCACAGTTCGCGCGCCTTGATGGTCTTATAGCGAAGCACTTTGCGGCCCGATGCCATCCAGGTATCCAGATCGCCATCCCATAGCTCATCATAGTCAGGATCGGCACTATCCGGGAACATGAGGTCCCAGTCTTCATCAGCCTTGACAGCATCCATCAGCTTATCGCTGATGCCCACGCTGATATTGGCGTTGGTGATTTTGCCCGCTTCGCGCTTGCTGTTGATGAAATCAAAAACATCGGGGTGCCAGTCGTTGAGGATGAGCATCAATGCACCGCGACGGCTGCCGCCCTGCTCAATCAGGCCTGTGACGAAGCTATACAGTGCGCCCCAGGAAACGGACCCGCTCGAACGGCCATTAACGCCTTTGACGTAGGCATGGCGTGGACGCAGGGTGGATAGGTTGATGCCTACACCACCACCGCGCGACATGATCTCGGTCATCTGGGTGAGGGTTGCCATGATCCCTTCGCGCGAGTCGTTCGGCGAGGGAATGACGTAGCAATTGTAATAGGTAAGGTCCTGGTCGGTACCCGCCGCTGTCAGAATACGGCCACCAGGGACGAACTTCCACTCATCGAGCAGCCAGCGGAAATTATTAGACCATGTTTTGCGCAGTTTCTGATTCTTCTCAATCTCAGCGATGCCTGCCGCCACACGGTCCATCATCTGTTCCGGTTCGGTCTCAATCGGCTTGTCCACATGCTCAATATCGCGCGTGACAACTTCGCCGTCATTAAGCTCGATGGTAATCGTCGGCAGCAGCATTTCTTTTATCGTACCGATCTCGCGCTGACCGGTCGCTGAATTTGTCACCACAATCACGGTATCACCAACAGCCAGCGATTCGCGGCTCATGTCTTTCTGGGCATACCGATCAAGAAAAATCTTGTATCCAAGGTCATGGAGTTCATTGCGTTTTGAATCACGCGCTTGGACCATCTGCGCTCACCTTTCCCGACAATATTCGGATTTACAGGACGGATTATTTGCCAGTTTAAACTGCAAACTTATTACGAAAAATTAAGCAAGCAAAGCTAAGGTAACGCCGGGTCAAATTAACCCACGCTTACACAACATTTACCCACAATTTCTGTAGTGATTTTCGGGTGACTAGCGTTACTGCGGCGTTGGCAGTTACGGAGATTTTTACCGCAAAAAAATAACTACCTTTGCCCTGTTTTTATATCACGTATTAGAACGCTTGTCCACCAACTTCCGGCTGAATTTTGGTTAGAATAAGGTTTGTGGAAATAACACAAACTATACGCTTCTTCTCAAGAGGCCCAATAAGGCATATTGCCAAGATCAAAGCCACAGCTTATATGGCATTTTGCACCAAGTGTACAAACCATTTTGTTACAACGATTTTCTCCGGCAACAAAAAAGGGGGTTGGCACTGGCCTTCCCCCTTCAGCGTTCCGTGTAATGAACTCAGTTATTCTTGCGCCGACGGAGGAAAGCGGGAATATCCTGGTCGCTATCATCCCAGACGCGCGGCTCCGGCGGGCTGGCCGGGCGCTGCTGCGCTGGCGGCTGGGCAGCAGGTGGCTGCTGTGGCGCCTGAGCCTGCGGACGCTCAACTGACACCGAAGTCGGTACTTCCATTGAAGGCGGCTGCTGCGGTTGCTGCTGAGGACGCGGGCGCTGCTGCTGAACAGGCTGTTCCGTGCGGATACGACGTTCGGCACGGCTTTGCTCAAAACCCGTCGCTACAACCGTGATACGGACCTCGTCGCCCATATTCTCATCGATCTGGGCACCAAATATGAGGTTGACTTCAGGATGTGCGCTTTCGCGGATGATGGCGGCGGCCTCGTTGACCTCGAACAGGGTCAGATCAGCAGCGCCCGTGATGTTGAACAAGATACCGCGAGCACCGTCGATGGTGACATCGAGCAGGCCGCTGGTGATGGCTTTCTCGGCAGCTTTACGAGCACGATCATCGCCTTCGCCATAACCGACTGCCATGAGGGCCGCTCCACCTTCTGACATGATGGTACGGACATCAGCGAAGTCGAGGTTGATGAGCGCCGGAACGGTTATCAGTTCGGAAATGCCCTGAATACCCTGGCGCAGCACATCATCAGCCAGAGAGAAGGCTTGCTGCAATGTGGCGCGCTTGTCGGCCATCTGCAACAGGCGATCATTCGGGATCACGATGAGGGTATCGACCTGGCTCTTGAGCGTTTCGATGCCAGCATTGGCATACTGTGAGCGACGTGCACCTTCAAATGTGAAAGGGCGAGTCACGACGCCAATGGTCAGGGCGCCCAGTTCTTTGGCAATCTGTGCGATCACTGGCGATGCGCCTGTACCGGTACCACCACCCATACCGCAGGCGATAAAGACCATATCGGCACCACGCAGCACTTCATACAGGTCGTCCGAGCTTTCCTCGGCAGCTTTCTTACCAATCTCAGGGTTGCCACCAGCACCAAGACCGCGCGTTAACTTCTCGCCAATACGGATGCGAGTCTTCGCTTTGGACAACATCAAAGCCTGACTATCGGTGTTGACAGCAATGAATTCAACACCGCCCAGGCCCTCGGTAATCATGCGGTTGACAGCGTTATTACCACCACCGCCGACACCGACCACTTTAATTTGTGCGAAGTTTTCTCCGCCTGTAAATTCTAGTTCGTCCATCATAAGCGATTTTCCCCATCCATCGGACTGCAATCACATAACGAATTTCATGCCAACATAGGTCTTATTTTACGCATAAACCCCGGTCGTGCAACCAGGACCTATTTCCTCAAACAACCACGCGCAGCTTATTCCTGGCGATCATCCGGCAGCAAACGCCGCAGGAATCCACCCAACACGGAGCCAATATCCAGACCAGGCGCGCTGCTGGTGCCATTGGCACGCGGTTCCGCCACTGTATCCAGGTTCAGGCCGAGGCGCAGCAAGCCAATACTGGTGCTGTACGACGGATTCTTGAGCGTATCCGCCATGCCCGTCAACTTCTCCGGCTTGGCAATGCGCACCGGACAATCCAGCATTTCCTGGGCCACTTCCTGAATACCGGGCAATTGAGCGCTGCCACCTGTAATCACTGCTCCGGCACGGAGCAAGCCAGCATAGCCAGAGCGCTTGATCTCTTTCTGCACCAGTTCAAAGATTTCTTCAACACGTGCTTCGATGGCCATCGCCAGGTCTTTGCGCGTGAATTCTTCCGGTACGCCTTCGCCAAAAGGCTCGACACGGAATTTTTCCAGGGCGCTGACGGCACGGCGTTGAGCATGCCCATGCTGAATCTTCACATCTTCGGCCAGTTCAAAGGGCGCATGCAACAAATAGGTGATGTCATGGGTAATCAGGGTACCGCCAATCGGGATGACGGCTGTATGCCAGACGGTGCCCTCGACGAAAATGGCGATATCGGTTGTGCCGCCGCCAATGTCGATGATGACGACACCCGCCTCGCGTTCCTCATCGCTGAGAACAGCTTCACCCGCCGCCAGCGGGTTGAGGATAAAGCGATCCACCAGAATGCCTGCGCCTTCCGCAGCTCGCTCCAAATTGGCGAGACTGGTTGAGGATGCCGTAATTATGTGGGCATCAACTTCCAGCCGGAAAGCGTGCATACCAATTGGGTGACGTACCCCTTCCTGGCCATCGAGCGTGTAGCTGCGTGGAACGATATGGAGCACTTCGCGATTGTGAGGGATAGCAATGGCGCGGGCGGCGTCCATCGCCTTTTCCAGGTCTTCTTCAGTAATGCCACGCGAGCCAGCAATGCCGGTCATGCCGCGACTGGTCAGCGAAGAAATGTGGCCACCGGCTACGCTGACGAATGCACGGCGAATCTGATAGCCGCTCGTTTTTTCCGCTTTATGGACGCTGGCGGAAATCGCCGCAACAAGAGCCTGCACGTCATTGACGACGCCCTTCTTCATGCCCTTGCTCGGCTCAATGCCTACGCCCAGAATTTGTATGTCATCCGGTCGCACTTCTCCGACGACCGTACAGATTTTGTGGGTGCCTATATCCAGGCCGACGACAATATCACTCATGTGTTTTGTCCAGCGTGTTTACGTGCGCGTCCTGCATACCTATTTTTAATCACATTCTTGCTAAATTCAGTCCACAAAAAACTCACTTGCCAAACCCAGGCAAAGAGGTTTTCAAAATCACAACAGGCATGATGCCTTTACAGGTGTGCCAGGCTCGTATTCAAACAGGATGCGGTCGGTGCGACAGCGTTGTGCTTCGTCAATAGATGTCGATAAACCGACATGCCCCCATTTACAGTATAAAACGGTTCCAGATAACCAGCTACAGGCAGTTTTTACAAGCCTGGGACTGTTGCCTTAGCGCTGCTGTGTATCCACATAGGGATAATCCGGTATGGCGACGTTAATTTCAGTAGGCTGAACCCCCTGATTCACCAGGGTCTGGGCAATCGTCCGATAGATAGAGAATTTCTCGTTCATGCCCGTTCCGGTACCAAACCAGGCTACCCAGCCACCACCATCGACGTAGCCCAACCCCTTGACCGGATGATAGCGGAACTGCTGCACATCTGGCAGAAGCTCCTGCAATTGCAGTGCCCCGAACACAATGCCCGGATCAACTTCACCTTCCAGCGCCAGCCCTTCGCCAGTGCTGCCTGGTTCCACCACAATTTGCAGCAGATCATCGCGATCTTCACGCTGGGCCATGACACGGCCATTGGCATCCAGCCAGATTGGCGCGCCATCTTCAATCCAGATCGCCACCGGCTCACGCTCAAAGACGCTGATAGTGACCATCTGCGGCGGCCAGCTCAGGTACACGTTGACATCCGCCACTGACGACGAGCGATTGACGTTCGCCTCGATTTTTTCAGGAGATACCCAGAAGATGTGCTGGTTAGCGATGTCGGCAAAAGCAAAGACTTCCTCGCGCGTCAGATAGCGTACCCCACCCACAGCGACACTGCGGATGTAGAAGGCATCTGAGGTAAAAAACAGCGCCAGTACGCCGGAAAGCGCCAATACAATCACCAGACTGACCCAGCGCCAGCTAAAGCCACGCTGTCGGGCGGTAATCTGGTCGCTGGCACTGCGTGCGACACGATCACGGTCACTGCGCAGTACAGCGGCTTGTCGGCTGCGACGACGGCGGTCGCGACTGTTAGACGACATACGCTACTCGTAAATACCTACGTTCAAACATGCTGAAGATCGTTACCAGGGCCATTGCTGGCAAACCCTGAACATGCCCGTCAAATCTCTCAACAGGCATTACAGGAAATTAACCTAAGTCTACTTGACGGTCTCTATCCGCGCAATTGAAGAATGCCCACGTTTGCACAGATTTATTCATCGTCATGGGGCTTGCGTTTGCGGCGTCCAACCTGGCGGGCCTGCCACAATATCAGGATCATGGCGCTGAAGTACATACCGCCACCGATCACCATAAAGATGATGTTACGGCGCGTACTCGATAGTAACAGAACCACCACACCAGCAGCCAGCAGCAAAAACGCCAGCATCGAGCGGGAAAGCATCACCATTGGCCTAACAATTCAACTTCCAACTCTAATTGTACACCCTGTTCCTGGGCGACGACCTGCTGCACATGCCGGATCAACGCCGCATAGTCGCTGGCCGTACCCGCCCCCTGGTTGACGATAAAGTTGGCATGGACGGGTGAAACCTGCACCCCGCCGATGGTATGCCCTTTGAGGCCGCTGGCTTCGATCAGGCGTCCGGCATAATCCCCAGGCGGATTCTTGAAGATGCTGCCTAAACTGGCCCCGGGCGGCTGGGTCCGCACGCGGTACGCATTGAATTCGTCCATCTGAGCCTTGATCGTCAGCGGATCATCACCTGGCAGGGTCAGAATCGCGTCACGGACGAGAAAGCGCTTGTCATCGCGATGCTTGAATGTGGAGCTGCGATAGGCGAATTCGAGCGTATCCGGCGTGTATGTCACCAGCCCACGGCCATGCTCCAGAACGGTCACAATGGGCTGGCTGGCAGCCATGTCATCGCCATGCGCTCCGGCATTGTTGACGATGGCACCACCAACTGTCCCTGGCACACCCACTGCCCAACTCATGCCCGCGATACCACGCTGCTGGCACCCACGCGCCAGTACGATCAAGCCTGTTCCGGCGGTGGCCTGCACTTTCCAGGTATCGGCTTCGCCTGAATAATAATCCATCTGCGCCACCTGATCGACGACAATCAGCCCCGACACGCCCTGGTCGCTGATGAGCACATTGGAGCCTTTGCCCAGGACGCGCACGGGCACTTCATCAGCCCAGGCGGCCAGCATGATGTCATTCAGGCGGGCATGATCCTCTGCATCCCGTGCCCGAAAAAACCATTCCGCTGGGCCACCGAGCCGAGCCGCTGTATATTTCGCCAGGGGAACATCACGCTGCAGCAGGTGGCTGATCTCGCCAAACTGGCTCATTTGGGTGAACTTTCCAGCCACTTTAGCAGGTCAATGCCGATCTGCGGCGCATCGCCTGCGCTCATGATGATGACAACGGCAGGCGAATGAATATTCGCAGCGATATGGTCAACGGCGTCATCGAACGTAGGCGCATAAAAGGCATCGGGATGGTGCATAGCCTCAACCAGTGCTGCCCCCGTCACACCAGGAATTGCCACTTCTCGCGCGGCATAGATGGCTGTGACAACCACATGGTCCGCAGCGCCAAAGGCGCTCACAAAACCCTCGAATAATTCGCGCGTGCGGCTGTAGGTATGCGGCTGCCACACAGCCCAGACTTCATGGCCAGGATAGCGCGCATGCGCGACGTCAATCATCTTGCGAATCGCCGTTGGGTGATGAGCATAGTCATCGACAACGACCACGCCATTGACCGCTGCGCGCACATCAAAGCGGCGCCCTGCCCCTTTGAATTGGGCTAAAGCTTCCGCTGTATCCACAAAAGACACACCCTGCAAATTGGCCACAATCAGGGCGACCAACACATTCAGTACGTTGTGTTCGCCAGCGATACTCAGTGACACTTCTCCGAAATGCTCTCCGAAACGGTCCACGCTGAAGGTCAATCGGCCATCAAAATCATAGTGGATGTCGGTCGCGCGCCAATCGGCAGCAGGCTGCGTACCAAAGGTGATGGTCGGCAAGCCGGCATTTTTGCGTTTTGCTGCCAGTACCGCCGATCCGGCATCATCGGCACCTGCGATCAGCACACCATCGTCAGGCAGCAGTGCGACGAACTTTTCAAAGGCTTGCGTGAACTGCTGCTCTGTTTTGAAGAAATCGGGATGGTCCCACTCAACGTTGTTCACGACGGCAATCGTCGGGTGCAGGCCCAGGAACATATAGTCATATTCGTCGGCTTCAATGACGAAAGCCGGACCACTGCCAGATGCCGCATTCGTGCCCGTATTGACCAAGGTGCCACCGACAATGTACGAGGGGTCTTGCCCGGTGGCAATGAGCGTATAGGCCGTCAACGATGTCGTGGTCGTTTTGCCGTGTGTGCCCGCAATGCAGATCGCCTGCTGACCTTCCATCAATTCAGCGATCATGTCCGAACGCTTGACGACCGGAATGCCTAGTTCATGCGCTGCAACGACTTCGACGTGGTCATCGGGCACAGCCGAGGACCGCAGCACGACATCTGCGCCCTGAACATAGGCCGCATCATGGCCAATATGGACTGTCGCGCCGATATCGACCAGCGCAGATGCCAGCGGTCCCTGGCTGCGATCTGAGCCGGAAACTGTGTAACCCCGTTGCAGCAAAACGCGCGCAATCGCTGAAAGGCCGGTGCCACCAATGCCAATCAAATGGATGTGTTGCCCAGGTTGTAGGATGGTCATAGGAGCTTACTAAGCGATATACAGCACGACGACCAGTAAAATCACGACGAGGATCGCCAGTGAGTCGCCGCCGCCGCTAACGCCACTCAGGAGCACAATCGGCATGGCACCAATCGACTGTCCCGAAGGCGAATTCAGCGCGGGGGCCAACACCTGCGGGATCGGATACTCGTTAATGTCGAGGAAATACCACAGCGTACCGCCAACCAGATAGCCATTCACCAGTCCAGCGATGCTGCCCAAAAGGCTCTCTTGCAGATCGAATTCCTGACTGCGTTGTTGGTCATCAACACCATTAGCGTTATAGACGATGAACACGAAGATGATGAAGATCATCGCCTGTATCCAGAAGCTCTGGGATGGGTCCATCAATACGAAGACCGTACTGCGCAGGAAGGAGTCAAACTGGAACAGTGCGAAGATCGCCAGCAGTACGCCTGCCATCGCGATCAGTTCGCGTGTCCAGCCGCGCAAAAAGCCCATCACTCCGAAGAAGATGGCGGTAGCCCACATAAAAGAAGACAATTGAATCATAGTTGCTTCCGTCGTCTGCCGATGGACGCCGTTGGGACGCCGCTTAAATCAGGATGAGCACAAGGATGAACAAGAATACCACAGCCAACGCCAGCAAATTACCGTCATTCTGCGTCAGCAGGTACAGCGGCAGATTGTTGATGGCTGCTGCATTAGCTGTATTGGCCAGTGGCGCTGTAATGTAAGGCGCCAGCGGATAGTCACCGGAACCTGCCAGTCGGTTGATGTCCAGAAAATACCACAACGTGCCAGAGACGAGATAGCCGTTCACCAGCCCGATGAGGCCGCCCAATACGCGCGATTGCAAGGGGTCGCGTCCACGATTGCTCGCGCGTGGGTTGGCGCGTTCACGCACTGCCTGGATACCGACAATGGCACGCTGTTGGTAGGAAAAGAAAACAATAATCAGGAACAGGACGCACTGTACGTAAAAAAGCTGGTCCGGCGGCAGCGAAGCAAACAATTCAAAGCGAATCGTGCTATCGAACTGGAACATGGCAAACAGGCCCAGCATGATACCTGCCAGCGAAATCACCTCTTTGGTGAAGCCGCGCAGAATCCCGATGTAGCCGAAATAAGCTGACATCAACCAGACGATGACTGATAGCTCTAGCATTCAGGCACACTCCGTCCAGGTGTTGGATGTTCCATGCTGTTCCTATTCATGACGCTGCTTATGACTGTCTACAATACTTCATTATCGCGTATTTATCTTAGACACAAACTGAAAAACCCAGCCACTTACCAGACCCCCATCCTCAGTCCTTCCCCCGAAGGAGGAAGGATGCCCCTTATGCGGGCAGATCACCTTTCAAAGTCCCCTCTCCTTCGGGGAGGAGATTTAGGGGAGGAGTCTTATACTGCCAATTCTATCAGCAAATCAGCGATGTGCTGAGCGCCCTGGCCCGTACCCAGTGCTTTCGCGCTGGCTTTCATCGCCGACAACTTGCCTTCATCGTACATCAGGCTGCGTATCGTGGGCAATAAGGCATCTGCCATTTTCTCATCATCCAGCCGGATTGCTGCCCCGCGTTCCGCTAAGTAGTCGGCATTCACGCGCTGATAACGCCAAGCATGAGGATATGGCACCAGAATCCCAGGCAGGCCATAAAAAGGCAGTTCTCCGAGCGTACTCGCCCCGGCGCGCGCGACGACCACATCAGAGGCCGCATAGGCCAGGTGCATCTGATCGCAATACGCAAAGGGATAGTAATTCGTGGCATCCGGCAGATTGGCCGTCGCCGCCTGTGAGCGCTCCCAGTCGAGGTTGCCCGTAACGTGGATCACCTGAATGCCATCTTGCAGCAAGTCCGGCAGAATCGCTTCAATCGCCTGGTTGATGCTGCGCGCGCCGCGACTGCCGCCTGTAATCAGCAGCGTTTTGCGCTCCGGCGAAAGGCCAAAATGCGCAATGCCTTGTTCGCGTGTGGCCGACATAAACGCTCCACGCAGCGGATAACCCGTCGCAACGGTGTGCCCTGGTTTGAAGAACTGGGCCGAGGCATCGACTGTCGTGGCAATTTTGGCGGCAAAACGACTGAGTACCTTAATCGTGCTGCCAGGTTCAATATCAGGGAGATAGATTAACATGGGGATACCACGCGCGCGCGCTGCCAGTGCTACCGGAACATTGGCCCAACCGCCCGTCAGCAGAATGGCTTGTGGTTTATGCTTACCCAGGAATGTGAAGGCCTGCAAAACGCCGATGCCCATTTTGACGCTGCTGCTGATGGCCCGTAAGGGGTTCACGCCGACGATGGGACCTGCAAATACCTCGCCATAGGCTGCAAACGGTACGTCGTAGGCATCGACCAACTGCTTCTCGAAGCCACCGCCGCCGCGCGTACCGATGAAGGTCAGCTCATGGCCGTCGCCGGACCTGTGCAGGACTTCCGCTACGGCTAGTGCGGGATAAACGTGCCCGCCGGTTCCCCCAGCTCCAATCAGTAGTCGCACCAGTTGACCTCCGTTTGGCTGTGTTCAGCCGTAGGGTGGCGACGCGGCTGACGCTCAACATCAAGCCGACGCCCATCATCAACACCAGCAAGGCGGAACCACCGTAACTAATAAAGGGGAGCGGCAAACCCGATGCCGGAATCACATTCGTCATAACGGCGATATTCAATAGCGCCTGCACAGCCACCCAGACCGTAAAGCCTGTGGTCATCAACGCGCCGTAACCGTCATTCGCGCGACGAGCGATCTGGAAGCCACGCACCACAAAGGCTACGAACAGGGCCACAACCAGCGCCGCACCTACCACACCCAGTTCCTCGCCAATGACTGCGAAGATACTATCCGTATGGGGTGCAGGCAGCGCATTGTTGAACTTCTGAGTACCCTGGCCCAAGCCCATGCCAAACCAGCCACCATTCACAAAGGCGATGATCGCCTGCTGCGTGTGATAACCAGCCTGGGTGGGGTCCGTCAGACCAGCCAGGTAAGATGACACGCGATCCTGTGCTGTGATGCTGGTCTGTAAGACGACAAGGGCACTGGCGATACCGCCCAAACCAACCAGTACGAAATGCCAGACCCGCGCCCCAGCCAGGAAGAACATCGTCACGGCTGTGATAGTAATAACCACCGCAGACGACAAATCCGGTTGCAGGGCAATCGGGATTACCAGCGCACCAATCAGCACAGCGAAGGGAATCAGACCATGCAAAATGCTGGTCACACGGGTGTTGCGAGCGCTCATCCAGGCCGCCATATAGAAGACAGTCGTGAATTCTGCTAACTCGGATGGCTGCAAACGGCCACCAATCAGCGAACGGCGGGCGTTAAACACATCATCGCCGAAGAAGTTTACGGCAATCAGCGCGCCCAAGGTCGCCAGGAATACCAGCGGACTGAATCGCTTCCAGAAGCGGTAGTCAATAATCGTGAAGAAAACGAGTGCCACCACGCCCAACGCCACATTACGCATATGGTCCTGTAAAAAGATGGCTGTAGACGAGCCGCGCGATTCCAGGCTCCAGTTGAAGGTGGTACTGAATACCATCATGCTGCCGATGACAAGCAGCAGACCCACGATAATCAGCAGCGGCTTATCGAGCGTCGCCCACAGGCTCATTTTTTCTTCTGCTGGGCGATCCTGGGCATTCATGGGCACAGCCGCTGCCGACCGCGCACCGCGTTGTAAAGCTCCAGGGCCGTTCAAACTCCGCTCTGTCATATCGTATCCCCAAAGGCCCTTTGGCGGGGCCAGCTTGTTCACGATGATCACAGCCCTATTAGTGGCTGCGCGTTACTCTCAAACCTGATGACTGCATACAGGTGGTACGTTTAGATTCAGTAACACTTATGACTTCATTATAATGATCATACACGAATTTCGTGACCTTACAAATCCGACACAATCTTACGGAAGTGCTCGCCGCGCGCTGCAAAGTCTGGGTAGGCATCGTAGCTCGTCCCACCCGGAGAAAGCAGCACAACATCCCCGGCCTGGGCAATGCCCCTGGCCACTTTCACCGCCTCATCAAGCGTATCGGCTGTGGTCACATGGCGCTGATCAGCCCCTAATAAGCGCAGCATCCGCATGACTTTGGTACGGACCTGTTTTTCGCCTTCCTGGCCAAACAAGACGATATGCCGCGACTTTTGCAGCGCCATGTGCAGGGCATCCTGCCAGGGGAGGTCTTTATCAGCACCGCCGAGCAGCAGCACCAGCGGTTCTTCAAAGCTGCGCAGGTCGGCAATCAGGCGTTCCGGTGCGGTCGCGATGCTGTCGTTGATATAGGTGACATCATCCACGACGCGCACGACTTCCAGCCGATGTTCAACGGGCTTGAAGTCACGAATCACCTGGGCCATTGTCTCCGGCTCGACACCTGGCAGATCAAGCGCCAGACCCATCGCGCCTGTAATTGCGCAGGCTGCCAGCACATTACTGACGTTATGATCGCCGCGCAGCGGGATTTCACTGCGTTCCATCAGCACATGCGGAACGTAATCGTAGCTGGCTGATCCGGCCAGCATCAGCCGATCACCCATAAGAAATGCTCCATCTGCTACCATGTCATACATGCTGAACCAGACCAATTCGTCGGGCACAACGATAGATTCCAGGGCCGATGACCCTTCATCATCTTTGCACAAAACCGCCACATCTTCCGGCATCTGGTAACGCACAATATTGGCTTTGGCTGTCATATAGCGTTCCATCGTCTTATGACGATCCAGATGATTTGGCGTGATATTGAGCACCGCCGCCACGCGCGGGCTGGTCGTCATCAACTCCAACTGGAAAGAGGACAACTCCATAACCACGATATGGTCGGGTTTGATCTCGTCAAGCTGGTCCAGCAGGACATCGCCAATATTGCCGCCGATGTGCGTCGTAAAGCCTGCCGCCGCGATGATCTGACCAACCAGCGTGGTCGTCGTGGTTTTGCCAGCGCTGCCCGTGATACCGATCACAGGCGCGGCACAACGTTCCATGAACAACTGAGCATCATTGGTAATCGGTACACCGCGTTCGATGGCCTCTTGCAGCAGCGGCAATTCCAGGGAAACACCGCCAGAGACACAAATCAGGTCGGCATCGTCCAGCAGCGTCAGCGGATGGTCACCCAGCACAAAATCGACATTGACAAAATCGGTCGTACCCAGATTCAACTGCTCGCGCGAACGCTTGTCGCTGACAGTCACCATCGCGCCCTGAGACGGCAGCCAACGCGCCAATGCCCGTCCCTGCCGACCAAAGCCGAGCACAATGACATGTTTGCCTTTCAGATCATGCTTGATATCCCCGAACCTATCCACCTATGGTCTCTTTCCGTTGTGAACACAGTTCAATCCGTGCCCAATTATACCGCGTCCCCCTTAAACCAGGGCGAGGGCGACACCTACCATCGCGCTCAACAGGCCCACCAGCCAAAAGCGTTGTACAACCTGCGTTTCACTCCATCCACCCAGTTCAAAATGGTGATGCAGCGGTGCCCGCCGAAAAATACGAATATCTTCGCCCAGGTAGCGGCGCGTCAGCTTGGCAGATGCCACCTGCAACATGACGCTGATTGTTTCCATCACGGGGACAATCGCCACAACGGGCAGCAGCAGCCATTGTCCGGTCATGACGGCAATCGTGCCCAGGGTCGCGCCCAGGGCCAGCGAACCCGTATCGCCCATGAACAACTGGGCCGGATGCGCGTTAAACCACAGGAAGGCGAAACAGGCCCCTACCAGAATAAAACACAACTGCACGACGAATATCTGGCCCTGCAAGAAGGCGATAATGCCATAAGCGGCAAAGGCACTGGCACAGATAATACCCGCCAGACCATCCATGCCATCCGTCAGATTCACCGCGTTGGACATGCCGACGATGATGAAAACGGTCAATGGAATGAAGAAGATCGGTGATAGTGGGATTGGGATGGCGATGAGGGGAATCAGAATGGTATTGGCAAAAGTAAAACCACCCTGGTACAGCGACAACATCACGGCTGTAATCGTCGCCAGCACGAGTTGTGCCGCGAATTTTACCCGCCCAGGCAGACCCTCACCATGTACCCCGCGCGAGAGCTGAATACCTTCCCAATCATCAATCAGGCCCAGGAAGGCGAACCCAACCAGCACAAACAGGGGCAGCAGCACACTGGCACCTTGCCCATCCTGAACAATACGCGCAATGCTCAAGGCGAGGGTGAGCAGCACCGTCGGCACGATAATCATGATGCCGCCCATCGTCGGTGTACCGACCTTGTGGCCATGCGAATCCTGTAGTTCGATGCGAATCTGCTTGCCGATGCGCAGCCGTCGCAGGATTTCCACAAATGGGCCGCCCCAGATGACGCCCAGCAGGAAAGTCGCCCCACCGACTGATAACGCTAACGGAAGTTGTGTCCCCATATCACCCCTTTTTCAATAGCCTACGACCTACATCTGTGCAGGACAAAGGCCTGTTTGGTTCGTTCTCCTGTCGGACTCTCAACCCCTATCCTCGGTCCTTCCCCCATGAGGGGGAAGGCTGCCTTATCATGAACCGCATCGGCAGGCAGTTGTCCCCTCACCTCATGAGGAGGGGAATTAGGGGTGGGGTCCAAAGGGAAAAGGCCATTCATATCGCTAGCGGACCGTACTCGTATGGCCACCCTGGGCCGCCAGATTCAGACGAACGGTATCATTCGGAATCGCCAGATAGAGTACCAATTGCTCGGCTAAATCCTGGAAAGCGGGGGCCGCCGTCCGGCTGCCCCAATAACCTGCTGGTCTATCCAGCCGGATGAGCACCGTCACGCGCGGGTCATCCGCCGGGAAGAACCCAATAAAGCTGGCGATGGACGTGCCTTCTTCATAGCCGACCGCATTCGGGATTTGCGCGGTGCCTGTTTTGCCTGCAATGGAATACCCAGGCACAGCCGCCAGGTTGGCTCCATTGGGGTCCAGCACGACCTGAACCATCATATCGCGCACCGCATGGGCTGTATCAATACCGATGACGCGCCGCAGCACAACTGGCTCAATATTCTGCACATCATCACCAACGATGCGCTGCTGTACGATGCGCGGCTGCATCATCAGGCCATCATTAGCAATGGCATTGGCCGCTGTAATCATCTGGATCGGCGTCACGGACAGGCCCTGACCAAAGCTGTTCGTCAACAGGTCGCTTTCGCTCCAGTCGCTCTCACCTGGCTCTTTGAGGATACCGCTGGCCTCGCCGCTGATGTCGATGCGCGTCAATGCGCCAATTCCAAAACGGCGCATGGCCTGATAAAACAAGTCTGGCCCCATTTCCATCGCCATCGTCGCCACACCGATATTCAGTGAATTGACGAGTACCTCGGTGGCGTTGCGAATACCATACGATTTTCTGTCCGAGTTCTGTACGACGATACTGGCAGCCTCTAAGCTACCGGTGTCGTTGTAAGTCCAGTTTTCATCGACGGTGCCGGATTCAATTGCCGCGGCCACTGTCAGAATTTTGAAAATCGACCCTGGTTCATAGGTATTGGTGATAGCCGGAGTCGTCAGCAGTTCCACATTGGCATTGATGAAGTTATTGGGATCGAAGGTCGGCGAGCTGGCCATCGCCAGGATGCTGCCGGTGCGCGATTCCATCACGATGATTGTGCCACTCTGCGCATTATTTTCGGCAACGTACTGGGCCAGACGCGACTCCACCAGGAATTGCAGATCACGATCAATCGTCAAAACCAGGTCCATACCTTGCTGCCGAACTTCGTCAACGGCTTCCGGAGCATAGAGCGGCACCGTGCTGACGACTTCATCAATGGTCCGGCCTGCCAACTGGTCGTTGTAATAAGCCTCCAGGCCCATCGCACCAGTCGCATTCTCGTCAATCGTAAAGCCCAGGATTTGCGACGCAAGCGTCCCCTGTGGATAAAAACGTCGCCAGACGCGCTCGCCCCTGGTAGGCAAGGAAAGTTCTTCGTTATCCAGCACCTGCTGGGCGACTTCCGCTGATACCGGACCTTCTGTGGTGATCAGAACCCAGGGGCCAGTTGTGGTTGTAATCTTGCGGTAAATATCAAATTCATCCAGGTTGAGGATCAGCGCCAGTTCACGGGCGACTGTCGCCGGATCCGTGACCAGATTGGGGCTGACACCAAAACGATATTCAATCTGGTTGAAGGCCAATGGTTCGCCGTCACGGTCATAGATCAGGCCGCGCTCTGCTGGGATCGTTTCGACTGAGGTCGTATTGGCCAGACCCCGCTGGCGGAACTCACGGTCAACTTCCGGGGAAAGCCATTGAAAACTGGCCAGCGCCAACAGCAGCAGCGCACTCGCCACGACCATCGCCAGGATCACAATCGGTAAACGGCGATTGATTGTATCTAATTGGTGGCTCTGCTGACGGGTCACGCTCGTCATAGACGCTTGTCCTCTCGACTCGCTAACAGCTTATGACTAACGACCAAATGAATCAAATTGACGGCTAAGACTATCAATTTGCTGCTGCAACCATCCGCCGAAGGTTTCTTCATATTGGGGTACAGCCTGTGCAATCGTGTGGTCCAGTTCCACAACGGTTTCGTCCCGATTGGGATTGTAGCCATCGATCACCATATACTGCACTTCTGCCGGATCCGCATAGCGGAAGCCTAATTGCTGGGCGCGTTCCAGCAGTCGGGGAATTGTCTTCAGGCTGGCGATCTCAACGCGAAGCTGCTCATTGGAAAATTCCAGGCGGTCACGATCCTCAATCAGCGCGGAAATTTCGCGGTTGGTCGCGGCATAAGATGCCACCTGCGACAGGTACACACCCGCGAAAACCAATGCCAAAATCAGCGCCAGACCCAACAAGACCGCTGCCTGGTTCTGGGGCCGCCAACCGCGTCGGCCAATTGTATGCTGTACCCAACGACTCATATGCAGAGACTCATCAAATAATGGACCTGAAACCAATCATCATGATAGTTCTGAGTTTACTGATAAATTCACTTTTGCACAGCACGACCCTGGTCATGCACGTTTTTGTACGACGCGCAATTTGCTGCTGCGGCTGCGCGGATTGGCTGCAATTTCGGCATCACTGGGAATGACTGGCTTGCGTGTGACCAGATCGACAATCGCCTCTTTTTCTTCGATAGATGCCATCCCGGGTGGAGCTATAATTTCAGTGGAGGCGTCCTTAAATACCTGCTTGACGATGCGATCTTCCAGGCTGTGGAAGGTAATCACGGCCAGCCGACCATTGGGCACCAGCATGTCAATCGCAACAGGCAGGGTCTGTTCCAGAATGCGCAGTTCATCGTTCACCGCGATCCGCAGCGCCTGGAATACCCGCGTCGCCGGATGAATGCCGCTCTTATCGCGGCGTGGCATCGCCTGGGAAACAACATCGGCAAGCTGCTGCGTGCGCTCAAACGGGCGTCTGCTGACAATTTCGCGCGCGATTCGTCCGGCGTATTTTTCTTCACCATAGCGCCGGAAAATATCCGCCAGCGCATCGGCATCCCAGGAATTGACCAGATCGGCGGCTGAGGGGCGATTGTCTGCTGACGTAAAGCGCATATCGAGCGGGCCATCATGCCGGAACGCAAAGCCACGATCAGCCGTATCCAACTGCATTGATGAAACGCCCAGGTCCAACAGAATGCCATCGACCTGCTGCCAGCCGAGGTCTGCCGCGTGCTGGCGCATATCGCGATAGCTGCCCTGGACGATGTGTGCCTGTTCACCATAATCGGCCAGCACTTCACGGGCGATACCCAGCGCCTGCGTATCCAGGTCCAGGCCAAGAACCTCATTAACACCGGCATCAAGCAGTGCCCTGGTATGGCCGCCCGCACCTAGCGTGCCATCAATCACCCGATTAACCGGACCATGTGGCAGCAGAAAATCAATGGATTCTTGTAATAAGACGGAAATGTGGCTCATGGAGGTGAAATCGTTTACAGCGTCAGCGACAGCAAATCGTTGCTATCTTCCAGGACGTTGGCGACGCTGTCCAGGGTGTTGTTCCACTTCATCGGCTCCCAGATTTCGATGAATGTTTCCATGCCGACCAGCAGTGCCTGACTATTGAGCTTGGCATAACGCCGCAGATAGCCAGGTATCAGGATACGTCCCTGACGATCAACAGCCAGTTCCACCGCGCCAGAGAATAACAAACGCCGCAGAGCACGCGCTTTGGGCTGCGTGATGGGCAGTTCATTGATCTGATGCGTGAGGTTCTGCCAGGCTTCCTGCGGGAAAATAACGAGGTTGCAGTCCAGCCCACGAGTAAGGATCGCACCGGAATCTAACTTCGGGCGAAAACGTGCCGGGACGATCAGGCGTCCCTTCGTATCCAGATGATGCGAATACTCGCCCCAGAACATGATGAAGACCCCGTTTAACCTGCCTGCGAAGGTGATGCTACCGCTCGATACTATACCACATTATCCCACACATCCCCTATAAGAATCCCACATCGCAGCGTTTTCTTAACAAAGTCTCCATCGGAGCCACAGGAATGTTTTCATCAAAACATCACAGCTACCTGTCACAATAAAATTGTCGTCGTTCCTACGCACAAGGCCACCATAATGCAAAAAACGATTTTGATCGTCCTTATCGCGATTTTGTTGTTGCTATTTGCCCTGCCCACCGCTGCCGCCGATACCCATCACAGCCTGACTGTCGGCGAGCGAGAGCGTTTCTTTCATCTCCATACGCCACCGCAATCACCGGATGAAGCTGTTCCACTGGTAATTGCCTTCCATCCTGTAACCTCGTCCGCCAATGCCATGCGCGCCATTACCGGCTTCGATGCCGCTGCCGATGAAATGGGTTTCGCAGTCGCCTATCCGCAGGCTGTCAGCTACTACTGGGATGATGGCCGTGCCGCTGCGGGCATGTTGGCAGATGATGGCGAAATCGACGAACAAGCCTTTGTAGAGGCTATGATTGCGGAAGCGCAGCAATCAGCCAATATCGACCCAGAACGCATCTACCTGACGGGGATCGCGAATGGTGGCAACCTGGCTTATATGCTGGCCTGCCAGATGCCGGAACAACTTGCGGGTGTGGCTGTCGTCAGTTCACTGTTGTGGGACTTCCAGGAAGAGAATTGTGGCGAAAGCGGTGCGCCTGTGAACTTGCTCATCATTCATGGCAGCGCCGATAGTTCTTACCAGATCAATGGTCGCACATTTGATGTGGGTGAAGCTTCAACCGAGCGAGTTGTGTCGCTATACAGCCTGGAACGCACCCTGAACTTCTGGTCTGACCGCATGGGCTGTGAAATGGAACACGCCTACGACAGCGTCGCGCTCGTCACCTATGCTTGTGACAACAACACCTCGCTCAATTATTTCAACGTGATTGGCGGGGAAGAAGCCTGGTTCCGCAATGTGGACAACCAACTGCTCAATACTTATCATGTAGACGCCACCGAGATCATCGCTAACTTCTTCATGACAGGTTCGCCTTCCGTCGAGTTGCTGTCGCAGACGCCGATGGAACCCACCGAATTGGGTCGCAGCTTCACCCTCTATATCCCGAACAGCTATACCTTTGATGAATCCATTCCGCTGGTGATGGTGCTTCATGGCCGTCCTGGCAATGGCCCCGGAATGGCCCTGCTGACGGATATGAACGCCATTGCGGAAGCCAATCATTTCATCGCAGTTTACCCCGATGGCCTCATTCCACCATCAGAACCGGGGGCGCGTGGCTGGAATTATGTGCGCGATATTGCACTGTTCAATTACAACGATGGCAGCGCCATCAGCCAGCGCGACGATGTACAGTTTCTGGTCGATCTCAAGCATGATCTGGCCGAAATGATGCCCATCGATACGGAACGCTCATATATAACGGGTTTTTCCAACGGCGGATTCATGACGCAGCGCATGGCCTGTGACGCGGCGGGGAGCTTTGCCGCCTTCGCGGCTGTCGGCTCGACTCTCTCCTGGGGCATGCCTGCAATCTGTGAGGATCGCCCACCGGTGCCGTTGCTCATGATGCACGGTACGCAGGACATCAGCGTACCCTGGACAGGCACCACGACCACTGTCAGCGGTCGCGAAATCTATATGACAGCCCCCATTCCGAATACACTCGCCTTCTGGCTGGAACACAACGGCTGTATCGACGAAACCACACGCGAAGACCTGCCTCAGCTTGGCCAGTCGCCAGGAACGAGCGTCAGTGTGCTGACCTATGCCGAATGCCAGGAGCCGCTGGTCTTCGTAGCGGTTGAGAATGGCGGCCACAACTGGCCAGGCGTTCTGGACCGCATCGGGGAGCGCATTGCAGGCAGTATCAATATGGATATCCACGCCGGACAGTTCATCTGGGATTTCCTCAAGCAGTTCACCCTGCCGGAAGCCCGTATTGAAGCTGCCGAGGCTGTCGCAACCCCCTCCGCGCCAATTGTTGTCGAAGATCGTGAGCCAAGCAGTGAAGAAGCGGAGCAGTTGGCCAATGCACAGCAAGTCGTCACGACATTGCAGGGCGGCGGCTTCGTGATCTACTTCAAGCATGGGGACATCAATCCTGACTACGCAGATGAGACTTGTGCAGCGCAAGACGCACTGACCCCCAACGGTGATAATCAGGCGGGCTTGCTATACGACGTGATTCAGTCGTTGTCGCTGCCGATTGGCCAGGTCGTCACGGATGGCAGTTGTGCTTCCAAGCAGACCCTCGCCCGTGCGTTTACGACCCTGCCGGACGCGGTTAGCGCGTATACTGATAGTACCGATCTTCAGGCGGCCCTAAGTCGGGTTCCACAGGACGGCACCAATACGCTCATCATTGGCGATGGCAACCTGCTCGCGGAGATTACGGGCAATGAACTCGGCCCATCCGATACCATGATGGTCCTGCCAAATAGCCAGACCTACGCTGTCCTCACCGTTGCGACAATTTACGACTGGATCGTCCTAGGCGATCTGGTCAATGGCGCCAATGACTAATTCCAGAGTTACGGGGGAAACATGTACAGCACACGAATCCTGAGAAAAGGCATCCTCATTTTGCTGACGCTGCTTGCTATAAGCACGGTTGTGCAGGCGCAGGATGCTACTGAAATCGACTCGCTGCAGCATGATGGCTTTGATCGCACCTATCATGTCACCGTGCCCAGCAGCTACGATGGCGACACGCCTGTGCCGCTGGTCATCGCCCTGCATGCCACTGGCATGTCCGGTAAAGCTATGCAGGTGCTCACCGACTTTGACAGCTATGCGGAGGAAAATGGCTTCATCGTCGTGTACCCGAATTCGATCAGCGCAGGCTGGAACAGCGGCTTCGATACCAGCCCGGACGCCCCCCACGATGCAGCCTTTATGCAGGTGCTTATCGCCCAATTGCAGAATGAGTACACCATCGACCCTGACCAGATCAGCCTGACAGGGTTTGGGAGCGGCGGTCTGCTGGCAGCCAAAGTCGGCTGTGACATCCCGCAGCAGATCAGCAGCGTGGCTGTCGTCGGCCCTATGCTGTGGAGCTATTTCGCTGATGCCTGCGCGGAAGACGCTGAGGCACCCGTCAATATCCTGTTCGTGCATGGCGATAGCGACCCCATTTACCCGATTCAGGGTGACCTCACAAGTGGCATCTGGAGCACACAGCAATCGCTGGATTTCTGGACCGAGCGTAACGGCTGTGATACCGGTTCGCGCACAGGCGATGAGCACAATTTGCTCGTCTACAACGACTGCACCGATGGCACCGAAGTCGCATTGTATACCGTTCACGAAGGGGGGCATATCTGGCCGCGCATTGGGGATTACAGTCTTAATCAGCTTGGCATTGACGCCACCGCACTGGTGACCAACTACTTCCTGCGCGATGGCGAGGGTCTCGATTGGTCCATTGAGCAGGACGCCCCCTTCTCTGAACGGTCGCGCGGGTTCGTATTCTATGTGCCAACCACTTACGATGGCCGTGAACCCATGCCCGCCATTGTGCTGCTGCACGGCAAAGGTGGCGTCGGCTACGAAGCAGCCGCTTCCAGCGAGATGATCCCGATTGCCGAGCGTGAAGGCATCATCATGATCTATCCCGATGGCATCAACAATGAGTGGCAGTATATGAAAGATGTGCCCATCTATCGCGATCTGGGGTTTGATGACACGGTTTTCATTCGCGATCTCATTGACGATCTCTCTATGGACCTCAATATCGACCCGGAACGCATTTACGCGGCGGGCATCAGCAACGGCGGATTTATGACCGAACGACTGGCCTGCACCGCCAACGATCTGTTTGCCGCCTTCGCCAGTGTCATTGCATCCGGCTACTTCGGCATGGATGTCATCTGTGCCGACCAACCGCCTGTGCCGATCATGTTCGTGCACGGCAGTGGCGACCCGATTGTTCCCTGGGCTGGCAGTCCGGTTCAGACGCAGTCGGGCCTCATCTACATATCGACGCCGATTCCACAGACCATCGAATTCTGGGCCGGGCACAATCACTGCAATCCTGATGCCAGCAGTCGCGAAGACCTGGAACCCGCGCGCGAGGACACATCGGTATCAATCTTCGACATCTACGATTGCGAAGACAATGGCCGTGTACTGCTCTATGCCATCATCAATGGTGGCCATACCTGGCCAGGTGTTGATTGGGAGAATCCCGATCTGCTCGGACGCACCAACTTCGACATCAACGCTGGCGAAGAAATCTGGAAGTTCTTCCAGCAATATACGCTGACACCATCTGAGAACTAAATATCAAAAGATATGTACTGAGTGAAGGCACATCCCTGGTGTGCCTTTTGATTTTTCCAGCATTTTCCTATGGGCAAGTGGACATGCGCGCGCTAAAATAGAACAAAAGTCCGACGAAATCCCAACCGAACGCCTATGTCATTCCAACCACCTGATCACGTTCGCACGATCCTCGATAATCTGCCGATGAAGCCTGGCGTCTACATCATGAAGAACGCCAAGGATAAGATCATCTACATCGGCAAGGCCAAATATCTGCGCAACCGCGTCCGCAGTTATTTCACCCAAAACGCCGACGGCCAGCGTAAAACCCTGCAAATGCGCGCCCAGGTCGAAAATATCGAGTACATCATCACCGAAACTGAAATCAAGGCGCTGATCCTCGAAGATACGCTCATCAAGAAGCATAAGCCGCGCTACAACGTGATGCTGAAGGATGACAAGCGCTATCCCTATATTCGCATCACCTGGCAGGAAGCCTATCCCAGGGTCGAGACCACGCGCCGTGTCGAAAATGATGGCGCGCGCTATTTTGGTCCGTATGCGGCCATGTGGGCCGTGCAGGATACATTGCGTGTGCTGCGCAAAGCCTTCCCCTACCTGACATGCGACCGCGACATCACAGGCAATGACGAACGTGCCTGCCTGTTTTTTGACATCAAGCTGTGTAACGCGCCCTGCATTGGCGCTGTGAACAAAGCGCAGTATCGGGCGATGATTCAGGAATTGATGGATGTGCTCAGTGGTAAGAGCGAAGAGGTCCTCGCGCGCCTGGAAGCGGAGATGCTGGCCGAGTCGGAAAATCTCAATTTTGAGAAGGCCGCCGCCATCCGCGACCAGATCAAGGCGATTCATTTCATTACGACGCGCCACAAAGCGGTCAGTCCCAAGATGACCGATCACGATGTGATCGCCATCGCTCGCGAAAATGACGATGCCGTCGTGCAAATTCTGTTTATTCGTAATGGCAAACTGATCGGCAGCGACAGCCGTGTGCTGGATAACGCCGACGAAGAGACCGACGAATCGCTACTGGAGCAGTTCATTCCGCAGTTTTACAGCGAAATGGCCGATGTACCGCGCGAGTTGATTCTGCCGAATGAAATCGAGGAAGCGCGCATTCTGGAGCGCTGGCTGCGTGATAAACGGCACGGCAGCAAAGTCGAAATTACGGTGCCGCAACGTGGCAACAAGCGCAATTTAATCAAGATGGCTGAGGAAAATGCCACCGATGCCCTGCGCATGATGCGCGCCCAATACGAGGCCGATGTCACCAACCATGAGACATCTATCGCGGAACTGCAAAAAGAGATGAATCTGCCGCGCATCCCCAACCGTATCGAGTGCTTCGACATCAGCACAACCCAGGGCACAGCCATCACTGCCAGCCGAGTGGTATTCGTACAGGGCGTACCCCGCAAGAGCGAATACCGCCGTTTCAATATTCGCACCGTCGAACATTATGGCAGCGATGACTACCAATCCATGCGAGAGGCCCTCACCCGCCGCTTCGCACGTTGGCAGAATGCGCAACAGGACGATCTGGAATCGCCCGATGGCAAAGACAAAAGTGAAACATGGCGCCTGCTGCCTGATCTGCTGCTGATCGACGGTGGCAAGGGGCAGCTAGGCGTCGCGGTTGAAGTGCTCAAAGAGTTCGACCTGTTCGAGCGCGTACCGGTCGCGGGCCTGGCCAAGCAGTTCGAGGAACTCTATGTGCCTGGGGATAAGAAGCCAATTGTACTGCCTCGGCGCAGTCCGGCACTGTATCTGGTGCAGCGCGTGCGCGACGAAGCCCATCGCTTCGCCATCACCAGCATGCGCACCCGTCGCGCCAAAACAGGCATGGTCAGCCAGTTGGAGAGCATCCCCGGCATTGGTCCCAAAAAGCGCAAGGCCCTGCTAAAACACTTTGGCAACAGCATCGACGCCATCAAAGCCGCTTCGGCTGAGGACTTAATGAAGGTCGCTGGCATCAACGAAAAGCTGGCCGAGATCATCATCGTCGGTCTGGACTGAGGTAATTCGTCAACGACAACGTGGAGGCTGCACAATGAAGATTGGCGTTGTTCAGATGGAATCGCTGCACGGTGACATCAACGGCAATATCGCGCGGCATGCTGAATTCGTTCGGCTAGCAGCGTCACACGCTGTCGAGTTGCTCATTTTCCCGGAACTATCGCTGACACAGTATGACGCACCCTATGCGGAAAATGTCGCCACCTCGGCTGATGATCCCAGGTTCGATACGCTCCAAACATTGGCCGATGAACACACGATGACCCTCTGCGCTGGCATCCCGCTTAAAGCTGAGGGCGGCAACACCATTTCTATGCTGATTTTCCAGCCAAATAAGCCGCTGGACCTGTACAGCAAGCAGTATCTGCATGATGATGAACTGCCCTTTTTTGTACCAGGACCCGTCCGCTCACCGATTTCGCCTATCGCCGCAGGCATGGCTTTCGCCATCTGCTACGAAATTTCCGTGCCGCAGCATGCCCGGGCCGCCCATGATGATGGTGCATCGATCTATATCGCCAGCGTGGCCAAAACGCCCTCCGGCGTGGAACGCGCCCACGAACGCCTCGCCACCATCAGCCGTGATTATGGCATGACCGTGTTTCTATCGAACTGCGTCGGCCCCTGTGATGGCAGCATCGGTGGCGGAAAATCCGCTGTGTGGAATGCTCAGGGCGAGGTGCTTGCGCAGATGGATGATATGCATGAAGGCATTATTGTTTATGATCCTGAGGTAGCTACTGTTCCGGCAGAGGTGATTAGTTTATAGTCGGCTGTATATTCCAAAAAATAATTACGAAATCTCGTGTAACAAGTGGCCAAATAGTTATGACAACAAGGATTTCGCTAAACCTTAAGCCCTTTGATCAGTTCAAAGGGCTCTTTTTGTGGCGGAGCTATCTAGTCTACAGTAATTGAGAATGAAGTTGCTTCTGGAGAGGGAACTGAAATCAAATCAATCCTGAATACGCCAATTGTATACTGCCCATCCGATGGCAATATAAATGTCGTGCTCAAGTTGTAGGATGACACTAATGCAGCCATAAATGCAATTTCATTGTTTTGCGAAAGTACCGCTAGGCCTAGATTCGCATTACCCTGCAAGCGCTGAAAACTTAATGAGACCGTATCTCCAGCGACACCATCGAACGTATAGCCAAATACACTCTCAAAACCCGGATTGATTGCACCACTATTTGGCGAACCTTTAAGGAGTGGAATTGTAATTCCGTTAGCGAAGTCAACAGGCGGCAACCCTGGGAATCCGGAATCCGGAATTTGTTGGCGCACAGGCAAATCTTGATCTGGAATCGTGCTGCCAGCTGGAATACGTGTTCCGTCACGTAGTGTGCAGTCTACAGAAATCAAAAAGGCACCAAAGTATGTACCTACCATGTTATTGGGTATGTCATTCCAGCTCGCTGTACTCCTGGGCTCGGTACCAAAAATCTGTAAAATCGAATTAGAAGACGAAACAGTATAGTCTAGTAATTCTTCATTCTCTCCCGCAACAGTGAAATTGTGCTGAAATATACGACCACGGCCTGAGTCTAATAGCACAAGAAAGGGATTAAAACCGTCTCCCAAAGGCTCAACAACTAGATTTATATTTGTTCCAGCAGACATTTCAAGGATGTATTCGATTCCAATATTATCTGAATCAAGTTCAGCCTCTAAGATGTCACCACATTTGAGTGGTATTTGACTCAATGTCTGAGCAGAAACAATAGAGAAAGTTAAGAATATTGCCACAAACAGGACAAATTTTAGAATCCTAGCCATACCCTTGTGTCTCCTTAGATCACATCAATTGTCTGGACAAAAATTTGAGAAATTCAAGTATGTACCTGGTATCCAACCCAAATAGGCATTCTGTTCATTAGCCACTTCATACCAGTTTTCGGACGGATTCACTAACAAATCTTTTCGCAAAATAATTACAGTTGTGCCTATATCTAGTGGATTTGCAGGGGAAGCACTAAGTCTTGAAGCTGTTTGTGGTCTTAATCTAACTTCACTTATTGCTGTAACAAAGGAACCTGAAGGCGCTATAATCTGTGCTTCACAAGGATAATCAGTAGTCACATTGATGGAGTTATCAATACTTGGTTGTTGGGTATTAGCCTGTATAGAAGGGATAGCATCTAAATCATCTATTGAATTTTCCTTAACAGATATATCAATTGGTGTGCTAGTGCTCGTCGCCAAAACAGTAGGCGCCATGCTTGCAGTGGTAGCTATCTGAGTCGGTGTTACTGTAGGAATATCAGGTGATGTTAGAACGTCTGGTAAGACACCGATAAGGGCTGCAATGATAGTTGCCGCAGCACCAATAATAGCTACGATAAGCGCAATATTGCTACGACCTTCTTCCATGATGAAATACCTTTTTGCCAACGACAAAGTCACAGCATAATGCTTGTCATGTAGTCTAAAAAACTACTTAAATCTGATTATTACCATTGAAAGCACTTTTGTCAAAAGTTTGGAAAGCAATACCACTTTTGCCTTGTGCTCATCAAAATAGTATTTAATTGCAGCCATGCTGCTCGTACTGGCGGTCTAATTGCACCTGATAATCCTGCTCCTGCACATCAATCTCATTGACATGCTCCTGATAATAGAGCAACGCTGCCAAGACTTCCGCCTGTGACAACCCAAAGTTATTCATCAAGGTAGCAACATCCCAACCGTTATCGCGAGCATTGTAAGCGATAGTTGCCACTGGAATGCGTCGGCCTCGAATATGCGGACGGTCTGTTTCCAGGGTGATGTACTTTGTCAAATCAACGGTTTCAGGTGATGATGCTTTCATACGTATTCGCACCTATCAACAAGTTGATCCCTAGTATACAAGAAAAGTTCCGTCATTCATTACAGCCGCTTGACCATGTGAATATCTTCCGGCTCGCGCTCGAACAGCTCAGGATGCGGTGTATCCGTCGGCTGGAACCCCTGGCTGCGATAAAAACCCATCGCTGATTCCGAGGGCGTCGCCGAGACATACATGCGCTTTGCGCCGTACTCTCTCGCCAGCCGGTCGACTTCCGCGCATAGTTTGTGAGCCAGTCCCTGCCGACGATAGCCATTGCTCACGAACAACGCCCCCAACTGGGCCATGTCGTCCACGAGCTGGTAACGCAGCACTGCAAAGGCCACTAATCGCTCACCCTCAACCGCGCCAATCAACTCGCCACCTGCATCCAGCAGGGACTTAAAGTAGGCAATATGCGCCCCATAACTCCAATGCGGATCGTCATCATGCGACCAGGTTGGGCAGTCGTGCGGCGTCTCATGCCGCACCAACTGCCCATTTTCATAGGTATAGGTCGCTGGAATAAACTCACTGCGGTCGATATCCATGATGCGCACGATGTCTTCGTGCGGCAGCAGCTTGATTTCAATCATCGAGTCCACTCGTAAATGGCTTGCCACCAAATTTTTCGAGCATATCGGCGTGATGACCACGCCCTGTTTCGCGCAAACGAACCAGATAATGCTTCCAGTCGTCGCTGTAGATATTGGCATGCAGCGGTCCGCCCTCCTGGATCACGCCCCAGAAAGGATCGCCCCGCAGCGCGCGTGGCATCTGCTCGCCCATCCACTGATCGAGCCGCAGTAAGCCCTGTGCCACGACTTCTGGCTTCTGGCTAGCCAGGTTGGTCGTCTCGTGCGGATCGTTGACCACATCAAACAGCATGTACTCCGGGAAGTGCTTCATACCTGTGTGATAAGTGCGGATCAGCAGCCAATCATCCCAACGCACAGAGCGCTGGCAGCTCCAGGCGCCCTGGCTGATGACCAGATAATCACGACCTTTGTCCAGGCCCTGGAGTGAGGAGGCGAAGCTCTGGCCAGACCACATATCCGGCGCCGTGCCACCCAGAATATCGACAAGCGTCGCCGGCAGGTCCAGATGGTAGTGGAATGCACTTCGTTCCTGGCCCGCAACAGCGTCCGTGATACCTGGCCAGCGTACAACCAGTGGCAGTCGATTGGTGCACTGGTCTGCCGTCTGATGATCGCCCCAGATGTTCAACTCGCCCTGATTTTCACCATGATCGGCGCTGATGATAATGGCCGTCTCTTCGTAGATGCCGAGTTCTTTCAGCAGCGCGACGATTTTACCCACGTAGTAGTCAGAATAATGAATGCCCGTATCATAGCCATCCATATGGGCCTTGGCATCGCCCAGGTTTTTGATGCTGCCGACGCCCCACTTCCAGCCGCTCCACATCTCATCGGTATAGCCTGGAACCTCGGTCGCGCTATGCGGCCCAAAGCTGGCATTCTGCTGATCGATGACGTCCTGTGTCAGCCAATCATCAATAGGATCATCGGTGAAGGGATTGAGGTAGTCGTCAGGTGTGTCATAAGGGGTATGCGGGTCCCACATGTTGAAGTGCAGGAACCAATTATCGTCGGTGCCATTGGCCTTGAGCCATTTTTCCAGCGGAGGGAACATCTCATCGGCGTTTTCGCCGCCATGACGCCCTGTATCATACGTTTCAGTGAATCCATACCAGATTTGATAAGCCGTATGGCGTTTGGGGAATGGGCTGATGCTAATGGTCTTATAGCCGAGCCGCCCCAATGTCGTGCCGAGGGTATTTTCCGCGATAGTGGTACGGAATCCGCGACTCGGCCCCTGTAACGGTAAATCGGCGTAACTGCCACCATGATTGATGACGCCCGTCACCAGGCCGAAGCTGCTCAAGAAAAATGCCGTTCTGCTGGGCAGGCACGGCGAATCCGAGGCGTAAAAATTCGTGAAGCGCACGCCCTCAGCAGCGAGGGCGTCGATATTTGGGGAGGTCTGACGATGGTAGCCATAGCACGACAGGTGATCTGGCCGCATCGAATCAATATCAATGTAAAGAATACGCATCAGGAGGCCCTTCCAAAAAGGATCATTTGGCCTCTTTTTAGCGCATTTGCAGCGCCTCCGCCAGCGCCTTGATGTACCGCCGCGTCGTCTGCATGGACTTTTCTGCGCCAGGGAGCGAATTGTTCCACAGTGTGAACAAAGCTCCGGCGATGTTGCCACTGCGACCAAGCCGCGTCAGCGTCGGCAGAATGTCATCAACATGAGGGCCACCCTTCGCCGGATAGCTGACCGCCGGCAGATCGTCCAGATGGGTAATATCAGTATCGAAGTGGATATAGATCGGCTTTTGGGGTAGATCAATCGTCAGGAGGTCCGCTACATTTTTTAGGACAATCACATCACTGTGATGCAGAAGTTCGGCTTCAGCAGGGTCCAAGTCGCGCACATCGGTAATGATGACGTCATGCTCTGCCAACGGTCTCAGGCCGACGCCTTCCAGCCAATGTTGATTACCCCTGCCAACCAGCGCCGCCAATGGCATCCCGCCTAAGAAGCCGCTGAGGGTTGTCTCCGGCGTGTTGAAGTCACCATGCGCATCAAACCACACAATCGCCGGGTCCTGATAAGCCAACCCACGAACGGCCCCCAGGCAACTCGTACAATCGCCAGCGAAGATAAACGGCACTTTGTCAGCGTGCGCCTGGATCGCTTCCGCCAGCGCCCTGTTAACAGCAATAAGTGGATCAGGCACCGCGTCAAAATCCGGCGCGATGTCGATCCACTCAGCCTGTAGTTCGTCCGCAATGCCGCTGGCCTGCAGCACTTCAACAGAGCCGGTATAGTCTGCCTTGCTGCCGAGCCAGTAAGGTACGCCGATACATATCAGTTCAGTCATCAACTGGCGCGGCTAGGGAATAATCAACCGCTGGCCCGCATAAATCCAGTTCAGGTTATAGATGCCATTGGCTTCTGCCAGTCGCCAGACATTCACACCGAAGCGTGCTGCAATCCGCAGCATGGTATCGCCATACTGGACATAGTAGTAATTCGATGGCTGGGGTTGTGGATAAACAGGCGGCTGATAGCCCGTACCTGGAATCTGAATGGCCATACCCACCCAGATACGATTGGGATTAGCGATGTTATTGTAAGCTGCCAGGGCCTGCCATGTGGTTCCATAGCGCACAGCGATTTTTTGAAGCGTATCACCGGGCTGCACGTAATACGTCGCGACCGTCACCGGAGGCACATATCCCTGTGGGATCACCAGCCGCTGGCCTGGATAGATACGACTGGGGTTCGAGATGTTGTTTATCTGGGCCAGCGTGGTCAGGTTGACGCCATAATTCACAGCAATCTGTGAGAGCGTTTCACCCGGCTGTACGATGTGCGTCTGGTACTGGGCACTAACAGCAGAGACACCTAACAGCATAATGGCAACTAATACGACTAAACGAACGAACGAAGTCTTCATAACCAACTATCCTCCCGAATCTGCAATCCCCTACGAGTTTGACCTGTGATCCTTCAGAACACACCCCGACTCTTGCGCGTGATAGCCCTGATAGGTTAAGGTTAAGCGCCGCCGAACATGACACTTATTATGTCATTTCGACGTCTGACTATATCACTATTGTAATCTGAAAACGGTTCTCATGCTCATGTTAGGGGCAACAACTACCCTGGCAAGCGCATGATTAATGAGCTGTGACGCCCTTTGTTGATTCTTTCTAACTCTTTAGACACAGCTTGGGCCGCACAGGTTCACTTTTTTGGAGAAGTTGGCTGTGGTTACATACGCAGATCGCCCCTGGCTTAAGCACTATCCGGCTGGCGTGCCAGCCTCGCTTAAGCCCTACCCTGAAATGATAGTTCCTGACTTCCTCCGCGAGACCGCAAAGCGAGTGCCCAAAAACCGCACCGCCCTGGTGACGTCGGTGCGTCTGCCTGTTTTCGGCCATCGTGCCTATGAGATGACATTCCATGAACTGGACCAACTCAGTGATGCGCTGGCTGCGGGTCTCATCGACCTGGGGCTGGAAAAAGGCCAGACAGTCGGCCTGTGCATGCCCAATACAGCGAACTTCATCATCTCGTACTTTGGCATCCTCAAAGCGGGTGGCGTCGTCTGCACGATGAATCCAGCCTACCCGGCCAAGAAGCTGGGCAAACTGGCCGACCAGGCTGACGCGGTTATGGTGCTTACCCTGACCAATATGTACAGCACCTTCAAGGAAATTCAGCACACCACCCAGATTAAGCGCATCATTGTCAGCAACATCAAAGAGTATTTTCATCGGCTGGTGCGGATTGCCTTCACCCGAACACAGGAAAAGCCTGGTGGCCACTTTTTAGAGAAAATCGAAGTTGGCGACTACTGGCTGCAAGATGTACTTAAAAAGTATCGCAAGAAAAAACCAGAAGTCGATATTTCGCCGGATGACATCGCCTTTATGCAATATACAGGCGGCACCACTGGCGACCCCAAAGCGGTACTGGCCAGCCATCGGGCATTATGCGCCAGCACCAAGCAGATCGAGGGCTGGCTTGACGTCGAATGGCCAAAAGGCACCATGCCGTCCAGCGAGAAGCGCATCGTCCTGGCAATGCTGCCGATGTTCCATATCTATGGCTTGATCGTACTGGTGCATCAGGCGACGAATGCCGGATGGAAGATTATCCTGGTGCCAGACCCACGCGATATGAATCACGTTGTTGACCTGATCGACGTGTATAAGCCGAACATCACCCTGGGCGTGCCGATGATGTTCCATGCGATTGGTACCCACCCGCGCATGGTCAATGGCGAAGTCAACATGAAAAGCTCAAAAATCACCATCTGCGGCGCGGCCCCTCTGCACCCGTCCATTACGGAAGCCATGCGTAAGACAGGCGCCGAAGTCCGCGAAGGCTACGGCCTTAGTGAAGTACCTGCTGGCAACCATGCCAATCCTCTGATTGGACCGCCCAACCGAGATTACTCGGTCGGCATCCCCATGATTGATGTGGACTGCCGCATCATGGACCTGGAAACGGGCACCCAGGAAATGCCCGTTGGTGAACAGGGTGAGGTCATCCTAAACGCGCCGAATCTAATGAACGGTTACTACAAACAGCCAGAAGAAACCGCCAATGTTCTGCGCGAGTATGAGGGCAAGATGTGGGTCTATACGGGTGACATCGGCTACATGGATGAGGATGGTTATTTTTATCTGACGGACCGCAAGAAAGACATGGCGCTTATCGGCGGCTTTAATGTGTATCCTGGTCCAGTCGAAAACATCCTTAAGGAGCATCCTGATGTGGCCGATGCGGGTGTGTGGCATATTCCGCACCCGCGCGTAGAAGGCCAGGAAGCCCTGCAAGCCTGGATCATCGCCAAACCAGGGAGCAACCTCAAACAGGGCGACCTGATTAATCACTGCAAGCCGTATCTGGCCCCCTATGAGATTCCGCGCCGCTTCATCTTCTGTGATGAGCTGCCCTATAACGACGCGGGCAAACTGATGCGCCGCCTGCTGCCAAGTATCGAAGGAAAAGGTCGCCGCCGCCGTGACAAAGAGGACAGCGCCCCCGCCGAGGCATCTGTGTAAAGAAGGGCGCTGACTGCGCCCTTTTCACTACTCGCTTTTTTCCTCTTTCAAAGCATCACGCACCAGATTCATGATGCGCTCTTTATTTTCTTCCGTCGTTCCCGATGCGTTAATCGTGATCTGGGGAGCAGTGCTAATCAGCGTCGAACCGTCACTGCTGTCGGGTGCGCCTGTATAGCTGACCAGATAGGCCAGCAACTGCCCTGCGGCCATCGACACCTGCGAAACAGTCTCGCGTTCGGTGGCATCCGCATCCAGGTCCAGTGCCAACGAGGCCGAATAATCATCACCAATGATGCTGGCAACAGATTTCTGAAGGCTGCTGTAGTTCTTGACGATCAGCTTGCTTGTCCCTCGGAATGTATCGAGGTGCAGGCTATGCTCGACGCTTTTCTTGAGTTCGCGCAGAGGTGCCACCAGCCGCAGCAGCGTACGCAGTTGATCGGTTGTAATGTCAGACATTTGAAAATCTCCTCAGTTGGTAAGCCCGTCGATAATCTCAGGAGGTAGCAGTCGCAAAAGCTGTTTACGAGCGTGGAACACCCGCGACTTCACTGTGCCGATGCTGATATCCATGACGTCAGCGACTTCCGCATAGGTCAGGCCGAACTGGTAGATCATTATCAGCGTTTGTCGCTGCTGCTCTGGCAGACGATCCATCGCCTGTTCAACCAGTTCAAACACCATCGACCAATGCAGCGCATCTTCCGGCGATGGCTGGCCGCCCTGCTGAGTGAGCCTCAGCGGCTGCACCGCATCCAGCCCGACCTTATCGAAGCGTCCCTGTTTGCGCAGAATGTCATAACTCTGGTTACGGAGTACACGGAATAAAAAGCTGCGCAAATGAGAGATATTCTCGATCCGCTCGATATTGAGCCACAACGCCAGGAACGCATTCTGAACGATGTCGTCCACTACCAGCGACCCGCCCACGAGCCGATATGCAAATCGACTGGCATGGTCTTCGTAGTGCTGCTGAATGCGATCAAAGGCCAGTTTGTCACCGTGTTTTGCCGCATTCAATATGGCGATGTCGATCTCGTCAGCCACGCGCTGCTGCCTCCTCATTCATACAGACCTTCGTACTGAGGAGGTAAAGGTTCATTTTTGCTATGAGGGAAATCAGATTTGCAGCAGATAGCCCAACCGAAGGGCCGCCTGTTCGATCAGGTCACGCCCATTGCCCAGGGCATCTGCCAGCGCCATCGGCTCATTGATGACAGGCAGAACGGCCTGCAATCCGGCTTCGTGCAGAATGGCATCGTCAGTCTGCAAACCACCGACCAGCGCCACCGTCGGAACGCCGTGTTCTTTGGCCAACCGTGCCACGCCAATCGGCCCCTTGCCATAGACCGTCTGTTCATCCATACGACCTTCACCTGTAACAACCAGGTCGGCATTTGCCAGATGCTCAACGAAGTGATTGTGTTCCAGCAGCAGGTCGATGCCGGATACAATGCGCCCACCCAGGAACGCGATTAATCCGGCTGAGAGCGCCCCGGCAGCCCCGCCACCAACCAATTCGCGCACATCGACGCCGTGCTGTTCAGCTACAAGTGTGAAAAAGTGGCGCAAATTGGCTTCTAAGATAGGCACCATGTCGGGTGTCGCGCCCTTCTGCGGACCAAAAACCGCCGCCGCGCCAGTATCACCGAGCGTTGGATTTTCCACGTCAGAGGCGATGATAATTTCGCAGTCCTGCCAGCGCGGGTCCAGATTGGAAGCATCGACCGTTACCAAATCGGCCAGCATCGCATTGCCGCTTCCAACGGGCATGTCATCCTCATCCAGCAAACGAACGCCAAGTTCTTGCAGCGCGCCCATGCCACCATCGACGGTTGCGCTGCCACCCATGCCGATGATGAAACGGCGCGCGCCGCGTTCGAGGGCATGCTGCAAAAGCTGCCCAGTGCCATAGGTATCTGCTAGCAGTGGATTAAGCTTCTCATCTGGGACCAGTTCTATGCCCGATGCCAAAGCCATCTCGATCACGGCGGTCTTGCCATCGGGTAGAATGCCATATTCCGCTGTGATTGGCTCCCACAACGGATTACGAACTTCAACGGCGACTCGTTCGCCGCCCTGCGCCAACCAGGCATCGACGGTGCCATTACCGCCATCAGCAATCGGCACTTTGAGCAGATCAGCACCCAGGCCACTACGGATCAGACCTGCTTCGATGGCATCAGCGACACCAGCGGCCCCCAGACAGTGCTTAAACGCCCCTGGTGCAATCAGGATTTTTTGCATGATCGCCTTCTTACTGTGCATATCGACAACATCGGGGCTATTCTACCGAATGAAGGGGCACTTGGCCTGCACATAGCGCTTGCCCTGCGCTTACCCCATGCCAGCATCCCACCGTCCCCAGATTACAGGTATAATGACGATAGAGGCGACGAAGGTCGCCGACTCTTTGCACACGCTACCGGAGAACACCATTATGCGTTTGCCCACTCGACTATTCGCGAGCGTTTTGCTCGTTAGCATGTTATTGGTGAGTGCCATCGGCATACTCGCCCAGGATAATCCGCCGCCAACGCCCTTCATCCCTGTGGCGACCCAACCGGGCAGTGGTGGCGATGCCGCCCCGACGCTGGATGCGCCCATATTCGCGACACCCACAGCCGATAGCTCAACATCGGAAACTGGCGATACGATCCCTGCTGAAGAAACACCAGCCGAGGTTGAAGCCACACCCGCGCCGTCTGTCGATCAGCCCCCTGCGCAGGCGAACCAGTGCCCGATCCAGGTGCAGGAAGCCTTTACCGCCACCGAGTTGATCTGCACTGATTTACTGCCAGGAATCGCTTGCATCGGCAATGGCGTGGTCCAGGCACAGCAGCGGACAGCCACGGAAACCTTCGCCTTCGCCCAGCCTGGAGACCGCACCGAGTTCACCAGTCTGAACGACCTGACCCTGCAAACACTCAGTTCACCGAATCAGGTGTGGGCCGTTGTTGAAGCCCAGGCCCCGTTCAGTACACGCGCGGGCAATGGCAGCGCCAACGCGACCCTCCTCGCTTTCGGCGATGTCTCGCTGACCAATACGGGCGACAACTTCGATCCGAATTTCCTGACCGCTTCTGTATTAGCGCAGCAGGGCCTGAATGTCCGCCGCACGCCTGATGAACGCGGCGTGGTCGTCTATCAGCTTAAGCCCACTGATGAGGTCATCGTCACGGGCCGCACCATCGATGACCAGTGGGTACGTATCGTCATTCCGAATGCCTTTGCAGCTACCGGCTGGGTCTATGCACCCTATATGGATGTCCCTGGTGGCATCGTCGTCCTGCCGATTGTGACCGTTGATTCCGAGCTGCCTCAACTGGAAGCGCCGGAGTTCGGGCCAATGCAAGCCTTCACCCTGCGCAGCACGCAGTATCCGCCAGAATGCGAAGCGACGCCCGACAGCGGCATCCTGATCCAATCACCAGATGGGCTGGCCGATGCCATCCTGATGCGCGTCAACGGCGTCCGTATCGAACTCAATGGCTCGATATTCGTGCAGGCCCAACCCAGTGCCAATCTGCAAATTGATGTGCTTGAAGGCGAAGCCGTCGTCAGCGCCATTGGCAGCAGTGTTACAGCTAATACGGGCAACGCGGTCACTGTTTTGCTGACAGAGGACATGCAAGCCAACGGGACACCGAATGTCGCCGCTTACGATCAGGCGGCTATTACGCCGCTACCGACCCGTTTGCTGCCGAGGCCATTTGGAATTGCCTCCGCCAGCGGCGCCTCCGCACCCGAATCAACTGGCGACACGGCTACCACTGACACGGCGACACAGCCAGAAGCCACCACCTGCGTCATCACCGCCTCGGATGCGCCCAAGAACATCCGCAGCGGCCCTGGTGTGGACTATCCAACGGTCGGCACCCTGGAAACAGGTCAAACAGCTATTGCGACCGGACAGGCCACAGACAGCTTCAACTTCGCCTGGTACCAGATCGAACAGGGCTGGGTTCGCTTCGATACAGTAGATAGCTCGATGGGCTGCATCGACCTGCCAGAGGTCACAGCGCCTTCAGCGGATGCGGTTCCAACGGCTGTAACGACTGAAGAAGCCACAGCCATTGGCAGCCTGATCTCGTCGGTTGTCGGCGATGTTTGTGCCGCTGGTGAAGCCAATGTTGGAGGGTCATCCAATGGCGAAGACCTGGCGCTTAAGCTCGGTGGTGACTGGCAGGCAACGGCTGGCACACAGATCAACGTGTCTGTCAGTGGCGGGTTGCTGCGTGGTGAATTCGGCGACTATATCCGCATCAGCACCACCGATGGCGCTATCCTGGCGCAGTCCGGTGACAGCCAGACGCTCAGCTATGCTTTTGAAAGCGACACCGCCTTTGCCCTGGAATTTTCCGCAGCCAATGGCGATATTGTTCAGGCGGTTGTCACCTGCGGGCCGTAATACCTCTCGTCACAAATGAGTAGAAATTGCCGCGCCCCGTCGTCAAACGGGGCGTTTTTCTTAGAATCAGACGTCATTATTCTGTCAAAAGTCTAGAAATCGTTAAGCCATGTGACAAAAATCAAGTTTCGTTCATACAAAAGCACGTTACAATAAATATTAGTGAAGTACTAAAAATATCATTCATAAATTCTTGTCAGAGAATTTTCATCGGGTAGCCTTATGTCGAGCGAAGTAACCACGACATCCCTCGTCAATATTCCGACCAATGAGCAATACGCCGACGATGTACGCGCCGACCAGTTGCACGACCTGGCACGGCTCGTCGCCGTCATCTGCGGGGTCGTTTTCTTTACGATGGTCTACAGACTGGCGGGCGGTGATGAACTGACCAGAAGTATGAATCTGCTGGTCGCATTGGTGTTCGTCATCGTCGGCATCGGCCTGACACTTGGGTTGCAAAAAACAGGCCGCAGTCGTCAGGCTATTTACGTTTTTACAGTAACCACATTGGCAACAGCCGCCGCCATCCTCTATACCAGCGATTTGCGCACCACAGAAATCATGCCGTTTATGTTAACGGCAATGGCGTTCCCGTTATCGCTCCTGCTGGGAACATGGCAGCGTTACGCATTTTCGATTGCGGCTGCCATCACGATTGTGGCAGCACCCAGTGCAGCAGTCAGCGAGCTTTTTGTTTTACCGCATCAGGTCATCGCGATTGTGGGCATTCTGCTGGCACTGTACCAGGCGGAGCGCTCTGCCAATGAAATGATCGACATGACCCAGTGGGCGCTTGGTGTCTATAGAAAAGAACGCAACACACACGATGAACTGTTCCGCCAGCGCGAGGCCCTGCAACGCAGTGTGCTGCGCTCGGATTTCCTGGCACAACAATTAGCCGTCAGCAACGGTGAGTTGGAAGTCGCGCTGGAGCAGGCCGAAGAAGCCGCCGCCAAGCGCGGGCAATTCCTGGCGAATATGAGCCATGAGCTGCGTACCCCCCTGAACGCGATCATCGGCTTCAGCGAGACCATGATTAAGTTCCCGCGCATGTACGACAATACGCCGCTGCCGGGTCCTTACGAGCGTGACGTCAGCCAGATTTATTCCAGCGGCCACCAACTGCTGCATATCATCAACGATATTCTCGACCTCAACCGCGTCGATGTCGGCGACCTTGAAATTAAGCTGGCATCGTTCAGTCCAGAAGCAGTCATCCAAAGCGTGATGGCCATTGCCAAAGGTCTGGCCGGCAGCAAACCCATCAAAATCAGCCACAATCTGGAAGACCCGCTGCCCCTGGTTTATGCCGATGAATCCCGCTTACGCCAGATTCTGCTGAATCTATATAGTAATGCCGTCAAATATACGGCCTCTGGCACCATTGTGCTGACAGTTGAATCTAGCGGTAACGAAGTGCGTTTCGCCTTGCAGGACACCGGACGCGGTATACCAACAGAAGACCATGACAAGCTCTTCCAGCATTTTGAGCAAGCGGCCAATACACAGCGCGATCCACGCTCTGGTACTGGTCTGGGTCTGGCCATCAGCAAGGAACTGGTTACCTTGATGAATGGTGAGATCGGCTTTGAAAGCCAGGTAGGAGAAGGCAGCACATTCTACTTCACCCTCCCGCGCGACCGTGGTTTTGACGAGAGCGTCAGTCGTCCGCCACAAGGCCCGATGATACGAGCGACAAATGGCGCAAGGCCAAACAGCACAGATTCGGCAACGGAAATCGTGCAGTAGGCGTCGATAGATAGCGAGAACAGACCACATGAACCCAACAGTCGACATCGCACCAAACGACTATATCAACACCATCTACGAAGGACGCATTCGCCGCACGATTCAGGTAATTCTGGTTGCGGGCGTGCTTATTATTGCCAGTGCGCTGCTCTTTTCCACACAAACCAACAATGACCAATCGAATATGCTCGTCACAGGCCTAATCCTGTTTGGCGGATGTATTATTTCCTGGCAGGCCCTTAAACATCACAACCAGAATCTATCAACATGGGTCTTGCTCCTCAGCATCTTCGCCAGCCTCAGTGCCGATATTTTTCTGGGCGACATCATGGACCAGCAGATCAGCCTGCTACTGTTCCCGGTAGCGATTATCCTCGCCTCCCAGATGCTGACGCCCACCGACCAGTGGAACTTCGCGTTCTTATGTGTCGTCGCCATCATTGGTGTGCCGTTTATCGCGCAAATTGGTGAAGACATTCTGCCCTATCAGGCTGCCAGCGTCGTCCTTACCCTGATTGCCGCCGCTGTCCATACGCGCATGATGACTTTCATCGACGACATTATTCAGTGGTCGCTGGCGAACTATGAGCGCGAGAAAAATTCTAATACCGAGATCGACGAAAAACGGACGCTGCTGCAAAACAGCCTCGACGAAAACGAGCGCATGGCTGCCAGTCTTCGCAAAATCAACGATACGCTGGCAGATACTCGTGAGAACGTCGAGAATGCGCGGCACTTCCGCGGCCAGTTCCTGGCGAATATGAGCCACGAACTACGCACACCACTCAATGCCATTATTGGCTTTAGCGAAACGATGCTGCGCTTCCCGATCATGTATGAAGATCAGGAACTGCCGGAGATGTATGGCCGCGACCTGAACCATATCCAGAGCAGCGGCCACCATCTGTTGCAGGTTATCAATGATATTCTTGATCTTTCTAAAATAGATGCGGGCAAATTCGAGCTGAATGAGCGCCCGATTGGGACTATGGAGGTCATCCAGCAGGCAATGGCCTTTACCAAACAACAAATCGCTGACAAACCCATCGAAGTTCGCTATGATGGCCCCACAACGCTGCCGCAGCTTTTGGGTGACTATGAGCGCCTGCTGCAAGTGCTATCGAATATCGCTGATAACGCCGCAAAATACACAGAAAGCGGCAGTATCGTATTCGGGGCGGCAACCGTCGCTGACACATTAGAAATCACCATTGCGGATACGGGGCGTGGTGTGCCGGAAGATATGCGCGATACTCTCTTCGAGGAATTCCAGCAAGCTCACCGTACCAGCCGCGATGCCCGTGATGGTTCCGGCCTGGGCCTGGCCCTAGCCAATATGCTTGTCGAACTGATGCAGGGTCAGTTAACATTTGAGAGTGAGATCAACAAGGGAACGACCTTCAAGGTCGTACTTCCCATCTATGTCAAGCCAATTATGGATGACACAACAACGCCGCCAGAATCACAAAACGCAGAAGCCACTTCATCAGGCAATGGTATGCAGCAAGCGACCGCACCCGATGGAGCCGAAGCACATGCAGAACCGGAAACCGAGAAACAAGATGCAAGGGTCATCACCACGTAGGAGTTGCGTGAATAACGCACGAGTTACCGAGAAGGGACTATTTTAAGGACATGAGCATGCGCATTCTTTACGTCGAGGATAATCCTGCCAACGTCTATCTCGTCAAGCGCGTCGCCACGGCTGGTCAGCATGAGGTGATCAATTACGTTGACGGTGGGCGTGTTTTGCGGGACTTCGACCAGATTAATCCCGATCTGGTGCTGATGGATATTCAACTCGTGGGTGAACTCAGTGGCATTGACGTGGTGAAAAAGCTGCGTTCGGAAGGCCATCAGGTGCCGATCATCGCCGTGACCGCTTATGCGATGATGGGCGACCGTGACCGCTGTATGGAAGCTGGCTGCAATGACTATATGGCCAAACCGCTCCCAATCCCGGAATTGCTACAGGTATTTTCTAAATATGGCTCGCAAGCGACTAAACCCGCTGCCGATCCCGAAGCGGATACGGTTGTGCCATTGCCAACCAAAGAGCCAAACGACCCGGACCCATCAGACAACACGCTGCGCATGGCCCCTATTTCGCCGGAACTGCTGAGAAAACACGCCGCTGGCAATGCGACTGCTTCCACTGATGAAGCCAAAGACGATGACGGCGATACCGATGAGGTAGCCGTCGCATCAACCGAAGCAGCAGCGACGACCAAAACCGAAGAAGCTGAGGCATCCGTCGAAGAAGAAGCTGAGGTGAAGGCATCAGCGGAAGCCGCCACTGAGGCTGAACCAGAATCAGAAGCCGAAGATGATGACGATACTGCCCCACCCACAGAATCACCTAAAGTGTCTAGCAACCTAGACGACTAGCATTCGCATATTGGCGGGCTGCTACCAAAGCATCGGCAGCGCCAATGGCTTCACAGAAAATGTCATACGATGGGCCTCGGCGGGTTCGCCATCGAGGTCCATTCCGATTATGCGGCCATCACTCTCAATCGTAACGGTTTTTGCTCGACCCGTATGCACCTTCGGGTGACTGAGATGCGTCCCGCTGTAAATCAGCCGCAGATTGAGCAAAATCTCCCAGCGCGGCATGGCCTCCACCACAATGACATCAAACCAGCCATCGTCGATACGGGCTTCCGGCGCGATCTGCATGCCATAGCCGAAGGTCGTGCCATTGGCGACCACGACGATGTAGGCATTGTCATCATAAAAAAGCTCGCTATCCAGCGTTATACGGACTGGCTCCGGCTGGTAGCGCAATAAGCTCTGGACAGAGGCACTCAGGAACGTCCAGGGGCGCCGATCACCAGCCGCTTCGACGCGCTGAACCACATCATTGCCGATGCAGGCATCCGCAATATTCAAGAAGTACTCGCTCTTATCATCAAAGGCGACATGCCCCACATCGATCATGCGCGGCATAGCATCCGCCAAGCGCCCGATTGCCTCCGATGGCTTGAGCGACAGCCCCGATCCCCGTGCGAAGTCGCGGCCTGTTCCGGCTGGAATAATGCCGTAACTCACGGGATCATCGGGCAGGGTGGCATTATGCGCCATCAACGCATTGAGTACCGCGTGGTTGGTACCATCCCCGCCAACAGAGACGACTCGCCTCACACCCTGGTCGGTTGCCTGGGCCAGCGTATTTGGCAGTTCATCAACATGATGCGTCACCACCACCGATACATCACCGAGCTTGTCATAGACCTCAGCTTCGTGCTGCGCCCAGATTCTGCCAGCGCGGCCACCCGCCGCATACGGATTGACGATGACGAGTGTAGATTCCATCTAACAAATTCACTTTCTATGAAACTACTTCTATGAAGTTACTTTTGCCACCGACGATGTCGTGTGTCCCTCAGAGGTATGTGACGCTGTATCATATCATTGACGTGACACCATGCAGCCATAAGAATTCCAGCGGACTAGCTATCGGGCCAGAATTCAAATAGCTCGCCGATGGACTCGCCAACTAACGTTCGCCGGATCACTTCGCCAAAGATATGCGCCACATCAAGGGTGACGAGCCGCTCAGGGCGTCGTTTTTTGAGCACAGGCACGGTATTTGTAGTGACGATTTCGGTAACGTCTAGCTCATCCAACCGTTTCTTGGCTTTCTTCAGGAAAAGGCCATGTGTTGCTGCCACACTAATGGGCCCGGCTCCTTCAAACTTCAACCGTTCGACCAATTCAACGATAGAGCCACCCGTAGCAATTTCATCATCGAATATAATGGCGCGTTTGCCCTTTACTTCACCCAGGATGCTGCCAATGGTCACTCTGTCATCAGAAATGCGCTTCTTCTGACCAACGGCCAATGGGACATTGAGGGAATGCGCCAGTTTGTCTGCGCGTTTGGCATTGCCAATATCGGGGGACACAATCACCGTATTCGTCAAATCTTGCTGCCGAAAATGCTCGACAAAAACAGAGTGCGCTGTCAAATGGTCCGTTGGTACACTGAAGAAGCCATGCACCTGTGGTGAATGCATCGTCATCGAGATGACATGCTGCGCGCCGGCCACCGTCAGCATATCGGCCACCAGATGGGCTGAAATGCTGATGCGCGGTGCGTCCTTCTTGTCGCTTCGCCCATATGAATAGTGCGGAATAACCGCATGAATACTCCTGGCGCCGGACATCCGGGCAATATCCAGCATCAGCAGTAGTTCCACCAGGTTATCGCTCGTCGGTGGAACAAGCGGCTGGACCAGAAAAACATGCTTTCCCCGGACACTTACGCCAAGCTGTACTTCAATATTATCGTTTGAAAACTTGTCAATGCTTATAGGACTGAGTTCAAGACCGAGGTAAGCTGCGAGTTTCCCCGCTAGCTTAATATGAGCGCTGCCACTAAATATCGCTACATTCTTGAGGAATTCCGCTTCTGTAGACATACCAATCCCCGCCCCTCATTGTTTCTCCACGACCTTTACCAGTATAAACCACGCCAACGCCAAAATCGCAAGGTCATATATATTGGCATTCCCTACCCAATAAAAAATCGAGCCACAGGGATAACCCATGACCCGACTTCAATTACCCGACGAATTTCACATTATGGTCGTGATGTGTAATCGCCCTGAACGATCCACTTATAGGTCGTCAGTTCCTCCAGCGCCATTGGGCCGCGTGCGTGCATCTTCTGCGTGCTGATCGCCACCTCGGCCCCCAGACCCATCGCGCTGCCATCATTAAAGCGCGTACTGGCATTGACGAACACAGCCGCACTATCGACTTCATTCAGGAAGCGCGCGGCATTCTCCGGTGTTTCCGTGAGGATGCCATCGCTGTGCTGTGTGGTGTGCTCCCGAATGTGGTCAATCGCTTCGTCCAGCCCACTGACGACTTTCAGGCCCAGGATGAGCGCTGTCCATTCAGTATCGAAGTCATCCGGCCCGGCAGCGTCGACGCGGCTGTCATCCAGCAGCGCGAAGGCTTTCGGCTCGGCTTTGAAGACCACGCCTGCTTCACCCAGTTTTTCCACCACACGCGGCAGAAATTCGGCAGCGATTTTTTCATTCACCAGCAACGTATCGAGCGCATTGCACACCGCTGGACGCTGCGTCTTGGCGTTGTGAATGACCGGCAGGGAGGCATCCAGATTCGCGCTTGCATCGACGTAGAAATGGCACACACCAATGCCGCCGATAATCACCGGAATCGTGCTGTTCTCTCGGCAGAAGTTGTGCAGACCGTTGCCGCCGCGCGGAATAATCATGTCAATATAGTCGTGCATTTTCAGCATCTGGGTGACGTAAGCGCGGTCGGTGCTGGCGATGTACTGGATGGCATCATTGGGCAGGCCACAGGCTGTTAGCGCTTCTTGCAGCACCCGAACCAGTTCCAGGTTGCTGTTGAGCACGTCGCTGCCGCCGCGCAGAATGACCGCATTGCCCGTCTTGAGCGCCAAAGTCGAAATATCGACGGTGACATTTGGGCGGGACTCGTAAATCGTGCCGATGACGCCAAAGGGCACGCGCCGCTTATTGATGCGGATGCCCGTATCGAGCACATTATGGTCGTACTCGCGCCCGACCGGATCCGGCAGGCTGGCGACGTTGCGCACATCGGCGATGATGCCCGCCATGCGCCGCTTGAGGTCGATGCGGTCGCGTATCCAGATTTCATCGACGCCGTTTTCAATCGCCGCATCCATATCGCGCTGATTGGCCGCCAGGATGCTCTCCGTGTTGGCTTCCAGGGCATCCGCGATAGCCAGCAGCGCTTCATTTTTCTGCTCAGTGGTGAGGGCCGCCAGCGCGTAAGAAGCCGTGCGGGCGCGTTTGCCCATCGCTTCCATATCAATGACGGACGTCTGTGCGGTTGCTTGCGCCATAATGCAATCTCGTCTGAATTCGTTATCTGGTCAGAAAGGTTGTCCCAGTATACAGGCAACCGGCAATCGTCTCAAGCAAACTGCGCACGTTAATACTTTCAAAGCCTAAATGTAGGTACTCTGCGATGCACTGGCCCTATTGAGACAGATATACTTCAATTGGTGCATAACCTAACCACTCTACCTGTTGTTCAATTCCTTGAATGGTTCTTGTGTCATCAAGAGTTAGTTGCCAATCTTGTTTTGCAACAAGCCATATTCGATTGATTGGCGAACTTGGGTCGACACGATTTGTAACAGATAAGAAGACAATGATTTGTTCTTCCTCAAATGCCAACATCAGATTTAACGCATCAGGCCCTGCTATATTACCTCTAAACACCGTGTTTGGTTCATAACTCGCATCAATAACATCGTTCAGGTTCAACATATCAGGTTCTTCAAAACTAAATTCGATACGTGATAAATAACTACCGCTGATCGGTGATGCCCGAACCAAATCAATTGTTGCTTGAACAACACCATTCACACGGTATTGCATCGAGTCTCCATCACCTGAGAATTCATCGCTTTCTACCAGTATTCTGTTTGCTTCATCGAAAGTTGTTACGCCAGGAGTAATGTCGTTGAAACATGGGAGATAACACTCTCCATCATTTCTTAGTAATAACTCCCTAAACTGTGTCGGCTCATTTTGTATTGAGCACGAAGCAATGAAAAAAACTAATAGAATCAGCACAATTGTCTTGGTCAAAGTGATAGTCTTCATCTAAAATCACGAGGATGTTTTCTCTAAACCTAACAACTAAGGTACTCTGCCAAAAACCGCACCATCAAAAACCGCACCATCAAAAACCGCACCATCAAAAACCGCACCATATGGAAACTTATTCGCTGCTGTTTTGTGCTACCCTGCCATCAGCGAAAGGCTCACAAGATCGTGATGCTCAGTTAATCGGCATCGACTTCGTTTCCATCCTCATCGAGACTATCTATGTACTCTTTTAGTTCAGATGCTAGTCTACCCTGCATGGCATATAGTGAGTCCTCCGGGTTATAGGCTTTTATGCTCACATCTTTTAGTTCAGCTATCGATAAGCCATACACTACCTTTACCATCGCCATACAAGCTATAGGATCTAGTCCTCGATGCTCAGCGATTCTGTAAGCTTCAACAGGTGAAATACCAGCTTCAGGCATCTTGGCATACTCAGAATACCTATCATTGTTTTCCATGATTTATCCCTGTTCTGCTGATATTCATTCACATTTGTAGATCAAGCCACAATTTTCATTTGGCCGCACGACAAAAGCGCACCATATGGAAACTTATTCGCTGCCGTTTTATGCTAGCCATAACACCGATTCGGTCGGGCACAACATGTTGTGCCCCTACAGCACCTTAGCGAACAGACTCAGCACTCAAACCTCAGCACTATGGATTCAGTCCAGCAGCACCAGGTAATTGCGGTGGATGGCGGCATCGCCATAGCTGTACCCCAGCACATCACTGATCTCGCTCGACTTCTTGCCCACGATCTGACGCAGTTCGTCGCTGGCATAGTTGGTCAGCCCATGCGCGATTTCGGCTCCGGCGGCGTTGTAGATCGACACGGTCGCACTGCGCTTGAAATCACCATCTATCTGGGTGATGCCCACCGGCAGCAGACTAGCCCCATCCGCCCGCCGCAGCGCCCGTTCCGCCCCGCCGTCGATGTGGACCGCGCCCTGGGTGCGGTCGGTCAGCAGCCAGCGCTTGCGGCTCTCACGCGCCGATGATGTCGGCTCAAAGCGTGTGCCAAGCGCCTCGCCATCGATGATACGCAGAATCACATTCGGCTCGGCGCCCTGGGCAATAATCGCCGGAACGCCACTGCGGGCTGAGGTTTGCGCCGCCTGGAGCTTGGTCAGCATGCCACCTGTACCGGAAGCTGTTCCAGCGCCACCAGCCAGCTTCATCAAATCGCCATCGACGCGCGGCACACTGGTAATCAGTTCTGCGGCTGGGTCCTGGCGCGGATCGGCTGTGAACAGGCCGGGCTGGTCGGTCAGCATGATGAGCAGGTCGGCATCAAGCGCACTGGCCACCAGCGCCGACAGGTTATCATTGTCACCCACGCGGATTTCGTCAGTAGCCACTGTGTCATTCTCGTTGATGATCGGCACAATGCGCTGCTCAATCAGGGTCAGCAAGGTATCACGAGCATTCAGGTAGCGCGTGCGAATGCTGAGGTCGTCGCGCGTCAACAACACCTGAGCGACTTCGATCTCGAAGATGTCGAACAGGTCGCCGTACAGGCGCATCAGGTAGCTCTGGCCGACGGCAGCCAGCATCTGCTTGACGGGCAGGGCGCGCGGCAAATCCGGGAATTTCAGGCGTTCGCGTCCGGCGGCCTGCGCACCAGATGACACCAGAATAATCTCATAGCCGCGCTGATAAAGTGCAGCCGCCTGCTGCACAATGCCAAGCATATTCTGGGAGCGGATATGGGGCGCACCACCTGTAAGCGTGCTGGTCCCGACTTTGACGACAATGCGTTTCATGATGGTGATGTACCTGTGTTGGATTATGCAAACGAAGGCCCAGCATCGGGCGAGTGCGATTATAGACGGCGGTTCGCTATGCCACAATGGAAGGTCAAATCAGTCCGTATCAGCGAGTTGAGCGATAGCGAGGAGATTGCCTTCGCTGTCCTTGAACCAGGCGACGTAATCGCCGTCGATCTCTGCTTTACCATCGACCGTCCTGATCGCGCCGAAGTCGAACGACATGAATTCAATGCCTGCCCTGCGCAGTTTGGCCATATGCTTATCAATATCATTGACCATCCACGTCACCAGGCTGTAACCTGCGCGGCCAGCATCCTCGGATTCGACCAGGCTGATGCGCGTCTGGTAAGCAGCCAGCACCGTCCCAAACTCGTGCTCGTTCACGAGCTTCAGGCCCAGTTTACCTATGTAGAAGGCTTTTGCTCGCTGGCGATCCTGCACCGGAATTGAAACCTGTAAGCTATGTCGTCGATTCGCCATCTGCCTCTCCTTGCTGGTTAGAACCTGCGCAGTTAGCAGGTTATGCCCATACAAATAGTCTACCGAAAATGGGCCACCCTGCACCAATCTATCAGGACAGTACTGCTTGCCGTTTGGAAAAACGAACGATCAGTGAGATAATCCATACTGACTTGCAACAAAATCGTTTGTAAACTGTAAGTATCAAAACTGTTATATGAGCCACGTTAGGATTTGACATGCGTCAGAAGCGCCGCCGCATCTACTGGATAACAGGCATCGTCTTCTTCACTACGGTCTTCATTGCTCTGGCACAACCAGCTTTAAATTACATCGTCAATGCTGGCGATGTGCTGGACCTGATTGCGCTGGAATACGATGTTTCGCTCGATTGTATTGTGGCAGCTAATGAAATGAGCAATCCACGCCTCATCTTCCCTGGCGATGTCGTCATCATCCCGCAGGACTGCCCGGCCTACAATGGCCAGAGCTATATCCCTGGCATCTCCGATCAGCGCGATTCCCTGCTGATGGGCCAGGGTGGTGGCACCAGTATCACCGTCGATAATCCAGAGAACATCCGCACGACCTGCTACCGCGATCCGATCCTGCGCCGCGACCTGAGCGGCACCACCTACACTGTGCAGCAGTTCGATATGCTGGACTTCATCGCCTGCGATATGAACGTCAACACCAAATGCCTCGCAGAAGCCAACAATTTGTCGAACCCAGGCTATCTGCAAATCGGTGAGGTGCTCAATATCAATGTGGCCTGCCCAGCCTGGGCCGAGCCAAATTCTTCGTCGCCCTCAGACATCAGCTAGGTACGAAGCAAAACTAAAACAAAAAGGGGCCTGAGCGCCCCTTTTGCTTTTATGACATTGTTAATGTCAGGCTTCCAGATACGGCTGACCGCCGCGCGCAACCGCAATGCTGTTCTGCAAAATGCGCGCCCGTGACCGAATCCGATTCAGCGGCCAGGAGCCATCACCCGTGAGCCAGCCAGCAGCGCCCACAGCAATCGCACCAGCCCGCACGAACTCGCCAGCGTTCTGGTCGTCAATATTGCCGTTGCACATAAAACGCATGTGGTTCAGCGCACCGAACATGGCCTTGAAGTAGCCTACACTCAGTGGACCAATCGGGAACAACTTGAGCGCCTTGACGCCCATCGCCCACGCCGCCAGCGCTTCCGAGGGTGTAATGACACCAGGGACCATGAGCACATCACGCGCCAACACCGCCTCCACCACCTCCGGCTGGAAGGCAGGCGATACGACAAAGTCGGCCCCAGCGTCGATTACGGCGTTGGCATCATCCGGGCTGAGGACGGTCCCCATACCGATACAGGCTTCCTCACCAAACTGGGCCTTCGCCGCTTTGAGTGCGCCAATGGGGTCATCGGAGTTCATGGTGAATTCAAACACCCTGATGCCCGATTCCAGCAGCGTTTCGACCAGTTCAAGGGCTGTTTCCGGGCCAAATGCGCCGCGCATCACAGCGACGATGGCGGTTTCTTCAATCAGGGCATCGACCTGTTCAGATTGCATGGGAGTCTCCTGTTCCAGAATGCACAACAGGACGAGGAAATGCTCGTCCTGCGTGGGATTATCGCGAGTCTTGATTGTACGGCGTCGATAATCAAGTTGCCAGTTGATGATATTGAGTCAAACGATGATTGCTCACTTAATCGATTGTCAGGGCCTGGTCGATGATTTCGATGACGTCCGACATCAGCTCAACATCTGCCGCCTTGATGTTATTCTCAATATGTTCAGCACGGGTCGCACCAGTAATCACGCTGCTGACACCGTACTGGCGCAGGTTCCAGGCCAGGGCCAATTGGGCACGACTGATGCCCAGGTCATCGGCAATGGGCTTGAGATTGCGCACACGCTGGGCGTTGGCTTCGGTCATGACGCGCTCACGTGCCCAATCTTCACGGCCAAAGCGTGAGCCTTCCGGCACACCATCGTCGTATTTGCCCGTCAGCATCCCCTGGGCCAACGGTGAGAACGTCACCAGGCCGACCCCGCGCGGTTCAGTGGCAGGCAGGATTTCGTTTTCGACGCGCTCACGATAGAGCATGGAGTAATTGGGCTGCTCAACCTGTGGCAGATTCCAGCCGTAACGCAGGCAGAGTTCGTAAGCCTCGACGATCTTCGCTGCCGGCCATTCTGATGTACCCCAGTACAGGACCTTGCCCGCATCGACCAGATCGCTCATGGCTTTGGCTGTTTCATACATGGGCGTTTCGGGATCAGCCCGATGGCAGAAGTAAATGTCGATGTAGTCCATATCGAGGCGCTGCAAGGTCTTGTCGATGCTCTCCATGATGTGTTTGCGCGACAGGCCGCGATCATTAACGTCATCGCTCATGGGCCAGAACAGCTTGCTGGATACAACCAACGTATGGCGCGGATACTGTTTGAGGATGCTCCCCATCTCTTTTTCAGCTTCGCCCCTTTCGTAGGCATCCGCCAGATCGAAGAAGTTGATGCCATTATCGTATGCTGTCTCTACGATCTGGCGATTGAGATCGCGGGCGACGACATCACCGCCGAAATTGATCCAGCCACCGAGCGAAACGGCACTGACTTTCATACCGCCGTTGCCTAATCTTCTGTACTTCACAGTATGGTTCCCCCTGTTATGAGATTCTTTTTTTGACTTGGCTGCAAATGAATTATGCCGAGGCTTCCTGAGCGCGACATAAATTGGCCCGAACCAAGGCAGTCCAACACAGGTCGAAGAAGATAAAAAGGACGCAGCATGTGCTGCGTCCCTACGACGGGTCTGACATTACTTACTACGCTTAAAGCGCATTCGGAGGCGCTGCCAGGTACCGACCATGCCATAAGGGAAGATCAGCACGACCAGCACGAAGATGAAGCCCAGGATGAGCGTCCAGCGCTCGCCAATGTCAATCGTAATTGGGCCGATGGTGACGACGGCTTCTCGTAAGAAGGTATCGAGAAGGTGCAGACCGCTGGCACCAATCACCGGACCCGTAAACGTGCCCACGCCACCGATGATGGTCATCAGCAAGGCATCGACCGTAACGCTGACATTGAGAATTTCAGGGCGCGCTTCCTTGTTCATGATCGCCAGCAGCATTCCAGCGAGGCCCGCCAGCATTCCGGCGACGGTAATCGAGAACAGTTTATAGTGCAGTGTGTTATAGCCGAGCACCTGAGCGCGTTCTTCATTCTCACGTATGGCCTGGAACACGCTGCCCACTGGCGAATTGACCAGCCGCCGGATCAGCACGAAGGTCAGCACGAACAGCGCCAGCCCAACATAATAGACCATAATGCGGTTGCGTGCTGGATCAAGCCATTCCGGCAAAGAGGCGACATTGAGGCCATCCTCGCCGTTGGTGATGCTGAGACCGCGGAAGAACAGCCAGCCCATTTCCGCAATCGCCAGCGTGAAAATGGCAAAGTAAATGCCGCGCAGGCGCAATGAGACAATCCCGACGATAAAGCCGAGTATGCCCGTTACAACCAGTACAACAACCAGCGCAACGATCAGGCCGATGTTGGGGTCCATGCCGCCAAATTCAAGGATGATGCCCATCAGGTAGCCACCCAGGCCGAAGAACAAGGCGTGCCCAAAGGAGATGACGCCCGTAAAACCAAACATGAGGTTGTAGGACATCACCAGCACAGATAGGGCGAAGATGTTAATCAGAACAGACTGGGCATAGACCGATTCACCGCGCATAACCATGCGGTCGCCGCGAGGTGTGCCAAAGGGGCTATCGCCGGACAGCCAGCCAATGATAAACGGGAAGAGCACCAACACGATCAGAATCAGCCAGTAGAGCCAATTTTCGCGCAGGCTGGCAACAAAGCTGACGTTCTGGGCATTGGCCGAGCGCGCGGGAGCATTTGCTGAAATGGGTCTTGTTTGTGCCATTAGCGCGCCTCCCCGAAGAGACCTTGTGGCCGGACAAGTAGAACAATCACAAGGAGCAGCATGGGCGTAATCGTCGCCAGAACGGGAATATTGACGCCAATACTGAACTGCTGCATGGCCGCCAGAGCCAAACCAACGATGATACTGCCAACAGCAGTGCCTTCATAGCTGCCGAGGCCACCCAGGACGATCACGGCGATGGCCTGGATGAGAAAAGTCGAACCCAGGCTGATGGTTGCTCCCAGGAAGGGGGCGGCAATCGCCCCGCCAAAAGCAGCAACAGCACATCCGAGGGTGAATACCAGCGTAAAGACCACGCGCACATTGATCCCTAACGCGCTGACCATTTCGGGGTCTTCTACGCCTGCGCGGACGATGATGCCCAGGCGCGTTCGACGCAGCAGCAGCGCAATGCCGATAATCAGCAGGATACCAATGCCAATCACGAACAGGCGATACATACTAAAAGCCTGGCCAAACAGGGTGAACTCCGCTTCGCGTATGGCGAAGAGATCGGTCCAGCTATAGGGGGTCGTGTTCCAGATGTTGCGGATGCCCTCTAACATGATGATGGACACGCCGAAGGTCAGCACCAGTTGGAACAGCGGACGATCATACAGCGGGCGGAGCAGCCAGCGTTCCAGCACCCAGCCGAGGACCGCACCAACGAACAAAGCGACAAGCACGCCGATGATGAAGCGTATATTGGGATCGGGAACGGCTTCCGTGATGTTGAAGACACCCGTCGCATGCTGGAGGTCATAGGCCAGGTAGGCACCGACCATGAAGTAAGCACCCTGAGCGAAGTTGAGGATATCCATCAGGCCGAAGACCAGCGATAAGCCGGATGCCACCAGGAACAGCAACATTCCCTGGAAAAGGCCGGATACCAGCGTGATGGCAAAACTACTCAGGTTGAAGTCTGAGGTAAAGAGCGCAAAGACGAGCACGGCCACGAACATGCCGATGACGAGCAGCCAGGCGTCGCGTTTGCCGCCGAAAAAGTTGGTTCCCATTGCAGCCTCCTTATGCGACACCCAGGTAACGTTGGACGAGTTCGTGTTCTTTATGCAGGTCGGCCATGCTGCCACTGGCGACGCTATGGCCATCATCAATGATGACAAAATAATCGGCAAGCAAGCTGGCCACCCTAAAGTTCTGCTCAACGAGCAGCACGGTTTTGTTGGCGGCTAATGTGCGAATCGCCGCAATCAACTGCTGAATGATGATCGGTGCCAGCCCTTCACTAGGTTCGTCAATCAGGAGCAGGCCATTATCGGGTACCAGCGCACGGGCAATCGCCAGCATTTGCTGCTGACCGCCGGACAGGTTGCCCCCTGGCAGCTCAATCAAACGCTTGAGGTCAGGAAACAGCTCAAAGACGAAATCGAGGTTGTTCTCCAGGTCGCCTTTTTTGCGGGCAGCGATCTGCAAATTCTCGCGGACGGATAGTTCTTTGAAGATGGCTCGATGTTCCGGCACATAGCCGATACCGAGTTGGGCAATCTTATGAGCGTTTTTGCCAACCAGGGAGCCATTCATATAGCTGATGTCACCCTGCGTCACCTGATTCAGGCCCATGATGCTGCGCAGTGTGGTCGTCTTGCCAGCGCCGTTACGTCCAAGCAGGACGGTAATCGCACCACTCGGCACACTGACTGAAACGCCTTCCAGAATGTGAAACTGCCCGATGAAGGTATGAATATCGCGCACTTCGAGGATGTTATCGCTCATGCGGGACCTCCTCGGGCGGCCATTTCGTCCACATCATCGTAAAGCTGGCCCAAGTAGACTTCCTGCACAACGCTGTTACCCGCGATTTCGCTCGGCGAGCCTTCTGCTAACATTTCGCCCATGTTCATAACACTGATGCGGTCGCTAATGCCCATGACCACATTCATATTGTGTTCGATCATGACGATGGTCTTGTTTTCCTGCTGGCGAACGGCATTGATGGTGTCAATCAGTTCCGGCACCTGTTCCGAGGCCATACCCGCAGTCGGTTCATCGAGCAGCAGAATGGCCGGATCAGGCGCGAGGAGCATGGCCAATTCTAATTTGCGCTTACCGCCATGCGGCAATAGATTCGCTGGCAGATTGATTTCTTTTTCCAGCCCTACCAGTGACAAGACATACGTCGCACGCTCAATGAAGCCATCGAAATAGGCTGCACTGCGCCAGAAGTTGAAAGTCTTGTCGCTGATGGCCTGTACGGCCAGCCGCACATTCTCCAGCACAGTCAGGTTTGGGAAGATGTTCGTAATCTGGAACGAGCGGCCCATCCCTTTATGGATGCGTTGGTGCAGCGGCATGTGGGTGATGTCGTGCCCCTGGAAGATAACCTGCCCGCTGGTAGGGCGATACTTGCCACTAATCAAATTGAAAAACGTGGTCTTGCCTGCACCGTTGGGGCCAATGATGCTGTGCAGGCTGCCCTGTTGAATATCGAGGCTGACATCAGAGACGGCGACCAGACCGCCAAATTCTTTGCGCAGGTTCTTTGCCTGCAAAATGACATCGCTCATAAGCGACCTTCGATCAATAGGTTTCTTAAGAAAAATTGTTTCGGACGCAGCGTGCTGCGTCCCTACGATTTGCTACTGGCAGGCACAACGGGTTGTGCACCGACACTTTTGTTTTTGAAAGGGCGCGACATGTCGCGCCCCTACATTGCCTATTACGTACTGTATAAGCACGGATAGCTGAGTTTAGCTTAGGGACGGCAAACCGCCCCCTGCAAAACGTAACTATTCGCTGCCCATTTCCATGATGGATTCCATGAATTCCGCATCCATTTCACAGCGTTCAGCCATCGCTTCTGGCAGTGAGCATGGCGGGGCGGCATTCAGGGCGGAAACTTCCTGGAGCAGTTCATAAAACTTGTATTCAGGATCATCGAGGTTGGCCAAACGAGCGACGTACATGGGGACCAATGCCTGGTGATCCGATGGGCGGACGTAGTAGGTGCCCTTCGGGCCTTCAAAGATCAGACCTTCAACAGCCGGAATCATGGCTTCTGGCAGGGTGTCACCGCCGGTCGCTTCGACAGTCGCATAGACTGCTTCAGCCGTCGCGAAACCACATTCTGTGAACAGATCGGGATAATCCACATCACCAGTGGTCGGGTTCGGGAAGTACTCGACGTGCTTTTCCACCATCCAGTCATTGGCTTCGGTCATCGGGAAGCTGTAGTGGTAGACGATCCAACTGACGTTACCCACCGTGCTGGGGTCGCTAACAGCAACGATGTCATTGCTGTTGAAAGCACCAACCACGTTCATGGCTTCGTTGACGCCCAACTCTGCAAGCTGCTGGAAGAGCGCAACCGAGGTATCGCCAGCCCAGATCGGGAGCAGGGCATCGGCGCCACTATCGAGGACTTCTTGCAGGTAGCTGGTGAAGTCGGTGGTTTCCAGTGGAGCGTAGATCGTATCCTGAACGAAGTTGACGCCATAAGCCGACAGGGTCGCTTCAAAGGCGGCGGCGCTGGCGCGACCGAAGTCATAGTCAGCGGCCAGGATGACCCAGTTTTCACCCAGACCTTCGGCAGCAAAGCTGGCGAGTGCCAGGGAGTCCTGAATGGTGTTACGGCAAACGCGAACGGTATTCACGTTGAACGCTTCGCCCGTGATGCTGGGGGACGCGCCTGGAGCCACATAGAGCATGACTTCGTTATCAAGGGCGACCTGCTGCAAACCGAGCGTCACGCCGGAGCTGGGCGCACCGACGAGGATTTCCGCGCCTTCGGACTCGATCAGTTCGCGGGCCTGGTCAGCGGCGACTGCCGGATCACTGCCGTTATCGCGAATGACGATTTCAACGGGACGACCAGCCACTTCCACATCGGCCAGCGCATCATCAATGCTGTCATAATCATCCGGGTTGATGCCTGCGGCATACAACAGACCGAGCTTGAAGCCATATTCCAGTTCATAACCGTAGATGGTCAGCACGCCACTCTCGTCAGTCAACAGACCGATAACCAGCGGCTCGCCGTCCTGAGCGGAAACAGCCCCAACCAGCATGACAAGCAATACAAGTGCTAAAACAAGTCCTTTACGCAGCATAATTTGCCCTCCTGAGCGATCAATAATGCTTTTTACACTACCTTATTTGTTGAACAACAGAGGTCACGCCCCTGTTTATTCCAAGTCTGGGTGCGCGTTAGCTGCCCTCAACAGGTACTTTGGCCAGCTCGCGCTTAAGAATTTTGCCCGCGCCAGAAATCGGGAGTTGATCGACGATTTCGATATAGCGCGGCACTTTGTACCCGGCCAGATGATGCTGTAAATGCGCTGTCAGGTCGTCGGCAGCAGCCGTTGCGCCTGCTTTCAGCACGATGAATGCCCGGCCAACTTCGCCCCATTTATCATCGGGTACGCCGATAACGGCGCACATCTGCACGTCCGGATGCAGGTAGATCACCTGCTCAATTTCTGTTGGATAGATTTTTTCGCCACCACTGATATACAGGTCTTTTTTGCGATCCACGATGAAGAAATAGTGTTCGTCATCACGGGTGGCGAGGTCGCCGGTATGGAACCAGCCCTCGTCATCAACAGCGCGCTGGCTCTCATCTGGGTTGTTGAAGTAGCCGCTGCACAGCGATGGCCCACGCAGGACCAGTTCGCCAACGGTATCCGGCGGCACTTCGTTGTTCTCGTCGTCCACAATGCGGGCATCTACGAAGAAGTTGGGGCGACCGATGCTGCCTGCCTTGCGAATGGCATCTTCAGGGGCCAGGGCAAAAACACCTGGGCCGAATTCCGACATACCAAAACCCTGCTTGAACTGAATGCCCTTCTGCTGGTTGAAGGTTTGCACAAGGCTGATCGGCAGTGGTGCGCCACCGCTGGTGCAAAAGCGCAGACTGCTGAGGTCCGCCTCGTCGAAGTTAGGCGCGCTCATCATCATCTGGTACATGGTGGGGACGCCTGCGTAAACGGTCGCGGCGTATTCCTGGAGCAGGCTAACAACCTGCTCAGCATCGAATTTGCGCGTCAGGACGACGGTCCCACCAAGAACGAGCAGCGGCGTCGTATAGACCAGCAAGCCACCTGTATGGAACAGTGGGAACGAATTGACCGTAATATCGCCGTGACGCAGATCGTGGACGATGGTATTGAGCGTGTTCCAGCCGATCATGCGGTGGCTGATTTGGGCGCCTTTGGGCAGGCCGCTGGTGCCGCCTGTGAAGATCAGGCAGGCGATGTCTTCTTCGGTGACGGTTTCAGTCACAACTGGCCGCAAAATAGAGTCGCTGAGGGTTTTCTCGAAGTAGCGGCTGGATGGGAGGCCCTTGCCGTCAATGTGCAGAATGTGGTGCACGGAACTAGCATGTTCAATGATGTTGGCAACGGCATCACGGAAGGCATCCGAGAAGACGAGCACGCGCGGCGTCGTGTCTTCAATGAGATTGAGCAGTTCACGCCAGTGCAGGCGCCAATTCAGGGGCACATGGATGGCACCCAATTTGCCACAGGCAAAGAAGGTATCCAGGTGTTCAACACCATCATGGGCCAGGATGGCGACACGGTCGCCTTTCTGGACGCCTGCACCATCGCGCAGCCAGTTGGCGAGGCGATTGGCGCGATTGTTCATTTCGCTGTAGGTAAAAGGACGATGCGGGTCTTTACCAGCATCCACCACCGCTAGGTCATCGGGTGTGTATAATGCGCGTCGTCCGAGAATATCGCCTACAAACATCTGTCATTGCCCTCAATTCTATGTCCGCATAGTTTCGCGGAGATACCTGCGTCGTTTAGTCCAACGAGAGCTGCGTCGTTGATTTATGGCTGTCCAGCACCAGGCTGGTTTGCACGCGCTGGACATCTTCACATTCAGATAACTTCGTCACAACTTCGGCCAGCGCCCGCCGATTTTCCGCGACCACTTTTAGCAGCAGGTCCGCTTCGCCCGTTAGCTGATGGCATTCCAGCACCCGCACCTGATTTTCGATCAGGTTCAGCAGCGCTTTGGAGAGCGTCCTGTCATGCTGGCTGAGTGTCAACTGGATGAATGCCAGCATGTCGTAGCCAATTTGCTCGTGATCGAGCAGCGCGACATACTGCTGAATGATGCCCTCGCGCTCTAATCGCTTGATGCGATTATGTACCGCTGGCTGCGACAGGTGAATCTTGCGCGCCAGGTCAGCGACACTCACCCGACCATTGGCCTGGAGTTCTTCCAGAATGGCCTGGTCGAGATTATCAAAACCGCGAATTTGCAGGGATGCCTTCATGTCGCTCCTACGCGCAACTGGCTAGCGGCATTCCCTACGACTCGTATGATTTCAGCAGCGCATGGAAATGCTCATTGAACAAATCAGGCTTTTCAATATACGGCGAATGGCCTGTTTCTTCAAAGACAATCTCCTCGTAAGCACCACCGTTGGCCGCATACTGCTCCAGAACAGCGCGCGTCTGCGTAATCATCGGCTGTGGTGGGAAGGCATCGGCACCGGGCCAGCCCGGAACATAGCCCAGTTGGCCTAATGCACCCATATCGACCATTGAGTTATCGCTGACAATGAGGTCATCCGCACCGCGTATCCACAGCACTTTGGGCTTGGGTTCGATGACATAGAGCTTGCTGACATCGCCGCGATAGATCGGTGCAAGCGCGTTATTGGGGCCGAATTTGCCAGGGGCCGCCATCGGCCAATTTTCTGAAGCCTGCGCATCACCCGGATAGGCTTCCTCGCCTGTGTGGATGCTGAGTGCTGAAGACAGCAATTCTTCTACACGCTCAGGGATAAAAGGCGGCTTCCAGTACAGGCTGTTGATGACGTTGCGCATCGACGTGGGGCTGTCGGCAGAGCGATCCTGAGCGATGATGTTCTTGACCATGTCTGGATTGACAATACCCGCGCCGCTGCCTGCCCCATCAGGATAATTGACTTCACCATCTTGGCCTTTGCAGCCGCCGAAGCCATAGGGCGAACCTGGAGCGGCCAGGGTCACAGTGCGGATGCGCTGCGGGTAGTCGATCATGAACTGCCAGATGATGGAGCCACCTAATGAGTGACCCACCAGATGGGCGCTCGCAAGACCAAGTGCATCGAGGAGCGCTGCCAGGTCATCAGACAGATCAGCAGTGCCGCGCGTGGCGTCAATTTTGGCTGATGGGTCCGCGCCGCCGTAACCGCGATTGTCAGGAGCAATGCCACGATAGCCAGCGGGTAACGCGACCATGATTTCTTCCCAATAGGTCGCTGAGGACACATTGCCATGCACGAATAATACCGGAATGCCATCTTCCGGGCCGCTGAACAGAACGCGGGTCGTCAGGCGGTCGCTGGTGATGGTTTTGGCTGTGATACCCGGTAAGGTCGGAATGCTCATTCCTGACTCCTTTTATCAAGTCATTCTCTAAGACGATTTTTCAGTGATGTATTGCTGGCGCAGTTCCCGTTTGAGCACTTTGCCAGCGGCGTTACGCGGCAGCACATCGATAAAATCAACGGACTGCGGCACTTTAAATTTGGCCAGATTGGCTTTGCAGTGGTCGATGATGGCTTCGGCTGCGAGGTTTTGGCCTTCCTTAAGCACGACGATGGCCTTGCCTGTTTCGCCCCAGCGTTCATGAGGCACACCGATAACGGCGACATCGCCGACCTGGGGCAACCCAAAGATAATCTGCTCGACTTCCGCCGGATACACATTTTCGCCGCCACTGATATACATATCCTTGTAACGGTCTACGATGTAGATGCAGCCTTCGTCGTCGATCATGCCGGCATCGCCGCTGTGCAGCCAGCGATTGCCATGTTCGTCAAAGCTGAAGCTATCCTGGTTGGCATCGGGTCGCCGCCAGTACTCCGGCGTGATATTGGGACCGCTGATGACAACCTCGCCTACTTCGCCAACGGGGACATCCCGAAGATTGTCATCGACGACGCGCACGCGGGTGTGCATCAAGGGCTTGCCGACTGAGGTCGGCTTGACCAGGGCACGGCGCTTGGCGATCAGGAAAACGGTCGGGCTGGTTTCAGTCATGCCAAAGCCAAGCTGAATGATGATGTTTCTATCGGAATAGGTCTTGAGCAAGCTGGCTGGCATGGGCGCGCCACCACATCCCCAGGACTCAATGTGACTGAGGTCCGCCTGGTCAAAATCAGGGTGCTGGCTGAGAAACAAGTATATCGCCGGAACACCAAAGAAATGAGTCACGCCCTGTTGCGGGTCACTGAGGGTTTGCAACGTCAGGCCAGGATCATATTCACGGGCGATGATGCTGGTTCCGCCACAGTGCACCAATGGATTGGCATACAGGTTCAAGCCGCCGATATGGAAAGTCGGCAGAACGACATACTGTGTGCTGTGATGGCTGATGCCTGTCGGTGTTCCAATGTTGATGGCGTTCCAGAAGTTCATGCCATGTGTGATGATGACGCCCTTGGGCCGTCCGGTGGTTCCGGCTGTGTACATAATAATCACAGGGGTATCGTGAGTGGTCTGCGGGTCCATGACGACTTCCGGCGCGCTCTGATCGATGGCGGCTTCATAAGCTGGCAAATCGTCAGAGGGGGCAGCGCCAAAATCGATACGAAGGGTATGGTCGACAGACGTTTTCTCTACCAGTGGCGGGATGCGCTCATAAAATTCGTTGTCGTAGACGAGTCCGGTTGCTTCCGCATTATTCAGGATAAAGACCAGTTCCTGTTCGGCCAAGCGCCAGTTAAGCGGCAGCATGATCGCGCCAAGTTTGATGCAGGCAAACTGGAAAACAAAGTATTCGACCGAGTTTTTGCCCAGGATGGCCAGACGGTCACCAGCTTTGGCACCCCAATAATCGCGCATATGGGTCGCGAGGCGCGAGGCGCGGTCATTAAGTTGGTCATAGGTCAGGCGCTGGCCGGTATGCTGATCGACCATTGCCAGTTTATCGGGTGTGCGGTCAGCATGGAACGCCACCCAATCCGATGCAAGAATCATCTTTAGTCCTCGCAAAAAGTAAGTTTTTAGCTACCCCCAACGAACAGCAATGCTGCTCCAGGTGTAGCCGGTACCCGCGCCCGTCAGCAGGACGAGATCGCCGGATTTGATTTTGCCCTGTGCCAAGCCCAGTTCCAGCGTCAACACCTGATCGACGCTCTGGACATGGCCATAATCTTCTAAATAAACGGACTGCTCCGGCGTGAGGCCAATTGCAGCCACCAATTCGTTATAGAACGAGCGCTTCATGTGGGTGATGCCCAGGAAAGCGACATCATCTAATTTATAGCCACTCTTTTCGACAGCAGTGCGCATCACCTTGAGGAAGTTCTCCATTGAGGTTTCGCCGAGGCGCTCACTCATGTAGTCCAGATTGCGAACATCGAGCATGCCGTAGTAATCGCCTTTGACCGGATCGCCATTGAGGGCATCATCGTCAGTGGTCAACATGACTGTTTCCGACAGGCTGCCATCAGTGATGGCTGATGCGCCTAAGACGAGGTTTTTGTCATGGCCCCGACGCAGGATCATGGCTCCGCCGCCTGCGCCAAAGTTATACATAAAGCGCACACGGGGGTTACTCAGATTGACGAGGTCGTTCTCGCGGCTGCCAGCAGCTAATAGCACGGTTTTCAGGCTGGGGTCAGCGATCATCATGCTGCGGGCAACGTTGATAGCAATCGGTGCACCCGCACAGAGCGCGTACGTTTCAAAAGCGAAGGCGTTAACCGCGCCAACATCCTGTTGAATTTTGCCTGCGGCGTTCCAGACGACATGGTCTTTGTATTCGCTGCCATGCGAAATGACCATGTCGATTTCTGCGGGGTCGATACCAGCCTGGGCAATGGCCTTTTTAGCGGCTTCGGTCGCCATATAACTAACCGTATCGCCCTCTCCGGCGATATGGCGCTGGCGAATGCCCATCTTTTGATGAAGGATGTCTGCGGGAATCTGGGTGCGCTCGACAAGGTCAGCCGCACCTTCCACAGTGGGCGGGAAGTAGGTCCCTATACCAATAATGCCAACGGAAGTTTCTGTCATAAAAACCAGTGTTCTGTGAATAAAGTAACAGATTAAGAAGCAGTTTTTAGGCTAATTGCTGACAGTTTAGCACGGGCAAAGCGGCTGTCGAGAGAGAAATTCAGTTTCTACTGCGGAGGCGGATTTTTACGAAAGAAACTTAAGCATAAGCTGGTACTGATTGCTGCATTGGGAATCGTCGCACCCTATTCTGACTTGGGAAAAATCAAATCTGCCAGAGGGGTGCCACTTTGCTCAATGGCATATTTGCGGACATCAGCCAGAGCTTTTTCATAGAGTTGCAGCAGTTTTTCGTCTTTGGGCTTATAACGCTTAAGGGTTTGCATGGCGCAGTTGTCGCAGCCCCGCATGGCCCGGAAGCTATCTGTTTCACAACTCATGCAGCCATTCAGGCGAATCATGGTCAGCATGAGTGCCAGCGTACGTTCGTGGGTTTCCGGCAGTTGCAGTATCTCGTCGATCAGCGCTGCCCAGGCCGGACCGCGTTCATCACGCAAATCCGCGATGGCACTATGCGGGAATAGAATGTCATTGTTGGTGTACATTGTGCGGCCCCACTCAAACGCCGATCAGGTTCAGTTGAATTGAGCATACCGACTGCGACCTCTCAAAACAAGACCTTTGCACATTCTAATACTCGTTTTTTGCAGCATCAGACCCCGTAATGCCACAATGGCAGCTTCGGGATGCCCTACCCTGGGCAAAAGCCGCTATAATCAGGACAGATTAGCCAGAAGCGATATTGGGCGCGGAGCCAGTATGAAACAAATCCGCAAGAGCGGCCTTGTCCTATTCCTGGGGGCATTCCTATTAACGATGCTGGTCGGATGCAGCGGTGGCGCCGTAGTGTATGTGCCAACGCCCCTGCCACCTGACGAGAATCCACAGAAGTATGAGCACCCCAGCGGCGCTTTCAGCCTGGTTTTGCCCCCGAACTGGTCAGCCTATACGCAGAACCTGACCAATCTGGCTTCTGCATCGTTTTCGCCACCAGACAGTCGCGACCCACTGATTACAATCGCGGTCATCAACATTGGCCATGAAATTGAAGCTGATGAACTGAATGACCTGCGGATCACGTACCAGACCCAGGTGCGACCAGATTTATCACGCTATACAGAACACACAGCCGAGGCGTTGGGCGACGGCGCGTGGCGCATCGTCGGCGTGAACCATACACCAACTGGCGAGACTATCCAGGTCAATACGTTCATCGAGCGGCGCGGATCGCTGCTGGGCGTGACCAATGTGCGCGTTCCGGTGGAGGCTAACCGCAATGCGGGATTGCAGCAGATCGTCAATACGGTGCTGCTAGGCAATGAAGACACGGTTCAACTGGAGCCGACGACGCTCAATACGCTGGCGCTGGCGGCAGCAACTGGCCTGGAAGTCGTCAATGTGCATACATGGTCAACGGCTGAAGGCGTGTTCTTCGTCACTGGCGAAGTTACCAACCACGATATCGTCACCGCTTATGATGTGCCCGTAAAGGCGATATTGACGCGCGGTGATGGCACTGCCATTGTCGAAGCCGAGGACAACGTGATGGGCTATGGCATTCTGCCAGGTGGCTATGCGCCTTTCAGCCTGCGTTTTGGCCAGGGGCAGCCCGCTGAAGCTGTAAGTTTTTCGGTCGCGATTGGTGAGATGGACACAGAGACGCTGGCCACAGATCAAGCCGCGCTGGTTGGCAATCCGACCCTGACATGGACAGATGCCGTCGAGAACAGCGCGAATGGCACCCTGTATATCATCGGCATGGTCAATAACGAGGGCGACGAACCTGTGCGTTCTCCACGTGCGACGATCACGGTATTCGATGACATCGGGCGCGTCATCGCAGCCGGATTCGCTGATGTAGAGATTGATGTGCTGGAAGCAGGCGAGAGCGCGTCGTTCAACATCGCAGTGCCGGAAATGGGCGGCGAAGCGATCAACTATCTGGTGAATGTGCAAGCCTTTGCCTGTGATGACGAGTCCTGCTAACTGACATTGAGCACCATCAAGCACATCCTATTCGATTTACATGGCACGCTGGTCGATAGCACTCGGCTGCGGCCATATATCGCGGCAGGTGTCGGCCAGTTGATGGCTGCGCGTTATGGGCATGAAGCCAGCGAATGGGCACAGGCGTATGCTCACATTCAGGCAGATTGGCACAGCTATTTCGCCGATTTGCACCTCAGCGGCGATGAGGGCATGGCAAATTTGCGTGAGGGACTATTCCGTACAACACGTGCCCTATTCCGGCTGATGGCTACCCCTGAACCTGATCCGCAGGAAATCCACAATGTAGCGACGTTACTTGCCAGTGAATCGGCGGTTGTTCAGCAGGATGTGCTGTTCGCGGATGTGCTGCCTATGCTGGAAAAAATCTGCCAGCTAACCATGAAATGCCATATATACGGCGACACATTCGCCAGACAAGCATGGACGCTGGTCAACAGCGCTGGCATTGGGCAACACTTCGAGCATGTTTTCGGCGTCGATACGATGGCGCAGCTAGATCGGGATGCGAACAGCTACGGGCTGATCGCCATGCGCTGCCAGAGTGCAGCAGGAGCATGCCTCGTCGTGGATGATGATATGAGGCATATCCAGGCGGCAAAGGCCAGTGGAATGAAAGCCATACATCTGGCACGGAAACAGACATCAGCCCACGAGAACAGCCTGGAATCGCTAGAAGCGCTGGTCGATTGGCTGGAAATGTAAAAGAGCACGATTGCTCGTGCCCCGGAAAAACTGCTTACGTTAGCTAGCTGTGACTCTACTACAGGCCAATTATGAGGATGCGGGCGACAAATTCTTTCAGAATCGTCGGCATGTAGCGATCATCGGCCTGGACTGTACGGCGGGTTCCGGCACGCTCTACGGTGATGCCATAGGTAAAGGCGCGATCATCACCGCCAGGGCCAAGCATATCGCCCGTCATTTCAAAGAATTGCAGTTCATCAAGCTGAGCGTCAATTTCGATGACTTCTTCCGGCGTGATGACGCCTGGTACACCGTTACGGACGTAAGTCCCGTCCTGGCGAACATCCAGTTCAATTTGCTCGACACCTTCACCACCCCCAACACGAATGATGCGGATGCTATCAAAGAGTGCATCCGGGAAGGGGTCCTCGGTGGCTTCTTCGCTCTGCTGTACGCTGCCGAAAGGCGAGCTATTGGGATCGCGCGTAACCACGATCACAGCCTGAGTTGGGGCGACGACTGCTGGCTCCTCAGTCGCGGCTTCAGGCTCGGCAGTGACTTCCGCAGTTGGCTCACCGCCAGTACAGGCCGCCAGCGCTACAATCAAGATCATGAGCAGTACACGTAATTTCATGGTCACTTGCTCCATGTGGATTTGTTATAGGGTGCATTCACGCTCATTTACAGTGTGCGTCAAGAATGCCGTTTATAACAATAGCGATTTCGTCCACCCAGGACTGAATGCCTGTACAAATCCCTTTAGAAAAGCCACTACACAATGCGTTTGCTCGTATATCGAACATGTGAAAGAGCAGCCGACTTGGGTGACAACGGGCGCAACATGTTGCCCCTACGGTAGACCCATGTCCACGATCACGTATGGGCACAACACATTCAGAATCTGGTTGGATGATTACTTTTCAAATGTCAATCAGAGGTTGATGCGGTGCAGATGGCGCACGAAGTCGAGCTGTTCCATGTCCTTGAAGATGGCATCTGCCAGAGGTTCATCAAGGTTGAGCACGGTAAGCGTCTGACCGCCTTTTTCCGCGCGGCCCGTGTGCCAGCTCGCAATGTTAACGCCGCGCTCCGCCATGAGCGTACCGACGCGGCCAATGACGCCAGGTTTGTCGTAGCTGCCCATCATGAGCATATGGCCTTCCGGTACAAAATTCATGATGTACTCGTTGATCTGGACAATGTAAGGCTTCATGCGGTCCAGCAGTGTGCCGGTGATTGTAATTGTTTCGCCATCTTCGAGCGTCACCTGGCAGGTAATGGCATTGCTATAGTCGGTCTTCTGGACACCCTTGACCTGGGTAATTTGCCAGCCGCGTTCGGTCGCCAGCACAGGCGCGTTGACCGCGCTGACCGCATCGCCAAGGATGGGCTGGAGCAAGCCTTTGAGGATGCCAACCGTCATGACTTTGATGAGGCCATCCAATTCTTCGCCAACGACTTCCACAGCGACGCGGCGTACAGGTACGCGCGCCAATGCCTGATGCAGCCTACCGATACTTTCAGCGAGATGGACATAGGGCCGCACCTGGTCATAATCGGCACCAGGGAGCAGCGGCATATTGACCACATTGCGATAGTCGCGGTCAAAGAGCGCATCAAGCACCTGACGGACCACGCTCAGGCTAAGGTCTTGGGTCGCTTCTACTGTGTTATCGCCGATATGGGGCGTATGAACAACGCCATCCATGCCGATCAAGGGGCTGTTGTATGGCGGTTCCTCGTTGTAAACATCAAGCGCGACCCCGCCCAAGTGACCTGATTTCATGGCGTCAATAACGGCAGCTTCATCAATGGCACTGCCAACCGAGGTGTTAATCAGGCGCGCGCCAGGTTTCATCTGGGCAATGGTCTGGGCATTGATGATGTGATTGGTTTCATGAGTAAAGGGCACATGCAGACTGACAAAATCACTGCGACTGAGCAGTTCTGACAGGCCGACAAGCTGCACACGGTCGGGCGCGTTGTCTTCGCTGATGTAGGGATCATACGCCAAGATGTTCATGCCGAAGGCCAGCGCGCGCTGGGTGACTACCCTACCGACACGCCCCAGGCCAATCAGACCGAGCGTCTTGCCAGATAGCTGCGTCCCAACCTGGCGCTTGCGTTCCAGCAGCCAATAGCCTTCGCGCAGGCTGTTGTGCACGGTCATCAGGCGGCGGCTGAGGGCCAGCATCAGGGCGAAGGTATGTTCCCCTGCGGCGACAGCACTGGCACCAGGCGTATTCATCACCAGGATGCCCTTAGCTGTGGCCACTTCAAGATCGACATTGGTCAGGCTGGGCGAGACGCGCGCAATCACTTTGAGCTTTTTGGCGCGCTCCAGCATATCGGCATCGAGGCGAATTTCATCACGGGTGATGAGCGCAGTCGCTTCGGCGATGTTATCGCGGACCTGCTCTACTTTGGGAACGACCGAACGCACAACAATGCCCTCGGCAGCTTCCAGCAGGTCGATGGCTTCGCGCGTCAGGTCAGTGGCGGTGAGGACGATGCGATCTTCAGTCATGGGCAGGTTATCCAAGATTAGTTCTGGCGCAATTTTTCGAGAACAGCGAACAGGTCGCGGTAGACGTGCGGCGTGATTTCACGGAATTTAGCTGGATCACTATGCGAATCGGGCACTGCGTAGCAGGTCATTCCGGCAGCAACAGCGGATCGACTACCTGCTGGGCTATCTTCCAGGGCGAGGCATCCGGCTGGATCAACCGAGAGCTGGTCGGCGGCATACAGGTAGATATCGGGCGCAGGCTTGCCCAGGGCCACGACATCAGCGGAATAGGTATGCGGGATCAGGTCCGACCAACCCTGAGAGACGACGGTCGCGTCGATGATCGACTGGGGTGAACTGCTGGCGATGCAATAGGGAATCCCCAGGCCAGCCACATATTCGATGATTTCCTGGGCGCCAGGTTTGGCCTTTACCTTAGCTGGAATGAGGGCCAGCATGCGGTCTTGCAGTTCCATAGATAAGTCATGAACGGGTTCTGTCAGGCCGACAATATCGGTCAATTTGATGAACATTTCGTCGAGCCGCATGCCGATGATATGCTCACGAATTGCATCGGTATAGGCTATGCCACGATCAGCGAACATTTCCGCTTCTGCGATGTGCCAGATGATTTCGCTGTCAACCAGCGTGCCATCCATGTCAAAGATAACGCCCGTGAATTGATTGGTCATACTTCGGGTTTTTCCTCAAATGCGTTGATAAATATGCTGCGCTTTTGCGCGTCATTGAACAGAACATCACTGCTAAGGGCAAGTTGGATGCCTTTTTCAAACAGAGGTTGATACTGTGTGCCCTTGACACGTTCATAGCCAGTGGGTCCGGTTGCCAGTGGCAGAACAGGTGCCAGTGACAGGCTCTCGATAAACACTTCAGAGCCAGATTTGACTTTATCACGGGCGACGACACCACCATAGCCCACAAAAAGATCGACAACGGCGCGCGTCGCCAGATCGGAGGAGCCATCGCCGATCATGAATCGGCGTCCCGCATCGGTGCCTGCCAGTTCGGCGATAATCTCCGGCTTGCCGCTGGAAATCGTCAATGGGCCTTCTTTGTATTCCATGTAGGTTTGCTTATGCTGGGTCGATGGCTCATGGTAGCGCCACCATTCACCAGAAAGCTGGTTGTATTCCAGTTCCACTGCACGGATATGATCCGGCGCGACGCCCAGGCGGCGTCCGAAGCCACGCACGGCATCGACCAGGCCACCGCTGATGATGAACACTTTTTTGCCGATAAACTGCAATGCAGCGACCACCTCAACGGCATCTTCAACCACTGTTTCCCAGTAGCGTTCTTCGACCGCTTTAAGCTGGCCGCGTGTTGGGCGAATGGCCTTGAGGCGCTTGCCATAGACTTCGGCCAGGTCAAGGTCGCCGTTCATGGCCTTGTCGGTCAGGATGCCGACACGGCCTTCTTTGCCCTTGAGCTTGGCCAGTTCGTCGATGCCTTCGATGGTGGATAAGGTGCTGTCACAATCAAAAAAAATGAGATCGTAACTTGTCCAGCGCGTGGTTTGCATGTGATCTCCGAGTACTGCTCTTACGAATGACTGCATGTCTGATTGTCACAGGCACGGCAGTGTGCATTATAGCGACCCTAGATGCAGATAAGAACCCCACCCTGCCTGACACTTTGACTAAACATTCTTTGGTGTTTTATACAGAACACCTTTATATCGTTCGCAGGTGCTTGATTGGCCTTTGGCCACTGGTATAATCAAACTGCAATTTGATTAAGATAAGTCTAGCGTTTTTAGCTGTTCGTTATTAGTTGACTTTGCCAAAATATAGCGCCAATCATTACGCTGCGTAGCAAATTGGCAAGAAACTAAAAACTAATGACTAACGACCTGGAGCTTAGATACTTAGTTGAAACATCGAAAAACAACCAACATACTTATCTGCTCAAGCTATTAAGTGATTGTTGAAGGGACCTGTTTTGGCACGTAAACCCGCCGACCAATCCGTCAGCCCGGAGGAAATTGTTCGGGCGGCTGCGGACGCCTTACGCGAACATGGTTATGACGCCACCACGATGAAAGACATCGCCGCGCGGGTGAACCTGACCGCCGCCAGCCTGTATCATCATTTTAAGAGTAAGGATTTTTTGCTGCTGGCTGTGCTGGAATTAGGCCTAGAGCAGGCGATTGCCAAGGTCGAGCCAATTGCGGCCGATACCCGCTTAAGTAACACCGAGAAAATGCGGGCGATGATCCATACGCATGTGCTGGAAGTCACTACGAACACAGCCATCGGCGCGGCAATGGTCTTTGAGATCAAATCGCTGCTGAATGCGAACTTCGGCCCACGTGGCAGCAGCACCAATGATGAAGCCACTATCGAGGAATTTATCCAACGGCGTGACAGCTTCTTCCAAAGACGCGCCTCATTCGAGCGGCAGTTCCGCAATGTGATTGAAGCCGGCATGGCTTCCGGTGAGTTCCGGCAGGTGGATGCGGCGATTGTCGCCAAAGCCATGCTGGGCGCTCATAACTGGGTGGGCGTATGGTTCAAGCCAAGTGGCCGCCTATCCGGTGAGCAGGTTGCAGAGATTATGAGTGACACATTCCTCACCTCGCTGACAGTCATCAGGGAAGAAATGGTCTGAGATGTCCTCGCCTGCGGACATCTACTGTTTCCACAGCAGGCGCAAACCCGCGATTTATAGCGCGATGGTGAACAGCCATCGCCTTTATGTGTAAGAGGCACGAAATGACCCTACTCCAAGATAAAGTTGCTATCGTCACGGGCAGCGGGCGCGGTATCGGCGCGGCGACTGCCAAGCTCTATGCGCAATACGGCGCGAAAGTCGTCATCAACGATATTGATCCGGTTCCGGCCAATGCCCTGGTCGCAGAGATCGAAGCAGCGGGTGGTGAAGCCCTGGCCGTTGCGGGCGATGTCACCAAAGACAGCGACATCGAAGCCCTGATTGGCAATACGATTGATCGCTGGGGAAAGCTGGATATTCTGGTGAATAATGCTGGCTATACCTGGGATTCCCTCATCCACAAGATGACCGACGACCAATGGGATGCCATCATCGCCATTCACCTGACAGCGCCGTTCAAGATCATCAAGGCAGCGATCCCGTATATGCGTGAAGTCGCCAAGCAGGAAATCGAAGCCAATGGCGCAGCCCAGGCGCGCAAGATCATCAACGTCAGCAGCACGACCGGCACACGCGGCAATATTGGCCAAGCGAATTATGCTTCTGGCAAGGCGGGACTGATCGGCCTGACGAAGACGCTTTCCAAAGAATGGGGCATTTTCAATATTCAGGTGAATGCAATCGCCTTCGGTTACATTGACACGCGCCTGACGCAGACGCGCGGCGGTGAAGAAACCGAGCGCGAAGGTCAAACGATCACGCTGGGTATGCCGGACAAAGTGCGTGACATGCTGTTCAAGACGATCCCGATGGGCCGCCCTGGCAGTGTTGATGAAGCTGCTGGACCGATGCTGTTCTTCGCCAGCCCCCTCTCCAACTACGTCAGCGGCCAGGTGCTGGAAATCGCGGGTGGGATGTAAAAAAGGCTGTCCGCAATCAGCAATTCATGCCACAGAAGCCGACGTTTAAAGGCGCCTTTTTCATTGCCCCACAGTGGGCAAGACATGTCTTGCCCCTACGATTCCAATGTTCTATTTGGGAATCATGTCAACATAGCACGAAACAACTTACAGCATTCTCATGTCATTTGCGCGGGAATGCTGTATTCTATTAATTAAATTCGGATTTGATTAATTGCAGTCAGTTAGGGGAACAGATGCAGAAAGTACTCATCACAGGGAGCAATCGCGGTATTGGGTTGGGACTCGTCAAGCAGGCGTTGGCCAATGGTGATATGGTTTTCGCCGCCTGCCGCACACCGGAAGACGCTGCCGAGCTAACCGCTCTCGGCAATCAATATGGCGACAAACTGCATCTCATTCCGTTGGATGTCAGCGATGCAGTGTCGATTAAGGCCAGCGTTGATGCCGTCAAGCAATATACCGATTCGCTGGATGTGCTCATCAACAATGCTGCCATCAATCCGCGTGATAAAGCCAGCCGACTCGGCAACCTGGATATGGACACGGTCAGCCGCGTTTTGCACGTAAACGTCACAGGTCCGATGATCGTTGTCCAAGCATATCATGACCTGCTCAAAAAAGGCAGCAACTCGCGCATCGTCATGATGTCATCCGGCATGGGATCAATCAGCGGATCATCCGGCGGGAGCTACGCCTACCGTATGAGCAAGGCGGCTATCAATATGGCTGCCCAAAGCCTGTCGGTTGATTTGAGAGGCGATGGCATTATTGTGATCGCAATGGACCCAGGTTGGGTGCAGACTGATATGGGCGGTCCCAGTGCCAGCATCACGGTTGATACCAGCACTAGCGGCCAGTGGCGGGTGATTAATGGGCTGTCGATGGCGGATACAGGTGGGTACCGGATTTATGATGGCGGGTATCATCAGTGGTAATTTGAAGTCGGTAATAGGCACAATATATTGTGCCCCTACGATAGATTAAGCTCATTTTGTAGTGGACGCAGCATGCTGCGTCCCTACGGTAAAAAGCAAACTTGTATTTTTTGAAAGGATTTATTCATCAATGACCTATTCGATTAAGAAGGCGGCGGTACTGGGCAGCGGGACGATGGGCGGCGGCATCGCGGCACTGCTGGCGGGCGGCGGTATTCCAACACTGCTGCTGGATATCCCAGCCAGAGGCACCTCCCCTGGCGACCCTGCCGCCAAACGCAATGCGATTGTCGATGCCAACGTCAAAGCCATGCAGAAAATGCGTCCGGCGCAGTTGTTCAGCCAGGACGATTTGAAGCTCATCCACACGGGCAACCTGGAAGATGATCTGGATAAGCTGGCGGATGTCGATTGGGTGATCGAGGTGGTGGTCGAACGGTTGGACATCAAGCGCGATCTGATGGGCAAACTGGCTCAAATTGTCGGTGAAAACACGATCATCAGCACGAATACATCCGGTTTGCCGATTCACCAGATCGCTGAGGGCTTGCCGGAAGATGTGCGCAAGCGCTTTTTAGGTACGCACTTCTTCAATCCGCCGCGCTATTTACGGCTTTTGGAAGTGATTCCGACGCCGGATACTGACCCAGAATTAGTCGATTTCATGATGGGCTTTGGGACGAAGACGCTCGGTAAGGGTGTGGTGTTGTGTAAAGACACGCCGAATTTTATTGGCAATCGCTTCATGTCGATGTCAGGCATGCAGGCCATGAATTACGCGCTGGACCATGACTACAGCGTCGAGGAAGTCGATGCGCTAACCGGGCCGCTGATTGGTCGTCCGAAAACAGCGACGTTTAATTTGAACGATCTGGTCGGGTTTGACATCGCCGTGCATGTGGCGCGCAACCTGTACCCGAATATTCCGGACGATCCAGCGCGCGAGGTCTTGAATCATCCGGCGGCGAACGAACTTTCAGATTACATGCTGGAACAGAACCAACTCGGTCGCAAGACAGACAAGGGCTTTTACTGGATGCGGCGCGAGGGTGGCAAAAAAGAATTGTGGGCGCTGAACCTTAAGACGCGCGAGTATGAGCCGCCAACCAGCCCAAAGTTCGACAGTGTGAAGGAATACGGCAAGGTCAAGCCACTCGGTGAACGACTTCGGCTGCTGATGAATGCCGATGATCGCGCCGGAGAATTCCTGTGGCATATGCACGCCTTTTATCTGGCGTATGCCTCCAACCGCGTGCCGGAAATCACCGAGAGCATCATCAACATCGACAACGCCCAGAAATGGGGCTTTGGCCATGAGATGGGGCCGTTCGAGATATGGGATGCGATTGGCGTCGCGGAAACCATTGACGCTTTTGAGGCGGCAGGCTATCCAGTGGCACAGTGGGTCAAGGATATGGTCGCGAAAGGCAATGAGACTTTTTACCAAGCCAACGACAGCGGCAAAGTCATTGGCTATTACAGCCCACAAGCAGGTAATTACGTGCCAACGGAACACGATCCGTTGGTAATTGCCGTAGCCGATTTGCAGGCTGATGGCAAGCAGGTCTGGAGCAACGGCGACGGCACTATTTATGATATGGGCGATGGTGTCCTGCTGTGGGAATTCACGACCAAGCAGCAGACGATCACCCAAGGATTCATCGACGCCGGTTACCAGGCGATTGAGCTGCTCGAACAACCGGAATGGAAGGCGCTGGTCATCGGGCATGACCATGAGCGCTTCTCGATTGGGGCCAACCTGATGGATGTCTTGCAGGGCATTCAGGAGACGGGCATCGAGGGGTTAGACGATTACATCAAGCGGCTGCAATATCTGACCTATGATCTGAAATATGCGTCCAAGCCAGTCGTGGTCGCGCCCAGCAATATGGCGCTGGGCGGCGGTGCGGAAATGGTCATGGCCGGGGATGCGATTGTCGCCCACATGGAACTGTATATCGGGCTGGTAGAAGTCGGTGTGGGGATTTTGCCCGCAGGCGGCGGTTGCAAGGAACTGGTCCGGCGGCTGGTGAATCCGGTTGCAGCCAGCGGCAGTGATGACTTGCTAGCGCCCCTGCAAAAAGCCTTCGAGAATATCGCCACCGCCAAAGTCGCGGAGAGCGCCAAGCAGGCGCGCGATATGGGCTTCCTGAGTGCAACGGACAAGATCGTCATGAATCGGGATCATTTGCTGGGCGAGGCAAAGGCTTTCGCGCTGGGGATGGCTGCCAGTTATGAGCCGAAAGCGCCGGAACAAATCTATGCGGCGGGTCGCGATGCCTATAGTGCGATGATACTGGCTGTGGAGGGCTTTAAAGAAGGTGGCTATGCAACCGACCATGACGCCCTGATCGCCAGTAAGGTTGCCAAAATTCTCTCCGGTGGCGCGCTGTCGCAGCCGCAGTGGCTATCGCAGGATGTGTTCTTTGCGCTGGAACGGCAAGGATTCATCGAGTTGTTCATGGAGCCGAAGTCGCAGGAGCGCATGATGTATATGTTGCAGAATAACAAGCCGCTGCGAAATTAGGGTAAAACGAGGTTAGGGATTGCCACCTTTTTTGCGAAAAAGGTGACACAAAAAAACTCTGGTTATGAAAATCAGTGATTTTCATCAAGCGTATTTGGTCAACCTATCCAGAAGTGTTTTGCAAAAAGAACGAACGCATCGTGGCTACGAAAAACGTGCAGAAATGGCGAGTGGCAAGACATGCCTTGCCACGACAAAAAGTAGACACAATAAGCCTTTTGGGCACAATGTATTGTGCCCCTACGACAGAAAATTGACCTTTAGTTTTTGAGGATACTTGATTATGCGAGAAGCAGTGATTGTCGCTGGCACCCGTACCGCTGTGGGTAAGGCGGTACGTGGCAGTACCAAAAATGCCCGTTCTGATGATATGGCCGCCACAGTTATTAAGGAACTACTACGTCAGACGGAGGGTAAAATCGCGCCGGAAGACATCGACGATGTGGTAGTCGGCTGCGCCATGCCAGAAGGCAGCCAGGGATTGAACTTCGCGCGGGTGATTTCGCTGCGGGCGGGTTTGCCTGTAGAGGTTCCGGGGCAGACGGTGAACCGCTTCTGTTCCAGCGGCTTGCAGTCAATTGCGATGGCGGCCAACAGCATCATCGCCAATGAGGCCGACATCATCATCGCTGGCGGTGCAGAGAGCATGTCGTCGGTGCCGATGACAGGTCATCACCTCAGCCCGAACCCGTATATGGCGGAAAATGACCCGAATGTGTATATGAGCATGGGCCTGACGGCGGAACGAGTCGCCAGCGAGTTTGGCATCAGCCGCGAAGATCAGGATGCTTTTGCTTATCAAAGCCATCAGCGGGCTGCTGCTGCTACCGATAGTGGCAAATTCGCCGAGGAAATCGTGCCGTTTGAATGGGAAGAAACGATCATCGGTGAGAATGGCCTGCCTACAGCGGTCAGCATGCGGCTGGAACAGGATGAACACCTGCGGCGAGAAACAACTGTCGAGGGGCTATCGGGCCTGAAGCCCGTCTTTAAGCAAGGTGGCAGCATCACGGCGGGGAACGCCAGCCCACTGAGCGATGGTGCTGCCGGAGTCATCATTATGGAGCGGTCGAAGGCCGAAGAATTGGGAATGAAGCCGCTGATGCGCTTTGTTGGCTTTGCGGTGGCAGGCGTGCGACCAGAGATCATGGGCGTGGGACCGATTAAGGCGATTCCGAAGGTGCTGGAACGGGCTGGCCTATCGCTGGATGACATCGACCTGATTGAACTGAATGAGGCCTTTGCTTCGCAATCGCTGGCGGTGATTCGGGAATTAGGTTTGGACCCGGAAAAGGTCAATGTGAATGGGGGCGCGATTGCGCTGGGGCATCCGCTGGGATGCACGGGTGCCAAGCTGACGGTGCAACTCATGAACGAGATGCGGCGGCGTGGCGGCAGATATGGTATGGTGACGATGTGCATCGGTGGCGGCATGGGTGCTGCCGGTATTTTCGAGAATTTGCAGTAAGTAGACCCCACCCTAATCCCTATGAGATGAGAGGGCTATTGAGTGCAAAGCAACTGTAAGCAAAAAAGGAGTGCCGATGAGCGCTCCTTTTACATTCATGGTGAAGGCAGGGAGAGGTTAGGCGATGCGCCAGACACCGCGCCAGCGGAACAAGATCGCCAGAGCAAGGCTACCATTTGCCAGCCCGACGAGGACCAATGTTTGCGGCGTCCCGATAAACTCAGCAATAGCACCGATAATCAGGGCACTCAAGGGTGTCAAACCAAGGAACGTCAATGTAAACAGACTCATGACCCGGCCACGATAACTATCAGGAACTTCGAGTTGAATCATGGTATTAACATTGACGAAGAACAGCACAAAGGCAACGCCGAAAATAGCCATCAAAAACATCGCCAGGTTGATTTCCGTGCTGATTGCCAACAGGATGATGCTGACCGACCAGAGAAGGATCATGACCGATACAACGCGCCCATGCCCAAAATGATTGACCAGAGCAGCGAGCGCCAATCCACCGAGAATCGCGCCAACCCCCTGCGCAGCACTGAGCAGCGAGAGGCCATCTACTGGCGAATGCAAGACAACATCAGCGAAGGCAGGCAGCAGTGTGATGGTATTGACCGCGAAGATCGAGCCAACGGCGGCCAGCAACAGCAACGGCAGAATCGACTCGTGACGGCGGGAAAAAGCCAATCCTTCCCGCATTTGCTTAATTGGCGCCCCTTTGCCAATCGACGGGACCCGGTATGTCTCCTGAATGACCAGCAGTGAAACCAGCACCGCCAGAAATGTAACGCCGTTAACGAAGAAGCACCAACCCGCCCCAAGCGTCGCCAACAGAATGCCAGCCAGGGATGGCCCAATAACGCGACCACCATTCACCATAATGGAGTTGAGCGTTATACCGCTAGACATGTCATCAAGGCCAACCATATCCTTGATGAACGCCTGACGTGCCGGCGCATCAACAATTTTGGTCAAGCCAAGCAAGAAGGCCAGCAAAACAATATGCCAGACCTGCACCGTGTTCGCGAAGACGAGTGCAGCTAATATGAAAGCCAGAATCATCTGCATGGTCTGGGTGATGAGCAGGAGAGTTCGGCGTGAGAAGCGATCTACAATGACACCTGCAAAAGGTGATAGAAAGAGCGACGGAATCCCCGCCGCACAAGCAACAACCCCCAGGGCGAGTTCCGAGCGCGTAAGCTGGAAAACCAGCCAACCCTGGGCCAAGGCCTGCATCCAACTGCCCGTAATCGAGATAAGCTGACCGCCAAAATACCATCGGAAGTTGCTGTGACGCAGCGCTGAAAACGCCCCACTGCGTACCGTCTGTGCCATTGTAGCCACTTGTAAAATAGTCCAATTATTTAACTAACGATTGTTATCAAGCATGGCACAATTGACGGGTTCGGCGCATTAAGTCCAAAACAGACCACCCTTTCAAGCACATTTTTCCGAGATGGGTATAGGTCACAGCAAGCTGTTTTCTATCATCGGCCAATATAGGACTGTGTTAGACTACCGAGCATATTTACAGGTGAACACGGAAATCAATCGCCATGATACTGAAACGACTCGCGCCTTTATTCGCGATCTTAAAGCTGGGACCCGATGCTGACCTACCCGCCTGGGCGGTCCATGCGGCCACGTTTTTCATCGCCAGGACATCGGATGAATTATCGATTATGTGCCCCCAAGGCGACGTCCCGGATGCCATTGAAGCCAGCCGGAATTGGGTCTGCTTTCGCGTTGATGGCGACCTGGAGTTTGATGAGGTGGGCGTCGTCGCGCGGGCATCAGCCCCCTTGGCAGATAATGGTCTCAGTCTGTTTCTGGTCAGTACGCATGATCGCGATTATGTATTCGTGCATCAGAACGATGTTGAGCGAGCGATCCAGATTTACGAAACAATCGGATTTACGGTGACGTCGGGAGCGTCATAAGCGCGTTCACTGCCTGCGGCTTGGGATGGGCACGATGTAATGCGCCGTATGCGAAAACCACTCATGGAAGCCACGATGATCTGAGCGGAATAAGGGTGGCACGAAGTACACAAGATAGAAGCCAAGCGACAGCCCCAGTGACAGCAAGGCGCCGAAGCCCTCTACATAACCGTCCGTATTGGGGCGGGACAAGGAGTCAGCGACCGCCGCGACCAGATTCGGCGAGAAAAACAGCAGGAAATAGCGCACCACAAGCTGCCAGAGGCCAACCCGTTCACCATTGATATTAATCAGGCGAATGCGCACCATCCACTTGCCCAAGGTAAAACCGCCCGTCCGCCAGGGAATGAGAACGAACCACAATGTATACAGTAAGGCCGTATTCAGGGGCGACTGCGGTACAAATATCTCGATGATGGATAAGATGAATAAATCGGTGATGAGCGCGATAAAACGCCGCAGCAGCGACACGGTATCGGTAGGGTCCGCCAGCAGGCTATCGCGATCAACATGTGGCAGGAAGAAGAAAAGCGGCACGATAAGATAGCCGACAATCGCTCCAAGGGTATTCATGATGAGGTCATCAACGGAGAACAAGCGATATGGACAGGGATACAGGCCATAGATAGCCGTTAGTTGGGTGACTTCAAACGAGAGCGAAACCAGGAAAGCGATCACAGCAACGGTCTTCAACTCCATCTGGAACAGGTACCGCAGCAAAAAGCCGAGGGGCAGCAGCAACAGGAAGTTGAAGAACACCTCTAGGAAGACAAAACTCTGTAACGTTTCCAGCAGGCTATGGTCAGCGAGATAGCCGCCTATATTGCGGACGAACGAAAATGGTTCCAGTTGGGGGGTGGTCATGTGGCCGTAGGTCGTGCAAAAACCTGGCGTAATATCCGGCAGTGGGAGCAGAACGAGAGCGTAGGCCGACATCAGAAAGAAGATGAACGCATAGACCACAGTCATACGCCAGCCAACGAAACGTCCAAATTGAACGACACTAAATGGAATAAAAAAGAGAAACAAGGCAAAGGGAAATAGCAGTACAGCCGTGCGGATAGGGTCCACATATGCGGAGAGAATATTCAGCATATCGGTTGATTTCCTGAGAAGAGATGAAAACGTGAGCTTATTTTAAACAGAAAAAGGTGGGCCAAAAACCCACCTTTTTGCTCGGAAATTCGGAAATGACGTTAGTTGGTGATAATGACCGTCAGGTCATAGGCGGTTGCGCCAAATCCGGATGGCATCGTCACCTGGATGGTGTAGTCACCTGTTGTTGGCAGCAAGTAGGTAAACCCAGCCACGGATGAATCTGCGGGAGATTCTGTGTCAGTCGCCAACTCGACGCCGGATGGCGACAGCAGCGTCACTTTGGCACCGGGCCACGCGCTCACCTGCATCAACTGGCCGCCGAAAGCATAGAGCACGTAGTTATCAATTGAACCGGAATCGACGGAACCGCTGACAGTCGTGCCAATCGTCCCAGGCATAAAGCTGATACGTTCCGTCGTCGTGGTGCGGCTCGGCGTGCCTGTAATGGTCACGACCATGTTGTAATCTGTTGCAGGCGTGCCAGAGGGCAACATCAGCGTGATGTAGTAATCGCCTGTTTCCGGCAGGGCCTGATTGAACAGTTCTACGATATGGCCTGTGGTGTTGGTTGCGTTGACCAGCAGCGGCACACCAGACGGTGAAATCACCGTCATCATGCCAGCAGGTTCCAGCGTAATCGCCATCTGCTGGCCCGCGAAAGCATACAGCACATAACTATGATTGGTTACGCCATCCAGATGGCCGCTGACCATGCCGCTGATGGCACCAGGAGCAAAGCTGATGCGTTGCAGGGTCGGCGATGAGGTGGGCAGCGCACTGATGCCAACTGTAAGTGTGTAGCCTGTTAAGGCTGTCCCTGGCGGGACCATCACCTGCAAGCGATAGTCACCTGTTTGTGGCAGCGTCAGCACAAAGACCTGATTCGCGCCGCTGGCGAGATTCTGGCCATTGTTGATGAGATAGGTGCCGGAAGGCGCGAGCAGATTGATCGACGCTGAGAGATTGTCCAGTGTGAGGGTCATTTGCTGGCCCGCGAAGGCGTATAGGACATAGTTATCCGGGCTGGTACCTGTCACCCAACCGTTGACGCTGGCACTGGTCGCACCAGGCAAGAAGCTGACACGCTCTGCCGTGACCTTGCGTGTAGGCGTCCCCACGATGGATACGGTCATAGTGTAAGGGACGGTTCCGGCGGCGAGGCCAACCGACGCGGTCACATGATAATCGCCTGTTTCCGGCAGGGTAACGCTGTACGGGCCGCTGGTATTATTGAGCATGAGGGTGCCAGTTGGTGAAATTACCGTCAGCACAGCCGGATTCAGGTTGATGGTCATCTGCTGGCCAGCAAAGGCATACAGCACGTAAGAATCGGCGGAATCGCCGCTGCCTACGAGCGTGCCGCTGACGGTCGCGCTGGTGCCACCGGCAGGGAATTGGATGCGTTCCACTGTTTGGGCGAAGACGCTGGGTACGGCCAGTAAAGCGATGGCCAATACCAACATAATCAAGCGTTTCATCAGGTTTCTCTCCTTATGCCACAGGTGTGGCTTTAATCGTTAACGATCGTAACAGCAGTATACCGAGTTCTGTAAAAGTAGGGCGCAAAAAAGGTGTAAAACCTGATACCAGTATTGACACCCCCTATCCCCTCTGATATATTTTCTAGCGCGTTCCTGACGCACTATTCCACAGTAGCTCAACGGCAGAGCAATCGGCTGTTAACCGATGGGTTCCTGGTTCGAATCCAGGCTGTGGAGCAAGAAGCCTCGCTTTTGCGGGGCTTTTTTGTTGCTCCTATCCCCTGGCCAGCGCCACAGTCCCAGTTGGCCCTTTTGCGACGTTGCGACTTGCAGTATACATGCCCTCACGATAATAGATTGCATATCCAGCTACAGGAGTTCCAAATTGGCCACGCCTACCCTGCGCCAACCTGCACCAACTCGTTTGCCAGCCTGGTGGCCAGCAGTGATTGCGCTGCTGTTCGCCTTTGGGGTGCTGGTGTTCGGCATCTATCGAGTGCATATGCGGCCAGATGAAGGCTACGCTTTCACCAATTATCAGTGGAGCTTTGAGCGGTCGATCACACGGCTGGCCCTAGAAGATAATCAGGCGCAGTTGTGGGGAACGAACATCTGGGTATGGGAGCGGTTAGTCGGCACGCATGAAGTGCCTGTGCGCATGAACTCGATTCTGTGGTCGATGCTCAGTCTGGCGATAACGTACCAGATCGCCAAAAGCTGGTTTAAAGAACGGCGCACCGACAAAAATAGGCGGCGCGATAAAGGGCGGCTGATCGGCACCTATGCGATTATTTTGCTGTCAGTCAATGCCTTCTTCTTCATCTATTCGCTGGAAATGCGCATGTACGCGCTGGCTATGCTGACCAGCGTGCTGAGTATGCGCTTCTTCAGCTTATGGCTGCAAAAGCAAAAATGGTACCTGGCAGTGATGTACGGCCTTTCCGTGCCATTGATGCTGTATACGCACTACTATCTGGGCTTCATCGTGCTGGTGCAGATCATCTATTTTGTGCTGCGACATGGGCTGAACTGGCGGCTGTGGTTGCAGGCTATCGGCGCGGCACTGGTGGCAATCATCGTGTGGTTCCCAGGCATGCTGATTATCTACCACCAGTTCGCACGGATCGACTTTGGCGACGCAGGCGGCCTCAAAATACCGACTTCACCTACCAATTTGCAGACGATCAACGAACTGCTGCGGGTCGTGACCAATGGCTACTGGTTCATTTTCATTCCGCTGATGCTGCTGGCGATCTGGCGCTGGTGGCGGCGCGGTGGCTTATGGCTGGCGATGCTGTGGGGCATCGGCGTTCCGGCACTGGTGCTGCTGGTGAACACCCAGAGCACCATTTTTACGCAGCGATATGTCTCTTTCCTGATCGTGGGTCTGGGGCTGGTCTTTGCGGCGGGACTCGCAGCCCTTCCTCGGCGCCTTGGGTGGGTGGCGCTGATCGTCATTGTGCCGCTGTGCTACAACTCCGTGACCAGCCATATCACAGATCGCATCCCGTTCCGCGATATTTATACGCAGATGGCAGAGGCGTCAGAACCGGATGACCTGATTCTGGTGCAGCATGGGCCGGATTACTTCAAAAAAGAAATGATGGAGCGTTATCTGCCGGATTATCTGCTGGATGACAACCTCGTTTATGATGTGGCTGATACGGTTGGGCATCGGCGGGTGTGGCATATTACGCATGAGTTCTTGACGCTGCCCGTACGCGATACTTTTGAAGCGCTACGTGAAGATCGTGAAGTGATGTATGTGACGCCTGCATCATCCTGTACGCGGGCATGGTGTTATGTTGCGCAGTTGCTGGTCGCACCACCGCAGGCAGAAGCGACCCTGTTCGGCGACCAGATCGGCTTTCGCGGGGTGGATGTCGATTCAATCACAGATGATGCGGTCACGCTGCATCTGTGGTGGGAAAATGCCGACGTCGTGGACCGCGATTATTCGATCAGTGTACAGATACTGGATAGCAGCGGCGCACTGGTTGCACAGGCCGATGGACCGATTACATCCTACTTCAATGGCGGCGAGCAGATTGCAACCATCGATATGGTTCCTGATACCAATTACATCGATGTTCGGACGCTGGATGTGAGCGATGTTCCGCCTGGGGAGTACACGCTGGAATTGATCGTGTACTGGTGGGAGGATAATACGCGGCTGACGCGGGCCGATGGCAGCGATCATCTGGTGATAGAGTCAATCACGCTTGGGGAATAGTGTCTTGCTGTCAGGGCCATTTCGGGCGCAACATGTTGCGCCCCTACGGTTCATATGAACAGGGCATTATGTGTCGATGCGGCCAAAGGACTGTAATGTGCGCAGGTTGCCCAGGGTGTTGATTCCGCCCCATTCGCGCTGGGCCTGTGCCCAGGCATCTGGCCATTGTTCGCCCCAGGACCAGTTTGGCAACCATGCACCGTCTTCACTTTGCGTTTCGATGATGTAATCGAGGTTCTGGTCAATTTCCTCACGGAAGCGCTCTGCAAACGGCGAATCCGGCCCTGGCGCAACCGCGAGCGGATTCAGGCTATAGCCTTGCCAGTTATCCCGACTGCGGTCAACGGTTTTATCAACGATGCGATTAAGTTTCGTCCCCATCCTGGCACTCACATCCGAGGGAAGGCTGTTACTCTGCCAGAGACGCAGATAGCAATAGAGATCGTGCATTTCCAGCTCGTCGGGCTGTTCAAAAAGATAATCCACTACGGCTTGCGTCAACTGTTCGCGCAAGGTAGCTGGAAAGTGTTCAGGATAAGCGTTCAGATAGCCAACGATTTCCGCGCGTGGGTTGACGAGGTTATCAATTCGGTCATCGCGGTAAGCCCACCAGGGGGCATGTGGCGCGTCGCTAATATTGGGCGGGATGATGGGCCAGTTGGCATGAGCAGCATCATAAGTCGCCATCAGATATTGGCACGCATTGACCACCCTTGGATGATCGCCAGGGATTTTGAATTCGGTGAAGCATTGGAAGGCAACGGTCGTCGCGATGACGGAGGAATCCGCCAACCGCAGATCACACTCCAAGCCATGTCCAAAGCCACCATCCGCATTCTGAAAATCAGCCAGTGCTGAGAGAACATCTGCTACGGCTCCATCTTCAAAGTAAAAGGCATAACGCGCTTTTTCCAGCGGACGAGCATGGTTCTTGATGTAGCTGATCGCTTTCTGATATGCGGATTTTGTCAGGTGCTTCATCTCTACAGCCTTGATTGAACTAGCTATTCAACTCGTAGATGTAGCGCAGGCCATCGAGGGTGAGGTTTGGGGCGATGGTATCAATGGCATCGATGTACTGGTTGAACAGCGGCGCGAGGCCACCTGTTGCGATGACTTTGGTATCGGGATGATTCAATGAGGCGACAATGCGCGTGAGAATGCCATCCACCAGGCCAACATATCCCCAGAAAATACCGGATTGCATGGCGTGAATCGTGTTGCGGCCAATGGCGTCCGGCGGCGGCTGAATATCAACTTTATGGAGTTTGGCGGCACGGCTGACGAGGGCATCATGCGCGAGATTGATGCCAGGAGCAATCGCCCCGCCGATGTACTGGTTTTGTGGAGAGACAACGTCGAAGTTGGTCGATGTGCCGAAATCGACCACAACAGCAGGACCGCCACCATGAAAGCCAACGACCCCCGCCGCATTCACCAGACGGTCGGCGCCAGCCTGGGCAGGTTGGTCGATAGCAATTTCCAGGCCAATGTTGGTTCTGTGGTCGATGATGAGCGGTGTCTGCTGAAAGTAACGCTCAACCAGTTCACGGAAGGTCGGCGTCAGCGGTGGCACCACGCTGCTGATGATGATGCCCGTCACAGCCTCATCATCCAGATCGGCGCTGCTGAGGAAATTGCGCACCAGAACGCCATATTCATCAGGCATCCTTTCGGCGACGGTCTGGGCACGCCAGTTCAGCAACCAGGTGCTGCCATCCCATAAGCCCAGGTGAATGTTGGTGTTGCCAATATCGACTGCCAGCAGCATAGATTGTACCTTCATTTGTGTGAGCGATTCCTAACCAAAACTGCCGTCTGCATTCTAACTCAGGAATTGGCGAAAGTGTTACAATGAGGGTAAATCGACATGAAGTGCAGGGAGCGACAATGCAAGTTCGCCCAGCCACGCTAGATGATATTCAGGCAATCAGTGCGCTGATGCGGACCCGCATCCGGCGCTGGCAGCGTTGGCGTGATGACGGTCGTGTTGAGGATGTGCCCTACAACGATCTGACGCTGTATGAGCGCTGGCTGCATGGTGGTGCCTGGATGAGCACAGAAACAGGTGCGATCTGGTTGAGCCACCTGTGCCGAGGGGCCGGAACAGCGCTGGTGCTGCTGGATGATGACGAAAACATCATCGGCTATACAGAGGCGTACAACAGCAATGAAATCGCCCCATTGGGCAAACATGTATACATCCATGAAATCGTCACCCAGGATGACACGGCTCGCGATTTCCTGATGCAGTACTGGATCGACCAGCGGCAGAAGGCGGGGCGCATCACGGTGAGCTTTGCCAATTATGACAGTGAGCAACACGCTTATTATGAGCGGTATGGCTTCAAACCGCTGTTGACGCTTTACAGCATTCAGGTGAGTGCACAGCAGGGCCAGGGGTTCTACCGAACATCGGAGCATTTGGACGCGGACCCCAAGCAAATCCGTGAGCTGACCATGCCGATTGGCTGTACAACCAGCGCACGCCATCAATGGGAGACGCTTTGGCCGAGCCATTGGGATGCCGTCCCGCAGATCGTGGCACAGGAAACCCACCGCCTGCTGTTTTCAGCGGCGGCGCAGGATGCCTACGTGCTCTATCAGCGGCATTTGTATGATCCGCGTGGGGCAACGGTGTACTGCTGGTCACACAAGAGCGTCAGTTCGCAGTTGATGGTCGCACTCAAGGACTGGGCGCACCGAGAAGGCTATCGTACGCTTTACCTGACCGGCGATGCAAAGCTGGCCAAGCTGGCCGCAGGCGACGACATTGGCAGCCCTCAGACCGTTATTTATGCGCGTGACGCCTGAGTTTTGCCCCTAAGCAGAAGGAGCAGACCCAATGCCGATTCATGATTCCAACCGCATCGAATTTGCCATCGAGAGTGGCAATATTCATATCAGTTCCGGCGCAGGCGAAGCGTTACCAGCATACTGGGCACACCCTGTTTCCGGGGACACATTCCCCGGAATTGCGCTGCTGCATGACTGGTGGGGACTGACCAATGTTCAGCGGCTGCTGGCGAACTTCTACGCCCATCTGGGCTTTTATGTGATTGTGCCGGATATGTTCAATGGAGAGCTTGCGACTAAGCCACAGCAAGCCCTGCGTCTGATGACTGAGACCGAAAAGACGCGCTATAAAGTCGTCGAGACAACATTGAATGTGCTGGAGAAACATCACCGTACCAATGGCCATACGGCGATCATCGGCACGGGCATGGGTGGATCGCTGGCGTTCGAGGCCGCCATCAAGCGGCGTGATCTGGAAGCGGCAGTCGCATATGGCGGGTTCCCGCAGCGCTACTGGAAAGGGTTCGACCGCTGCACGACACCTATCCTGGCAATGTATGGCAGTGAAGAACCTTATATCAAGCAGGATGACATGGACCGCCTGCGAAAAGTCCTCAAACGGTCGCTGCGGCACGATGACCATCAACTGATCGTGGTGCCAGGTGCCGCGCACAACTTCTTCAGCGAATCTTCGACACCCGAATCGCGCGATACGGGCAAAGATGTCATCAATATGACGCTGGCGTTCCTTGAAAAATACATCGAGCGACCAGACCTGAGCCAGTACGCTCAGTTCTAAGCTTTAGCCACGACAAACCAGTGAGTATAGATTTTGACACAGCCTGCCATCGTCATGCCGATGAATGATCCTGATGGGACCATGTTCGCGCATTTGGAAAAACTAACCCCGCTGCTTAAGACGATCTTCGTAAAAGCCTTAGTCGGTATTCCAGCGACGACCTACCATCGTCAGCCGGACTATATGGCATGGCTGGAAGCTGAACCGTTTTTTGATGTCTTTCGCCTGAATACGGATCCACCCGTTGGCGAGTACTTTGCAGCGCTTTATCGTTATGCTGCGCAGAAAAGTGCCCCCGACCTGCTGCTGCACCTGTGCTTTATCGACCGACTGGCTTTTGCACTAGAAACAGATTATCGCGAGCAAATGACCGAGGATATTCGGTCGCTTACAGTAGGCGATATGCCGCTGGTCTTCGCGCGTACGGAAAAAGCCTGGGAGACACATCCAAGCAATTACCGTGAAATCGAGGATATGATTACGCGCACTGGCGAGATGGTCTTTGGCAAGACGCTGGATTATGCCTGGTGCCATTTGGTCGCAACGGCGGAGCAACTGGATGCCGCAATGGGGTCGATAGACAATCCGAGTATGAGTATGCTGGCAGAGATTGTGCTCGGCTTACGGGACACGATGCAGTGCAAAGCTGTCGATTGGCTGGCCTGGGAAGACCCGTTTATTCTGTCGGTGGATGCGGAAGAATTGAAAGCACAACGCGAAAGCAGCCAGCAGGAAACGCTTAAGCGGCTGTCATATGCGCTGCCAATGATGGAACTCATCTACAAAGCGGCAAAAGCGCAAAAATGACAGCATGTTTATCTGTAGGCAATATCTTTAGATATGATGGAGGGTACATCGAAGTCGATTAATACCAGACAGATAACTTTCGCACTTATTGATTGTGATTTAAGAAAGGACTTATTGCGTTATGACCGCACCTAAAAATGGCACCTTCCTGCAAAACGTCGAACGTATGGTGGCCAAGACCGTCCAATATCTCGATTTGCCACCTGGATGGGCCGAAGAAATCCAGGCACCGGATACAACGATTAAGGTGCAATTCCCAGTGGAAATGGATGACGGCAGTTGGAAGACATTCACGGGATGGCGCTGTACCCACAGCGAACACCGCCTGCCTGCGAAGGGTGGCATTCGTTATGCCAGCATCGTCAATGAGGACGAAGTCGAAGCGCTGGCTGCCCTCATGACTTATAAATGCGCGCTGGTGAACGTGCCCTATGGTGGCTCCAAGGGTGGGCTGCGCCTGAATCCGAGAGAGCACTCCGAAGGTGAGCTAGAACGCATCACGCGGCGCTTCGCCCAGGCATTAATCAACAAGGGATTTATCGGGCCAAGTGACAACGTGCCTGCGCCGGATATGGGCACAGGTGAGCGCGAAATGGCGTGGATCGTCGATACCTACCAGATGCTAAGACCGGAAGACATCAACTATTTGGGCTGCGTGACTGGCAAGCCTGTCGATATGGGCGGCGTCCGCGGTCGCACGGAAGCGACGGGTCGCGGGGTGATGTATGTCATCCGCGAGTTCTTCCGCAATCGTGACGATGTCGCACGAACGGGCCTCACGGGCGACCTGGCTGGCAAAAAGATCGTGGTGCAGGGTCTGGGCAATGTCGGCTACCATGCAGCCAAGTTCCTGGCAGAAGATGACGCCAGAATCATCGTCGTGATTGAATGGGATGGCGCAATCATCAATGAAGATGGCATCGATATCGAAGCTCTGCGTGAGTGGATCAATGTGCATGGTGGCGTAAAGGGATTCCCTGGCGGGACATATCACGAAGAAGGCACCAGGTTCCTGACCTACCCCTGCGATATTCTGATTCCAGCCGCGCTTGAGGGGCAAATCACGCTGGCGAACGCAGCAGATATTCAGGCGAAGCTGGTTGTGGAGGCTGCTAATGGCCCGATCACTTATGAAGCAGATCGCGTTCTGTTGGAACGGGGCATCATGGTGATACCAGACTTTTTTGCCAATGCGGGCGGTGTGACCGTGTCTTACTTCGAGTGGATCAAGAACCTTTCGCATATTCGGTTTGGGCGTATGCAACGACGGCTGGATGAATTCCGGGCAAAGGCGATAGTGGACGCCATTGAAGCCGCCACCGGAAAAGAGATCGAGAGCAAGCTCAAGCATCGCATCATGCAGGGCAGTGATGAACTATCGATGGTGCGCTCCGGCTTGGACGATACCATGCGCGAAGCCTATCAGGAAATTAAGCAGACTTTCCATGAGAATGCAGGTATTGAAGATTTCCGCACGGCGGCGCTGGTGGTTTCCATGAAGAAGATTGCCAACACGCACAAGCGCATTGGTTTGTAGATTTAATGGCTTTCATTTGTCACCTTTTTCGCAAAAAGGTAACACCAAAAAACTCTAAATAAGAAATTTGGGCGAACCATCATTGGCTCGCCCAGAGATCACACCGGAGAAAATGATTATCAACGATCAAGTGCTTTGCCCATGCCACAGCGGGCGACTATATACCGAATGCTGCCAGCCGTATCACAAGGGCAAACTGGCGCCAACGCCGGAAGCGCTGATGCGGGCGCGGTACAGTGCCTATGCGCTGCACAACGCCGATTTCATCATGCAGACGACGCACCCAGACAGCCCCCATCGCAAGCAGGATAAGCGCTTATGGACAGCGGAAATCCTGGCATTTGCCACGCAGACGCAGTTCGCCGCACTGACGATCCTCGACACAACAGCGGATACGGTTACGTTCCGGGCGGGACTGATGCAGAATCTGCGTGATACGAGCTTTACGGAGAAAAGTACGTTTAAAAGAGTTAAGGGCAAGTGGCTGTATGTCATGGGTCAATATGATTGATGTCATCACGGGCAATCATGGACCCTCGCGTATAATGAATTAGGCACGCCCCAATAACCATGTGCCATTTTCTTCTCACTTAGGCCGTTACTTAGTTCTTCTTGCCAGGTTCAACTGATGTTTGATCCACGACTGAACGAGAGGGACATTGTGGCCGTTGCTGCCGATCATCATACTCACAAACCCGAACTGGATCGCGAGGCCCTGCGCGATGTTATGCGACTGTCCTTATGGGCTGGACAGATGCTGCTGCAATATGGTGCCGATACCAACCGCGTCGAACAGACCATCCATCGGTTGGGCACGGGGCTAGGCGCTGATTGGATGGACATCCTGGTGACGCCGGATGCCATCGTCGCCACCACCATCAACAATTATGAGTTCCGTACGAAGGTGCGGCGCGCGCCCAGCCGGGGCGTCGATATGACCGTGATCGCTGAGATCAGCGAGTTATCGTACCAGGTGCAGGACGGCAAAATCGACCGTTTTGGGGTCGGTGAGAAGCTGATGGCGATTGATGAGCGCCCCCATTACAACCGCTGGACGGTTGTGTTGGCGGTTGGGCTGGCATGTGCAGCTTTCAATCGGCTGTTTGGTGGCGATATCGCGACGTTTGCTGTGACCTTCTTCGCATCGAGCGGGGCAATGTTTGCTCGTCAATGGCTGCACTCAGTCGAGCTAAATACAGTGCTGAATTGGGTCATCACGGCTTTTGTGGCCGGTATTGTCGCCAGTTTAGCCGAGCTACTTTCGCTGAGTCCCCTCTCCAGTACGGCGCTGGCGGCATCAGTACTGCTGCTGGTTCCTGGGGTGCCGCTGATTAATGGCTCGGAAGATTTCCTCAACGGGCATATCACTAATGGGCTGGCGCGAAGCGTATGGGGGGCGATCCTGTCGCTGGCAATCGCGATGGGCCTCTCGCTGGCGATCACCACCATGGGGGTCAGCGGCCTATGACCATCCTGCTTGCTGTTCTCGAAGATGCACTATGGTCAGGCGTGGCGGCGGTTGGCTTCGGTGTGCTGTTCAATGTACCGAGGCGAGCGCTGGCTTACTGCGCACTGGTCGGGGCATGTGGGCATGCTGTTCGCACGCTGATGATGGACCAATTCGGCATGGGCATTACTACCGCAACTCTGCTGGGTGCCCTGATCGTGGGCTTCATGTCCAAGTTCATTGCACGCAAGTTGAAAATGCCGTCGATGATCTTCGGCATCACAGGTGCGATTCCGATGGTGCCGGGCGTGTTCGCTTACCAGACGATGATCGGGCTGGTAGATTTGATTCATCAGGAGCCAGGGCAAATCCAGGCGACATTGGCTGAAGCAGCAGTGAATGGTGTTCAGACCGTCGCGCTGCTAGGGTGTCTGGCATTGGGCATCACCGCGCCGACGTTTTTGCTGGAACGAGAACATCCGGTGGTGTAAATTGGGGCAAATTGCGTGCAGTCGGACGCAGGATACACAATAGCGTGTCCATGATTTTTTTCCCTCATCCTATATCCGTCTCTCCCTGGAGAGGGACTTATGAAACCTCTTTTGGCACCCTGCCCTGTGGGAAAAGGAAGTTAGGAACGGGTGCCAGGAGAAACTCGACTTTCCACGTTATTCGATACGCCTACTAACACGCTACGGTGGCTAATGAGATGGTATTTTGCCATAATCGGGTGCGTGAATTATCTCGTTAGAATGCGTTGAAATGGCCACATCCTCTTTGCAAAAGAAGCCGCTGCCGCCGGGGAGCCTGGGCTTGCCCTTCATTGGCGAACCACCGCGCCTGCTCGACCTCGATTTCCTGATGGAGCAATATGCGAAATACGGTCCGATCTGGAAGACGCGGGTATTGGGGCGTGATATTGCGGTGTTCATGGGGCCAGAAGCCAATCGTTTTGTGCTGCAAACGGGCGCGCAGCATTTTTCCTGGCGAGACGGCTGGCCGCCGACCTTCGTCGAGCTATTGGGGCATTCACTGTTTGTGCAGGATGGCGAGGAACATCGGCAAAAGCGCAAATTGATTATGCCTGCATTCCATCGGCAGGCGCTGCATAATTACCTGGATACGATGGACGACATCGCCCGACGCTATGTGGAAAAATGGGCCACGCTGGGCGAATTCCGGTGGTTGCAGCAGAACAAGCAGTATACGTTTGAAGTCGCCAGTACCCTACTGACCGGCAGCGAACCTGGCGACGACATCGAGCGATTGAGCAAGTTATTCATCACCCTGACGCGGGGCTTTGTCACGGTTCCGGTGCGGTGGCCGTGGACACCTTATGGGCAGGCATTGGCCGCGCGGGAGGAGTTGCTCAAATATATCGATGCCGCGATTGATAATCGACGGGCGAACCCGACGCATGATGCGCTCAGTCTGCTGGTGCAGACGCGCGATGAAGACGGTCAGGCGCTGACGAATGAGGAATTACAAGCACAAACGCTGCTGATGCTCTTCGCGGGGCATGAGACCAGCGCCAGTATGCTGACTTCGCTGGCAATGGCCCTGTACCAGAACCCTCATGTGCTGGAAAAAGCCAGGGCCGAACAAGCGATGCTGAACATCGGCGAGCGGATGACGATGGACCATCTGCGGCAGATGCCCTATCTGGATATGGTGCTTAAGGAAGTCGAGCGCATGTACCCACCCGTTCCAGCAGGGTTCCGAGGTGTGGTCGAGACATTTGAGTTTGCGGGCTATCGTGTACCCGAAGGCTGGACGGCGCTATACCCGATCAATGTCGCTCATCGTGACCCATCCATTTATACTGATCCAAACACGTTTGACCCGGAGCGATTCAGCCCAGAGCGAAATGAGAGCAGTGTGCCGTTTAGCCTGGTGGGGTTCGGGGGTGGTGCGCGGGTGTGTGTCGGCTACGCCTTCGCCCAGATGGAGATGAAGATTCTGCTGTCGTATCTGCTGCGGCACTTCGAGTGGGAATTGGCCGAGAGACAGAATCTGAAGATGGTTTATCGACCCACGCTGATGCCTAAAGATGGGATGCAGGTCCGATTCAGACGCAGGTGAAACTTATCAGGAAATGGTCAGCCACAAGTCTATGGCTTGTGGCTTTTTTATTCTTGTATTGTCCTGAGTTGCAGTCACCAGATTTGACATGTGTATAAATAATTGCCTATAATGAGGGTGAAAGAACATTTGTTCCCAAATTTACCTTCGTCGGAAGTGAATAAAGTGTATGAGTGGTGGCAAAACCACCTCTATATTTTGGCCCGAATGCTGTTAAGACAAGGAGGCAAGTCATCACATGACGAAACCATCGAAAACAGATGTTATTGTACGCGCGACCAATCGCTCCTGGGATGAGTGGATGCAGTACATGGACAGCATCGACGCCAAGAATCTGAGCCATTACGAAATTGCGACACTTCTGTTGGACGAACTGGATGGCCAGATTGACAATCATGCCTGGTGGGCGCAATCCGTGACCGTCGCTTATGAACAATATATTGGTCGGCGGTTACCTGGCCAACGTTCCGATGGCACCTTCGAGACAAGCGCAAGCAAATCCACGCAGCTTGGCATGCAAGAACTCATGGATAAATGGATCGCGTTCGCTGACGAAGATGAGGAAGTGCAGGCGATTGTCGCCGAGGATGTGCGCTCCAGCGGCACAGAGAAGCGCATCACATGGCGAACAAGGGCCGATGATGGTTCGTCAATCCGTGTTACCAGCGAGCCGAAGAAGAACGGCACGGCATTGATCATCGTGAACCATATGGAACTACAGACGCACGAACTCAATACTGAGGCGAAAGAAAAGTGGTCGTCGATATTGGAGCGTTTTGTCGAAGGTCTGTAGCGCCATTTGTAGAGGTCAGGGCAAGGCATGCCTTGCCCCTACGATGTCTATTGCTGTAATTCTAAGAGCAGGGCCTGACCGTGTTGCAAGCCGGAAAGTGGCAAATGCCCATTTGCGACAGTAAAGGTCCTGCCAGATAGCAAGTCCTTGAGTTTAGCACCATCTTCCAGACCGCCCTGCCATGCTGGTATCTGGTAACCTGGTGATTCACCAGGGCCGCGATAAACCGCCACGATAATGGTCTGATCGGGTGTGTGACGCTGATAGGCCAATAGATCACCCTCGGCAAAAAGCACCTGAAAACCGCCATATTTCAGAGCCGAACTGTTCTTGCGAATGCTGACCAGATTGCGATAGTAATCGAGCATATCGCAATCCCACTCGCTTTCATCCCAGGGCATGCAGCGACGGTTGTCCGGGTCTTTGCCACCTGTCATGCCGATTTCATCGCCATAGTAAATGCAGGGCGTCCCAGGGAAGCCAATCAACAGCGCCGCGCCAGCCCGAACGAGGTCCTTGTCCTCGCCAGCAACGCGCAGAATTCGGGTCGTATCGTGGCTGCAAAGCTGGTTGAACTGCTGTAGGGTGATGGCATAGGGTACAGCGGCCATAAATCGCAGCCACTGTTCGGCAACTGCTGATGAAGGGAGCAGTTCAGTATCACCCCAGGGCTTGCCATCGGCTACACCTACATCCTCGCCACCGATCCAGCGGCGCGCGGGAATATTGAAACCAGTGTAGTTCATGGAGGCATCCAGTTCATCGCCAGCCAGGTGCGGCGTACCATCCATGAAGTATTCACCTAGTAGATAAGCCTGCGGGTGCTCGCCTTTGATGTAGGGCCGCATCTCATGCCATACTTCGTGGTCAAGTTGATTTTCCCGCAGGTTGCCAGTCATGTTGGCCACATCCAGGCGCCAGCCATCAATGCTGTAGGGTTCATTTAGCCAGAAACGCAGTGCGGAATCGGCATCACGATACATACGGTCGCGCAGCTTCTGACTTTTGTAGTTGAGCTTGATGAGCAGCGGCACACCAAGCCAGGTATCGATTTTGCCCGTGTCAGGGTCGTAGTCGAAGAAATCGGCAGTGGGCGCATTGGGATTCTCAACCGCGTCCAGATACCAGGGATTGCGATTACCGATGTGGTTGGTCGTAATATCCAGAATGATGTGCATGCCGCGTTCATCGAGCGCTTTGCGCAAAGCAACCAGGGCTTCGTTGCCACCAAAATGCTTATCCACCTGCCAGAAGTCCTGAATATCGTACTTATGGTTGGTGGAAGCGGTGAAGATCGGGCAGAGGTAGAGGGCATTGATGCCCAGGTCTTGCAGATAATCCAGTTTGTCGATGATGCCCTGCAAATCGCCACCAAAAAAATCGAGGCTGCGGCTCTTTAGCCAGGGAGTGGGCAGTTCGCCCCAGTTGGGCTTGGTGCTCTTTAGACCGTTACGCTCAACTTCACCCGCCTGGGTATCGTTACTGGGGTCGCCATTGTTGAAGCGATCCGGGAAAATCTGGTAGAAGATGGCATCCTGTATCCATTCCGGCGCTTCATAGCCTGCCAGCAGCGTGAAATAATCACTATCGGGGCTATCGCTGCGGTGCATGCCACGCGCTGTATAGTAGTAAGCCCCTTCGTCCGTCATCAGCTTGAAGCAATAATCAACATGATGCTGCGGCAGCTTCAGTTCACCTGTCCAGATATGCGCGACGGTGTTTTCTTCGGTGACGGTCATGACTTCGCGATGGTATTCGCCATCGACGATGGCGCGGATAAAGACGTGGTTGATGGGCGCATTGGCCGGGGTACGCAGGGTGATCGTCACGGTTTCATGCAGAGCAGGCAGTGGGTTCGATATGTGCATGATCGACCCATCATGGTGGACGCCTCTGGTCCAATCTGGCATAAAAGACATGGCTGTATCTTTCTATCTCATCAAGAACTAAATTGCGTCGAAGGTCTTCTGTATTATCTTCTTGTGTATAGATGGGCTGGGATTGGCATGCCGCACCTTAGAGCCTCGAACCAGAAGTGCCAACGACACGTCATAATTTCTCGTTGAAAACGATGATGTAGTCAGCAGGATAGCATGAACTGATTGTTCATACTATCAGGCGATTTACAAACAAATTGTTCAATTTTCCTGAAGAATCTGGCGCAAAAGCACCGAGGAGACGATATACTTTCATTGTGCTTTTAGTCACAAGTACAGACAAGACGGCGAAGTTTTGTTATATTTCTGAGCAGACTTTGTCTCGGCAGCGTGTTAGCTTGATTAGGAGTTCCCTCTTATGGGTAAGATTGGCTTATTTTTCGGCAGCAATACGGGTAATACGGAAGCTGTCGCCTACCAAATTGCGGAAAAATTCAACCAGTTGGAAAGTGGACTGGTTGATGTTCACAACATCGGCGGCTCGACCCCAGAACAGATTTTGAGCTACAGCCATATCATTCTGGGCATTCCGACCTGGAACACAGGCGAATTACAAGATGACTGGGCGTTCTTCCTGCCTAAGATGGAAAGCATGAACTTCAGTGGTAAGAAAGTGGCCCTGTTCGGCCTGGGTGACCAGAACGGCTATGGTTTCAACTTCCTGGATGCGCTGGGCATCCTGGCCGATGAAGTCCTGATCCAGGGCGGCACGGTGTTCGGCTTCTGGTCGGCACAGCGTTACCAGTTTGAGGAATCACTGGCAGCGAAAGAAGAAGGCGGCGAAGCCCTGATGGGCCTAGGCATCGACCAGGAAGGTCAGGCGAACCTGACCGATGACCGCATCGAGACATGGGTCAAGCAGGTCAAGGCAGAGTTCGGCCTGTAAGATCGCCTGCAATGGAAAATGGAAAAAGCACAGCCTGATGACTGTGCTTTTTTTGTTACCTCTGTGCAATGACTATTTGCGCAGGATGAAGTTGCGACTGAGCCAGAGGAAGGCATCGGCATCACTGTAGTCAGTGACGATTTCGTTGAGCCATTCTTCGTATTCCAGCCAGCGGCGTTGGTGCTCCTGCTGATGCGCTGATGGGATGCGCTTATGCAGGCCCTTCATCTGGGTATTAAATGACTTGGCCTCGACGATTTCAAAACCGATTTGCTGTACCCACTGGCGAAAATCCTGCTCAGGGACAAATTTCTGGTAGCGCCCTTCCATGCCGAGGCGTGCCATCCAGGGACTGAGGAAGGTCTTGAGCTTCTCTTTGAGGTCACGGTTGGGATTGAAGTGGCCCGCGTCGTAGTTAATCAGAAACGTCCCGCCCTCTTTGAGGCAGTCATAAACTGTTTGCAGGTAGCGCGGCCTCTGAACGACATGTTCCATCACGCTGAACGAAACAACGATGTCCACAGGTTCAGTGATAACACGACCGTAGAGATCATAGGCCAGATCGTTGACAATGCGGATATTCTCGCGCTGCGGCAATAGTTTACGGGCTGCTTCACAGGCGAGCGCATAGGGTTCCACGCCGATGTAGCCCACCTTCGGATTGGCCTGCAAAAATTCCGCAAAATTGCCGGAGGTGCCGCTGCCCATATCAAGGATGGTCAACGGGGCATCAACGCCCCGTTTTTCGACCTCATTGGCGATCCACTGCAAGCAGTAGGCTTTAGCGGCGTTGCCCGTCGTCCAGAAGTAAGGCCCACTGGTCACGATGCCACCCGCCCTATGTGACTAAGCAAGCTATTAGTCCTTGACCGCAACATCACCGTAGACTTTTTCCTGCTGGTCAGTACGGCGCATATAGAGCCAGGTTAACTGTGCCAGCAGGTCCTTGTTGGCATGGTCAAAGTCGGCTTCGGTCATGCGCCAGCCCCAATTGCCGCCCTGCTTACCAGGGGTATTCATACGGGCTTCCGCGCCCAATGCGAGCACATCCTGCATTGGATAGATGGCGGTATGGGCCGGGGAACCTAATGCCAAGCGGATCAGTATCCACTGCGGTTCCTTGACTTCCCGCGCGAGGTAATCCTGCATAAACTGGCGACTGCCCTCATCCATTTCCTGGTCCCACCAGCCGATAGTCGTGTTGTTGTCGTGAGTGCCACTATAGACAACACAGTTGGGAATATGGTTATGCGGCAGGAAAACATTCTTGGGATCGCTCCAGGCGAATTGCAGCACTTTCATACCGGGCAGACCAAAGTCATCACGCAGTGATTCCACACCTTCGGTGATGACGCCCAGGTCTTCGGCAATAATGGGCAGCTCGCCCAGGGCATCTTCAACCGTTTTGAAGAAATCGTGTCCAGGGCCAGGAACCCAACGGCCATTGATCGCCGTTTTTTCCGTTGCAGGGATTTCCCAGTAGGCTTCAAAGCCGCGGAAGTGGTCAATGCGGATGTAATCGACCAGACTGAGGATGGCCTTGAAGCGCTCAATCCACCAGGTATAGCCGGTCTGCTTCATCTTGCCCCAGCGATAAAGCGGATTGCCCCAACGCTGGCCTGTCGGGCTGAAGTAATCCGGCGGTACGCCCGCGATAACGCTAGGATTGCCATCTTCGTGCAGGTAATACATTGCCTGATTGGCCCAGACATCGCTGCTATCGTGGGCCACGAAAATGGGAATATCGCCAAAGAGGCGAATGCCCTTTTCATTGGCATAGGCTTTGACGGCCAACCACTGCTTGAAGAATAACCACTGACGGAAACGCTGCTCATCAATTTCACGGGCGCGCGTTTCGCGGGCTTTGGCCAGCGAGGCATTTTCATAGCGAACGAGTCCCTGTTCCGGCCAACTGACCCAGGGCGCACCCCCAAAGTAACTCTTAAGGGCAGCGAACAGGGCGAAGTCATCCAGCCAGGATGCCTCTTGCTGGCACCACTCGGCATAGGCGGCTTTATCCGCAGCCGACGCCGACCCGACAAAACGATTATAGGCGATGCTGAGCTTCTCGTTGTGGTATGGGATGATCCAGCCGTAATCGACGATGTTTTCCGGGAAGGCAGGAACATCGACCAGGTCGTTGGCGGTGAGGTAGCCCGCTTTGACGAGCAGGTCAAGGCTAATAAGATTAGGATTGCCAGCAAAGGCAGAAAGTGTCTGGTACGGCGAGTCGCCATAGCTGGTTGGGCCGAGGGGCAATACCTGCCAGATCGATTGGCCTGTTTCTTCCAGCCAATCAACAAACCGGAACGCATTAGCCCCCAGGTCACCAATACCATAGCGACCGGGCAGCGATGTCGGATGCAGCAGAACCCCACAAGAACGCGGGAACAAGGTCATTGACAAACTCCCTTACGAAAAAGCGGGCATTCACCCGCTTTTGACATGCTGTGTGTGCATCTATTGTAATCAGGAAGCTGCCGCCGCCCAAGTGTTGTTCGTGCTTTAGAACTCAATCTGCATCAGGCCAACGACTGCATCGACAACATCGGCCTGCAAAACATCCACTTCTTTGGCATCACTGAGGCGTTTGATGCTGACACGCCCGTTGGCCACTTCGTCCGGGCCGAGGGTCGCAACAAGCGGAATGCCCTTCTTATCGGCATAGGCAAACTGCTTGCCCAGCTTAAATTTGCCATCACTCATGTACAGTTCGGCGCGAATATTGGCTTTGCGCAATTGGCTGGCCAAGCGTGAGGACGCAATTTGCGTTTCATCGTCAAAGACTGTCACCAATATATCAACGACCGTATCGGCTACATGTGATGGGAACAGGTCCAGTTCGGTCATGATGTCGATGATGCGCTCAATGCCGAGCGATGTGCCGACAGTCGGCAGGCTCTCGCGGCGGAAAAGGCCAATGAGGTTATCGTAACGGCCACCGCCAGTAATGCTGCCCAGGTTTGGCTCCTGAATGATGGTCTCGAAGATGGGACCCGTATAGTAGCTGAGGCCACGCACCATCGTGAAGTCGAACTCATAGGCGGATTGCGGCACGCCGAGCGCATCGAGATACATGGCCATCGAACGCAGTTCGTCGATGCCTTCGTTGGCTACTTCAATATGACCTATTTGTCTCTCAAGCAAATTCAGATTCAAGTTACCTTCATCTCTAATCTGAACAAGGTCCATCATGCGCTTAACCGCATAACCAGGAATACCCCGTTCAATCAGCTCCTTCTCTACGCCTTCCGCGCCAATTTTGTCGAACTTATCGATACTACGATAAAGGTCAGGCAACTGAGAGTCGATCACATCCGAAAAAACCCCCATACCTGTTAGCAGCTTACGATTGTTGATCTTGATGATCGGTTGTGGCAGGTTCAGGCGCTGGTATACAGTGTTCATAACGCTGATGATCTCAGCATCGGCTTCCATACCACTGACGCCGACGATATCAGCATCACACTGGAAGAACTCACGGTAACGGCCCCGCTGGGGGCGTTCGCCGCGCCATACCGGACTGATCTGATAGCGGCGGAATGGAAAACTGATGTCGTTTTCGTATTGGGCAACCACGCGCGACAAGGGCACGGTCAGGTCGTAGCGCATGGCGACTTCGTCGCTCTTGCTGCGGCCATGCTGCGCACTGTAGATGAGCTGCTCGGCATCTTCGCCATATTTGCCGAACAAGGTATCGCGCAGTTCCAGCACCGGAGTCTGTAAGGGTTCATAGCCAAATAGCTGGAATACGCCTTCAATTGTGTCGATCACGTACTGGCGCTTGAGCATTTCCGAGGGCAAAAAATCGCGGAAACCCTTCGCCAAGCGGGGTTTGATCTTAATCTGTTGTGCCATAGTGTGCCTGTCCTTCGTTGCTGAGTCCTTCAAAAAAAGCTGTCTGAAAATCGGTATGACGATACAAATAAAAAAGCGCGAACCAACGTCGCGCTTTGGAGTTGAATCCGTGACGTCAGTTAACGCTTATGCATGATGAGCATGATGGCTATTGCGAACGAAAATGGTCATGTGTTGCATTTCCTATCTTGTTAGCCGTCGCAACTGACATTGTTCACAGTATAAAAAACCTGGGAACAAAAAGCAACCAGTGAGAGCAACACGGCGATATCTGGTTGCGATAGGCGTATAACCAATCCGAATGGTGCTATACATCATAGGCGTATGCTTTAGGCTGGCTTATGAATTTGCCTATGCAAACCACGAAAGTGCACCTTTTGTTCCCTAAGGCTATCAAACGATCTGACATCGCCTTACATATCAATGATATGTTCCCCAAACTGATGCTGGTCATCTTTTTCAGTGGGACGATGCGCGGCTTCAGTGCGCCTTACTTCAACCTGTTTTTGGATGCACAGAATTTCTCTGGCACGTTGATCGGCATTGTGTTGAGTATTGCCGCCCTGGTCGAGCTGGTGGCCATCCCTATGATAAGCAATATCGCTGATCGCACCAATCGACACCGGACCATGTACCGAGGAATTGTGCTGGCGTATATCGCGGCGATTTTCCTGATGTTGGCTTTCCCGATCACGGCAGTTTTGTTTGCAGGCATGATTGTGGCGCAGGTCTGCTTCCGCAGCACATTTATCTTCGTCATGCAGTTGGCCTTCACCAAGCTGGAACAGGTTGGCAAATCTCATTTTGGGCGCGTTCGTTCCATATCCGCGAGTGGGTTCGTGGTTGGCAACCTGATCGCCGGATTGATCTTCGGCGTGGCACAGTTTATCGGGCTTTTCCTGGCCGCGATTGCCAGCGGGTTGGCCGTTGTGGGTCTATCCGATGCTTTGCCAGTCAGTACATCAGACAAACCGACTGACGATATAGACGATACACAGGCTGTCAGCCGCCGACAGCAGCTCTACCCTTTATTCGTGGCCCAGTTCTTCGCCATGATGGGCATGCGCAGTGGCTTCGCCTTCTGGCTACTGCACTTCCAAGATAATCTGGGCATTAGCACCGAACAGGTCACGCTGATCGTTGTAGTCAGTTCGCTGATGGAAATCCCCTGGTATAACATTCTGGATGGTCCGTTACGCAATCGCAGTGCTGTCTGGTTTTATGTTGCAGGTGCAATGGGCTTTGGGGTCATCTGGGTACTGATTGGATCGGTGACGAGTTTGCTGGCGGTAATGGGCATCATGGTCATTCGCGGCCCAATGTTCGCGATGATTAACCTCTCTGGACTGGTCCACATTAATCGCGTCAGCCATCCACGAAATGTATCGACCAATCAGGCGCTGTCGCAGATCACAATCCCCAGCCTGGCGGCCCTGCTGGCAAGCGCCCCCCTGGGATATGTCTATGATAATGCCGAGCCGATTGTCTTTTTTGGTATCTGCGCGGGGTTAATGATTCTCGGTGGCGGAATTCTACTGGTGAGCCAGTTGATGCAATCTAAGCAAAACGTGGCAACTTCCTAAGAAAAAGGACGCAGCATGTGCTGCGTCCTTACGATATTTTATTAGCACTGACGACTAGGCTTGTTCGCGGGCGGCGAGAGCCTGTTTCCTGGCATCAATGATCTGGTCGTAGTGGCCCACTTCGTGGCTAAGGCCCATCAAGAAAGCACCAATGCAGTTCAAATTGCCGAAGTACTCAACAAACCGTTCAGAGACGCCGCTTCGGTAGTTCTCAAAATGGGGGCTATCCGGCCAGGTTTCGAGATAAGCGAGGCGCATACGGCGGCTTTCTTCCAGGCGTTGGACGCAGCTCTCGACGGTGTTCATATCGCGCCAGGGTGTTTCGTAACGGGGACGTTTGATTTCTTCTACCCCACGCGCAAGGAGTGAACTGATTGCGGCGCCTTCATCGCTGCTGGCTGTGGTATGGGCGATCAGGTGGCCCATGTTCCAGCCAATATGTTCTTCGCCTTCGACGGCATGCTCGTCATTTGCATTCGGATCATGGGGTTCAAAAGCAATATCCGCGTCGGTCAGGTTGTCCAGCAGACTGAGTAGATAATCGATACTCTCGTTGGTCGCATTACGCAGGTCTTCACTCGTCAGGCCGATGCCTATTTCATCGAGTTTCTTTTCATTGCTGAACCAGGGGGTAAAGTCAATGGTGGTCAGGCTCATGGTTTCCTCTCGGATTAGATGTGTTTCTGTCGATACAGTTTAGGCAACGAATCCTAGACGAGTGAAGAGTAAATATGCTTACGAAATGGCTCTGGTTTGCTCCGCTACTGGTTGGAGAAAAATGCCCCTGGTGGTACACTCGCAACCAGTTTAAGTATAGAAATGATGGCCCGTTCAGGCGGTGGTTTTCGGGCTAATTACAGGTCAAGCAAAACCATGCCACTGACGAGAAAAACGTTATTCATGGCGCCTTTTGAGAGGACAGTCGATGCTATCTCCGATTGAAAAAATGCTGTTTGTCATGCTGACTCTGTTCGCTGTTGGTGCAGCGTATGTCGGCTTTATGGATGTGTATCGCGTCATTAAGCGCGGTGAGGGCGAGCTATCGCTCAAAGGCATCGTCAGCCGCGTGGTGCGTGCCCTGCGCGAATACTTACTGCAAACGACAACCCTCAAGACACGGCGATTGGTCAGTGTGCTGCATTGGGGCGTGGTACTGGGTTTTACGCTGTACTTCCTCGTCAATGTGCTGGATGTGCTCATCGGCATGGTCGATGAGTTTGACGCGAACCTGCACAATTTGGATGGGTTCGGGTTGTTGCTGTTCGATGGCTATCGCCTGCTGGCGGATGTGTTCAGCGTGGTGGTGATCGTCGGCGTAGCTTACTTCATTCTGCGGCGGCTGGTTCTGCCCAATCGCAGCGATCTGACCTATCACGACAATGTGCTGCTGCATCCCAAAGTGGCCAAAGGCGGCCAACTTAATGACTCGATGATCGTCGCCATCTTCATCCTGATCCATGTTGGCTCGCGTTTTCTGGGTGAATCGGTATATGTGGCGCAGCATGGCGCGGATGTATTCATGCCATTTGCGACACTGGTCTCGCCATTATTTGGCTGGGCCGATGGCGCGACCCTGACCGGATTAAGCCATCTGATGTGGTGGATGGCACTGGGCGCGATTTTGCTGTTCCTGCCCTACTTCCCCTATACCAAGCACCTGCATCTGATGATGGCCCCGGTCAATTATCTGACGCGACCAGAACGGACATCCCTGGGCGAAATGACGCCAATCGACTTCGACGATGAAGATCGGGAACAGTTCGGCGCAGGCAAGATCGAAGATTTACCCATGACGCAGATTCTGGATGCCTTCGCCTGTATTCAGTGCAACCGCTGCCAGGATGTGTGTCCGGCCTATCTGACAGGTAAGGAATTATCACCATCGGCGCTGGAGGTTAATAAGCGCTACTTCATCAATGAGCATATGAGCGCCCTGGCCAGCGGTCAGGAATCCTTGCCGCTGATTGGGAATGTCATCAGCGAATCGGCAGTGTGGGCCTGTACAAGCTGCGGTGCCTGTATCGACATTTGCCCAACTGGCAACGAACCGATGCTGGACATCCTCGATATGCGCCGCAATCAGGTGCTGATGGAAGCTGACTTCCCGGATGAACTGGCGGCAGCGTTCAATGGTATGGAGCGCCAGGGTAATCCCTGGGGCATAGGTGAGAGCCGCTTCGCCTGGGCCGATGGTCTGGATGTGCCCGTGCCGACGGTCGAAGACAATCCTGATTTCGACATTTTGTACTGGGTGGGATGTGCTGCCAGCTATGACGACCGTGCCAAAAATACGGCCCGGTCGCTGGTGAAGGTGCTGAATGCGGCAGGCGTCAACTTCGCTGTGCTGGGTGAAGCCGAGAATTGCACAGGCGATAGTGCTCGTCGGGGTGGCAATGAATACCTGTACTTTGAACTGGCCAGCGCCAATGTCGAGACCCTCAATGAGGTCAAACCACCGCGTATTGTGGCAACCTGCCCACACTGTCTGCACAATCTGGGCAAAGAGTATCATCAGTTCGGTGGCGACTATGAGGTCATTCATCATACGGAATTGATCGAAGAATTGATTGTGGCTGGCAAACTGCCGCAGACAGCGCGACCAACCACATGGAGCAACGTCACATTCCATGACCCATGCTACCTGGGCCGCCATAATGATGTGGTGGAAGCGCCACGCAAGGCATTGGGCGCACTGGGCGTGGACCTGATCGAGATGCCACGCACCAAGAAAAACTCGTTCTGCTGTGGCGCGGGCGGTGCGCAGTTCTGGAAGGAAGAAGAACACGGCGCACAGGCCGTCAATCTGGCACGTTACGAGGAAGCAGCCCAAACTGGCGCCGATGTTGTCGCCGTTGGATGTCCCTTCTGCATGCAGATGTTCGATGCGGCGCGCAGCGACAAGGGCGAAGGCCCCATCGTCAAAGATGTGGTTGAACTGATTGCCGAGCAAATGTCACCCGTCGCAGGCGATTGAGGTCAGGCGTGACCGCTTAAGCGCATCAAAATGTGAGTAACGAAAACAAACGGACGGGTCCCCCGTCCGTTTTTGATTCCGTAGTATCCCTGAATCTTCTTTGTGCTGCCAGGACGTAGGCTGTGCTAACTTAGACATATTCTTAGACGCGAATGCTGAGGGTTTCGCATGTCAATTCGCGGTAACATTCTGATGCTAGCATCTGGCCTGTTGTTGATGTTATTTAGCTTGAGCGTGGCCAGTGGGCAGATGCGTAACTGCCCGGACATCGTGCAGACAGCCATGCTCACAGTCAACGAAATGTGTGCGCAGACAGGCCGCAATGAGGTCTGTTATGGCAATGCTGCTATGGACGCCCAACCCCAGGCAAATATCGCCCGTTTTGAGTTTGAACAACAGGGCGACATCGAAGATATCAGCAAGCTGCAAGCGTTGCAGCTATATGAACTCAATGAGGAAGAAGGCGTTTGGGGCATCGCACTGATGCGCCTGCAAGCCAGCATTCCAGACAGCCTACCGGGCCAGAACGTGACGTTCTTGCTGTTCGGCGATGTGGCCATAGCCCAGGCTGAAACAACTTCGGGAGACGGGAATCAGGCGCCGATGCAGGCCTTTTACTTACAAACAGGTTTTGGCGCAGTACAGTGCAATGAAGCTCCTCAGAATGGCCTGCTGGTGCAGACACCCGATGGCATTGACGAAGTGACGTTCAATATCAACGGCGTCGATGTAGCGGTTGGATCAACGGTGTTTTTCCAGGCAGCACCCCAGCGCGAGATGATCGTCAGCACGATTGAAGGCTCGGCCATGATGCGTATTGGCGATGCGTCCTATCCTGTGATCGCGGGCACACGGCTGCGGTTCCCTATTGATGAACGGCTGCAACCCATCGGGCGTCCAGCCCTACCAGAAGCCTATGCGCATGAAGATGTCAGCGTACTGCCAATTGCGTTATTAGAGCGCGAGATCACGATTCGGGAGCCGCTGGACGGTGATACGCTCAACCAATTGCAGCAGCGTCTGGAACTCGGCGAACCACCCTGTGATATGGAGGGTCTACCACAGTGCGAGGATATGGGTCCGGTGGTGCGTCGCATCAATGAACTCGGTGATGCAACAGACTGGAGCCGTGACGAAGGGGTTTATGACCTGTTTGATGGGCGGCAGTGTATTTGGCAGCCGATTATTGCATCAGGACGGAGGCTGTCCCTATGTAACGAGGCGCTAGACGAAGAAGCGCCTGGGAGGGATCGCCCCTTTTCTATTTTGCCGGACAGCAACCTGCCGGATGATAATCGCCCATGTGTCTACCGTCCGCGACCAGATCAGCCGCCATTGCCGCCGGAAGAAACACGACCGTTTTGTGAGGATGGCTATATTGGCGAAGATCAGCCCGTGCCAGATGATGCGGATAGCATCGAAGGGGACAGGATAGAAGATGGCGCGGATGCCGAGCAAGACGAGAGATGATGCCCGCTAATGTTTATGTGAAATGCATAAAAGCATATGAACAAACATGTAGAACTTTACAGACGTCATTGGCAACACGTTTTGATCATGTTAATATGTATGTATACGTATTTGTCGGGCATAGTATAGACAATTTACGCACAATTCCTTACGTGTTATTACGTAGTTCCCAGGTGTAAGATACCGATATACGGAACGTATGTGAAAGATGTGGTATCTAATGGTAAAAAGGCGCTCAATCTGGTTGATCTCAGGGTTTTTGACCCTGTTGATCGTTGGTATTGTGAGTGCCCAAGCGCAGTCTTGCCCGGAAATCGTACAACGTGCTTATGTATCAGTGGACGAACATTGTTCTGATACTGAACGCAACGAAGCCTGTTACGGCAACCTCGCGCTTGAGGCAGAAGCCAAAGTAGATGTAAACGTTTTCAACTTCTCCACAGTTGGCGACATTGAATCGGTCGCCAGCATCGATAGCATGCATCTATTCGATCTGGATGAGGAAGAAGGTGTTTGGGGTGTGGCCCTGATGCGCTTGCAGGCCAACCTGCCAGATACCCTACCTGGCCAGAATGCCGTCATCGTCCTCTTCGGTGATGTCGATTTAGAGAATACAGATGACAACGACGGTATGCAGGCGTTCTATCTGCATACGGGCCTGGGCCGCCCACGCTGTGCGGAAGTGCCGCAAAGTGGCATTCTCGTCCAGACCCCGGAAGGCGTTGACGAAATCGTCTTTGACATCAACGGCGCTGAAGTGGCACTCGGTTCAACCGTATTCTTCCAGGCAACTGAAGATGAGCTGGTCGTTACGACGGTCGAAGGCTCCGCAGTTGTGATGTACGAAGATCGTGCTTATCCGGCTATCGCGGGGACGCACATCCGCATGCCGCTTGATGAAGACATGACCGTCAATGGCAGACCCAGTTGGCCTGAACCTTATGCCTGGGAAGATGTCGAAGCGCTGCCAATTGGTTTGCTGGACCGTGAAATCACCATCGCACCGCCTTTAACATGGGCGCAGATGGAACAGGTGATTGAGCACCTTGCGGCTGGGGAACTACCGTGTGGTGAAGATGGTCTACCGGATTGCGATACGATGAAGCCTGTCGTCAGTCGTGGGGATGACCTGGCCGACGAGGAAGTCTGGGAGGGTGATCCCCCAGAAGAAGTGGCAGACGACGAGGGTATTGCAGACGACAGTGGCGATGATCCCATCGATGATGACACCAATGACGACGATTCTGTCGCAGACGATGGCAGTTCTGGCACGGGCGATAGTAGTGATGACGATAGTTCGTCAGTCAACACGTCGAATAACCCAAATGATTGGCGCGATGGCGATCCTACAGACGGGAATGCGGGCCAGGGCAACGACGAGAACTTTACGCCACCTGGACAGGATGACGATGGAAGCCCTGGAAACAGTGGTGGCAATTCCGGTAACAATGGCGGGGGAAATTCCTCCGCCTCTGATAGTTCCGGCAGCAGTGGCAATAATGGCAATTCGGGCAATAATGGCAATTCGGGCAATAATGATAATAGTGGCAATGCCGGTGACAACGGTAATAGCAACGGTAACGGAGGGAATTCCAGCAATAGCGATAATAGCGACAATGCCGGCAACAGCGGTAATAACGATAATTCCAGCAACAATGGCAACGGTAACGGCGGTAATTCCGGCAACAATGGGAATAGCGACAATTCCGGTAATAACGGGAATGGCAATGGTAACGGCAACGGCAACGGTGGAAATTCCGGTAACAATGGCAACGGCAATAACGACTAGTTAACTTCTCTCAGTATCCTCCACACTAACACAGCAGCATAAACTGGCACAATCGCAATCGGGCGATTTTTTGTTTTAATGGGCAGTTGCACACATCAAAAGAGGGCAAGCTGTTCGCCCGCCCTCTTGCAAAGTTCAACCAAATACGGAAAGCTACATATTCAGCATATGACCGATCAGACCGTGAGCCGCTTCTTTGATGGCTTCGCTGAGGGTCGGATGGGCGTGCACATTGCGCGCGATTTCCTCAGCCGTGAGTTCAGAGCGACGGGCCAAGGTTAGTTCCGGCAGTAGTTCCGTGACCTGTGGGCCAATCATGTGCGCACCGAGCAATTCACCATATTTTTTATCGCTGATGAGCTTGACCCAGCCTACTGTATTATTCAGACCGAGTGATTTGCCGTTCACCTGGAATGGGAATTTGGCCACATTGATTTCGTAGCCTTTGTCCTTGGCTTGCTGTTCCGTGTAGCCGAAGGCAGCGATCTGTGGATTGCAATAGATGGCACGCGGCATGAAGTCGAAATCAAGGGTGGTTGTTTCGACGCCTGCGATGTTCTCGGCAGCGATGACGCCCATCGTCTCAGCAACATGAGCCAACATCAGCTTGGCGGTGACATCACCAATGGCATAGATATTGGGCACATTGGTCTGCATCTTCTCGTTGATGTCAATCGCGCCACGTTCTGTCAGCTTGACGCCTGTATTCTCCAGGCCGTAGCCCTGGGTGCACGGACGGAAGCCAATCGCGACCATCGCCTTATCGGCTTCCAGAACGACCTGTTCGCCTTTCTTGCGGTCGGTGACGGTGACTTTGACGCCCTTGCCCGTGTCTTCGATGGCATCAACGCTGTGGGATGCCAGAATGGTGACGCCCATGCGCTTATACTGCTTGGCCAGTTCCTTGCTGATTTCAGGGTCTTCCAGCGGCAGCACACGGTCAAGGAATTCAACGATGGTGACATCGACGCCATAGTTGGACATCACGTAGGCGAATTCCACGCCGATAACGCCACCGCCTGCGATCACGATGCTTTTGGGCAGGTTATCGGTCATGATCTGCGTTTCCCAGCCAACGACATTATCGCTGAATTCGACGCCAGGGAGTTTGTTATCGACTGCACCTGTGGCGATGATGGCGTTCTTGAACTTGAGCGTTTCTTTCTGGCCGTCATTGAGTTCGACTTCGACGGTATTCTTGTCCTTGAACGTGGCCCAGCCATCATATTCGTCGGCCTTGTTCTTCTTCATGAGGAAGTGTACGCCCTTAACCAGGCGGTCACTGACTTCGCGGCTGCGGTCGAAAGCGCGCTTGTAATCGTAGGTAAATTCACCTGTGATGCCGAGGTCCTCCGCTTCGTGCTTAAGCGTATGCACGACTTCCGCATTGTGCAGCAGGGCTTTTGAAGGGATGCAGCCGACATTTAAGCAGACGCCGCCCCAGTATTTTTTCTCGATGATGGCCGTCTTCAAACCGAGTTGTCCGCAGCGCACGGCAGCAACATACCCGCCTGGTCCAGCGCCCACGATGACGACATCGTATTCTTTCGCCATGAAGGTTTCTCCTGAGTGTTTGATTGAGTCTGGCTATGATACCTGAAACGCATGACAGCCAGATTAGTTGTGCTGAAATAATGAAAAAGCACCTGCCAGATGGCAAGTGCTCCTAGTGTATCGAATGTCGCTGACGATGGGTAGCGCCGTCCGCGATTTGACCGCCTATTCCAGCGGTTCAAGCATGCGCTCGATGATAATCTGACCCTGGAAGATGGTTACGGCGGCAGTGCGGCCAATCAGGTCTTCTGCTGTGAGGGCGGCATCATCTGGCACCATGTCGGATGGGAAAGCCTGCTGCTGGAGCATCGGCAGATCAATGACAGTGCCTGGTTGTATATCGACCTGGGCTATGAAGCCGGAGACTTCCGTTGAAGCCGAAGGTATATAAGGAATGGGCGTCGGCGTGAAAATCAGCGATGTGGGTGGCACCGCTGGGGCCGTGACCGTCGGCACGAAAGTCGCTGTCGCCGTAAAGGTCGCTGATGGAGTGGGAGGCACAGTGGGCGGCACAACTGTGGGTGGCAGGAGCATCGGTGTGGCCGTGACAACAACGGGTTGCGAGGGTGCTGGCGTATTGTCAGCGACCGGAGCCAGGAATGACGGAACATTCGCTCCGCTGCCGATCCACATGCCACCGATAAAGACGAGTAACAACGCTGCCGCGATACCTGCGATCCAACTAACACGCGAAGTCGCGCGATTTTTGTGCTTTTGCGGATACATGGCTAGTTCTCCTCTGGTTAACGTCATGGGTTTTTCAGGTATATGACCCGTTCCATTGGCCGATGCTTTGGACGCCTTCTGCATGAGTTCCGCCTCCAGACGCTGCTGGAAGGTGGTATCGGCGCCAGGTTGCAATGATGCGAGTGCGTCGATCAAATCATCACCGCTGCTAATGCCTCGCTGAGCGTTGGTTATCTGCTGGTTGATGCTTTGCTCTGGCCGATTCGATTCGTGGGATTGCTGGGGTCGTTTAGTCATCGGCTGGGCCTTCCACTTGACCATCGGTTACTTGTAGGCGGCTTCTCAGATCGTCCAGGGCGCGCGCCAGATGGCTGGCAACGGTACGCTCATCCAGTTCGAGCACTTCCGCGATTTCCTGATTGCGCAAACCAGCAAAGAAGCGCAGCATAATCACTTCCTGTCGGCGTGCCGAAAGCGTGCTGATATGGCCGCGAATCCGACCAAACAACTCCTTGCGGACGAGGACATCATCCGGGGCCAGCGCGTGGTCTGCGATTTCTGGCAGATCAGACAGCGCGACCTGTCCGCGTTCCTGACGATGAGACCGATAAAACTGGGCAACTTCATTGCTGGCGATGCGAAACACCCAGGCCGCGAACGTCCCTGGTCCCCTGTTATCAAATCCAGGCAAGGCGCTTACGATCCGCATGAAGACGGTTGACGTGACATCTTCGGCATCCTGGCGCGATCCCATGCGCGCGGCGATATAGCTGAACACGCGCGGGAAATAGCGCCGATACAACTGCCGGAACGCTTCCGGATGATGCGCCGCCTGCTGTATCAGGATGTGTTCATCATCGGTTTGCTGGTGATCTGGCATCCACGCATCCAATCGCTTGACTGCCTCCTGTGCATGGCCTTTGGAAGTTAAAACGCGCGACACAGCCAAATACTGCAACGAGTTTTGAATTTTGCTCAGTAAAAGTATGATTATGACATGTGTCGCCGCAAGCTGAAGCATGCGGCTAGTACCAGCGGCAGGAAGTGCACTAAAGGCACTCTGACCTGCCGCAGTCCTTTCAGCGGACTTGGCTTTTTCGAGAGGCGGAGACCATATCCTCTGCCAGATACCTAAAGGAAAATGGATGCCATTTGTTGCCATTTACTATCATATTGTCTGGTCCACAAAAGGACGAGCTGATTGGCTGACGGCAACTATTGAACGCGATGCCATCACAGCGATCCGTGAAAAGTCTGCTGAACTGGCATGTCCCGTCTATGCGATCAACGGTGCCCTAGATCATATGCACGTCGCCGTTCGCATCCAGCCAAAAATCGCAGTAGCGACCTGGGTCCAGCAAGTGAAAGGGTTATCAGCGCGGCGAGTGAATGAGTTGAATCCTGATCTGGATGAGCATTTTCGATGGCAACACAGCTATAGCGTGCATACATTGGGCACAAAGGCACTACCCTTCGTGGTAGCCTATATTGAAAACCAAAAAGAGCACCATGCCCTTGGCACAACCGAAGATTATCTGGAGCGACTGGATTGAGTAAAACCGCTGCAAGCTGAATCAAGTACCAGCGGCAAGAAATGCACTGAAGGCCCTCTAACCTGCCGCAGTCCCGTCAGGGGACTTGGCTTTTTTGAGAGGCAGGGGCTTCAGCCTCTGCCGGAGGTCAAAAATAAGCAAAAGTGCAATTAGCAGAATCAGACCCCAGATAATCTTAACCCAGATTATTTGATTGATCGCTGTCTAGCGGCTTCAAAGAGGATGACGGCGGTGGCAGTGGCGGCATTGAGCGATTCGGTTTCGGCGGCCATGGGGATGGAAACAGGTGTGGAGGCAATATCACGGGCGATTTCACTGACGCCGTGAGCTTCATTGCCGACAATCAGTGCCCAGGGTTGGGTCCAGTCGATGGCTGTGTAGCTGGCATCGGCATCGCCAGTCGCCAGATAGACAGGTACGTTCTGGCAAAACTGAGCAATTTCCTGCCAGTCGGCGTTCACCAGCGGCACACGGAAATGTGCCCCCATCCCGCTGCGAACCACTTTCGGATTGTAAATATCAACGCAGTCAGGCGCAGCGATCACCAATTCAACACCGGCTGCTGCTGCCGTTCGCAGAATCGTGCCCATGTTGCCAGGTTCACGGATGGCATCCAGAATCAGAACACGAGCCAGGTTTTCGGGCCATTCCGGGCGGGGAATGGTAAAAACACCGATGATGCCGGACGGCGTTTCCGTATCGCTGATGTAGCGGATGACTTCATCACTGGCAGGCAGGAGTTCGGTGCCAGCAGCACGTAATTGATTGATGAGGTCAGTTTCCGCATTGGACTCCGAGTAAAAGGCAAACAGAGGGCGCTTATTGGCTTTGAGTGCATCCGCAATCAGGCGGTAGCCTTCCAACACCATTTTGCGCTCACCACGACGGGCACGCGCTTTGGTTTGCAGCGTTCGGGTGAGTTTGACGCGCGCGTTCTGGGTGCTGGTAATCTGTTCAGGCATGGGGCAATTCATCCAAGAATCTGGTTTGTGGGACCATTTTACACGAAATATGCCGGTTCATTAAAGCAAACAAGGCAGCTTAATCGGCTGCCCTGTTCAAATGTCGAAATTCGCCTGACCTACTGGTTGGCTTTGCTGACTTCCACCAACTTGGTGAAAGCACCTGCATCGCGAACAGCGATGTCGGCCATCATCTTGCGGTCAAGTTCGACGCCAGCTTGCTTCAGGCCATACATGAAACGGCTGTAGCTGAGGCCGTTGAGGCGAGAAGCCGCATTGATGCGGGTAATCCACAGGCGGCGGAACTGACGACGACGCTGACGGCGGTCACGGTAGGCATAGAAAAGGCTCTTCAGCATGGCCTCGTTGGAGCGGCGGAACAGGCGTCCACGGGTGCCCCACTGGCCCTTTACCATCTTACGTACTTTATTGTGTTTGCGGCGGCGTACAAAGCCGGTCCGTGCTCTTGGCATGTTCTTTACTCCTGACAGAAAACACCCAGGGTCCGGCCCTGGGGGTCATTTATTGCTTACAAAACCCAACGTTAGGTTGCAATAAAACCTATGCGGGTGGATTGGCTTTGTAACGACCCAGATATGGGGCCAGCTTGCGAATGCGCTTGAGCGTCCCGGTGTGGGAAACCATCTGCATCTTATCGAGCTGCTGCTTGACGCGCGTTGAACGACGACGGCGGAAGTGGCTTTTGCCACCTTTGGTGCGGACGACTTTGCCGCTGCCGGTCGTACGGAAACGCTTGGCCGTCGCTTTATGCGTCTTCAGCTTGTATTTCTTCTGCTTCTTAGCCACTTTACGCTTACTCCGTCGTTGAACTTCTCTTGTGTATTACTTGTTATCAGCGATGGGAGCCAACACCATCAGCATGTCGCGACCTTCCATATTCGGCATCTGCTCGACCACGCTGACATCGCTCAATTCTTCCTTGACGCTATCCAGGCGCTCGCGGCCAATATAGGCATGGGTGATTTCTCTACCCCGGAAGCGAAGGCGTACTTTAACCTTTTTGCCTTCCTCAAGCCATTTGCGAGCACGCTTCAAGCTGATACTCAGGTGATAATCGTCCGTCTTGGGCTTTAACTGAATTTCCTTGACTTCGATCTTTACCTGATTTTTCTTGGCACGTTTCTCTTTGCGCTTCTGCTCGTACTGGAACTTGCCAAAGTCCATGACCTTACAGACTGGCGGATTCGCCTCAGGGGCGACTTCAACCAGGTCCATGCCACGTTCATTGGCGATGTCCATTGCTTCGCTCAAAGGAACGATGCCGACATTTTGAGAAACCGGACCTTTTTCTCCAGCTTCTTCAACAATTAACCGCACTTCTCGTGCGCGAATTTCGTGGTTTATGCGATAGTCAGAGCCGGAAATCGCGTTGACCTTTCATCACTTTCTATTGCTTGAATGGCAATCTATGTTACATTGCCATTATGATCCATCATCCTATCATAGGCGAAAATTGTCGTCAATCTGTAAATTAGGCAGGTATTGGTCCATATTTGCCCTTTAGGGCGTGACAAAACAGCGTCCAAACCCACCAAGTCGCGCTAAAATTCGGCCGCATCAACGGGAGGCAGAAAAACCTATGACCAGCACAAGCAATGCTTCAGTGACTGTTCGCAAGATTGAAACGGCTGATGATTACAAAGCCTTCTTCGAGTTCCCATGGGTGGTCTACAAAGACGATCCGCATTGGGTGCCGCCGCTGATCAGTATGCGCCAGGAAATTCTCGATAAGAAAAAGGGCGCCGCCTGGGACTACATCGACGGTGATTTTTTGGGCGCGTGGCGGGGTGATACGCTGGTGGGCACGATTGCGGCATTTGTCAGCCATCGGCATAACGAATTTAACGACGATAATGCGTCCTGGTTTGGGCTTTTCGAGACCTACGACGATCAGGAAGTGGCGACTGCCCTACTCAACACAGCGGCTGAATGGGGACGCCAACGTGGCTATTCGCGCATGCTCGGCCCAGCCAATATGACCCTGCATGAAGAGTGCGGTCTGCTGATCGACAACTTCGATGATCCGGTGATTTTGATGCCATATAATCCGCCCTTCTATCAGACCCTGGTCGAAAATGCGGGCCTGCAAAAAGCGATGGATGTCGTCAGCTTTTACTACGAACGCGAGTTTGGCACGGTAGCAGAGTTCGGAGATCGGTTACGACGCATCACCCAACGCGCGAAGGAGCGCGGCGGCGTGACCATCCGGCCACTGGACCCCAAGCGCAAGCGAGAAGAATTTACGCTATTCCGCGACCTGTATAACGATGCCTGGATCAATAACTGGGGCTTTGTTCCACAAACGGATCGCGAATTGGATGCGCTGGTCAACAGCCTGGGCCAGTTCGTGGACCCGAAGATGGCCTTCTTTGCTGAGGTGCACGGCGTTCCGGCTGGCTTTGCGCTACCCGTTCCCAATTTCAACGAGGCTCTCAAATATGCCTATCCCAAACCAGGCACGCCGGAGATTCTCTCGCTGCTGAAAGTTGCCTGGTTCTGGAAAATCAAACGGGGCATTAAAGGGACGCGGCTGCCGCTGCTGGGCGTCAAGCAGGAGTTCCGTGACACGGGGGTGGTCATCGCCCTGATTGAGGCGTGCTTTAGCTCAATCATTCCGTCAGATTACCATTCCATCGACTGCGGCTGGGTGCTGGAAACGAATCCGCTGGTGAAGATGACCAAGAGCCTGGGTCTGAAGGTCTACAAGACGCATCGGTTCTATGAGAAGGCGCTAAGGTAAACTTGAATCAACCTTATAATTGAAAATGTAGATTTCACAGGGTACCACAATGGCAGATAGTCCGGTAACTGAGGTTATCCCAATCATTACGGATCAGGATGGCAGGATGCGTGTTAGTGGCACGCGGGTTCTGCTAGATTTGATCGTGCACGCTTATCATCAGGGCGAAACACCGGAACATATTGTACAAATGTACCCGACGTTGACACTCGATAAGGTATATCTGGCCATTGGTTACTATCTACGGCATCGGGATGCGGTCGATACCTACATCCAACAAATGCAGGGCGAGGCTGCACAACTCCAGGCGCAGCTTGAATCAGATTATCCACCAAAGCTGACGCGGTCTGACTTACGAGCGCGGCTTCAATCAAGACAAAATGACACAGAATGAAATTCCTCGCGGATGAAAACTTTAATAATGACATTATTCGCGGCGTTTGGCGGCGAATCCCTGATGTTGTTATTGTACGGGTACAAGACACAGAAATTGCAGGTGCTGATGACGTGCGTGTTTTGGAATATGCTGTAGAGCAGTCGTATATTCTTCTGACTCATGATGTCAACACAGTACCAAAATATTTCTATGAACGAATCAAACAAGGGCTACCCGTTCCAAGTGTATTTCTTGTACACAAACAGACGCCTGTTGGCCAGATTGTTGACGCATTGGAAGAAATTATTCACGCTAGCGATGCTTCTGACTGGGACAGTATGGTCGTGTACATTCCATTGAGTTAGCCAACTATTCTATCTGCACCAGACAAATGTTGATGAATCCTGTTTTGCTTCGTAATCAAAAATACTTGCCTATCGCAATTGCGCTGATACTGCTCTTTTTCCTGACGCGGGCGTGGGCGCTGACAGCTTTCCCTATGTTTATTGATGAGGGGCAGCATGTGTTTCATGGGCAGGAGATTGCTGCGTCGGGGCCACTGGCGAATGCCGTTGAGGGGCGGCAGCTCACCTACTGGACTTATCTTGTGTTCCAGCCTGGGGATCATACGAGCCTCTTTGCGATTCGGGCGGCGACAATCCTGGTCGTAACGGTCGGGTTCAGTGCGCTGCTGGCTAGTGGCCGGATGCTGGCGGGGACACTCGGCATGGTGTTCGCTGGCGTCGTCTATACCCTGAGTACGTATCACTTCTTCTATGATCGGCTGGCGCTAGCGGACACGCTAGCAGGCTCAACAATGCTGGTAGCTGTCTATTTCAGTTTGCGATTGCGTAAACGGTTCCGGCCGCGTGATGCCGTTTTCATGGGCATCAGCCTGTTTGTGATGGTCATGTTCAAGCTGACGACACTGGCCTTCTTCGGGATTCCAGTGGCGGCGGTGCTGTTCATTCGCAATCGTCATGTTTCCTGGCGGCAACGCATCACCTGGGCAGGAACGGCGCTGGTGGTCGGCGGAGGGCTGTTCGGGGGCTATGTGCTGCTGGCTTTCTGGCGCGGCTATAATCCGTTCGGGCTGTTGGTAACACATAATACGGCTGAAACCAGCGACCTCGTAGCGCGCTGGCTGGCAAATGTGGGCGACTTCGCCAACTGGGTCAGCGGTTATTTGAGCGTGCCTGTTTTCGTACTATTGGTGCTGGCGTGTGTCATTCTGCTGTTTCGGCGTGATTTTTTCCTGTTAGCTATAGTATTTGGGCCATTGGCAGTACAGCTCATCAATCCTCGGCAGACACCGCGCTACTGGGTTGGTGCGGTCGCGATTCTGCTGCTGATCCTGAGTGTAGTCATTGCGCAACTGTGGCCGAGGCTGCATCGCCTGGTGCGATGGGGCAGTGTGGGTGCAGTAGGCCTATATGCACTGGTGATAGGGCTGCCGTTTTTGCTGACCACCTATTCGCATCCGGCAGATTTGCCGCTGCCGAGGCACGATCATCGCGAGTATATTCAGTCAGATGGGTCGGGCTTTGGCGTGCGCGATATTTCTGATATTGTGCGCGAAGAAAATCCAGCGCAGGTGATTGTGCTGGCCGCGAACTGCTGGGCATTCCAGTATATGAGCAGCGATCTGCCGATTGTGTGCCCGCCAATCAATCCTGATGGCAGCGAGATCGAATCACTGACGCAGTTGCTCAGTGAAAGTCGGCAGGCAGGCATTTACGTCATCGCGGAAAACAGCCCTTATGTGCCGGAAGAAATCCCTGGTGAAATTATCGCTGCTGTCGAACGGCCTGGAGATTTGACGACGCTCACGCTGTATGATCTATCACCATAGGCCAATCTGACCCTTTCTGATTGACAGGTAGCCGTATTTACGTTAGGATGCCCTTTAGTTAGCAAATTAACCCCAGGAGGAGGCTCATCATGCGGCAAACTATCATGTTTTCATCACCAACGGTGCGTGGGTCTTCTTACAGGATGAAGTCGTAAGCTCATTTGCTTCTTTAGTCTTTCCTCCTAAAACGCCAGAACTCCCCTTCGTGCCTGTTGACCGCTGATTGCGAGGCTCTATCGCCCCGTCGCTGCTGGCGGCATTTTGGCTGCCCCATTGAGACCATAACAGTTGAAAACATGTGGAGACTCTATGTCTGTTTCCAAGGCGCTGCCGTTTGCACGCGGCAGACGATTCCTGGCGTACTACAACCCTTATCGCCGCCTGCTGATGATTGACCTGGCGTGTGCATTCGTCGTATCAGCCACAACGCTGATTCTCCCGCTGTGTGCACGCTACATTACACAAACCCTACTTGCAGAAAACGCATCCGATGTTCTTATGCGCATCGCGCTTATGGGCCTCCTGATGCTGCTGCTAGTGGCGATCCATATTGGCTGCAACATGTTTGTGGATTATCGCGGGCACATGATGGGCGCAATGATGGAAAGCGATATGCGCCGCGATTTATTCGCCCACTATCAAAAGTTGTCGTTCAGCTTTTACGATGAGCAGAAAACGGGTCAGTTAATGTCGCGGCTGACCAATGACCTGTTCTGGCTATCGGAGTTTTATCATCATGGGCCAGAAGACCTGTCGATTGCTGTCCTCAAATTCGCGGGGGCTTTCGTTATTCTGCTGACGATCAATGTGCCGCTGACGCTGCTCATCTTCGCCTTCATGCCGTTTATGGCCATCTATGCGTTCTACTTCAACAAGCGCATGAACCGCGCACTGCAACGCAGCAAGGAGCGTATCGGCGATGTAAATACACAGGTCGAGGATACGCTGTCCGGCATCCGGGTGGTGAAGTCGTTCACCAACGAGACGATTGAGCAGCGCAAATTCGACCACCAGAATGCACGTTTCGTCGGCAGCCGCGATGAAGGCTATAGAAGCGAGGCTTTCTTTTCTGCGGGCATGGAAGCATCAACACAGTTATTTACGGTTGCGGTGGTCATTTTCGGCGCCATCGGTATCGTGAATCAATCGCTCAGCCTGCCCGACCTTGTGACGTTCTTACTCTATGTTGGCGCGCTGACAGAGCCAGTCAAACGAGCCGTCAATTTCGCGCGGCTGTATCAGGAAGGCATCACCGGCTTCAACCGCTTTGTTGAAATGATGGAAATCCAGCCGGATATTGAGGACGCACCTGGGGCGATTGACCTGTATCAGGCACGTGGCCACATTGAATTTCGGGACGTTAGCTTTAGGTACCAAGAGCATCACCGAGAGGTCATCAAGAATATCTCGCTGGATATTCAGCCAGGGGAATACGTCGCGCTGGTCGGGCAATCGGGTGTGGGCAAGACAACACTCTGCTCACTGATCCCGCGATTTTATGAGATCAATTCCGGGGCGATCTTGCTTGATGGTGTGGACATCCGGCAGGCGACGCTGCGATCTCTACGAAACAATATCGGCATTGTGCAGCAGGATGTGTATCTGTTCGCTGGAACGGTGGCCGACAACATTCGTTATGGCAAGCCGGATGCCAGCATGGAGGAGATCATCGCAGCAGCGAAACAAGCCAACGCGCATACGTTCATCATGGATTTGCCAAATGGCTATGACACGGACATCGGCCAGCGCGGGGTAAAACTTTCTGGTGGGCAAAAACAGCGCCTGAGCATCGCGCGCGTGTTCCTCAAGAATCCACCGATTATTATCTTCGATGAAGCGACGAGTTCGCTGGATAATGAGAGCGAGAAAGCCGTCAAAGAATCAATGGAACGGCTGGCAAACAATCGCACGACGCTGGTTATCGCTCACCGCCTATCCACGATTCGGAATGCACAGCGGATTGTGGTGCTTACGGAACAGGGCATCGACGAGCAGGGTACACACAACGAGCTATTGGCCCTGAACGGCACCTATGCCAGCCTGCATAATTTGCAGGCAGTTATCTAGGATGAAGTGCCTGCTCCAGGTGAGCAGGCTTTTCTTCAGATAAGCAGACCAACATAAAATCTGTGTGCGACTTCAGCCCTGTGTCTGGGCTATTGAGGGCTGTACCATCTGGTTCTTTGAACTACGGCGCAAACTAGCAAAGAGATATACATGCGCCAGCCAGCCCATCATATAGGCAATAGCCACATCCATCAGGGTTGCTTGTCCATTTGCCCAGTAAAAATGAATGATATAGGCCCCCAGAGGGATATTCAGTAACAGGGAGCTAACCATCCCTGGCGCATAGCGACCATGCACAACACTATCCATCACATGCAGCATTCCATTGATGAACATCACACTGACTGCGCCTAAAACCAGCCACATGACCTGTGTGCCAAGCAGGATGATCGCCAGGATGATGACGATACCTGCAACCGCATCATAGAAGAACGCACTTCTGATAGACAGTGGTGCATTGGCATCGGGGCTAGACATGATCCCCGTATTGAACCAGCGAATAAACCCGCCTGGGAATGTATATTCCTCAAAGGTGTGTACGCCGCCGATTATTACTGTCAGAAAGATCACCCAATTGGGGTCTTTGATGCGATCTGGTTGTAACAAGGTCATGATGGCGATGATTATCCCACCAACTGCCGGAATACCGTTCAAAATTTGTGTTGCCCTTAACCAACGTTGATTGATTTGTGTTTGTGTTAACATAGCTACCTCATTTTTATTGATCGATTGGTAAAAATTGTCAGCAAAAAAATTTATGAATTTGCCTGGTGATCCATTCCTTTAAGGAAAATCATAATGGTTGTATCAATCATGATGTCTGTAGAGGGAGCCTGTGAATCTGGAAGCTGCACAAAGTAATCGCTGATGATATGCGCAACCAGTGGGCCTACAAAGCAGCGGACGACAGCTCCCACATTCCCCTGCTTAATGATGCCCCTCGTCATAAGACCCTCAAAGTAGAGATACAAAAACGACAATATTTTGTCAGAGCCGCCCTGGAAAAATACATTTGTCGACTGTGTATCATGCAGCGCTTCACTGAGCATCGTACGTAAAAGTGCATTTGTCCTGGCATCCTCTAAAGCTCCCATTATGGCAGATGCCATCTGTCTCAGGACATCTTCAACAGGCAGCTTCAATAATTCATCGGGTCGCATTGCCAACCTGGGTGCTGGCATAAATTCTTCAATGACAGCTTCAAAGAGGGCCTGCTTATTCTCAAAATAGTGATATAGCAGAGCCGTTGAATTTAGTCTTGCAGCCTCAGCGATCTGCTTATTGGATGCACCTGCATAGCCCAGTTCAGCAAATGCCGCGAGTGCGCCTTCAAGTATTTGCCGCTTGCGTGCGTCATATTGATCGTGGCGGGTCATGAGACCAATCTTATTTACTGACTAATCAATAAAATCTTACAGCAAAGTAAAGCCATGTGTCAACTGATCCAGGTACATTCTTCTATATATTCGATACAGATTAATCCGAGCGGGTTTCTTCTTCGATGACTTCTTCGGCAGCAGCGTCAGCACTCTGTTCAAGCGTCACTACTGAAGCGAAAGCCTCCTGAAGGGCGCGGGCCAGAGTGCCGCCTTCATTATCGGAGAGCGGCAGTTGGGCGTTTTCGATCAGGGCGCGATAGAAAGTGACATCGACACCATCGGGCAGTGCCTGCCCTAACAGGGTGCGGCGCGTCGGCACCATGCCCAGCGCCTGTGCCGCCTGAACCTGATTTTCGGCACTCATCATTTCGGTTACATAGTCGATGACGATCTGGCGCTGTTCAGCATCGGCGGTGACGAGTACCCACATCCAGCCATCGAGCAGTGTGACCATGTCACCTGTCGAGGTGGGGATGGGCGCAACGCCCACATCCGGGATTTGCTCCAGAATGCGGAAGTAGTCCTTGGAGTCGAAAACAGCCGATTGAATCTCCCCAGAGAGGAAATTGGGTAAGTAATCAACCGGATTGGTGTAATTCAATACGAAGCCATCAATCAGTCCGGCATCGCTGGCCTGCTCGTAAAAGCTGAGTGTTTGGGTAAGAGAAGCCGGATTGAAGGTCAAGGTGCCATCACTTAGCAGGCTGCCGCCGGATTCCAGATATTGCAGATAAAAAACATCGTTCAGGCCGCGCGTCTGACGACCGGGGAACACCAGGGGAACATCGCGCCCAAACCAACTTTCATAGTCCCAACTATCATCTTCAGTAAGGCCGCTATCGGGTTGGTAGACAACGTGCTCTAGCTGCACCATATAGGGCAAACCATAAAGTTCCTCACCAATCTGGCCAAGCTGGAGCATATTTTCCATGCTGCCGATGATGCCACTGGATAACCGCCCTTCCAGTGAATAGATGATCCCCAGACGCTGGGCTGTCACCAAATCCTGGCGATTGAGCAGCGTGACCTGGGGCAATGCTGCCGGAGCAACGGCATCAGCAGAGCGCAAGGTCGCCATAAGGCCGCCGACTTCTGCACTGCTCTTGATGCGGGTTTCGATATTGACGCCTGAGCTCGCAGCAAAGGCATCGGTCTGGGCTTGCAGCACATTGATGACATCGGGATTATCAGGTGAGTAGAGGCCATCCGGCCACCAGATGGTCAGCGTAGGCGGAATTGGCTCCGGTGTCGGCGTGGCCGTCGGACCATCTTCCAGGGTTGGCGTACCATCCTGAGCATTAGCGACCACCACAAGCCCCAGCAACGCCATCACCATCAGCCCTAGCCGAATATGCCTGCCGATGCGCCACCGCTGCCGATCCATTGTCAACATACTCACTGCCCTCGAAATTTTCATATCAAGCTGCGAAAACCCCCAGCGGCGCGATTGTACTGGACAAGTTGCTTTTGATACAGGGGTGCGCCTGTTCGGTCAAGGGCACCAGACAGAACAAATGCAACATCGTCTAAACATTTTCTGAACAGGGTTGGCTTACACTCTGAGGATAGAAACAGTGCTCTTCGTATTTTCAGGAAGTATGTATGTTCAAAAAACAATCTTTGACGACAGCATTTTGTCTGCTCTTGCTGATGTCTATCGGCGTGGTTATGAGTAGCGCGCAGGATGATGTCGAACGACCCGCAAATTGGGACGATTATTCGCACAGCAATGACACCGACCCCGTTTACGATGTCGTTTTCCCACAGGATGCGGTTAATAGCATCACGATCACCATCAGTCCAGAGAACTGGCAGGCGATGCAGGACAATATGACCGACCTGTTCGGCGAGTTTGGGACGCGGCAAGATCGGGGTGATTTTGGCCCCAATAATGGCGGCGACCGTCCGCAGGGGTTCCAACCACCGGATGGTGCCCAACCGCCCGAAGGGGCACAACCTCCTGGTGACGACAATCAACAACCAGGCCAACGCCCACAGGGCTTTCAGCAGCCAGATGGCGGCGGTCGCGGGTTCCCTGGCGGCGCAGGTGGTATGAACTTTGCCGACGAAGACCCCATGTGGGTTGAGGCAACGATCACGTTCAATGGTGAAACGTGGACGAACGTCGGCATTCGTTATAAAGGTAATTCAACGCTCAGTGGGGCCTGGGGCGGCGGCTCGCTCAAGTTAGGCTTTAAGCTGAACTTTGATAAGTACGAAGACGATTACCCTGAGATCGACAATCAGCGATTCTATGGCTTCGATGAGCTGAGCTTCTCCAGCAATTTCCGTGATGAATCCTATCTGCATGAGAAAGTGGCGGCAGACCTGTTCCGAGAAGCAGGGATTGTCTCCGCACAGACGGCTTTCTATGCCGTCTATATGGATTACGGAGACGGTCCGGTATATATCGGCCTGTATACGGTTGTAGAGGAAACCGACGATACGGTATTGGATGCCCAATTCGACGACGATGACGGCAACTTATACAAGCCAGAAGGCACAGGCGCGGCGTTCCAGGCAGGCACGTTTGAAGAAGCCTCGTTCGAGAAGAAGACCAACGAGGATGAAGCCGATTTCAGCGACATCCTGGCACTGTTCGATGCGCTGCATGACGAATCGCGAATCAGCGAGCCAGCGACGTGGCGAGCCAATCTGGAAGCAGTATTCAATGTGGATACCTTCATTCACTGGCTGGCGGTCAATACGGTCATCCAGAATTGGGACACTTACGGCACAATGGCCCACAATTACTATCTGTACAACGATCCGACTACCGGACTGCTGACCTGGATTCCCTGGGATAATAACGAAGCGCTCACCAGCAGCGGCGGTTCTGGCCGCCGGAGTAATGACAATGGCATTGATCTCAGCACAGTAGCGGATAACTGGCCACTTATCAGCTATCTGATGGGCGATCCGGTTTATAAAGAGCTATACGACAGCTACGTTGAGGTCACGATTGCAAATGTGTTCGTGCCAGAAGAAATGGCCGAGCGCTACACGACACTCCATGAACTGATCGCGCCCTATGTTACGGGTGAAGCAACTGGCGCAGCCGATCCGCAATTGACGAGCGAAACCAGCTTCGAGCAGTCTTTGCAGACGCTGATAAATCATGTGCGGTCACGCTATGATCTGGCGATGACGTACCTCGGCCAGGGCTAATTACACAAAATCGCCCGTGACGCCCAGCAACTTAAGGGCATGCGCTGGCCAATCTGGAAGTGCATCTGGCAGGGTGATGGTGAGACCGTCATCCTGCTGCCGCGTTTTTAACACACCCCCATGCCCCAAAAGTGTTACGGTCGTATCAGTAGTAGCAACCAGTCCCTTGATCGTCACCTGTGTGCTGGCAGGCGTTCCTAAGAGCGTCGCATACAGGGCATTCCCCTGCTGAGTGAAGCGCACGCCAAGGCCATCAGTCGTCTGGGATATTGCATGGTGCCAGGGCCTCGTACCGAAGATGGCCTCTCCGTACAGCGTAAGCCACTCACCAAAGCCTTCCAGGCGCAGGCGCTGATTTTGCGGAATGGTGCCATCCGCCATTGGGCCGACATTCAGGAGCAGGTTGCCATTCTTGCTGACAATATCGACGAACATATGGATGAGTTCAGTTTCTGATAGCAACTGCACATCGGTTTCATTACGGTTGTAGCCGAAGGAATGCCCAATCCCGCGCGTGGATTCCCATTTTTTGGGGTGGATGTCATCGAATTTGGCATACTCTGGCGTCAGGAAATCGAAATGGGGATTGTAGGCTTCGCCATTGGCTGAGACTTCACCCCGCAACTGAGCATCAGTAAGCTGGGCGAAGCGATCATTAATGACGCCATCGGGCACATGGTTGTAATAGTAAGCGAAAAGTTCAGCGACATCGGGCGCCGATGGGAAGCCGATGTCGTTCCACATCAAGGATGGCTGATAGCGGTCGGTCAGTTCACGCCAGTGCGCAACTGAATATTCAACGAAATCCGGGTCCTGCACAATGGTACCACGCACATCGGCGCTGTCTTCAATGCGCGTCGGGTTGAAAGCCCAATCCAGGCCGCCAGAGTAGTACAACCCCATCCGCATGCCCTTGCGCCGGACAGCAGCAGTCAGTTCGCCGACAATATCACGACTAGCCTGATAGTTCGATTTGTTGGGGCAAGGATGCTGGCTCGGCCAGAGGGTGAAGCCGTCGTGATGCTTACTGGTCAGCACGACGTAGCGCGCACCAACCTTCTGAAAGAGGCTGGCCATGTCATCCGGCTGCCAGTCCAGCACAGCCTGGTTGAATTGTGGCACAAAGTCATCATAGGCAAAATCAGGTCCATAGGTTTTGTCGTGATAGATGCGCGTCGCACCGTCTTCAAATTTGAGCGAGTTAAGATACCACTCCGCATAGGAGTTGTTTTTGAACCACTCACGCCAGCCCTGGTTGTTTTCGACCTGGCTGAGGTCGCCCGCATTCGGCGCCCAGGCTGGCACAGAATATAGGCCCCAATGTATGAAAATGCCCAGTTTGGCATCATGGAACCAATCCGGAACCACATGCTGTTGTACAGAACCGAGGGTGGACTGAAAAACCATGAGGGAATGCCTCCAGTGGGGATATTTGCTCTGCTAGTGGCGTCAATCATATTGCGTTTGGGCTATCTGCACAAGAAGATCGACCAATTTCTTGACAGGGTGCTGTGAACGCGGTAGTTTTTACAAATGTAGGTACAGGTACGAACAAAACGTACAATCTGTATGCATCGACGTGAAACGAGCCATTCATTGAAGTATCACGATATCGAAATCACACATAATAATGTGATTCCGCTGCATGAGCAGTTGACGAACCAGATTCGCCAGCTTATTTTGTCGCGTCGATGGCAGACCGGATATCGTGTCCCTTCCGAGACGGAACTCCAGCGCCATCTGGACATCAGCCGCAGCACTGTTCGCCATGCACTGCGAACGATTGAGATCGAAGGGCTGATTGAACGGGTGGCTGGCCGCGGAACGTTTGTTTCTCCTCTGCGTGAACGTGCTCACCGCCCCCTGGCTTTTCAGGTTATTGACTTCGACCATCCACAACAACGTGAACTGCTGCGGGGAGCAGAAGTTGCCGCCCGTGAAGCAGGCTACCCTGTTTTCTTCTGCAATTCTGATTTTGACCCCGCCGAGGAACGGCGCCTGCTGGAACAGTTGAAGCATGATGATGTCGCTGGGGTCTTGCTGTGGATGAGCATTAAGAACGGCAAGTCGGATTTTATCACACGGTTGTGTGAGCCGGACTTCCCGCCGGTGGCGATGATGGATCGCACCTTTGGCGATTTTCCATGCGATTATGTGGCCAGTGACAGCTATGCTGGCACTTATCGCACCATCGAGCACCTGATTGAACTGGGCCATGAGCGTATTGCTTTCCTGAGTTGTGGCATCCTGGACCTGATGCCCATTGCAGAACGTTATCGGGCTTATCGCGAGGCCATGATCCATGCTGGATTGAAGCCAATGGCTCCCTGGATGTTCGGCGCGCCTGATCAAGAAATTTACAGCGAGATGGCGCTGCGAGCCTACAGCAACAAAGATGATTCCACCGTCGGCGAGATCGCTGATTTACTTAAAGAGAACCTGGGCAAAGCGACAGCTCTCGTCGCGATTAATGACAACGTGGCCCTACTTACGCTGAAGGCGGCCCACCGCCTGGGCATCAGCATACCGGATGAGCTGTCGCTAACCGGTTTTGATGATGTCGATCTGGTAAGTTACTTACCCACGCCGATGACAACCATCGCCCAAGATTATTATGCTATGGGCAAATCAGCGGCAGAACTGCTTATTGAGCGCATTGAAGGGTGCTACAGCGGACCTCCTCGTAAGGTCCTGCTGCCAACCCATCTGCGCGTGCGGGCGACAACGAGCGTACCGCACCAAACAAAACAGCGGTTAAACGATTAGTGCCGTTAAAGCGACCCTGATCGAAACCAAATTAATTTACAACTGAATATGGGTGGAGGTGCTATAGAACGAACGTAAGGCAACGCGCACTTTAATTAACTTTTTTTATGGAGGATTCTTAGTCATGATGAGCACCATTAGAAGGGGTTTAACCCTGGCTTTGGTCCTGGCCGTACTGTCCCTGACTGTAGGGGTAATGGCGCAGGATGTCGCTCGTGAAGATACGGTTATTTTCGATATCGACTCATCACAAATCGCAAACCCGACCAACTTTAACTGGCTGGTCCCGGGTACACTGCGTAATCATGGTGCACACCAGGCCATGTGGGAACCGCTCTTTATCCTGAACTACGAAACTGGCCTGATCGAACCGTGGCTCGGCACCAGCTTCGATGCCAATGAATCACTCGACGTCTGGACGCTGAATCTGCGCGAAGGCGTGAAATGGTCCGATGGCGAAGCTTTCAACGCTGATGACGTGATGTTCACGATCAATATGCTACTTGGCGACGAAACTGCGACATTGGCCGAAGCAGCCAACATGCAGCAGTGGGTCGACAGCGTCGAGAAAATCGACGACCTGACCGTTCAGTTCAACCTCAAAGAGCCGAACCCGCGCTTCCAGTTGGACTACTTCTCGGTCCGCATCTGGGGTAGCGTTCTGATTATGCCTGAGCACGTTTGGGCAGGCAAAGATCCGTTTACCTTCACCTTCTACGATGAAGAACAAGGCTGGCCGATTGGTACTGGCCCGTACACCCTGACCAGCGCTGAAACTGACCGTATGGTCTGGGACCGCGATGACAATTGGTGGGGTGCTGAAACTGGTTTCATGGATCTGCCCGAACCGCTGCGTCTGATCTGGATCATCACCAGCACTGAAGAAAACCGTGCTCAGCTGATGTCGAATGCACAGCTCGACAGCGTCATGAATATTACGCTGGGTGCTTTCGAAGCCATCCAGGCACGTAACCCGAATGTGGTTGCTTGGTTCGATGAACTGCCTTACGCATGGGCTGACCCGTGTGCCCGTCAGATGTCCTTCAATACGCAAGTTGCTCCATGGGACAATGTCAATATGCGCAAAGCTGTGTCACTCATCATTGATCGTCAGCAGATCATTGATGTTGCATATGAAGGTACAACAACTCCTTCACGTAGTTTCTTCGTGCAGTATGGTGGTATGGAACCGATCATCAGCGCCATTGAAGAAGCAGGCATGACCCTGTCACCGACTGCTGACGTCGCTGCCGCCCAGGCAATGATCGAGGCTGAAGGCTACACGATGAATGACAGCGGACTTTACGAAAAAGACGGTGAAGTCCTGACGGCTGACATCGTTGTCAACAACAGTAGCATCGAATACACCCGTACGGTTGACGTGATTGTCGAGCAGTTGATTGCTGCTGGTATCGATGCTGTGGCCCGCCCGGTCACTGGCGCGACACATGGCGATCTGGTCAACAACGGTGAATTCCAACTGTCATACGACTGGGATGGCTGTGGTTCCATCAACGAACCGTGGAACTCCATGAACCGTTACACGGCTCAGTTCCTCGTTCCGATTGGCGAACGCTCACCTGGTAGCAACAACTGGGTCCGTTGGGACACCGAAGGTAATGCTGCTTACAGTGAGATCGTTGGCGAAATCGGCGTCCTGCCATTGGGCGACCCGGCAATCGTCGACATGGTCGTAGAAGCTTACCAATACCTGTATGACGAAGTTCCGATTGTTCCGCTGGTACAGGCTTCCAAGCTGGTTCCGTTCGACACCACCTACTGGACTGGCTGGCCGACCCAGGAAAATAACTACAATCATCCGGCGACCTGGTGGAACAGTACGCACCAGATCATCCACAACCTAACCAAAGCAGGGTAATACCTACTTAGAGATGGGGCGAGGGAAACTTCCTCGCCCCATTTTGAGACTAAAGCAAGTTGAAACTAAAGCGAGGCCAATTCTTAAGAGGACGTCATGGGACCAATACCTCGTAATTATCTAATGCGCCGATTAGGCATTTTCTTCTTAACTATTTTTTTGGCAGCCACCATTATCTGGTTGATTCCGCGTCTGGCACCAGGCGATCCGATTACTGCGATGATCGACCGGATGACGCGCACGGCAGGCTATGTGGAGAACTCGGATGTAATCATCGAAGGCTGGAAGGAACGCTTCGGTCTGAATGATCCCCTCCCCGTGCAATACGTTCGTTACCTGGGAAATCTGGTCACGCTTGATTTTGGATATTCGCTGGCGTATTTCCCGACAACAGTCAGCCAGCTTATTGCACAGGCTCTACCCTGGACGCTCGGTCTGCTGCTAATCGCCGTAACCATCACCTTTTTGATTGGCAACTTCCTGGGGGCAATCCTGGCCTGGACCCGAACGCCCAGGCTTGTACGATATCTTATTCCCCTAGCTATGATATTTACTTCGATCCCATCCATTTTGGCTGCGCTATTCCTCTTATATATTTTCGCGTTTTTACTAAACTGGTTCCCGATGTTGGGTTCCTATGAATTAGGTGTAACGCCGGGATTGAACTTAGAGTTTATTTCCAGTGTGATTAAACACGGCACACTACCGGCCCTTTCGATCATCCTGGTGAGCTTTGGCTACTGGGCGCTGGGTATGCGCGGCATGATGATCACGATTGAGGGCGAAGATTATATGCATCTGGCCCGTGCCAAGGGCCTGAAGTCGTTCTACATCCTGTACCGCTATATGGTCCGTAATGCGATCCTGCCACAGATTACGGCTTTTGCGATTACGCTGGGTACGCTGGTCAGTGGGCAAATTCTTGTAGAGTACATCTTCGCCTACAAAGGTATGGGAACGCTCATTTATGACGCAATTGTGAATCAAGATTTTGCGGTGATTCAGGGAACGTCTTTCATCCTCATTGTGATGACGGCGTTGGCGGTGCTGATTATTGACCTGGCCTACCCGCTCATCGATCCGCGTATTTCTCACGGAGGTAAATAAGCGATGTCAACTGCAGACACAACCCCTGAAACCGTTGCCGCCGAAGCCCCCGCGGAACGCGGTGAACTTAAGAGAACGATGGGCCGTTTTAACCAGTGGGATACGCCCTGGTTGAATCCGAAACTCATTGCAGGTGCAATTATTATCGGCATTATTTTGCTCGGTGGCATTGTTGGCCGTTTTGTGTGGAATACAGACCTAGCTTATACAGCTTCGTCACCACTGAACCTGCCGCCACCTGGATTCGTTAATACGCGCGGACAGGAAGGCACCTGGGATCACCCTCTTGGTACAGAAAACAGTGGCCGTGATATGCTGGCGGTCATCATCCTGGGGGCACCCAACTCCTTCCTGATTGGTGTGGTCGCGGCGACTGTCGGCATGGGTATCGGTATCATTCTGGGCTTTACTGCGGGCTTCCTCGGAGGCCGTGTGGACGAGTTCATCCGGCTCATATCAGATGTGACCATCACGATACCATCTCTCATGGTGCTCATCGTCATACAGACGTTGATAAGGCAGGTCGAGATACCCACAATGGCGATAATGATTGCGGCCTTTGCGTGGCCGTCGCCAACGCGACTCATACGCGCGCAAGTATTGAGTATGCGCGAGAGTGGCTATGTGCAGATGGCGAAGTTATCTGGCGCATCGACGTTTGACATCATGTTCCGAGAAATGATGCCGAACCTCATTCCGTATCTGTTTGCCAGCTTCATTGGTAATGCCACAGGCGCGATCCTGGCGGCGGTCGGTCTAGAAACACTCGGCTTAGGCCCGCAGCGTATCCCAACACTGGGTGGCACCATTTATGATGCGATCCAGGCGGCTGCTCTGCTGCGCAATATGTGGTGGTGGTGGGGTATTCCGACGATCTTGCTGGCCACAATGTTCATTGGTTTGCTCTTGATCAACCTGGGCTTTGATGAAATTGCGAACCCACGTCTCCGCCGATCATCGCAATAAAGGAATAGATCATGAGCGAAGCGATTAGAAAAAGCACAGCGGAAACTTACGAAAATAAAGAAGTCGTCCTCGACGTTAAAGACCTGCGCGTCTATTACGAAACGCCAAAAGGCGATGTGCTGGCGGTCGATGGTATTCACTTTAAGCTTTATGAAGGGGAAACCCTCGGCCTGGTCGGGGAATCCGGCTGCGGTAAATCGACAGCAGCAATGGGCATTCTACAGCTCATCACGCCGCCTGGACGTATTGTTACTGGCGAAGTGTGGCTGGATGGCAGCAATCTGCTGGCCATGTCCGAGGAAGAACTGCGGCAACGGCGCTGGACGAAGCTGGCCCTGATCCCCCAGGGTGCGATGAACTCATTGAACCCAACTATGCGCATCAGCCAGCAAATCCGTGACGTGATCGAAACGCATGAAGGCAAGAAACGCGGCGATGACATCAAACAGCGGATTCTTGAGCTGTTCAAGATGGTCGGCCTGCCTGGACGCATCTACGATATGTACCCGCATGAACTCAGTGGTGGTATGAAGCAGCGCGTGTGTATCGCGATGGCGATTGCGCTCGATCCGATGGTCATCATCGCGGATGAATCCACCAGTGCGCTGGATGTGGTTGTGCAGCGTGTGGTCGCCCAGACGATGCTGCGCGTGAAGGAAGCCCTGGGTGTGTCGATGATTATGATCGGCCACGATATGGGCCTGATGGCGCAGATGGTGGACCGGATTGCCGTGATGTATGCCGGTCACATCGTGGAGATCGCCGGTGTGGAGGAGCTTTTCTACAAACCGGGGCATCCCTACTCGCAACTGTTGATTGAATCGGTGCCGTCCCTGACGGAACGTAAGCCGCTGAAAATCACTGAGGGCATTACGCATGATCCGCGTAACCCACCCCCAGGCTGCATTTTCCAGCTACGCTGCCCGTTCGTGATGGACGAGTGCCGACGGGTCAAGCCACCTATCGTGGAAATTCGACCGCATCAACAGGTCGCCTGCCATTTGTTCAAACAGCAAGAAGACGGGAGCATCATCGATGTCAGAGACATTGCTACAAATCCGTAATGCGACCAAGGTTTACAAGCAAGGCAAGAATGATGTCGTCGCATTGCAGGATTTCAACCTGACCATCGCCAAGCAACCGGCTTCTATTGTCACGATTGCGGGCGAAAGCGGCAGCGGCAAGACGACCATCGCCAACCTTGTGCTAGGTTTCATCGGCCTGAGTTCTGGCGAAATCCTGTTCGAGGGGCGGGATGTGTCTCAGGGGTCGGCCAGCGAAATGCGCGAATATCGGCGCAATGTGCAGGCTGTGTTCCAGGACCCGTTCGGCGTGTATAACCCTTACTATCGGGTGGAACACGTCTTCGATATGGTCGTCAAGAACTTCAAGATGGCGGCCAGCAAGCGGCAGGCCCGTGAGCTGATTGAGGAATCGCTGAATGTGGTGGGCCTGTACGGTGAAGATGTGCTGCGCAAATACCCGCATCAGCTCAGTGGTGGTCAGCGCCAACGCATCATGATGGCGCGTGCCTACATGGTTAAGCCCAAACTGATCGTTGCGGACGAGCCAGTGTCGATGGTAGATGCTTCGCTGCGTGCCTCTATTCTGGATGTGATGATCCGTTTGAAGGAAGAATCCAACATTTCCTTCCTGTACATCACGCATGACCTGAGCACGGCCTATCAGATCGGCGACAAGATCATGCTGCTGTACCAGGGCACTGTCTCGGAAATCGGCAATGCAACGGATGTGATCGACAGTCCCAAGCATCCTTATGTGCAGCTTCTGGTTGATTCCGTGCCCAAGCCCGACCCCAACATCCGTTGGGAAGGCGAAATTGTGCTGCCGCCGGAAGAAGAAATGCGCACCTCGCATAAGCAAGGCTGCCGTTTCTATCCGCGCTGCCCACATCGCATGGATCACTGCCTGAACAACCTGCCACCGCTGTATTCCGTCGGCGACCGTGGTCATGAAGCTTCTTGCTACCTGTATGATGAAAAAGTCGTCGCCACAGAAGCATAGGGCAACCTAAGCAATTAACGCCTGGTCGCCCTTTGGCCAGGCTATTTTATCTGTCGAGCTGCCTTCCCTGACAAAGCAGTCTCTTCAACATGAAGGAAAATAATCGCAATATGAAACACAGTATCAACTGGACACCCCAGAAGATAGAGTCTAGGCTCCGGCTGATCGAACCGCTGGAGTATCGCAAGCAGCAGCCGATTCCCCCATTCCGTTACCAGACATTGGCCAGCCCGGATGTTGAACCGCCTGTCGCACCTGATCTGGACGACAGCGGCTGGCCGATCATTGAGCCGAATACCTATTGGGGAACATGGTTCACTGACTTCATCATGCGGTCCGAGTTTGAAGTCCCTGAAGGCTGGGGCAAAGAAGGCCCGGTCGTGCTGTACCTGCCCCTGGGTAAATCCGGCGACTTCAGCCACCCGGAAGCGCTAGCCTACATTGATGGTCACTCGTATGCTTCAGCAGACCGTCACCACCATGAAATTCAACTGCCGACAAGCGTACTGGACGGCAACGTCCATAAATTGGCGCTGCACGGCTGGACTGGCCTCGGTGGCTGGCAGCGGGACCCTAATTCCAAGACCAAGCTGTATATGAAGGAATGCGCAGTCGTACAGGTGGACCAACCGACGCGGGACTTCATCGCACGGGTGCGGATGGCTGCCGATGTTGCCCGTCTGCTGGATGACAACGACTTCGCCAAAGGGCGCATCTACAATGCGCTGGATGATGCCTTCAAGGTGCTGGATACGCGCGACCCCATCGGTGGCGACGACTTCTATAACAGCGTTCCGGCGGCACTGGATACCCTGATCGCGGGACTGGACGATGCTGGCGAACCGCTGGATGTTAATGTCATCGGCGTGGGCCATGCCCATATTGACGTGGCGTGGCTGTGGCAATTGGGCCATACGCGCCGCAAAGCCGGACGTACGTTCAGCAATGTGCTGCGCCTGATGGAACAATACCCAGATTATCATTTTACCCAGAGCCAACCCCAACTTTATAAGTATACCGAGCAGGTCTACCCGGAAATCTTCGAGGGAATTAAGCAGCGCGTCGCAGAAGGCCGCTGGGAACTGATCGGCGGTACGTGGGTAGAGCCGGATTGTAATGCAACCGGTCCTGAATCCCTGGCACGCCAGTTTTTGCTGGGTCGGACTTACTTCCGTAAGCATTTTGGCGATGTCGATACGGGCGTTTTGTGGCTGCCGGATACCTTTGGCTACAGTTGGGCGCTGCCGCAGCTCATCAAGCAAGCGGGTATGGATTACTTCATCACGCACAAGATGAGCTGGAACCAATACAACCAGATGCCCTTCCAACTGTTGTGGTGGCAAGGCATCGACGGAACGAAGGTGCTGACCCACTTCCTGACGACGCCATCCGGCAGTGAACTGCTGCCCTATTCCACGACCTATAACGGCGTTGTCAATGCGCAGGAAATTATCGGCACGTGGGAAAACTTCCATCAGAAGGAAACCTACAACGAACTTATCACCGCCTATGGTTACGGCGATGGCGGCGGCGGCCCAACCCGCGAGATGATCGAAAACATCGAGAGCCTGAAGGCCATGCCGGGTACGCCGAAAGTTCGTCCAGGTACAGTCAAAGAATTCCTGGATAACATCGAAGCGACGGTCGCAGACGATCTGCCGACATGGAACGGCGAGTTCTATCTGGAACTGCATCGCGGTACGCTGACCAGCCAGGCGCGCAACAAATGGAACAATCGCAAGAGCGAATTCCTGCTGCACGATGCCGAACTACTGGCAGCAATGGCAGCCCAATACGCTGGCGCCGAATATCCATCTGAGGCTTTCAACGAAGCCTGGGAACTGGTCTGCCTGAACCAATTCCACGATATTCTGCCAGGGTCGTCAATTACGCCTGTGTACGAAGACAGCGACCGCGATTATGCGCACATCCGTGAACTGGGCGAAGGTGCCCGTGACGCGGCACTCAGCGCACTGGCGAGCGTCTTCCCGGTACAGACAAGCGTGGTGGCCGTTAACCCGACTGGCTTTACGGGTAATCGCGTCGGTGTGGTTCATGGTGAAGTTTCTACTGGGCTGGCCCCTGTTGGTGGCGCGCCGCTGATGACCCAGGGCACTCAAGATGGTCTGATCGTCGATCTGCCGGACATGGCGGCTTTCTCCGTGACACCGCTGCAAAGTGTTCAGACGGCAGCACCGTTTACGTCCTCGCTCGAAGTGAATGAACAGGGCGATACGCTCGTCATTGAGAACAGCCTGATGGCCGTGACCTTCGCTGCCAACGGTGATATCACCAGCATTTATGACAAAGAAGCAAGCCGTGAAGTCCTGACTGAAGGCGAAACTGGCAACCAAATCCTGGCGATGGAAGACCGTCCGCTGGCGTGGGATGCCTGGGATGTGGACATCTTCATTGATGACCGCGTTGAAAAGCTCGACAATCCGACCAGCGTGAGCGTCATTGAGTCTGGTCCTGTCCGGGCGGCGGTAGAGGTTGCGTACGCTTATCGCAGCAGCACGGTTATGCAGCGGATTTACATCTACCACAACAGCAAGCGCATCGACTTCGATACGCATGTTGACTGGCATGAAAGCCATATCCTGCTGAAAGCCGCCTTCCCAGTAGATATCCTCAGCCCGACAGCGACCTTCGATATTCAGTGGGGCAATGTGGAGCGCAATACACACCGCAATACCTCCTGGGATTGGGGACGCTTTGAGACGGCTGCCCAAAAATGGGCCGACCTCAGCGAAGGCAATTACGGCGTGGCGCTGCTGAACGACAGCAAGTACGGCTACGATGTGCTGCATAACGTCATGCGTCTGTCCCTGCTGAAATCCGCCACCATGCCTGATCCGGTCGCGGACCAGGGCGAGCACAAGATGGTCTACAGCCTGCTGCCCCATACTGGCGATTGGCGTAACGGGGTTCCTGAGAATGCCTACGATCTGAACGACCCCGTGCTGCTGGTCCCGATCAGCGGCGGCAGTGGCAATAGCGCTGCGGTGCAGTTGGTATCCGTCAATAAGCGCAATGCGGTTGTGGAAACCGTCAAGCAGGCCGAAGATGGCAACGGCGTGATCGTGCGCCTGTACGAAGGCGAGCGCAATCGTGGGCCTGTTACCCTGACCGCTGGCTTCAATGTCAGCGCAGCCTATCATTGCAACCTGCTAGAAGAAAATGACGAAGAACTGGTCGTCGAGAACAATCAGGTCACACTCAATTTGAAACCCTATGAAATCGTGACGCTGCGGTTGGTGCCATAGCCGACAGACGTCACCACCATCCTCACTGCATCAGCCGTCTCGCAATTTGGGGCGGCTGATGTATTTAACGTCAGTTTTGGATAACGAAAATGTGGCCATCATAGACGCACCGCCCAGCAAATCGGTTCGCTGTTAGCCATCAGCAGTCAGCGATCAGCCCAAAAAGAAAAGCTGAGGGCTGAAAGCCATCACAAATGCCTTGTGTTTGGGTTTCAGATGCTTCGAAATAAACCCGTTACTAAAACAAAGCTCACGTTATTTATCAGGTTATTGGTTTTTTGCTATTTGTTCCAAGTGAAACTTATTTAGGGTGCAGCGAAAATGCGCATTGGTCTGATCCCCTTGGATGAACGCCCGGTTAACGTTCGCTATCCGCAGATGATCGCCGAGATCGCCGGACAGGAGATCGTTCTGCCGCCGATGGAGGTGCTTTCCCAGAGGCGCAAGCCCGCAAACCGTAACGCGCTACAATCCTGGATGCAGTCGCAGGCGGTCGATGCGTGGCTGGTATCGGTCGATATGCTGGGCTATGGCGGGCTGGTCACGTCGCGCACATCGGGCGACGATGTGACCGATATTCTGGCAAACATCAACGACCTGCGCGACTTAGACGATGTGCCACTTTATGGCTTCAACGTCATCACACGGGTATCGAATGCCAATAGCAATACGGAAGAAGCCGTTTACTGGGGCCTGTATGGCACGCGCATTTATCGCTATTCGCAACTGAAGCACCGCCAGCAACTTGGCCATGATGTTGAAACAGAGCTGGCGTCATTGGAAGCTGACATTCCAGCGGAACATCTGGCTGATTTTAGGCAGCGACGGCTGCGCAACCATATGGTCAATCTGCATGTGCTCAAGCTGTTTACGGAGGATGTATTCGACCTGCTGGTCATCAGTTCGGACGATACCAGCGAATACGGATATGGCTCCCAGGAGAAAGCCTGGTTGCAGACCTGGGCACGACGCCTAGCAGATAGCGACCCAAGACTGCTCTTTTACCCTGGTGCCGATGAGATCGGCTGTGTGCTGATGATACGCGCCATCCTGCGCGGCCAAACACCGCCGACGTTTGCTATCATGTATGCCATCGACGAAGATCGCAAGCAGATTGCCCCTTATGAAGATGGGCCGATTTCTACCACCGTTGAACGGCAAATTCGGGCGCTTGGTGGCACGATCATGGACACCATGAGCGCGGCTGATTTCGTCGTAGCGGTTAATCCGCCTGTGCGCATAGGGCGCGAGTATGATGATACGCTGCCTGGATATACCCAGGAAACAGCGCGCCGAGTGCCGCATATTGAGCAGTTCGTGCGCGATATTGACCAATTATTGCATGAGGGTCGGCATGTGATCCTGTGTGATGTTGCCTACCCCAATGGGGCTGATCCTCTGCTGATTGAGCGCCTTTTCCAGCAGGTAGATGTGACCAAGCTGGCCGCCTACGGAGCATGGAACACGGCTGGTAACACCATCGGCACGGCGCTGGCGCAGGGGGTTGCCGCCAGCATGGCAGCATCCAGGGAGCAAAAGCAGGCACAGTCACGTTTTCTGGCGCATCGTTTCATCGAGGATTGGGGATACCAGCATCTGGTCCGGCAGGCGACGATTCAATGGCTGGGAGAGCGCTATAAGGTAACAGGCATTGCGCCACAGGACACGGACGATGTGCTCATGTATATTGAAAATGGTCTGCGCGACCGACTGATCCAGATTCCAGGATTGGGGAAGCAGTGGCGCATCGTTCCAGGGAGCGTACGACTGCCCTGGCAGCGATTGTTCGAGGTCGATTTTGATCTGGAAGCGCTGGACTAGTTCGAATTAATCATGGCGAGAAACTATCCACCATAACAGGTTGACTAATCCCTCGCGCAGAATGATGAAAAGCAGGAATGCCACTGCAATCAGGGGTTCCTCGCGACCTATCATCATCTGAACGGCAATCGCTATCAAAGCAGGTACGGCAAAGGTCGCTACCTGGAGTGCGACAAAGCCGAGAATGGCAATGGACGCACTATCATTGTTACTGGTCGCGCGCGGCAAGGTGATAGCCGTCAGGCAGCCCAATAATACGGATTGGCGATGTTCGGCATAAACCACCGCCACAATCACGCCAATGTCAAAAATGATGGTCGCTGTTTCCGCCAATTCGACTGTGTCAATCTGGGTCAGCGTCACCATGATGACCATCATCAGCACATAGAGGATGACGCCTACCACTAAGTGGCGCAGCATGCGAATCCAGACCAGGGCGTCGTCTTTGTTGAGAACCGCGTGGCAGATCGCCAGAGAGACAAAAAATCGTCCGGCAGGAATGGTATTGAGCGACGAAAGCGAACCGGAGCGGCGTTGTTCTGCCAGAACGGTGGTGATGCGGTAAATCCACACGATGACGTAGCTGCCGCTAAAGACCATCAGCCACAAGGGGAAGGTCAGAACGGCCTGTACGCCGAATCTGGAAAATGTTGCAGACAAACCACCCAGGCTGATAAAACCCATTGCGATGACGAACGGGAAGATGGAAAAAGAGGCTTTTTGTCGGCGCAGGTAGCGCTGAAAGCGCTGTGACACGACGTGGTAATGCATGCGATGGAGTTGAGACCAGATGGTCTTGCCCATCAGCCATTCTGGCATGTTGACTTCAGGAAGTTGCCAATTATCTAGCACAATGAACCTGAGCAATCTATTTGTTGGCGTGATTTTTTACTATTTCCTTCATTATAGCGCGTTCACACCCCGATTGGCCTATTTATCGAGCATTATCGTCTGGCCTGTGTCACAGGCATCGACAACAGCAAAGACCATCTCGACCGTATGGATGTTGTCCTGGGCTGGCGCAATCGTCGGCTGGCTGCTGGTTACAGCATCGTAAAAGTCATGCAGCAGATAATCCTGACCCTGGCGCTCGACTGACAGCAGATTGATCGGGTGCATTGCTTCTCCAAGCATCTGCACGTAAACCCTGTCATCTACAATCGTCAGGACACCATTGGCGCACTCAAAACGCCAATTGGCGTTCCAGGGCGTTTCAACACCCTGCGCGACCCATGAGCCGGTGTAAGTGGCGATGATGTCATTCTGAAAGCACATATTCACTGCGGCAGAAGCATCCCCGCTAAACCAGCTCCAGGGCGGGTTCCAGCTACGGCCATAAATGCTGGCCGGACTGCTATCGAGGAAGTAACGCATCATATCGAAATGATGGATGGCCATGTCGATGATGAGTGGGTGGCGCATCTCTTCACGGAATCCGCCAAAGTGGGGGCCTTTGAAGAAACGCACATCCACAGCGCCGATTGCGCCCAATTCGCCGCTATCGAGTATCTTCTTCACCGTTCGGGCAACGGCGGAACAGCGGTAGTTCTGGGCAACGGTCAGCAAGATACCTGTTTCATTCGCTTTGGCCAGCATGGTCTGGGCATCCGCCAGCGTACCCGCCAGCGGTTTTTCCGTCAGCACAGGGATGCCCGCATCAAGCGCGGCGAGCGTCACATCCTTGTGGAACTGTGGCGGCGTCACATTGATGATGCCATCGACTGGACCCAATGCGGCCAGGGCTTGCGGCAGCGATTTGAAAATGGTCGCTGGATTGAGGTTGTAAGCGTCTACCTGGGCAGCAGCGATTTCGTCGCTGATTTCGACGAAGCCAGCAAATTCAACCACATCTGAGCGACTGACCGCTTTCAACCAGGCATTGCCCATGCCACCGATGCCAACCTGTATAACTTTCATGGGTACTCCGTCCGCAGTGTGGTCGCGGCAAGCAACCGTTTTTCAGTCTAAACGAGTGTATTCAGTGTAAGGTGTTTGTGTATTGCCAGAGTGTAACGCACCAGGGGAAAACGGCAACCACGGGACAAATCCGTCATTGTGAAGCTAGAGCTAAAGGAATTCAGCCATTTTTTGCTCAATATTAAGCGCTGCAACCATAAAAGCAAAATGCGCCGAGCAGCACCCGACGCATTTTCATCCCTCATATTGTGTCTGTGCCTAAGACTCAATCAAGAGGCACCCAGAAGGTGAATGTACTGCCCTTGCCGACCTGGCTGGAAAAGCAAATGTCACCGTCATACGATACGATCAATTCCCGTACCAGGGACAACCCTAATCCGGTTCCTGTAATGTTACTGCTCTTCGCCCAGCCACGATTAAATGGCTCAAATACAATATCAAAGTCTTCTTCGGCGATACCATAGCCGGTGTCTTCTACCTGCCCAACCAGATAGCTATTGGTATCGAAATCCAAAGCGTTTCGCAATTTCTCCTTATCGATAAGATCACAACTATCGAGCGCGGTGGAATCCTTGATATTGGCCAACCGCACGGCAATACGACCCTCGTTGGGCGTATATTTGATTGCATTGCTGATGAGATTGCGCCATATCCGCGTGAAATCCAGGTCCTTACCGCGAATAACGATGTGTTTAGGGGTGACACACGCCTGGAGGTCCTGATGCTTTTCAACAGCGTTCGCCTGTAGTTCCTCGATGACGCGATCCAGCGTCAGCTTAACATCAAAGGGCACCGCATCACGGCTTCGTCGCTGTGCCTGTGCGGAGGCATAGTCAAGGATGCCTTCTACCAGTTCCCTGAGGGCAACGATGCTGTTGTAGCTTTGTTTCACTGTATGCCGGATTTTTTCTGCCGAGAGCCGATCATAGTATCTTACGATCAGTTCCATCGTGAGCAGCGCCGTAGAAATCGGCGTTCTCAGTTCATGATTGACCATCGATATAAAATCGTCCTTCATGCGGTCTACCACTTTGTAATGCGAGACATCATGAAGGTTACATACCATATGGTTCTGGTTGTTCAGCACAGAAGTCAGGCTGATTTCAACATCAAAGGTTGTATTGTTCTGGCGTCTTGCGATCACCTCGCCACGAAAGGATTTGCCCGTCGCCGTGACTTCTTTCATCGCAGACTCAATGTAGCGCCTGTGGTTAATTTCAATCAGGCAGCTCAGCGGCTGGTTGATGATTTCTTCCGATGTGTGGCCAAACAACCGTGCAAAGGCTGGGTTTGCAAGTTCGATGATGCCATCTGAATTGAGTAGAAGAATCGCATCATTGGAGGTATTGAAGACCACATTGAGGCGTTCATGGTACAGGTCACGCTCGTGTGTGCGCTCATCAATCGTTTGTTCGAGTTCGAGGTTGTGCTGATGGACCTCGCGCTCTTTGAGCCGCCGTTGGGTAACATCACGCAGCGTCGCCAGATGGACCAGATCATCGTTCCACTTCATTTCCACGACGCGCATATCGACAATGCACAGATTTCGATCCTTGCGCACAATGGAAAGCTCGGTTGTTTCCCCTTCAACAACCGGAAAGCCAAATTCGGATTCCACTAATTCCTGGCTTGGGCGTTCAAACAGCTCTTCAGTCGCAGGATTTGCGTACAGAATTTTCCCAGATTTACCAACGACGATTATCCCGTCAGAACTCGTGTCAATGATTTCCTGAAAGTTGATTCTAACAGTATCAATCATGGCGGCCTCTATCTTGTGCCTTTCGATTTTGGTCGCGATTAGCGTTGTCATTTCACGGTAATGCCCTTGCAATTAGGCATCATGCTGGTTGTGCGGCTATTACACCCATACCGTCTGACTGTCTACACAAAGTCAATGTAAATTTCACTACTGGAAGTTTTATTACAATTTACCTATCAACACTTGACGATTACTCATGAATGTTTCAATGGATTGTGAATAGGTCAATTATGTTTTAATAATTATATAGGAATAAATTTATCAGTACCCTAAAAAAACAGAGAAACTTGGGAATTCCATGTTTCTCTGTTGATTCTTGCTTGAATTTAGATAAGGCATTAATCTTCCTGGAACATACCCCCAAGGCGATTATCATTGATTGAGGACTCAATATGCACGATATTGCCTGACAAAATGCCCGCAATATTGCGGAAGGCTTTGCCGATGTGCATGCCCTGGCCGTCGATCACAAATTCACGTATGCCTTTGTCATGGGATGATCCGCGCATTTTCAATACCGTCAGGCCACGGCGCATCTCACCGAAAATCTCCACATAGCGCAAGATAATAATCGAATCGGTGATGGTGGAGATATGCGCTTCCGTGATGGATGTTCCGCCTAACAATGCGGGGGTTGTGGAGGTGAACAGGCCTGCGGTTTCCCTATCTTTGATAAAGGAGGTGATACCGAGGACAAATTCGCGGTAGCTTTTAAATGTCGAAATGCGCTCAAGGGCGGATAGGCTGTCGATGGCTACGCGATTGGGCTGGAAGCTTTCAATTTCCGATTTGATACGAATCAGATGATCTTCCAGGCTGGCGACTTCAGGATAGGTGCAAACAACCCGTAGCTTGCCTTCTTCTTCCATCTTTTCGTAGTCAATTCCCCAACCAGTGGCATTACGGAATAGCTGGTCGCGACTTTCTTCGTAGGCGAACAGCAGGCAGCGCTCGTCATTTTTCGTCCCACCAGCGATGAATTCGGTCGTCATCAGCGTTTTGCCTGTGCCTGTCGCACCAGACACCAGAATGATGGCATCGCGGAAGAAACCGCCACCACACATCTGGTCCATATCCGCATTGCCAGACGAAATACGCACATTAGAGGACCGCTGTTTGAGTTCAATGGCAGACAGGGGAATTATGACGATGCCTTCGCCAGGGGCAATCGTGAATGGGAACTCGCCTTTTTTATGGGATGTTCCCCGAAATTTAAGGATTTCCAGGGTACGCCTGCGTTTCTCTTCTTCCAGCACATTACGGATGATGATGACATTGTCGGCAACGAATTCTTCTACACCGTAGCGGGCAATTTCACCATATTCTTCTATTCGTTCCGCCGTCATGACTGCTGTTATGCCCATTTGCTTGAGGGCTGATGCGATTCGGTGAAGTTCACGTCGGATGATGCGTGTGTCTTGAAACTGCGCAAAAATGGCACTGATGGTATCCATTGCAAGGCGACTGGCACCGACTTTTTTAATGGCATGCTCAATCCGTGCCAGTAGTGCCCCAAGGTCATAATCACCAATGATGACGGTATCTTCACCTGGCTGCGGAGAGACATCAACAAAGACCCACTGGTTGTTCGCTTCCCATTCCTGGATTGGCCAACCAAGCGAGATCAGATTTTTGCGCACTTCTGCGGGCGTTTCCTCAAAGGTTACGAACACCCCGGCCTGACCTTGTTCAATGATTCCCGTCGCAAGGAATTGTGCGGCGAAAATCGTCTTGCCACTACCAGCGGAGCCAGCAACAAGGGTCATGCGCCCCTGTGGTAATCCACCATCTGCAATGGAATCAAAGCCAGGTATGCCAATTCTCAATTTTTCTATAGGCTGCAACGGACTGGCCACTTAACTATCTCCTTGTGTCGGATAGGGGTGCAGATCAAGCCCAAAGAGGACCTTCTCCCGATTTGAAAGGTCGCCAATAATACGCCGTAGTGGCTGCGGCAAGACCTTTATGAGCGTTGGTGTCGCCAGAATTTTTTCATCTTCCGCGAGTTGAGGATGTTCCAGAATGTCAATCACGTTTAACTGATATTGACCCTTAAAATCTTCGTCACATATTCTACGAAGCATGGAAATCGCCATTTCACTGCGTGGCGTTTTTCCGGTAATATATAGTCTTAGAACATATTTTTCCTGCACTGATGCCTCCTTAGGGCATGCAGACGAGTTTATTTTTCGCTGCTTCCACGCCATTCATTACCGTAGGAAAAATTCCGATAGTAAGAAACCATGTATCCCATCAATTCCAAAATCAACAATCGGCCCTCATCGATATAGCTCTCGGCCCTTGCCTGCGTAATATTCTTATTCTTGGTACCCAGAACCAGATTGTGTATTTCCACGACATCCCTGGGGCTAAGGCGAAGCCTACCCATTTGCTCTGCAAGGTCCCTCAACTGCTGTGACACACTGTGATTTACTTTATAAGCTCGCTGTTCCAATGCCAGATCAATAAGCGCACTGTATCGATCAACGAGCAGATCAAAGGTATTGGGTTCGGACTCTTGAAGAGATCGCAAACCTAACAACTGTGCCGTAACCCTGGTTTTTGAATTTTGAGAAATCTGACTCAGAGTCTCTTGCTCTCGCTCATTGCGGAGTGTGCGCAGTTCCTGTTCTACCCTCTCGCGTTCCACAATTTCGTCCTCCAGGCGCTGGTTGGCTTCCTGCAAGAGTTGTGTCCTCTTCTCGACACGTTGTTCAAGCTCTCCGTTGAGTTCTTTTGTGATACGGAGCAATCGTGTCCGTTCCAGGCTATAACGTATCGTTCGTTCTAATTCATGGGATGTAAGCTGGGACTTTACCAGATAGTAATGGGCGCCGTATTGCATGGCTTCAAGATCAATCGCACGGTCATTAGAGACTGTCAGCATCACAAATGGCACGTAACATCCGGCGTTCTGGGCCTCTTTTAACAGTTCAAGCCCATTGTGCTCGCCAAGGTAAAAATCCAGCAAACACAGGTCATGTTCGTTTCGCAGCAGCACCTCAAGGGCTTGATGATAGTCGCTTATCCATTCGACTTCCACAGGTGTATATTTCATGTCGGAAAGCAATTCCCGCATGATTAAAAAGTCCTCTTCGTCATCATCCACGTGCAGGATGCGAAGCGGCGCACTGAGGCCATTAATATTCATTATCAATGCCCGCGATTTCAACAGTTTCGAACCAGTAGCGCCCCACTACGCGCATTATGTTCACCAGGTCCTGAAACGATACAGGCTTTGTGATGTATGAATTCGCTCCTATATCATAGCTGAGGTAAATATCCGCTTCGTTTTTCGAGGTCGTCAATATGATCACAGGAATCCTGCGCAATTTGGGGTCGGATCGAATTTCTTGCAGGGCCTCACGGCCATCCTTGCGCGGCATATTCAAATCCAGGAGGATCAATCCTGGCAGTTCTGCCTCGGCATACTCCCCTTCCTGGCGCAGGTAGGCCAGCAATTCTTCGCCATCATGAACAAACTTAATGGGATTTTTGAGTTGGCTTTCGCGTAAGGCATCGGCAGCCAGCATACAATCTTCAACATCGTCGTCGGCCATTAGAATTGTGAATGTGTGATGTTTGTGTTTCACAAGTGATCCTTTTTCTGATCCATTGGCAATGTGACAACAAATGTTGCACCGCCATTTACCAGGCCATGCCCAACAATCGTCCCCTTGTGTCTCTCGACGATTTTTTGACAGATTGCCAGCCCAATACCTGTACCTTCATATTCTGAATGTCCGTGCAGGCGCTGAAACATCTTGAAAATGCGGTCGGCATATTTTGGATCAAAGCCAATACCATTATCTGCAACTGTAATTTCTACATAGGCTGATTGTGAGCGGTTATCTTCCGCAATTGGTCGTTTGCTCAGATCAAGGAAACGACTGTGTATGTCAATAATCGGTTCCTGATCTGGTTTATGAAATTTTAGAGCGTTGCTGATTAGGTTTTGGAACATCTGGCTCAATTGTAGCGTGTCTCCACCGATTGTCGCCAAATTGCCCACATTGATTCGGGCATTGGTACGCTCAATCGCAATTTCCAGGTCGGAGAGGACGGACGCCACCACTGCGTTGAGATCAACTGTACGGAATGGCAAAGCCTGGGTACTGACCCTTGAATAGACGAGCAAGTCCTCGATGAGGTTCCGCATACGGAAAGAGGCGTTTATCATCCGCATTAAATAATCGCGGGCCGTCTCATCAAGCACATCCTGGGTTCGCAGTTGGAGTCGATCCCCAAAAGCCTGTATTTTCCGCAGGGGTTCCTGTAGATCGTGCGATGCCATATAGACGAATTGTTCCAAATCCTGGTTATTCTTCTCCAGCGCATCAGCATAGCGCCGCAAGGTTGCTTCTGTTTCTTTGAGGCTGGAAATATCCTGATTTACAACAATGGCGCCGGTTACTTTGTCGTCATCATCACGAATCGGAATAGCTGAGTTCAGAATAAACTTATGTGAGCCATCAAAACACTCGATTTCGATACTTTCGTCGATGGACGTCTCGCCTTTGGCAACCGCGCGGGTTGACGCCCATTCATCGGCTTTAATGCGCTCGCCTGTATCCATCCACCAACCAACATCATTGGCAGACTGACCAGCCGTGAGGTATCGCTCGCCTTGCCATATGCGGTAGCCAGCCGGATTACGGGTCGTAACAATGCCTTGCGAATCCAGAATCCAAACGCCGACGGGTAACAATTCCAGTACTTGCTTAAAAAGGGCAGCGCTATCCCGAATGGCATCTTCGGCTTGCTTACGCTCACTCAGATCGCGCGTGATTTTAGAGTATCCGATCAGATGTTGAGCACTATCGTAAATGGGCGTCATGTGCGTCAGTGACCAGAATATGCTGCCATCTTTGCGAACATGCCATCCTTCTCTCGAATAACGCCCCTCTGCCCTGGCCAATTCCAGGGCATGCGCAGGCAGATTAGCCGCTTGATCTTCCTCAATGAAAAATCGGCCATAGTATTTGCCAACGATCTCATCTTCTTGGTAGCCCTTAATTCGCTGAGCGCCTTCATTCCAGCTTGTGACGTTGCCGTCGAGATCGAGCATATACAGCGCATAGTCGCGCACACTGTTTATGAAGAGTGTGAGCCGTTCCTGGCTGGCCGCAAGGGCTGCTTCCGTTTCCTTTTGCCTGGTAATATCACGAACAACCGCAATCACCAGCATTTCTTCGGGTGTCTGGATGGGGCTAAGGCTAACATCTACCGGAAAAAGACTTTTATCTCGGCGAAGTGCCAACAGGTTGAGATCGGTCCCCATACTGCGCATATGTGGGCGCTCCACATAGTCTGCCCGGTGATTTTTGTGGGCGCTGCGGAATGCTTCAGGAAGAAGGATATCGATATTCTGCCCCAATAACTCATGTCTCTGATAACCAAATAGGGCTTCTACCTGAGCGTTCACAAGCACAATATTGCCCATTTTGTTGACAATCACCAGTGCATCAGGGGCAGATTCCAGCAGCCCAGCAAAGAGCGCCTCACTACCCGTCATTTTCTGATGTGCGAGGCCAATCTCTGATGTACTCTCCTCAACACGATTTTCCAATTTGTCACTCGTTGTCTGGAAAAGGACACCTAACACCAGTACAAAAAAAAGAAGCGCAGTAAAAGGTGCCATGATGGAAGGCGAAAAAACGCCATAGGACGATCCAAGGGTGTTTAAGTAGCCAACTATCGCAACAAGGACAACGCCAACGGTAATCAGGGCCAATATCTGGGACAGTCTGGCGTAAGTTCGGATGGCCAAAAGAGAAAAGCCCATTAAGAGGAAGCCAGCCGCTGTTATCGTTGGCATGCGACCAGGCATCATTCCGGCCTCGCTAGTCAAGAGCGAACCGCCAGCGTTCCAGCCAAAGAGGTCTTGAGAGAGCAGCAATCCGGCGATCAATATCACACAGGCTGTCAGAAAATAATGTAGACGGCGATCAAGTTTATTATCAGAAAGCACAATGCCGCATATCAGGAACAGGATTGCGGCACCGATACTGATTTTCATAAGATCGGGCAAAGCATTTATCAGCGGGGAGATATCAAATACCCAGACCAGAATAATGATGGAGCTTACAACCGCGATTGTGATGCCTAAATAACGTGACGCAGCCTCATATTTGACTGATAGCGGCAGAGATGGCTCGTAAGGCATGGTCTTTAAGTATGAATTCACTTCTCATTGTTGACAGGTCGTAGGCATACACTCTGGATGAAATATTTCCTAATGTCTTGTGTAACATAAATTGTGGCGGCTTATATTTACCTTATGGTGACACTGGAAGCAGATACTGCGAACAGTCTAGCATAAATGAGTAGGAAATAAAAAACCGATTAATGCCAGATTAATCGGTCAATCATCATCTTTGGAGGATCGTCTTAAGATTTAGTGACAATCTGCCCAGAGACTACCTGTTACGGTCAAATTCTATTGTCCAGCAGCACCTGCGTAGGGCAATGGGCTGAGAGGTGCAGTGGCGATCTGCGATGGGTCCTGTAGTGGCCGTGTCTGCTGCTCAAGGGTAGTGCCTGTAGAAACACTGCGCCACTTCGGTTTGGCTTTTGTGGGGAGTGTGAACCAGAATATGCTGCCCGCCCCTTCGGTACTATCAACGCCCACAGTGCCACCGAGTTTTTCCGCAATTTGCTGGACAATGGTCAGTCCAAGGCCGGTTCCTTGAATTTCAGAGCCATGGAGACGTTTAAACGGCTGGAACAAGGCTTTCATCTGTAAGGGCGATAAGCCAGGACCATTATCCTTCACCCAGAAGCGGATCATATTGTCTGGGAGTTCAGTCGCGCCAACCTTTATAACAGGCGGTTTGCCGCCGTATTTGATCGCATTGCTGATGTAGTTGACCCAGATAGCTTCTATCCAGGGAGCAAAGCCAACAGCTTCTGGCCAGGATGAGGGCTGCTCAATGATGGCATTATATTCAAGGACAAGGTTAAATGTACGCTGTTTGGCTTCCTGCATGATGTCGGCCATATCAAGCGTTTTCAGGGCGATGTCAGTCGTCTGCTTGGTACGTGCAAGCATCAATAATGAGTCAACAATATCGTGCATCTTGACCGAGCTTTTGTGCATCAGCTCGATGTATTCTTGCCGTTCCTGTTCAGTGATGCCGTATTCACCGTTCTTGAGGATGTCAGAGAACCCCATGATGATGCTGATTGGATTCTTAAGGTCATGGGCAACAACCTGGGAGAAGCTCTCCAACTGGCGCATGTAGTCTGAACGCTGTTTTTCTTCCAGGAATTTGGCTTTCCATCCCCGCCGCTCTTTATAAATACGGTTCACAGTCGTAACCAGTTGTTCCTCATAATTGCTGTCTCGGGTGTGGATGAGATAGTCAACGGCACCTAACTTCATCGCCTGGACAGCGATATCTGCGTCGCTGCGTTTAGCGACCATAACCATACTCGGCAGCAGTTCGCGAGACATATCGCTACGATCTACAATCGTTCGCATCAAATCAAGGCCGCTGTAGTCAAACAGATTTTGGGCAATTGCAATAATGTCATATGATGTCTGACTTATTTTCGCTATCCCGGCTGAACCGGTGAGAGCAATTTCGACATTGTAACCAGCGCATTCGAGGTAATACTGGAACAGATAAGCAAAAGTGAGATCGTCTTCAATGTAGAGGATTGTTGCCAGTTGGTCGGTCATACAGCTCTCGATTTTGTATTGTTAGCGATAGTCGCTATGCCACCAAGAATAGAAGCACTGAATATATTGTAATAAATAAGATTGATTTATGAATAAAATGAGCATATAGACATAAGTAAAATTAACTATTTGAATCCCATAATATCAATTATAGGACAATAATTCTCACAAGACAATTAACTTCCAGGCGAAAAATAGTTCAATAAGTCCGTATTTGTACTCAAGCAGATAATCTGAAATTTCTAGGTTTATTAAGGGGATGCGCTGAACTTGGGTCCAAACAATTAAGAAGGTACGCCAATTCGGGCAAAAACAGGCTCAACAGCGTTAATAAATACGGAAATAAAGGGTGCCTAAGATCGCGGGGATGACCCTGAAAATGCGGTCATTCTTATTACAAGACGCATCCAATCGGGCATCTGAATGGATTCAGACGCCCGATGCAAAAGTTCATGTTGCCTACTAAAGCCAAGAAGTCCTATTTGCCCAGTGTAAGCAATAGTCCCGTTGCATCATCATGCTTCTGATGCGGATCAATACCTGATTCGCGCAAGTGGGTTTCTTGTGCCCGGAGCGCACGCAGGTAGCCCTCTAAGCCATCGCGCGTGATGCGCTCGCCCATCGCCTGGATACGCTGGCTGGCTGCATCCGGCGTTTCGTCCAATGGACTGGGCCAGAACATGCCATCCGATGTGACCAGGACGGCCTGTACGCCATCAAGCGAAATCTGCGTCTGGAACATATAGTTGGCTATCTGTGGCAAGCCATCGACGACCGAGACACCCAGATTCTGGTCTATCTCGCCATCAGGCCCGACATAATTATGATAGATGCCATTTAAGCGATTGACTTCCGACGAGCGGTTATCACCCATCTGCCGGAAAAATGGATGCTGCGCAGGCGCGTCCGGCTGGCCTACGAGATTTTTTCTGGCAGCCTCATCGTGTTGTGCCATCTGGTCAGGTGTGATTTGTAGGCAACGACCATCCTGATAAAGGATGAAGACAGCGGCATCTGCGCCCTGGACGACCTCAAGGGTGTTCGCGTGCCAATCGGCGCGGGCTACAGAATAGGTCGACACAGGCAGGGCCAATCGCAAATAGCGCGCATCTTCTTCTAAAAGGGTGAGATGCGGTTCATGCTTCAGGATCGCTGCTGATGATAGTTCGCCATAGATTGCAATGAGTTCATCGGCCAGCCGTTGATTCGCTTGAAGAATCATCTCGTCCAGCGGAATCAGAGGGAAGCTGCCCGCAAGCTGGGCAACTGTGTCCCGAATCAGGCGAGAGGCGACGCCAGACGGCGTAACTTGGGAGGTATATTGGGGCGCATACTTGTCGAGCATGGGCTGCAAGCTCTTGATTGGACTCAGGCGAACGCTTGCCCCATCAGCAACCACCATCGTAGCGGAGTGCTCGTACACGCAGCCCCAACCCGCATCTTCTGGGTGATGCCCCCCTCCGGCGCTATGTACAATCTGGAGTGTGGCAAAGTCCCTGTTCATTTTCAATCCATCGAACTGTGTAGGTAGAGCACGTCACTTTGTGACGGTGCTGTCAGTAATTGAAGGCTAACTATAGACAGTTCTCGCAGCAAATACTAGCAATAAGCTGATGGCATCAGCGAAATCGAACGCGCAGTGGTCTGCATATCCACTTAATACCATTGGCCTAAGTATCCGCTACACTAACAATGCTGATTAAGCACTATCAACAAATAACGAAGCTAGATCAATCCATCCCCTTAGTCAGATCAACCCTCTCACTATCCGTTATATAGGTTTCTCCATAAGGAAGAATGCGTGATGAAGTACACAAATCTTGGAAAATCCAACTTACAGGTCAGTCAGGTATGCCTGGGCACGATGCACTTTGGCAGCCGGACTTCCGAAGAAGATTCGTTTAAGATCATGGATAAGGCCCTGGAAATGGGCATCAACTTTTTTGACACCGCCAATGTCTATGGTGGCAGCGGCGGACGTGGTCGGTCGGAAGAAATCATCGGCAAGTGGATGAAAGAACGGGGTACCCGTGACGACATCGTACTGGCGACAAAAGTATTTGGCCCGATGGGTGAGGAAAATAATCCCAATTACAGCGCCGGAATTTCGACGTATAAGGTCCGTAAACACGTCAACGAATCTCTCCAACGCTTGCAAACAGATCGCATCGACCTCTATCAAATACATCATATTGATCGCAATATCACGCCAGAAGAATTCTGGGGCACCTTTGAAAGAATTATGAATGACGGCAAGGTGCTGTATATGGGCGGCAGCAATTTCCCTGGCTGGGGTCTGGCTACACATCAGCTACAGGCGATGCAACGCGGGTCGATGGGATTCATCTCTGAGCAAACCATGTATAACCTCGTCTGCCGTTATCCTGAACTGGAAGTCCTGCCAGCCGCGAAAGCGCTCGGTATCGGAGTGATTCCCTATATGCCGCTGGCTGGTGGTTTGCTGACTGGCAAGAAGAAATCGGTTGAAGGATCGCGTACGAACCAGGTTGAGAATGAATACGGTATTCATCTCGGTGATGCCAATCAACAGATGGCAGATTTTTCCGCATTGTGCGCAGAATTAGGCGAAAAAGAACATGTTGTCGCGATTGCCTGGACGCTAGCCCATCCGGCGGTTGATTCCCCGATTGTGGGTGTGCGCACTGTTGACCACTTAGACGGGCTTGATCGCGCTGCTGAATTGGAACTCGACGACGAGACACTCCAGAAACTGGATGAAATCTTCGATCCCAACAAGGGTCGTCCACTGCGGGTTGGGCAAGCTCCAGAAGCCTATGCCTGGTAACGCTTCAATTTATGAGGGTGGCCCAAATTGTATGGGGCACCCTCATTCACTACCCTACCCAATCGCCAGTAGGCAGCATTTCACCAGCGGGGATAGCAACAGTGAGGCGATTTTCTGCGGGAGTTATGGGGCAGTTCCAATGGTCACTATAAGCGCAATAGGGATTGTAGGCCTGATTGAAATCAACATGGAAGCGGTTGTCTGCTAGCTGCTCCGGTTCCAGGTATCGGCCAGCACCATACGTTTCTGTTCCCGCATTGGCATCGACAAAGGGCAAGAAAAAGTAGTTGGCCGCACGATAGATCGTCAGGCGGCCCTGCGTGCCATGCACATCAAAGATGAACTCCGCATAGCGCATGAACCAGCGTGCGTCACCTTTGGTATGCTGAATCTGCACGTTGTCTTTCTTCTCAAAAGGCGCTACCTCAACGATAAGGTCCCAGCCGGGTTGTGGCACATAGTAATTGAGTCCGGTGAAGTGCGCCTTTTGCGCCTCGGTCAGCGGCGAGTTTTCATTTTCCTTAAAAAACTTGTCTTTTTGCGCACGCAGATAGATCAGACGCTGCGTATCCATAAGGTGCCTTCCCTGTTATGTATTGGGCACATTCATATTGAGGACATTCTCAATCGCTGGCACGACCTGTTCCGGCGCATCACAGAAAAAGAGTGTCTGCGTCTGGGCTGGGCTGACATACGGACTGCTGGCAATCGGCTGCAAAACCTGTCGCCACATGGTCCCGAAGGCCACCATCGGACGGCGCACGGGAATCATGCGTAAAAGCTGCCACGCTTCCCCCACTTCCTGCAATGTGCCGATGCCCCCAGGCATGATGACATACCCCTCAGCATGATCGACCAGATGAACCAGGCGTGTACGCATATCCGGCAGTTCGATATTCTGTGTGAGCCAGGGGTTGGGGATACGCTCTTCCAGTTGGCCACTGCGCGCGACGGTAATGCCGATGACCTCGCCCCCAGCAGCGGCAGCACCCTTACTGGCTGCGCCCATGATGCCATCGTAACCGCCTGTCATGACGCTGTAGCCAGCATGTGCCAGCGCAAAACCAACGGCCTCAGCAGCGGTGTATTCCGGTGTATCCGGCGCAATGATGGCACTGCCAAAAACAGCGATTGTGGTCATACCAAGCCTCTCTGCTGAGATGAAGAATGAAGGCCTTTAGCTATCACCAATCCCCGGCTGATGATGCGCAGGCATCCGTTAAAAAAACAACCCACCGGGGTATGGTGGGCTGCTTCGTCTTGCTGCGGAAAGGGTGGGATTCGAACCCACGGTAGGGCAAGGCCCTACACCTGTTTTCGAGACAGGCCCATTCAACCACTCTGGCACCTTTCCCCTGGGCAAAGCAATTGTATGACAGGCATTTTACAGCAAAGAGCTTGGTGAATAAATGCTGTATTTGCTACACTGCGGCCTGTTCACACGTTATACTATTGGCAACAAAGGGAGTAGGAGGAAATCGCATGGATATTGGTGCAGTTATTGAAGGCATTCTCAAATCGCCATTTATCATTCTTGGCTGGCTGATAGTGGGAGCATTGGCTGGCGAGATTGCACGTCGATTGATGGGACGCCCAGATCAATCTGGCTGCCGCGACATCGTCCTGGGTATCGCAGGAGCCGTTGTCGGCGGTTTCATCGCCAGGTTCATTGGTGTCGATACGCCTGAAAGCGGCATCACACTGGTTATCGCGAACTTAGTCATCGCAACCATCGGTGCGGCTGCCCTGATCTTCATCGGCGGCCTGATCAGTGGACGCGGACCCAAGGTGAAGGCTTAAGCATCACCCAATTCAATACAGGAACAAACTGGCAACTACTGGGCGGCCCTACAGCCGCCTTTTTGTTTACTTTTTTCCCTGGGCGCGCAACTGCCGGAAGAACGCCTGCAACTGCTCGGCAGCTTCATCAGCAAAAAGGCCCTGCGCGACTTCTACGCGATGATTAAGCTGCGGGTGCTGGACTATATTCATGATACTGCCACCTGCCCCGGCTTTCGGGTCAGGGGTGGCGAAGACCAGGCGTGGCAGCCGCGCCAGGACCATCGCTCCGGCACACATGCAGCAGGGTTCCAGCGTACAGTAGAGCGTGACATCATCGAGGCGCCAGTGGTGAATGTGCTGAGATGCTGACCGCATGGCGATGACTTCGGCATGGGCGGTTGGGTCGCGGTCACGTTCACGGGCATTAAATCCGCTGCCGATGACCTCACCATTTAAAACGGCGATGGCCCCGACAGGCACATCGCCGTGTTCCAGTGCTTTTTCTGCTTCTAAAAGGGCCAATTGCATAAAGTGCCGATCTTCATCGGAGAAGATCGGCGGCTGATGATCAGGACTCATCGTCATCAACGACATCCACATTGATGCTGAAGTGGCCGTTACCGTTGGTTTTCTCGACGCGGTTCTTGACCTTGTCCATGAATTCCTCGGCATCATCCATCTTCTGGTGGGTCACGTGAATGACGACTCCAGGATCATCCTGCTTCGGTGCTGCCGGGAAGCTGCGATTGGTTGGCGATTCGGGTTCCTCTTCAGGAACATCGCGATAAATCTGGGACATGTGGCGCGTTTCGCGGAACTCTCGCCAGAGCACGAACACCACAATTAAAGAACCTAGTATGATGCCAACGATAGCAATAATATTCACCGGATCAACCCAATCGGGGACTGCAAAGTAATGCACGATATCACCACCTGTAGAACGAACGAGGTCATACATTGGTTGGTCTACGATTGTATCAACGCGAACGAACACCCACAGCGGAATATCCAATGCGATAGCTGCATCGGCATAGTCAGTCATTTGCGCATATTCACGGGTATCAAGTGACTGCCAGCTATTACGATTTTTAGAATCCGCGATATAGGCTTCCGTAAAGAAATCAGGCAGGCGATATGTGTTAACACTCGTAATCGTTACGCGGCATAAATTGCACTGCGAAGTCGTTGTTGCCACCGCACCACAAATACAGTGTTTTTCCAAATTGTTGTTGGGCGCATTCAAGTCAGTCGCAAGAATACGCTCGCCATCTGTGCCTCTATCACCGTTACTGAGGTCCAGATTTACAACTTCACTGGAATAGCGACGTCCGGTGGGGTTCGGTGCTGTGAAGTTCAGGAGCAGCACAATACCTGCAATGATGATTCCGATCATCAGGACAGCAACAATTCGCCAGATGTTACGCCACATAATGGCCTCCGAAAAAATACTTTAGAACATGCGCATCTGCTTTTCGGATGCTTTTGCCTGTTCTTCTTGCTCTGCTATACGTTCTTCAAGCGCTTCTGGTGACAGCGGCTGCCCTTCTTCATCATGGAGCGACTCATTTGCGACGGATTCCATGCAGGATGGACAGGTACATTCCGCTGGATGGGCAATGAAGGTCATGTCCTCGTTGGCAGGCTGGTGAACATCCGCCGAGACTGGTTCTGCCTGCTCCGGCGAGGTTGCTCCGGCGCGCTGCATATCGGGCACGAAGCCATCGGGCATATCCTCGACGTGCGCAGTAGCCTCTACATACAGGGTTTGCAGGTCATCTTCGCTGAAGTTGACGGCCTGACTCAACAGAACTTTTTCCAATGAGTCACGGGTAATGGTATCGTCATTGCGAACGACGTACTTGTAGTGTTCCTGCAAGCAGCGCCGCCATTCCTGACTGAAGATACTGTCTTCCATGATTTACCCTGTTTCGCTATGTTCTGCTGATGGCAGACGCAGCAGCATACTGCGTCCCTACGGATGAACTTACCTGTTTATCTAAAGCTATCATACATCATATTTCTGGAGCAATTGCGGAACATCGACTGTCAAGTTCTCCAATTCGTGCAGAGAATTGGCCAGTGCCAGCGCGGAGTCTTCTTCGCCGTGAACCAGGAAGGTACGTTGTGGGCGGCGTTTCATCGCGTGGACCCAGGCTAACAGTTCATCACGATCAGCGTGACCGCTAAAGCCATTGAGTACCTCCACATGTGCCCGGACGTGATATTCATCGCCGAAGATGCGCACTGTATCGAGCTTATCGACGAGCTTGCGACCCAGTGTGTCCGGAGCTTGCCAGCCCGTAATCAGAATTGTGTTGTTGGCGTTTTCAATGCGGTTCTTGATGTGATGCACCACACGCCCGAATTCCGCCATGCCGCTGGCGCTGATGATGATACAGGGTTCCCGGCGGAAGTTAAGCTGCTTGCTCTCTTCAACAGTCTGGATATAAGTCAGCAAATCGAAGCCAAAGGGATTGGGTTTGCCCAATTCCAGCACGAATTCGCGCGTTTCAGCGTCGTAGACATCGGGATGCAGGCCAAAGACCGAGGTCGTATTCACGGCCAGCGGGCTATCCACGAAGATAGGGATGCGCGGAATATCACCCGCCTCAATCAGGCGGTGGAGCGTATACACAAGCTGCTGTGTGCGTCCGACCGCGAAAGCCGGCATTACAATGGAACCACCGCGCTTGTAGGTTTCCAGAACGATACGTTCCAGCTCTTTTTCAGCATCCGGGTAAGGATCATGCAGGCGATTGCCATAGGTGCTTTCCATAATAAGGATGTCGGCACCTTCGATTTGCGATGGATCGCGAATGATGGGGATACCCGCTCGGCCCAGGTCACCACTGAAAACCAGCCGCACTTCACGGTCAGTTTCATGATCGAGAATATCCAGTTGGACGATGGCGCTGCCGAGCATGTGTCCGGCATCATACAAAGTAAGCTGGACATCGGGCGCGATTTTACGCGGGCGCGTATAGGACTGCGTCACGAAGTAGCTCATCGCATTGATGACATCTTCCTGGGTGTAGATGGGGTCCACAGGGGCTTCGCCATTTTTCTTGCGGCGCTTATTGACGTATTCGACATCACGGACCTGGATATGGGCACTATCGGCCAGCATGGTCGCGCACAGATCGCGAGTCGGTGCTGTACAGATGATGTCGCCCTGGAAGCCGCTCTTCACCAGATTGGGCACATTGCCGCTGTGGTCAATGTGGGCATGTGACAGCACCATCAGATCAACCGAGCTGGCATCAAACGGCAGGTGGACATTGGCTTCGTAACTTTCACGTCGCTTGCCCTGGACCATGCCGCAATCCAGTAGAATGCGCGTCCCATTTACTTCGATGAGGTGCTTGGAGCCTGTGACTGTACGGGCTGCACCGTAAAATCCAATGCGCATGAACGTCCTTTCCTTTATATGTGGAAGCCTACGCAGTTGGCTCTATTGTACGGCAGATTGGCGGTTATGGCAGGCGATTGGGCTAATCGCGATCAGTGTTTGCCATTCAGGCGGTGCGTGATAGCCAGAATGTCGTCACCGTAACGCTCCAGGCGCCAAGGCCCCATGCCTGTAATCTGGCCAAGGCTATCACGCGATGTAGGCATCTGTTCAGCGATTTGCCAGAGCAATGATTTCGGCACAACCAGACTGCTATCAATACCGCGTTTTTCCGCGACAGATTTACGCCAGGCGTGCAGGGCGGTGTAGCGCTCGATCATGATCGGGTCTTTGCGAGGGATGCGCGGTGGACGCGGCGGCTTACTCTGTTCAGCTCGTTCCGCAGCATTGAGGAAATCCTCGCCATAAGCCCGAACGACTTTGGGCGAAATCTCGCGCAAGTCGAACAGGTCTTTAAAGTTGGTCGGCGGCTTTTGTGCCAGACGGATCATGGCTTTGTTGGTCATGATTTTGTAGGGCGGCACGTTCTCTTCCTCAGCGATAGCTTCACGCACAAGGTAGAACTCGCGCAAGAACATCATTTCGCGGCGATCCAGGGCGCGGGGACGGCCAATTTTCCAGTAGCCATCCGGGTCGAACTGTTTTTCCTCAACTTCAATGAACTGCAAATCCTGGAAAATCTCGGTCGCTTCCTCTAATAGAGAGGTATCCTGCAATTCCAGGCGCAGTTCGTCACGCAGCCCTGGCAGATAATGGGTATCCATCTGGGCATAAATCAGGCTTTCCTCTGCCAGAGGCCGTTCGCCCCAGTCATCAAGCTGGTGCTTTTTATCCGGCTTGACGCCAAAGTGGGCCGCAAGGACATCTGCCAAACCCACATTGGGTACGCCCAACAAACGCGAGGCCAGCATGGTGTCAAAAACATTGACCACCGAAAAACCAAAGTCACGCTGCATACAGATGAGGTCATATTCAGCGGCGTGGAATATTTTCTCGATTGTCGGGCTTTGCAGCAATCGGCCAAAGGGCTGCATATCGGTGATGGCAAGCGGGTCGATGATGTAGTCCTGCTTACGGGTGGAAAGCTGGATCAGGCAGACCTGCCCGCGATAAGCGTGCATGCTGTTAGACTCTGTATCGAGTGCGAGCAGCGTCTCCTCAGAAAGCTGGTCTACCAATGTGCAAAGAGCTTCGTTTGTTGTGATGTATCTTGCCGGGGGCAGCGACGGCACACTACTCATAACCAGTGTCGCCTTCTGAAGTACCACAGCATCACCACAGAGATAGCGACCATGAAGATGGCAATCAACCAGAACGGCGCTGAATCCTGATTGAAATCGTCATGGCCAGGCAGCGGTATATTCATGCCATAAACGCTCGAAATCAAAGTCAACGGCAGCATGATGACGCTGATAACCGTCAGAATGCGCATCACTTCGTTGATTTTATGGCTGGCCAATGTATCCGCTGTATCGGCGAGGCTGGTGATGATCTCGTAATCCTCGTCGATGATGTCGCGTGCTTTGTGAACGTGGTCAGCGATATCACCGAAGTACTCTTCGAGGTCTTCGTGAATAATCGGGTGCTCGACCTGTTCCAGTTGCTCTAAAATAGGCACCTGCTGGCGAATGATCCGGCGCAGGACAATTACGTCCCGACGCACCAAAGAAATATCACGGATAACTTCTCGCGTATCTTTAGTGAAGATGTCTTCTTCGATTTCCCGGATGTTGGTATCTACTTTGCGCAAGATAGGCAGCACATAGTCGACGAGTTGGTCAACAATGGTGTAGAAGGCATGGTTGGCACCACGCCCCAACAGCCGCTGGAGCTGCATTTCATCTTCTTCGCACAATTCGTACATGCTGGTGAGGGGCTTGAGTACGCCGTCATGTACTGTCACGACAAAGCCCCGCCCCACAATCAGATCCACCTCACGCGGACGCGACAGCGACTGACGTGTATCGAACCAGGGGAACAGCATAACGATGAACAGGTAGTTATCGTGCTCATCGATTTTAGGGCGTTCCATCGGGCTGCGGATGTCTTCCAGGTTAAGCGGGTGGATGTAGGGGAATTTATCCTGCAGACGGTCAACATCTGCTGGCGTGGGCTGGACGATGTCTATCCAGGTGACTGAACCGTAACTGAGTGTATTTGTCGCCATGAACCTTATTATGGCCCTCAGCCACAGGCTAGGCAATAGGCAACCCTGTTAAGGGATACCTCGGCTGAGCGCGCCTTCCTTCTTGTTATATATAGGCTCCAGTTGATGAAGGCACATTCGTGAGCCACCCCAATCGCATTAATATCTACAATATTTATTTAGTACCTCCATAAACTAATATAATCTGCTTTCGTTTAGTTTTGGTTTAGCACGACCCAATCGTGCTTTGACTTCACCTGATTGATGTGCTATATTTCTCAGAGATGCGTTTGTGACATTTTTCGCATATAGATGTTAACATCGTCGTTGGCAAGTATTGACAAGACATTTTTTAAATCCCTAGTTGAGCTTGCTAATTAACCATGCAGGGGTCATAATTACCTGCATTCAATTCATCACCTCGATGCTGAGGACACGTTATAAGAGGAGCCTAGCTGTATGGCAACAACATCCCAAGCAGTTGAGCGCGCGAGCGTTGCGAGGCCATCCACAGCCACCACCGAGCCGGCTGTTCGTATGGATGCACCAACCCGCCGCGAGTTCATGTATTACATCTGGGGCGCATCGATTGCACTGCTGCTGGGTCAGGCAACTGCTGGCTTGATCTGGTTCGTCTTCCCGCGCTTTCGTGAAGGCGAATTCGGTGGCATCTTCCCGTTTGACCCCGCCGATCTGCCACCAGTTAACGCGGCGCCGGATTGGGTAGCAGGCGGTCGCTTCCACGTCAGCAATACAGATGATGGCCTGCTGGCACTGTATGGTGTTTGTACACATCTTGGCTGCCTGCCGAAGTGGGTTGCGTCTAATGTGCGCTTTGAATGCCCCTGCCACGGTTCTAAATTCACCCGCAATGGTACCTATATTGAAGGCCCCGCACCGCGCGGCCTGGATCGGTTCCGTACGACGATTGTCTTTACAGATGGCACATCGGCGGAAACTGATGAAACAGGCGGTCCTATTCCGATCCCTGATGGTAAGACGATTGCGGAAATTCGTGTAAATACGGGTTCAAAGATTCTCGGTCCGGGTCATTAGACGCCGTTCTTGTAGCCACTAAGAGAGGTTTTGGAAATATGTCGATCCTCCCGTTTCCCTCTTTCCTCGATGATGTAAAGGAAAAGGGTTTGCGTAAGGCCGTCGTAGAGGGCGTCAACGAGACAGTTGAGCGCCTGACGGCGGGTATGAACATCCAGGATATCCGCGAGGCGCTGCGTGGTGAGGCTGCAAGCCGCCGCCCCAACCCGCGTTTGCAACCGCATGCGGATAGCTTCTGGATGCATATGCGTCCAGGTTACTACCATCAGGATATGACGGGCGTATATCCCACTTTCCGTTTGGGCTGGCTGTCTACTTATTTCGTTGTTTTTGAGACGATCACCGGCCTGCTGCTGATGTTCTGGTACACTCCATCGCCAGAAATTGCCTATGGCAACATGCTGAGTATCCTCAGCAACGTGCCGCTTGGGCAGTTTATGCGTGATATGCACCGCCTGGGTGCGGAAGCGATGGTGATTATCGTCGCGCTGCATATGATGCGAACGTGGATCACAGGCAGCTATAAAAAGCCGCGCCAGTTCACCTGGTTTACGGGTTTGCTGCTGCTGGTGATTACGGGCCTGCTCAGTTTTACCGGTTACCTGCTGCCCTGGGACCAGTTGGCGCTATGGGCGGTGACAATCGGTGCGTCGATGGCAGAAGCAACGCCTGTTATCGGTGAGCAAGTGAACCTGATTGTGCGTGGTGCGCCGGAATTAGGAGCGAATGGTCTGTTACGCTTCTATTTGATGCATGTGCTGCTGCTGCCGCTGTTCCTGTTCATCTTCACGGGTGTTCATTATTACAAGGTCATTATTCACGGACACAGCCTGCCGCCCCAGACGGAAAACATTGGCGAAGATACCGCCAAGCGCGTCCCGCTGGATAAGCGCGTGTACTACATCCCGGATATTCTCTCCAATGAAATCCTGTGGATTGCGGTGACAACCTTCATCATGACGGTGCTATGTATCTGGTTCTACCATGCACCGCTGGAAAATCATGCTGATCCGCAAGTGACGCCACTCGGTACGACCGCTCCCTGGTACTTCCTGTGGATTCAGGGTGCGCTGAAGCTCGGCGACAAGTTCCTGATGGGTATTTTCTTCCCAACGGCTGCCTTGGGCCTATTGGCTGCCATCCCCTATCTGGATGTCACCCCCAGCCGCCGTTACGCCCATCGTCGCTGGATGCTGACCGCTGCGATGGCTCTGATTTCCTTTGCCACTGTACTCAGCTACATGGGTCTGCCAGAATTCGCAGTTGCGACTTCTGCTGAAACGGAAATTCTGCATGACCTGACCAAGGAACCCGCGCATAATGCAGTTGGTGCCATGCGTACCGTGCCTTTCGCGCAGGCTGCCCCTGGTATGTACACAACCGAGCAGTTGTTCGTGCCAGAGGGCCAAACGACGCGCGACGCTGTCGCCCAGTTTGAAGCAGAAATCAGGGAAGTGCCCATCTATCTGGATGACAGTGAGTTTGATGAGCTTGAAGCGCATTTGAACGAAGCCCATCTGCCCATTGACCAGATACCGTCACGGTTCTCGGTTGTTCCCAATGATTCGCCGGTGTTGTTGAGCGTACTGGAGAAACTTGAAGAAGAAATCCAGCATCGCGCTTCAGAACTGCCGAATGCGTGGGGTGCGATCATCATCACGCCCTGGCAGGATAACCTGCGCCGCATCGATATGGTGATCAGTTGGGATACTGTTGTTATTGAGGCTGGTGAGCCAAAATACAACGACGACGGCACGCCGCAATACGTCTATTTGACGGACGAAGAAACAGGTGAACCAATTCTGGATGAAATGGGTGAGCCAGTTGTCCATCGTAGCATTGCCACAGCGCACATTTACTTGCACGAAGACTCGGCTTACTTCGACTAAATAAGAGGACGAGAGGCGCATGAATAAAGGCTTCTTGAGCAATTTTGTCATACCATCGCTCGAAGGGCGTATCTTTACAGGCATTGTCGGCTTCATCGCGATCATGGTCCTGCTGGGCTGGGTCGCCATCAATGAACCGGCTCGTATGGCGGCCTTCGTAGACGAACAAATGGGGCGTTCAATCGAGCGTGGCGCGGAACTGTTCGCCGCCAACTGCTCGACATGCCATGGGCCACATGGCCTGGGCATTGCAGCCCGTGCCCCTGGTCTGAATAACCCGCAGTTGTTCGGCCATGACTATATGGCGGATCTGAACGTCGAGATTTCTGCTTATGAACGTCAGATTGACGATATGCAGGCAACAATCGACGAGCTGACGGACGATACGACTGGCGAACGTCAGGCGCTCTTTGCTGAGATCGCCACATTAGACCGTAACACGGACGAAGGTGCTGCACGCGCCGTTGAAATTGCTCAACGTATTGAGGAAATCAACGCGCTGACGGATACCAACTACACTGATCTTGAAGTTCAGTATCGTGATCTGGTTTCTCAGTTGGATAATGCTGACCTGACTGACGATGAACGCGGCGATATCGAAGATCAGATTAGTGATGTGCTGCTGCAAAATCTGCCGCTGCACATCACTGCCCTGCAAGAACAACTGGACCCGCTCTATACCCAGCGTGCGGAGCAGCTTGCCGCGTTAGAACCCGCTTTCATCGCTGGTTATTTGCCCGGTGTTGCCAGTGCCCTGGCTGCGGATGATCAGAGACTGGTTTCCCAGATTGTTCGTGATAACACAGCCCGCCTGACGCAGTACAGCTTCGGTGGTGCCCTTGAGGACTACGTCCAGACGACACTGATTCACGGTCGTCCTGGCAGCCAGTTTGTCTGGGATAACAACCAGATGGTGGCCTGGTCACAACGGGCTGGCGGTCCGCTCAGTGATGATAAGATCATGGACATCGTTCACTATATCCTAAACTGGGATAAGGGTGACGGTTGGACACTTGATGATCTGTATGCTGTCCAGCAGTTCGGCAAGATTCCTGCGGATAGTGCGCTCGTTGCTAACGCCGAACCCGTTGAAAATCTGGCGGGTGAGCCTTACAACGCTGATGTCGCTGCTGTGACCGAAGCACTGGCGGATGTCACGGGTGATGCTGGCCGCGGCGAACAGCTCTATACAGGTGCAGCATTTACATCAACAGGCGCACGTCTGGGCTGCTCTGGTTGTCACCTGGGTGGTGCGGCTGCTCCTGACACGGCAACACAGTGGGCGAATATCCACAGCCAACGCCTGAATGAGCCGCAGTTCGCGGGTTATACCGCAGAAGAATACATCGTCGATAGCATTCTGTATCCCGATGATTATATCGTCGATGGCTGGAACGGTGGCGCTATGCCGACGAACTTCGCCGAGCAGTTGACGCTGCAAGATATCGCCGACATCATCGCCTACGTTGCGAGCTACGGCGAATAAACCACTGCAAGTCCATCTAGTCATACAGAAACCCCTGCCCTACACTGGCGGGGGTTTTTTGTTGGAGGATTGATGAACATGCAAAACCGTCGCCGCCCATTGTCCTATCGTTTTGTCGTTGGTTTGCTGCTGGCTGTGATGGTCACGTCAGGTAGTTTTTGGGTGCTGGCCCAGGGCGAAACCAGCGCCGATGCCTGCGAACCGGATAATCTGGCTTTACAGATCGAGAGCTTGCAGGCGGCGCTCCCAGCAGATTTTGAGGGCGATACTGATCTGGCGCTAGGCAACCTTTTCCGGCTGGCAAATATCTACCAGCAACTGGCGATCAACTGCGGCTACGAGCCGACTGAGCTGGAAATCAACGCGCTGATTGGGAATACGCTGTCGCTGGCGGATGTAGGCACGATTCTGGCAGCGAATGCTGTCGGCGATGATATGGATGCGGTCCTGGCAGACCTCGACAGCGTGACTGGCGACAGTTTTACGGGCCAATTGCTGTACAACGGGATGGAACCGGCTCTCGATGGCAGCGCGTTGGGGTGTTCCGGCTGCCATGAAGGCGAAGCGGCCCCACCGACCGAAGGCACCTGGACGCGCGTCGATGAGGAGCGGTTGGTTCTGTCGCAGTTCGAGGACTATAGCGATGTGCATTACCTGGTCGAGAGCATCCTGCACCCCAATGATTACATCGTCGAAGGGTATACAGCTAACCTGATGCCGACCAACTTCGGCCAGCGGATGGATGTGCAGCAGTTGGCTGATCTGGTGGCATATCTGATGAGCCAGGACCAATTGCCAGAAGACACCGAATAATGGCGACAAGTTGCGCTTCTGAGACTGGCGCGAACGCGGTACAATAGACGTCTAGTGGATATGTGTTATCTCGCTCGCTGGCACACAATGGGCGCGATCACCTGTATAAAAGAAACTGAGGAAGTGACTATGCTCTCACGGCTTAACCCGACAGTTCTTACGATTGTCCTGCTGCTGATGACGGCTGCAACGGCATTGGCCCAGGAAGAAGCCACTTCAGAAGCGGTTGAAACAGCCCCGCCAGGGATCAGTATGCTGCTGCTGCTGAGTGGCCTGGGTGCTGTCCTGCTGGTCGGATATGTGATGTCCCGCCGTGAGGCATCCAGCAACGAGTCATAAGTGCGCAACTGTCGCAGCGATAAGGCATCCGGCATGATAATCATCATCAAAACGTTATGATTGTCAGGTAGTCTTAGATGAGAAAATGCCCCAAAGTGGCGACAGTCAGGCATAATAACAGGCATAGACATCCGTAAACAAAATTGCTGTATTCATGCGTGGTTGGCTAGTCTTTCTTGGAGAAAAAACACATGGCTGAATTAACCTGGCAAAAAGGCACTTCTACCGGTGGTGAAAAACCGAAGAACGACAACAAGAGCGAACGTCTGAAGTTCGCGATTGGTGGTGTGCTGATTCTGGTTGCTATCGCCGTCCTGATTATTTCCGGCACGAGCAATGGCGCACAATACTTCGTCAGTGTGGATGATGTGGTCCACAATGCGCAGTACGTCGGCCAGACAGTGCGTGTTACCGGTGCTGTCTTCGGCGATACGATCCAGTACAACAGTGATGCCGGTGAATTGTCGTTTACCATCGCCAGTTTGCCAGATGAGTATGAAGACTTAGCGACCGCGCTCCACGAAGCGGTCAACCTGGATGGCGTCACGCGACTGCCCGTTTTCATTGCGGATACGGCCAAGCCTGACCTGCTGGAGCACGAAGCGCAAGCTATCCTGACGGGTACGCTGGGCGAAGATGGTGTCTTTTATGCAACTGACCTGCTGCTGAAGTGCCCCAGCCGCTTTGAAGAAAATACACCAGGCGATGAAATTCATCTGCAAGATAACGTATAGGTCATTGCAACAACGCAACTGACAACACGATTCAATTGACAGGGCTAGCATGTTGCGGCCACCACGGGAACCAAGCCCGATAAGCGGGGTCGCCACCTTATGGCGACCCGCTGGCTCTACCGCAGCAACCGCATGTTAGGCAATGATTCCCATGAATGACGCACGGCATTCTGCAAGCATCAGCCGCATATTGTTTTTACTCGCTACCCTGCTGATGGCGAGTTTCCTGGGCGCATGCGGTGGGTTGGCTGGTGAGCAAGAAGTTGTCTCTACGGCCACACCGGAAAGCGCTCCCTCTTTCACTGAGGAAGACGCCCCAGAGCAACTCCCTGACCTGCACAACGGTGCCGTTATTTTCCAGCGCAACTGCACAGAGTGTCATGGTGCTGCTGGCGATGGCCAGGGCGTGTTGGTGCAGGATGGCAGCGTTCCAGCAATGCCCTCGTTCCTTGATGCTGAACATATCCGCACACAAAAACCCGCTGACTACTACACCATCATCACCTATGGCAATATCGATGCTTTGATGCCGCCCTGGCTCAACAACCTGACGCAGCAAGAGCGTTGGGATGTCGCCATGTACGTGCATTCCCTGCGCAGTACATCAGAGCAGATCGCACGTGGGCAGCAAATCTACGCTGATGAGTGCGCTTCCTGTCACGGTGATGAGGGACGCGGCGATGGGCCGGAGATGATCGATACCGGACGACAGGCTGGTGACTTCACCCATGTGGCCGATACCGCCACGCTGACGGATCGCAACTTCTTTGTGAGCATCGATGAAGGCATCGGCGAGAATATGCCAGCCTACGGGGATACTTACAGCGAAGACGATATCTGGGCGGCGGTCGCGTATGTGCGCTCGCTTGGTCTGACGAATTTCGAGCCATCGCGCGATGCCGCTATTCGGCTGGCACAGGCTGGTGAGCCTGTCACTATCAGCGGCATGATCCGCATGGAGACAGAAGGCGCAGCCCTGCCTGACAGCCTGGACGTTAATCTGCGGTATGGCTCCCAGGAAGCAGGCATTCAGTCGATGACCGCGCCGATGCAAGCGGATGGCAGCTACAGCTTCATGGATGTTCCGGCAGAAGCGGAGCAGGATTACATCGTTTATGTGATGTATAACGATCAGTTCTTCATCAGCGATGTGCTGCCAAGCAATCAACTGCTGCTCGACAACACCATTGACCTGTCGCTGTATGAAACAATCGACGATCCTGGGGTCATTACCGTCAGCCAGATTGATACAACGATTGCACGCGATCAGCTCGATGTTGGTGAGCTGACATCGGGGCTGGTGTTCAATCAACGGATTCGCTTTAAGAACAGCTCCGACCGCCAGTTCGCGCTGAATGCGCCAACAGAGAGCGGTGTGCAGGGCATCATCTCGCTGTTGATTCAATTGCCGCCTGGGTCTGTGCTGCTCAGTCCGTTGAACGATCCGCGCTTCCTGGTGGTGCAAGAGCAGTACGCGATGGTCTACGCGGACCCTATCCCGCCAGGTGAAACTGACATTGCCCTGACATACTTCATTCCGTATGAAACCGAAGCCGTCATTGACCAGCCTTTTCAGTACCCGATTGATGGCGAAGTCAATGTTTATGTCGCGCCGGAAAATATCAATGTCGTCAGCGATGTGCTGCTGCCAAGCGGAACACAAAATATCACGGGTGTAGATTATCGACTTTTCAGCGGGGATGTTTCCGCAGATGGCGGAGCATCACTGGCTTATACGCTGCAAGGTTCGCTCGTCAGTCAGGTGGCCCCCACAGTGGTATCATCGGATTCGGTGCTGCCTGTTATTCTGATGATTGCGCTGGTGCTGGTGCTGATTATCGGCGCGTTCATCTGGCGCAGCCGACGCGGCCCTTCTGCCGAGGTGGAAATCCAGCAGTTGATCCGGCAGATTGCCGAGTTGGATGCCATGCACGACCAGGGCCAGATCAACCATGATTTATATCGTCGCCAGCGGGCTGATCTAAAAGCGCGGTTGGCAACGTTAATGAGTGAGAGCCAGGAAACATAAATCAGATCGTTGGTACGCTATCCAAATGTTGGAGAGGAAAGATTGATGAGCCGTTTAACCCGCTTCGTAGTCATCGTTCTGCTGTTGACTGTGGCCGCATTTGCGACCCAGGCGCAGGATGATATGGACCTGCCACAGGAAATTACACTGAATGAAATTACGCTGCATCTACCCGAACATTGGGGCGCCCTGCTCGATCCGAATGGCATGACCCTGGCAGCAGATTTCGATATTGCTGCGATGGCCGAAGAAGAAAATCCTCAGGTACCGGATGATCCGGTGGTGATGCGCTTTATTCTGGCAGGTGTGCCCTACGGCACCGAACCCTTAGCAGCGGTTGATGAACTGCGTGAATTGCTGGGCGTTGAAGCCGATGGCCCGGAAATCAGCGAGGTTGAATTCGCGGGTGTCACGGCTGCTCAGTTGAGCATCACCCAGGATGATGCCACAGCGTATGCCTTTGGTCGCTACCTGATGGACGATCTATTCCTGGTGGGCACCGTCGTTGGCACAACCGCGCGCCTGGAGGAATCCCTGGACACCGTACAGGCCATTTACGCCAGTGCAGAAGCCAGTCTGGTACCCCTGTTCACTGATGAACTGCTGGAACGGGCCGAAATCTACAGCTCGCTGCCGCAAAGCGAAACCGAAGATGGTTTCCCGATCATCGGCAACCCGGATGCTGAGGCAAAAGTGCAGGAAATCGGCAGCTTCGCCTGCCCCGCATGCCGCCTGTTCCACGAGCAGGTTTATGACACGCTGCTGGATCGCATCGTCGCCGGAGACGTGGAATTTACATATGTGCCGATTGCGAGCACGGGCAACGTCCCTAATGGCGTTTATGCGGCTGAAGTCGCGCTGTGTGCCGCCGAGCAAGGACAGTTCTGGCCCTTCTATGATGCGCTGTTTGTTGTGCAGGAACGGGGCGGTACGGCATTCATCCCGTCACGGATTGCGCTGGGCGTTGAGCAGCTAGAACTGGACGTCGATGCTTTCGATGCCTGTATGGAAGCAGGCGAAAAGGCGGACATCGTCGAAGTGGCTGAAACGTTCGCGCGCGAGTACCCTGGTTATACAGGTACACCCGCCGTCAGCGTGAATGACACCCTTCTTGAAGGCTTCGCGCCGGTGATCCTGAATGCCGCAATCGACGAGGCGCTGGGCATTGCCCCGACAGAAGAAACCGCGCCTGACGACGCCTCAGCCGAGCCTACTGATGAAAGCACCGAAGAAAGCAGCGATTCCTGAGCATGAGTGATTCGTCCGCAGTTCTCTCGATCCGGGAACTTGTTAAGGTATACGATTTTGTCCCTGTGCTGCGTCAGCTTGATCTTGACGTGGCACAGAGCGACTGTGTCGCCTTATTAGGGCCAAACGGCAGTGGGAAATCCACCCTGCTGCGGCTGATTGCTGGCCTGATCAAGCCTTCATCAGGCACGATTGAGATTGGCGGCTGGCAGATGCCCAAAGAAGCCGCCGCCGTCCGCGCACAGATCGGTATGGTCAGCCACCAGTCACTGCTATATGGCAATTTGACCGCCCGCGAAAATCTGGTTTTCTTTGCACGGATGTATGACCTGCCAAAGAGCGAGCGCGATGACCGGATCGCGGCCCTGCTGGAACAGGTCGGCCTGAGCAGACGCGCCGAAAGCCTCGTGAGGACATTTTCCAGGGGGATGCAGCAGCGCCTGAGCATCGCCAGAGCTTTGCTACATTCGCCGCATGTGCTGTTATTTGACGAGCCGTACAGCGGCCTCGATCAGGATGCGGCGGCTATGCTGGATGAGGTCATCCTGCGCACGCATCAGGATGGGCAGACGATGATGATATCTACCCATTTGCTGGAACGCGCGCAGCGGGTGGCCACACGGGTGATGATCCTCAATCGAGGGCGCGTGGTGCTGGACCAATCCGCCGCTGCTATCGCCGAACATCAACTGGCGAGCGTCTATGCACGCGCTATCGCAGATAATGGCGTCGTGAAAGATAGCACACCAGCCAGCCCTGTCACGGAGCCTGCCTCATGAAGACTGGATTCTGGCAGGTGACGTTTGCCGTGCTGCGCAAGGATATGCTGGCCGAGATGCGCAGCCGCGAGCTATTGAGCGTAATGGGCTTGTTCGCCTTATTGAGCGTGATTATCTTTAGCTTTGCACTGGAACTGGACCGCGAAGCCCGCGAAACCGCCATCAGCGGCGTCATCTGGGTGACGGTGGCCTTTGCCAGCATTATTGGCCTCAATCGCAGCATGAATTCTGAGCGCGAACAGGGCAACTTCGACGCATTGCTGCTGGCTCCGGTTGATCGCAGCGCGCTTTTCTTAGGCAAATTCCTGGGGAATTTCCTGGTTGTGCTGCTGGTCGGGCTGGTGCTATTGCCACTGGGGACGCTGCTGTATAACATCACGCTGATACAGCCCTGGGTGCTGCTGATCCTTGTGCTGGGTATTTTTGGACTCAGCAGTATAGGCACATTGTTAGCCGCCATGACCGCACAGACACGGGCACGTGACGCGCTGCTGTCTATCGCAATGCTGCCGATTGTTCTGCCCGTTCTATTGGCGGCTGTGCGGGCGACAACGTCGATCATCAGCAACGAGCCAATCGAGAATTGGATCACCTGGCCGCAGATTTTGCTGGTGGTCGATCTCATTTATCTGGTGTTGTGTTTCTTCACATTTGGTTTCGTCATTGAAGAGTAGTGACATCCTTCTGAATTCCTTTGTTAAAGGACGAAACCTGCTATAATTTGCCAGTCCGACTATAGATTTTTGTAGGTTTTAGGGGGTATAGCATGGCACAAGCAAAGGCGAAAGACATCGCCCAAGAGCCTACGGCAACGCCCAGTCTGCTGCGTATTCTGACGCTGGTGACAGTACTGGGTGTGGTCGTCGCGTTGGTGTTTGCCCTGGTCATCGCCGGGACAGACATCGAGCAAGGTGAAGTACAGCGTATCTTTTATGTCCATATGCCGGCGTTCTTCGGCGCGTTTGTCGCGTTTGGGGCGACGGTCCTGGGCGGTGTAATGTATTTATGGAAGCGCGACCCCAAGTGGGACCGTCTGGCAGTCGCGGGTGTGGAGGTCGGTTTTGCCTTAGCACTGATTAACCTGATTACGGGTTCGATCTGGGCACGTCCCATCTGGAATACGTGGTGGACCTGGGACCCGCGTCTGACATCGGAAGCGATTATGGTGCTGACGTATGCGGCCTATATGATGCTGCGTGCAGGCATCGACAATGTGGACACACGCCGCCGCTTCGCCAGCGTGTACGGCATCCTGGCCTTCGCGACGGTGCTGCTGGTGTTGTTCATCATCCGTGTCAGAGACGATACGATTCATCCGACGGTGGTTGGTAACAGCCCACAGAATGCGCAGGGTTCCTTTGCGGCAACATCGGGTGTCGTCGGCGCGCTGATGGTCGGTCTGCTGGTATGGGGACTGATTGTGCCTGTCACATTGATGTGGTACCGCATTCGGTTGGAAAATATGCTTGACTGGGTCAATCGTAAGAAAATGGAAGTACTAAGCGCATGAACAAAAGATATTTTGGCTGGGCGCGTTGGCTGGTCATCGGCAGCATGCTGTTGCTGCTGGTGCTGCCCCTAGGTGCCCAGGATGACGCTGCCGAGGGCAGCACTGATGCCGACATGAGCGAAGAAGAGGAACCGGAAATTCCGTTTTACAGCTCATCAGAGGGTTTTAACGTTCCGATCCTGTCGACATGGGTCGATGAGAGCGACAACATGACCGCCCTCTTTACCAACACGGACTTGCAGGCGCGCATCGTGACCGCTGCCGCTGGCGAAGGCGATGATCCGACCGCAGTCGCTGCCGACAAGCTCGGCATCACAATCGGCAGCGAGCCGATCTTCACCAATCGCGTCAATACGGCAGATGGCACCTGGGAACAGCGTTATTACGATGAGGGTGATACCCATATTTCCATCCTGAGCAAGACGCAGGAAGGCCGCCGCTATGTGATCGCCTTCATCGAGAGCAATCCCGATGTGGCTGTCTACATGCCGCTGATTGACCGTACCTGGGATGATGAGAGCGCCCTGCCAGGTATCGAACAGTCGATTGAATCGCTGGGTATCGCGACAGCCGACGAACTGCCTGAGCCAACGCTCGGCACCGTATCGCTGCCGACTGGTGAGTGGCAAACTGCCACTTATGATCTGGATGGCACAACCGTTACAGGTTACGGCCTGAACTTCGGCGTGACGGATTACGTCGCTATCGCCGTTGGTGATAATGCCAGCGTGCCTGATCTGGTCGATGCCTATAACTACACGCTGCTGGGTGGTTTCTTCGTCACGACCAGCAACGTCGAGTACCTGTACCTTGGCCTAGCGGTGGTGGTGATTATCTTCGCCGTACTCCTCATCTCGATGTGGATGCGCTGGCGCAACGCCCGCCGTGATCTGCGTACAGTTGAGCAGTTGACTAGCAATTAGACTAAGCATCACGAGCAATGCAAACAGGGCATGGCAGAAGTCATGCCCTGTTTTTTTATGTGCGATTCACCTGGGCAAGGCAGTGCCTTGCCCCTACAGATACGAATTATCTACTTTTTGACCATCACCCGTACACGCATCCCGAAAAGACGCATGATGAGTGTCGGTGAAAGTTTTAGTTTGAGAAAGGCAGGCGCTTGCAGCCAAGTGATAGTTTCATAACCGCGCTGCTCGTAGAACGGCACTATCTTCTGGAGGCAGAGCAGATACAGCGGTTTACCTGCGCGGTTTTCCAGGGCAGACATCAGGCGGCTGGCGATACCCAGGCCGCGATAACGGGGCAAAGTCACTAAGCTGCCAATTTCCTGACAACCCGGGTAGGGCTTCACCTGGCCGATAGCGACAATACGCCCTTCGTGTTCAGCCACCATAAAATTGAGCCATTTGAGCGAAGTTGGGTCCAGACGAGCCTGCCGGACGAGGCGCTTAATCGTCACTTCATCGGCGGCAGTTGCAGCCCGCAGATGGATGTCTTGCGGGAGGATGTTTGGGGGGTTTGCGGCTGGCATGACTTTCCTATGGCTGGTGGCTGATGTATACTTCCGTCCTATGGATACGCCTATTGACGCCCCCATTTACCCAACGCGACGAACCACCTATCACCATGTGGTTCTGATGCTATTCGGCGCTATTGTGCTGCTAATCGCAAGTGCCTGTCAACCGACGCCCGCAACATCGCTCATCGCGACTGACATTCCTTTCCCGACGATGACACCGGGGCAACTCCTCAGCGGACGCCTGATCGACCAGAGCGGCAGCGGTGCCAGCCCAGCAGAGGCCATCGCGCAGATCAACCGCGCCACGCCGACACCCAACTTTCAATCGTGCCCAGCCCAAACTGGCAATGATGATATCCCAGATGAGCCGAATTCCGGCCAGGAAGCTATCGCCAGCCTATTGAGCTACCTGGATGAAGGCGGCACGTTCGGCAGCATTGGCGATGTGCTGAATGCCTGGGACGCACTCAGCGAGCAGGGCTACGTCCGTGATGGCGACCTGACGGGTGAAGGTCAACCGGAGCTGGTTGTAGGCTTTACGGCCCCTGGGAATATCGGGACGCTGGTCGTTTTCGGCTGTGAGAACGGCCATTATGGCGTGCGTTATGACCTGACGAGTGAGGGCAGCGCCCCGCCGGTGCTGGTCTGGCTGGGCGATGTCAATCAGGATTTGCGCTCGGAGATGGTCACCAGCCGCCGTGTGTGTGAATCGGCTGATCTGTGCATTTATGACACGCAAATTCTTCGCTGGGATGCAGCGCGCGGTCGCTTCCTGAATATTCTGAATGAGCCTGTCAGGACGCTGGACGTCCCGCGCGTGGCCGATACAGACAACGATACAATCACCGAGCTAGTCGTGGAGCTGGATACGCGCGGCAATACGGCTACGGGTCCACTGCGTACAGGCGTCAACATTTACGATTGGAACGGCGGCGGCTATACCCTCAGCATCATTCAGTTGGACTCGCCTGAATACTATATTCAGTACATTCATCAGGCGGACCGCCTGTTTGCCGAGCAGAATCTGAGCGCAGCGGCGCGCCTGTATGATGCCGTACTCAACGATGAAAACCTCGACCTGCGTTACTGGTTCAACGATGGGCCGCAGATCATCACAACCTATGCGCTGTATCGGCTGACGCTGGCCTACGCCTATCTGGAAGACCCGCGCCTGTCGGAAGTAGTGGCCCGCATCAACACGGATTATCCGGTGGAACCAGGCGATACTGCCGATGACCAGCCTGTGTACATCGCGCTGGCGTATACCTTCATGAATACGATGCAAGCGCGCAGCGACCTGCATACCGCCTGCGAATCCGTGCAGCGCATCATCGAGGTGCGTCCCCAGGCGCTTGATCTGCTGAATCGTTATGGGCGCTACAACCCGACCTATGAGGCACTTGATCTGTGCCCTTACTAGACTTTGACAATACACTCCCCAGAAGGACATTTCATGAGTGACCTGCGCAGTTACTTCGCTGACTATCAAGACGCAATGGTTCAGCAGTTGACCAAGATGGTTGAGTATGAGACTTTTTCGACCGATAAGGCGCGCGTCGACGCTTTTATGGACTATATGGCGAGCGTCTTTGAAGCCAATGATGCCAACGTCATCCGGCACAAGCGCGAAGCAGTCGGCGACGCACTGGAAGCTATCTGGAACGCGGATGCCCCTGGTAAGCCGATTTTGATCCTGGGACACGGCGATACCGTATGGCCGTATGGCACACTCGCAGAACGCCCAGTGACAATCACTGACGATGGGTTGCTGTATGGTCCGGGCGCGCTGGATATGAAGGGCGGCCTGGTGGTCGCGCTGTTCGCTATCAAGGGGTTGATGGAGCGTGGTGAACTGCCCCAGGGGCCGATTCACTACCTGCTGACCAGTGACGAAGAAATCGGTAGCAAAAACTCGAAAGCGCTCATTGAAGAACTGGCGATCAAGAGTGCGCTGGTGCTGGTGCTGGAGCCGCCTACGCGGGATGGTTCACTTAAGGGGTGGCGCAAGGGCATTGCTACCTACACGCTGACCGTCAAAGGGCGCGCGGCTCATTCCGGCAACGAACCAGAGATGGGCATCAACGCCATCATTGAATTCGCGCAGCAGGCATTGGCTATCAACGAACTGAATGACCTCAAGATGGGCACGTCGGTATGTGTGAATGTGGTCCATGGTGGCACTGCCGGGAACGTGATTCCTGACCTCGTGACGGCTTATATTGATACGCGCATGATGACACTGCAAGCCAAAGAGCGCATCGATGCGGCACTGGCAGACCTGCACCCTCATATCCCTGGCGCAGAAGTCGAAATTGAGCAGACGCATTATCGCCCACCGATGGAGCGCAATAGCGCGGTCATTGAGAAGGTGAAGGCGATTGGCAAGGGAATTGGGATGACGGTGCGCGACGATGGCGCTGGTGGCGGCAGCGATGGTAATTTTACGGCGGCGCTAGGCATTCCGACGGTTGATGGCCTGGGGCCGGAGGGTCAAGGTTTGCATGCGCTGCATGAGCATGTTGTCATTGGCAGCCTGCCACGAAAAGCAGCTTTGGTCGCGGCAATCCTGCGAGATTGGCAGGATTAGCTATCCGCGACGAACGTATTCTGCTGGCCTTCTAACAGCCACTTCAGAACGTCCAGCTCATCGGCGTTTTCAAAAAATTGGCGCTGGTTATTGAGGTTGAGCATCCCGAAAAAGCGGCGAATAATGCCCAGGAATCGGCTGCGATTGTACATATAGGCTGAACGAAATTCAGGCGGGTTCTGTACGCGACTGTAGACGCCACGCACGGCACGTAAAGTGTGCTGGAACGGTGGAATGCCATCCGGACGCAGGTCAACGAGCATCAACACCGGATTGGGGTCATCGTGTTCAAGCATTAGCTGTTCGAGCGCTGCGCAGAATTCATCCACAGCCTGTTCGTCGGACTTCTCAAAGATAAATTTGTGAACGTTGTTATTCAGATAATGTCGATAAACGCAATGTCTGGCCATAGCGTTACTCCAATCCCCCACATATAGCTTTATGTTACCGGATTTAGAGCGAACTGCAATTTATTCTGGTGCATCCAATTGCCCAACCTGATTGAGTAACTGCTCCTGGTTGGTGATGTTACGCATGGCGACGATGAAATCATGCAGGTTGCGGCTCTTGTCACGGACCGCATAGATCGCCGGGCCGATGGGGTCTTCGCCAGCGATGCCCGGTACGCCACCCGCCTGATAGCCCCCGTAAAAAGCAAAATATGCCTGATTGATTTTGCGAATCGCATAACCATTTTCATAGAACACCTGGCGCTGCTGCTCCATGAACTGTTCGGCGGCTGCTACATCACCGGCTGCTAACAACGCATCAACATGGGTGCGTGTGGTGTGCATGGTCGTACCAAAGTCGAAGGCATTCGGATCGGGTTCGACAGGCTCGGTTTGTGTTTGTTCAGTGGCGAGTGGCGCAGGCGGCGGGACCAATTCTGGATAATAACGTTCAAGCACAAGGCGCCCCAATTCCTTGCCGAACAGGTCACATGTTGTTTCATTGATGGTGCGGGCATCACCAGCAAGGCCATTGCTATCCGTGAAATAGTACAGTCCTAGCGGGAAAGCCAGCAAATACTGGTGCAGCCACTCATGGGCGAAAGTTTCCGTTATCCAGCGAATGGATGTCGTTTCCATAATCATGGCTGGATAGAGAGCGATACCGCCAAGGGGCACAATCAAGGAGGAAACATCATAGCGCTGGTCAAGCTGGGTTTCTATCGACGTTATCTCATCAATTGGCAATGGATACAGGTTGATGCTGGTTTCCAGCCTGATCTCGTCGCGCGGGGAGGTAATCAGGAGCATGGGCACCTGACTAAAGCGCATTGACATGGGCGGTACGAGCTGCCCCAATTGACCAAAGCCCTGCTCGACGAGGATCGCCGCGACCTGCCCTTCAAGGATGGCTTCCGCTGTTGATTGGCGCTGTGCCAGATCGGCGCGGAGGGCATCACGCTGAGTAACAAGTTCCGCGCTGGCGGCGATTGGATCAGTGATGGATGGGTCGGTATAGATGGCCGTAATCTGGCCTTCCAACTGCTGCACCTGGCCCAGGTCCGTCATATAGTCACGGACGAACTGCGAACGCTGCGCTTCGTCCATATACGCCTGCTGACCAAATAGAAGCTGGTCGGCTTTGGCAGCAATCGCGTTCAATTCCCAGCCGATGTAATCAAACTGGTGGGGGCTGACTTCCCAGGCAATAGCCTGCCACTTATCGCTGATAAGCACTGACGAACGCGGCACAAATGCGATGAACAGCACAGCAAACAACGATAATGCCAGACCATACCGATAGGTCCAACGGCGTATGATATTCAGTGTCGATAAAAAAGTCGTCACAAAATCAACAAGGTTATGATCGGTTCGCCTATACTGTAAACGGGTATGCCAAAAAAGAGAAGAGACTCACCATGTTGAAAATGATGCGACAGACAGCCCGCTTGATTATCACCATCATGATCCTGGGACTATCTACAAGTATGGCCCAGGACGCAGCCGCTATGGGACGCATTGGTGTGCGCATCGTTGATGGCATGGGAGAATTCTATAACACGGCAACTGGCGAGCGTTTTGTGCCACGCGGCACTAACTATATTGACTGGTCATTGGCTGGCAACCAGTTGTTCATTACCAGCCGCTTTGATGCTGAAAGTGTCCGCAGCGATTTCCAACAGTTGGCATCTTTGGACTACAACACTGTGCGCATCTTTTTTGACACATGCAGCAGCGGTTCCGGCTGCATCGGCAATACAGAAGGCCCTGGGCTGAACCCTGAACATATTGCCAACATCGCGACGACGATTAACATCGCCGCAGAAGAAAGCATCTACCTGATTTTAACGTCCAATGATCTGCCGGATGATGGTGGCTACTGGAATCTATCCAATCTGGGAGCCAGCGACCAGATCGAAGGCTATCGCAACGCGCACTATCTGACCACACCGGGGGTGCGATCAGCAGAGACTTATTGGGACGATTTTCTGACGGAGTTGATGGCATTTGAGCCACAGACAGACGCCATTCTGGCATGGTCGATACTGAATGAGCAGTGGTTTTTCAGGAAGCAACCGCCCTTTTCGCTAGCAGAAGGCATGATCACAACAGCGAATGGCCAGACCTATGATATGAGCGATCCCGATCAAAAGCAGGACATGGCCGTCGAGAGTGTGCTGTATTACATCGATGCTGTGCAGGAGGTCATTCGCAGCCATGCACCAGATACACTGGTAACGATGGGCTTCTTTGCACCCCAATATCCGGTGCCAACAGAAACCGGCGGCGACTGGTATGTGGAAACAGCCCCATTAATGGGCATTGCACCCCTGGACTTTTACGATTTCCATGCCTACCCAGGCGGTGACATCGACCTGGAGGGCCTTGCAACTAACTTCGGCATGCTCGACTACCCTGAAATACCTGTCATCATGGGAGAAACCGGCGCTTTCCGATTTATCTATGACGGTGCTGATCTAGCAGCAATTGCCCTGCAAGAATGGATTGCCGAGTCGTGCCAGTACGGGTTCGATGGCTGGCTGACGTGGGATTATTTTGGTGCGCCGCGCAACATCGGTGATGAAGCCTGGGGCATGGTCATGGACGATGGGGCTATCATGAACGCGCTCGCCCCTACCCATCAGGCTGATCCCTGCCAGACAACGGACCTCGAAATTGCCAATGTCGCCTATGGGAAAAGTGCGACTGCTTCCAATTATTTACCAGAAGAACATCCAGAAAATGCGACGGATGGCTCCACAGAAACACAGTGGGGATCGGGCGGAGATGCGCCACAGTGGCTGCAAATCAACCTGGACACGCCGCGCAGTGTCAGCCGGGTGGAATTAACGGTCGCCCAGTGGCCATCTGGCGAAACGCAGCATCGCGTTTATGGGGTATTGAGCAATGGCCAGCGTGTGTTACTTAAGGAACTGACCGAAGATACACAGGAAGCTGTGGTGCTCATCATTGAACTGCCTATGCCACTTGCAGATGTTGTCAGTATATGGGTGGAAACTTTACGAAGTCCATCCTGGGTATCATGGAAAGAGGTCGAGGTATATGAAAGTGAGAACGAAACAAGCGCGTGTGTTGCCCTGGCCAATGGTGCCAATCTACGCGCGGGACCTTCGACCACAACTGCCGTAGCTGGTTCGGTCAATGGCGGTGTGGTCATCGGTCAGCAGACAATCGGCGATGATGGCTTTATCTGGTACGGAACATTGAACGACACCTGGGTGCGGTCGGATGTTGTTTCTACCAGCGGTGATTGTGATCGCCTGCCAACGCCAGAATAGGCAAATTACGGTAAATCCCTTGACTCTGACGTAACGTGATAGTTTATGCTAGTCAGAGTAATGGAGGCGACCTGTGTATACCGTCAAGCAACTGGCCGATCTGGCTAACATCAGCGTGCGAACCCTGCACCACTATCACGATCTGGAATTACTGCTCCCAAGCAAAATCGGCAGCAACGGTTATCGCTACTATGATGATGACGCTGTTCTGCGGCTGCAACAGGTCCTTTTTTATCGGGAGTTGGGGCTGGAACTGCTCCAGATCAAAGATGTGCTGGATAGTCCTGACTTCGATATTGTGGCGGCGCTGCGGTCCCATCGGGAAGCGCTGACGAATAAACTAGAACGCACGCACGAACTCATCCGCACGGTTGATTCGACGATTATGCACCTGGCAGGAGAAATCGATATGAGCAATAAACGGCTTTTTACGGGGTTCAGTGACGAAGAACAAAAACAATACGAGCGCGAGGCGCGCCTGCAATGGGGACCGGACCTGGTCAATGAATCTGTGCAGCGCTGGGAAAGCTACAGCGACGAGGAGAAAGAGGCTATTAAGCAGGAAGGTGGCCAGATTTATGTGGACATCGCCAAGCATATGCAGGATGGCATGCCCGTCAACAGTCCGGAAGTGCAGGAACTGGCCCAACGCTGGCATCAACACCTACGCTACTTTTACGAGCCAACCATCGACATTTTGGCGGGGTTGGGCCATACCTATAAGACCCATCCCGATTTCCGCAAGACATTTGAGGAAATCCATATCGATCTGCCAGAATATCTATCGGATGTGGTGGCGCACTATGTGGATGATCTGGAGACAGCCGCCATCGCGCGGCTGCTGGCGGAGGATGAAGCAGCTAGCGACGCTTCCTAACCTGCGACTGATTGATACTTAGCGCTACCCTCAACAGGTCCATGAGCGGCCTGTTTTTGTTCACATCGAGAGACCAGGCATCGCAGGTGCAGTGGGTTTTGGCGCCGTATTCAGATGGTGTCGTTGGTCTGGGAATCGAGATTGAGGAGTCTTAAATCGTCAGAAGCACCTGGTCATGCGCGCTTCTGTGACAGAATCTAGGTTGTCTGGATGCGATAGCCGTCGTTACATCTCGACGTATCGCTTCCAGACAGAGGGTCCAGTTCCGAGCGCGATCACCAGGTAGCTGGTGCGGGGGATTTTCGGTTCCCACCTCAGCTTCATGCCCGCTTCGTGTGGTGTGCGGTCCCCCTTTCGATGATTGCACTTGGCGCAGGCACAGGCCGTATTTGACCAGGTATCCTTGCCCCCTCTCGACCGGGGCATAATGTGGTCGATGGTAAAATCAGCCTTGGCGAGTACCTTGTTCGCCTGCATGGTTCCAGGTTCCGCGCCGCAGTAAATGCAGATGTACTCATCGCGGATGAGCACGCCCCGGCGGCTCCAGGTCGCGCGGCGACGTGGCACGTTAATGTACGTCCGCAGCGCAATCACCGACGGTACGGCGAATTGATCACGCACGGTACGTAAAAATCGACCGCTTTCTTCAACAACCATGGCTTTACCGGCCAGCAGAAGGTTCATCGCGCGCGGGACGGTAATAACGGAGAGCGGTTCCCAGGTGCTGCCATTGAGCAACAGAACCCGCTGATTGATGACAGAAACGCTGTTAGACACGGACATCCATCCTCTCTACAATCGACGGCTAAGTTTGCCGATGTCAAACAGACTGCCTCAGGAAATTATACCCTGTTTCTGTTAAGGATGCTGACGAACAGCCGCCAATCGTATGTCAAAAACCGAGTTTTGTGCCAAATTGCACAATAATCGGGAATTATCACATCCATCATGCCGACGATGTGCTCTTCTTGCGAGCATTTCATCGGCAGATGGCAGCAGCGTGGTCCACATCGGGCATCCGGTATACCCGCCTAGCCGATGGTCGGTTGACCTGTGGCCAGGTTGTGAATGATGTTGGCTGCTGCCATCGCCCATTTGGAAGCTATTATCTTCCATCATGATGGTCTTTCATCTTGCTTTACGAGACTTGCGACAGGTGCCGGGCACCTGTTGTAATGCTTATACACTTGCTTTACCAGTAAAACGCTTACCCAGGTTTTGCCGATGATGGACATGAGATCATTTTGTCGATTCATGGCGGCATGTCCGCGGAGTGCCAACCGGGACATCTGTCGTTGGCGCGTTGGCTCCGGTAGGGTTCACTCGTCAGGCCATCGCCTAACGAATCCGACCGTGTGGAGCCTTTGCCAGTACTGCGTTGTTTGTGCTGATGCTTTCGCATGGCTACTCCTCCAGCACTAACCGATCTTCTCTTGATGTTCGACAAGTTGCAGGATCGGCATCTGCGTCACTTGTCGGGCCTCGATTTCGTTGATGGTCTCTTGCGCGGTGTAGATGACGTCCCGCAGCAAGCTAATGGTTTCTCGGTCACTGATGTCTGCCTGACGTGACATGCCGTCATCCGTGATCATGTTGTGAAGCTGGTCCAACGCATCCAGAATGCAATCCAGATCGTGCGTCAGGTCGGTGGATGTCGCCCTACGGACGACTTGCAGATGCGTTTCCTCTAACCTTGTGTGTAACATGTGCTTCACCTCTAGAAATTCGGTATCAGCGTAATTAACAAAATAAAAAGGGTACGAGACCAGTGTGTCAGTCTCGTACCCTTAAAATCTCACAAGAGATTGGGTGTTGGCGGTCCGTGCGCCTATGCACGGTTTCGCCATTTATGAGACCAACACCTTCGTAGTTCTTTGCCGTCCGCCGGGATGCCATCAACGGCAACTGCGCCATTGAAACCATCAACATATGAACCGGAGCCTGGGACATCAGCGCCAAAGATTGCGCTGAAGGTCTGTGCTGCTCTGTTCGTATCGCCAGCATTGGCGGCGGCGCTAAACGCATTACCCCCACGGAGGATGATGGGCAAGCGTAAGCTGCCTACAGACATGATGCTGTGCCATATACGCAGCACATCCAGTTGGCACATCCGGCCAACGGGCAGCAGACGACTAAGCAACGCGAAGCTGCCTAGTTTGCTGAGTGCGTGTGTACGGGTCATCAACATCATTGTCGTCGCGCTTTCGCGCTCCTCCTTCGCTACTCTTTTACGAGTGCGTTTATGAACAAGTTTGTTTACGCTGATTGGGCTTGACAGCCACAAATTGTTAGGGCACATGCCCAACTCTGACAGTGTACAACATTTTTTTGGATAATGCAGCAAATTGATACAATCTCTTTACAGATTCATGAAGATTGCACAAACGCCTGCTTACCCACGCGCCGAGTCGCAGCGTATCGACTGGTTACGCGCCCTTCTCGATTTGGGTTGAGTTCAACATGCCCAGGATACTTTCGCCAGTGATAAAGACACGGCGCATCCCGGCTGGTTTGCTTACTTGCAGATGGCCCTTCTTGATGAGCCGCTTGAGGGTGCTCAGGCTAATGCCGAGTGCTTCTGCTGCTTCCTGACGTGAGTAAACAGCGCCTGGTTCAATCCGTAGTTTCGATTCGTTTGCCATTTTTACCTCCTGTTTCGTGTACATACTGATGGTTAAATAAGGCTGTTAAGAGCTTAATTTTATTTTATAGAGATATTTAAGAAGCGCAAGGGTTCACATCAGTCCATTTTTCAAAAATCAATGGCTTGACAGCGGCAAAAGCTGCCTGCATAATACGGCCAAAGCGAATATTTGCTAAAAGCGATGACGAAGACAGTCCGTGTAAGTGCAGCGTGTAAACGTAATTGCACCGGGCGCAACAGGGAGCCTGAGGCCGTAGATTGAGAGCCTGGGCAGCAAACGAACGCGGAATTCACTTCTGAGCTGGCAGGTGATGACCAGGTAAACCCTGGTAGGTAGTCTGGCTCGCGGCCCGGCGTTATGGGCAGAATGAGGTGCAACTGGCTTTGTGCTAGTTGAACCAGGGTGGTACCGCGAATGACGTCGATGAACGCACTCGTCCCTGGAAGTGGGCGGGTGCGTTTTCTATTTCGCTAAACGCAATCGCCGGACTGGTTCCGTTTTTGTTGACATTGTTAGGAGGATACATGTCACAACCGATTGCAGAGGTGGAGCAAGAGGCGTTGGCGGCGCTGGATAGCGCCAAAGATGCCGAGTCGTTGCAGCAGTGGAAGTCGAAGTATCTGGGGAATAAGGGGGCGGTACGTGCCCTACTCAGCCAGATCGGCGGCCTGCCGACGGAAGAACGTGCTGGTTTTGGTCAGGGCGTTAATGCACTTAAGGACAGGCTGACAGAGCTGTTTGAAGACCGAGAAAATGCGCTCAAGGCCCAGGCCATCGCCAATGACCTGGAAGAAGGCCAGATTGACATCACGCTGCCAGGACGGTCGCGGCAGGTCGGCGGATTGCATCCGGTTACGATGATGCACCGCCAGTTTCATAAAATCTGGGCTGATATGGGCTTTCAGGTATTTCGCAGCCGCGAGGTGGAAGAAGATGACATCAACTTCACCATGTTGAATATGCCGCCTCATCATCCGGCACGCGATATGCAGGATACGTTCTACACCGATCAGGACGGTGTGATTTTGCGGACGCATACTTCGCCAGGTCAAATTCATGCGATGCGGACCCTGGGCGAGAATGGTACGAAGGCCATTCGCGTAATTTTGCCAGGGATGGTTTATCGCAACGAACAGATCACGGCCCGCAGCGAGGCGCAGTTCACGCAGGTGGAGGGGCTGGCGATTGGTCGCAACATCCGCATGAGCGACCTCAAGGGCACGATTACGGAGTTCGCGCGGCGGATTTATGGGGAAAATGTGCAGGTGCGCTATCGTGCGTCCTACTTCCCCTTCACGGAGCCGAGCATGGAAGTCGATGCGGAGTGTTTCTTGTGTGGTGGTGATGGCTGCCGCGTCTGTAAATATACAGGCTGGCTGGAGATCGCGGGCAGCGGCATGGTACATCCAAATGTGCTGCGTAATGGTGGCTATGATCCATCAGAGTGGAGCGGCTTTGCGTTTGGCATGGGTCCAGAACGCATGACAATGCTGCGGCATAACATTCAGGACATTCGCTACTTCTGGTCAAACGATCTGCGCTTTTTGGAGCAATTTTAGCGCTTAAATAGGCCCTCACCCCAACCCCTCTCCCACAGGTAGAGGGGCTTAGGTAGAGGCACAATGAGCAGGATAGGGTCATGCCTGATGATGAGAAACATATTCAGATGGCATCAAAAGTCATGGTTGAAATTGCACGGCACTTGCGTCAGCGGCAAACATCAGCCGAAGGAAGATTGTGGCTGGCATCGCGCAATCGTCAGCTTGGCAGGATGAAATTCCGGCGGCAGTATCCAGTGCCTAATACAGCATTTGTCGTCGATTTTTATTGCCATGATGCCAAATTGATCGTTGAGGTCGATGGCGGCATCCATGCCGCACAGCAAGAAAACGATCAACTGAGGCAGACTGTTCTAGAAGATGCTGGATATCGTATCGCCAGATTTACAAACGATGATGTGCTTTCCGATCTGAAAAGCATACTGGTCCAAATTCTGAATGCTGCTAGTAGAAACTTCCCTCTCCTGGGGGAGAGGGACACAGGGTGAGGGCTAAAGGAGACTGAGCGCTGTATGCCATTACCCATCTTGTTCGCGATAGGCAGTTTGCTGGCGCAGTTCTTTGGGGCGATCCGGCGCGCGTGGCGCGATCCAACATCACGCGGGTTGATCTACAGTGTGGTGATCCTGATCCTGTTGGGCACATTTGTGTTCCATGTCATTGAAGGCTGGGACTGGGTGGATTCGCTGTATTTTACGGTCATCACGCTGACGACAGTGGGATATGGTGACTTCGCGCCACAGACGACGTTCGGCAAGCTGTTTACGGTGCTGTACATCATTTTGGGGCTGGGATTGCTGGCCAGTTTCATCACGTTAATTGGCACACACAGCACGGCCAGAATGCAAGAGAGGCGTCAAGGGCGGCGCGGTCAGCGCGGTCCGGACGAGTTCAACAATGACACAAGCGAAGCAATAAGCGAAGACATAGAGGAGACAAACTAACCCATGCTTGTACCTATAAGCTGGTTAAAAGAATACGTAGACATCACGATTCCGGTGGAACTGCTGGCCGAGCGCCTGACGCTGGCTGGCCTGGAAGTAGGCCATATTCGCTATATTGGTGTGCCACAACAGCAGGTCGAGGGTGTGCGCTGGCCACCATCGGATCATCTGGTGTGGGATCGCGAGAAGCTGCTGCTCGGTGCGATCAAAGAGGTCAAGAGCCATCCCGATGCCGATAAGCTGGTGCTGGCGATGGTCGATTATGGCGCGGATGAAATGGAGCAGTGCGTCACAGGCGCACCCAATCTGTTTGCATACAAGGACAAGGGGCCGCTGGCGACACCCCTGTGGACAGCGTTTGCAATGGAAGGCGCGGTTGTCTGGGATGGCCACAGCGACGAACCCAAGCTGATGACGCTGAAGGGCAAGCCCCTGCGCGGCGTCTATAACAAGAGCATGGTATGCAGTGAAAAAGAACTCGGCATCAGTGATGAGCATGAAGGCGTCATTCTGATGGACCATGACGACAAATACGTCGCGGGAACGCCTTTGCAGGATGCCCTCGGTGATATCGTGCTGGATATTGAGCTGACGCCCAACCTGGGCCACTGCTTCAGCATTATGGGCGTCGCGCGTGAAGTCGCTGCCCTGCTGGATGTTGAACTGCGGGAGCCGAGCTACAACATGGAAGCCTTCGGGCCGACCATTGAAGGTCAGGTCGCGATTGATATTCAGGAACCGGAACTCAATCCGCGCTTCACGTTGACGCTACTGAAAGACACCAAGATTCAGCCATCGCCGACGTGGCTGCAAAATCGGCTGCGGCTGGTCGGGCAGCGCCCGATCAACAATGTGGTGGACATTACCAATTACATCACCTTCGAGCTTGGTCAGCCGCTGCATGCCTTCGACTATGATGTGCTGGTCAAGCGCGCCGGAGGTAAGGCGCCGACGATCATCACGCGCGTACCAAAACCAGGCGAAACCCTGGAAACACTGGACGATGTCGAGCGTAAGCTGGGTGATGAACAAATCCTGGTGACGGATACGGCTGGCGTACTCAGCCTGGGCGGCATCATGGGTGGTGCCGACTCAGAAATCAGTGATGGAACGACCAATGTGCTGCTGGAAGCGGCGAACTGGAACTTCATCAGCATTCGCCGGACGCAGCAGGCGCATAAGCTGTTCACAGAAGCCGGAACGCGCTTCAGCCGCAATGTGCATCCCTCGCGGGCTATTCTGGGCGTCAAACGCGGCATTGAACTGATGCGGCAGACAGGCGGCGGCACCATCGCGGAGGGTATCATTGACGACTACCCCAACAAGCCCGAACCCGTTGAGGTCACACTGCCGATTGCCGATGTTCAGCGGCTGCTAGGCGTCGAAATCAGCATCCAGCAAGCTGCAGATGTCCTCAGCCGCCTGCGCTTTGAAGTGACGATTGATGGTGAGGTCATCCACGCGGTGGCACCGGATTATCGCACCGACATTGGCACTGGCGATGTGGGCGTCGCTGACTTGATTGAAGAGATCGCGCGCATCATCGGCTATGATCGCATTCCCGATACGATTATGGCTGACGAGATGCCGCCGCAGTGGAGCAACATCCAGTTGCAGGGCGAAGAAACGATCCGTGACCTGCTGGTGACACTGGGACTGCGCGAGAACATCAGCTATCGATTGACGACGCCGGAAACGGAAGCACAGTTGGTTCCAAACGGAGCCAAATCGAGTTTGCCGAATGCCGAGTACATCAAGATCATCAATCCGATTGCGGCAGATAAGACGCACCTGCGGCATACGCTGATCGGCAATATGTTAGAAAACGCAGCCCGTAATGCGCGTTACAACGAACGCCAGCAGGTGTTCGAGATTGGCGCGGTGTACCTCAAGCAGGCAGGGGAACGTCTGCCGGAGGAGCCGATGCACCTGGGCATCCTGATGACAGGGCCGCGCACGGCCAGCGACTGGCTGAACAACGTCACGGCACCGGATGTCGATTTCTTCGATCTGAAGGGCATCATCGAAGGGCTGGTCAATGGGCTGCACATCGCAGATGTAGTGTATGAGCGCGCCGACCACAGCACGTTCCACCCAGGGCGCTCAGCGAAGTTGGTCGTGAATGGGCAGGATGCGGGTGTCTTCGGTGAACTCCATCCGCTGGTAGCGGAACAATTACGCCTGAGTGGGCCGACGATCTATATCGCGGAACTGAACCTGGATACCGTTATCGATGCGATCCCGCCGCGCCATGAGATCGTTCCGCTGGCAGTAACGCCTGCCGTCAAGGAAGATATCGCGCTGGTGGTGCCAATGGATATGCCTGCGGCCAAAGTGGCGGATGTCATCCAGCGGGCGGGTGGTGATGTGCTGCAATCGGTCGAGTTGTTCGATGTCTACGTGGGCGATTCGATTGAGGCAGGCCATAAGAGCCTGGCCTATGCCCTCACCTATCAGACCAATGAGAAAACGCTCAAGGACAAGGATGTGGCCGCCCTACGTAAGCGCATCATCAAGTCGGCAGAACATCAACTCGGTGCCAAGCTAAGAGCATAGAGAGACATCACAAAAACGAAGGACGGGCCATCAACCCGTCCTTTTTTTATGCAGTAGGCATGCAAATTATTGATTTTTGAGCGTTTCCGTTAGCCAGGTGACAATATCCTCGGATGCACCATCATTGGAGAGCAGGCCCGTTCCCTGGCCAGTGTTGTATTCGCTGAAGGTGACATTGGCTACAGAGGTGATATAAGAAAGCGCAACCGGATAGGACGCGCCATCCGTATTGGCAGCAGCAACCCACTTCGGCAGCGAATTAAGTTCCTCAAATTGAGTGGCTTCACGCTCCATTGGGCTGAGCAGCACCAGTGCGTCACACAACTCGGACGCCTGACAGGCTGCGAGCGACACCGGAATACTGGTATCGGCAGTGATAACGGCCAGAAGGCCCGGATCGACATTGTTGACTTCGCTAAAAGATGACAGCACCGTCACAAGATCGGTGGAATTGTTGGGGGCATCGATGACCAGGGCGGCTAATCCACCGAGTTGTAGCTGGGCTGGCAGCAATCCCCAGCCGATACGGTCGGTTGCGACCAGCAGGACGCCAGGGACCAGCCCTGTCGTCTCCGGTATGGACCCAGGCAGCGGCGCGTAAAGATCACCCTGCCACAGAGAACCATCTGACAGTGTGATATTCACCGTAGCTGCGGAGTCGGATGATTCTGATGTTGCTGCCGCAGCCGGAGGCAGCACTCCACGCGATGGCAAGGAAGCCGCCGTCAGGTCGCTTTGGCCGACAGCGCCCGTATAACCAGACTCTTCGCCATATAATTCTTCTGATGTCTGCAAGTCAATGGTCGGGCTGGGCGCGATGCCAGGAGCGCTAAGGGTGCGGGTCGCATAGGGTGTCGGAACATTGTCGGCGGCTGTGCAACCGACCAGAATCAGCGACAAAATGGCCAGAATTGAGCAAACTGTACAAAAAAGCGGCGTTTGGCGCTGCATAATCTCGTCCTATGCTTAGCATGCCGATTTGGTATACGATTGAAGTGTTACAATGTCAATATCAACCATGATATCGACGGTAAACAGTCAGGTTGAGCTTGAAAGGCTTAGCTATGAGTGAAACTGAAACCAGCCCTCCCCAACAAGAGATTGTGACCCAACGACGATTGCACGCGGTCGTATCCGGTCGCGTCCAGGGCGTGAGCTACCGCTACTTTACGCAGCAGCAAGCCAATAATCTGGGGGTCAGCGGTTATGTGGTTAACCAGCCCGATGGCACGGTCGAAGTCATCGCTGAAGGCACACCCGAACAACTGCGGCAATTCCTGAACTTCCTGTATAAAGGGTCTCCGGCTGCGCAAGTCGAGCGCGTCGTACACGATTACTCCGAGGCTACCAACGAATATCTCTCGTTCACAATCCGGTACTTCATTCTCGATTAGTCAATCGCACCTCGACGGATAACGGCTCGTAAAGCAGTGTGCTACATGGACGGCCCCTCAAAGGGCCGTTTTTTGGCACGAGAAGCTGACCTGTCCTGGTTGGATATCATCCTCAAAAATAGTAGACTTCAGCTTTAGGCACGCCACCCAATTTGGAGTGCGTCATTAACTCCGCTGATGTAACCTGGTTCTGTTTACTTCCAATCGATGGATAGGTCACCTCATGAACAAATACTACGATATTGATATTAAGACGATTATTGAGCCGTTCCAGATACGGTCTGTAGAGCCGATCAAATTTACGACGCCCCAGGAGCGGCGCGATGCCCTGACGGAAGCCGGATACAATCCCTTTTTGCTGCGGGCGGAACATGTGCTGCTTGATCTGCTCACGGACAGCGGTACGGGCGCGATGTCGTCGCGGCAGTGGGCAGCGATGATCGCCAGTGATGAATCTTATGCCGGATCAGATTCCTTCTATCGCTTTGAAAATACCGTTAAGGATATTACGGGCTTCAAGCACATCATCCCGACGCACCAGGGACGTGCCGCTGAACACATCCTGTTTTCATCGACGGTAACACAAGGCAAGGTGATCCCCAGCAATACCCACTTTGATACGACGCGGGCCAATATCGAGGTCTGCCGAGGCGAAGCGCGCGACCTCGTGATTGATGAAGGTCGCCAACCGCAAACGATCCATCCCTTCAAAGGCAATCTGGACCTGAATAAGCTGCGCGACACCATCGAAAGCGTGGGCGTGGAAAATATCCCCTTCGTCATGATTACGGTGACGAATAACTCCGGTGGCGGTCAACCGGTCAGCATGGCAAATATCAAGGCGGTCAGCGAGATGGCCCATAGTTACGGCCTGCCCTTCATCATTGATGCCTGCCGCTTTGCAGAAAATTCGTGGTTCATCAAACTGCGCGAAGAAGGTTATGCCGATAAGACGCCGATAGAGATTGCGCGTGAAATCTTCAGTTATGCCGATGGCTGTACGATGAGCGCCAAGAAAGATGGCATGGCGAATATCGGTGGGTTTTTGGCGTTGAACGATGACACGCTCGCCCAGACTTGCCGCAATCTGCTGATATTGACTGAGGGCTTCCCGACCTATGGCGGTTTGGCTGGCTATGACCTTGAGGCGATTGCGGTTGGTCTGTACGAAGCGCTCGATGAAGATTACCTGCGCTACCGGATTCGCTCGGTGGCTTATTTAGGGGACAAGATATCCTCGGCAGGTATCCCGATTGTGCAGCCGACAGGCGGGCATGCGCTGTATATTGATGCGCGGGCCATGCTGCCCCATATTCCCGACGATCAGTACCCGGCATGGTCATTGACCAATGCGCTCTATCTGCTGGGTGGTGTACGCGGCGTGGAAATTGGCTCGGTCATGTTCGGGATGCAGCCGGATGGCACGGAAAAACCCGCGCCAATGGATTTGGTCAGGCTGGCATTCCCGCGACGGGTTTATACGCAGAGCCATGTTGACTATCTGGCGGAAATTTTGCTGGCACTGTATGAACGGCGCGAAACGCTCCCTGGCTACCGCATTGTGCAACAAGCGCCCGTGCTGCGGCACTTCACGATTCGCATGGAGCCGATTGAGTAGACAGCCCTGAGTACCCGTTCAGAGATTTCGGGCGCAGCAGGCTGCTGCGCCCCACACCTTACAATAAGACGGCTGTACCTTATGAATTTGGTGTGGCGTAGATGACCATGCGTTCGCAACCATCCTCGAAAGGATTGCCTTCAGTATCGCCATAGACCGCTTCTACCGCGAAGCCTGTGCGCTCCAGCAGCAGCTTGATTTCCGGGTAGAAGTAGTAGCGCAGCAGATGCGGCGCGATGGTCCGGCGAACGGTGCCATCGTCGGTGATTTCGTCGTAAATCCAATCGACCTGCATGAGCTGCATGGTGCGGTCGAGCGAGCTGTAAGATTGCAGCATGACCATGTGGCCTGTTTCCGGGTCAAGAAAAGTGCGGTCAAAGATGAGGCTGTCGCTGTCTTCGGTCGCGAAAGTTTCGCCGGCATTAGGCAGGTCGATGATGAGCAGGCCATCATCTTTCATCAGGCTACGGAGCTTGGCGAGCAGTGCGATTTGCTCATCCTGGTCGTGGAAGTGCATGAGCGCGTTATAGGTCAACAGCATCAGCGGATAGAGGGTGGCATCCTCATAGGTCAGGATGTCGCCTTCTGTATAGCTGACGTATTCCGCGAGGTGCGGCAGTGCTGCCAATTTATTATCCAGCAAATCGAGCATGGCACGGCTGCTATCAATGCCGTGTACTTTATGCCCTTCCTGGGCCAGGTGTAGCAGTACCCGCCCCGTCCCACACCCCACATCGAAAATTGGACCGCCGTACTGCCCGGCCAGCTCGCTGTATAGCACCAGATCGTCAGTACGATCCGCCGTTTCGATGTCATAATAGCGGGCAATGAGGTTATAGTAAGCAGACATGGCACAGGCTTTCTCTGGTCGGTAATGGCGTTTCTCAGGATTGTCGGCAGCAGTGTACCGTATTTCATCCAGAGCGAGAATATGCCTTTCTGGCCCAGCGTGGACGAAACAAGCGTGGGTCAGGCGTCGGGCGACACCGATTGATAAAGCCCTGACGCTCTGATACAATGCCGCCCGCATAACTATGTGACATCACGGCATTCGTAAGCCAGCGTGAACATAGCAATATCGCACATCACAGCCTAATTTTTACGGAAAATCATCTCACAAAAGACTTGTTATGTGTGGAGGCAAGAGGGTGAAACAACGCGGGTTCTTGTTCAGATTAGTGTTTCTTTCGATGATATTGGCCACGATGGTCGGCGTGATACAGGCGCAGGGATTGGTGGCCGCAGTACAGAGCAACTTATCACTGCGGGTCTGCGCTGGAACCGAGTGGCGGCGCGTCGCAACGCTACCGGCTGGCATGAACATCGCGCTCGATGGCCGCATTACGGATAGTAGCTGGGCACGTGGCATCACTCAGAACGGCGATATCGGCTGGATTTATACGCCAGGTAATCTGAACGTCAGCATGGACCAGATCGCCAGCTTGCCAGTTATCAACTGTGATGAACCCATCAGCGTTCCTGTGCCGCCCCCAGGCAATATTGTGGAAGCGCCCTCGGCCCCGGCAGAACAGCCGGAAGCCAGCGCCCCACAAGCCCCTGCCAACAATGCGGCCCCCAGCACCAGTGGCGTCACCGTCACCGCCCATGGCAACTTGAATATGCGCAGTGGCCCCGATACGAGCTATCGTCGTGTTGGTGGCGTCAGTTATGGCGATACGCTGCTGCTCGATGGCCAGGACGGCAACCTGAACTGGGTACGCGGTGCCAACAATCGCGGCGAAGTCGGCTGGGTAGCTGCCAATCTGACCAGCATCACGCTCAATGAAATTTTGTCGCTGCCTGCAATTTCAGCAGATGCGCCCTTCTCGCTGCCGATCCCTGGCGGTGGCGCACCTGCCGCAGCACCGGAAGAAGCCGCGCCGGATACCAATGCCGCGCTTCCGCCACCTGTCACCAGCAACAGCGCTGTCCGTGGTTTCTCCTATGGTGGCCACATTCGCGAACTGAACACGAACACAGCCAATTATATGTATTCCGCTGGAATGACCTGGGTGAAAATCCAGGTGCGCTATAACCAGGGCGATGATCCCAGTGGCTGGTCCGGCTTCATCAATCTGGCGCACAGCCTCGGTTTTCGGGTGCTGTTGGGCGTTGTCGGCAATCCCGGCCAGGTGCTGAACGGTGGTTATAACGATGCCTATGCCGGTTATGTCGCTGGATTGGCGGCACTGGGCGTGGATGCCGTCGAAATTTGGAATGAGCCGAACATCGACCGCGAATGGCCAAGCGGCCATATCAGCGGTGGCAATTATACGCAGATGCTGGCCGCTTCGTATAACGCGATCAAGTCTGTGAATGCGAATACGATGGTCATCAGCGCGGCCCCAGCCCCGACGGGTTATTTCGGTGGCTGTAGTGGTGCCGGCTGCGATGACCAGCCCTTCATCCAGCAGATGGCCGCTGCGGGTGCTGCCCGCTACATGGACTGTGCAGGTGCCCACTATAACGAAGGCATCGTGCCGCCTAGCTGGACATCGGGCGACCCACGCGGCGAGTTCCATACGCGCTACTTCGGCAGCATGGTCAATATCTACTATCGTACTTTTGGCAAGCCCGTTTGCTTCACTGAGCTAGGCTACCTGTCGCCAGAGGGTTATGGTCCGCTGCCGGGTGGTTTTGCCTGGGCAGGCGATACCAGCGTTGGTGAACAGGCCGCCTGGTTAGATGGTGCCATCAGCCGCAGCCGCAGCAGTGGCCGCGTTCGTCTAGTCATCGTCTGGAATGTCGACTTTACGGGCATCTATGGCGATGATCCGATGGGTGGTTATGCCATCATCCGGCCAGATGGGTCGTGCCCAGCCTGTGCTACCCTGGGCAATTAACGCAAGCATATAAATAGTCATTTTATGGGAGTGCCAGGTTGGCACTCCCATTGAGCTATCTTCCCAAATTTGAGGTCACTATGGATGTAACCCCCGTTCCTGCCGATCCCAACGTTAAGCTAGATGATCGTCCTCGGCGCCCGCGCAATTCTGCTGGATGCTGGATTGTAACGTCATTGACAGCCTTTATCGTGTTTGTGCTGGTGATCGTTGGCTTATTCCTGCCACCGATCAGTTTGTATGAGCGCCTGTTTGGCCCGAAATACGTCCCCCTGACCGAACCAGGTGATAGTCTAGCCACCTCTGATGAGGGTTTCCGGCTGGTGGCAGCAGCAGAAAGCGATGAATTCGGTGCCAGTCTGACTGCGGTCAGCCTGCGCGATTATGTCGCTGCCGATAGCACCACTCAGGAATGGATTCCGGCGACGCGCAGTGCTGTTCCCTATTATCTGGCGCTGCAAAGTCCGGTCTACAGCATCGAAGCCAGCGGCGATACGCCAGGGGCATTGGTCTACAGCATCCATATTCCGGGCAATGCGCCCGACCGCGATCTGCTTGATCTATATGGCTGGCAGGACGAAACCCAATCGTGGGAGTTTGTTGCGGCGCAGGTCGTCGAAAATCGGCTGGAAGCAACCACTGATACGCTGTACCAGCATGTGGCCCTGTTCCAGGCCGCACCGGATACGCCGCGTGTGGTCGTCAGCTATGATGTGACGCAGGTTTTGAATGCCAACGCGGCTAATGCGGCGACTATCGTTGCCCCAGCGGGCCTCCAGCCAACGCTCGATGGCAAAGTCATCGGCAGTCTGGCCCCAGGGTTTGATACCAACGCTGGCTATCTGGTCATGCCTATTATTCGCGACTTTTCCGACCCGCGCGCGCTCGATACACAAACCGTCAACAGCATTCTTGGTAATCGTACACTGCGCACAGAACACGCTGCGGCGATTTCCCAATTGGCAAGCGTCGGCGGCTATGATGGCATTTTCATTGATTATCGCGGCCTGAGCACCGACCAGCGCGACAATTTCGGTCTGTTCATCAAAGACCTGGGCCAGCGCATGGATACGCTGGGGCTGCTGTTAGGCGTGGTTGTTCCAGCGGCGGAAAATGTCGATGGTGTGTGGCAGACGGGCGCTTATGACTGGCGCGCCATCGGCCAGGGTGCCGATATCGTCCAGATCAATATGGGTCTAGACCCAGAAACCTATGCCCCTGGCGACACGCAACTGGTCGAGGCCATGCTGCGCTGGAGCATCCGAGAAATCAGCCGCTACAAGATCACGCTCGGCCTGACGGCGCAGTCCATTCGTGAATTTGAAGGCGCCTTCTCGACCATCGGCTATGACGAGGGTCTGGCAGGCATGGGTAACGTCGTCGTGGAAGCGCCGGATGTGAGTGAAACCGGATCGATTGAACCAGGCAGCGAAATCCGCGCCTATCTGGATGGTATGCAAGCCAACGCCGGTGTGGATACGATCATCAATGCGCCTTATATCGACTACCTGAACCGCGATGACTCGCCACGAGCGCGCATCTGGCTGACGACAGGTGATGCCCTGCGCTATCGCATGGATATGACCGTTCCGTTTGCTCTGGGCGGCGTCGCGTTCGAGGACATGCTCACCAATGACCTAGCGCAGGATGTTTATACGGCCGTCGAACAATATCGCACGCAAATACCGAGTGCGCCTTCACCGACTGATCTGGCCTTGCGCTGGAGCGTTGAAAGCGCCGACGGACTCGTTGATGAAGTAACGACAGGTCTGAGTGAAGATCTGGTGATTACGCTGGAAGCACCTGATGGCAATTATGCGATCAATGTAGCCGTCGTCGGTGTGGGCCAGGAAGCCAACGAGAGCGTCCGCAGTGGTGCAGCAGTGGCCCTGTTCCAGCCGACGCCGACACCCACGCCGCTGCCGACATCGACGCCGACGCCGACGCCAACCGTTACACCAACACCGGCCCCGATCATTCCGACTGCTGGCTCCAGCGGGGGTGGATCTGGAGCTGTACCGCCGCCATCAGGCAGCATTGGTGCCTTTGAAATCGGCGGCCATGTCCATAATGTTGATGGCAGGGCCATTGGCGCGATGCAGCGGGCGGGTATGGTCTGGATGAAGAAGCAGATTCGCTTCTACCCTGGCTATGATGCCTCTGATGCGATTGCCTTTGTCGGGCAAGCCCATGCCGCTGGCTTCCGGGCGCTGGTGGGTACCGTCGGCAATCCAGCGGACGTGGCCGCAGGTGGCGAAGCCTATATGCGGGAATTCGCAAACTGGTTAGGCGCTGTCGCCGCTTCCGGCGCGGATGCTATCGAAGTATGGAACGAACCCAACCTCGACCGTGAATGGCCACGCAATCAGATTAGCGGCGGCAATTATGTAAATATGCTGCGGCTGGCCTACCAGTCCATCAAGAGCGCCAATGGCACCACAATGGTGATCAGTGCTGCGCCCTCACCCACAGGTGCAGAAGCGGCCTTCCCTGGGCAGATCGTCAACGACAATAATTGGCTGCGGCAGGTAGTCGACGCAGGTGGTCTTAACTATATGGACTGCCTGGGCATGCACTATAACGAGGGCATCGTCTCACCAAACGCCATCAGTGGTGACCCAAGGGGTGACAACTACTATACGCGCTACCTGACGACCTTTTTAAACGAGCACTGGAGCATCATCGGCGGTCAACGTCCAATCTGCGTGACGGAATTGGGCTATCTCACCCCTGAAGGTTATCCGGCACTTCCGGGGGATTGGGCATGGGCGCAGAACACAACCGTCGCCCAACAAGCAACATGGTTGGCGCAAGCGGCCTCGATCCTGGCGAACAGCGGCAAGGCCCAGATGATGATCGTCTGGAATATTGACTTTACGCTGTATGCATCTGATCCGCAGGGTGGCTACGCCATCATCCGGCCAGATGGGGGTTGCCCGGCCTGCGATACGCTGGCGGCGGCCCGATAACGCCTTATACGATGGTACTCTGTGTGATTCACACTGGATCAACTAGAATCTGATCGTCAAACATAGGAGACAAACCATGACCGCAGCAGTTTCGCCACAACTGAGGACGCGCAAACGTCTGCGCGGATTTATCCTCGTCTGGACGTTCGTCACGCTGGTGATGGGCTTTGCCACCTTCATCGCGATTTACTTCGCCTATCCGTTGGTTACAGGTCTGGGCGCATCGGAAAATGTCGCGCTACCGCCGCAAGACAATGGCGCTGACGTGGTGCTGGTACAGCCGAGCATCACCCCTGCGGAAACAGCCGTCCCAACAGAGGCGCCGACCGAGGTACCTGCCGAGGAAGAAACAGAGGAACCGGTTGAGGTTGCACAGGAGCCGACGCTGGTCGCACAGTCCGTCCAGGCGAGCACGCCCACGCCGGAACCCACAGTACCGCCCGTCGATGTCGATCACTTTGAAGCAGGCATTCAGGTGCAGTACAGCCTGGACTTTAACCCCGACAACCAGGATGGGTTTTATCGCTCGGTAGCCGACGACCTGGGCCTGCCCTGGGTCAAACAACAGGTGCGCTGGGAAGACTTCGAGCGCGAGCCAGGGCAGATTGACTATGCTATCCTCGACTTTGTGATGCCTTCAGCAGAGCGTTTTGGCCTGAAGATGGCCCTCAGCATCGTGACTGCCCCTGATTGGGCGCGCGAGCAAGGCGTCGAGTTGGGACGTGAAGGCCCACCCGCTGATATTTCCGCTTATGTCAATTTCGTCACCAGCATTGTCCAGCGCTATCCGGGCCAGGTCCATGCCATTGAGGTCTGGAACGAGCAGAACCTGGACCGTGAGTGGACCTCCACTGGTGGCCTGAGCGCGGCCAACTATGTCGAAATGCTGCGTCAGACCTATACCGCCGTCAAGGCCATCGACCCAAATGTCATCATTATCAGCGGTGCCTTGTCACAGACGGGCATCAACGATGGTGTGATGGCTGTCGATGATTTCGTCTATCTGGAGCAGATGATCGCTGCGGGTATGCTGGACTATGCTGACTGTGTGGGTTCACACGTCAACGGCTTCAACATCGGTCCGGCAGAAGCCTACAACGAGGTCGTCAACGACCCGACCGCACAGTTCCGGGGTCCGTTTGATAATCCGCATCACAGTTGGAGCTTCCGCAGTACGCTGGAAGGCTATCGCAATCGCATCGTGGCGGCCAATTATGACGTCCCGCTGTGCGTGACCGAATTTGGTTGGGCCGTTGGCGAAGACCTCGAAGGTGTACCGGAGGGCTTCGGCTTTGCGCTGGATAACACGCTAGCTGAACAAGCCTCGTGGATTCCAGAAGCGATGTCGATGATGGACAATTACGGCTGGGTACGGCTGGGGATCATCTGGAACTTTAACTACGCGCCGCAGGCCGGTTGGGACCCCAATAATGACAATGTGCCCTACTCGCTCATTGGCCCCAATTTCCAGTTCCGTCCGGCCTATGATGCGGTCCGTTCATGGCAGTCAGCTTATAATCAGCGGATGCAATCCGGCGGCTAACGCCTGATTCAGCACAATCAGCAACTTGGGGGCACACGCCAATATGGGTGTGCCCTTCGCATTATGATGACCATCGAATTCGTAATCTGAGTCCAACCTATGACCCGATCCAAACGTCTGTGGGCAGGCCTCGTTAGCGGAATAGGTGCGATTGCACTGGCCGCTGCCGCCTTAATCAGCCAACAATCTGCCGATCCGTTTCGTGGTGATGCCATCGTTGATCCACCTTTTCCTTCGCTGACGTATGCGCTGCATGCTTTTGTCTGGTGGGATGAGGGACAGGTCGGCACGCATCTGGATTGGGTGCGGATGTTGGGCTTCAACACTGTTAAGCAGATTTTTTCCTGGCGCGATATGGAGCCAGAGCGCGGTCAATGGCAGTTTGAGGAAGCCGACAAGGTCGTGGAGCGCGTGGAGAGGCGTGATCTGTATCTGGTGGCGCGTTTGGGTTTAACACCCGATTGGGCGTTGAGTGAGGAAACAGATGCACTCGATAGCCCCCCGGATGACATCGCTGATTTTGCCACTTACTGCGGAACAGTAGCAAGTCGTTATGCAGGGCGGATTCGGGCGTATCAGGTGTGGAATGAACCCAACCTGGCGCGCGAATGGGGCAATCAGCCGCCGAATGCCGCCAATTACGTCGAGCTACTGGCCGCATGCAGTGCCGCTATCCGGCAGGCTGACCCGACTGCGATCATTATTTCAGCGGGACTTTCGCCAACAGGTAATGACGATGCCACCGCGCAGCGCGATGATCTGTATTTGCAGGCCATGTACGATGCTGGATTCCAGCAGTATGTTGATGTTGTCGGTGCGCATGCACCTGGTTACAACGTGCCAAGCTATGGTCCAGATGATGCCGAACAAAATGGCAACGGTCGCTGGGCCAGCTTCCGGCGGATCGAAGACCTGCGCAAGATCATGGTCGCCAATGGAGATGCGGCGCGACAAATGGCTATCCTGGAAATGGGCTGGACAACGGACACCATCGATCCAGCCTATAGTTGGTTCAGTGTGAGCGAAGAAGAACAGGCAGAAAATATCGTCGCAGCCTATGACTACGCCCTGGAACACTGGTCGCCCTGGGTGGGGTTGATGACGCTGATTTATCTACCGGACCCGACATGGACAGAAGATGATGAAGAGAGCTGGTGGGCGCTGGTTGCCCCCGATCATCGGACGCGACCCGCTTTCTTCGCGGTTGCCCGTATGCCCAAAACGTGCGATACGGTAGTATTACCCTATCGTGACCCAGGACACCCGGAGTTTACTGGTAATGAGCCGCCCAGAACTTGCCCTTAGCCTGTTTTTCCATCTTTCCGCCACCGTCATATGGATTGGTGGTTTGCTGATTACGACCATCCTCGTATGGCCGGAAATGCGACGTGTGCTGGAAAATACGCCGTCGCTGTACAGCCTGCTGACGCGCTTACGCAAGCGCTTTTACCCCATCAGCAACATTAGTCTGGCTGTGTTGATCGTCACCGGCCTGTTCCAGATGACAGCCGACCCCAATTACGATGGCGTCATGACCTTCGACAACGAATGGAGCAAGGTCATGTTGGCCAAGCACATCACCATCATTCTGATGGCGCTGAGTGGGTGGCTGCTGCAATACGGCGTAGTGCCTTCGTTGGAGCGTACAACCATGCTGCTGGAGCGCAGCAAAGGCGACATCGGCGAGTGGTCCAAGCTGCGGCAGCGAGAAGTCCGTCTGACCTGGCTGAACGTCACTCTGGGGTTGTGTGTGCTGGGGTTCAGCGCATGGGCAACGGCGATCTAGTCGTCAGGTACTCGCTGGTGCGGTTTACCGGCTGCAATGGTAACATAGCCAGATTATGAGAAAAGATTCTCGAAACGAACCCCACCCCCAAATCTGCCTGCTACAAAGTTATTCGTGAGGCACTGAGGATAGGGGTTTAGCCAGCAAAACACTGCTGGTTAGTTTCTCTGATTGCTACATAAGATATGTAGCATATTTTGGAAGGTACGTTGTTTGTCTAGCCGCGTAAGTTACGCTATTGCTGTGCTGATTCTGCTGCTGGCGACAGGGCTGCGTATGTGGGAGCTAACCACAGTGCCCATCGGCCTGCATGCAGAAGAAGTCCTCACCTTGCGCCTGAGTGATACCGTGCGCGCAGGTGATATTCGCGTGCTGTATCCGGTTGGCGGTGGCGACGCACGCGAAAACCTGTATTACACGGCGCTGGCTTTCACACGGTTAGGCACGGGAACAGGGTCCATCGGCTATCGTATGATGTCCGTGCTGGCAAACATCGTCATGCTGACGCTGGTCTATACAACGGGTGTACGCCTGTTCGGACGAGTCGCCGGACTTTCCGCAATGGCCCTACTGGCCGTTATGATGTGGGCATCGCTGCTGGCGCGATTGGCTGTAGCGCAAGCCTTTTTGCCACTGCTGGTTGTGGGTGTCATGCTGGCCCTGGCAAGGGCACTACCCGTTTATAGGCAGTACAGCACTGAAAGCACGAAAGTCACTGCCTTTGCGGCTGTCGGTGCACTGCTCGGCATGGGGTTTTACCTGCATGCAGCCAGCCTGATGATCGTCCTGGGCGCTATGGCATTCATTACGTATATCATCGTCACGGAACGTCCACTCTCCACACGCCGCCTGAGCTATATCGGCTTCTCCATTCTGATGATTTTTATCCTGGTGATGCCGTACTTACTTTCAAGCATCAACCTGCCGGACCTGGCCGCGAGTTCGCGATTGTTCAATTCCAATGTGGGCCTGCTGCGGTCACTATCGACTGGATTTATGGGCATCGCCATTCAGGGCGATCTGAATCCGGCGTTCAATGTGCCAGGGCGGCCATTAATGGACCCCATCAGCGCGCTGGTGGCCCTGGTCGGGCTGATCGCCTGCATGCGCAACTGGCGACAACCGCGTTATGCTGTTCTGGGCATTATGCTGCTGTTCATGCTGCCGACCGGATTTATCGCGATTTCACCACCTAATTTCATCGCGATGAGCGTGCTGCTGCCGCCAATCGCCCTGTGTTTTGGCCTGGGCGTTCACCTGATTTTGGGGCAACTGCACCAGCGCACATATCAATGGTTAGCGGTCGGCGCTTTGCTTGTGCTGATCGGCGGCAATGCTATTTGGACAGCACATGACCTGTTTACCGTATGGCCAGACAATGAGGATATGCAGGTCGCCTATCAAAGCGATCTCGGTCATCTGGCGCTGCACATCGACCAAACGGCTGATGACATCCCGACAGTGATGTGTCACCAGCGCTATAACGACTTTACACGGCATGATCGACTCAACAATACGCAGTTGGTACTGTTGATGATGAATCGACCCACGCGCGAAGTCCGGTTTGTGGATTGTCGCCAATCGCTGGTGTTCGCTAATGGTGGCGCGCATCAGCAAGTGATTGTCGCGGGCGACAATGAGACTTTTCGTATTCATCCGCAAATTGCCGACTGGCTGCGTATTGGTCAGCGCATACAGGACCCCAATCTGCCAGAGGGTTCGGTCATTGATATGGACCTGGAGCAGACTGTCGCCGATGAAATGGGCAAATTCGTGACGATTTCTCCGGCACGGTTCAACGCGCCTAACGGCCAACTAACGCCACCGCCGATTCGCTTTGGGGGCAATGTGACCTGGCTGGGCTATGCTGTCGATGAGCTGCCCGTTTACCGTCCAGGCGATACCGTCACGGTGACGAATTACTGGCGCATCGAGGGGGTTATTCCGCCCGACCTGGTGTTCTTCAACCACATTTTGAGCGATCCGGTGACGATTGTCGCCCAGCGTGATGAACTCAGTATGGATGCTGGACGACTGCGAGACCGCGATATTGTGGCGCAAGTAACCTATATTGAACTGCCGGAAGCCATCTCGGCAGGAACTTATACGGTCTCGGTCGGCGCATACCAATGGACATCGCGTTTACGCCTGGATGCCCTGCTCAACGATGAGCCACAGAGCAACAGCCTCATTCTGTATAACATTGAAGTGGTCGCTGATCGCTGATAGCAGTGAGACGCGAATTGACGTAAGCACAACGCATTAGGAACACGCATGTTTGATATTGTATTTCTGGGAACGTCCGCCTCAGCACCCTCTATTCATCGTGGGCTATCAGCAGCAGCCGTGTTGGCTGGCGAAGATCGTTTTCTGGTGGATTGCGGCGAAGGCACCCAACGCCAGATTCTGCGCAGCGGCATTGGCTTTAAGAAGCTCAACCATATTATGCTGACGCACGGCCACCTGGATCACATTCTGGGCCTGGGCGGGCTGGTCTCGACCTTTACCCGCTGGGAGACAATTGACGATTTCACGATCTGGGGTGGCGCAACCACACTCAATCGCGTTCATGATTTGCTGTTTAATGTGGTATTTGCCCATCAGACGCCGCCAGTGCCGGTGCACCTCAAGCCTGTGGAAGCGGGTGTTTTTTACCAGGGCAAAAAGTTCACTGTGACCGCCTTTCCGGTCGTGCACCGAGGGCCGGACTGTTACGGGTATGTCTTTGAAGAAGAAGATCATCGGCCATTTTTAGCAGAAAAAGCCGATGCGCTTGGTGTACCATTCGGCCCGGAACGCAGCCAGCTTGTTCGGGGTGAAGCAGTGACACTGACAGATGGCCGCATCGTGCAGCCGGAAGATGTTCTTGGCGCGACTGTCCCTGGCGTGAAGGTGGTATTCACAGGCGATGTGGGTCGGGTTGAGCCACTGCTGCCCTACGTTCAGGATGCAGATGCACTCGTGATCGAGGGCACTTTTATGCAGGAAGAAGCGGATATGGCGCGGCGCTTCGGCCATCTGACGATCCGCCAGGGTGCGGAAATCGCCCAGCAGGCCAATGTGCGTAACCTACTCATCACCCATGTTTCACGACGCTATCGGGAACGGGATATGCTCGAAGAAGCACAGGCAATCTTCCCGGAGGTCCATATTGTGCGCGACTTCGATCATTTTTCGATTCGGCGCGATAAGCCGATGGTCAAGTCGAAAGCATCGTATCGAAACATGCCTGAGAGCAACAGTTAGCCAACACCCTTCGCATGTTTTAGTACCTTTATTTTGCGCAAGATGACAAACGCTATTACAATCATTACGCAACATACGTCTATTTGTTGTATGTTGTGCTATTAGTGGTGTTTTGAAACCAGCGTTATTTCTTTATCGGCCAAATAGGGGGAAACAATATGATCCGATCACAGATGAAACCCTTGGTGTTTCTGCTAGTCCTGCTACTGGTATTGACAGGCGTCAGTGCCGTCTTTGCAGCAGGAGCCGTTTCCGCTACATGCCCAGGCTCTTTGGAGTCGCGTCTCACTGTGGGCGACCAGGGCCGTGTCGCACGTGAGTATAGTACGCTGCGTAATGCTCCTGCGGGCGTTCCTATCGCCTATAAGGGATATGGCAGCGTCTTCACAGTCGTTGGCAATGCTGTCTGTGCGGATAATTTGCTGTATGTGCAAATTGATTACGGCAGCGGTCTGATCGGTTGGGCCAATGAGAGCCAGGTCAGCAGCGAATGGGGCGGCAATCTTTACTGGCTGGAACCCGCCGCTTCTACGACACCTGTTACGTCGACACCCACCGCAGTACCTGTGACACCTGTTCCGACTACACCGCCACCCCCAACATTACCGCCATGCGCCGCCTCTTTGCCGCCACTTCTGGCTGTCGGTGATGGTGGTATGGTTGCACGGGAATACAGCACCTTGCGCGACGCGCCTGCGGGCAACCCCATCGCCATCTATCCGCATGGTTCTCGCTTTGAAGTACTAGAAGGTCCGATTTGTGCCGGATACGGTCCATTGACCTGGTACAAGATTCGTTACACAGATGGCAAAGAAGGCTGGGCATCAGAAAGCCAGCGCATCAGCATCTGGGGCAGCAACCTCTATTGGTTGGAAAAAGCCCTGGAAGGCTAGTTAATCCCGCTTAGTTCTAAAAAAGAGGCCGCCTGTATGGGCAGCCTCTTTTTTTGTTGCCTGATTAAAGTCAGGTTCGATTCATATTTATGTGGGCCTTGCCATTACGAAAACGCAGGCTACAAATGCTAAACGCCCTAATTGATGCTATTGAGGTCGATCATGCCCTCGCTGATGACCTGACCTGGCTGGATGATCTGCGGCTGGTTGAGATCGACAGTCGCCAGAAGGTCATAGGTTGTCGCGCCAGTGATGCGAACAGGCACGATTTCCCCAGGCGGCAATTCGCCTTCGACCAGCACATACCCGTCGATTTCGGGAGCATCACGGTAACTGCGTCCCAGGCTGATGATCTGGTCGATTGAGTTGCCATCCTCATCTTCGGCAGCACCATGCCCTTCGACCAGAATGTCGAGCGTTTTACCCACGAAGGACTGGTTTTTAGCCAGACTGATATTCTGCTGGACAGCCATGAGTTCTTCATAACGCGCCTGCTTGACCTCATCATCGACCTGATTGGGCAGCGTGGCGCTGGGCGTACCGACTTCATAGCTGTAGGTAAAGGCACCCACACGGTCAAACTGCAAGTCTTTGACGAACTTCACCAGACCTGCAAATTCCTCGTCTGTTTCGCCAGGATAGCCAACGATAAAGGTGGTCCGTACAGCCAATTCCGGGATCATGGTGCGCAGTTTGCCAACCGTGTCATAAACCCATTCGATTTTGGCAGGCCGCTTCATGCGTTTGAGCACTTCACGGTTGCCATGCTGTAAAGGAATATCGAGGTATGGCAGCACCTGCTTGTGTTTGGCCATCGCCTCCATCAGGCGCTCGGTGACGTAGCCTGGATAAGCATACATGATGCGTATCCAGGGAATTTCTGGTGCCGCTTCGCAGATGGCATCCAGCAGATGAGCGAGTCCCTCCTTCATACCGAGGTCATAGCCGTAGTCGGTCGTATCCTGGGCAATGAGCATCAGCTCTTTGACGCCCAATTCCTGCAGACGTACCGCTTCCGCGACGATACTCTCTATCGGGCGGCTGACAGCCGTGCCCTTGATGGCTGGTATGGCACAGAAGGCACATGGGCGGCGACAGCCATCAGCGATTTTGAGATAAGCGCTGGCACCCTGAATACTGGCACGCAGTACGCCGCGTTCATCCAGACCAACGACTTTGGCATCAGTCGGCAGATGGTACAACGGCTGCGGATGTTTACGTTCACGCAGGCGCGTCACCAGGTCAAAAATATCCATCCAGCGGCGCGTACCAATGACGCCATCCAGCCCCGGAATATCCTGGACGAGCGTTTCGCCATAGCGCTGTGACAGACAACCCGCTGCGATCACCATTTGATGACTTTGCTTGAGGTCTACCAGTTGGCGCAGCATGTCGACGCTTTCCTGTTTGGCGGTATCAATGAAGCCGCAGGTATTGACGATCAGGACTTCGGCTTCATCAGGTACGGCCACGCCAACCATGCCCTGCTGTTCCAGCACCTGGGCGATGCTTTCACTATCGACGGTATTTTTGGAGCATCCCAGACTGAGCAGGAAGTATTTGTCGCGACGGTTGCTGGCTGTCGTCATATGTCATTCTCTCGTTGAACTAAAGCGCCTGTATATGCGCTAGGGCTTGGCGGTCGGTAGGTTGGATGGCGTAGAACGCGGCGGCAAAATAGCCGTTGCTGTCGGAATGCCCGTGTTGGTCGGCGCCAATGTTGGTGTGACGGCTGTTGTCGGCGTTGCCGTATCGAATGCAATTTCTGTTGGTTGGGCCGCACTACTGTCAGATGGCGCTTCCGGTGTTGGCGCATCAACGCCTGTATCGCCTACAGGCGATGCCTGCGCGAATGGCAGCGGCGTGGGCGTCGGTGGCCCCGTATTGACCGATGGGCTGCTGTTGTTGGCCATGTCGGGATCGCCGCCGCTGCTAGCTGTTGGCTCGGCAGTAACCGCATCTGTCGGCGCTGGCTGATCGACATCTCCACCTGCTGCCCCTATCGGTGTCGGGACCGAATCGGTTGGTGTGACATCCACGCTAGTATCGGCAGCAGGCGTTTGCGTTGGCTGCAAGCCTGCGTTGCTGGCATCCATCGTCATTTCCGAGGGTGTGAAGGTGATTTCCACCTGCTGGCCGCGGACGCCCAAAGGTTGGAGTTCACTGCCATTGTAGGTCACACGAACAGCCGCCGCATTGGCAACGGAAAGCTGAATCTCCTGATTGGCCTCGGAACGGTAGGCTTCGCCTGTAGTGGCTATACCAGAAAACTGCTCGACGCCATCCGCGATAATACGCATCCAAGAGCGCTGGAGAAGCTCAATTTCAACAACAACGCCTGTCGAAAAGAAATTGGATTCCGGCAGCGTTTCTTCCAATGGCGGCAGCGGTGTCCAGGTGGCGGTGTAGGTCGCAGTTGGGGTACCAGGGGCACTAACGACCTCGGTGGTTGGTTCTGGTGTGGCACTGATCGGTGCCAGCGTCAGCAGTTGGGCACCAATGAAGATAACGACCATCAATGCTGCCAGCCCCACTGCAAGCTGAACAAAGGTCGTCAGCATGGTGCGGTTGCGCGCATCTTTGGCAGCGGCGATTTCTACAATCGGCAGAGATGGCGGCGTATCCGTGATTTTGCGTGGTGCGCGTAGCTCGACATCCGCATTCTTTTTGCGCCGCCGGAACAAGCCCCGTTCGCCGTCGTCTTCCTGCTGGGCGGCCTCGTAGTAGCTGAGGACGGTGCTTTCATCGAGTTGCAGATAGCGGGCATAGTTGCGCAGCAAGCCACGCACCTGCACATCGGTCTCGGCAACGTCGAAGTTACCCTCTTCAAAACTCTCCAGAATGCCGCGACGAATCTTGAGCGATGCAACGGCATCGTCCAACCTGATTTCTCTCGTTTCCCGGCTTTCTCGGAGGTAGCGCCCTAGCGCTTGTGGATCCATAGTCGTCTACTCAATCAAAAACAGCAACTACACAAACAATGGGCATAAGTATCGAGTGGATGACGAAACAATTTGCAGGATAAATAAGCCCCACAGGACAATGTGACCAGCGGGGCTAGTATACCGTATCGTTTTGTGCCGTGCTCTTAAGACACACCCACGCCTGGAGTGTCGTGACGCTTATTCAGCGTCCTCTTCAGCAACGGCTTCGGCTGCTGCTTCAACCACGACTTCTTCAGGAACTTCCACTTCCTCGACGATCTCTTCAACGTATTCTTCGCCGCCTTCAACTTCGTCGCCGAAGAATTCATCCGCTTTACCGGCTTCACGGGCAGCCAAGAACTCGGCCAGTTCACCTTCACGAATGACGATGGCCGTGATGTTCGGGTTGACATCGGTGCCGATGCGAACAGGAACTGCGTGGGTACCCAGTTCGCGGATGTTCTGAATGCTGATGCGGCGACGATTGATGTCAACGCCAGTGACCGCAAGCAGTTCGTCGGCCATTTCCTGATTGGTGACAGAACCGAAGAGCTTGCCAGTGGATGCGGCACGACGCTCGAAGATAATTTCCGCACCGTCGATCTGACGGGCGACTTCGTTGAGCATGTTGTCGTACTGAGCGCGACGGGCCTCAACACGTTCGGTCAGCTTTTTGTGGGCACGCAGGGAGTTTTTGGTCGCCTGAACCGCCATTTTACGCGGAATCAGGTAATTACGGGCAAAGCCGTTTGCGACGTCTACCACTTCACCTGCGACACCATGCTTGTAGATGTCCTGGAGAAGAATGACTTTCATATGGGCACTTTCCTTACGAAATATCAGCGCCCATTTACGGGCGGCTATGCGTCTTGCTTATGGGTCTCGAAACGTAGTGCATTATAAACAGCGACCCTATGCATGCCAAGTCCTAATCTAGCGTCACACAGGTCGTTTAGTTGCCCATTCCACGCTAGCATATGGGGTACCTGGTCCATTTTCAAGCCAGCGGTGGCCAAGCGTCAGGCAAGCTTAACAATCGCTGTTGCGCGTGTCGCAATTCAAATTACAATGCTTACAAACCATCTGCCCTGGCCTGATTAGCGCTGCGGGCAGTTCCCGTCAGGACATCAGCATGGCCGACACAGCCGCCAGCCAGGATAACAGTACCCTCAGCAATGCCCAGATTCTACGGGCGGCGCTGCTGATGCTGCTTGGATTTTTGGCGAGCGGTGTGCTGGGGTTCGTGCGGACAGCGGTGCTGAACGCTCAGTTTGGAACCAGTGAAGCACACGAAGCCTTCCTGGCAGCACAGCGCCTGCCGGAGTTGATCTTCGTGCTGGTGGCCGGTGGCGCGCTTGGATCGTCATTTATCCCGATTTATGCGCGTGTGCGTGAGGGCGATAAGCAGGCCGCATGGCACTTCGCCAGCACCGTGATGACCTTCTCGGCACTGGCGGCGGGATTGTTGGGCTTGATCGTCATTCTGTTCGCTGACCCGATTGTGCAGCATGTGCTCTATCCAGGGCGGCCACTGGTGCAGCAGCAGCTCGCCGCCCACCTCATGCGGCTGATGATGGTGACGCCGTTTATCTTCAGCATCAGCGGGCTGGTGATGGGCATCTTGCAGTCGAACGGGCTGTTTCTGCTGCCGAGCCTCGCGATCAGCATGAACAGCCTGGGCATCATCGCCGGAGCACTGTTCATTGCGCCGATGATGGCCTCAGCGAATGCAGCATTTGGTCTGCTGCCTATGGGTGGACATCTGCCGCTGGATCAGGTTGGGAATGCCAGCGTATACGGTCTGGCTTATGGGGCAATCCTGAGCGCGGTGCTGCACTTGCTGGTGCAATTACCCGGCCTATGGCAACTACGGGCGAAATTACGGCCCAGCTTCGACTGGAAGCTGCCGGGCGTATGGGATGTATTGCGGCTGATGGGACCCCGTATCCTGGGCCAGGGCGTGGTACAGATCAATTTTGTCGTCAACGTTAATCTGGCCAGCGGCATGATCGAAGGCAGCTACGTCGCGCTGCAAACGGCCTTCAACCTGATGTTCTTCGCGTTAGGCATGATCGGCCAGAGTGTGGGGTCGGCGGTTTTCCCGACGTTGAGCGCATTACACGCACGGGGCGACTGGGACGGCTATAAGGATCGGCTCAGTCGGGCGATGCGCAGTGTGCTGTTTTTGGCACTGCCCGCCACAGCAGCTTTCATCGTGCTGGGTGTGCCGATTGTCAGCATTTTTGAGCGGGGTGAATGGAGCCGAACAGCTACGGAAGCCACCGCTTGGGCGCTCGGCTTTTATGCTTCAGGGATTGCTGGCTTTGCCTTGTTGGAAATTCTCTCGCGGGCGTTTTATGCGCTCGAAGATACCTGGACGCCGGTGCGCATCGGCATTGGCGCGATGGTGGCGAATATCGTGCTGAGTGTGCTGTTCATCCGTGTGATCGGCGACCCGGAAAGCCTGATACGGGGGCCATTTGCAGGGCTGGCCCTAGCCAATGCCCTCACCACCCTCATTGAGGCGGCAACGCTCTACTGGCTGCTGCGGCGCCGCATCGGCCATTTGGGGACAACGTCGGGCCTGGATGATGCTGGAACGTGGTACAGCGTCAGCCGCACAGCCATCGCGACACTGATTATGGCGGTGGTGCTGTGGGTGATTAATCAGGTCATGCCGACCGAAGGCTTTGTCGTGGCGATTGTAGGCGGCATCATCGGCGGAGGCGTGTTTTTCGTCGCTGCATGGGTATTAGGCGTACCAGAAGTGCTTGATTTGCTGGGGCCAGTTCTGCGGCGGATTCCGGTGCTGCGGCGGCTGACGGCTTAGAATCTCCGAGAATTGAGTTAGCGCATGTTTTTCTAACCAGCCCCCCTTCCTCGGTCCTTCCCCCGTGAGGTGGAAGGATGCCTTTCTTCACTCTTTGGTGGCAGGCAATAATCCCTTCGCATCACAGAAAGGGAAATTAGGGGCGGGATCGCGAGCCACAAGGCTGTTGGAACCATTATTGACCCGATAAAAACATCTGCACAACCGTATTACCCTAATTAGCTAGCAATTTTATGGCTAACGGCTTAGTTCATGCCGCGCTTGCGCAATGACTCCACCTGATCCATTGTCTCAGGGTGTTCACTGAGATGCTCGGCAGCCGCGATGGTTTCCAGGCGGGTCAGGCGATCTTCTATTTCAGTGCTGCCCTGCCGATGCTCATTCACGAAGTCTGCCGCAGCAATCGTCTCCAGGCGGTCAAGCCGCCCTTCAAGATTGCGGATATCGGCTTCAAGCTGGGCAGTGTGCTGGCCGCGTTTCTCTTTGCCTGTACGCTGGTAAGTCAATATAAACCAGGTTGTCGCAGTCGTGACAAGAGCCGCAATAGGGACAAATAAGACTAGCTCGTTGCCCAAACCAAAATGCGTTGTCAAAAAATAGCTGAAGAAACTCAACGCAACATTCATCACGAAAGCAATAAACCAGCGAGTCAGTGACATAATATCAAGTCAGTCCCTGTACTAAACAGAAAAAGGCGCAGTTGACTGCGCCTTAATCGTAGCATATTTCGTTGATCGCGGGTTACACAATCGTAAAGTCGTTCTTGCGCTTTTCGTCGCTGTTCTTGCTGCTCAATAGCTTGACGCCGATGACGATCAGCAGCAGTGGCAACCAGAGCATGATGCTGCCGAAGAAGATGCCCATGACTGCGCCGAAGGTGCCAAACACCACGCCAATCAGGGTGCCAATTGCGCCAAATACGATGCCAATCAAGCCGCCGATGACGCCAAACACAGCGCCAATGACACCGAAGACCAAGCCAAACACGACATCAAGTATTCCGGTGTTCAGGACCAGCCAGAGAATACCCAGACCGATGAGAACATTTGCTACTGTGTTGTTGTTTGAACCGTTTTTACGCTTTTCCATGTCTAGATCCTCTCTGAGTTTTTACGTGCCCATCCGCGTCTGCGGAAGCCACTTTGGTTTTCATTTTGTGTTAGTTCACGAGTCATACGTGCTTTTTCCGCGCGTTGTTCTATATAACGAAGCCGAGCACGATGTTCTTCAAGATTTGTATAAAACATGATGTTCCCCCAACTGCTCTCTCTGTTATCGGTCGCTGGATTGCGCCGCTTATTTTCTGTTGCTCTACACCTCTTTACGGGGAAGTTGGGGAAAAGGTTTTATGGTACGGCGTATATTTACATCTTTTTATAAGTTTGGGGAACGAAAAAGAGGGCGCAAGCGCTGCACCCTCTTTGTATTTATTGCGTTCGCTAATCAGGCTACTGAATGTGCGCCTCAAGGAACCAGAGCTGCTTGTCAACTTCGCGGCTGATTTCCGTAAACAGGTCGGCGGTGCTCATATCACCCGCTTCGTCAGCCGTGTCGATGGCTGCGCGTGTGCTCTTGCCATACAGAGCAACTCGCTTAACCAGAGCTTCCACAAAAGCTTTACCCTCGGTCAGGTCAGCATCCATCTCTGGGAGCGTGCTATTGGCAGCAGCCATACGCGCGGTACCCATCGCCAGACCGCCCAATGCCGTAACACGTTCGGCAACTTCATCGACATAACCCAGAATAACGTCAGCCAGATCATCAAAGTACTCATGCAGTTGCATGAAATCCATTCCCTTGATGTTCCAGTGGGCCTGCTTTACCTGGCTGTAGAGGTCGAAGGTATCGGCCAACTGCGCATTGAGCAGGTCGACCATCTGTACACGTACATCTTCACTAAGATCAATACTGGTTGAGACCATATGCGGCTTCGTCTTGGTAGCCATTCAAAAATCCTCCTTGGGTGGTTCATTTTTAGAACTGTACCGGACAGGCAATTCAGGCATTTGCTATCCAGTTAAGTAAACATATTGTATGCCTGCGATATGATATAGACGTGAGAAAGAGGGCCAATCATACGGCCATTTATGCAAATCTAAGATGACCTAAATGGTACGTTCACATTTGGAGCAACTATGCGCAATGTGCTCATCACCGGGGCGACATCCGGCATCGGTTTAGCAACAGCAAAAGCCATGAATCAGGCGGGTTGGCATGTTATCGGCACAGGGTTGCCTGGAGAAGATGCTTCCGCGCTGGCCGCTATTGGCGAAAATATAACCGTGTTGGAGATGGACATCAGCAACCGCCAGAGCGTCTATGCTGCTCAGGCAGAATTACAGGCAATGCTGGATGGTCATCTGCATGCAGTGGTGAATAATGCCGGCATCACTGCTGCCGGTGCGATTCTGGAATTGCCTGTAGATGAGTTACGGCGGCAGTTCGAGGTGAATGTGTTTGGACATGTGCAGGTGCTGCAAGCTATGCAGACGCTGCTCTCGAATGATGCGCGCATCGTCAATGTATCGTCGATGATGGGCGGAGTGTCGCTGCCTGCCCTGGGCGCTTACAGCATGAGCAAACACGCCCTGGAGGCCCTGACCGATGTTCTGCGAATCGAACTCGCTAACACGAATATTCAGGTAGTGTCGGTGCAGATGGGTGCGGTTGCCACGCCGCTGACGAATACAATTGCCGAGCGTATGGAAGAACTGGCAGCATCAGAGGGTGGCTATGCGTGGCTGTACAAAGCAATGGTGAAGGTGTTACATCAACAGTCGAACGGTGCCACCAAGCCGGAGAAAGTCGCTAAGGCGATTGTCCATGCGGTGACCAGCAGCAAGCCCAAAACACGCTATATCGTCGGTGGGGCCGCACGCGGGCTAATGTTCATGCGGCAATTCTCGCCGGATGTCATCGGAGACGGCATTTTGCGCCACAGCCTGGGGTTATATCCCAAAACTGGGGATTAACTCGTACTTTTTCCCAAGCCTTATCCCAAATTTGGGATATAGTGGGTTAACGTGGGATTAAATATCTCAGGTTAGGGATGTGGTACTGCCATCGTCGTTCAGGCGGCTGATGCGCAGCTCGGCATCATCCAGCAATGACTGGCAGCGCGCCGATAATTTGCGCCCTTGTTCATACAGGTTTACCGCCTCATCCAGCGGCACTTCGCCGCCTTCCAGCGCCGTGATGACGCTCTCTAGCTGGGAATAAGCCTCTTCAAAGGTCATGTTTTCCAGTGATGCATTTTCGCTCATCAATTTGTGTCCTCATCAATATGGGCCGCTAGGGTGCCATCGTGTAGCTGAATATGAATGCCGATTCCGGCAGGCGCATCCTGAATGCTGTGAATGCGTTCGCCGCTGTCTGTACGGGAAATCACGGCATAGCCCCGCGCCAGGATCGCCTGTGGATTGGCAGCGGCCAATGCCTGCTGACGGGCTTCCAGGCGTTCGCGCAGTCGCTGGAAGTAGCGGCGCTGGCCATTGCCCAGGCGTTCGTACATCTCATCCAGCTTTTGGCGTGTAAGCCGCACCTGTCGTTCGGGAGATGCCAGGGTCAGACGGCGATTTGTTGTTGAGAGGTCCGTTTGGGCACGGTCGAGGCGGCTGGAGATGATCTTCGTCAGCAGATCATCGACCTGGGTCAGGCCATAGCGAATATCAGCCAGATTGGGCGTGGCGACTTCAGCCGCAGCAGAGGGCGTCGGCGCACGGAAATCAGCCACGAAATCCACAATCGTGAAGTCCGTTTCATGACCTACACCGCTGACCGTTGGTACGCGGCTGTCGGCCAATGCGCGCGCCACACGCTCATCATTGAATGCCCACAGGTCTTCGATGCTGCCACCACCGCGACAGATCAGCAGCACATCGATATCGGCCTGCTGCAAGCGATTGATGGCCTGCACAATCAAAGGCGGTGCTTCTGTGCCCTGGACCAGGGTCGGACTGAGCAGAATATGCGCCAGCGGATAGCGACGGCGCAGCACGTTAAGCACATCCTGAAACGCAGCCGCATCCGGTGAGGTGACGATGCCAATGGTTCTGGGGAAAGCAGGCAGGGGCCGTTTGCGCTCCTCATCGAAGAGGCCCTCAGCCAGCAGTTTGGCTTTCAGGCGCTCGAACTGCTCGTACAGGCTGCCAATGCCGCCCGCTGGAGTGACGCTATCGGCATAAAGCTGGTACTCGCCGCGCGCATCATAAACACCGACGCGGCCATGTACGTTGACCGCATCGCCCTCGCGCATGTCGATAGACTGGCGCGATGCCGCCGAGCGAAACATGACGCACTTGAGCTGGGCGTTATCATCTTTGACGGTGAAGTACCAGTGGCCAGATGCCGCTGGCCGGAAGTTGGAGACTTCGCCCGTAATCCAGACATCCGCCAGCAGTTCATCGGATTCCAGCACGTTTCGGATATAGGCGGTGATACCTGTTATCGAATAGGGTTCCTGAACCATCGGACTGCACCTAACAGAAAAGGTCGTGATCTGACCTGCCCAGATGGCCACAAATTGGCCCCAGGCTATGGTCAGGCGTGGCTTAAGCATATACAATTATTGCCAGTTTAGGAATGCGTGACTGCTGCCTGCACGTTGGCACGGACGGCAGACTATCGGCAATAGGGAGCAAACCAGTATGGCTTATTTGAACAAACAAGAACGTGACAACCTTCTCGACAGCATCAAGAATCTGAAGTTCAACCGGATTAAGGGCAAGCTGCGTCACATGGACGCCAAGAATCGCCTGATCTACTATCGCAATGTGCAGGAATCCGGTCGCTGGCTGACGGCCTATGAACTGCCGACATTGGGCGTCAAGGTCACGCTGGTCGAAAATATGGAACTTGGCCGCAAGAACAAGGCCGAGTACGACTTAGAAGAGATCATCATCGAGCCAACCAAAGAAAATCGCCTCTAGATACACCTTACTTTCGCATCATAAAGCGCATCATCTCTCTACAGGTTGTGTTTAAGAAAGCGAACACAGCATGAAAACAAGAGAGGGATGCTATGCTGCGGACGATTCCGTTACAACAGGAGAACGCGCTCAACCAGCGCGTTTTGCGTATTGCCCTTTTCACCGGACTGATTGTTTTGGCCACCAAAGCTGAAATCTGGTTCGGGGGTCCGGTGCCGTTTACGCTGCAAGTTCTGGCCGTACTGCTGGCCGGAATGCTGTTAGGGGCGCGTGACGGTGCGCTCAGTGTGGTGAGCTACCTAGGGCTGATTGCCATCAACCTGCCTGTGGATTCCGCAAGTGTGGGTGCAGTGGCCTTCGCTGGCCCGACAGCGGGTTATCTGGTCGGCTTTGTTCCGGCGGCATTTACAGTGGGCTGGCTGGTGGAGCGCTCCGCGAAGCGCACATGGCAGCAGTGGCTAGCAGGCGTGGTTGGTATTGCTGTGATTTATGCCATCGGCCTGACCTGGCTCAAGCTGGTGACAGGTGGCACCTGGTCACAGGCATGGCAATGGGGCGCGTATCCCTTCCTGGGGCTGGATTTGCTGAAGGCATTGTTGGCGGCCCTGCTGGTGGATGTGATGGCACGTTTTATCTCAAGGTAATACGTAACCTCGAAAAGGGCGCAACATGTTGCGCCCCTACAGAAGTTATGAAAAACGGACCAAAAAACGGGCTGCTCTTACGGGCATCCCGTTTTGAGTTTGCAGATATGCGGCTTAGTCGCCTTCGCCCACTTCTTCAGTCTCATTGGGGTCAGCGGTCATGCCGAGGACATGATACCCGCTATCGACATGCAGCACTTCACCAGTGACTTTGGTCGCCATATCGGAGGCGAGGAAAAGCGCGGTTTGGCCAACTTCTTCGATGCTGACTTTTTCACGCATAGGGGCAACAATATCGAACTGGCGCAGCATGCCGCGGAAGCCAGGGATGCCCGCCGCTGCCAGCGTCTTAATCGGGCCAGCACTGATGGCATTGACGCGAATACCCTTCGGCCCCAGGTCGGCGGCCAGGTAACGGGTGATGGTTTCCAACGCGGCTTTGGCAACAGCCATCGCGTTGTAATCCGGCATGACTTTTTCAGCGGCATAGTAAGTCATGCACATGATGCTGCCACCTTCGGTCATGAGCGGCTCGGCGCGCTTGGCCAAACCGATCAGGCTGTAGGCACTGATATCGAGCGCGGTGTGAAAACCTTCACGCGACATATCGACAAAACGGCCACCGAGGTCCTCGCGCGGGGCAAAAGCCACTGAATGCACTAAAATGTCCAGCTTGCCATATTTTTCTTTGACAGCATCAAAAACGACATCGAGCGCCGCATAATCCGCGCTGAGGTCACACTCCAGCACGATTTCGGCTTCCAGTTCATCGGCCATTGGCTTCACGCGGCGTTCAAGCTGTTCACCAGCATAACTAAGCGCGATGGTCGCCCCGGCATCTTTCAACGCTCTTGAGATTCCCCAGGCAATAGAGCGATTGTTGGCCAAGCCAAAAACCAAAGCAACTTTCCCATCTAGCAATCCCATATTGTCTTCTTCCCCTCTGGTTGAAAGTGTGCCGATTCCAACTTAAGATGCAGCGTTCCTATCAACCCTGCATCGCCGTACCCATATCTCATAGCGAGCAGAGATTTATGGGTCGGCAACCAGCACCCCATGCAAAAATACGTATTTACTGAACAGAACGTTTAAAACAACATTTACTTTAACACGGCCAACCCTGAACAGCTACGGCTTGGTCCTAGCTAGATACGGATAAAGTACGCTATAAACGTAGAGAAACGTCTTTTTGACCGTCCGTATTCAACACGATCAGGAAACACATATGACGAATCCCGCTACGGAACCGATCAAAGTTATCGTCGCCGCTGATATCAGCGATGAACTGATGGCAAAACTGCAAGCCATATCACCACGTCTGGAGATTACGCGCTACACGGGCGAAGTCCCGGCAACCGCCTGGGCCACTGCGGAAGTCCTGTACACCGGTCGCCACTTCCCTCTGCCGGAACAAGCGCCACGCCTGCGCTGGATTCAGGTGCCGTCAGCAGGTATGGAGCACACGCAGCGCTTCCCGATTGCCCAGGCAGAAGATGTGGTCATCACATCGACCAGTGGCATGCACGCCCAACAACTGGCTAATTATACCTGGCTGATGATCCTGGCTTTCAACTTCCGCCTGCCAGAGTGGATGATCGACAAGCAAAAAGCACACTGGCCAGAAAGCCCACAATCGAGGTATGTGCCAGTTGATATTGACCAGCAGACTGTTGGCATTGTTGGCTATGGCAGCATTGGCCGTGAAATCGCCCGACTGGCGAAAGCGTTCGGCATGCGCGTGCTGGCGTCCAAGCGCGACATCAAGCGCCCAGCCCAACGTGACACCGAATATATTCAGGCTGGTATCGGCGACCCCGAAGGCGATATTCCTGAGCGCATTTACCCTGGCGAAGCCATCGCCAGCATGGCCGCCGAATGCGATTATCTGGCGGTGACACTGCCTTATACTGAAGGCACACATCACAATATTGATGACAGCGTGTTCGAGGCGATGAAAGAGAGCGCGGTCATCATCAACGTCGGGCGCGGCGGTGTCATCGATGAGAAGGCTATGATTACGGCCCTTTCGTCCGGCAAGATACGCGGCGCGGGCCTGGATGTCTTTGAAGAAGAACCCCTGCCGAGCACCAGCCCTCTGTGGCAGATGGATAATGTCATCATCAGCCCACATGTGGGCGGCAGCACAACGCGCTATCAGGAGAAGGCTATTGATATTTTCGCCGGAAACCTGAAACGCTATGTGGAAAATCGGCCCCTGATGAACATGCTCGACCGCGAAACAGGCTATTAAAAGCCATCAGCGAGCAGCCAATAACGAGCATCAGCAGGGCAAATCTGAGTGTATGCTATAAAGACGCTTGTATAGAATTGGCGACATCGGCTGTCAATTGTAAAATTATTGCTAGAATTGCCGTCGGTTGTGCGCAACTACACCAGGTGGATGACGTATAGTATAGTAACGAGACGGTAGTTAGCCTGAAGAGGACAGGACGATGAGCGAACACGAGAATGATCTGCAAAACGACATCGAAGAAGAACTGGGTATTGAAGAAGATGCTGTCGATACCCCAATGGAGCGCTTCTTCTACCATCAGCGGCGCGCACTGGAAGAAACTGGCAAAGCGCTAGAGGCATTGCTGCCGCCTGGTTTCAGGGAGCACAGCGGCGAGGCCAGCCGGGAGTTCGCTAAGGGGTTCCGTATTCTGGTTGACGCAGCTATTGATGAGCTAAAGAAGGTCAGCGAGAAGGAAGACCCGGATACAGAAGAACGTCTGGCGAAGCTGGAAGCCGAAGAGGACGATGATGATCGTCCGTCATCAACGGGTTCCGGCAAAGTTAAGATCGATATCGACTAAGAATCTGGTCACTAAAATCGATCAGATCACTGTGTGATTCCAACTCGTTTGAGGGATATCTATGGGTTCCAGATTTGCCATACTCGCTTTCCTGTTAACGGCATTTTTTGGCGTTAACCTTGTTGCAGCTCAGGATGAAACGATTGTCCTGGAGTACGAAGACTTGTTGGAGATCACTGCGGCCAGATATGATCTATCCGTCTCCTGTTTAGCTGAAGCTAACAGTATGGAAGAGTTTCTATCTGAAGGCATTCTGAATATCGACACCAGTTGCCCGCCCTATGATGCTGATGAATTGGGTCAGGGAGGCGGGAGTAGCAACTATACTGTCGCTTTAGGTGACAATCTGACGAAGATCGCAGAGCGATTCGATATGTCCGTAAGTTGTATTCAGAACACCAATGCCCTTTTGGACCCCAATCTAATCTATGTTGGGCAAGTACTAACCATCAGCGACGATTGTGCAAACAATGTCAGTGTATCGCTCCCTAGAGAGCAGTGTTTTGGTGATCGCAATCCAGGTCGTGAAGTCAACAACGGCGTTTATATCGTACAGGAAGGCGACATGCTCGACTTCATCGGCTGTGACTTGAATCTGTCCACCTCCTGCCTGATCACACTGAATAACCTCGAAGATCGCAGACAACCGCTTCTTATCGGTCAGGAGTTGATTGTTGGCAGCCAGTGTACAGGCTGGGAAGATCCTTCTCTGCCGTCAAACAACAGATAATGACTGCTGGATACAACGGACCAGAAAAGACAAGCAAATCCCCTCCCTGTGAGGGGATTTTTATATCCCACGACAGGTTAGGAAAAGTATCGTTTCACCTGATGGGGGAATCACCGACGATGGGGTCGAGCCTCACTACGAACGGCCGATAAACAACGTCGTGACATAGATGATGCCCGCTGCACCGAGAGCTGCTGCGGCCAGATCGACATCGCCGTTGGTGTAGAGCATAGTCGCACTGATTACCAGACTACCTACCAGCACCATGCGCGTGGTACGGCGACCATTGGCGTCGATATTTTCCAGCATGCGACGATGCTGTTGACTGAGTTTGGTCTGCACTGCAATATCGCCGCTGACAATCTCTCCGAGCATCTTTTCGATGCGTTCTGGCGATTGCAGGCGATAGATGAGCTGCTGAGACACGCGCTGCAAAGCATTTAACAGGCCCTGCGGTCCGCCTGTGAGCGCTTCCTCAATCGGCATCAGGAAGGCTTTGCGCATCTCCCCGACGAAATCAGCCTCTTCGTCCGTCAGGATAAAGCGCTGCATGTTGGACTGAATCGACTGCCAGGGATTAAACGTCGGGTCAAGCGAGGTTGCCATACCCGTCAGGATGCCAACTGTCCGTCCCAGGTAGATGAAGTCCTGCGGCAGGCGGAAAGGAATATCCTTCAGAATGTCATTGAATTCGCCCGCGATGCCTGACATAACATCAAACTCAACCTGGTTGATCTCGGTCATGCTGAGGCCCCAGACCTGATCGAAAACGGCCTTGATAGCTTCTTCCAAGCGGATGGTATCCGCACTGGGCAGCAGCAATCCAAGCTGGACATATGATTGGACCAGGGCACGGGCATCGCGCGTGATGACCGCCTTGAGCGTATTGACGAGGCCATTGGCAATTTGCGGTGTCAGCGAGCCGGTCATGCCAAAGTCGATGAAGATGAGTTCAAAGGGACGACCACCACCCTGCTCAACATAGCGGCGTTCGTCAGCTTCGGGAACAGGCAGCGGCTTAACGAACAAATTGCCAGGGTGCGGATCAGCATGAAAAAAGCGCTGATCGAATATCTGGATCATGTAGGTATCCATCAACCGTTCCGCGACCTGGCGACGATCCACACCATAAGCCTCCAGCGCCTCAAAATCGTTGATCTTGAGAGTGGTGACATCTTCCAGCGTCAGCACAAGGTCGGTCGAGTGTTCGCGGTAAATGTGGGGCACCTGCACACCACGATCATGGCTGAACATGCGGTCAAAGCGCTGGGCATTTTCAGCTTCCTGAATGTAGGAAACTTCTTCCAGCAGCACACGACCGAACTCATCAACGAGCATTTCGGCATCGACGCGACGACTGACGAAGCGAAAGCGCATCGCCACTTTGGCGACGATGAACAAGGCCGCCAGGTCCGTATAGACAATCTCGCGGATGCCAGGGCGCTGCACTTTGATGACGACCTTGTCGCCGTTGTTCAGGCGAGCGCGATGAACCTGCCCCAATGATGCCGCTGCCAGCGGTTCCGGGTCGATGTATTGGAAGCGATTATCAGGGTTGCCGAGTTCATCTTCGATTGTTCGCGAAATGCGGCGAAAGTCGATGGTCGGCACTTCATCCTGAAGGCTGGCCAGTTCAGCGATCACGTCTTCCGGCAGGATGTCCGCACGGGTGCTGGCGAACTGCCCGGCCTTGATATGGACGCCGCCCATCTCGGTCGCGAAGTTGCGAAATTGGCGGGCATATTTCCGCCAGCGCCTGGTGTTGCCGTTATAGACCCAACGCGGGAAATATCTGGAAACATAGATGTTCCAGAAGATCAAACGGCCAAACAACCAGAGCGCAAACACCAGCGTATGCCAGAAGCGCAACCGCATCCGCAGGCTGCGCGGACGCATGCGATTGACATACTGTTCAACTGTTTCCGAGGGAGATACCTGTTCCCGACCATGCTGCATCACATCAGGCACCAGACCTGCGCCAGGAAAAGTACTCTGCCTGGGCTGGGGTTTGGGTGGCAGTGATGCTTTCGGCTGATCGGCTGGTGCAGCAGGCTCGGCTGCGGCCTCATAGCCTATCGGAATGGGAATACGACGGCCTGCATCCGGCGGCACAACGCCATCGGCTGCGACTTTAGAGGTGGCACCGCTGCCATCGGCATGGGTGCCGTTGGTCGTCCCATTCGTCTCTGATTTAGGAACAGCGGGTGCAGCCTCAGCGACGGCCGCACCCGCATTGACCTGTTCGTTACTTGGCGCCGTTCTTTGCCTCTGGCTCAAAGAATCGGATATTGAGGTTGGAATCTGCGAGCTTGGCATCTGCGATCTCTAGCTTGTGCAATACGGGTGGCAGGACGATGTTGCGACGATAGGGGCCAACGCGCAGGGTGATCTCATCACTGGAACGATACAGATCAACCTCGCCCTTGGCCGCGAAGCCAACTGGCACACGCAGAATATAGGCCGCTTCTTCGTCTTCATCCTCGACTTTGACAATTTCATGGACGACGCCATCAAACATGCGCTCAGAAGGATTTTGATCGCCGTAGAGGGCATCGGCCAGCTTGCGCAGGCCATCGAGGCCGCCCATCTCTTCACCGAACAGCGGCGCTTGCAGCATCGGCAGTTGACCAAAGGCTTCTTTGACAAACTGCAAGTTCTCTTTCTGGCGCTTCTTCCAGGCATCAAAGTACGGGTCGGTGATTTCATCCGGCAGCACACGATTGACCAGGATAGCATCGGTGGCGTAGCCGTATAAATTCAGGTAGGTATAGGTACGCTGTGTCTCTTTGATGACCATCTTCTCTGGATTGACGACCAGACGCATGCTGGCAATTTCGGGATTGGTCAGCAGTTCGCGCACGTCTTCCAGCATATCGAAAAGCGCCACGACCTGATCCCAGGCATCGCCATCGTCAGTCTGGACGCGCTCAATGGTTTCTTTGTCGCCACGACGGAACACATTGCGCACGCCTTTGACGGTATCAACCACGCTCTTAAAGCCGCGCGTCAGGCGCATGATGCGTTCCAGCCACCAACGGGTGACATCCGGCAGACTGAGCAGACGAATGGTTTCCGCAGTGGGCGCGGCATCGACAATGAGCACATCAAAGTCGCTGGTCTTGAAATACTCGTTAATCCACAGCAGCGATGCGCCTTCTTCCAGGCCAGGGATGATCGTCACTTCTTCAGCGACAATGTCATGGGCACCCTGACGACTGAAAACAGCACTCAGGTAGGTCTGGATTTTGCCCCAATACTTATCCATCGAATAACGGGCGTCAATTTCCTGCGCCCACAAGTTCGTCATCAATTCAACAGGCTCTGGGCCTACTTCAACTTCCAGGGAATCCGCCAAACTATGGGCAGTATCCGTGCTGATAACGAGCGTTTTCATCCCCATTTCGGCACAGCGCAGCGCGGTCGCAGCCGAGATGCTGGTCTTACCAACGCCGCCTTTACCCGTGTGAACAATAACGCGCATAGTACCTCTCTTATTCTCACATTTTTCGACTCATTGTGGGTTGGTATCTGCCAATTGCAGACAAGCCAAATAACACAGACAATCCCACGATACAGTCACTATACGTAATCATAAAGCAAAAATGTGCAACTGTGGTCTGTGAAAGGCTTCACACTTTCAGAGTTCTGATGTTGGACTCATGTATCACTTATACACCGTTTTCGTCAACGACAGTTTCATGATACCATGCCGAATATATGTTCGTCGTCCCATAATATGTGATTATTATGTCAAACTGCAAAACGTGTGTGCTGCTCAAAAAACGCGATGAAGGCACGTCGCCCCTGTGGGATAGCATCTATAGAACGCCCTATTGGGATGTTGTCCATAGCTACAATACGTCCCTGCTCGGCTGGATCACGGTCGTCCTGCGGCGACATGCAGCCGCCATCGATGAGCTGAACGACCATGAAGCCATCGATATTGGCCTGCTCATTCGGCGGGTGAGTATCATCCTCAAAGAAATTACGGGCTGTTCCAAGACCTATGTCATCCAATTTGCAGAACATCCCGATCATCCCCATGTGCATTTTCATGTGGTTCCGCGCATGGCCAATATGCCCGAAGATCATCGCGGCATTCATATTTTTAAGTACCTGGGCGTGGGCGAAAGCGAGCGCGTCGGGGAAGAGGACATGAACCGTATAGCAAACCAGATGCGGATGCGGCTTAGTGAGATGACATAAGATCATACAGAGGCACGAAATCGAAAGCAATCGGGCCGCGAGACCCCTATCCTCAGTCCTTCCCCCGTGAGGTGGAAGGATGCCTTGTTTAACAGTCTATTTGGTAAACATAGGTTCCCTCACCTCACAGGGGGATTCAGGGGTGGGATTTTGAATTCAATGACAGTTGGATATAGAGAACCCAGGAGGCAAATCCTTTTATGGAGCGAGGACGATGCGGCTGGGCTGGCGACAGCCCCATTTACCAGCAATATCATGATGAGGTGTGGGGTGAGCCGCAGCACGATGACCAGGAGCTTTTCGCCATGCTGTGCTTAGAAGGCGCACAGGCTGGCCTGAGCTGGATCACGATTTTGCAGCGCGAGCACAATTACCGCGCCGCCTTCGACCAGTTCCAGCCGGAAGTTGTCGCCCAATATACCGAAACCAAAATTGCCGAGCTACTACAAAACGAGGGCATTATTCGCAATAAGGCCAAGATCAACAGTGTGGTGAGTAATGCTCAGGCCTTCCTGAACGTGCAAAAAGAATTTGGCAGCTTCGATGCTTATATCTGGCAGTTTGTCGGCGGCAAGCCCAAAATCAACTGTTTTGCCTCACTGGCGGAGGTTCCCGCCCTAACGCCGGAATCCGAGGCGATGAGCAAAGACCTGAAAAAGCGCGGCTTCAAGTTCGTCGGACCGACGATTTGCTACGCTTATATGCAAGCCTGCGGTATGGTCAACGACCATGTTGCGGGCTGTTTTAAGTACCCCTGCCAAAGCTGACATACTCATATCAAATATTCACGACAAAGGCGCAAAGAACACAAAGAAAAGATCATAGCGCAGATATATTTCTCTTCGTGAACGCTGTGTCTTTGTGGTTTAATCTCTTTTCGATTTGAAGTAATCGGCCCCTACTTCAACGGGTAAGCAATCGGCAGCGACTTTTAGTTTGGTGTATAGTGATCGGATATTTGTCGTACATCATCAGGGGGACCGTATGGGTTGGATCACGAAGTGGGCTTGGGCTGTGGTGCTGGTGACGACACTGGCGGCATGCAATCTGACGACCAGCAGCCAGTTGACCGATACCCCCACACCTGAGCCGCTAACCTCCGTCCCCAGTGCGACACCCACCTCCGACATTATCCCGACGAATACGCCCACAGCGACTGCTACGTTCACGGCGACAGTCCCGCAGCCACCAACGGCTGTCCTGCCTAGCTGCATTCCGCGCGTGGACTGGAAACAGTATGTGGTGCTGCCAGGTGATACGCTGTTCCGTATTGCGGAGCGTGGCAATACAACTATCGCAGAACTGACCACAGGCAATTGCATCGACGATCCAAGTAAGATCACCGCCGGACAGATATTGTATGTGCCAAACGATGTGGCCACCGTCACACCGAGGCCAACGCAAACGCCGGAACCCACCGCTACCCTCCGCCCGGATGAGCGACTCGAAGCGTATGCGATTCTTAGTGGGGATGATGGCACTCAAGGGCCGCAGGTAGGCTGTGGCGACAGTCTGATTCTGCAATCGTTGCCGATTGCGCGCAGCGAGTATGCCGCCGAGAACATCGAAACGCTGATCGCCTACTTCGGCACAGCACCGGAGGGCACCAACACGCCTTCAAGTTCGGCTGATTTCTACAATCCGCTGCACGGCTATAACCTGAGCGTCGATAGCATCACCATCAGCCCCGGTCAGGTCGATGTGGCGCTATCGGGCGATATGATACTTTCAGGTGTGTGCTTTGATGCGATTCTGGAAGCGCAGCTCGTCGGCAATATTTTGTATCTGGCCAACGTCAACAATGCGCGGATTGCGCTCAATGGCGATAACCTGATTAGCTACTTCGATATGAGTGGCGACGCGCCGGATGATTACGTCTATACGCGCGACAAGTTCAACCTGCCGCCTGTGCCCTAACCGGGCAGGTCCGCCAGCGGATCGTAGAAGTCGATTTCATCGACGATGGCTTCCATTTCGATGATCTCGCGGCCAGGGAATCGCGCCAGTATGCGGTCGAACACCCCCTCGCTCTGGAAATCCCAGGCGAGCACAATGTCGCTGTCGAGATAGGGGCTGGTCATGGCCATGAGCGGCCCCATCGCACGCCAGCTTACCCGTTGGCTGCCACTCCCTGGCCCATGTACGATGACCAGCAGTGGTTCATTACTGCGACGGCGCGCATTGACCTCGTCTATGAAAGCCTGCGTCATCTGGTTGAAGCCGCGCAAGGCATCGATACGCGGTATGCTGAACGTAAAGAATGTCACCGCAGTCAGCAGAATGAGACCCCCGTAAATGACGGGCTTGTGCGTATTCTGGGCCAGCCACGCCAGCCCAATGCCGCTAAGGATTATCACGGCACCAACGGCTTCAAAATAGTAGCGGGTGCTGTAGCGCTGGCTGCCTGTCCAATAGGCCATGCTCAAGATCAGCATGACGGCTGCCACACTGACAACTGTCCAAACACGCTGCTGGCGACCCCGCAAAAATAGCAGCGGCCAGCAGCACCACACTATTCCAAAGATGACCCACGCCCAGCTAAACCAGGCTTCTTCAGCCAATTCACCCCTTTGGTTGCCAGGGAGCCACAGCCAGATGACCGTCAGAACGGCCCAAAAGGCACTGATAAGCGGATACCGTCGCACAATCGGCCAGAGGGCCACCACCAAGCCAAACGCCAGCGCAATCCAGCTCAAGCCCGTATTGGGATAATACGAACCGCTAGTTTGCCAGAAGTGCGTCATGGCACTATCAATGGGGCCGATCTGCCAGCCATATAAATCAGCGGCAGAGACAGAAATATCAAACTGAAAGTGGCCGACTGCTTTGGACAGATTGTGGCCACTGCGTCCGCAGCACTCGCCAAATCCAAGACTGTCATAGGTCCAGATACGGACGTAGAGATTTTCCGTAGGATTGCCCGTGAGCGCAGCCGTATAGGCCCAACCGAAAGCCACCATCAGCAGCAAACCAACTGCCGCCAGAACATAGGGTGGCAAAGTCCGCAGGAGCCGCCCTGCTCGCCAGCGGTTGTACAGGTGGCGCAGAAACAGCACGGAGCAAACCAGCCCCAGGCCGAGGGTCGGCAAGGGGCGCGTGATGTAGAGCAAGCCAGCCAGCAAACCAACGGCCAGCGCAATGCGCCAACTCCCGCGCAGCAGTCGGCGCCACAGGAGCAAAATAGCCATCACACAGACGAGGGCCAGCGTGTGGGCCATCAGCGACGCATTGAGCAGCATAACCATCGGCGAAAATGCGACGAGCAGGGCCGCAAACAGGCCCACATCAGGATCGAACCAGGTGCGACCAACAGCAAAGGTCAGTGAGGTTAAGAGCGAGGCCAGCAGCGCATTCACGATCCATAGCTGGCCAGCGACTTCCCCAAATGCCAGTAAGAGCGGCCATCCTGGCGGATACTTACCCCCACGCTGGCCAGTGCTGGTATCATCTATCAGGAAAGGCTGCCAGTAGGATAGGCTGGGCTGCGGAATATCAATCGTAAGCTGGCCGCGCGCAAAAATCCGGGCCTGATAGAGATAGGCCATTTCATCTTCCAGATGCGGAAGCTGCTCAAAGGTGGCGTGGCTGAAGTAAGCACTGAGCAGAAAGCTCATCAGCGCTAACACTACGGCAGCAGCCGACTGCCAGACAAATCCACTTCTAGGGTTTATGGTCGCTGGTTGTGATTGGGCTTCGTACATGGAGTATTCGTAATTTTCCGTTGTTTACAAGCGAATGGGTCTATGGTGGCTCACGTCAGGCGCCATTAAATCTTCACAAGTGCATCGTATAGTGGCATTATCACTCGATATACCGATGAGAATATGATTATGAACAAGATACTCGTCGTCGAGGACGACCGCAAGACCGCGAACCTCATCCGTCTTTATCTCCAACAAGCTGGTTACACCGTGAATATTGCTATGGACGGTAACGCCGCGCTTGATGTCGCCCATAACTGGCAGCCGGAATTGATTCTGCTGGACCTGATGCTGCCCGAATTGAACGGGTTGGAAGTGTGCCGGATGCTGCGTATGACGGGCAGTGTACCGATCATCATCCTGACGGCCAAATCCACCGAAGATGATGTGCTGCGCGGCCTGGACCTGGGCGCGGATGACTATATCACCAAGCCCTTCAGCCCGCGTGAAGTGGTCGCACGGGTACGCACCGTGCTGCGGCGCACACGCAATAATGGTCAGCAAGTCCCGGAAGAACTACGCTTCGGCGATTTGCTGGTGGACCTCAAGCGGCATGAAGTCCGCATCAAAGAGACAATCATCCACCTGACGCCAAAAGAGTTTAAACTACTAGAGACTATGGCCAAAGAACCGGGCCGCGCTTTCAGTCGTATGGAATTGGTCGAACGGGCCTTTGGCTATGATTATGAAGGTCTGGAACGAACTGTAGATGCCCACGTGATGAACCTGCGCAAGAAGATCGAAATCGACGATGCCCACCACAATTACGTCGAAACGGTCTATGGCGTAGGGTATCGCTTTGCGGAGCCAACGGAACATGCAGTATAGCCTGCGTTATACCATTCTGCTGGCGATGATCGCTGTCGCGTTCGTCGCCATTACAACGATTACGGTTATCTCTCTACTGACAACCCGCGTTGAATTTTCTCGTTATGTCGATGTCGGCAATGAGCTGATGGCACAACGCAGTGAGCGCGTGGTGCTCAATTACCTAGAAAATGACCCTACGCCAGAGCCAGATAACAACCCGCCAACCGTCCCGATTTACACTGGCGGCAACGCGCTTACTGACGGCATCATCGGCCAGCCGAATCTGATTTATCTGAACCCAGATAATTTCCGGTTTTTCGCGATTGATGAGGGTGATGTTGAACTGTCTGAACTGCCATTGGACCAGGTACCGCGCACGATCAATTTTTTCACCTCGGCTGATGGTGAAGTCGAGGTCGTGGCCAATGGTCGGCCAGTGGGGATTTATTATATCGAACCAACCGATGAATCAACGCTGACCACTGCCCAGACTCAATTTGTGGAGTCGGTGACGATTGGCCTGATTGTGGCAGCCGTCGTGGCGAGCATGGCGGCCATCATGCTGACCTTGACGCTCTCCCGTCGCATTATTCAGCCACTAACGCAGCTTATTGGGGCTGCACAGCGCATGGAGGGCGGCGACCTGACGCCGCGCGTTAACATCGCCAGCCGGGGCGAGATCGGCAATCTGGCGCGGGCCTTTAACTCAATGGCGGAAACACTCAGTAAAAACGAGGCTCTGCGGCAGACGATGGTGAGCGATATCGCCCACGAACTGCGCACTCCCCTCACTAATATCCGGGGCTATCTTGAAGGTATTCAGGATGGGGTGCTGGATGCTGACCGCGAGATCATCGACCTGATTTATGAAGAAGCCATCTGGCTAAACCGCATCATCACCGATTTGCAGGAGTTGGTACTGGCAGAAGCGCGGCAGTTGCGACTGGTCAAGCAGGAAGTTGATCTGAACGAGATCATTGAGAGCAGTGTGGCCATGTACCAGCCGCGTGCCCGTAATCAGAATATCCAACTTGCGTTCGATCTGCCTTACAAGCTGCCCTATGTCTATGCTGATCCCAAACGAACTGGGCAGATTATCCGCAACCTGTTGAGTAATGCGGTGAAGTATACACCGTCCGGTGGCCAGGTGATGGTGAATGCCGCCGCGCACCTGAATGTGGTGGAGGTGCGCGTCACCGATACAGGCAATGGCATCAGCGAAGAACACCTGCCCTATATTTTTGAGCGATTCTATCGGGTCGACCCCTCTCGCAGCCGCGATACCGGCGGTGCAGGTTTGGGTCTGGCGATTGTCAAACAGTTGGTCGAGGCCCAGAGCGGCCAGATCAAGATTCGCAGTGAAGTCGGCAAAGGGTCGTCGTTTGTGTTCACCATACCGATTTATCGGCGTCAGCATGCGCCTGTGATATTAGATTCACAGGAGATGCCAACGGTGGTACTTAGTCCATCGCACCAGCCAGAATAGCGGCTGTTTCTTCTGATTGGCTGAGGGCATCTTCCGTTTGGGTGCGTTTGAACAATGTGACATTGATCTGGGATACGGCCCATAGCGAAAAAGCCAGCCCAACGGCGCCAATGACGAAAACGATGCCGTAGGCCATATGTGGCTGTTGGGTGATCTGCAACCAGAGGTCGCGCGACCACCCACCACTGCCAACACCAGCCCCACGCGCCAGCGTTACGCACATAGTCCAGAAGCCAAGGAAAGTCCCGGCTCCGCCAGTTGGGCTAAAGTCCATCATCAGGCCAAGCGTACCGATATTCCACATGCCCAGGCCCAGCCCCAACGCGATCAGCGCGGGGGTGACCAGTTGGCGAATCTGCGCCAGACCAGAGATGGCGAGCAAGATGAATGTCACAAAGAGGATGAAGGTGCCGATCACCGACATGCGCTTGGTGTTGAACCAGCGATAACGACGCGACAGCCACAAAAACAGCACTGAACCCAGAATAGCTGTACCGCCCCAATAAGCTGCAAAGCGGTTTGTCACCTGGGCAGGCATGTCGAAGACATCAGCGGCAAAGGGTTCCAGAATAATATCCTGGGAGAAGGCAAAAAACATCGACGCAACCAGATAAATCAGGAAGAAGCGCATCGAGCGATCCCGCCAGACGAGTTTGAGGTCATCGCGCACAGACCGAGACGCATGGGCTTCATCTTCAAATTCAGTATAAGAACGACGGCGCTCTTCACCCCAAAGCGAGATAAACCACAATACGGCGAAAATTGCGGCACCAATCAAAAACATGCGCAGCAGGTCAGAGGCGGTGAAGGACAGATCAGCCGTACCTTCCGCTGAAGGCAGCGCCACACCAAAGAAAATGCCACCGACTGTAAAGCCAACCAGCAACATCGTCCAGACGATGCCAACGGCTCGCCCGCGCTGTTCTTCGGTAGAACGATCATAAATTAATGCCAGGAAGGTCGAACCAGAAATGGCATTCCCCAGGCTGAAAGCGACCAGTGCTGCACCAATAATCAGCCACGTTTGCACGGTATGGACATCATTTTCCACCAGTTGCGCCGTTACAAAGCCCAGCACAACGGTACTCAGGACCATCAGCAAGCGGCCCAGCCATATCCAGAAGAGGCGGCGAAAACCCAGAACGGTGCGCTTATCTGAGATGCGACCCGCCCAAATGCCTAATGGCGTCAAGAAGTAGCGCAGTGACAGCAGCAAACCGACCGGACCCGCTTCAAAACCGAGGTCGCTAATCATGATGCGGTTCCATACGCCAGTGGAGAGCACATCAGCCATGCCCGAAGCGAGATGAAACAGGCTGATCTTAAGATTACGACCGACGCCCAGCCCTTTGACTTTTTCTGACATTTTCGCTCATTTTGTATAGAATTTTGCAGAATTATCTCAGAATTATAGGGTAGGGTGCGGGTACACGTCAACAACCGTATATGAGAATGTCATAACCAAAAAATGTGTATACGAAGGGGCATAGGGTGTGCTGCACAAATCGTACACACTTCTTACGGGCAACTCCTGGCTTAACCGAGTACAATGAGCTTAATAGGATTCATAAGATTTGAGGTAGACAAGCTCATGGCCCAGAACAGCCGCTATAAGACGATTGTGGTTCCGATTGATGGTTCCGGGTGGAGTGAACGCGCCATACCACATGCAGCCGATATCGCCCGCAATAATGACGCAGAGATCATTTTGCTGCACGTCCTGCGCCCACCTGCGGCTGAATATACCGACCAGATTGCGCTCGGTGGTGGAGAAGAGCAGTTACAGCAAATCCGTGAAGAGATGAAGCAAAAGCTGATGGGCCTGCGCAACGCCTTACGCGCCCAGGGTATCAATGCGCGCGCTCAAGTTATCGAAGGCGTGGGCGTGGCTTCGCTCCTCTGCGATTTTATCAACGATCAGGATGTTGACCTGGTGGTGATGAGTTCGCATGGACGGTCGGGCATCAGCCGCTTTATTTTCGGCAGTGTGGCCCATAAAGTGATGCAGGAAGTCAGCGTGCCAGTGATGATTATCCGGCCAGATCACGAAAATTAGGATGCTCAGGCACGTCCGCGCGTGTGGACGACGAGCAGCACTCCGCTATTCAGTTGAACCTGAGCAGTAGTATCCAGAAAGACATTGCTGATGCCGCGCGCGGGACCAAAATAGAGGGTCTCATCTTTAAGCGGATATTTGAGGCGTCCGGTAGTAATGCCCGTTACGGCGCCGCCAAGTGGAATAAGCGAGAGCGTATCCCCTATTTGGCCGTGCAATGTGTGCGTCCCTGGCCGCAGCAGGCAGAGGCGCTCCTTAGCCGCGACCAGTGCCAGATCACGACCTTCTAGCTGAGGCAATGCCATCAAGTAGACATTCGCCAGCGTCTGGTCAAAACGGTCGCCCAACCCGCCAATGATGCGAATCCACTCCGCACCGGATTTGGCAGCGTGTAAAAGCGCCAATTCGAGGTCGGTTTCGTCTTTTGCCGGGGGATAGCGCTCGACGTCGGCACCGCTGCTGACCAACTGCTGCAACTCAGCATCGGTGAGCGAATCCATATCACCAATAACAACATCCACATGACGACCAAAATACCAGGCCACGCGCGCGCCACCATCCGCCGCGATAGTCAGGGCATCAGCGGCTTTTTCCAGCACATCGCGGACCATCGGGCCATCGTTGGGTTCGCCATTGGCGAAGATCAGGCAGCGCTTCACGTTTTTTTCTTTTGTTTATTCATTCACAGTAGCGAAAAGTTAGCGGCTGCGACGACGCCAGCGTTCGCGGACTTCCAACTTGGTGAGGTCCGTTGCCTCCAGGAAGTCGGTCGTCAAACGCGGGAAGCTCTCGTGTTCCAACATCGGGAAGTGGCGCACCCCTTCTAACGGGATGGGGACGCACATGTCTTCCTTGCCCAGCGTCAGATAATTCCAGACAGCATCGTTGGGGCGCGGTATGATGGGGTCATCATCCCCGTGAACGATGGCCACTGGCGCTGTGATCTGGCGCAAATTGTCGAGCATGCTGCCGGCGTCAAAGGTGGTGACGCTGTTCTGCAACGCCCGATCATCGGCCTTATCGACATCGACTTTGAGCTTGTCATATTCCGGCTCGGTGCGTTTGAAGCAGCGCAAAAGCAAATCATCGTAAGACCTGCCATCAAACACGTCTTTGAGCTTGTTGCGCTTGTTGGCACTGTGATTGGCCATCGAACGCGCCCGCTCCGCCAGCGCTTCAGGGTTGTTCAGGGCAGATGATCCACCGGCCCGATTGGGCACAGTTGGGTCCGTGAACGAGGTCGAAGCGACGGTCTTGTCGCTGTCAGCCTCGTCGATCTGCGGCGCAAGGGAATAACGATCACGCTGCGTCAACAGCATGCGCTGCCCTGCCGGAGTACGCTCTTCAAGATCACCCGGATCAAAGAGGGGCGCGCTGGCTAACAGCAAACGAGCGACCTTCGTCGGGTAGTTGAGAGCGAAGCGCGTCGCGACCATCGCACCCAGGCCATGACCGATCATGGCGACTTTGGGAATACCGATTTTTTCCATGAAGGCATCCAGCACGGCCACATGATCTTCTATCGTGTAACGCGCTGGATTTTTGGCGCTGTCGCCAAAACCCATCAGGTCGATGGTGTAGACAGTGTATTTTAGGTGAAGCTGCTGCATCAGCGGAATCCAGTATCGCCAGGAACCGATCCAGCCATGCAGTAAGAGCACCGGACGTCCACGTCCGAGGCGCTCATAATGAATCAAATCATCCTCAATAATGGTTGCACTCATCGGGTTGCACTCATAGCATTAGTCATCGCAATTGAATGTAGTTGTCCAGGGGACTCAGGAGGCCCCAAACCGTTGCAGAATATCCGCCACACGTCGCTGAAGTTCATCGGGCGCGAAAGGCTTCAGGATATAATCATCTGCGCCGGAAGCCTTACCAAGTTCTTTTTCCTCGTCCTGCCCCTTCGCAGACAGGATCACCACCGGAATATGCTTGGTCACTTCATTATTTTTGACCGCTGAACAGACATCGTAGCCCGTCATTTTCGGCATGCGCACATCCGTCAGGATGAGATCGGGCTTGAGCTGCGATGCCATCGTGACCGCTTCTTCACCATTGGACGCCTGGGACACCTTATGGCCAGCGAAGCCCAGGGTAAACGCCACCAATTCGCGAATGTCACGCTCATCTTCCGCAACGAGAATGTGTGCCAAAGTCAATTCCCTCTCAGACTGTCCGGTAAATGCTTTCTGTTTTGCTTAATCGCCCGCTACCGATTCCGGCGATTCTTCGACGGCTACACCTGGGTGGGAATCCCCTACCAGGCGGCGATAGCCAGGCTGGTCAATGGGCAGGCGGACGAAGAAGGTCGTGCCCTTGTCAATTTCTGAGTTGAACCAGATTTCGCCACCGTGCATGGTCACCAGTTCCTTCACCAGGGGCAGACCAAGACCTGTACCGGAAACTTCCATTTCCAGCGCATGCTGCTCATAGCGTTCAAAGCGCTGCCAGATGCGATCATAGAACTCTTCTGGAACGCCAACACCTGTATCAGACACGCTAATCAGGATGTGATCAGCACCTTCCTTCACCGTCTTTATGTCGATGTCGCCGCCAGCGCGGGTGAACTTGAAGGCATTGTCCAGCAAGTTAGTGACGACCTGTGCCAAACGCTGATTATCGGCATGGATCAACGGGACATCATCGGCAATATCGATGCTGAGATTGATCTTCTTGGCAGCATTCGCCGGACGGCTGGACAGATCGCCAGCGACCTCGGTGATAATCTGGCGAACATCGGCTTCCTGCACTAACGCCAACATACCGGAGCGATCCAGTTGGGCGATGTTCAGGACATCATCGACCAGTGCAGTCAGGCGCTCAACGTTCTCTTTGATGACGTTGATCATGCTCTGCTGGGCAGTATTAAGCTGGCCCGTCGCCCCTTGCAGCAGCAGGTCCGTATAGCCCTTGATGGGCGTCAGCGGTGTACGGAACTCATGCGATACGTTTTCGATAAATTCGCTCTTGATGCGGTCCGCTTCAACATCGCGGGTGATGTCACGGAAAACGGACACTGTGCCGAGCAGTTCGCCACTTTCCATCGTCACCGGGGCAATGGCAGCGCTGATAACGCGATTGCCCAGTTCGATACGTTCCTCAACGAAGTAGGCATCGCTGCCCGCCAGATCACGGCCTTCCATCTGAGCAGACCAGTTTTCGATCATATCCGACCAGCGCGCAGCCGATGTGCCATACAAACCAGACAACGTCGATACCGGCTGGCCTTCAGCCTCGTTGCGCTTAATCCGCAGGATACGTTCCGCAGCCGCGTTGAAAGACACGATGTGGCCCGTGGCATCCGCGAGCATGACACCGTCTGCAATGGATTCCAGAACGGAGTTACTGCGCTGCGATGTTTCTTTTTCCTGCCGTACCAGGTTCGCCAGACGCGCCGCCTGATCGCGGATTAGCTGGTAGAGATCGGCGCTGTTGATTGATGCTGCCACCTGATTGGCCGCCGGAACGAGCAGCTTGAGGTGATTGTCATCGAAGGCCGCTAATTCGGTGCTGAGGAGGACCATGACACCGACCGGCTCGTCGTTATTTTCAAGAATGACGGCCATCGCACTCTTGAACTGTGCTGCATGCGGCAGCGAGGTATCCCAGTAATCTTCCTGCGATAGATCGTCCACAAGGACAATTGGCTCATTCAGTTCATTCTGAATCATGAGCCAGTTTGCCAGGGCTTCTGCAGCGTGGTACGTACGGCCATCCACGTTATAGATCGTATTCGGGTCAAGCCAGGCGCGGGTCGTCAGGCCATCAATGGATGGGTCCATCAGGATGATGACGCCATCGGATGCGCTAACGGCCTTACTCACCATGCCCAGAGCACGGTCCAGTAGTTGTTCCATGTCGAGGGTACGGGTCAACTCGGATGTGATCTGGTACAGCGTATCGAGGCGGTCACGTTCGGCTTCCAGTTCGTCCGTTCGCTCACGCACGATACTTTCCAGCGAGGCCGCACTGGCCTGGACGCGCTCATAAAGGCGCGCATTCTGGATAGCAGCCGCCAACTGTGACGACACGGTCGCCAGCACACGTTCCGCATTGATGTCGAAGGCATGCTTGCGGTGCGTATCACGAATGGCCAGCGCACCAAGCACGTTGGTGCCTACGGTCAGCGGGACACCGAGGTAACTGAGCGCGTCCGGCTCACTGGTTTCGATGCCCAGGTTCTTGCGGATCTGGTCAATGCTGAAGTAATCCGCACCCAGGTTGAGCGAACGACGATGCTTGATGATGTAGGATACTTCGTCGTCGCCCAGTGGACGCGACGGAATGTTGATCGCCTCGCCATTGCGGACAGCCATTGGGAATGTGATGAGGTCACGCTCTTCATCGTAGAGCGCCAGATACATTTCTCCTGCACCCGTGACCGAAGGCAGTTGATCGCGAACCATCGGCAGCATGTCATCGAGGTTCAGCGTGGCGGATACCGCCTGACTGAGTGAGTTGATCGTCAGCAGTTCTTCAAAGCGGACGTGTGTTTCCCTGGATAGGCGCGCATTCTCAATCGCGGCTGCGACCTGGAGGCCAAGCGCACGTGCCAAACGCATCTTCTGCTGAGACACACCCAGCTCAGGATGATCCGCATTCTGCTGCAACATAATCAGACCGATGGGTCGATTGGTCACAATCAGTGGAACGAGCATACGCACCGTGAAGCCAGCATTACGCAGTTCGGTGAGTTCTGTCGGGTACATCGGGTTGCCGCCGTCGTCTTCAACATCCATGATGACAACCACTTCGCGCATCTGAATGGCATGTTTACGTGCCGGGAATTCAGAAACGGTGAAGGTATCGCCTTCGTAGATCGAGGGTGGCACACTTTCATCACGGGTACGGCTGAATTGGACGACCATCTCATCGTCAACTTCATCCCAGATCAGGATGGCACATTCAGCCATTTCCAGCGCGTTAAAGAGCAGGTCAGCCACTGTCGCGAACACGGAGTCCAGGTCGCGAGTGAGCGAAGTCGCCTGGGCGGCTTCCAACATGATGCCCATTTCGTTGGTACGCTCAAAAGTCTGCTCGAACAGGTCTGCATTCGCCAGCGCGATGGCGACCTGGCTGGCAAAGGCACGGGCCACATGCTGTTCTGCACGTGGGTCAAATGATTCGGCTTTGTGGCGCGTCAGCACCAGCACACCGGAGACATGTCCCTGGCTGATGAGCGGCACACCGAGCCAACTACGCACATCTTCGTCATCGCCGGGCAGTTCGCTGATGGCTAACGGCTCGTCATCGGTATAAGCTACTGTATGCTGATATTCAACGATTTCGTTAAAACGCTCAACCTCACGGATGAGGACGCGCATGCCAATTCTAGGCTGACTCTCAATGCCGTTATAGTGCTCCAGCGTCATATAAGAGCCGATACGGCGCCACAGTGAGACAGCATCGTTGGGGATAATCCAGCCGATTTCATCAATCGCCATCTGGATGACTTCTTCGCGCTCCAGCGAGGCCGTAATGCGGGTGGAGACTTCCGTCAGAGCAGCAAGCTGGTTCGCGCGGGATTCAATCGCTTTTTCAAGTTCGGCGCGCTGGGTGACGTCTTCAACGAGCAGCACTGCACCGCGAATCTCTGTTTCTGAGCGCAGGGGGTACAGGTAGAAGTTACGAACAACCTGGCTGCCAGTCTCTTTCGGTGAAACCTGTTCGATTAATTCACGCGGGATACCATCTTCCAACACGCTGCGAAGCTGCTCCTGCATGAAGCCTTCCCACTCCGGGCTGTACTCAAACAAGTGACGCGCCTCGTCGTGGTTATCCCAGGCATATTGCTGGCGCATGAAGTCATTGAAGTTAATGACGTTACCAGCATGATCCATCACGATAATACCCTGCTGGATGGATTCGACCACTGAACTGGTGAGGATTTGCAGGTTCACAGCTTGATTGAACAGGCGCGCGTTCTGGATGCTACCCGCGACCAGACGAGCCATACGCACCAACAATTGGCGAATTTCCGGCGTCAGGCTGGTGGTATCCGCCAGGCCGATGTGCATCACACCCAGGTTTTCACCACCTGCGAGCAGCGGCAGCAGCAAGGATGCCTGTTCGCCTGTCGCCTGCCAGCGAGACAAATCGCTGAAAACCAGATCGGTATCTTCGCCTGCCACATACAGTTGATCGCGGCGACCTTCATAGGCATTGGCCATCGCCGTATATTCGAGCGAGAACAATTCTTCGCGTTCCGTTAAGAAATGACCATCGTCATTCACAGCGACGTTGATGGCATCGAAGCCGCCCGTTTCTTCATTGGTGATGACCAGATCGAGGTTGACGAGTGACACCATACCCTTGACGCCTTCGGCAATCGCCTGGGCGATTTGGGACAGTTCCAGTGAACTGGCGACCGCATTGAGGATGTCATTCAATTGGGCTTCTAGCTGGGCGCTGCGTTCGCTTTCCATGAACAGGCGCGTATTTTCGATCATTGATGAGGCTTGATGCGCAAAAATTTCCAGCACTTCCGCCACGCTGCGGTCTGGGCGCTGGTTGTTCTGAGGCCGATCCAGCGCCATCGCACCGATTAAATCATCACCGTGACCGCCAATGCGCACCACCAGCATATCGCCATCGCGCCACGCATTGGATGTGAGGCCATCGAGCGACCGATTACTATCATAGGAGGTTGCCAGCGCGCGAACTTCTGGCGTGTACCATTCCAGTGAGCGTTCCATCGGGTAGAAGAAGGAATCCATCGAACCCGATACCTGGAACTCCGGCTGGAGCAGATTGTTGAACTCAAGGACGCTGATTTCGTGCTGCTGCGAATCGATAAAGGCATGAACGGGCATGCCAGCGTTACCAACACGGCGTAGTCTGCCAGTGCGCGGATCGTTCAGGAGCACGACGACGATGTCAAAAGCGGCACTACTCTGGACGCTGTAAGCAATCGCTTCCGCAATCGTGATGGGGTCGGTGCCTGTGTGTACCAACTGGCCCAGCTCGAAGATACGGTTCAACTGGCCAACACGCTGACGCAGACGAACGGCACGTTCTTCCTGTTCACGGCGATTTTCAGCATTCTGATAACCCTGAGCCGCTTTGGCTGCCATCGTCAGCAAAAAGCCAATCGCCTGCTCGTCAAAGCGGTTAGGCTGCTCATCATAGGCATAAATCAGGCCGACTTTTTCATTGAGGTAGACAATCGGCACAACAGCCGCCGAACGGGCCGTACCGGGCAGCGCGTCATATTCGCTGGTTTCGTAGTCGGCAATGGCAACTGGTTCATCACTATTGAGGATGACGTCAATTTCCAGGTTTGATAACCCATTGCCGACCAGATCGCCCACACGCCTGTCCATACGTGGACGATCCAGGCTGCGCCAACGTTCTTCCGGCATAATCAGCACGATGCTGCTGCCACTGATATGCGCAGCCAGCTTAATTTCGTTACAGATGGTGCCCAATACATGGTCGAGATCGACAGTTTCGGTCAGGGCGTTGCTGATACGGGCAATCGCATCGAGTTCGTCCATACGCTGACGCAGATTTTCACCCGTTGCCCGATAGAGCAGCAGACGTTCCACAGCGGAACTGATCTGTACCGCAATCGAGCGCAGCATTTCAACGTCACTCTGACCGTAATCGCGCTTATCGGTCGGGTTACCGATGCCCAGTTCACCCAGGCTGCGATCACCGACTATCAGCGGCACGAGGATTGACTTATTGATGCCGTATCGCTCCGCAACACGGCGGTAAGCCGGCAAAATATCTTCTTCGTCGAGCACATCATTGCTCACGAAGCTGCGACCAGACATGGCAACTGTATGCTCAAAGCCCTGGGAATCGGCATCGATGACCACTGGCTCTTTGAGGTCATAACCGTAGTACCAACGCGGATAGGTAATCAGGCGGCCATCGGCCTGATCGAGCACGGAAATGAATACACGTTCACTGGCCACTACACGACCAATTTCGGTCAGCATGGGCTGCAATGAGTCGTCCGAGGTCAGTACGCTGGACGCCAATTCAACCACGCGGCGCAGGCTGTCGGCCTGGTCCGCACGGCGCTGAACTTCCTGATACAGGCGGGCATTTTCAATGATAGCACCGGCCTGGGTCGCGAGAATACGCGCCAAACGCGCATCATTTTCGTTGAAGTCCGTGCCGTCGGCCTTGTTCGAAAGCTGTATCACACCGATGCGCCGGCCAGCGACGTTCATAGCGGCAATCAGCGTTTGCCTGACGCCAATGACTTCCGCAATCTGGTCGAGGCCCGCTTTAAAGACCAGCGGGTCTGTTTCAATACGATTGCTGAACCAGACATCCTCCTCACTCCAGAGTTCTTCCATGATGGAATTTTCCGGCAGCGGGATGCGATAAAGACGAACAAGGTCGTCATCCACACCGAAGAAAGGTAATTCAGCAATGAGCGCCTGCTCAAAGTCGTCATAACGCAAGATGCCGGACATCTCCACGCCCATCAGGCGCGCGATACGGGCATTGACTTCGTTATAGAAGGCCCCACCCTGTGGCAGCGCACCGATGGCTTCGGTCATCTCCTGCAAGCCGATTAGCTCGCTATCAATGCGGCGTTCCGCTTCGTACAGGCGCAGATTTTCGACGACAATAGCGGCCTGGGTCGCCAGAACGCCCATGCTGTCAATATCTGCCGGAGAGAAATCGCCGGAGCGCATGTTGTTAACCGCCAGCATACCGATACGCACCCCACCGACGGACAGCGGGAATAGGCCCGATGTCGTGATGCCCGCGAGATCAATAATCGGACGGAGACCCATCGCTTCAATCAGCGGGTCTTCGGTCGCGTCGTTGGTGACCCAATAGGGCTGACGCTCCCAGATATCGCGCTGAGGGGTACCTTCTTGCAAGGGTATCGTAATCAACTGGGCGACATTATTGGGAATGCCATAGAACGGCAACTGCGGTACCAGTACCTTGCGATCTGGTTCATACAGGAAAACGCCCGTAATCTGGGCTTTCATCAGCGTGGCGATACGCGCCGCCAACGCCTGGAAAATGGTCGCACTATCGGCCATGTCTTCGCCACGCTGGGCCAATTCCTGCACACTGGCGATATCGCGAATACGTGATTCCTGCATCGTGTAAAGGGCTGAGGTGCGGATCGCCTGACTGACAGTACGTCCAACCGATTGCAGCAAAGCGACATGGGAATCGTTATAGGTACCCGTTTTTTCGCTAAAGAGCGTGACTGTGCCATGAAAGTCATCACCGAGCATGAGAGGCACAGAGACTGCACTTCTGTATGGGTTGTTCTCCATCATGACTTGCAGGCTGACAATATCGTGCTCGCCATGAATCAACAGTGGGCGGCGATGTTTGGCGACCCATCCGGCGACACCATGCCCTAACGGGTAGGCACCGCCCATCTCCGCAATCGTCAGCAAATAACGCGAATCGCCGATCCAACTCCGTTGAATCAGCTTCTCTTCGTCCGCATCCCACAGGCAGATTTCACCTGCATCCATTTCCAGGCGTTTACGCAATATTTCCAGCATAATCTGCGTCGTCTGGTTGCTGGTCATCTCGGCAGCGGCCACTTCGCCGATGTCGTCGATGATGCGCATGGCCTGCCCCATGTCCATGATGTCGCTACCGGGCGTCGCCGCCTTGAGGTCGCGCATAATCATGATGATACGGACGCCCTCTGCCGATGGAATTTTGTGGGTAACGGCATCCACCCAGCGATCCCGCAGTTGGAATGAGGAATGCCCTTCGCCAGCCCATAGATTGAGGAAGTTATCGCTTGGCTGGACCATACGGGCGATCAGCTCGATATTAGGCGCGACGCCTTCCAGTTGCAGCCACTCCTCCGCCACTTCATTGGCGTGAATGATCTGGCCGAGGCCAGTCGCAACCAGCACTGCGGAATTGGCTTCGCTGCCCTGTAACGGAATTTCCGTCATCAGGTCTTCCAGCATGGGGTTGCTGCGCAGGCGTTCTCGCTGCCAGACCCACAAGCCGATGCCGATGAGCGTCATAATACTGATTAGGATGAGCGTAGCGAATAGATCCATCGCAAAAAGATCCGCTTTAATCTCATTGGGCAGACTGTGGAGAGAACAAAGCCCTCTACCAGGCTGTTAAGATATCGTCTGAGCTGCTGCTCTCGCTGGAATCGCCCTTGCGGCGGTTTTCCGCGGCCAGTTCCGTAATCTCGCGAATGTCTGAGAATTGGTGCGTCCGGGTGGAGACATGGCCAATCGCCAATGCCATCAACGGCACACGGTATTCCTCGCCGCCGCTTTGGACGAGCATATAGCCGCGTTCACGGTCGATGAACGAATAATGCTGCTGAATATCATCAAGGAAGCGCTTGCTCATCATCTCGATGAGGTCATCGACTTCGCTGCTGTGGGTGATGATGACAAAATTATCACGGCCCGGATGGCCAGCATAATCATCAGGCGTACCGTACCTGTCGATAGCATCGCCAATCAGAAGCCCCATAAAGCGCAGCACTTCATCGCCAGCGGACCAACCGTATACTTCGGAAAATGTTTCAAATTCCTGAATTTTGACGTCGATATAGGTCCAGTGGCGTGTATCGCGCATGAGGGTGCGCAAGTGCTCCTCAATCGGGGCGCCCGTCGGCAGATTGGTGATCGGGTGCACATTTTTCTGGCGTGCAGAGGCCTGAATCGCGTTCTGGACGCGCAATTTCAGTTCTTCAATATCAAAAGGCTTGGTGATGTAATCATCAGCACCCAGTTCCAGGCCCGCGATTTTGTCGCTGCGTTCATCTTTTTGCGTCAGGAAGATGATCGGAATGTGGCTGGTACGGGTGGTGGTGCGCAGTTCTCGGCAGACATCATAGCCGCTCATGTCCGGCAGATTGATGTCGAGAATTATCAGGTTCGGGAGCTGCTTACGGGTGGCGTCGAGCGCGTCCTGCCCTTTGTGGGCAATCTCCATAGAAAAGCCCTGCCCGTTAAAATAGATTCGCAGCATGTTCGCAATATCGAACTCGTCTTCTACAACAAGGATGTGACCTTTGGTCATGAGATTCGATCCTTAAGGCATCGCAGTCGATGTAACAAAATGGTTTAGGTTATGGTTTCACTATCGTTATGATACACCAATAATGAGTGTGCGCATAATTGGGCCATTTATAAGTTAAGATATGCTAACTTTATAACGATTGCCGAAAATTACCGTTAAAAACTCGCAATGATTCGTAAAAAAAGGGGCCATCTTGTGCAAGATGACCCCTTTTGGATTTCTATTATGGAAACAACCTCGCTGGTTGTGATTGCGAGCGCTGTTTTTTAGGAAAAAACGGGTTTCCAGTTGCGGCGATTGGCGAAGGCGCGTTCACGCACGGCATCGATGGTGGCCGGCGTCACGGCATGTTCAAAGCTGCGCAGGCCATTAAGCCGGAAGCCATGCCGCGTTGCGATCTCGCTGATCTGCTCAATGCGCCAGATTTCCAGGTCGCGACCAATAGTGTAATCCTCATAGATGCCTTCCATCGCCAGGGCCATTGTTTCCGCCATGCAGGCGAAGGCGCGCTTGGGCGGGAAGCCAAAATTGAAATGGAAATCAGCGTCGGCACCAGGCACTTCGACCATGCCGCCTTCGATGACGAGCACATCGTCGCGCTGTTCGGCGACCAGCCGAGAGACATCGCGCGGACGAGCGACATCAAGCACGACGGCACCTGGTTTAAGGTGCTGCGGCTCGATGACAGCATCAATGGCACTGGTAACGGTCAGCACGAGATCAGCCGTATAAATATCGTCAATGCGTGTGGAAGCCGTAACTTGAGCCTGATGGCCTTCGCACTGCTCGCGAATCTGTTCGGTAGCATCCGCGCGGCGACCCACAACAATCAGGTGGCCCGTCCGACGTGCCAGAAGCTGGGCACAGGCTTTGCCAATGGCCCCTGTTGCGCCAACAACCGCGACAGTCGCCTCAGCCAGATCAATGTCCATGTGTTCAGCCGCTTTGGCCAGGGCTTCAATCGCGACCGCGACGGTGTAGCTATCGCCAGTCGTTACGGGTATGTCAAGACGATCAGCAATCGTAATGCCCGCATCTCCCACGACCGAGTTGTAGGCTCCAAGCCCTAACGTACGCGCACCAAGTTCCTCGGCTTTGCGGCCTGTCGCGACGATCTTGCGATAGACCGTTTCCACAGGCAGCGCCATCATGGTTGGCGGCGTATAGGGCACAGCCAGGAACCATCCGCGCACGGCCTTGCCCGTATCCTGCGATTGAATGCCCGTAATTTCGCTTATGTACAGCGGCGGAAAGAAGCGCGAGGCGTAGTTAATCACGGGTTCCGGCAGAATTTTGCCCAGAATCGGGAATTTGCGCGCCACATCTTTTTTTATCTGGATGGGATGGATGATAAAGGCAAAGGTATCTTCTTGCGTCAAGGCTGCGTCCGTCCGCTATGCGTCTGCTACAAGGTAGTCTTATGTGGGATACAACGACTAAAAGCTATTGTACGCGCAAATCCGCGAACAAAGATGGGTTGTTTATGAAAAACCTATATCAATTGAAAATGGCTGCGCTTTACCAGGTATCCTCAATTGGCTCGATACGTTCCCCCAGGCGTGGGTAGAAGCGCTGATGGACATCGCCACCCGTAACAAAGTGGTGATCGCTCTCTTCGTAGGTGACGTTGTACTCGATGACGCGGCGCTGGCTGCTGGCCAGCAATACCACATCGGATTCGATCATGCGACCTGGGAAAATCACCATGCCAGAGCCAATGCGGCAGTTATGGCCGACGCCTGCCCCGAGCACAATCTGGCCAACTTCCCGTAAACGACCGTCACGGTCCGAGGCCCGGATAGGCTTCTGTGCGAGCAGGTTGAAATCGGTGAAGGTACTGCCTGCCCCAATAAAGCTGTTGCGGCCAATGGCGCACATCTGCAAGCAGGTATTCTGGGCGACGATGACATTTTCCATGAGCGAGGTCATATAGAGGGCAGCGCGGAACGGCAGGAAGCAGTTATTGGCGACAGTGCTTTGGAACAGCGCACAACCGGCATCGATGGTGACGTTATCACCGATGGTGCAGTTGTCGATGATAGCACCCGCGCCAATCGAGACATTATTGCCGATTTTCGCTGGTCCGGTAATGATGGCTGAGGGGTCAATGGCACAATTGCTGCCAATTTCCACCGCGCCTGAAGCGTGCAAAATCTGCTTTTGTTCGAGGACGGCGCGCCACAGCAGGCGTAAGCTGGTGAACACACTGGTTTCAATCTTGCGATCCAGGCGACCCGCGCGCGCGAAATTGCTAAAAATAATGCTGGCGAAGTAAACGTGCACCCAGCTTTCGATAGACATCACCGCACGCATCGGTGCGAAATGCGTCAGGTCGCCCTGCTCCATCGTCATGAAGTCCGGCACGCTGTAAAAGCCAATTTCGTGCTCTTCGCTGCTGATGACAATCGGCGTAATGTCCTGCGTATAACCATCCGGGAAGTACCACAGTTGCAGCAGGTAGATAGGCTGACCATTCGGTCCAACGGTATATTCGATATCCTGCGCCAGCGGAACGACGTAGGTTTTATAGGCGCGATCATTCGCAGAAAAAGCGGCCTGACAGGCACGGCGACTGGCACGGGCTTGTTTGACGAACGCCTCAAGAAATTCCTGATCGAACCATAGATTATCGCGATAGACTATCGCCTCGCCCTGGACCATCGTTAGCTCGCGTGTGCTTTCCATGACGCCGCCAAGCTCGATGTTCGTGCCGAACACTGCCGTAATCAACTCCGCGTGGTGCAGCTTAAGCGGGCGCGTGCCGATAGTCAGCTCGCTGGCTGGCTCGTTAAATGGCGGGACGTGATTTTTGTCTTCAATATAGTAGCGATACATGCCTGCCACCCTTCCTGAGTGGTAACGCCATCACCAACAGCCAGCATCAGCCAATGGGATGTAAAAGGCTTATGGGTTGGTTTGTCTGCGGGCTGAAACCAAAGCACGACGGTTCATTACAATAATGTTAGTACGGCTGGGCGTGTTGCGCAATTGGTCCAGCCACCGACTGACCCGCGATTGGTATCCATTGCGTAAAAATAACGAGAGTTAGGTCGAAGGAACGGGTGCGTCTGGTGTGCGTTGCTGAACGGACTGCTGGCGCGCCTGCGTGGGCACATCCTGCTTCAAAAATTCGGTCAGCGTCTTGAGGAATTTTTCCTGTTCATCCATCATCGGGAAGTGCCCGGACTGGCTGAACCATTCTTCGCGGGCGGTGGCTGCGACGTCGCAGAGTACCTTACCCTGTTTGGGACTGACGATGATGTCGCTTTTGCCATAGCATCCCAGGATCGGCATTTCGAGATCATGCAAATCATCGCTGAGGTCGGTATCCCGCAGCGTTCCGATACTCTGGAAGAAGGCATTCAACGATACTTTGGAGGCATCTTCGCGGACCATACGGTGAATCCGTCCGCTGTTGCGTGAACCTAAATGCGTCAGCAAATAGATGGTGATTGGCAGTACGAAGGGGGTCTTGTAGGCTAACTGGGCGATGCCCTTATAGCCGACCATTTTCAATAATGGGTTGAGCGACTGACCTTCTATCGGCGAGCCGATGACGGCAACTTTGACGACTTTTTCAGGATAGCGAGCTGCGACTGCCAGCGATACCGTTCCGCCCATGCTGTGTCCAACCAGCGGCGCTTTGACAATGCCGAGCTTTTCCATGAACTGGTTGACCAGTTCAACGTGGTTGCTAACGGAAAAATCGCCTGTGTGCTCGGTCGAATCACCATAGCCGTAAAAGTCGATGGCATAGGTACGGAATTCTTTGCCAAGCTCTTCGATGGTATCGCGCCATAATGCCCATGACCCTAACCAGCCATGTAGCAAAATAACCGGGCGTCCCCGCCCGTAAACTTCATAGTGAACGATGCCTCGATCAGTGACTAGCGTCGGCACGTGGATTTTCCTAGCGCTTGGCGACCATCAGAGCAAACGAGTAGCGTGTGCTCTAGCCTTCCATCTCTTCAAGGATTGTGTACAGCAGTTCCAGCAGCACATTGCGAACGCTGTCCTTTTCCTTGGCGACGCAGGGCAGCAGCTTGACTTCCGGTTCGATACGCAGGGCGATGCGCAGATCATCGGGTGCCCAGGCATCGGGATGATCCTGCTTGTTGGCGGCGACGACGTAGGGCGTCGGGGCATAGGCACGGAACGTTTCCAGAATGCTCTTGGCTTCGCGGAAGGTTTCCGGCTTGGAGCTATCGACCATCACGATGAAGCCGAGCATACCTTCTGCCAGGATTTCCCACATGAAGTCGAAACGGCGCTGACCAGGTGTACCAAACAGGTAAAGCACAAGGTCTTCATCGACCGTGATACGACCGAAGTCCATCGCGACCGTCGTCTGGTCTTTTTCTGCGCGTTCCGCTGATTCTTTACGAATCTCGCGATCAGTGGAGACGACTTCAATTTCACTGATGGAGCGAATAAATTCTGTTTTACCGGAGCTGAACGGCCCCGTGACGACCATCTTGACTGTTTGCATGATCTCGTGCTTCTCTCGTCAGATAATACCAGGATAAAGACTCAGCATACGTTGCGGCCATAAAGTCGGCCTGGCACGTATAGTTTATAGCGATTTCAGCTTATCGATCAAACTCAGGACAACCTTTTTATCGGGCTGCTTTTGGCGACGCGCTGCACGGCGGGATGTTGGGCCAACCGGGGCCGCCTGTGCCTGGACCACTTCGATCAGGCCAGCCTGATGCAGCACGAAGACGATCTTCTTGATCTGCATCTCGGACATATTGAGCTTCTTCATAATCAGGCGCAGTGGGTTCTTAGGATTGACGTAAGAGACCACTTTCCACTGATCAACTTCCAGATGGACGCCTTTGAACTTGTCTTTCGCATTTTCCGGGAAGCGCAGGGAGACATCCAGGCTGGGAATGAACTTGTTGATTTCTTCTTCATCGCGGATGCGCTTGGCGCCTTCGATGATGACCGGTTCCAGATCAATCGGAACCAGGATGCTGTTACGACCGGGCAGCTTATTATCATCAAAGCGGAACGGCCCCTCGGTCCAGACCATGAGGTTATAGACCACATCGAGGATGTGCTGCTTGATGCAGTTGACGATATCCGCCTGGGTGACGTAACGGGCACCGATCAGGCGCATAGCCAGGGCTTTGTCAGGCATATTTTCGGCACGCGCTTTCAGTACGCGCGTTTGCTCATTATTGAGCTTGCCCGCCTTATTCAGGATGGCAACCAGGCCACTATCCTGCCCGGCGAGCGCGGCATAAACCAGTTTACCCTTGCTGAACGCAACCTGGGCTTTTGGTTTACCTGGCACGGTCTTGGGCTTCTTCATCGCGTCGAGTTCTTCGGTCGGAATACCTTCAAAGATCGTCAACGTGCCGGTACGGCGCGATAAATTCATCAAGTTGAGTAGTTGGGTCGTACTAAAGTCTTGAATGTTCCCTTGCAGCGGCATATAGGACCCCTGATAACAGGATTAGGTTCACGCGGGCAATGTCGACAATCGGGGGATAACCCGTTGCTGATGAGACAATCTGACGCCCATTATGCGTTCGTACTATCGGACAAACGTAAATTCGATTATATAGTCACGCCTGAGTCGCGTCAACAAAGGTCAAATGGCCCCAACCATTGACGCAACTGCTCGGCGTGACGATTATGGTCGTATACACAGGGTGTTTTGCATACCACCTTTTAACATTCTAAGGCAAGTTTGTAAGCTGAACAATTGATATATGGACAATGTATCGAACGAGGCAGTCTATGAAACGCAGTCAGTGGTTGCGACGCGCTCTCACACTCATTCCAGCCGTGCTGCTGGTCGCCTGTTTACAGGTCAGCAGCCAGGCCCAGACGCCTACCCTACCTGCTGAGATTGCACCTGTCGATGGTGCTATTGGCCCAATTGAATACGGCGAGAATATCAATCCACTGACGGGGCTGGCGGTCGATGATCCGGCAGTGCTGCATCGGCGGCCTATCGTCATCAAGATCAGCAACTCGCCAGCACTGGTGCGGCCACAGTCGGGCATCGGTCAGGCGGATTTAGCCTTTGAGCACTATACCGAGGCCGGCATAACCCGATTTTCGGCGGTGTTTTACAGTCAGGCGCCGCAGCGTGTCGGCAGTATCCGCAGCGCACGGCTGATTGACTACGAACTAGTGCCAATGTATCAGGGTTTGCTGGCGTTTGCTGGCGCGAGCATCGGCGTAGATAAGCGCATATACGGCTCGGAGCAGGTGGTCGCCAATTTGTGTGCCACCCGCGAAGATACCGAGCAGTGCTATGAAGAAGCCAATGCCATTGGTCCGGCGGGGTATGTGCCGCCATCGGACTTCGTTGAGCGGGCTTACAAAGGTGTACTCTATGGACCGCCGTATTTTTTCCGTGATCCTGAGATTCCGATTCCGCATAACCTGTTCGCCAACCTGGAAGCGCTGTGGCAGCTTGCAGAAGCCGATGGCAACAATCAGACGCCGGACCTGCACGGCATGGCCTTTCATGAGCAGCCGCAGGGCCAACCCGATGGCAGCGGCATCTATGCCCAGATTCGCTACCGCACGACCTTTGTCGAGTGGCATTATGACCCGCAAACAGGCCGATACTATCGCAGCAGTGATGGTCAGCCACATTATGATGCCAACACCGAGGAGCAGATCAGTGCGGCCAATGTGGTGCTGATCTACGCCGGACACTATTTGACGGACATCGTGGAAAGCCAGTGGCAGGATACGATTCACTGGAGCGTACAAATCACTGTCTGGCCAGAGGGCGACGCGGTCATTCTGCGCGATGGCGTGCGCTATGAAGGTCGCTGGCTGCGCCCGTCGCGTGATGAGCTGATGACATTCCAGACGAACGAGGGCGACATTATCTACCTGAAGCCGGGGAATACATGGTTTCAGCTACTGCCCCTGCCGGAACAAATGGACCCGGACACGGAGTGGACTCACATTGAATAGGAAAGTATGAGATAAAAGCAGATGAAAAAGCATATATGTAATTTGCTGGTATTGACAATATACGCTCTCCTACAGCAAGTACCATCAAGTGCTCAGCTAACACCAACGCCTGTCATCTTCCCACCTCCCAGGTTTGGAGGGCCTGAGCTTATCTGTCCCTACTTCCGTGACGTCGAAAATGGTTCAACATGGGAGGAGATAACAATCGGGCTAAGTAGTCAAAGTGATCTGGAAAATTATCTAGCGCAGTTTGGACGCTACGAGATAGCTTTTCCTAATGAAGGATCGTTATCGAATTCCATCGGGTATCGGTGGCGTGAATCAACGGCAAAAAGTGTCGAGTTGCAGGCACCACGTCGAATTGACATCTGCCTTCAGGACGGAGTTATTACAGTTATCGATGTAGATATTCTTCAAAGACCTGAGTACTTCTATATTGATGATTTAGTTGATGATATAGGAGCACCTGACATAGTTACTTGGGGATGGACGGATAAAAGTAGACTTGTCTTTTGGTTTATGCATGGAATAGTCGCAGATGTGTTCACACAATATGGTGATGAAGCCTCATTTGGTCTTATAAGTAGAATGATCTATTTCCCACCCCAAGGTCGTGAAGGATACGAAAGAAGATGGCCTTTCAATCTAACTCGAATGACACCGTATTATCCAGTAGACCCATCTATACCTAGTGAACAAAATCCATTTAGCTTTGATATAGCAACTGAGTAATGCCAACGAGATTCAGCATTCAGCGCGCTAGCATTTTTAGCTGTCATCACTTTTATATGACCTTTGTGACCTCTCAGAACCCTTTATCGTTGTGCCATAATAGGCTTCCGATTATTTTTGATCACTATAAAGGAAGCTTTTTCTGTGGAAAACGCCACTTTGCTAGATTTTCTGCTGAAGCGTAACGAAACGGTCCATGAATGGACGAAAATTCCCTGGGATGAGCCGGATTTCAGCCGGAGGATGCTGCGTGAGCATCTCTCGCAGGATCACGATGCCGCCAGCCGCCGCAGCAACATCATCGACCAGCATGTGCGCTGGATTCATGGCAAGGTGCTGAAGGGCCAGCCAGCGACCATCCTCGACCTGGGCTGCGGTCCTGGCTTCTACACGGACCGTCTGACCAAGCTCGGCCACACCTGCACAGGCTACGACTTTGGGCCTGCGTCGATTGAGTATGCCAAAGCCAATCATGAAGGCACATTCCATCTGGGCGACCTGCGAAAAATCGACTTCGGCAGCGACTATGATCTGGTGATGCTGATTTTTGGCGAACTGAATGCGTTCTCGCCGGAAGAAGCGCAGGCAATTATCGACAAGGCGTATCTGGCGCTGAAACAGGGCGGCAAGCTGCTGCTGGAAGTCAGCCGATTTGCCTCGCTGGCGAAACCCACTGTTGAGCCTCCAACGTGGTTCACATCGAATGGCGGCCTGTTCTCTGATAAGCCGTATCTGTGCCTGATTGAAAACCGCCTTGATCTGGGGGTTCTGACGACGCATCACTACGTGGCCGAAGTCGGGTCAGATACGATACAGACCTATAGCTCGATGCATCAGGCCTATACCGATGACGAGTACCGCCATCTGCTGCGGCAGTTCAATCACTGCCTGATCTACCCTTCGCTGATGGGCAGCGACGAGCCTGATGGGGATTTCATCGCGATTGTGGCGGGAAAATAGTGCTGAGGACTGAGTTCCGAGTGCTGAGTAAAAGAAAAAGATCACCACAAAGGCTCTAAGAGCACAGAGAAAACAATTTAACGCAGAGGACATCAAGCGATCATGAGGTGATTTGCCTGTATGGTGTGTATAGTTGATGTCATCAGGTTTCGGTGGGCATGGCTATGCACAGATTTAGAGACATTGGGCTTTATGCCGCTATCTATGCGGTAACAGCTATTTTGTCCGTGCCTATTTCTCTATATGGAGTGTTTCTAGTTGGCCCCATACTTGTTCCGTGTAGGGGTTGGGACTGTTGGGGATATGGTGTCATAGCAACTATTTTTGGCCCCATTTTCGGGGCGTTTGTCATACCGCCTATGGTGTGCATTCTTGTGTGGAATTACAGGAGCAAGAATAGGAATTACGCAAAGAAGAAACGATCATGAGACTCAATGCATGAACAGATTCCTAAACCGAAGCCTATATGTCTTTTTCTATAGCATTGTTATCCTCGTTATCGTGCCAATTTTGGTCAAGCTCTTTATTGAGCTGATGCTTGCTCTATGGCCATGCAACAGCATTAATTACGGTTGTACTGGACAGGCCGTAGCAGGATTTTTCCTGGGTATCGCATTTGGCGGCTTTGTCGTTCCTCGAATCGTTCGTTTCGTATTGCAGGAACAATAAAGAAAATAAGAAACGTTGATAGCACGGTACTGATTTCGGCAAGGGCTGACGGAATCGTTTATAATCAGGCTGGTAAGCAAAAAAGTCAGGCAGGGTTATGGCGATCCGCATTGTGGAACAGGGCATTCAGGCTGTGCAGAACGGCAACCGCGACGAAGCACGTCGGCTGCTGCGCTACGCCCTCAAGGAAGAACTCAGCCCCGCCCTACGTGCAACCACCCTCATGTGGCTAGCGGAAACAGGCGATGACATCCCCTTCAAGGTCGATTGCTATCGTCAGGCCGCAGAATCCGACCCACAGAACAATGATGTTCAGCAGCGACTGAGCTACTGGCTGTCGCAGCAGTTGCCGAGCGCGCAGCCACCAGCGAATATACCTGCTATGCCGCCCCAAAGCATGCCACAAGCTGCACCGCCGCCACAACAAAATACACCGATTACGTATCCGGCACAGGGCTACAATGCTGGACCGCCCAGCAGTATGCCCCCGGGGACGCTGCCAACAGCGCCGTATGCCAGTCAGCAGGTCGGCATGGGCCAGGGACCAATGCAGATACAGGGGCAGCAGCGGGTGGTTGGCGTATTGGGTGGGCCTTTGGGCGATGGCAGCGGATTTTTCGTGACGCGCGAGGGATTGGTGGCGACCACGCGGGCGGTTACGGGCAGTCAGCCGCGCCTGAGCATTGATCTGATGAGTGGACATCGGCTGGCGGGCGAAGTCGTGCGTTCGTTCCCACAGTATGATATCAGCCTGGTGAAGGTCAACGCCTATGTCGAGCATCTGGCGGCAGTTTCCCCTTCGCCCTATTTGCAGCCGGATGCGCCGATTGTCGTTACGATGCACGGCGGCAAGGGCCTGCGCAGCCAGCGACGGAATACGCGCAGCGCCACAAACGATACGCTCTGGTTCCCGACAGTGATCCATCGCAACGAGCTGGATGCAGGCGGCGGCCCGGTATATGATGCTCATAATTTGCTGGTCGGGATGATGACGCGCAATACCAGCCGCACCAATGACTATGCCTATGGGCTGCACATCAGTCAGGTGTATCGCTGTGTGGAGCAGTACGCGCAGGAAATGCAGCAGATGCAGGGCCAGAAGACGATCTACTGCACCAACTGCGGGGCTGTTAGTCGTGCGCCACAATTTGGAGCGTTTTACTGCGAGACCTGCGGCGGCACCTTGCCTTATGCGGAAAATGTCACGCGCTACCCGCTACCGAATGCGGCAGCGCTGTATCAGGAGAATATGCACCGACCCTGCACCAACTGTCAGGCGCAAGTCGGCTATTATGACAGTCGCTGTTTACGCTGTGGTCATGATCTGACGACACCGGTGCGACGCTAGCCACATCGACACAGGAGAACGGGTGATGGTTTTCAACCGAGGACGTGGCCGCAGTGCCAGCCTGGAACAACATGCAAACAATGTCGAGCGTATCCTGGCCTCTATCGGGGTTGACCCAGCACAGGCGCGCATCAGTACGCGCGATGGTTACGGCTGGACTTTTCAGCATGGGTCAGCATTGATTGAGATTTACATCGAAGTCCATGATCAACGCGAATATTTTCAGGTGGTTGCACCCATCATCCATCTACCGATGAACAATCTGTTGGCGCTCTATCGCCGCCTGCTGGAACTGAATATGTCGCTGACCAATGCGGCCATCGGCGTTTATCAGGATGTGGTCTATATCTTCAATGAACGGCCACTGACAGGCCTGGATGCCAACGAAGCGAACTTCATTATTTCGCAGATCGCCGGTTATGCCGACGACCTCGATAACCAGTTCGTCAATGAGTTCGGCGGACGGCTTTATACGCAGACCTAGCCTTACTCCGTATCGTCCAGATCATCCTCTATATCGTCGAGCACCTCGTCCGATGTATCATCCTTCGGCTTGGGCGCGAAGTCAACTTTGGTCCAACGCCGCCCAGCCGCGTTGCGGGGTTCGGTTGCCTTTGTAGACTCCTCGCCAGGTTCATCGCCCGTTTCATCAGCACCCAGGTCAAACTCAATGATTGGATTTGAGGGGCGTTTGCGGGTTGGATCGGGCGGACCTGGCGGGCGCGTCTGCATACCTACATCATCCAGGCTGCCAATATCGAAGGAGATCACGGGGAAATCCGTTGCAGGATCAGTCGTATCCAATTCTGGCAATGCTGTTTCGTCGATATCAGGATACTGCATGCGGTCCGTGACTGATGGATTGGTTGCCGCCTCGTCACGTTCGGCTTCAGCAGCTTTCTGCAGGATTTGCTTTGTGCCCTGCGGGATCGGCGATGTGTCTTTGTCAGATATATCCGCACCTCGGACGCCAGCAGGGTCGTGTTCGGTCTTGAGTTGATCGTCTTCAACAACATCATGTGTCTGGCGTGCTGCTCTGTCAACAACATCAAGCTCCGCATCCACATCGACTTCGGTAGGCATATGACCGATGTCCTTGCCTTCATAGTCAATGATCGGGTCCTTGCTTTCAATATGCTTGGTGCTGGGTGAACGCCGCTGCGTACCCATTTCCGCCAGTTCCTCATCCGTGAGGGGTGCGAACTGCTGGGTCATTGGCACAGCACGGGTAGTCTTATCTGGCGAGACATCTGTCTCAGCGACTGGGGTTGGTTCCGGCTGCGGTTGATGCACGGGACTGACGACTTCCGTCGGTCCAGCCGTGCTGGCAGGTTGTTTGGCTGGCAAGTGCGGTTTGCGCTCATCGGGCATATGGAAGCGATCCACTTCAAAGGAATCCCATTCGCTGCGGATGGCATAGGCGAGCAGTGCCAGATTGGTCGCACCGAGGATGGCGTAGCTTTCCTGGATGGGTGCGAACAGGGCCACGCCCCACCAGAGAATCATCATGACGGCCAGCCCCATGACACCCCATAAACGGCGGCGCCAGGTCGCCCAGGTAAAAGCGGCTAACCACAGCGCCCAGGCCATCCAAACGGGACTGGTATTTTCCGCGAAGAGCAGCGGCAGATCGCCTGCGCGCAAGGCATCCATCGTCAGGCCAAAGTCGTAGACGAAGCCCCCAATCAGGGCGGCAACCGCCAGCACGATCATGGCACGCGCACCCCATCGTGCCCAGCGCCACGCGGCCAAGGCGGCTATAAAGGACAGGAAGCCCCAGAAACTCCATAGCAGCGCCCAGATGGCATCATATTGTATGGAGAAGAGTGCAAAGATGCTGACGATGACACCGGCGGCCATTGTGTAGGCCAGGACGCCACCAAGCCAAGCGCTGCGCTCATGGAACTGGCGTGGTATGCCGACCAGATTCCACCAGTCGCGCATGAGGAACGGTAAATAGGCGCCCAGGGCTGTGACGAACATCATTGGCAGCGAAATGGTATAGATCATGCCGGTGTGGTCACCAAATGAGCCACCCATCACAAAGTAGAGAATGGTATCCGGGCTGCTGGGGGCCAGAGCCGGATTGGCCAGCGTGGTGAGGCCGTACTGCGCATACAAGAAGGTAAAGAGCGCCAGGAATACACCACCAAAGGCCAGCGTCCGGCGATCCGGGTAAACATAGCCAATCACGATTGAGAGCATCATCGGCAGAATTGTTAACAGCGCCGTGCCTTCCCAACTGAGCGGGCCAAGCGTTCCGGCTGCCGCAGCCGCCACTGCCCCATCATGCAGGCTGCCGTAAATCATCCAGATGCCGACCGCTATCGCCGCGCCTGCTATCGCGAAGAAAGCCGTACTGACTGTGGTCAGATGACGATCCGGTTTTTCTTCATTCTGGTAGCGATAGTTGTACATCCAAACACCGACCACCAGACCGAGCGCGATACCGACTGGCGTTCCCCAGGCGACATTGAACCAGTCACTTTCGTAGTAGCTGGCATAACCTGCGTAGAGCGGGAGCCAGGAGGCAATGGTCGCCAGGATAACGGATTGCCAGGGCTTGAGCCGGACCAACGCCGAAACGATATAGCCGAAGGCCATGCCAAAACCAGCAATCGCCGCCAGGGTGATGGGTGGCTCGTATTGCAGGAACAAAAGCTGGTACAGATACCAGGCAACCGTCGCCAGGAAGTAACCAACTGAACCAAAGATGGCCAATCGCGCCCACCAGGGCCAGAAGCCACTCAACCTTCGCGAAAGTTCATCACTGAAAAAGACGACCAGCGCCGCCAGCATACCGAACATCATGCCGAAGCCAAGCGTATTGGTGATGCGCTGCAATGAGAATAATTCCAGAGTGAGGAAGGTGTTGTACACCTGCTGGCCCATGCCGATCCAGGCGGCAATCAGGACCAATAGGAAACGTGCGATCAGGTCCAGGGGGCGGTTGGATAAACGGCGGACCGTATTGGTCGTCCAGGCATAAAAACGCGCCTGCGCCGATACGCCTTCAGGCAATGATGGGGCTTCATCACGGACAAAGCCCAGTGCGCGTAACGCACCATCACGGCCTTCGCGCTGGGCCTCCGCCAGATACTGAACCGCCGCCAGGGAGCGAATCCGGCCAATCGCCCGCGCCGCATATTCAGAGACAGCGGGTTCATCAGTATCCATGGCCTGGTCAGCAATGAACTGGTCAATTTCCGTCGTATAGACCGTATCGCGCCAGACGGATGTCGGCGCCATGAGCAGCCCCATGCGCGTCATCGTCGTAATCATGCGACCGCGATACTGCGTCATGATCTGGAAACTCTGGCTGCTTTTTACCAACTGTGAGCGCGTGGTCAACAGGCGCAGGGCGGCAATCCGTGCCAGCGGGTCGCGCTCAACAGCCAATGCCTGACTGACCAGACGCGGAATCGTCGGGTTGACTTCATCGTCGGGGAGTGTTTCCAGACGATTGAAGGCACGGATGCGCGCTGGTGTCGTACCAGAGCGAATCGTATGCAAGCTGACCAGACGACGCGATTTGTCGTCAGCTTTGTTCCACCAGAAATCGACCTCGTAATCGTATTCCAGGGCACCACGCAGCAGCATTTCCAGGCCGCTCTGGTCAACGAGCAGGTCATGGAACTCAGCATCCATGTAATACTGCACCATCAAGAGATAATGCGTCATCGAAACGAGGAAGCGTCCCTGACCACCAGCCCAGGCATGACGCGCGCGGCTGTAGATGTCGATGGCTTCCATCAATTCGCTGTCAGCGACATCGTAACTGGGCAATTCCAACTGGAAAAGATTTTCCGCGTTAGGGATGCCCTCAAACTCGATTGCACCGCCATCAGACCCGATCAGGATATCCTGCATCTGGTCGATGATGTTCATAAAGGTAGGCGGGCGACGAGCCGGGTCCTGCAAAGTGCCAGCGCGCAGAATCTCCGTGATCTGTGGCGGCAACTCTGGAACGAACTCTTCAATGTCGGGTATTTCGTCATGGTACTGAATCTGGCGGACAGCCAGCGGTGCGGTGCCATCAAAGGGCAACTGCCCCGTCAGCATATGGAACAACATAATGCTGAAACTATAGATATCAGCGCGGCGGTCGATAGTTTCCGAGGTGAGCTGTTCCGGCGCCATATACAGCAGTGTGCCGGAACCCGGGTTGCGCGCCCGACCTTCCGGGTCCAGGGCGGTCGCCAAGCCAAAGTCGGCCAGGTATGGCATACGCTGGCTATCCAGCAGAATGTTCGGCGGCTTGAGGTCAAGATGGATGACATTATTGCTATGGGCATAGTCCATGGCCTGGGCGATGGCCCCACCCATTTGCAGCACTTCGGTATAGTCCATCGGGCCTGCGGAAAGCACATCTTCAAGCGAGCCACCCGTCATATAGCGCATGACGATATAGAGGCTGCCCTCAAACTCACCGAAGTCATACACGGGCAGGATGTGGGGATGCTCCATCTGGGCGATGGTGCGCGCCTCGCGCTCGAACAGCGCAACCGGATCAATATCCGGCGAGAGGTTGCGTGCAATCGTCTTGATAGCCACCATACGCCGCAGACGCTGGTCGCGCGCTGACCAGACATCGGCCATACCGCCGCGTCCCACATGCTCGATAACGGTGTACTGGCCATTTACTACTGAGCCAATTTCCATAATTGCCCATTTCCCCAGGGATGTGCTGCAAAGCGCATCAGATAGAATGCGTTCGTTATGGATCGATTATAGTACAGGCTTGACGCTCCGCCCTGTAGAGACTTGTAAATAACCGTAATTGGTGGTGTTCGTTAGCAGTTTATAACCGAGGCTCCAGCAACATGACGCACACAATTATCAATAAAATCACATGATTGCGAGAGGCGAGTTCCATCCGAATTAGTCAACAGACTTATGTATACGAATTCATTCAGGCGCTTATGTCTTCCAGATCGGAAGTCCGTACTACTACGCATCCAATCTTCTGACATTACTGGAAAAACAATTGTACAATGTGTGAAGAAATGGACGTATGCCATCAGACGTATGCCATCATATGAATAATGCACACAATGAATGCGGTGAAATACGCACTATGGAGCAAAAAAACACATCTTCCGACTATGCGATTGATTGGTTGACAGATCAGGTGATCTTCATCCGATGGGAAAAATCGCCAACCGACCCCAATATCACCACAGCTTTCATCCGTGAGCTTCACGAGATTCTCCATAGCGTCACGGAGCCAATATTTTTTCTTTCTGACCTGCGCAAGGGGCGCATTACGGATGTGCGGTCATTGCAGGGCTTGGCCGAATTGACCAAACACAAGAACTGGGGTGGTGGGGCCGCATTCAGCGAAAACCCCATGACAAAAATCTTCGTTGACACAGTGAAGCGGCTCGCCAGGGATATCAACACACGCGACGGCATGTTCATGTCGCCAGAAAAAGCCATCGCTTACCTGGAGTCGCTCCAGCCAGACATCACAGTTGATATCGATTGGAACGAGGTCCTCACACTAAAATAACGATTTCACCTGAGCCACATAAAATCATCTCATAAGGTTAATCTATATCGTTGGCATTTATAGTTTAAGGGCGCTCTAAGATGGCGGTAAATTCGGCTTGGAAAGATGAAACTAAAACAATCCTGATCATCTCTATTGTTGGCAACTGGACATGGGATGAATTCTATTCAGCAAGGCAATTGGCCAACAAAATGGTTTCGGAACAGGCGCAGCCTTATTTCGTCATACTTGATTTTACAAATGCAAAGAAAATGCCGGCCAATCTACTCTCTCGGTTCCGTAGCGAAAGCTCAACTGCCCCTAAGAATCGTCAGGGAGTTATTATCGTGCATAAGCAGCACCAACTTGCGACAGTTTTCATCAATATGGTAGCCAAGTTAGTCCATCTAAGTTATGAATTGCGGCTTGTCACATCCTTTGATGCCGCTATTCATTACATCGAGCAACAGCTCCAAGCAGCATAAAGACCATTCACCAACATCAGCATGGCCATTCATATTTATTGTATGTACCCAAAGATATAAAAAGGACCTTCCACATGTAGAAAGTCCTTTTTTGATGAGTTGGTTATGACTGTGCCGGTTGGCGTTTACGTTTTTCCACAGCGGCGATGAGTTCACCGCGATTCTTATTGTAGGCATCTTCAATGGCTTTATCGAAGCCGAGCAATGCCCAGGGGGCTTTCTTGGCGATGGCCATGCCCATTTCGTCAGCCTGGTCCTGATTCTTGGCACCGACGAACAGTTTTTCGCCGTGACCATCATAAATGCGCACGCTGTAATTGGTGCCATAGCGTGACCGCTGGGCATGCTTGTAAATCCAGATGATGTCCTCGGCGCGCATGGCGCGGAAGTTGTTGCCCTTCTCGTCAATGACCCAACTTCGCGTCAAGGTCAGGCGACCGATTTTTTCCTCACCCAGGACGCGCTCTTTTTCGATACGATCAACAACATCGTCGACATCGCCCAGGCGCGCCAGGGATTTCAAGAACGGATGTTTGTTGGGGTTGGCGAGGTGGGTTATGCCCCGATAAACGCCGTACAGGCCAAAGCCCACCGTGCCTAATGCCAAGGCAGCCAGCGCGAGATTTTCAAATTTCGTGGGGCTATCGGTCGCATCAAGAATGATGGGAAGGAGAAGTTCTTGTTGATCGGCAGGAACTTCTGCCAGAAGTCCGGCATAGACTTCACTGCGTTCGTCGCTTTCCAGTTCGCGCAGCGTTCCGGTATATGTCAGGACGCTGGTATCAATTTCCCCAAATTGGCGCACAAGCAAAAAGCGCTTGCCAAGCCACAATGCGCCAAAATATTCCATGCTGGTGCGGATGCCATTCACTGTGTATTCGTAATAGTAAAGGTCATCGATGATTTCTTCGCCTGCCACCTGTACATTGTAAATCGGCAATCCCTGAGCATCCGTAACATCACTGGATGACAACACTTTGGGTGCGCCTAACATGCCAATATATTTGGGGCCAATGTAAAGAATGGTGAGTGCCAGTCCCCCGATTAGGACGAGGCCAGCCAATAGAAGCCAGACAATACTCGATTTACGTGCTGCGCTTACGGCTTTGTTGCTCGCCATGAATCCACTCCTCAGATAATATGTCGACATCCCCATGACGTCTTCATTGTAGGAGTGGGTTCCCGCTATATAGAGTAAAGATCTGTAAAAAGTCGTAAAGGTGCCATAAAAACGCTGTAAGGCTAGCCAGACTAGCCCCATCCGCCGCCACCTGGGGTTTCAATAATCAGGCGGTCCCCAGGTTGGACGTGGGTGGTGTGCTTGCCGGAGAGTTTCTCTTTACGGCCATTGCGCACCAGGGTGTTGATGCCTACTTTGCCGGATTCACCATCCGCGAGGCCATATGGCGCTTTGACACGGCGCTCTGTATTAAGCGTAACAGTCGCTTCTGAGAGAAATTCGTATTCGCGGATGATGCCTTCACCGCCAGGGTGCCGACCTGCCCCACCGGAATCTTTCCGTAGGCCGTAACGCCATACCCGCAATGGATAGGCCATCTCCAAAGATTCGACGGGTGTGTTCATGGTGTTGGTCATATGGCTCTGGCGACCACTCAGGCCGTCGCTGGCAGGTCCGCCGCCGTGTCCACCGCCGATGGTTTCGTAGTAGACAAACTGGCGGCCTTTGTACCATCCGCCGATGGTGACATTGTTCATGCTGCCCTGGCTGGCCGCTGGAATACGATCCGGCAGGGCCAGGGCCAATGCTCCCAGGACGACATCGACCACGCGCTGGCTGGTTTCCGTGTTGCCAACGCTGACCGCCGCCGGAAAGTAGGGATTCACAACACTACCGACTGGCGTCGTCACGGTTACGGGAGCAAAACAGCCGTGATTTACGGGGATGTCATCGTCAGCGAGCAGGCGGACACAGTACCAGGTGGCACTGCGAACGATGGCTTCCACCGCGTTGACATTACCAAGTACCTGTGAGGCACTACCGGAAAAATCGACGGTCATAGCGCTGCCATCTACTGTAATGGTGGCCTGGATAGGTATGTCAAACTCAGATTGGCCGTCGCCTTCGAGGGCATCGGAAAAGGTGTAGGTGCCATCCGGAATATGAGCAATGATGTCCTCAGTCAGCTTCTGGGAGTACGCCATCAGTGCCTGGGCGTGTTCATGAACGATGGGCGGGCTGTGATCGACCAGCAGATCACGCATACGCTGTTCGCCGACACGATGCGCGGCCATTTGCGCTTCGATGTCGCCTGTTCGCTCCTGGGGATTGCGCGTGTTGGCAACGATCATCTGGAAAACGCCATCGTTGATCCAACCACTAAGGCGCAGCAGTACAGGCGGGATAATCAACCCTTCCTGATAAAGCTCCGTACTGAGGGGCAGTGACCCTGGTGACATGCCGCCGACATCCGCGTGATGGGCGCGACTGGCGACATAAAAGGCAATGCCATCAGCATCAAATACAGGCGAGACCATCGTAATATCGGGCAGATGGGTGCCGCCACGATAAGGATCGTTGAGCACGATCAGATCACCCTGGTTGAGTTGTTCAAAGCTGCGAATCGCAAATTCGACACTGGCGGGCATGCTGCCCAGATGTACGGGAATATGCGCCGCCTGGGCGACCATGCGCGCATTTTTATCAAATACGGCACAGCTAAAATCCAGGCGTTCACGGATATTGGGGCTAAAGCTGGCGCGCTGAAGCGTCACGCCCATTTCTTCCGCGACGCTGGCGAATAAATTGCGAAATACTTCCAGGCTGATGGCATCAACGGGCATGGGCAATCCTGATTGGCAGTTCTATCTGCGTTTTCGATAGAGCCTTGTAAGAACCGAACAGCAGATGCACCTCAACGGGCAACTAAGCGTATATGATAGCATAGCGTAACTCAACGGAGCGAATATGGACCTGTCGAGCCTGACATTGCCAGTCATCAGCGTGATTACGCTGGTTTTGATGGGCGGCGCACTGCTGCTGATTATGATTCCGGCTGTGCCGGTCGCGGCCCTGGAGTGGGCGCTGGCGATGATCCTAGGTGCCCTATCGGGGTTCACACGGCTGACGCCCGTTGGCGCGATTGTGGTTACGGCACTGATGGTTCTGGGTTCAACATCCCAATTCTGGCTGCCTATATTTGGTATGCGCGGTGAAGGCATGTCCTGCATGGGTATGATCGCCTTTTTTGTCGGCATGGCGATTGGCACTGCTCTGATCCCGATTCCGTTTATCGGCACACTGCTGGGCGGACTTATTGCGGTCATCCTTGTGGAATACAGCCGCATCGGCGAAATGCGGGACGCGCTCCGCAGTGGCGGCAAGGCCCTCAAGACGGTTATCTACGGCATGATCCTGGAATTTGTGTTCGCGATTGGCATCTTCCTGACGACGCTCGTCAGTGTCATCAGCATGTGGAATAGTTAAGGTAGCGTGTTTACTCTATCCTCTTAGGAGCCATCGGACGCAGCATGCTGCGTCCCTACGAAAGATGTCTACATACGACCAGATTAGCCGCGTTCCAGCGTGATGGCTTCGTAGGCATCAACAGTCGCGCGCCAGCCCTCAGCTACATAGGTTGTACTATCTAACTGGAAAATCAGCGCCGGACCTTTGATCTGGGCGCCAGGATGCAGTTTTTCGCGCTGGTACATGGCCAGATCGGCATGGCCGGATGGCGCCGATTTGCTGCCAATATAGGCCGCTTCTGGTGAAGAATCCCCGATTGGCTTCGGATTAAATTCCGGCTGGATGGTCACGCCAACAAGCTGCAAGCGCAGGTTGACGATCTCGACCGGACGATCATGCAGGGCATGGCCATAGGCTTGTTCATGGGCCTGATGGAAAGCCTGAACGACCTGCTTGCCAAAGGGAACCGTCAGTTCGTGGGCCTGGCCCTGGTAGCGCATATCCAACTGCATGACGAACTGAATCGCTTCTTCGCGGACGCCCTGCTCTAAGAGCATTTCACGACCCTCTGCCAGCATTTCCGCTTGCAGGGCACGTAAGCGAGCAATGAGCGTGCGTGAGGCTTTCGCCAGTACAGGTCGGCTAAGATCGACGACCACATCCGCGACTAACAATCCAAGAGCGCACAAAACACCCGGATAACGCGGAATCAGGACACGCGGCATTTGCAAACGATCAGCGACTTCGCAGGCATGGAGCGGCCCGGCCCCGCCGAAAGCAACGAGCGTAAACTGGCGCGGATCGTAACCACGAGCGACCGACACGCGGCGCACAGCACGGTCGATATTGACGTTGGCTACGTCGATGACACCCTGAGCGGCATCGCCAATGCCCATGCCAAGCTGGCTGGCCAATTCAGACAAGGCCCCCAGGGCCGCATCCAGATCGAGGGACATATGCCCGCCCAGGAAGTGGTCATTATCCAGGCGACCGAGCAACGCATTGGCATCGCTAACCGTGACCTGTTTACCACCGCGCCCGTAGACAATGGGGCCTGGATCGGCACCAGCGCTTTCCGGGCCAACGCGCAATGCCCCACCAGCATCGACACGAGCGATGCTGCCACCACCGGCGCCGATGGTTTCAATATCGAGAACGCGCACGCGCAACGGCAAGTCATCAATGGTGCGTTCTGGCGATAAGGGCAATTTCCCAGGGCAGAGGGCCACATCGGTCGAGGTTCCGCCCATATCGAGGGTGATGATCTGGTCATAGCCGGATAGCTTGGCCAGATGGAAGGCCCCTAATACACCCGCCGCCGGACCGCTGAGAGCGGTATTGACAGCTCCCTGCCGAACCTGCGCCGCCGACATCACACCGCCATCGCTTTTCATAACATGGAGTGTGGTCGATTTGGACAGGCGGGCTACGAGGTCATCGACATAGCGTACCATAAGCGGACGAACATAAGCCTCCAGGGCAACGGTTGAAGTACGTTCGTATTCACGGAATTCAGGCAGCACATCCGACGAAAGCGCCACCTGCCAGTCGGCTAACATGCCGCGCTCGATGATGCGCTGACGCACCGTTTGCTCATGCTCAGGATTGAGATAGCTGTACAGGAAGCATACGGCTACCGCGTCGACCTTCCGTTTAGCAATCTGGTCGAGGACTTTGTCGAGCGCCTTCATATCCAGTGGCACCAGCACCTCACCCTGATGATCGAGGCGTTCCGGTACATCAAAACAATCGTCAGCAGGAATCAGCGGCGGCGGCAATTTGGGTTGTAATGCATAAAGTTCAGGGCGGTTCTGGCGACCGATGGCGAGCACATCTTTGAAACCCTGGGAGGTAATCAGAGCAACACGCGCCCCTTTACGCTCCAGAATGGCATTTGTCGCCACCGTCGAACCATGCGCGACCTGTGTCAGTTGGTTAAGTTTGTTTGAAGTCAGGGACGCCAGACCAGCGAGCATGGCCTCGGCAGGATTATGGGGAGTGCTCAGGAGTTTATGGACGATGAGCTGGCCGTCCTGGGACAACACCAGATCGGTGAAAGTCCCACCTATGTCAACGCCTACGTGCATGTATGACTATCCCATGATGAACAGTGATGCGGCCCAGCGAGTTACACGGACCGCATTTTCTGTTGGGATTATAGCGTATCAGTCGTTGGACAGCACCCAGCTAACCGCCTGATCGTACTGGGTTTCGTCAAAGAACTCAGCGGCAGTCGGCGATGGCATCAGGGTGGCAAACATCTTAAAGACATCGAGCATGGTGAAAGCGCTCGAATGCACATAAGCCAGCCGGACATGCGGTGGCTGTAAATGCGGATATTCGCGATTGTAATCACTCAGGCATTCAAACAGATAGCGGAGCGGCAGTTGACCGCTTTCACGGGTATCCATCAGCAAGCGAACAACGGGTTGGCCGTACCACTTGCCTTCTAATTGGAGCTGCTCAATCAGATTTGCCCATTGATCCACCGCGTGATGGTTGTCGGCGAAAAAGGTGAACTCAAATACGCCATTGTTCAAGGTATGGCATTGGCATAGGGCTGTGGTGCCAACTTCTTTGCTCATAAACATGATACCGTTCGATCAATCCTGTGTTTGTTTCTAACCTCATTATACGATTCAGTTCGCAATGAAAGCGTTAACATTTTTGCGGCATTGATCTAACCGCAGGCGGACCTTGCAGCCTCATTCATATGAAATGTATACACAGCTCAGACGTGGCTTTTACATTGCGGTGTTACCGTATAGGCGTTCGGAACGGTAGAACAAAGACCTGTTTTGGATGAGGAGAATTCAATCATGTTAATGAGACGCAGAACCCCACGTAATTGGATGGATCGCTTCTTTGATGATATGCGCCATGAACTCGGCAATTACGAACCTCTGGAAGAGTTCGCTGGTGAATGGTCGCTTTCGCTCGATGTCGATGAGAATGATGACAACTATGTCGTCACGACACCGATCCCAGGTGTGAAAGCGGATGATATTCACGTCAGCCTGCATGATAATGTGCTGACGATCAGCGCAGAACTCGAAGACAGCCACAAGGAAGAAACCAACGGTGGCAAGCGCGTGATCCAGGAACGGCGTTATGGCAAGTACAGCCGCAGCGTGCGCTTCCCAGTGCCAGTAAAGAGCGATGCAGTCGATGCTGATTACGATAACGGCATCCTGACCCTGACTGTACCTAAGTCAGAAGAAGTCAAGCCACGCACCATCAACGTGAAGGTGAAATCCTAAAATACTCTGATGTCATCCCTCTGGAGACATCCATCACACCGATAAAGCGGCCAGCTTGTAAGCTGGCCGCTTTTTTTGTTGCATTCATCACCCTAAATTGGCGTAAAGGCTATGCCATGACCCTGATGCCGTTGGTACAATCCTACTGCTAGCGAGGAGAGGTATCTGAGAATGTCACAAAAGATGGAGCGTTTTACACCCGCCGCGCGCCGTGTACTCAGCCTATCCCAGGAAGAAGCCGAGCGCTTGCACCATAGCGAGATTAATATTGGCCATCTGCTACTGGCATTTATTAGACTGGATAAGAGTGCCACATCAGACGTTCTTCATGATGCAGGTGCGGAAATAGAAGATGCCCGAAAAGTCGTGCGTAATTTCCTCTCTGACGAACTTCATACGACCAAACGGCTTGGGAATGCTATTGAATTGTCAGGCGACCTTAAGAAGGTTCTGGAATTTTCAGTTGATGAGGCCCGAAGCCGTGGTCATATGATTATTGCTCCCGAACACTTATTGCTTGGATTAGTTCGTTACCAAGAAAAGCAGCCTGAGCTATTCGATGCACTAGAACTGGACCCAAAGGTAATTCAAGAAGAAATGCGTTCTTTCATACAAGCGCATGACTACTCTGACGGCTCACCTCGAAAGCGCAAAAATCATTCGTACGATAAATCGAAGATTCATTACGAGAAAGAAGCAATCGATATGACCAGGCAATTGATACTCATCGGTGGGATCGTGATGGCACTCGGTGTCGCGCTGGGCGCGTTCGGCGCCCATGGCCTTGAGGCCACCCTCAAAGCCAATGATCGCGTGGATACGTTCCACACTGGTACCTACTATCACCTTATTCATGGGATGGCGATTTTTATCGTCGCGTGGTTGAGTACGGTTTACGATGATCCGCGACTGGCCTGGGCTGGCTACCTGTTCCTGGCGGGTGTGATCTTGTTCAGTGGCAGTCTGTACGTCCTGTCGATCTCCAACCTGAGCATTATGGGGGCCATCGCACCGATTGGCGGGGCGGCTTTCATCATTGGCTGGGTGATTATCGCCTGGGTAGCGTGGACAGCCAAATAAAAACGCCCCAGCGGGGGCGAACTATTATAGCAATGTAGGTCGGGCGCAATGTATTGCGCCCCTACGATGGCTTCGTCGTATTGGGTTAGACCAGCTCGAATTCTTCCTGGGAGCAGACACGGATGACGGTCGATAGTTCGTGGCCGATGAAGCACGGTTTGCCATTGACTTCCAGGTGCAGCGGGCCATTGAATGGGGCGCGTTCCACGAGGGTGATGTGAACTCCTGGTTTGATGCCGAGGGTATCCAGATAGACAAGTTTGTCTTCATCGTGGGTATTAGCGCGGCTGACAATGTAGGTTTTGCCGAGTTCAGCACCCGTCAGCAGATAATCGACCACGCGCGGCATGGTGCCATCAGCATGGGGGATCGGTTCGCCGTGTGCACAACGGCGCGGATACCCCACCATGACGTTCATACGCTCTACCACGCGGTCAGTGACGGATGGCCCCATCTCGTCGGCCAGATCATGGACCTGCTGCCAGCCAAAACCCATGACATCGACCAGAAAACGCTCCACGATGCGGTGCTTGCGAATGTAGGCCAGGGCTTCTAGCTCACCTTTGCGGGTTAATTTGATGCCACGATAAGGCTCATGTTCGAGGTAATCGGCTTCCTTCAGGCGCTGCACCATCCGTGTGACCGCCGGGGCGCTCACATGCATGGTATCCGCCAATGCAGACGTGGAGATATATTGGTCGTCGGTCTGGTAATAATGGATGCGGTAGGCCTCGGCCAGATATTCCTGCATGGCTACGCTTGGTTCCATGCCTTAAAGCTTTCCTTCACGCCTGAATAATAAAGATAACCGTCATCAATATACACAAATGGCGGCAATTTTCGCAAGGGTTAAAGATTAAGTTGTACGCAGTTTAACATCGTTCTCATATAGGGCACAAATTTTGATCGAATTCGCATGCCGCCTACGGAGCGGGTTCATCGGCCAGAGCTTGCAAATAAGCGACCAAAGCGGCGGCATCAACGCCGGCGGGTTCGATGCCTGTTCCGGCCTGCATCTGGCGAATATGCTCATTCAGCCAGGTGATGTCTGTATTGGGAGCACTTCCACGCAATACAGGCGTGACGGTGCCCTCCCAGATACGGCCATCGCTCAAGCCGTCGAGATGGCAATTGGCGCAAGCGATGCTGCCCTGTGAACTCAGGCGCGGATCATCGGCATCATAAAAGAGCTGGGCACCGATTTGTTCTAGCGGATCAGGCAAATAAGCTGAACTGTGCATGGTATCGACATAGCTGCGGTAGACGGCATCAAACTCGGTGATGGTCTGGTCGATGCGATCATGGACATAGATGCTGAGGGCGTTGCGGCTCAGGATGACATCCGCAGGCGCGGTACCTGTTTCTACATGAGCGACGGCATATCCTGTATCCAGATCGATAATAGAAAGAGACGCGCTACCCGCCTGGGTCACATAGAGCGAATTACGACCGCGATCAATCAGGGCGGCTGAGGGCATATTCACCATGCGATCTGCTGCGGGAAGGAAAATCTGACGTTCTGGCAGCAGGCGCATTTCACTGAGGTCTACCACGTTGATGACAGGCAGCATACGTGCTTCTGGTGCAGCGGCTGTCATCTGCCAGTTGGGGATGGTCTGTGGCAAATAGGCTAACCCACTGCGGCGATCAATGGCGATGCTGGCAGAATGGGCAATATCTGGCCCCAGACTGAGTGTGGCCAGCACTTCAGCAGCATCCAGATCAATAAGGGTCAGTTCGCCGGACCAGTAATGGGTCACATAGAGGTAGCGTCCCCAGATAGCCATCGCTGCCGGATCAGCGGGAACCCTGATTTCGGCTTGCTGTTCACCTGTTTTCAGGTCGAGCAGAATGACGCTCGGTTCACTTTGGATTGTAACCACAATCGAGCTGCCGTAGACAAGCGCGGCATAGGGCAGTACCCCCACAGAATAGGTCGCTGTTACAGTGCCTTCCAGCAGATCAATGACAGAAACCATACCATCACCGCGATTGACAATGACGGCCTGCACCCCATCGGGCGCAAGGGCGACGCTGCGCGGTTCTGTACCGACGGATATTTCACTGTCGATAGTGCCGCCGCTCGGCTGCACAATGCTGACCGTATCGCTATCAGGATTGGCGGCCAGTAAGCGCTGGCTGGCCAATTCCAGCAGGCTGCCACTGACCTGAACGGGCGAACCTATTGGCAGCGGATATGCAGGCGATTGGGCAACGCTAACCAACCCTGTAGTAAGCAAAAACAGGCAAAGAGCCAACCATGCCAATCGAAAAGGTCGGATCATCAACGCAGGCTTTCCAGAAAGCCTTCTTCACGGGCCTGACTCCACTGGTAGAACATGCCCAGGATCGCCAGCGCAAAACCAGCAATAACCGCTACAATCGCCACACTGCTGTTGGCAGGCACGACTTCGAGCGTGTTGGGATTGAATCGCGTGGTCGGCAGGAGGACCAGACCGCCTTGCACAATACCTGTTGCCCCAGAAATAGCGGTCAGGAAAATGATGACGTATTTGCGCAGCAAAATCGTCAAGGCGCCAGTTGCCAGACCCACAATGATGGCAATCGTCTGGGCCGTATCCGGCTGCATATTGAGGGCACGGAGAACGGTCATCGTCAGGACAATGCCGACGCCAACCCCCATGAAGAAGATGCCAACGTAGGTCATGGCGAGGGCGATACCACCAAGAACAATGCCCAGAATGATGCCGACAACGATGCCACTGCCCTGTCCACCGATGGCCACCCCAAGGATCAGGCCGAGGACGAATCCCCAGAGGGCAACCAGCGTACTGAACATTGGATACCCAAAAAAGCAATTTGCGAGACCAAAAAGAACCGAGAAGAAAACAAATAACAATACGCCTATTTCCATTCTGGACTCCTTCGCCAGATTCCGAATACAGACCTTAGCGCCACCAACACTTCCAAACTATAGCATGTGTCAGATTATTCGACGCGGTCATGGAGCACCGTAAACTGGCGATAGCCAAAAACAGGCTGACCGTTGGCATCCATCGCACTGAGGACAATCGTCACCCAAACGGCATCAGATGCGGCGGTTCCGTTCCCTGTTCCGTTGGGTTCGATATTGGGGAATGTGCGGCTGAGTTGGTTGGGATCGTAGCGATAACTGTAGCGCGCGCTGGTCACATCGGCAGAAAGTGTATCAAGCTGCTGGCTGGCGGTGGCGGCAGAGACATGGGCGCTGACCTGGGTCCAGCCTTCGGGTACATCGACTGAGAGCACGACCGGATTCCCTGGCGCAACCTGGGGCTGTGTACCCGTTAACTGGGCAGCATCATCAGGCAGCACGTAGACCGCGAAAGTGTCTGCAACACCTGGGACACCACCACTGACAGCTTCTTCTATGACAGCAGCAGAGGTCTGGCCAACGAATGCGCTTGTCGCTGTGATCTGCCAGATACCGGATTCATCAAAGTGGAGTGTATTCTCAGAAGCGAGGTAGCCATAATCGTTGGCCTGGACCTGTATATTTTGCTGCGCGCCTGATGGTGATGTGGCGATCAAATTCAGTGCCGCCGGAAGCGTCGGTGCAAATTGGCCAGATACAGCAATTTCACTGCTTCCTGGCACAATCTGGCCGGGGCGAACTGTGCCAGGAAGATACAGTAAATAATCATCGGCGTTACTAATCGGCTGCTGGAAAGGTGGCAGCACGCGCACGGTATCGTCATCGTCGGTGATGACAGCCAACGAAGCGTATCCAGAAACGGACGTTTCATCGACCACGCCGCCAAAGAGCAGTGCCAGATCGCCATTGCGGTTGCCGGTGATGCCCGCACCTATCTGACCATCGAACAGGTCGTCATTGCGCCAGATGAGGTTCGGGAGTTCCAGACCGTGGCGCATAACCGCTTGCCGAATGCGCACATCAGGACGCACGGCACTGAAGATGGCAAAGGCATTCGGGCTGGCGTTGAGCGATGTTAAAAGGGGCTGAATGCCTGTATCTGCTTCATCTCGGAGGTAAGCAACGTCGCCACTAAATGCAGGCGGATAGATGACGGGCGCGATATTCGGATTATCGGATGGGAAAACGGCCATATCGAACCAGGCTTGCTGATTGCCTCCATAGCCGACCACCCCGCGCTGACCCTGGGCATGATTTCCTGGCTGGGCGACCACCCCCGCTGTTCGTAAAGTACCTATCCAGGCACGCCCAGCCCAATCCCTGCCAGCCACAACAAGATATTCCACAACATAATGGCCAGGTTGGTCAAAGCGGAAGATTTCCGGCGTTTGGGCCGCGCTATATTGCAGTGGGAGGGTCCATGCCTGCACTTGGGGTTCACCTGACAGTGGATAGAACGTCAACGTGATTTCCGCCTGACCATCAAGCTGATTCAGGGCGGGCTGACTGTAGATGCCTGGAACGAACGAATCGCCTACCATGAATGTGGTTCCTGGCAGCACCGCCGGAATCAGATGCAGTGGCTCGGCGGCAACCACAGCCCGCGAAAAAAGAGCGTTTTGACGCACATTGTCGATATTCAGGCTGACCTGTCCTTCAAGCGTGTACTGGCCATCATTTTCCAACGCAGGCCGAAAAGGCTCGTCAGGAACAAGGATGTAGAATTGGCCATTCCATTCAATATGGGCTTGCGTGCTTGGCAGAGACACGGTGCCACTATCGCCGGACAGGTAAAATTGCATTGAGGCAAACTGCCCTAGCAGTGCTTGCCAGGGGGCCAGAATTCGCGCTTCGAGTGCTAATTCGCCAAATGGTTGAATCCATGTGTTCGGCTGATAGGTGACGCTATGCAGCATAGCCACAGGCGAACCGTCAGACAGGTAACCATCTACTGCGACGAGCAGTTGCGGCTGAACATTGCCTATGTTGAGGGTGGCAGGTAATTCTGTCTGTGAGGTCGATTGTGGGCCTTTGCCACCTGTTCCGAGCAGGCGATTGGCATACCAATCAACGGCCATGCTATCCGCAACGGCGATACGGCCATCGAATACCCATTGATAGAGGCCATCGGGTATGCCCTGCACATAGCCCTGGAAAGCCAGCGAGAAGGTCATCAGGCCATTTTCGGCATCGACGCAGGTGTCGGTAGTGATGGCGGTGGCGATGGGGATGATCGCTTGCGGCGCCCCCAAAATAGGCAAACCGGAGGCCGTCTGTTCGGGCGACCAGTCGGCGTTGGCGGGTGCAAAAGGTATGCCGGATGCATCAGTCAGGGGCAGCAGACCAAGCCCGCCAACCAGGGTAAAGGGCAAGCCTAGGTCGGCAGCAGGGGCCAGAAATGTAACATCGAGCGTGGCACTGACTGCCCCATCGTTGACAGCCACATCACCGGACGCCAGCCAGGTACCCATGCCGTAAGCAAGCTGGCCACCGAAAGCAATCGGTCGGGTATCGGGCGCTTTCAGAAGGATGGCGCGGCCAGGGGGCAATTCGCCTGCGCTGCGCATGGCCTGGGTGATGGATCGGGCGCTGTAGACATGCATCGGCATTCCTGGCAGGCCGACTATATCGACAGCAAAGCCGCCTTGGCTGTCGGCTGTGCCGTAGACAACTTCGCCCGTGTAGATGCTCTGGACAGCAATCTGGTAGCTAGGTTCGACGGTTCCAGGCGGCCCGACCACTGTTGTATCCGTCACAGTGGGGCACGGCTCGGCAGTCGGCGTGGACTCAGATTGTGCTGAAACAAGCGGCACAATCAGCAGCCAGAACCCCAAAAACAGCCAGAATCGCCGCACCTGGCTATGGCTCCATCTGGAGTTCAGCCAGCAAATCATCAAGCTTCTGAAGCAGGTCTTCCGGCGTGCTATCGTTCAGCAGTGTGTAATCAGCTAACGCAATCGGCCCGCCCTTCTCGATCTTCTCGATCTCACGAAAATCCCGCTCCTGAGCTTCGGCACGGGTCAGGGGACGCTCACGCCGTTCAGCCAGACGGGCATAGCGCTGATTACGGGGGGCCGTAATCGCGACGACGATCATATCCTCGCCGAGTTCTTTCTTAAGCGTCTTGTATTCGGCAAAGCTGTAAAGGCCGTCGATGATGATCGACTTGTGGGTTTCCAAAGCTTGTTTGAGCAACGGCAGCGCGCGCTTGGCGATGGCATCCATGCCATCCTGGGCGCGAAATTCCTCGCGGATGATGCGTTCGTTGTTCGGGTTCAGCGGCAGGCCACGACGCGCCACTTCATCGACGACGATACTGCCAAATCGAAACTGAAAAAAACCACGTTCTTGCAGGTGCAATGCACATAAAGTCTTGCCCGCGCCGGGCATGCCTACCAGGGCAAGCGCGCAGGGCTGCGTGGGTTCTGACGCCATGCTGGTGCCTCATCTTGTCGGTGATTTTGCCAATGGCTGCTGGTCGTTATCCAGCAGACCGCAGGCATTATAGGTCAGGGCATCAGCTACGACCAGCCAAGACCGCAGAATCCGTGACAGCTAACAGTGGAAAGCATGACAGCTTGTGGGCAGTAATGGGCAAGCTCATGTAAACTAGGAGCAAGATAGAGGCACCAGCCAACAGAAAGCGGCCCAAAATGATGCAAGGCGGCGACGCCAGCGACACTCAAGACCTGAGCCATATTCCCATTGCCGGACGCGAAGCCATCTATATGCAGATTCAGCAGCATATGATGGATACCACAGCCCGACATGCCCTGGCTTATATTGGCTATCATGGTGCAGGCAAAACGGCCCTGCTGCGCCAACTGCCGATGTACGTCGATCTGGCCATCATCAGCGTATTTTTGCCGCTTTCCGACCTTGTGTTGGATGATGAGGAAGCACTGTTGACACGCTTCGTCATCCGCACGACGCAGGTCCTTTCGCAGTATGACTACAGTATGAGCCGCATTCCGGCGCTGAGCGATGACGAGGACGAAGATGCTATCCCCATGCGCGAGTGGCTGCGCGATGACTATCTGCCGGAAGTCATGCACGTCATACGTGGTCAGCGGCGCCTGCTGTGGCTGCTGGATGACTTTAACCTGCTGCTGGATGCCATCGAAAAAGGCGACATGCCGAAGGATTTCGTCAGCTATCTGCACAGCCTGATGATGACACAGCCCCAACTCGGCATCGTCGTGACCGCCCACACGGATGACGAAGCCCGTTTACTGGCCCTGGAACCCTTCCTAAAGACGAGCGCGATTCATCGGTTGCAAGCACTGCCGCTGGATGCCAGCATCATGATGTTGAAAGAAGCGGCGCCATACTTCAGTGAAAAAGACCTGACGCGACTGCATCAGGCGACGGGCGGACATCCGTTGTGGCTGGCCCATGCAACCACCGAACTGGATGCCACATCCAGCATTAGCGAGATCATCGACCGCGTATTTGGATTGGCATCAGCAGATATCGCCAAAATATGGAGCGATTTGCAGCCTAACGAGCAGTATATTTTACAGGCGCTGGCCGAACTGCATTATCAGAATCCGCTGGCAGACGTCACATTGGATGATGTGACACGCTGGGTCATTAACAGCGATGTGAATATGGACAGCACCGATATTTATAGCGCGCTGCGCAGTCTGGAATTTAGGGAAATCATCAGCACAAGCGATTCAAAGATCGCCTTCCGGGCGGAGTTGGTGCGACGCTGGCTGCTGATGAACCAGGGCAATCAGGTGCAGCGGCAGCGCGTCAGTAAGCAGGCATCGAATGGTAGCGCTCCTGCTATGAATGGCCGATTGATCGTGGCCCTGGTTGTGATTGCGATAGTGGCCCTGGTGGTGTTATGGCTGCTCAGTCAAGCGCCGGGCATTGCAGGCGGCGGACTTGTACCGACAGTGACGTTTAGCGGTTAAGGGACGACGGACTCCCAGGCAAATCCACCAGACAGCGAACCTCAGTAAAGGTATCCGGGATCATTACCGGGCACGTCGTCAGCACATCCACCCGCCCCAGACGAACTTCCAGGTAAGCCCGATTTGAATGATCGCTGATCCAGAACGGCTCGGCAATCTGGCGGAAATAGGTGCGCGTTGCACACATATCCGCTGGTGGCTCATCCCCTGGCAGGCTGACGAATTGCAGCGTCCAGACCTGCAAGCAGTTCCCCGGACGCAATCCCCCAGCCAGGGACCCCAACTCTTCTACAGCAAAGTTTATCGTCTGGATGATGGGGGCTTCATCGGCATCATCATAGAACGGGTCCGGCTCGTAGAGAACAAAGCGCAGGTTACGCACAGCAAAGTTAAATTCTGCGGTGCGATTGTAGACGACGAATGTGCGGCCATCATAGCGCAGCATAATTTCTGCCAGATCAAACTGGCTGATGTTGAGCTGCGGCGTCGGGCTGGGTGCCCCATAGGGCGTATTGGTCGCTGTTGGCGTGGCCGTATCGGTTGGCGTCGGCGTGGCTGTGGGTGTATCGGTGCTGGTCGGCGTCGGCGTGTCGGTATTGGTCGGCGTGTAAGTTGACGTCGCCGTTGGCGTATCGGTATCGGTTGGCGTGGGTGTCGATGTGGCGGTATCCGTCGCAGTTGGCGTGGCGCTCGGTGTTTCGGTCGGTGTTGGCGTGACCGATGGTGTATCGGTTGCCGTTGGCGAGGCCGTCGGCGTGTCGGTATCGGTGGGGGTCAATGTTTCGGTCGGCGTTGGCGTTTCCGTGTCGGTCGGCGTCAGGGTATCGGTCGGTGTATCGGTGGGTGATGATGTTTCCGTTGGCGTGCTGGTGGGCGTGTCGGACGGTGTCGGCGATGGTGTGGGCGTCTTCGTGGTTGTTGGTGTATCGGTTGGCGTTGACGTCGGCGTATCCGTCGGGATAGCCGCTAACGTTTCTTCAGCCGCCTGGGTATCTTCAGCGATGACTAAGGCAACCGAAGTCGCTGCATTGCTGGTCTCTTCAACAATGATGGCGGTTTCGGTCGCACGCTGGTCATTCTGGCGATCATTCATCAAGGCAAAGGCCAGCGCCACAGCCGCAATAATCAATGCAATCAGCGCCCAGGACCAGAAGCCAAGCCCACGCCGACGCGGTGGCAGCAGCGGTGGTTCCAACTGGGTTTTGGTGGCCGCGATTGGCACTTCTATCGGTGAAACTGCATCTTCGACAGGTGGCTGAGGTCCGTTAAACCGTGCCTCAGCAGAATTGGCAACAGCCTGGGTTGCCTCCGGCGGTACGGCGATGGTATCGGCAGGCGCAAGCGGCACGGCGGTGTCGGCATCCTCATTGGCCAGGACGGGTTTTTCAGATGGGTCCGGTTCCGACAAATCAAAGGCTAATTTGAGCGCATCAATGAATTCCATACAGGATGCAAAACGCTCATTCGGGTCTTTATCGAGCGCACGCAGCAGCACGGCTTCTACCAAAGGCGAGGCCGTTGGCACGATGCTGGTCAGGGGCGGCGGCGGATCGCTGATGTGCTTGAGGGCGACACTCATGGCGGAGGCATCGTCAAAAGGCACTTTGCCTGCCAGAATTTCAAAGGCGATAACCGCCAGCGAATACTGGTCCGACTGCGGAACAGCCTGTGCCGACGAAATCGCCTGTTCCGGCGCAATGTAATGCACACTGCCAAAGGTATTGCCGATGGTGCCTTCCAGCGAATTGAGAGCGAGGCCAAAGTCCATCAGGACAGCACGATCATCGGCGGTGACGATGATATTCGAGGGTTTGACATCGCGATGAATGATGTTGTTGGCGTGGGCGTGGTCCAGCGCGCTGGCGATATCCCCCAGGATGCGGACCGTGCGCACAGGCGTAAATGGCTCGTCATCTACCAGGCGCATAATCTGGCGCAGGTTACGGCCCTGAATATAGGCCATCGCGATGTAATAACGATCTTCGTACTCGCCAAACTGGTACACACTGATGATATTGGGATGGTTGAGCTTGGCGATTGCCTTGGCTTCTCTCTGGAAGCGCTGGCGGTATTCGGCCTGATCGTCATCGGCCATCAAACGTGGTTCCACTACCTTAACGGCGGCATAGCGATCCAGCTTGGCATCATAGCCGCGATAGACGTGCGCCATCCCGCCCGTTCCCAGGACACTTTCAATTTTATAGTCGCCAAGGATTTTGCCGATAAGTGGATCAACGAATGGCATGGAAGCGAATCCAACTGTGCGCACCAATACAGGCGCAATTATAACCATGAATGTTCTTACGCCAAACATATGATTGCTATGTCAATGCTCACCGCTGCATCACATGGCAGGATTATCGGTTTTGGGGACAATTAACACGTGTTTCTTAAGGTTCAGTCCTTAAAAACCCGTAATTCTTGCAGGCCGACCGCAGGCTTGAGGTACCGGATGTTGTATAATGGTGTACTGTAGTACATATAGGAAACGATAGCGGGCAATAATATAGTGACACCATCACCCGATATTCCAGAGATTGAAATACGCGAGCGCTGCGGTAAATTGCTGAGTGCAGCTTCTGAAGAAGCACGGCGACTTGGGCATAATTACCTCGGCGTTGAGCACCTCTTCGTCGCGGCAACACGTGTTGAAGATGGGCCAACGTGCCGCCTGCTGCGGCGCGCAAACCTCAGCCCACGCCACGTTCGCAATGAGATTCGCCGTGAGATTGGTACATCCGAAGATCGAATCGGCGAGGTACTCCCGTTGACGCCACGCACGGAAATCGTGCTGTCGCTGGCCATTTTTTTGGCACAGCAGGAAGACAAGGAAACCGTCGAAGAAATCCACATGTTGATGGCTTTGCTGCAAGAGGGCGAAGGGGTGCCCGTGCGCAAGTTGATCGACCTGGGTTTTGACCTGAACTTCTGGCTGCAAAAGCTGATCCTCGACCAGCAGGACAAGATGCCCTTTGACTTACAGGGCGACGATATGAACTGGGATGATGACAGCGATTTTAATATTCCCTTCTCTGATGATGATCTGATCGTGCCGCCAAGGGGCATCATGGAAAGCGATCCTGAAATCATGCCGACGCCCCTGCTCAATCGCTACGGTCGTGATCTGACGGCGCAGGCTGCTGATGGCCGCATTGGTCCGGCTTACGCTCGTGACAAGGAAATCCGGGCATTGGCACGGACGCTGGCCCGCAGTAAGAAAAATAATCCGCTGCTGCTGGGTGATGCTGGTGTCGGCAAGACGGCGATTGTCGAGGGATTGGCCTATGCCATCTATGACAAGACGGCCCCGGAACCAATGCACAATTATCGCATTGTGCAGATAGAAATCGGCACACTGGTGGCGGGTACGAGCCTGCGCGGCCAGTTTGAAGAGCGCCTGATTGGCATCGTGGAAGAACTGAAACGCGCCGAAAATATTTTGTTGTTCATCGACGAAATCCATACGATTGTGGGCGCTGGCGATACCATCGACAGCAATCTGGATGCGGCTAACATTCTCAAGCCGGCACTGGCGCGCGGCGAGATCAAGTGCATTGGGGCGACTACCCACGAAGAATATCGGCGGGCGATTGCCCAGGACCCCGCGCTGGATCGGCGCTTCCGCACGATTGATGTTGAGGAGCCGACTGAGGCCGATGCCGTCGTCATTTTGCAGGCACAACGCAAGCGGCTGGAAAAACACCATGACGTCAGAATCAGCCAGGGTGCGCTGGAAGCATCGGTAAAGATGTCCGTTCGCTATCTGGCGGATCGTCGTCTGCCAGATAAGGCGCTCGACCTGCTGGACGAAGCCTGCACGCGCGTCACGATCCAGACAATGCATCCGGATATGCTCGATGGTGAGGATAACCGTCGCGACGTCAACGAGATTGATATTGCGGCTGTTTTGTCCGAGTGGACAGGTATACCGGCAACGGAGCTGACGACCGATGATAAGCGGCGTCTGGCGGAATTAGATGAGGCGCTCCGCGAGCGCGTCATCGGGCAGGACCGCGCTGTGAACATGGTTTCAGAAGCCATCAAGACCGCACGTGCTGGCCTGAATGATCCCAACCGTCCTATTGGCGTGTTCCTGTTCCTGGGGACATCCGGCGTTGGCAAGACGGAACTGGCGCGCGCATTGGCCGAGTTCATGTTCGGCAGTGAAGATGCCCTGCTGCGGCTGGACATGTCCGAGTTCCATGATGCGCATACTGTCGCGCGGCTGATCGGTTCGCCGCCCGGATATAAGGAATCCAACCGAGGCGGTCAGTTAACTGATGGTCTGCGGCGGCGCCCGTACAGTGTGGTGCTGCTGGACGAAATCGAGAAGGCAGCGCCGGAAGTGTTTGATATTTTCCTGCAAATCTTCGATGAGGGCCGCCTGAGTGATGCTCATGGCCGTCGGGTGGATGCCCGCCATGCTGTGTTCATCATGACCAGCAACGTCGGTACGCAGGAGAGCAGCAAGGTGCTCGGCTTCGGTGGGCGCGACCCGGATGAAGAGCCCAACTTCGAGCCATTCCTGAAGCAGCGCTTCCGGGTGGAGTTCCTGAACCGCATCGACGAAGTGGTGACGTTCAGTATGCTCTCGCGCGACGTGCTGGGCGAAATTCTGGATAGTCAGATCAAGGAATTGCAACTGCGCTTGCGTCAGCAGCGCCTGACGATCCAGGTCACAGACGATGCCCGTCAGTACATCATTGACGAGAGTTACGATCCGGTGAATGGTGCCCGTCCGCTGCGTCGGGCTGTGGAACGCCTGCTGACACGCCCCTTGAGTAATAAGATTGTTGAGAACAATCTGCAACCAGGCGCGACCATCATGATTACCTACGATGGCAATCAGTTGCAGTTTGGCCAACAAGCCGTCACGGATGGCTAGTATTCACACCTAAAATTCTGTAACAAACTCCCTGCCTACAACGGGACCAAACGAGTTACAATTGTCTGGCGAGAAGGCTGATGATGTATCAGCCTTCTCAAAAGTATTGCTTGTTTGTTACTGTTTTCAGGAGCTTTTACGATCAATACCTTACCCCCACTGACCAATCGTAAACCCGCCACCCTAGCGACTGCGGATCAACGGCGCTTGCTGGGCCAGGCCCACCCTGGCGATGGCAGCGATCCCTTCGCGTCTGATCCCAACCCTGATATTCAACTTAATGGGCGACTCGCGCTGCGTAATGACAATGCTGTCGATTATTACTTCCTGTTGGGTGATTTGTGCGCGAAGCTGGTATTCAGCGACGATCATCGGCTGCGTATTTTTTATGCTGGTAAAACGCTGCTGGCTTATCAGCGGGCGCAAGGTGCCGCCAACAGCGACATCGACCGCGCGATGGCCGCTAATGCGCTGGATAAGTTCGCGCAGTGGACGCTGGACATGGCGACCGCTTTCCCGACGCCGCGCAATATGGCAACGGCGCTGTGGGTGATCGCGCGTGATGCCAATGACGATCTGCCTGTGACCACTGTCAATCGCTTGCAGGCCAACAACCTCGTTGAGCAATATCAGCAGCATCTGAATGGCGAGAATGCCACCCTGCTGGATTTGCAACAGTCCTCTGAGATGAGCAACGACGATACCCAGGTGACGGAATTTGGCGAATCGCAAAATCTGGATGAATATCTGAGCGACGTCACGGGCACGCAACTGGCGGAAGAGCCGCCAGTGTCGGAATCGATTGAGATTGAGCCGCGCAGCGTTCAGGATGAGACACGCGGGGCAAATGCAGAAGACGATGAACTGACTGCCATCACGTTCTTTGCGCCAGAAGCGGAAGGCATTAATGGGCGCAGCCAGCGTAAGCGCGTCCCACGCGGCATCCCCAGCGATATTTACGATTTTGATATTGGCAGCCGCATGCTCGACCGCTATGAAGTGGCTGATGTCCGGCTGGGCGGTATGGGCATCGTCTACCTGTGCTATGACCATGAGCAGCGCTTGCCTGTGGCGATCAAATCGTTCCAACCGCGCTTCCTCGATAATGCCCGTGCCGTTGCGCGCTTTGAGCAGGAAGCCTATACCTGGGTCAATCTGGAAAAGCACCCGCATATTGTGCAGGCGCGGCTGGTACAGAATATCAATAATCGACCGCATATCATTCTGGAGCACATCAGCGGGCCGGAGGGCCTGGGGGTCGATCTGAGCACATGGATCGGCCATGCGATGCTGACCACCGAGCAGGCCATGCTGTTCGGCATCCACATCACGCTAGGGATGCAGCATGCTCTCAGCAAGATTCCGGGGCTGGTGCATCGCGATCTCAAACCAGCGAATATCCTCGTCACTTATGATTCCATCGCCAAAGTAACGGACTTCGGGCTGGTACGGTCGATTGAGCGCGATGTGGAAAACGAAGATGATGATTACAATCCTGATGATGCCGACAGCCGCCTGACGCGGCTTAATGCTGTCGTGGGCACACCGCCATATATGTCACCGGAACAATGTGAATCACGGGATGTCGATCATCGGTCAGACATTTATGCTTTTGGCTGCCTGATGTACGAAATGCTAACGGGCCACCACGTGTTCAAGGTCAAAGGGACAAAAGCCTGGCGCGAAGCTCACATCAAGCAGATGCCGGACTTCGACCCCACTGAACTGCAAGGCGTACCACAAACGCTGGTTGACCTGACACTACGCTGCCTGAGCAAGTCGCCGGATGAGCGTCCACAGACCTGGGAAGCGCTGCATGACGATCTGGTGATTGTCTATGAGGCGCACTATGGTTCCCTGCCTGCGCTGGAATACGAAGGGTTGGCACTGGAAGCCCGCGAGCTGATGGACAAAGGCTATTCGCTGACGGAGTTGGGCCGTCTGGAAGAATCGGTCGCAACATACGATCAGGCGATTGCGCTGCAACCCGATTACTGGTGGGCGTGGGCGCGCAAAGGTCGCACTCTGCGTCTGCTGGAACGCTATGAAGATTCGCTGGCGTGTTATGACCGCGCGCTGGAACTTAAGCCAGATTATGCCTGGGCGCATAATGGCAAGGGCATCATTCTGGACCGCATGGGCCAGATGGAAGACGCGCTGGCGTCCTTCGAGCGGGCGACCATGCTGAACCCCAATGATGTGTGGATCTGGTACAACCGAGGGGATATTCTGCAAAAGCTGGAGCGCTATGACGAAGCCGCCGCTATCGTCAAGCAAGGGCTGGAAATCGACGCGCGACACCCGAATAGCTGGGCCAAATTGGGCCAGATTTACCGCATGCAGGAGCAGTTCCAGGATGCGGTCGGTGCTTATGAAAAAGCCACAGAACTGCAACCGGATTATGCCTGGGCGCACAACGGCTATGGCTTATCGCTGAAGGCACTCGGCAAATCACGAGAAGCCATCATCGCCTTTAAGCGAGCGACCCAGTACGAGCCGGAAGTCGTCTGGCACTGGTACAACCTGGCCGAAACGCTGGTCAATATTGGTCGCTACGAAGAAGCGCTCGAACCGATTGAACAGGCCATCCGCATTGATCGCAATCACGCGCCAACCTGGGGCAAAAAGGCCCAGATTTTACGTTACATCAAGCAGCTTGATGGCGCGCTCGCTGCCTATGAACAGGCGATTGAACTTGATCCCTCGTTTGATTGGGCGATCAATGGCCGCGGAATCGTGCTGGAACAGCTAGAGCGCTATGAAGAAGCGCTTGAGTGCTATCAGCAGGCGACGGAGCTAGCCCCGGAGCGCGAATGGTACTGGTACAACCAGGGTAAGGTGCTGGCGCTGCTGGAACGCTTCGACGAGGCGTTGGATGTGCTGAAGAAAGCCCTCGACCTCAACGATCAGCACAGCGGCAGTTGGGCACTGCTCGGCAATATCTGCCGACAGCAGGGTAAATTGCAGGAATCCGTCGATGCCATCCGCAAGGCAACGCAGATCGCGCCGGATTATGCCTGGGCCTGGAACGAGCTGGGCATCACGCTGGAAATGATGAATCGCTACGATGAAGCGCTCGACGCTTATCGCAAGGCGAGTTTGCACGCACCGAATCAGGCCAGCTATATCTATAAGCAGGCCGATATTCTGGTGCTGCTGGAACAGAACGAGGAAGCGCTCGGTTTGCTGAATAAGGCGTTGGAACTGAGCAACCGCAGCGCTTATATCTGGGCCAAGCATGGGCAGGTTCTAAGGAAGCTGCACCGGCTGGAAGATGCCCTTTCGAGCTATACACGGGCTGTTGAACTGGAGCCAGAATATAGCTGGGCATGGAGTGGGCGCGGCCTCACACTCAGCCAGTTGCGCCGCCACGACGAGGCGATTATCTCGTTCCGGCAGGCGCTAGAACTGGATGAGTCCGATATCTGGTCATGGTACAACTATGCCGAGGAACTGCTGGTGCATCAGGAGCCGGAGAAGGCGCTGGAAGCGCTGGACGAAGCCCTTAGCATCGACCCGAACCATGCCGAAAGCTGGTCGAAGTGCGGACAGGCGCTACGAACGCTGCGGCGCTATGACGAAGCGCTGGCTTCCTATGACAAAGCTGTAGAGTGCCGACCGGATTATGCCTGGGCCTGGAGCGGTCGCGCACTGACGCTTAAGAATATGGGCCAACTGGAAGAAGCCATCGAGAGCTACAGCAAGGCCATCGAGTATGAGCCAACCAGTATGTGGTATTACATCAACAAGATGAGTACGCTGCTGGAAATGGGTCGTCGAGATGAAGCACTGACGACTATCGAGCAAGCCACGACTGAGATGCCAGATAATGCCCAACTGTGGGCGCGGCGCGGTCAGGTCGAACGGCGGATGAAGCGGTATAATGAGGCCCTGGCCAGTTATACACGCGCGCTCGATATCGACAGTACCTATGCCTGGGCCTGGAATGGCAAGGGCCTGTGCCTGGGTGAACTCGACCGCTGGACGGATGCCCTGGCATGCTACGAGCAAGCCGTACACTTCGACAAGCGCGATGTCTGGTTCTGGCATAATTATGGCGAAGCCCTGTGCCGTACTGGCAAAAAAGAGGACGCGCACAATGCCTTCCAGAAGGCGCTGCAAATAGACGGCAACCATATTCCGACGCGCGACAAGCTGCGCAAGCTCGACAAGATGGGCCGCTGTGACTAGTTTCTACATCATGAGGTAAGCAAGATGCCCGGACGAGGCGAAATCAGTATCACATTTATGAGTGGTCCGCTGGATGGCAAAATCCTGAATTTTGAGCAGCCGCAAGCTGGCGAAGAACGCATCATCACCATTGGCCGCCGCGATACCTGCGACGTACACATGGCCTTCGATAATCAGGTATCGCGGTTGCATGCGCGGGTTGGCTGCCACGCCAAGCATATCACCGACACGGACGCGACCTCACTGCCATTTTTGCTGCACTTCTGGCTGGAAGATGGCGGCAGCCGCAATGGCACCTTCATCGAGAAGATGAGCGATCCCATCATCAACCGTGTTGAACTGCGTCCGGGGACGCTGTTCCGTATTGGGCGCACGTGGCTGCGGCTGGATGTCCCGATGACGTATGGGTAGGGAGTTGTGAGTTTTTAGTCGTTAGTTAATAGTTTTTAGTTGATAGTTTTTAGTTTGAGTTGGTAACCCTATGGGTTATGAATACGAAATCGCGCTTTCGTTGATCTTGACTAGTGAAACACCGCAATCTGTTACTGATGTAGTTCGATATGGCATCAGTTTGTTTGAGTCACAATCTGCTAAGAATCAGTTGCCTGAATTACCTGAACATGCTTTCTTTAGAAAAACTGACTGGGAAAAAGTCTTTTGTAGTGTTCACAGCCTCTTGATGCCAGGAGATTGCTTTCTCCGTTTGAGCAAAGAAACAGATGAGCTTTACAGCATGACAATGCGAATTGTTCCTTGTGCTGATTGGGAAACATCTCTGAGCTTCATACATTGGATTTCACAATTTTCATGGTGTGATGGTTACATCGGCATGTTTCGTGATAATCACAATGCTCCTCGTGTCACGCTTTTTTATCGCGAAGAAAGCACTACATACTTAGTAGAGGTGACACCACCCGTTCTCGGAGTGTCACGAGAAGAGGTAGAAGTAGTAAAGTGTATCGTCACTGACGATGGTGACCTAAAAGTTGTCTGATAATGCCGTAGGAACTTAGTATGCAGCACAGCACAGGAAGTTTTACCAATAAAGATGGCTTGAAGATTTATACAGAGAGTTGGCTACCGGATCGTGAGCCAACGGCGGTGGTCATGATTGTGCATGGCCACGCGGAGCACATCGGGCGCTACAGCCATGTAGCCGCAGCATTGGTGAAACAAGGCTGGGCTGTTTATGGGCTGGATCATAAGGGGCACGGCCAGAGCGAAGGCGAACGGGCGCACTATGCTTCGGTTGATGAGCCTGTTGCCGATTTGCGGCAGTATTTTGAGCAGGTGCAGGCCAGGCATGCGGGCTTGCCGATTGCCATGCTTGGGCACAGCATGGGCAGCATCATCAGCCTGATGTTTACTCTGAAGTACCAAAAAGACCTGGCGGCACTGGTCATCACAGGTACAGCCACTAAAGGCGAGGATGCGTATCCAAAGGCGCTGATACCTGTGGTACGACTGTTGGGTACGCTGGCGCCAAGACTCCGCCTCAACCTGGGTGGAGATTCCAGCGTGCTGACAACCGACCCAGCCGTGAATCAGGCCTTCGATGACGATCCACTGGTGATGCACAAGCCAATGAGTGCAGGCCTGGGCTGGGTACTCATCAAAGCCGGACGCGAGATCAACCAGCGGGCACATGAACTCAAACTGCCCCTGCTGATTGGTCACGGTGAAGAAGACAAGCTGACACCCATCAGCGGCAGCTATACGGTCCATAAGCAGGCAGGTAGCCCTGACAAAAAGCTGATAACCTACCCTGGCATGCGTCATGAGGTCATGAATGAGCCAATTCGTGACCAGGTGCTGGCAGATATCATCGGCTGGCTGAATGACCGCCTACCCTAAGCCCAAAACAGACGATTTGGTCTGTGCTGGCCTTTGACCTACTCTGTCGAGAATCCTATGCTTTAGACCATTCCCTGATACCGCAAGGATCGGGAGGCACGGCTTCGTTTCAAGTGATATAAACCAGTCGTTAGCTGACTCACTTCAACTATGACAAAAGGGGCGCATCTTGGGCGCATGGATCATGTTCTGGGCCATTGGGCTTATATGGGGTTCGTCATTCATGCTGATCCGCGTCGGCGTGGAATCGGTGCATCCTTTGCAGGTGATGTTCATCCGGCTGGGGATTGCGGCCTTCCTGATGTGGATCGTCGTGATCGCGCGCAGGCGCCCTCTTCCGAAAGATTGGCGTACCTGGCGCAATGCCGCCATCATCGGCGTTGGCAATAATGCGATTCCCTTTGCGCTGATTGGCTTCAGTGAGACACAAATTGACAGCGGACTGGCGAGCGTCCTGCAAGCGACTACCGCTCTGTTCGGTTTGGTGATCGCCCATTTTGCTTTTAAGGATGAGCGCATCACACCGCAGAAGGTACTCGGCCTGATTGTGGGCTTCCTGGGCATCATCATTCTGGCGGCGCGGAACTGGCAAGGCAGCGAGATCATCACGGGTGGGCTGCTGGGCCAACTCGGCATGATCGGCTCGTCAATTTTCTATGCCTCGTTCACGGTATTCAGTCGCAAGATGATCCAGGGCAAGCTGGAACCGATTGTGCTGGCAGCAACAGCCATGCTCAGTGGCGCGATTGCCGAAATGATCTTCATGTTCCTGGGTATGCAGTTCCTGGATGTGCCGCCGACGGTCAATAGCGACCTGGGCACGACCGCCCTGCTGGCGATCATCACGCTGGGCGTGGTCAATACCTTCGTCGCTTACCTGATGTTCTACGAAGTGGTCAGCCGCCTGGGAGCCTCCCGTTCTACAATGGTGACGTATGTCGTTCCGGCGGTTGGGCTGATTCTGGGCGTTGTGCTACTGGGTGAGCAGTTGGACCTGTTCATCATTGGCGGCGCGGCCCTGATTTTCGCGGGCATCGGCATTGTGAATTTGCGGCTGTTTTCTCGGTTGAACCGGATTAAGACTCGGCCTGCTGTTGGGGACTAAACAGGCAAGGCAGCGCCATTCCCCCTTACTGCCAACCTATACATGTCAACAGATTCTGGCTGCTTTTGTGCTGCCTGACCCCTATCCTCAGTCCTTCCCCCATGAGGTGGAAGGATGCCTTTCATGGCTCTTTGGAAGCTAGCATAAGTCCCATAGGCTCAAACTACGAATTATTGCTTAACCTCTATCGTGTTGCTCCAGGGCGGATTGCAAGGCTTCCCAGCCGATGGTCAGATCATCCGGCTGGAGTGTTTGCGGATCGGCCCAATGCGGGTTCTGGGCATATTCACCAGGGATGATGCTGTCGCGCAGGTCGCCACCATCGATTGTGACGAAGAAATAGTGTTGGAGTACATGCCAGTGACTGCCACCGGGCGTCAGGTAGAAAGCCTCCTGGGTATGGAACATGGTACCGATGGTGACGTGCAAACCTGTCTCTTCCCACACCTCACGGACAACGGCATCTGAGAGCGACTCCCAAATTTCCACACCGCCGCCAGGGAACTCGCGCCGACCATTATAGACATTATCCAGCAGCAGAACGCGGCCCTGGTCATCGAAGCAGACACCATAGGCCGAAGGGCGCCAGGTCATGCGAGCGACGTCTAACGTAGCGGGCGTGCCATCAATCAGGCGTCCGGTTATTGTTTTGGGAGCTTGCGGTTCGTGCATCATCTTATCCATACTGAGTCAAAAAAAGGACGCTTTTCAGCGCCCTTTTACCTTAGTTTGACTTGTCGGACTGGTCAAGCGATGACCGGCCTACGATAGCTGTTATTGCGAATTTTCTGGGACCGCTTCGATGGTCAGCGTCAGGTTACCGGGTTCCTGGCCCTCTTTTAGGCGCATCTCGACAATAACCGGAATATCACTGTCGCCAATGCTCAGTTCGGTCAGGGCGGAACTAGGGCCGCCGGCTTCGGCATCGTCGTTATCCGCCAGCAGTTGCACGCCGGATTCATCATAGATCGAGAGGATGGTATCGCGGGTGCCTTCTTCGTCGCCAACGAAGAAGTTGACGACTGCTCCGGCTGGCAGAACGACACTATACTGAACAGCCGTATCTGGCTGAACACTGGCGGTTGCCGATATGGTCCCGAAGGTGGCGCCAAAGCTCAAGGTACCGCCATCGATCACTACACCACGACTGATTTCCAGCAAGGCTTCCTGGGCCGCTTCCAACACTGGGTCGCCATCACTGAAGAGCGTTTCTTCGGTGACAGGCACACGTACTGTCGGAGCGACACCCTGGCCCTCAATGTGGATGCTGCCATCCGGGCTGATGGCACGCGACACGGTGAAGCGGATCGAGATGCCTTCTGGCATGTAGAAATCTTCTACACCACCGCCGAGGCCACCTGTTGGGTAGAAGCCGACGATAGCCGTATTGTCGGCATCACGCAGGGTGAAGTCATAGCTGAAAAATTCGCAGGCGCTAAAGCAGGCCGGACTGACAATCACAGCGACCGGGCCATCGTAGATCAGTTCTTCCGGCGGCAGATAGAGCAAATCTTCGCCGCGTTCATCAAAGTAGAAATCGCCGTAGTCTTCGTTGTAGACGCCAGAGTTACCAACCACAATCGGTTCAGTGAAGAAGTAGGCCGCCATCTGATCTGCCAGGAAGCCGCTGCCCCCGCCGTTATTGCGCATGTCGATGATAATGCCATTGACCTCACTGGCCTTGAAGGTGCGAATCATGCGTTCCCACAGTTGGACGGTGAGATATTCATCGTCACTGAAGCTGTAGATGCTGACCACGCCATAACCACTTGGCAAAATCTCGAACTCAACGGGGAGTTCCAGACCGGTGACGCCGTTGTTGAATGAGCTAAATGAGAAGCTGTCACGTTCTGGCACAGTCTCCATTGAAACGGTCTGCTCGTCTTCACCTGGATTTTTGAAAGTGACATCGACAGTCGTTCCCATCGGGAAGCGAGTGGCATAACGCAACTGTTGCAGACGCAGCGCATCCGGTGTTGCCAGCGTTTGATGCGCCCAGACGAAGGTATTCGTTAGCACTTCGTCAATCGGAACGCCATCAATGGCGATAATTTCAGTGCCAAGCTGCATACCGGCATCGGTGGCTGGTGTGCCTGGAACCAGATAGTTGACGATGACACGGCCATCATCCAGCTCGCGAATGGCAATGCCGAGGCCACCTGCGGTCTCATTCTGGAAGTCCTCGATGAGCAAATCCAGCGACATGCTGACGTGACCATCCGGGATTTCCCAGAGCAGGTCGCGGAGTGCCAGCGCGAAGAGATAGGCATCACGGCTGGCTTCTGCGGCCTGGACGCGCGGCCGATAGGTCGCGGAAAGCTGATCCCAATCCAGACCATAGTATTCTGAGAAGGCGTATTCCTTGCGGAATTTTTCGATCATGGCGTCAAAGGCATCGACATAATCCATGCCGGAGAAATCGCTGACAGCGGCTGTTTCCGGCTCGTAGAGGTCGAGTGTCTGCTCGCGTGAACGATCAAATGTAAATGGATCGGTATCCATATTGACGACCGTGTAACCCTGGGGAACGGGTACGATAGGATCATCTTCTGTAAAGAGCTTGCCATCGGCACCAAAACCGCTGGGGAAACCCTGCTGATCGTCAGGTGCATAGATGAGGACCTTGCCACCGACGTATTCACCGCGCAAATCAGGGTTGCTGCTGGTGCGCGTTGAGGCATAGGCACCCGACCAACCGCCACCGTACATGTCGCGCTCTTCAAGCAGTGGATCGCCGAAGGTATTTGACCAATAGGCAACGGCAAAGACCATCACACCTGTATCTTCTTCACCATCATGATCGACATCACGCAGAGAACCCTGTGGTTCAATCGGCAATGCCACTGAATAGGTGAAGGGTGACTCGTAGAAGTTGGACGTAATCTGGCCCAAAACCTGGCTTTCCTGCGGAAACAGGAAGTATTCGTTGCGGTCAACAAAACCAGCCTGATCTTCCAGGATGATGAGGGGCTGAGAAACGCCTGTGGTAAAGAAGGGGTTGGTATACGTCACCTCACCCGTCAACACCACCGGACCCCCTTCGTCATTGGCGATTTCTACGGTCGCATCCGGCGCTACATTGTCATCACCGGGCGGCGTATCGGTGTCGTCTTCGCCAATCGCGGAGACCACAGCCGCACTCATCGCCAGGAGTGCGATCATAAAAATCAAAAGAATGCGCTTGCGATAAGCCATTTTTGTTTGCTCCAACCTATTATGGATAGGGTTATTGTACTGGCAAGTAACGCCACCCGCCTAGCATACTTCACAGAATAGTAAGGACTTATTAAGAATGTGTGATGAGAATTGCGGTATGCTTTTCAGTCTAAGCGAAAATGGCCCATCTGTTCAATAAGAGTGGGTGTGTGCCATACTACCGCTTATAAATGTCGATGAAACAGGGTGAATCTATGCGCCGGATGTTTTTCCTGGTAGTGATGCTACTGGCGGTGATGCTGCCGCTGGCGGGCATCAGCAAGGCACAACAACTCATCAATAAGCCGCTGATTCTGCCATTTCAGGATGGGCCAGCGCTGGACACATGGCTGTTGGGGCAAGCCTATGGCAATACCACCGGGGCATATAATTTTGGCGATCTGTGGTACAGCGCGGGCCAGGGACTGCACTTCGGTCTGGATTTTTCGGCGGCATGTGGCACGCCGCTGGTAGCGGTCGCAGATGGCGTCGTCGCCTATGTGGATAACCTCAGCTTTGGGTCGGCGCCGCATAATCTGATTCTGCGGCACGATGCCATCGGGCTAACGTCCCTGTACGGCCATCTGCTGGATCGTGCGCCGGTTACAGAAGGCCAGATTGTTAAGCAGGGGGAGCTGGTTGGTTACAGCGGCGACCCTGACGAAACGTGTTTTTCGCGGCCTCATCTGCATCTGGAAATTCGCTCGTCGGACTATCGCACGACGTACAATCCCGTGAATTATATGCAGGCCAACTGGCACACACTGGCGCTGGTAGGGCGCTTTGGTGGGCGCTTCTTCCAGATTGACCTGAATAATGCGCGCCAGTGGCAATCGCTGGAAGATCAGCCGGATGTGGCGTTCGGTGGGCGTCGGCTGAATGCCTACACGGAAAGCTGGCCGCTCCTGAACAATCAACTGCCACCGCTGCTGGTTCCGCCGGATGCCAATGCGATCGACATTCCCCAGGATACGCCGGTGACCATGCAAATGTTAGATGGCACGGGCTGCTGCCCGGACTTTTGGTGGCACTCAATGGACGCCAATACGCTGTACACGCTTGATGGTGCCCCTGGCAGCCGCGCATCGGTCTATACATGGGACGCCGATGCCGGGCAAATGGTCAGCATGGGGCCGGAAACGCCTTATCTGTATTCGCCGGATTTCAGCCATACAGTGGCGCAAATTGGTGATAATGTGCAAATCCTCGAACTGGCAACAGGAATTGCGTGGCAAGTCAATACGAATGGCAATCCCGCCGGACTGAATGCGAGCAATACGCATCTGATGTGGGTTGAGCGCGAGAGTGTTTTCGTCCCTGGGCAAACATCGGCAGTGAATGCGATTTACATGGCTGATGTGCGGGATCGCAGCGGCAACTATGCGCCGATCCAGGTATTGGCTGAACGTGGCCTGGATGGCAACTGGCTGGATGACCATCGGTTGCTGGTGACGTGGCGCGAGGACAATAATACGCGCATCGATATTGTCGACATCAACACGGGGCAGCGCTATAACCTGGGCACCTGGTACCGTCCGCGCGGGTTTAGCATCGCACCAGGTGGCAGCCGCATGGTCTACTATCTGTCATCGCAACCGGACCCTGCCGACAATGGGATGTACCTGATCGACATTGCGGAAGGGTCACAACCGCAGCGGCTGGACTGGTTCGGGGCGTACCGCTGGCGTGACGAAAACAGCCTGTTCGTCATCCCATTCGAGCCGGAAAATGCGATTCATGAGCTTGGGTTGTTTACGGTTGCTGATGGTCAGCTAAGGATGCTAACGGTTCGCAATATGCAGCCGTTTGCAGTGATGAATGGGCAGTGGGACGTCAATGCCGATGGCAGCAAAATCGCGTTTCGTAATGCGCTGGATGGCAATTTCTGGATGATGGATTTGAAGTAAATAGTTTCAAGTTGTTAGTCATTAGTTTAGCTAGTCTATCAAGGTTAGAAAAGAGGAAGTGCATCTTCCGATGGTCAGAAACTAGAGGCAGGGAGGTCATTAAAGCAAAAAGGCGGGGGATGGAGTGGTGGTTTGCTCGTGCTTGTCTGTGATCTGGAAAAGTGTCTCTCACTTGAAAAAGTGAGTTTCATTAGGTTGGCAACGGCCTACTCTCCCACACAGTTGCCCGTGCAGTACCATCGGCGCTTGCGGGCTTAACGACCGGGTTCGGGATGGAGCCGGGTGTACCCCCGCAGCTCTAGTCACCAACACACTCTTCTCGTGTTCACTCTTCGCACTTACGCCAACTCTCGCGAGTCAGCGTGCGCTTCACCACTCTCCCCTGCCTTCTTCTTGCTTTGAAGATTGCTTCAGAGAGTCTTTAGAGGAAATTTCTCTGGTTTCCCAGTTTCTGCGCGCCACCCTCACGGGCTGCTTTCCATACTGTTGTTCTTACATTGCCAAATGCGTCTTCTTCTTCGCCGCTTCCACCAAGCTCTTCCACGTTCTGCCAGAGTGCCTGCACCCCCGCATCACATCAGTTAAAAGCCCTCGACCATTAGTACGGGTCAGCTACACACATTGCTGCGCTTCCACCTCCCGCCTATCTAGCTGGTCGTCTTCCAGCGGTCTTACTCCCTTATAGGGATGGGGAATCTCGTCTTGAGGTGGGCTTCCCACTTAGATGCTTTCAGCGGTTATCCCTGCCGAAGGTCGCTACCCAGCGATGCCGTTGGCACGACAACTGGCACACGAGCGCTTCGTCCACCCCGGTCCTCTCGTACTAGGGGCAGCTCCTCTCAAATTCCCAACGCCTACAGCGGATAGAGACCGACCTGTCTCACGACGGTCTGAACCCAGCTCACGTACCGCTTTAATGGGCGAACAGCCCAACCCTTGGGACCCTATACAGCCCCAGGATGCGATGAGCCGACATCGAGGTGCCGAGCCTTGTCGTCGATGTGAACTCTTGGACAAGACTAGCCTGTTATCCCCGGGGTAGCTTTTATCCGGTAAGCTACGGCCTTTCCACTCAGCGCCGTAGGATCACTAAGCCCGACTTTCGTCTCTGGTCGAGGTGTCTCTCTCCCAGTCAAGCTGGCTTTTGCCTTTACACTCTGCGACGGGTTTCCATTCCGTCTGAGCCAACCTTTGGGCGCCTCCGTTACTCTTTCGGAGGCGACCGCCCCAGTCAAACTGCCCACCAGTCACTGTCCCCCCCTCTGTGAAAGGGCGGGTTAGGGTCAAAGTAGAACCAGGCTGGTATTTCAACGGCGACTCCACGCAAACTAGCGTCCACGCTTCCTAGTCTCCCAGCTATCCTACACAAGTTGCACCCTAACGCAATGACAGGCTACAGTAAAGCTCCACGGGGTCTTTTTGTCCTGCTGCAGGTAATACGCATTTTTACGCATACTTCAATTTCGCCGGGTCCCTCGTTGAGACAGTGCTCCACTCGTTAAGCCTTTCGTGCGGGTCGGAACTTACCCGACAAGGAATTTCGCTACCTTAGGACCGTTATAGTTACGGCCGCCGTTCACCGGGGCTTCATTTCAGTGCTTGCACACGTCCACTTAACCTTCCGGCACTGGGCAGGCTTCAGCCCCTATACTTCGCCTTTCGGCTTGGCAGAGACCTGTGTTTTTGGTAAACAGTCGGCAGAGCCATTTCACTGCGACCCCCTCTCAGGGGTGATCCTTATCCCGAAGTTACGGATCCATTTTGCCTAATTCCTTAACGAAGGTTCTCCCGTTGGCCTTAGTATCTTCTACCCATCTACCTGTGTCGGTTTTCGGTACGGGCAGTAACACTTACAGTTCGGTCTTTTCTCGTCCCAGTGTACCTCTCACTTCTTGCCATAAAGGCACGGCATCGCGGTCTTCCTCCGCTTGCAACCACAATCCACTCAGTGGCTGAGCCTCCACCAGGAGTTCCTCTCCAACATGTTACTGGTACGGGAATATTAACCCGTTGTCCATCGCCTACGCCTCTCGGCCTCGGCTTAGGCCCGACTAACCCGACGCGGACTGACCTTCCGTCGGAAACCTTAGATTTTCGGCCAATGCGGTTCTCACGCATTTCTCGCTACTCATACCAGCATTCGCACTTGATATCGCTCCAACATCCCTTGCCAGGACGCCTTCACCGCAATATCAACGCTCCCCTACCATATCTCAAAGATATCCCTAGCTTCGGTGACGTGTTTGAGCCCCGTTACATTATCCGCGCAACTGCGTTTGACCAGTGAGCTGTTACGCACTCTTTAAAGGGTGGCTGCTTCTAAGCCAACCTCCTGGCTGTCTTTACACAATCACATCGTTTCCCACTTAACACGTACTTCGGGACCTTAGCTGGGGGTCTGGGTTGTTTCCCTTTCGACGATGAAACTCATCTCCCACCGTCCGACTGCTGCACTCGATATGATGGCATTCGGAGTTTGATTGGGTTCGGTAAGCTAGACGCCCCCTAGCCCATTCAGTGCTCTACCTCCATCACTCAGCATGCAACGCTAGCCCTAAAGCTATTTCGGGGAGAACAAGCTATCTCCGTGTTCGTTTGGCATATCACCTCTAACCACAGGTCATCCCCCAATTTTGCAACATTGGTGGGTTCGGCCCTCCCGTGCGTGTTACCGCACTTTCAGCCTGCCCATGGTTAGCTCACACGGTTTCGTGTCCAATTCATGCCACTTGACGCCCTATTCAGACTCGCTTTCGCTTCGCCTTCGGCTGTATCTGCCTTAAGCTCGCCACATGAATTGACTCGCTGGTTCATTCTCCTAAAGGCACGCCGTCAGGAGCCTAAGCTCCCTTCGACCGGTTGTAAGCGCACAGTTTCAAGTTCTCTTTCACTCCCCTCGCCGGGGTTCTTTTCATCTTTCCCTCACGGTACTTTTTCACTATCGGTCATATGGTGTATTTAGCCTTGGACCGTGGGCGGCCCAGCTTCCCACAACATTAGCGTACGCCGTGGTACTCAGGATCCACCTGCTTCAACTTCCACAAACCTACGGGACTCTCACCCTCTTCGGTCGACTTTCCCAAGTCGTTCCGTTTGTGTCCATCTCTACGTCTGGTGTCCTACAACCCCGCACTGCATGCAGTACGGTTTGGGCTACTCCGCTTTCGCTCGCCACTACTCGCAGAATCTTCTCTTTTCCTCCGGGTACTTAGATGTTTCAGTTCCCCGGGTTCCCTCTCTTCCGAGTGATGAAGTATGACCTCCATCGGGTTTCCCCATTCGGACATCTCTGGTTCTTGCGGGTGCACACCCCTTACCAGAGCTTTTCGCAGTGTGCCACGTCCTTCTTCGGCACCATATGCCAAGATATCCTCTATGCGCCCTTTTTCGCTTTTACCCGTGTGATACGGAGATGCTGGCACTCTTGCTTCGCGTTTCTTGCTTTTCTTCAGCGACTTTGTCGTGTTCCCACTTATAGTGTTCCCACAACTTCCTCCGTCCGGTTCCCCGAACGGCTCGCTTCTGGCAATTTCTACTAAGCTCTCTGCTACGCTCTCAGCTTTCGCTTCCTGGGTCGACTCCCACTCTTCGTGGTAGCCCCCTGCGCCGCAGAGTTCTTTGCCAACAGTATGCGTTATTTTCGCTCAAGCTTCCTGTCGCTTGAGCTTGCCGAGCCTTTGCGGCTCGACGCGCATTTTTCCTCTATTCTTCTCTTAAGCTGCACAACTGCCTTCTGGGCAGTCTGCTGGGCGGGTCCACTCCTCCGGAGAGAAGTTCATCTGCCCGTCGCGTCTCAGCAGGCGCTTCCGCTCTTGCTAACACACCACTGACCGATGAAAAAAGCCCGACACTTCGCCGAGCTTCATTCGCACTCCAAACAAACAACAGTAGGGAACCTAGTTTACACAGGTATTCGCCTTTGATCGTTGTTTGTTGCTGGTGTCAAATGAATCTCGTCCTTAGTTGTTAAAACTGACGTGTCCAACAGGATACTCGATAGAATATTTCCTGTCAACGTCGGAAGTTGGAACTTACCAACAGGATAGTGGGGGAGACGTGTGCTTGAGTGGTCAGGTCAGAGGTCTCTGGCGACTTGTGGTCGCACTGCCCTCTCGCACTTTTTCCCTGACGCTCTCTCTTTGTCGGTCGCACTCTCGTGCCACCAACATTTCTCTTAGAAAGGAGGTGATCCAGCCGCAGCTTCCGCTACAGCTACCTTGTTACGACTTCGTCCCAGTCACCAGTCCTGCCCTCGGCGGTAGCCTCTGTGAAGTTAGCTTCCCGACTTCAGGCGTAACCAGCTCCCATGACGTGACGGGCGGTGTGTACAAGGCCCGGGAACGTATTCACCGCACCGTGCTGATGCGCGGTTACTAGCAACTCCGACTTCATGCAGGCGAGTTGCAGCCTGCAATCCGAACTGAGATCGGCTTTTAGGATTGGCTCCGCCTCGCGACTTCGCAACCTATTGTACCGACCATTGTAGCGTGTGTGTAGCCCTGGATATAAAGGCCATGCTGACTTGACATCATCCCCACCTTCCTCCCGTTTGCCACGGGCAGTCTCGCTAGACACTTGTAACTAGCAATAAGGGTTGCGCTCGTTTGCGGACTTAACCGAACACCTCACGGCACGAGCTGACGACAGCCATGCAGCACCTGTCTCTGCGCCCCGAAGGGACTTCCCCATCTCTGGTTCATTCGCAGGATGTCAAACCCAGGTAAGGTTCTTCGCGTAGCCTCGAATTAAACCACACGCTCCGCTGCTTGTGCGGGCCCCCGTCAATTCCTTTGAGTTTTAGCCTTGCGACCGTACTCCCCAGGCGGTTCACTTATCGCGTTTGCTTCGACACCCAAAACCCCGTAGGACTCCGAACGTCTAGTGAACATCGTTTACGGCATGGACTACCGGGGTTTCTAATCCCGTTCGCTACCCATGCTTTCGCGCCTCAGTGTCAGTCAAGTGCCAGGAAGCCGCCTTCGCCTCTGGTGTTCCTCCGCATCTCTACGCATTTCACCACTACACGCGGAATTCCACTTCCCTCTCACTCACTCAAGACTGCCAGTATCAACCAGCCTCTCCCAGTTTAGCCGGGAGCTTTCATGGCTAACTTAACAGTCCACCTGCGCGCGCTTTACGCCCAGTAACTCCGGATAACGCTTGCGTCCTACGTTTTACCGCGGCTGCTGGCACGTAGTTAGCCGACACTTATTCCTGTGCTACCGTCCTCTCTCGTCACACAGAAAAGGGTTTTACGATCCGAAAACCTTCTTCACCCACGCGGCGTCGCTGCGTCAGGCTTTCGCCCATTGCGCAATATTCCTCACTGCTGCCTCCCGTAGGAGTCTGGGCCGTGTCTCAGTCCCAGTGTGGGGGGCCACCCTCTCAGGTCCCCTACCCGTCGTCGCCTTGGTGAGCTCTTACCTCACCAACTAGCTGATGGGCCGCAGCCTCATCCTCAAGCGCCTCAGCTTTTCTCACAGTTGTCTATTCACCGTGAGCTTATCCTGTATTAGCGTTCGTTTCCGAACGTTATCCAGGTCTCGAGGGCAGATTAGCTACGTGTTACTCACCCGTTCGCCACTCTCTTCATTTCCGAAAAAATGATTCCCGTTCGACTTGCATGTGTTAGGCACGCCGCCAGCGTTCATCCTGAGCCAGGATCAAACTCTCCGTATTCAAGGGGTTTCTCCCTTTACGGTTAACCGTTTGGGAGATTTTTCAAACTCACTCGCTGAGCGAGTTTATTTCCTTTGTTTGACGATCTCTTCCGAAAAAGAGATCTTGAGCTTAATCTACTCTGGCTGATTCGTTACCTGTTCCTTTTATAGAGTCACTTCCTCTCGGACCGACTCAACCAGGCAACCAACCATTTCGTCTCAGTCTCAACAGTGCTTGTACTTCAAGCCCCGTCTCGACCCACTATCCTGTTGTTAAGGTTCCTGGAATGATTTCTCATCCCCGCTGAGCTTTCGCTCTCACCACTTCTGAGTCTCAGTTCCCTGCTTCTCGTTTGTGGTAGAGACAAGCATACCAACCCCTCCCCAACCTTGTCAACGCTCAATCTCGCGTTTTCTGACGAGTTTACCTGCTTCCACAGTCAACTCGTTTGGGTTATCTCGCTTTATCCCAAGTTCTTCCCCAGCTTGCCGTTATAAACGACTCTGGTTCTAAAACCCGACATACGCGGACCCGTCAGGGAGTGTCGGTGTTTGCGGCCTCCACCTTCCAGCTTGCGCTCTCCAGTTTCCGCCACCCTATGAGGTTGTGAACAGTGCCTGTTCAGCATCCTCCTCTGCTTTGTTAAGCTCGCTGCAACGCTTTCCCGTCGCAGGATGCAAAATATAGCACGACCACCCCATCCCGGTCAAGGGAAATTGCATTGAGATTGGCGTGTTTCTTATGAAACAAAAACACTCACAACTAGCCTAATTCACTACGACCCTGCAAAGCGCGCATCAATGTTACGGAATCGACGTATTCCAGATCGCCACCGGTGGGCAGGCCACGCGCAGGACGAGTGATCTTGACGCCTTTGCCATCAAGCGCCCGCTGGATATACATGGCAGTGGCATCGCCTTCCAGACCAGGATTGGTCGCAATGATGACCTCGGTAATGGGATTGGCCTCGACACGTTTGACCAGCTCGGTAATTTTGAGGTCATCCGGCCCGACACCATTGACCGGAGAAATGACGCCGTGCAGCACGTGATACTGGCCTTCGTAACCACCGGTGCGTTCGACCGCCTGCACATCAAGCGGTTCCTCTACGACGACGATGGTGGACTTATCACGGTTGGAATCGCTGCAGATGGCACAGGGATCAACATCCTGAGTGGTGATGTTATAGCAGTTGCTGCAAAAGCGCGTCTTGGATTTCATATCGGTCAGGGCCTGGGCCAGCACCAGCGCCGTATCATCCTGCTCACGCAGTAGATAGTAGGTCAGGCGGGCGGCGGTCTTGGGGCCGATACTCGGCAGGCGGGAGAAGGCTTCAATCAATTTGGTGACGGGTTCTGGAATCGCTTTGCTCATGGGGTTCCCTACCTAGCCATTATCATCAGATTTCAATTTCACTACAAAGACACGAAGATCGCAAAGAAAATTTAGTACTGAGTGCTGTGGACTGTATGCTGAATCTGTCAATGAAACCATCAGCCAGAAAATAAAGCATATATAGATGAAAAGAGGACACGCAGTGTGCCCTCTTGGTTATTGCTGGTTGATGACAGGCTTAGCCCATCAAACCACCGAGGCCACCTGGGAGCATACCGTTCAGGCCACCCGTGATCTTTTCCATGCGTTCAGCGGCCATGGTCTGGCTCTGCTCAATTGCCTGGTTGACGGCGCTGACCAGCAGGTCTTGCAGGTCGGTCGCCCATTCTTCGTCTTCAAAGTCGATGACATCGGGATTGATGTTGATCGACTGCACGCGCTGGTGCCCGGTGATGACAATTGTCAGAGCACCACCACCCACAGATACTTCGACCGTTTCTTTTTCGAGGGCTTCCTGGGCTTCGGCCATGTCCTGCTGCATCTTCTGTAGCTGGGCCATCATGCCGCCCATACCACCACCTGGCATACCACCACCTCCTGGGACTCCACGTCTTCTTTTCGACATGTCTTCACTCCTGCCAAAATTAACTACACTTGGATTGCTCTACTATAACACGGAAGATGACGACCTGTGAGACTCGGTCAGCGCGGGACGTTGTCACCCGCCAATATTTTGTCAGGAAATAATCGGGCAATATCGGTCTCGGATGCGTCACAAATGCCCCGTTCTGTAATGAGGTCCGTGACCAAGCGCGCAGGGGTCACATCAAAGGCATAATTGGCGGTTGGACTGTCCTGTGGGGTGAGGAGCACCCAATCAGTGTCGCCATTTTCGCGGCGTCCATAGATATGCCGGACTTCATCGCCATTACGCTGCTCAATCGGGATTTGTCGCAGGCCATCACGGATTTTCCAGTCAAAGCTGGAGGATGGCAGCGCGACGTAAAAGGGCACATCGTTATCGTAGGCGGCGAGGGCTTTGAGATAAGTGCCAATCTTGTTGGCGACGTCCCCTGTATAGGTGGTGCGGTCGGTGCCGACGATGACCAGATCGACCAGGCCATGCTGCATCAGGTGGCCGCCGACGTTATCGGCGATGACGGCATGCGGAACGCCATGCTGGCCGAGTTCCCAGGCAGTGAGGCGCGCACCCTGGTTGCGTGGGCGGGTTTCATCGACCCAGACGTGCACATTGATGCCCTTGTCATGCGCGGCATAAATCGGCGCAGTCGCGGAGCCATAATCAACGAAAGCCAGCCAACCGGCATTGCAGTGCGTCAGAATGTTGACTGGCTCACCATTTTTCCGGGCAGCGAAGTTTTCGATCAGTGAAACGCCATGATCACCAATGCGGCGGCAAAACTCAGCATCTTCGTCAGCGATATCCTGGGCTGTCTGCTGCGCAATGGCGATCATATCGTCAATAGATACGGCCTCGGCAATGGCGATTTTCTGGCGCTCGACAGCCCACTCCAGATTCACGGCGGTTGGGCGCGTGGCTTTAAGCTGCTCACCTGCTTCCTCTATAAAGGAAAGGAAGGCTTCTTGACTATCTTTGGGAGCCTGCAACGCGGCAATGTACATACCATAGCCCGCCGTCGCGCCGATGAGTCCGGCACCACGCACCTGCATCTCTTTAATGGCATAGGCCACTTCATCGACCGTCTGCAAATCGACAATATGGAATTCATGCGGCAGCAGGCGCTGGTCGATGATCTGTACGACTTCGGGAGCGCCATCTTTTAGCCAGATGGTGCGATAGTGCTTTCCGGCGACATTCATCGCACGGGGCCTTTCTGTTGGGTTCGATAAAGCCGCAGCGACTTATTCATCTTCCTGAATGGTGCCACCGAGTTCGTTAACGGCGAAGTCCACCAGCGGGTCATCGTCCAGGTCCGGCGAAGGTGACGGTTCGCGGTTGGCGTCATCAGCCAGGACGTAGCGCACCAGGAGTTCGATGCCATTGACGCGCGAGAGCGCCCGCTGAATCCAGTTGGTGCGGGTCTGGTCGCGGAGTTTTTCAAGATAGAAGCGGTTGCTGGCGGCCAGCACCACAAAGTTGCCTTCCACTGACTGGACCTGAACATGCTCCATCAGATTAGGCAGATTGGCGACTTGCTCCCCGGCCTGGGGCGCATGTTGAAAGATCAGCCGCTGGGCCTTGACCCAATTGGAGCGCACCTCGGAAGCCGGAATAACAGGCGGTGCACCGGGCTGGGTGGGTTCCGGGGGCACATAGGCCGGGCCGGATTCCTGGGCTGGTTGGGCAGATGCGGGCCGCTGCTGTTGGGCAACAGGCGCAGACATCGGCACCATCGGTTCAACAGGCGCCTGCAAGCTCTCAATGTAAGCCAATTCCAGACTGAGCTGGGGCTGCCAACCGCCGACATCGCCATTAACGGCATCGTTGAAGGCACGAATCGCACGGAGCAAGGCACTGCGGTCAATCGAGGCGGCCTGCTGTGCAAACATCTGGCGATCATCGGCGGAAGCTTCCAGCAGATCGGCTGAGGCGGTTTGCGCCAACATGATCGAGCGCAGATGTTCAACCACCTGCTTGCCAAACTGCTTGGGATCGCTGCCGCTGTCAATCGCGCCATTGATAATATGCAGGCCGCGTGCAACATCCTGTTCGATGAGGGCGACCATCAGGTCACGAACAGCGCGGGCGCTGGCGGTGCCCAGAATGCGCTGCGTCAATTCCAGGGTGATGACCTCGTCGGGGTCCGCCACGATCTGGTCGAGCAGGCTGATACTATCGCGCATGATGCCTGTGCCCTCGCGGGCGATCAGTTCCAGGGCTTCGCGCTCGACCTTGAGGCCCTCGTTTTCGACGATTAGCGAGAGGCGATCAACGACTTCTTTCATGGTAAAGCGTCGGAACTCAAACGGCAGGCAGCGACTTTTAATCGTCGCCGGAACTTTATCAATTTCTGTCGTTGCCAGGATGAAAATGGCATGGTCGGGCGGCTCTTCCAGCGTTTTCAGCAAGGCATCGAAGGCATTGCCACTGAAGCGATGGACTTCGTCTATGATGTAGACCTTGTATTTGCCCTCTGCCGGAGAGAATGCAATGCGGTCGCGCAGTTCGCGCACATCATCGACGCCGGTATGGGACGCCGCATCAATTTCGATCAAATCCAGATAGCGGCCCTCATTGACAGCCAGACAGTGATCGCACTCGTTGCAGGGGCGAACGCCAGGGTCTTCGTTCTGGCAGTTGACAGCCTTTGCCAGCAAACGGGCGCTGGTCGTCTTGCCCGTTCCGCGCGGCCCGCTGAACAAATAGGCATGACGAATACGTCCGGTCTTCAGCGAGTTACGCAGCGTCCGGTTGACGTGTTCCTGACCGACGACATCTTCAAATGTGAGTGGACGATACTTCAAATAAAGGGCTTGTTCTGGCACAGGGGGCACTCCTCTATCTCGTCTGTCAGTCTAGCATTATCGGGGGGCGGCGGCAACTGACAACACGGCCAGGATGTTCTCTTTTGTAAGTGACAAAAATGAGAAAATGAGGCAAAATCCTATAGGTTTTTACCAAAGCGTTACATCTGCGTTATATTCTGCGGATAACTATCTGTGGGAACAGTGTTATAATAATGAACATAGGCTATTTAAGAAGGGATCTTTTATGAACCTCGGTCCAACTGAATTGCTCATCATCCTTGCAATCGTTGTTATTCTGTTTGGCGTCGGTCGTGTGGCACGCATCGGCGGTGAACTGGGCCAGGCCGTTGGCAACTTCCGCGAAGGCATCCGCAGTGCGGAAGAGAAACCCAAGAACGACGAAATTGCTGAGGAAAACGCCAGCTCGCGTTTGAAGGCTTCCGAATAAGCGCCAGCCTACTTTCCCCATCTGAAAATTAAATTGGTCCAACGCTTTATCCGCTGAGGACAATCTAAAACCTTGCCTGTATGAGGGAAGGTTTTGTTTTTATAGCCCCGTCGCAAAACTACAATATTCATCAATTCATCATGCGCGCCCCTTGTGTATCCTGGGATGGATATGTCATAGTCAACATGTATATATCAAGGGGGCAAGGTCAATGAAACGAATCGGGCGTTTTATCAAACGGCGGTGGCCGCTATTCGCGATGCTGCTGATCGCCATTGTGCTGCTGGTAGGGTTCGGCATTTACCGACTGGTTACCCCAAGAACCCCTTCCGAGTTCTATGCACTGCCCGATGTCATTCCACAGGGTGCGGCTGACCAACCTGGAACGATTATCCGCACGGAAGAAATCACACAAAACCTGCCGAAGAATGCGCGTGGCTGGCGTATCATGTATTCCTCGGTGGGGCTGGATGGGCAACCCATTGCTGTCAGCGGTGTGGTCGCCGCGCCGATTGAAGCCAGCGATACGCCCCGACCCGTACTCGCTTTTGCCCAGGGGACCATTGGCAATATGCCCGAATGTGCTATCAGCCATACGCCGAACCCCTTCTCAGGCATTCCAGAAATCGATACTTTCATTGAAGAAGGCTATATTGTCGTCGCGACGGACTACCCTGGTCGTGGGACCGAGGGCATCCATCCGTACCTGATCGCACAAATTGCCGCCGACTCTGTGCTGGATTCTGTGCGCGCTGTTGAGAATATGGACCTTAATGCCAGCAATCAGTTTGTTGTGTGGGGGCGCTCCCAGGGTGGGCATACCTCCCTGTGGACGGCCATCGCGGCCAGTGACTATGCACCTGAACTGGAGCTGGTTGCAGCCGCCGCGTCCGCGCCGGCCATTGACCTCGAAGGCATTCTAAAAAATGGTATGAACACCTACACCGGTTCAATTGTCATTACCTTTGCTATCTCTGCCTGGTCGAACTATTTTGACGACATCAATCTGGACGAACTGATTCGACCTGAACTCCGCGACAAGTTTGATGAGTTGGCCCGTACCTGCCTGACGACCCCGGCAGCGCTCTTACTACAGGGCAAACTGCCAACACCGGAAGAGTATCTGACGCAAGATATTTTTGCGAATGATGCAATGACTGCATTGCTAGAAGAAAATACACCCGCTGGCCCGATCAATGTGCCCTTGCTGATTACGCACGGGACCGCTGATACGCTGATCCCGATTGATGGCAGTATAGGCGCTTATGAGCAGCGCTGTGCCGATGGCGAAGATGTGCAGTTGGTACGTATGCCGGACATCGAGCACGATGCCGCTGACCAATCCGCATTGTATACCATCGGCTGGTTCAATGATCGGCTTGCCGGACGTCCATCCAGCTCTAACTGTCCCGAACAGTAGGTTTAGCCTACTGCGCGGTATCCAAAGCTTTGCGAATGAGTACGTCAGCATTCAAGGGAATACGCTGATTGATCTGTGGCGGCACAGATATATTGAAGTTGAGCACCTTCTTGTTGTAATCATCGACTTCTTTACGAATGCGGTCGCAGGCGGTTTGCCAGCGTTCATCAGCTTCGCGCATGAGGATAAAGCTCGCGACACGATCCGCCTCTGCCAGCCGATCTTTGTAGCTTTTGGCAAATGCCTGCAAGCGACGTTCAATACACTCTTTGTCGGCGTACAACTCCTGCCCGGTCATGATCCATTCGGGAGCGACATCGTTGTCTTTCATCATTTTATAGGCAATGCGGAGGTCTTCCGGGACATTCAGATCATTGGCATCCAGATTAAGAGGCATGCCAGCCCCGGGCAAGTGCTGCATATCGCCATCGCCAATGGCGCGCTTAACCTGCTCATCGATAAACGATTCCCAGCGTTTCATACGATCACGGTCGCTCATGTGGTTTGCCTGCCAACGACTATTTGAGCTTGAGAGTATGACAAATCTTATTTGTGCATATTTTCACATATAGTGTGGACGTTTGTCAAATTAGAGCTTGTCTATACGATTCTCATCAATTGTCGAGCGGTAAATGCGGCTAAGAATGTAACAAAATCTTCGTCAAAAACTATAAAACTTCAGTGGAAAAACGGATAATTGTTATAATGCGTTATAATTTATGATAACTTTGTGCTTCAACAAAGTAATAGTGTGTTATGATGTGTGCATTATGCAGCATAGATCAATCAGGTACTCATGCAGCCAATGAGCCAAATCACCATGAACCCACCCTTAGCTCTGATTATTGAAGACAACGATGGCATTTCCAGCCTGTACGAAGAAGCGCTACAGGTCGCAGGTTTCAATACGCAAGTCTCACGCGACGGTCAGAGTGCTATCCAGGATTTGGATACTATTTCACCAGACATCATCGTGCTGGATTTGAATTTACCGCATGTTTCAGGGCACTACATTCTGCGCCATCTGCGCGCAAAAGGTGCATTCGCCGATACGCCAGTGATCATTTCGACAGCCAATAACGTCATGGCCGATGCCATGCGTCGTGAACTGGGCGACAATGATTATCTGCTGGTCAAACCAGTGGACATCCGCCAATTGCAGCAGATGGCCAAACGTGTTCTCAAGATCAATTCCTGAGCCAACAATCTGACAAACAAAAAAAGAACGCTCCTGCAATGAGGAGCGTTCTTTTTTTGTACTTGTGTGGATTCGATTATTGCAGGTCGATGGATGATCCTACGCGCAACGTCGCCTGCACATCGCCATCAGAATCGGTCAGCGTCAGAACATCGCCATCATTCCAGACAGGTTCATCTAATCCCCAGAAGAGCGAGATGGGCGTATTCTGGCCGGTGCGCGTAAACACCGAAATGGTCGTTTCCGAGAAGAAAAGCAGTTCCGGGAAGGTAAATTCATTGCCATCGAAGTCACTGAGCGTCCAGCCCGTCAGATCGACGGTATTGCCGACATTACGCAGGACAACACCTTCTGCTGTGACATCGCCCGCTGACTGAATGCCCGTTACTTCGATCTGGGCATTGGTGGCTGTCGGAACCAAGGTGATCGTCGGTGTAACGCTCGGCGTTGCCGTTGGCCCTGACGTCGGTGACGCCAACGCAATCTGAGTTTCAGTAGCGGCGACACCCGCTGTTGCTGTTTCGGTAGCTTCATCATCATTGGGTGTAGCTGTTGGCTCCGGCGGTGACGTGGGAATCGCACCCGCATCGCAGCCTTCCAACGGCACAATCAGTTCGTCACCGATATTCAGCAGGGTATCTTCCTGCAAATTATTCACTTCGAGCATGAGGAAGTAGTCAACATCGTATTCTTCAGCCACGAAGTAGACGGTATCGCCGGATTCCACCACATGAATCAGGCAGTTCTCTGGCAGGGACTGGGATTCACCTTCAGCGCTTTGGGCAGTCAGGCCCTGGGCATCAAGGTCATTGGGGTCAACGGTCGGCGCTGACGCCACATTGGCGCTATCGGTCAGCACAACATCGGGCACAGCTAGCTGTGTGCGATCCGGTGTAGCGGTCACGATCATGACTTCCTGGGTGGCATTCGGGTCACGGGTCGCTGTAATCAGCACTTCAACCGTGACCAATACCTGGCGGGGGTCCCCAGTATCGCTTTCCGTCTGGACGATGCTGTAGCCTAACTGGGTGATCGCGAACAGCGTCCCGACGACCGCCAAGACGATCACGACCAATAACAATGGAACGATAGATCGAGCCGACATATCCCTAGCCCTTCTGCGTACTGCGTCCATGCTGATATGAACGCGCCAAAATCACTCTCATCTATTCGGCCAAAAAATGGCCGCCTCAACAATGAAAATGCAAAATATCAATGGGTTTGACTATAGCACAGGCCCTACACCTCAGCAACGGGATAACCCACCTGTGTACCTCCGTTTATCGCAGGTCGCACAGGCATCATTAAAACAGCATCATAGGACTGTCATGGAGTCAGGCTAATATGTTACCCTAGATCATCAATTTCCAAGCCAATCCGTATTTAGGAACTCGCCTAATCTCATGCCCTATCTAATCGACGGACACAATCTCATCTCCTACCTTAAAGACATCGAGCTTGATGACCCAAATGATGAAGCCAAACTCGTCATCAAGCTCAAGGGATTTGCCGCCCGCACGCGCAAAAAATGTGTGGTCATCTTCGATCACGGGCTGCCTGGTGGTGCGTCGCGGCTGTCGTCTTCGCATGTCACGGTCGTTTTTGCTTCGGCAGCAGCGACGAATGCGGATCGCATCATCATGGAGCGCATTCGCGAGACACAGGACCGCAAAGGCTGGACGGTGGTCTCATCGGACCGCGAAGTGCTCGATGCGGCTGAACTGCATGGTCTTAAGGGCATGCGCAGCGTCGATTTTGCGCAGCTACTGGCACGTCCGCAGAGGCCGGGGGCTGATACAGCCACCAATGCCTACGTGTCGCCAAAGGAAGTCAGCGAATGGCTGGATGTGTTCGGGGATGACGCGCCTGACTATACCAAATCAACCTATCTCAATAAGGCTGTTCCACCAAAGCCAGCACAAAACAACCCGGCAGATGTTCCTGAGACGCCTGCGTCACCTCCTCAGCCTACGCAGTCAGCCGAAGAGGCCAATGAACCGGAAACGCCACCGACACGAAAGCCTAAGCATCAAGCGCCGCAGAACATGGGCAAGTATGCGCGGCGCAGTCCAGAGGAACATCCTGAGTATAAGCTGGAAGATGAGGACCTTAGCCTGTGGAACCGGACTTATGGCAGCTACAAGCGTACTTTGAAAGATTTGTCGGAAACGCCCAAGAATCCTGTTGATGAAATCAAGCCCAAGAAAAAAAAGCGCAAGAGTGACTTACACCGTAAAGGTGATCCGCATCTTTCAAGGGATGAGATCGATGAATGGTTGACGATGTTTGGCGAGGATGATGACGAGTAGGTATTTGTCGTCAATATCGCTAGCGAGTAATTTGGGTACGCACTCGAACAAAACTGGCTAGACTTGCGAAAAGAGTAATGGTATTATCGCAGAGTGTTCGGGGAGTAGCGAAGTTGGCATCGCGCTGCTTTTGGGAAGCAGAGATCGTCGGTTCAAATCCGGCCTCCCCGACTCTCGCGGGTATGGTGTAATGGTAGCACGCGACCCTTCCAAGGTCTCAGTACGAGTTCGAATCTCGTTACCCGCTTTGGAGAGCCTATTTCCAATAAGCACCACCTCGAATGAAACGGGCCTATAGCTCAACGGCAGAGCACGCGGCTCATAACCGCTCGGTTCTAGGTTCGAATCCTAGTGGGCCCACATTATCCTCTTTGTAGAACCCGTGATTTACCTTCCATCTTACACAGATGACATAAGCAATCCTCAGGTTAAGCCACACGCATATTTTGATGCCTCTAGCATAGCCTTTTGCAAATCCCGCAGGACGCCAAACCTAATTGCACAGTGACCAGCGATATTGTCGATATTGCAGTAATATCTGGCATGTTGAGCCACCGGGCACTGCATACTTTAGGGGAAACGATGTTTACGAATTGGCGCATCAGAAATACATCCAGTCTGACGATGCTGATCTTCGGCATTCTGGCTTTTGTATTTGGGCTGGTTGGCCTGCTCAGTCCTGAAACGGTCCTGAGTGTCACCAGCATGGAGGTATTGCCGCACACGGAGCGCGCTACGGGGGATTATACGCTGACGTTCATCACAGCCGCGTCGATGGCATCAGTCAATATGGGCGTGTACTATGTGCTGGCCTCGCTCAATAACATGAAGACCTTCTACAGATGGACGGTCCCGTTCCGTGTGCTGACGTTTACCATATTCACGCTGGCCGTCGTCAAGGGCATTGCTCCCAGCGGGTTCCTGGGCGTGGGCATATGGGAGCTGGTCGGCGCGATTGCAACTGGCCTGGCGCTGTGGTCAGAAGCAAAGAAGGCAGCGGAACCAAAATAGCGTGCAGTGCGCACGCCATTTTCAGAGGTCATTAGCCGGTAATTACTGCAAAAATTTGGTCGTAATCGCGGCGATTTCGTCATCGCTGATGGGCACAAGCGTACCAATGGATGCCGTCTCAATCAGGGAGCGGGCTGTGAACTCCGCCACTTCCAGGCGATCAAACGCCTGTAAGACGCTTTTGCCTGTCGTCAGGACGCAGTCATTTTGGAGCAGGACAACCGGACACAGCGGTGAGATGACATCCGCGATCAGTTCCGGCTCCATATATTGCTTGCCAAATTCGATCTTGGGGACATCGAGCAGCATGATGTAGCTCTCTGGAATCGTCTTGGTATCCAGTGATTTTTCCGCGACGGCGTAGGCCGTGATAAACGGTGCCTGCGACGTAATGATGCACTCCACTTCCGGGTGCTTTTGGTAGATGGCGCGATGCAGCCGGACCGAACGGCTGGGCAGTTTGCCCGCTTCGCGCTTGCCACCCTGAATGAGCACAATATTTTCCGGGTCGATGCTAGGGCGATCAAAGCCTGTGGGCGTAATCAGGAAGCTGTCGTCATCGACACGCGCCGAGGCTACCCCTTCGGTGCTAATCATCAATTGGCGCTGGCAAGCCCGATGGACGATGTCGGCCAGTTTTTCGCGCAGTTCGCGTTCGCGGCTGGTATGGGTCGCTGGCGTGAATTCTTCCAATAGATGCTCACGATGATCGAAAAGGTTGATCTGTTCATCGGACAGGGCCGAGGCGCGACCCAACCCCTGGGCATACATCTGCGTACGGGCGCAGAAGTCGAGCGTTTCCAGCCGTTGGAAGGCTTCCAGCAGGGTTGCTCCGGCTGTCGCCACACCATGATTTTCCAGCAAGACGACATCGTAGCCCTGAGCAAAGGCATTGGCGATGCTTTCGCCGAGGGCTTCGCTACCAGGGAGTGCGTAAGGCGCATAGCCGACTGCCCCACAGACGCGACTCGCCTGCGGAATGAGGTTGGTATCCGGGATTTTACGCACGATGCTGAACGATACCAGCGCCGGGGAATGGGCATGGACAATCGCACGGACATCAGGCCGCTGCTGATAGATGGCACGATGAAACGGCAGTTCCACCGAAGGGGGATGCGGCCCATCAATGGTGCCATCCGGGCACACACAGATAATGTCGCGACCGGTCAGCTTGCCTTTGTCAATGGCGCTAGGGGTGATCCAGATGCAGCCGTCATCGTCCAGGATAGACAGATTGCCACCGGAGAGCGTGGTCATGCCGCCGTAATAAATGCGGTTCATCACTTCGACGAGTTGCTGGCGCGGCGATTGAAAATTGAACCTCATATTCTGACACCTCACAGGCGATTGGTTTGCACAAATACGCCCTCATTGTAATGGATTGTGACAGCAAAATGGGGCTGCTTGCACAGCCCATGAGTACCGACACGCCAAATTGCTTATCTTCGTCCAGCCAACAGCCATAAGGCATGCCTTAGGTACTGGTCATGGAGTTACCCTCAGCCCTTCCAAACTGAGCCAGCCCTTTTTGCAGGCCACGGGCTAACTTCTTAGCGGCTTCGTCCCAGGTCCATTTATCGGCCATTGACTGCATCTCTGCGCCGATTTCTGGCAGGCGATCACGCTGCTGATGCACTTCACGAATCGCTGCAAGGAACGCTGCATCCTCGGATGCTTTGGCCCAGAAAATGTCAGGATGATCGCTGGTGACGCTGGTAATGCAAATCAGCTTTGTCGAGTAGATTACCAGGCCAGATGCCAGATACTCGAACAACTTTATCGGGCTGCTGACGTTGAAACGCTGTTCATCGGGAAACGGCAACACGCCAACATGGGCCTGCATCAGCAGTTCGGGGATTTGATCGTGCGGGACAGGCGGCAGCATCTGGATGCGGCCTTCGCTGGTGGCCGCCAGCGCTTTGAGGTCGGCTTCCTGGGTGCCCCCACCAACGATGAGCATTTCACAGGGGATGCCTTCGGCATTGGCCTGTTCCAGTGCGCGGCAAAAACCGAGCAGGTTGCGTTCCGTACTGAGCGCACCAACGTAGACATAGCGAACGGGGTCGCCCGCCTGGGGCCAACGGCGTTCGGTCTGCACATCCTGGAAGCGCTCGGCATCGACACCGGAGGGCCAAACGCCCCAATACTGCCTGGGTGGAATCTTAATCGCTTCCGCCATTGGCTCGGTGATGGCCAGTTGGCCATCAACCCACAGGCGCGAGTAGTTGGTGACGAACATGAAAAACGCCACACGGAGCCGATCCTTCAAACCGAGGTTTTCAGTATGCTCCATCGGCAGGGTGCGCGTATCGAGGACAAAAAGGGGCCTTTTCCACAGGAACAGCGACAACAAGCGCAGCGGAATCATCCAGAAAGAAGACATCTGATGGAAGAGAATGATGTCGATGTTACGCCAGTTGGAAAGGATTCGGCGGGATAGTTTGAGATGGTAAAGCAACTGTCCCAGAAAGTAGACGTTGGGCTTGCTGACGACGGTGTAGTCAATTCCGCGGAGGGAAGCTGTGCCCTCCCGCGAGCCAGATGAGATGAGCGTCACCTGCCAGCCCATGTTGCGCAGGGCCTGGGTGGTATCCAGCCAGGTGGCTGAATCAAGTTGATCTGGCAGTGAAACGGTGTGTATCCAGAAAAGGTGTGGTTGGGCAGATTGCGTCAAAGTATGTCCTCATGGGTCAGCAAGCTAGCGACCATTATATTCCGTAATGTTGGCGCGATCATTATACTGGTATATAGACAAATGTGGACGAAAGTCATCATGCAGGTGCGTTAAGGTTTGATGACGCTCTTACGGGAAAAAAGAGCCGCAGAAGCTATCTGCGGCTTTATTGGCTGGCTACTGGACCTGGGGCGTGCAGGTCGATGCGTTGAACATATTGCTTGGTGGCATGCTGTTACCCACAATGAGGTAATCCCCACAGGTCAACGAGCTGTGACTCGCGCCATCGACACGCAGGCTGGTCGCCCCTGGAGCATACATGAACGCACCGTTGGCGACCCCATTGGCGCTGACTTGTGTGCCGTTACGAGTCACACTCACCATGCCCTGGCCGCTAAGGTTGCCGATCAGCATCTGCTGATTGACCGAATCCCATAGCTGTGTGCCCTGGTCAACGACGACTGTCAGGACAGTGCCGACGACATCCCGCCGGACCAGCGCCACATTGGCATTGCTGCGATAAGGTCCGGCAGTGAGCATATCCGGACTGTTATAGGCAAAGAAAACATCATCGACTGTGCCCGTTGCCGCGATGTCGCTGTCCATGTTGTGCGTCACACGGACGACCTGCGCCGTTGTATCATCATGCAGCAGTTCCAGCGTGGGACGATTGGGCCAGCCAGCGGTATCCGTCGGCAAAATGACATTTATCAGGCGGGTGCTGGTGGTCGATGCGGTGCTGATACGCCCAAAGGGTTGGCCATCATTGCCCGTATCTATCACGGGCGATTGAGGCGCAAGTGTGCCCACGCCCAGGACCAGGCCACCTGTTTCACCACGCAGCCAGCCTTCATCGGGCACGGCTTCATCGACGAAGTGGACGATGGCACTAAGCTGGTGCGGCGTAGTCGAGATCATGTCATCGACCATGATGAAATACCCCTGCTGGACAAAAACCACCTGTCGCTGAAGGCGCAGCAGACCCGAAATATTCTGGTAGCGACCTGCCAGATCCGTCACGAGGAAATTCAAAGGGCCTCTGCTGGCGACATGCAGCAAGGGGGCGTCACTGCCGACAAAATCTTCTGGATAGGCACCAAAGCGATTTTCCGGCGGTGCGTACTGCCCCTGGCCATCAATCAGCAGAGTGTTGTGCAGGGATGTATCGCTGCCGCCCCAATAGACCGTCTCCGTTGTCAGGAAGTGGCCATTGTCGAAGATATAGAATGTTCCGGCATCCTGATGGTCATGCTCGATATTGAGCTGACAACCTGTTTCACTACATGGGGCTTGCCAGGGCGGGTAATAACCTTCAATGAACGAGTCGAAGGCGTAGCGGCCACCATAGGCCCCGGCCTTAAAGCCAAAGGTCAGCGATTCGTAATCCCAACCTGTGCGCCAGACGACGCTTTCGGCATCCGGCGCAACATAATTCAGTGAATGACTGTGCGGCCCTTCCATCGGCACCGATGGATCGTAATAGAGCATTTCAAAAACATACCAGGGATTATCGCCCACGATGCGGTTAAAGCGCGTGACGAGCCGATTAGCGGCCCACTGCGCAAAGGGATTATCGTATTCCGATGCTACAAAGCGCAGCAGCGCCTGGGGCGCGTAGCCATTCATCCAGTCCCAGTCGAAATCGCCATAAGGCAGGATGAAACGGCCATCAGCCAGCATGGTATACACACGCCAGTCGGCAAATGCCTGTAGGTAGCTATTCGGCATCAAATCATAACCGACTAGATCGCGGTAATTCGTCAGAACAGGCAGCATGAAGGTCATGAAGTAGTTCTGGTATGGGATGCTCTCGTGCCAGCTACCATCGCTGATGCTGTTGAGCAGTTGGCGTGATAAGGTGAAGCGGTCAAAAAGCAGGCCCAGCCAGTAGCCGACGTTCGAGACAAGCGCATTACAGCCGCTTGCTGCCACCACATCGGCACGTACCCAGGCTTCGTCATCCAACAACCACCATTGAAAGCCATCGCCGCCCTTGTCGCGACCAATGACCTCGGCAGTTTCGCCGGGGACCATCTGACGCTCGATTGTGGTGGTCGTATCTGGGCCATGACGCAGATTGACCCCACTGTTGCGCCTGTTGGTCACGGTACAAGTAGTAGCCGGCACATCACCATCCAGCGCCATCGCAGCAATGCCCAGCGCCCCATGCATGATGTAGTAGTGGTTTTGCATATAGGACTGCTGCCACCAATTGGACCAGCCGCTGACGTTTTCTATCGTGACCGCCGCGTTAAACAGACGTTCGCCTTCCTGTATCAGGCGGTTGAAAACCTGCTGCTGCTGCTGAGGCGTCATGTGCAGATAGGTCCAGTCATAGGCCAGCGACGCACCCATCAGCATATGCGCCAATTCCAGGCCACGTTCATCGGGGTCGCTCGACCAGGACGACCACCCAATCATCGTCATCAGGCGGCTTACAGCCGGAGCGCAGTACGGATCATAATCTTCAATGGCACAGGCAAATGCCAGCGCAATGATGTCATTGCCTGCCCCGCGATAGAAATTGAGATCAGCACCCGATGGTGGGCTGCTGGGCAAGGGCGAAGCTATCAACTGATCGGCGTAAGCACGAATGGACAGCCAGATTTCCTGATGGGTTGACAAGGCATTATCGCGGATCGCTGGCAGTTCATCGCGGGTAAAGAACAGGCGCGGATGCACCCCCGCAAACATCTGACCAATATGGTTTTCAGGGCGTTGATTGATGGGAACAATGCCTATGGCCTGGGACGGCTGTTCCGGTGAAGGCATCGCCATCGCCACAGGGGAGGTTACGGGCGATAAGAACACAAAAGCCAGGAAGACAACAACCACCAGGCGCAATGATTGGCTGGGGTTCCGCATATTCATATAACGATTACTCCGCAACACTGTTCACAATGATAGGGACAGAAACTAAGTGACATATGGCCCTGAATGTAAACCCTTGTTTGTATGCTCGCAAGAGGATTATAGGCCTAGTGCAGCCCGTGCCCATCATCCAAACAGGGCCACGAACCGCACATATTCGTTTAGTGATCGGCTGTTACCCTGGCCGGAGCAGGCTTACCACCTCATCACAGTTTCCATCATGCCCCGCCAACCTTTCATGTGGCTATCTATACAACGCCTAAATGCGTAAAACCGGATTGCCTTGTTATGCTATTGAGAGGACAATAGCGCATACTTCTTACAAAGTCTTACTTCTCCGCTGGTCGCTTGGCCGATCAGCCGCACCCACGAGAGTTTTTATGCAAGCAACATCCGACGCTGGGCCTTTCTTCCCCAAAAGCGGCGCTATCCGCTGGCCGATCCTGATTGTGCTTTTTGTGACGGCATTGGGCATCCGCATGGTGGATTCCGCCATGACGCCCTATTTCCGCTTCGACACACGCGAATACTATTCGGCGGTGATTGCTAAGGGCAATTACTATGAGCTGATTGATGCACCAGAGCCAGCGCGGTCGGCGGTCATCCTCAACCGAGATCGCCAACCTGTTAATGAGCCACCTGTGATGGAATTTCTGGTGGCGCATTTGTGGGCCTTGCTTGGTGATAATAACCTGGCTGTCGCAACGCTGTTATCAAGCATTTTCTGGCTGATCGGGGGCTGGTTTGTTTATCAGATCGCGATGCTCATCGGCAGCAGTGATGGCGCGATATTTGCGCTGGCGATCTATCTATTTGTTCCGGTAGGCATCATCCAGAGCAACAACTTCCAGCCCGATCCACTCATGATTATGATGGTGCTGGCGAGTATCTTCACATTCCTGCGCTATGCCCAATCACCAACAACCTCACGGCTGGTATCAGCAGGCATCCTCACTGGATTGACCATTCTGCTCAAATTGCAGGCATCATTTTTGCTGGCACCCGTCTTCCTGATGCTCAGTGTTTATCGGCATGGCTGGCGCAAAACCTTCCTGGGGTGGCACAGCTATCTGTTTGCTGTGTTGGCACTGGCTCCGGTTGGTCTGTATCTGTTCTATGGCTTTTTCATCACTGAGCGATTCCAGGAGAATGCGGGTGGGCGGCTGTTACCGAACCTGCTGCTGACGACGACTTTCTGGCGGGGATGGCTGCGCCTGATTAACTATGAAGTCGGTTTTATTTTGCTGGTCGGTGGCCTGTTGGGCGTACTCGCCAGCAAAGACCGTCTGCGGCGCTATCTGCTGATTGGCATGTGGCTGGGATATATCTTCCTGGGATTGGTGTTTACCTACAACATGCATACCCACCGCTACTATCACCTGCCGCTGATCCCGATTGTGGCGCTATCGGTGGCGGAAGGATTGGCTGCCTATGCGCTGTATATCAAGAGCAATGCCGCGAACAGGCTGGCCCGTATGGCGATCTATGGTCTGGTGGCATTGAGCATCAGCCTTAGCATAATTCTGGTGATCGGCAGCCATGACAATGAGCCAGAAACACTCGACTACGAAGCCGAAGTACAGGCGGCTGTTGAGATTGGGCAAATGCTGGATCATGACCAGAATACGATCATTCTGGGACATGCCTATGCGCTGCCAATGCTCTATCACAGCGAACTTTCTGGGGCGACCTGGCTACCCTCAGTGGAAGTTGCCGCGTGGCACCTCTCCGGACGCTCCATTCCGGATGATACGCCAGAGCATATTGCACAGCGCATTTTTGAAGAGAGTGGCATTGACGATCCTTCTTACTTCATCGTGACCGATATGCACGAATGGGAGCATCAGGTTGGCTTGCGCGAGTATCTAACAACGCATCACCCCATCGTCGCAGAGACAGACCTTTACATCATTTTTGATCTTCGCAGCCAACTGGGCCGCACTCAGGGGTAGTATCAATCCGTACATTAGAGGAGCGCAATGCGTTTCCAGGCAAGATTTTTCAGTATCATCTATCTGCTTATAGTCGTTGGGCTGTTCAGCACAGCGACGGTTGCAGCACAGGACAACCGAGATGACGGCGAGAACAAGCCGCCGATTGCGACCGCCTCGGTTGATTGCGTCACGCGGGGCGTCGTAAATTACACAGCATTGTTGTTGGAAAGTCCGCAAACGCAGACGCAGTTCGCGCCTCAATACTGCGAACTGGCGCGCTTCCTGGGCATCGACTGCCAGCGGGTAGACATCACGCAAGCGGAGGCGCTGGCATATTTGCTGACCCTGCTGGAAAGCCAACCCTTCCCCCTCATCGGCATCAACGCTGCGACACTTGATCTGCTGCCAGTGGAATGGATCACGGCACTGAATGAGGCCGCTATCAATGGCAGCCATGTCCTGCTGTATGAGATGAACACCAGTGCGAGCAAAGCCGCGCGGACGGCTGGATGGGCACTCACAGGTGGCGCGCTGCAAGACATCATAGAAATCCACAGCGGGATGAACGGGTGGACCTTCACCGATCAGCTACCGGAGATGACACGCGAGTTTACGGATCATACGCTGACAATCGAACCGCGCGAAGAAGCCATTGATTCGGCAGTCATCTGGCGACCGGAAGCCCATGTCCGGCCTATCATGCAGGTTGTCGCTAATGATGGCAGCCGACCAACTGTGTTTTCACAAGTGCCAATTGGTGAGGGCAGCATTCTGGTCAACAGTGCCGCGCCGCTACTCGACCAGCCCCTGCGCGAATTGTACTACTACGATTCCCTTTCCAGCAGAATGCTGCCGCTGGTATTTGCTTTTAAATACGCTTATGGCGATATGATCTGGCACAATACGACCAACTACGCCAACCTGACTTTAGACGATCCGCGCCTGACCGAGCCATTTTTCCTGCTGTCCTACTATGACCTTCTGGAACAAATGGACTTCGCCAATTTCCATACGACTATCGCCGCCCATCCTGGCGAACTGCCGCTGGCGGATTCCGATGTGGTGTCGTTGATCGTCAGCAACCCCGACCGCTATTCGATTGTGCAGCATGGCTACCTGGGCGATGGTTACGAGTTCTACTACTATGACAGGAGCGCACCAGACTATAATCCGACTTTCCCGCCACGCCCCTTTGTGGAGCAACTATTTGCCATCGAAAGCGGCCTGCGCCAGCTCATTCTCCACCGCTCGACGCATGACCTCCTTTTTGGCCGCATCATGGTCTTCCCATACGGCATATCACCAGCAGGGACGTTTACGCTGCTCAAAGAGCGCAACTATCTGGCGACGATCAACGGGCAAAATATTCCGCTGGGCGAAAGCTACCCTGATGACTGGGCCTATGCGATGGCCCCAGCGATTATGCGCTATGAATCATTCCCGATGATTGTGCGCCGCGACATCAATTATTACCCGGAGACCCCCCAGGTTGATCGCTTTATCCGTGAGTTATATCTGGATCGACCCGCGTTGTTCTATACGCATACCTACGTTGGTGAGCTTTTCACGTCTGGGATGGATGCCTTTAATCCAGTCGCGGAAGAGATGAATGGCCTCTATGGTGATTTGCAATGGGCCAGCCTGCAAGACATCGTGCAGCATCTCTATTGGGAGAAAGATGCACCAGATGGCATCATCGATGTACAGATGTACGTGCGAACGACACATATCAGCAACGACAGCAGCGTGCCACGTACCTATTGCATTCGCAAGACAGAAACGCAGAACGTGCCTATAAGCTGGCTGCGCGTCAACGGCCAGGAGCTACCGTATCAGATTGTCGATGATGAGCTGGTCATTGGACTGGAAATTCCGGCTGGGGCCACAGCAACGATCAACGTTCACTATGGCTACCAGGGGGATGACGATTAGGGGCGATTTTCGCCGGCGGCGAAATCCTGGGGCATGGACGTATCCGTATGCGGATGCCGAAGCGCTTGCAGTGAGGCATATACCCACAGCAAGCCACCGACCACGCCGACCATCACCTGCATGCCATAGTGCATCAGCGAGAGCGCCAGCGCCAGGGAGCTATCCATGCCAACCTGGGTGAACAGTGTGACATAAGCGGCTTCTCGTACACCCAGGCCACCGATGGAAATCGGCAGCGCAACGACCACCCAGACAATTGGCATCATGATATAGAAAAAGACCGTATCGGTATGGTCACCGAGGGCGCGCGCCAGAAACAGAACGGCAGTCACTGCCAGCAGGGTCGAGACTTCCGACATGAGGACGGCCCATACCAGCACCCGTCGCTTGGCCTGGAGTTGATGCAGCGCCACATACAGTGATTTGATCGTTGATGCAAAGCGATTGACGAAAGGCAAATTCAGTAGCCAGCCGAAACGCTTCATGAGGCCCTTGTTGAAAAACACCAGCCAGCCGACGATCAACCCGACTGCCAGCACGATGATGAGGTAAAGCACCGTCGTGCCCACATACTGGTAGCCTAATACCAGCAGCGACACCAGCGCGGTCATAATCAGGGTACCCAGGCCAAGCAGGCGATCCAGCAGCACGGTCGATACCACACCGACCTTGTTGTCGCGCACGCGGGACATTTCCTGCATACGGCCCACATCCATGCCGACCATGTCCGGCAGCAGCAGCGATAAAAACACGCCCAAAAGATGCGTCCTGAACAGCGTGCCGAAGGGCACATTTTCCCCGGCGCCGCGCAGCAGCAGCCACCAACGCAAGGCCCAGGCGAGCATATATCCCCAAAAGATGAGGATGCCTATCGCAAACAGTCCAGGGTCCAGATTGTGCTGGAACAATTCTTCCAGGTGGATTTGCGTCAGCAAAAAGACCATCAGGCCGACGCTGATGATTACCCGAATAATGGCTCCCCACCGCAGCTTTTTCATTGGCGTTGGTACAGCCCCCAGAATAGGTCAAAGGCTGGATATGGAATAATCAGGTTATCCGGCACCAGCTTGAGGCCCGCTTGCATCACACTTGACAGCGGCATATCCGCGATTTTGTGGCCGACGAGCGATTTGGCATGGGCGCCATTAAGGCGTTTTTTGGGCTTGCCCCTCGCCACTTCCTGGAATCCAAACGCCGCCAGATGGTTAGCAAGTCGTTCCGGGGTGAACCAGTGCACCACGCTCGGCGGACTGTATTCGTGCCAGCCCTCGCCCAATAACCGCGCAGGCCAACTGCCCTGATCCCAACTTTCGATCAGCAGGAAGCCGCCTGGACACAATAGTCGGGATGCTTTTTCAAAAGCGGCACGAATATCGTAAAAGTGCCCTACTACCTGGATCATGGAAACCAGATCAAACTGTGTGTCGCTCTGGTACTGCTCCAATGAGCCAACAGCTACGTCAAAGCCGAATTGGGACTGAGCATGATGGGCCATCATCGCATTGGGTTCGACACCGCTGACCGTCCAGCCACCATCGGCAAAGCCACGCATGATGAAGCCTGCCGCCGCGCCTACATCGAGCATCGTGCCCGGCGGAGTGTACTTCGTCAGCAGGTCGGCATAGCGTTTGCCATGCGCCCGCAACAGATCGCCTTCCGCCAGATAATCCTCGTAGCCCGCGCCACCTGCCGTAAAGTAATCATCGCCATAGACCGTATCGACATGTCGTGGGGACAACTCCAGAGCAGCGAAGCGATGGCCGCAGGCGCTACAGTCACAGATGTCGCAGCCTTCTTTGACGAAAGCGACCGCTGCCGGACTATCGCAAAATGGGCAAGTTGCTGTCACGGAGCTAGACACTCTGTTGAGGTCCAAAATTCGGTTGCAGGCTACGCAATCCAGAGCGCGACTCCGCTCGCTGGACGAAGCCCGACATCGACAACACCTCGAACTGGCTGGTCAGCATGGTGAGAATGTCGTCCATCAGAGCCAATTTTTTGTCAAGCGGCACGCGCATGGCCGGGAAGAATGATAATTCCGGGGCATCCTGTTCCGTCATGAAGTCCAGCGGGTGCAGTAAAAATGAGGGTTCGACACCCATGACGCGGCAGAACAGCAACGCCATGCGCAAGTACAATTTGGCGACGAAGGGCGAAAATTTCGCCAGATACAGAATATAGCTGGCGTGGATCGGGATTTTGATGACGGGCATGGTGGTCACAGGGACTTCCAGCAAAGTGCTGCCACCCACGTTCCAACGATAAGGTTTGTTCGGGCGCAGGCCATCGGCCAGGGTGCCGAAAAGCTTCTTGCGGCTCTCTTTTTCTTCCGGCGTGAGCTTGGCCGTCATGAAGTAATAGGCCCGTGCCAGCGGTCCCAGGTAGGTTGGGAAGGTCGAGCAGTCATAGCGATAGCCACGATCCACCAGCACTTTGAGGACACCTTCCGATACGCTGAAGCCCGGACCGCGGAAGCCAACAGGTTTGACGCCGGTTGCAGCGATGATGGCTTCTTCAGCAGTTGCCAGTTCTTTAGCGATGTCTTCTTCGCTATAGAGGTGCAGCCAGGGTTCATGATGAAATGAATGATTGCCAATTTCGTGACCTGCATCAGCGATGCTTTTCAGCATAGGCTGATTGGCTTCGATGGCCGCATCCTGCCCGACGATGAAGAAGGTAATCGTCAGATCGCGCTTGTGCAGGATTTCCAGGACGCGCGGCACGACCACATCCAGGTACGACGGAAAATTCTCCCAGCCTGGGTCGCCATGCGTCTTGATGTACGACCACTTATTGTCTAAGTCGAGCGACAGACTGGCGAGTGGTTTTTGTGGCATATTCAGCCCCTCATGTTCTCATGCAGAATGGTCATGATGCGTTCGTTGACGCCAGGAGCGCCGTAATAGTCGGGATGCGTCGCTGGCCGGGAACCGCGCGCTTCGGCAACAGCGGCCATAAAGGCATCGTGTTCCGGCTCACAGAGGCGGTTCCATCCGGCATGCACAGTCTCGATCCACTCGGTGGAATCGCGCACGGTCACAGTGGGCCGATGCAGCAGATAGGCTTCTTTTTGCAGGCCGCCACTATCAGTGATGACGATTTCGCAAGCCTGGAGCAGTGCCACCATATCGAGGAAACCAACCGGATCAATCACGCGGACATTTTCGCTGAATTTCAGGCCATGCGTATCCATCAGTTTGCGCAGGCGGGGATGGATGGGCAGGACAACGGGCAGATCAAGTGCGTTGAGGACAGCGACAATGGCACCCAATCGCGCTGGATCGTCGGTATTGGCCGGACGATGGATGGTCGTCAGGGCAAAGGGTACGCCTTCGGCGAGGCCAATGCGCTGGCGCAGACCAGACTGCCGCTCATCGGAACGGGCAGCCATTTCCTGCAAAATATCGACGCGGACATCGCCGACCTGATGCACCCCCTCGGTGATACCTTCGTTGGCCAGATTGGTCACGGCGCTGTCGGTCGGTGCGAATAATAGCTGGCTGATGTGGTCGGTCACGACGCGGTTGACCTCTTCCGGCATATCGCGGTCGAAGCTGCGCAGTCCGGCTTCGATGTGGGCCAGCGGCAGATGCAGCTTGGCCGCGACCATCGCCGCCGCCACTGTCGAATTGGTATCGCCAAAGACGATCACCCAATCAGGCTGTTCCTGCTGCAAAATGGGTTCCAGCCGCATCATGATTTCGCCTGTTTGCTGGGCATGGCTGCTGCTGCCAACGCCGAGGTCATAATCCGGCAGTGGCAAGCCCAGTTCACTGAAAAAAATCTGAGACATATTATCGTCGTAGTGCTGGCCTGTATTGACCAATACGTCGCTGTGATGCTGCCGCAACAATCGCGAGATGGTCGCGATCTGCACAAATTCCGGGCGCGTGCCCACCACTGTTACACACTTCACGCGGTTGATTGCCTCCGGTTGCTGCGGCGCCTAGGCCAGCGCATTGACCACATCAACGATGTGGTCGCGCTCTGCCTGCGTCAAATGTGGGTGTACGGGCAGACTGAGGACCTGCTGTGCGGCGCGTTCTGTTTCCGGCAGATGGACGTCAGCGTATTCTGGCATGCGCTGGAAAACGGGCTGCTGATGAATCGGCAGCGGGTAGTAAACGCGCGCACCAATGGCCTGATCCTGAAGCTGCTTCAGGACATCATCACGGGAAAGACCATCGGGAACGCGAACGGTGTACTGATGGAACACATGTGTATAGCCATCCGATGTCGCAGGGGTTTGCAGGCTGTGAATTCGCAGATTGAATTCAGCGGCGTTCTGGATACGCTGCTGCGTCCACTCATGCAGACGGGACATCTGGACAATACCAAGCGCGGCGTTGATGTCGGTCATGCGGTAATTGTGGCCCGCGACTTCATGGAAGTACTGGGTACTCATGCCCTGGTTGCGGAACATGCGCATACGTTCAGCCGCTTCGCCATCATTGGTCAGGATCATGCCGCCTTCAGCCGTCATGATGTTCTTGGTGGCGTAAAAGCTAAAGGCTGCTGATCCCCAACTGCCCACATGGGCGTTACCGATAGCAGCGCCATGCGCCTGGGCGGCATCTTCCAGCAGCAGCAAGCCATATCTGTCGCAAATTGCCTTGAAAGCGGGCATATCCGCTGGATGACCAAAGAGATGCACGGGCATGATCGCGCGGGTGCGGTTGGTGATGGCTGCTTCTGCCGCTGTGGGCGACATGCAATAACTTACGGGGTCGATATCGGCAAAGATGGGTGTTGCCCCAACGGCCAGCACTGAGGATGCCGTCGCAAAGAAGGTAAAGGCGGGCACAATGACCTCGTCCCCAGGGCCGATGCCGTGCGCCATCATCATGACCATAAGGGCGCTGGTACCGTTATTCGTCGCGACGCCAAATTCCGCACCGTGATACTCGGCAAACTGTCGCTCAAACTGTGCAACACGCAGTCCCTGTGTGACCTGACCGCTTTCCAGAACGGCTAAAACAGCCTGCTTTTCCTCTTCACCGATAAAGGGCTTGGAGATACCAATTTCCATAACGTTATTCGCTTGTTTGAGCATGATTATTTACCATACACTCATCAACTTCTTCACGGCTGTTGACGCGCTTGCCACAAGAACACACCCAGCCAATCTGATGAGCCGGATTGCCGACCACCAGCGCATGGTCGGGGACATCGCGCGTCACGACGGAGCCAGACCCCACCAGCGCCCATTGGCCGATGGTCTTGCCACAGACGATGGTGCTGTTGGCACCAATGGCGGCGCCGGCTTTCACAAGCGTCGGCGTAATCACCCAATCATCGGCGGATTTCAACGTCATATCCGGGTTGACGGCACGCGGCATGTAATCATTGGTGAAGCAGACATGCGGCCCCACAAACACCCCATCCTCGATGGTCACGCCCGCATAGACCGAGACATAATTCTGGATTTTGACGCGGCTGCCAATCTGGACGCCTTCGTCAACGAAAACGCCGCGCCCCAGGATGCACTCGTCGCCCAGGCTGGCATGCTTGCGAATGTAGCTCAGATGCCAGATTTTGGTATCTTCGCCAATAATGACGTCGTCATCGACATCTGCGGACGGATGGATGAATGTGGCCATAAAGTTTGATCTGCCTCACGATGGTAGAGTGGACTTTTTTGCGGCTTTGGGTACGGAAAAGGTCAGGCGCTCCCAGAGCAACTGCGATTGAAATTTGAGGTGCGCCATCGTCACCTTGGCGATCTTCAGGCTGGATTGGCCAAAGACGCGCGAATGCAGGACCGTCGGGAATTCCTCGACGCGGTAGCCCTGCTGGACGGCACGCACCAGCAGTTCGGTCCCGGCCAGGAAGTCGTCACTCTCGAAAGTGACATTTTCGATGACATTGCGGCGATATGCGCGGAACAGAGCCGTCCAGGTGTGGATGTTGAACCTGACCAGCAGGCGGTAGAGCATTGAGGCACCAAAGCTGAACAACAGCCGATACTGCGGCACGTTTTTCACCTCGCCCTTGGGATGATAGGGTGAGGCTGTGACTATGTCCGCACCTGTGCCTACCAGGCAACCGACAATTTCAGCGATGGTTTCAAAACGATAGGTGCCATCAAAATCGGTCGTGACGACGATATCGCCGGAGCTATGGGCAAAGCCCGTTTTAATGGCTGCGCCCAGCCCTTTATTCTGGGGATGGGTTACGATCTGCATGCGCGGATCATCGGCAGTGGCGGCTTGCAGCAGCGCCTCGGTGTCGTCTTTGCTGCCATCATTGACAAAAATCAGATCAACAGCATAGGTCTGTTCGAGTTGATCGAGCGTGGTCTGCAAGGCAGGTACGGTATGCGCGACCCCCGCCGACTCATTGTAAGCCGGCACGACAATCGACAGTGATGTTTTGGACATGGTTTTCCCCTTGTGTGGCGATCGTCGATTGACGAACCCGCTGATAATAACAACAGTAAAGCAAACAGGCTATCAGCTTGGGCTATATCATTTTGTCAGATCGACAGGATGCCTTCCCCATGCGCATTGTAACATAGCGTTATGTTTTTGAGAAGAATCTGGCGAAGATTCGTTCGCAATTTCTCTCTGTAATATTCTATAATGTTTAATGCTCCGACCTTGAATAGACCTAACGAAAGGATTGCCCGCGTGCAATCAGAAAACAAACAGCGCGTTGGTATTATTGGCGGCGGAATCATGGGCGTGACGCTGGCCTATCGGCTATCGCAGCGGGGCTATGATGTCACCCTTTATGAGCGCGGGAGCCAGCTTGGTGGGCTGGCCAGTTACTTTATGTACGATGGCCAGCGCATCGACCGCTTTTACCACACCATCCTCAGCAGCGATATGTCCATGCACGGGCTGATTCAGGAGAGTGGCGTGGGCGAAAAAGTGCATTTTACGGCTACCAAACAGGGCTTTTACGACAAGGGCAAGATTTACCCGTTCAACACCCCTGTTGACCTGATGAGCTTCCCACCTCTCAGCCTGATCCAACGCTTTCGGCTGGGCCTGCAAATTGTCTATGCTCAGTTCGAGAGCGATTGGCGCACCATCGACCGCATTCCAGTGCAGGATTGGCTGATGAAGGTCAGTGGGCGCAAGGTCTATGACAAGGTATGGCAGCCGCTGCTGCGCGCCAAGTTCGATACGCTGTCGGGTGATGTTCCAGCGACCTATATCTGGTCACGGCTCAAGCGTATGATGGGCACGCGCCAGGGTGTTACCTCCAAAGAGATGATGAGCTATCTGGAAGATGGCTACTATACGCTCATTGAAGCGCTGGAAAAGCACTGCCTGGAGCGCGGTGTCGTTTTTAAGCTGAACACCGCGATTGACAAGCTTGAGATTGAAAACAGCAAGGTATCTGGTGTGCGGCTGGCTGACGGCAGCGTTGATCCGCAGGATATGGTCATCAGCACACTGCATTCGCCGGGGCTAGCGGCGCTCCTGCCAGATGGATTTGCCGACTTCAAGACCAAGCTGGCTAAACAGGAATATCTGGGCGTCCTGTGTCCGCTGGTGATTATGGATCGCAAGCTGACACCCTACTATGTCATCAATATCACCGACGCCAGTATTCCATTTACAGCCGTTGTGGAAACCACCAATCTGGTTGATCCGGCGCATGTGAAAAACAACCACCTTGTTTATCTGCCGAAGTACGTTGCACCCGATAACGAGATGATGCAGTGGCCTGACGAGCAGGTCCGCACAGAATGGATGCGTACCTTCAAGCAGATGTTCCCCGATGTGCAGGATAGCTGGATCAAGGATTTCATCGTGCAGCGGGCGCGTTATGTGGAACCGATTCGTCCGATTAACACGCTGGATGATATTCCAGACATCGTGACGCCCATTGATGGATTGTATATGGGCAACACAGTCATGATTTACCCGGACCTGGGCAATGGCGAAGCTGTCACACGCTTTGCTGACCGCATCATCGCGACTATTCCCTAAACAAGCAAAAGGGCGCCACCTGTGCGCCCTTCTTCATTACTATCAATTACCTGTGTTGCTTTAAGGATTTGAGGATTCGCGGCCTGCGGTGAGCTGCTCCTGTAAAGCTTCCAGACCGGCCCAGTCCTCGGCAGCGGCTAAACGCGCCTGCTGCGCCCAAGTGCTTATGCTGGATGGTTTGCGCATCCCCGCTTCATTAAAGATCGCCATGAGGTCGGCTTCTGTGCAGGCGGCCAGATCAGCGAAGGTCACGATGCCCATTTCAAACAGCGTTGCGCTGTACTTCGGCCCGATGCCCTCAATGATGGTCAGGTCATCCGGCTCAATCGCTTCTGCCTCATTTTCCTCATTGGCGTCAGCGCCATTGGCATAGCCATTACCATTGGAGTGGCCATTGGTGTGCCCGTTGCCATTGGTGTAGCCATTGCCGTTAGAATGGCCGTTACCTATGTAAAACTGATTATCCACCAGACCATCGCTGCGCATCTCTTCAGGTTCCTGCAAGCTGTCCTGGAGCGCCTGAGCATTCAGGTACAGCGCCCCTGGTTTGGTCGGTTCGTCGAAGCCGTCCGGCCCCTGGTAAGGCGACCGTTGGACAGGTGGGCGCGCTGGCTCACGACGGATTGGCTCCGTCCGCACGGGCTGGCGCACGGTCCGGTTGCGGGGCGCCTGGGGAACATTGCTATCCATCTCGGCAACGCGCTCGCTGACGGTCTGCATCATGCGACGGAAGTAAGCATTCTTACGACGGTAGACCGCATAGCGCTCGTAACTCTGGTGCTGGTCACGGACATCAGCGTGATTTTCAACGACACCGATAATGCGTTCATCGGTACGCTGGATCATTTCGACCAGTTCATGGGCCTGCTCTTCATTCGTTTCCCGCGCGCTGACGACAATCAGGCTGCCATCCACCAGCGGCAGCAGATCAACCGCTTCCGAGGTCAGCAGCATGGGCGGACTGTCGATAATCACGAAATCGTAGCTATCCCGAACATGCTGCAAAAACAGATCGATGGTTTCATCAATCGAGAGCATATGCGTTGGGTCTATCACTGGCTTGAGGCTGCTAATCGGCGCGAGGTGCAGGTCATGCTGCGGGAAGGGCTGCGCGGCATTGATCGAGAAGCCATCTTCCAGGCGGATCGACACCCACTGTGCCGGAGAAGTCCGGCCAAGCGTGCGTGAGAAAATGCGCCGGATGTTCATCAGGTCAAATGGGTTTTGCTGTAGCGGCAGGCCATAGACATAGGGTGAATAAGTCGGGATCGAACTGAGATCAGCGTCGATCATCAGTGTGCGCAGACCACGACGCCCCAGGGCAACCGCCAGACCAAACGCGACCATCGACTTGCCTTCATCAGCAGCGGCGCTGACGACCGAAATGGCACGCTTGCCAATTTCTTCCGGCTTGGCGCGGCGCTGCAAATGGCCACCACCTACTTCGTGCAATACCTCAATCGCTAATCGCTCAAAAGTATGGAACAGGAACGACTCTTCATTTGCCTTGAGCAAAGAGGCTTCCGCGCCCCACATCGAGGGAATACGCCCCATGACCGTCAGGCCATGTTCAGCGGCAAAATCCACTACTGAGCGCGGACGACGATCCAAGACATGGAACAACAGCGCCAGCACCACCCCTGCCAGGAAGCCACCGCCTACGCCCAGAACAATATACAGCGTCGTATTAGGACCAGAGGGTGTATCCGGTACATATGCAGGTTCGACCAGGCGCACCTGATTGGACCGCACCGCGCGAATGTATGAAATATCTGCAAGCTGGTTCGACAGGCGCTGGTAATTGTTCTGCTCAACCGAAATCTGCTGATCGAGTTCTTCCAGTCGCGCGGCAGATTCTGGCGTAACTTCTTCGCCGAGAAGCGTCCGGTACTCTTCACGCATGGTAGTTAACTTTTCGCGCGATTCCTGCTCCAGCTCCTGCAAGACCCGTTCCGAATTGGCGAGGTCTTCAGAAAAAACGTTGGTACCTTCCTCAATCAGGGTATTGACGAGCACATTGGCCACATCAGCCGCCAACTGCGGATCTTCCGACTCGACACGTATCGAAACCAGTTCCGTATTTGGAACCTGTTCTACCGTGATTTCCGGCACGTCCTGAATGCCAAGCTCGGCACGGATGCGATCATAGATGGGGCCGCTGGTCGAAAGCGTGGTGTAGGTATTGGCCAGCAGCTTGGTATAAGACAGGTTATAGTCCACCCAAGTCAGATCGCCAACGGTGACAGTCATCACACGCAGCGTGGCGTATGTTTCATAGACAGGCGTTAAGCGGCTGATAGCCAAGATGGTCCCCAAGATCGCAGCGGTGGTCGTCGCAATGATGATCCACTTGCGCTTGAAGAGAATGGCAAAAAGCTCTGCAATTTCCATAACGGTATACGATGTCCCTAAATGTCCCAAATGTCCCGAACGACAAAATAGACGTTGTTCTACTCGCCGTTATGTATCATAATACTTAGGGTTTGGGCTGGCGTCTATAAGGTAAGTCCTTAAATGAGTTGAGTCTTTCTCAATTCTAACAAGGTAGGCTTGTTAAGCTAAGGATACAGGCCACAACAATCAACGCATTATTGATCGTATGGCCGATTATAGGCTGGAATAATGCGCCAAAGCCACCGATGAGAAACAAAAGATTGTCCCCCAATGCCAACACAATTTATGGTGCTGGCAAGGTCAAATGGCGTAAGATCAGGTCGATGTGGTGGCCAAACAGCCACCCAGAGAACGGATAAATCAACGTGCCCTACACCAATCTGAGAGCCCTCATCAGCAATCCGTTTAGCCAGGTTGTCATCAGCCTCGCTGTTGGATTGGCAATCGGCATCTCCCAGATGGTGCTGCCACCGATCATCGCGCCGCTGCTCTTGGTCGCCGCTATCGGCGCTGCCATCGCCCTCAAATTCCCAGAGACGATTCTCATCGCCAACATCATTGGTTATTCAACCATTATGGATGTCAATGCCATTCCGTTAATCCCGATTGGTTTTGGCAGCCTCAATCTGCTTGACCTGGGCCTGGTCGGACTATTGGCACTGGTCGCCGTCCGGCGAGCAGTTCAAAAAGATTTTACGGTGCAGATGGACGCCCTGGGCGTCTCGCTGATGATCTTCCTGGGCATGATGCTGCTATCGACTGTGCTGGGCCTCATCACCGGAACGACGGTGCTTGACCAGGCGACGACTGAAATCCGCTATGTGGGTTATTATGCCTCGTATTTTGTCGTCAGCCATCTGATCCAGGGTGAGCGCCAGTTGCAGATCATCATTCGCACATTCCTGATGCTGGCCGTATTTGTCGCGGTGATGATGGTCGCCCAGTTCCTGGTTGGCTATGAGAATCAGATCATCTATGGTCGGATTGAGGAGTTCGCCCAGGATGGGACCGATGTCGAAGGTATCGCGCGTATCATCCCGGCTGGGCGCTATCTGATTCTGGTAGGGTTTATGAGCTTCACCGCCCTGCTGGCCTTCCCGGAGCGTGCCGTCTTTTTCCGCAGGACGCGCTTCCTTGCCTGGTTGATGCTGGGCATCGGCATTCTGCTGACGTTCAACCGCAATTTCTGGGTCAGTTCCGCGATTGTGACGTTCCTGTTCCTGGTAGTGCTGGATTCGCGACGGCGAAGCTATTTGATCATGTTTATGCTGCGCATGGCGGCGATTGCGTTCGTCGTGATCGGCGGCATATTCGTCGTTGCGCCGGAATCTGAACTGGCGGCGACGATTACGACCATTGTTGGTCGCTTTACCTCGACCTTTAAGGCGGAGACATTCAACGCCCGCTATGACAACGAAGCCCGCACCAGCAGCCTGGAATGGCGGCGTATCGAAAATGAATACGCGATGGAATACATCTGGCCGCCGCGCATTTTTGGCCTGGGGATGGGCGCAGCCTATCGTCCGGTTGTGCCAGAGCTGGATGACGGTGACATCGAGCAAGAAGGCATTTACTACATCCACAACAGCCACTTCTGGATCATGATTAAGACGGGCATTGTGGGTTATCTGGCGCTGCTATCATTCAAGCTGATTGCGGTGGGACGTGGTGTGGTCTACTGGCGAAAGGTCAGGGTGATTTACTCACCGATTGTCATGGGCTTCTCGATCTCGCTGGTGGGTATCCTGTTCAGCGCCATCGTCGATCCGATCCTGACTGACCTGACCTGGACGCCTATCGCCGGACTCATCATCGGCTTGAATGAGGTCATCATCCGAACACAGGCGCTGGAGCCAGAGGAAGCGGAAGCACCAGAGCCATCCAGGCAAGTGGCACGACGCCGGATGTCGTCGGCTGCAACAACACAATAAGCAACACAATCAGGGGTTTTGAGGGGTTTTTACAGGGAGCACGTAACCAATATGTCGCAAAGCGCGTCACCGCTTGTTTCTATCGTGATGCCGACTTACAACGGCAAAAAATATATGGCCGAAGCGATCCAGAGCTGTTTCGACCAGACCTACCCACACTGGGAACTCGTCATCGTTGATGATGCCTCCACCGACGATTCGCCAGAGTATATCGCCCGTTATGTGGCGATGGACGACCGTATTCGCAGCATCCGTCATGAAGCCAATAAGAAGCTACCTGGCGCGCTGAATACGGGTGTGCGCAATATGAAGGGGGCCTACTATACCTGGCTGTCCGATGATGACCTGCTGCGGCCAAATGCGCTGGCATTCATGGTCAATTACATGGAAACGCACCCTGATGTGGACCTCATGTTCACTGACTACAGCGAAATCGACACTGAAGGTAAGCCTATCCGGCGCATCACCGTTGGCGACCCGCAGGAACTGGGCATCCACAATGTGATTGGCGTGTGTCATCTGCGTCGGAAAGAAGTCTTCGACAAGGTCGGCTACTATGCTGAAGACCTCTTCCTGGCTGAGGACCTGGATATCTGGGTTCGGTCGATGATCCAGTGCAAAATCATGCCCGTGCACGAAGACCTGTTTTTGTATCGCCAGCACCCGCGCTCGCTGACGAGCACCCAGCAGAAGCGCGTCTATCCACTGCATGCGGAAATTCTACGGCGGCATCTGCCCCAAATGTACTGGATGACACCAGAAAAGACCGCCTATGCCTATCTGCGACTGGCAAAGCGTGCATTTCGCTTCCGAGATTATGGGCGCACGTTGCAGTACATCGCAACGGCGATCCGATATTCGCCGACTTTCGTCGTGACGAAAAGCTTTAAGAAGGCCCTGACGCCGCCAGAAGTCGCCCAGGTCCATCCGAGTTAATTTTCATCAGCTCACAAAAATACAGGATGAAGAACGCGCATGCACATCCTCGCCATTACCACGGCCAGCCAGACCAGCCCATCACCCGCCATTCAGGATCATCTGGACGGATTGCTGGCTTATGGCATCACATACGATGTTTATACTATCCATGTACATAACAAGAAAAGCTATTTAAAAGCCGCTCAGTTCGTTGCAGGGACCATGCTGCAACGACGCAAGTATGACCTGATCCATGCGTTTTATGGCCATTGCGGGCTAATCGCGCGGGCACAGTTCACCTTGCCGGTGGTGGTCACTTTCCAGGGAACAGATATTTTGGGTGGCATCGAGGGTATGAGCCATGCGCGTGACGGCCAGATTGGGCGGACGGTATCGCGCGTGGTCAACAGCGCCATCGTCATGTCCGACCAGATGGCCCAATACTGTCATACCCAGCCGACGCACGTCATTCCCTTTGGCATCAACACAGATATTTTTAAGCCAGGTTCGCAAATCCAGGCGCGCGCTGAACTGGGATTGCATCCGAACACGCGCTATATCCTGTTCCCGTATAACCCTAAGCGCACAGAAAAACGCTACTACCTGGCTGAGGCCGCACTGGCGCTCGTCCGGGAACAGATTGACGAAGACGTCGAACTGCTGCCGGTATTTGCAAAGCCGCGCGAGATGGTTGCAAAGTATATGCAAGCTTCAGATGGTTTTATATTGGTGTCTGACCACGAGGGGTCGCCAGTAGCCGTGCGCGAAGCCATCGCTTGTACGCTGCCGGTTGTCTCTCTGGACGTTGGCGATGTAGCCTCCATCATCGAACAGGTCGATCACTGTACGATTGCGACAGAAGATACGGCAGATATTGCGCAAAAACTGGTTGAGGTGCTGAAAAGCGGCGAACGCATCCAGAATACGCAGGCGATTACCCGTATGAATGTCGATTGGACTGTATCCCAGATCATACCAATATATGAAGAGGCGTGGGGGAAGCGTATCGTAGCAGAAATGACCACCACACCCAACGACTAAAAAGAGTCAAAACATCTGAGGACTGTTATGTGTGGTATTTGCGGTATTTATAATTATAAGCATCAGGACCCGGTAACCCCTGGCATACTCGCTGGCATGTTGCAGAGCATCTACCATCGTGGGCCAGATCATGAAGGTCGCTATGAGGATGATGCCTTCGCCTTTGGCATGCGCCGCCTGAGCATCATCGCGCTTTCTACGGGCAATCAGCCGATGTTCAACGAAGACAAGCGCTATGCCCTGGTGTTCAATGGCGAGATTTATAATTACCATCAACTTCGCAAACAATTACAAGCCCGCGGCCACATTTTCACCACTGAATCCGACACTGAAGTGATCGTGCATCTGTACGAGGAATATGGTAAAGATTGTGCTGACCACCTGCGCGGCATGTTCGCCTTCGCCGTCTGGGATAAGGTCGAACGGACAGTCTACATTGCGCGCGATCATCTGGGCATCAAGCCGCTGTATTACACGCAACAGGGTGATCGCCTGCTGTTCGCCTCAGAAATTAAAGCCCTGCTGGCCGACCCTGACTTTGAGCCATTGCTCGATCATTATGCACTCAACCAGTATTTGACGCTGCGTTATGTACCTGCCCCTGGGACACTCTTACAGGATGTCTATTTGCTGCCACCGGGCCACTGGATGGTGTGTTCAGAAGATGGGGTGGTCACGCATCAGTACTGGGACGTTGAGTTCAATGAAAAGGCAGACCCCACCAAAACCGAAGATGATTACGCCAGTGAACTAAAAGACCTGCTGCATGAATCCGTCAACATGCGGCTAATGAGTGATGTTCCCTTCGGCGCATTCCTCAGCGGCGGTGTGGATTCCAGCACGGTTGTGGCAATTATGTCGCAACTACTGGACCAGCCCGTAAAAACATTCTCGGTTGGCTTTGGTGATGATGGCATTGACTACAGTGAACTGCCTTATGCGCGCGTTGTCGCAGAAAAGTTCAAGACGGATCACCATGAGCTACTCATCAACGCCGGACACTTCATGGACCATCTGGAAGACATGGTCTGGCACATGGACCAGCCGATTGCTGATTATGCCCAGGTGGCTTATTTCCTGGTGGCGCGGTTGGCATCAGAGCATGTGAAGATGGTGCTCACGGGCGAAGGCGGCGACGAGCTTTTCGCGGGGTATGGCCGCTACGTCGGCGAACGTTATGCACCGCTATTCCAGCGGATTCCACAGTTTGGCAAGCAAATGGCGCGTACCGCCCTGGAAACGCTGCCGCAGCTACGCCGCGTCAAGAGCGCGTTGTATGCCCTTTCAATGGAGGATGAAGCTTCTCGCTTCGCTCATTGGATTCCGCAGTTTACGAGAGACAACAAGAAGCATCTGTTGACGAAGGATGTAAAACGCCAGCTAAAGCTGGATCAATCGCTGGTGAAGTACATCATCCAGCATACGCTTGAAGGCACTGAAGCCAAAAGCAGCGTTAATCGCCTGTCGTATATGGACCTGAAGCTGTGGCTGCCGGATTACCTGCTCATTCGGGGCGATAAGCTGACGATGGCATCTTCGCTGGAGGGGCGCGTTCCGCTGCTGGACAAGGAACTGGTCGCATTCGCGGGTCGTCTGCCGGCCAAATACAAAATGATGGGCACCCAACGCAAATACCTGCTTAAGAAAGTGGCTGGCGATAATTGGCTGCCGGATGAGATCATCAACCGCAAGAAAAAGGGGTTCCCGGTACCTGTACCCAAATGGCTGCGCCAGGATGCCCGTGAATACACACGCGATATGCTTTCGCCAGAGCGCGTCAAACAGCGCGGTTTGTTCGACTATGACTTTGTCAGCAAACTGCTCGACGAACACGAACGCAATTTCGCCGACCACACCACCATGATCTATGGTCTGCTGACCCTGGAAATCTGGCAGCAGCAGTTCATTGACGGCGCGCGCAGGCCCGTCGCTGACGTGACCCCAGTCATCGAAGTGGACCACGTCGCCAACTAGCAACCTGTCACCAAAGGACGATTTTCTTCGCATGCAAAAGCCCTTGCGCATCCTGATGCTGCTAGAGAACAACCCCTATCTAAAAGATATTCGCGTCCGACAGGAAGCGCAATCGCTGGCAAAAGAAGGCTATACCGTGACGGTCATCTGCCCGCACAGCAAGGGCCGTTTTTCGCATGATGTTCATGAGGGTGTGCGCGTCTACAGCTATCCACCCCCACCTGGCGGCGAAGGTCTGATCGGCTATGCAGTGGAATATGGTTACTCGCTGGTGATGGCCTTTTTCTACAGTCTGTACTGCTTTCTGCGACGCGGCTTTGATGTCATCCATGCGCATAACCCGCCCGATCTGTATTTCATCATCGCGCGGATGTACAAACTGCTCGGCAAAACATTCGTCTTTGACCATCATGATCTTTCACCGGAGTTGTATCGCTATTCGCGCTTTGGCGAAGAAGGCAGCGAAAAGGTCTATCGGGCATTGATGGCGCTGGAAATCGCGACGTTCAAAGCCGCAGATTATGTGATTGCGACGAATGCGTCCTATAGGCAGGTGGCGCTGGAACGCGGTCAACGTAAGCCAGAGCAGATCACCATTGTGCGCAATGGTCCGGATATGGCCAAACTCGCGACCGCTGTGCAGGAACTTGAGCCTGTCGCTAACCCACCTGGCAAAACGGTCATCGGTTTTTTGGGCATCATTGGCTTTCAGGATGGGGCGGATTATCTACTGCATGCGGTTAACGAACTGGTGCATACGCATGGTCGCACCGATTTCCTATGCCGCATTGTTGGCGATGGTGCCGCCGTTCCCAGCCTTAAGCAGCAGGTCGAAGAACAAAACACGGGCGATTATGTCGAGTTCGTGGGATGGGTGCCGCATACGACCGTGCCGCGCTATCTGCAATCGTTTGATATTTGCGCCGCGCCGGAACCGAAGAATATCTATACCGACCAATGCACCATGATTAAGATGATGGAGTATATGTCGGTCGCCAAGCCAATTGTTGCTTTCGATCTGACGGAGCATCGGCGCAGTGCAGGCGAGGCGGCTGTATATGCCCAGGCCAACGATCCGGCGGACTATGCCGCCAAGATCATCACCCTGCTGGATGATCCTGATTTACGCGCTCGATTGGGCCAGGTAGGTCGCCAGCGTATGGAAGATGAGCTTGCCTGGGAACATCAGGAGAAGGCGCTGCTGGGGCTGTATGCAAAAATTACGACTAAACAATAGATAGGGCATACAGTAGTAAGGGCACAATGATGCGCTTTAAAAAATAAACATGGAGATCGAACGAGGATGCTGGCACCAGACCTCACCCCCGTCCCCTCTCCGTGATGAGAGGGGCGATTCATCCTACTCAACTACGATCTGGTCAGATTGCTCGGAAGTCGACGAGAATGGTTTTCGAGGACTTCCAGATGTGACTGAGGGACTTCCCTCTCCTTCGAAGAGAGGTTGAGGGTGAGGTCATTGACCCAAAGCCCTGAACCACTTTTTCCATATTTAGTTGCAAAACTGCATTATTTTGCCCCTACAGACTGACACTATGTTGAGGCAGATGATGTCACCAGACGGCGTTCTTTGAGGAAGGCAAGAGCTTCCTTGAGCGTTTCCTGGGCGATGAAGATGTTGATCGGCAGGAAAACCAGCACCATCAGCACACGTACCCACACCACAGGCTGCCCGACAACAACCATCAACAGCAGAATCGCATGTACGATCAGCAGCGGCTTGGCGAAAGCCGTAATCTGCACAACGACTTTACGCTGCGAGAGTACAAATACATAGATGGGGTTCACGATGAGGATGCTGAGGATGTTGACAAAGGCGGCACCAATCATGCCCATGCTCGGTAGGAGGATGATGTACAGGATGAAGCCGACGACCGTGCGCACCATGTTGATAGCAGGCGGCAAATGCGGCGCACCAATCGCGACCAGCAGGTAGCCCAAAATGCTGTCAATCATGACGACCGCCGCAGAGATCATCAGCAGGCCAAAAGGCAGCGAACTGGCCGAATAGGTCGTTGAGAAAATCGTGGTGATGATTTCTGTGCCGAACAGCAGTGCAATGGCTGAACCAAAGGCCATAATCAGCGTGATCCAGCGCAGAGAGGTATTCAAGACGGCTGATACCTCCGCGCGTTTTTCCGGCGCGGAGAGTTTGGACACGTACGGGAAATACACCTGGATGAAGGCATCGAAGACTTCGGTCAGGCTGTCGGGAATACGGCGCGCGATCTCATAAAAGGCGACTTCCTCGGTGCCAATCAGAACGCCGATGAGAAAGGTATCTATGCGCTGGTAGATGAAGCTGAGGATATAGTTGACCTGTAACGGGAAGCCAAACCACAACATTTTGCGCAAAATCACCGCGTCAAACTCCGGGCGCAGGCTGAAGGGTGCAATGATCGCGCCATAGCCAAAGGCAACCGCCCGTGAGAGCACTTTTGCGATCAGCAAGCCGAAGACACCCTGCCCCAGCACCAGCGTGAACAACACAATCGAAGCCATGTTAACCACGCTGCTGATGACGCTGATCGTGCCAATGGGCCGGAATTTGAAGTACGACTGCAATACGGAAACAATCAGCTTGCCTGTGCTTTCCAATGCCACCATGATTGGCAGGAAGATGAGCAGGTTATCGGGAATTTCGCCACCAAATAGCTGTGAGAAGGGCTGCCGCAGTACCAGCGCCAGGATGCAGGCGCCGATAATCGTCACAATGCGGAAATAGACGGCGGTGTTGATATGCAGCCGCTTGTCATCAGCATCTTCGATATCGGCAGTGAAGCGTGGCAGTGCCAATGTCATGCCGAAGTTACTCAGTTCAGTCAGGAACAGCGCCATGATCTGAATGAGGAAGAAATAGCCCATCTGCTCAGTGTCGATGACACGGGTGGCGATCATCAGGCCAAGGAAGCCGAGAACCACGACCGAGACTTTACCCAGGCCCGTCGCCAGGAACCCATTGATGAACTGCATGGTCATGCTGCCGCGTTTTTCTTTATCTGACACTGCGTATCGTCTTCTCTCTGGGTTAGGTCATGATACAGGTCTTGGAACGCCAGCCAGCCATCGGAGCGACGGCTGGTGGTGGCATACTATTTTAGGAATTTGCTGCGATGCAAAACTAGGTCGGGTTAGCGGTGAGTACGAACTCGCTCAGGCGCTCACAGACCAGCCTGACATCCGACTCGGCCATTTCAGCATACATCGGCAGCGAAACGATTTCATCAGCGACCATTTCCGCTACCGGGAAGTCACCGCGCTGGTAGCCGAGGTCGGCATAGTAAGGCTGCAAGTGCAGCGGAACCGGATAGTGAATGCCAGTGCCGATGCCTTCTGTTTGCAGGGCCGCACGCAGGTCGTCACGGCGTTCGGCACGCACGACGAACAGGTGCCAGACCTGTGTGCCGTAGTCGATGCGCTGCGGGGTGATAATGCCCTGCGGCAGATTTTCTATGTAGAGGCCTGCCAGACGATCACGGGAGGCGTTCCAGCCATCCAGCCGCTTGAGCTTGGCTGACAGCACGACCGCATGCAGCGTATCCATACGGTGATTGTAGGGCGGCAGGCTGTGAATATAGCGCTCGACCTGGCCGACATTGCGCATCCCTTTGACACGCTCAGCAACATCAGGATCGTTAGTTACCAGTGCGCCAGCATCACCCGCCGCGCCCAGGTTTTTGGCCGGATAAAAGCTGAACGCTCCGGCATGGCCAATACTGCCAACGCGCCTGCCCTTGTACATCGCACCGTGTGCCTGGGCGGCATCTTCCACCACATACAGGTTGTAGCGGTTGGCAACCGCCATCACGGGGTCCATATCAACCGGAGAGCCATACAGATGCACGGGCATGATAGCCCTGGTGCGCTCGTTGATAGCCGCTTCAATACGGGTAACATCAATGTTGTTGGTGTCCTCGTCCATCTCAACGAAGACCGGCCTGGCACCTAAGAATGACACGGCTGCCGCCGTCGCAATGAAGGTATTCACAGGCACGATGACCTCATCGCCAGGGCCGATACCCAATGCTGCCAGCGCCAGTTTAAGCGCCGACAGGCCACTATCCAGGCCAACCGCATAATCCGAGCCGATATACTCGGCAAATTCGGCTTCAAACTGTGAGACGGGATCGCCCAAAATGAAGTTACCTCGACGCAAGACAGCTTCAATTTCCGGGAGGATTTCATCAACGACCTGGGCCTGCTGAGCCTGAAGGTCAACAAAAGGAATTGCCATGTTGTTCTCTATCCTTTTTGTTTGCTGCTGGCCCGGATCGTTTCAATCGACCGTATAGCCAGCAATCGCCCTACAATACTTTTCGTAATTTCGTCTTACATGCGAAGGGCCAACGAATCCCGAAAGATCGCTGGCCCTTTCTTCTCACCCCACGCCGAATATTCGACGTGTACAACAGCTAGGTGGTGTATTTCTCGTCTAATTCGATTGGCATCATCTTGCCCTGATTTTCCAGGGACCGTTGAGCGGCTTCCAGAACGCTGACCACACGCAAGCCGTTGATGCCATCTGTCTGCGGTGCTGAATCCAACAGAATGCTGTCTACAAAATGTTCGCACTCGACACGCAGCGGTTCCACAAATGAGATGTTGGGAATCACAATATCGCCGTAACGATAGCTGAGGTGGAACTCTTTGTAGGTCTCGGTATAGGGCAGTGTTTCCACACCCTTGTCATATATCTTGATCTTCTCAAGGGAAGCGACATCATCGAAAACCAGCATCTTTTTGCTGCCGACGACTGTTAACTGGCGCACTTTTTGCGGGTCCAGCCAGCTCGCACGCAGATGGGCACTGATGCCGCTGGGGAAATCCATGTGCATATAGACGATGTCATGGATATTGGGCACGATGTTGGCCTTGCCCGTCGCGCTGATCTGGTTCGGCATTTCGCCAAACAGGAAGTGCAGTACGGAGATGTCGTGGGGAGCCAGGTCCCACATGACGTTGATCTTGTTGGAGAACAGACCCAGGTTTGTGCGAACGGAATCGACATAGTAGACTTCGCCGATTTCGCCGGATTCAATAATGTCCTTGATGGCACGAATGGCGGCATTGTATTCATAGGTGTGGCCGACCATCAGCTTGAGGTTACGTTCTTTGGCCAGGTCTACCAGTTCCTGCGATTCTTCTACTGAAAGCGTCAGGGGTTTTTCCACCATGACGTGCAAGCCATGCAGCATACATTCCCGCGCGATGTCACGATGGGTCGTCGGCGGCGTGGCGATCACAACCGCATCGAGATTTTCAAGACGGAACAGCTCACGATAGTCAGTTGTCGTCATTTTGATGGTTGGATAACGCCGCTGAATCGCATCCAGACGGTTGATGTCCAGATCAGCGACTGCTACCAGTTTTGCACGTGACATCTCAACAAAATTGCGAATCAGGTTTGGTCCCCAATACCCCGCACCAATCATCGCTATGTTGATTTGGATTTTGTCCTCCGACAATGACATTAATGCGCTCCCTTAGACTTCAATAGAACAAGCGGTGTTTGTAATAGAATCTTCAGGTCAGACCACATGGACTGGCCCTTGATATAGTCCACATCGAGATCAACCATCTCGTCAAACGAGACTGAACTGCGCGCCTTAACCTGCCACAGGCCCGTAATCCCTGGCTTGGCCCCCAAGCGCGTCAGGTGTTTTTCGGAATACATATCTACTTCGTAGGGGATGGCGGGGCGCGGACCGACCAGACTCATATGGCCCTGAATGACGTCCCACAACTGCGGCAGTTCGTCCAGGCTGGTCTTGCGCAGGAAGGCCCCTACCCGCGTAATACGTGTATCTTTGTGCAGCTTGTACTTGTCTTCCTGCGGTACTTCTCCACCATGAATTTCTTTGATTTTGGCTTCATCATTCTTGATGAGGGCCTGAACAAATGCCCGATGCTTGCTATCGTCTGCGTTGTGGCGCATCGAGCGGAACTTGTGGAACATGAACGGATAGGCAACCCAGGTCACTTTGCCATTGACGCGCATGCGCTTGGCACCCACACGTACCTGACTGAAAATGATCGGCCCAGGTGAATCCAGGCGGACCGCAATCGCAATCGCGATCATGACCGGCAAGGTGATAAAGAAGAGCGTCCACGCTAGGGTGAGATCGAACAGCCGCTTGGCGATGTAATAGGCGCTTTCCTTCACTTCGGAGTCGATCAATGTCAGGACAGCGCGCTCTGCCGAATTCAATGCCTGTACTGGCGGGTCAGAAACGACTGTCGTCTGTTCAATAACAGCATCTTCAATAACAACATCGATTTTTACACTATTGGGCTTTAGGACTGCGCTCGAGACCGCAGATGTGTCCACATTGTCAGTGACCACAGGCTCCACAGGTGCCGTATCTTCTTCTGCGTCAGCGACCTGATATGACACATCAACGCGAGGAACTTCCTGTGTGATGGTCTCCGGCATATTGGATTGGGCAGCCACTTGCACCAGTACGTTTTGAGAGACAGCCCCGACGTTTGTTCCCTCCCCAGTCTGCTCTTCTGTAGCAGACGAGGTGGAACTCGTATCTACTCTTATCATGGAACCCTTAAACCCTTACCCTATCCGCATTGTAATGTATCGAAATATAAAATGGCAATACACCTTAAGCCAAGCTATACCTTTCGACACGACAATCTTACGACTTGTTACCGTAAACGCCGATCAGATTTTATGTTGTAGGTTATTCTGGGTTAACTCTGAGCAGATACTATATTATGAGGTCATACTATTGTCTGTGTAGTACGCCAACTAATGATCACACTCGACAATGATCCTGTTCTTATTTGACCGAACACTACTTCAGGTTGTAGTGTGTTGATCTTTAGTGCTGTAGAAAACCCGTTCCCCCAATAACCCGAAATGATAGTAACACACTGCAATGATTACAAACATTTACATTGTCTTGGGGTGCATTTAGGTACGCATTCGTTCACTATACATTTGTCTATAAACTTGTTGTTGAACGGATGTAACCAGTAAGAACTTAACCCTATACCAACCCGCAGTTAATCATTTTCGGATGTTGTCTGTTATAAGGCTTGTGATCGCAGAGAAGCAGGCAGGTCGCACTACGGTCTGCTAAATGCTTGGATTCATCAAGCGGCAGGGTTCTGCTATGTAGAAACATGGCATTAGCATCCTGCCAGAATGGTTGTCGAAAGGCTTAGAGGTCAGGCCTTTTGGGCATTGAACAGGAGATTACTCGACAGAATTGCATGATAACTGCCCATCTCTGCCAGATTAAGCAAGCGAAAAGGTACCGTGCCAATATCCCACAACAGGCGTCGAATAGTCGATTTAGCGCTGTAGCGCAGCGGCGCTTCCTCATAGACATCCACATTGGCAAAGCCGACTGTTCGCGTAATCTGCTGAATGCTGCGATCCGTAAAAGCCAATTCATGGGTGATGTCACTGTAGCGCACCCTTGCGCCAAAAATGCCCGCTGCGTTCGGCACATGGCCTATCAGACGACCCTCCGGCCTGAGTACGCGATACACCTCGTTCAGCACACGAAATAAAGTAGGTCGATCCAGATGTTCCAGGATGTCGATCATGAGGAAGATGTCGATACTCGCATCTGGTGATTGTTCAAGATACGGCAGCAAATCGGCCTGTTCGACATTGGTGAGGCCCAATTGATGCGCCTGCTCCACCTGCTCGCGCGAGACATCCATGCCGCTCACGTTGGCGTAACCATGTTTTCCCAGGAAGTAAAGATATGTGCCGTGACCACATCCCAGGTCAACAATCCGCACAGATTTATCTGATGGCAGATGATTCTCGATAATCCAGTTGATATAAGGCGCACGTGATTTGAATAACTGCTCGCCTGTTTGTGCAGCAGGGGCCTGCCCGCTGGAAACATATCGATCATAAACTTGCTGACGCCAATCTTCGTTTTGTGTCATGGGCCTCACTGCCTCGTCCGCTGCATATACACCCTCATATCTTAAGGGGGAATAAGGGCCTCTACAACAAAGGCTGAGAGATATCTTTGCATATGAGCAGTTATAGAGCGCACCTTATATTTTGTAGAGAAAGGACCAAAATGTTTTGTCTTTAGGTTTGGATCACGCTATGCTTGCACTTATAGTCATGCTGGTAGGTTTCGCCAGCGGTATTTACAAGGTAGGGGGAATGCCATGAGTAACGCAACTGTCGGCACAACGCCGGAAGCTGTCCCAATGCGTCAGTTGGTTGACTGGCGCGCTGCCCTCATCGCAGGTTTTATTGCAGGGAGTGTTTTTCTGTTGTTCGTTGTTTTCGTCGTTCCAGTGATTTTCGGTAATGGCGATATCGCCACAGCTATCCGTAACATTGGCTCGGTGATCCTCGGACCGACCGCGCTACAAGAACAAGAAAGTCTCTCGCTCATCGCCATTTTGGCTGCACTGGTGGTCAACTACGCTTTGGCGATCCTGGCGACGCTGCTGCTAGCCGTTATTATCCACCGATGGGGGCTTGTTACGGGTATCGTCCTGGGAGCTATCTTTGGATTCGCACTCTATCTCATCAATAATTTCCTGACATCCCAATTCTTTCCCTGGTTCATCTTCAATACGACCTGGTTTGTGACGGCGCACATCATCTTTGGGGCTATCGCAGGTGGTGCGTATGAAGCGTTTGAAGTCGAGAAGTTCGTCCCGATTGAACCTGTTGTTGACCTTGTCGAAGAAAACTGAGCTTAGCCGACTGAAGCTGTCCAATAAGGAGCTATGATCTATGATTCGCATGTCCCCTCGCAGCAGTTACGGCACCTCGCGGAGTTTTGGCACGTCCCGGAGTTCGGGCGGTTCTCGCATCATTATCGCCATTGTGCTGGCTGTTTTTGCCCTGATTTCTTATCTTTCTTCGCAGGATTACAACGAAGTCACTGGCGAAACCCAATATATCAACCTGACGCAAGATCAGGAAATCGCGCTGGGTTTGCAATCCGCACCAGAGATGATCTCTGAATTTGGTGGCATATCGCGTGATGTCAACGCGCAAAGTCTGGTGCAGGAAGTTGGCAACGCATTGGTCCGTAACAGCGTTGCTGCCAACACCAACTGGCGTTTTAGCTTTACGCTGCTTGAAGATGACACAACCGTCAATGCGTTCGCGCTGCCCGGTGGTCCGGTCTTCATCACAGAGGCCCTGTACAGTGCGCTGGAGACTGAAGATCAACTTGCAGGTGTACTCGGTCATGAGATCGGCCATGTGCTGGCGCGGCACAGTGCAGCCCGCATCGCTCAGTCGGAACTGACCAATGGCCTCATTGGCGCTGTTTTGGTTGCCGGAGGTGATAGCGGCGCCGCTACAGCGCAGATGGTCGGCCAGATGATTACGATGAAATTTGGCCGCGACGATGAATTGCAGTCTGATCGTCTGGGCGTCTGCATCATGGCAGATGCAGGTTACAACCCTGAAGAAATGGTCCGCGTGATGGAAATTCTGGAACAGGCCAGCGGCGGTGCCAGGGCACCTGAATTTGCCAGTACGCATCCATCACCTGAAAATCGCATTTCCCAAATCCAGAATATGATCGCCAATATAGACCAGTGTCCGGGCAGGAATAGTCAGTAGAAGTCAACACCCAAGCGATATGTTTCAATACGATCAAGCGATTGTTGCCCGTTTTCCGCAGACTGTGGGTGGCGTTATCTACGCCACCGGTCTGCGGAATCACGTTGTATCGGCAGAACTGGAAACGCTTTACGTCGCCGAGCAGCAACAGACGATTGCACGCATCGGTGATACTTCCCTTGGAGATATTCCCAGTCTGAAAGCGTGGCGCGGTGTGTTCAGCGCCTTTGGGCTGAACCCTACCAAGACGCGCAGCGCCCCTGAAGCCCTACTGCGGCGCCTGACGAAAAAGGGCGATATTCCGAGCATCAATCCACTGGTCGATATGGGCAATCTGGTCAGCATTCGTTATGCCCTGCCGCTTGCTATCTTCGATACACGCGACCTGACGGGCACGCTAACGGTCAAGTTCGCTGATGGCAGTGAACGCTACACCGAACTCGGCAGCGTCGACAGCGACCATCCTGAAATTGGCGAGGTGGTGTTTGCCGATGATCGCGGGCTGGTCTTTGCGCGGCGATGGTGCTGGCGGCAGAGCCATCAAAGTGCGGCCCAGAACAGCACGGAGGATGTACTCATCACGATTGAGGCCCAGCATGATAACGGTCATCATGATGTTGAACAGGCCATGAACGACCTGCTGGAGTTACTCGACAGATTCGTGGGTGGGCAGTATCAGTATGCCTTGCTGGATAAGCAGGATACGCACTTTACGCCGGATACCTAGCACATCAAAAAACGGACTCGCAGGAGTCCGTTTTGTTTTGCAGCCACTTTAATTCCAGCCGTGATAATCTTTGATGAACTCGTAGGCTTCGTTGAGTGCCTTGATGTGTTTTTCTGCTTCGCTGCGTGGCAAGGCGCTGACATCAGGATGCACCTGTAATGCGCGCTTACGAAAGGCCGTCTTGATTTCCGCTTCGCTGGCATTGCGGCCCACACCGATCATCTTGTAATACTGCATGAGTTTATCCACAGAGCCGTTGGTTAGCCCTGGCTTGCGCTGATGCGGAATCTGCTCGGTCTTTTTGGTTTTGTAATGATAGCGCTGATTGACACGTTCATAATTCACACGGCGGCGATACGATGGTGAGGCAATATCGCCTACGGAATACGTGCCACGAATGTTGCCACCGATTTCCCGTTTGCGAACGGAGACATTCTCAATTTTGAAGTCATCCAGGTACCAGCAGAAATACTCGTGCTCAACGGTCGTCGGATTAAAGTTGACCTGCGTCAGGCTGAGGCCCTCTTCGGTGACGCTGTAGGCATATACCCACTGATCGCCCAAGTTCAGCAGCCCTTCCAGCCAATCTCCTACACGCGACGTCGCCTCGTGTTCCGGCAAAATCGCCAGATTAAGGACGAATAACGTTCCAATGCTGTTGCGGCTGTTCTCTTTGAGGATGGCCTTTATGTCGCGCAGTCGAGGTTGTGTCGGCAGCACATAGACATAAAGACGCGATCCCAGCCAGGTCGATACCACCATATCCGCAACATGCGGTTGGAAAATTAACGCCGGATCGGGTTCCGAGGTGGCAGACTTGACATCGGTAGCGTCGTTGAACTGGCTGCACAGCCAATGAACGATAGCGTTCACGTGGATACCTTTTCCATGACGGGGGCCAACGGACAGGGATGTGATACCAACCCGCCTAAACAACCGGATTGCACTCCATCATACCGCAGATGATGCAAAAAACGCAGATCAGAGACATGGGGACAAAAAAGGGCGCTGATGCGCCCTATTTTCACTTGAGACTATCCGACTGAGACTATTCGACAGCTTAAGCGTCACTGTCATCCGCAGCCGTTGAGCCGAGTTCGACTTCGATACCTGCCGCTTGCAGTTCCCGTACGATCAAACGCTCGAATACTTCGTAGGGTTGGGCACCACTAATGGACATGCCATTGACCAGAAAGGCTGGCGTACCCGTAATGCTCAGAATCTGGCCATCGACGTAATCGCCGTTGATTTCATTGTTATAGCGCTGTTCTTCAAAGCAGGTACGGAATTCGCCCATATCCAGTTCGAGTTCTTCCGCCAATGTGAAGAAGTACTCGCTATCGCTAATCAGGTCCTGGTTGTTGAAGAGCGCAGTATGGTAATTCCAGAAGTCTCCCTGTTCATTGGCACAGTTGGCCGCCAATGAAGCTGCCCAGGATACATTGGGGTTGATGATCGGGTAATCACGGAAGACATAGCGAATATATTCACCATAGTTCTCTAGCAGCGGCTCAAAAGTCTGCTGGAAGTGGCGACCACAGTACGGGCAGGCATAGGCGCTGAATTCGACAATCACCACTGGGGCGTCTTCCGGGCCGAGGTAGGGATCGTCGTCTACGTACTGATAGGGATCAACATCACCCGATAAATCCAACTCGCCGACGACATCGCGCACGACATCTTCCAGGTCGGTGCGTGAGAGGCCACCGCCCCCCGCAACAGCCGTCGATACAATACGGGCAACATCATCTTCCGTCAGGGGCGACTGTGTGCGCTGGATGGCCAGCACGCCCATCACCATACCAACAATGAGGAAAGCAAACGCAATCACCACATAATTTAACGTTGTGCGAGGCACAACGGCGACCGTTTCATCGCGCTTATTGACATCAGGCATTTGTTCCGACACAACCTCGCCTTTCATAATTCATGTTCGGGATAGGCGCCAGAAAATTCCAGCGACATCCGCAAGAGCGTCACAATATACACCATAGACCCAAACGGTGTTGCAAATCTTACGGAATCATGACTGTTTGGCCTACGATCAGCATTACATTATACATATCGTCCAAAAACGAATATACTTGTTTTACATCTGTTCAGAACGTTTAAGTTTCCTGATTGGAGCATGTGCCTATGGAGGATCGATATTGAGCGACACACTTTTAACCGGATTGGTCGTAAAGGAGCAAAGTGGCTTTTACTGGGTAGAAGCAGATGATGGCAGCATCACGATCTGCCAGTTACGAGGAAAACTGAAGGAAGAAGCCCAGGCTTCCGATATTGCTGCCATTGGTGACCGCGTAAGCTTTGAGCGCGTGGAAACAGGTGGCATTGAAGAACTGCGCGGCGTAATTGAATCGGTTGAGGACCGTCACAGCGTTTTATCGCGTTCGGTGCGTACAACGGGTAAACGTGGCGCGGGGCAGGCTGAACGCGAACACGTCTTGATCGCCAATGCGGATCAGGCGTTTTTTGTCTTTGCAGCCGTCCAACCTACCCCCAATCTGCGCATGCTCGACCGAATGCTGGTCGCGGGTGAGTGTTCCGATATTGAGCACCTGATTATCGTCATCAACAAAATTGACCTGGATAATAACAATCAGATCGACACCACGATGGCACCTTATCGCAAGATGGGCTATGACGTGCTTTATACCAGCGCGGTTGAAGGCATCGGCATTGATGAATTACGCGATTTGCTAGCTGGCAAGATAAGCGTCTTTACCGGACCGTCAGGCGTTGGCAAGACGAGCCTGCTCAATCGCATCCAGCCAGGATTGGGCCGCACGGTGAAGGAGATCAGCAGCTACAGCCAGGAAGGCATGCACACCACGCGCGACAGCGCCCTGGTCAAGCTGGAAAATGGTGGCTATCTGGCGGATACGCCCGGTATCCGGCAGATGCAGGTGTGGGATGTCGAGCCAGATGAGCTGGATGGCTATTTTGTCGATCTGGCCGACTATGTGGAGCATTGCAAATTCAGCAACTGCACCCACACCAATGAACCAGGCTGTGCCGTGCTGGAAGCCATCGAAAAAGGCGAAATCAGCCGCACACGCTACGAGAATTATCTGCACCTGCGCGACGACCTCAAGGACACTTACATCGTCTACTAATCACGCCTATCGCAGAAAGAAACTGATGGACAAGGCAGCTATCATCGCACTTTACGATCAGGACCAGCGGATTAATGTGACGTACCCGGATTTGCGCCGCGATGTGCTGCCCCGTCTCATTCGTCATGTAGATAAGACGAACAAGATGGAAGGCAGCATCATTTACAGCCAACTGACCGCTGAGACTGTCGATGCGGCTATCAAAGAGCAGGTCGCCTATTTCAACAACATTGACCAGCCTTTCGAGTGGAAGGTTTTCGACTATGACCAACCACCGGATTTGAAGGAAAGACTGGCTCAGCATGGCTTCGTCGTCGAAGAACAGGAAGCCATTATGGTCATGCCCCTGGCAGCGGCTGGCGATGTCTTCTGGCAGCCGATCACGCATGACATTCGCAAGATTACTGATGCGGGCGGGCTGGATGATGTGCAGTGCATTGAGCAGGTGGTCTGGAACGAGGATGCATCCTGGGTGCAGGATTATCTGGGGCTGACATTGCGAGAACAACCGGAGCAGATGAGCGTCTATGTGGCTTATATCGATGGGAAGCCTGCCAGCGCCGCCTGGATTTATTATCCAGAGGGCAGCCAGTTCGCCAGCCTATGGGGCGGCTCTACCATTGCCGAGTATCGCAAGCGCGGATTGTATACGGCGCTGCTGGCAATCCGTGCCCAGGAAGCCAAAACACGCGGTGTAGCGTACCTCACCGTCGATGCCAGCCCGATGAGCCAGCCGATTCTGACGAAATACGGTTTTGAATTACTGGCTTATTCCTGGCCGTGTAAATGGGAAATTGAGGAATAAATAGCGCATTCTCTCTGGGTAGACTGCATACTTTTCTTAGCATTCCATAAGGGGCAGCCATCGAAAGCATCCAATTCAATGGAATAATGCGTAATGTTTGCAGAATGATCGAATAGGACTGTTGTAGACATGTGTTTACTTTCTTAAGAGAAGTCTTGCCAGTGGTTCATTCTCTTAGGTTGACCGAGCCTGTAACACACTCTTTACAACTTATACAGTTCATTTACTGCCCGCTGCGTCATTTTCGTCTATAATGACCACAGTTGGCGCTGGTGACATTTTTGTTACATCGATTGCGAAACATCCTGACAAATCGCTGACGAAGCAAACACGATACGCAAAATGGCTCCGCTTTTTACAAGCACCATTTTTTGAATAGTTTTTCGCGGTAACGATAAGACAGGGAAGGTGCAGCGTGTCCTCACTCATCGGACGCACCATTGGACAATATCAGATTACGGAAGTCCTGGGTAAAGGCGGCATGGCGACCGTCTACAAAGGCTACCAGTCATCCGTCGGGCGCAGTGTGGCGATTAAGGTTTTGCCACCGCATCCTGGCCTGGATGCCCGCTTCATCGAGCGTTTTGAACTGGAAGCCAAGACGATTGGCCAATTACAGAACCCGCACATTCTGCCACTTTACGATTATGGCCGTACCGAAGATGACATTCTCTATCTGGTCATGGCGTTCATCGACAGCGGAACATTGGGTGATGAAATTGAACGCGGGCCGATGTCGCTGGAACGGATTGAATATCTTGTGCGTCAGATTGCGAGTGCGCTGGATTATGCGCACCGTCGCGGCGTCATCCATCGCGATATTAAACCAGGCAATATTCTGATTGACAGCGACGGTAATGCCCTGCTGGCGGACTTCGGCATCGTCAAGATGCTGAGCAATACCGCGACAGGCATCACGGGTACGGCTGTCCTGGGGACTCCCGCGTATATGTCACCGGAACAGGCGCATGGGGTCGAAATCGACGCACGCGCCGATATTTACGCGCTGGGCATCATGGTTTATGAAATGCTGACAGGTGCGCAGCCCTTTAAGGCGGATACCCCGATGCAGCTCATTCTACGCCATGTCAATGATGCTGTACCGGACCTACGGGCCGTCAAGAGCGACCTGCCATCCCAGATCAACGACGTCGTGCAAAAAGCACTGGCCAAAGACCCGAACGACCGTTACGGGTCGGTGATTGAGTTTGCCGAAGCGCTGACAAATGCGATCCACAATCGCGATGAATCGCGCGAGGTCGCACGTAAGGCCATGCCGCTGGAACGGACAAATACGGCTAATGATCCAACTTCCGTGCTGGACCCGCCGACAATCGCCGCAGCAACCATGCCAAGACCATTGGTTGATCAAACAGGTAACACCACGCAGCCGCAGACGGTCATCATTCGCGAGCGAACGAATGTTTTCGCGATCCTGGCTGGTTTTGCTGTAGTGGCGCTGGCGATTGTGGTCGTAGCAGTTGTGCTCGTCAATAACCTGAATAATCCGGCGACGGTTGCACCAACAGAAATTGCCGAAAATACAGACATTCCTGAGGAGCCGACAACGGTTTCAACAGAAGCGCCAACCCCCATTCCGACAGTCAATCTGGGGCGGGTCCGCTTTGGTAATGCCAGTGGGCTGGGCGATACCCTCAGCCTGAGCGCCCAGAATCTGCGTCCGGCTACGGGTGGCGATGTTTATGCGGCGTGGCTCTATAACACCGATACAGAGGAGCAGCTTCCCATCGGCGAACTGCGCACCGACGCAAGCGGTTTCGGTGTGCTGGCTTACACATCGGATGAAGGTTTGATGCTGCCCGCGCTCTACAATGCCATCCTGATTACGGAAGAAGAAACCATGGGCGACACCCCATTGGGCGAAGTCGTCTACAGCGCATCGGTACCGATTGAAGTCAGCAATGCGCTGCGCAGCATCTTCGTAGAAGACCCGCAGTCTATCTGCGTCAACGATGGGACGGAATGTGCCAGCCTGCTGGTCGCTGCCAAGACAGAAGCCGCCACAGCGGAGACGCATTCCGGGCTGGCAGCAGGCTCATCCAGCGTCGGCGGTATGGCTACCCACGCGGAACATACCATCAACATCCTGCGTGGAACCCTGGAAGACCTGAATGGCGACGAGCGCCCGGAAAACCCAGGACGGCAGTTCGGTGTATATGCGGCGCTTGATCTGATGGAAGAAGCGCTCAGATCGGCCCTGGCTGCTGACCCTGGCAACAGCACCCTGCAAACAAATGCGGAATCTCTGCGGGTGTGTCTGATTAATTCACGTCAACGTGCGGATCAAATCATCGCGCTGGAAACAAATCTGCTCAATGCTGAAACAGTGGAGTCTGTCGCTGACGATGCCGCAGAAGCCAGCGAAATGGCAGCCCGTTTAACCACAGGCTATGATCTGAATCAGAATGGCACCATTGAGCCGTTCGAAGGCGAATGCGGTCTGGATCAGATTGCTGATTACGGCATCGAATTTGGCAACCTGGTCCTGCGTGAGGGAGGTCTTGATGCGCAATAGTTTGCTCATCAGTCTATTGGGGGTGCTGGCGCTACTGCTGGCAGCGTGTGGGACGCCCGCGAACTCTGATGTCCAACCACCACGATCTGATGACGCACAGACCAGCCCAACAATAGCACCACCGACATATCGCGAACCGGCCAGCCCCATCACAGCCGACAATGCCAATCTGGTGCAATATCTGGGGCGACTGGATACGCCAACAAGCGAGAAAAGTTCGATCTTCTCGCACAGCTTTTCCCCTGATGGGACGCGCCTCGCCGCGCTGGATAACAACCTGATTATCGTGTGGGACCTGATTACAGGGCATATTGTCTTCTCTGGTGACCGGAACAATGCTATCCGTGTCTTTTATTCGCCAGATAAGACCGAGGTATATACCGTCAACGGTGAGGGTGAAATCCGCGTCTACGATGAAGAAGGCGCCGTTCAGAATACGCTGGAAGGCTTGATTGACTTCGCCGATGCCTACGCCTATGACAATCTCAATGGCATCCTGGCGATGGGTGGCGAAGGTGGCAGCGTCCGCGTATGGGACCCGGCAAAACGCACCGCCCTGGCCTCGTTCCGGACGAATGACGCACCAATTGTGTCGCTCAAGTTTTCCCAAGATGGCAAGGTGCTGGCGTCGATGGGCCGTGATGGTCATGTCACTATCTGGAATTGGGAAACGCACGAGCAGCTCGCAGACCTCGACCATGAAGCGGCGATTGTGTTCGATGCCATTTTCAACAGCGATGGCACACACATCACCACTGCCACCCAGAACTATATCGCTGTCTGGACGATAGAAACGGGCGAACTGGATTATGCGCTGGAACTGGAACAAGGTGGCGCCAGTGGTATCTTCGCCTATACGCCGGATGATAGCAAGCTGGTGACGGCTGGCCTGAACGCGCCGCTTAATGTGTGGGATGCCGCGACAGGCAATCTCATCGGCCAATTGACCGATGTCAGCGGCAACCGCATGGCAGCCGCTTTTTCCGCGGATGGCAATCTCATGGTGACATCTGTGCTCGATACAGGCGTCAACCTGTGGAACCTTGCCTCAGCCAATAATGAGACGATCCCTGGCGCTGAACTGGACCTGCCAACCAAACGCATCACCGATGTCGCCTGGACGGAAGACGGTTTTCTGATCGCCTTTTTCGGGGCTGATGGGACGGTTTATCTGTGGGGCATCGCTGGAACAGCATCCTGAGTGCTACCTTCTGATTTGACCATGCTGCACATTCGTTATGAAAAATCACCAGACGTCAGCAACGAAGCGCTGAACGATTTGTTCAGGCACGCCTGGGACACGCATACAGATCGCGATTTCGTTCCTGTACTCCAACACAGCCTGGGCTGGATATGTGCTTTCGACAGCACCTCAATCATCGGCTTTGTGAATCTAGCGTGGGATGGCGGTGTTCATGCCTTCCTACTGGACACGACTGTACATATCGACTATCAGCGACTGGGAATCGGTGCGCAGATGGTCCGGTATGCACTCGACTTAGCTCGAAGAAAAAGTATCGAATGGGTTCATGTGGATTATGAACCCCACCTGCATGATTTCTACTTGCAGTGTGGGTTCCAGCCAACCTTGGCAGGCTTATGGAACGCAAAAATTAATCTCTGAAGAACGGCAACCTCGAAAAATCAGCGTCTGGGGCGACTACGACAAATGTCATGCCCTGACCATGACATTCGTTCTTCGGCAGACGTAATGTATATATTAATATAGTTATAGATCAGATAAGCAAAGTAGGTTCGATATAGATCAGCAATGACATATATCTTCTGAAATGTGAAGCTGATAAAAAGTAAGCAAGGGACAAAACCTCGAATGGGATTGCTACCTACTGAAATGTGAACACCCTAGCCAAGCTGTAAAACGTGAAGCTAGGGTGTTCATTATTAATGGGGAAAACACAGCGAACTTTTCAAAAAATTGCTACTATTCAAAAAGCCCGAACTCACGTGAGTTCGGGCTTTTTTGTGCACTTGGGAAGCAACCTATTCGACGACTTCTTCATCTTCTTCATCGGCCTGCCAAACCTTGTCGGTATGGTCGGTGAAGAGGATGCCGTCAAGGTGGTCAATTTCATGCTGGAAGACGCGCGCCAGCCAGCCTTTGGCCTTCAGACGCCACTCTTTGCCATAACGATCCTGGCCTGTAATGACGACCGATTCGTGACGGTCCACCTCACCCAGCAGGCCCGGCAGCGATAGACAGCCTTCCACGCCGGAAACGATCTCTTTGCTGGTTTTGATGATCTTAGGATTGGCAACGGCATAGACCACACCGGCCTGATCGCCGTATTCTTCGCGATCTTCTTCGGTCGAATCTGGCAGACGCACCACAATCAGGCGCTGGCTGATGGCTACCTGCGGCGCAGCCAAACCAACACCAGGCGCATCAACCATCGTTTCGACCATATCGTCTATGAGTTTTTGAAATTTGGCGCTCTTAAAATCGGTAACTTTGATCGCCTTTTTGCGCAACACCGGATTTTCCGGCGTGATGATTTCTAGTAAAGCCATGTGCCTATAGATTCTCTATTCAACCAAACGGATGGCTCTCATTGTAGCAGAGCCTGTATAGCGGCTCAATCGCCAGACGGATACAACGACCTACGCGATGGCTGCTTCGCCTGGTGATACGCGGTTAGACCTTACTACCACGAAGATCGTCAATCCCAGGAAAATAAGGACCGATGTGACGTTGAGAATTGCCCCTTGCTGGCGTACTTCAAAACCACCAACAAGGTTGCCATACTCACGATAGATCAATGTGACGTGCAGCAGTGCAAAATGGATGTAGAACAGTGGCGTGTAGGTCATCTTCAGGCCCGTGAGCGCTGGCAGGATGATCGGCGCGTGACCAAAAATCATCGAAAAGACAAACCCCAACAGGAAGGCATGCAGCACACCCGCATAATCTGGTCCGGCATAGATAGCCCCATGCCAGAGTGCAAGCAAGCCACCGAATCCAAGCCAGACATACCCCGCCAGCAGGCAAGCCGCAATGAAGCGCGGTAATCCCTGCTGCCGAATAGTGCGGCTGGCGATATCATACTTGAGGAGCCAGAGTGCCATCGCTATAGCGCCTATCCCAAGCAAGCGAACGCCCCATTCCAGATTGACAATCGTCAGGGCGACACCCGCCAGATAAACAATTACCGCTCCGGTCAGCAGATTTTCAGCCAAGTGAGTCAGGCGACGAACACGGGAAAGCTCCAGGCGTTCACCAACAATCGTCAGAATGAGGAATGCCGTCCACAAATGAACGACCTGATTGATTGGCAATCCTGCTAACCAGAGCACATTACCGACCAACCAGCTTACTGCACCAAGGGCCATCATCAGCACATCACGCGAGGGATGCAGGCGTATCATGAGGCCAAACAGGATCACCAGTCCCAAGCTGCCTGCTGTCAAAAATAGTCTGGCTATGGCCGCATCGCGCGAAATAAGCACCAGCACTGCACCAATAGCATTCACAGCCGGAACCATGAGACTCCATTTATAGCGTGATGCCAATGCAACGGCTCTTTCCAGGCAGATCAATGTGCCCAGGAAGCCGCTAATCATCAGTGGACCATGCACCATGATCCAACCCTGGCTCATGGCATCCATCGGGACACCCAAACGCGCCAATCCGGCCCCCATACCGCCTAGAAGCGCCATGGCGACAGTGAGCAGCATCAAAATACGCGGCAATAACTTTGTCATTGTTTGCATTCCTCTGCTAATGGCTAGCGTGGCATGGGTGGCGGTGGCGGCAAATTATCATCCGGCTGATCGTCATCACGGCGTGACTGCGGTGGCGGCGGTGGCGCGGACATCCCTGGCATAGGTGGGGGCGGCAATGTGGCTTCGTTATCCGCTGGTGTTGCCCCTTCGTCACGGCGAGGAATCAGTGGCGAGGGCGCATTGGAACTACTGGCAGGCTGCTGACGCTCATTGTACTGCCGAGGCGCACTCAGATTAGATTGCTGCGGCGTCACTGGCGGTTGCTGTGCAGGCTGCTGATAAGTCGGCTGCTGACTATAACCCTGATTGGGATAGGTCTGCTGCGGGTACGTTGGCTGATTATAACTTTGCTGCGGATAGGTCGGCTGGGCATAGGTCGGCTGATTATAGCCCGACTGATCATATTGCTGGTTGTACTGCTGCGGATTGCCCTGCTGATTGTACATTTGCTGGCCATATTGCTGCTGCGGCTGCTGATGCAACTGATAGGCCGCAATGAACTCGGTCAGGATGTTGCGCTGACTGTCCTGGCGGGCCTGATCGAGCATCTGGCGCATCTGGGCTTTACGCAGCATGATATGTTCCTGCACCACACGCGGACGTGGAATCATGTAGAACGACTTATGATCGTCTGCGCCAACCAGCGACAGCATGATGTTGCCGTAATCCAAAAGCTGTTGAGAAATACCATTCTGCTCCGCAATGACGTTATCCACCTGACTGAGCAATACCAGATCGCGCTCATTTTGCAGCCACAGCGGGCGCTGGTGGACGAACAAGATCATGGTGTCGTTGACCAGCATGTAGTCATTGCGCCAGTCCAGGTCACGGAACCAGAAGACGGCTACGCCACAAATCAGCAGGACGATACCGCCTGCCATCCCAATCACACCGACATTCAGGGGCAGGCTGATGATGAATACAGCTACAGCCGCGCCAAAAAACATGATCGCTGGCATGACCATCTTGAACCACAGCGACCAGTGCTTGCGGAAGACGACGCCCTCTTCGATCATAAATTGGGTAATAAACGGGGAAAATGGCATACGCCGAGCCACTTCCTGTTCCGGCGTGTCCTCCATGTTGCTCTCTTCGGTCAGGCGGATGGTGCGCGGCACACGGGCACGCTGGAGCAGATTCGGGTCATTGTGGGCGTGACCTGCCCCGCCCATCGCCTGGGCATTATTCCACATGAGGTCTGCGCCTTCGTACAGGTTTTCCGTCTTGCGGCGCTGGTACTGGTCCACGATCAGGTCTTCGACCTTAGCCGGATTAGGCATCATCGCCAGGGAGACATTTCCGGCAGCACCTGCCGTCCTTAGCTCTAACGTGCCATAGCCGAGCGTATAGGCCAATGGGTTCGGCGGCATATGCACTTTCGTTTCCTGAATACTATCCAGGCTGAGTTCGTTGAAGCTGCGCCGGAACGCCAGAATCGTCCGGCGAATCTGGATTACGCGCTGGTCAGTGATAATGATTTCGTCGTTCTGCCATTCCAGAAAGATGTAATACAGCAGGCCGAGCGTCGCCAGGAAGCCACCAATCAGGAAGAAGGCAGCGACTTCGCGCAGCGTGAACGCCATGACAACAAAAAAGCCAAATACAATCGCTGGAATGGGCAGCCAGCGCAGCAGCGCCCATACATGGCGGTGCGTCTTAAGCAGCACGACCTCATTCGGTCGCTGGCCAGCGAAAGCCGCCTGACCAGCAGCAACCGGCGCCATTCCGCTAAACTGCTGACCAATCAGGGGATAGTAGGTACCGAGGCGATTCAGGGCTTCTCGCGAGAGAAAAAGAGCGTCAGTCGGCATCGTCGCCTGGAGTGAGGCGGTTTCCACACCTTCATAAAAGAGCGCTTCATCGTCAATGTATTCGCCGACTTCGACCGTGCCGAACTGCTGGGTGATGCCGCTGGGGGCCGAGTAGAAGATCGCCGCCTGCCCGCGCACGATAGCATACAGGCCAGTCGAATGCGCATTCTGCTGGACGATGAGTTCGCCCGCGTTGTAGTGACGCAGCTCGAAGGTTTGCACAATCGCCTGGAATTCGCGCTGTGGCAGGTAGTTGAATTGGGGAATGCGTCGGATGATCGAATCGGCGTAAGCCTGGGCCATAAGGCGACCTCGCATAACATGGTCAGCATCGCTGCTAGTATACTAGACTTTGCAACGGGCCGTTATGGTTGGCGGCTGTTTGTATTTTTGAACCACACATTTTTGAACCACGAAGGATTGCCGTGACCATTTATTTCTACAGTGCGCTGGAAGAACCTTATGGCGTGTTTTCTAACTTCTCCAGGCATGGCTTCGAGATCGACGGCGTGTACTACAAAACCTGCGAGCACTATTTCCAGGCCATGAAGTTCGCACAATCTCCCAGAGACATGGACGATGTGCGCCGCGCGGCGACGCCTAAACAAGCTGCGTCGATTGGACGTGACCGCAGCCGCCCTTTGCGCCCAGATTGGGAAGCGGTGAAGGATGACATCATGCGCAAAGGTGTCCTGCGTAAATTCGAGACACATACTGATCTACGCGACCTGTTGCTAGCCACAAGCGATGAGGACATTGTTGAGAACGCGCCCGGAGATCGCTATTGGGGTGCTGGTCCCGATGGCACAGGCAAAAACATGCTGGGCAAAATTCTGATGGAAACACGCGAGATTCTGCGCAATCAAGGGGAATAGCTCAAATGTTGGAGCGCATGTTGCACATCAGAACGAATATCTTCGCTCTCATGGTCTTGCAAGCCTTCCAAGCATGGCTTAGCACAGTTTGCCTTGAGCACACCCACTGACCAAATTAGGCCACGAAGAACTTCGACATCTGCCTCTTGTCCAAGCCGAATACAAAGCCTATCAACAGACCGATAGACTTTTCTCTGGCCCATATACCAGGCCGCAATAGACCTCACCTCAGAGGCTTCATTTTCGAGTGCATCAATCACATTTTCATCGTTCTGTTGATCTCTAAAATACCTGACTGCTTCTATCCTCACAGCCAGATTCTCATCTCGGAGGGCGTCTGTACTGTAGTGATAGACTGCTTCAAGGATCGTCCTGGCAATGCTTTTCTGATCTGCCTGATTATGTTCGTCAGCACAAAGCATGATTCGCACGATAGGCACAGCTCGTTCCATTGGGCCGTGACAAATCAACATTTCGGCTAGCTGTGGCAAGTGGTTGCTCTTAGTCTGTACAAGCAGATCCGCAAACTCAAAAAGCCGATCTTCAGAATCTAATTTCTTCATAAGGTAGAGAACAATCTTGTCTACCAACGAATGCCCATATTCAACGTGTGTCAACTCATCAAACAAGCACTTAATCGCAAAACGATCATCTGCCATCAAAGCAGATTCTGCTACATCATGGGAAATCCCTTGTGTAACGCAGGTTTGTATTAAAGCTTCTGTCAAATTCAATTTATACCCTCGTGGTTCTCTGACTCCATTATAGTTAATTTCTATATAGCAGTAGGTAGCCAGTCCATCGCGTTCGCGTTTTTGGGTCGCCGCGTTACAATCAGCCTAATCAGTACCCGTCTTACCCCATAAAGTGATTAGGAGCCTATGCGATGACCGAGAAGCGGCCGATCACGGTCGAGGATTTGACCAAGATCATCTACGTCAGCGACCCGCAAATCAGCCCCGATGGCCAGTGGATCGCCTTTGTCCACACCACACCCAACGCCAATGAAAAACGCTACACGACGCAAATCTGGCTGGCGGCGACCGATGGCAGCGGCACGCGCCAGCTCACACGCGGCGGCAAGGACAGCAGCCCACGCTGGTCGCCGGATGGCAAGACGCTGGCTTTTGTCAGCACACGCAATGGTGTGCCACAGATTTTCCTGCTGTCGATGACCGCCCTGGGTGGCGAAGCACGTCCACTAACCAGCCATGCCAATGGTGCAGTCGCCCCAGCCTGGTCGCCGGATGGCTCGCAAATCGCCTATCTGAGTGGTTCCAATGCGGCTGAACGGACCAAAGAAGACAGCGACGAGAAGGTCGATCCGCCGATTGATGAGCTGGAAGCCAAGTATCGCAAGGATCGCGAGGCAGAAGACAAAAAGGCCTACTTCGACCCCATGCCGATGGCGCGTATTCCCTATCGCCAGGGCACCAGCTATATGGATGATCGTCGCCAGCAGGTGTACGTCATTCGCACAGAAGACGGTTTGGAAGGCGATCAGGCTAAGCCGCGCCGCCTGACCAGCATGGACGTCAGCTATACACCGCCGCAGTGGTCACCAGATGGCGGCACGCTCTACACGGGACGTCCCTGGAACACAGAAGCCGATGAGCATTTCCGCTGGTTTAACATCTACGCGATTGATGTCGACAGCGGCGAAGAAACGCGCTTCATCGAGGATGACGAGCGCAATTACTTTGGTGCCCTGCCCTCGCCGGATGGCCAATGGCTGGCCGCTGTGCGTGGCGAGACAAAACAGACGGACGATCTGGGGCGCTTTGTGCTGCTGCCGATTGGCGGTGGCGAACCTGTGGTGCTCAATGAAACACTGGACCGCTCAGTGGGGGGCTTCGACTGGACTGCTGACAGTCGCCTGTTCGCCAGCGTGGCCGATAATGGCAGCGTCAATGTTTATGAGGTAGATATCGCCAACAAGCGCTTTAAACCTGTTGTTACAGGCCGCATGTATGTGCGTGACTTCGCGGTCGGCAAGGACGGCGCTATCGCCTATACCGTCAGCACGCCGACCAATCCCAATGAGCTGGGTTATAAAGCCGCTAATGCCAGCGAACCAATCATCCTGACCGAAGTCAACAAGAAGCTCCTGGATGAGGTCATCGTGCAGCAGACCTACGAAGTGCGCTTTGCGTCACCGTCAGGGACGGAAATCCAGGGTTGGTACATTCTGCCTGTGGGCTACGAAGACGGTAAGCAGTATCCGCTGGCGCTGAATATTCATGGTGGGCCGCACGTCATGTGGAGCGACAGTGAGCGCAGCATGTGGCACGAATGGCAGTTCCATGCCGCCAGCGGCTATCTTGTGTTCTACTGCAATCCGCGCGGCGGTGATGGCTATGGCGAAGCTTTCCAGCAGGCGATCCACAATGATTGGGGTGATGCCGCTATGGTCGACGTCATGGCTGGCGTGGACCTCATGATCGAAAAAGGTCTGGTTGACCAGTCCAAGATGGCGGTCACGGGTGGGAGCTATGGCGGCTATATGACCGGCTGGATCGTGGGCCACACGGGCCGATTCGCGGCGGCTGTCTCGCAGCGCGGCGTCTACAACCTGACCAGCTTCTACGGTACCAGCGACGTGCCCATCCTCATCAGCGCCGAGTTCGATGCCGAACCCTGGGAAGACCCAGAAAAACTGTGGGCGCATTCGCCACTGGCTTATGCCCATAAGGTCACGACGCCAACCCTGCTCATCCACAGTGAGAACGACTTCCGTGTGCCGATTGAGCAAGCCGAGCAGTTCTTCGCCTGGGTGCGGCGCGCGACCGATACCCCTATCAAGATGCTGCGCTATCCGCGTGAAGGGCATGAACTCAGCCGCAGCGGGGAGCCGAACCATCGTATCAGCCGCCTGACGGAGATGGTCAAGTGGTTCGATACGTACTGTAAAGACAGTGCTGAGGATTGAGTTTTCGGCACAGAGAAAAAGATTTAACGCAGAGACGCAAAGACACGAAGACGCAGAGAGGGCGCGACATGTCGCGCCCCTACTTATGATAGAGGGGAAATATGGCAGAGAAAATCATCTTTGATACCGACCCAGGCATTGACGATACGATTGCGCTGTTCCTGGCGTTGGCAAGTGGCAAGTTCGATGTGCTGGGGCTGACGACCATTTTCGGGAATGTGCATACGGATTTGGCAACGACCAATGCGCTGCGCCTGCTGGAAATTGCTGGCCGGACAGATATTCCGGTGGCACATGGGGCGGATAAGCCGCTGGTACGACCCTATCACGGCCCTGTTCCGCATATTCATGGCGCGGATGGCCAGGGTGATGTCAATTTGCCGCCACCATCGACGCAAGCCATCAACCAGAGCGCGGCCCAGTTCATCGTAGAACAGGTGATGGCGCAGCCAGGGGAAATCACGCTGGTACCAGTCGGCCCATTAACGAATATCGCGCTGGCACTGCACATCCAGCCGAAAATCGCAGAGAAGGTCAAGCGGGTGGTGCTGATGGGCGGCGCGGCACTGGTCCCTGGCAACGTCAATCCAGCAGCAGAAGCGAATATTTTCAATGACCCGGAAGCGGCACATGTGGTGTTCAGTGCGCCCTGGGATGTGACGATGGTCGGGTTGGACATCACGCATCAGGTGCTGATGACGGATGAGCAGCTCAAAGCATTTGCTGCCTCGGATAAGGCGACTTCGCAGCATGTCGGCAGGATTATTCCGCTATACCTGGACTTCGCCCACAAGATGATGGGACGGCAGGTGATGTACATGCACGATCCAACGGCCATCAGCTACCTGCTGAAGCCGGAGTTATTCGAGACAAAACGCTATCCGGTGCGGGTGGAGACACAAGGCATGAGCAGCGGGAAAACGTGGGTCTGGTCACGGACGGGTGATTTCCCGCCAGAGCATTTTGGCTATAACGTGGACCATCCGGCGACGATTGTGGTCGGCGCAGATGTGGATGCAGTCAATGAGATGACGCTGTCGTATGTGTAAAAAGTTGTGCTGAGGATTGAGTGCCAAGTGCCGAGTGCTGAGGAAAAGATAAAAGATTCACCACAAAGGCGCAGAGAAAAGATCAGACAAATTCAGGTCTTAGCCACAACGCGACGAGATCATTTTGAAACAAACTGGCGACCACATTTGGAGCAATCTGAATGTGGTCGTGTCGTTTGTACAACGTATCCTTGGCCAAACGGATAAGCCCCAAAGATTCGTCAAATATGGCCCGCCAATCGCTTCTATCCCCTATTGAAATCGCAATACCTGGCTCCCATTCTTTCTCAGTTACAACCCTAATCCTTCCTAATGGAGCGTCAAATTTGGGAAGTCGACCCTGTTGCCATGAGGTATGAGGGAAATAACCCCAGGGATACAGGAGCAGTTGATCTACTGGATCAACCTCTATCTGCAATGTATCGATACAGAGCGTATAGCCACCATAGAGGCGAGATTCGTCCAGAAGGAAGTCAAGAGAGTATTCCCGCTTGCGATATACGAGCCTGCCTTGGGGGATCGAAGTTTCAGGAACGACGAGATATTTCATCTGGTCATAACCTTTCAACGACAATCACATGTCGATGGGGGTTTTGCCGTTGCTCTCCATCGGGAAGAGGTTGGTGAGCAGGTCGAAGTATTCGCGGACTTTGGCCAGGGATTCTTTGCGTTCCTGCGCCGGAACGAGTTCAAACAGGGCGCGGACCTGGGTCATGAGGCTGTTCTGGATATCCCAGAAGCGCTGCTGTCCGGCAGGCGTCAGGCTGACATCAACGGCACGTTTGTCGTCGCTGCTCTGGTCCCGCTGGACGAGGGGCGGGCTGAGGGCTTCCAGGCGTTTGACGAGTCCGGTCATGGTGGCATTGGTCAGGTGATGCTCGCGGGCGATTTCACCAATTCGGCAGCGACCACCCCGCTCCATAAGCGTCTTGAGCACATAAAACTGCGGCGGCGTCAGATCGTGAGCGGCCATATGGGCGGCGAGGCGCTTTTCAAAATCCGCTACAATTTCAAACAGCAGGCCCCAGAAAGCCAGAATATCGCGATCAAGTTCGTCCAAGCGTCATCTCCTCAAAACATCCTGCCATTGTAGCATTGGACGCGATTTGCCAGTAGAGAGGGTTAGGTCATTCGTCCTGTTTGCAGACGTCAGTGGGCAATCGTCAGAAAATTACGGGCTGTATTTTGCCCATTTTGCGCTAAGATTCGGTACAATCGGCGAATGAACCGATGGGAGGTTGTCCTGTGAAAAAACCGATCCTCATTATCCTCTTACTGGCAAGTTTGGTATTCAGCGGCCTGGTTGCCGCCCAAGATACAACCACAGACACGACGACGGATGTTGGAGATAGTTCGACCGTTGCGTGGTATTTCGTCGCCTGCGAAACAAGCGCGGTCATCGACCTGAGCGGCTTTATGGAAGCAGGCTACGATGTTTATGTGCAGGTCTTCCGCGAGATTGGCACCAACAACACAGCCCTTACTCCGCTGACACAAGTCAGTGTGAGCGGCGATTATCAGGTTAGCCCCTTGATTAATTACACAAGTGGCGAAATCCTGGCGACGGGCCAATTCGCGACAGCGGAAATCCGCATTGCCCGCGAAGGCAACCCGGCAACCATTGCGTTCAGCGGCACCGTCAACGATACGCAGGATGGCTGCATCTCGCCTTCTTACGGCTCCGTTGATACGACGATTGCTGATGGCGAGACCAGCGGCCTGACCGCTGGCCAGGTGGCACAGATTTATTCGCCCTTTGGTGGCATCATCAACGGGAATATTGTGTCCGAACTGCCGAGCGAATCGATTGTGCAGTTGGGTGCGCGCCCCAGCCTGAACCCCTTCTTCGGCCAGCAGCGCAGCAATACCTATGGCATGATCTTCGCTGAGTGCGACCGTTATCCGGGTTCCGAGCCGGGCCTGCTCTACGATACGGATGGCCTGACGGTCTTCTGGTCATGGTTTGCCAAAACAGAAGAACAGGTCGAAGACCATATTCGTGAATCGCGCTACCAGCTCTGGTTGAACAGCGAAAGCTACCCATCACAGAACATCATCCAGTACGCATCACGCAGTCCGATACAGCAGCGTGAAGATGGCAATTACTGGGTGTTCTATACCATCAATCTGGGCGACCGCTGGGCACCTGGCGAATACAGCGTCGGCTACCGCGTTGAATGGGGCGATAACATCAGCGATGGCTATGAAGAGTTTGGCCCACGGACGGTCAATAACTTCTTAGAAGGCACCTGCCATTTCCAGGTTACGGGCAACCCGTATGGTGTGGATGAGCCGTATCGCAATCCGAATAATCCCCTTAACCTGGGGTAATGACAATCATAAATGCATGTGAGCGCAGCATGTCTGCGCTCTTTTTTTACCTATTTCCCTATCCGATTTTCTTCCCATAAAACAGGAAGATGCCTTCTAAGAACATTTTGGATAAACTCTTGTTCATCCTTTAAGAACCATCCACACATGAAATTGACTTATGACGCTGATTGAAGAAGCAAAACAGTTACTAGGCATGTCCCTGACGCCAGAACAAGACGAGCAATTCGCCATCTACCAGCGCGAGCTGGCCGACTGGAATACGCGCATGAATCTGACGGCCATCACGGAGCCGGAAGAAGTGCGCGTGCGGCATTTTCTCGATTCGCTGTCGATTGCGCTGGTGATGGGTTTCGACCCTGGTGATGAGGTAATCGATGTAGGGACGGGTGCAGGCTTCCCTGGGCTGCCGCTGGCGATTGCCTATCCTGACGTAACGATCACATTGATGGATGCAACTGCCAAAAAAATCCATTTTCTGGAGCACGTGGTTAATGAGTGCGGCCTGAAGAATGTAAAGCTGGTCCATGCACGGGCGGAGGACGGCGGCAACGACCCAACACACCGAGAGCAGTATGATGTGGTCGTCGCGCGGGCGGTGGCACGGCTGCCATCCCTGCTGGAATATATGCTGCCACTGGCCAAGATTGGCGGGTTCTGCATCGCGATGAAGGGTGAAACAGCCGAGGAAGAACTCGAAGACAGCAAGCGCGCGCTATATATGTTGGGTGGAGAAGCCAAGCCGATTGAGGATGTCTATTTCCCACAGATTGAGCGCACACACTTTTTGGTGACTGTCGAGAAAGTCAGGAAAACGCCTAAGATTTATCCGCGAAAGGCCGGTACACCGACGCGGAAACCGATTGGCTTTTAAGCAGACAACATACGCAACAAGACTTCACAGAGGTAGCAGACAACATGCCCTTCGATCAATACTACGCAGGCGTTCCACCGGAGCAGCGGCAGGCGCTGCTTGACTTCCGGCAGGCACATCCGCCCAGAACCGTGAACATCAATGATACGGATTGGACCTTTTACACCATGGGGCGCGGTTCTAAGGTGATTTTGTGGCTGGTGGGTGGTCTGCGCATGGCCGATGCTGCCTGCGCTTATATCCCGCTGATGGAACCCTATTATCGCATCGTCACGGTGGATTATCCCCGATTGGATAGCATGACGGCGCTGGCCGATGGACTGGCGACCTTGCTCAGTCTGACGGGCATCAATCCGGTGAACATCCTGTCGGGGTCATTTGGTGGGATGCTGGCACAGGTCTTTGTGAGGCGCTATCCAGGCTATGTGAGCAAGCTGGTGCTTTCCAGCACAACGGCACCTGATCCAGCGCAGGCCAAAGCGCAGAATGCCCCCCTGGGGATGTTGGGCATGCTGCCCGGTGTCGCGGCACGGATGCTGGCCCGGCAGCAGATGTATAAAATCATGGCACCCCCGCCGAATGAAGCCGCCTTCTGGCAAGCCTATCTGGCGGAACTATACAGCGAGCGAGTGGGCAAGCCGGAAATCATCAGCACGCTGCGCTGCGTCAAAGATTTCAATCAGCAGACCTTCACTCAAGAAGACCTGGCTGAATGGAAAGGCGAGATACTCGTCATCAACAGCAGCGATGATGCAACTTTCACCGAGCAGGGCCAGCATGCTATGAAGTATCTGTATCCTGATGCTTTTTTCTATACGTTGCAGGATGCTGGACATTCCCCGGCCAGTACACAGCCGGAGAATTTCTTCGGGACGGTGCATGAATTTTTCCAGCGGCCTTAGCATATATTCTGGGATGCCGCTTGCTGCCACTACGGTTAATCTGAGGCAGTATTACGGCTGTTGATTGTGCATGGCGGCAATTGCTGCTATGCTTGTGCCTAGTTACCCACTAAACAGATAAGATCATGCACGACCTCTTACAATCGACTCTCAGTTCGCCGATATTTGCCGCCGCGGGTGCGGAAGGCATCGAAGCTACAGGTACCGTTTCTGCTCTCCTACTCTATATCGCTATTGCTATTGGTACATCCTTCCTGTGCTCTGTACTGGAAGCGGTGCTGCTATCTGTCAACGTCTCGTTCATCGAATCCAACGTTGAGACAGGTAAGAGCTGGGCGCGCCTGATGCAGTTTCATAAGGCCAACGTCGAGCGACCCATTGCTGCGATCCTGACATTAAATACCTTCGCCCATACGATTGGTGCCGCAGGTGCCGGTGCTGAGGCCGTCGCCATTTTTGGTGATGAGCTTTTCGGGGTGATTACGGCTGTACTCACGCTGATGATCCTGATCTTTTCTGAGATCATCCCAAAAACAGTTGGCGCGCGTTACTGGAAGCAGCTCGCACCGTCAGCGGCATATATTATCCGCTTCCTGGTGTTCTTACTTTTTCCGTTGGTGTGGCTGCTGGAGCAATTTACCAAGCTGCTGGGTGGGAATGGCTCTCATGCACCGACCGTCAGCCGCGCGGAAATCGAAGCGATGGCGCGTATTGGCGTCAGCGAGGGTTCCCTATTAGAGCGTGAAAACCGCGTTCTGCGTAATTTGCTGCAACTCAATCGCGTCCATGTGCATGATGTGATGACACCCCGTCCGGTGGTGTTGGCAATGCAGGAAGACACAACTGTTCAGGAAGTGGTCGAAAAGCACGCGACGCTGCCCTATTCACGCCTGCCAATCTATGGCGAAAGCACCGATGACGTCACAGGTTATGTGCTGCGACATGATATCCTGATGTGTCTGGCACAGGATAAAGACAGCAAGACGCTCAAGAGCCTGAAGCGCGATATTTTCGTCATTCCTGAGAGCGCAACGGTCGCGCTGGCGCTGGATGAATTCGTGCAGCGCAAGGAGCATATCAGCCTGGTGATTGACGAGTATGGCGGCACAGCCGGTATCCTCACCCTGGAGGATGCCATCGAGACGATGCTCGGCATCGAGATCACGGACGAATCCGATGTGGTGGCTGACCTGCGCAAGATGGCGGAAGAACGTTATGCACGGCAGCAGCAGGTCCTCAACGCGGTCACTACGACGAACCCCGGCCTTCCAACCGAAGAAGAACCATCTGAGGAACCAACTGGCAGTCCTACGCCAGAAACACCCACAGAATAGGCCATCGAACGCAGCAACACTAAATGGCGGCAAACATTCGCGAATAATTAAGGTTCTTATACTTGATTACCGCGTCTTTACGCTTACACTATAAATAGCCCAGATATGAGTGTAAAGGCACGTGTCCTATGGTGAATGCTCGGCTCACCATTAAACAAATGCAGGAAGTCTTCCAGAGTTCCCCGATATTTGAGTTAAATACACGCCGGATTGCTATCCGTCGTCAACTCAGACATCGACCAGACGATTCGGTGTTGTTTAAGGCCCTACATGCAACCTTGCGCGACAAGGTCATACGTCTGGCAGCCACCGATGGTGTCTTCATCACCTACAGCGCCTATGATGCTGTGTTTGCCGCTGACCTGGATGCTGACCTTACGGGGCATCAGGTGAAATCCACGATGGGCGCCTATGATCGCTCTAAGAGTGACATGATGCAGGCGAGCATCCGCGCGACAATGGACCAGAGCAATGTGCTGCTGCTGATTATCTCCGAGAGCAGTCTGCGCGATATGAACGTCATCGCGACCTATGAATATTTCTGGAATACTGGCAAGATCATTGTGCCAATCATGTTCGAGCCATGCAACATCGACCACTTGCTGTTAGGGGTCGCACCGCTGGACTTTTACGATCAGTGGAAGCATGGTCTGAGGCGATTGCACCATCTGGTAAGTGCAAAATCCTGAGATTGCCTGTGAAGCGCTTTTTCTTAAAACCTGAATATCCTTACGACGCCAGTATCTTACTGGCGTTTTTGCGTCGGTTTGCGGCACCGTCCTTAAACTACGTCATTAGCGATCAAATCTGGCGGGTGCTGCATATTGCTAACCAACCTGTGCTGGTCATTGTGGAAGCTGAGGGGGATGGTTTGCGCGTCAGCATGCCGAAATACGTCGATGGTGCTGAAGAAGCTGCCGCGCATTGGCTGGGGCTGGATGCCAACCTAAGCGATTTTTACGCACTGATTGCCAGAGACGCGGCACTCAGCACCTTGTTCAGTGGGCTGGTTGACCTGCCCCTGCTGCGAACCGAAGACCTGTTTGAAGCGCTGATCTGCGTCATTATCGAGCAGCATATTAGCTGGGTGGCGGCCCAGGGCGCCCAGCAGCGTTTGATCCACGCGACGGGCACGACGATTGCACATGAGGGGCGCACGCTCTATGCCATGCCGACGCCGGAACAGATCGCCAATGCGCCGGAAGAAGCCCTGACCGCGACAAAAATCACCTTCAAGCGGCAGGCACTGATTCGGGAAATGGCCCAACGGGTGCTGAATGGCGACATCGATCTGCAAGCATGGCAGCAACTGGCGCCGGAAGATTTGTATGCGACCCTGATCCAGATCAAGGGCATCGGGCACTGGACGGCGGCGGTGGTTGTGGCGCGGGCTACCGGTCAATATCCGTATGTGCTGCATAATGACGTGGCCCTGCAAGCAGCAGTAAATCACTATTTTCTGGGTGGCAAAGGTCGGATTCCGGGGCAACTGTTAATTGATACACTCGCGCCCTATGGCGAGTTCGCGGGATTAGTCGCGCACTTTACGATCATCAAGTGGGTGCTGGACATGTATCCGGTGGCGACATAGACATTTCATAGTGGCAAGGCATGCCTTGCCACTACAGCATAGAGCCAATTTGCTGAGAAAATGGGCTACGATAACATATCGTAGAGCTTTTCCGGGTCGAGGTCGGTAGGCACGGTTTCCGGAGTTTGCAGGGTGATAGCTGCCGCACCGACGCCGAGTTTCATAGCGTCATCTACGGCGACATCATTGAGCAGGCCGAAAATAATAGCCGCGCCAAGCGCATCACCTGCGCCAGTGGCATCAACCACATGCACTTTGGTCGCTTTTACAAAACCGCCGCCGTTGCTATCTGCATAGGAAAGGCCCTGTTCACCTACGGTAACAACCGCAATCTTGACGCCCATGCTGACCATTTTGCGGGCGGCTTCAATAGCAGAATCGCGATCACGGGCCGGGTCTTGCAGGCCACAGAGGACGGTTGTCTCGGCGGCATTAGGGACCACCAGATAAAGCTGTGACATATATTCGCACAGTCGACCAGCCAGACTGGGCGATGTTGGATCAGCACAGACGCGCACGTTGTGCTTCTTCGCCAGTTCAAAGACGGTTTTGAGAGCATCTGGCGCGAGGGTCGCGTCGATGACGACCATAGCAGCATCTTCAAAGAGATCTTCGTTTTCCAGCAGGTAATCGCTGTCGACCTCTTGCATGATCTCCATATCGATCAGAGCGACATCCACCTGCCCGGAAGCCGTCATCAGGGCAAAGTTGGTTCCAGTGCGCGCATCATCCACAACGAGCACGCTGTCGCAATCGATTTCAACGGCCTCACAGGCTTCGATGACGCGCTCGCCTTCGGCATCATCCCCTACCGCTGAAATGAGGACAATTGGAATTTCCAGACGAGCCAACATCTCCGCGATGTTACGGGCCACGCCACCAACACTATTGCGAACACGACCGGCGCTGGCGACCCCATGAATGAGTTCGCCTTCCGGCGCCCCTTTGACGTCAATACCCGCCGAGCCAATGACCAGTACATACTCATTGTCGTCGATCATGATGCACCTCTCTTGTTTGGGGGTGACTGTGCATGTCAGGCGCTACACCCTTATTGTACCAAGCAACGGGGTCATTTCCCTGCAAATGGGTCCAAATGGGCTGGATACAGCCATATGACATGGCGTTTTGGTGACAAGTCTGTTGCTTACTGTGCAGGGGGCTGATCGTGCAATGCGGCGAGCTTGCTGGTTGGCAGGACGGCCCGTAAGCGCTGCTCCAGTTCATTGAGCATGATGGCCGTCGCGCCCCAAACTTTGTGCCCGTTGAAGGCATAATACGGAATGCTCACCATTGTGCCGTTAAAATCCCAGTCTTCTATGTGCTTGAGGGGCGCATGCAGCAGTTTGATGACGGGCACCGTAAAGATTTCCGCAACTTCATCGGGATTGGGCGTGAACGTCAGGTCAATCGCTGTGTAGGCGACGATGGGCGTCACGTTGAAGTTTGAGGGTGGAATATAGGTCTTGTTTAGCTGGCCCAGGATGTCGATGGGCGTGTTGCTGCAAATACCAATTTCCTCGCAGGCTTCGCGCAGGGCTGTCGCTGTGTAGCTGGGGTCGTCCGGATCACGGCGGCCACCGGGGAAGCTTACCTGCCCGCTATGGCCACGTAAAGCGTCCGAACGGCGCGTAAGCACCAGATGCAGGTCATCATGGGCTGGATAGACCAGAACCAGCACAGCGGCCTCTCTTGGGGGCGTCTTCGGCGGCGGGATGTTGATACGCGGCGGACGCATGTCGTCCGTGAACGACACGCCGTTTAGATTGACAGCGGCGCGCAGGTCTTGCAGGGTAATCATGACGTGGTTTCCAGCCAGACCTGTACGTAGTGCTCGCGGCGGGTATAGACACGCCCTTCTGTCGGCGGTTCCTGGTTTCTGGGAATCAGGCGGACGCGGAGGCTTTCTGTGCGTGGTTTGCCGAGGGCATCCCATTCATCATAGGCAGCCTGCATACGGAACAAGGCATCCGATCCGGCGAAACAGTGCCCCTGGCCATTGCCATCATAGGGCAGGAACATGGCGCTGGCCTGATCGAACAAGGCGATGCCCCGCCCTTCCATGCCATAGGCCTGCTGGCCTTCAATGATGGCATACAGGGCAAACGTGACGTCTTCCGGCTGGTAGAGCATCAAATAAAGCTGCAAGCCATACCAGATCGAATACTCGTCGATTTGCTGTTCCAGGTTGCAATATTCGTGATCGTCGCTGAGGAGAGTGTGCAGCGCAATTGTATCCAGCTCACCTGCTTTTTCCGAAATCAGGTAAAGCGAGGTGCTGCCCACGCGACGGCGCATATCTGGTCCAGCAGCTTCGCCCCGGAGATAGACGAAGGCACAGGGGCGATTGTCTGTGCTGAGGAGGGTACCATCAGGCTGCAAGTCAAAGCGGGCGCTCACCTGCACCCCATCCAGCCAGATGGGTGCAACGATGCGGCCCTCTTTTTTGAGCTGGCGCTTCCACATTTCAGGCACATCCCAGACGCCAGCGGTGGCGATGATGGCATCATAGGCAGCACGCGGCGCATAACCGAGCACACCATCTGCATGCACCACCTGAATACCAATAATGGTCGCCATCTGTAGATTGCGTGTCGCCTGATCGGCGAGGTCCTTGTCAATTTCAACGGTGGTGACGTGGCCATCAACATCAACGAGGTAGCGCATGAGCGCGGCGTTGTAGCCGGAAGCTGTGCCGATTTCCAGCACGTTATCGCCAGGTTGGAGATCAAGCTGCTCCAGCATGATCGACATCATCGTCGGCTGGCTGGCAGAGCTTACCAGCAGGCCGCCAGGGTCTTTCTTTAGCGGGATGGCTTCGTCAGCATATGCCTGTTCGATAGAGAGACCCGGCAAGAAAAGATGACGCGGCACCTGACGAAACGCCGCTTCGATACGAGGGTCTTTCAATCGGCCTGCTTTACGCAATTTGTTCAGCAGGCCGAGATGGGCAATCGAAATCTCTTTATTTTTTGGCATACCAAGCCCGACGCTTGCGCAGGGACACGCCAGCCTCGGCTTCACTACGACGCGCCGTGCGTACACGCCCACGCGAATCGATGTGGACCTGGCCGGCTTTTTGTAGACGTGCGAATTCTTCCGGTGTGATCACAGGCGCAGGTTCACCACCCAGGCGTTCCAGACGATCACCCATATCTTCATCAAGGGGTGGCGCCGATGACACGGGCGGTTTTGCGGCGGCCTCTGGGATGGTTACTTCCGGGGTTTCTGGTTTATCCGGGGTGACGCCCACGCTGCTATCTTCAGAGTTATCAACCGGGATGTTGTTCTTTTCGTCAGTCATACGCTTTCCTGTATGTTACACCAGGGTTGGCTGATGTCTTTACCTTACGACTTATTGTAGTACTGCTATCTTACATGATTCGCTGTTAGATTAGCATATAGGCATGTGCCTATTCTACGACCATTAACGAACTGCACACCGTTTGAGTTGCATTAATCTCGTAAATAAGTCGTAGAGATTGCTAAATCACATTTGCTGGCGGTTATCCGGCCTCGCCTTCGTCTTCTTCAAACACGATGCTGGTATCCAGATCATCGAGTGACATGGTCTGGCGTGCTTCGTCATTGAGGCGCAGCTTATCGCCGCAGACAAGGCAATCCGGGTCGCGCGGGATATCGACCCAAACAGCGGTATGCGGTTGGTTGGTAACGCCATCAAGAATTTCAAGCTCACGGTTGGCGATGATGATGGTATTGCCGGGCATGTCATTATGCAGATCGGTGCCGCGCAGCAGTTCGTTCAGGATGAGGTCGGTCTGAATGCTGGCCACTTTGGTAACGTGTATCCACAGGCCAGGTTCCGCTTCCAGGGTGCCGCTTTCTCCGATCATGCCGTAGTCAAGTTCGGTTTCGCCAGGTTTGGGCGTCCGAGCACCTTCGCGCAGTTCTTCCGCCCAGCAGGCATAGCAGGGGCCATTATAGGGCCGAATGATGACGACATCGCCGCCTTCGCCGCGCTCATAAACACCGGCGTAAACGGCAGTCAGGCCGCGCTTGAGGACAGCCTCATTGATGATGTATTTGACGTTTTCACCATCGACACCCACGACCAGAATATCGAGGTCATCGAGCGCGTCCATGTGGGCTTCAACACGGCCTTCACGGACTTCTACAGTCGCTTTAGGGTTGCGATACCTGATGAGATCGGCAACGGCGACAGCTTTGTTCTGACCAATATAGCGCATATCGCAGGCATGGCGGACGATGTTCCCGGGTTCCAGCACATCGGAATCAATCAGTGTGAAGTGGCCAATACCACTCATCGCCAGACTGAGGGCGACGAAACTACCACCGGAACCACAGCCTACAACACCGACCTTCTTCTGAGCGAGGAAGCGCAGGTTTTCTGAGCCAAATAGTTGTTCGACTCGGGTCCAATCCATTGTCATGTCGTTTCTCCCTCAGTCTCATCATCGGTCGATTTTGTGGTCGCTGCTTCATCGAGTGCAGGCGTTTCTGGCTCATCTTCTGGCGCTTCTATCTCTTCGATGTCATCGTCCAGGTCGCTAGCTGCCCCATCGACCGAGTCGATTGGGTCATCCTCATCAACATCGACGGCGATAGAGACCGATTTTGGTGCGGGTGGGGGCGGCGCAATACCAAGATGGTCTTCTACAAAGCGAACGAAAGCGAGCAAGGTACTTTCTGGTTGCCAATCCATCGGGGGCAGATCGTCCACAGGCGTTTTTTCCGCCCAGAACTGCTCAAAGATGTCGTAGAAGTCATCGGCTGGATTGAAGCGCTGGAAAGGCGCGGTAAATGCGCGCGGCGGTGTATGTGGATAGTCATGCTCGGTAATAAGCAGCAGGACCGTCGCGCTGCCAGGGCGCGCCACGAAGAAGCACAATTCCATTGGGATGTCCTCATCCGCCTGATAGACCAGCGGATTGACGAACATGCCCTCACGCTGCAAGAGCGCGACTTCGTCTTCGATGCGATCTGGCCGCACCAGATGCCAGGGGTATTCCGCCAGCGCCGGAAACACTTTTTCCGGCATGATGACGGGCGTAATCGGCTGGAATACGCGGACATCGCGATGGATGTACCACCAGTCCATACGCAGGTCGGTGCCATCGTCCATCGGATAGGTGAAATAGTTGACCTGGGCACCTTCATGCTGCATGGTCACAGATGGATGCCCCAAGGTGACAATCGGCACCAACAGGTATTCCATACCGTTTTCCATGTCATCCAACCAGGCGAGGGCCGTCATCAGGTCGCCGCCACTGGGTTGGATCATGTACCCAGGCTGTTTGTGCCAGTCACCCAGGTAGCGCAAAGGTGTATCATAGCGGGAGTCGAATGTTTGCCGATTGCTATCCACGCCAATTTCACGACTGAGACGCCAGTTCTCTTGCAGCCACCAGATGATTTCGTCCTGAAGATCATCACCTTGCTGGAAGGTGTGCGTCATACGGACGGTGGTGGCTTCGTCAGGAGAAATCGTATCAAGCACGTAGATGGTCGGCATGTCCTCGACATCCTGGCCCGGAAGGACCATCCCCAGCATCGACTCGCCTGTTTCGTCCTGAATAAAGCCCTGAGCTATGTGCACAATGCGGTCCACAGCCCGCTGTGATATGACCAAATTCGGGACAATGCCCCGTGAAATCATCGCCATTCCCCTAATTCGTCTTGAGATGATGTCCAGTTCGGAATGTATTAGGTTACCGAAATCGTGCATGTTGGTTTACCTCCGGCGACGACGGCGACGCGCAGACGGATCTTCGCGGATGCGTTCTTCAATACCGGGCCAGTCGCCAGTTGCGCGCCAGGTATAGTACGCATATAACCACTGGATGGCCCAGCCAGCCACTGTTACCGCAGTGGACTTGGACGGGTTCCAGCCGTAATTTTCGCCATCTTTTGGGTTGAACAGGCAAAGCTGCCCATCTTCGTACTGGTGCTTCTCGCTGTAGATTCTGGGCTTGATGCAATAGGCTTCCGCCGGGCGGTTAGGATATTCTTTTGGATAAACGATCTTGAGCTTGTGCTCAGAGTTATCCAAGATCGACATGTTGACATCGACCGAACCTTCCCAGTACAGCAAGCCGCCAAAAGGCGGTACGTGCAGCTTGAAGGTTCCGCTAAAGGTCGATTTCATCGCCTCCACTTCCCAGATTAAGCGCGGTGATACATCTTTACGACTGCCCCACCAGTTGGACATGCATGACTCCGGTCTGTTTGTATTGCAAATGAAAGATCAGGTTGCCGATAACGCACTATAAAGTGACGGTCGGCGCACACCGTCTCCTTAATGTATTGCGAAACCGAACTCATGTCCAGACGATGAGCTGAATTCTGAGCGATTTCATAGCCGAATGGTAGCCTTCCGCCCTCATGAAGGGTCATCTGGCCGTCCATTGGCCGTCGCCACAGGGACGATTTTGTGTACATACACCCTTATACGCAGTCAAGCGCTGCCTGTTGCGGAAAGGTGCAACAATGCCGATTTTCCAATCAAAGTGTCCTATGCTACAATTGCGACTCAGAACAAATGTTTTATCAATCATATCCGGGGGGCATGATGGCAGCGGAGCTAGAACAGATCATTTTTGAGACACAAGCCGATTGGGAAGCATGGCTGGAAGCCAATCACAAGCAGCCGGATGGCATCTGGATGCAGTTGGCAAAAAAAGACAGCGAGAAGGTCTCGCAGACCTACGACGAAGCGCTCGAAATCGCTCTATGCTTTGGTTGGATCGACGGCCAGAAGAAGGGGTTCGATGATGATTACTGGCTGCAAAAATTCACGCCTCGACGCAAACGCAGCAAGTGGTCGCAGCGCAATGTCGATATTGTCGCCAGGTTGATGGATGCAGGCAAAATTCGGGAAGCGGGATTGGCAGAAATTGAGGCCGCCAAAGCCGATGGTCGCTGGGAAGCCGCCTATGAAGGCTCGCGTAAGATGGAAGTGCCAGACGACTTCACGGCACTCTTAGCGACTGACCCAGAAGCGCAGGCTTTCTTTGAACAACTCGACAGCGCCAACCGCTACTCGATGCTGTATCAAATTCAGGATGCTAAAAAGCCGGAAACGCGACAAAAGCGCATCCAGAAGTTCTTTGAGATGTGCCAGCGTAAAGAGAAAAAGTACTGAAACGCTGACTAGTCCAGTTCTATAACTGAGCCAGTTCTTTATGTCTCAGTCTGGTTGACGTAAATTGATAACTTCGATGATTCCCTGATTGGTACCAACATAAGCCATTGTGCCATCGGCTGACAGAATCATCTTAGTGGTATTGCTATCAAAACGCTGCAATTCAAATGGGATATCAGCAGGTTCTGCCCATGTTAATTCTCGATCTTGCCCGAATGGTATCTGAAATACAACGCCCGTTGTTCCGTTAAGATGGGCAGCAACAAGAAGTGACCCTCCATCAGCGGCATATGCTATGGAATTGACACGCGACACGTTCCAAAAACCAAACAAATGTAGTTCATCGCGACCTGGGTATAAGAACTGAACGCCAACAGGCGTAGCAATGGCCAGTTCATCGCTAAAAGGATGGTAGTGCATTTCCAGAGCCATACCGGACAGTGGATAGCTACCTACGGCCTCAAGATGATTATCATGATATTGCCATATTTTAAGATAGAACATGCCGCCATTGCTCCAGCGGCGGTAAGCCACAGCGACATCACCAGATGCACTGTAGGCAACGGCCTGCACATCGAACTTTTCATCGACAATGTATGGCTCCTCGGATAAGACAGCCAATGAATCGGCAGATAGAATTTGTAGACCATTCTCCCCTGCCAGCGCGTAAAAACGGCCATCCGGGCTAAATGCGATGTCACCATACCCCGTATAGCTAATAGGCGAGTAATCTGAATCCCCGAATCTAGAAAAAAGTACATCCAGATCACTAAAATAGAGCTGTACTTGTTGATCTATGTGGGATGCAAAAGCATACATGTCGCCACCGGGCTGTTGCACAATATCCTGGATGCTGGTGAGGTTATATTGGCCGAGTTCTATCATCGGGACTGTGTTCATCAGTTCATAGCCCACTAGACTGAAGTTAGCAATGGGGTATCGATGCACCTGAGCGCTCGATGGCTGTCCATCGATGTAAGAGCCAACCAACAGTGCATCCTGCTTTGGGAAAAGTGCCAAAGATGATATGGTCAGATTGCGCGAGGTGGAACTTGATAGTGGGAGTGCCGTCGGGTTGAGAGAAGGCAACGGCGTAGATGTGCCAAATTCGCAGATGGCACCAGGTGGACAAGGTGACATATGCTCCTGCCGGATCGTCAAAAATGTGATTCCAAGCAGCAAAAACACAGTAGTAACAGTTCCAATCGCCAACGGCAGCAAAGATTTCCTACCGATTTTGCGCTTTTGCTTGGGCTTACGTTTTGGTTTTTGCGTCGGTTCATCAAGCATATGCGGCTCCTCTATGGGTCCATCCCCTATTTGACACATATATAATGCGGCTGCGATGGGGAGTTAATGGAAAATGTAATCGTCGTAAGGGCGGCTCAAACCGACGTTCCAGGTAAATAGACCACCATTGACTGTACCGACGAATAAGGTCCTGCCGGACGCATTATAGAGCAACTTAGATACGGGACCACTTGTAAATCCCAGGTTATTGATGTTGATGCCTGTATCACGGGGGATGGCGAAGCCTTCATCGCTCAGGGGGATGGCATACACAGACCCGCTAATGGCATCATGACTGCCGCCAAAAACCAGCACCCCCGCCGTCGGATCGTAGGTCAGCGCCACAATTGCAGGTGTTTCCTGAATAGCATAAGTTTCGTGCTGCTGGCTGTCTAAATCATAGATGTCAATCTGCCCAGGCATGGCGATGGCAATCTGGTTCAGTTTCGGGCTAAATTCCATATCCAGGATCACGCGCGAGACAGTAACAGAGCCAATTTCATTGAGTTGGTCATTTTCGATGGACCAGAATGTGATATATGGCGACATATTGTTGGTCATGGTTTCACTATGAGCGACCGCCAGCACCGTCGATGTGCTGTTAAATGCCAGATCAACAACCTGTGGCTCACCTTGGTTTGGGTCTGCTGTTGCTAATTCAAACAGCGACTCGGCATCTATCAGGCTGATACCATCGCGTCCGGCCATAGCAAAATAGCGGCCATTGGGGCTAAAGGCGAGATTGTTGTAACCACTGAAGGTTATCGGGGAATTGCCTTCATTGGGGATGGCTGCCTTTAAATCCGCCGCAGAGTAATTGTACAGTTCGACCGTCTGGCTCAGTTCCGACGCGAGTGAGAAGTACTCTCCATCAGGCTGAATATCGATGTCTGTCGCGGCGAAAAGATCACTGGCGGCCAGTGAATAAGAAGCGATCACATCCCCAAAAGTCAGCATCCCGTCTTCATTTTCGGTTAGCGATAGTGAATCCACATGCCCTGGCTGGCCCTGTGAATATCGCAGACCAACGAGCAAATGCTGCTCATCCGGGGCCAGCGCAAGGCTGCTAATTGCAGGGGCTTCTTCAATTGGGGGGAATTCCCCGACCATATTGGGCGGCAAAGCAGGGGTAGGCGTCGGGAATAAAACATAGGGAAGCGGCGTATAGGTTGCGACACCGCAGTCCGAACCGGCACTGGCGCAGTCCGTTTGTGGTTCTCGCGTCAGCAGGAAAACACCTGCAACCCCGACTATCGCTGCGACGACAACGCCGAAAATGGCTACATAAGGGATGATGCTGTCGTCACGTTTGCGCTTGCGTTTGGGCTTGATCTTGCGACCTGGTTGATCGGCCATTGTTTCCTCCTGTTGCCCTTGTTGTAAGAAAAAAGACGCAAGGCGTACAGTGAGGGTTCCACAATGGCATACAGGCTAACAAAATCGTAATCGCGCCCATCAGACATGGGCAAGCAAAAAGGACACGACTTATCGTGTCCCTACAAAGCGCAGTGAGGCGTTGGTTAAGAACCCATCAAATCGCGACGGGCCATGATGGTACTGAGCTGCGGCGAGGGTAACCAGATGGTAAAAGTCGTTCCCATATTGGGGCCATCGCTGGCGGCGACGATGGTCCCGCCATGCGCCTGGATGATCTCCTGCACGATAGCCAACCCCAGACCTGTGCCACGTTTGGGTCCACGCGCTTTATCGACCTGATAGAAGCGCTCAAAAATGCGCGGCAGGTCATCCACTGGAATGCCAATACCCGTATCACGCACAACGATCTCGACGCCGCCATTGCGCACACCCGTATGCAGCAGCACAGTGCCGCCTTCCGGTGTGAATTTGATGGCATTACTCAGCAGATTGGTAAATACCTGAGCAAGGCGGTCGCCATCGCCTGCGATATGAGGCATGGGGCCAGTTTCTACCTGTAGGCTGATGTTTTTCTTTTTGGCGACCACAGACAGGCGCTGGGCGACAGCGGCGGCAATCTCGCCAACGTCGATGGCGCTCATCTTCATGGAGAGGCGCCCCGCCTGCATACGGGCCAGATCGGTCAGTTCGACGACCATACGGTTAAGGCGTCCCGCCTCATCGTAGATGATCTGGGCAGCAGAGGTCGGGTCTTTGGCCACTCCGTCGATAATGGCCTGGGAATAGCCCTGAATGGATGCCAGCGGCGTCTTGAGGTCATGGGAGACATTGACCAGAAAATCACGCTGGACCTCCTGTGAATCACGGACGGCGGCGCTCATCTTGTTGAAGCTTTGAGCGACAGTGCGGACTTCCAGGGGGCCGCTTTCCGGGACGCGCTCGTGGAGTTTGCCGCGCGCGACTTCCCCGGCAGCCATCGCCACCGATTGCAAGGGACGGGCAATGCCACGACTGACCAGAAATGCCAGAATGACGGAGAGGATCAGGCCGACACAACCGGCCTGTACCAGCGGCGGGAGCAAGGCTCGGCCAAATTCCGCCAATGCCGTTTGCAGAGAAACAACCGGACGCGGTTCGGCGATCAGAATAATGCTGGCAGCTTCACGGAAGCGCGCCGGAGAAATCCGCTGGAGACCAACAGCGAGCACACCACCATACAACCATTCACTACCATCAGGGTCAGTGAAACTACCGTAGTACTGGCGTTCATTGCTGGCTAAATAAGTCTGCAATTCCTGATTGGCATCGTAGGAATCATCAACCTGAAGCGTCAGCGAATCGAGCGTGTTATAAACGCCGTTGCTATCAAAGATAACCATTGTGCCGCGCGCATTGCTGGCATAAAGCCACATCACGCGCACATCGCTGTAGTCGGCATACTGGTCCATCTGGGTAAACAAGGCATTAAAGCGCTCGCCAAGTTGCAGACCAGCAGCTTCGTCGCTGGTATCCGAATTTGCGGCATTACCATTGCCACTGCCCGCCCCATTGCCATCGCTGCCATTGCCTTCCCCCCGGCCCAGTCGCTGACCATCGGTGACGGCATTGGTTTCGACATTCTCAAGGAAGGCACGGACGCCAAGGCCCTGCATCAAGGATGCGAGACGATCATAGGATGACTCGACCGGAGCGGGGCGCGTCCCCAGGAACACCAAAAGGGCCGCCGCAATGATAATCAGCGAGATCACCAGCAGCAGCAGATATGAGGCGAGTAATTGGGTTCTGAGACGTAAACGACCAAACACAGATGTGCTCCGGCAGATAACTAGCAATGGCACGCCGAACTATCCGGCGACGAGTTTGTAGCCAACGCCCCAGACTGTTTCAATCGAGGGCGACATGTTTTTGAGTTTGTGGCGCAGATGAGCGATATGGACATCGACCGTGCGCGTTTCTCCGGCGAAGTTGTACCCCCATACCACATCCAGCAGGCGTTCCCGACTGAAGACCATATCCTGATTTTCCGCCAGGGTTTGCAGCAGATCAAATTCTTTCATGCGCAGGTCAACCGCCTCATCATTGACCGTCACCAGGCGACGGTCGGGCGCGATGGTCAGGTTGCCAATGGTGATGGGCGTACTATCGGTGGCGGTTTTACGGTCGCTGCGGCGCAGAATCGCCTTGATGCGGGCGACCAGTTCACGCGGGTTAAAGGGCTTGGTGAGGTAATCATCGGCGCCCAGTTCCAGGCCCACGATTTTGTCGATATCGTCGCTGCGAGCGGTCAGCATGATGATGGGCACATCGCTGGTCGAGCGCACGCGACGGCAGACCTCCAGCCCATCCATACCGGGCAGCATCAGGTCGAGTACCACCAGCGAGGGATTGTCATTAAGAATCATGCCCAGGGCAGCCACGCCATCGGTCGCAGACGTGACGCGATAACCCTCCTGCTCGATATACATTTTGGCCAGATCGATAATGCGCTGCTCGTCATCCACGACGAGAATTTGGTCAGTCATGATTCCTCGTTTTCCAATGTGAAAGCCGCATGCGCCTATTATAGCGGACGCAGGTTCACATCCTCCCTATAGCCTCATTATGCAGCGTAACACGTAAGAATTTGCAATGCAGATGCAAACTGTTTGTAAAATTCGCAGTTAGCAGGTGTTCATGAGCTTAGGCGGAGGCATCAACCAAGCAAAGGCAGGCGCATATGCCAGACGGTGCGATTGGGCCGAAAACGATAGTGCGAAAGCAGTTCAGTGGTGACGGTATCGTCATAAGGGTGCTCTAGAATGAGGGCACTATTGGTAAAGCGGCGGACCACATTGCCGAGCAAGGCTTCTGTGGCCTGGGGCTGGTGATCAGGATGCGTCATCATCATCATGCGGGTACGGAGTGATGCAATACCGCTGTCGATCCACATCGTACCGACAAGCTGGTTATCGGCCCGGACAATCAGGCGCTCGATACCACCGGTTGCGAACCACTGCGGTATCTGCTGCCACCAGGGCTTATGAAAATAACTTTTGTGCAGAGGTTTTAGCCAGCCGATACCACCCTGCTCATTCGGGCGGACAACCTGTGCCACTTTGTATTCCGCCTGCCACTCTGAAGGCCGACGGCGGGTGATGTATAGCTGGTCGGTCTGGTTCAGGGGTGGCGGAATCGACGCGAGGCTGGGCCGCCCCCAGGTGGTGAAGGCACGTTCCCGAATGAACCCCATGCGATCATAAATGCTGATGGCACGGTTATTATCATAATCGACCTGGAGGATGGCTTCTGTGCCTTTGCGCTGGCGAATCACCAGCAGGCTGTGTTCCAGCAGGCGATGCGCGATGCCCCGGCGCTGGTATTTGGGATGGACGGCCACGTTGGCGATGATCCAGGCATTGCCGACATCGCTGGGCCAGTGAGCCGGATAGAGGGACACATTGCCCACCAGATGGCCCTCTTCTTCCCAGACGAAACCCATGCTGATCCCATGTGCCAACTCATTGAGGCGGCCCAGGAACAAGGAACCAATGCCAATCTTGCTGAGGGAGCGCATATCACGGATGGCGGCGCGCCCGTTGTCATCCATTGTTGGCGCAAAAACAAGCTCAATCAGATCCGCCAGCGGGGCTAAATCCGTGCGCAAATTAACGGGGCGGACATGGCCCGTCAAGGTGTTGCCAACTGACGTTGGAGGTATATTTGGATGATTGTTGGCCGTGGTTGACAGACTCGTCACAATCGCGCCACTTTCCAGTAGACTTGCGTCAAGCGTAACGATTGCATTCTACCCTGTCAAGCACCATACCCAAAAGTAACGTTTTTCGTTAAGGAGGCTGTTAGCGTTGGCCAAACGTCGCTTAACCTGGCGAAACGTCACTTGAAAGGCAACCCAACTTCGTATAGAACAGTATCCGTCAGAATAGGACTACATGGAAAGCACACGGCAGGCTCGGCCTACACCCAGCCGCCTATAGGAGCATCATATGGGAACTTATGGACGTGTTGGCGGCAGACGCCGTGGCAACGCCGCATGGCAATGGCTCATTATCGGGTTTTTCCCTGGGTTATTGTGCGGCGGTTTAGTCGTCTTTGGCCTGGTACTCAGTGGCGTGCTGCAAGGGTTCGCGACCGGGCCAACCCCAACGCCACCCCCACCAGAGCAAATTGTCCAGATCGTAACGGCAACGGTTGACCCGAATATGCCGACAACCACGCCGATGGTCATCACCGCGACATCGGAACCAACGGATGAAGTATCCGATGCGGTTGTGATACAGCAAACCCCAACCGAGGTAGCCGCAGAGCCGACTGTATCAACCCCAGAGCCGACACAGGCAGGCGTTGATACCTCTGCATTGACGCCGCAGAACGTGGTACCAACGGTTCCGGTCGATACGACAGGCACTACGGTGGTCGTGCCGCCAGAACTTGCCAATAACGTCACGCGCCTGATCTCGATCCCTGGTGGTACTTACCGCATGGGAACGACTGTTTCCGAGATACAGGACGCGGTCACACAATGCCTGACGCGCGACGGTGGCAATTGTTTGATCGCAGATGGTGAAGATTCCACCCCACAGGTCGAAGTCCAGATCAGCGACTTCCAGATGGAACAGACCGAGGTCACGTTTGGCCAGTATGTGCAGTTCCTGAACTACCTGCGCAGCAGCCAGGGACAGAATCACCTGACAGGCTGCGGCGGCTTCATCTGCATCCAGACGCTGAATGAACGTCCTTCCGACAGCGGCGGCGTCATCATCTTCGACGGTGCCAATTACGAAGCGCCGACCACCATCACCAACTTCCCCGTTTATGCGGTTTCCTGGTATGGTGCAAAAGCCTATTGTGAAGCGATTGGTCGCCGACTGCCGACTGAATCCGAATGGGAATACGCGGCCCGCAGCGCCGGTGGCGATTTCATCTATCCCTGGGGCAATGATTTCAGTGCCGACTTTGCCAAGACGCGCATTCCAGTGGACGGGCCACAGGGTCCGGTCGCTGTTGGCACTTACCCCAATCGGGGCACCGCCCAGGGTCTGCTGGATATGGCGGGTAATATCGCAGAGTGGGTATCGGATTGGTACATCGAAGACTATTACACCCAACTCGCTAACACAGGCAGCGTCACGCTTGATCCGCAAGGCCCACCAACCGGCCTGGAAAAAGTGCTGCGCGGCGGCAGTTGGAATGCCTTCCCCTTCTATGCGCGGACAGTGCATCGTCTTTCGTATAATCCGCTGCCCGTTGATAACAGTGATGCCAGCTACCCGCGCTGGATTGGCTTCCGTTGCGCGGCTGATGCTAACGTGACACCTGTCAGCCCTGCTGTCAATACAACAAGCAGTGGCACAACCACCGATACACAGAGTGCCGCGCCGACCCTCGCTGTCCCGTCAGAAGAGACGGATGAGAGCAGCAGCACTGACGCCAATCGCGGTTAGTCAACATTTAGCTAAAGAAAAAGCGAGCCTCTACGCAGAGGCTCGCTTTTTTGTTATTCATCAGCCAGCATCAATCGTCGGATTTAGAGCGACGCTGGAATGCGGGGAAGGTCGTATAGAGCACTTTGTAGGGGCTTGCAGAATCCCCTTCAGTCTGCTGCTCAGAGATTTTCTCGTATTCTTCGATGATAGCCGTAATCGACTCGTTGAAGGCTTCGATCTGCTCTGGCGTGAGGTAAAAGCGGCCAGAGTACATATTGACGTTACGTTTGCCCTGTTCGGCATTTTCGCTGGTGGAGGCAATGCCTGATTGCAGACTTTCGTGCAGGGATACACGAATATCTTCCAGCACGCTATCGACCGTAATGGTCAGCCCTTCCGGGTCAGCGCCTTCCCCAGGCGACAAGAGGTGCTCGGCGACTTCAATGCGATAAGCGGCGACCTGATAGTGCTTCTCGATGATGCCCGACACAATGCGCGTTTCTACAACGACGATCAGGCCGTGCTTTTCCAGTTGGTTGATGTGGTAGTACAGCTTGGTCGGCGGCAAATCCAGGGATGCGGCGACCTGTTTGACTGTACATGGCGACTCCATCAGTTCCAATATTTTGAGGCGCAGTGGGTCGGCCAGCACTTTGAGCGTGTCCAGGTCTTCGACGACGAATGTCTCTGACGGGGCGAAATCACGCTGGTTTGGCACATTAATGGGATCGGATTTTTTGGTATCGGTCATAGGGTGACGGATTTTCTGACGTGATTACAGAACACTTAACAAGATTCAAATGTATTGTAACCACACCACTCAAGCCTGTCGAGTTAGGTTCTATGCTGATTTAGGCGACGACGATAGGCTTGCCCAGGTAACGGCCCACATACGCAACCTGTCCGTTGATCCTGGCCTGGACCACATACGGCTCTTTTTCAGTTGGCAGTGCGATGCGCACATCACGAACAGCCGTGAAATCTTCCTGGTGCCATTCATAGACGGCACCAGATTCGGTTTCGGCGCGAATTTGCAGGTCGAATGGGCCTTTATCCTCGTCGCGGTGCGGCAGATTAAAGCGCAACCACACGCTGCCCGCCTGACAAATCGCGCGGTCGATGAAAAGGCGATTGTTGTTGAACAGGTGGTAATCGGTGCGGCGGGTGATTTTATCGCGCCAGTGCTGCCAGGTTTTGGCATCCAACAGACGATGCAGTGTTTCGTATTCCCCTTCGGAGCGCAGCCAGATGAGCTGCAAGGCTTCCAGGCCAATTTCATCCGGCAGCAGAATCTGCGTTTCACGGAAGCGGACAATCTCTTCGCGCTCATCGGATGTAAACCAACTATCGTGATAGACGCGCTCAAAAGGCAGTTCGCTGAAAAAACTGGCTGTTTTGTAGGTCTTGCCCGTCAGCGCAGGGTTGCCATTGCTCAGGCGCGATTCAGTATGCAGCAATACCGCTTCCAGGTCAAAGAGCAGGTACGCCATCATGCCATGCGGCGCATTGCGCTTGTTGGCTGTATGGAAACCCTCGGCGAAGTAGGCATCGGGTGTGCGCGGACGGAAGTAGAAGCGCAGGTAACGCCCCCAGCGACCACGTCCCTGGCCAACGCCAGGTGCTTTCAGTTTGCCCTGCTTGAGCGTTTCCACCAGTGTGGGCACGTCAGTATAGGTAAAGGCGAAGTAAGGCCACCAGGAGCGGGCACCCAGCCAATCCTCGCCGCGCAGGTCGCGCAGCACACGCCGAAAACTGGCCGCGTCACGCTTTTCGTCATCGGCGCGGCTTTCATTGTTATCTACTGGTTTGTAGGGTGACACGGAGGTCGTTGCTGTCTCGCGTGGGTTAAAGGCTGTTCCGGACAGCATATCGCTGACCAGATCACGGAACAGGGCTTCATAGCGCCCTAACTCAGTAAAATCGAGGTGGTTGAGATGCTCCAAGGTCAGCGGAACTTCTGCATCGCCCTGAAGACGCAGCGGAATGATGCGTTTGCCTTTGCGCAAGGAACGCAACTGTTCCGCGCGGCACCACTGCGATTCATACGAGGCGTGGCTGATGAGTGCCAGGGTAACATCGCAGTGCTCAATCGCCTGTTCAATCTGCTGCGCCCAATTGGCCCCGCCAGGGATTTCGTTGGTATCCAGCCAGACACTATGCCCCAGCCGTTGGAGGTCATTTCGCAGACGCAGCGCCAGTTCACGACCATCACGACGGCCATAGGAGATAAAAATATTCAAGGTGCTGCGGCTCATTTGTGCTCCTGATTATGCACTGGGGTTGGGTGTGCTGTTGGTTGGTTTGCCTGCCTCAGGCGGTTTGCTATCGGTCGATGGCGTACTTACCGCAGGCAGGTTTGTTTCTGTTGGCACCTTGCTGACTGACGGTCGCACAGCACCCGCTGGCGGCTTACTTTCTGTAGGCGGTTTGCTGTCGGTCGCTGGTCTACTCACAGCAGACAACTTCGTTTCAGTAACGGGTTTTGTCTGTGTTGGCGGCTTGCTCTCCGTTGGCGGTTTGCTATCGGTCGATGACCTGATGAGTGTAGCCGTCACCTGGCGGGTGCGATCCTGGGATGCCAATGGACGCACATAATGCAGCCCTGGCAGCGATTCATTGGCGCGCAGGGCCAACTTCACCGGACGAACCGTATCCAGCAGCGCAAGAATGGGAATCAGATAGGCACCATACTGGTCAAGACCAGCGGGGAAGTTCTGCGGCAGCGCATAACCCGCCCGCTTTACATACGCCCACAGATCGCGCAGGGACGTTTCAGGAACGAATATGGGTCGCTCATCACCCACCAGAATACGCAGACTGGCCCTGGTCTGATTGTCCTGGCCGCCTTCGGCTTTCACGCGGAAAGAAACCGATGCTTCGCCATTGGAGACGGTCGATTGCAGTTGATCTGTTTTTTGCAGCCGCTTAGTTAGCTGCGCCCAGAATGCTTCAAAATCGACATCGCCATGCGGACTGTTCAGCCAGTTGCGGATGGCCCGCATGTTGCGTGTCTTTTCCTCATCGCCATTGGTAGCTGGCATATGTAAATACACCATGATCGGCAGTGGCCGCAGATAAGCCTCCATCAGAGGGCGAATTTCTGCATTCCAGTCGAGGCCCGGCTGATCGTAGCCCAAAGCGGGGAACGAGATCAGAGTGATGTCATAGGTGGCGTAGATAGCTGCGAATTTCTTGAGGCCCGCTTCAATATTATCGGGCGTAATCGCAGCCCGAAAATGGCGCTTAACAGGCAGATTCAGCACCCAGCGATGCGCCCCACGAAAGAGCATCAGGTTGCCCACATCAAAGCGATCTGTCTGGCACAATTCCTGATACGCCAAGAACATGGTCGGGAAAAAACGCTTGAAGTCTTTAGAGAGCCAGGTCCCCATGGTGCCAACCGTGTTCACAGGGTTCACCAGAACACGTGCCGGGCTATAAAACATGTCATCAAACACGTAGGTTATCATTGCGCTGGCTTTCCTTAGCGCTGGTTCACGGTTTGGTCATATGAGGTCAGAATCAAAAGCGGCGCGGGGTAGCTCCAGAGCCGCCAGGTTGTTTGCAGATGTGATGTTAGTGTATCGTAGCAGCGCCTGACTGCCAACAGTTGATGAATTGCGGATAGCACTCAGGTTCTATAAAAGTGAAGCCGTGCAGATGCAAAAAGGGCATAGTTCGCTATGCCCTTCGTTTTTCTATTAAGCACAGGTGCTGAACGCAACAAACGATCAGCCGTTTGCATCTTAGCCAGCAGTGTCAGCAACAGGTTGTTCAGCGACAACGCCGAGGCCAGATGGCAGCACGGTGAAGCTGTTGAGCACGGCAGCAATGTCTGGATACTGTTCCAGGGTAGCAGCGTCCGTCAGGTCCACATCAGATTCGTTCAAACGCAGGTTGGCAACATGGACACTGCCATTCTCGTCCGTCAGAATCAGGGCATAACCGCTCTGGCTGGGGCCATCGAGCGTCGGCAGACTGTACACGACGCTGAAGCCACTCAGACCATTATGTTCCGTTTCCGTCGCAGAAACGATTTCCGCACCTGGACGAGTGGATTCAATATAAGCGGCGGCTTCATCGGTGCTGGTGATGGCTTCGTCAGCACTTTCTACGCGCAGGACGATGCCGCCAGCGCCTTCAATACTGGCAGGTGCGCCGGGGGCGGCATCAGTAATCTGCCACGTCTGCGGAAAGCGGATGATATGGCCGCTTGTGCTGTCATAGTAGGCTGTCCAGTCGAATGGCTCGCCTGCAAACTGGTCGTTGAAGTGCAGATTTGCTTTGAGATTTTCCACCAGATAACGGACCTGCTCCGGTGAATTTTCCGGGAAGACGGCACGGGCGACGTAAATACGCTCACCATCGGTGGTCGCAATCTGGCGCGCGATGTAGTCCTGGCCGCGTGAACTTAGGTTGAAGTCAATCACCAGTTCGTCGTCACGGACGTCGCGGGTGGCTTCGTCCCAACTGGCATAATCGCGCCAGGAAGAGTTCAGCCAGTTGGTGTTGAAGTAAGCGCTGACCGCGTCGAGATCGGCCACACCGTCGGTCGGTTCAATGACGCGCAGTTCGCCCAGGCTGAGGGCGGCATTGTTGCGTAGGGTGACTATCGCTTCTGACGATGTCGTCACACCTTCATCCGGCTGCCATGCTTCAGGGATGGTGGCCGTAAAAATACCAGAAGGATGAATATAACTCTGGTCAAAAGCAATGCTGGTGACATCCACCGGAGCAGGGACTGTTGCTGTCGGCAATGCAGTGGGTTCCAGAACAGTGCTAGACGTTGCAGCACTCTGAAGCAGTGGCAAGATCAAGCTCGAACCCATAGCAACCGTTAGCACAATACCCAGGATAATAGTCATCCGGCGTTGGTTCGTCCGGTCACGATACTGACTCATGAAGGTTTCTCCAAAAGGCGATGTAAAATAGCTCTTTTCCTCGTAAACGGCAACCATCATACCGTATAAGCGAACGTGTGTTAAGCAAGATTTTTCGCAGCAGAGCCTGGGGTTGACTAAATACATTTTTACGCCCATAATGACCCATAGAGAGCTATTTAGAGCCTGGGAAAATCATGGAAGCAACAAAAACCTCTTTAATCGTTGATCTGCCAGAAGGCTACAGCAGCCGCATAACCACACCAGATGATGCCGAAGCATTCGCCAAAATCCTTGAAGCCGATTCATTGTCCATTGGTATCACGCGCAAATTTGATGCCGATGAAATCCGTGATGACTGGACAAGCCCCGACTTTGTACTGGAAGAATCCGCCAGATCGGTGCTGGATAGCACTGGCAATCTGGTAGGTATTGTAACGGTATGGGACACAGGCAGGCCACCGGTTCACCCCTTTTTGAGCCTCGTTATTCATCCTGATCATATGCAGAGTGGCGTCAGTGAGGCGATGCTGGCCTGGGGTGAGGAACGCGCCAAACTGGCTATCGACCGCTGCCCGCCAGGAAGCCGCGTCAGTATTCGCAGCAATGCCAATGATCTGCATGAGACACGCAAGGCGATGCTGGAAGCCTTTGGCATGGAGAAGGTTCGTTACTTCTTCCGCATGCTGATCAACATGGACGAAGCACCGCCTGCGCCACAGTTGCCAGATGGTTACATCATTCGACCGATACAGTACCCGGAAGAACTTGAAAAAACCGTCCGCGCTGTGATGGATGCGTTTAAGGATCATTGGGGCTTTGTCGAAGAGCCGATAGAAGTCGCACTCAAGGACTGGCAGCACCACATCGAAATTGATAAGCTGTTTGACCCGTCGGAGTGGTTCCTGGCGATTGACGAAATTACGGGTGAGATTGCTGGTTTTAGCCTGTGCCGCAGTGAGCACTGGAGCGACCCATCCGTCGCCTATGTGTTTGAACTGGGTGTTCGTCGCGAACATCGGCGCAAGGGGATTGCGCTGGCCCTGCTGCACCATGTCTTTGGTGAATACTGGCGGCGTGGTCGCAAGGATGTGGCGCTGCATGTCGATGCCAGCAGCCTGACCGGCGCGGTTAAGCTGTATGAAAAAGCTGGCATGAGGCAGGATGAGCGCAGCGTCGCTTATGATAAACTGCTGCGCGACGGCGAAGAAATGATGACGACTTCGGCGGAGTAAGCAACCGATTTAAGGCACTTTTGCAGGCATCCCTGGTGGATGCCTGTTTTTTTACGTGTTAATTGGTATCGCGTAATCTGCGGTTTACAGTAATCTTATTCTTCCTATGACATCCGAGCAGTATACTGTGGTTAGAAACTGCAATTGAGAGAATTTTGGAGATACATTGTGTCCTCAAAAGCATATTGGTATTTGCAAGACCATATCATTTATGTCCAAAACGTAGGTGATCTGACCGCAGAAGATTTTCGTTCGGTGGACAAGGAAATTATCGCCTTTATGAAGGAGGCAAAAGAATCGTCACCCTCAGCGCGAGTGCATGTGCTCGTCGATTCTTTGCAGATGACTAAACTTCCCAGCCTGCTGGACCTGGAAGGTGGTCGCATCCTGAAGTATATGCAGCAGCCCAACTGCGGCACGACGGTGGTGGTCGGCGTCAACAACTCACTGCTGAACATTATCTCGCGCCTGTTGACTGCGACGATGGGCGTCAAGCTGCATATGACCGACTCGCTGGATAAGGCTGTGGCCTATTACAAAAACCTCGACCCCAGTGTCGATGGTGTGCCTGATGTGGAAGCGTGGAAAGATAACCTATCTTAAGTCGGAACGGGCATTTACGAGTGCCCGTTCTGATTTATCGCCGCAGCAAGCCGATAACCGCCAGCAGCAACAGCGACCCTAAAAACGCCGCGACCAAATCTTCCAGCGAAATGCTGATGCTCTCCAGGCCCAGGTCAATATTGAGCAGGTTCATCAGTCCGGCTCCGACGAAGGCCCCGGCCATGCCCAGAAGCACACTGCTGACTTCTCCCAGGCGCCGTTTGCGGCCGCGAACAAGCTGGTTGGCCAGGTAGCCCGCTATCGCGCCGACTATCGCCCACAAGATTACCTGCACAACCATATCAATGGTGATGGTTCCCATGTGTTTCTCTCCTGTTTGGCTCGCAATCAGTGTATGCGAAATAGTAGTCAGGCGACAAGCCATGGGCCTTGGTATAAAATGGCCGAAAGATAGTGGGAAATTAACATATGCAAGAAAAAGTCTATTCGGACAAATGGATTACGTCACTACACAACAAATACTCTCAAAAGCCATTGTGTGATAAGCCGAGTATTTATCGCGTAGCTATTGCAGATCAATTTGCTGATCTTAGGTTTGAGGTTGAGCAGATGGTTGCGAAATTGCCTGAATCCCAACGTCTAAGCGTAATCAGTAAGCTAAGAGATGACAATCACTACGAGCATACTTACTATGAACTAGTGGTAAAAGAAAAGCTTATTAGTAATAAATGTGTTACCATCTATGAAAAAGCATTTTCTGTTGGGAAGGATGTAGTCACTCCAGACTGGTATCTCTCGTCCGAAGATGCAGAAATGATCTTAGAAGTATTCACATTAGAATCATCTGTTGAAGCGCAAAAGTCTAGACGCCACCTATACTACTTTCTGTGCCAAATGAGGTCAATTCCAGTAAGTGTAGCTATTTCATGTGATATGGAATTGTTCGCACCGCCTCTACAAAACGATGTATCTCGAATGACACAAGAAGTCGAAAAGTGGTTATTGGGGAACAACTATCAGCACAATCCTCTTACAGTAAGCTACCGTTGTAATGATGTCCTGCGATCTGTAACTTTTAGTTATGTGTACTCACCTAGCAGAGGCGGCCTTCAATGCTATCTGGCACCAAATGTTTTTGTTCCTGCACCTCACAATTTAGTCACAAAGATTGAGAAAAAAGTCAAGAAATACAAGAATTTGAATATGCCTCTTATGCTGGTAGTGATCCCAACAATTGAGGCATTCGTCGAATTTGATGACTTTGCAGATGTGGCTATGGGTACTCAGAAATATCATCTGATCGACTCTATGGAAGTGAAGGAATTATTGCCGTTTAGAGAAAAGGATGGTCTGTTCACCAGAGGAAAGCCCCTTGATAGAAACTTAAGTGCGCTGGTCTGGTTTCCGAAAAATTTGATGGCGCCATTAATTGATCAAGATATTAGAATTATTATTAATCAGAATGCAAATTATCCTCTCACTGCTGGATTATTGAAAAGTCATCATAAATAGCTGAACACTAACCAATAGGATACTATACTATGAGCCTAGGCATCCAAATGGCCGTTTGCCTGTATAATGCGGGAAGTATGATTTGATCCATGTTCCCACCCGCAGTGAGTAAGTCCGTATGAGCCACGTTTTCATCAGTTACAGCCACAAAGACACCGAGATGATGAAAATCATCAGAGAACGACTGGAGGACGATGGCCTGATCGTGTGGACGGATGAAAATCTCAATTGGGGTACGCCTTCCTGGGTGAAATCGGTCGAAGGCGCGATTCGTAATGCCAGCGCGATGGTCGTGCTGCTGTCGCCGGATAGCAACGCTTCCACCTGGGTGGATCGAGAAATCAGCATGGCGGAACTGCTGAAAATACCGATTTTCCCGATTTTGATACGCGGTGAGGATGCGGAGTCGATTCCGCTGCGTTTGGTGAATTACCAGTACATTCGCTACGATGCCAACGACTTCAGTGAGAAACTCAAGCAGCTCAAAGCCAACCTCAAGCGGACGCGCACGCAGGCTGTCGCCCAGGCACAGGCCGCTGAGACCCGTTCCAGCGCAACCCTGCGCGAACTGGCTGATGAATTGCAATCAGACTATGCGGAAGACCGTATCTTGGCGATTCAGGAGATGGTCCGCATGAACAATAAGCGGGCTGTACCCTATCTGATCAGTGCGCTGGAAAACGAAACGCGCAGCAAACACGTCATCATCGCGCTGATACAGGCGTTGAATGTCTTCAAGGATGAGCGGGCGATTGATGCGCTGGCGGCCCATCTGGGTAACGATGACCACCTCAAATATACGGACAAAATCAGTGATTATGCGCGGCGGGCGCTGATGGCGATTGGCACACCAGAAGCCGAAGCCAAGCTGGGTGCTAACATGCCTGAGTAAACTTCGCCCAATCCAGGCCAAGAATCTGATCAGCGATGGCCAGCCGCAGCGTGTTATCGTCACCGAGGTCATACCAGATGAGCGACCCCGTCCGGCCAAAGACTTGCGTCTGCCCACAGAGGCGCCCTGCCCCGTTAATCACCGCGATGTCGCCGTGCTCACTTAGCAGCACGTTGATGCCATCATACTGCGCCATCTCCACGCGGCCCGTGACGCCGTTGAGGGCCGTCTGCCAGAGCATAGCATCGTCGCTATCGTAAGATTGCATGACGCGACCATCAAACAGGATGCGGTGGCCGGCACTGGTCGTCAGCAAGGCGGCATTGTTACCGCCGCGCGGAGCATCAGGGAGTTCCAACGTCCACTCGCTATCGAGGTCAATCTGCCAGAGGCCACCATAGGTATAAGCCAGCAGGGTGTTATCTGGGCCGATCCCAAAGCTGGCGGATTCACGCAGCGGGGCACGTTCCAGCACGACGCCGCTGCCGGTGATAGTCAGGACCTCATTGCTGGTCGTCAGCAGGCCAAGCACCCAATTGAGGTCGCTCCCGAAGATTCGCCAGCGCGAAATACCAGGCACGTCCTGCACACGCCACAGCACATTGCGGCGGTTTTCATCGACAGCGACCAGTTCGCCCTCTGCGGTGGGGAACAGCAGCCAACTCTGGGCAATGATCGGTGCGCCTGTCGGCTGCAAATCCGGCACGCGCCAGGCATCGCCAAAATTGCCATCGGCATCAACAAACTGCATGGTGCCATCCGCAAAAGTCAGCAGCGAACTACCCTGGAAGCTGGTCACACTGATCGCAACTTTTTCCATGCGTTTGCGCCAGAGCACACGCCCATCACTGGTAGCACGACGCAGCGTCAGGCCATCGTCGACGTAAAGGAAACTATTGTCGTTGAGTAATAACGGTGGCGTTTGCAGATCGTGATCGGCCAGAGCATGCCAAAGGTGATAGGGCTGCAACCAGGTCTGCTGATTGGCGACGAACTGCAATGGATCACGATAGCCGAGGTCTTCCGGGGCTTCACGAGTGTAGCCCGCGCCAGGGGCATCTGGCGTGTTGACGCGAATTTCAAAGTGCAGATGCGGCGCCGGACGTACATCCGCCACTGCCGCAATGATTTCCCCGGCCTGGACGCAGGACAAACGCGGCGGCAGTTGGTCACCGCTGAAGGGCATCACATGACCGTACATCGAATAGTAGATACTGCCATCAGGGAAGGTATGCTCAATGATGATGGCACCGCCATCACGTCCCCAGCCGAGCGCATAGCTATAAGTGATACGACCATTGGCGATGGCTCGCACGGGCGACGCGAAAGAGGTATTACGCCCACCGTAGAGATCAGCACCTGTATGGAAACGTCCCTGATGGCGCGGGCTGGCGACGCTATAGCCCTGTGCCAATACCCAGGTTTCTTCATCGACGGGATACTGGACTACATCAACAACGCCGCAATCCGTCTGGGCGCTGATGATATGCGGCGTAAGTATCAAAATAAAAAATGCAACCAGTAATGCGGCCCTGCGGTCCATAGGGTCTACTCACAATGATAGAAGTTTGACAATAACCTTACTCTGCAAAGACTGAGTGGCGCAACCTCTTTCGTCACAAACTCGGTATCTGGCCAAGAATCGATCAGCGCGTGTTTTGCTGACCATACCCCTATCCTCATTGCTTTCCACATGAGGTAGAAGAATGCCTTTCCTGGCCTTTTGGCGGTAAGCACAAATCCCCTCACATCACGGAGGGGATTCGTAGCCAAAATTGGTTAGATGCCTTGTTGCGATTTGTAAACCAGCGGCTCAATCTGTCGCAGGCCGTTACTCCATTTACGATCCCATCTCCAGGAATGGTGGTTTGAGCAGGCTGTTAATATCGGCCAGCGGAATACGAACTGAAGGCATTCCGGCTACATAAGGCGCCACCTGATATGCCTGGAAGTAAAAGACGATGGCATCGCCATCAATGGCGAAGCTGGCGTAATTGTTGGGGTCTTCGCCTGTGCCTTGGTCAATCCAGGTCACATCGGCATTTTCCCCGAACTGCTCCACAAGCTGGTCCCTGACCATTGGCTGGATCGTCAGCCAGGGATTGAATTCTTCCTGAAAAAGATCGTTCAGGGTGAGGATACGGGGGGTATCGCCGCTCAGGTCAAAAGTAAAAGTCTTGATATAGGGCTGGCCGTGGGCACCACCCGTATATTGGTATCCTGCGAATTTGATGCTGACGACATCCTCACTGAAGGCAAAGGTTTCATAATCCAGGTAAAGTTCCCAGGGATTGCCGGACGGTGTGGCATAGTTGATGTCTACAAACTGCTGGAAAATACCTGACTTTTGCAGGTCGATGTAATCATCTACCGTCTGCTCGATGAAGGCATCTTGTAACACAAAATCAGATGGATATTGAATCGTAAAGGTAACGCCGCCGGAAACCTGGCAGTTGCCATCTTCATTGATAAACCCATCTTTATCCAGACATCTCTCATCATCCGTGGGGCTGGTATCCTGCGCAACGAGGCCAGCAACGCTGAGCAGAAGCAGACTCAATACCATCCATGTTTTAAGGACTTTACGCATCGTTTATTACCTGACTTTTACAGTGAATATCCGTTATTGGTGTGCGCTATGACTGCGCACTTGGCCCCTACATTAGTCTCAAAACAGGTGAATTTAAAGGACCGCTTACCCTACGTTTGACCTGCTGGCCAAATCCCAATTTGCGACCCTCGTAACCGCTTAAACGTAATAGAAGGTATAATAGATATGTGCGTATCAATCAGGGGGCAAATATGTTCAAAAGCTTTGAAAATAGCTGGCAACTGGCAAAGGCCAGTTGGGCGGTCCTGAGGGCCAACAAACAACTGATGTGGTTCCCGATAATGGCGGGCATCAGCATGATTGTTGTCTTCATTCTGTTCTTTATTCCGGCAGCCGTCCTGACGGGCATTATGGCGATGGTCACAGGTGCCGCGACATCCGATAATTCCGGCGGAGAAGTCCTCGGCTTCATCCTGATGTTCTTCATGTATCTGGTATCGTACAGCGTCGGCATTTTCTTCAACACAGCCCTGATCGGCAGCGCCCTGCATTACATGGATGGCGAAACGCCAACGGTCAGCAGCGGGTTGGCACTGGCTCGCAGCAAGATGGGCACGATCATCGGTTATGCCCTGATTAGTGCGACAGTCGGCGTCATCTTAAATGCCATTCGGGAGCGCAGCGGCATCCTTGGCAACATCATCAGCGGACTCATCGGTATGGCGTGGAACCTGGCAACCTTCCTGGTGGTGCCTATTCTGGCGCTCAATGACATCAGTCCGATTGATGCCATCAAACAAAGTGCCAGTCTGTTCAAAAAGACCTGGGGCGAACAGGTTGTCGGCAACTTCAGCATCGGCGCGGTGATTGGCCTACTCGCGCTGGCGGTGTTGATCGGCGGCGGCCTGATTATGGCCCTGTTGGCGGCAACCAAATCCGGCCTGCTCATTGTGATTGGTATCGTGATCTTCGTGCTGGCGTTCATCATCGTTGTGGTGATTGGTTCAGCGATGGACGGCATCTACAAGGCGGCGCTGTATCGCTATGCTGAAACTGGCCAACTGCCCTCAGACTTCGATATCGACATGATTCAGAATGCTTTCCGTCCGAAAAAGAAGAAAAACTAGACCACACGAGTGCAATGCAAACGAACGGGCGACCACATGGATCGCCCGTTTTTTGTTTCTATCACATTCTCTTTTTCAAAGAAGGGCACGACATGTCTGCCCCTATGGTTATTATCCTTATTTGCCCTGCACCTCTGGATTGACGCAGTGCAGCATGGGTTCGCCTTTTAGGCCAGCGAGCATGTTGGCGGCAGCGATCTGGCCGATGCGGTCACGAGTCGCGAATGAGGCGCTGGCGATGTGCGGCACGATCAGGCAATTGTCGAGCGTCAGCAGCGGGTCATCCATTTTGATGGGTTCCGGTTCGGTGACGTCAAGGGCAGCATAGGCGATGTCACCCGCTTTGAGGGCGGCATACAGCGCGGCGCTATCGACCACTTTGCCACGCGCAGTATTGATGAGAACGGCGTTTTTCTTCATAGTCCGCAGGGCATCAGCGTTGATGAGGTTGGTTGTTTCCGGCTTAAGCGGTATATGCAGACTGATGAAGTCGCTCTCGCGCAGCAGCGTTTCCAGATCGACCTGCTCCGCGCCCAGTTCGGCGGCGATGTCTCCGGCGCGGCTTCCTCCGGTGTAAAGGATACGCATACCAAATCCCGTCGCACGGCGCGCAACCGCCTGGCCGATGCGACCAAAGCCGACGATACCAAGGGTGGCATTATGGACATCCTGCCCCAACATCAACATAGGATGCCAGGTCTGCCATTTGCCTGCGTGAACATAGCGTTCGGCTTCACCGATGCGCGTTGCCGCCGCCAACATTAGCGCGAAGGCATGATCGGCACAGGTTTCGGTCAGGACGCCGGGCGTGTTGCCAACTGGAATACCACGTGCGGTCGCTGCGGCAACGTCGATATTGTCATAGCCAACAGCATAATTGCTGATGACCCGCAATTTGGGTGACTGTTCCATCAGGGCGGCATCGATTTTGTCTGTCAGCAGCGAAATCAGGCCATCGGACTGAGCAGCTTCTTTCATCAGCACATCGCGCGGAGGCGGTAATTCATCTTCCCATACGACAACTTCACAGGCTTCCCGCAGCATCTCCAGGCCAGTAGGCGGTATCTGGCGCGTGATGAATACACGGTCCATAAGGGCACTCCATTCAGGTAAGCAGGTTATGGTGTGGATTGTAACGCATTGACGAGGGCCAATGTATCGCCATCTAAGCCAGGCCGAAATGCTGCGCTGCCATCTGAGCGTGAGCGTTGATATCGTAGCTGCCATCGACGATGATCGTTTGCAGGCCGTGAAAAAGGGCTGATCGTCGGACCCAGCGCGCGAATAGCTCATCACGACGCATCCAGTTATCAAAAGCCTGTTCCGGATCGCTGCAATCGCGCAGGACATCGGCAACCCAGGGGCGCTGGCTGTAGTGCTTTCGCTGGAACTGCGCGGTTGGAACCATGTAAATTACGTCCTGTTTTGTGCTTATCAAAGGCGCAACCAAACATGGAAGCAGCGCCGCAGCTTCTACCAAGAGAGGCTTTTGCGCCTGGAGGATGTCTTGCTGGTGCAATGGGAATTCTTCGAGGTAGAACTGGATTTCTCGGCGGGCCTGCTGCGTGGGCTGCATCAGCCAGATTTCATCACAGGTAGCCTCACGCAAACTGGCCATAATAGGCTGTGTATCCGGCGAAGCTGACTGAATATGGGAATCGAGCTTATCATCCAGCCGCAGATAGTTCAGGCTGTAACGGGCAGCCAGAATTTCCGCAACGCTGCTCTTACCCGCGCACGGTGATCCTCCCAGATAGAGAATCGCGTCCTTGTTCATTGTGGGGCTAAATCATGGCCTCGCCGCCATCGACGTTGATGGCCTGGCCGGTGATGAAGCTGGCAGCATCGCTGCACAGGAACAGGACCACGTTAGCGACCTCCTCCGGTGATCCAGCGCGCTGCATGGCATTCGCCAGCGTTCCCAGAGGTGGCATATCGTCCTCGTCAATGTTGCCTGGACAGATAGCATTCACGCGGATAGAGGCCGGAGCTAGTTCGCGGGCTGCCTGGCGCGTCAGACCGATGATGCTGGCCTTGGTGGCGACATAACCCGCCCCTTCGGTGATCGTCTGGTTGTGGCCTGCGGTACTGGCAATGTTGACGATGCTGCCACCGCCTTCATCCGTCATGACGCGGCTCATCAACTGGTTCATGAAGAATGTACCCGTCAGGTTGACTTCCACCTGCCGACGCCAGTCCCATTCATCAATTTTGGCGATGGGTTCTGATTTATAGATGCCAGCAGCATTAACCAGAATGTGGATGCGACCGAATGCTTCACGGGCGGTTTCAATGATGGCAGCGGCCTGAAAGCGATTGCCGACATCGCCCTGAAAAGGAATAGCATGCCCACCTGCGGCTTCAATTTCCCGCTGAACGTTATCACAACGGTCAGGGTTGAGGTCGTTCACACAGACATTGGCGCCAACAGCGCCCAGGGCCAGGGCGATTGCCCGGCCAATGCCGATGCCTGCCCCAGTGACGATTGCGGATTGTCCGGTGAGGTCTACCGAGAATAGGGACATACTATGCCTAACCAATCGCGAATGGCTTTTTCTGCTCCGCGATGAAATGAGCCACCGCTGGTATACATCACGCGGCGATTGGTATTGGGTGCTACATAATACTGCGTATCGTAACCCGTCTTGACCGCGTGAGCTTCAGCGGCGTCACGGGCGTAGACACGCCAATCGTTCCAGTCATTTTTGCTCATGACAATATAGACTGGCAGGCGCAGCCGAGTAATCATCGTTTCATCCAGCATGTTGCCGATGAGCAATGCCCCGTAGGGTTCCTGTATCGAAGTGAACTTATCGAGGTTCTCTTGCAAAAGCAGAGAACCTTCGTTGTGGGCTGCGATGAAGATACGGCGCTTATCCACGAAGTCCTGGCTGATAGCCTGCTTGTACGCCGCCAATGTATCCGTCACCACAGAACCTGGCCCGGAACCGCTGGCACCGGTGCCTCGCTGATCCCAGCGGAAGACAGCCATCCCCAGCGAAGCCCCTACGCGCACAAGATAATCATATTCACGGCGCGATGTTGTGGTGGGGCTTTGCAGCACGAACAACAGCGGATAACCTGTTTCCGGCGGTTGTTGGGATGAATAATCTATCTGTCCGGCCAGTTGGACCTCATCACCCGCGAACGTCAGCGGGCGCGTCATGCCAATGGATGGTTCAGGTGTATGCTTATTCTGATCTGCGACCATGTACACTTAACCCTGGTATTGCGCAATTAAAACCTGATGCAGTACGTGGCGACGATGTAAACAGCGACATACGAGCAACATCAATAGTGCCATTTCTAACAGGCCAAAAATCGACCCTGAAAGAACTAAGTTAATAGAATCTACAAGAAGGTGAATATTCTAACCAGAAGACTGTATAAATTGCGCAAATAGAAAAAAGAAGAAAGTTCAATAATAACGTCAAAACTGAAGTGTACCCCTGTTATTATGACATAATTACAAGGGATATGGGAATAATCATTTGGCGAAATTCGGGTGACTATCGGCCCATAAACAGGGCTATATGGCTGGCAACTTGACGATTTAGAACACAAGTGCTAGGCTTTTGTCATCATTATAATGTGTAACGGCATAATGAAAATCTTAATCTGGAAGCGGATGAGCGCATGACGCTGGAATTTAATAAGATCGTGCAGCAGGTCTATAACATGGGTGCCATGCTGGAAAAGCTGGATTTTGACGTCAGCCATGCGCTGGACCTGGCACGAGAACGGTTCGCAGCTTCTGGTGATATGCAGCGCGTTTGGGAGCGCATCGAATGGGTGCGTTCGAGTGAGATCAGCCATTATCGCGGGGCGGCACCCACCAACCTGCCCAATGCCGAACCAATCAACGCGATTATTCCGCCACCAGCGCCACCCACGTATGCAACGCTGATCGCAGGCGACGGTTCACAGGTCTACCCGGATGAACTGGCACCTGTTCACTATTACCTGCTCAATGTCGGCATCTACGTTTACTATCATAGTCTGGGTGAAGCCGCCGCGCCGACGCCGGAGCAGCACACTTTCCCCAAGCTATATTTCCACCGAGATCATGTGCATGACCGCAACGGGCGCATCATCGGCAATCGCACGGTCGATGATCGGCGGACCGTCGATGAACTCAAGCGGCTAGCCCAGGCCGCCTGGGAACGTCGCAGTCCAGAGCTGCCCCTGGTCGCCCTGTATGACAATCGGCTGCTGTATTTGCCAGGGAACGACGCCTACGATGGTGATGACCTGATGAGCGAATATCTGGCGGCGCTGGTCCACATGCACGATGCGGGTGCCACCCTGGCTGGATACATTGATAATCCATTCCGGGCCAAACGCTTTATGCAACTTCTGTTCCTGATGAGCATCGAATCCGAAGCGGAACTAAAAGCGCGACAGGTCGAAATTTCACGCGCGGGTGATCTGGAAGGGCTGCGCGATCAGCAGTTCTTCTATGCCATCCTCAAAGACGGTGAACGGTCAGCAATCATGGTACAGAATTCACCCCAGAACAAGCTGTTCCGTGATCGGGGTGAGAGCTACGAAATCGCGTTTTTCTATCTCAAGGTGTTCAACAACCACCAATCAAAGGTCGTGCGTGTCGATATCCCGATGTGGGTCGCCCGTGATAAAGAACGGGTCGATCAACTGCATGCGCTACTGCTGCATCAATGCCAATTGCAGGGGCGCAATCCCTATCCCTACGCCCTGACGCGAGCCGATGAACTGGCCTGGATTGGGGCTAAAGACCGGAATAAGCTGGAAGAACTGGTCAATGTGGAAGTTCGGCGGTTGAAGGATGACCTTGTCGGGCGTACGCTAACGGCTAAAATGCGGGGCAAGGAATTAGCCCGCAGCGAGAAGCGCTATCACAATATGTACGGTGAGGAAGTCCTCGATGAGCGATAATGCGATCATTGGGCGCGTCTTGCGCGCCAGCACACGCGGCTTTGACTGTGGTACGCACAGCCGCAATATTGGCGAGCAGCATGATTTTGGCGCATTTGTCAAAGCCCCTATCGCCAACAGCACTCACATCTATGCCATCGGCCTGATTTACCGTATCGAGATCAAAGACGATCAGCTCATCAGTGAGCTGGTTCTGGGCGAAGCCATGCCGGATAGTGTGCTGCGCGATCAGCGCGAAAATCGCATGATTCCCGTTGAGATCAAGGTCATTAACGTAGGCTATATGAGCGGAAACCAGATGATCCACAGTGTGCCACCGCGCCCGCCGATGAGCCTGAGCGATGTCTATCTGTGTACGTCTGATGAAATTTTCTACTTCACCCAGACCCATGATTATTTCCGGCTGGTGATGGGTGCCGCCGAAGTGCCCAGCGATGACCTGCTGGCAGCCGCTATTCGCTATTCGGCGCAGATTTACAACAGCGAACAGGACCGTTACGGCTATATGGTGCGCTGTGGTCGGCGGATTGCCCACGACCTGGCGAATGACCTCAACCGCGTGACCCATGTCCTGGGCCTGCTACAGGCCTGAACCCGATCACCCCATCCACTACCCTCGTGGAGGCAAAACACATGACGAATCACTGTCCAAAATGCCAATCTCATGAACTGTATTACAGTGCTGGCGCTCCTGTTGGCCGTATGAACCGCATCTACAAAGCGGGCATTGTCACTTACGTGGTCTGCCGCGAATGTGGCTATGCCGAAGGCTATCTGCTTAATCCGTTTGACCGCATGAACGTCAGCAATGAATGGGACATGGTCAAAGAGGTGAATTTTGAAGCCTTTGAAAAGCGCGAGATGCTGCCCGTCAGCATGATGGATAATCGGTGCCCGGCCTGTGGCGAACGCGACATCCGCCAGAGCATGATTACGGACGCCCTCAGCATCGCGGATAGTTTGGTCGCAACATTGACGCATCTGGTATGCTTGAACTGCGGACATGTCGAAAAGTATGTCTTGTCCGAAGATGATCGGGAAGCGATTGCCGAGCATTGGACGCGGACATCGCGCCCGCCCACACGAGAATAGTTTCTGGTGGTCGGTCTGATGGGCCTAGTACGAATTATTTATAACTTTCCTAACATTACTGGGCTAAGATAGTTACAAATCGAAACGGACCGCCGAGAAAGTAAGTCGTACTGCTATGGTCATGAAAACTGGCGTTTGCCCGGTCTGCGGTAGCGAAGATATCTACACGAACTGGGCCATGCCCCCCGCCAACCAACGCATCTGGCGCAGTTACCACTATGATGTGCTTGAAATCGTACGTGGACGACATGCCCGCATGGAACAGTATGTGTGTGCAAATTGCGGATGCATCCAGAGTTATGTCGCGCCGGATCGCATCAACCTGATCCGGCGGCGTTGGCTTAAAGTGACTGGCAAATTAAAAGTCACGCGCAAAATCAGCGACGCGGCTGTCACTTCATTACGTCAGGCAACCGCTGATAAACACAAGACAATCACCCATCTGACCAAATCCGTCAGCGAATATGTTGAAGAACCGGAGCTTATCACACAGGAAGCGCCGACGGTCAGTGTGCCAGATGAAGAGTACGACGAGGCCGCATACGAAGAAGCTTATTACGAGGATGAAATCGGCGAGGCTCTTGATAATGACGACACAGATGCCCCGGTTGAGGTTGGAAGTGGGCACAATGGCTATCACCAGAATGATGCCATCCACGATGACGTACAGTACACCGAGCCGTATGTAGAAGAATACGACAATACCGACTTCGAGCAGTACGCTACGGCTGATTCAGAAGCAGAAACTGCTTACGAAGAACCGTATGAAGAAGTCTACGAAGAGCCAGCGGCATTCCAGGAAGATTATGTCGATGAGCAGGAAGATGTCCCCGATCAGGCGGCGGTGAGCGAGTCCAGACGGGCGTACATTGATGATTACGTTGAGATGACCGATACGCCGCTGCCCGTTATCGAAGCCATCGTGACAGATAGCCGTCCGCCGACACCGCCAAAGCCAGTTCATGAAGACGATTGGGAACCGGTGCTGATTCGCCTGTCGGATGAGCAGTGGGCGATCATCGACGCTATGCTGCCCCAAGCGCGTATTGATTCGCGCGTTAAGTACAAGCAGCAGGATATCGTCGAGGGCATCCTCTATAAGCAGGTGAATGACATTCCCTGGAGCCAACTGCCAGATATTTTCCCGCCGCATCGCAATGTCTATAACTACTGGAAGCGCTGGTGCAAAGCGGGCATCTGGCCGGAAATTGCTTATATGCTCGCTGATGCGTTCGGCGTGACTCTCAACGGAGATGACTGCTAACGGCTAGCCGCCAGAACACCCCCTGTCCATAGTCGAAAGTATGTGTCATGAACCCCTGTTCTTGCCCAAATCCGTTTTATGATGCTGTGTCGCCGAATGCAGAGAACGCAGCATCATGAGCCTGCACAGCGGCATGCGGCGCGGCATCTGCCCTAAATGCGAGCGCACGACCGTTCACAGCGGTCGCGAACTGGCCGTCAAGACCAGCAGCAGCAACACCATCCCCATCGATTATTACAACAGCGCCCCTCTGGATAACTACATTTGTGTTAACTGCGGCTATGTTGAGAGCTACATCAGCGATGACAAAGCCCTGGCACGCATTCAGCAGACCTGGCCACTGGCGAAGGCCTTCAAGCGGCATGATTAAATACCGTGCTGAGTGAAAAGCAAAAGCGTAACGCAAAGGCGCAAAGTCACGAAGTCGCAGAGAAAAGATAAAAGCAGTGCTGAGGACTGAGTGCTGAGTGGGTCTGTCTGCGGTCTTGGTAGACGATTTTGAACCACAAAGCCTCAAAGAACACAAAGAAATAAAAGTCATAATGAGTCAAAAGCATAACGCAAAGGCGCGAAGGCACAAAGTCGCAGAGAAAAGATTAAAGCAGTGCTGAGGACTGAGTGCTGAGTGGGTCTGTCTGCGGTCTTGGTAGACGATTTTGAACCACAAAGCCTCAAAGAACACAAAGAAATAAAAGTCATAATGAGTCAAAAGCATAACGCAAAGGCGCGAAGGCACAAAGTCGCAGAGAAAAGATTAAAGCAGTGCTGAGGACTGAGTGCTGAGTGGGTCTGTCTGCGGTCTTGGTAGACGATTTTGAACCACAAAGCCTCAAAGAACACAAAGAAATAAAAGTCATAATGAGTCAAAAGCATAACGCAAAGGCGCGAAGGCACAAAGTCGCAGAGAAAAGATTAAAGCAGTGCTGAGGACTGAGTGCTGAGTGGGTCTGTCTGCGGTCATGGTAGACGATTTGAACCACAGAGGTCACAGAGAACACAGAGAAAAGAAGCGTTGGGGGGTGCGAGTCATGACTGAGGATAGCAAAAAAGAGTGGAATCCGCTTGAGGAAGAGGCACCAGAAGATTCCTTAGGACAAGCTAGAGTTTTAGCCAGAGATCTAGCTTGGGGAGTGATCAACGAGTTGTGGGATGTCGAATTTTCTATATCACAGACCGCTGATGGAATACGGCATTGGTGGTTGGTTGGTCGCCTTTATGATCGCAGCAGAGATATATTTGCATCATATGTTACCAGTAAATGGGGCGGCAACATGCCGTCAGAAAGGCTACTAGTTTCTTTAGGTTTTTTCGACCTTTCAGATACAACTAGACAACTTCAGATTAACTATAGATTAACTGAGAAATCATTTAAACTTCTTGAAGAGCCTCTCAGCCCACCGAGTGTATTTATCTCCTACCGACGCCCTGTAAGTAGCGCATTGACATTAGCAATAGAAGCCAGACTAAAACACAAAGATAGTTTAATCGGTATATTCATAGATAAGTCGTTAACAGTTGGCGAACCCTGGCACGGAGAGCTACAAGAGCGAATTAGGGAGTGTGAGTACTTCATTTGTCTATTAGGAGAAATCCATGTTCCCAACGACAAAGGCGAATATGAAATAGTATCGTCGCTTCAATCTGAATATGTGTTGCAGGAAATCGCCTGGGCTATTGAAAACAAAAAGACGATCATCACCATTTTACATCCCGATTATCGCCTCCCAAAACGGGATAACTATCAGATTTCAAGTAAGCTACATGAAGCACTGGATCGTAGACATATAGCTTTTTGGAACATCATCAATACGCTTGAACAGACACAAGCTATCCAAGTCGACAGCGAATCGGCCAAGCATTACGAAAGCGCAATTAACGAGCTGATTAATGCGCTTGGATATTCAACGATTTAGTTCTGTAGATCAGATTGGTTCGGGCGCAACATGTTGCGCCCCTACGATATAAGAGATAAGCAAACGAGATTCTGTAGGGGCAAGTGATCCTGGTAATTCTCTCTCTGAGCCTTTGTGCCTCATATGTTAGAAGGTAGGCCAGATGTTAAAGTATGAGACATCTGAGCCAGCCGAGTTGGTCAGGTTGTTTTGTGGCAAGTAGCACAGACTACGACGCAGAGAATAATCGCCAACATGAAGGCGGAACAGAGTCGAGTCTGAACCGTATCCAGTCGCCGAGACGACGTATCCCATGAGGCAAGAGCCGACTCTGTTCACAGGCTGAAATTGTACCAGATAGGCCAAGATAGGATGGAAAGAGTGGCATCATGTTCAAACTATATATCGGTATCGATATTGCAGCTGAAAGTTTGTCCCTTTACTGGCAAGTAACACAGACCAAGCAAACAGGCCAGATGGCGTTAGCCCAGACCCTCAGCGATTATGAGCACCTACATCAGACCTTAAGTCAAATCGTAGCCCCTAAACACATTCATATCGTCATGGAAGCGACAGGCAACTACTGGCTCAAGCTTGCTTTGTTCCTGCATGAGCTTGGGTATTGCGTGAGTGTGATCAATCCTATGCAAGCCAGACGTTTTGGTCAAATGCAATTGAAGCGAAGTAAAACGGACGCGGTCGATGCCCAGTTGTTGTCTGACTTCGCTCGTCTGATCTGCCCTGACCTGTGGACACCGCCAGCTACCATCTGTCACCAGTTGCGACATGTGTTGGAGCGTCGCGATGATCTACTGAAAATGGCGACTCAGGAGCGTAATCGATTGCATGCCTTGCAGCACGATCCTCATGCACCAACAGCCATTATCACTCAGGTCAAACGGCATATTGCCACTCTCAAAAAACAAGCCAAGCAGCTACTTGAACAGATTGAATTGCTGCTGGCCTCTGATTCCCAATGGCAACAAGCTGCCCAACATCTCCTCTCGATTCCAGGTATGGGCACAGTCACCACTGCCTGGTTGCTGGTCACGACCCAGGCTTTCTCGCGCTGTGATACGCCACAGCAGGCGGCTGCTTATGCGGGACTCGTTCCTCACCACCGTCAGTCTGGTCGTAGCCTACACAAGCGCTCTACTATCGGTGGTGGGCATCCCAAACTGCGACAAGCTCTCTATATGGCCGCAGGCGCTGCCATCCAATTCAATCCCACTCTCAAAGCGTTCTACAACAAGAAAGTCGGTCAGGGTAAAGTCAAGCAAGTTGCCCGCATCGCTGTTGCTCGTAAGTTGGTTCATCTCGCCTGGGCCTGCGTTGTCAAGCACCGTGACTATGATCCGACTTATCCTGATCTACTTCTTACTGCTTGACTTTTAACACCGTATCTCTGCGTCTCTGAGTTGTGTTTTTCTTTCTTTGTACCTTTGATTCCTGGTGACTTTGCGTTGTGTCTTTCCTCTTGTAGAGTCGCTTGGTTCGGGCAGAGCATGCTCCGCCCCTACGGCGAAAGCGATCTTGGTAATTCCTTTCTCTCTTTGTGCTCTTTGAGACTTTGTGGTTCAAAGTAGTCTACCGTACCCACATGCAGACTTACTCAGCACTCAATTCTCAGCACTCAGTACTGCTTTTCAGCCTGTGCTGATTTCAGAACGGATGTACAATAGAAACCGACTGAGCCTGTTCTGGAGCAAGTGACGATGACCATCCCGAACGACCCGAACAACCTGGATGAATTCTTCTCATCAGATCGAAATCACCCGATGTATGCCACCAATGGCAGCGGCGCTGTTGCGCAGCGGCTGGGCGTGGTCGTGGGCGGCAGTTTGTCGCGCGGGTTGGCCGTCAAGCTGGAAGCAGGCGTCAATGTAGAAGAAATGGCAGTCGGTCGCTATGTGGTGATTCATGGTATGCAGCAGCGTTACTTCTGCATGATTAACGATATCGCCCTGGAAAGCACCAACGCCTCCGTTCAGAGCGATCCGCCGAATATTGACGTGCCTTTCATTCGCGATGTGTTCACGGGCAATGTGGCCTACGGCATCATCACCGTCACGCCAATGCTGATTATCGACGACGAAGGCCCCAAACCGGTTAAGACGATTCCGGGGCACTTCATGCGCGTTTTTACCGCCACTGAGCAGGATGTCAACAGCGTCTTTGGCGAAGAAAGCCCGATCAACTTCAACGTTGGGTCGCCTTTGGAACTGCAAGATACCAACATCAACCTGAATCTCAAGCGGCTGGTCGAGCGCAGCGTGGGCGTTTTCGGCAAAAGCGGCACAGGCAAGAGTTTTCTCACGCGCGTTTTGCTGGCGGGCGTTATCGCCAAGCAGCAGGGCGTCAGCCTGATTTTTGATATGCACAATGACTATGGCTATCAGATCACCAGCGAGAACGGCTATCACGTTAAGGGGCTGCGGCAACTGTTCGAGTCGCGTGTGAGCATCCTGACGCTGGATGCGGAATCGTCGCAGCGGCGTGATGCCAAGTTCGATTTCGAGATTAAGCTGGGCTATGACGAGATCGAGCCAGAAGACATCGCCATGCTGAAATCGACCATGAGCCTATCAGATACCATGATCGACGCGGCATATTCCCTGCGCAAGATGTGGGGCAAAGGCTGGATCAAACGGCTGATTGACGGCTCCGCAGAAGACCTCGACCACATCACGCAGAACACGAATATCGGCGGCGGTACACTGGCGGCCCTGCAACGCCGCATTGAGCGATTTGAGCGCTGGCACTTCCTGATCGAAGAAAACGAAGGCGACAGCGTCCAGAAGATCATCGAGCTGCTCGTCAATCAGCAGAAAAGCGTCGTGCTGGAATTTGGGCGCTATGGCAACCAGCTCGAAGCTTATATGCTGGTCGCCAACTATATTACGCGGCGCATTCACCATCGCTATGTGGAGATGATGGAAAAATCCCTGGGCGATGCCTCGCTGGAGCCGCCGCAACTGCTGATTACAATTGAAGAAGCTCATAAATTCCTTGAGCCACAGGTGGCGCGGCAGACGACTTTCGGCATCATCGCGCGCGAAATGCGTAAATACAAAGTGACGCTGCTGGTCATTGACCAGCGGCCAAGCGCCATCGACGAAGAGGTCATGAGCCAGATCGGTACGCGCGTCACAGCCCTGCTGGATAACGAGCGCGACATCAATGCGGTGCTGAATGGCATCAGCGGCGCGGCTGGCCTGCGTGAAGTGCTGGCCCGCCTGGAAACCAAGCAGCAGGCAATCATCATGGGGCATGCAGTACCGATGCCCGTGGTTATCAAGCCGCGCACCTATGACACCGAATTTTATGAGGCGGTGATGGCCCAGCCTGTCAACGTCGATACCAGTCGTAAATCCCTGGGCAGCGGTGGCAAACGCCGCATTTAGCAAGTCCTACAGAATAATTTGTGCAGTTTCGCACAGACCCTATTCACTCTGTGCAAGCGGTTATCTGGTATCATAGTTGGAAATCAGTCGATAGTAGCCAAACATGCCAACCGCCAACTACGACAAATTACTCGAACCCCTATCCGAGATACGCATCACCTGCGAATCGCTGCTGACAGGCGCCTTCGGCGACCTGGGCGGCGATCAGCGTGAAAGCATCAAGACCATTTATAGCTGCGGCGGTGGCCTGTATGCGCTGCTGATGGACATCATCACCTCATTGGGTCTAACGGAAATCGCCAAGCGACCCTACCTGTGTGACCGATTCGATGCCGTTTTGCTGCCCCTGTTGGAAGCGACACAATCGCTCATGGATGAACTCGACGGACCAGTTACGGAAGAGCAACTCGCCGGACTGATGTTCATTAGTGAGGTGGGGCACAGCTTACAAAGTGTGTTCGGAACCCTGTGGCTGTACAGCGAAGCTCTACACCGCGTCGGCAAACTGAACAAGCGCATGATAAGCGCGCGCCAGTTGATTGAAGCTGTCGAGCCGGAAACGGCCTTCCCGCTGACGACCATCTGCGAGATTGTGCCGGATGTGCCGCCGATCTACTGTGACGCAACGCGCATACGCACTGCAATCCATGCGCTGCTGGACAACGTCGCTCGGCATAGTGGCAGCGAAACGGCCCACATCCAGGTTAGCCGAGACAGTGGCATGATCCTGATCAGTGTGCGCGACAAAGGCAACGGCATCCCTGGCAAAGCCATAGAAAGTGCGCTAGAACCTTTCTTCCAGGTCGATACCATTGCGGATGGCATGGGGCTTGGTTTGCCGCTGGCACAGGCAATCGCCATATGGCATGGTGGGCATCTGCAACTGAGGAATGATAACGGCCTGGTGGTCGATTTATATTTACCAATCGAAACGTAGATGAATGTTATGACTGGCACAACCGCGCCGCCTGGACCCAACGTCGGACAATTACGTGACCATTTTTTGACCCCACTAACCGCCATCCTCAATATGACGGAGGCTTTGCTGCGTGGGCAATATGGCGAACTGAACGAGCAGCAAATTGAGTATTTACAGCAAATCCAGACGCAGGCCCTGCAGGCGTTCGGTATCAACCGCCAGATCGTTGATGATTACGCTAAAGATGGCGTCGCCAGCCTGCGCGACTTCAGCAATGAGCGGCTAGCACCCATGAGTGCCGTTATCAGCTATTGTGACCTGCTCCTGTTGGAATATCTGGTCGGTGACCTGGATGAAAAGCAGCGTTCGCTGTTACATCGGGCCAGCAACAAGGCCAATGACCTCCAGCGCCAAATCCAGAATCTGACGGATTATGCGCTCATCACACTGGATGCCCTATCCACTGGCACAGGCGACAAAATCGCACTTGGTGATATTCTTAAGCCGGATTTTGTCACCGTCAAAAGCAGCGTCCCGATCCATTGGGAACTGCCGGACCAGCTCCCAAGTGTTTGCGGCGACGAAGAATTGTTTGACCATGTGATGAACAACCTCATTGATAACGCTGCTAAGTTCACGCGGGCCGGATATATCACGGTGACTGCACAGATCATCGGCGATCACGTTGACATCACAGTGACGGATACGGGCATTGGTATTCCCCTGACGCTGCAAGTCTACGTGTTCCAGCCGTTTTACCAACTGGACCCGAAGGTCTATGGCCTGGGCCTGGGCTTGTTCATCGCGCAGGACTTCGTCAACCGGATGGGTGGGCGCTTGCTGATGCACAGCACGCCCGATGTCGGCACACAGTTTCAGTTCAGTCTGGCGATTGCGTAGATGCGCAAGATGAGCATCAGATTTGTGCATGATAACCAACAAATGCGCTACACTCTCGGTTTGATGTAAAATCAAACTAAGCTGTTTCAATATCGGCTGGTCGTCCTCCACAATCAACGTCACTACTTAGTATTTTTGATCTACTTACTGTCTGTGACCTTTTACTAAGACTTAGTGACTTGAGCTTTTTATGGCGCTGCCTGTCTTATGGCGATGGTGGCGTATTTGCCCAACATCACGCTAACGAAACCGCGGAGGGCACATGACGGTAAAACACGTTTTCGACTTCAATGAGTTCCCTGTTCTGGAAACGGAACGGCTTAAATTGCGTGATATGCTGCCAAGCGATGTGACTGCACTGCTGCGGCATTTCGGCAATCCTGAGGTTGTCAGCTTCATTGACTCCCAACCTATCAAGACGATTGATCAGGCCAATGAGTGGCTGCGCTGGATGGGTGGTTTCTTCGCGGCGAAGGATGGCCTGCGTTGGGGCATTGTGCTCAAGGATGATGGGGAGTTCATTGGTTCCGCCGGACTGCATAACTGGAACCGCGAGGCGAATTATGCCGAAATTGGCGTGGACATCGCGCCGCCCTACTGGCGCCAGGGTTATGCCACCGAAGCGCTGAAAACGCTGGTACAGTTCGGTTGGGAGAAGATGGGGCTTAACCGGATTGAGGCAGATATCGTCAAAGGCAATATGGCCTCGATGCGCGTGCTGGAAAAAGTTGGCTTTAAGCAGGAAGGCGTCCTGCGGCAGCGGCTGCGCAAAGGTGGCAAATACTACGATGTGTATCAATATGGCCTGCTGCGCAGCGACCACATTGCCAGACAGGCGTAAAACCTTTGCTGCATCAGGCAACTGATTTTGCGCTGCATCTTTCCGCGATACGCGCATCGGCACAAGCCCTGCTAAAAGCTGCCGATCCGCTGAACGATCAGCAGCGGCCTTTTGTGCAGCATATCGCCAGCATTAGCCAGAATTTACTGGAACAACTCGATGGACTGCCTGCAACAGAAGCGGCCTATTTGCAGGTGATGCCAGCATTGGGCGCGGCGTTCCGGTCGCCGCAGGAGTCACTCATTGGCTATGCGCGCATGCTGCTGGACCATCCGCAGCAGTTTGGCAGTGAGCAGATCACGGAAACGCAGTCCGCTCAGTTAGAAACCCTCTATACACATGCCATCCAACTTTTCCAGGCAACAGATGCCATCAATCAGGCAGCCTTTCGACAGCGGCAGGCGCAGCGTCAGCAGCCTGCGGCGGCCTTTGATCTGGTGACGATGCTTTACCAGCAGGCCCCTCTCTATCACTATTGGCTTAAGCCCTATCCGGTGCAGCTCGTTATGAACCTGGATGTCATTCTGCCGCCAGCCTGGGGCCGACCGTACCACGTCGATGGGCTGATTCGGCATGTGCTGATGACATTAGCCGCCGAGCTAGACTATCAGGGCGAGATGCGCCTCAGTGCAAATAGTAAGCAACTTGGCCGCGTCACGGTTGAGCTTGTCTGTAAAGACACTCAGCTTTCTGAAGAGGTCTTAGCCTCACTTTTCCAGGGCAATGGGCGGCATCTGTATGGGCAGCATCTGCATGAGGATGGCGGAAAAATCGAGGTCGTGCGCCAGCATGATGGAACGCACTTATTGGTGCATCTACAGACAAGGCCCCACGCGCTATAATCCCCACTGATTTGTCATCCCTTATTGATCGACTCCACAGACGGGAACGCACTCGTGGGCGGAACCATCCTCAACATTCTCACTGTGATGATCGGCAGCCTGATTGGTATGGCCATTGGCAATCGGCTGCCTGAACGCATCCAAAGCTCGGTACTCACTGGCCTGGGCCTGATTACGCTGGTGGTCGGGCTGCAAAATGCCAACCTCAGCGGCAATATCATTATTCCCTTGCTGGCGACTGTGATCGGCGTCATTATCGGCGAGTGGCTGCGCATTGACGCGGCGCTGGAACGCTTCGGCGCGTATTTGCAACGGCGCTTCGGCAGTGGGCAATCCGGTGACGCAGCCAGTAATCGCGAACGCTTTATCACCGGCTTTGTGACAGCCAGCCTGGTATTTTGCGTCGGTCCGCTGACTTTCGTTGGCAGTATTCAGGATGGCATGGGACTGGCGAGCGGATTTCAATTCCTGGCGATCAAGAGTGTGCTGGATGGCTTCGCGGCGATGGCGTTTGCATCGACCTTTGGCCTGGGGGTGCTGTTCACCGTAATTACGATACTAATCGTTCAAGGCGGATTGGCCGTTGCGGGCAGCCTGTTGGTGCAAGCACTGGCCTCGCCAGAAATGACCAATGCCCTGGCCCAGAACGCGGCCATCATCGAGATGACAGCCGTCGGCGGCATTCTGCTGATGGCCCTGGCGCTGGTCCTGCTGGATGTTAAGAAATCACGGGTGGCCAATTTTTTGCCTGCGCTGGTCATCGCGCCGCTGATGGTCATCATCGGGCAGGCATTGAATATTCCGATTTACCCACTGTAGGCCTATACCTGGCATTTATGCCATCCGGCACTAAAGAAAAACGACGCCCTGCTGTATAGTTCTGCTTTGCTTTAGGCAGCGCGTCAGCAAAACACAAGAAAGAAATATTATGCGACAAATCAGCATCCTACTGAGTATTATCCTCGCCCTCATTGGCCTGAGCGCCTGCACAACACAGGCGGTCATCGGCAGCGGTGAGATCGTCACAGAAACACGCGATGTCAGCGCATTTACGGGCGTACGTCTGGCGGATACGGGCGAAGTGACGATTACCGTCGGCGAACCACAGGCCATTACAGTCACAGCCTATGAAAATCTGCTGCCGCTGTTGAAAACGACCGTCGAAGACAACGTGCTCGTCATTGAACTGGCTGCCAGTGATAGCAGCTATATCACCGATACGCAGATTGAATATACCATCAGCGTCCCCAGCCTGGACTACATCAATCTGGGCGGCACAGGCAACATCACGATCCATAACCTGGATACCGAAAACTTCGTCGCAGATATCCCTGGGCCGGGCAACCTGACCGCCGACGGCACCGTCACTGAGCAGACCATCGACATCAATGGGTTGGGCAGCTATTACGGCTTCGATGTCATCAGCGAGACAACGACTATTATGCTCGGCGGGCCAGGGATCGCCGAGGTGTACGCAACGGGCACACTGAACGCAACGATCATCGGCAAAGAAGATATTGTCTACAAGGGCGATCCGGTGGTTCATGAGCGCATCGAGGGCATTGGCGAAGTTGTGCCTTATACTGAAGACGAATAAGCCATTGTCAGCCGTATCAAAGGCATATGATGCCTAACCAACCGCTTGATTTATCGCATACAGAGAAGCCGCAGCAGGTCCAGGCGAATATGATCGCCTATATGCAGATTTTCGCTGGATTGCCTGGTGTGCATATGCACGATACAGATGATTCGTTCTGGATTGTGTCTAAAGACGAATGCCCTGGAAATATCATTCTTAAAACGCGCTGGACTAACCCTGGCAGCATAGAACAGCAAATCGACGATCTACTAGCGCAAATCGGGCAGTATCTGGACACAATCGACTGGTTTGTATTCCCTGGTGATCTGCCGGAAGACCTCGGCCAACGGTTGGAGAAACGCGGTATGCTGGGCGGTCCAGGCGGTAATTGGCTGTGGACGGACCTCACCAAGCACATTGATGCGCCACCGGTTGACGGTGATTTCCGCATTGAGTTGATCAAAGATGATGCCATGATGGCGGAATGGGTGCAGGCAACGACCCAGGGCTTCGGGATGGACCTGCGCTATGTCTATGATGCCTATGCACGGCATGGCTACGGCCCCGATGCCTTCTCATTGCATTACACGGGCTATCTGGGTGATATTCCTGTCACTACTGGGACCCTGCTCGATGCAGGCGGATGCGCGACGATCTATGATGTTTCAACCCTGCCCGACTATCGCAAGCAGGGGTTCGGCAGTGCGCTGATGCACTACATGATGCGGGTTATCAGCGACCGAGGCTATCAGGATACGTGGATATGGTCCTCGGATATGGCGAAAAGCATGTACCAGTCACTTGGTTATGTCGATGTCGATTTTGGCCTGCGCGAACATAGCTGGCGCAAAGCCGCCTCTAACGGCTAGGGAGCCGGTAATTCCCCAATGAACATCAGCGCATAGGTGCCATGTGTGCTGCCATTGCGACTTTGCAGGATAAGGTCCTGTGTATCCAAATAGTCAGGGAAAAGCTGCACACCTGCATCAAAGCGGTGGCCCGCAAACGTGACTGTGACATCGTCGGGATAGGTCATAACAAAGCTGATATCCTCAGCGGAGGGCATATTTTCACAGTCACCCATGCCTGCATCGTCACACTCAACCGAGAGCGTTTCGTCGACATTTGAAAGCGTCACAAACGGATCAAAGCGCATCGACACCGCCAGCATATAGGCGCTCAGAGGGGTATTACGCGCCATCGGACCGCGCCGGACGGGAATAATGTCAATATCACCGCGACTGCTGATCTCCAAGCCCTCTACGAAAACGACGAATTTCCCAGGCTGGCCATCGCGGCTGCCTACGAGCACATCCAGGCTGTAATCAGCCCAATCCAGTTCCTGCAAACTCAGCGTTGATTGCACAATGCGCGGCGAAGTTATTTCACCCGTTGGCTGCATTCCGGGGGCCTGATAGCTGAAGCCTTCCGCGACAATCGGCGGCACATCAATGCAGGACTGATCGCTACGGTCGCTTACCTGGAGCAGAATCAACGGCTCAAAGTCACCTTCGCCGATGACCGTAATGCGCATTCGCGCTTCCGCATCCCCTTCCAGCGGCACTTGCAGTCGGCCAAATTCATCCAACGCCTGGAAAAACAAGGCTGTGGTCGCGATGGCATCATGGCAGCGGAATTCCACTGGAATACGATCATTTTCCCGTGAAGGCACACGCGCAATGAGTCCGACCAGCAGGGTATAGTCGCCTGTGCTGGTTCCCTGCTCGTTACCTTCGCGCGTGGCGACGATTGTATAGCGACCCTCGTATTCTGCTGTAAAATCCAGTGTCGCGATGCCATTGGGTTCCGGCTGCACATCTGTATCGCTGCGAGCGACCAAGTTACGGTCGGGGTCAAGGATGCCCAGCAGCGGCGCCAGCCCATCATAGCCCGTCATCTCGATGTGAATCTCATCATTTTCAAACAGGTCAATCGTCCACCAGTCGTAAAATGCGCGGTCGGTGATGGTCTCCTCCACCAGTCGATCAAAATCCAGGGGCAGCGTGATCGGCGCATCTTCGCTCTCCTCCTGGGCCATGATGGGGAGTGCAAACATCAGCAGGGCGAGCAGCGCGGTGATGAGTCTTAGCATGCGGTAGTTATCCTCTAGGGCAATTGACAGTCGCATGTATAGCGACCTGTGTATCCGTCACTATTATAGGCGCATAACACAGATGTGAAGGCATAAGGCAAATATACGTAAAAAACGGGGCACGAAATAGATCGTGCCCCGACGGTCTACTGCGCTATTACGTTTCAGAAACCACTAGAAGCCACTTGTATCGTAGATGATGCCGGGGAACTGTACAGCAGCGGCTGACAGTGCAGCAGCAGCGGCTTCGTCGCCAAAGAACTGCGTCAACAAGAAGGCTGTGACGAAGTGGCTGGTCAAGTCGGCAGAGCGTTCAAGGTTCCATACAGGATCATAGACAAAGTGTGCCCATCCAGGGAAGTCGTGGGCGGGTCCAGGAATATCCCCACCAAGAACACCGGTATCGCCGCCAATAAACGTGACAAGCGCTTTTTCACCTGCCAGATGGTTATACATGGCGACCACTTCATCTTCGCTGGCACCCATTGTTTCTGCTGATCCGTTCATCACCAGTGTGGGAATGCTTATTGCTTCCAGATCAACCGGTTCTGTAAACCACATTGCTGGAATAAGAGCGACGATTGTATCTATACGATCATCCGTCATTGTCGGCCATGCCCCATCTGGCGCAGCGTCCAGCCCCGCAGCAGCGGCCATCTCGTCTTCCGATCCGAGGATACCTGTACAACGTGCCTCAAACTGTGGGTGACTGTCACACCAAGATTGGAAAACATTCATATCCAGCGGTGCCCCTGCCAGGAAGAGTGCAGAATCGGCACCGTTGGCAAACCCCATAACAGCAATATGTTCAGGGTCAACCATGCCGCCTAATGGATCATCTGCTGGCAACGAGCTGGCATAGGTAATGGTCGCAGAGATATCTTGTGGGCGCAGGATGGTTGTTGGTCCGAGCTGATTGTTGATGACATCATCAGGCAAAAATACAGCGCGCATATTATTGCCAATATGGCTTGGCGCAATCACAACCATGCCATAAGAAGCCAAATGTTCATAAAGATAGGCGCCATAGTAGCGCGTCCCCCCATTGCCATGAGACATAATGACTAACGGGTAGGGTCCACCAGCGGCATCGACCTGTGCATTAAGCAGCGCATGACCTGCATAGTCATTCAACTGGAATGCTGCCCAAGCTTCTGGTAAAAGATCAGCGATCCCTAGATCGTATACGACAGCTTCTTCAGCCCCATCCGGGTTAAGCGCCGGATACCAGATCGTTGCTGGCAATGATCGCTCTGAATCAGGATTGATGACCACTTCCCTCGTACCCACCCAATAGGGTCCATGCAGCGCGTACTCTGGTGCATCAGGACGTAAGCCGACATGCGCTGGCCCGCCCTCTTCCTGTGCTACAATCGTTGGCAGACCGAGCACAGCCAACATTATCATAACGAGCAAAAATCTCTTCATGTTGCTGCTCCCTAACCCCCAAAAGTGCTGTACCGTACAACAGCACTCTGAAAACAAAAGCCGGAAGGACGCTCATATAGGGAGCACACTTCCGGCTGCAACAGCGAAAGAATCATAGTTTCAGCCGCTACTACGATGAGCAACGACTGTGCTTCACTTGATATGTTCTACTAACTTATGACCAATGTGGTCATGTAAGAGGCATGATTATTGTCACTATAGACCTAGCTATGAATATAAAAAGCAGCCGGGGATGCCGACTGCTTTCCGTATAGCGGGTCAATTTTGTCGCAGGATGTTATTTCAAGTCGACAGCAGCGCCGGCTTCTTCCAGCTTCTTCTTGGCGTCTTCGGCAACGTCCTTGCCAACTTCTTCCAGAACATTGTTCGGAGCGCCTTCGACGAGGTCCTTGGCTTCTTTCAGACCGAGATTGGTCAGGGCACGCACGACCTTGATAACTTCGATCTTCTTGGGGCCAGCTTCCTTGAGCACGACGGTGAATTCGGTCTGCTCTTCAACTTCTTCTTCAGCAGCGGCGGCAGCCGGAGCAGCACCAGCCATCATCGGCATCATCATACCGCCACCAACGGCAGCTTCGACACCGAGCTTTTCTTCCAGGGCTTTCTTCAGTTCGCTTGCTTCCAACAGGGTCAGACCAGCGATTTCTTCAACAAGAGCTGCAACATCAGCCATTTGATTGGTTCCTTTCCTTGATGATCTGCCGGACGATATTGCCCGGTCAAATACGCTCACAAATTGGTTGACTAGCTAAATGATAGGGCTAACTGACAATACGAAATTGCTCAACGATGCGCGATTGAAAGACCAGACAGCCTTAGGCTGCGCCTTCCTGTTCACGCTTATGCAGCCAGGCTTGCAACACGTTGATGACCTGCGCATCGGCGGCCTGGAGTACGTTGACGACGCCACCATTGGCGGCTTGCAACACACTGACCAGGTTCGTCGCAGGTTGGACGAGCAGGCCCAGAATCTGTGCCTGAATCTCCGGCAAGGTTGGCATATTGGCGATTTCCTCGACGCTTGCCGCACCGAAGACATCCGCCCCACCCAGAACACCACCCGTGACCGCGAATTTATCTTCCGCGAGGTCCACGTCTTTGATGTGCTTGAGTAGTGCCTTCACCACACCGGGGAAGTTATCCTTACCAAAGACCACCCCTGTCGGACCAGCAAGCAGTTCTTCAGGAACGGTCCAGCCGACCTGCTCCATTGCTTTGGTCATCAGGGTGTTTTTGGCAATAACGTATTGCCCGCCAGCATCGAGAATGACTTTGCGTAGTTCCTGAACCTTCGGCACAGTCATGCCCTGCGTTTGGACGATGGTCAGACCATCGCTCACCTCAAGCAGTTCAACGTACTGTGCAACCAGTTCTTCTTTACGACCACGACTGATTGCCAACGGACACTCCTTTCTGGTTAGCTAGCGCCTCACCTAAGGGGTGAGGGTCGACTGAACTAACATCCGAACAACTAAAAAAGCGACCCGCACACGCCGAGGTCGCCCATCACGTTTAATGGTCGCTTGTGGCTCGTCCTCGGCAGGGAAATTTTAAGGGCTAATGCCCCCCGGCTGTCTCTGGAAGAGAGAAAACCTATCCACTTGTACGGGCACCATTATAGAGATGCCCTCTCAGGCGTCAAGTGCGGAGATGAAACTAACAGATGCGTGTAGTGGCAAGGTATGCCTTGCCACTACGATGGTTCTTATTCAGCTTCGTCGTCGCTATCGGAGTCTGCAATAACAGACGAACCATCCCAGTCTTCACCGAGGTGTTTGGCAAAGCGGGCCAGTGCTTCCTGCATACGCTGCTGACGAATGCTGTGGGTCATATCGCCGCGTGTACGTTCCAGCACACCGCGCACGATGTCTGTTTGACGACGCAGGCCGTAGGTCAGCGCATCGGGGAAATCAAACGTCACAAGCTGGTCGTAGACATCATCCATCCAGGTCAGCAGGCGTTCGGCTTCCGGCAAATCACCATCGGGCCGCCGCAGAATATCGAGAATGAAACGGCGCAGTTCGGTGGCGGCTTCTCCCAGGCCCTTGAGGTAGGTGGCACTTTCCGCCTGGAGCGCGCGCGGCGTGGGCAGCGGCACATCCTTGATAATGGCATAGGTCGCATGGGCCTCGACAACCTCTTTGAAGGCATCCTGCGTATAGCCGGTGTGGTACAGCTCAGGATAGGGCAGCACAATAGCCCGCAGTTCCGCTGACTTATCATCGACCTGGGACATTTGCTCATCGGCCTGGTCCCACTCGCGGCGATGGATGGCACGGATGGTCTGTGAGCAGTAGCGAATCAGTTCGCGAGATAGCGAAATCGCCTTGTCACGGGCGTCATTCTTCTCTGTAAAGTCGGCGCGGATTTCATCGGCAATGGTATTCAGATCACTGGTCATCATGGTCGTCACCTTCTTCATCGCCGCGAATATTGCCATCGGCATCCGGCGTTGCTATGCCACTAAATAGTTGATCGGCCAGAGTTGGCGGGCCTTGAGGCAGTTTGATTTCACCATTTTTGGCTTCAAATCGATCCAGATTTTGCTTGAGCGCGTTCATGAACATTTTGGCATGCGTCGGTGTCATGACGATGCGATTCTGCACGCGGGCACGCGGGTCATTCGGCATGATCTGCATAAAATCAAAGATGATTTCCGTGTTGCTGGCTGTGTTGCTAATCATGACAGCATTGGAATAGGTCGCTGGGTCTTTGGGCATTTCCAGGCGGAGCTGGCGCTGCTTGCGGTTCTGGTTGGGCTGCATCATCGCCCTTTCAAATGAGTAAACAATGTTACGGCTGATTATAGCCAATGCCATCGCTCTGCCGTAGGGTGTAGAATCAAGTGCTAAGTAACGAGGACTGAGTGCTGAGTAAAAGATCAACGCCAAGGCGCGAAGTACGCAAAGAAAACGATCAACACAAAGACTCAGAGGCACAAAGGCACAGAGAGATGTGGTTCCGAGGATTGCGTGCTGCGAAAAATCACGACAAAGGTGAGCCGTCCAGTAACCGTCAGGTGACGCAAATCCAGAGAGGATAGAATACGACTATGCTGAAAACACTATGGGACGGGTTCCGGCTGCGCTGCCCAAACTGTGGGCAGGGGCACATCAGCGAAGGCCTGGTATCGGTTCGGCAGCAGTGTGAAGTCTGCGGCGTCTACTTTGAGCGCAAATCGGGCGAATCCGCTGGCGCGAGTATCATCTGGATTTCGATACTGCCCTTTTTGGCGCTGGCGCTGTTTTTCGTGCTGGAATTTAGTGCGCCGGATTTGCCGCTTGCTGTCAAACTGAGCGTGCCGCTGGTGGCGCTGATCGTCGTCGGCGTGGCGTTGTATCGCAATGTGCGCGGCCTGTGGATCGCCATCGTGCATCTGACGGATGGGCTTAAGGGTGATGATGCGTAATTGGAGAGCAAAAGATGAATTTGTTTACTTTAGTGCTATTGGTCCTGGCTTTCACTATGGATATACAATCAACATCGAACAACAAAGCCGTCTATAATGCGGCGTTTAGTCCAGATTCGCTCCATGTTGTCACAGTAAGCGCAGATACTACAGCCGTGATTTGGGATGTAGAAACATGCCAACTATTACATCGGTTAGAAGCTCACATGGACGAAGTATACAGAGCTGTATATAGTCCAAATGGGGAATTTGTTGCCACTGGCGGTAGGGATCGAACTGTTGTTATATGGGAAGCGAGCAGAGGCAATCTGCACCATATTCTTCGTGGACATGCTGCAACCATTAGTGGCCTGGCTTTTAGTTCAGATCAATCTACTTTAGTGACAGCGGACGTAGATGGCCGCATCATTCACTGGGACGTAGCTACAGGAGAGCTAGTAGAAAACTGGCAATTGGACGTCAATGAAATCATAAAGACTGTCCTTAGTCCAGATGGTCAGTACGTAGCCGCAATTATCAATCAAAGCATCAGTATCTGGGATACCACTTCAAGGCAACTCGTTTCGACAATTCACGCACCTGCACTTATTTTGAGTGCGACTTTTACATTCGATAGCCAATACATCGCTACCACAGGATACGAGATGCCGATTGCTCGAATATGGGATGTCAAAACAGGAGATGAAATAAGTTCAGTTGGCAGCGGTGCAGCCGACAGCGTAACCAACATCTCTTTTAGCCACAATGGGCAGATGCTAGCCGCTAACTCCAATTCAAATCCAATCAACCGTGACTACGAAACGAAGGTATACGACGTATCCAGTGGCAAACGCCTGTTTGTATTACGCGAGAATAGCGAGGCTGTTGTAAGCGCCACATTCAGTCCAACTGATGAACTACTCGTCACGGGCTACTACGACGGAACAGCAAGCATGTGGAATGTCAACACTCATGATAAAGTGTGCAATCTAGATGCTTGAAAAGTGCCAAAAGTCAGAATTTTGGAGACACCTTCTTGGAAACAACAACGCTCTATCGACCTGTGGGCATCTATGAGTTGAAGCTGATTCAGGAGAGCGGCTATACGGCATTCCCACCGAGGCACCCCGAACAGCCAATTTTCTATCCGGTGCTGAACCCGTCGTATGCAGAGGAAATCGCCAGTAAGTGGAACCCAACTGATGAGAATTCCGGCTATATGGGGGCCGTGACGCGCTTCATCGTACCAACTGCTTACCTCGCCCAATACGAGGAGCAGGTCGTCGGCAATGCATTCCACCGCGAATTATGGATTCCTTCGGGTGAGTTGGAGGCGTTCAATAAGCAGATCATTGGCAAGATTGAAGTCATTGCCGCGTTTTATGGCGACAAGTTCGAGGGCGAGCGAGAGTGGTAGTCTAAGGTAGCTATGATGATTTTACGCAGCCGTGAGCAAGCCCCGCCTAGCTTTCACTGGATTGGCCTCATCACTCTAGTCATTACACTCACCATTTTCATTGAACAGCACATCACGTTCTTACTTTTATTAGGTCCCATACTTCTGATCATTCTTATCCGACATCTGGATTGGAAGAATATCGTCATTGCGGTCATATTACTTTCCACAACGCTATATCCTGTGCGCATACTGTCAGACTGGTCGCTGAATCCGATTCTCTACACTGTCATTGCACTGGGTTGCTTTGGAACCGCGACTCACATTTTCAGGAAATATCGCTGGAAAAATGGCGTTGCTGCTCTGCTGCTGGTATGTGGCCTGTTGTCGGGTTGGCAAGTGAATGTCAGCGCTTCAGAAGTTGGCCAGTGCGGCATTGAGGATTGGCGCTGGAATGCTTTGTATCATTGTTCGAGCACCAACATGAATTGTCAGCAAATCGAATGCTATCCCATCGCAATGCGGGGTTGGTGTTGGGCGTGTATATCTTATCATTGCAAGCGACCGCAATCTCTCAACTAGATTTGGTAACGAAAAAAGGACGCAGCGTGCTGCGTCCCTACGGTTGAATTTTACTTGGCGACTAGACCAGCAAGTCCTCGGCGAATTGGCGCTGATGGAGTTGCGCGTACATGCCATCAGCAGCCAGTAGTTCTTCGTGGGACCCTTGCTCGATAATTTGACCTTCGCGCATGACGACGATGACATCAGCATCGCGGACGGTACTCAAGCGGTGGGCGATGATGATCGCGGTACGGCCCTCGAGGATGCTGTCCATCGCTTCCTGAATATATTCCTCGGTTTCCGTGTCGATGTTGCTGGTGGCTTCATCAAGGACAAGAATGCTCTCCGGGCTATGAATGAGGGCACGAGCCAGCGCCAGCAACTGACGCTCACCTTGAGAGAGATTGCCGCCGCCTGGGAGCAATTCGTAATCGTACTTCTCTGGCAGGCGGTCGATGAAGCGATTGGCGCAGGATGTTTTCGCCGCCGCTTCCATCTGCTCCTTCGTGATTTCTGGCTTGAACAGGCGCAGATTATCGGCGATGGTACCGTTAAAGCAGTATGGGTTCTGCGGAACAATCGACACGAAGCGGCGCAGATCGGCAAAGCTCAGGTCGCGGATGTCTGTGCCGGAAACGCGAATGCTGCCACTGCCGACATCGTAGTAGCGTCCCAGCAGCTTGACGAGCGTGGTTTTGCCAGCACCCGTCGCACCGACGATGGCTACTTTCTGGCCGGGTTTCACTGCCAGATTGATACCACGAATGACGTCATGCTCGCCATCGTAGGCAAAGCGTACATCGTCAAAGACGATGCTCTGGTCAAATGTATCGACCGCTTTGGTAACGGGCTTTTGCTGAACATCCGGCTCAATCTTTAACATGCGGGCGATGCGTTCACCGGCACTAAAGGCCGACTGAATCTGTGCGAATTGTTCCGAGAGTTGCAGGATTGGCTCAAAGCTGGCACGGGAGTATTCGATGAAGGCAACCAGCATACCGAGCGTCGCCCATTCTGCCAGCACCCCCTGACCACCACCGTAAAGCACAATGGCCAGACCGAGCGTGGTCATGATCTGGAGCAGTGAGGCATAGAATGTGTATATATCACGCAGGCCGGTATGGGCTTCCAGATAGTCATTATTGACCTTGTCAAAATCCTGGCGCGTCTGCTGCTGGCGCGTGAACAACTGCACGATCAGCATGCCGTTGAACTGCTCATTCAGGTAGGCCTGATATTCCGCCATAATGCTGTGGAAATGGGCCGACACCACGCGAATCTTGGTGCGAAAGTAGATGCTCGACCCGATCATAAAGGGCATCACGGCGAAGCTGATGAGCGCCAGCCGCCAATTTAAGGCAATCATGACGATCACCAGGCCGATCAGCGTCAGGCTGCTGCTAGCGACCATGACGATACTGGTACTGAGCAACTCCGTCAGGGCCTCAATGTCGTTAGTCATACGGCTGATGATCTTGCCAACAGGCGTCTTGCTGAAATAGTTCATGTCCTGCTTGATGATGTGTTCATACAGGCGTTGGCGCAGGCCCATCAAGGCATTCTGACCAATGGTTTGCAGCCAGTAGGTATAGCCAAAGCGCAGAGCGAACAGCAGCAGTACCGCGCCCAGGTAACCTAAGCCAATCGGCAGCAAGCCCTCAAGTTGGCCAGTGGTAATTGGGCCGTCGATGGCCAGCTTAATCAGGTACGGCAACAACACCGTCAGGCCGCTGACGGACATCAGCAGAACCAGTACGCCCACCAACTGTAACTTATACGGGCTGAGAAATTCCCAGAGCAGCTTCGTCAGTTGGCTGTCGCTGATACTGACGCGCAGTTCATCTTCTTGTTCGTATTCTTTGGCACGCTTGAAAACTGAACTCATGCGGACACCTCGCTTTCGTCGTCAGCCAGCTTTTCGCGTTCGACCATTTGCGTATACAGGCCGCCGAGAGCGATCAATTCATCGTGGGTCCCATCTTCGACGATGTGCCCGCCTTCCATGACGATAATACGGTCAGCATCTTTCACTGTCGCCATACGGTGGGCGATGATAATGCTGGTGCGCGTGTTCAGCACGTGGCGCATATCCCCCAGAATTTCCGCTGCTGTGCGGGTATCCACACTACTGAGGGCATCGTCCAGCACCAGGATGGCTGGATCGCGGGCGATGGCGCGGGCAATCGCCACACGCTGCTTTTGGCCACCACTGAGCATGACGCCTTTCTCGCCGACCATCGTATCCAGGCCGAGCGGCATCTGTGGCAGGTCATTGCTCAAACGCGAAATGTGCACCGCGCGCTCAAGTTCGTCCTCCCGGAGGTCCGGCTTGCCCATGCGAACATTTTCGTGCAGGGGTTGGCTGAACAGGAAGGTCGATTGTGGGACGAACGAAATCGCCTTACGAATGTCATCCAGGCGCAGATCGCGCAGATTGTCTCCGTCGATGTAGACATCCCCTGTTGTCGGGTCCATGACACGGGCCAGCAGATTGATGAGGGTGGTCTTGCCGCAGCCCGTCGCGCCAACCAGGCCAATCACAGTCCCAGCAGGGATATCCAGGTTGATGTCATGCAGCAGCCAATTGTCATCAACTTTGTAGCTAACGTTTTCCAGGCGAATATCGCCGCGCGGGGTGGCGAGGTCTTTGGCCTCATCGCTGTCCCTGATGATGGGTTCCTGTAGCAGCGGCGTGATGCGTTCCATCGCGCCCCGGACCTGCAAGCCGCGCTGGTAGATGGTGCCCAATTGCAGCATCACCTGTCGAATCAGGCCCAGGTAGAGCAAAAATTGGGTGAAGTTGCCGAGGGTAATCTGGCCCTCCACCGCCATACCACCACCGACGATCACAATCAGGCCCGTTGTGAGCTGGATCATCATCTGCGGCAGCATACCGACTGGCTCATTGCGGCGTTTGAAGAAGAGCCATATGCGCCGATATTCTTTATTCTGATCGTAAAATGCCTTGGAGACGCCTGCTTCCTTGCCAAAGGACTTGATCGTTTCAATGCCTGTCACTGTGTCTTGCATCAAAGCGGAAAGCTCACCAGCCTGATCCTGTACTTTTTCTGAAATCGGAATCAGGAACAGACCGGCACGAATCTGTAAGAAGGTGTTGCCAGCCAGGGCGATAAAAACCACTATCGTCAGCGGCAGATTCACCGTTGCCAGCAGAACGAACGCCAGCACAGCCACAACAATCGCACTACCACCCCGGTTGAAGCCCAACGCCAGCAAGCGCCAGACCCAGTTGAGGTCGCTATACATGCGCGAGATGAGATCGCCCGTTGCATAGCGCTTGTAGAACTCATCGTCGAGCGTCACCATATGATCGAAGACGGCCTTGCGAATATCGAAGTGGACCGCGTAGGCGACAACACCGCTGTAGTAGCGCTGCCCAAAGAAGGCGACAACCGACACAATCGACAGCCCCACCAGCAGCAAAACATCGTGCGTGATCTGCGTCATATCCACGCTGACGCGAATCCGGTCGATGATGGCCCCGACGAGGTAAGGTTCCAGCGCCAGAGTGATACCACCGATAGCGCCAAATACCAGCGATGCGAGTGCGGCGAAGCGATGCTGCAAGATGAAACTATACAGCCAGCCCATATCAGCGACACGCGACTTCGGCACCTCAACGGTAGCGCCGTAAGCGGTGGGTATGCCCTTGTTGTTGGACTGAGGATGCGAGGCAGTAGTCAAAACAATATACCCTGTTTATGCACTTTTGCGAGTTAGCATATTCATGGTAGCAACATGCCCAATACGAGTGTAGTACCAATTGGACGTATGTTAAATTTTGTTTAGGATTATGAGGAAATTCTCACATTTGCAGGTGAACAGAGACAAATTCAAGGAATGAAAAAGGCGAGTCTCGTAACTCGCCTCATCACATTTACCGCATTGAGATGGTGTAAAGTCTAAGGTTCGACTTCGTAGGACTCGTATATACCCGCCACGACATCCCTGATAATCAGGACATAGAGTTTACCATTGCTACTCATATGCGCCTGAGCCTGTAACGGACCATCGGTTAAACGCAGGAAGTAAAGGCCATAGGCCTCATTGGATGCAATGACCGTATTTTCTTCCGGGGATTCCGATACCTGGGCGATGTCGTCCGCCGTCACAGTCAGGATAAGCACACCCTCACCGCTATCGTTGATCCAATAGAAAGAGTATGTACCCGCGTTTTCATAAACAGCAAAAGGCGCGGCGGCATCGCGGTTATTGATGCGACCGTCCGCAAATGTCCTGATATTTGTGGCCGAGGCATCCGGCAATCCGTTACAGATACCTGTTGCCGAGTACCAGATCGTATCGTTTGGCAAGTCCGCGCCAGCCGGAGAGAAAAGCTCAAAGCGGATAGGATTCGCTTGAGGAGCCGACGTAAATGTAAAAATATCATCGATATTGGTTATAGAATTCCCGACACCGAAGGTATTCTCAATGTTGAGAATCTGGTTGTTATAACCATCGTAGGCTCGTACATACACAACTTCCAAACCCGTACCGGTATTATCGACGGTCGCCTCACCATAATCTGCGGTGATGTTAACCGCCGTACAAGTGATTGTAAAAACGGGATTGGTCAGCAAACAAGCTGATGCCAACAGTGACAGGAGAGATGCACTGACGATAAATGCTAACTTCTTCATTAAATGTCCCTTGTATAAGCAATTCCTAGCCCCAATATACAAGTCATTGTCAGAAATAAAGTTGAGGAAATCGCAGCAAGAAAGTGCTATCCAATCAGGCCATCAACCATCGGCTGCGAGCAAAGCTCTGCCAAACGAGGCCAACAGCGATCAGGATCAGCCCTATCAGCCAGATTTCCGGCTGCACCCAGAATGCTAAAAACAGACAGCCGACGAGGCCCGCCACAGAGATCATCGGCGAGAAGAGGCGCTCATCAGGCTTAAGGCGCAATGCGGAGAGATTGGTCAGGGAGTAGTACATCAGCACGGTGAAGGCGCTGAAGGACCAGGTCGTGCGCACGTTGCCTATAAGTACCAACCCACCAATCACGATACCCATGATGATGACTGCTACAAAAGGCGTGGTCGCACTCGTATTAAGTCTGGCAACGGCAGGCGGCATATCCCCACGTCGGCCCATCGCCAGCAATACGCGAGAAAGGCCTAAAATCAGGTTGAGAAGCACCCCCAGCATGGCCGTCATCGCGCCGATAGTCACCAGCCAATGTACAGGTGGTACGCCATAGGTCGCGGCAGCGGCCTCCAATGGCGCAGATGTTTCTGCGGTCGCCTGGGCCAGTCCGGGCGCACCCAATACGCCGACACTGACAAACGCCACACTCATATAAAGCAGCATGGTCACGATCAGGGTTGCGATGACGGCACGTGGGACCGTCCGACGCGGGTCGCGGACTTCTTCGCCGAGGGTGGCGACGCGACCATAGCCAGTATAAGCCACGAACATGAGGGCGGTTGCGTGTAACAGCGCGGGCAAGGTGCCTGTTTCGTCCTGAGCGAAGAAAGGCGAAAAATTGGCTGCATCTATCCGCGTAAGGCCGACCGCCACAAAAGCCGCCAGCGCCAGCAGCGTCAGACTGACGATGAGCGTATTGGCCAGATTAGAGCGACGCAGGCCACCGAGTACGATCATGGTCAGCAGAATGACGGTCGCCAGGGCCAACGGCACCAGCCAGACACCTGTATCCGCATTGAGAGCATCGAGGACATAGCCACTGAATCCCAGAGCTGCCGTCGCCGCCGAGGCACTTTTCGCCAGCAGGAACAGCCATCCAGCGATGAAACCCAGGCGTGGGTTCAGATAGCGATAGCCGTATTCATAGGTGCCACCACTGACGGGATGGTTGGCAGCCAATTGGGCGCTGCTGATGCCATTGCAAGATGCGACAACCGCCGCCAGCGCAATCGCCAGCAGCACAGCGGGTCCGGCGATACCTGCGCCAATGCCGACGCTGACGAAAATACCCGTACCAACAATCGAACCCAGGCCCATCATAACTGCACCGAAAATACCCAGTTCTCGTTTGAGCTGCCCTGCCTGCGCCATTTTTCATCCTGTGAGGTCTATGGAGAGTGCCAGGAATATAGCGACAATCTGTTAAGAATTGTGCAGGAGTTTGTATAAGAGATTACGACTGCAAATGAGCCATCATCGCCCTGGCGTCTGCCAGAACAGATTGTGCCAGTTCCGTCGGTGCAACCACCTCAGCCTGGGTTCCCAGCCCGAACACCAGCATCTTCGCCAATTGGGGTGAATCCATGACAATTTCAAGCGTCTCCCAACCCGCAACATCGGCAAGTGTGACCTCTTTCCAGCGCCCAGGCATCAGCCATTTGACGAAGGCCACTCGATCAGGATGGACGCGCAGCGTGCAACGATATTCCGAAAAACTCTGGATGAATTCCTGCAAATGCGCCTGCCAGTACTGCGGCAGATCGAAACCAGGCAGGCGGGTGAAATGCTCATCCAGCACATGTACCTGATGCAGGCGTGTGACACGGTAAGTACGGAAGGCATCGTTGCGGCGCGCGACCAGATACCACAGGCTGGACTTGTTCACGAGGCTGTACGGCTCCAGTTGGCGCCGGACGATGTCGCCCTGGTAATGCTCATATGTGACATCAATCAGGCGATCTTCATAAACGGCCCGCTGCAACTCATCCCAGAATGTCGGTGTTTCCGCGTCGTGCCACCACCAGGTCGGGTCGATCATCAGCCGCTGCCGAATATGGTCAGCCGTCAGGTGATGCGAGGTCGGCAGCGATGCCAGCAGCTTGAGCAGAAGCTGCTCTGAGGCTTCGTTAAGGCCAACATCGCGCAGGACAGCCTGATTGTTGGCGATAAACAGCGCCTGAACTTCCGCCGTGTGCAAGCCAGTTAATCTGGTGCGATAGCCCTCATCGAGGGCAATGCCACCCCCATGACCGCCATCGGCGTAAATGGGCACACCGGCTATCGACAGTGCTTCAATGTCGCGCAGGATGGTCCGGCGCGATACATCTAACTCCTGGGCCAGGGTTTTCGCTGTTAATTTACCGCGTGTTTGCAGCAACAACAGAATGGAAACAAGCCTATCCGCGCGCATATTTTTCGTCCTGGGAAAATCCAAAATTTTGGGTGACACAGGATGTCACCCAAGTCATTCTAACATAGGGTGAACAACGAACAAATCACACAGACAAATCACAAGGAGATGACCACATGATCCACACAACGACTGGCGAATTTGATCTCGGTGACGGCACAATTTACTACGAAACAGCAGGCGCAGGCGAAGCGGTTGTTCTATCGCATGCAGCCTTCATCGACAGCCGCATGTTCGATGCACAGTGGGACGCCCTGGCGCAGCAATATCAGGTCATTCGTTATGATATGCGCGGCTTCGGCCAGTCCAGTCCGGTCACTGGTCCGGCCTGCCGCCGTGATGATCTCAGCCGCCTGCTGGATCATCTGGGCATTGCGCAAGCACACCTCGTTGGCTGCTCCAATGGCGGCCAACTCAGCCTCGATCTGGAGCTGGAACAGTCAGAGCGGGTTCTGTCGCTGACCATAGTCAATTCCGCACCGAGTGGCTTTGAGCCAGTTGGAGAGCCACCACGCCACATGATGGCGATGTTCGGGGCGATGCAGCAGGGCGATGTCGATACAGCGAATGAACTGTCGGTACGTATCTGGTTCGATGGCTCATCGCGGGAACCCGACGAGCCAGACCAGGCGCAGCGTCAGAAAGTGCTCGATATGAACCGTATTATGGTCGAGCGAAATACGTTTTTTATCGCCGATATGCAGCCTGCTCGCCCACTTGATCCGACTGCACTCACGCGCTTGCATGATGTTCAGTGCCCGGTGTTAGTCGTTGTCGGCGCGCTCGATCATGCTGAGATGTTACGTGCAGCCGACATCATGGCCGAACAAATTCCGAATGCGCACAAAGTCATCATTGAAGGTACGGCACATATCCCCAGCTTTGAGAAACCAGAGGTGTTCAACCCGCTGCTAGTGGACTTCCTGAAGAATCCAGCAGCATTCGCCATAAGCTAGGTAACAAAAAAGGCGAGCGACGTATTAGTCACTCGCCTTTTTGATTTCTATATTGCCAGGAATTTAGAACGGGATGTCGTCGATGTTTTGCGGAGGCGGGGCGTTGTATTCATCGTCGTAATTGCCCTGGCCACCACCACCATCATCGAAGTTATCGCCGCGGCTGCCCAATAACTGAAAGTTATCGGCACGCAAATCAAGTGACGCGCGGGCTTCGCCGTTATTATCGGACCAGGCGCGGGCGGTCACAGTCCCAATGACCATGATCTGGGTGCCCTTGCGCACGTACTGGTTGGCGACATCAGCCAGACGTCCCCAGCAGGAAACGCTGTACCAGTTGGTCTTTTCTCGGCGTTCATTAGTCTGGCGATCTGTCCAGCGAGTGGTTACGGCTACGCTGAACCCGGTAACGGAAGCACCGCTTCCCGTCTGGCGCAGTTCTGGATCGCGCCCGACATTGCCAACGATGATCGTTTGCTCATAGCCTGCCATACGTGATTCTCCTCCTCGTACTCGGCATTGGCCATACATACTGGGCATAAACCCATTGGGTATGGACCCAAATCGAAGAAGTCTTGACCTGTGCTTAAAAATGGCATCGCGGCTGCGACTGTCTTGGAACAAACATTCTAACACACATTACTTTATTTGCATATAGTAAAGTTGCCATTTGCTACACGTTTTTTACAAAAATAAGGCCGTCCGGAATACCTCACGATTTGCCTGAATATAGGCCATGTCTTCAACATAAATCGGAATGTGATGTTCATTGAAATGATTATCGCGCATGAAATCCACCAGTGCCTGAATGCGCTGCAAAATGGTGTCGATCAGCGCCGCGCGATCATCAAGGCCATAACTATCGCAAAACAGGCGCAGCCGCTGGCCACGATCTGGCGGTGCAGGAAATCCCTGGTCGCGGCAATGCTGATCGGTCATCAGGGGGGCGAAACGATAGACGGCGTAAGCGATGTCCCAGATGCGCGACCCTGGTGAGATGGTGTCAAAGTCGATGATGCCGACGATATGCCCATCCCTGTAGACGCAGTTGTAGGGCGCAAAATCATTATGGCAGATGACCTCATGCAGTTGGTCAGGACGCGGAGGCAGCAAGGTTTGCCTCCCAGGTGGCACGACAAAATGCTGAGTCACATCATGAAATTTACGCAGCAGTTTAGCCGCTTCGACCAGGACAGCATCAGTGAGCATATCCGGCTTGAGCGGGTCGTTGCCGACATCACCCTCAATGTAAGTAAGCGTTTCGGTTGTGCCATCGGTTGCCAGCAATTTTGGCGCCTGCTCAAAGCCCTGTTCTTCCAGGAAGCGCAGTAAATCGTGCACAAGTGGCGATGATGGCCCGCACTGGCGAATGACCGTATCACCTTGCCTGTAAACCTGATTGCTATTGCCGCCGGAAAGGATCTCCGCCATGATAACCGCCTGCACTGTTCACTGTTTAAGACTGTTATACGAAGCTTTGCCTGATCCTGCAAAGCGTTCTTGTGTAGAATCGGCGAGAAGGCACCTGGAGAGAGAACAAGATGGACATATCGCGACAGCTCAGAATCTCGGTTTTCATTGCAACCAGCCTGGACGGATACATCGCACGGCCCGATGGCGACATCGATTGGCTGCATAACGTGGAACAAGTGCCTGAGGGCGATGATGCTGGCTACGGCGCGTTCACCAGCACGATTGATGTCCTGGTGATGGGACGTGGTTCCTTTGAAAAAGTGCTGGAATTCCCAGAGTGGCCATATCCGATGCCGGTTGTTGTCCTCAGCAAGCGCTTGAAGGACGTTCCGACTCATTTGCAGGGGCGAGTACGGATTGAATCGTCACCGCCGGAAGAACTGGTGCGTAAGCTCGCTGATGAAGGCTATAAACATGTATATCTCGATGGTGGCAAAGTGATTCAGTCGTTTATACGGGCCAAACTTGTCGATGATATGATCGTCACGCAAATTCCCATTCTGATTGGGGCAGGACTGCCGCTGTTCGGTCCGCTGGACAACGATGTTTATCTGCGCCATGAATGGACCAAAACCTGGCCCAACGGCTTCGTTCAGTCAAAGTACATACCTGTGTATTCATGACATTGAAAGGCGCGTGAACCTATGGAATGTCGCGTGGGCTGTGGCGCGTGCTGTATCGCGCCGTCGATTTCATCACCAATTCCGAGGATGCCGAACGGTAAGCCTGCCGGGGTGCGCTGCGTACAACTTACGGACGATAATCGCTGCAAGCTGTTCGGGCACCCGGATCGTCCGGCGGTGTGCAGCAGCCTGCGCCCCCATGAAGAAATGTGCGGCGATAACGACGCCTATGCTTTCGACTACCTCACACAGTTGGAAGCGAAAACCGCCCCCGACTAATATCCAAATTGGTATGACCTCATGATTCGCAATACGGCATGAGCCTGCTTAAAATGTCTCTATCATCTGCAAAATAACCTGTTTAGATTCTACAAACTCAACAGATCTCAGGACCATAACCATGAGCAATGAACAGATTCAGAAGGCCATCGATTTTGTGCAGCAAAACAAGGACACCATCGTCGCGGGCTATAAAGAACTCCTGCACTTCCCATCCATCAGCGCTGACCCGGCCTATGCCGATGACATCAAAGCCTGCGCTGAATGGATCGTTAGTGAACTGACGCGCATCGGTTTTGACAATGCCCATGTCATCGCGACAGATGGCCATCCAGTGGTGTATGCCGATTGGCTGCATGCGGGTGATGACAAACCGACCGTGCTGGTTTATTCGCATTACGATGTACAGCCCGTCGATCCGCTGCATCTGTGGCACTCCGAGCCGTTTGAAGCCGAAGTGCGCGACGGTCGGCTGTACGCGCGTGGCGCAACCGACAATAAGGCGGGCGTCTGGGGCAATCTCAAGACGTTTGAGGCCATGTTAGCCAGCTCTGGCGAACTGCCCCTCAATGTAAAAGTCATGTTTGAGGGTGAAGAAGAATCCGGTTCACCGAATATGCAGCCATTTGTGGAAAGCCACCAAGAAATGCTCCGGGCCGATGTTATGCTGAATGGCGACGGCGGCTTCCACCGGACTGAACCGCGTATGGCGTATGCGGGACGCGGCATCATCAGCGCGGAAGTGTACGTCAAAGGCCCCAAAGCGGACCTGCATTCCGGCATGTTTGGCGGCGTGGTCCAGAACCCGCTGCATGTCGCCGCCCAGATTATCGCCTCATTCCATGACAGTGATGGCCGTGTAACGCTATCGGGCTATTATGACGATGTGCAAGCCATTGATGAGGTCGAACGCGACCGTATCAACTCCGGCTGGCAAGCAGATCGCAATGAAGAAATCGCCGGAGTGCCTTTAGCCTGGGGACGTGGTATCGCCTCCGACGCCGAGCGAGCGATGGTCTACCCGACGCTGGACGTCAACGGCATGTGGGGCGGCTACCAGGGACCAGGTGGCAAGACAATCATTCCGTCAGAAGCAAACATCAAAATTACCATGCGCCTTGTCCCTGGCCAGAACCTGGGCAGCATCGCAGAAAGCCTTATCGATCATGTTGAGAGCTTCGCGACTGATACAGTAAACGTCGAGGTCAAAGTCAATCAGGAAGGCTGGCCGTTTAAGATGGTCATGGATGGGCCATATCTGGAAGCTGTGCAATCTGCGCTGGAAGCAACCACCGGACATCGGGCGACGCTGGTGCGTACAGGCGGCTCTATTCCGATCCTGGGCATGTTCAATCGCCTGTTTGATATGCCAATCACAGGTTACAGTTACGGCGAAGGCGATAACATTCACTCGCCAAATGAATATGTGGAACTGGATGCGTTTTTCCTGGCACTGGAAGGTGGCATTCGCGCGTACCACAACCTGAGCGCTATCAGCAAGTGAGGGCCTATCATGAAGCGTCTGGTAAAGTCTGATACGACAGCATCGTTTTTGCCCCGGCCCGGTGAATGCCGTTTATATATCACCGATGAGTTGCCTGACCTGGTGCAGTGTTCCACAGCGTTCGGTTTTGTGTTCGATGGCGATAAGGTGCTGCTAACACGGTTACGCGACCGCGATTGGGATATTCCGGGCGGCGTCATTGACCCAGGGGAAACGCCAGATGTCGCTGCCGTCCGCGAAGTGTGGGAAGAAACCTACGCCAAAGTGGAAATTGTCGAACTGATCGGCATCCAGGAAGTGGAAGCCCTGGGGCCGAAGCCCGCCAATTATCGCTGGCCGTACCCGATTTCTGTACAGGTATTTTATCTGTGCAAACTCATCGAACTATGCCCTTTCGAGGTTAATACTGAGAGCATTGAGCGGCAGTTCTTCGTGCCGGAAGCAGCCCGTAAAATCCCGACGATGAGAAATCACGATCTGATCTACGAAGAAGGGCTGCGGCGGGTACAGTTGAAGCATTAGGCCTGGCCGCGTCAGGGCGTTCAGAGCTTTTGCAATACCTCAATCGAAAACGATACATCCATCTCGATATGATTCCTGCCGAGGATAAGGGCCTGTTTTTCCGCAGGTGTTGACCAGAAAAACGGCGTCATCTTAAAGAGATGTTCGATATCCGGCGCGGATTCAAGCTGAATCTGATAGGCCAGATTGTGTTGTTTGATGCGCCTGAATCGCTGACCGAAGTCTGCGCTGGTGCCGCTCTCATATGGCCGAATCGTGTCATAGATCATTTCGCGCAGTTGTCGCAGATGGTTGGCCGCCGGAGTCACGACCAGCAGATAGCCATCGTCTTTCAGGATACGCGCGAACTCAGCGACATTGGCTGGTGCAAAGATGTTGATCAGGCAGTCTGCGCTCTCGTCCAGCACAGGTAGCTGGGCAACACTCCCCACCATGAACACCACATCCCGATAGCGTTTGGCCGCATATTGGACGGCCTTTTTTGAAATATCGACGCCATAGCAATTGGGCTGGCAGGCGAGATTTTGCTGGACATAGCCCGTATAGTAACCTTCGCCACAGCCCACATCGAGCAAAACAGGGGATTCATCGGAACAGATGAAGTCGATTTCTGATGTGAGGTACTCAGCCAATGGTTGATAGTAGCCGCGTTCCAGGAATTGCCGCCGATGCTGCATCATCTCGGCATTATCGCCGGGGTCTTTGCTCTTTTTCTGGTTGGACAGCAGAAGATTGATGTAGCCTTCTTTGGCAACATCAAAGCTGTGCTCGTTTGTACAGCGATAACTTGAACTCACCTGTGAAAGCGGCAGCTCGCATACGGGACATTTTAGAATAGAGAGCATTTTGGGCTTCTCATTGTGTATTGTCGAAGAACTTTTAAGAGAAGTGTCTTGTCCGGCTCATCTAGAAGCAATCTCATTGTACGTATCGAGTGCGACAGGTCCATAGGCTTCGTGAGGCAAATAGGTGATCTGACTATAAATATTTCAGAAGCAAGATGGATTTCTCTGGATGCTCAGGGTCAATGAGAACATCTAATTCCTGACTACGAGGACGCCAATTCTGGCCCACCATTATGCTCTGTTTGTAAGTGCTGCCGTTATAGTCAAAAGCATATCGCAAATAACGTCGACGGTAGCGCCCCACGCCAATATCATCAAGCGATGTTACCGCTGCCTTGCCCATCACGCCACGCTGCCACTGAGCATGGAGCTGTCGCAGCTTCAGAGGCACACGCCAGATCAGTATGAGTACGCAGACGACCACAATCCCTGATAACACGCCCATGACTTGCCCAAAATCATCGTAACGCTCGTTTTCGGGGGTCGTCAAAAAGACGATGATGAGCACCACAAGCGCGATACCGCCTATCATGCCAGCAATAACCGCGATGGTATCTTGCAAAGCAACTCTGGCCATGCTCGGAGGAGACGGTTTTTCTTTCATGAGTTTGCCCTTGCCCTATCCTACCGTTATCTAGATTGTAATGGTTTGAGCAATAAAGGCTGTAAAGATGCAATAAAAAAGCCGCCATCAGGCAGCTTTCTTCGATTCATGCGTTTGGCTGCTAATCAGCAGAGGCACCCAGACGATCTTCAATCTCATCCATTGTTGCCAAAAAAGTTTGCTCCAGATCAATCTGATACTGATCGGCCAGGGTAAGAATTGACCAGAAACAGTCGGCCAGTTCATGGGCCAGCTTCTGATCAACATCGGGTATATCACGTACGCCATTTTTAGCCTGAACCAACTTCATTAGGTCGCCGACATCGCCGACAAACCCCAGCGCGATTTCTTCATCGCTCCATGAACGGCCATATTTCGACTGTTCAAATTCGCGATACTTTGCACGGATTTCCGCCGCGCGAGATGCTAGCTGCTTGAAGTCCACACTATTCCTTCATCGCGTCGAGTTTTTCCTGGAGTACCTGGCGCACCACAGCGGGATCGCCTTTGCCCCGCAGCGCGCCCATCGTCTTGCCAAAGAGCGCATTGATGACCTTGTCGTTGCCTTCCAGATATTTCTGGACAATATCGCTGTTGCTGTCGATGGCTTCCTGAACCTTGTCGGCGATCAGGTTGGGATCGCTGATCTGAGAAAGCCCCTTCTCTTCGACGATTTCAGCGGCATCTTTGCCTGTTTCCAACATGACGGGCATGACATCCTTGCGGGCTGTGGCGGCGTTGATGGTCGGCCCCTCGACCAGCTTAATCATGCCTGCGAATTTTTCGGCAGTCAGTGGTGTATTGGCGATGTCCTCGCGAGAGATATTGGCTTCATTCAGCAGGCGGAACAGATCGCCAGTCATCCAGTTGGCCGCCGACTTGGGATCAGCCCCGGCAGCAACCACATCGTCATAATAATCGGCGACGGCTTTATCTAGCGTCAGTACATGGGCATCGTAAGGTGTGAGGCCCAGATCAGCCACATAACGGGCGCGCTTGGCATCCGGCAGTTCCGGCAGACTGGCTTTGACGCGCTCCACCCATTCACGGCTGACTTCCACAATCGGCAGGTCCGGCTCCGGGAAGTAGCGATACTCGTCGGGGCGCTCCTTATAGCGCTGGATGATGATCTTGCCAGCATCTTCATCCCAGCCAAGGGTAGCCTGCTTGACGCCTTCGCCACTCTCCCACAGCTTGATCTGGCGTTTGACTTCCTTATCAATCGCGCGGACCATGCTGCGGATGCTGTTCAGGTTCTTGATTTCGGTACGGGTGCGGAACTCGGTGTCGTCCTTGTGCATCACGCTGACGTTGGCCTCGAAGCGCAGGACGCCCTTGCTCATATCGCCATGATTGACGCCCAGGTATTGCAAAATCGCGCGCAGCTTACGCGCATAGGCTTCGGCTTCGGCGCTGCTGCGGATATCCGGCTCGCTGACGATTTCCAGCAGGGGCACACCGGCACGGTTGAAATCGACCAGGCTGCCGCCGTTCACGTGGGTCAGCTTGCCGGTGTCCTCTTCCATATGGGCGCGAGTGATTCCAATACGCTTGCTCGTGCCATCTTCCAACTCGATATCCATGTAGCCATTGATCGCCAGCGGATACTCGTACTGGCTGATTTGATAGCCCTTGGGCAGATCGGGATAGAAGTAATTTTTGCGGGCAAACTGGTTAAAGGGCGGAATCTCGCAGTTGAGCGCCAAACCCACCATCATGCCCATATCCATCGCCTGCTGATTGATGACGGGCAGGGTACCGGGCATCCCCAGTGACAGCGGATCAACGGCGGAGTTCGGCGCAGCGGTGACGCTATCGACGACCGGGCACGCGCTGAACATTTTGGTCTCGGTGAGCATTTCGGCGTGAACTTCCAGGCCGATGATGGTAATCCAATCGCTCATGGGTGCGTCCTGTTGTGTTTGGAGTGAATTTACGCAGGCGATTATAGCACAAGAGATCGCTTGAGTTATTAGCTCACATTTTTGCAGAGGCCGCTGGATAAGCCTATTATTATGGGTTCCATCCTAAATTATCTACAGGTTCACAGCACCGACCCTGTTAAGAAATCAAGCCTGTTGAACGGTCACTATCACAATCTGATACTTAGAAATCGCAAGGAATATACCGTAGTAACCATCGTAGAATCTTAGAAAGGACCTCTATGCAATAGAACATCTTAAGTGCTTGTAAGGATGTGATTTTATTGCTACAAAATGAGTCCCTGCTAGTAAATTACTATGGACAGCCTACTAAAAGACGATGTCCGATGTAACGGATGAGTATCTATGAACAAGGTACGCCAACTAATCAACTTTTATTTTTCATATACCAAAAAAGTTCCGGTAGAGGATCTTTACCGTGTACACATGATCTATGCAACGGTTGCTTTAACCAGCCTCTTTCTTTTCATGTTGTTAATCTATGCGATATTAACGCCACCTGCCCATGAGGTTGAATTCCGTATCATCTTATTTTTGCTTCTCCTGTGCTTATTTCCGATATATTTCTTCCTGAGAAAGCAAAGATGGAACGCTGTTGTCTTCATGATGATCGTCCCGATCTGGGTATCCACCAGTTATGGGGCCATCATTTCCGGCGGCGTGTATGCAAGTGTCACGATGCTGTACATCATTCCTCTGATCCTGGCCATTTTGTTACTCGATAACCGTACCCTCATATTCTTCATTATCATCACGGTTGCCTTCCTGGCCTATCTTTTCATCACAGAAGACCTGGGAATAGTCGCCTACTCATTAGACAGAACACCGCTCTTTCGCTTCATGATGGTTGTTGTAGCCTGCGTCAGCACATCGATTGCCCTGGTTTACAGCAAATACAGGCTGCAAGATGCTGAAAAACGCAACCGAACGTTATATCTGGAGAAGGAAATTGGAAAAATCCAGAACCAATATTCCCAGAGCATTGCCCATGACCTGCGTACACCCCTTTCGATCATGAAAACACAGACCTATCTGATTAAACGTCGCAGTGAGCAGGGTGAGTCTGTTGAGGCAAATCTTGAGAAGATCAATAACTATATTGAAAAGCTCACACGGATGGTGGACGACTTTACAAACGTATCTGAATTAGCGAGTTTTACACAAATAGACGTTGATCAACATATTCGCCTACTAGAAATCATCGAATCGGCAATCAGTGCGACAAAGCCGTTATCTGCTGAAAAAGATATTGTTGTGACCCTGCAAAAAAGCGGTGACGATCCAGTGAACATACCGGGGAACCATGAATATCTACATCAAATGTTTCGTCATTTAATCCAGAACAGCATCCATTACGGTATCCCTGGTGGCAAAGTGGATATTACGCTGACCCATTCTGATAAGCACGTTTCTATCGCTATTGCCGACAATGGCATTGGCATCCCAGCAGACCGACAAGAACATATCTTTGAGATGTTCTATCGGGGGAATGAAGCTCGTACAATGGATTTATATACAGGTTCAGGCATCGGGCTGGCCATCACAAAGCGCATTGTCGATTTACATCAGGGCACGATAACCGTTGAGAGTGAAGTCGACAAAGGAACGACTTTTACTGTCTTGTTACCTGCATAGTGAGTTTTCCCAAAAACACGCCAAAACATCTTTTATGACGATGGTCTCAAAATCTAGCAAATGATTGGCCTGCTTGCTTTAGATCATTTGTTCGCATACAATGATAGCAACGTTGACTTCCCCAAAAGAGGTGGATCATGCTCGGAAAAATCAATGCAACCGTACTGATCGTCAAGGATTTAGAAGCGGCGCGGTCGTTTTATGGCGATACGATTGGGCTGGACGTATTGTTCGAGGATGATGTCTCCACCGGCTATAAGATGGCCGATCATGACTTTTTGGTGCTGCAAGAAAAAGCCGCTGCCGAGATGATGAGTGCAGACGATGTTGGCATTGGCACGGAAGGCGCTCATCGCGTCCTGATGTGTGCTGAGGTCAAAAACGTCGATGAGACTTATCAGCAACTGCTCGACAAAGGCGTCAACTGCATCAAAGCACCCAAAAGCCAGGATTGGGGCCGCCGGACAGCTTACTTCAAAGATCCGGAAGGCAACCTGTGGGAGCTATATCATCATCTGCCGGAAGATGCCTCCTGATGAATGTCGATGCCATTCGCCACTTTTACGGTTATCACTTTGGCATGAATCGCTATATATGGGAGCAGTACATCGTACCGCTCTCGCAGGCGCAGTACGTCCAGGCCAGTACCTATTCGATTGGGTCCGTTCGCGATCAGCTTGTCCATATGGTGAATGTCGATGAGACATGGTTCAGACAACTCGGTGGCCTGGATTTTATCGACTGGCGTGACCCGAAGGCCTACGCTGACCGCGATATACTGCGTGCCGAGTGGGATCAAGTCGATCAGATAATGCGCGACTATCTTGCTGATTTACGCGACGAAATGCTTGTTACTCAGCCTTTCCCGGATCATGAAGAAGACAAAGACCTGTTACTGTGGCAGGTGCTGCTGCATGTGGTCAATCATGGTACAGATCATCGGGCGCAATTATTGCGGCTGCTCAATGATCTGGGCGTCAGAACGGGTCCGCAGGATTATATCTTTTACGCTTACGAGCAACCTGTAAAATCAAGCTGAACCTTCATCAAGAAATGCGGCTGTGATGGCATGCTCAGCCAGTGTCAGCCGCATTTGTCCTTGTAAGGCAGCATTGGCATCCTGGTAGGCACGTCTGCACTGGTCGATGGCGGCTTCACGTTCCCCATCCAAAAAGTGCAGCACCCCCAGATTAAATTCAATCGTCGGGTCGTTGGGGTAGATTTTTTGGGCGGCGAGAAAATGCTCACGTGCGACATCACCATACCCCAATCGCATATAGCAGGCTGCCCGCGCCAATAGTATCCGTCCCCGAATTGCGGCAATATGGGCACTATCGGCCAATTCATCGAGCAAGGCCAGCACCAGCCCATAGCGGGCAGTCGCCATCATATCGTCACCCAACAGCACCAGAATATCGCCTTCCCACTGTAACCAGCGCCAGGTTCGCGCCTGCTGGCGCACCAATTCCAGTGCAGCCTCCAGATTGTTATTCGCGATGTACAGTTGTAGCAACCGTTCGGCGTAACGCTCATGATTCGGCTGAAGCGCTTTCGCCTGCTTCATCCTGCTGATGGCATTTTCAAGATCGCCCAGTTTTTCATAGATGATCGACTGCTGCTGCCAATCATCCGAGGTAGTATCGCCAAGCTGCTGCAAATCGGTCAGCGCGCGGTTGAGGTGCTCCGCAGAAGCCAGCCGCAGCAAGACGGAAGCCCGCATCCGGCGCACTGCATCATCCTCCGGCTCGGCAATCAAATGCTCATCGAGCGCGGCCAGCGCATCGTCGAGTTCACCTGCCTGGATAAAGGCATTGGCCAGTTGTAACGGCGTATAGGGCATCCAGAAAACTCCAATTTGACAGCCAATGAACTATAACCAAATGTGGTTAGCGAATCGTTTATTCTCTCATTTAATTCAAATTAAGTTGTTCATAAATAATGCTAAAATCGATCATCAAAATTATGGTTGCATACTTTATATCAACATAAGGGAGATTGTTATGAGAATTCGGCAATGGGCGATACGAATACTGCTCGCAGTCTTGTTGACTGCCCTTTCTGTGATTCCTGGGATCGCACAGGAACCCCCGGCTGAAACAGGTGTCGAAATCAGTTGGCCACCGCCTGTCAGTGAAGTCTGGGGAAGCGGTGATGTTACTGGTACCGCCAATGTGCCAAACATGTCTTACTTCTATCTGGAATATCTCACGCTCAATGATGACCTTACCATGCCAGATGGTGCGCCCTGGATCCCCACAACGGTGGGCATGAGGGAGCCAGTGAGCAATGGGGTGCTGGCCACCCTGGACACAACCACTGTCCCAGATGGGCTATACGCGCTGCGGCTGGTCGTCAACACGACGGATAATCAAACATTTTACGATGTCGTATCACCTGTGCGCGTGAGCAACAACAAATTTGACCGTATTATAACGGCTGTCATCGCACAGGCACTGGAAGAAGCTGGCGTTGTCCCAGCCCCCACACCCGAGCCGCCCACACCGACGCCTGTTGTCGATATGACGCCGCGTGTCTTCCCCACTGATGGCGTTACTGCTGTGAATCTGCGGCGGTGTGATGTCGTCGATAATCATGGCTGCGCGGTCGTTGGCTACCTGACAGGAGAAGGCGGCACGATCTTCGGCGTCAGCAACCGAGGCACGGGCTGGTACCAGGTTTTGCTGCCAACTGGCCTCGCGGGCTGGGTTTCGCCAACGGTTGTGTATACAACGGGCGACCTGAATAATATCCCTCCGGTTGAGCCGCCTGCGCCACTGCCACCTCCGGCTGAATCGAATATTCAACTGAGCGGCCTCCAGATTCAGGGCAATGCGGTTTGCGCGCAAACCTTCAATGTTCATATCAATGTGGGCAACGTGGGCAACGCCCCATCACCTGCTGGGGACATTACGCTCCAGGATGTCAACATCCGCACGGGTCAGGTCACATACACGAATTATGGCAGCTTCCCGTCGATTGCCCCTGGTGCCAACTATGTGGTCGTCATTCCAGTTACGACGTCAGCGTTCTTCAATGAAACGCATGAACTGCGGGCCTTTGCTGGCAACAAACAGGTCAACGGCCAGTATACGCTGCAGCAGGGTGACTGCGGGGGCACAACTCCGCCAACCGCCGCACCGCCACCAACTGCGGTACCACCGACGGCCATTCCACCGACACCTTTGCCACCGCCAAACCCAGGTCGTGAATTCGGGCAGAATGAGTGCTTCATCGTGCTAACAAACCCCAAAGCGATCTTCGATGCGCCTTATGGTAATTCAAGGGGTACGCTGGACCCGGCCCCATACAGCGCCATCCGCATTGTTCAGGCTGAAGGAGCCGATTGGTATCTCATCAATACGGACGCATTCGGCGAGGTCTGGATTGCTGGTGCAGGCACAGATAAGCAGGGTGACTGCGGTCTGACCGATAACTAACCCGTCTGAATAAGTCACAATATCAAATGGCAGCTCGACATGATTGTGAGCTGCCATTTTTGTTTCAAGATGCTCTCACAGAAAATCAGCTATATCGCGCCTGACTTGCGTAAATTGAGGAAACGGGTGACGTCTAGCCCGCCTGGGGAATAGCCGAAGCTGGTCAGCATGACGGCGGCTTCACTGCGGTGCTGCATGCCATGATTGACGATATGCCACAGGCTATGCCACATGATACGCTCGCCAGGGCCTTCCAGCGTATCGTAACGCACAACCCCATCAAGGTCCGCATCGGACAAGGTATCAATGAACCCGCGCATGGCGATTTCTTCCTGGTCCCAGAACTGTCGCAATGCCGCCAGATCAGCAAAGTCATCCGCCTTGAAGCGCGGTGCGATAATACGATCCTTCAATAAGATGCGCCACATATGCTCACTATCCATTGTATGGACGAGCGTGCCACCCAGGCTGCCCCAGCTTACGGATTGTGGCTGCCAGAATTGTTCGTTGGTCAGATTTCCCGCTGTAGAGCAGATGAGCTTGCTCGCCCAATAGGTGTAATCATACATGAGCCTGATGTCTTCAATCCGCATGATGTGACCTTTCCAGCCTCTTTATGAACCATTGATAGGCCCATCATACACAAAAGCCTGGTGGCGGGCCAGGCTTTTGCAGCAATAAGTTATATGAAAGAAAGTCTAATTACAATGTCACCGTTTCCGGTGTCGTTACCGAATTGAGGAGGCCATTGCGTGCCAGGAAGCGCTCCAGGCGTTCCAGGGCACGATGGATATTATCCAGGCTGGACGCATAGCTGGCACGGACGAAGCCCGTTCCACTGCGGCCAAAAGCGCTGCCAGGGATCACGGCCATGCGTTCTTCCATCAGCAGGCGCTCACAGAATTCTTCATCGGTCAGCCCCGTGCTGGCAATCGAGGGGAAGGTATAGAATGCCCCACCTGGCTCGAAGCACGTCAGGCCGAGGCTGTTAAAACCATCGACCAGCACACGGCGGCGGCGATCATAATGCTGGCGCATCTGCTCGACATCTTCTTCACCGTGCAGCAGCGCCTGAACAGCGGCCACCTGACCTGTCGTGGGCGCGGACATAATCAAATACTGGTGAAGCTTCTTCATGGCGGCGATGATCTCGACCGGGCCAACGGCGTATCCAATGCGCCAGCCGGTCATGGCGTAGGATTTGCTCATACCACTGAGCGTGATGGTGCGTTCTTCCATACCGGGCAAACCTGCGAAGTGAATGTGCTCCACCCCATAAACCAGGCGTTCGTAAATCTCATCGCTGACGACAAGCAGATCGTATTTTTCAGCAAATTGAGCAACTTGGAGCATGTGTTCACGGGTCAGGATAGCGCCGGTGGGGTTGTTCGGGTAGCTGATAAGGATCACCTTGGTGCGCGGTGTCACCTTCGCTTCAAGGTCAGCACCTGTCACCTGGAAGTCAAATTCCGGCGACGTATCGACCGAAACGGGAACACCACCTGCCATCTCGACAGCCGCTGCATTGGCCACGAAACACGGTTCGACAACCAGCACTTCATCACCTGGATCGAGGATCGACTTCATGACGAGGTACAGCGCTTCGCTGACGCCGACCGTAATCAGCACCTGATCGAGCGGATCATAGCTCATGTTATAAAGGCGCTGCATATGCGCGCTGACAGCCTCACGCAGTTCAACTGTGCCGCTATTGGCCGTGTAGCCTGTCTCCCCGGCGCGCAGGCTGGCGATGCCTGCATTGGTGATGTGGGCCGGCGTGGCAAAATCGGGCTGACCAATACCCAGGGTAACGACATCTTCCATCTGATTGACGATGTCAAAGTACTTACGAATCCCGGATGGGCGCATATTGCTGACACTGTTTGAGACGAAACTACGCATGAACGATCTACTCCTTAACGAGAACCTGTATAGTTGTATCATGCGACGCACAAATAAAATACATCAGGAAATTGGAAAAAGCACAGGATAATTCAGACAATGTGTACGAAGAAACCATGTTATCACGCCAGGATGCCTTCGTTTTCTGCGACAAAGTGCTGAATTACCGGATTATTTGGTAGCAGCAAGCGGAATATCGCTGGTACTATCAGAACATAGGTGCGTGTACAATAAGGTCCAGGCCAGGATAATCCGGCCAATCACCTGTGCAACAGCGGCCTGCTGGCCTTCAGGAGCACATCGCTATGGCGTACGACTTACTCATCGTTGGTGGCTTTGCCATTGCAGGCGTCATTCTCATATTGCTGTTCATCTGGTACTTCGTCTTTGGGCGCTCTTTCAGCGCGATAGTGATGGCCGTCATTGGTATCTTCCTGAATGACCGCGAAACTTTCGACGAGAATGCGCCGATTGAACCCAGCCACGAGGAGCCGCTTTCGGAGATTGTCACGCGCAAGTCACAGGAAATCCCGTTCGAGGTGCAGTTGCCAGAGATGCATGTGGAAGAACCGCTAGCACCCTCGCGGGAAACACAATCGGTCCTGCGCGTGCCGGGTGTGGAGCAGCCTGTCAGGCCGCAAGCCGCCCCGCCGCCAGAAGGGGATCGGGGCTTTCTGAAAGAGCATATCGAACCCAGCGATCATCAAACAGTCGATCAGGAGTAAAGAACAAGATGGATGGCGCAGTTTTAGTCCTAGTGGGCTGTATCCTCTCCCTGATATGTGTGGGCCTGTTGGCCATCGTAGCCTTCTATGGCATACGCTTCTTCGGCGGTGCCGCCACAGACATCATCCGTGATGTGGTTGATACGGGCGACGAAGATGCCATGCCGATACGCAAACGTGCCCCGCGTCCGCGCGTCCAGCGGCCCCAAGCCCAGGCCAGAACGCAGGGCGTCGATGATTTTGAAGCGCAGGTTCAGCAGCGGTTGAACAACAGCAATGTGTTACCGCCACAGGGTCTATCTGGTTATCATGGCTCGGCATTAGATGTCGCCAACGAGGAAGACCCGCTTGGGAAACCACGCGACCTGCGCAGCCAGCGTACCCGCCGCCGCGATCATGATGATGAACCTATTTATGATGATTGGGATGGTGGCGATTTAGACCTCTTCGACAACGACTAGGGATCGCTGTTCAGGCCATCCTGCCATGCCTGGATGACATCAGCGATCTGCTGGCGAATCTCCAAACGCCGCTCTTCGCTATAGCTGGTCTGGTAGAGCACGGAACTCGCCTGCGGGGGCTGGCCATCATCCTGGTAGTAGGTGGCATAATCCTGCCTGATGAGCTTCCAGAAGGCTTCTGGCGTATAGACTGAAGCCTGATATTTCAAACTGCGAGTGCCGACGATAATTTCCAGATTAGCTGGCTCACCCACTGCCCAGATGCCAAACAGGGTGAGCGTTTTATACGCCTGCATGTCCCCCTTGGGCATGTACCACACCACTACCCGAATTACATCCGGCTTGCGCTTCGTCGCCGGACCATAACACAGGATCGGCAGCTTGCGCCGACGTCGCATGGTTTCCAGCGGTTCGATGACATTCAGGCTGTTGAGAATGCGCACAACGGGGTCAAGTGACTGCGGCACGGCCTGTTGACGATTGGCAATACGCCGCATGATCTCATCATAGCGGCTGTCGGCATCGTCGTCAGTCGGCATCGCAAAAGCGTCCTAACACCTGGGTAGGCTCGTGAACAACAATGCTATCAATTATACCTGGGTTTGGGGCGAGTTATGCTTCTTCGAGGCGCAGTGCCTGACGTACAGCCTGCATCAAGTCCTGCGGCGGGAAGGGCTTAATCATGTACTTATAGACATTTTGCAGCTTGCCCACCAGACGGTTGGCGCTGTCACTATAGGCACTGGTCACGATAACGGGAACATGACGCTCAATATTGGATTCGTTCAGATGCTTTAGGACTTCCCAGCCGCTTTCACCAGGCAGGTTGAGGTCCAGCAGAACGAGGTCCGGGCATTGGCTGTCAATGAATTCGATGGCATCTGCCGCAGAAACGGTGTGGCTTGCTTCGATCCCCATCCGGCGCAGAATGTGCATCGTCATTTCAGCAAAATCGATAGTGTCTTCTACGATTAAAATGACTGGTTGTGATTCTGCTACGTTCTGCATAACGAGACGACTCCTACGGACGAAGAGATCTGATTTTGTTGATACTTCCCTAGCGTTAGCATCAACTTTTCCTGGAACATAAAATACAGTGTAGCACAACTATAGTGTGGATTAACACTAAAGAAAATGAAAAAAACGGAATATTTCTCAATGTTCACGACAATTTAAAGCGTCTTCTAACAAAAAAAGCCGATGATTCGACATCGGCTCTTCTTTATTAAGCCATATTGCGTGGCTGTGCTCTTTAGCTCTGTTTTTCCAGATGCGTGTTGAGCTTTTCGATTGCTACGACCAGCTTTTCTTCGGTTGTCGGCTCTGCGGGTGCTTCTTCTTCCTTCTCTTCAAAGCGGGCCATTGCCTGGTTGTAAGCGCGAATGATCATGAAGAGGACAAAACCAACGATGACGAAATTGATAATCGCATTGATGAAGTTACCCACATTCAGCGTGGTCGCCTCATTGAGATTAATGACGACTTCGCTGAAATCAACGCCACCCGTAATCAGACCAATGATCGGGCTGATGATGTCATCTACCAGCGAGGTAACAATGGCAGTAAAAGCAGCACCAATGATGATACCCACTGCCAGGTCAAGCACGTTACCGCGCATCAAGAACTCACGAAATTCCTTTAACATGTATCTACCCCTCCTGCTGAACAAACGAATACGTGACCAGCTGCCAGGTCCAATCCCCCATACATGTAACCCAGAATCATATGATGAGTGTTACAATGGTTGTTACATGCGACCATAAAGTAACACAATTTACTATCGCTAGCAACAAAGACTGGCCAATAACCCGACTGTAGACCAGGCATGGCCTAGCCAGAAAGCTGGTCCTGTACGCCTAATATGCGCCTGAGTTCATCGTGGGGTAAGGCATACAATGTATGGCCATCCAGGCCTGTGACCGTCGTCGCACTCAACAGGGCGTTATAGATTGACTCCTCGGCGCAATCGACGACCGCACCAAAATAAGCATTCATCGTGTCATCATCCCGAACGAAGGTCCGGCTCTGATCGGTGGTAAAGGCAATGACGAACTCGCCGCTGCCATTGGTACAGGTTGAGCCAGTGCGTCCTAACCCGAACTGCACCCGCCTTGCCAGCCGCCCAAGCTGGCGCGAACTCATCGGCGCATCGGTCGCGAGGATAATCATGATGGACCCGCCGCTAGGCGCTTTCGCAGGCAGGTATTTGTCACGGAGCTGCCAGCCGACATCCGCGCCGCCCATACGTAATTCCGTGCGATCACCAAAGTTGGTCTGCAACAGAATCGCGAAGGTATAGCCATTGACCACGCGCGAACTGGTCCCGATACCGCCTTTGAAGCCATAACAGGTCGTGCCCGTGCCACCGCCGACGCTGCCCTGTTCGACCGGACCATCATGGGCGGATTCCAGCGCGGCGAACACATCCGCCTCAGTGATGCTGCGCAGACGAATATCATTGACGTAGGCGTCGTTGCACTCCCCGACCACCGGACACACTGACCGAATCGAGGGCGTCTGCTGCAACATATAGGAAACCAGTGCATCCGCCGCACGCCACACGGAGAGCGTATTCGTCAGGATGATGGGCGTTTCTATCACGCCCTGCTCCCGAATCTGCTCGAACGCAGTCGCTTTGCCAAACCCATTGATCGTATGTACAGCAGCCGTAACGGGCTGTTCAAAGATGTTGCCCGCATGCGGTTTGATGGCTGTGACGCCTGTGCGAATGGTATCACCTTCGACGCGCGTTGTATGGCCTACCAAGACGCCAGGGACGTCCGTAAGGGCGTTCTGCGGTCCAGTAGGCAGTGTGCCAGGGATGATGTTGAACTGCTGAACATATCGTTTGTATGACATTCGTCTTAAATCCTCTTCAAAAATCATGGTATAATCGTCACATAAAGTACCGAGTAACGGCGTGCAACTGTGCGCCTTTTTATTCCGTAGTACTTACTAATTGCTTGTTGTTTACCATTCTGTTGTGCAATTCACTCAGGCAGGTATCTGCCGTTCCACTAGCCAAGGCAAGAGGAATATACCGCAAAAAGCCACGTTCAGGGGCGCGGAAGTGGGTTACACCTACCGGAAACAGGCAAGCGGCAATCAGTAACAGTAGAAAGTCAAAAACGATGGTAGAAGAACGCATGATTTTGACCCAGGTCGGATACGAAAAACTGGCCAACGAACTGTCAAATCTCCAGCTCGAACTGCGCGAGGTCATCGAAGAACTAGGGGATACGCACGACGACGAAGGCGTCGGCGACAGCGCCCAGTATTCGCTTGCAACCGAGCGCGAACGCCTGCAGGAACGGGTCGATTATCTCAAGCATGTCATCAATACGGCTGAGGTGGTTGATCGCGCACCAACGGATACCGTTAGCGTGGGCAATCGTATCACTGTCGAGGATAGTGAGGGCGAGGTTTTCTCGTTTGATCTCATCAGCCAGGCAGAAATCATCAATGGACGCCGAGGCGTCTCGAATGAGTCACCAGTGGGACGAGCGATGCTTGGTCACAAGGTTGGTGACAAAATCAAAGCAGAAACACCGGATGGTGTCGTCAAGTACGTCATCCGCGAAATTGAAGAAATACCTGACAACTAGGACGCATTCCCTACCATCTGAAAAAACAGCGGGGCGTCCAATCGGACGCCCCGTTTTCATTTGGGGATCAACCTACAGGCTGGACTTAACCACCCGTGATGGTCGGGTCGTTCAGCCAGATATCTATCGAGAACAGCGTCGGCCCTTCGATCAGTAGGTTCTGCGTGTAGCCATACGGCAGTTCGTAGATATTGGCTGCACCCGATGACCCTACTGGAGCGACTTCAAAGCCAGTGGAGTTGTCGAAGATGCGCGTCACAGGTTCACAACCGATCTGGTTGGTATCGACACAGATTTCGAGCGTCACCTGGGCCACACCGCGATCCGGGAACTGCTGGACGTAGTTAACGCGGATGTTGTTCCAGCCAACCTGGGTCTTACCCTCGCTGACGACCTCTTCCGGCGCGATGGTCGCCGGAGGCGTTGCATCGGTGATAATTTGCAGCAGCGGGCCACTGCCCGTCGGCGTCGGCGTTGGCTGAGGACCATTGCACCAGGTCGCATCACAGAACGTCAATGGCGCTACGCCTTCCAGACTTGGCAGGCGCATGAACACGTCTTCTGGCAGCGTCGTCCAGCGGCGGTCGACATAGAGCGCAAAATCGTCCCCACTGATGAACATCATGGTCGAGTTGTTGTAATTGCGATACCAGGCGCGGAACTGCGTACCCCAGGGAAGCGGTCCCATATATTGGGTAGCAGCCAGGTCCAGATAAGCGAAGGCATTGCGCGATTCCGCGACAAAGCGCGTGTCAATCGACTGTTCCACCACTTCGGAAGCAGGCGGATTTTCCGCAGCGAAGTTGGCCCCTACCTGTACCGCTCGGCAGTAATCCAGGCCAGTGCTGGTGGCTTCAGGATATTCATAGCCATAGACAAATTCCACGACCATCGCCAGATTTTGCAGGGTTGTATCGCAAATACCAAGCGGATCTTCCAGGCCCTGCCAGCCACGCGGACGCACACCTTCACCCTGGGTAGCATCCGCCAGGAGTTCGAGGTCGTGGCGCAGGTTGCGCACAGCACTCAGGTCAGACGTATTGGCAAAACCATAGAAACCATCCGGGCGCTGGCCCTGGCCGAGCGTTGCATCAGCCAGCAAGCCAATATCGACGAAATTATCGCGCAGCAAACCTGGGGAGTTGATATCTTTGTTACCGGTCCAGTCCGCAGGGCGGTTGTTAAGGCCGAGTTCTTCGTCAGCGAGGCGCTCAAGATCGCCACGTATCGCCAGATTCATCTCTGCGATGACTTCGGCACTGGGGGAACCTGTGTTACGGGCTTCAATGTAGTCGTTTTCAATTTCCAGCCGGAGCGCCGTGCAGTAGTTAGCAACCGTCGGAATGGTTTCAAATTCAGCGTTGTAGGCGGTTTGCAGCACATAGACGAGGTTTATCAGATTACGGTCGCACAGTTCGAGCGGGTTGGTTGTGCCGACCCATCCCTCTGGACGCAGGTCTTCGCCAATGAGTTCATCTGCCAGCAGTTCGATATCATGGCGAATGTTACGCACGATGACTGCCCCATTGGTGCTGGCTGCCCCGGCCCAATCAAGCGGGCGCTGGCCCGCGCCAAAAGCCACATCAGCGACCAGTTCACTATCGAACCACAGATCGGCGAGGATGGTTGGCGACTCAGGATCGCCATTGCCTGTCCATAGCTCCGGGCGCGTGCCACCGCCAAAGGCGCGGTCAGCCAGGACTTCAATATCCAGGCGCAAGCCAATCAACTGCGAGGCGAAAACGCCCGTTTGATCCTGAGAATTCACGATTAAGCCGCCAATAATGAGGAGCATCGCCCCCAGAATCAACAGCACCAATCGGCTCATGCGCTTCATAACAGCCCCTTCTTCGCTGTATCTGCTGCCTGCGCGATGCAAAAAGATGTACACCGCCCTATACGAAAACCTCTGTCAGTGCAGGCAAACAGGCCCATTGTATGGATAGGTATCTTACTACGGATTGATTATACATGCTGTGAGCGTTCTTCACAGCAACCGGAGCCTGAGGTTTTCTTCCTAATTTGCGATGAGCACAGGAAATAACAAAGGGCACGTTCGTGCCCCTGCGAATATATAGCTGGAATTCTGGTCTTGTGGAAAAACCACCTGCTATCCCGACAGGCGGCCAATGCGGTCGTAGTCAAGGTCGTCGGAATCATCGCCAGATGCGCCTTCGACCTGACGGGCGACATCTTCCAGAGGATTGGCGCCATTCTGCATGTAATCGAGGATGCCATTCATGACGGTTGGCATCAACGCCAGCGCCACCGGGGCCATAGCCGGATCTTCATCGACCAACTCTTCCATGCGATCAAACAAAACGCGCATGCCGTCAATCATGACCACGACGAGAGCGACAGTACGGTTGACAGCCTTGGCCAATACCTCTGGCCGGGCCTGGGCGTTCATCACCATGTAGCTGGATGCCAGCAGAACGGGCGTCATCTGCAAAATCACGAGGTTGGTCGCAAAGAGCAGGGCCTGCTTCACTTCTTCTGAAAGTTCCTGCTGAACAGCTTCTTCCTGAACGGCCTGTGCCAGACGCGCCATGATGGTCGCTGCCAGACGGCCCGGCGCACGGACCAGCGGCGCCCGCACCAACATGTCATGGACGGCTTCTAGGCTGGCGTTGTGCATGGCCGCATCTGGCTCTTCCTGGAGGTGGCGAATCAATTCCGATTCGCGCTGCTCATCCAGGTTGCCATCCAGACGTTCCTGCATCATTTCGTTATATTGTTCAGTCATTGCCCAACACCTTCTAGTTGACTTGTTCCAGCGGCCACTGCCAGCGGAACGATTCAACGTCTTTCATTTAGCCAGCCACATCACCCGTTACCAACCCTTACTTTAGGGCTAATTGGGCCGCTATTCCTGTAAGAGTCGTGGATTGATGGGACGATCATCATCAGCAGGCTCGTCGAAGCCCTCTTGATACAGGTCTGCAAGCAAGCGCCGCGCCCTAAAAAGCCGACTCTTGATGGCGCTTTCAGTCGAATCCAACACGTCGGCGATCTCCGCATAGGAATAATCGTACCAATAGCGGTAGATGATCGCCGCGCGGTCATCCGGCTTAAGCTGGTCCAGCAACCCCTGAATCAATTGTCCGCGTTCATTGCTCATCGTGACCTGTTCCGGGCCGGGTTCGTCACTGCTGAGTGCCAGGGCCGACCCTGACGGCAGCGGTTCATCCAGCGACAGGAACTGCATGCGCCGTTTGCGCAGGCGATCAATGCAGTGGTTAGACGCAATCGACAGCAGCCATGTTTTAAATGGCCGCGTCAGGTCATAACGATGCAAATTCAAATAGGCGCGAATAAAGGCTTCCTGGGTCGCGTCTTCCGCTTCCGTACTTTGACCCAGCATCCGATAACACAGGTTATATACCGCATCTTGAAAACTATAAACCAGTTCGGCGAAGGCGTCTTGGTTGCCTTCCCGCGCTGATAATATCCATTCCGTTAATTTCGCATCCGGTTCAGTCACGACCTCCCCCTGCGATCTCCCCAGGCTGTGTGCGATTGGGACTGTGGCTGATATTAACCGAGACAAGTCTGGTATGTATCTATGATACCGTCTGTATCGGCAAGAGAATACCGTTTATTATAACGTGTGCCAGGTGCCGATGCTCCTTACCGGACCCAGGTGACATGCCAGAATACACTTATACCCACATCGTAAAACGGTCAACGCGATGCCACATTACCCGGAACCGCTAGAAGCTCAACTCCGTCGTCACCAGAATATGATTGAGTACTTGACGACCCTTTACCATGTCCCGATGTTCCAACGTGGCGACACACGTTACCCCCTATACGCACAACTACCGGATCCGTCGCAAATTGCTGATATCGACAGCGTTTGTGGGCAAATCCCGACGGAAAAAACACCGACACCCTTTGAAATCTACAACCACGCCCACCTCAGTGATATGCAGAACAGCGGACGTAACCTGTTCAACGGGACAACCTTTGCCCTGCGGCGCATCCGCACCCGCCCGCTGAGGATCGAAGCCTGGGTAGGCCGCTACTTCGATATGCTGGCCACCTGTGATGCCATGAAGAACGAATTGATCGATTCGGCCTTCCGGCGCAGCATTCGCCTGCCGATGCGCAGCCAGTACCATCGCAGTGTGGGCCAACTGGAAAGCCTGGAAAGCGGCATCGGTCGTAGTGCGGCGATTGGTGGGGCCACCCTGATCGTTTTCAATCATCAGGGCACATATAAGGCCATGCTGGCCCAGCGCAGCAAGCGCAACGCCACGCACCCTGGCTATTATCATACTGTTCCGGCCTTTATCTACGGGCCACGCTCAGAAGACTTCCATACTGACGAGTGGCGTTTCTCGTATCACATTTACCGAGAATACCTCGAAGAACTATTCGGTATGCCGGAAGCAGGACATGAAGCACCCCACGATCACTTTTATGACCATCCGGCACTGCTGGACTTGCAGCACATGATGGCTGCTGGTGAGGCCGGACTGTATCTCACGGGCATCCTGACCGACCTGACGACGCTGCGCCCGGAAATTACTGCCCTGCTCCTGATTCATGACGCCGATTGGTACGAACGCATTCATGACCCGAAAAATGCGTTCCAGCTCAATGCCCATGCGGAAACGGACGATGGTCAATTACTCAGCTTCCCGATGGCATCTGACGATGACGTGCTGGCCGCGCTGCCGGAACATCATCATTTGCGCATGCCACCCCAGGGAGCCGGAGCCATGTGGGTAGGCATCGACCTGGCGCGCAAACTGACCGCAGCGCGCATCTGAAGCCGCGCAGTATTCGTAATTAGTGACTCAGCATTAGCACGCAAATATCCGACCTGTGACCAATTCTTCAGTGTTTTTGGGGCAATTTTCCCTGACAATACGAATATGTTCGCGAAAGATCACATGCCCGTGCCGCAGGCCACCCAGGTCAAGCGGACCATCCCTCTGACTGCGCCGTCGCCATATGCGCCCCAGGCGGAACAGGCGCTGCAAACTGCCTTCGCTGCCTACCAACGCGGTGACTGGGGCGATGCCTTGCTGCTGCTGGGTGACGCCGTCAATGCGGATGGTCGCCTGCAAAATGATGAACTTGCCCTGCAACTGGCCCATACGATCACGGGCGAATCCGGGCAAGTTGTGCTGGCACGCATTGGCTTCGCTGAACAACGCTGGCAGTATATAGAGGCGCTCCAACCCTCGGCACACTCTTTTACCGACAACCTGCGGACCGCCGCCGCCTTTGTCTTCAGCATGGTATTGGCCCTGGGTCTGATCTATGCTGTCGCCAACTGGCTGCCGAACGTCACAGACATGTTTGCCGACCCGCTGGACAAAATCGAAATTGATACACGCACACTGACCAATGGCGTGGAATACGATGTATATGTGCCGCCAAATGGCTTCAGTGGGCCAGGTTGGCCGATGCTGGTGCTGCTGGGCGATGATGACTTACACGGTGATGACCTGCTCGCGCATTTTCTCGTCACCAACGCGGAGCAGGTCGTCTATGTGATTCCGCACCTGCCGCTGCAACCGGCTGAGGTCAATCTGCCGATTGTGCATGAGATCATCACCCAGACGGAGAATGCCTACCCGACTGCGCTGGATAGCGTCATCCTGTTTGGCTATGGGGATGGCGGCGCACTGGCCTCGCTTTATGCCAACCAATACCCACAGGTGGTCGCGGCGACCATCACCAGCGGCGCGACCTGGATTTACCCGCAAGCTGCGGGCAGCGGACCGATGCTGGTCCTGCTCGGCAGCGAAGACCCGCTGTACATCACCAGCGACCAGGGTGCGAATCTGCCTTTTATCGACCAGAGCGAATGGCCTAATGGTTTGCAGTATCTGGTGATGGAAAATGTTGGCCACGAAATTAACGCATATCAGGTGGATGCTGCCCTGCAACTCATCAGCGAAATCCATGCGAATGCGGTAGAATAGCGGCCATCGCACCTTCCTTATACAACATACATGTCGCAGATATGCCGCAGGAATAATGCTCTATGAAAGTGGCACTGATAGGTTTTGGCACGGTCGGCCAGGGCTTCGTCGAGATTTTGCAGGAAAAGCACGCTTCACTGGCTGAAAAATATGGCCTAACTGTGGAAATCGTCGCGGTAGCAACACACTCCCGCGGCAGTTTGATGCAGCCGGATGGCCTTGACATCGACGCGCTGCTGGATGCTATCGGCAAAGGCCATCTGCGCCATTATCCGCATCGTGAGGGGCTGGTCCGTGATGTAGTAACCGAAACATTGATCGACCAGTGCGGGGCGGATGTCCTGCTGGAAGCCAGTTGGACTAATCTGCAAACGGGCCAGCCAGCGACGGATTACTGCCTGCGTGGCTTCCAGAACGGGCAGCATGTGGTGCTGGCGAATAAGGGTCCGGTCGCATTGCATTACCAGCAATTAGCACAGGCAGCCAAAGCTGCCGGGAAGGCCCTGCGTTACGAAGGCACAGTCATGGCCGGAACGCCCTCACTGGCATTAGCCAAAGAGGCGCTGGCAGGCTGCACCATTAGCGCGGCAAAAGGTATTCTCAATGGGTCGACCAATTACATGCTGACCGAGATGGAACGCGGCATTGATTACGAAACGGTCATGGACGATGCCAAAGCCAAAGGCTACCTGGAAGCGGACCCAACAGCCGACGTCGGCGGCTGGGATGCGGCATCGAAAGCGGTCATCCTGGCCCGCAGCCTCTTTGGGGCCAATATCACCATTGATGATCTGGACGTCAGCGGCATTGATGTCATCTCATCAGGCGATATCGCGGCAGCAAAAGCGGCTGGTGAGCGCTATAAACTTATCGCGGAAGTGACGCCAGCGGGCGGCAGCGTCAAAGCCGTGCGTTTACCATTAGCTGATCCATTGGCAGGCGTCGCTGGCACGACCAACGCGATTACATTTGAAACCGACCTTCTCGGTCCGGTAACATTGGTCGGCGCAGGGGCTGGTCGTCGTGAGACAGGTTTTGCCCTATTGGCGGATTTGCTGGCAATTCAGCGGCAAAAAGTAACATAATACTCCGTAAAAACACGGAATAATTGAATTATTTTATGCTCAGAAGTGAGATTTTCCCGTATACTGACATCATAATGTGTCTTAATAGAGCGCATATCGTTATCATTAGATCGCACAAACTAAGTATATAGGCATCACACGCATGGATGAACAAAAAACTGTTCTGGTAGTCGAAGACGAAGTTCATTTACTTTATGGCATTCGCGACATACTGGAATATGAACAATATCATGTCCTGACAGCAGGCAACGGCATGGAAGGCCTGGAGGTCCTCAAGCGCGACCTCGAAAATCCACCGGACATCATCGTGTCCGATATTATGATGCCGCACATGGATGGTTTTACCTTCCTGGAAGAAGTGCGTAAGATCGATGAGTGGGTACGGGTACCCTTCATCTTCCTGACGGCCAAGGACCAGCAGGCGGATCGCTTTAAGGGTGGCGACCTGGGTGCGGATGTCTACCTGACCAAGCCTTTCGCTGCGGAAGAACTGCTGCATTCGGTTAAGGCTTCACTCAAGCGGCACCATAACATCCGCCGCGTACAGGAAAAAGAAGTCACCAGCCTGAAGAAAGAAATTCTCAAGCTGTTCAATCACGAATTCCGCACACCGATGTCGCTGGTGATCGGCTATGCCGATATGCTCAAGGGCTTCCAGGACAATATGTTGAGCGAAGAAGATGTGATGGAATTCCTCAAGGGCGTCAGCAGCGGGGCCAACCGTCTGCGCCGCCTGGTGGAGAACTTCATCCAGTTGCTGGAAATCAAAGAAGGCGATGCTGCCGAAATTTACCGCGCGCGTCGTCGGCCTGTCGCTGAGGCAGAAGCTATCCTACGTGATGCCAAACGCAGCATCACCAACCCGGATGACAAGGATGTCACCATCAACCTCGATATTGCCAGTGACCTGCCGCTGTTCGTGGCCGATGTGCAACTGCTGACGATCTGCCTGCGCGAACTACTCGACAACGCGGTCAAATTCTCCGAAGATGGCGGCAAAGTCGATGTCAGCGTGGCCAAGGATGGCGAGGAGATCGTCTTCAAAGTGCGCGACTATGGTCGGGGCATCCCCAAGGCTGACTTTGAAAATATCTGGGATGAGCTGTACCAGATTAACCGTGAGCATTACGAAGACCAGGGCAGCGGCTGCGGTCTGGCAATTGTCGATGGCGCGGTCAAGATTCACGGTGGTTCGCGCAATGTTGAGAGTGAAGGCATTGGCAATGGCAGCACCTTCACCATTCGCATTCCGGTGACACCGCCCGATAACCCGGATAGCTACGAGGCATTTGACGGCATCGCTTCCATGATGTCGCAGTAAATCAGCATCGATTCCCCGGAAATTTGAAACGTGCCTGCAACCAGCGGGCACGTTTTACGTATAGGCAGGCAGCAGATAAAAATGCCATCAATATGCAGCCGTGTTCCAACAGGCCCCTTTGCTGATACCACCTGACCCGTGATATACTGCAAACTATGTCGGACCGTTGCATACGTATTTTATTCGCATCGCTTATTCAACAACCGTTCAGGATAGGGAGCCGCTAAACATGGCATCTATTTTCGAGAAGATCAACACGCTCATCAGTGCCAATATGCACTCACTGGTCGACCGTGCCCTGGAAGGCAATTCGATCAAAGTCATGGATGAGTACATCCGCCAGGTCGAGCGTAATCTGGAAGCGCTGGAAGACTCGGCAGCTACCGTTGGCGGCACTGTTCGCACCCTCAAGCGTAAGTACGAAGAATTCGCCAACGCAGCGGAAAAGCTGGATCGCGATATTGATACGCTGATCCTCAAGGGCAAGGATGACCTCGCTGCTGCCGCCCAGGCCGAACTCAATACCAAGCAGGAGTTGGCCCAGGAATACTACGAACAATGGCAGGCCCAGGAACAGCAGTATCAGCGTATGCTGGATATGCGCGTCAAGCTGGAAGGCCGCCTGACGACCATCAAGCAAGAGCGTGAACGTCTGCGCGCCCTGATCGAACTGGCCGAGACCAAGAAGGTCATGACCAAGACGGTCAAGAGCCTGGATGATCTGGCCAATACGGGCGATGCTGAAATCACCAGCCTGACGGAACAGATCCGCGCACGGCTGGATCGCGAAGATGCCCGCCTGGAAATGGCGACCCGCTCGATCTCCGATCAGATCGACGAGGCTGTGGGTGTTGGCGAAGTCGAGCGCCAGTTGGAAGAACGCCGCCGCCGTCTGCTCAACAGCAACGAGTAGTTTTCATCGGCGCGTCCATATCATAATGCATTTGATGACGGGGCCTTTGTCGATGACAGGGCCTCGTTTTCATCTATGTAGTGCCAGCCATGGGGGTCAAACCACCTCATGTCCGGCGTTCTTATGAATTACTGACGCCACACACCAAGAGATTTGATACAATATGCTCATCAACGGGTTGGGTTCGTAAAAAGCCGCTGCGACTTATCGCACCCAATCAACGTACATAGTGCTAGATAAACGTGGCCGCGCGATTGCGCATCGACCATGATAAAAAGCCAATACGAGAGGATGACAACCCTATGCGCGACGAAGTCCGGCAGCGGGTTTTCGGAACATTACTCATGAATGCGCTTTTGCGCTGGGAAACGGCTGTCACTATTTTTGTGACTGCCATGCTGTTCCTGTTCGTCAATGACATCAGTGTGCTGGGTGTGGAATGGCAGCCCTGGTTCTGGCTGGTGCTGGGTGGCCTGGTGGAAGGTGCCCTGGTCGCATCGACACTGACCGACCCCAATGAAGCCCAGGAAGCCATGGCTCGTGAGTTCGAGAGCCAGTACGACCTGAGCCATATTCGTACTGAAAATTCGCGCGATCAGTTGCGCAAGGCCCTGGAATATCGGCGTGATATGCTCAAGTTGTCTAAGCGGCATCAGGGGTCGATGCGCATGAACCTGCGCCAAACGGTCGAGGACGTCAACGACTGGATCGGCCATATGTATGACCTGGCGACGCATATTGACTCGTTCAAAGGCAACGAGATCGTTCGCCGTGACCAGAAAGATGTGCCGATCAAGATCGAGCGCACAATTGACCGCATCCAGCGCGAGGAAGACCCGCTGGTGAAGCAGGAGTTGGAGCGCCAACTGCGCCAACTGGAACAGCAGCGCGCCAATCTGGAAGCAACTCGCAACAGCGTCAAACGCGCGGAAATACAACTGGAAAGCACGCTGGCCTCGCTCGGTACGGTCTATGCGCAGATGTCCCTGCTGGGTACCAAAGAGGTTGATAGCGCCCGTGCCCAACGCCTCCGGCTGGAAATTCAGGATGAAGTCGCCAGCCTGCAAGATACCCTCGACGCAATGGACGAGGTCCAGATGCAGAGCCTGCGTTTGCAATAACGATTCTTCAGTAGCCATGTAAAAAACCCGCTATAGGCGGGTTTTTTGTTTTGGTAGCTTATTTGGGCACATTGCCGCCCATTCTTAAACGCAGATTAATGAAATCATCGGCTGAAGCACGACATTGGCAAGCGGGTAACACACTTTTTACAGCTTGTTTATTCATTTCATACATCCAAGATGCACCCTATATCCGTAACACGATACAGATAAACAAGGATTCCTGTGTTTACATCAAAAATAAAACGTATGTGTGTACCTTATGGGGGTAACGCAAAATGAAAAAGCTGAGTAAATGGCTGGTAGTCGCAGTCACCATTTTGGTGCTGGGTGTCTTTGCATTTGGACCCGTCTTCGGCCAATCTACACTCGCGCAGGATGCTGGCACGACAATCGAGGCCCAGGTCTTTAATCAGGTTAGCTCATCGGTGGTATCGATCACTGTTTACACGTCGATAGGCGGCGGACAGGGGTCCGGCTTTGTAATCGATACGGAGGGCCACATCGTCACCAATAACCATGTTGTCGATGGGGCTGAGTTCATTGAAGTCGAGTTCATCGACGGCACACTGGCAGAAGGCACCATCGTCGGCCTGGACCCGGACAGCGATCTGGCTGTCATTAAGGTCGATCTGCCCGCTGAAAAGCTACACCCGCTGACCTTCGCTGATTCCAGCGCGCTGTACATTGGCCAACCGGTGATCGCAATTGGCAGCCCCTTCGGCCAGGAATTCACCCTGACGACCGGTGTCGTCAGTGCAACGCATCGCAGCATCCAGGGCCTGACGGGCTTCAGCGTAGGTGAAGCCATCCAGACAGATGCCGCCATCAACCCTGGTAACAGCGGTGGCCCACTGCTCAATATGAACGGTGAAGTCATCGGTGTTAACTCGCAGATTCTGAGTAACAGCAATAGCAGCAGTGGCGTCGGCTTTGCGATTCCCAGCAACCTGACCTCACGTATTGCCCAGCTACTCATCAACGATGGCTTTGTCGAATACAGCTATATGGGCATCGGCGGTACAGATGTCAACCTGCGGCTGATCAACAGCCTTAACCTGCCAGAAGACCTGCGTGGTGTCGTTGTGACCCAGGTCGTCCAGGGTGGCCCATCGGCACGTGCTGGCCTGCAAGGCCCACAAATGACCACCGATGGTAATGGCACGGAACAACTGCAAGGCACGGACATCATTACCTCAATTAACGGTTTTAAGCTGACCAGCATGGAAGACCTGATCGCCTATCTGGCGCGTGAAACCAGCCCTGGCGATGCCGCCCAACTCACCGTCTATCGTGATGGTTCCTACGTCACGCTGGATGTGCGCCTGACACCACGTCCGTCGCAGACCAACAGCTAAACGATATAGCGAGCAACAGAAAAGGCCCTCACTGAAGGGCCTTTTTTGCGTTAGAAGTAAGCGTATCGAAACATAAGCCAATTCGCATTACAATGTCCATGTCGATGATTTTCCTCAGGGGGCAGAATGTATGCGAGCACGGATTGCGATCTACGGGATATCTTTTTCAGGTATCGTGATAAGCCTGCTGCTCCTGAATTTACAGTCTATCCTGCCTACTGAATCACTTTCGGAAGATACGCTCGCCGGATTGCGCATTCTGGCGATTGCGCTGGTTGTCATCAGCCTCGGTATGGTCCTGCTGGCAAAACCGCTTGCTCGTCTGGCTAACCAATTTTTCTCGGAAACAGGCGTTGCGCTCACCAGCCTGAAGGCTCAGTTCCGGCAAGCACTCGTCCCAGAAAACCGCGTCTATTTATTGCTGGTGCTGATCCTGATGGGATTGGCTGCCGCCCTGCGCATACTTTACATCCGGCAGCCCATGCGCACCGACGAATCGCTGACCTACCTCAACTACGTCAGCAAGCCGATTTACCTGGCCATCAGCGATTATTCCGCGCCGAACAATCACCTTTTTCATACGTTCTGGGCATGGATTGCCATCCGATTATTTGGAGACACGGCCATCATCCTGCGCCTGACGACTTTTGTCAGCGGTGTGCTGATTGTGCCCATCAGCTTTGAGATGATCCGCGCGCACTATAACAAACGGGCGGCACTGTTCACGGCTGGCTTGGTGGCCGTCTCATCGGTGCTGATCGAATATGCGACCAATGCTCGCGGTTACAGCCTGCAAATGCTGCTGATCTTCCTGAGCCTGCGTATCGCCTATGCGCTGCGCACCTCATGGAATATGGCCCTGTGGGCCAGCTTCGCGCTGGTCAATGCCCTGGCGCTGTATACCATCCCGACCGGACTTTATGCCGTATCCGGCATTTATCTGTGGCTGGCCGCTAATGTATTCATTGAGCGCGACGAGGAATGGCCTAAACGATTGCGGGCGGTTGTCTACAGCGGCCTGCTGATGACAGCCTTGACGCTGCTGCTGTATGCCCCTGTCGTCATCGTGACAGGGATTGGTTCACTGACCAGCAATACCTATGTCACGCCGCTGGCGTTCCCGCTGTTCATCAGCAGCGTCGGGGAGATGCTGCAAGCGACGGTCGCCCAATGGCACACCAGCATGCCGCTGCCGATTGCGCTCCTGCTGCTGGTTGGCTTTGTGATCGCGCTGGTGAAGCATCGCAAGCTGAGTGATTATCCGCTGACACTGGCCTTACCGCTGCTGCTGGTGTGCGCCCTGCTGATTACATTCCAGCGGGTGGCACCGTATACACGGGTGTGGTTGTATCTGCTGCCAATCTACCTGGGCATGGCCAGCGCGGGTCTCATCTGGCTGATTGACCTGACAAAGCAATCCAAATTCATCCTGCCTGCTCTTGGCCTGATTGGGCTTGTATGGGGCACGGCGCTGGTTGTCAGCAGCGACAGCCCCTACTGGTCGAAAGAAACGGGTACCTTCCGCGACGCAGAAGCCGTCATCAACGACCTTGCACCGCTCATCGCTGAGGAACCGGAAGCACGCATCATCTATGAGCATCCTTCCGGCGAGATGCTGCACTACTACGCCCGCCACCATGACCTGCCGGAAGGAGCTATCAGCCAGGGCGGCGTCACCCCGCCGATTCTCTACGTGGTTGTTAACACAGAATATCCCCAGACACTGGAGAGCGTCCTGCTGCTGAATGGCATCGACGCCGCGCTCTACAGTGAACCCAAACAGATCATCATCTATCACTGGGCGGCTATTTACCGTGCCGTGCGCCAATAGTCCTATAGAAAAAGCCAGCTCGGAAGCTGGCTTTCCCTAAAAGGAGACACATGCGATGAACAGTCGTCTATTCCGGCTTCTGTAAATCTGGCATGGGGTGATAATCAAATGTGAAGATGCCGCGCTGGGCGGGATTCACGCCATCTGCTGAGTGAATGGGGGTGACACCGTGCCAGAGAACCGCATCGTTGAACAGGTAGCTATCCATGATGTTCCGTAGCTGGAAGCTCTCAAGCGGCTGCTTGTCATCGTCGTAAACAGTCACCAGGCCACCTGTCGCATTCTCCAACTGGGCCAGATGCACCGTCACAAAATCAGCACCGTCGCGGTGGATGCCTTCCGGCGTCGGATGGGCTGTTCCCTGCGGTTGGGCAATGACGTGAATCTGGTGCACGTCCACCTGCCAGGGGTGATTGACCTGCGCCGGATCGTTCAGCGGGAACTGGGCGAAGTCAAAGCGAATCAGCGCATGTAAGAACGGGTTGAGGGCTGTCTCCGGCGTCAAGGGCGCGAACCTGCGCACGATGCCGCCAGTCACGGCGTTGATGTCTGTATCCTGGAAGTAATCCTGGTGCAGCAACACATACAATTCGCCAGTGGATGGCAAAAAATAGAAACTATCGTAACGGCGAAAACGATAGGCGCCGCCTTCTGGCAGAAACTTATCCGGCGGCAACGAGGCGTATTCATCGCGGATAGCCTGCCACGCATTCTGCATTTCCGGTAACATCGGGAAATGTTCCGCAAGGACCAGCGCGTAACCCTGCGTTTCGAGTGTGTCGTAAATATCCTGATGGATCGTCGTCAGGTTAGCCAACTTCATATACCCTCCAACATGCCACTTTTTAGCGTAATCCACTAAAAAATGAACGTATTTTATTGGTAGTTTACTACAAAAAGCCCCACAAATTCCAGCGATGCGATTATTAGAAATACGGTATACTCAGGGGCAGCATCGGGTTATGGAAAAGGGTCCCCCACTGTGATCAGAAGGATCGTCCTCGTACTATTTAGTTTGGTACTGCTCATCATGCCTGTCACGGCCCAGGATGGCATTGATTTACCGGCTGACCTGTATTTGCTGCTGAACGAAGGCATCGTGCAGCGGGTCGGGCTGGGGCGCAGTGGCATCGTACAGGTGACGCCCGATGATGTTTTTGTGCTCGATTTTGCCGTCGCACCCGATGATAATTGGCTGGCCTATCGCACGCAGGAAGGCATCACGCTGACGAATATGTACAGCAATGCCCTGCCCCAGTCGATAGAGAATGAGCGCGCCAGCGTCCCCTTCATTCGGGGGCGGGGCGCAACCATCGCCTGGTCGCCAGATAGCAATGCGCTCGCTTATACGACCCTCTACGGTGGCCGCGTCTGGTACAAAGGCGGCATCTACACCGATCTGCTGACACCTGATCTGATTAACATGGTCTGGTCACCTGGCGGCTCTTATCTGGCAGCAGAGGCCGAGAACAACGTCTGGTGGATTTTCCGGCGCGATCCAGACGAAATGCGGCTCGTCAGCGCGATTCCAGTATCCCCTGGCACGGCCTGGGTCAATGACAGCACCCTGGCATTTGTTCCACCGGAAGGCGGCGTCATCCTGATGGATATGGCGCAGGGCAATGCTCAAAGCATTCTGCTGCCCCAGGATAATGTCTATTATCTGCCGCATTGGGATGGCGAAGGCATCGAAGTCTATTTCAGCACCAGTGTCGATCAAACTGCGCCGACAGGTCGCCTGCTGCGCGTTTTGCTGGATGGCACTATTGAACCCATCAGCGAACTGGATGTCGAACTGCGCGCCCTGCGCTGGGGTCCAGAGGGCGATTGGCTGCTGGCGTTCCAGGGGAATGCGCTGGCGCTGGTTAATCCGCTTAACGGCCAGGGATTCACACTGCCCTTTAATGGCATTTCCACTTATGGCTGGGGCATTGTCCCTGCTGAACCGCTGGATATGCTGGCACTGCCTGCCCCAGCATCGTTCATTGCCATTGGCAATACGACTGGTATCGCCCAGGCCTGGCGCATGAACTCGGATCAGCTACCTGTAACCATCACTCCGGCGGTGGTCGATGTCACCGAATATGCTATTTCATTCGATGGTGAGCGCGTGGCCTACGTCAGCAACAGCAGCCTGTGGCTGCATACGGTTGGCAGCAATGCCGCCCCGCTAGAACTGGTTCGGTTGGGGATCGACCGCAATATTCATCCGGCATTCAGTGCGGATGGCATGAGCCTGTTCTATCGTGATGTCGAAGAAGCCGGCGGCGGCATCTGGGTGCTGGACCTAACGAATATCGAGATGCCAGCCGAACCCACGCCGCGCCCAACGGCCCAACCAACGCTTGAACCGGGCACACCCACAGCAACGGCAACGATCAACCCCAATGAAACACCGGAACCCACCGTCATCCCGACTTTTGTGCCAACCAGCACACCAATGGCAGAAAATGTTCCGCTGGTCCTGCCAGACTATTCGCCGGAGATAGTTCTGCCAGATACAGAAACCGGCATAGCCTATATTTCTGCGGAACCTGCGCCAGGTGTGGGGGCATTGCTCGTCCGCAGCGAAAGCGCGACCAGTACACAGTTCGAGCTGTACGACCCTGGCAGCGGTACTTTGCAGCCCATCGGTCACTTTGAGCATGCCCAATGGCTGCGCGGCAGCAATCTGCTGGTGCAGGGAACGTTATCACCAGGGGCGCTGCCCGGCCTGCATCGCATCGATATCAATGCGCTGACAACAGCGCCCACCACCCTGCTGAATGTACTCGAAGGCTGGCGCATTCTGGATACGATTGAGCGCGAAGATGGCGGCATCCGCGTGCTGGTACAACAGCAGCAACCGGGCACCGTCGCCGTGATGGATGCCCCGGCCAACGGGGGTGCGCCCAGCGTGCTGGCAGATATCGGCTATATCAATTCGCCACGCCTGTCACCCAATGGCGATATGGTCATCGGCCTGACGCACCCTGGTGGAATGCTGGTGCGCGTTGATCTGCGCGGTATGGTGCGTAACCGTCTGCGTGGTATCGAAGGGGCAACATCGTTCCGCTGGAACTGACGCGCGCTTTTAAGCCGCTGGTATCCTCTGGCACTTATCGCCAAATATCTAAATAAATCTACTGTCGGTACTCACTCGGCACTCATTGACGCACGTTATACTCAACCGAGTTTTAGTGGAATTTTGGCGTTCGTTTAGGAGGGATATATGTCCGGAGAGCGCATTCTAATTATCGAAGATGAAGCGCGCATCGCACAATTTGTCGAGCGCGGTTTAATTTATGAAGGCTACCGCGTAAATGTGGCCCGCGACGGTCAGACCGGTTTGCAGATTGCGCGCGACAATCCACCCGATCTCGTCATCCTTGACTGGATGCTGCCTGGTCTCGATGGTCTGGAAGTTTGCAAGCGCCTGCGCGCCGCCAGTGATGTTCCGATTGTGATGCTGACCGCCAAAGACGATGTCAAGGATCGCGTGATTGGCCTGGATGCGGGTGCCGATGACTACCTCGTTAAGCCCTTTTCCATCGATGAATTGATGGCGCGTGTGCGTGCCCAGTTCCGCCGTGTGACGCCCACATCCCGACCAGAAATTCTACGCTTCGCTGAACTCACACTCGATACGGGAACACATCGTGCCCATCGTGGCGAACGGGCCATTGATCTGACGGCTAAAGAATACGAACTTCTCGAATTGTTCATGCGCAATCCTCGCCAGGTCCTGACTCGCGACGTCATTTTTGACCGCGTCTGGGGGTATGATTTCGGCGGCGAAAGCAACATCATCGAAGTCTACGTCCGCTACCTGCGCCAGAAAACTGAACAAGATGGCGAGAGCCGCCTCATCCATACCGTGCGTGGTGTGGGGTATGTTTTGCGAGAAGAATAATCTCCATGACGATTCGCAAGCGGTTGGCGCTGTGGTACAGCGGCCTTATTATTGCTGTCATCATCATTCTCAGCCTGGTTGTGGTGGGTATCAGCCGCGTTACGATACTCAATACAATCGATCAGGTTCTGCAAGAAACAGCATCCGATGTCATTGATGGCATCGTTATTGCGTCTACCCCATCCGGGGATGGCTCTGTCGAGCCAACCGTTATTTTAGAGCGAAATGAACTATTCGGCGCTGCTGGTATCGCCATCCAGGTATGGCAAACACACAACAGCAATGGCCCGCTGGATGAGCCTGTTTTGCTGTTGAATTCAGTCAACATCAGCAATACCATCCCTCTGGATGAAGATGCGCTTAAAGTGACGGAGTTGTTCTACTCAACTCGTCAGATCAGCCATGTCACTGAGAGGGTGATTTCGCAGCCGTTCAACAGCAACAAACAGCAAATCGGCATCGTTCAGGTGGCATCAACCATCCAGCCTGTTCAACATGCCAATGATGCTCTGATCGTCATTACGATTATTGCTGCCGTCATCTCGGCCATTATTGCCATCATTTCCAGCTTGTGGATCGCAGACCGTGCCCTCAGGCCCGTCAACCGCATTACGGAGGCCGCCGCTAGCATCGCCGCCGCCGAGGACCTGTCAACCCGTTTGACCTGGGAAGGCCCCGTGGACGAACTTGGTCGCCTGAGCAATGTATTCAACCACATGATGGAACGCCTTGAGCGTCTCTTCGCTGTGCAGCAGCGTTTTGTGGGCGATGTCTCGCATGAACTACGCACGCCCCTAACGTCCATCATGGGCAACCTCGAACTCATGGCGCGTTATGGCTACGATGAGGAATCCTTGCAGGCCGTTCACCGAGAAGCCGAACGCATGTCGCGCATGGTCAATGATCTGCTGATGCTGGCCCGCGCCGACAACGGCGAAATCCTCATGGAGCTTAACCCTACTGATCTGGAAAGCATCACGCTGGACGTCTATCAACAGGCGGATGTCCTGGTTAAGAAGCGTAACCTGCACGTTAAACTGGGCCGCCTGGAACCCGCCCGTATCGATGGGCATTATGACCGCCTTAAGCAGGTGATGCTCAACCTGTTAAGCAATGCAATCAAGTTTACGGAAGATGGCGGCACGATTACGCTTTCAACATATACGGAAGATGATCTGGCTGTTTTTACTATCACGGACACGGGCATCGGCATCAGCAAGCAGGATCAACAACACATCTTTGACCGCTTCTACCAGGCGGACTACTCTCGTACACAGCGCGATGAAAACGATGGGGCTGGTCTGGGTCTTTCGATTGCCTGGTGGATCGTCAAAGCACATCATGGTGAGATCAGTGTAAGCAGCGAAATTGGTAAAGGTACAACCTTCCGCCTGACGTTCCCACTGCTGCCAGCTACCAAGCAAATGCGCGCGCTGGAGCGCAGCAGCGTTCAGGTCTAGGCTGGAGTGTCTTCGTGTACCGTTGCCACGGTGCTATAAGCCTCAACTGCATACAAGCTCGCTGAACACCCTGCAAATCGCGTTCCATTCTACGCAGATCACTATGTCCATTCTATCCAATCACGTCCCAGTTGCGTGTATGATAATAAAGTGCCCCTATGTTTATGAGGATTTTTCGTCAAGCTTTTACGGTTTATTCGTCGCGGGTCAGGACGTTAAACTGAAGTGGCTTTTCCGCTTAAAGACAGATTTGTTCGGCAAAGCGTGTTCATCAAGGTAGGAGTCAAAGCATGCCAATTGAATCCACAGGAAACCCATTATGATAGTAAGTGGCACACATCATATCGCTGTACAAACCCGAGATTGGGCTGCTTCCATGCGGCTCTACCAAGATGTCCTGGGTATGACGTTAGTCGCGCAGTTTGGGTCGCCAGAGCGTAAGATCGTTCTATTGGACATCGGCGACGGCACACACATCGAATTATTTGAGCCTCAATCCGATACACCTGCGGTTGATGCGCCAGCCGCCAACGATCCTGTTATACATTTTGCCCTGGCGACGACCGATACACGGAATGCGCTGGAGCATGTCCGGCAGGCAGGATATGAAGTTACAGTCGAGCCGAAAGATGCCACTTTGGGCACATTACAGGTCACCATTGCCTTTTTCAAAGGCCCAAATGGTGAAATTATCGAATTTTTTCAAACGCATTAGTCAAGAACTTTAATAAAGAGGGGGATAGATCATGTCTTTTACACTACAGATTGGCGAATCAGCACCCGATTTTAAGCTACCCGCGACCGACGGAAATACCTACCAATTGTCGGATTTTGACGATGATGCCGTGTTGGTTGTTTTCTTCACATGCAACCACTGCCCCTATGTGTTGGGTTCCGATGAAGTGACGCGGCAAACGGTCAACAAATTCGCCCCAAAGGGCGTGAAATTCGTCGGCATCAATGCTAACAGCAAAGCCACCAAACCCGACGATGATTTTGAACACATGGTTGCCAGGATGGAAGAGCACCATTTCCCCTGGCTTTATCTGCGCGACGAAACGCAGCAAGTCGCATTGGCCTATGGAGCGTTAAGGACCCCACATTTTTATGTGTTCGATCAAGATCGCAAATTGATCTATACCGGACGTGCTGTTGATAACCCCAGAGAAACCAGCAAAATGACGGTCAATGATTTGGAACGAGCACTCGAAGAACACCTGGCTGGTCAGCCGATCAGCGTGCCGTTGACAAATCCACTTGGCTGCAATGTTAAGTGGGATGGGCAAGATGCCCACTGGATGCCCGCAGAGGCCTGCGATCTGGTCTACTAAGAAAGATTGCACGTAAGAGGCGCGCTTTCTCTATCCGTTGGCTCCATGAGAGAAAAGCAAAACGACCCGCTTGTAAGCGGGTCGTTTTTTTGCTGCTCTGACTGGACACAATACGAACAACCGAACTCTCCTACTGCTGATTTCCTAAAGCAATTGGCATTCCCTCAACGCGGAGCACTCACACAACTCTCAATAGAAGGCTGATTTTGTGATGTAGATGGGACAGGAGTGCTATCTCTCCTGCCCCACTGCGGAACACCGCTGCGGAGGGTGAGCGATCTCCCTCAACACAATAGCACAAGGCCTCTTGTTCGTGTGTTTCGCAGTGTTTTCAGCCAGTTTTGAGTTGCACTCACAAATCTATGTGGAGGGATTTTGCAATGAAACGCACTTTTGTACTCACGAACCACAAAGGAGGTGTCGGCAAGTCGACATCCGCGACGAATATCGCGCTGGGCATTGTTGCCCTATTGCGGCAAGCAGGCGCAGCCAACCCGCGCGTACTTCTGGTCGATACCGACAGCCAGTCGCACGCCACACTTGTCACAACGGGTCGGAATGACTTCGATGAAGATAACAGCCTATACAGCGTGCTGATGGCGAATCGCCAGGATGCGGCTGAGATCATGGGGCAAGTGATTGTGCCTAGCAAGTGGGATGAGAATCTGCATGTGCTGCCAGCCTCACCTATGCTGGAACAAGCTGAACGCGAGTTACAGGGCACAGCAGGTTCACCCTATCGCCTGGCTGATCCACTTGCCAAGCATGCTCCTCACTACGCTGCCGTTGTCATCGATACCCACCCTTCATTTTCATTGCTGACCGAAATGGCACTGGTCGCCGCGACAGACGCCATCGTTCCCATCGAACCCCGCTATCTGGAAACAGTCGGTCTGATGAACGTGATCAGCAAGATCAACTACATCCGTGATGGCTGGCGTATTCCAAATCTGCGCGTATCAGGCGTGCTCGTCACCAAAATGGATCGACGTGTACGTGGTCATCACAAACTGCTAGACGAGTTGAGTGCCCATCCCATACTTGGCAAGTTGTTGTGCGGTGTCATCCCCATGAATGAAGCGGTGTCCTACGCCCATCGCTACCATCGCAGCATATTCGTGCAAAATCCTAAAGCACCAGCTAGCAAAGCCTACGGTCAGGTCGCTGGACGCATCGTGAAATACATGGGTACATCAGGCGGTGCATGATGGCTAAGAGAGATGATCCTGACAAACTCAGCGAACTGCTCGGCTCGTTCAACGGCGAACTGCTCAGCGAGATTCCACAACACTTCAACGATGATTCCATCAAGGTCGAGCGACTACTGCTCGATATGGTGCGACCTGATCCGATTCAGCCGCGCCGCATCCTGCCAGATCGGATTCATCACGAATTCCATGATGGTCGTCTGACACCATCCCAGGCCTTACGGGAACTCGTTCAGATTGCTCAAGTCGCTGCTCGTCAGCGCGGACACCCTTTCAAGAATCTTCTGGAGCTGCTGCCCGATCCCGACCGAGACGAAGAGGATATCAAGCTCACGCCAGAGGAAACACTGCTGAAAGAGCTGATTACACTCGCCGTCACGATTCACCAGGATGGGCAGGTCAATCCGATCACGGTCGTGGATATGACGCATGGCGTGACGCGCCTGTATCGCATTGAGACGGGGGAGCGTCGTTACTGGGCAGGCTGGCTGCTGAAGGATTTTCTTCAAGGCTTCGAGAGCGATGGCATGATTGACTGCATTGTTGTGCCTGCTGATCGATCGTCGGTGTTCAGACAGGCGAAGGAGAACACCGCCCGCAGAGGCTTGTCTGCGATTGCAATGGCTCGGCAGGCTGCCCTACTTCTGCTGACCGTCAATGGCTATGAGATTCCTGCCTATGCAGTGACCAACGATTTCTATCGGCAGGCGCTGGAACTTCGCATTCCGCGTGGCACAGCGCAGGAGATCTACGCCGCGATGGGTGGTGTAGATAAGGCCTACTTCAGTTACATCAAAAAGCTGCTGCTGCTGTGTGACGAAGCTATGGAACTTGCGGATCGTCACAACCTGGATGAAGGTGTGCTCCGATCAATTACAGGGTTAGCACCAGAAGACCAGATTGAAATGGTCCAGCAGATTATCCAATTTGGTTTGAGTGGGAAGCAGGTCGAGAAAATCCTTCATCAGGACGAACAGACTACAAATGAAACTGGCACAACCAAATTTCCGAAACATATCAACGATTTTGTCATGGGCTATAGCAAACATGTCGATGACTTTGAATCGGAGTCACTATGGAAAGCATTTCTGGCAATTCACCGCGACGAACATCTGACACATGCTTTTTTGATGAGATTGGGAGAGACAGCATTCGCTGCTGCACGAAATTACAAAGGTCAGAAGTAGACGATATGTTAACACGTGTGAACTTATCTCAAGCGAGGAACCTAACAATGGGTCGAAGTCCGCCCAAAGCAGACATCCCATAAAAAGCAAAAACCCACGCACCTGGCTGGTAGTGGGTTGTGGGAGAAGGACAAAAACCAATTCTAGAGCCATACCTGATCAATTTGACTCTATCACGTCCTTCTCTCACTGGCAACAGCATCACAACACCGAATCGACCTGTTTTTCACAGGACGCCAGTTTCAATTTGCCAGATTACTCTCAAAAGGAGAGAAGAATCATGACCACAACAGCAATGAATGTTTCCCAAATTACCGACTGGCTGGGCATCCTTCGTCAGCTTGTCTGCACCCTCAATCGCCCCGACATCCGTTCGCTGGATGCGTTCCTGTCCAAGCTCACAGGTGATGCCAACACCGCTCTGATGCTGCTTCGCCTGCTCTACTGGACACCAAAGAGCAAGCGAGAAGGTTGGATCTACAAGTCATGGCGCGACTGGAACGCCGAGTGCAATCTCTCTCAGAGCCAGATCAAGCGTGTTCACAGCCTGAATCTGCTGGAAACTGTTGGTATCGTGCGCGAGATTCGCAAGGCGAATGGCGTGCCGACCATGCACTACAGACTTGATCCAGTGGCCTTTTTGCGGCAGGTGGGTGAGTATCTTGGCATCAATCTGGAGCAGCTTGAAGCGCTATCCGGTTTGTCGCTGACCGACCAATCTGCAAGGCCAGAACAGCCGATTCCAGAGGACGATTCCCGCCCAACCGAATTGGTTGAAACCGCCAAACCCCTAACAGACATTAACCTACAGGCAATACATTCAGACAATACGAACACACAAACAACAGCATCTGTTGACGATGAATTCGATAGCACAGAGCTGGCCGAAACAAATCTGCTGCTGCTTGATCTGGTCGATATTGGCTTTGATTTGATCACGTCACATTGTCTGGTCAGCCGCTATGAGAATCGGGATATTCAGCAAGCGCTAAATCGTGCACGTGAGGCCGAAGCATTCAATCCGCCCGGATTTATCTTGACTTCGCTTCGGGATACCTGGAATGTTTCTGGGAAGCTATGCTCAAAGTCAAAACCATCACTGGCATCCCTCGAAGATGGCAAGCGGTATGCTGAAGGTAAGTACGCAGAGTTTATCGAATCATGAGCACCCAATTTGTTTGCCAATCGTAATCACAAATAGAACATCAGACACAATTGCAGACTTTAGGGCAACAGAAATCGGCTGGTGAGCGAAGCGGGGCAAACTTGAAAGCCAATTCCGCCGAGCTTCATTTGATGGCGCAAAGAGGTGTGGTTCAATTGTCACGATCGGTTAACAAATCGAGAATCTTGATCTAGCATCACCTTTAGCACAATCAGAAGACTTCTATATTGGCATACCCAAACCGGCGGCCATCGATTTCTCATAACACATCACCAAGACTGAAAACCAAATCCTCAGCATGTGACGAGGTTGTTACATTATGCAACCGAACCTGTACGTGACTATGCAAACGCTGACACGCTCACTCCATATAATAAGAGTGTGTCTGGTGACGTAGTCTAAAGAACCAACACATTCTCATCCGCTGAAAAGAGTTTTTCTAACGATGGTTCTTGGATCTAGATCGTCAACATTACATGGCTTGGCAATTTGAACTCCATGTCATTGTTTGCCCTCAATAGCTGCCGATTGATAAAATATATACAGGATAGAAGCTAGAAATGTATGATGAAATGAGCGATAGAATTCATGTTTTGCTGGCAGATGATGAAGAAATCATCCGCGACAATCTGGGGCCTCTACTAGAACGCAACGGTTTTGTGGTCACTACGGTCTCAAATGGGCAGGCAGCACTGGATCAAATACCTACTGTTGTACCTGACGTCATTGTGCTAGACGTCATGATGCCGCATATGAATGGACGCGAAGTGCTCCGAGAAATCCGAGAAGCGCAGAACTGGACGCCTGTGATTCTCCTGACAAATGTGGGGGATGCCGACGAACGGGCAATGGCTCTTGAAGAAGGAGCAGATGATTACCTGAATAAACCCTTCAACACACACGAGCTAATTGCTCGCATCAAGAACGTCCTGCGCAGAGTACAGCAAAATCAGCCTTCGCTTGCAACAGCAACCAGACTTAATAGCGGTCAATTGAGTTTTGATCGCATCTCTCATCGTGTATACGTTGATGGAAAAGAAGTCAGCCTGACAGCAAAAGCCATCAATTTACTAGAGTACATGATGACGCATCCGGATGAGCTTATCGGCCGAGATCGACTGCTTGATGTCGTTTGGGGATGGGATTATGTTGTCGGTACACGAGCAGTTGACACTCGTGTTGCTGAGTTAAGGCGACTACTTGGAGATGATGCGAACCACCCACGTTATATTGAAACTATACCTGGTCAAGGCTATCGCTTTGTAGGTGAAGTTAAACAAGGATAGGACCAGGCATGATTACAGATAGACACTACACTTACCGAGTGGAGTGGCTGTGGGCATTCTTCCCAGCATTTGTAGGCTTTATAGTCGTTCTCTTACTCGCTGAGTTCAATCTCATCGAGTTTGAATTCAATATCCATGATGTGGATACTTTGATCATTTTGTTAGGCATGTCGATTACGATTGCAATAAGCTCTGTGCTGATTTCTCGGGAGACAATTCGACATGCCCGCCGCAAAGGAAGCCGTATCGTGATACAGACCTATGCTGATGATCATACGCGCTTTTTGCAGCGTCTAGACCATGAGATAAAGAACCCTCTGATGGGCATCAAAACAGCACTGGATAACCTTGTAGAAACGGCTGATCCAGTGAAGAAACAGCATATCCGTGACAGCATCTCAGTACAAATCGATCATCTCTCACGTCTGGTTTCTGATTTACGCAAAATCAGCGAAATCGATACACGCCAATTAGATATGCTATCGATTGATACCAATAGTTTGCTACAAGATGCGTTTTCTCTCGCCGAGGAACATCCGCTTTCTTCAGAGCGCAACCTGAAGATGCAATTACACGCCAGTCTACCACAGGTCCATGGCGACTACGATCTATTACTGCTTGCTATTTACAATTTGCTCAGTAATGCGATCAAATATAGTGCAAAAGGAGATCGCATTACCTTGCGAAGTGGTATTGAAGATGCTTATATCGTCATTGATGTCGAAGACACTGGGCCTGGCATAGATGCTAAAGAGCTTCCATATGTTTGGGACGAACTTTATCGCTCGCATAATGTAAAAAGCATTGCAGGGAGCGGCATCGGTCTTTCGCTCGTCAAGCGAATTATTGAGCGTCACAAGGGAATTGTTTCAATAAGAAGCACTCTAGGTCAAGGAACAACAGTCAGTATTACTTTGCCGAAGAAGACGATACTCGATTAGATTCCACAATGCACTAAACCAATCGATTGGATTCTAGTCCTGAAGGCGTTTGCATCATAAAAATGTAATATCTAATACTTATAGTAAACTGAAGAAATAAAAGGCCATATTAGCTTGTGGCCTTTTGACTACCTACATAAGAATCACTTTTACACTCGTTACCATTTCACGGTAGTGGAATAGGCTTGAATTGCCGTTTTATAGTGAATGTGGGCAAGGCAGCAACTTCATCTTTTGTCAGGTTGATATGCACGCCCTCATTATCAATGTATTGGATATGTTCGACCCCAATGAGCACATCCTTCTTACCCCACAGATGCCCCTCTCGTAAGACTATATGTGTAATGTGATACGTTTCAGGATCCACAACCAGTTCGTCAACATGGCCAGCGCGACCTTCTTTTGTGAATACAAGCGTGCCGCGTGTGAATTCCAGTTCATCAGCAGGAATGTGTTCATGCTTTACGGCATAGGTTTCTGTTGTCACATAGGGCATGTAGTATCCCATCAAGGAGTAGCCCGTGACGGCCATATCCTCCACCTCAACTGGCGCACGAATATATTCGGTGTCGATAAATCTCGGTTGTTTTGCAATGTCTTTACCCCAGCAATCCAGGCGAACGATTTCACTGTCAGCGTCAAGAATCCAACTCACTGGGACTTTATAGTCCTGGCCATGATGGTGAACAATAATGTGTGTTAACTCATCTTTGATAGGATGCAGAATAACGTGTGTGACATGACCTGCTTTTCCATCGTTACATTGCACTTCAGCATTCAGTGAGATATCCATTTCAAACACCTTCCGCTTTTGCCTTCTTACTAACCTCAGCATAGGTTGGCGTTGTGACATATGTGTGTGGTTCCTGTAACTAGCCTGCAACATATCGGTTTGATTCAGTTGCAATGCTGTTAATTTAAATGCTAATAAACTGTATTTTTTAAGAACTGCTTTGCTATATAGTGCCCTCTCAACTCCACAGGAGACGAACACAGCGTGTAACTTCTTGGTAACACTGCAATACCAGCACGCAACTCATTCGTCAAACAAAGGTCACATCACTATGAAAGACTGAAATAAAGCTCGAGCTACGTATGGGCAGGGAATCTATGTTACGGAGTAGGTCACGCAACTCGCAAGGTGCACCTCAATATGCGTACATACCCAATGATAGTCAAAATATGGAAATGGGTAAAAACATGGGTGCGATGCAGCGGGAGCATTCAATAACATTCCAAGCGATGGGATGCCAAGCTACAGCTCATTTAGACATAACTCACAGCGATAGCCATATCCTTGAGAAAGTACCCATCTGGATTGATGATATTGAAGCCAGCATATCCCCACGGCGCTTTGATAGCGAACTTACCTGGGTCAACAAGCATCATGGGAAATGGATCAAGGTAAGCGATACTCTCCTTGCTAATCTACAAAGCGCCATCCTCGCTGCCCATCTGACTAAAGGACTTTCCACGCCTTTCGCGATGGATGTGACCAATATCGAAGGGGATCGTCCGAGCTATGCTCAACTCATCGAGCCTAATGATGTACCCAAGATCACGACCGATTCGTCCAATTGGAGAAATATCAAGATCGACAATAAGGACAATCGGGTCAACATACCGGCTCCGGTCGATTTCAGCGATACGATGAAAGGCTGGACAGCACGATATGTAGCGAGGCAATTACGCAAGTATGGCAGTAGCCTCGTGGATATCGGAGGCGTGATGGTCGCCTGCGGACCGCACGAATGGCATTTAGATATCATCAACAATGCGTTTCCAGCAAGTGACAAAGTTGTCGTGAAGTTATCTGAAGGAGCACTTGTCACGAGGAGTGCAAACACCCAACACTATAGTTGTGAGGGCCAGACTTTGCATCGTATTGTCGCCCCTCGAACGGACCACCCCGCAAATCCAGATATATTGTCTGTCACAGTTCTGCATTCAGATGTCATTGTGGCAGAAGCATCAGCCAGAAACGTCATGATTCTCGGTGGCGAAGAAGGACTAGCGTGGCTTAATAGCCATGGCCATACACCAGGCATGGTTATCTGTCGAGATGGTCACATACATCCCACGTTGAGCTTCGCCAGCTATGTGGTCGTGAATTAGCTATCCAATCAACAACATCAAATAAGCGTAGCATTAGAGATAACAGTGCTGATTGTGCCCGAGCAATTACGCCTACTGATTCATGCATCACATACCTTTGAAACACTATATGTCTATGTATTCGTATGCTTACAACACATAGTGGGAAACTTTATTGCTTAATACATTGCATATCTCAAAAACCTGAAATTTCCAGCTTTGACTGACCTGTTTGTGAAAATGTTCTCTAATTTTAGGTCGATTTCATTAAGAGTTAGGTTACGTTTGCATTGGCTCCTCACGCAACAAAATCCATCTGGGGGATTTATGGACATTCCGTCGAATGCCTTGCTAAAACGCTTTGGCGCCAGCAGGGATAACATCAGCACCATCGGCGAAACACAACAAGTATTTTCAGATCAAGGGACCAAAATATGGCTCTATAGCTCAATATTCTGGTTAACAATTGTCGACTTTTTTGGATTGATCCTTGCATTGGAATTGATCAGTCCGAACTTATTTGGTGGCATTCCAGCATTGCTCTTTGGGCGGGTGCGCCCCTTACATGTTAATGGGGTGATTTTCGCCTGGCTCTCCATGATGTACTGGGGAGCGGCCTTCTATATGCTGCCTAGATTGCTTGGCACCAAGGGCATGTGGAGCGAGCGACTGGCTGTCTGGACGGCCTGGGGATGGAATATCTGGTTTTTGCTGGGCATCATCACGATTATGAATGGCATGACCCAGGGCCGCGAATATGCAGAATTCATCTGGCCGCTGGATGTTTTCCTGGTAGTCCTGTGGTTCAGTAATGTGTTCAATGTGCTGATGACCGTTGTGCGACGACGCGTGAAGCCCCTTTATGTGACATCTTGGTGGATCATTGCATCGCCGTTATGGTTAGGGGCCGATTACATCATCGGCAATGTCATGTGGCGTCCGGGTGCGATCTGGGGGAATGGCGTCTCTGGCGCACTACCCACCAGCATGGCCGATGGTATGTTGAACTGGTGGTATGCACATAACTTATTCGGACTCTGGCTGACGCCAATGCTGCTGGCTGGTTTGTACTATCTTGTGCCGCGCGTCACGAAGACCCCTCTGTACAGTCATACACTTAGTCTGATCTCCTTCTGGGGCATGGCCTTCTTCTATACAGGTGTTGGTCACCATCATTTACTCCAGACACCGACCCCTGGCTGGCTCAAAACAATCGCTATTCTTTCCAGCATCAGCCTGCTCATTCCGGTATTCGCCTTTACAGTCAATATTCTGATGACGATGCGAGGTAACTGGGAGAAGTTCTTCACCAATCTGCCACTGCGGTTCGGGATAACAGGCTTTATTTTCTACTTCCTCGTCAACGTGCAGGGCAGCTTTGAAGCCATCCAGAGTTTTAACCGGGCAACGCACTTCACTAATTTTGTGGTCGCACATGCCCACCTCGCCCTGCTAGGTGCTTTCACATTCCTGGGAATGGGAATGATCGACTACATCATTCCGCAGGTGCTGAAGAAGCCTCTCTACAGTAATCGGCTGGCAGAATGGCAATACTGGTTGATCGTTGTTGGGTTCCTAGGTTTCTTCTGGGCGCTGACGATTGCCGGTTTCATTCAGGGACAAGCATGGATGAGAGGCATCCCTGAAGTGAATGTAATCCCCATGATCCAACCCTTCTTCATGATGCGTGCCGTTTTTGGCGCCATGATCGTCCTTTCGGGTGCCATCCAGGCATATAACATCTGGATGACCATCCGCACCAATACACGCCATGTCGCTGACATGGAACTGATGGACAAGCTACCCGATATGGAGGTCGCGCAATGAGTACGGAAGTCCTTCCAGAAATCCAGGCCGAACCCGTACATCCAAAATCGTGGCCGCCCCATCCCCCAAAGAAGATGATCATGAGTCCGGCGATGGCCGTGTTTGGTGGCCTGCTGGCATTCTTTACAGTGGTGTTTATGGTTGTGGTGCTGCCTACAACAACTTTCGAACCCGACCCATCAGAAAATTGGCGTCCTCTGACTGATCTCGAAATGCAGGGACGGAATGTCTTCCTGGCAAATGGTTGTATTTACTGCCATAGCGGTTTTGTGCGTCCGCAGGATGTCTATGCCAGCCAGTACTATGTGTACTCGCGCGCGGCAGAACCCGGCGACTATATGGGAGATGGCGAAACACCAAACCTTTTCGGCACGATTCGTACTGGCCCTGATCTATCTAATGCTGGTGGTTTCCACCCGGATAACTGGCATTATGCCCATTATTACAACCCGCGCTATACAACACCGCTGAGCATCATGCCTCAGTTTAATTTCCTCAGTGAGGAAGATGCTAGGGCGCTAATTGCCTTCACACAGTCACGCGGCGGTCATATCGCTGACTTGCGCGTTCAGCATCAGAACAATATGACCGCACTGGAAATGGCATCAGGCAATGTCGCCACTGACAGAGAAAACGGTGATCGTACCGACGGCTACCCGGCCGCCAGTGCGATTAAGAACCTCATGCTGATTGATCGTGGCTACTGGTTTGCAGATAATCCTCTGCCTGTGACAACCGAGAACCTTTTGCGAGGTCGCCAGGTATTCCAGGAACGCTGCATTGCATGCCATGGCAGCCAGGGCGATGGCAATGGCCCAGGCGCTTTCTATTTGAATCCCCCCCCAGCGGCTTTCAATGCGGCTGACGACCAGCAACACGGGTCGGATACATCACCAGGTGCTTACTACTGGCGTATCCTGCGTGGTTTGCCAGGTAGCGCTATGGAGAACTTCGGCACACGTCTGACCGTTGATGACATCTGGAAAGTAACCCTATTCCTCAAGACAATACCCAATGGCGGCCTAACGGCTGAAATCCCGACACCAGATATGTATGTCCAGTGGCGTGGTTATCCAGGCTTGTTTGAATGGGCGAACTGTTTTGCTCCAGATAAGGACTTCTATATGAGTCAGGACAGCGTTGATTCACTGGCTGACGTAACCAACTACGCTCAACTCGGCCCTGACGTGTCTGTGACACCGTCTGCACTGAGCGGATCGGCGCTTTCCGCTAATACCCCATACGGTATCGGTGATGTTCCAGGTATTGTCGCTGAAGGTACGATCAATCCAGTCTACGCCACTGTCCTATGGGAGATCCAGAACAATGCCCGCCCATGCGGTACCGCTGGTTACGAAGATGTCACGCTGCACGACGTTCTGGCGGATGCCCAAACACAGGCTGATGGTTTCGCTTTGCAGGGCACAGACCAAATCCAGTTTATTCCATCAGACATGCTCGATATGAGCCAGATGCCACCACAGTGGCTTGCTCAGGTCTGGGATCAGCCTAATCCACTTATCGCATCCGATGCAGGCAATAACTAAGGAGAACGCACAATGTCTAGACGTATGAGAATGAGCCTACTTCTCTTGCTGATTCTGCTGGTAGCTGCCAGTCCGGTGTTAGCACACGATTCCCCTGAAGGCAGCGAGTGGGTCATGGCCGATTGGATGTTTCTGAGCTTCGTCATCTTTGCGATGACCGCATTTGTCGCCTTCTTGATCGCATTGAAGCGCGGTTGGCTCCAGGATCTGGAAGGCGAGGCTAAGCACTATATCCTGCAGATCGACGAGCCTGATTACTATACGACCGATTGGTCAGCGAAGAGCGAGGAGTAACCCAATGGACCCTGTACCAACCGGCCATACATCCGCTATCACACAGGAATATTTTCAGCATCTGTACCAGCAGTATTTCGCCCAGGCGACCCAGACCTACTACATCCACTGGGATATTCTTGCGGGGGTGTTTTTCTGGATCGCTATGCTGGCGTTGCTACTGTTCTGGTATTCGCGCTGGCAGCGGACAACCCAAACATCAGAAGAACCCTATCCGTTGGAATCCTACAACGGCTTCATTCAGGAAGGGAACGGCCGAGTTGGGCCGTTCCTCACCGCGTTTTTCGTCATTATGTTCACCTGGCTAGCTATCGTGACCATCATGAGTCTGACACAGGGCCAGATTTACTAGAAGGGGGATGGCATGAGTTCAGTTACCGCGTACTCGCAGGTTGTTGATGCCGTCATACATAAAGCTGCCTGGGAAGAAACCTATTTCTCGCTGCTTTCGCTTAAGGCACATCTGCAGAGTCTGCCCGGATGGCAACGTTTTGACTTTTTGGCCCAGGAGCAGGAAAACGGCGATATCAAAGTTCTGGCTATCACCAACTGGGACTACCCTGAACAGTTGAGCCTGTGGATGAAGCAGGGAAAAACGGTCGACGCCATCCTAAGGTCTATGGACCCACCACCCGTTTCTTTGAATGTCAATCTCTATGAAGAAGTCATCTAAACTGGAGATCGCACCGATGGAACAGGAAAATGAATTAAACGAGATCGTCGCTGATGAAGATGATACAGCTGGAGAAGCACCAGCAACGACCCTTGAACGCGAGGACAACCGCTGGGGGCGTGCTCATTGGCTAAGAGACTGGGCAATTTTACTTATCATGGTTATCGCCTACCTGATGTGGGCGGGCACAATCTATCTATTTGAGCCAGGCATTCGCTAGGAGTATCACATGTTTTTGCTGGAGTGGACCGCGAGCGATCTTCTGCTAATCGCAGTCGCCGCAGCCGCAATGATTGGCACTGTTATCTGGTTGGTGCCATCAGTACCTGTGAAGCAATCACGCACTTATACCGACGACGAAGTCAAGGCCTACGATCGCCGTATTCCACTCTACTTCCTGGCCGCCGCGTTTTCGCTGGTTCTTGGCAGCGTCCATATGGTCATCAAAAATATGCCGGGCTTCTGGCAATGGCTGTGGGAAGCCGGCTATGGTGGTCACTTGTTCCGTGACCTGGCCAATTCGCATATCATCATCGTGGGTGGCGGCACCATCCTGCTAACGGGCATCACCTGGTATATTCTGCCACGCATTCTCAATCGGCCGCTGTATAGTAATTCGCTGGCTGCAGGATCGTTCTGGTTTACGTTCATCGGCGTGTTTGGTTTTTACCTGGCCTGGCTGATATTGGGCCTGGTCGAAGGCAATCTGGTTCGTGGTGGCATGGAGTATCTGGATGCGAAAGCGCAGATTGGTTCCTGGCATACGGTTCCTACGAGGATTACGTCCAGTATTATGGGCGTCGGCTACTGGACCTATGTGCTGAATGTGTTCCTGACGGTGTGGGCTGCCAAAAAAGACAGCCCCAAACCGCTCGGTTACCTGACTAAGTTCGTAGTTGTATCCGCCGGGGCGCTGTTCGTCGGGACGGTTCAGGGCGTGTTGCAGGTGCTACCTGCGAATGCCGACTGGATTCATAACGCGGGCAAATTCGGCCAGTATGTAGACCCGATCAGCCACGCGCATGTCAACCTCGTGACAGGTATGCTGGTTTCTCTGGTAGCCTTCCTGGGTTATTTCAGTTCACGCATCGGTGGGCGCACCATTCCCAAGCGGATCATGAACATCCTCTTTTGGCTGTTGGTACCAGCATCCCTACTTTTCTATCTGACATTCCTCTTCACTGGCCTGATTGTGGGCAACGGCCTTGATGTTCCCACAGAAATATTCGTGTTCTTTGCAAGTAACTTCCCAATGCTAATCGCCATCGCTGGTGTCATTATGCTCTTCAGTTTCTGGGTCTATTTTGGTGTCGCTGGCTGGAGCCTGCACTTCAGACAGTTACAAAACCAGTTCCTGAAGGCTACCCCTGCTGGCTTCTGGCTGGTTTCACTCATTGCGCTGTTCTTCGGGGCGCTCCAGGGCTTGCTGCAAGCGATCCCCAGCATCAACCGTGTGCTGATCACACCGGAAGAAATTCCCAATATCCATGCCCAGTTGAATATGATCGGCGGGATGCTGCTCGCCATGCTGGGCCTCGTTTACTATCTACTGCCAGAGTTAACCGAACAAACGGCAGACTCGCGCCTCCGCCGGATGAGCCTGTTTGGTATTACGTTCGGCATTGCGGGCTACTATGTCCTGACGCTGATGAGTGGCCTGCAACGGATGGGTTATATGTCGCAGGGCATGACCAGCACCCAGGCAGCCCAGCAGATCGACTGGTATATACCTTTTGGATTGATGATAATCACACTGCCAATTCTAGTTGGATTCTCATCCTTTGGGCTGGCTGTCTACCGAACGACAGAAGCATTCCGCAGCGAATTTAAGGCTGATTTCTTGCGGATTTCCAAGCGTTTTAGTGGGCCGATGCCTGACAAGCTTAATCGTATCCCGCCGATATACATGATCGGTATGGAAATCGTCTCTGGTTTCTTTGGGTGGCCGGGACTTGGCTGGTTGTTTGCTGGCAAGACGATGATCGCCATTTTCCTCATGATGGTCGGGCCTGCAATTACCTGGGCTGTCCTGCCTATGTTGTTCTCGCCCTTTACCAATACCGTGTTTTCACAATGGAACTGGCTGACACTGGTTGTCTGGCTGCCTGCATCGACCCTGCTGAGTACTTTGTCGCTAGCTTTCGTTTTGTGGCGCCGGAATCATGCCGCCCAGGTTCAGGCATCTGCGCCCGATACTAACGCCCAAGGGAACAACAGTGCGGCAAAGCCACAACAGCGCCGCATTCCACGGCGAGTGGCGGTTGGTGTTGCGCTGATCGTCCTTTTTCTGTTCAGTGTGCCGATTCTGCCCTTCTTCATGGGGATCTCTGATGGCACACCCCTGTATACTTTGATGCCCAACCTGGCAGAACGATCAACGGGTGCCTATCTTCAGGTAGATGATGGACAACAGGATGGTCTGATGAAGCTCTACCAGTGGAACTTCCCGCTGGATGAAGCACCTGCGGATTCGCCTGTTTTGAATGCTGACTTCATTCAGGATATTGTGATCAGTCAGCGCGGACTGGACACTTCTGATCGCTATCAACTATTCCATCTGCATGATGGCAACAATCACCAGATGTCGATGACCGGAACCGTCGATGAAAGTGGTCGCCAACTGGCATTCACCATCAATGAACCACTGGATGAAGGCGACTATATGCTGAGTATTCCAGTCGATGGTATGTTCGCCGGACGCGAGTTCTACTACTTTAAGGTTTCCCCATCGATTACAGCACTGCCCGTGGTTGCTTCAGCTTCAGTGGATACAACACCTACAACTGAACCCATAACAGAAACATCATCATCGCCGATGTGGTTAGAAATCTTCCCGTTAGCGGCTGCTACTATCAGCGCGTTGATCGTCATCATCATGGTTCAACGACTACGGCAAAAAATGCGTGCATACGAAGCGGTATGGGCGATTGCGTTCGGCATGTTCGCTATTGCGGCAGGTACGCAGCTTTTCGGCGACTTGGTTGGGTGGACACCGATGCTGGCACGCCTTTACTATATACTGGGCGCCACGCTCGTCGTCGGATGGCTGGGCCTCGGAACGTGGCTCATCCTGGTCCACAAGCCCTGGCTACGGAATGTTGGTATTTGGTTCGTGATCCTGCTAACGGGCATCGGCATTGGGTTGATCCTGCAAACCCCTGTCAATGAGACCTTGCTGGTATCCGATGGTTGGCATGCTCTTGAAAAACCCGCTGCACTGACGGTGATTACCATCATTACCAATACTGTCGGAACTGTAATTCTGGTTGGCGGAGCACTGTGGTCAGCATGGATTTTCTGGCGGCAGCGCATCATGCCACAGCGTATGTATGGCCTGATTCTTTTGGCTGTCGGTGCGATGGTAGTGGCAGGAGGCGGCAGTCTGACGCGACTGGGCCATCAGCAATACCTGTACATCGCCATGAGCATTGGTATCGGTCTGATGTTCTGGGGCTATCTGAAGACTATCCAGCCCCGGCAAGCACCCAATCCCGCTGCCGACGCGCGCCCGATACCAGAAGTAAATCTAGCGACCGAATCCGTATAGCATCCAGCAATCAGACTGATCGTAACATCTGCACAGATGATCTCCACGGCCGTAACAATCTTGCAGAAGAATGATCAGTCTGATCGCTATTGAATTTGAAAGCAAGAATGTGCCACTCAGGTACAGAAGGTTTTCCCAAAACTCGACTTCTCTACCCTCGCTTTGTCTTTCGGTCACCATAGAACCTGGCAGCGCAGCCCGAGGTCAGAGGCTGCACTTCTTTCCGCCCTCCAATAACATCAGCGCCTGATGAGCAAGTAATCAAATTGCAACGTGTGTAACCGAACCGCTACACATGTGCAGGATACTTGCCACATCGCCAACATACACTGTTTATGTAGTCGAGGGAACATACTCAATGAGGAGTAGTGATCATGACAAACAGTGTTGTAGGTATTTTCAACTCTTTAGGCGATGCTGAAGATGCAGTTGACAGTCTAGGTGAAGGCCATTTCCCGATCAGGCAGGTATCTGTAGTTGCACAGGATCTGTCGACTGAACGGCAGGTTCATGGCTATATCACCACAGGCGATATAGCCAAAACTGGCGCGTCCGCTGGTGCCTGGATGGGTGGTCTATTTGGTGTTCTGCTCGGTGCCGCGTTTATTTGGGTGCCAGGTTTTGGACCGCTTGTGGTAGCAGGTCCGTTGGCAGCGTCATTGATTGGCGGCGTTGAAGGCGCAATTGCTGGTGCAGCGGGTGGTGGTTTGCTCGGCGTGCTTTTCGGCTGGGGCATCTCTAAAGAGCACATCCTCAAGTACGAGGAAATCGTCAAAGGCGGCAAGTACCTCGTCATCGCCAATGGTACTGAAGAACAGGTCCGACAAGCACATGCCATACTCGATAAGACACAGTCTGAAACTGTCAATCTTCATGTTGAGAATGCTGAGCGGACCGTCTAGTCCTTCGCGTTGCCACGTAGTGATGGCTGATCCCTGGTGGAGGTGTGCCACAGATCGCGCAAGACGAATCGAATGCAACGCCCGTAGGCGACTTACTAAACATCTCGCCATGAAAACAACCTTACTAGCAAAAGGAAGTAATGAAATGACAACCGCAACGCAATTCGCAACCCGTAACGACATTCCTCATCATGTACGTGCCACAATGATTGAAATGCTGAATCAGCAACTGGCCGATGCCTTCACGCTGTACGGCCTGACCAAACAAGCTCACTGGAACGTTAAGGGCATAAACTTCATCCAGCTACATGAGCTGTTCGACTCACTGGCAGAAGGCGTCCTCGAGTATGTCGATATGATCGCTGAACGCGCCACAGCCCTGGGTGGATATGCCCGCGGCACGGCAGCCATGGCCGCCCAAAACACGACACTGACCGATTTCCCAGAAGACATTGTTCAGGGTAAGCAGGTGGTCGAAGTTCTGGCGGAGCGCTACGCACAGTTCGGTGCATCGACCCGCGCAGCTATTGATAATGCTTTAGAACATGGTGATCAGGATACAAGTGATCTGATGATCGAAGTCTCGCGCGCTATCGATAAGAACCTGTGGTTTATAGAAGCGCATCTACAAGGTTAATTCGTGTAACAGAGGGGTGTGAATCTCCAGACAGTGTGCCGATGAGCAAGGATACCATTGCTGGAGATTCTCTGTTTATTGTAGGTATCCAAACGTGTACTTGGTGGCTCGAACAGTTCATCGGCTCAATAGTTCCCCAAAGTAAGGATTCGGTCATGAAAAACTCTACATATCACATGCTGTTGACGTTTGTATTCATTTTTTCTGGATTATTCGGTAGCCAGGTCGTTAATGCGCAGTCAGACATGGATTCTGCAAACACGACACCACGGACTATCGCGGTCAGTGGTAATGGCACAGCTTCTGGAACGCCAGACATTGCCTATCTTCAGATCGGCACGGAGCAGACCAACAGCGATCCGGCTGCCGCTTTTAGTAGTGCCAACGATGTGATCAGCGCTTTACAGCAAGCCGTCGTTGACCTTGGTGTCGATGCGACAGATATCCAGACCTCGGCATTCAATATGTGGGTCCAGACCAACACTGATAACAGCGGTAATTCCACTGGTGAGAGCACCTATCATGCGCAGAACATGCTTACTATTTGTGTGCGCGATGTGACCCAGGCTGGAGACATCATTAGCGCTGCCGTCAATGCGGGGGCAAACAATATCAACGGCCTGAACTTTGGTATCGCCGACCCTACAGCACTGGCGAATCAGGCGAGAGATATAGCTATTGCTGATGCCCAAGCACGTGCACAGCAGATCGCTTCAGCATTGGGTGTGAACGTCGGACCCGCCATTACGGTTAATGAGTCCGTCAGCGGTGGTGCTCAACCGCTAGCGGCAAGAGCCTTTAGTGCAGGTGTCGGTGGTGCATCTGTGAGACAGGGTCAGTTAAGCGTCAATGTGCAGGTAACGATTACATTTGCCATCGACGCTCAAGCTACCTAGTCATCACGCAAGGATCGACAAGAACGTGACGCATTTGTGGACTCATATGTTAGAAACCGCAAACTTACCCTTAGTTCATGTGCCAGCTCGTCAAAGCTATCAACCTGATATGCTCAAATCACAACTAGCAATCTATCTTCCTTTTGAGCATCAACCAGCCAGCCCTCAGAAGTAATAGCTTTGTGAGAAGAAATCAACAGTCCTTCCTGCCCGGAATGTGGTAGTACGATGATTCTCAAAACAGCAAAAAAGGGAGCCAATGCAGGCAACCAGTTTTGGGGATGTCCAAACTATCCAACATGCCGAACGATTCTTGCAGCAGAGTGATGCTGTGCCCACATCCTCCAGGAATCACTGACTAAACATCGAAACATCCCAGATGCGAATTGTGCCATCTTCGTGACTGCCCGCAAGCCGTGTGCCATCATGACTCCAACTCAATGCGTAGACATGCCCCGCTGTAATAAGAAAATTAGGTTCTGCTTGCAAGCCGACTGTAATGTCACTAGCTGGATCAACGGAATAGACACCGACACCATCCGAAGTCGTTACCGCAAGCAGAGGCTGTTCAGGATGCCAATCGCTGTAAAAGCGTGTATCGGTATCCAGAATTGTCGTAATATGGGCTGCCTCATTGGAAGACAGATCAATTTGCAGAACATCCAGCCGATATTCAGTCGCACCACTACCTGCAATAAGATGGCTACTGGATAGTGCAACCAGAGAGCTATCGGCACTCCATGAGAGACTATAGATGTCTGACGAAAACGAAGTTCTTAGCTGGTTGATGGATTCGCCTGTTTCAGCATCATATACCCACACTTTCGTTTCATTCTGAGGATCACGAGTGATAACAGCCACCATCGTGTTATCAGGACTCCAGGTTAGCTGGGTCGGATAACTTTCAACTTCTATCCTTGCAACCTCTTCATTCGGCGACAAGTCACTATATCCATCCCCTACGGTGGAAATAGTCAGAGGTTCATCTCCCATTTGGGTTACGACTCGTGAAAAATCGTCGCTCCAGATATAACGGGGAAGGTAATCACCTGAACCATCATGAGCCACATAACCTGGTGTTTCGTGAATCATGCCTAATGATTCACCAGTCTTTGTATCCCACTTGAAAACAAAAGCGGTTGAGTAAGTACCGGGAGCGGTAATCATAGGAATGGATACAAAGCCTAACAATGATTCACTGTCGGTACTCCAGCGAAATTCATCAACGTCCCAGCCTCTAATGGGTACTGTTATTACCTGAGATTGTGGTCGATCGAGTGTCGATATGTCCCAGATACTGAATACTTCACCTGTCCGTCTTGCGGTAACAAGATAGCGATTATCTGGTGACCATTCGAGAATATTGGGCGGTTGCCCGTGTTTTGATTGCACCTGAATGGGTCCTTCCTCTTCAAGGCTCCAGATGACAAGTTGACCATCCCCTGTCACCAAGGCCCATAGCTCAGAATCAGGATGTTTGGAAATGCTTTGAACAGGCCCGTAGTAGACTTTTTGGTCCTCGATTGTCCAACTGGCTGTATTCCAGATATTCACGCTACTGCGTCCCGGCGGGGTAACAGAACGGGACGCAGTAATGAGTTGTTGACCGTCCTCGTTCCACCACATATCGATGTAAGCCCCTAATTCGTCCCTCAGCCTATCAACGTCATTCATCAATTCGCCAGTTGCAACATCCCATACATGAATTATCGCCGGAACAGAGGTTACACCAATCATTTCTGATCCATTAGGACTCCAACTCAGATCACTCCAAAACAGATACGAATCCATACCAAAATATGTCTTGACTACTTCGCCAGTGAAAGCATCCCATGTACGAACCTGCTTGCCAACTTTATCCCCCAAATCTACTGCGCCAGCGAGCTGCGTACCATCTGGATGCCATGCCAGTCCAGATTCCATATCAGGGATAGTTATCAGAATTTCAGTGCTCTGCAGATCAATGACTTGTGCCCCGTTAGAAGTCAAGACAGCAAGGCGATCACCAATTGGCGACCATGCCAGATAAGCATAAAAATAGGTGGAGTCATCCAGAAGAGAATAGTCATTTACAAATGTCATGCTGAATGGATCAAGAGAAACTTCCCAGATTCTCAATGTCTGGTCTCGACCAACTACCGCGATTTGATCACCATATGGTGACCATGCCAGAGCGAGGATATCACCTGCATCTGGAAACGAAGCAATATCAGAAAGGGTTTCATCATAAAGCCATAATCCGAGGCTACCGCCAACTGCGAGAATTTCGCCATCCGGGTGCCAGTCGATTGTCGCTGCTGTGCCTCGTCCCAGACGAGCCACTTCTACAGGTGCGGGAATGACTGCCTTTTCCGCTTGAGCAAGTATCGGAAATGTGGATGCAAGGATACATATCAAGACAATGAGGCGCTTCACATTAAAATCCCTTACCTGAGCTTTTCCCCATTGTACTGCCATGATCATCTCCGTTGGATAAGCGTCAGCCAATCGCAGCCAAGCCACAGATATTCTCGAATCATGGTCGTCTGTGCTTACATGATTCCAGGCATGCGTGCTGTACTGACCCACTTCACAGAGTTTTCTTTCTACAGGTATTATCTGCTCTAACTCGACTATGAAATAAAGGAAGATTCGTTTTAGTGGGTCTCAGGCTAAAGGCCTGCCCCTCAACGCCGGGGAGGCTTGGCGCACCACGCTCAGCGTGCGCCGCTCCTTCGCGTTTGGCGCCGCTCGGAGACTGCTGGGCGTGGTAGACCAAGCCCAGCAGTCGGTGACAGCCTATATCAGCGGCTACCTAGCCGCTCGGCTCAGCTTTCTACTGTTTGATCAATGGACAAGATTATGTACACGCCGCGAGCTCTTTTGTGGCGTGAATGAACATGTTTCTAGAAAACGAGATCGAAATCGGATTAATCTCACTCAGGAACTAAAGACATTTTGCGTTTCAAAACATATCATGATACAATCAATAATGTTAACGATAACGCTATCCTTAACCAACGTGTCTTTACTTTTGAATTTCGGAATCCATCATCGACTCTAGATGCGCATGTAATGTAAGTGATGATCTGAAGATTTGATATAGTTTTTAGTTTTTGGACAAATTATGCCTAATATAAAATCGCCTAATATTCTGTTGATTACTGATGATCAACATCGCTGGGATTATCTCGGTTGTTACGGGGCCAATTTCGTCGATACCCCAAATATTGATCGGCTGGCGCAACGAGGTATTCGCTTCACCAATACATTCACTAACGTTCCCGTATGTGCTCCGGCTCGCATTGGTTTGGCATCAGGGATGCATCCCGCGCGTTTAGGACCCTTCGATAACCAGACTTATCTTCCATCAGATTGGCCAACTTATTATCAGCGGCTGCGAGACAATGGCTATCGTGTGGGTTGTGTCGGTAAGCTCGATCTCGCCAAACCCGACCACTACAACGGCCGATATGGAGATCGTCCCATGGCTTATCGTTGGGGCTTCACGCATCCTGAAGAATGCGAGGGTAAGATGCACGCCGCTCTCGGATACCCTCGTGCGCCCCTACGCGGGCCATACACATACTATCTAGAGGGACAAGGTCAGTTAGAGGCTTTCTGCGAAGACTACCAGGCGCGTGCCAAAAACGGTTACATCCTGGGCGCATCGCATGATTCTGTACTGGCAACGGAACATTTCGAAGACACATATATCGGTAGACGTTCAGCAGAATTCATCGAAAATGTGCCGGATGATTTTCCCTGGCATTTGTTTGTGAGCTTTGTAGGGCCACATGATCCTTATGACCCACCGACCGAATATGCTGATATGTACCGTGATGCACCCATGCCAGACGGTATCCCGGCCCATGCTGACCAAAAACCGGGTTGGATCCATAAGATGCAAAAACAGTTTGATGGTGAGCAGCTGGCCCGCATTCGGCGGCAATACTGCGCGCTCATCAAGCTCATTGATGACCAGATTGGCATGATATTGGATGCGCTGGAAAAGCGCGGCATGCTAGATAACACCTATATCATCTTCGCCAGTGACCATGGTGAAATGATGGGCGATCATCACCTGTTTACCAAGCGTGTGGGCTATGAACCCTCCATTCATGTACCCTTGATCTGTGCTGGACCGGGCATCGCCGAAAGCCAAGTATCGGATACTTTTGTTGAACTCATCGACATCAACCCGACGATTTGCGAATTGGCAGGTATCTCTCCGGCACCGAATCTGGATGCGCGCTCGTTTGCTCCTGTCTTGTTGGGTGAGCAAACATCACACCGCAATGAGGCTATCACAGCAATGCCGAATTGGCGCGGCGTCCGTAATGAGCGATACATGTTCATTGAAAATCACAACGATATATACGAGCTTTATGACATCCTTGCTGATCCCGATGAGACAACAAATGTTGCCGACCAGCATCCTGATGTCATAAAGGACATGCGAAAACGCTTCAGGGATTACTTCCTCAGCGGTCATGATATTGCTACGCAGCGTTACTCCGAACGCAAAATCGATATCACGAACATGAAGGACCTGCTAGGTTAGTGATCTAGCAAGTACTTCATTGTTCTTGGATCATCAGAGTTGTTAAGGAGACCCGTCTGAATGAAAGCTGTCATGGTGATGTTCGACTCGCTCAATCGGCACATGCTGCCACCCTATGGCTGCGAATGGGTGCATGCTCCAAATTTTGAGCGTTTATCGCAGCTCACAATCACCTTTGACAACTACTATATTGGCAGCATGCCCTGTATGCCCGCTCGTCGCGAGTTACATACCGGGCGGTACAACTTCCTGCATCGCAGTTGGGGACCGCTGGAACCCTTCGATGATTCCATGCCACAAATTCTGACTGAAAATGGCATTTATACGCACCTGATCACCGATCATATGCACTACTTTGAAGATGGTGGGGCAACCTACCACAATCGCTACAACTCCTGGGAACTTAATCGCGGCCAGGAAGGTGACCAGTGGAAAGGCCATGTTGAGCCGCACGTCAATATTCCGCCAATTACGCGCATCAAACTCAATGATCAGACCGATCGCATGTGGCAGCACGAGTTTGTCAATCGCGCTTATATGCCCACCCAAGAGGATCAACCGCAGGCCAAAACGTTCAGCCAGGGGCTACACTTCATTCGTAGCAACCATCAAGCTGATAACTGGTTCCTGCAGATTGAAACGTTCGATCCACACGAACCCTTCTTCACGCATCAAAAATACAAAGACCTGTATCCACACGAGTACAACGGTACGACGTTCGATTGGCCGTCCTATGGCCCCGTGGTCGAGCTGCCAGAAGCGGTAGAGCACGTCCGTAATGAATATGCAGCACTCGTCACCATGTGCGATGATTATCTCGGCAAGGTGCTTGATCTCTTCGACAAGCTGGATATGTGGAAAGATACCCTGCTGATTGTCATCACCGATCATGGCTATCTGTTAGGTGAACATGACTGGTGGGCCAAGAACCGCATGCCCTGGTACAACGAACTTGCCAACATTCCATTATTCATCTGGGACCCCCGCTACGGTGGTCGCAATGAACGTCGCCAGAGCCTTGTGCAAATGATCGACATGCCAGCGACCTTGCTGGAATTCTTTGACATCGAGCGCCCGAAAGACATGCTAGGAGTCCCTCTGCGCGAAACTATCGCTAGTGATCAGCCTGTGAGAGAGTATGCGCTTTTCGGGCTCATGGGATCGCACATCAACATCACTGATGGACACTATGTCTATATGCGTGCGCCAGAAGCCGGGCACAACGAGCCGCTATACGAATACACACTCATGCCAACCCATCTGCGCAAGCGCTTTGATGTTGATGAATTCGTTGATCTGGAGCTAGCGGGGCCGTTCGACTTCACCAAGAGTATCCAGGTCATGAAGATGTCGGCCCGACCTTTTCTTCAACTCCATGATTTCAAGACCTTGTTATTTTATCTGGAAAGCGATCCTGGACAGAAAAGCCCACTGGATGATCCTGAAGTCGAGGCTCGCATGATTAAGAATATGGTCCGGCTGATGCAGGAAAATGATGCACCACTGGAACAATATGAACGCATGAATTTGCAGAACTGGGTGTCGGCTTAGCCGACCTGAACGCTATTGTTATCTTGTAATCTGACGTTCATCCAAGGTGGAGGGAAGCAGTATTTGGAAGGATATGGGAACGCACATTTGGAAACGCAAATTGGATCGCCCGTTTGGTAAATTTATTTATAGGAGAAGAAACATGAATAAATCAGTCCTAGTGAGGTTGTTAATCGTTCTGTGCATCATCGTATCGCTGACTGCCGTCGCTACTGCGCAGGAACCTGTGGAATTTGTCGTGCGTGTAGGTGAAAGCTTCACGCAACTAGATGTGACGATACAGGCGCCTTCAAATGGTCACACCACGCTGATGCTCGGAATCCACGAGCCTCTCATCCGCCTTGAAGCCGATGGCTCATTCAGCCCAGCACTCGCTACCGATTGGTCCATTTCAGATGATGGTCTGATTTATACATTTAACTTGCGTGAAGGTGTGACATTCCACGACGGAACACCCTGGAATGCTGAAGCAGCTGTCTGGAACATCCAAGCAGGCATGAGCGAGGAAATTGGTCAAAGTTCCATTGCCGACTATGCGCCAATCGAGAGCGTTGAAGCAGTCGACGAGTACACTGTTCAAGTCAACTTATCTTATGCCGATGCAAAAATGCTGACGGTTTTCACTGCAGGCACAAACCCGATGGCGCTGATGGTTTCCCCTACAGCCTATGAAACCATGGGACCAGATGAATATGCTGCCCATCCAGTCGGTACCGGCCCTTACCAGTTTGTCAGCTGGGAACCAGGCGTTGAAGTCGTGGTTGAACGCTATCCAGACTATTGGGGCGAGATCCAGGGTAACGCAGATCGCGTCATTCATCGCGTCATCGTTGATAACTCAGCCGCCACCCTCAATTATCAGAGTGGTGATGTGCAGGTGATGTACCCAGCCCAAGCCACCGAACTTCCCTTGATGCAATCGGTAGATGGAACCGTTGTTGAAACGGTAACAGTCGGTTTTGTCGAGTTGGGTTTGAATACCCAGATCCCGCCATTTGACAATATACATAATCGTCGTGCGCTGCGCTACGCCATTGATGTCAACCCCATTATCGCGCTAGTTTATGATGGCTACGCCCAGCCAGCACGGGGCTTTATACCCCCGAGTTCATATTCGTATAGCGAAGATGCTCCTGATCTGATTACACGTGATCTGGATGCAGCCCGTGCTGAACTGGAAGCTGCAGGCAATCCAGATGGTTTTTCGTTCGAGGTCAGCGTTGTTGCACAACCATATCGCATTCAGACGCTGGAAATCATGCAGGCCAGCCTGGCGGAAGTTGGCATTGAACTGATTATTCAGTCGAATGAACGCGCGCGCCATCTCGAAATCTTACGCCAGACCCCGAATGAAGCTAATGCAGGCTTCATTCAGATCTTACGCTTCCAGCCGACACCGGAGAACTACCTGATTACACAAGCAGGCTGCAATCCAGCGAACCTACTTTCGCCCTATTGCACTGAGGAATGGGAAGCGCTCTGGAACCAGTTGGCAGCAACGCCTGATCCGGCTGACCGTGCCGTAATTATCCAGCAGTTGGACCAGATGGTCATGCGTGATGCCATCAGCTTGCCGTATGTTTACCCTGAAATCCCGCTCGTTTATCGTGGCGATCTACTGGATAATGTAGGCCTAAACGGCTACGGCTTCCTGGATTGGGTCGACGTCATTGTGAAGGGATAGTTTGTCATTTTCGTGGACTAGGGTTGCTATGTTGCAGCCCTAGTCGCACCTCACTTTATTCTGATTGGGAGCGCTACAGAAACTAGAGTTTTTAGGACAGTAAAATGTTCAAATATTTGAGCAGACGTGTTTTACTGATGATACCCACACTTATTATTGTCACTTTCCTCGTGTTTTTGCTCCTGTTCATCAGTCCAGGCGATCCTGTGCTGATGCTGGTTCCAGCCGATGAGGCCAGCGAACTCACAGTAGAGGATCTTGACAGACTGAGAAGTGAAATGGGCCTTGATCGCCCAATTGTTGTGCAATATTTGGATTGGCTAGGCCAGGTGGTTCAGGGCAATCTTGGCCGATCTATCCATCAGGGACGTCCTGTTACTGAGCTACTCTCAGCTCGCTTTCCAGTTACGCTGGAACTGGCATTGCTCAGTGTGCTAGTAGCAACCCTGATTGCAGTGCCCATCGGCGTATATACGGCCGTCCGGCCTGGCGGTTTTGGCGATACGGTTGGGAATATCTTCGCTCTAATGGGTGCCTCTGCGCCTGCTTTCTGGTTGGCTTTGCTGCTCATTGTATTGTTCGCTGTCATTTTGGATTGGCTACCTGCTGGGGGATTTACACGCATTAGTGAAGACCCAGTCGAGCATATTCGGCGTATGATTTTGCCTGTACTCACGCTCAGCGCAGCGTTGATGGCCGTCACTATGCGTCTGACCCGCTCCAGTATGTTGGAAGTCTTGAACGAAAATTATATTCGTTCCGCCAGGAGCAAAGGTCTTGCCGACCGACGTGTTATCTTCGTCCATGCTTTGAAGAATGCACTCATTCCAGTCATCACCACAATAGGACTCCAGATAGGCCGTATATTGGGCGGCACAGTCGCCATTGAGTTGATATTCTCATTCCCAGGCATGGGTAAACTAATGCTTGATGCCATCTATGCCCGTGATTTTCCGATTGTGCAGGGTGGAGTATTACTCATCACGCTTTCGTTTCTGGTGATCAACCTTATTGTTGATCTCTTGTATGCCGTCATCGATCCACGAATCCGTTTCAATTAGGGCTGCTGTTAAGGATGGACCCTATGTCTCAACCAAGTCAACTAGACCAAAGCGTCGGCCCTAAATCGAAACCTGCTACAATGGCTGGCAAGTACAGACAAAATACATTTTTCGCTTTTTTCAGACGTTTATTCAAGCGACCACTGCCACGCATTGCTTTCTTTCTACTTGTATTTATTATTCTGGCGGTGCTTTTTGGACCATTTATCACCCGCTATGATGCCATCACGCCCGATTTTGCGGCAGCTCGTCAACCACCCAGCATAGATCATCTGCTAGGCACGGATGATATTGGGCGCGACATTCTTGCTCGCATCCTGGTCGGAGGACGTGTTTCGCTAGCCGCAGCTGTTGTACCGCTTACAATTGCCATCAGCATTGGTATCCCACTGGGATTGATTGCTGGCCTTATGAAGGGTTGGGTAGACGATGTGATTATGCGGGTGCTAGATGCACTTCTCTCATTCCCCCGCATTATTCTGATTATTGCGATTGCTGGTGTATTGGGACCTAATCTAATAAACGCACTAGTAGCCATTGGCATTGTACAGATCGCGCCGCTGGCACGGTTAACACGAGGTTTGACGTTATCCACCAGCGAAGAAGAATACGTGACTGTCGCGCGGGCGCTGGGTGCGTCTGACTTCCGTATTATGCTTTTCCATATTTTGCCCAATATTCTCGCTCCGCTCATTGTCACGATCTCATTGAACGTGGGCGGTATTATCCTTGCAGAAGCTACCCTGAGCTTTCTGGGTTTAGGTATTCAACCACCGAATCCAAGCTGGGGCAGCATGGTTGCAGTAGGCAATCGTTACATCCAGACCTACCCCTGGATCTCTCTAGTGCCGGGAACCGCCATCTTCCTGACAGTCATCAGTGTGAATCTATTGGGCGATGGTCTGCGCGATGCAATGGACCCGTATTTAAAGAGCCGAGCATAGTCTGCTCAGAATCGAAGCACTCTAAGAAGGGCACGTCATCATGAAAGCAATTATGATCATGTTCGATTCACTGAATCGTCATATGTTGCCACCCTATGGCGGTGAGTGGGTCCATGCGCCGAATTTTGAGCGACTGGTAGAACGAACAGTTATCTTCGACAAATGCTATGTTGGTAGCATGCCCTGTATGCCCGCCCGTCGTGAGCTGCATACGGGTCGCTATAACTTCCTGCACCGCAGTTGGGGACCTATCGAACCCTTTGATGACTCTATGCCGCAAATCCTCAAAGAAAATGGGGTGCACTCGCATTTGGTGACTGACCATCAGCATTACTGGGAAGATGGCGGCGCAACCTACCATAACCGCTACACCACCTATGAATTTGTACGCGGCCAGGAGGGTGACCTCTGGAAGGGTGTCGTAGCTAGGGATCCAAATACCAAACCCACCAACCCCTATCTGAATATACTCTACCAAGACCAGATCAACCGCACCTACATTACTTCAGAAGCCATGATGCCCCAGGCGCGCACTTTTGAATCGGGCATGGAGTTTATAAAGACCAATCACGAGGCTGACAATTGGTTTTTGCAGCTAGAAACATTTGACCCGCACGAGCCTTTTTTCACGCAGGATGAGTGGAAAGAACTCTATCCACATGAGTACGATGGACCGCCACAGGATTGGCCACCCTATGATCGTGTGACCCAAGGCCCAGATGTTGTACGCCACATGCAGTCAGAGTACGCTGCGCTAATGTCGATGTGTGACCATTACCTGGGCAAAGTGCTGGATCTCATGGATGAGCTAGGTCTGTGGAATGATACGATGCTTATCGTCAATACGGATCATGGTTACCTGCTCGGCGAACACGACTGGTGGGCTAAGACGCGCATGCCCTGGTATAACGAACTAGCAAACATCCCGCTGTTCATCTGGGACCCACGCAGCAGCATAACCAACCAACGTCGTAACAGCCTCGTGCAGACGATTGATCTGCCAGCGACGATTCTGGAGTTCTTTGGCTTAGAATGCCCACCGGATATGCTTGGGCAGCCTTTGCGCCAGACCATCGTCGATGATACTGCCGTCCGCGACTATGCTCTCTTTGGCATGTTTAACGCACACGTCAATATCACCGATGGGCGCTACATCTATATGCGCGCGAACGAGGGTGACGATGTGACCGTCTACAACTACACGCTGATGCCCACCCACATGCGCCAGCTGTTCACAACACAAGAATTACAATCTGCCGAAATGCGTGAGCCATTTAGCTTCACAAAAGATTGTCCGGTCATGAAAATCCCCTCGGTATCGAATCCATGGCAATTGGCCGAATTTGACACTCTGTTGTTTGATATTCAGGCCGATCCAAAACAGGCTAATCCGATGCAGAGCGCAGAAATCGAAGCGCGGATGGCAGCGGCTTTGGTCGAGGAAATGAAGCGCAATGACGCCCCAGTAGAGCAATTCCAGCGGTTGGGCCTGCAATCGGTGATGACTGAATAGGGGCGCATGGCGTACCAATCAAAAAAGGAAAGAGCCTACCATGAATGTTGTCTTCATCATTGTTGATAGCCAGCGCAAAGACATGGTCAGCGTCTATGGCAATCCATGGATGGATACGCCCAATCTAGACCGTCTCGCGAGTGAAGGCATCCGTTTCGAGCGTGCTTACACAACATCGCCGGTCTGTACCCCGGCACGCGGCGCCATCTTCAGCGGCATGTATCCGCAGGTGAACGGCGCATGGTGCAATAATACTGCCCCAAGTGCAGCTATCCCGCTGATGGGAACGATCTTCTCGCATTATGGTTACCGCACAGGCTACACAGGTAAATGGCATCTGGATGGCAACAACTACTTCGGCGATGGCGTACCTGGCGGCGGCTTTGAGCCAGATTGGTGGTATGACGGCAAACGTTATGCCGATGACATCGGCCTGGAGATGTTCAAAGCGTACCGAACCAGTAAAACGCCAGAACAACTGCGTGAAGCGGGTTTTACAGAAGACAACATCTGGGGTCACCGCGTCGCAGACCGCGCCATCGACTTCCTGGAAACAGTTGGCAGCGATCCTTTCTTGCTAGTTGTTTCGTTCGATGAGCCGCATGGTCCGTTCGTTGCGCCGCCAGAATATTGGGAGCAGATTGATCCGCAAGACATCCCTAAGCCAGCCAACTACAATGCTCCAGTGGATGACAAACCACTCCTACAGCGAGTTCAGCGTGAACAGAATGGCGACCAACCCTGGGAGAAGTTCCGAGAACGCTGGACTCGCTTCTATGCCTGCAACCGCTACATCGACCGTGAAATTGGCCGCGTGGTAGATGCGATTGACAGCACCCATCGCGACGATACGGTCATTATCTACACCAGCGATCATGGCGATATGTTGGGTGCTCATGGGCTGATGGTCAAGGGGCCGATGATGTACGAAGAAGTCGCCAATATCCCCTTCATCGTGCGCGTTCCCAGCGGACGCGCAGATGCGGTCAGTAACGAATTGATCAGCCAGCTTGACATTATGCCGACTCTGCTCGATTACGCTGGGATTGACATCCCTGAGACGATGCAGGGCGTCAGCTTCAGGCCCGTTCTGGAACAGGAAGGCGTTTCTTCCAGGGACAACCTGATGGTGTGTTTCAACCGTTTCGCCATCAATCATGACCAGTTTGGCTCGTTTTACCCGATTCGTTGCATGGTCGATGGTCGCTACAAACTGGTTATCAACTTATTAGATACAGATGAATTGTACGATCTTCAACAAGACCCCGGCGAAATGATCAATCGCATCGAAGACGAATCGCTTGCCGAGGTTCGGGATCGTCTGCATGATGCCATCCTAGACGAAATGGACCGCACCCGCGATCCATTCCGCACACCGTTGTGGGGCATCCGTCCCTGGCGTAAGGCCCGCGAACTCTTTTACTGGGGCGGCACCAATCGCAATCCGCCAAACGGTTTTCCGTTTGAAGCTAAGCCGCTTGAGGGCACATTCTAGATCCGTCGCACCCATAAAGAGAGAGCTGTGAATCTACCAGCCATAAACAAAGATGATGTCGTTGCTGGGTTGACCGGGGCCATTGCTGGTACCCCACAAGCAATGGGCTTTGCACTCATCGCGGGTGTAAATCCAATTTATGGCCTTTACACAGCAGTTGTTTCTACTATTGTAGGCACGATTCTAGGCAACTCGACATTCATGACTATTGGGCCGACCAATGCCTTATCACTGGTCGTATTCAGTGCCATCGGTCATCTGACTGGCGATATTCAGCTTGCCCATATGGTTGTCCTGACGCTGCTCGTCGGAATCTTTTATCTCCTTTTTGGGGTACTTAGGCTGGGCTTCTTCATCCGGTTTGTGTCCAATGCGGTCATGACAGGCTTTGTCACGGGTGCTGGTCTGCTGATTATCTTTGGACAGATCAGGCATCTGAACGGCTATAGTCCATATGGAGATAGCGTCGTGTCACGTGTTGGTGACTGGATGCTAAACTTCCACCAAAGTCAGATCGAGACCATCTTCGTCAGCATCATGACGCTTATCTTGATCTTGCTCATTAAACGAACACACTTCAAGAACTATGCCGTTCTGGTGTCATTTGCTCTCGTCACGTTGATGATTACAGCAATAGGCTGGCACGATGTGCCACTGGTACGCGATATTTCCTACATTCCACAAGGTCTGCCAAACCTCTTGATGCCTGATTTCACGCTCATGGCCGAACTCGCTCCAACCGCGCTGGCGATTGCCATCCTTGGCGCAGTTCAGAGTGCAGCCATCACCAACAGCGTGAAGGAGGTCCCGGACAAGCGCGTCAACGTCAATCGGGACTTCATCGGCATGGGGTTTGCCAATCTGGCAGGTGGCTTTTTTCAGTCGATGCCCGCCTGTGGATCGCTGTCCAGAACGGCTATCAACATGGATGCGGGAGCCAAATCACGTGCGTCGAACATCTTCGCCGGGATTTTTGTTGCGATATTTCTGCTGCTGTTTGGGAGCTGGATTGAACTCGTCCCATTACCATCTTTGAGCATTCAGCTCATTCTCGCTGCCATCAGTTTGATTAGTATTCGCGAGATTGTCTTCATATGGCGCGTACATTTCAGCGCACGGGTGGCAATGGTCGCAACCTTCTTCAGTGCGCTTTTTCTGCCCCTTGAATACAGCATCTACATCGGCGTCGGCATATCGCTGCTGCTCTATCTGGCAAACTCAGCAAATGCAATTAGTGCCGTTCGACTTGTGCCGCTGGAGGACGGTCGCTACCAGTCACATCCCATGCCAACATCGTTGCCCGACAACGAAATCACCCTCTTTTCGATCCATGGCAATCTCTATTTCGCCGCAGTCTCAACGTTGGGCAACATCTTGCCTGACCCTGCACATGCACAAGGGGCCATTGTCATCTTGAGGCTTCGGGAAAATACCGTACTTGCCAGCACGGGCATCCATTTTCTGGAAGACTATGATAAGGCGCTTAAGGCCAATGGCGGTCGACTGATTCTAGTGGGCTTGTCCCCAACCACTCGCCAGAATGTCCTCAATAGCAGCATGCGCCAATTCGAGGAACAAGACCTCTATCTGGCGACAGAAGTTATCTTTGAAGCAACCACTCAGGCTTATGCTGACGCAAAACACGCGTCGGCGTCCATGTAAAAGCCTAACAAGTTACCAGCGACGATCTGGCTCATGGCGAACGACGTCACTCGTTTCCTGGTAAAAAGTTAGCATGCGGTCCATCAGTCCCAACTTGACAACGGCCAGAGCAGGATCGTCGATCCGGTTGTTTAGCTCATCGGGGTCGGCATTCAGGTCGTATAGCTCATCCTGCTCATAAAAGCGACGCACATATTTGTAGTCTTTTGTGCGGCACATGGTTGCCTTGGTATGTTCTGGGCCTGTTGAATGCTGCAACTGCGTCCGTGGCCAGTAGAGCATGCCTTCACGTTGCTTGGCTTCATGCTCTCTTGCGTGCAGTTCATGTTGCAAACGGCCACCTTCGCAGAACACAGCATCACGATGTTTGTCAGTATCGCCTGCAATCAATGGCAGCAGTGATTGGCCGAAGTAGGTGTAGCCAGGATCAATCCCTGTAACATCATAAACCGTCGCCGAGAAGTCAACCAACTCCACAAGGGCATCACGCACACCGGGCCTTACGGGTACATCTTTAGGCGGCTTTATAGCAAAGGGCACATTCGTCAGGCAATCCTCGAACGAATTTTGGGCTTTCTCGACGACGCCATAATCACCAGTGTAATCGCCATGATCAGAGAAGAAGAAAATGGCGGTATCATCGTAGATGCCAGCTTCTTTAAGCGCATCAAGAATCATACCAAACTGATGATCGACGCGGGCGCACATACCATAGTACACAGCGCGCAATTCTGTCCACTGCGCTTCGGTCCAGGAGTGAATGCCAAGATTTTTGTAAAGCCCATGCAGCATACTGGATTTACCATCCCAATTTTCCGGTGCTGGAATACGCGGTGGAATTTTGTCGCGGTCAATCATGCTGTACCAGGGTTCTTCCACGCCGTACGGTGGATGTGGATAGAGCAGCGGGAGATAGATACACAGGGGTTGGTCGTCCGGCGCGTTACGAATCATATCCACCGCGCCTTCGATCATGGCCCAATCGTTGTCATAGGCGTAGGTTTCGTTAGCTGGAATCTCGATTTTGCCCTGGAAGAATGAATAGTAGTCGTCGCTACCGGGTTCACTGCGCCAAGATTGATCGACATGCGAATTAGGCATCAATGGTCGTTCGGGAGTATTTGGTGCCTGATATTTGACATCGCAGTGATCATCATAGCCGAATTGTCCAGGTACGAGGTCATTTTTGCCACCCCACCACACAAAATAACCATTGTCTTTGAGGATCTTGAGCAGCTCAGGTTCATCCGGCTGCAACATGTGGAACATGGTGCGGTGACCGCGAACATGAGGATACCAACCCGTCATGAACGAGCAACGACTGGGCGTACAAACGGGATTTTGGCAAAACGCATTCTGGAAAGAAACGGCATCTTGTTCAATGAACTGGTCAAGCACTGGCGTGACAGCTACCGGATTACCGACATGGCCAATGACGTCACCGCGCCACTGATCCGGATTGAATATCACGATATGAGGTTTGCTGGACATGGCATTTTTCCACTGTTAAGGAGGTTTAGTTTAGAGGTTTCGCTGGTTTGATTTGTCATATACGATACGTGTATACTCATAAGTAGATCATTATCGTTCACGTTATCGTTATCGCCTAAAAGTATAGCATAGTATGAATCCCAAAACCAAACCAACCATCAAAGATATTGCTGAAGCTGCGGGCGTATCCCCCATGACGGTGTCGCGTGTGCTCAATAACAAAGGCGGCTCGAAGGAGACCCGTGAGCGCATTCTACAGATCGCGGATGAGATTGGTTATGTCGCCAATCCAATGGCGCGTGGGTTAAGAAGTCGCAGCCAAACAATTGGGATTATGATCGGTGATCCGCGGCGGCCCTTTGTCGGTGAGCTACTGCATCAACTCTCACTAGCCAGTGATCGCTTCGGTTATGGCTTGATGTTATATGCTCAAGGAACTGAAGAATTTCGCACCCGACATGAGCACTATGCAGCTCTGTTGACCAACGGACTGAACGATGGTGTGATCTTCAATACCCTGGTCGATCACACGGCCTTCTTGCCCTATCTCAAACAGAATAATATTCCTTACGTTCTTCTTGACTATAGCGATACCGATGAACCTTCGGTCGTATCAACAGATCATCGAGGAATGGTCGATGCAACGCGCCATTTACTAGCACTCGGCCATAAAAAGATTGGCTTTATCACTGGTCCTATGAACAACAGACATGCTAATGAACGTTTAGCAGGATTCAGGGCATCACTCGGGGAAGTTGGTATTCCTGTCGATGAATCGCTTATTCTTGAAGGTGACTTCAGTCAGATTTCTGGTTTCCGAGCAGGTCGAAAGCTACTTGCAGGCGAAACAGTTCCAACAGCTATTATCGCATCGAATGATGGTATGGCTTTTGGTGTGATGGAAGCTCTCAGAGAGAGGGGGCTGGAAATCGGGACCGACGTTTCAGTCATTGGATTTGATGATATTCCGATGGCAGCTCAAGTTGAGCCAGCCCTCACTACAGTCCATCAAGATGTGTCATACATCGCCAAAGAGGCAGTAGAACTCCTAACCAACCTGATAGAAGGTCGATCAACAACTACCTTGAAGCGTCAAGTCCCGACAAACCTAATCATTAGGCAAAGCACAAATCGTCCTAGACCTGGCGCTTAAATACTAGCTCGATCAAATCTCCAGTTTGAAAAAGAAATATGAAGAGGTCACATTTTGAGGAAGTTGATTTGCTTCGCCTACTCAAAATGAATTCTATCGGCACACGTGTCGATTTCGTTCAATTGAATGGTTGCCGCTGGAAATAGAATTCGCTAGTGGCAATTCAGGACGAAACTCAACCCAATGTAGATCAAGTTGCGAAAATTCTGCGACGTCGAGGCCGATTTTCGGAGGAAAACGGAGCCATAGGGTTAAAAAACCTGAGTCACGCGACTCAACAAACGGTTACAGTTTTTGATAGCAATTATGGTTCAATTAGGGGATAGAAATGTAATAAAACTCGCAATTAGCTGAATTTGGATGCTTCATGCAATCAGGCAATTTTCCAGATCAACCATCAAGTCAAATCAGTCTAGCTGATACTCCGCCTACCGCATTCACGAAACACGAAATCGAGATGATGCTGTTGCGTGTATTCAATGTAGTAGATACGCTTTCACTCGGACTGCCAACCAATGCCATTGGACCAATTGAGAAACTTATATCCGATCTCCCAGAAACCTTGCAAAAACACAAAAAAACGAATGTGTTGTAGTGTGTAAATAAACGTCTCTCTGCCATTGCCATGCGACAAAAACGTAAACAGCAGCTACCACCTCGACCTGGTTGGGCTATCTACCTACGAACCAGCAACCAGGAAACCCAGAATCCTGAGAATTCTCAGCGACGTCAGCGTCACGTTATTCACCGTGCCTTGCTAGAAAAAAGTCCAAATCCCATTTTCTCCGAGTACATCGACAATCTCAGCGGCCGCTATGCAGGCAACCGTCCTGGATATCAACAAATGCTATCCGATGCGCGGGCTGGCCATTTCTCCCATGTAGCCGTGGAAAACGCTGAGAGATTTGGTCGCAATGACACTGAAGCACTGGTCGCTATAGACGAGCTGCACGCGCTAGGTGTAGCAGTTCGATTCGCTGACTATCCTGATCTCGACCCTGTTGATCCGGATGATCGCATCATGGTGAGTCTGCTCTTCTCCATGGCACAAAGAGAATCGATGAAACTCGGTCAGCGTGTTAGAGGTGGCCTGCATGCGAAACTGCGATCTGGCGGATTCTCCGGACCTGCTCCTGATGGTTATAAGAATTGCGAAGTAAAAACTGAGGCAGCTAATGCCGTTCTCAACGGTAAGTACACTCGCTGGATTGAGCAAGATCCAGAACGCATTCATATATGGCGTGAAGCGTGGGATCTGTTGCTAGCAGATCGACACACATTGGCTGATATTTGCGAGGAGCTACATAAGCGAGGTTATCATTATCGCAGTGGGCGGCCGTTTGTACACATCAACAAGAATGGAAAGCGCACTGCTAATAGAAGCACGCTTTCCCACATCTTCCATAACTGGTTCTATGCAGGCTGGGTTGTCAGTGAGAAGGCTGAAATCCCTCCAAAAACGGTCCAAGGTCATTGGATACCGATCGTAACAACGGAAGAGTTCGAGCGAGGCATCCAGATACTGAACCATCGCAATCGATATCGGGTGGTTAGGCGCAAACATGACTATCTACTCAAAGGCCTTATCTATATTCAATTATCAGGAAAAACCAGATTGACAAAACTGACAGGATCGAAACCGAATACACATCGCTCTGGCGGTGGAACAGCTTACTACTGTATTCCCAGTAGCAGCATCAATATCCTGTGCAGAAAAGTTGATCAACAGATTTCAAGCGTTTTACGATCGATTCGAATTGATCCAAACATGATTCCCATCCTGCATAACCACTACAGTGAAGATCTCGCTCGTAAACTTGGCCACCTCAGGCCGGATGAACGCAAGAGGTTGGAGCAATCCCTAGAAGAAATTGATGTCGAAGAACAACGTGCAGCAACACTCTATGTCAAAGGCACGATCAGTGAACACATTTGGAACAACCTCTGGACGAACTGGCAAGATCGGCGACGATTTATACATCAGAGTCTGGAGGCATTGAAGAGTAGCCGTACGATTCATATAAGCAATCTGGACGACGCTGTGACACTTTTTGGAAAAGCGTCTATACTGTATGAGAAATTAGATCAAAGTGATCAGAAAGAACTGCTTCGTCAAATAATCAGGAGAGTTGTTGTCGATTCTGAGGGAATCATTGTCAAGGTAGATCTGCATCCACCATTTTCATATTTGTGTCATTTACTGAACGAACTGCAAAATGGTGAAACAATTGCAGTAGATAAAAAAACAAAGACCAGCAAACAAGCTGGTCAGGGTTCGGACTACGTCCAATTATGCTGAGGAGGTAGGACTCGAACCTACAACCTTCGGCTCCAAAGGCCGCAGCTCTGCCGATTGAGCTACTCCTCATCAGGTAAAAACATTATACCAAAGCCAGTTTGAGACTCAAGGCATAACCTCGTGACCTGGCTAAGAGCCACCCAGCGGGTTTGGATAGGCATGGCCGCCACCATACGAGAAGTTCGGCGTTGCCGTTGGCCGTGCTGGTAGCTGAACATCATAATCGATGGGCAGGAAGTTGATCGCCGCCCGCGTTTCCAACGTGAACAGCGCCACCCAACCTTCGCCAAGTGTACTGCGGACTTTTACCCAGGGGCTATACGGGCTGCGCGCCACCAATTCGACCTCTGTGCCCTGGGGCAGGGTCGTCAACGCTGTAAAGCTGGCATCCGGCGCACTGCGCAGATTGCTGCCGAACGTCACCGCAACCACGCCCGTTGATCCCAGGCGGCCCGAACGCTGCGGCGGCGCTGGCGTTAACTCATAAACAGTTTCCACAAAGCCAGGATCGCCCGCCATCAGTTCGGCGAACATCCAGCCTGTTTCACCATTGCCCAGGCGAATATGATACCAGTCACGGTCGGGGTTCTGGCCAAGAATACTGACAACTTCCCCACTCGGCACCTGATACAGCAGCCGCGAATTGACATCCGGCTCGGTGCGCATATTGACGTTGGCGGTTGTCCGCAGATAACCTGGCTGCGGTAGCAAGACTGGCCGATCCAGAATCGTCACCGGAATGTTCTTAATATAGTCGGTATCCAGCACGACGGCATCGCCAGGGGCCGCCAGAGGATTGGTATAGGTTTCGTCGTTGTACTGAACGTTCAATTGCTGGCCAGCATAGACCACCCGCGCCTGACCAAAAACGATCATCCGCGCCTGACCTTCGATCATGATGAAGCGGGTTGTATCACCTTCAGTCTGGACGACCAGTGTGCCATTCAGATCAGTCGAAACGCCATTGATGACCAGCCGCGAAGCAACACCATATTCACCCTGAACGATGAACGAACTCATCGGCAAATCCGCGCACGTTGCGTCAGATGCCTGCTGGTGCGTAATCACCGTGATCGACTGCCACTGCGGCAAATTCAGGCTGCGGTCGGTGACATCGCGAATTTCGACATCGCCCATGATGAGGCCGTTCATATGAATATCGGATTCCAGATGCAGCCACATCAGGCCACCGCTGTTCTGCGTCATCAACGGTTGACCGCGCACCCAGGCCACATCGGAGGCGCTCACCAGCGACCCCGGCAATGCAATCGACGCGGTAATCTGCTGCGGTTCGATTTGGGGTGCCAGACCGCCATTGCACAAAAAACCACTCGGCTGGCCCAGGCAGGCTTCTCCGGCGCTGGTATACAGACTATCGAGCGCGTTGGCACATTGGGCACGCAGCGCCGCAAAATTGGGCGTGTTACTGGGAATCGGCGTGATGGAGGGCGTCAGGGAGGGCGTTAGCGGGACGACAGTTGGAATCTGGGTTGGTGCTGGCGTCGGCGTCACGTAGATGATGTTGCGCGTTGCAGTCGCCTGAATGGGCTGCTCATTAATCAAAGCTGCACCAGGTATGGGTGGTGCACAGGCTGATAAAGCGATGGCGATGAGAATAACGAGCAGGATGAGGTTTCGGATAGGCCACTGCATCAAATAGTCGATCACGATCTCTGGCGGACAAACTGCGCGCCATTGTACCATGCTTTTGGGCATCACTCAGGCAGAATACAAATACAGTCGGGCAATCGTCTGAAGCCACAAATGATCCTGATTGTGATACACTGCTTCTAACGGTGTTGTTATATCGTCACTGCGGCTGATGCCCAGCCCGCACACGGTACGGAGGACGAAACCCCACATGCAGACAACCAACGCCCCGCTGCGCTTACTCGCCAGCTTTATGGAAGCCTTCGATGCTCAACCTGCCGAGGTTTTCCAGGTTGCAGGGCGGGAAATGTGGGTCGCCGCGACGGTTGAAGAAAGCGGCAAGTTCTGCATCATCATGCCGGATCTCGACGCGCGTATCACCTTCGATCATCGCAGTGCGCGCCAGCAGCGCAGCACCACCAACCGCCCGCTACCAACATGGGCCGCCTACTGCGCCGGAACCCTGCTCGAACTCGGCTACCGCCAGATGGACATTCCGGGTGCCAATCTGGCCATCGTCGGCAGCGAACCACCTGGTCCGCGCCTGAATTATGCCTGTGGCATGGCCTTCGCCGCGACCGTTCTGGAGCATCACAGCCAGCACTATGACGATGCTCTCTTGCTGGATGTGGTCGATGCTATGCGCCGTGATTACATCAAGTAGCGCCTAGTCCCCATCACCCATATAACCCAATTGATTATCATAATTACGCAGAATCATGGCGCTGTAGTGCTGCATGCCGACATACTTATAAAACGGCTGCACACTCTCATCGCAAATCAGATCAATGCTGTAGAGATGCACCAGACTGCCCAGCATGCGCTCCATCAGTTGTGAGCCAATGCCTCGGCCTTGATAATCCGGCAGTACCTCAATCGCCGGAATGAAGGCCGCCAGCACACCATCGCTGATAGCTGTGACAAAACCTACGACGCGCTCACCCTCTTTTGCCAGCCAGAGATGGTCGCTACCCCGCAGCATCCGCAAGTGTGTCTCTGACGTCGGCGGATTGGGCCAGCCCACAAAAAACCCATTAAGTTGATCTGCTGTGAGGCCTTCCAGAGAATCGGTATACGTAATCATGATTTCCCCATCATTTTTACAGTTATTTTAGCGTATGCTACTTGACTCCGTCATATTTTTAGATTAATCTAATTTTATAAGTTTGCTTAGCTAAATTTAGGAGGGAGACATGCTCCCCTGGCAGGAATTACTTACCGATACGGTCATCATGACGATCATATTTACCGCATTCGTCTTAGGTTCCCTTTTCTGGAAACCACGCATCTGGCTGCACGATTTTCCGGCGGACATCCAGGCGATGGCACCACCCAAAACAGCGGAAGAAAAGCGAATCACACGTTGGTTCGGACTGGCATTCGGGATTATCTTCTTCGGGCTGCCGCTCGTGCTGGGCTGGGACCTGAAAACGCTCATGGGCAGCGATTACAGCTTCGCCAATGCCGGCTTATATGGCTATGTGATTTTCTTCGCGGTCAATCTGTGGGACTTAATTGTGCTGGACTGGATTGGCTTCTCGCTCACCGACCCCAATAATCCGCCGATTCCGGGGACGGAAGGTGCAGCAGGCTATCGGAACTATATGTTCCACTTCGTGGGTTTCCTCAAGGGCTGTGTGATGGGCATTGTCTTCGCACTGGTCTTTGCGGCGATCATCACACTGCTTGCATAACCACAAAAAAGGGCCTGGTCTACCAAGCCCTTACATTTTTCTCTACAGGCCGAGCGCCTTTAAGCCCTTGGCGATGCTATCTGCCGGGCTGATCTTGATTTGCTCATCTTGCAGTATGCCATTTTCATCAATGATCCAGTGCGAGCGAATCACACCTTCATAGGTGTTGCCGTACATGGATTTTTCACCCCAGGCACCCCAGGCTTCCAGATGGCTGTGGTCCTCATCACTGAGCAGGTCATAGGGCAGGTTTTCGTCGATCTGCCACTTCTTATTGTCTTTGGGCGCATCCGGGCTGATGCCCAGCACCACTGAATCGGCAGCTTCAATGCGCGGGAAGGCATCGCGGAAACCGCAGGCCTGAGTGGTGCAGCCGCTGGTCCCAGCTTTGGGATAGGCAAACAGGATCACGCGCTTGCCCCGCAGATCGCTGAGTTTGACGGTTTCGCCATCTTGATTAGGCAGAGAAAAATCCGGGAATGGTTGGCCAACTTCTGGCATGGGAACGCTCCTCCTCGTAAACAAAAATAGTGGTTAATCAACTGTAGCGCACTTTGCTGCGCGTTGCCTATATCCGGCTAGCTGCCGGCTGCCGCCCCTCTGAGGGCGGTCTCAAGCGCTTGCTGCATGCTTTTTTCGGGCGCGATGCCAATTTCCATGTCGATTAAGCGGCCCTGTTCATCAATCACCCACATGCTGCGGCGGATAATAGGAATTTTAATCATGCCAAAGCCAATCGCCCACGCGCCGTAAGCATCGAGCATACTGTGTGACCGATCCGACAGCAGATCATAGGTGAGCTTTTCACTCTCCTTGAAGTGCTTCAGTTCTGCCTGGGTATCGCCGCTGACGCCAAAAACGACCGCATTCGCATCCTGCAACTTAGGCAGTGCATCCCGGAAGGCGCAGGCCTGCTTGGTGCAGCCGCTGGTCCCCGCTTTGGGGAACGCAAAAATCACGACCTTCTTACCACGATAATCGCTCAAACGGACAACGTCGCCGTTCTGGTTAGGCAGTGCAAATTCAGGGGCCATGTCGCCAATCGCGAGCATAGGAAGTCTCCTTACGTTAGCATCGTTACGGACAAAGGCTAGCACCAACACGCCGCACAGAAGATGAAACCCTTATGAGCAAATTGTGAACTATAGAGCAGCCTTCTATTCTGGAATCGCCCACATTCGGACCACACCATCGGCGTCAATGGTCGCAATCTTTGTTCCTTGGGGGTTGAATTCGCAATCGATAACTTCAGCACCCTCATTCTCAATAACAGCTACCCTGACTTCATTCTCAATATCCCAGAGGCGCATCGTATGGTCACGTCCACAAGTTAACAATAGAGCATCATTTGGACTAAAATCGACGTCCACTATTTCACGTCGATGGTCTGCAAACTCCACAATTTCTAGTCCTGTTTCTGTATCCCACAGGCGGGCAACACGATCATTACCGACGGTCGCGAGTATGCTTCCTGTACTGTTTAGATCAATGCCCAAAATTGCCTCACCATGTTCAAATCGATGTTGCAGAGTTGTTTCGACACCTTTGACTTGCCAAAGAAATGCCCGCCCTTCCCAAGAACCAGCAGCAAACAACCGATCATCCTTACTTATAGCAAGTCCATCTACTCCACCACTCAGCGCAATCGAATCATATTCCGATGGGTCTTCTATTGACTCCAAATTCCAGAAAAGGATGTATCTATCTTCACCTGCGCCACCTGTAAAGAGAATCGTACCTGTGTTGGCAAACAATAGGCTTATGACACCATCAAGATGCCCATCAAGTTCCGCCAAAGGTTCAAGCTTTTCCATGTCCCAAATAATGACAATACCCGCACCATCGCTTGAAGCAAGATATTGACCATCTGGGCTAAAGGCTACATCTCTTAGCTGTGCTTCGTGTCCGGTCAATTCATCAATGAGTATTTCATCATTTACATCCCACAAGCGAACAATTCGATCATCGGATGCTGTTGCCAAAATCTCGCCATCAGGGCTAAAAGCTACCGCACGTCCCCAAGGTTGATGTTCCGTTGACACAAAGATTTCCTGTACTTCTTCAGCATTTTCAGCAGTAATAACCGCGTTATCCGTTTCTTGGGCAACCGCGATGTAAACAAACAGTGAGCATAAAATGATGACGATAAGGATCGGATTATAGCGGGCAAGCATTGTGGTCTCCTGTTTTATATTTAGAAGTCAATCTTAAGATGGTGGTTCTGTCGAGGTAGGAGTTGGTGGCGCTATGCACTTGGTATTGAATATTGGGGTTGCACAGACCTCCGTCATATTCATTGTCGGCGTAATCATATTAGATGGTGGTGCTGTTGTTTCGACAAACGAAGGTGTAGTTGGAATGACCGTTGCGTTGATGGCAGGAGTCAAAGTTACCAACCCATCGTCCGGCGCTTCTGGTGTTAAAACCGGAGTAGAATCTATAACCTGTGTAGGCACAGATGGTAAAATCTGAACAATTATCGTTTGAACAAAGTTACAAGGTCCTATCCCTCCTGCTCCTGCGCAGAAAGTACCGAGCGCAAGAATAATGAGACCCGAAATTAAGTTTTCGTTTAGGAATTTCCATATAGTCCGAAGCCTGTTTTTCTGCCCGACCTTATTTTTGCGTTTAGGCAAGTGTTCAGTCATAAGTTGACCTATCTTTTATGCAGAGTATGATGTGTCAATACCGCTCATAGTAACAAATACCATATGAATAAACACTAACAGGGACTGTATATGAATCAAAATGTCACACAATTTTATGATGACTTCGCCAGCGACTATACGGCCATCTTCGCGGATTGGGAAAAATCGGTCGGTAACCAGGGGCGTATACTCAGCGAGTTGCTGCAAAATTACGATTTTCCCCCCAACAGCACGACCGTCCGCGATGTGACCTGCGGCGTAGGCACGCAGGCATTCGGACTGGCGCTGCAGGGCTATCGCGTCATTGCCAGCGACCTCAGTCCACAGGCTATTGTACAAGCGGAACAACTCAAAGCCCGTTTCGACCTGCAAACGCCGCCGACCTTCAGTGTGATGGACCTGCTCCAGCCGCCGACATCCACGCAGGTTGCTGATGTCGTCCTCAGTGCGGATAACAGCATCGCCCATTTTCTGACTGAGGATGATCTGAGGATGGCCTTGCAAACCATGAAGCTGCACATGCACGATGCCAGCCTGCTGATCATCACCTTGCGCGATTACGATGCCTTTGTACAGGAAGCACCGACTTTTTCGCCGCCGCGCAGAAGCAATGACGGCAACCAGCGACGGGTTACGTTCCAATTGTGGGATTGGGACGAAGCCATGCAGACCTACGGTATGGAACAGTTCATCATGACGGAGAGCGAGAACGGTTGGCAGACGCGTAGCCTCACTTCACGGTTGCGAACATGGCAGCGCGCAGAAATTGACACGCAGCTAGCAGCAGCCGGACTGCAAAATATCACCTGGCACATGTCGGAGGATTCCGGTTTCTACCAGCCCATCGTGACCGTCACAAAGTAATCCAGCACCGATTACCTGCGTCTGACGATTATGCGACACTGACTACACATCAACATGGAGGCACCCTCATGAATGAAGATCATTATTCGCGCTGGAACCTGTTCGCACCGCTGGGATTACTGCTGACTGGCCTGGGCGCGAGTATGCTCGGCTGCGCGACCATCCGCAAATCTAAAGGCAAAAGCTGGTTCCTCAATGGCACCATCGCCCTGATTGTGTTTAATTCCGGGCTGGCGATTTTTGGCGAATCGGTCAAAGAACGCGCGCTGTACGAGGTCGAGATCAAGCAAAAAATCCAGGGCAATGGCTAGCCGCAACTGGCGCAACATTCGCTATCTGCAAACAGGCACAGACCGTCAGCAGATGGCCTATGCTGCCATGCAGCAGGCGCAGGTGATGACGCATCTCGCAGCCTATCAGCCTGCGCTCGCCGGAACCATCCCACTCAATATTGAGGTTCCTGGCAGCGACCTGGATATTCTGTGTTATGCGCCTGATCTGGCGGCATTTGCGGCAGATGTCCGCTACTACTTTGGCCACATCAGCGGATTTACGGCAGCGGATAAGGTCATCAAGGGGCAACCTTCGCACATCGCCCGATTCACTGCCTACAGCTTCGACTTTGAGCTATTCGCCCAATCTATTCCGGTCGAGCAGCAGCATGCCTATATTCACATGCTGATTGAAGCGCGCTTACTGGCACTGTTTCCAGAGGCCAAAGAGCACATTCGGGCGCTCAAGCGCGATGGCCTCAAAACCGAACCTGCCTTCGGCCACTATTTTGGCATCGCTGGCGATCCCTATGCCGCCCTGCTCGACCTGGCCCAACTTGATGATGAAGCCCTGCTCAGGAGGTTTGCACGTTGAACGATCCCATTCAAGCACTCAGAGATGCTGGCTACCATGTTGTCACTGATCGTCCCGTGAGTAAGCGACTGAATGCGTTCGTCAAGTTGACCATGATGCAGCAGGAATACTACCGTGATCCGCTCATTGTGCGCCTGTTGAGCAATGCCCAACTCCGTAAAGGGAACGCACTGACCGCCGATCAACTGATTCGGGCGGTCAAACCTGGGGAGAACAGCGAGCGTTTCATCAAAGCAGCAACAGCCATCTCGAAGGCCATTTTTCAGCGCGGTTATTCACTAGAATGCCCAGACTGCGGAATGGTGGATTGGTATCCGCTGTACGATATGATCATCAATAGCAGTGGCGCGCCATTATATCACTTTGTGTGCAGGGGCTTTACTCACCCCTTCCCGCTGCCGATCAATGCGCAGATAGAATATAAACTCAATCCGCTAGTCAGCGAAGCAGTCAAGGATGGTGGACTAACACTGCTCAATGCCTTGGTATATCTCAATCAAGAGGTCCATCCATCAGAACGATTTCAGGATAAATTCATCGCTGTGGAGGTTAAAAATCGTCACCTCCATACGGACATCGATTTGATACGCTTCCACAAAAACGGGGGCTACTATGTCGAGTGCAAAGATAATTTCAACACCACCGATGAGGCCATAGCAGAGTTGCAGCGCACCATCGAAACGGGGCTGATGCTGGCTAACACACTCGGCTATCAGTATGTATTCGCTACTTTGCAGGAAGAAGTCCCGCCAACCATTCAGCAGCAGCTTGACGCTGCTAACGCCCGCCTGCTCACAGCCCACGATTTGCTTAAGCCGTATGATGAACAATAGGCTATTTCACATGTCCCTCGCCCTGTGGAAAAGTGTTTTAGGGTAAGGCCGAAAGCCATACCATATGGAACGCTTTTCGCATCCAACCTGTGCTATGCTGCTCCTATGCCGCCAATAAAAAATCCCTACTCCGTGAAGAGTGGGGATTTTAGGATGCGATCTTTTTACCCAAAATCTGGCGGAAAAACTTTTTTCTCGTTATGCAGCTAAATACGGCAGAAAAAGCAGAAAAACAGGCATTTCTGCCCGAAAATGGCTCCCTGAGTACGACCATTGGTAGGCTTTTGCTGCGCTATACGGCAACAAAACCACCTCGTTCTGCACCCTTACCGCCGTCTACGGCTCCTCATCAACTTGAGTGCTGATGACCTGCACATCATCCGGCGAAGGGGTGCCTGTGCCCTCGTCCGCTTCCGGCACAGCGAAGGGACCAAATACGCGGCCATCGTTGGTCAGGGCATAGCTCTGGCCGGAGTTGGCATCGAGCAGGAAGGTACCGGTCGTGAAGCGCTGTGTGCCCAGGGCCACATCGGATAGGGCCTCGGTACGAGCATAACCCATGCGGTCACGTAAGCCCTGGACGTTCAACCACATCACGGCGAAATCGCCCTGGGGCGGCAGCAGGCCATTGGGCGCACTCATACCCTGGATTTCGACCTGCGGCGGGTTCTCCATGTAGTTATAGGTGCCCTGCTGGCCATCGCTGGTGATGGCCCAGATTTCGCGGGTGTCATCACGGCGGTACATAACACCATGCTCGAACACCTGCACCGTGCCGAAGAAGCCGAAGGCCGCCTGGATCGGGCAGCCCAGTTCACGATTGACGTCGGCTGTGGTCTGCCAGGCCGTCACATAAGCGCGGTCAACGACGATACCGCAGCGATTGGCATTGGCAGTCGGTTGCGCAAAGACGCTGATGTCGGGCGCGAAAAACGGTTCTTCCACATGGACGCTGCTGTCCTCGCGCTGGGCCTCGCCAATGAACACGCCAACAAAGGGCGAGGGAGAAGGCTGTACGGTCATGGTCGGCTGGGCAAAGGTCGGTGTGATGGCCAACTGAGTCGCGCGCACCTGTTCCGGGTTGGGCGTGGGCGAAATGAAAGCCGTTGCCAGCAGGCGCGCAGGCGTGGCCGAAGGCGTCAACGCTGTATCGGTCGCCACTGTATCACAGGCCGCGACTAATAGCGCCAGCATCACCCAAGCTAACAACCCAACTCGTTTGCTCATCATTTGTCCTCTGTGTGCCCTCTGTCAGTCTTTAGTCGTTGGCAATTGGTTTTTAGCTTTTTCACTTGCGGAACCTGACCTGAAGCCAAAGCCGGCCCACTTGAACAGGCAAGACTAACAACCAATGACTAATAACTTTTGGCACCTCACACATAGTTTCAGGCACTTCACTCAGAATTGCCACTTTTATGATAGTCCGTTTACCGTATCGTGATAGTCGTCAATGGCAGTGTATCGCCAACAGAGGCGTCATCCACATCAAATACCTCTGGCCGATAACCATTGCCACACTCGCCAGCCGGGGCCAGTTCACAGATATACAGCCCTACGAACAGGGTGTATTCCCCCGCAGGCATATCATCCGGTAGCTTGATCTCATAAGGGTCGTAGATATAACCCTGCGGCGACCACCAATCGCGCATGGCATAGCCACCCGGATGCAGCTTGTCCGCCTGGGCCAGCGGCGGCACATCTGGCTCGCCAATGTGGACGAAACTGCTGAAATTAACGTCATAATCATCGCGGCGACCCTGCCAGTAAATGGCAATGCGCACCGTATTGCCTGGTGAGTAGGTCGTGCTGCCCAGGTCATAGCCAACCACACGGGCTAACTCGGCTTCTCCGTCGCCCGTATCGGCCATGAAGGTGTAGCGCACTTCTTGGCCCGCCGGAGCACGTCCAGGCGCAGTGTTCAACCAGAAAACGCTTGGTTCCGGCAGGAACAGCAGCACCAGCGCCAGGGCAACCAACCCACCAAGCAGCACCGCTGCCCGTTGTCGGGCGCTCATCGGATCGGTGGCAGGCGCGGAAGCACCCGCAGGCAGGAAGCGCATCACGGCAAAGAAGGCGATGATCGTCAGGATGCTGATGAGGTTGGCTATCAGGCGCGGAACCGTCGCCGTCAGGTAGACGCTGACATCATGCTGGCCAGCGGGGACTTCAAACGTGATGAAGCCGTGATTGGGCGAGGGCGTGACTGGAACCTGTCCACCATCGACCGCAGCCACCCATCCGGGCCAATAAAACGTGTAGACCTCCATCGTGAAAACCTCATCGGCGCGGGTCTGCCAATCGTTGGAAGTCGGGCTGCTGGCGACAGCAAACACATCAACGCCTTCCGGCGCGTGGGCGCGGTCCACCGGATAGCCATCGGCATAATCCGCCAGCAAATCCGGCTGCGGACCGGGCCGCGTCTGCACATCGGCAGGACGATATTCATCAGTGAAAGTCGTACCAATCTGGATGCCTGCGACTTCACTGTCGTGATAGGCCGCAACCGAGGTATCAAGATCGGTATAGCGCCATTCTTCCACATGGAACAGCGGTGCAGCGAATACCAGCACAAGGGTCACCACCGTCGCAATCGCGCCCGTTTGCCAGGAAGGACGCGACAGCTTTTGTAGCCAATGCGCGTTCATACCCACCAGGAACGCTAATGCAAAGGCGGCGGGTCCTAATAGGCGCCAGGGAAATTGAAGATATTGCAGCGGCTTGATGGCATCCCATACCGAGGCCGACAGTGGCAGAGTCAGCAAGATGCAAATCAGCCCACAAATGGCAAAGAAGATGGCTGTATACAGGGCAGGTTTCCGGCGCTGACCACTGCGAACGCCCTGCAAAATCAGCCAGATGGCACCAACGAGGCCCGTTAGCGCAAAAAGCCACTGTGGCAAGCCCAGGATGGTCACTGGGCGCAGGCCATTGATGGCACCCGCATCGGGCAGCGGCGCGAAGCCGAACAGCACATCCGGCCAAACGAAGAAATTGCGGTAGTCAAGCTGGGCACCGGCTGTCAGATTTTCCAGATGGACCGTGTTAGCTTCCAGCAGAATCGGCAGCCAGAAATAGGCCGACAAGCCGATAGCCAATGCCATCGCCAGTAATGCCCGCAAGTGGGGCTGCAAGTGGGGCTGCAACGCCCTTTTCCACTGCTGACGGGCTGTTATGGACATGGTGGCCATAGTCTGCCAGAACAGATAGGCCAGCAGCAGCAGGGTCAGAACAACCGCCATCAGGTTATGGCTGATAATCAGCAGGAACAAACATAATGCTGCCAGAGCGGTATCGCGGCGGCTGTTGGTGATGAGCAGCAGCGTAAAGCGCCACATCACCCAGGGAAACAGGGCCAGTGACAGCAGTTCAGGATAGGCACCACGCGCATAGGGCAGCGTGAAAAAGACATAGGGCGCAAACAGATAAGCAATCGCTGAAAGCACGCCCGCTAATCGTCCGGCGGTGCGCTTGCTGAAGAAATACATACCAATGCCCATGCTGAAGTAGCTGAGGAGCACCAGCGCCCGAATCGCTCCCAGGGCATCCAGCGCGAACAGGCGCGACATGAGGCTGGTGAGATAGTAGCTAAGGGGTGCGTAGAAGTGCCACAGCGGCGCACCATAGCCATAGTAGAGAGCATCGGCCCAGCGTGGGAAAATATCACCCAGCGTCCAGGCACGGTCCATCATGGCGGCGCGGTAGGCATGATAGAGCACATCGGAGCCGTTGGGCAGGCCCTGTGGCTGCAACAGCAGCGGCATCGCCGCAAAGCCACTGAGCAAAATCACCAGCAGCAGGCCCACATCCAGCCGAGCAAATAATCGCTTCATCGAAGAAAAACGCCCCCAGGCAATCGGCATCATTACGGGGGCGAGTATAGCAGAAATCGACTTAGGTAGGAGTGGTGACAACGCCTTGTTTCCGACGAACGTCATACGCTGACGCGCGCGCTGTACTTGCCAGCCGCCGTCAACTTGCAGTAAGATGAGGTTACATACTTGTGCAGATCATGCACTGGTACATCTCCTGTCAAGAGGCGCATACCGCACATATGCGCCTCTTTGCATCTGTTAATGGTCACATGTCTAAATTCCTCGGCAGCGGCTTCTAAATTTATTACGAACGATTATGCAAAACTGACAAAGAGCCTCGTATGCTTTCATGTGGGCTTACATTTTACGGATGTTCCGTTCGTTGGTATTATCTATAACGCTATGCTCACGCTGACGACTCGCGTCAGTCTGTGTTACAAGCCCAGATCTGGAGGATACACAATGAGAAAAGTGCTTTTGCTTATTCTGGTATTGTTGTTGGCCCTGCCAATGGCTATCCAGGCCCAGGACGACCTGCCCGACCTGGAAGGTCAAGTTATCACGATTGCTGTTGAAAATGCTTACCCACCTTTCAACTACCTCGACGAAGCAACGGGTGACGCGGTTGGTTGGGATTATGACACCGTCGCTGAAATCTGCGTTCGCATCAACTGCACGCCGGAATTCATCGAAACATCCTGGGACGGCATGATCGTCGCCGTTGCGGGTGGTGAATTCGACGTCGCGGCAGATGGCATCACCATCACTGAAGAACGTGATAACAGCGGTGTTGATTTCTCCGTGCCGTACATCAGCATCGTTCAGCGCCTGATGGTGGGTCTGGATGAAGATCGCTTCGCCACTGTCGATGAGTTCATCAGTGGCGATTACATCGTCGGCGTTCAGTTGGCGACCACCAACTACAACACAGCGGTTGATCTGGTGGGCGATGATCGCATCATCGGCTACGACCAGTTCGGTGCGGCTGTCCAGGCTTTGATCGCAGGTGATGTCGATGGCGTTATCATCGACGATGTGGCTGGCCAGGGGTACGTTGGTGAAAATGACGACCAGATTCAACTACTGGACGAGGCACTCGACCAGGACGGTGGCCTCGGTTTCATCTTCCCAGAAGGCAGCGAACTGCGCGACGCCTTTGATGCTGCGCTTTTGAGCATGATGGAAGATGGCACGCTCGATGCTATCAACGAAACCTGGGGTTTCGGTCCCGCTGAAGAGTAATCCCAAGCGAGTAACTCAATTTGTGGCGCACGGCATGAGCTGTGCGCCCTCTTTTTATAGGAGCAATTATGTCCGCAGCCGTTGAAGAAAAGCCCAAAAATGATTTTGAAGAGGTAGATGCCCGCACCCGACAACGGTTAGCTGGCCCTTTCTCACGGTTGTACATTGCTCCCTGGTGGCTGATCATTTTCATCGTGCTGTGGATTTATCTGGTCTACCAGATTTCTAACAGCGATGAATTCAGCCGTATTTATGAAGAAATCAGTGAAGGCATCTCACTTACATTATTTTTGTCAATTACCTCCTATTTTTTTGCAATTGTGTTTGGTCTACTGCTGGGCGTTATTCGGGCTAATCGGCCTAAACCACCGGAACACGGTATGCGGCTGGCACAGGTCATAGGACGTGCCCTCCAAACCGTTGTCTATCATATCACCACGATGTATGTCGAATTCATGCGCGGGATTCCGCCGCTGGTTTTCCTGCTCATTTCCGGCTTCATTCTGGTTCCGGCACTGCGCGACAATATCAACACAGGGCTGGTTCCCTGGCTGCGGGAAGTCATGAACAACCCCGAAATCCCTGAACTGGTATGGCGTGGCCGTGATAATGGTACAGCTATCGCGGGCTTGTCATTGATCTATGCGGCGTTCCTGTCGGAAGTATTCCGTGCTGGTATTCAGTCAGTTGATAAAGGCCAGATTGAAGCGGCAAAATCACTGGGTATGTCTTACTTCCAGGTGCTGCGCTACATCATCATTCCGCAGGCGGTGCGCCGGATGCTGCCCCCGCTCGGCAATGACTTCATCAGCATGATTAAAGATACCTCGCTGGTGACGGTGCTGGGCATCAATGAAATTACCCAGTTGGCCCGTAAGTGGTCCGGGAGTACGTTCCAGTACGTGGAGACCTACGCCGTGCTCAGTATGATTTACCTGACGCTGACGATCACCGGCAGTATGCTCGTCCAGCTTATGGAGCGCCATCTGCGGCGCAACGAGCACTAGCAAGAAAAAACGCCCCGCTATGGGGGCGCTCCTTCTCACAAATTATTAGCACAATTTGATTGGTTAACGCGCAAATCATTCAGGGCAAGCGCTCAGTTCGTCAACTTCTGAAGAAAGCAACCACCCCGTCATCGCGGGTGAATCCCCCTGCACGATGTTAACCCGTATTTCATACCATGAGAGCGTTGAATTATCACGATGCCTAAACACCTGAAGGATGTCAAAACGTAGACCTTCCGGCAATTCTGTGATGAAGTCAGACGCTGTGTTGTCATCCTCACGAAGATAAACACGCTGGCCGGATACCGCCTGTCCGGTGCAAATAGCAGGACGTCGTAACAGCTCATCCATCTCAGCAGTAGCTGCTACTGAAGGATTTAATATTGGCGGCGACCCCACCGAACATTCAGGCGGCACGTCTACAGTGTCCTGGCGCACCCATCCAACCTCATTGTTCCGAGTACGCACCTGATACCATAGTATTCCCACTCCAGATTCATCCACACGAGCACCGAGTAAGTCTACAATCTGATTTTCCGCAACCAGAGCCGTTGTTTGATAAGCCATATCAGCGTATTCACGTAGATAGACGTTTGTGATTGTCTGGATTGAACATACTGAAGGCCAGTTCGCCAATTGCTCCTTCTGCTGATAGATTAATGCATCAATGCTCCGATCAGCACAATCAGCAACAGGTTCGACCATATCCGCACGAACCCAGCCCAAGGTTCCTTCTGCGTTTTCGACCATCAGCCACAGATACTGCTTAGCCTCGTATTCATCCCATTCTATTGATGTCTGTCTAATTTCCAGAACATCATCCGGCTGAAGCGGCTGAATGACATATGCACTGCTATTGGGATGTAATCGCAGATTGAGATTGATGCCTGTCGGCTCAACTGTGCAACCTTGCGCCAAAAAGGGATCATCTAATTCGTAGCGGTAAACAGGGCGAATTGTCTGAACGCCATTGTTAGGAACTGGAGTGCTAACAATTGGGCTTTGCGGCGAATCGGCCTCGTTATGGAGCACCAACGTGCCGCTGAGACCATCAGGGCGGGTCAACGTCAGCGTGTTGGCAGATTGCCAAACGGGTTCAGACATATCCATATGATATTTGCCGATACTAGCGGTCCTGGGCAGCGTATAAATGTCAATATGCCGATCTGCACCCCAGGGTTGATACCACTCCATGTTCGGCAACATATACCTGATGCCAGTGTCACTGGTCAACGTCCAACCAGAAAGGTCAAAGTCCTGCACATTTAGCCAATTATCAATACGAATGTGTTCATCATCAGTACCTGGATTAATCACATCGACATAAATGGGCATATGCGTCAGGATGCTAGGATCGAACATATCGGTATAGAGCGCTTCAGAGTAGATCATGACGGTGTTGTCGTAAGCTGTTGAGATACTCGTCGGGAGGATGTCGTGCATAGCGGCATCTAGCAGAACGTCATTGTTAGCATCGCGCAAGATTAAGCGGTCACCCAGTCTCCAGATGGATTCAGTGTGGCCGATGTAGACGTTGCCATAGCGATCATTGCCTTTACCAGAGTATATTTGGATACCACTAGACCGCATAACTTCATCGCCAAATGTATAGACGAGACCATCCTGCGTACTCAGTGTCCAGCCCTGGAGTGAAATCGGCTCCATACCGACGATGCCTAACCCGGTTGGGGCAGCAATCCGTAAGTATTCACTCGGCTCGCCAAAGTAGTAGATGTCAACATCGAAATATATAGATGTATCACCCTGACGCAGAATCGTAAACAGACCAGGATTGTGGCGGATAACAAGCTCCCGATTGGAAGCAGTCGGTTCTGCGACTGCAGGGGGCAGTGCCGATGGATTAAAAGTGGACATAGTCGCAAAAACGCCGATGCCTACACCCATGATAAGTGCCAATACGGCGGCAGCCCCTAATGACATCATTCCAAAAGTGCGGCGTTTGCGTTTTTCTCTCATAGCAGGCATGTGGCTTCTCCTATTGTCTATGTGATCGACGAGCTGCTGCTGAAGGCGGGACTGGGCTGGTGATGTAATCTCGGTTGCAGTCACCAACTCTCCCAGGGACCTGCCGATGGTCAACAGGTCGCGCAACTCGTCAGCGTGTTCAGGATAGTCTTGAAGGCAATCATCGACCGTTGCCCCGGCGGCGATACGATCAATGCACTGGTCGAGGATATTTACGAGCGGCTGTTCCACAGCGCACCTCCTTTTTGAGGCTGTTGATCTTCCTCTGGGTTGTCAGCAGCGACACCAGCCTCGTCGGGTTTCATGATCTGGCGCAGGTTTTGCAATGCGCGGAACTGGATCGACTTGACAGAAGAAACGGTTTTGTCAAGGGCATCGGCGGTTTCCTGCAAGCTGAATTGGTGACCGAAGCGCAGTAAAAGCACTTCGCGATGGTCGCTGTTGAGCATTTGCAGGGCATGTTGCAGGCGCTGTCGGTCGATGACATCGCCAAGTGTGTGTTCAGGGTTGGTTTCGATGAGTGTGGGCATCCAGTCCTCCAATGCGTCCCAGGCCAGGGTCAGGCGAGCGTTGCCATGCTCGTACAACTGCGTCCGAGCGATCTTGAACAGCCAGCCGCGCAGGTGCTGTTTGGGCGCGCAGGGCTGCCCCACACAATCGAGCAACGTGACGAATACTTCGCTCACAATGTCTTCCGCGAGTTCTGCCTGGACGACGCGCAACCGCACATAACGATACAGCGAACCAACGTGCTGTTCGTAAGCCTCCATGACGGCGGCAGTGTCCCCAGACTGAATGCGCACCAACAGCGACGGCTGTGCTGCGTCGTCCGACCTAGCCATGGCATTTCCTTGCAATCAGAGAGTGACTCTCACTATAGACGAGGGCGATTCAGAGGAAAACGTTGCGGTTGATTCTGGAATTGGATGAAAACGGGGCCATTAAATGCAAAAAGCCCACGTTTGGGTGGGCTTTTCAAAATAATGTGATTTTTTAATAAACTTAGTATGCCGTTAACATATCATGATCGAGAGGTGAAGTCAAGCCCTCTTGTACAAAATAACCGAATATATTGGCAAAGTCATCGCAAATTAGTGGTCTCTCACTGAGAAATCACTAAGCGTTGCTTTACATCGCACTCGAATTTTCTCACAATGGGTATTGTGACATCTTTCACGATAGTTGGCAACTCTTTATAAGGCGATTGTTCCCAAAATAGCATGGTGAGGATTTACTGGTATGAATCAAAAGCCGCCTGAAGTGGCAGCAAAAGAACCGCATTACGATGTCATCATCGTTGGCGGACGTGTGGCAGGTTCCGCGTTGGCAGCGCGATTGGGACTGTATGGTTTGCGGGTGCTGATGCTGGAACGTAGTGAATTTCCATCGCTGCCAGCCGTGTCCTCGCCCATTATCTACTCGCCAACGATGAAAATCCTCGATGAGATTGGAGCCGATGAAAGTATCTATGCCCGAAATACGCCGCGCATCACCCTGATGCACCAGATTGCGTTGGGTGCGAGTGGTAGGGTTCACATCCCTGAGGCGGATGGGCGTGCTTATGCCTATGCCATCGACCGCGCCCGCTTCGATGAAGCACTCTGGCAGAACGCGGTGCGCCTGCCCCAGGTTGATGGTCGCCAGAATTGCAATGTGGTTGATCTGGCGCTGGACGGTGAGTGCGTCACGGGTGTCGTTGTGAAAAACGAAGATGGTAGCACCGAAACGATACATAGCGATATTATCATAGGTGCCGATGGCCGCTTTAGCATGGTCGCGCGCAAGATGAACGCGCAGCTACGCGACGAATGGGAACAACTGCCGACGTCGATTTACTATGCCTACTGGGAAGGCGTCGCCATGATTGACGACCTGCCATCCGCTTCTGCTTATGAAGGACACGGCCCGTTTGGGTACCTGGCGATGGACAGCGCCGATGGTCAGACGGTGATCGCGGTGGAAGGGCGCAGTGAAGCCCTTGAATATGATGGTGAAATCGATGCTTTTTATGAGCAAAAGATCATGGAGCTACCTGCTTTGGCCGAGCGCATGGCAGGTGCCACGCGCGTGACAACTGTACGCGGTATGAAGCACGTCAGCAATGCCTATCGGCAGCCGGGTGGCCCAGGTTGGGCGCTGGTTGGCGATGCCTACCACCACAAAGACCCACTCGATGGCCAGGGCATCTACAATGCAGTTATCACGGGCAAGGCATTGGCGCAGGCCATTCGCAAGTACAAGCGCGGCCAACTAAACTGGGAAGAAGCGTTGGCCAACTTCGATGAAGTTGCGCGGGTAAAGACTTACAGCATGTATAAGACACTGCAACGGCGCATTAAAGAGAGCTTTTACCCAGAGCCAAACCGCGTCCCGCCATGGGTGAACGAGCAAATGACGCGCTGGATTTTTGAAGACCCGGATATGGAAGACCTGATCGGCAAGATGCTGACGCGGCAACTGCCCGCAGACATGATCGCACTGATGGCACCACCGACCCTAATGCGGGCGCTGGCACGTGGTCCCTGGCGAGATTTGCGCAAGCGCATGGGTTTGGACGTGCAAGATTAGGTATCAGAGCGGCAAGCGCCCTAGGACAGTTGTCCAGGGCGTTTTTTGCCCATGCGCCTCAACAGGACGCCGACTGTGTTACGCAGTAGTACCAACAGGCGTGAATTGGTGAAGACATACATTTGATAAGTCGCCTGGGGCGTGTAACCTAACTTCTTCGCTAATTCTGCTGAGACTTCTGTTGCGGCATCCCAACCGGGTTCGAGGTCATTTTCAAGACAATGAGCAATCAAATATGCCGCCGCAACGGTCCCTAGTCCACGCCGCCGATAGTCAGGGTGCGTGTCAATCTGGATTTCAATGCCATGCGCGCATACAGCGAAACTGGACGCGACACAAGCGATAGTATGGGCTTCACAGATACAGTAGGCCCCGCCACGCGCGACAAAATCCTCAGGGGAATCAAAGTTGATGCCATGATGGTTAGCATACTCATTGGCCTCGTCTTGCGCCAATTGACGGGCCAGGTCGACATCCAGCTTTTTGACATGAAAACCATCTGGCAAATCAGCCTGGAATTGGCGCATCTTGTCCCAGCTCAGGTGATCTGTAGAGAAAGCAAAACGCTCAAAAGCGACCCATTTACCGCGATGGATGTGTTTTGTGACTTTCTCAAAATCGGGTGCATTGGCAAACAGCATGGTGAACTTCGACAAATTGCGGAGATAGTCAGTCGCGGCTGGCTGGTTGAGATCGCCACCCAGTATGACCACATCCGCCGCAGGCAACTCTAAAACAGCAAATTTAGGACAGTCAGAATCAGCCAGCGCACGCCCCATGCAACCATCCAGGACAGCATCCGGCATAAGTCCACCCTGCGCACCCTCAAAAAGCGCACCAAGCTGCTGCCGACGGTTCTCAACGACTTCGATCATGCACATGCCCTCCTGTTTGACAGATCGGCATGATGCCGAACCTCGCTATCGGTTATACGCAAACCTGTGGAGCACGTTGCACGCTCGCTATCAACAAAAAACGGGCTGTCGTGGTGACAGCCCGTTTTTCTTCGCATATCTATCGCTGGAGATTAATCACCAGGGGCGGCGTTCTTGGCTTCGTCGAGCGCGTCGAGCATCGCCTGGATTGTAGTGAATTTGCGGCGCGGACGCCCGCTTTGCTGGCCACGTTCGAGTTCCAACTGATCGAGGCGCAGCCAATCCGCCCAGGTAACATAACGCACATTGCGTTCTTTGAGCAGGTCGACCATTGCGGCAGGGTCAGTCACTGTTGGCGACCAGAATGTGCCATTTTCGACATCCGCCAGCATTGAATTGACCGATTCAACGGCATCGGCGCGATTGGTGCCGATGATGCCCGACGGCCCACGCTTGATCCATCCGGCGACATACATGCCAGGGACGGGGTCATCGCTGCCAAATTCGGCGACGATGCGACCATCAATATTCGGGATCGTGCCCCATTTATCGTAGAACGGCACATCTGCTAGTTCAACGCCGCGATAACCAACCGAACGGAAAATGAGGTCAACCGGAATGGTCTCAACCTGGTCGGTTGCGCGCGGACGCAGATTGCCACGATCATCCTCGTACAGTTCGTTTTTGACGATCTTGACCGCTTCGACGCGATCCGTGCCGATAAGTTCAACTGGCGAAACCAGGAAACGCATGATGATCTGCTTGGGTTTGCCTTCCGGTTCGCGGTTGACATATTCCTTTAGAATTTCGACGTTACGGATGTCTTTCTTGTCGGCATTGTCGGATTCCAGATAGGCTTCACTAAGGGCGTCGAGGGTGGCATCGGCCAGCGGCACAACAATATCGGCATCTTCCATCTCACCCAGTTCTTTGATCTCTGGATTGGTGAAGGCTGCCTGGGCCGGACCACGACGTCCGAGCACGTAAATCTTCTTGACGCCACTATTGGCGAGTGCTTCCAGGGCATCGTCCGCAATATCGGTTTCCATCAATTCTGCCTGGGAGCGCGCCAGAATACGGGTGACGTCCATCGCGACGTTGCCGACGCCGACGACAGCGACCGATTCGACTTTATCCAGTTCAAAATCGTAATGGCGATAGTCGGGATGGCCGTTGTACCAGCCGACAAACTCAGTCGCAGCGAAGCTGCCTTTGAGGTCCTCGCCGGGGATGCCAAGGTGCTTATCGCTGGCGGAACCCACTGCAAACAGGACAGCGTGATACTGCTTCTGCAAATCTGCCAGGAAAATGTCTCTGCCAAATTCCACATTGCCGAAGAAACGGACATTATCCAGCGCAGCAATGCGCTCATAAACGCGGGTCACAGATTTGATTTTTTGATGATCGGGCGCGACGCCACCACGAACAAGGCCGTAGGGGGTAGGCAAACGGTCGAAAATATCCACTTGTGCCTGAATATCGGCTTTCTTTGCCAGGGCCTCAGCAGCGTAAAAACCGGAAGGGCCTGACCCGATAATCGCGACGCGCAAAGGATTCGATGCTGTGCCAACACTACTCATTAGGTGTCATATCCTATTTAACTAGAGATTCGATGATCATAAGCCTATTTCTACACAGGCCAGTATATCACGCGCCTCGTCAAGTTCCCTTGATGACGCGCCAGCCTGACAAGATTTATGACATAGTGCATAGGTTATGTCAGGATAAATTGCACGTCGGGACATGTCATGCCCTGCCACGAAGGCCTTTCCCTGGGCTAGTTACCGCGCAACGGCAGCACCAAATCCTTCTTAAAGGGCGTGATCGATTGCAACTCACCCTGTTCCGTGACGACGAAAGTATCCTCGACGCGCACCCCCAGGCCATCATCGGGATAATAAAGGCCCGGTTCGATGGTCACGCAGTTGCCAATCTGGAAGACATCTTCGCGGCGCAGGTGGCTGATGCTGGGGCCTTCATGGATGTTGAGGCCGAGGCCGTGCCCTAAACTGTGAACATAGCCGGACATCGCGCCAGGTTGGCTGCGCTGGGTGGGATGACCATTGCCTTCAAAGAAATCGAGGACAGCTTCCTGCATCATGTGCGTTGGCTTGCCCAGGCCATAGGCTTCAATGGAAATATCGAATGCCTGCATTACCTGATCGTAGATGATCTTCACTGCATCACTGGCATAGCCAATCGACCAGGTGCGGGTGACATCATGGTGATAACCGCCACCGAGTTCCTGCGGGAACAGGTCAAAGACGATGGATTGGCCCAATTTGAGCGGCATATCGGCTTGGCCACGACTGTGCGGGAAACCCGCATCACGGCCTTGGGCGAAGATCATACCTGTGTCCTGCAATTCACGGTCGAGCAGCGCGCGGCGCACATAACGCTTGATGTCGCCAATAGTCAGAGGAGTACCATCTTCGTCAATGACCACGCCGTCATCGGTGGCGCTATGTCCCGCGATGTAATCCCAGGTCGCTTCCAGGACTTCGCAGGTGCGCCGCGCGACATCCAGCAAGCGCTCCATCTCGTCGGGGTCTTTGGTCAGCATCGCCTCACTGAACAGCGACGGATGCAGTTCGCCGACGAATTCATAATCCGGCAGTTGGTCATTGAGCGCATTCACCAGAGAGATGGTGTTGTTGATGGCATCGCGGCCATACATCCCGACACGGCCACTTTCGACGCCAGCATGCTTCAGGCTCATTTCGACCATCTTAACCGCGCGGATGGTGGGGTCGGTGATTTGGGCGACAGCCTGCATGTAACCCATATCGCCATAAGTGACAGCCTGTAAGCCGCTGGCTTTGGCTTCTTCAATTTCCATGCCATTGACGATCAAAACCGGATCGCTGCCCTGCTTAATGATAATGACGCCACCGGTAATGTGGGCACCATTAGCCAGGTAATCACGGACATCGCTGTAACCTTCGCCCCCGCCAACATAGATGGCATCCAGACCACGCTCAGCCATCAGGCGCTGAATATCTGATTTCATGCTTGCTCCCAACTGTTATTCATAAAGTGTCCATCGAGACTTAGCCCTCATAATGCTCGCTCTTTGGGTCCTGTTTGCCAACAAACCACCTATTGCCACACTCTGACTATGGCAAGCTTAGATCAAGGCTTTGATCTGCGATAACAATAATTGCTCCTGCTGAGGCAGCACTGTACGCGGGTCCAGGCAGACGCGATCCTCGACAATGCGGGCGATGACAGGCACGTCACACTGACGGAGGCGGGTCATCAGGGCATCCGGCGAAGAAGCTTTCAGTGCGACGAGGCGCGTCGGCAATGTGGTTCCGGGGAGGCTGCCGCCCCCAACCATACTCTCGCCGTCGATGACATCAGCAGCCAACGATGCCGCCCACTGCTTGGCCTGCTGGTCAATATCAGCCAGCGAACGAGCAATCATGCGCCAGATCGGAATTTGCTCGATAGCATCCTGGCGCTGGTAGTGCATCAGAGTGGCATTGAGGGCACTGTATGTGAGCTTATCGACGCGGAGCGCCCGCGCCAATGGGTGCTTTTTCAGCCGAGTGATGAGATCGGCACGACCCACAATGATGCCTGCCTGGGGTCCACCGAGTAATTTATCGCCACTGAAACAGACGACATCAGCCCCCGCTGAGAGGCTTTCCTGCACCATCGGTTCATGCAATAAGCCATATTCGGCTGTATCCAACAGTGCGCCGCTGCCGAGGTCATCGACGCAAATGAGGTTGTTGTTGTGCGCTAAGGCAGTCATCTCACTCAGTTCGGCGGATTCGACAAAGCCGAGTAGGCGAAAATTGGACGAGTGGACACGCAGCAGCATGGATGTTGCTTCATCGAGGGCCGCTTCATAATCGCCGATGCGGGTGCGATTGGTGGTGCCGACTTCAATGAGGCGTGCGCCGCTCTGGGCCATGATGTCCGGGATGCGGAAGCCGCCGCCAATTTCGACCAGTTGACCGCGTGAAATCACGACGCCAGCCTCTTTCGCCAGCGCGGATAGAATCAGCACCAGGGCTGAGGCATTATTATTGACGACCAGCGCCGCCTGGGCGCCCGTGACCTCGCACAGCAATTCCTCGGCATGGACGTAGCGGCTACCGCGCCTGCCCTGTTCGAGGTCGTATTCGAGGTTGTTGTACTGGGAGGCCATCGCCAGAACCGCATCCTGAGCCGATTGCGACAATGGTGCGCGACCCAGGTTGGTATGCAAAATAACCCCGCTAGCGTTGATGACAGGTCGTAAGGTTGGCTGGAACTGGTCCTGTAACTGCTGCGCGACCTGTCGCATCAGGTCAGATGAGTCGAGGGAGGTATCCTCGTCGGAAAGCAATCGCTGGCGTAGATCATCCAGGCAGGCGCGAATGGCATCGCGCAGGGCGACCTGGCCATATTGACCTGTCAATTGCTGAGAAATGTCATGCTGGAGCAGGCTATCGACTGAGGGTAACGCCCGGAGGCGTTCGTTAACTGACATCATTGGGCCTAGTCGTCACGGAATGCGGCAATTTCCCGCGAGCGCAGGAAAATTTCAACGACGATAAAGATCAGCGCGATGAACAGCGCTAACGGCAGTGAGAGCGCACGAGGAATTTGCAACCAGGTCGCCATCACGAAAAATAAAGCAATCCAGATGCTCTGGCGAACGATAACGCCGCTGGTCGGCACTTCGGATTCCACAGGCGTGAAGGTCACGTTGAGGTAGCGCACAAACGGAATGGCTGTTCCCGTGACGCCCATGAACAGACACACAAAGAATGTCCATAATTCCCCGCCGATGCGCGGCTGCATCTGGGTGATGACAAAATACAAGCCACCCCAGCCAGCAATGAACAGCACAACCGCCGCAGCCAGCAATCCGGTATGATCAGGTGGGCGGCTGCTCGTGATTTCCGATGCAGCGCGCGACTGCCGCGACGTTGTACGGCGACGACGTTGAGATGATGGTCGTTGGGATTCGGTCTGTTCCATAGAGTGAATTATAGCAAAGTCTGGTGATGATGATAACAGGCGAGGCATGAATCGCTTACAATAAGTATCAATCCGAGAAATGGGATAATAAGACTGTAGTGAAGCCAAACCCCTATCCTCAGTCCTTCCCCCGTGAGGTGGAAGGATGCCTTTCCAGGCGACTTGCGCGCTAACAGAGGGGTTATTAACAGACGAGCCGTAAGCTGTAAGCTGGTTGTTGTGCAGGCTGTGTCTTAACGGGCAATGGGGCTTGCCCTGATTGATTTTACGGATAGATACTCAGTACATGTAGTGGCGATATGTAATCGTGCAGTTGTTTACGTCAGGGGGAACAATGGCAACCATTCATCAACTGAAGGCAGAACGCAAAACATTACACGGGCATTTTTCCATGGATTTAGCACCAGTGCTGACGATTGCATCGGGCGATACGGTTGTGTGCGATACACTGGACGCTGGCTGGGGATTGGAACCCTATGTGGGCGGTGCTTACCAACCTCGCCGTGAGTTTGAAGGCCGTGATCCTGAGTTGGATGGTGGGCACGCCATGACTGGACCGATTGCTATCGAAGGCGCAAAAGCAGGTCAGACGCTGGTGATTGAGATTCGGGAACTGACAGTGGGGGCCTGGGGTTTTTGCCTAGCTGGCGGCTGGAAAAGCGACCACAACGACCTGCTGAAGGTCACTAACGAGGGCATCGTGCATGCCTGGGAACTGGATGCAAAACGGAATATCGGTCGCAATCACCTGGGCTATAGTGTGACGCTTAAGCCGTTTCTGGGTGTGCTGGGCATGCCACCTGCGGAGCCGGGGATTCATTCAACAACGCCACCACGCGCAACAGGCGGCAACCTGGATTGCAAAGACCTTGTGGTCGGCAGCACACTTTATCTGCCGATTGCTGTTGATGGGGGTCTGCTCTCAGTTGGCGATGGCCATGCCGCGCAGGGACATGGGGAAATCAGCGGGACGGCGATTGAGTGCCCAATGGCGCGCGTTGAACTGAAAATCAGTGTTATCGATAATATGCCCCTAAGCGAACCTATCGCGAAAACGCCGGATGCCTGGATCACGATGGCATTTGATACGGACCTGACAGTCGCCACCTATGCCGCAATGGAGGCCATGTTCGACTTCATTCAGGAGCAATATGGGGTGTCTCGGCTGGATGCGATTGCGCTCGCCAGCGTGACGGTCGATATGCATGTGACGCAGGCTGTCAACCGAGTTCGGGGTGCCCATGCCAGTTTACCGCATGGGGCGATTCGTTAGTTGGCAACAAAAAAAGGGCTTTGCGCCCTTTTCTTATTCTTTCTGCTGTTGGCTATGCGTCAGCGATGATTTTGTCGTGTAGTTCAGTGGTGTCGCGCGAGGGCGATACGCCAACTGTGCTTTTGAGATGTTCGGCCAGCAGGTTGTACTGTGCAATCGCATCACCGTGACGTTCCAGATTCCAGTACATTAGCATGGTATCACGATAGACATCTTCACGCTGGGGCATCTCTTTAAGTGCGCGTGTATAGAAGCCAAGCGCCGAGGTGTAGTCTTCGCGTTTCTGATGCAGACGAGCCATATCTATGAGGGCATCAGCATACATGGTACGCAGCTTCTCACGACGTTCCGTAATCCAAGGCATATCGTAGTCCATTAAGAATGGGAAACGATACAAATCAATCGCCCGATTGAGGGCTTCAGCCTGTTCATCATCGTTGCTGGCTGAGGCTGCCTTCGCGAGGGCGTCTTCAAATTCGGCGACATCATAGTTGCGAACGAGTTTGTCACTGGCGACATAGAAACCGGATTCGTAGCGCGTTAGTTCGTAGTTACCCTTACCCAACACACAATCCGATATACATTCGGTAATCTTACGCTTTGTTACATGGAAGACGTTTGTGGCTTCTTTACGGCTGAGGGAAGACCAGAATGTAGAGAAGATATCGGCCCTGGTGACTCTTTGCTTATCAACGAAGAAGTAAAAGAGGAGCCTTGGGAGCGCACCATCCCAGCTTTCGATGGGGCGACCATTTACCAGAACATGACCTGAACCAAACGCATAGACTTCGATTTGCGGTTTGATTTCGCCTTCTTGTTTTTCAAAAACCAGGTTGTTAGTACGATTTTCTGTGCCGACCACCAGCACATCATCGTTCTGAACATCGATTGTGAAGGCTTCTAACGTCAGGCGGCGAGCATTGAAGGCCATCTTGAGATTATCTGGCAGACCATCAATAACTGGTCTGATGAAGGCCACGAAGTCTTCATCCTGTTCGATGCGATCCAGTTCGTCGATGACAAGCAAGTAGTGCAATTTTGCACGCGGGCCTTCTGTAAAGTAAGCATTTAATTCCTGAGCCAGTGCGGAACCTGCTTTGTCCGGACCCTTGGATATGCTCTTGCTTACTTTCGACTTAAAGCCCTCTAGCAACTCGCCCAGATCATCACTTAAATGCTGCGCTAAGCCCTGCCAATCAACATTACTATCCACCACGCGGGTATAGATAAGCTGATCCCCATACTCTGCCAGCAAGGTCGATAGAAAGGCATTTTTCGCCTGGAACCTGGGCGAGAAAAGGAGGACGCGCTTAGTGGTCAGTCTTTTAGCGATGCTACTCTTGTCAAACATACTTATACCTTATAATGGTAAAGAAACTTACAAATAATGGTAAAGAAACCTAGAAATTTTATCAGTATGATTCACAAACTCAATATATACAATTGGTATTAATACTTGGTTTTGTAGCACTCTATAATTTTCGCTAAGTTTTGACAAATAACCAGAGTAAAAGAGCTACAAGACTTATCCGTACTGACCCATTCCAAGCAATATTATCATCCTTGTAATAGAAATACTAGTAAACAAAGATGTTTTTACATAATCCCAACAGGTACCAAATTTTTTATAGAAAACCGCCCCGTATTGATTCCTCAAAGACGATGACGTTTCTCCTACAACCCGATTTATTATCCTGATTTTGGCCGGGACTTATGTAAGAGAGTAATTGTAATATTTAGCAATCTAATTTTCAAGTATATTTCAGAAATGTAATTCAAATATTTATCTATAATTTATCCACCGCTGTCATTTCTTGTACGTTAATCCATTCATTTTGAATCTGCGAAACATGAATAAACATGACAATCTCAACAACCTGTTAACGACTCGCAAAGGGTCAAAAACGAGTAATAGATAGTAAGATAGTTAGATGCCATGTTTGGCTTGCCATGCCCTTGTTTCAACCTTGTAAGGTGCTATAGTCTAATGATTACAGACACGTTCATGAGCCGCTGAAATGGACTGGCACCATAGCGGTACCAAAGCACTGTGGCCCAATAAACTCATGAGCGTTTTAATCTGGCAGATACATATGCCCAGAGACACCATTACCCGTTACAATATTGATACAATGGTATGTTAGTACCAAAGGGCCATTTGCTATCCATAGCATACAACATTTTGGTAGTTTTTGTAGAATTTTGTGCAATAATCGGCCAAATTATCTACAAAAAATCTGATTGATAAAATAAATACACAGCGTGTGCGCATAAAGTGATCATAGAGAACAGACCAGTCGCTTTAATACTTGCACTGATAACGATGCTAGCTCTGTTTGGCACATTATCATCAGGAGTTGAAGTTCTGGGTCAACAATCAACCCTCATTGCCCTGGGAATGGGCACCTTTGTTACCAGCATCCTGATGTGGAAACGTTCCACAAAAGAATCTTTAATTTTTACTATTGCCGCCATAATGGTTTTAGGCAGCCATATTGCCGGTGGCCTACTGGTATTGCTCGCTGGCGTCCTCATTGGTACGGGGCTACAAGCAGCTATCGACAAACCGCATGTGGGTTCCGATCAGCAGGTGCCTACTCTGTTGTGGTCCGCAGTATATGTGGTGGCTGCTGTCGGTATAGGCGCTTTAGCGATCTTCGGTATTCTGCTGCTGGCTAACGTCACAACGCCGATTAACTTTGCGGATATTACGGCCATCGGTATTGCTGTTATTGCTGTATTTGTGGGCTACATTCTGGCGCAAATTGTCGGGATGGTGCTGGTTGCGGATGACAACCCTAATCGGGTCCTGGCGCGACCTGGCTACTGGATCGAAGTGGCGGTATTCACCATCGGTAGCGTAGCGATTGCCCTGGCATGGTCGGCAGGTGGTGTGCTGATTCTGATTGGCTTACTGGCGCTGGCGACTTACCAATTCTTCAGGACAGGTTCAACGGTAGATTTTGCCCCGCCGACGACCATTACCCGCCATCAGGATGAGCTAACGATTCTGAATCGCATCAGCAAGAATATCAACGACGATATGATGGTTGATGATATGCTGCTGCACGTTTACCAGGATGTCCGTTCAGTCTTTATGCTGGATGTCTTTTACGTCGCGACGCTGGAAAACGATTATAAGACGATGACCTTCCAGTTCGTGATGAAAAATGGCGAGCATGAGGAGTGGGGGACCAAAGCAATCGACAAGGGTTATATCGGGCAGGTGGTAGAGCAGAAGAAAACACTGCATATCACGCTGTCTAATCAGCATCGGTTCCCTGCTCTCGACCCCACGCCACCGGAGCATCAGTTAGCTGCTTACGTGGGTATGCCACTCATTGTAGGTGATTCGCTGTATGGTGTGATGGCTATTGGTCATTCAAGTAATCCACGTGCTTACAGTGAAGAAGACGTTTTGCTGTTTGAGACGATTGGTACCCAGACGAGCGTCGCCATTCGCAATGCCATCACCTACCAGCAGACGATGCAGATGGCACAGCATATGTCGTTCATCAACACGTCCTTGCACGATGTGATGTTCAATATTGACCGTTCAGAATCGCTGCGAACGGCCTGCGAAATCGCACTGAACCTCTCCAATACAGACAAAGCTGCTATTTTCGTTTATGACGATGATGCCCAGGCCAATGTTAGCGCGGCGGTGGGCTTCGCTGAGGGCATTGTGCCCCCAGATTGGCAAACGGTCGCCAATACCGAGCTACCCACAGATGGCATCATCAATATTTCAGACATCAGCCAGTTTAATGAGAACGTGCAGGCGGCTGCTAAAAGAAGTCAGTTTGTTTCTACATTGAGTGTGCCGCTGAAGTCCGGGATGGCGCACCTGGGCAGCTTGAACGTCTACCACGATACACCGCGTCATTATTCCGCGAGCGAGATCAGCCTGTTGGAGATGCTGGCCAATCAGGTCACGGCGGCGCTGGATAATGCCGAGCTATTACGTGCGCTCGAACTGTACGCATCCGAGCAGGCACAGTTGGTAGAACTGTCACGGTCGTCATCGGCTCAATTGGAACTTGAACAGATCGTCCTGCGCATCAACGAAATTCTGGAAGAACTGTTTGCCTTCACCAAGATTGATATCGCGCTGAAGCAGGTAAATAAGGCAGAAGGCTTCCTGCTGACGTCAGACGTCAGCCAGCGACATGTGACACGCAGTTACCGTGAACTGACGCGCATTCCTGAATTTGAGAAGTCGCTCGATAGCCTACGGTTCTTCGTCTATACATGGCAATCGGATGATCCGAATCTATCCGATGCCATGCGCGAACTGATGGAACAGGTTGGGGATGTGGTGCGCTTCGCCGCCCCACTCATTATTAATCAGGAAGTCATCGGCATCCTGCAAATGCGCTCCGATGAGCCACGAACGTTATCGCCAAATGATGTGCGCCTGCTGGAAATGGCGACAAACCAGATTTCCTTCCAGCTATTTAATGCGCGGCGTTACAACGAAATTGAAGAAGAACTGGTCCAGCGCCTGGGGCAACTGGCAGCACTGGAAGGCATCGCCATTCAGATTGCGCAATCGCTGGACAAGGACATCATTCTGCGCAATGTGCTGGAAGCCGCTATGAGCGCGACACAAGCCAGCAAAAGCGTCGTTGGTTTGTTACAGCACGGCACCGAACTGCAATCGACGGTTCACGAGATCATCAACGACCGCTTTACTCAGCGGCAAGAGTTGTATGCGTTGAATGCAAATCCGGTCCTGGCGGAGGTTGTGCAAGAGGGGCAGGATCGGCTACACAATGACCTGCAAGCCGAAGAAGGCGCGACATCTGGCGAAGATGACCCCTTAGCGACGCTCGTCTATCGCTCATCGCTGGCTGTGCCGCTGCAATATGGCGGTAAGAACATCGGTGTGCTGCAAGTCCAGAGCCTGAAGCCGAATGCGTTCAGCACCGAGCAGGCTGGCTTTTTGAAGAACCTGGCAACACATGCCGCTATCAGTATTACCAATTCCAGCATGCTCGATGAACGGCAGCAGCAGGTTACGATGTTACAGCGTCTGCGTGACATGACCCTGAGTGCTGTCGAGACCTTAAACCAGAACGAGATTATCCGCGTGATTACGCGCGAATCGCTGATTGTGCTGGATGGTTATGAAAGCGCACTCTACTTTTACGATGAACATCCGGCGTCACTGATCCAGGTGACTGGCTTCGTACGCGAGGGCGCTGAGAATGCCCGCGAAAGCGAGCCGCATCTTCCTGAAGCCCTCATCATGAAGGCCATCAGTGAACAGATGGTGCTTTACATCACGGATATCGGAACGAATGCCATTTACCAGTCCGATGATATGTTGAGCCATGTCCATCACAAGAGCGCGGTAGTCATGCCGATTATCCGCCGCAACACCATTAAGGAAGTGCTGTGCATCACCTTCGCTGAGGTGAAGGACTTTGATACCGAGCTACGGAATACCGTTGAACTATTGTCACAGCAAGTCAGCCGCCATCTGGAGATCATTTATCTGAGTGAAACGCTCAAGAGCCAGAATGACCAGATGGGCACAATTTTGCGTGCCAGCCGTGATGGACTGGCGCTGCTGGACCGAGCAGGCATTGTCCAGGCGGCGAATGCGGCAGCGGAACAGCTCATCGGCCTAAGCGTCGATACAGAATACCGAGAATCCTTCGCTGAGGTGCTGGCGAACAATATGTATCCTGATGATCCGGTAGCGGCCAATGCCTATGTAGACAAAATCAGTGGGCTATACCGGGCATCCGCCGCCGATAACCAGGATCGCGAATATGCCATCACACGGCGCGATGGTCATACGCTTTACATCAAAGAGACGCACACGCCGATTACAGGCGAGAATAACAGCAATCTGGTTGCACGTCTGGTTACTTTGCGCGACCAGACGGAAGAAAAGGAATTGGAACTCTATCGGCAAAAAGTCCAGAGTATGGTCATTCATGACCTGCGCAGCCCATTGAGTTCGATCATCAGCAGTATGTATATGGTACTGGCCCTGCTGGAAGCCGAAGGCGACTCCGTTGATGAGAACCTGGTACCGTCGATCCAGGTCAGCCTGGAGAGCGCCAACCAACTGCTGCATCTGGTCGACAGCATGCGTGACATCGAGCGGATGGGCAAAGGCGAACTACCGCTTGATCTGCAAGACCTGCCTGCGGAGTATATTCTTGAACAGGCCAGCGACGCGCTTGCGACTTCCCTGAGCGAAGCTAATCTGACGATTGAAACCCAGCTAGAGCCAGATTTGCCCTTCCTGAAGGTCGATAATGACCTGATCCGGCGCGTTTTTATCAATCTGCTACAAAATGCTTATAAGTTCACACCCAGTGGTGGGCGTATAATGGTAGGGGCGTACCGCTCTGACGAAGATCGGGATATGGTCCGGCTGTTCGTCAATGACACGGGACCCGGCATTCCTGTAGAAATGCGGGAACGTGTCTTTGAGCAGTACGAGCAAATAACGACGCAAAAGCCATATCAGGGTGATAAAGGCAGCGGCCTGGGCCTGCACTTCTGCAAGCTCGCAATAGAAGCGCATGGCGGTCGCATCTGGATCGCGGACGAGGGTCCCCTGTCGGGTGCCAATTTCGTCTTTACACTGCCGATTGCCAAATCCACCTCATAGGCGCGCGTGCTATCTGCCGATCCTTAGACTGGGTACACCCGCTGTAATAGGCTGGCCCAGTCATCAAGCTCACATACTGAGATCATCGCATGAAACATCGCATTGCCCTCATTACTGTCTTTACGATGGCCGCCCTGACGCTGGTAGTTATCGTGGGCAATTCTCTTTCCATTACGGTGGCTGCCGCTGACTATTTGCTAGAATGGGTGGTTTATGGCCTCCTGATGGCCCTGGCTGTGGCACTCAGCATCCCACTGCACAATGGCAAGCTCAGTGTCGGCCATGCGATTGGCATCATGGCCTTTCTTTCTACCCCTGCCAATGCTTTCCCGATTATGACTGTCGCGATTGCATTGGGCAGCGGCCTGGGCGCACTGATTGAAGTCGTCCGCTCGCGTCAATACCAACAACCGATTGACCGACTCTATGCCTTGATTTTGCTCGTCGCCCAGCAGACGCTGTCGTTCTATGTCGCGGGACGGGCTTATTTGCTGCTGGATGGGCAACTGCCAATCGGCGCGGATTTTGAACGTCATGGGCTGCAAATGGCGATTTTCGCATTGCTCTATGTGGCGATTTATCTGGCGACGCTGGCCATCCAGACGCATTTTGTGATTTATGTGGGCGAGCGCGTCATGCGTACCAACGGCCTGACAATCGTCACGCTGATTTTGATGCCGATTCCGTTTTCGTTCGTAGGCAGTGTGGTCGCTCGCAGCCAGACATCACTGATGCTGTTTACGGTGACGATTGTCGGCGCGGCGCTGATTATCTTTGGCCTCTACAGCCTCAGCCTGATCCAGCAGAAGCTGCGGCGTCAGTTGAGCGAGAAGAATATCATGGTTGCCATGACGGATGCCATGCGCGGCAACCTCAACCTGAATGAGCTGCTCGAACTGACCCATCAGGAAGTCAGCCGGATGCTGCATATCAAAGATTTCACGGTGGCCCTACTGGACGAGCTTGGCAATATCGGCTACCCACTCATTGTCAAAAATGACGTTGAGATTCCGCGCCAGATGGATGATCCACTCCCCCATGATGCCGGTCTGATCCAGCGCGTGATCGCGACGAATCAAGCGCTGGTCTTGCAGGATCATCTGGAAGCATATCTTGACGACAACGGGAACAGCCGCAGCACGAACCTCAGTGGTTGGCTAGGCATTCCGTTACAGGCGCATGACCATGTGCTTGGGGCGCTGGTCGTACAATCACATACAGGCAGGCGGTTCCGGCGGGAAGATATCGACCTGCTACAGACCATGACCAACACAGCCGCTATCGCGATTGATAATGCCCTGCTCTATCGTCAGCAGGTACACCGTGCAGAACGGCTGGCCAAGCTGAATATGATCACAACCACACTGACGCACAGTCTGTCTTACACGGAAGTGATTGAGACAGTGGTGACATCGGCGCCGTTGATTGCCGATGCTGCCGCCGTCGCGCTTTACCAACTCAGCCCAGAAGTGGGCTTGATGCTGGTAGAGCAACGTGGGCTTGATCCGTTGACTGTGCCGCCACTGCAAACGAAGCCACACCATCCGACAGCACGCGAAGCCGTCACTGTTACGTCCCCGGGGGCAGCAACTCCCGACCTGCGGAGAAAGCTGGAAGCTAGCAATCTGCAATCGCTGATTGAACTCCCGCTATGGATGCGGGACCAGCAGATCGGCGTACTGGCGCTCTACTTTGAAGAGCCACAGCTATTCGCTTATGAGCAGTTGGACCTTTTGCAGGCTTATGCGACACAGGTCACGCAGGCACTACACAACGCAACCACCTTCACGCAGACCGATCACGCGCTAGAAATGCGCGTTCAGCAGTTGAGCATTCTGGCGGAATTGGGCCAGATGCTGACCGCATCGTTCAAGAATGCCGACCGCGTCTTTGAGACGATCCTCAACTACGTCATTACGGTGACCCGCGCACCTCACGGGGCCATCATCATGCAAAATGATAATGGCATGCTGTATGTTCCGGCGCAGTATGGATACCCGCAAGACCTCTTCAGCAGTGTGGCGATTTTGCGCGAAGGCATGGTCGGACAGGTCATTCAGGAAGGCATCGTCGTGCAGTGCGACGATACGCACGAAGTCGAAGATTGTGCGCCGCTGCTGCCAACCACCCGTTCGATTTTGCTGGTGCCAATCTGGCGGGCAGACGCCTGCGTCGGCCTGATCGTACTGGAAAGTGAAGAAGTCGGGTGCTTTAGCCAGGATGACAGCGGCTTTTTGCAGCAAGTGGCACATCAGGGCATCATCGCGATTGAAAATACGCAGCTCTTCGAGCGGGTGCGGCAAGCCCGTGACAATATGGCCGTCATCCTGAATGCGATGGAAGAAGGCATCTTGCTGCTGGGTGCAGATGGCACCGTCATTCAGGCGAACCCACGTATTGATCTGTTGGGACTGGAAAGCCACTATCTGGTTCAGCAGCCAATTACGGCCAGCATCAGTGAAGGCGATGGCAGCGTTCTGACGCGCCTGGGCTTCACCAGCCGCCGTGAGATTGAGAACCTACTTGGCCGCCTGAACGATCCGGCTATCTGGCAAAAGTATGACTCGCACGGCTATACGCTGGAACTGGATGAGGGTGTAAAGCACATCCAGCGGCAGGTGATTCCGGTGCGGAATGATCAGCGGCGGGTGGTGGCTGCCCTGCTGGTTTACTACAACAAAACGGAAGAATACGAACTGGTACGGGCGCGGCAGATGTTCTCACGCATGATCGTCCATGATTTACGCAGCCCGCTAACGGCTGTTACGGCCAGCCTGCGTCTGTTCCAGGAATTGATCCCAGAAGAGAGCAAGCATCGCCACATCCTTGAGCGTGCTGTTGACGCCAGTGAACGTGCGATTCGCACTGTACTGCTGCGCGTGGATTCGCTGCTGGACATCGCCAAGATGGAAAGCGGTACGCTCGACCTAGAACCGGAAATCGCGCATCTGCCCGATCTGGTTGATAAGGTGCGAACCCAACTGGCACCGCTAGCGACCGAACTGAACATCACCATTAAAACTGAATACATGGACGAATTACCGTTACTGCTCATCGATGGTGAGAAGACTGAGCGCATCATCATGAATCTGATGGACAATGCTCTCAAACACAGTCCGGAGAATGCGACGATCATTTTGCGGGCGACCCAAAGCTACGATAAGCAGCTACAGGTGGATATTATCGATCAGGGGCCGGGTGTGCCGGATAACTACAAAGACCGCCTGTTCGATCAGTTCGTCCAGATTGAGGGGCAGCACGGCAAGCGTCGTGGAGTGGGCCTGGGCCTGACCTTCTGCAAATTGGCGGTACAGGCACAAGGCGGGCGCATCTGGATCAGTGATAACCCTGGCGGTGGTGGCATCTTTAGCTTTACGCTGCCCGTCGCCCAGATCAGCGAACCGATTGATTAAAAGTGTGGATTGAGAAAATCAAATCTGAATGCTGTTAACGCTCGTCGCGCATTCAAAACCTGAGCTATTCCGGTAAATCCAGCACCAGATCAAACGATTCGCACAGGATGTCGTAGACGTCATCATACGTCCGCAGGTGATAATGGGTGTGGCGTCCGGTGATGGTGGTTGAGTGCCGATTCATCAGATCATAACGCCAGCGTGAATGAAAAACCTGGTCAAAGCTGCTGACTGATCCGCCACCGTAGCCGTAGGTATCGACCTGAGTGACGGTAAATGCCTGTACGTCATGAAATGTCAGTTCAAATGAGATTGTCTCCAGCTTTTGCGGATTGTGCGTGACAGATGCCCCATCTAGCTGGCCTTTGAGCCGCAGCAAACCCCCATCCTGAGGATCATAAAAGACGGTATCAATCAAGACGGCATCGCGCCCGTAGAACACACCCAGGGGCGTCTGTATGGCTTTGTAGGTTGGGTCTGGCAGGCTTTTCTTGTAGAAAGACATAGTCGGTCGATGGGTAGACAGATGATGATCGATTATAGCCTGTTCACGTTACGAAAAAAGGACATGCCTGGGCATGTCCTTTTTCAATGCTCCGTGTGGAACCTGCTCGTTAGGATTCGATAATTTCGACTGATTTGATCTGGTCAAGCTGGTCGATGCTATCGACAACGGCCTGATCTTCTGCGGTCTGGACCTTGCCGAAGACAGCATGTTTGCCATTAAGCCAGTCAGTCACGATGTGGGTGATGAAGAACTGGCTGCCGTTGGTATTGCGGCCTGCGTTGGCCATGCTGAGTGAACCGCGTTCGTGCTTGATAGCGAGCGCAGACGCTTCATCAGGCCAGGTATAGCCAGGGCCACCGCGACCATCACCATTGGGGCACCCGCCCTGGATCATGAAATCTTCAATCACCCGATGGAATACCAGCCCATCGTAAAAGCCTTCGCGGGCCAGGAAAACGAAGTTATTAACAGTCTTGGGCGCGCGATCTGCGAACAGGTCGATATTTATCGTGCCGCGATCTGTTTCCATGCGGGCAACATATTTCTTAGAGGGGTCAATCACCATGTCAGGATAGGCGCTGTATTTTTTTGGCATGTATGAACTCCTTGTTCAATTAAAGTTTAGATGGCCTGATAGGCCGCTCTGGCTATCAGGATAGCAGAAAATATGCGGTTAACCAGCAAGCAATGCTGGCAAAAATGGCGGTATTATTATCTATGACAAATATCGCCCAAAATAATGAGCGTTGTGACAAAGTCTTAACGCAAACGATGCCTTAATTCCTTCATAATGAATAGGGAAGATCGATTGTCCTAATAATCAATCGAACGTTCTCTAATGAATGTTGCTGCTCCGTGATGCGGAGCATGGATTAACTGTGTTAAGCGCATAGTTCCCGTTTGAGGAGATAAAACCTATGGCGCGGGTGCTTTATATCGAAGATGACTTTAATAATCGTGTTCTGGTGAGCCGCGTTCTGCTGGCCGAGGGCTTTGAGGTCCATGAGGCGGAGAATGCCATCATTGGGATTGAAATGGCTCGCAGCAATCCACCGGACCTGATCCTGATGGACATCAGTATGCCGGAAATGGACGGCGTGACAGCGACACAACATATTCGCCAACTGCCGAATATTTCCGATGTGCCGATTGTGGCACTGACGGCGAACGCCATGCAGGGCGACAAGGAGAACTTCCTTAATGCCGGTTGCGATGGTTACATCAGCAAACCCATTGATATTGATACGTTTGCCGACCAAATACGGCAATACTTGCCATAGCGATACCAGAACGTGAATCTGGCAGCGCTGAATCTAACCGTAGCGAGGCTGATCATTTCATCATCACAATGACAGACCTCAGAAAATAGCGGGGCTGTGATGCAAAGGGAATTTATGACTACTCGTACTCCAATCGAACCCAGTGAAGCACACGTGCTTGTCGTCGAAGACAATGTGCCCAACTTCGTGTTGATTGCACGCATGCTGGCGTTCATGGGCGTCCAACGCTGTGAATGGAAGACGTCCGGCTGGCAGGTGGTGCAGTTCGCCGAAACGCTGCCGCGCATTGATTTGATCCTGATGGATATTCGCCTTCCTTATGAAGATGGATACCAGGCACTGCAAAAAGTGCGGGCGAATGCCAAGCTTAAAGACACGATTATTTGCGCCGTGACTGCGGAAGCCAGCGAAGACCAGATGCGCCGCGCACAGAAATCCGGCTTTGACGGATTTTTGGGCAAGCCGCTGGACCCGGACCGTTTCCCAGAACAGATACAACGTCTGCTCTCTGGCGAACAAGTCTGGGAATGGCAATAAACCTACGCTGGATTTCTGCTGCAGCTCACACGTCTCGTTTTTTGTTGGCACGGTCTACGGGATGTGCAACACAAAGCCAACTAGAGGTCAACCTATATGGATAATCTGCTGAATTTGCTGTCATTGGCGGATCAGTTTGGACGCGAAGCGACGTCACCAGAGGCACTGCTCAGTGCCTTTTTGCCGCGTCTGCTCACTGCCAATGCAGGCATTGCTGAAGCGACTGTTTATCGGCTGGGGACAACGGCCATGCTGCCCTGGTCCAGCGCAGGCAGTACGACAGCACCCACCCCCAAACCCCTTACGGGTCAATCGTTATATGAACAAGCCCTGGACAGTGACGCCCCCGTACACGATGGTCTGACATTGATTTTGCCAATGCGCGTTGGCAGTACCGTTATCGGCGTGCTGGCACTGACCTATGAGGCGACTGCCACCCAGAACGATGAAGTTGCGGGCGCACTGGCCCAGCATCTGGCGCTGCATTTAGAGCAAGCCCTGACCAAAGCGCTGTTCGCTCGGCAGCATATTGCGTCGGTTACGCTGGATGCCAGTGAAAATGTGATTGATGTTGCCAAAGCGCTCAGCAGTGCCGTTAACCTCAACCAGGCTGATCTTACCCTGTATGTGGTGCGCTGGAACGGCAACAACATCGAGGGCATGCATCAACTGGAGTATACCGGCAAACCGCGCTATGAACCGATTTCAGCCATGAGTCGCGATTATCTGCAAGTCTGGCATCGGCAGTGGCAGTCTGTTGTCGATGTATTATGGCACCGCGCTGCGGAAGAAGCGGCTGTCGATAATTTGATGCGCGAAACGCTGATCCCGTCGTATGTGGATAGCGCTTATATTTTGCCGCTGCGCTTCGGTCAGAAAATCCTGGCGCTGGCCGTGTTCAACAGCCGAGAAGCGATCTCGCTCACCAGCAATGAACGCAGTATTCTGCAATCCATTGGTGAAAAAGCCGCGATTGTGATGCGGCAACTGCTGTGGGAAGCCCAGCAGACCTTCCCGCAGACGACCGATGCGGATCAACTGGCAGATCAACTGCGGCAGATGCAGGCAACTGCGGATTACAGCAAGGATGTTCAATCGGCGACTACAGCCCCCGACATTATGAAATCGACGCTGTCGGTCCTTTTCCGGCTGCTGGATGTGCAGTACACGGCGATCAGCCTGTTTAACCACAATAATTACAAGCTGGAAATACGCGCAGAACGACACTTCGCAGCGGTATCAGTGGATGTCAATGAGGCTATTTCGCCGGATACGCATACGGTTGCCAGCGACGCCTGGACACAGCAGTCCCTACAGCATGTGGCTGATCTGGCCAGCAAGCCGGAGGTTGCCCATCCCCATCGGAGCAGCCTGTCACAGATCATGGCTGTACCGATCCAGGGGCGCAACGGTTACAGCGGCGTGCTGGAAATCGGCAGTGCAAAGGAAACCCCTTTTACTAATGCTGATATTAGCCAATTGAACCAGATTGCTAATCAGTTGGGCATCGCGCTGGCCAATGTCGCCTCGTTTGAAATGAGTGCCCGACGCGCTTCTATGAAGACACTCGCAAATGATATTAAATCGCGTATTCAACGTCAGACCGATATTGAGGGCCTGATGCAGGTCACGGTTGAGGAATTATCCAGAGCACTGGATGCAAAAGCCGGACGAATTCGCCTGGGCGTTGAGAATGCGACCATCATGCAGGAGGATGCTTGATGGCAACGTTTTTACGCAGCCTATTCGCTGCTGATTATTACGAAACACCGGACCAGCGCCAACAGGCCCGTGCCATCCTGTTAATCACGGGTACTGGCGTGGTCAGCACATCTATATACCTGCTGTTGGCATTCAGTGTGCTGCCATCAGTGGCGGCTGCGGGTGTGATCCTGCTGATCGTCAGCTACTTCATCTCATATTTCCTGGTCAGAAGCAATTACCTGAATATCGCTAAGTGGCTGGTGCCAATTTCGTCAGCAATAGCGATGTTCCTGGTAGGCACGGCTAACGATGAAAGCTTGCTGATCGTCCTCATCGTCAGTGGTATCCCCATTCTAATGGGCGGTTTGCTGGCACAGGTACGCGGCATGATCGTGCTGGGTGCGCTGACTGGCTTTTTGCTGTTCATTGATCTGGCGCTGACGGATAACCTGACGACCTTCTACATCACAACCCTGCTCATGGCAATGGTTTCGTATACAGGCATCACCAATAGCTGGGGGCTTTATGCCCTGGCGACCCTGGAAGCAGGCCAGAAATCTGAGCTGTTTGAACGTACTCGCCTTTCCGATGTGACGGCGAAGATCATTCGTGGCATTACGGCGACCAAGACCAAGGAAGAAATTCTGCACCAGGCGGTCCATACGATCCTGGAGCACTACGACGAATACTACCATGTTCAGGTATTCCTGCTGGAGCCAGATGGCATTACAACGCAGTTGGTCGCCAGTACGGGTGAAGTTGGCCAGAAGCTGCTGAAACGCAAGCACAGTCTGGCTGTTGGCAGCGTGAGTGTGGTTGGACAAACGATGTTGCAGAAGTCCCCGCAAGTGACCTATGCCAATGTTGATCACACGATTATGCGACCGAATGAACTGCTGCCAGAAACAACCATTGAAGCGGCCTTCCCGCTGCGTATTGGCGGGGATGTCGTCGGTGTGCTGGACTTGCAGAGCAAAAAACGGCTTGAACTGGGCGACTATGAAATGAACGCCTTCCAGTCGCTGGCCGATAGCCTAGCACTGGCCATCAGCAACCTGTCACAGATTGAAATGGTCCAGAAACAGGTCGCAGAAAAGCAGTTGCTAGCTGAACAGGCTCGGACTGCCCTGCGCGAGGTTGAACGCCTGAATAAGCGCATTATTGGCCGCGCCTGGGCCGATTACCTTAGCGAAAGCCACACGGAAGGCATTGACTACAGTGCGGATGCCGACAACAGCACAACAGCGTCTGACTGGACATCTACCCTGGCCGAAGCGGCCCAGAACAATACCATCGTCCATCAGGACGCGGTTATTGCCGTACCCTTAGCTGTTCGAGGCCAGGTCATTGGCGCGATGGAGTTCGAGCTTACGCCTGAGTACAGCATCACACCCGAAGATCTGGAACTAATCCAGGAGATTGGGCAGGGCTTTAGTCTGGCAGCGGAGAATATTCGCCTTCTGGACGATAGCCAGCGCAACGCGCAACGCGAGGCGGTCATCAATGAGATTGGCAGTCGGTTGCAGGGTAATAACGTTGAATCAACACTGGCCGAAGCGGCTCGCAGCCTGTATACCGCTCTGCACGCTGCGCGCGTCACCGTCCGCCTGGGTATCCCAGATGAACTTCAGGGGGCTTCTACTGAAGCGGAGGTTGTGTCATGACGACTAGAGCAGGAGATACAGTCGGAATCAGCATCGTCAAGCTGCAAAAACTCTATATGCGGGTGCTGGCGGTGATACTCATGTTGATGAGTGCCATCGGCCTGGTAGCGCAGATCGCAGTCATAACACGCCGCGGCGAATCCATCATGTTCTTTGGCGTACTGCCTATCTTCATCCTGGTGGTGCTGGGTGGCATCGTTTTGGTCTTGATCGAGCGAAACAACCTGCGAACGAGCGCACGCATTCTGATTTACAGCACCGTGATTGCAGCCGCAATCACAGTCTTTTTGTCAGCACAAAATCCCAACAATGATCGACAAGCCTTATTGGCAGGGTCGTATCTTGTTATTGGCACGATTGCGATTATCACCTCAGCGGTCCTGGGCACCCGGATCGAGTACTATTTGGGGTTGTTCGTCACAACAGCAAGCGGTGTGATCGTTGCAATCAGCGTGATAGATAAGCTGGCCACACCAGCAGAGCAGGCCAACCTGGTCAGTTCAACGGCTGTGATCATCTTCACACAGATTCTGATTGGCCTGTCTTTACGCTTCTTCGTCGGAGCCATGCAGAAAACAGCAGACAGCACCCAGAACCTCAATGAATTACTGGAAGCCAGTTCGTATGTTGGCCAGATCATCGCACGGTACCTGAGTGCCGATGAGCTTTATCAACGGACGGTTGACATTATTCGGGACCGTTTTGGGTATTATCACGTCCAGATTTACACGCTGGATGAAGATGCAGTTCAGGCTGAACTAAAGGCCACAACCGATAGCGGTAACGCACGTCCGACACGCCAACTTCTGCCCATCGGCCCACAAAGCCTGATTAGCCGAGTTGCCCGCATCCACGATGCAGTCGTTATCGACAATGTGGATAACTCCGAACGAGCCTACAGCGAATTGCTACCAACGACGCAGTCGGCGATCCTGGTTCCACTGTTAGATAATGATCGCGTTATTGGTGTGCTCGATGTACAGAGCATGCGTCCGAACGTATTTAAACAGGCGGAACAACAGGCGCTGAAGCTGCTTGCCAGCCAGCTTGCCACCGCGATCCGTAATGCCGATCTGTTTGAACAGCAACAACATAGTGTGTTGGAAAATCAGCGCCTGCTGGAAGAATCTGAACACAGCCTGGGTGAAATTAGCCGCCTGAACAGTTCGCTGACCCGTGAAGCATGGAACCAATATATGTTTGGTCGCCATCACCTTTCCGGCATCAGCCTAGAAGGCAATAAGTTCACGACGAATGCGCAGTGGACAGAGGCGATGATCGAGTCTGTAAAAGGCCAACAGCCGGTTGTGAAGCGCAAAGATGTTAATCGTGTTGTGGCAACTCCACTGATCCTGCGCGGTGAGGTTATCGGCGCATTGGAGATTGAAACTTCGACCACTAATGACGATATCGAGCTTGAGCTGGTTGATATTGTTGAAGGCGTGGCACAGCGCTTGGCAGTCAGCCTGGATAATGCCCGTCTGTTTGAAGAAATCCAGGAGACCAGCTACAACGAACAGATCATTTCCGGTTTGGTCACTGAATTCCAGGCAGCAGATAGCCTGGAAGCCTTGCTTAAGACCGCGCTTGAGGGCCTCAGTTCATCCCTGGGCGCAACGTCCGGCGCAATCCGTATGAAGCAAGCATCCTTAAATACGAATTATGCCATGCTACAGCCATCACAACCTGCGACAGTAATGAACGGACACAATGGCAACGGCAGCAATGGCCACCATCAAAATGGCACAATGAATGGGCAACACGATATGGCGCCAAAGACTCCACCTGCCACCGATGACAATACGGGAGGCATAGCATGAACCCAGCGAATATCCTCCGCCTGCAGTTCGACTATCAAAGCCCAATTAAGAATATCCGCGCGCGTGGTTTGATTGCCACTGTGGCCAGCACTCTGATCCTGACAATCGCCTACACTGGCATGCGCATCATCAACCTGGCACTTGCGGGCGAACCTTTACCACCACCGATTATCCTGCTCCTGTTCAGCATTCCGCTGATTCTGATCATTTACTTTGCGGTCCAAAGAGGCCATCTAGAGATGGCCAGCCTGGTGACGATGTTCATTCTCTTTATGCTGACGGGCATCATGGGCCTGAATGAAAATGGTAATAGTCGGTTGTCGGTGATTGTGCTGATTATCGCTGGGGGCACACTATTTGGTACGAAAGGCGCGATCATTTCCATGTTCGTGGCCTTCACCACCAGCGTTATCGGCATTGTGAATCCGGTATTTGCCGATCAAAACCTGACGGATATTGAATATATCTTGATTATGGCCGCAGTCATCCTTGGCTCCGGCTTCCTGATGATGACTTTCGTGACCTCCCTGCAAAGCACTGCTACCAGGGCGAATGATGTCATCCACAATGCAAACATCGCCTTGTCAGGTAAGACCGGAAACCGAACATTCAACAGTGATGTCGAACTGATTCAGGCGCTATTAGCCGATATTGAAGATTCCATGCACTTCGATATCGTACAGGCTTATCTGACCGAGAACGGGTTTATCTATCGCCATGTCAGCCGGACCGCCTCAGAAACGCTTAACCAGGTCACCAACCTCAATCTGAAAGAGACGAGCATTGGTCTGGCCATCCAGACGTTGCAACCCATGATCGTGAATCGCAGCGATCCATATGCCCGACGGGCACATCATTCGCCAGGGATTCAAACGAATATCAGCCTGCCGTTGATTTTTGAAGATCAATTGCTGGGTGTGCTGGATATTCAGGTACGACAGACGAATGCTATAGACAGTGCCACTAGCGGCATCTTGCAACTGGTCGCCTCGGAATTGGCGCTGAAGATCGGTAGCTGGCGACTGACGACTGTTTTGCAGGCCGAAGTCAAAGAGCAGGAAGAGACTGTGCAGCGGTTACGGACACAGCCTAATGCTTCGCGACAAATGCCTTCGCGTCCACTTTCAAAACTCGGCAGCGACCTTGTGGGCGATTCATTGATTGGTTTTGATCTGGTCAAGCACGATTGGTCGGCCAAACCAAATCATGAGTTGACGCCGGAGATACAAGCCGCGCTGAATCGCAATGATCTGCATATTGAGACGGACGCAGAAACCCAGGAGCAGACCGTTTCGCTGCCCATACGCATCCGTGACATGTCTGTGGGGGCCATCAGTTTTTCGCTACCGGCTGATCTGATGATCTCGCAGTCGCAGATGGACCTGATGCGCGATATTACACAGCGACTATCGATGGCGATTGAAAACCGGATGCTGTTTGAACAGAGTGAAACCATCGCCCGCCGCGAAGTTGTCGCAAACGAAGTCGGCCAGATGCTGCTTGGCACGACCAATATTGACACGGTGCTGGCCTTAGCCGCCGAGCAGTTCAACAATACGCTGGGCGCTGTCCAGACCCGTATACGCATCCAGCCACAGGCTATGGCATTTAAGCCTACTACCCCAACGGATGTATCTACTCAGCAGGATAGTCACAATCATGCAGAGGAATTAGCATGAACATACTGACATCGACGATCTATAACCGCCTTGTTTTCTTCCTGATTGCGGCCGTACTTGTACCTGTCATTGGCCTGATTATTGCTCTGGGAACCGGTACCGAGACCTATCGGAGCACGATGCTGGCCGCGTTTGTCGACGAAACAGCCGACCTGAATGCGCGCGCTATAACTGAGCGATTTGGGCAGACGATTGCGCATCAGGCCAATATGGCGGAACAATTGTCCGAAGACATGAGTCCATTGCTTGATGGTGTTCTCGGTCGTGATTTAGATGAGGCAGCGGTTACGGAATTAACTGACTGGATTAGCCAGGAACTGACAGAGCATCCTGGTGCCGCTTATGAAGAAAGCTGGATTGTGACGACGGACGGCACGGCTGTCGTCCACGCGACTGTTGCTACAGGGCCAGAGGCCACTGAACGGATAACAGATTTCAGTGATACGGATACATTCCAGCAAGGCACCCAGTTAATTAATGATGGCGTACGGCAGTCCCTCGTCGTCACGCAAAGTACAAATGGTATTGTGTTCGATATCATCGTCGCGCTGATGGAAGGCACACGCGCACAGGGCTTCCTGATCACACGAATTAACGCAGAGGTCATGCTGTCAAGCATTCTGAATCCCTCAGAGCTTAGTGGCGACCTCCCTTACAGCTATCTGATCCTGCCGCCGGATAGCGGCATGGTTGCTGGGAACGCCTTCATTACAAGTGAACCCCTAACTGATGCTGGCCTCGTGACCAGTGAGTCCGTCCTGGCAGATGGGCCACAGCGCGCGATTCTCAACGATACCAGCCTGACGCTGACTTACATGGTCCCTGATGGCGAAAGCGCAACGCGCGAAGTGGTGGGCCATATCCATCATATGGAAATTGCGGGCCAGAGCTTCCTCGTTGTTACAGAAATCAATACCGATGCCGTTTATGGCAGTACGCAGCGCCAGGTGATTACAGCAGCCGGAATCACTCTGCTGGGGAGCATCATCTTCCTGTTTATCCTCGCCTATTTGCTGAATCGTAATCTGACACGCCCAGTGCATGCTGTCATCGATGGATTGGATGGCCTGCGTCGCGGTGCTTACGAGACGCCTGTTCCAAGCAGCGACCGCTCTGACGAGATGGGCCACCTGACGAATGCCTTCCTGCAAGCGCGGCAAGCACTCGCGGCTGAGAAGGAAGATATTGAGGACCGTTTGAGTACACTGGCTCGTGACCTGCGCGTCATTCAGGAAATCAGCCAGACATCAGTTGAAGAGCGCGATCTGCAGCAGTTGATGAACAGAGTTGTCAACCTCATTATTGAGCGCTTTAGCCAGATTTATCATGCGCAGATTTTCATCGTGGAAGAACGCAATGAATTCGCCGTGCTGAGAGCGAGCACCGGTGAAGCCGGTAAGAATCTGCTGGCACGTGGTCATCGTCTGCCCGTCGGCAGCGTGAGCGTGATCGGCCAGGTGACGGAGCAGGGCCAACTGGTCGTTGCCCGTGATACCGCCGCCAGTGAAGTCCACCGCCGCAACGAATTTTTATATGAGACGCGCGCCGAACTGGCGATCCCCCTACAGATCAATGGCCGCATTATCGGTGCCCTGGATGTTCAGAGCCGTTACAACGACAGCTTCGATGAAGCCATGACCAACGCCCTGACCATGCTCGCAGATCAGTTGACAATCGCGATTGAGAATGCGCGTCTGTTTACTGAAAGTCAGCGCTTCCTGAATGATCTTGAAGCGACTCAGCGTGAAACGGTTCGGCGCCGCTGGGCAGAATACCTGACACAGCAGCGCGGCGGCCAGCTTTACAGCAACAGCGGCCAGAATACGGGTTATGACTTTAGCGAACTAACCGAAATGGCCCAACAAGAAGGTCGTGCTGTCATTGGTGAAGCGACCGACCGCGACACAATTCCCTTTGTGGTGCCGATCATGCTGCGTGAGCAGTTGCTGGGTTTTGCAGAGTACGAAGTGCGCAAACAGGACTTTCACCCTGAGATGGTCGTTCTGGCGGAAGAACTGGTTGGACGTCTGGCGCTAGGTATCGACAATGCGCGGTTGTTCAATGAAAGCCAGCAAACGGCTGAACGCGAACGTATCGTGAACGAAATTTCTGCCCGGATCACTGGCAAGACAGAAGTTGCTGACATTTTGCAGACGGCAATTTCTGAGGTCAGCCGCGTACTGCGGACGCCGAAGGTCGCGGCACGACTGCACACGGGCCAAGCAGCAGTATCCGAGAATGGCCACAATAACGGCCACACCTAAAATAGTCTGCTCAGGTACAGCCTGAGCACGACTTTTGACAAGAATGATGACAACAGGTGACAAATCCCTGAATGGCTGAACGAGGTCAGGTCATATGACAGAAACTGTGAGACAAAACACTTCCACCAACTCCATTGGCGAGTCGCTCCTACAGCGGATCGTGCCGATCATCGCCATTGGGCTGGCTGCATTGGGCCTCTTCGGCGTGATCGCCGTAGTGAGTACAGCCCGTACACGATTGGAGACAGAGCATCTGGCTGTACTTAATCGTGCAAAGGTTGTGCTTGAAAACGAACTGGACGCCCATATCGAGTCCATTTCCCGCCTGACCACCAGTTCAGAGATGCTCTATGTGACCGAAGGCTATAGCAGCATCCTAAGGGCGGCAGCACTTTCCTTACGAAATGCGCTGGCTGGTGATGAAAGCCGTGTGGCTGCACGTTTCATCGATACAGATGGCGATATTCGGCTGGAAACCGTGCGGCAGTTCGGCAATGTCCAGATCATAGAGCACCCTGAGAATGGCACTTACAATGCGGTCATCGCCAACGAACCGCTGTTCCAAAGCGTTGTCTCCGGCGAAATCAACGGTATTGCTATTGGCAACTTCCAGACGCGCATGACAGAAAATGGAACGCCATTTAATCCGCCGCGCGCCCAGTTTGATCTGCTTGGCGCTGTTTATGATGATGGTGGCAATATCGTTGGCGCGATCCAGATGGTCATCGACACGCGCGATATTACGCACCTCATTAACAACGCAACCAGTACAGAGGGATACATCCAGGCTACTGATTCTGAGCGATTGCTGCTGATTGCGAACGACAATATCTTCCTGGCCGACAGCGGCAACCTTGCCAGCGAATATCTGGAGAACTTACGCCCAGAAGGTGGCAATACTGCCTCTGATACCCTGTATACATTCATTGCCGATCAACTGGCCGAAGATACTCAAGATGTCCTCACAGAATTTAGCGGCTCAACGATCCTATCAACCAATACACTGAACTTGAGCGACATAAACGGTGGTGTCTGGCATCTGGCGCTTGTTAGCAATTTCCCAGAGGCTTATTCCAGCGATCTGGTCGCGATCTTCCTCATTGCGGTTTCCACCACAGTGCTTGGTTTCGTGATTGCCTTTGTACTGCGCACTTTCCTGCTACGCCTGACCAACCAGTTCGAGGTTGCTTCCGATATGGTGCAGCAACTGGCTGGTGATGGCACGATCCTTCATGATGCTGCGCGCGCTGGTTCGTCTGACAAGCTGGTGGTCGCTGCTCAGAACATCTCTGATCGGATCGAAGCCTTGAGCCAGGAACTTGTGACGCAGACGGCACGACGCAACCGCGATATGCGCGTCGCAGGTCGCCTTGGCCATGAGATGGTCACCATTTCCGACCTGGATACCCTGGCCAACCGCGCCATCAATCTGATCTGCACCAGCCTGGGTTACTATCACGCACAGCTCTTTTTTGTCGATGACTTCAAAGAATTTGCCATTCTCACTTATAGTCGTGGTGAAGCCGGTAAAAAGCTGCTCGACCAGGGCCATCGCATTCCGTTGAACGTCGATACGTTTTCGGTCGTGGGCAACGCCGCCCGCGAAAATCGCGCTATCATCAGCGACGATACGGAAACGGATGACAAGTACCATCGTTTTAACCCGCTGCTGCCCGATACTCGTTCCGAGCTTGCCCTGCCGATGACCATCAGTGGTGATGTCATTGGTGTGCTGGATATCCAGAGCAACAAGCCGCATGCTTTTATAAGTGATGACCTGCCGACCTTCCAGCTTATCGCTGACCAACTGGCAATCGCGATCCATAATGCGCGGCTCAAGAATGAATCCAACACCCGCGTAACTGAAATCGAAATGCTGAACCGCCGCCTAACGCGCGAAGCCTGGTCCCAATTGGATGAAGATCAGGAAATCGTCACCGATTTTGGCGCAGCTTTCAGTGAGCAAGATCAGACATTGAACGCCCCTATCCGGGTACGCGGCGAGGAAATCGGCTCGCTTGCCATCGGCCTGGCCGCTGATGAATCATTCAGCGATGAAGACCAGATTATTCTGGACGCAGTGGCAAACCGTGTGGCACTCGCGCTGGAAAATGCGCGTCTGTTCCAGGAGACGCAGCTAACGCTCTCGGAAACGTCCGTGCTGTATTACCTGAGCAGCCAATTGAATACAGTCGATTCTCTGATAGATGTCCTGGAAGCCATCCGTAATGGTATGGTGACGGATGCCAACCAGATTCAACTGTGGCTGTTCGACAATATTCCGCTGGAAAACCGTGCTGGTATCACCGTCGCCACCCTGACCGAATTCACGGGTGTCGAAATTGAAGGCGTCGAGACAGGGAGCCGGATCGAAGCCCAAAGCGGTGACTGGCTAAAATGGTTTGAGGCTCAGGATATCAACGTGTTTGATGCCTCTTCACCAGCCGACACGCTGGCAAATATCGGCGCTCCGCTGGGCCTGAATCATCTATCGACGGCAGTCGGTGTGCCGCTGAATGTGCGTGGTCTGTGGCGCGGCTTCATTATCATCGGCTATGAAGATGAACGCGAGTTCAATGAGCGCGAGATGCGCCTCTTCCGTGCTTTGATTAGCCAGGTGAGCGTCACTGTTGACAACCGCGTGCTGTTTGATCAGATCGAGAGCGCGCTGACGCGCAACGAACGCCTGTATGTCGCCAGCCGTATGATTAATACCAGCCAGACGATTGAAGATACACTACAGGCTGCGATCATCACATCGAACGATGAGGACCTCGTCTTCTGGCTTGGGCTGACAACAAGCGATACGTATGGCAACAGGTGGCCGGATCAACTGCAACTGATTGCCCGTACTGAATCGGGCATCGTCACCAAGATGAATGAGAATGTGCCGCTGTCTATCAAGAACGACGAGTTCCTGTTAGAGCGCACACCGCTGGTGCTGACGGACGACATCCAGAATGCAGACATCAACCCGCTCCAGCCCTGGTCACAGGAGCACAATGCCCGTTTCCTGGCGATGTTCCCGCTGTTCGCCTCAACGCACTTCCTGGGCCTGTTCATCATGACGGCCAAGCAGCGCCTGAACATCGACAATGAAGACATCGACAGCTTCCTGGCGCTCAGTTCGCAGATGAGTACACAAATTGAAAACAAGCGTCTGCTGGAACGCACAGAAACCGCCCTTAACGAGGCGCGCCGTCTGTATGCCGCCAGCCGCGCTATCGCCAGTGCCCAGGACAACGAAACGATCTTTGAATCGATTGCCTCGCACCTCAGCAGCCCACTGCTGGAAGGCGATGTAAGCCACAATCTGGAGATTTCCATATCACTGCTGTTGGCCGGACCACGACCCAGTGAACGGGCTTCACAACTGAGATATGCCTTCCAGTGGACGAACAGTAATACTGTTGAACTTGTTCCAGAGACGGGCACAGTTATTCAGCATAAGAAAGCGCCGTTCGCCAGCTTGCTGCGTCAGAATAACGGCATCTATCATACGGCGATGGCAACCGGCGAGCCTGTCGATGAGGCGATCACTGGCATCCTGATACCTGAAAACCAGGGTGAGGCTGTAGCCGCTACGCTGCGGACAGGTCCTAAGTGGTTTGGCGTGCTGATTGTACGTTCCAACCAACCCAACGTCCTCAATGAATCCTATGTGCGTTATCTGGAAACGACGGCGACGCTGCTGGCCTCCGCCCTTGATCGTCAATCGCTGCTGAGTGCCACTGAAGACGAACGCCGCAACCTGGACGCGATCCTGGCAAGAATGCCAACCGGCGTCATCGTGGTGGAACCAGAGAACTTTATGCCAGTGCAGCATAATGCGCAGGCGGCTGACCTGCTGCGCCAGCCGATTGATATGACCAAAGCATTTGATCCGGCGGCATACAACCTGTACCGCAGTGGTACGAATATGCCCTATCCGATTGATGAATTGGCACTGTTCATTGCGAAGGAAACCAACGAGCCGACGACAACAGATGATATTGCCGTCATCACGGAATCGTACCGCATTGATATGCTGATGAATGCGGCACCCATCAACAATACGGATGGCAGCCTGCGCGGTATCGTGGTGGCTTTGCAGGATATCAGCAACATCCGCAACCTGGAAAATACCCTGCAAGAAACCCTGCGCGAAACCGTGACGATGTACGAAGCGCAGCGAGCCATGATCGAAGCCGCCGACGTTGAAGAACTGCTCGACACGATTGTGGTCCATATGTCGCTACAGCAGACGGACGATATTCATGTCCTGCTGTTTGACGAGGAAACCAACCGTCTGGAATCCGCCCGCGATATGATTCTGCCTGTGCCGGACCCTGGTTTGCTGGCGTCGATGTTATCCGAACACGATAATGTACGCATCGACGATGTCGCGGCCCTTGAGGATATTTCCAGCGACTTGCAATGGATTCTGGAAGAAATGCAGGCGGGGTCGCTCCTGGCTGTGCCGATGCGCTCCGCCAGCCTGGACCGGCCACTGGGCTGGCTGGTCGTTACCAACCAGATGGCTGATACGATCACCGCAGAACAAGAACGTGCCCTGCTGTCACTGAGCGATATCGCCAGCACGGCACTGGAAAATCGTCTGCTGGTGGTCAGTACCCAGGTAGCCCTGAACCAAACGGCCCAAATGTATAATGCCTCGACCAACATCAACAGCGCGACGGATGCCTTCTCGCTGACAGATGCTATTGTGGAAACACTACGCGGCCTGAATGCCGATATGTTCGCCATCTACCTGAAGGACAATACCACCGACGAAACCGTTGAGATGGCTTCCGAAGGGTTCGAGGAGAGCGTCGAGAACGGCCTGAACATCGAACGGATCATTTCACTGCCGCTTGATAGCCGTGACGGCCTCTATATCGAAGACATCGCTACTGGCAAACTGGGCGAAATCGGTGGCGAATTGCTTAATGGCAAGACCATCGCCGCCTTTGTGGCGCTCGACCTGCGCGTTCAGGATGTGCCCAGTGGCCGCTTTATCATCGGCTATAACGAGCCTCGTACATTTGGTGATGACTTCCACCGTCTGATGAATACCATCGTCGCCAGTGCTTCGGTGGTGCTCGATAACCAGATGCTGCTCCAGCAAATCCAGAGTACGCTGAATGAAACCAGTACGCTGTATCAGGCCAGCCGTGCGCTGATCGAAGTTGAAAATGTCAACCAGATTGTGGATGTCATCGTCAACTATCTGATTGAACCGCATGTGAACCTGGTCTTTATCGCGGTGCTGCAACACACCGAATGGAGCGATGAAAACAGTATTCTGGAAATTGCCGCTAGCTGGTCGCCGGATGGTGATGTCGAGCTAACGGGCGTCACATTGACACCGGAACAGTTCCCGGCCTGGGATTTGCTGGCGACGGAACAGGTCATCACAATTTCCGATATTTACGACGAAGAACTTGGCCTGGACATCATGGAACAGGCCAGTATCGAAAGCCTGGATGCGCGTTCAGTGGTCATTATGCCGCTGCGTGTTTCTGGTCGTGGCCTGGGTGCGATGTGGATTGGCTCACGCGAGGCATTCAGCTACAACGACCAGCACATGCGTATTTTCCAGTCCTTTGCAGAACAGACGTCACTGTCGCTGGAAGCGTCACGACTGGTTGAACAGATCGAACGCCGTGCCCGCCAACTGCAAACATCGGCAGAAATCAGCCAGCGTGCCAGCCAACTGCTGGATATGAATGTGCTGCTTCCGCAGGTTGTTGACCTGATCCAGAAGCAGTTCAGTTACGATCACGTTCAGATCTTCCTGATGGATGATGCCGATGATTGGGCTGTCCTGAAAGCAAGCACCGGCCAGGCTGGTGAAATTCTGCTGGGTAAGGGCCACAAACTGCAAAAAGGCTCCGATAGTGTTATCGGGCGTGTGACGGCCAACAATGAACCGGCCATCGCGCTGGATACGACTGATGCGACCGTCGTCCACCGTGCGAATCCGGTCCTGCCATTGACGCGCTCTGAAATGGCGCTGCCGCTGACGGCAAAAGGCAAGGTTCTGGGTGCGCTTGATGTGCAATCAAATGAACCGAATGCCTTCATCGAAGACGACATCCAGGTGCTGACGACGCTGGCCGCGCAGATCGCTATCGCGATTGACAATGCCAACCTGTACGAAGATGCACAGCACCGTGCCACTGACATGAGCTTCCTGCTCGATATGACGACGACAGCCGCCTCTGCGGACACGCTGGATGAAGCCCTCTCGGCCATCAGCGAGCGAATTCAGGAGACGATGAGCGTCGACACCGTGCTGGTATACCTGCCACAACTGTACATGGACTTTCAGGGTAATGCCCTGACGACCATGAAGGCTACAGCGGGCATCAACTATGGCCAGGACATCAACGATCTGGAAGAAATCAAGCTGGAAGACAGTGTTCACCCCATCGTACAGGTGACTCACAGCCGCAGGCCAACGGTCATCAATCGGTTGTCGTCGCACGATGACTATGTACCGATCAACACGGATGCCCACAGCGCCTTGCTGGTCCCGATTGTGTCTGGTCCTGAGCTGGTTGGCGTGCTGGTGCTGGAAGCCAATCGCCCCAATGCCTTCAACAACAGCGTGGTGCAGTTGACGATTACGCTGGTCGGTTCGCTGGCAGCGGTTATCCAGAATACCCTGCTGGTCGAGAAGTTGCAGCAATCCAATGAACAGCTACGCGAGCTTGACCGCTTGAAGAGCCAATTCCTGGCAGCGATGAGCCATGAACTGCGTACGCCGCTGAACTCCATCATTGGCTTTAGCCGCGTGATGCTGAAGGGTATCGATGGCCCGCTGACGGAAATGCAGGAACAAGACCTGAGCACCATCTATAACAGTGGTAATCACCTGCTCAACCTGATTAACGACATCCTCGACCAGGCGAAGATCGAAGCCAATAAGATGTCGCTGAAGCTGGACTACTTCGAGATCAAGCCGATGATCGAAAGCGTGAAGTCGATGACGATTGGTTTGCTGAAAGAGAAGCCAACAGTCGATCTGCGCGTGGAAGTGGCCCCGAACATGCCACAGGCTTATGGCGACGAATTCCGTTCGCGTCAGATTCTCATCAACCTGACCAACAACGCGGTCAAGTTCACCAACGACGGTACGATTACCATCCGTGCCTATGCCACTGAGCAACGCGGTGAACCGGTCATTCGCATTGATGTGGTCGATACCGGTATTGGTATCGCCCAGGTCGATGTTCCGATCCTGTTCGAGCAGTTCCGCCAGGTAGATAACTCGCTGACACGGACTGTCGGCGGTACGGGCCTGGGTCTGCCACTGTCGAAATCACTGGCAGAGCTACAGGGTGGTGAACTGACGGTTGCCTCAGAAGTTAACGTGGGTTCGACCTTCTCGGTCACGATTCCGGTACAGCCAACAGCCGCCGCACAGCAAGACGATTCCGAGGATGATTCCGGCACAGGCGACCCATCGGATACCAAGCCACCTGCCCAGCCAGCGTCGGCCAATGGCAAGGTCGAGGAAACGACACCTGCGACGAATGGCACGAGCGATGCTGTCAATGGCAGCAGCAACGGTGAAAATCCGCTGGAAACGCTGTCTATCAGCCAGAGTGCTATGCAGCAAAAGCAACAGCCCAGTATGCCTGTTCTGCCGCCCAAGCGTGACGTGCTGCTGATCGAAGATGATAAGAATATGGTCGATCAGTATCGCAAGTCCTTGCAGCGGGATGGCTTTGAGGTTTACACGGCTGACCACGCGGCCTACGCCCATGCGATGGCCAGCAACATGCGTCCGACCATCATTGTGATGGATGTGAACTTCGCCGATGGCCAGGGGTGGGATATTCTGGAACAGTTGAAGGATCGTGATGACACCTTCGATATTCCAGTGGTGATCGCCAGCCTGTCGAATGAGACAGAGCGGGCTTATCGCCTGGGTGCGCATTCGTTCATGCAGCGGCCCTTCATGCCGGATGAACTGCTGGTTGAGGTGAAGAAGGCCGAGTTGGAAAGCCAGCGCGAGCGCATCCTGATTATCGACGACCAGCCAGAAAGCATCCGACTGCTGATGCAACTGCTGACCGAGCACGGCAACTATCGCGTGTTTGCAGCAGACAGCGGTCAGGAAGGGATTTCGATGGTGGCGCGGCGCCAGCCGGACCTCATCATCCTTGACCTGATGATGCCAGAGATGGATGGGTTCGCGGTGTTGGAAGAACTACGCGCCAACCCAGAAACGCAGAATATTCCGGTGATCGTCGTGACGGGTGAAACTGACCTGGCCAAGGACCAGCAGGCCAAGCTGGAAAACCTGCGGGTGCTGTACAAAGCAGCGATCAGCAAGGATGAGTTTGAGACACTTATCAAGGATGTACAGGCACACCTGGGAACCTAGACATTCGTCAGGCATAACTTAACGGTTCTATAACCTGGCCTAGAATACAATATGTGTAACACACACAGAGACGCTTATCACAGCGTCTTTGTGCTGATTGTAACCGTTATCATTATCGCTCGCTGAACCCTGGTTTAGCTCATCATTCGTGCTTGAATAAGCAGTTAGAAAGTAATCATGACCATCGATACCCGCCAAAAAGTTATCAACCTGGAATGTACCTACTGCCATACTGAAACACCGATGTATGCCTTTAAGGGCCAGTGCGCCAACTGCGGCGAAACCATCATGAAGCCTCGCTATGACCTGGGAGGTTTTGATGTCGAAGCATGGCTCAAAGAGCTGAAATCGCGCCCGCAAACATTATGGCGCTATCACGAAGTTCTGCCGATTTACAATACCAAGAATATCGTCACGTTGGGCGAAGGTGGCACGCCGCTGATTAAGAGCCGTGCACTGGCCGCCAGCCTGGGACTGAAGCACCTGTACATCAAGGATGAGCGCCAGGGACCAACCGGCAGCTTCAAAGATCGGCAGGCGACAGTCGCCATCAGTGCGCTGGCAGAAATGAACATTGATGAGGTGGTCGTCGCCAGTACAGGCAATGTCGCGATTGCCTATGCTGCGTATGGCGCCCGCGCAGGCATCAAGCTGTGGGGCTTCTTCCCGCAGTTGACGCCCAATGACAAAATGCGCGAGTCGGCACTGTACGGCGCGGAAATCATCGGTACGACAGGCACTTATGACCAGACCAAAGCCCTCGCTGCCAGCTTCGCCAAGAACAAAGGCATCTTCCTCGATAAGGGCATCAAGAGCGTCGCGGCCACTGAAGGCATGAAGACAATGGCCTATGAAATCGCCGAGCAATTGGGCGATGAGTTGGATGGCGGCGAACGCTGGCGCTCCCCTGACTGGTATTTGCAGGGGGTCAGCGGCGGCCTGGGGCCGATTGGTATCGGCAATGGCTTTGAAGAAATGATGGAGTTCGGGCTGATTGACAAAATGCCCTCATTTGGGCTGATTCAGTCGTCCGGTTGCGCGCCGATGGTAGAAGCCTTCGAGCGTGGTCAGCGGGTGGCAACGCCGCTGGAGACATCCGATACGGTCATCGTGACGCTGGCGACAGGCAATCCGGGCCGTTCCTATGAAATTCTGTGGGATTATGTGCAGGAACACGGCGGCCACTTTGAGGCTGCTTCCGACGAAGACGCTTTCAATGCGATCCGTGTGCTGGCACGACATGACGGAATTTCCGTAGAGCCAGCGACCGGCGTTACATTCGCGGGCCTGTTCCGCATGGTGCGCAAGGGCATCATCAAGCCGGATGACGTGGTGGTCGTCAACGCATCGGGGCACACGCTGCCCGTCGAAAAGCGCATCCTGGGCGAACGCTGGCAGAAGCAGGTCGATATGTCCAATACGGCCAAGAGCCATACCGTGCCGACGGCTGAACTGAGCAGTGCTGTCCATCGCATTGGCTCAGACCTGCGGCGCGTGGTTGTCATTGAAGATAACGAAGCGGCTGCCCGTCTGATGGTCCGCATTTTGAATGCGCGCGAGAACTGCGAAGTTTACCTGGCAGAAAATGGGGCCAGCGGCCTCAATCTGGTACGCGACATTGACCCCGATCTGGTCATCACTGACCTGATGATGCCGGATGTCGATGGCTTCCAGGTGATTGAGTTCATGAAGGGCGTTGACTATCTGAAGCATATTCCGGTGGTGGTCGTCACAGCCAAGGAACTGACTGTTCATGAGCGGCAGTATCTGAGCGAACATGCAGAGATGGTCCTGCAAAAGGGTTCGTTCATCGACGAATCCATGATCGAAAGCCTGATGCAGCGCCTGGACTAAGGTCACAGCTAAAATCTGTTCAACAGCAACCGAGCGTCATACGAGCGTGCTACCCAGTATGGGTAGCACTGTTCATTTCTTAAGCCTAGTGACGAAAATTTCAGTGCTATTCGGCCATATAATAGACTTAGTATGCGTTTAGCCAACAAATCCGTAGTGCATTCATTGTAAGTAGATTTTGGACAAGGCAGTGTTTGACCGTCCGCGCACGATACTCATAATAGACGACGATATGATCGCTGTACGGGCGCTTTACGAGAGCCTCAAGGCGTCCGGATATCGTCTGCTCGGCGCTCGGCGCGCGGTAGATGGCCTGGATGTCGCCCGCCGCGAACGTCCGGATATGGTCATCACAGGCATCTACCTACCGGATATGACCGGACGCGAACTGGCTGTCATGCTGCGCTCGGATCGCCGCTTCGTCCATACCCCAATCGTCGGCCTGTCCGATAACATCACCATGGAAGAACGTGCCCTCAGCCTAGCGGTGGGCATGACTGGGTTTATCGAAAAACCCATCGATACATCCACGCTGGTCGAACATGTCGATTATTTTATGAAGGGCGGACGTGATGGCGTTGTCAGTGATACGGGCCAGCTTGAAATGGCACGTATGGTTTACCTGCGCGATGTCGTCAGTCGGCTTGAGGGCCGCATCCGTGAGCTGGAAGAGAGCAATCGCGAGCTGACGGAACTGGACCGCACCAAAGACGATTTCATTCAACTGGCTTCCCACGAACTGCGCACACCGCTAACGCTCATCACAGGCTATATGCGGCTGATGATTGATTCTCCTGAGTTAAGCCATGTGATGGAAGACGAAAATACACAGATGCTGTTCAATGGGCTGGCTGATTCGGTTGACCGGATGCAGGTGGTTGTTGAAGAAATCCTGACGACCAGCCGTATAATCGTCAACCGCATTGAACTGAATGTGCGAGAAACCAACCTGGCGGAACTGGTCATGGCTGTGATCGACAGCTACAGAGAAGCCATGCAGATGCGCCGTATACAGCTTCATTTCCGTCAGACGGACTGGCCCACAGAAGCCTATGTCGACCCAGAAATGATCTACGTTGCCATTCGCAATCTGGTTAGCAATGCGATTAAGTACACTCCTGATGGCGGCCAGGTTTACCTGAATTGTGCTTATAACACCGACCTGATTCAGTTCAGTGTGCGCGACACAGGCATTGGCATTTCATCGGAAAATCAGGCATCCATCTTTAAGCGGATGCACATTACCGGCGATATTCAACTGCACTCCACCAGCAAGACCGCCTACAACGGTGGTGGTCTGGGGTTGGGACTTTCTATCTGTAGCGGTATTATCGAAGCACATCACGGTAAAATCTGGGTACAGAGCGAAGGTCATGACCCGCAAACGTTACCGGGGAGTGAGTTCTTCGTCGAACTGCCGATTGAGCATCCTGAAGCTGTCAACCAGAAGCAACGCAAACCGTATTCTGCCAGTGTCGTCCAAGACGTGGCCAACTAACAACAGCCAGCACGGTCGCTGCCCATGAATGATGATTCTCAACCGATTAACTTTCGCGGCATTTCAGCCGCTTTTGCGACGCCGCTCTTCCTGGGCATGGCTCCTATTTTTGGCAAAATCGCAATCGCCGCAGGTGCGGACGGGTTTACTGTCGCGGCCCTGCGCACGATCCTGGCAGTGCTGCTGCTGTGGATCGTATATCTCCTGTTCCTGCGACGTTATATCTATATCTATCCTGCCGGTTTGCTGGGCTGCATCATCATCGGGACAATCAACGGCGTTGGCTCCTTGTTTTATTATGGCGGCCTGGAAATTCTGGATGCGTCGCTGGTGCAGCTCATCAATGGGTCGTATCTGGCATTTGCGGTACTGCTATCGCGGATTGGTGGCCAGCGAGCGACCAGCCGCACCCTGATACGGGTTTTGATGGCTATGACCGCATTGACCATGATTACGGGCCTGGGTGGCAATCTCAACTGGCTGGGCGTCGGGCTGATGCTGGCGAATGCGCTGATGTTCGCGGCGACAGTTATCCTCAGCCAGTATATCTTGTATGAAATGCCATCATTCACCTTCACGCTGTACACATTGACGACAATGGGCGTCGTGGTAACGATGGTATGGCTGGCAGTCAGCCCGCCGCTGACGGCGACTGTCTTTGAAGCGACGATTGTTCCGGTGGCACTGCTAGGCCTGACAACGGCCCTCAGCCGACTGGCGATGTTCGCCAGCGTCAAGTTCCTGGGGGGTATGCAGACGGCTATCCTGGGCATCACCGAAATTGCCGTTGCGCTGGTCCTGGCTGCCGTCGTGCTGGGCGAAACGCTGACAGCCGGACAATGGCTGGGTACGGGGCTGCTGCTCACCAGCATTTTACTCATCCAGCAAAAAGACCTGCTGCCACATGGTTTTAACCCCAATGCGCTGATCGTCGCCAACATGTCGAGCGTTCAATTCCAGCGGATTGCTTTCCATCGGGCGTTCGGCACCCATGAAAATGACAACGAGCATGGCACAATGGCGACCCTGACCACCCAGGAAATGATCGCTATCCAACGCATGATGGGCGCAACCTCTGGCGCGATTGACCCTTTCCCGATTGGGCGCGCCAAACAAGGCAACAATGGCTATCCGTCATCAAATGCGCTGGAACGCATGCTGACCAACGACCCCATCACAGAAGTGCCTGAGCCATCGGATAACTGAGATCGCGTATCCGCGCGGCGGGTGACTGGCCCACGTCCAACCTACGTACCAAATCGTTCCAGCATGGAAGTGCGATATACTTGGGTCATACGCAGGTGGATGAGGGACTGTCCTATGGGCAAGCAAAAAGCCAAACGCAGACAACGCAATCGTACACTCTCATTTCTGCTCGGTGCCATGATTTTACTGCTGCTGATTGGGTTGATTGTGGCACTTGGCGTTCCGGTATCATCGGATTCACTGGTAGCCGCCAAGCCAACCCGACGCGCCATCAGCCCGCGCGATGGCATCTGCGACCCGACCACCATGCAGATCATGATCGATACCTATGCCGAAGCGGAAATTCCGCTAATATTCACCTGCTCGGAAGACATCGAGCTGCTCACGGGGCTGAACATTCGGGGCGATGTGACGATCATTGGGCAGCCTGAGAGTGAAAATGCATCGTTAGTGACTATCGACGGTAAGCAATATGCTGAACGCCTATTTTATCTGGAAAAAGATGCCTCATTAACTCTTATATCGCTGCATATCACCAACAGCCGCCGCTTTGGCATCTACCTGACCCCAGGGTCAATTCTCACAACAGACCATGTGACAATCTCTGACATCGCCAGCGATGCGGAATCCGGCTACCCGATATACAACGAAGGCGGCAGCGTCATCATGAACAGCAGCAGAATTCGAACTTATGGTGTGGCGATGGTTAATTTTGGTGATGTCTGGTTTTCCGACGATATGTTTAACCAGATCGGTGGCTGCATTGCCAGCGACCCTACAAGCACCGTCACCGCTTTCTTTTACATTTGCGAGATTCCATAATCGGTATGCTGCTATAGCAAAGCGTACAGAAGTGCAGGTCGGAATGAGCAGCGCTTCAGAGAGCACATGCAGCAGCACTGATAAGCATCAAAATCATCGATCACCTGTAAGTGGCAAGGCATGCCTTGCCACTACGACTTTTAATGAGTCCTCTGCAAAACCCTCTGCAATCGGGTTAAGACCATTACCTCGTACGAATGGGTATAATGGCTGATCATCATTAATTCCTCATCCGTAACGGGGCCGCATGACTTCCACGATTTCAGACTCGCAGCCGAAAATGACCCATTATCGCTGGCTGATGCTGGCGTTGTGCGCACTGACGCCTTTATTCGTCAGCACACTGCCGACCATGTCGCTGCCGCCGATGTTCACCGTCATCAGCGCCGATCTTAACCTGACGCTGGTGGAAATCGGCACCGTGTGGGGTGCACAATCGCTGATGGGGATCTTCTTCTCGCTGCTTGGAGGCATCCTTGGGGACCGCTTCGGCACTCGGCGGACGCTGGTATCCGTCTGCCTGCTGACGGGCATTTTCGGCATGATGCGCGGCTTTGCGACCGACTTCACCACTCTGCTGCTGGCAACTATCCTGATGAGCGCATTCCAGATGATTATTCCGATTGTCATCTTCAAGGTGATTCGGCAGTGGATGCCGCCGGAACGCCTGGGCATGGCCAGCGGCATCACATCAGCGGGATTCGCCACGGGCCTGATGCTCGGCCCGCTGCTGAGTACCAGTGTGATTATGCCTGCGCTCGGTGGCTGGCGGCAGGTGTTGATCTTCTACGGCATCATCGCGATTGCATTCAGTGTGATCTGGTTTGTTGCAACTGCCAGTGAGAAAAAACATCAGGGTGACACACATTCACAAACCACATCGCTCATGAATAACCTGCGCCATGTCATCAGCCTGCGGAACGTCTGGATACTGGGGTTGGCTGGCCTGGGTATTGGCGCCTGCTTCCGGGGATTCACGGGATATATGCCGACTTACCTGAAGGACATCGGCTGGCCAGAACTGGCTGCCGATCAGGCGCTGTCGGCGTTCTTCCTGGCCAGTCTGATCGGTGTTGTGCCGCTTTCGACGCTATCAGATCGCCTGCAAATACGGCGCGGTTTCTTAGCTGTAGCCGCTTTGATCCTGGCAACAGGCATCGGATCGCTGGCATTTGTACCGGATAATCTGATTCTGATCGTTATTGCAGCAACCGGACTGGTCTTTGACAGCTTCATGGCCATATTGAATGCGACTGTGATGGAAGTTGATGGTGTGGGCCACCTTTACGCCGGAACGGCCCTGGGCTTCGCCAATACGATTCGCAGCGTCGGCATGTCCCTATCGCCTCCGATTGGCAATAGTCTCGCCATCTACGGACTCAGCACACCGTTTCTGTTCTGGGGTGGGCTTGGTTTCCTGGGTGTATTCATATTCATCTTCGTATTCAAGTCCCCCAAGCGAAAAAGAGTGACAGCATAGCTACCCCTAAATAAAAGGGCACGGCATATCCATGCCCCTTGACGATGGTGAAGGTGTTTAGCAACTATTTGAGCGTCAGGCTGATAGGACAGTGATCGCTGCCCATGATGTCGGTGTGGATTTTGGCATCGACCACGCGGTCTTTGAGATCGGGCGAGACGAAGAAGTAGTCGATACGCCAGCCCACGTTATTTTCACGAGCGCCGCTGCGGTTAGACCACCAGCTATAAGCCCCTTCGAGTTCTGGATTGAGCATACGGAAAGTATCCAGGTAGCCCTGGCCGACAAGGTCGTCCATCCAGGCGCGTTCTTCTGGTAAAAAGCCAGTGGTTTTGACGTTCTGTTTGGGGCGGGCCAGGTCGATCTCGTTGTGGGCCGTGTTGACATCGCCACAGAAGATGACAGGCTTACCCTGTTTTTGCAGGTTGTTGCAATAGTCGAGGAAGTGGGCTTTGTAGCTCATCTTATAGGGCACACGGCTGTGATCGCGGCTGCCATTGGGGAAATAGGCCGTGATAAAGACGAAGTCATCATACTCAGCGACGATGGTACGCCCTTCCTGATCGAATTCCTCACGATCCAGGCCGAGATAGACATTCTTGGGTGCTATGCGCGAATAGAGGGCGACACCGCTGTAGCCCTTCTTCGTACTGGCACTGGCCCAATAGGTGTAATAGCCTTCAGGATTGCGCAGCTCCTCGTCAAGCTGCTCAGGATGGGCTTTGGTTTCCTGCACACCCAGGATGTCCGGTTTTTCTGATTGCAGCCAATCCAAGAAGCCCTTTTTCTGGACGGCACGAATACCATTTACGTTCCATGCGTATAACCGCATTTTGTCTACTCCAATAAGGTTCATCAATAAGCTATCGGCGAATTATGCAAGTTTTGGATAAGCAAGACGCCACTTTTTGGCAATACGATAACACGACACTCTAGGCAACGAGCCATCAGCAGTCAGCAGTCAGCCAAAAGATGCTTTCAACGTTGGAAGCTAAGAGCCGAAAGCTCTCGCTTACTCGATTGCAAATTCCCAAAATCCAGCCGTTGGCTTAAGCAAAGCTCACATGATACAGGCATCTTACAGGCAGCGCCGGATTGCGGCAAGGACGTCAGGCCGTGTTATCATCAGCGTAATGCTTTTTTAGCGGCTTGTTTATTCTTAGAAGACAAATCTCTACAGACAGGACAATAAAATGCTCCAGATCAACCGTGAGCGATTTTTGAGTGACTTTGAAGCAGTATCCCAATTTGGTGCGACTAACGACGGCGGTGTCTCGCGTCCGGCATTATCAGAACCCGATATGGCCGCGCGTAACTGGCTTAAGGAGCGGATTGAAGCCGCGGGTCTGGTTTACAGCCAGGATACAGCAGGCAATCAGTTCGGGCGATTGATTGGCGCGGACGACAGCCGCGTCATTCTCACAGGCAGCCATCTGGATAGTGTGCCTGACGGTGGCCGATTTGACGGCGCGCTGGGGGTCCTGGCCAGCCTGGAAGCGATCCGCGTTATCAAAGAGAGCGGCAATCTGCCACCCCTTTCGCTTGAACTGGTCAACTTTACGGATGAAGAAGGCACGCTGCTGGGCCTGATGGGCAGTCGGGCGGTCGTTGGGCAAATCAAGCCGAGCGAGTTTGAGAACCCGCGCGGTGGCAGGTCGCATCTCATCAGCAGCATGGATCGGGCAGGCCTGACCGAAGCAGGCGTGATGAATGCCAAACGCGATGACATCGCGGCGTACCTGGAACTGCACATCGAACAAGGCAAGCGGCTGTTGGCAGGTGGCACCGATATTGGTGCGGTGACTGCACTGGTTGGGATTCGGTCGTACTCGCTGCATTTTTACGGGCAGGCGGCCCACGCCGGCACAACACCAATGACTGAACGTGCCGATGCGTTGTGGGCCGCAACAGAATTCATCCAGAAGGCCAAAGACCACATCATGAAGCACTATACGCCAGGGGTGGTCAACTTCGGCATGATTGAAGCACATCCGGGCGCGTTCAATATTGTACCAGGTGAGGTCGTGCTGGCGATGGAGTTCCGGCATGGCAGCGATGAAGCCATGGACAATATGGCCGCTGATCTGCTGCAACTGGCCCACGAAGTCACCAACACTGATAACCTATCGCTCACCGTTGAAAATGCCGCGTCGATCCATCCGGCACCTATGAGCGATCTGGTCGTTCAGGCAGTGGAAACAGCCTGCACACAGCTTGACCTGGGCAGCATGCGTCTGCTGAGTTTTGCCGGTCATGATGCACAGAGCATCGCCCAGGTGGCCCCGGCAGGTATGCTATTTGTGCCTTCCGTCGATGGCATCAGCCATAACCCAGCCGAATATACACGTCCCGACGATATGGTCAACGGCGCGAACGTCGTACTGCATAGTTTGCTTGCTTTGTTTGGGAAGCTTGTATAACATCAATGTAACAACGAAGCGTGTTTAGGGGCATAAGGGAGGGCAACAGCCTGTTCGGGTTCCTGTTATGGTACCTGGGCGGGACTGTGGTTGAGCATGGAATACGCTACAATCAAACATATGAAAACACAGGCCAACATCGATAAGCGCCAGCTTGGCCGCTGGTTGGTGGATCATTACAATCTGAAGCCAGAGCGAGCGCGCTTTTTACCCTATGGTGAATGCGGGTGGATCTACAATATCCATACCGCTGATGCCACATACATGCTTAAGCTGAAGCAGCCCCATTTATGTGCCTCTGGCAGCTTCGATCAGCAGATCATCAATACGCACATGGCACTGTATTATGATTATGGCATTCGTCAGATCAGTGAACCGCCTGTAAGGGCGACAACGGGCGAGTATATCAACCAGCTTGGCGACTATGACGCGATTCTGGTGCCGTTTATTGACGGCACGCCCGCTTATGATATGCCCCTGACAGAACTCCTTCAACGTAAGCTAGGGTCATTGATCGCGACGCTGCACCGCTGCAAACTCCATGCCGATGAGCGCCCCCCTGTCGAGCGCTTTTCGCTGCAATTCGCACGGAAGCTGGGCAATATGCTGAGCGATATACGGGGTACGGAATTCGACCGCAGTGGGCTTAATCGCTGGCAGCAGCAAACCGCCGATGCTTTGAAGCAGCTCTACCCAGAACTTAAGAAGCGAGCGGCGCAGTTCGTCACGCTGGCGAAGGTCTTGCGCAGTGATCAGACGCTAATCGATAATTTCGTACTATGTCATGGCGACCCCAGCAGCGGCAATGTGATCGTCAGCCCAGATAACAATGTGTATCTGATTGACTGGGATGCCCCCATCATGGCCCCGCCGGAGCGTGACCTTTTCTTCCTGAAGCAGTGGCCAATGGCGATGGAAAATTATCAGAATATGATGGACTATCCTGAACTGGACGCCCGTGTCATGCACTATTACACGCTCGAATGGGATTTGCAGGAAGTGGTTGAGTTTGGGGAACGCATCCTTTATGGCGATCATGATGAGCGCCAGAACGAGCACGACTGGACCGAACTAGAAGCCCACCTAAAGGAATTCGGATACTTGTGAGCACACTCATTTGCACGGTATGCGGCAAAGAAGCGCAGCCGCTGGATTGGCGCTGCACAGCCTGCCACAACCCGATTGATTTCGCTGAATTGCCCGCGTTCGATGCTCATAGTATCGACCAGGGCGATTTTTCTTTGTGGCGCTATGGCGCCATGCTGCCCGTCAAGAAGCGCATCAGCCTGGGTGAGGGCATGACGCCCCTGGCAAAAACCAGCATCGATGAGCGTGAGCTATATCTCAAGCTGGAATACCTCAACCCGACTGGCAGCTACAAAGATCGTGGCACGGTGACGATGCTAAACCACATCGCCGCCCAGGGGGTGACGGAAGTCGTCGAAGATTCCTCCGGCAATGCGGGGGCATCGGTAGCCGCCTATAGCAGCGCGCTGGGCATCCGCTCCCGTATCTTCGTCCCTGCCAGCGGTTCTCCGGCTAAAAAGGCCCTTATACGGGCATTTGGCGGCACTCTGGAAGAAGTCGAGGGTCCGCAGCATGCTAAAACCGAAGCCTGCGAACGCGCGGCTGAATCAATACCCTATGCCAGCCACGCCTGGAGTCCATATTTTTTACTGGGCCAGATGACTGCTGCTTATGAACTGTATGAGCAGATGGGCCGTAAAGCGCCATATGCCATTGCGACGCCTGTCGGGCATGGTGGATTGTTCCTGGGGATCACGCGGGGGTTCGCCAAGCTGAAAGCAGGCGGACTCATCGAACGGGTTCCGCGATTGTTTGCTGTTCAGGCCGCCAACAGCGATCCGGTTGTGCGTGGCTGGGAAAGCGGCGCGGCTGAACCACCTGTGTATGAGGTTCAGCAAACGGTGGCCGATGGCATCATCGTGAAAGTACCCGTTCGTGGGAAAGCCGTGCTAGAAGCCATTCGGGAGAGCGACGGTACGGCCCTGCGCGTCGCTGAGAGTGATATTCTGCCAGCCCAGGCGACCCTGGCACAGCATGGGTTCATCGCTGAGCCGACCAGTTCGGTGACGCTGGCTGCCCTGCCGCAACTGCGTGAGATGGTCCCGGAGGGTGAATCGCTGGTGCTGGTGCTGACGGGGAATGGTCTGAAGAACGTCGGGCGGTAAAAACAGTGCTGAGGACTGAGTAACGAGTGCTGAGTCAAAGAGATTTAACGCAAAGGCGCAAAGAGGCGAAGGGCGCAAAGAAAAGCGCAACACAGAGTTAAGAGCAGTGCTGAGGACTGAGTGCTGAGTGCCGATTCAATCTGTTTATGGGTATGGAAGACTGTTTTGAACCACAAAGGCACGAAGAGCGCAAAGAAAAAGATTTAACACAGAGGCACTAAGGCTCAGAGACACAGAGGAAAATGATTAAAAAGCTGCTTGCGACGCTTGGGATTCTGCTCAGTCTGATGATTATGCTAGCGTTTACGATCACGCTGCCTGAGCAAGGTAGTGAGCCAATGGCGACACTTGAATCTTGGGAGAAAACAGCATCGCAGATCGTTCATACTGTGACCCAAGGTGCGCCTGGGTATGAGACTCATGCACCAGCAACTGCTAGGATATTAAATCTTACGGCAACTGCAAGATACCTAGACTATATCAGAGACCGCCAATATAGAGACTTAACCAGTACAGCCTATGCCATTGAATTAGTGTCCACTTTCACGAGTGTGGTGCAGCAGCAAACACGAGTCGCCCAAACAGCAACTGCAATTGTGACAGAAACACCCAGAACTCCCATCCCTGTGTTTGAGACTGCTACAGCCATTGCCCGTATCACACCAATAAGTATGGAAAGTTCCGACTGTGGATATGCAGAAAGTCAATCGGGAGTATCCATAAATACGAGTTTGCAACAGCAGATACGATCAGCGATTGATAGCTACCATTGGAGTAACTACACATCGCCTGATGTAGATTTCTACAGTAACTACTATGAATTGCTTCCAGCATATGGATATGTGTGCCGCGAGAACTTCGCGCAGATGACGATTGGTATCCGTATCTGGCAACCAAACGAAAATATACCTGTGATCTTAGATGGCATCATGGCTATCCTGGATGAATACCTAACCGATGGGTATCAGACGGTATTTTCTCAAGTTCAGCTTAAAATTTTCTGGGGCAGTGCAGAAGGCACTAACAAGGAATTTTATCATCACCGTTTGCTAGACGTCGATTATCATCACGCTCTCCAACTGTATCAATCTGGACTGCGCGGGGATGACCTCATCGAAGCATTAGGCGGCCTGTATCCGTATCTTGAAGAACGATATCATGGCTAAGATTGATCGCAAGTGGAACTCAGTACTCAGAATATGTAGCTTGCTCCGCCGCAGACTGAAGTCATGCGGCTGTATTTGGGCAGTGGGAAGTGCACTAAAGGCACTCTGACCCGCTGCGTGTTGGCGTGTTTAGTCCCTTGAGTGGACTTGGCTTTGGGCTAGCCGGATGCTTCAGCTTCCGGCGGGACTAAGTAGTAATCACGCTTGCTTTTGCAATCACGCTCTCAATCCTCAGTACTACTTTTAACTCTGTGTCTCTGTGCCTTTGCGTCTCTGTGTTGAATCACTTGTTTTTCTTTGCGCTCTTTGAGGCTTTGTGGTTCAAAACAATCTACCGTGCTCGCAAGCAAAACTCAGCACTCAGTCCTCGGCACTCAGCACTGCATTTATAAGTCATAGTAAAAGCTGAGGCCGTGCTGCTTAAAGCCATTATCCAGATAAAAGCGGTGGGCAGCTTCTCGCTTGCGATTGCTGTTGAGCATGATTTTATCGCAGCCCGCAGATCGGGCGCGGTCGATGGCGAAATGGACTAAAGCTTTGCCGATACCCTGCCCCCGCAGATCAGCATCGACCACCACATCATGCAATTCAGCGACCAGGCGCGCATTATGCGACAAATGCTGGAGGATCAGCATAGTGAACATGGCACGCGGTTCGCCGTCGATGACCGCTACGTAAATCTCATGAAAGCGATTGTTCTGGATGCTCAAAAAAGCGCGTTCGAGGGCATCCAGCGCGAATAGCTCATCGTCGCCGACATCCAACTGCTGGACTAGGGCGGCTAGCGCGGGTAGGTCACGGTGGGCGGCGGTGCGGAAAGTGATGTCGAGCATGGGTAGTTGGCTCCTGTGTACGGCGGCAGTATAGCGAATTGTGCCGCTGTTGGCGCGGGTGAGTCGGGTAGCGCTTGGTGTGCCCTACTCAGCCAAATCGGCCTGGGCTACAATCAGCCGCGCCCTGATCCTGCACTCTGGAGATAGACATGCGCGCTTTTTTCCGCCTGCATCTGCCGATCATCGCCCTGTTTTTTGTCGTCGCCCTGCTGATAACGTTCCCATCCATACTGACCGCCAGCACGCGGCTCATTGGCGGCGATACCAGCGACAGCGGCGAGGTGGCGCGGCATATGTGGTGGTTTACCCATAGTCTGCGCACCGGACAGGATTTTTTCTATCAGAGCAACCTGGGCTACCCCGACGGGTTCAGCAGCACGGTATTTTTGTCGGTGCCGCTGTATGTATTACCAATGGGCCTATTCGCCTTTGTCATGCCGCTGGCGCTGGCCTTTAACCTGACGATCTGGCTGACGCTGGCACTCAATGGCTGGGCGATGTTCCTGCTGGCACGGGATCGTCTGCAAGCAGCTTCTATTTTTCCGGCGCTGATTGCGGGGCTGGTTTTCATGGCCGCGCCCGTTTTCCAGAGCCATGTGGCCGATGGTCACAGCGGACTGATCGTCATGTGGCCGTTCCCGCTGTACCTGCTGGCGCTGTTCAAACTGGTGGAAGCGCCGCGCCTGAATTGGCGATGGCTGGCTGCGGCGGTCATTTTCTTTCTCCTGTCCCCGATGGGGCACATTTTGCAGAGTATCTATGTGCTTCTGCCGATCAGTGGGCTGTTCTGGTTAGCGCGCGTGTGGAAAAAAGATTGGCGCGGTGCGGGGCGTGTGCTACTGGTCGGGTTGATTGGCGGGGTCATTTATGCGCTGTATCTGCTGCCCGTCGTGGTCGATATTCTGGCGGAACCGGCCTACAGCGGAACACAGGGCTATGTACGCTTCAGCCTGGATGCGCTGGCGATAGCAACTCCCTCGTTCTTCAATCCAGTGTTTGATGCGCTGCTGAGCTATCCACGCGCGGTGCTCGGCACGAATTTGACGGAAGGCTCAGCTTATGTGGGCGTGTTGGTGGCCTTGCTGGCGATCATCGGACTGTGGCGCGGACAGGGTCGGGCGCGGTGGTGGCTGCTGGTGGCGGTCGTCGTATGGGTGCTGGCACTGGGTCCGGTGCTGAAAGTGTTCGATCAGCCTGTGGTGCTCGATGTCGGTGATGGCTATGAAACCTATGTCACGCTGCCCTGGGCGGCTATACAAAACTTGCCAGGGTTCAGCATCGCGCGCACACCCGGACGCTTTGCTTTTGGGTTGGCGCTGGCGGTGGCGATGTTGGCGGGGTTCGGGGCAAAAGCGTTGTCTGAGCGCATTCGGATGCAGCGAAGGGCACAATATATTGTGCCCCTACGCATCGGCCTATTCATCATTGCGGCGGCCATCATCCTGTTTGAGTACCAATTTTACTGGCCGATGCCGACGCGCTCGGCGGAGATTCCGCAGGCGGTAGCAGATTTGCGACAGCGTGACAATGTGCGTGCTGTGTTCAACGTGCCATATGAAAATCTGCTGGCGGCCAAAGATGCGCTGCTGCTGCAAACGGCCCATCACCTGCCACTGATCGCCGGACAGGTTTCGCGAACGACGCCCGTCAATCCAGCCAAGCTGTACATCTTGCAGGCAACGCTCAATCCGGCACTGCTGAACGAGGTCGGGGCCGATATGGTGATCTATCACAAGACGCGCTACACATCTGACGAGGGCCTCAACCAGCGCTTGCTGGACCAACTCGGTCAGCCAACTTACGAAGATGAGCAGATCGCTATTTTCGATGTGCCACAGAGCGAGACTGTGGCTCTATGGCAGGTGGTCGATGAAATGCCACGCCCAATTGAGATTCAGCAGCCGACAAATAGCTATATCTACAGCCCATCAGCGGCCTGGATCACGATCCAGCAAGCAGTGACAGGCGATGAGCGCACGCTCGTGATTGAGGTCGATGGGCGCTTAATTCAGCGCGTGACGGTCAATGGGACTCAGGAATTGACGCTGACAGTGCCTATCACAGAAGCCGGATTCCATACGCTGACCTACCGCCTGGAGCCACCCTGTCCGATTCAATATGATGACACACTGGCATGCCGTTCGGTTACGCTTGATGATGCCCAGGTCGATTGGCTTTACTCGCTGCCTTCCTCCCAGGTGGCCATCGAGGGTGGCATCCACATTGCAGCCGCACAACTACACCATGACCTGGAGATCGCTGATTTATCTATGTGGTGGCAGTTTGACGAAGCAATTGATGACCATATGGTGCGTTTCGTACACATTATCGATGCAAGTGGGCAGCCTGTTTTGCAGAACGATATGCCATTGGGCAGATTCGCTGCCGGAGAGGGACGCGCGGAAACAGTCCGTTTTGATCTGGCAGACCTGCCGCCAGGTGAGTATGGCGTGCGCATGGGATGGTATCGGCTGGCGGACGATGGCCAATTGACCAATCTGCCCGTGTTGGATGGCGAATTCGCGGGTCAGAATGCGGTGATGGTCGGGACGATTTCGATTCCAGATTGAGAAATATATAACGGACGCAGCATGCTGGTAGGTGTACGAGATAGCGTGATTTGCAAATAAGGAAGGGTTCTAGTAACAATTTCATCTCGACCAAGAGAAAGAAATGGTACATGAACCCTCAAGAACAATTATGTCCAAGATGTGGCACAAGTGGCAAGGATGGACACATTAGCATCCATAGTCGCCAGGAAAAACGCTATCGGTGTAAAAGCTGTCAGGGGACATTTAGCGAGACATATGGGAGTGCCTACTACCACCTAAAGAAACCAGAAATATTCACGGTGGTGGTGACGTTGTTAGCCTATGGCTGTCCGCCGCAAGCGATTGTGGAAGCGTATGGGTTGGATCGGCGCACGGTGAGACGCTGGTATCACAAAGCGGGTCAGCATAGTCGCGGCGTGCATGAAGCGACCGTGTGGCAAAGGAAGTGGGATTTGATGCATGTGCAAGCAGATGAGATCAAAGTGCGTGTGCAAGGCGGGGTAATGTGGATGACATTGGCCATCATGGTCAGTACGCGCCTGTGGCTAGGTGGCGCGGTGGATGTGAAACGCAGCAAGGCCATGATTGTTGCTTGTTTGCAACAAGTGGCTCGATGTGCCCTCTGTCGCCCCTTGCTGCTGGCTGTTGACGGCTTCAATATGTATCAGACTGCCATTCGCAAAGCCTTTCGTTCAGCGCACTCTGTTGGCAAAAACGGACGTATGAAGATGGTGTTTTGGAACAACATTATCTTGACGCAGGTTGTTAAGGCACGCGGCAACCAACGTGGCAACACCGAACAGGTTGTGACCATTGGGACACGGGCACAGGCCAAGTCCTTGCTGCTGCGATCAGGCGGTGGTCAACACATCAACAGCTCATTTATTGAGCGTTTCAATGGCACAGTCCGCCAACGCTTAGCTTGTTTGGCCCGGCGCACGCGAGCCAGTGCTCGGCGTCAGGCTACCTTGCAAGATGGCCTATTTCTTATGGGCTGTGTCTACAATTTCTGCACTTACCATCGCAGCTTGGCACAGGCGATTTATCTTTCATCCCGGTCATCCCGGCGACTGCGGTGGGTGAAAAAGACACCAGCGATGGCGGCTGGTTTAGCGACCCATCGCTGGTCAGTTGAAGATTTACTCTTATTCAAAGTCATCGAAGGGCCTGCGTGAGTGTTCACGCTATTGTGCATAGCTACTAGCATGCTGCGTCCCTACAACACGATTTCTTCTAGACGGCTGCTGCTTCTACGACCAACTCTGGTTCTTCTTCGGCGACGGGGGCAAAGTCTGGTAATGTGGCTTCCAGGCGGCGGATTGAGGGCATCGCATACATGGCCACCGATGCGACGAGCGCCAAACCCGCGTAAATGAAAATCTGCATGCCCATGCCCGCGCCCGCTTCTGAACCAAAGAAAGGAGCGAATACGGACCACACTCCTGTCTGAACGGCAGGTTCAAAGACTTTATCCGCGAGCGGTCCCGCCAATAGATACGCTACCGGAATCATCAGCATGGCGCCCTGGCTGATCGTTGCAAAGACGCGCCCCTGCATATCCGGCGCAATCTTGGCCTGCATAATCGACATAAAAGACGCATTCGCAAACATATTCGGGAACAGGACGAGCGCCATCGCGACAAGGAGCGCCGGGAAGGACTGCGCCAAACCGACGGTCATCATCAATATGCAAAGCGCAATCGCACCGATCATGGCGCCGTGAACACGCGGCCGTGTGCCACCCCAAACGCCCATCACAATACCGCCAGCGAGAGCGCCCAGGTTCATCAGGCTGAGCAGAATGCCGAGTTGGGCTTCGCTGCCTGTGCGCGCCAGAATGTAGGGGGTCATCAGAACACCGGAACCCGCGATCAGGAAGTTCAGCAGAGTTAAGAACAGAACGGCCCAAAACAATGGCCGCTTTTGCCAAAGGTAGCGCACACCGGTCGTCATGTCCGCCAGGATCGAGCGCTGATGCTCGGCTGCATCCTGGGTCTTTTGCGGACGTGGGATATGCACATTGAGAATGACAAGAAAGGCTATAAGAAAAGTCAGCAGGTCGACGGCGAGTGTCCCCACGACGCCAACCAGCGCAAAAACGAAGCCTGCGATGGCCGGAGCAACGATGCCAGCGGCGGGTTCGGACAGTTGAATGATGGAATTGGCGCGGTCACGCTGCTTATCGGGAACGAGCATAGTAATGGACGAAGTAAAGGCTGGACCCTGGAAGGCGCCAAACAGCGATTGCAAGGCCGCAATGGCATACAAATGCCATACCTGGAATTCACCAGAGAGGAAACTGAGCATCAGCAGGACGGTGCCAATCGCCTGCCCGCCGTCGCTGAGGGCCATGACGTAGCGGCGATCCCAGCGATCTGCCAGCACACCCGCAAAACCGGCTGCAAGGACCTGCGGCAGCATGCCGAAGAAGGCCACCAGTGCCAGCGGTGTAGCGTTACCTGTCTCGTTGTACAGCCAGATGCCAATCGCAAGGCCGCTGATACGACTGCCAATGATCGACAGCGTTTGCGTCAGCACAATGGTGTAGAACGTACGCATGCCGCCAGTACGTTTGGGTCTTTCCTTCGCTGTGAATTCGCTCATAATGCCCCCGTATGACACGCCAACAAACTATCGATTAATCGATTTAGACCATTTTACTTTATTCAAATGACAAAGCAAAACAGATCGCTGCATATTTGTTTATACGCAGCGATAGTAATAACGGTTCAAAAATGGGGTTATCTAGAAGGTTTTACGCCATGCAAAGGCGGTAGCGTAATGAACCATCCCCACAGAGGCATAGAAGTTGGCGGCTTCTTCGCTCGGCCCCCAGTTAGCGACATACATGGTATCAATATTGCCCATAGCCTTTATATGGCGCATGCCCTCATACATCACTTCGCGGGCCAGGCCCTTGCGGCGATGGTCGGGATGGGTACCGACTGGCTCAAAGATCGCTGTGCGGTTGTGCTGATCAACTGTCAGGCCAGCGAATGCGGCAAATGTCTCATCGGGGGCAACAGCGACGATGTGCAGATCATAGTTGTGTGATGGCGATTTGGTCTGGAAGTTGCGCAGCATCTCTCGCGAGTGGTTATGCCCATAGGTGGCATTGGTGCAATTGACGAAAGCGCGGACATCCGCCGAACTGGGTGTGAGGCTGCGCATGGTGTAGCCCTGTGCCAAGTTGACGTCCGGCACAGGGTCGATGACATGGCGACGACGATATTGCACAAACTTTTCTGGCTGCCGAATGTAGCCCAGCAGCATGAGGCGATCCTGGCGATTGTCATCCCACTCGAACGCCCAGGTGGTGAGGACTTTACTGCCCTCTTCATCATCTACGGCGATGCGTTTTTCCGCCCAGGCGATGATGTCATTTTCCAGTTCACGATAATCGGGGTGAATCTGAATCGCGAGGTCACCAGGGCCATCGGCAATAGCTGCCCCGACGATATCGCCCGTAAACGTCTCCCATAATTGCGTGTGAGCATCCCACACAGGACGGGCCAGTTCGGCATCGGTGGCATACCAGTACTGCCCCTCCCAACGGCGCGTTTCCCAGTTGAATTCGCGACCGAAAAGTGCATAAGTTTCTATGAGGAATTGGCGCAAGCGCATCGCATCGACCGTGCCTAACAGGGGTCGATGATGAATCTTCGATAAAATTGTCTCAACCATAATGTCCTCTATTCAAAAAATAATTCGGCGCAAATACTATTTGGGTGACCACGCTGCGTGGTCGTCATTAGCTCACCATAAAGTCTGTCCCGCGCATTTCCATCGGCATGCCGAAAATCTGGATGGCTACAAGCATCATTAGCAGCAGCAACAGCGCCCAAGGCAGCAGGCCGAACAACCCATCCCGTTTGTACAAACGTAAGGCGGCTTTTTGGGCAATGACGATGCTCCAGCCAAAGCCGCCCACAAGGGCGATAACCTGCATTAAAGCAATTATATCCGCTGGAACAGCCGCGCTAAAGTGAGTCCAGTCACCTCGTTGACCGACAAATTCCTGTATTACAGGGATAATCGTCAGGGGTGCGATCAAAAAGTGGAAGCTATAGTGCGCAAACCAGATGCCTGCCCCCAAGGGTACAAAAGCCGGTGCAAAGGCAGCAACGGTCTGGCGCAGGCTGTATTGACGGCCATTTTTGGTCAACAACTGGGAGGCAAAAGCGGCGCCTAACGACGTCACGACAGGCAGCAGCAAATTGGCCACGCCGAACATCACCAGCAGTGCCAGGGCTTCGCTCTGGATGCCGATATCGTGCTGCAGCCAGTTGAGGACATCATAGCCAGGGCCGACCATACCAAAGGCATTGCTGATGCCCATGAAGGCTAACGCGATCACCAGCAGTGAAACATCCCAGCGCTGGAGCCACGCTCCGGCTCGGTTCAGTTCACGACCGGGCTGGCGCACAAACCAGCCAATATTTTCGTGTGGGCAGGCGCGCACACAATCCAGGCAGAGGGTGCAATCCAGATTGGACGACATCTGCGGCGCGAAAAGTTCGGTTCCACAACCGAGGGTGCCCTTTGGTCCGTGAACAATCTCTTTCTGAATTGTGCCACCCGCAACGGGAATGTCATCAATGCGGATGGTCATCCGGGGAGCATAGCTACCGTTGACGCACTCCTTGCCGACACATGTCGCGCAGACGGTCGCATCTTTTACAGCAATCTGCGTGGGCGCGACCGTCGCATAGACAAAATTGAAAGTCCCCAATGGGCAAACGTACTTGCAAAAGGCGGATTGCGTGAAGATGAGTTCCAGCAGGAATGAAGCCAGGAAGTAGGCCACAATCACCCAGGCCGTAAGCGCAGGCGAGGCCCACAGGTCGAGCCATTCATACAGGAAGAACATCAGGAAAAGGCCGCCAATCGCCAGCCACTTGTTGCGCAGGACGCGCGGGAAGCGGCGTCCGCTGCGGCTGAGGCGTTTGGCCAGGGTGCGCGTCAGGGTGAAGGGACAGGCCATACAGAACAAGTTACCTGCCAGCAGCAAGGCGATAATCACCAGACCGCGATAGTGTACCCAGGGGGCGACAGTCGCCAGATTGCGAGCGGGGTTAGTCGGTCCGGTAAAGCCGTCGATGAGCAGCAGCACAGCCGCCACGAAGAAAGGTGTTTGCAGAACAAGGCGGCCCCATCGCCAGCGCAATACCCGCCCGATGAGGGGCGTTTGCAGCAAATTGAATGCGCTGCGCGGACGATATAGAGGCTCTTGTTGTGTCATCACTCACCAGGGGAAGGGGCACAGCCTGCAGGCCGTGCCCGAATGTTCAATTAGCTTTCTGCTGTCGCAGTCGGTTCCATCTCCATATCGCTGGATTCTTCCGACATATCCATGTCTTCGGAATCCGCGTCGGAATCCATGTCCATGTCGCTGTCACCGGACATATCCATGTCATCGCTGGCAGCAGCGGCGGGACGCACCCATACTCCGGTGATGGTCAGGTCGCCAGCGGTATATTCGGCGGAAGTCTCTGGCGCTTCATCGCCAACAACGGCTGTGACGGCTGCACTTGCACCGGATTCAAAGTTGAGTGTGATTTCAACTTCGTCACCGACCATGAGGTTACGGGTCACGTCAATGAACATCACATGGTAGCCACCAGGCTGCAATGTGGCGGTTTCCCCGGCAGGGATGTCGATCTGGCCGACTTCCACCATACGGGCCATGTCATTTTCAACGGTGGTTTCATGAATCTGGATGTCATTGGCGAAATCAGCTTCGACACCGACGAGGACATCGTCACTGTCACCACCATTGGTGATGAGCATGTAACCGCCGGTGGTGCTGCCACCGCCCATATTCATACCGGACATGCCATCTTCCGAACTCATATCCATTGATTCGGCGTCGCCTTCGGAATCCATATCCATATCGCTGTCATCGGACATGTCCATTGCTTCGCCAGGAATGGTATAGCTGAATTCCTGGGTGACGACGGTGTCATCAGCCAGGGTGGCATTGACGGTAACAATCCAGTCGCCCGCCATTGTCCAGTCAAAATCGGTGGTATAAACGCCGTCGGTACCTTCTTCAACGGTACGGATGACAGGCTGCATACCGGCGTGGTTCATATCGCCACGAATTTCTACAGAGGCATCGTTGATGGCTTCGTCACCACGCATGAGCGTCACGGCAATGGTCGATGCTTCACCGACAACTGGCTCATCAGGTTCCACGTTGATATCGAGCGTGACGTTAGCTTCTTCTGGGGGTGTTTCTTCTGGTCGGCAACCAACCAGGACCAATAACGATAGAAGCAGAATAACAGGTACAAATAGGAATAATGACCGTCTCATCCAGGAAGTCCTTTCAGAAGCATGTAATTCTGTGAATTATATCACAAAGAATTACGCTCAGTCAGCGATGGATGGGACCACTGGCGGGAAAGCGACAAAACTCAGGAGGAAGCCGAGTACACCCGCCAGGACGGGCGTTCCCAACCACATATGGATTTTCCACCAGAGCTGCTGCCCGCTCAATTGCTGGGCAAAGACCATAAACAGGATGACAACCGCGAAGGGCGTTACGAAAGCCATCAGGCGCAGCCAGTCAACATTCTTCGTCAATCCAAAACGCGCTAGCAGCACATCGGCAATCAGGCCAGCAATCGCCATTGGAATCAGTACGAGGAATTCCTGCGGACTATTCAGCGAGAACCAGGTCATCAGGGCGATGACCGCGCAGACCATGAAGGTCACGGCGCCGAAGGGCAAACGCCAGCGGCGGCGCAGGAAAAGCACATGGGCCACAAGCAAGATGGATGGCACCAACAGCGCAACAACCCCCATCGCGTCGATCATCTGGCGCCAACCACCAGGGCGAGAACCGACCAGATAGCTAAAATCTTCAGTGAAGTAGCCATAAGCCATGAAGAACGACAGCATGGCATAGACACCCGTTGCTCCCAGGATGGCTGGTGCCAATGCGCGCCAACCCGATTGTAAATCCGGGGAGGCATCGGCCCAGGCAGCCCGCAACGGCCCGGTGACAATCAACAAGGCGCCAATCAGCAGGGAAATATGCGACGGACTGAGCAGCGCTTCGATGTTTTCTTCAATGCCGAAGGCGGTATGCCAGAGCATATCCGCGACACCGGCAATGCCGAACACGCCGACACCCATCAGCGACAGCATGTAGCCTTTCGGCAGGGCGCGTGACCAGCGGTAGCCCCGTCCGACGTTGCTGAAGTGCTTAAGGACCAGTCGCAGGCCCGCGATGGCATAACCACCATAGAGAATGCCATGCCAGGGCGTGAAAAACGAGTCATCGACTTTGCCGTGATTGTGCGCCCAGCCATCGAGGAAGGCACCCAGGACGATGAAGGCACCCAGGACCATCATCTGGTAATCAAAAGCGAGGCTGCGCGGCGGATGCCCGGTTTTGACCTGCTGCGTGGATTGTGATTTGTCTAAAGATCGGGTAACACTTGCCATCGTTTGCTCCTCATACCCCTGAGAATTTACCTGCGTATATTTTGTAGGGTGAAAACCTGATAGCTATACTCGCTGAAGTGCCTGGGTTACGAGAGGGATTGCATGGCGACACTCAATATCACCCTATTTCCGCAAAATCGCGAGCACTTTGCCCGACTTCTGGCCTTTGGGCAGGATGTGCTGGACGTCTGTAGTGATCTAAAAATAATGCCTATTCTGAATGCCAGCCTGGCTGTTTTTGTTTACACACAAAATAGAGAGATGGTCGTCAACGATATTGATATGCTAATTCCAGAGGCAAATTTTAGCAAGCTTGGTGATGCCCTGGCGAAGCACGGTATGCAGGTTGAATTAAAGCCGTACCATGTTCTGCGCGTGCTGCGGGATGATCTGAAAATCGACTTCGATTCGCAGGATTACTGGCCACCTGTATGGGGCATTTCGCTATCCGAGACACACATAATCACGTTATTTGGCAAATTCCAGGTCAAAATCATGGCCCTACACGATTTAATCTGCACATATCAGGTAGGTGCCCTCCAGGATGCCAATCGTTCGGCGGACTATCAGACCAAATTGAAGGCGCTAGAGCGTGTACAAGGTCCGCCGGAGTAGCGACTTCATGCTGCCTAACCGAATCCAGTAAGCATCGTAAGAACATCAAGGCATCTGCTTTGACTAAATATTAGGTTTGATTTACTATCTAAGGTATAGTGTTGGAATGTCATATGAATCACTTAGCAAGGACAGATTATGGCGCAAGAAGGCAAAGCATTTGCCGCGACAATGGCGTTGGTCATTGGTCTAACGCTAGGGACAAATTATATGGTGACTGAAGACAAGGACAATAACTGGCTGATGTGGGCAATTATCTTCATGGTCCTCGCGGCGGCCGTCTGGATCTGGATGTATCGTGAGTCGAAAGCGGCTGAAGAAGATGATGCCGCCCGCCGTGCAGACGAAGCCGAAGCTGCCATCCGCAAGACCGAGGAACAGATCGAACGCTTGACCTCCCAGGCTGAGGCGAAATTGGGTAAGCCGGAACCAGCCGCCAAGGAAGTCAAAGCACCGGAGCCGATTGAAAAAGTCGAGCCAGCACCCGAACCTCCGCCAGTTGAGAAAGCGCCCGTTGCAGATATCGAGGCCGAGAAAAAGGTGGCGCCGGAACCACCTGCTGCTCCTGATGAGCCAGATGACCTGACCAAGGTCGAAGGCATCGGCCCCAAATACAGCCAGACGCTGATTGCAGCCGGTATCCCCACCTTCGCGATTTTGGCAGAGACCAGCGAAGAACGGCTCGTGGAGATTATCCGTGAGGCCGGGATGCGCAAGCCACCGAGCATTGGTAGCTGGGGCGATCAGGCGAAGCTGGCCGCCGCAGGTAAATGGGATGAACTGGCTAAGCTACAGGAAAAGCTGACGGCTGGCCGCAAATAGCCCATACAACAACGCATTTTAAGAAGAGCGCCTCGATGGCGCTCTTTTTTGTTCCTTGATCGCAACAAGGATATGGACTATTATGAACCCTAGTAACCCTTATTGTTGAGGAAATAGCATGGCCAGGATATGGATGCCGTTGGCAAAATGGCGCGGGCTGATCGACGGGACGACCTGCCCCATGTGCGGCGACCAGACCGCAGACGAAAACGAGTACAGCTTTAAAATCGCGACGCTGGCCAGTGGACGTCTGCAATTGCAGAAGAACCAGTTCATCAAGGGTTACTGTCTGCTGATCGCCAATGGGCACTACAGCGAGCTGCATACCATGCCCGCCGACCAGCAAGCAACGTTCTTGCGCGATATGGTCACAGTTGGTGCAGCGCTGATGGATGTATTTGGGGCAGACAAAATGAATTATGAGATACTCGGCAACGGCATACCCCATGTGCATGCCCACATCAAACCGCGCTACTATGGCGAAGGCTCGCCCAGGCGCATTGGCAACAGTGCCGGGGTCTGCCACCTGGCCACAGAAGAGTATCAGCAGCGTGTTGAAGCGATCCGCTCCGCGCTGCGAAAACTGGAGACAAATCAACATGAACGACCAAAATTCAAGTGACCAGGCCAACGATCAGGCCGCGCCGCTCGAATGGATGCCGTGCGAACAATGGAATAAACGACTTAGTGGTGACGACTGTGCTTTGTGTCGCCTCGTCCGCAGTGAGGCCTGGGAGGATGACTACAGCTATCGTGTCGCCGATATGCAGCGCGGTAAGCTGTATCTACAGAAGAACCAGTACGTGCAAGGTTACTGTATTCTGATTACGAATCGGCATTATGCCGAACTGCACCAGATGCGACCACAGGAGTACAGCCGTTTTCTGGAAGATATGGTCAGCGTCGGTGCGGCGCTGACGCGCGTCTTCGATGCCGACAAAATGAACTATCAGATACTCGGTAACGAGCAGCCGCATGTGCATGTGCACTTCATCCCGCGTTATTACGGCGATGACGGTGGTAATGCACCGCTCAACCCTTATGCCCAAGAAGTCTACCTCACTGAAGAAGCCTACAAGGACCGGATTCAGGCGATTCGCAAAGCGTTGGATATGATTCCTGAGCCGATCACCGACCCTGACCTGCTGCGGCTGGTGGATGAAAAGGGTCGCGTCACCCGCTGGCCAGGTTCCAAGGACACGGACGACCAGATGGTTGTGCGCGAATATATGGCAAGCAAGTTCGAGGCAGGCCGTACGTATACAGAGCAGGAGGTCAACGACATCCTCAAGCAGTGGCACACTTTTGAAGACTGGGCGCTGCTGCGACGGGAACTGTTCATGTACAAGTTCCTCAAGCGCTACAAGGATGGTACGCAGTACTGGGTCAATGAGCTGGAAGCGGACGAAGAAACCAGCGAGTAACCAACAGTAAAAAGCCCCTCTGAGTAAGAGGGGCTTTTTTGTGCATGTCACTATTCAGGTTGACTGACTGCGTAAACGGTCAGCACATTGCCAGATGTTTCAAACACCTGCGAACGAATCAGCTTGAGCGAAACACCGGGCTGCCCGGTAAACAGCGGAATGCCCTCTCCGGCAATTAACGGGAACGTCGTCAGATGTAGTTCATCGACCAGCCCATGTTGTAGCAGGTAGTTCCACAGAGCGCGACCGGAAAAGATAAGCAGATTTTTCCCTGGCCGGACTTTCAGTCTTGCGACTTCATCGACAGCAGCGTCACGCTTGATGATGCGCGTATTCTGCCATTTACCCAGTTCGGCTTCGGTCAGCACATCGGAAACAACCAGCTTTTCTGTCGCTTGCATCAGCCGCGCAAATTCACGGCGAATCTCGGTCGAGTTGGGATCGTCAGGAACGCTCGTCCAGTAGTCATGGTTGCCCTTGAAGGACATGTGACCACTAATCAGCACGAGGTCAGCTTCACGCAGCCTATCGGTCATGTAATAGTCAAAGTCATCGTTGCCAGCATAGTCCGGATGCTGATACTTGAAGATACTGATGACGTCCCGCTTAGGGCCATCATAAAAGCCATCGACAGTCACAAAGTTGCTGACGATCAGTTTGCGCATGTTCTTCTCCAATATTGCCTAACAGGGCATATGCCCAAAGTATAGAACATCTGTGCAAAACATCAACAACCAATCCGAAAACAAAAACGGGACGTGGCTATTACACCATGTCCCGTTTGATCTTGAGAAATTACGAACTTACGCAGTGGGTTCGGGGAGTGCTTCGACCGTGACCAGTGTGAGTTGGTCTTCGTCATTGGATGACACGCTAACCGTCGAACCAATGGTGAACTCACCCGCGAGGATGCCATCCGACAGGCGATCTTCGATTTCGTTCTGGATGAGACGGCGCAGCGGACGGGCACCAAACTCAGCATCGTAGCCTTCACGCGCCAACCATGCACGACCTTCTTCGGTCACATGCAGGGTGATGGCATGTTCGATCAGGCGATCACGCACTTTGTTCAGTTCCAGATCGACGATGCTTTCGATTTCTTCCGGCGACAGGGCGCGGAAGATGACGGTGGCATCAACACGGTTCAGGAATTCTGGCCGGAACATACGGCGCACCTGATCCATGACGTTCTTGCTCATATCGTCATAGTCTTCTTCCAGCTTCTTGGCTTCATCGCCCTTGTACTGGAAGCCCAGACGTGACTGGCGCTTAATCATATCGGCGCCCACGTTGCTGGTCATGACGATAATCGTGTTGCGGAAATCGACCGTACGGCCACGTGCATCCGTCAGGATACCCTCTTCCATAACCTGCAACAGCATGTTGAAGGCTTCTGGATGGGCTTTTTCGATTTCATCGAAGACGACGATGCTGTAGGGACGGCGACGGACCGCTTCGGTCAGTTGGCCTGCATCTTCATAGCCAACATAGCCTGGAGGCGCACCGACCAGACGAGCCACACTGTGACGTTCCATGAATTCGCTCATGTCGAGCTGGATCAGGGCATCTTCGCTGCCAAAGAGGAATTCTGCCAGCGCTTTGGTCAGTTCGGTCTTGCCGACGCCCGTCGGGCCAAGGAACATGAAGGAACCAATCGGACGACGTGGGTCTTTGAGACCAGCGCGGGCACGACGGACGGCCTTGCTGATGGCAACGATGGCCTGGTTCTGGCCGACGATGCGGTTATGCAGCACGTCTTCCATCGCCATGAGGCGTTCAGCATCGCTCTGGTCCAGGCGCGTGACTGGAATACCAGTCCACATGCCAACGACTTCGGCAATATCCTCTGAAATCAGGCGCGGCTGGCCCGTTTCTTCGTTCCAGCTAGACTGATAATCATTCAGCGTTTCCTGTAGATGGCCAAGGCGATTCTTCAGGTCTTCGATGGTGTCTTTTTCGAGGCCATCATCGACTGCCCGTTCAATTTCGCCTTCGATATGCTGGATTTCGTCGCTGATGCGGCGAACCTGGGCGGCTTCCGGCGATTTGAACATGCGCAGACGGGCCGACGCTTCATCGATCAAGTCGATGGCTTTATCGGGCAGGAAGCGATCTGGAATGTAACGCGCCGATAAGGTCGCAGCCGATTCAATCGCTTCGTCGGTGATTTCGACGTTGTGATGTTCCTGATACGGGCGCTTGATGCCCTGGAGAATTTCGATGGTTTCCTCGATGCTTGGTTCTTCCACCATCACCTTCTGGAAGCGGCGTTCCAGGGCGGCGTCACTTTCGATGTGCTTGCGGAACTCATCAAGGGTGGTGGCACCAATGCACTGAAGTTCACCACGCGCCAGGGCTGGCTTGAGGATGTTAGCGGCATCGACGCTGCTGCCGGCTGAACCAGCACCAACGAGCATATGCACTTCGTCAATGAACAGGATCGTATCTGACGACTTCAATTCTTCGATAACGCGCTTGAGACGTTCTTCAAACTGACCGCGATACATGGTTCCTGCCACCAGCGAACCCACATCGAGCTGCAAAACGCGCTTGTTCAGCAGCACCTTGGGCGTATCGCCTTCGACGATGCGCTGGGCTAACCCTTCAACGATAGCCGTCTTGCCGACGCCAGGTTCACCAATCAGAGCCGGATTGTTTTTACGGCGACGACTGAGCACCTGAATCACGCGCTCGATTTCCGTTTCGCGGCCAATGACCGGGTCCAGCTTACCTTCTGAGGCAAGGGCTGTCAGGTCGGTGGCGAGTTGGTCAACGAGAGGTGTCTTTTCAGCACTGCGGCGGGATGATGAACTACGTTCCTGCTGCGGGGGTTGCGCGCTGGATTGCAGCGGGCTTTCCTGCAGCACACGCCGCGTCTGACGGCGGACTTCTTCTGGGCTGATGCCGAGGCGACGCAGGACATCAATGGCAATGCCCTCTTGCTGGCGAACCAGACCCAGCAGCAAGTGCTCGGTCCCGATGTAATGATGGCCCATACGGCGAGCCTCATCGACGGCCAGTTCAAGGACCTTCTTGGTTTCAGCAGAAAGCTCTAACGCTTCAGTAGCAGCACGATCGCTGGAATCCGCCGCGCGTGTGACGAGATCTTCTACTTTGCGTGCTTCCAAACCTAGTTCTCTAAGAACGCGCCCAGCGACACCACCGTCTTCTCGCATCAGACCAAGAAGCAGGTGTTCGGTGCCTATTTGGCTGTGTTGCAGTCGTTCGGCTTCTTCCTGTGCCAGGCTCAACACGCGCCGCGCTCGCTGGGTGAAACGCTCCATTTTATTCGACACGGCTTTTACCTCCGTACACCAGTGAATCATTCACTGGCGGCTATCCTGCATGTACTTTGTAGATTATACCAGCTTCTGCCGCACATTTGTCCGTAATGTACATCAATGAATTGTTAGAGAATAACCTTTGTGAAAGTGATGTTTATCAGGGAACGTGTCCGGTATCCGTGGTATTGCCCTAGAATATCATAGGTGTGGCTTTGGGGCGAGAGCTTTGTCTTCATACTTCTGGTTAGGTAATGCCCCAAGATCATCCTATCATGCATTCGTTAACAGCGTCTTACGCACCCGTTATCCGAATGCAAATGGGGCAGGCATCAACCTACCCCATATGGGAATCATTACCAATGCTATGCTGACACGACGATTTTAGTCGTCTTCGTCAGCGTCGCTTTCGTCTGTGTCATCCGCATCGACGGCCTCAGCCACATCTTCGGCGGCGCCCTCGGCGCTGTGCGTCACAGATTCAACCATGTCCTCGGCTTTTTCGACGACGTCTTCCGCAGCGTCCTTGATCGCCTCGACCACATCTTCCAGAACACCCTTCGCTTTTTCGACGACGTCTTCAACAGCGTCTTCGATCTTCTCTACGAGGGTTTCTGGTTCTGCCTCGGCTGTCAGTTCTTCAACGACTGGTTCTTCAATGACCTGGGCTTCTGGTTCAGGGGCTTCCGGCGCGACAGCTTCAGCAACAGGTGCGGCGGGTGCTGGTTTCGCGGGCACGGGTGCAGATGCCGCTTCCTTGTATGCCTGTTCCAGGTCCTGATCGAGATATTCTTCCGAGTTCACACGCTTGATGCTGAGGCCCAGGCGACGTTCCTTGATATCGACCTTGACCACGCGCAGCGTGAGATCATCACCACGCTTGACGACATCACGGGGATGCTCGACGCGGTTGTCACTCATCTCGGAGATATGGATCAGGCCCTCGACCGAGGGTGAACCCAGGACTTTGGCGAAAGCACCGAAGCGGGCCAGCTTGGTAATCTGCCCGCGAACGAGGGCACCAACCGGATAGACGGCTGCGATTTCGTCCCAGGGATCTGCCAGCAAGGATTTGATGCTGAGGCCAATGCGGTTGTTATCGGCATCGACGCTGATGACCTTGACACGCACATCTTCGCCAACATTGAGCGCCTGACGCGGATGGGTGACATGTTCCCAGCTAATTTCGGTCAGGTGAACCAGACCTTCAGCCCCGCCGACATCGACAAATGCGCCGAAGTTTTCAAGGCTGACGACGGTACCATCGCGTTCCTCACCGACCTGCAACTCTGTGATGAGCGCCTCTTTACGGCGCTGGCGAACTTCGCGCATGGCGGCCCGTTCCGACAGGATCAGGCGATTGCGCGAGCGGTCCACTTCCATGACTTTGACGCCAATGTTCTCGTTGACCATGCCACCGTAGCGTTCTTCCGGCGTATCGCCGCTCATGGCACGCAGGCGAGTATCGGAAATCTGGCTTTGGGGGACAAATCCCCGCAATTGACCGAAGCGAACAATCAGGCCGCCTTTGTTATAGCCGCCGATGCGACCATCATAGACTTCCTTGTTCTCCAAATATTCTTCGGCCTCGCGCCAGTCGATCTCTTCCTGCGCCTGGTTGATGGACAGAATGGTATCGCCCTTATGATTGAGCGGGTTCACCACGAATACGGTTACTTCCGCGCCCTCTTGCAGCGATTCCAGCACATTGCGTGTCATCAACTCTAATTCACGGGCTGGTACGCGCCCTTCGACATCGTTCGCTAATTTGACGTACACCGCCATTGGCGTGGTACGGCTCACGGTTCCCTGGACGATATCGCCACGTTTTAGCCCATTTGACGCTACATCATCACTTGATGCGGGGGCATCATCTTCGTCGACTTCTTCCGTGCTGGTGGCCTGCGCCGGTTCAACATCGGAATCTGTCCCGTCATCTTCATCACTCTCGACTGATGCTTCTGGTTGTGCATCGACTTCAGTGACATCCTGCTCTGTTGCTCCGTTGCCAGTCTCAGCACTCACAGGCTCCTGCTCATTCTCCGGCAACTCGGCAGCCTCAGAGGTATTGATATCTTCCTCGGTCTTGCCCAGTTCTGACTGTTCCATATGGTAACGCTTCCCTGCTATACGGTTCGGTCTGACATTATACCCAGTGGTGCGGATTATTCAAACGCGAGTTAAGACGCATAAGGCGGTTCTTAACTGCCTCATAATCAATCTGCCGTAATTCTACCTGCAATTTTCAGTTTGCCTATATCTGCCAAGTCATGACCCGTTGTGATTAGCCATAAACCGATTATGCACAACTGTTATGGGAATAAAAAAGGACATAGGCAGCTATGTCCTTTTTTGTTGATTTTCGTCCGAGTGTTACTCGTTCATATGCTCATCGTTTTCCACGTATTGCGGTGGCATATGCATGTAATTCGTCTGCTGATCCTGGTGGCGCTCAAAGACCAGTTCATTGTTGATCTCGTCGATGACGATCAGATCACCAGGGCGGAAATCACCCTTCAGCAAGCGGATCGACAGCGGATTTTCAACAAAGCGCTGCAACGCACGGCGCAGCGGTCGGGCACCATACTGCTGATCATAGCCTTTGGCTGCCAGCCAGTTGCGAGCCGGTTCAGTCATGTGGATGCTGAGGCCCGCATCACCCAGGCGCTGGACGATGCCCTGCATTTGCAGATCGACCATTTGCTCAACATCGCGCAGCGACAGCGGCGAGAAGATAATTACCTCGTCAATGCGGTTGAGGAACTCTGGCCGGAAGGTATCACGCATGGCCTTCTCGATCTTCTGGTGATCGGCAATGGCTTCGATTTCTGCTGAGGGCACAAAGCCCAATGCACCGCCACGCTTGGCGAATTCCGTGCCCAGGTTGCTGGTCATAATCAGCACCGTGTTGCGGAAATCGACTGTACGGCCCTGGCCATCGGTCATACGACCATCTTCCAGGATTTGCAGGAGTGCATTCCAGACGTCCGGATTGGCTTTTTCGATCTCGTCAAACAGGATGACACGGTACGGGCGGCGGCGCACGGCTTCGGTTAGCTGGCCGCCCTCTTCGTAACCGATGTATCCTGGCGGGGCACCAAACAGGCGGCTGGTCGTGTGCTGCTCACGGTATTCGCTCATGTCGATGCGAATGAGGGCATCCTCATCATCGAACATGAATTCCGCCAGCGCTTTGGCCAGCTCTGTTTTGCCAACGCCGCTGCTGCCCAGGAAGATAAAGGAGCCAATCGGGCGCTTGGGGTCTTTGAGGCCGCTGCGAGCGCGACGAATGGCATTCGCCAGGGCGTTGATGGCAGCATCCTGACCAATGACGCGATCATGAAGCACTTCTTCCATACGCAGGAGCTTTTCGCTTTCGGTTTCCAGCATTTGCTGAACAGGGATGCCCGTCCACTGTTGGAGCACCTTGGCGATGTCATCAGCATCGACGACTTCGTCAAGTGTATTTTCCTGCTGCCAGATGAAGCGTTCGCGCTCGAATTCTTCTTCCAGTTGCAGGCGCTGCATTTTGCAATCAGCAGCGCGTTCATAATCACGGGCGAGACCAGCCGCTTCTTCTTCCATGCCCAGACGATCTACGGCTTCTTTCATCTCCTTGAGGCGCGCTGGCAGGCTGAACAGGGCCACACGCAATTTGGCGGCGGCTTCGTCCAGCAGGTCGATGGCCTTATCGGGGAGTTTGCGTTCCGTCAAGTAACGATGCGACAGCCGCGCGGACTGTTCAATGGCTTCGTCGCTGATGGTGACTTTGTGATGAGCTTCGTAGCGGTCCCGCAGGCCGTAGAGCATCTCAATGGTGTCATCGACGCTCGGTTCATCGACATAGACAGGCGCGAAACGGCGTTCCAGAGCACTGTCTTTTTCGATGTGCTGACGATATTCATCAACTGTAGTCGCACCAACGACTTGCAACTCGCCACGCGCCAGGGCGGGCTTCATGATGTTACCCGCATCGAGCGAGCCTGTGGCCGCGCCTGCCCCGACAACCATGTGCAGTTCATCAATGAACATGATGATTTCGCCTGCGCTGCGCTGCACTTCTTCAATAGTTGCCTTGAGGCGTTCCTCGAATTCCCCCCGGAAGCGGCTGCCTGCCAGCATACCGGTCAGGTCCAGGCTGAGGACGCGCTTGCCCATTAGCGGCTCCGGCACATCGGATGTCACGATTTTTTGGGCGAGACCTTCAACGATGGCCGTCTTGCCAACGCCAGCCTCACCGATCAGCACCGGATTGTTCTTGGTGCGGCGGCTGAGGACCTGCATCACGCGCAGGATTTCTTCTTCACGGCCAATGACCGGATCAAGCTTGCCCTCATGGGCCATGCGCGTCAGATCACGGCTGTATTTTTCTAGTGTCTGGTAGCGGCTTTCCGCCTGCGGGTCCGTGACGCGCTGGCCACCACGAACATCTTTAATGGCGTCGTTCACGCGCTCGCGGCTGATATTGCTTTCCGCAAGAATGCGGGCTGTGGGTGTATTGCGTTCCCCCAGAATAGCCAGGAAGATGTGTTCTGTGCTGATGTATTCATCGCGCAGACGGGCCGCCTCTTCGTTGGCGACATCAATTACGCGCTTGAGGCGCGGCGTAATGAACACCTGATTGGTCCCACCACCATATATGGCAGCAGTCCGGGGGTTCTGGTGCAGGATGTCATCAATGCGCGAGCGCAGCAGGCTGACATCGACACCTAAATTTTCCAGTACTTTAGGAATGACGCCGTCCTGTTGTTCTAACAGCGCCAGCAGAATATGTTCCGTATCGACCTGATTGTGCCCATACCGCTGCAAAATCTCGTAAGCGCGTGCAGCAGCGTCCTGAGCACGCTCCGTAAACCGATCAAACCGTAACATGTGATATTACCCTCTGGTTTTTAGATTGGGGGCTGTTTTATCGCTGGGGGGTGCCCCGACTACGATGATTGTACTCGATTTGTACGCCAGTTGCCGCGCCATCCCATGCGCTGACGAAGCCTTTTACTAGCGATATGCTCTCTAATATACGGGTTACGTGTTAGAAATCCGTTGTTACTTTATAAACAGTGTGCAAGATCACTAGATACGCGGATAGCCTGTGCGCTGGAGTTCTTCCTCGGTCTGCTTGAGAAGGTCCTGCATGGCGTCGAAGATAATCACAGGCACACCCCCACCGAGCCGTTCACGACCGCGAAGCGCTTCCTGAATCTGCTTGACGGCGCGCCAGGGATTGCCCATATCGCGGTGCTGCACCTGCCGGATGACGACAATGCCCATCATAACCAGCGGTACATAAATGTAGCTCAGGTCGGGTTTGGCACTGCCCTGCAACCAGGCCATCATGCGGTCGGCATAGACACTGCGCTCGCCAAAGTGGCCCAGATTGAGGCGGGCACGCGGTTGTACCAGCCGGAAGCCCATCAGGATCGCATCGTAAATCACAGCATCGTAGAGTTCATTGGCGACCAATTCACTGCGCGGCTTTTCCGCCAGGGATTTATCCTGAACCAGCAATTGGCATAGCGTGCGAAACCAGCGCATATTTTGCAAAGGCAGTGAACGCTCCCGTTCGGGGGCTTTTTCCACCACATAGGCCAGGGCACGGGCAATCATCTGAACTTCACCAGGGTGCAGCGGCATGCCATAAGAGGCAAATCGTTCTTCAGTCGCGCGGCCCAGTGCTTCCCAGGTCAGGTCCTTGGATGTCGCGACGCGCTGTGCCAGGTCCAGATGCTGGCGGGCCATTTCCGTTTCACGCTCGGCCTGCACTTCCGACCAGAGCACTTCATACTGATACTGCGGCGGTGTCGCGACCGGAGGCATCTTTTGCGGCGAGAGATGAAACACAACCTGATGACGGTGATTGGTGCGCTCATCACTGGGCAGATAGGCAACATCTTTGAGCACCTGCGCCTTGAAGGGCGAAATCGCCAGCACTGATGGCGGCGGACCACCCTGTTCCGGACGAATCGGCTGATTCTTGGGCTGGTTGGTGATGCGCATCGTCACGCGAATGGGGATGTTGATATCCACGACTGGCGCGACAACAGTAATGGGCACGTGCATCACACAAACGGCCCCAGGCGGGATCAACTCGTTGATCTCTGACTTGGGCAGGCGCGCATTAAGCATCTGGCCATCCGGCAGACGTGTTGGTAGCTCAATATCCAGGCGAATCTGGACATTATCGCGGACAAGGTTCTGCACCAGCACCACGATTTCGGTCGGCTGGTTGACGAATACCTGGCGCGGGAAGATGCCCACAGCATACTGAATCGGCCCAAAACGAAAGCGCTTATCAGATGTGATGCTGCCCAATACATCCGGGTAGACCAGTTGGAATGCCATCGATCTGCGCCTCCTCAGTTAAGCGCCAAAAAGCCGTTTATCAACATAACACGGTAAAAAGGATTGTAACGGCAGTCCCGTTATTTGAAAACCAGGCACCCACGCGCCTCTAATTCATCGAGCCAGTGGGGAAATGTGACGAATGCGTTCCAGCGCAGGTCGAGCTTTTGCAGGTTGGGCAAACTGGCTATTGAAGGCGGCAAGCTGTTCAGGTTGTTGGAACGCAGATCGAGTTCTACCAGTTGGTCCAGGCCGCCGATGCTATCTGGCAAGACACCGAGGTCGTTTTTGCGCAGATTGAGCGACCAAAGTCGCTTCAAATCGCCGATACTTTCCGGCAGAGCCTTCAGGTTATTCCCCTGTAGATCGAGTTTGCGCAGGTCACGCAGGCCGCCAAAACGCTCCCGCAGCAGAAAAAGGCGGTTATTCATAACATGCAGTTCGCGCAGGTTGACCAGATCGCCCAAGCTCTCCGGCAGATCACGCAGGCGGTTGTTGTACAGACGCAGTTCCACCAAGTTGGCCAGTTCCCCCAACCAATGCGGCAACTGCGTAAACAGGTTATCGGTCAGATTGAGGTACCGCAACGACCGCAAGTGACGCAGATTATCGGGCACATCCTGTAACTGGCCATCGCTGGCATAGAGAATTTCTAGCTGAGAAAGCTTTCCCAGGTCGGATGGCAGTTCCAGCAGGTGCTTATTATGTCCCAGGTCGAGAATGCGCAGATTGGGCAAGTCGCCAAGGGCATCCGGCAGCATCTTGAACAGGTTAGCATGAATGTAGAGTTCTTCCAGGGATTGCAGGTTGGCGATACGCTCATCCAGGGTCGTTAGCTGCGTTTCTCCCAGGAACAATACGCGCAGGTTGGGCAGTTCCCAGAAGCTATCCGGCAGATGCGTAATCGGGTTGCCATTCAGATTGAGCACCTGCAAATTGCGAAGATCACCAACTGAATCCGGCAAGGTCGCTAACTGGTTGCCCTGGAGATAGAGCGATTGCAGGTTTTCCAGATTGCCAAAGTTTTCCGGCAACGTCTGCTGACTGACATCTTTCATTGAAAAGCCGGAAATATGGCCACCGTCATCCAGGCAGAAGCCAACCTTCACCGCAGCAATATCCGCCTGGGGCACAATTGGGAAATCGGCAGCGATCTGGTAGAGAACGCTTTGTTCAGCCGGGGTCATGAGCGCAGATAGGACGCGCCGTTGACGTCGATGATGGTGCCGGTTGTGAATTCCGCCCCATCGGATGCCAGGAACAAAGCCGCATAGGCGACTTCTTCCGGTTTGGCGACGCGCTTAAGCGGACTCTGGTTGCGGATGTCATCACCGCCAGGGCCAGACAGGTGTTCAGCGGCCATGTCTGTTTCTACGAAGCCAGGGGCAACTGTACCGATGAAAATATTGTGCGGTGCAAGGGCCTTCGCCAGCGACTGTCCCATACTGTTCATGGCGGCCTTGCTGGCACCATAGGCCGGAGCGAGGGGTTCACCGCGGAAGGCACCGCGCGACGAAATATTGACGATGCGGCCACCACCCTGACGAATCATGTATTGGGCGGCACAGTAAATCGTGTTGACTGGTCCCATCAGGTTGGTATCAATGATGCGGTTCCAGTAGCGCTGCCATTCGTCATAGGTGACATCCTGCAAAGGGTGTTCTTCGAAGATACCGGCATTGTTCACGAGGATGTCGAGACGGCCCATTGCCTTGACCACGACATCGACCATCTTGCGCACCTGCTCGGCATCGGCCATATCGGCCTGGACGACGATATGCTTATTGCCAGGGAGGATAGCGGCTGTTTTCTGGGCTTCTTCACGATTTTTGTTGTAGTGAATGGCCACCTGGGCACCGCGCTCAGCAAATTGAATGGCAATAGCCCGACCAATGCCGCGAGAGGCTCCGGTTACTAAAACGGTCTTATCCGCAAAGTTCATGGAATTGTCCTAGCTTGAGTTCTGTTGGAAATATTGGTTACTGTGCCATTGCATCATCTTACGCTCTGTGTGACCTTTTGGCGATGCTGGACCGTATACCTGAGAAATTCGTGAAAAAGCTGAGGGTTCCTATACCAAACTCAGTAAGATAGCCGTCGAGAAGCCTCGTCAGGAGACCATTAGCAAACAGATCGACTAAACATAAGGGGAAGTGTATGTCTCAGGCAGGTACGATTACCAGCAAATCCACGTTGGATACCCTCAACAATCACGTCAGCATTCGCCGCTATACCAACCAAGACATCGACCAGAGCCTGTTAGAAGCTCTGCTGAATGCCGCCCGTCGCAGCCCAACCTCATCCAACATGCAGACCTACAGTCTGGTCGTCGTCCGTGACCCAGAGAAAAAGGCCAAGCTGGCGGAGTATGCCAATAATCAGCGGCAAGTCGCCGAGTGCCCGGTGTTCGTAGCCCTCGTTGCTGATACCTTCCGTATTCAAGCTGCCGCAGAATTGCATGGATCATCCGTCGCCCAAAACCTGGAAAATAGTCTGACATCGATTATTGATGCTGCACTGGTCGGGATGTCTCTATCTACAGCCGCTGAATCGGTCGGCCTGGGGACTGTGATGATCGGCGCGATGCGCAATCATCCGGCGGAAGTGGCCGAACTGTTAAACCTGCCACACGGCGCGTTTGTGGTCTATGGGCTATGCCTGGGTTGGCCAGATGAGGAACAGATTCCGCCGCAGAAGCCGCGCCTGCCAGCCGATGCAGTCATTCATTATGAAAGCTACGACGACGGCGACATGGTTGCCAAGTTACAGCAGCACGACGACGAACTCGCCGCTCATTACGAAAGCCTCGGTCGCAACCAGCACAGTGCCGCCTGGACTGGCGTCGTCGCCGATAAGTACAGCAACCCGCGTCGACCTTTCCTACGCGAGGTGTTGACGAAGCTGGGTATGAACTTTGAGTAAAAATTACCCCCTGTTTCCTCTCCCCGAAGGAAGAAGGACCGCAGGGGCCAGTTGAAACATCGCGGATACTCAAACGCTTCTTAGAAAAAAGATGGAAGTCTCTCGCCTATCGTTGGGAGAGACTTTTTCAATTGCAATGTAGGCTCAGCGGGCGCAACATGTTGCACCCCTACGCAAAAAATTACACTATATTTTACTCCATCATGGGCGCAGGCCGCGCAAAAAGTCATTGATGGCTTTACAGGCGGTATCTTTCCAGGGGTGTGAATCGCGGCTGTAGACAGACAGTCCCATTTCGCCACGCTGCGTTTTGAGGATGATTTGTGTGCTGCCGTTGTCATCCTGGCGAATATAGGCGCGGTCGATTTGTTGCAGGGGAAGCTGGTTGGCCACGCGGCGCATCAACGGATACTGAAAGACGATGCGCAGTTCTTTGTCGGCGGCATCAAAAATGAGCAGGCGGCTGCGGCTGAACAATACAATCGCCATCGCAACCAGAAAGGCGCCAACAGCGGTGATGTTGATGCCAATGATGATGAAGTTCACACCCAGTAGCGCAATCAGGAAGGCGACCAGCCACTCCAGCAAAGGCAGCTCACGCAGGACGAGCTGCGTCGGGCTGGCACTGATGATCCGCAATTGTTGAAACACGCCCCATATCATGACTGGCCCGCCATCTTGTAAATCAGGGCCAGCGTCGTGCGACAGTCGCTGAGGGCATCATGGGCATTTTCGACCTTGATGCGTTGCTGTTTGGCGGCAGCAGTCAAGGAATGCCACTTGTAACCCCCCTGGGCTTTTTTATCGCCTCGATAGCGAGCGTACTGCTTCATCGCACAGTGACGCTCGCCAGTGCGCAGCGGCGGCAGCCCATAACGGCCGGATGTCTGCACCAGCATGCGCCAGTCAAAATCGACGTTATAGGCGATCATTGGCACGCCTGCCAGCGTCGTGGAAAGCTTCACATACAGATCAACAAAATCGGGCGCGTCACTTACATCCGCATCATAAATACCATGAATGGCGCTGGCCTGACTGGGGATGGAACAGGTCGGTTTGACCAATGTGTTGACGATTGTCCGGCCATTCTGGTCGACGATGCCAATCTGGACAATTTCATCCAGCTTACCCAGGCCGGTTGTTTCTGTATCGAGAATATAGAACCCGGTTTGTAACAGGTCATTGGCCCAAACCTGGACCTTCTCTTTGTCGCGCGGATTGGTATGGCGAACATATCGCGTCATAGAGGTGCATCCTTCTAGCAGATATGTCCCATTATACCCTTAGTTTCTCACACAGGGACGAGCCTTCAGCCCAGATAAACCCCTCCCCTAAATCCCCTCCCCGTGAGGTGAGGGGACTTAAATCTGTTGCCAACTGGCCAAGAAAGGCATCCTTCCATCTAATGGGGGAAGAACCGAGGATAGGGGTCTTGCAACGCATATGTCCTTTACAATTTGATACCCATTTTTAGGATCAGCCGACATATTGCGACAGCTTATTCCACCGTTGCGGGATGTTGCCAAGCTCGATAGTGTCTGCTCCCAGGAAGGTGGCCAATGACTTGATTGAGGCGGCAATCGCCTTCTGAGTAGCGACCGTTTTAGGAGCATCTTCCTCAGCATAGACGTTCTGGATATGCAGCGTATTCGTTTTGCGATCAAAGCGCGGGTCAACGCGGCCAATCAGGTCATCGCCATGCAAAATCGGCAGGACGTAGTAGCCGTACTGGCGTTTATCTTTGGGCACGTAAATTTCGATACGGAAGAAGAAATCCCACAGCATTTCGGTGCGGTCACGGTCACATATGAGGTTATCAAATGGCGAGAGCAGCGTCGTGCGTGGTGCAAATTCTCCGGCGCGGATAGTCTCTAACAGTGGCAGATCGTCAACGTGCAGGTAGTAATCGCCCTTCTGATCGACCAATTCCGTAGGGACGAGCAGGCCTTCAGCCACCAATCGGTCGAGGTTTTCCTGTATGTTGTGATAGCGGCCACGAATGAAATGCACTTTGATCTGCTGAGGTGTGGCTGCACCCAACGCCTTGATGGCCCTGGGCAGCGCCCGATAGGTCACTTCATCGGCGTCGATGTCTTCGCGCGGGGTCCATTGTGGCAGGCAGCGTTCAGCCAGGTCCCAGTAGCGCTGCTTGCCTTTGCGATGGGCGACCATGACTTTGCCCTGGGTCCACAACACGTCCATCATGTGGTTAACGCCATTGCTGGATGACCAGCCGCGCTCGCGCCGCCAGCGACCATCAGGGTCATCAAATTCCTTGGTATTCATGGGGCCATTTTCCCGCAAGCTATCCAAGATGTACTGGCTCAGGGGCAAGTCACCACTTTCGACTTCCGCCAGCCAATTGGCAAAGTTCTGATGCCACTGATTGTCATCGCTCAGGCGCGGGTAGGATTTCATCATATGGTAGTGCAGCGGATAATCCGCGACGGGAACGATGGAGGCCACATGCGCCCAGTACTCAAACAGAGAGCGATCTTCGTATATCAGCTTATTGAGGTGGTCTTCGCTGAAAGCATGGCCCAGGCGACTCCAGACAACCAGCAAGTGACTGCGCTCGACCGCGCTGATGGGATCAAGCTGCAAGCAGCCCATTTGCTGGACCATATCCAGCAGTGGGGGCTTTTCATCGGCAGTCAGGAATTGCTTGGTGATGGCCAGACGGCGCAGTTCTGGCACGGTGAGGGTGATTATGGCTGACATAGGCATTCCCAGGTGGTATAGGCAACGCCACTATTGTAGCACAAATATTCTAAAACCGCAGCCATTCTACATCATCATGGGTGATATGGATCACGCCATCATCGTCGATCAAATTGACACACTTTTCAGGAAAGTTGATGAGGTCAAAGGGGGCGTTGCGACGAACGCCCTTCAGGGCCTTGCGCACGATTTCTTCATAGGGCTTGAGGCGCGTTTCCCATTTGCCGATGGCGAAGTGGGTGTCCGGATAGCGGCGCACCAGCGATTCAATCTTCTGGCGGCTGACCTGACCCGCTTCTCCCCAGAAAACGGGGGCATCCGTTGCATGGTTGAGCGGGTCCTGGGCAAAGGCGACGACATCGGGCTTATAGCGGTCAGCAATGCGAATCTCAATGGTGCTGTTGGGGTACTGCGGCAAATATAACGCCCAGATGAGGGCTTTCATCAGCGGATGGACAAATCGCTCACGTTCACCACGCACAACAACAATGTGCTGGTCATGCGCCTTGAGCATCCAGCGTTTACGGGTTAACACCTGGGAAACAGTCATCTTGCCTTCCTATCAAACAGCCGGATTGTAATGAACATACATTAGAAAATCGCTAAAAAACGCCAGAATGGCCATTAATGGGTAACAAGAGGTCAATAAATGGCTTGACAATAAAACAGAATGGGGATATGATGCGCCTAACTGTCCACATAGTGAAGGAGGTGATTCAGAATGAATGGTCATAAGGGGGCTACCCTCTAAGACTCACACCTCTAGAGGAGTAGCCACTTAGAGTGGTAGCTCCAACAGGACCGCGCCCGTAGGCTAATACCCTACGGGCGTTTCGATTTAATGGGCAGGAGCAAAAACGGGCACAGTAAAAACGGGCACAACATGTTGTGCCCCTACGATGCCATTTGAGATTTTGCGCAAGAAAGCAAAGAGGACACTCTAGAAGTGTCCTCTTTGTTGTAGATCGTGTGCTTACTCTGTTGGCCAGGAGTAACGGACTGTATAGCGAATGACGACTTCTTCGCCAGGGGCGACCTGTGGGCGGAACTCGATGCGGGAGGCGTCCAGCCTGGTGTATTCGTGCGTGCTGTCGAGAATTTCCCAGTTGCTCCAGCGGAACAGGCGCTCCGGCACGCGGATTTCGACTGTTTCATCGTCCTTGCGGTTGCGCAGGCGAATTTCATAGGTTTCCTGAACGACGCTGCGCTCCACAATCTGGAAATCGACCAGGGTGCGCTCACCCACCAGATCAAAGGCATTGCCCAGATAGAACTGGACCATTTCGCCCTGGGCCGTGTGGTCGATGCTGTTCTCGCCGATCAACAGAGCCGAGCCATCAATATCTTCCTGATAGACGCGGACACGACCCGCTGGCAGATCAGCACCCAGGCCACCCTCTTCATCGGTGGAGAACTCGATGAAGTTCTGTACATCGGTGATGCCCGTCTGGCCATAATACTGGTCGGTGATGATGTAGCTGTAGCCATAAAAGTACGGCGATGAATCATAGACGTAGAAGGTATTGGCCGGAACATCGGCACCTGTGACGAACTCAACCTGCTTGGTTTCATTGTTACCAACGGTTACTGGGCGATTGATTTCGTAGAGTTGATACTCAAAGAATTCGCGCTGAGCAACAGCTTCATCAACGGGAGCAGCCTGGGCAAAAACCATGTCCTCCATCATGCCCCGTTCCAGCACTTCCGGCTGGATGCGGTTGACGTCACCTGCAACCAACTTGAGCTGGGCGTCGGTGTAGCTGGTGCCACTGGTGTTGTTAAGCGTGACCCAACCGTTGAGATCGAGCGCGGTTTCGTCCTGGGCCAGCAGAACGATATAGTCGGCGGTCCAGCTCATGCCACCTGTCAGGTAGGTCAGTTCGACCTGCTGGCTGCCACCCTGAGCGCTGTTAATCAGCCAGCGCAGGGTCGGGCGCGTAATCAGACCATCCGGCAGGTCCGGGAAGCGAATATCACGAGCACTTTCCAGGCTGATGACCGTCACCTGACCGTCATCACCACGTAAGATGACTTCTCCACTGCGGCCACTAAGCAGTTGGCCAGTGAAGACCGTACCATCCTGGGTGGTCACGACGATGGTTTCATCCAGGTAACGCTGCAACAACGCCGTGCTGTTGACCAGATCATACACATAATTCTGTTCGAGGACGGTTGTGCCTTCTGGATCGGTGATGGAGTTGAAGCTGACTGAAGTGGCATCAATCGAGGCAGCGACATCCGTGAAATCAATGATAGAGGTGCCCTGAGTAATATCGAAGGTGCGGCGGTCCTGCACCAGGGCCGAACCCTGATTGTAGACCGTCACCGAAACGCCATCGCTGGCGGGGCTATCCTGGGCGCTGACGCCCATAACGCTGAGCATGGCCACAATCAATATGACCAGAATTGTCTTACGCATAGAACTTGCCTCCTAAAGCATGGTTCTTCTCAAAATGTCATGTATTCGCATAACCCACTCTATACGAGCTTACTCGCAACAGGGGTCAATTGTGCCTTTATCTATAGGACGCTGGCGCTGCCTTGTTTGTTCCAGGCAAACGCCAGCCTATTTAGAGATACTACTGACTAGCTTCGACACCGTTGACCGTAATCGAGCCAATGCCATTTTCAAAGGCGCCAAGCGCGATATTCACCGAAATTGGCAGCAGCGCACGACCGCAGATTGTTCCTTCAGCCAGCACCTCGGTGATGGTAATTGTCACATCATTACCATTGCGCTGATCAAGCACCTCGTAATAACGCGCCGGACACGGGCCACCATGCTGCCAGTTGACTGTTACGAAGACCTGCGGCGGGAAGGATTCGGCGACAGTGGCCGTAATGCCATCCGGCTGGACAGTAATCGGGTTGCGCAGCCAGGTAGCATCGAATGGGAACCCATCGACGAATTGCTGGCGATAGTGCAATGTCGTTGTCTCCCAGGAGAAGGTCGCATCGCGCATCGGATCGTGCGCGACTGGAATAGTCTCTTCCACAGACGTGAAGAGCATCGGCGGCGGTGGGCATGCGTCCGATGCAGGATCGCGATCCGTCGCCTGGTACATGAACACATCATATTGCGGTGTTTCGGCATGGGCGACGGGGCGAATGCGCGATACCAATGGACCTTCGCAGCCGCTTAATGGCGCCCAGGGAATTTGCAGGCTCATGTCACCATCAGCCAGGACTGTTTCCAGACGAATCACACTGATCGGGCTGACATACCAGGGGGATAGCAGCATGGGCGGCTGAACATTCTCGCCTGTGCCTTCAATCTGGGCACGCTCGATGTGGAAGACGCGCTCGTTAACCACGATCAGGTCAATTACGCCGCTGGTACCATCCGCCTGGGCGATATGTTCATAGAGGATATTGGCGTCAATCGCCTGCTCATCGGTTTTGAGCACTGCCGGGCAAATTGTCGCCAGGGGCACATCGCGGTAGATGTCCACAAACCACATATTGCCCTGACGTTCACTATCGATTACGACTGGAAAATCGCAACCGTCAGATAATGTGCTGCGTATTATTAATTGGGTAGCCGTTTCAGTCTGAACGAGTTCAACAGAATCGACGGTGTTGTACTGACGCAGGAGTGCGCCTTCGCTGCTGGTGGAGTTATCCTGCGCGAACACGGTAATGCTCATCGCCAGAACCAACACCAGAGAGATGATACGAAACAAATGGGTAATCATGTCGCTAAACGACCTTTCGTCATGTGAGCTATTACACAAGAACGACGCCGGAACAGGGCTCTTTGTTCCAGCATACCCGCAGGATGGCTCGCTGTCACCCAAAAATGGCCTCGAAAGCCTTGCAGGATTGAGGAAGATTAAGGCTGCATGTAATCCGGCCGATTACTCTGCCTAGGGGCTGTCGCTCATGATATACTGGGAACGTTTACCCTACGGAACGTTGTCTGCAACGGATCAACGCAACGCGCAAAGACTTATCGCAACCTGCTGTTGAGCCGATTGAACGTGAAACTATCGCTTAAAAGGAGCGTGCAATGGATATTAGTTCTATTTTTCAGATTTTGGCGCTAGGCGGCTTTTTACTCGGCTTCGCTGGTGTCGCGATGGTGGTGGCATCAGCATCCCAGAACCGGCCTGTGCGCGGCGGCGTCATGACGGCGGCACTGGGTATTGTCGTTGGCCTCATCATGCTGATCATCAGCCAGGGTTTGCTGGTCGTTGGCCCAACTGAGCGCGCAGTCGTGTTCAATACCATATCCGGCCAGCTTGAGCAGCCACGTCAATCCGGTATCAGCATTGTGATCCCAGGTGTGCAGGTGGTGACGATCTACCCCATCAACCGTCAGAGCTACACCATGAGTGCCAATCCTCAGGAAGGGGCCTCAACTGCTGATCCCATTTCTGCCCGCTCTGTCGATGGGCAGGAGGTCACGATTGATATGACGGTCATCTTCCGTTTGCAGGATGGTGAGGGTCTGAATACCATCCACAAAGACTGGAGCAACGAAGAAGGCGGTTATCTAATCGGCCTCATCCGTCCGACAATCCGTTCCACTGTGCGCGATGTGGTATCCGGCTATGAGGCGGAAGCCATCTACGGTACAGGTCGAGAGTCAATGGATGCCGAGATTGAGCAGCGCCTGACCGAGATTTTGGCGGAAGACGGCATTACGATCACGGACTCGCTGATTAATAACATCAACTTCTCTGATGAATTTAAGGCAGCTATCGAAGCCAAGCAGGTCGAGCAGCAGCAGCTAGAACGTGCCCGTACAGAAGCTGAACGGCGCCGTGCGGAAGCAACAGGTCTGGCAGATGCTGAAATCGAGCGCGCACGTGGTGAAGCGCAAGCGACACTGGTCCGTGCCCAAGCAGAAGCGGAAGCCCTGCGCCTCATCAGCGAGCAGATCGCAGCCAACCCGAACCTGATCCAGTACACGTATGTCACCAGCCTGAGCGACAATATCAACGTCGCACTGGTCCCAGCGAACTCGCCGTTCCTGTTCAATATGGACGACTTCACCAATCTGGGTTCAGACTTCGTGGCACCGGATGTTCCTGAAACGATTACGCCAGAGACAGAGACCACAACTGAAGGCGGCAGCAACTAAGCCTGATACTATGAGTAAAAAGGGCATACCAATCGGTATGCCCTTTTTGTTTGTGTCGTTTTTCTAGTCAGATGTTTCGGTTGACTGGGCGGGTGGGCCACCAGGGCCACCTTGCGGCGGAGTGCCTCCACCGGCGGCACCCATGTCCTCACTATCCGAGGCACCGACTTCTTCGTCGCTCAGGTCCAGGCCGATGCTAAATACTGCCGAATAGCCAGATTCGCCGGTTTCTTCTTCCGTCCATTCTTCAAGCGTCAGCAGCATTTGATCGCCGGTTTCGCCGTTATAGTGCATGTCGGTATCGTTGTAGGTATCACGCGCTCCGGCCTTTTCTGAATAAGGCTGCATGGCGTGGATCATGTCACTCAGATCGTCATTGAAGTAGAACTGTGATGTAAATTCATAGCCATCTTCAGATTCCGGGTCGGTGCGTATTTTGACATGGACATGCACTGTACGACCCGAATACCAGCCTGGATAAATGGTCAGGAATTCCACGACGCCAAATTCATCCGTTACCTGATAGCCGCGCAACCAACTCTCGTCAAGTGTCTCAAAGCCTGCATCTTCTACGCCTGAATAGGTCCCGACAGCGTCACACTGCCAAATATCGACCTGGACACCTTCCAGCGGGTTACAGGTGGCATCGGTGACATCGTAGACCTGCAACTTGAGCTTGAGGGGCACACCTTCCTTCACAATATCAAGAACCGGATCAGGGCGAATATCCATACGGTTCAGGAGCGCATCCACGAAATACGGTCCTTCTGTCATTTCTGGCCGGACGACACAATCTGTAACTAAGACATCGGTTGCGGTTGCGGTCGCATCCTGGGCCAGAACCACTTTCGAGAGTGCGCCTGATGCAAAGATTGCCAGTCCTGCCCCACCAAACAACTTCAGGGCTTCTCGGCGCGAGAGTACCCGTCCTACCGGAATATCGTCATTATCCATCTGGTGATCGTTTTCGTGTGCCACAATATTGTCTCCTTATTTGCCAGCGACTTTAGATAGAAGTTGAGCACCTAAAAACCGTATGCGTCAACAACATGCGGCCAATATAAGATGCACATGTTCATAATTTGTGTAGAAGGCGTTCATAAAACATGCAATGATATGAGATAGGCAAATCCGCATTGGCGTTTGGTAATCAATCGTTTAGGAACAAGGCGCACAATCAACATTGTTATTTGCAATAACCATATGAATTCCTACTGAGGGTTTCGCGATGCTACTTGTTATGATCTTGCTCATCCTGACACTCATCATCCCACCGACCCAAGCCCAGAACGAGGAAGGAAATATCGTGCATCGACAGACAGTCTACACCGCCCTGACCTATCATCAGCCAACAGGCAACCGCTTCGTCGAAGGTATGGGCACATTCCCCGATGTGCGCAGCATAGATTATCGCCTGCCAGGAATGCCAATCTGGCTGCTGCTGACGCCGGAAGATCCACTGCTGGTGCATGTGATACTGGAAGATGGCAGTCACTGGCGCCTGAGCGATGTGGTCGAACAGAGCCGGCGCATACCCTCCACCGCGCCGATGACGACCGATACCAGCTTCGCGCTGCTGGCCAACCCTGCGGATGCCGCCGCCTTCACGCATCCCATCGTGCTTGGCGATGACCAGATTGCCTATGTCAATCAGAATGGCGACCTCGTCCTAAGTCGCCGCGACACGGTTCTCGACCAATTGGCGCTTGGCATTCAGCCAGATGCACGGCTGGTCATCAACGACATAGGGCAGATCGCTGTTTATGCCGCAGGGACCAATCAGCGCTATGTGCATGGCATCATGGGCGACGATGTAGAAGGCACGGCGCTGGTTGTAGTTGAGGTGGTTGAGGACCGTTTACAGATCATCAGCCGTGTGGATTTGCTCGACGACAATATCTACGAAGGGCTGTCGCCAATGTGGGCTGATGTCGATGGCGATGGCGTACAGGATTTGATCACGACGGTCAGCAACGGCAGTGATGGTGCGCGCAACCGTGTTTACCTGTTCGATGGCGGCACCCTCACCCGCGAAATAGACGGAACAATCATTGGGCGGCCAAACCGCTGGCAGCATCAACTGGCCTGGGGATCGTTCGGTGTGGATGGCGAAATGCTGCTGGTAGATGTGCTGACACCGCATATCGGCGGCATCGTGCGCTTCCATCGCTATACAGGCAGCAGCCTGGAAGTGATTGCCGAGATCGGCGGACATACTTCGCATGTGATTGGCAGCCGCAACCTGGATATGGCTGTCGCGGGTGATTTCAATGGGGATGGCAGGCCGGAGATCGTGCTGCCGACGCAGGATCGGACGCAGTTGGATGGGATTCAGCTAACGGAAAATGGGCCGCAGGTGATGTGGTCGCTGCCACTGGAGGGCCAACTCAGCACCAATTTGAGTGCGCTGAGTGCCAATGGTCGCCCGTTGGCGCTGGCTGCAGGCATGGCTGATGGTCGTATACGGGTGTGGTTCCCGTAGAGACCATATATCCACAGACATGGTCCTCGCTTACAAACTGATATAATCGTGCGATTGCTGATGCCACAAAAAAGGATGACCTATGCCGCCTGAATATGATGTTGCCGCCATGACCGATATGCTGGTCGGACTGCTGGAGACACCCAGCCCAACCGGCTACCATCGCGAAGCCATTGCTTACTGCCAGAACGCTTTCGCCAGCCTGGGCATTCCTGACCTGAAGCAGACCATTACCGGCAAAGGCGCGCTGATGCTGTACTGGCCAGGAGAATCCAGCGAAGCAGCCGTTGGCCTGACAGCGCACCTCGATACGCTGGGCTTCATGGTCAAGGAAATCAAGAGCAATGGCAACCTCAAGCTGACCAACCTGGGTGGTATCAACTGGTCCGGCGCGGAATTCGAGAATTGCACAGTTCGGACGCATGATGATAAGCGCTACCGGGGCACGGTCCTGCTGGCCAACCCCAGTACACATGTCAATCGGGATGCGCACAAGGCCAACCGCGACGGCGACTCTATGGAAATTCGGTTGGATGCCAAAACCAACAACCGCAAAGAGACGGAAGCACTTGGCATCGGCGTGGGGGACTTTGTCTTCCTAGACCCGCGCGTGGAAGTGATTGATACGGGCTTCATTCGGTCGCGCTTTTTGGATGACAAGGCCAGCGTCGCCTGCATCTGGGGCGCGCTAAAAGCCATGCAAGCCGAAGGCAAGCGTCCCGCTTATGACACCTATATTCTGATCGCAAATTATGAAGAGGTCGGGCATGGTGGCGCGGCTGGCTGGCCTGCTCCGCTGAATGAACTGGTCGCCATCGATATGGCCGCCATTGGCGATGGTCAGGCCAGCGATGAATTCAGCGTGTCAATCTGTGTGAAGGATGCGGGCGGCCCGTATCATTTCGACATGAACAACAAGCTACGCCGATTGGCGGACACCAACAGCATCCCGTATAAGGTCGATATTTATGTGTACTACTCATCGGATGGCACGGCGTTCTGGCGCGCGGGTGGCGATGCGAAAGTCGGCCTGATCGGCCCGGGCGTGGCCTCATCACATGGCTATGAGCGCACCCATCAGGATGCCCTGCTGCACAGCGCCGATTTGATCGCGCGATATCTGCTGGATAGTGCGTTAGCATAAAACAGACCCCACCCCTAAATCCCCTCCCCGTGAGGTGAGGGGACTTTCATCGACTGTCTGTATGCTAGCTAAGCAGCCTTCAAAATCGACGATGAACGTCATGTGCTGTTTTCGGCTAGATTTTGACTAGACTTAGCCCTGTGGCAACAGCCTCATCCCAGGCAAGGGTATTGAGGATATCTGTCACAGGCAGCGGGGGTGAGGGCTGCGTATCGGTATGGGACTGCAAGGCAACCTGCCACCAGCCGACATCGTGCCAAGCATTAAATTTGTAACCCACCTGCTTGTAGATGCCAACGGGCACCATGCCCATTGCTTCGTGAATACGGATGCTGCCGGGGTTTGGCAGAGCGATGCCGGCGTAGGCATTGTAAAAGCCCTGCACCACCAACAGCCCGAACAGCGAGGTATACAGCGCACGCCCTATCCCGCGACGACGGGCTTCCGTATGGACGTAGACGCTGACATCGACGCTCCACTGGTAAGCCGCGCGTGAACGATGCGCCCCAGCATAGACGTACCCAAGAATTTTGTCATCCTGCTCACAGACCAGCCAGGGATACCTGGATGTTGTGGCCGTGATGCGGTTGACCATGTCCTCAATTGTCGGTGGCTCAAGCTCGAATGAGATGATCGTTTCGCGGACAATCGGCTCGTAAATGGCCTGTATTTGTGGGGCGTCGGCGGGGGTCGCCATACGAATGCGAGACATGACAGGAGCACTTTCTAATCAGAAGGCGTTTTGCGAACACGCTCATGATACGCTTGAAGCTCGTCCGTTTCCTGATACAAAATTGCCAAAAATGATGACTCCCCATTTGGCATCGCCCCAAACAGGCAATCAAAAACGGGACCAGCCATTATCCTGATCCCATCGTTGTTACAAAATAAGCTGCCTAGTCCTGGGCTTTAGGTTTGAGGCGCAGGTAAATCATGCCGGAATCGAAGGTGCGCACTTCGAGCACATCCATCTTTTTGGTGTAGTCAGTATCATCAAAGAGCTTTTTGCCCTGACCGAGCACAACCGGACACAGCATCAGTTGCAGCTCGTCGACGAGATTCATCTCGATCAATGTACGGGTGAGGACACCACTGCCCACGATACTGATGTCCATGCCTGACAACGCTTTGATCTTCGCCAATTCGGCGGCGACATCCCCCTGGATGAGGTGCGAGTTCTTCCAGGTGGCGTTATTCATGGTGGTCGATACGACATATTTGGTGCGATTGTTCATGATCTGGCCAAAAGGATCGTCATCGGGGACATTCGGCCAGAAAGAAGCAAAGCCTTCATAGGTGATGCGGCCCAGCAGCATGGCGTCACTCGTCATCATATTGCCGCCGATCACTTCCCCGACTTCGTCGCTCGTATACGGCATGGACCAACCGCGTTTTTCCAGCAGGGTTGTATCGCCCGGACCAGGGGCTTCGTATACACCATCCAGCGTGATGAACAGGGCAGCGTTGATCTTTCTCATGTGAGTATCTCCTTCTGTTGATCTATGGTCTTAGCATAGACCGTTAGAAGGGCGCCGTCTTGAATAAAAGCGACATCGGCTTTTCCAGGGTACGGCTGACGATCTGGGCGGGGGTCTGGCCCATGTATCGCTTGAGCATACGGGTCAGATGCGGCTGATCGGCATAACCAACCTGAGACACTGTATCCAGAATGGACAAGCCATGCTTGAGTAAGGTCGTCGCGTAGCGTGCCCGCTGAATCTGGAACATGGTGTTGTACGTCAGGCCAGTGGCCCGCAAAAAGCGGCGCTGGAGCGTCCGCTGAGACATATCGACTGGCTGCTCCTGAAGGACCATGTTGATAAGCGGATCGAAGACAAGCAACTCCTTGCGCATCAGCCTATCAACAAAAGTATCGACATTTTCAAACGTAGGATATTCCCAGGCGGAGCTATCCAGCCAGAATGTTTTACTACTGGCAGATGGCAGGTTCACATCCTGGCGATCCATCAACATGCTGGCCGGGAATTTGGGCATAAATGCGCCATGCTTAAATACGATCCCCAGGAATTCCATATTGGGTGGGCCAAAAGCGGGTGTCGCCTGCGTTTCAGGACCGCGTACAGTGAGTGTGGTCGTGTTCTGGTATTTGCCGATGACAATTTCCCAGTGACTTTCCGCCATCGAAACAAACGCCCCACCACCCCCGCTGTAGCTGCGCCATACGCGCTCAACATACGGGGAATCCGAGTAGCGCTCATCACATGGCAGGCTGATGTCATCTAAAAGTTGCAACTGCGAATTAAAGTCAAGGTCTGGCTCAATCATCATCGCCATATGGGGCTGCCTCCGACAGGGAACGATGACATTATAGCACAAAATTCGCACATACGTTCTGAGTGCGTCTATGGGCCAGGGAAATCCTCCTGCGTGTAAAAAGCGCAATAGAATTCCATAAGAGGCATATCGGTTTTGTTGACCCCATCCCCACAGGAAGCATACAATAAGAGTGTAATGTCCATCTGAATAGACAAACCAAGTAAGCAAATATGGCAAAAGACTACTATGACATTCTGGGTGTGAACAAAAACGCAGACCAGAGTGAAATCAAGCGCGCATTCCGCAAAAAAGCCAAGCAGTATCATCCTGATGCAAATCCGGATGATCCGAGTGCGGAGGATCGCTTTAAAGAATTGAATGAAGCCTACGAAGTGCTGAGTGACAAAAGCAAGCGCCAGCAGTATGACCAGTTTGGCAACAACTGGGAAAGCTTCGCAGGTGGTGGTGGCACAGGCGGCGCGACCTATCGCAATGTCAACCCGGAGGACCTTCAGGACATCCTGAATAACATGTTCGGGGGGCGGCAGGGACGCAGCAGCGGTAGCGACACTCGCACATCATCTGGCTTTGGCGGATTCAGTGGCTTTAATCCCTTTGGCGGCGGCTTTGGCCAGGAAGTGCAGTACGACAATCAGCCGCAGACCAAGGGCCAGGATGTTGAGCATCCTATCAAGATCACGCTGGATGAAGCCTATCACGGCAAAGATATCGTGCTCACGATTGATGGCCGCCGCCTGACAACCAAGATTCCGGCAGGGGCCAAGACTGGCAGCAAGGTCCGTCTGAGTGGTGAGGGCCAGCCCAGCCCTTATGGCGGCCAATCTGGTGATCTGTATCTGGTGGTGGAAGTCACGCCGGATAAGCGCTACGAGCGCGATGGTGACGACCTGATTACCGATGTGGCGATTGATGTGTTTACGGCCATGCTCGGCGGCAAGGCCGATGTGCAGACCTTCACAGGTGTGGGCAAGCTGACGATCCCACCGGGGACGCAGGGCGGGCAGAAATTCCGGCTTTCCGGCAAGGGTATGCCCAAGCTGAAGCACAAAGGCCAGTTTGGCGACCTGTATGCGCGGGTCAATATCACTGTGCCGACCAACCTGACGGATGCTCAGAAACAACAGGTGGAAGCCCTACGCGATAGTTTGCAGTAGGGCTTTTGCCCCTCTTCCCAAATTCACCCATCCCGAAGTGGCAGCCTCGTTTTACACTAGGGTGACTGCCACCTGTCGGACTCATCATGGAGCGACCTGAATGAAGCGATTCCTGTGGATGTGGGCTGCTGTGCTGCTCGTTATCGCTGCCTGCACCAGCCAGCCAACCTTCGACCCGACAATGATGAGCACCCCCGTCAGCGATTTACCCGTGAGCATGGTTGGGGATGGTCCGCAAATCAGTGAGACGACACCTGTTCCGGCGGAAGTGATTGATGCTGCCGACGCCGAGTATCTGCTGCTCTCGAATGTCTACGAACGAGCGACTGTTTCTGTGGTCAACATCGAGGCGAGTGTTGTGGCGCACGAAGGGGCTATCAGTGATGTCAGTCGTGGCTCTGGATTTATCTACGATAATGAGGGGCACATCGTCACCAATGCCCATGTGGTCCGCAATGCGGAATCCATCTATGTGACGTTCAACAATGGCTATATCACAACTGCGACGCTGATTGGCACCGATAGTTACAGCGATCTGGCGGTCATCAAGGTCGATGTCGATGCGGATCGCTTGCAGCCGCTCACCCTGGCTGATAGTGACGCGGTTCATGTTGGCCAGCGAGCCATTGCGATTGGAAATCCCTTTGGCCTGAACAGTTCCATGTCCGCCGGCATCGTCAGCGGGCTGGGTCGCACACTTGACAGCGCCGCGCTGGTCGATGCTGATGCTGTGGCCTATTTCAACAACCCTTCTATCATTCAGACAGATACACCGATCAACCCTGGTAACAGCGGCGGTCCCCTGCTCAACAGCCAGGGGGAGGTCATCGGCGTGACGACCGCCATCCGCAGTGAGAGCGGCGTCTTCCAGGGCGTGGGCTTCGCCGTGCCATCGAACACCATGCAGCGCGTCATTCCTGAGATCATCGAGACTGGCAGCGTGACCTATGCCTGGTTGGGCATCAACGTGGCCAATGAACGCGAGGGACTTGGCATTGCTTCCGTCGCGGAAATATTGAATTTGCCCGTTGAAGAAGGGGTGCTCATCCAGGGCGTAACGGAAAATTCACCCGCAGAAGCGGCGGGGTTACACGGTGGCGATCATAAGGTCGATATTCGCGGGAATGAGATGTGCGCTGGGGGTGATATCGTCGTGGCGATTGACGATACCTACGTCAGCAATATGGATGCTCTGCTGAGTTATATTGTCGTGCATACCGCCCCTGGTGACACGATCAGCCTGCGCATCATCCGCGATGGCCAGACATTCGACGTTCCGGTCATCTTATCGGATCGTCCGGCGACGGTGGTGCCGTTCCAGCAATGTGGCAGTTAGCATGACGTATGGATTGGTTAAAGGCTGGTTTTGCACAGCGATAAGTTGTAAAAACGAATAGTGCATAAACCGTTCAAAAGGCCTAGCAATGATGGCCGCAAATCCTGAACCCGATCAACACACACTCATTGATTGTGGGACGACATGGCATCTATCCAGCATGCACAATCTGCGCTTTTTGCGTGCCAGATACATTCAGCATACTTTTAGCCCGCATGCCCATGATTATTTCGTGCTGGGTATTGTTGAGAACGGCCTGCAATCCTTTGACTACAAAAAAGATCGGCTCATCACCCCACCAGGCAAAGTGATTATCATCAATCCACAGGAAATCCATACCGGACGGGCCGCTGTAGACAGTGGATTTACGTATCGGGCGCTTTATCCGTCGATTGAGCTGATGGAAGCCATTTCAGATGAGTTCGGACACAAAACGCCTTCTATTCCCCAATTTCGTGGGGGCCTCATTGACGACAGGCAAATTTTTTATTGGCTACAGCAGCTTCACCACCTCAGCCAGACATCATCTGAGTCGATAGCGCTTGAAGAAAAGTGGAACGCTTTCTTTATCGAATTAATCCGGCGACATGCCGATGGCCACTATGTACTGCCCCATTATCAGGCTGCACACCGCGCAGTGAACAAAATCCGCGAGTATATAGACGCTTACTATGCGAATAAGATAGCCCTGGCTGACTTATCACAATTGGCACACATCAGCCCATACCACCTGACACGGCTGTTTCAACGGCAAATGGGCGTATCCCCACATAAGTACCTGGAAAACATCCGCGTCAAACATGCCGAAAATCTTCTCGATGCAGGCATGGCACTTGTGGATGTCGCATATGCCACAGGATTTTCCAGCCAAAGCCACTTCACACGGACATTTAAGCGCTTTCTGGGCACGACACCTGGTGAATACGTCAAAAAGCGCAAGATTGTATAAGACAAATCCTCTGGCACGGTTGAAACTGAGACATTGAACCCAAACCATGCTGAGGATCACACAATGTCGATGGTATTTGATACAAAAATCGCAATTGTTATCCGTGATGACTTAGAAACCTGGCAAAAGTTGAATGTGACAGCATTCATTGCGAGTGCACTCGTTGGTGAGCATTCGTCAATCCTGGGGGAGCAGTATATGGATGGATCAGGCAATCAGTATATGCCGATGGTAATCCAGCCCATGATGATTTATCAGGCAGATCATACTGGAATTCGGAAAGCATATGAACGCGCCATAAACCGAGATGTACGGCTGGCGATCTTCACAACCGAATTATTCTCGACACTCGATGATGTGGAGAACCGCGCCGCCATTGCGGATACGCCATCGGACGCGCTTGAGTTGGTAGGCATCGCCATGCGCGACATGAAAAAGACAATTGATAAGATCACTAAAGGGCTTAAGCTTCACTCGTAAAGCTGCGACTTACACATTGCGGCCATTGCAATTACAATGGGAGCATCAATTGTCTGACGAGACATGCCCATGACTGATACAGATAGGTCATTTATTACGGCCGCAAAGGTGATTGATGGGCTGCTGCTCGTCCTCTCCCTGGGGCTGAGTTTGCTGGCGTTCATCGCCATACAAGAGATTCTCCTCACAATTGCGGCCCCTTTTGCCGTCCAATCTGCGGAAAATTCCGTGCAGAGCAAATACATCGTGGTTACTGTGCGCAACTTCTGGGTATTTATCGGTGGCGCCCTGATGCTGGCTTATTGGGTCGGCAGCATTGACTATCACCTGAGGCGCCTGGGTAGCGCAAAGACGCGCCGCATCCTCACCATCGCCCTGACTGTGGAAATCATCCTTATCGCCATTGGCGCGGTCATCTGAGCAGCAGCACACTACCAGGAATTCAAAAAGCCGCTTTTCAGGCGGCTTTTTTGTTCTACAAACAATCAGCGCAAGATGGCCACGAACATAAAAATCAGCATCAGGACAAAAAACAGAATTGTCGGATCGGGACCGGCAATATCCATAATGAACTCTCCTCTCCGTTTTTTTGTATACAGGACGCGCGTACACAAAACATTATAGAGGCGGAGCAATCAAGCTGATGTTAAGACCCGGATGCGCTCAGGCTTCTTCGCCAAACAGTTCCGGCGGACGCACGGTAAACATATAACCAATGCCGCGTTCCGTCCGAATATAGTGCGGATGATGGCTATCGGCTTCCAGTTTGCGGCGCAGACGGTGCATGTGAACGCGCAGGGTATCTTCAAAGACCTCTTCCGAAGGCCAGACACGCGCGATCAGCATGCGGTTCTCGACGACGCGGCCCGCGTTCCGCAGCAGAACATGCAGCAAGATAGACTCGGTTGGGGTGAGGCCAATCGACTTGCCATTGAGCACAACACGGTTATGAGCAAAGTCGATATTCAGCAAATCATCAACGCGAATAACCGGCTCGCTGGCGTAGTCCAGGCTGGGCATACTGCGCAGCACCACATCAACACGGGCTTCCAGTTCGCGCAGTTCAAACGGCTTGACGATAAAGTCTTCCGCATACTGCTTAAGGCCCTTAACGATAGTTTCGGTATCATTCGCTGAGGTGACGAAGATAATGGGCACATCGGCCATGGCCTTCAACTTGCTGGCCAGTTCAAAACCATGCATGCTCGGCAGGCCCAGGTCGATCAGCACGATATGGGGCAAACCGCGCGTCTTGACGTGGTCCAGTGCTTCCGGTCCGTCACCGAAGGCTGTTACTTCATAACCTAATTTTCCTAAGAATTCAGCCATTAGACGACTTACTGTTTCGTCGTCCTCAACGATCAATATTTTCGACCGTTTCTTTTTGTCCATTATTATTACTCCATAAATGACGGTGTTACGTAACACTACACAACGAATATACAAGAAATGTAATATTTAGTCAAAGATTACATTCATCCTATTTCGGTCCATTCAAATAAATTTGTAACATCATTACGTAACATGACGTATGCTTGCGAGCATTGGGCCTATAGTGGGCAGGCATAACGCTCAGTTGCCAAACCCGCGCCCTGCCCGTACACTGTGCATCAACCACAAACAGAATGCCCATGTAGTCGCCCGTATGGCACGTGCCTGATGCTCAAAGACGCCTGTCAGCGGCGATGGAGTTACCATCATGTCGTCAATTACGCAGATCATCCGGCGGCGGCGCACCCGTAAATCGCGTCTGCGCGTGGCTCGTTCCCGCAGCCAGATATGGGGGCTTGCAATCATCAGCGTGATCGTGGCCACCGTCATTGTTCCGGCGGCGATTATCTTCGGGCTGGCGGGGTTCCTGTACAGCCGAGCAGCGAGTTATCTGCCGACGCAGGCGCAAAGCATCCAGTTGGAGCCAATCCTGGGTACAACCGAGATTTACGACCGCACCGGAACCACGCTGCTGTTCAGCGTGACGGACCCGCTCGGCAATCAACGGCGCTGGCTGCCTCTCAGCGATCTGCCGGAGTATGTGGTGCAGGCCACGCTGGAGATGGAAGACCCCGATTACCTGGAAACCGCCGGATTCCGCCTGGGCCGCACATTTGATAGGTTGTGGCGCTATATCATTGGTCTGCCGCTGGCACCCGATAACAGCATCGCGGCACGGCTGGTACGCAATGGCATTCTGCCACTGACAGCCGACAGCGGCATGGACGACCTGCTGCTGGAATTGGTGCTGACAGCAGAATTAGAGCGCCAGCTTGATCCACTGGAAATCGTCGAGTGGCACCTGAACACCAATTATTATGGCAATGATGCCTATGGCATCGACGCGGCGGCGGAAATTTACCTGGGCAAAAGCGCGGTTGATCTGACGCTGGACGAAGCCGCACTGCTGGCAGCGATCCCGCTGCAACCCAAGCTCAACCCGTTTGATGATATTGTGGCAGCGCGGGGCCGTCAGGCTGATTTATTGCAGCGAATGGTCGTCAGTGGGCGCATTCTGCAAAGCACCTACGAAAATGTTTCTACCAATACGACCGTTATCAATACGTCGATGCGGCAGTTGCCGCAGCTAGCACCGGATTTCGCCTTGTATGCTCGTACCCAGGCTGAGGACATCCTGACAGCGATGGGCCTTGATGGGGAACGGCTGGTCGCGCGTGGGGCGATGACCATTATCACTACGCTGGATACTGATCTGTACGATCAGAGCGAGTGTGTGCTGCGTACCCATCTGACGCGGCTGCGGGGCGGTGATTCACGCTCGATCACCACGCGCGAAGGTCGCCCGTGTCTGGCTGCCGACTATCTGTACGCGGTCGATACCAACTTCAGCAACACCACCAGCAGTCCGCCCAGTGATGGCCAGATCATGCTGATGGATACGGAATCCGGTGAAGTGCTGTCGATGGTCGGGCTGGCTACGGAAGTCGAACATGCCCCTGGGCCGACGCTGTATCCATTCGTCTATCTGGAAGGCTTCCGGCGTGGGCAATACACACCTGCAAGCATGCTGCTAGATATTCCGCGTACCTTCCCTGGCCCATCAGAAGGCCTGCTCTATCTACCGAGCAACCCCGATGGCCAGTTCAGGGGGCCAGCCAACTTGCGCGATATGATGGCCAGCGGTCTGCGCGTGCCAGCGGTTTCTGTCGCTTCTGTCACAAGCATCAGCCAGGTCTTGAACACGGCTCAACGTATTGGTTTACCGTCGCCAACAGACAATATCTTCGATCTGGAATTGCTGGAGCGCGGCGGCCACGTCAGCCTGCTGGATTTGACCTATGCCTATTCGGTATTCGCCAGCCAGGGATATATGGTCGGCATTGAGCCGCTGGATCGCTCCGTGCGCGCGCGCAATCCGGTGGCTGTGCTCAAGATCATCGACAGTGAAGGCAACGTGCTGTGGGAGTATGACAACGAGCAGATCGCACTCAGCCGGACGAATATTCTGGGGGCTGACCTGACCTATCTGGTGACGGATATTCTGGCTGACATCAATATCCGGCGCAACGTGCTCAATGTTCCGCTGGATATGATCGACCTGGGCCGTCCAGCAGCAATTGTTGCGGGCAGTACAGGCGGCAATGGCGACAACTGGGCCATCGGCTATACGCCACAGCGCATCGGTGGCGTCCACCTCAGCCGTGATGATGGCGGTGAGATGTCCTTAGACGTCAATGGACTGAATGGCGCGGCACCCATCTGGCAGGCACTGATGGAATACATGAACAATCGCGACGGACTGCAACCTGCGACCTGGCCGCAGCCAGAAGGTGTCGCGGAGTACGTCGTCTGCGAGCGCAGCGGCCTGACACCTGGCCCTGACAGCGAATGTCCACGCCGCACAGAAGTTTTCCTGCGCGATGTCGTGCCCCCTCAGGAGGACATTCACTGGCTGACAATCACGGTCAACAGCAACACGGGCCAACTGGTCACCAACGACACGCCACCCCAACTGCGGGAAACGCGGCTGTACTTCGTCCCGCCGGATGCGGCCCGCGAATGGTGGGTAGAAACGGGTCAGGAACTGCCGCCAACCGAGTGGGACAGCACCACAGCGGCCAACAGCGAGGACTTAGCCATCACTCAGCCGAATCCTTTTGCTTACGTCAGTGGGCAGGTGGAAATACTTGGCGAGATCAACCTCACATTGTGGGATAGCTACCAGGTATCTTATGGTGAGAGCATTTACCCGACGCAGTGGTTCAATATCGGCGATGCAAAGACCGAGTTTGATCCAACGCAGCCACTGGCGGTCTGGGATACGAGCAATCTGACCGCAGGGTTCTATACCTTGCAGGTGAATGTCCGCAGTGGCAACGCCGCGTTAAGCACAGCCTTCGTCTATGTCAATGTCGATAATGAGCCGCCCGAAGTGGAGCTAACGACCAGTGAACCAGGCAAGGTCTATCGCTTCCCAACCGATCCGGTTATCGGGCTGGTGGCGACGGTGGTAGATAATGCCTCTACCGGCCAGGTTGAGTTTTACCGTGATGGCGAATTGATCGGCAGGGATGAGGATTGGCCCTACTTCCTGGAAGTGCCGATTCGCGAGCCAGGGAATGTGGTTTTTTCAGCGATTGCCTACGATCAGGCGGGGAACAGCACCCAGGTCGAACTGCCTGTGGAGATCATCCGGGGTGGGTAATGCCAATAAAAACTGCGGTCCTTTCCAGTTGCCAGTGAGCCGTATTTGCATCTGGATTGAACCGCAGTTGGCCGTTCTGCGTAGTAAGCTACAGTGAGTGGTCATCAGCCAAGGCCAATGACTGGCTGCGGCTGATGCTCTGGTTGTATGCGCTGGACCTCGATACGCCAGCGCAGGATATGCAGGCGCAGCCAGGTGCGATAAGCGCGTTTACGCGGCGCGAATTCAGCAAAATCAGCCGGTTGCTGCCGCTCCCGACGATAAGCAGCGAAGTTTGCCGCTGTGAGCATGGTGTGTATATTCGGGTCCATTCCGATACCTCTTTCTTGTCAGTCCCCCAACGCTTGCGATAGTATATGACCTCTTGACTCTTCGATAAATACGAACAGTCCTAACCAATTGTTCAATATTGCTGAACTAATATGGTCGATTTGATGAATTTACAGTTGTTGCGAACCTTTTATCTGGCTGCGAGAAAAGGCAGTTTCGCGGCGGCAGCAGAGGAACTGCTGTATGCGCCATCGACTGTGACGCTGCACATCCAGCAGTTAGAAGCCGCCTGGGGTGTTAAGCTGTTCGAGAAACACGGGCGCGGGGTGCGCATCACCAACGAGGGCCGCACCATCCTCAGCAAGGTATATACCATTCTGGAACAGGTGGATACGCTCGACCGGACCGTGAAGGACATATCCGAGGGTGATGCCGGACACATTCGCATTGGGTCCATTGAGCCAATCGGGAGCTGGAAGGTCGCACCGCTGATCGCTGAATACGTTCGCGAGCGGCCCCTGCTGCAAATCAACTTCGAGACAGGCAGCGGATATACCATCATGGACCGCATCGTGGCTGGCGAACTGGATGTCGGCTTATCGTATATGCCCTCGCCAGGGACCCCGCTGCATTTTGAAGCCTTACAGGTCGAAAACATGTCGCTGCTGATGCATCAGGCACATCCGCTGGCACGCATGCCGCGCATCCAGCTGGATGATCTGCGCCGCACCCGCCTGATCTTTACGGAGACAGTGGCAGCGTATCGGGGCGTCATCCAAAATAACCTTGCGGCCTATGGCAGTACGTATCCATATGCTAATATCGAGATCACCAGCATCAGAGGCGCGATTGCCTTTGTTCAACGGAATATTGGGGTGGCTATTTTGCCATCGGAAGCCGCCGACCCGCTACCGGAACAGACGGTCCTGCGCACGGTGGAGGGCCATCGTTTCGAGCGCACCGTCGGCCTGATTTTCCGTGACTATGGCGATCTGCGACACAGAACGCTGGACAAGTTCATCGTTTATCTATCGAGTAAGTTATACAACCTGTAACCTATCCGAATCTTTGCACGTACTGTTCTTTGGGACCAAATAATCCTGCCTGAGCGCAAAAACATCATCCGATAAGCGTATCATTTGGGACTTTTTTATAAGTATGTCACTCATATTGCGCTCATATTGTGTTACTATGTGACACAGGGTTTGGGAGCATGTATATATGACCTATACAACCTATCCGTCACGTGGCCGCTGGCTGTCTCTCATCATCAACCATGCCGATGCCTGGGGGTTGACCTGTACCATTACCTCACTGGGCCTGATCCTGCATGGCAACTTTACGCTCCAGCATATACCACTGCTATTGGCCGTCACGGTCAGCTACTGGATGGGCTTCGCTGTTAACGATTACTTCGACGCCAAATATGATGGTGCCGATGTCAAGAAGGCCAGCCGCAACTTCTTCTGTCAGGTCCATGTCCCTAAAGAGATGCTTTTTGGCAGCGTCCTGCTGATACAGGTCGTCGTTTTTATTGTGTTTGCTTCTTATGGCATGCGCGGTGTGCTGATGTATGCCGTTGCCATCCTGGTGATGTGGGCTTATTCTGCTTCACCCATCCGCCTGAAGAACCGCCCTGGTTTGGATTTGCTGACCCATGCTCTGTTCGTGCAAACGTTTCCCTATTGGGTGGCCATCGCTGTGCCGAAAACTAGCTGGGATCGCATTGATGGCGGCTTGCTGCTGATGTTCATCCTGGCATCGCTGGCGGCACAACTTGAACAGCAAGTGCGTGATTTCCACGTCGATAGCCAGTTCGAGAGCAATTTTACGATCTGGTTCGGCCTGAAGCCCACGCGCCTGCTGCTGAAGTTCATCACCACCCTATTGGGAATCCATGTTATTGCCATGATCGTCCTGGGTGTGCTGCCAACTTTCCTGCTGCCGTATATCCTGATCGCCATGCCGATTATGCTGCACCGTTTCGTACGGGGCAAGCGCAACCGCTCGGAATCCCTGGTGCGCTTTTCGGTGATCCTCAGCCTGGCGTATACCCTGATTGTATGGGTGGGCGTCCTCAGTGGATATTACGTTGTTTAAGGTGCGCGACAGCGGTTTATTGGTGTGTTCTGTGATATGATGAACGTACCTTTTGACCAACCGTTTGCAGACGAAATGTTCGCCGATGCAACCACACCCTCAGACAAAACCCGCCTATGCGGCTGAAATCCGCGAGCTACTCAAAATCATCTATGTTCAGACGCAAACAGACGAACCGCTCAATCACGCGCATCTGGTTGAAGCCCTGCCCGCAATTGTTGACCTCGATGCTGTCCTGGCGAAGGCTGTCCACGACAAATTGGTCATTCACAGGACAGACAAAATCAAGCTGACGGAGTTAGGCCAGCAGACCGCCCTGGGCCTGCTGCTGCCGCAATCGGAATCGGTCGAGAACTTCGTGAAAGCGGTCTACACCTTGCAGCAGGATAGTGATCGCGTCAGCACAAATGCCCTGCGCGATGTGCTCAATATCACTGCACCGAGCGTCACCGATATGGCCAAGCGCCTGCAAGAAGCCGGACTCATCGACCATCGTAAGTATTACGGCGTGCGCCTGACGCCCCTGGGTGAGCGTGTCGCCCTGCGTACCATCCGGCGGCACCGCCTGATCGAGTTGTTTTTGGTGCAGGAACTGGGATACGCGCTGCATGAGGTCCACATCGAAGCCGAAGGGCTGGAACATGCCGTGTCTGATCGCTTCGTTGATGCCATCGACAATCGGCTGGATCATCCCCATTTTGACCCACACGGTGATCCTATTCCGGCGGCAGATGGCACGATCAGCCAGCGTGATCTGCGCCCGTTGAGCGAATTGGAATTAGGCACAGAAGCCCGTGTTTCACGTTACCTCGCGGAAGAATCCGACATTCTGCAACACATCCTCGAACGCGGCTTCCAGCTCAATACACCTGTAGCTGTTCGTTCGCGTGATCCGTTCAATGGCCCGCTGACGATTTCGGTCGGGGAAGATGCTGTTGAAACGGTCCTGGGCTACAACGTCGCCGATCTGATCCTGGTCGAGGTCGTCGAATAAGCGCGTCTGTGGTGATGGCCATAGATGGATATAACCCCCTGATCCACTTGTAACAATTAGAGGGTATCTTTTAGAGATACCCCGGTGATTGATTTTCACCCTGTTTTATTCCTCACCATCTATTGGAGGCGACTTAAATGGAATTCACATTTTTGGGGAGAACAGCACTTAAAGTTTCTCGTTTGTGCCTGGGGACGATGAACTTCGGCCCACATACGACTGAAGAAGACAGCTATGCGATCATGGATCGCGCCCATGAACTGGACATCAACTTCTTCGACACAGCCAACGTCTATGGCTGGAAGAAGGGCGAAGGCGTAACCGAGCAGATTATCGGGCGCTGGTTCGCCCAGGGTGGCGGACGTCGCGAAAAGACGGTTATCGCTACCAAAGTCTACGGTGATATGGGCGACTGGCCCAATGAAAGCCGCCTGTCGGCGCTGCACATCAAGAAGGCCGCCGAGGACAGCCTGCGCCGCCTGCAAACCGATTACATCGACATCTATCAGATGCATCATATTTACCGTCAGGCCCCCTGGGAAGAAATCTGGCAGGCGATGGAACAACTGGTGCGCGAAGGCAAGGTGCTCTACGTCGGCAGCAGTAACTTCGCGGGCTGGCATATTGCCAAAGCCAATGAAGCCGCCAAGTCACGCTATTTCCTGGGCCTCGTCAGCGAGCAGAGCCTTTACAATCTCAACGCCCGTATGGTCGAAATGGAAGTCATTCCGGCATGTGAGGATTACGGGCTGGGCCTGATCCCCTGGTCGCCGCTGGCAGGTGGTTTGCTGGGTGGCATCCTGAAGAAGATCGAAAGCGGTCGCCGTGCCTCTGAGGGCGTACAAAAAGCCCTGGAAACGCATCGTCCGAAGATCGAAGCCTATGAAGCATTCTGCGCAGAAATCGGCGAAAATCCGGCGGATGTGGCGCTGGCATGGCTGCTGCATAATCCGGTCGTCACGGCGCCGATCATCGGCCCGCGCACACTGGAACAGCTCGACGGCAGCCTGCGTGCGCTGGAAATTAAGCTGGATGCGGATGCTCTGGCCAAGCTGGACGAAATTTTCCCTGGCCCCGGTGGCGCTGCCCCAGAATCTTACGCCTGGTAAAAACATCTTTTTACAGGCATTCACAGCAGACGGGCGCCCGACTGGGCGCCTGTTTTCGTATAAATCAAACAAACTATTCAGCGCCAAAATCCATCGCGCATACAGGTTCGTAATATTTACGCGGTAAAATTGTGAGAAAGCGATAAACAAACCTTAACGACTTATACACATTATTAACGATGAATATCTTTTTTTATGTGATATGCTTGTCAAGGTTTTGACAGATGTCCTTGAATTGGTAAACGAGTTTGGTCATGTTGCAGGCAGTAGAAGATACAACACCTATCCATCGCGTCCGGGCAATCTTGCTGACGGACGACGGCAAGGTGCTGTTCATCAAACGCATAAAACCGCATAAATCAGACCCGTACTGGGTTGCTCCGGGCGGCGGTGTGGAGTCCCATGACAAGACGCTGCACGATGCCCTGGCACGTGAACTGGCTGAAGAACTGGGTGCAGATTATGAAATCCTGTTCGATGCCTTTACGTTGAAGCATCACAAGGGCGGTAAGGACCTGGTGGAGCACTTCTTCGTCTGCCGCCTGCACGACTACGACATCAGCCTGCGCTATGGTCCCGAATTTGATGATCCGGCACGGGGCGAATTTTTGCCTGATGCGGTTGATCTGACCGAAGATGCCATTGAGAGCATCAACATCAAGACGGAAGAACTGCGCGATTGGCTGATCGCTAACCTGCATATGCTGCGGATGCTGCAAGAACTGCGCTAGGCGGCAATTATCCCAGTTATACACCCAAAATAGCATGCAAAAAGCACGTCACAATGACGTGCTTTTTTATTGTGTGTTTTGCTTGTGCGGGGTTAGGATTTGTCTGTTTGCTCAACCCCATATCGTATTGCCTGGGTAAGCACGTCAATGTTTATATCTTTCAGCGCTTTGAACTTGATGCAATAGCCGGTTACATTTGCCTTGCCGATTGTTGTTCCATAGTTTTGGGGTAAGTACTTTTTGTCGTCAAGCCCCATAATATAGACTGAAATACCTGTTTTATTGCCGCTTATGCCAATCTGATAAAATTCCTTAGACGAGCCATCTTTATAGTGTATGGTAAATTGGCCATAGCCGATATTGGGGTTTGTAACCACTTTGCCTGTATCGTCTTTGCCATCTAGAAACCATAATTTGCCTTTAGGCAACACTTGCAGCATATGCTCATGCAAGGCCCGTATATCAGCCCGTTTAGGTTCGTCCTGACTATCAATATATGCCTTGATCTGTTCTTGTGTGTCCATATAAAACCCACTCGATTATGGAAACGGAACATATTATCTATATAAGAGTAGATCATATGTTCTTTTTAGTCAAGCGATGGTGCGACCAGTAACATTCTACAAGACTACAGTCAGACCAGGATTGGGGGTCACTCATGAAAGCGACACCCTTCTGCTTGTATGTTACGTTGCACAGCCTCCGAGCGTATTTATATGAACCTTTTCTGATCAGAATCCGACTTTTTCAACAGGTCATGTTCTGGGCCTATGGAGCGCTGTCATTTATGCCTGCTGCTCAACGGGATACAGGACGCCCCACTCATGGCGGACGCCATCCATGAGCTTCATCAGTGCCAGCGTTTCCGACAGCGGCATGATGTCGCTTTCCAGCTTGCCTGCACGGATGCCTGCGTTGACTTCAGCGGCCTCGAACTGGTAGCCAGTGGATTCAAATGGGAACTCGAACACTTCGGCGTCCTGGCCGTGAATCTGGCGCGTGATCTGTTTACCTTCGTAAAAACGATGTTCGATACGCGCCCAACCTTTATCGCCGACGATGAGCGTCTGCATCGGCAAGCTGGCATCAAAACCGCTCATCAGGGTCGCGACTGCGCCATCATTGTATTTGAAGAATATGGTCGTCTGCTGATCGATGCCCGTTGGCGCTTTGAGGATGTGGCTATCGACGCTATCCGGCAGGCCCAGGACCATCGACGCCATAGCCACGTTATAGACGCCCAGGTCGAGGAGGGAACCGCCACCGAGCGCCGGATTCCACAGACGGTGCTGCGGGTTATAGTTACCCTTAAAGCTGAACTCGATACGCATGTACTGAATCTTGCCCAGAACGCCAGCCGCTAACCATTCACGCAGCGTGACGATACCTGGCAGGAAGCGCGTCCACATGGCTTCCATCAGGAAAAGCCCCTTTTCCTGCGCCAGGTTGATACACTCTTCGGCTTCATCAGCCGTCAGCGTGAAGGCTTTTTCACACAGCACATGCTTGCCTGCATTGAGGCACAGCATCATATGCTCATGGTGATGGCTGTGCGGGCTGGCGATGTAGATGGCATCCACGTCAGGATCGTTGGCAAGGTCATCATAATTGCCGTGCCGATGTGGCACATTGTACTTGTCGCCAAATTCGTCGGCTTTTTCCTGCGAGCGAGAGCCGACTGCGACCAGTTCGGCATCGTCCATGACCTGCAAGCCCTTGGCGAATTGATTGGCGATATTTCCGGTTGATAAAATGCCCCAGCGTATTGGGTCCATGTTTTTCTCTCCGTATGGATGGGTTCCATGCTATTTTGCCCACAAGCGGGCATAAAGGCAAAACCACCGCCTGACCAACGACGTATACATAATGGGAATATGCCGCCCGGATTGATACGTATCTCTTATGGAATGTATCCTACACTGGTGCTGGCTATGCCCTATAATGACCAAACAGCTTGCTATTGAGTGTCTATGAATATCATTCTCGCGGCCCTGGGCGCGCTTTACCTGATGATTCCTAACTTTGGGGTGGTCGAATTTCTGCCGGATGCACTACCGCTGGCAGGTCATCTCGACGAATTAATCGCGTCGTATGCCATCGCGCGCTTTATGGGCCTGACCAACGACCCGGAAGACAAATCCACCCTGCGCACCGTCCTTTTTGTGGCATTGGGGGCAGCCGGACTGCTCTATCTCGTCTATCCGTCATTCGGTGCGGTGGAGTTCGTGCCGGATGCGCTGCCATTTATCGGCAACCTGGATGAACTGCTGGCGTCGCTGTTCTTCATCGTCGCTGGTAACCGCGTCGATAAATTGGTGTTTTCACGTAAACAACTACCTGCAATTAGCCCAGAGAACACAAGGAACATGCCCCAAGACCCTATTCCCGCATCAGACGTATCCTATGAGACCGACATCGATACGGAAACATTGCCTGTATCCATTCCGGCGCGGATCAATGCGTCCAGCGTCCGCACCAGTGATGCCACGCCGCAGCCTCCACCCAGCAGCCCACCGATGGCTCCGCCACCGGTAGCAGCGCCATCAAATGTGCAACCGACCCAAGCGCAGGGTCAACCACCCCAGGCGACACCGCCGCGTCGTGGCCTGACCTGCCAGATACTCGCCGCCGGATTTGTCGGCGTCATTTTACTGGTCATCATTACACTGGCAGGTATTCCCAACCAGATCAGTGGGGCCATTACGAATCTGGCGGCCAGCGTCAATATGCCAGGTGCTGCCAGCGTCCAGATTCAGGATGTGATCGTCAGTCAGTTCCGCACACGCAGCACACTGAACGTCGCGGAGTTCAAAATCAATATTCCGAACCTGCGCGTGAATTACACGGGCGGCCTGTTGAATGCATCCGGCTTTGGCGCGTCCTATGCCGCCTTTGGCGAGGTACAGGTCGGGGTCAATCTACAGGGTGACAATGTTGAGATCACGCCGATTGATGGCACCAGCTACCAGATCACACTGCCGCAGCCCTATATCACCAGTTGCAGCCTGACGCCCCTGATCGAGTGGGACCGTTCTACCAGTATTGCCGCCGATTGGGATGCTGCCGAAGATGCGGCTTACATCACCGCCATGCGCGAACTGGTGCGCAAGGCCGTCGATGATGGCTACATTGAAGATGCTGAATATCAGGCGGAACTGGCCCTTAACGACATTCTGCGCGACATCACCTACACCGTTACCCAGCAGGCGATTGACTTCAACTACGTCTTTACCGAAGCCGAACAGGTCGTGATTGACGATTCCTGCGAGCCACCAGAGCACCTCAAATGGACGTACTGCGAGAATGAACCAGGCGGCATCTGGCACGATTCCAAGGTTGGTGAGGATGTTTGTGCTGCCAGCTAGGCTGGCCTGAAGCGAATATCCTTAACCTAATATTTATCAGTTCATAACACCTAACAGCGCAATCTTAAGGCGTATGATAGGTGGGAATGGATATATTGATAAATGTGTGCTGCTGAAAGCAACATGACACGTCCAATGAATAACAGGCTACAACATGCTTGACTATATTCATTTGTTGATGAACTACAGCCGTTGGGCACACCATAAAACATGGGACTGTCTGGCGACTGTTTCCGATGAAGATTTCGGCAAGCCAATCCCCTATTCGGTGGGATCGCTGCACCAGCAGATGGTCCATGTCATGTGGGCGGAAGACCTCTGGTTTTCGCGGGTTCATCAACTGCCCAGGCCGGACCACAGCCACCTGACGCTGCCAAGGCGCACTGACGTCCGTGCGGCCTGGGACGCAGTTGAAGGCAGATGGAAAGCGTATGTCGATGGCATCACAGCAGCGGAACTCAACCGCGTCGTGACGTTTATGCGCGGCAATGGGGAGCAGCTCAATTTCCCTGTCTGGCAGATCATCGTCCACATGGTCAATCATGGGACGGATCATCGGGGGCAAATTCTGCGAATCGTCCATGATATGGGTGGCGAAACATTCGAGCAGGATATGTTCTTCTACCTGCGCGAACAGCAGTTCACATCACAGTAAACCGTCATCGCAAAAGAAGACATCACACGGAAGTTTACACAGAGGTCTGATTATGATTAAACGGAAGCTTCGTCGTCACATTCGCCGTTCGATATTTCGCTTTGCCGGCCTGATGATGCCGGTCGTGGGTGCGATGGTATCTGCGTATGCCCTGGGCGTGGAACCGCGCAAGGTTGACTATAACGAACGCGATATGGTGCTGCCGCGCCTCAAGCCCGGCTTCGACGGCTACCGTATCATTCAGATCAGCGATTTGCACTTTGATAGCTGGATTGCCGCCAAGACGATGCTGCCCCAGATTATCGAGCGCATCAACGAGTACAATGCCGATCTGATCGTCGTGACAGGCGATTTTGTCTCCAGCTACCCGGAGAATCATATCGAGCATCTACGCAAGAATCTGAGCATGTTGAAGGCCAAAGATGGCGTCCTGGCTGTGATGGGCAATCACGATCACTGGTACAACGTGGGCATACTGCGGGAGATGCTACAGGATGCCGGCCTCAAGGAACTGCGTAATGAGGTCTTTAGCATTCAGCGCGATGACGACTACCTGCATATCGCAGGTATCGAGGACCACTGGAAGGGACTATCGGATGTGGATGCCATCGTCGAGCAGATCAATGATGAGCATTGTGCCATTTTGCTGGCCCATGAACCGGACTACGCCGACATCAGCTCTCCAACCGGACGCTTTGACCTGCAACTAAGCGGCCACTCGCATGGTGGGCAGATCAACTTGCCCTTTACCGGAGCGCCCTGGCTGCCGCGTTATGGCGAAAAATACCCGGCAGGCCATTATCGCATTGGCAATATGCAGCTATATACCAATCGCGGCCTGGGAACGACCATGCTGCCGATCCGCTTTAACTGCCCGCCAGAAGTCTCGATCTTTACACTGCGCTCGCCGAAGGTCGCTAGCGCCGCCAAGTTCCCTATTCAGGAAGCGATCAAAATCGCCGTCTAAAAACTATCCCAAAAATAACAGGCCCCTTGCTATGAGAGGCCTGTTACGCACTTACCTTCTGTGATGATTACCGATTAGGACCGATTTTCAATAACAATCTGCAACTCAGTCACAAATTCGGATTGTGGTACATGGTGCATCGGGCCTTTATGATGGATCGCCCGATATTCATTGCACAGTTCATAGCCGTTGTCGATAGCCCAACGCTTCAGCAACACCTGTTTTTCAAACAACTCGGCTTCGCCATGTGCGTTAACAACAATCGTGGCGGCCAAAGCGGGTGGCATCTGCGTGAGTGCAAGTGTATCGCCAGTGGATAATTCGACATCTCCAGATTGGTCTTCGGTCACTGGCACAATGAAGGCGAACTCATAATCATCAGGATTGACCTTTTCACCATATACGCCCCCCATCCATTGGCCCGTATGAGCAATCTCCCCCGATGCAATCAACTCATTAATTTCTTCCCCCAGAGTTGGAATTTGATGTTCAACCGGGCGGAAGCGTAGATATAAGGCGGCAAACGACGGAATTTCCTTTACGATCACATTCAAATCAGGCATGTTGTCCTCCACTTCGATCATCCTTAAGTGAAATTCAACCATAGCCAGCCGCTCTTGTTCTTCTCGTACCCGTTGCTCAAGTTCGGATTGTTTCAGACGAAACATGCCGCGCAGTTCGTCTATATTCATCGCCTGATTGATGATGACACCAATCTGGTCCAGCGATAATCCCAGGCCCTTCAATGCCATGATGCGATGTGCACGCGGCAGTTGCTTCATCGTGTAGTAGCGATAGCCTGTGAACTTATCGACATGTTCAGGTCGCAGCAGGCCACGCTCATCATAGATGTGTAGGGCCTTGATGCTAATCTGACTGAGACTAGAAAACTCACCAATCTTCAACATGATACGCTCCACAACGCGACTTGCTCTGGTTTTGATGATTGAAGGCCGCCTTCTGGATGTAGTATGCAGTCTTCCCCAGGGGAAGAGTCAAGGAGTTTGGTGTATTTGTCTTTAATTGGCCTTTTCAAACCTCGATTGCGCAGCAGTTCGAGGACAAGTTTTCAAAGCGAGTCCATGAAGTCCAGCACAATCTGGTTGAACTGCTGCGGATGCTCCATGTTGGGCAGGTGGGCGGCATTGGCCATCGTGATCTGCTGTACGTCAGGCGCATTGGCACGGATGAAAGCCACCTTGTCATGAATCACTGACAGGTCATTTTCGCCCACGATGAGCAGCACCGGGCACGATAGATCGCCCAGGCGTTGCGCAGCAGGCGGGTCCAGTTCGAGCACTTTCGCCCCCTCTTTGAAGTCACTCACAAGGGCCAGCATATTCATATCGAACGCCAGCCGACGCACTTCTTCCGAGACTGCACTGAATTCGCGCTCTGGCCCGATCACCCATAGCTTCAGTTCCAGCGCGCAAAGCTCAGAATAATCGCCCGTGCGCTGGGCTTCTTCTTCAGAGGCTTCCATAGATTGAATTAATGGGATGTCCGGCCAATTGAATTTGTGGCCGCTGAGACCTGGGCCGACGCCAATGATGGCTTTGACACGCGAAGGATAGCTGAGGGCAAAATCAAAGGCGACCATCCCACCCTGGGAACACCCTACCAGTACTGCCTGCCTGATATCGAGATGATCCATGAGCGCGCGCAAATCTTCATGACGCGCATATTCGCCATCAACATACGGCGACTGTCCGTAGCCGCGCATATCGAACGTAACGACGCGATACTCCTTGGAAAGTGGCTTGACCTGCGTCGCCCACATGCGGCTGTCGGCAATACCCGCGTGCAAAAAAATAATCGGAACGCCTTCTCCGGCGACTTCATAATATAACTCTGTGCCATTTACGGCAGCTATTGGCATACATATTCTCCTAATGAACCGTTATGAACCTATTTCAGCATACAGAAATTCGCAAACAGATGCAAGCCGTTTGGATGACCATGTTATTATGACTGAAATGTTATTGAGGGAGGGAAATACAAGTGGCTCTTTTGGAAAAATCCTTTCAAGCTGGCGAGATCACTCTAAGTTATGGCGAAGGCCCCACTAATGGCGACCCGATGGTCTTGCTACATGGGCTGACGGGATGGCGTCACGCCTGGGAGGATACCGTCATCGCTCAGTATGGCCCATTTTGGCATCAATATGCCATTGACCTACGCGGGCATGGCAAATCCAGCCATGCGACTGATGAAAACACTTATCACATTATCGATTGTGTCGAAGACATTGTAGCATTCATCACGAGCAACATTGACCAACCAACGGTCATTGTCGGGCATTCCCTGGGGGCGATGACCGCCATGGGTGTGGGGGCGCAACTCGGTGATGCTGTCCGCGCCCTTGTCCTGCTTGACCCGCCTCTGGCTATGCGTGAATTGCCCATCACCGACCTACCCGATCTCAATACCGGGCTAACCATGTTATATAGCCTTATTAGCCAGAATCCACCTTATGAAGTCATCCTGGAAGCCTGCCGCCAACTGGAACCTGAAGCTGACGAAAACACAGTGCGACAACTCGCCACACAATACCAGTGTTTAGACCCAAGAGCGGTAAAATTGGCCTTAGAGAGTCGTGGTCTAGGCGGGTTCGATTTTGCTGAAGCATTAGAAGCGACTACCTGCCCCATTCTGCTGATGCCTGCACAGTTCGGGCAAAGTGGCCTTATGCGTGATAAGGATGTCGCTTTTGTCGCTCAACATGCCCACAACTTGCAAACGATCAAAATGCCTTATGACGATCACGTCTTCTTTATGTCTCAGTGGAATGAGACGGAGCCACATATTACCGCATTTTTGGAAGCGCTGTAGCCAGTAGATTTATCTCAAAAATTAGGCAAGATTTAGTTTTTAAGAATGAGAGAATTATGCCAGTCACACATGAGTACATTGATATCGCGTGTACCAGGGAAGCCGCCTTCGACTTCATCGCCGATCCTAAAAAGCAAGCCGATATGAATCCATCTGCACGAGAAATAAGGGACTTCCAGGGAGGGCAGCCCAAAGTCGGCGACCATTGGACCGTTATATTCGATTTTATGGGGCGTGAAATTATATCGACTTATACGCTTATTGAATCAAGCCCACCGTTGCGACTCATCTATACGCACACATCAAACTCAGCAGATATAAGGATCGTGTGGACATTTGAGTCGGCGCTGATTGGCACGCGCGTTACTTATTATTCAAATGGCCAGCCCAAAGGCTTTTTCAGCACATTGGCGCTCAACCTTGTTAAAGGCAATTTTGACAGCAACGTCCGCAATTCGTTGATAACGCTAAAAAATCATTTAGAAGTACCAGCCACCACCTGATCTTATACGCTCTCGTATGGATAAAAAAACAGACCACCTCGTGATGAGATGGTCTGTTTTTTTGTTTGAGTGTGATGTTTTGCTGTTAAACAGCAGCTTACATCATGCCGCCCATACCGCCCATGCCGTCCATACCACCACCGGGCATCGGCTTCTCATCTTCCGGCACATCGGTGATGAGGGCTTCGGTGGTCAGGATCATGGAAGCAATCGAGCTAGCATTTTCGACTGCGCCACGAGTCACTTTGGCCGGGTCCGGAATACCTGCTTCGATCATGTCGGCATATTCGCCCGTCATGACGTTGTAGCCAACGCGATGGTTCTTGCGGCTCTTCTGCAGGCGGCGGACGTTCTCGATGATGACTGCGCCATCATCGCCAGCGTTGGAAGCGATCTTGCGCATCGGAACTTCCAGGGCCTTGCGAACGATGTTCACGCCTGTATTTTCGTCTTCATTGCCGAGCTTGATACCATCGAGCGAGCTGACGGCGTTGATCAGAGCGACACCACCACCAGGGACGATACCTTCTTCAACAGCAGCGCGGGTGGCGCTCAGGGCATCCTCAACGCGATGCTTCTTTTCCTTCAGTTCGGTTTCGGTGGCGGCACCGACGCGGATAACAGCTACACCACCAGCCAGCTTGGCTTTGCGTTCCTGCAGCTTTTCGCGGTCGTAGTCGCTGGTGCTGTTGTCGATTTCGGTCTCGATTTCCTTGACGCGAGCCTGGATCGATTCTTCTTCACCAGCGCCATCAACGATAACCGTTTCGTCCTTGGTGCTGACGACCTTGGCGGCGCGGCCCAGGTCCTGGATGGTGACGCTGTCCAGCTTGCGGCCAGTTTCTTCGCTGATGACGGTACCACCGGTCAGGATGGCGATGTCGCGCAGCATGGCCTTACGGCGATCACCGAAGCCAGGGGCTTTCACAGCCAGGACGTTCAGCATGCCACGAATCTTGTTCAGAACCAGGGTGGCGAGGGCTTCGCCGTCAACATCTTCCGCGATGATGATCAGTTCACGCTTGCCGATCTGGATCAGTTTTTCCAGAATGGGAATGATATCCTGGGCGGCACTGATCTTCTTGTCGTGGATCAGGATGTAGGGTTCTTCAATGCTGGCTTCCATCGAGTCCGGGTTGCTGATGAAGTAAGCGCTGATGTAACCCCGGTCGAACTGCATACCTTCAACATATTCGACTTCTGTTTCCAGACCGCGTGATTCTTCTACCTGGACGACGCCATCCTTGCCGACTTTGTCCATCACTTCAGCAATCAGGTTACCGATCTCGGTGTCCTGGGCGCTGACGCTGGCAACGCTGGCAATTTCTTCTTTGGTGTCAATTTGGGTCGCTTGTTGGAGGATGAACTCGCTGACGACCTTGGCAGCTTCAATAATGCCACGCTTGAGCAGCATCGGATTGGCGCCAGCAGCCACATTCTTCAGGCCTTCAGTGACGATGGCCTGGGCCAGAACGGTGGCGGTGGTGGTGCCATCACCAGCGATGTCGTTGGTCTTGGTGGCGGCTTCCTTCAGCAACTGGGCGCCCATGTTCTCATATGGGTCTTCCAGTTCAATTTCCTTGGCGACGGTCACACCATCGTGGGTTACGGTCGGTGCGCCGAATTTCTTGTCGAGGGCGACGTTACGGCCTTTAGGGCCAAGCGTCGTGCTGACAGCGTTAGCGACCTTGTCGACACCGGCCTGCAGCTTGCGACGCGCTTCATCTCTGAAAACGAGTTGTTTAGGCATGTTTCTTTTCCTCCAGACATTCGTCAGGGTTACTTGTCTGTGTTGTTATGTTTACGATAGCGGCCCTTGCGGGCACATCCCAACGGCTGCCGCAGCCTCCGCTGGAATTAAAAACATCCTGGTTGATGAGCGCCGAGTGGCTTACTCAACAATACCCAGAATGTCAGATTCTTTCATGATCAGAACTTTGCGTTCACCGAGCTTGATTTCTGTGCCAGCGTACTTGGCAAAGAGGATGGTCTGGCCAGCTTCGACATCCATCTGGATGCGCTTGCCATCATCGTCTTTGCGGCCAAGGCCAACAGCAACGACCTTACCGGTCTGTGGTTTTTCTTTTGCGCTTTCTGGTAAAACCAGGCCGCTTGCGGTGGTTGTTTCCTGCTCGATGGGTTCTACAACCACGCGATCACCCAGTGGGCGAATATTCACGTCCGCCATTGTTGATCTCCTCCTAAGGGTTCTCAAATATGTTGCGGTGCAAACAAACGAATACTTAACGTTCAATCAGATATTTAGCACTCACAACAGGAGAGTGCTAAAGCTTACGGCCAGCATGTTAGCACGAACCCCTATTTGAGTCAACATCTCTAGCAAAGTTCTTATACTTCTGCTAACAGCACTGAGCCTGATGTTGGGATATATGGTGCGGATTTGGGTAATATGGGTTGGGAAAAGCGGAAGACGACAAGTTTTGCGCGGGACATTCGTTGGCCAGATGATTGCATTAGCACTACAATCAGTCAACTGATGGAGGCACGAGATGTTACCTATTAGAATGATCGAGAAATATGCAGATTGGCAAGCCTGGCTGCACGACTACATCGTCGGCCAGCGGGCGCTGAAACTGCATGCCTTCATCCTCAAGGAATTCAAGCTGGAACCGATCCTCGCCGAAAAGCGCGAACGAAGCGTGCTCGACATCGGCTGCGGCGGCGGGCAGGCCGTCATTCGCCTGAAAGAACTGTATCCGCATCTGGATTTGACTGGCATCGACCTGACCGAATCGCAGATTGCGCGCGCCGAGATACGTGCGAAGCGCAAGCAGTGTCAAGTCCAGTTCGAGGTGGCCGATGCGCTGGCGCTGCCCTTCCCGGATGCCCATTTTGATGTGGTGTACAGTTTCGGCTCGGTCAAGCACTGGCCGGACCCACTCAAGGGCATCCGTGAAAGCTGGCGTGTGCTCAAGCCTGGAGGCGAATTATTGCTGATCGACAGCACATCGGATGCCACGCGCGAGCAGATGCTCAATTTTTTGGCTATCGCGAAAATCCCCAGTCCGCTGCGACCGCTGTTGGCACCCATCCTCGAAAGCATCCTGGTGCGTCACGCCCGTCCCATGTCCACTTACTACCAGATCGCTGAACAGCTCAACCTGCCGCCGGGGACCGTTACAAAGCCCGCATCCCTGCCGACATTTTTATTCCGCACAAAGAAGCCGCTAGTTGCTAATCACTGAGATTAGTGCGTTGCAAATAACTGCACGTTGTCACAGATTTTACAGCGCCTAGTTGTGATCGGAACATCACCATCTTCCCAAGTCGAACCTGCGGGCCGATGGTATGCCCAATTACCAGGAGACTCTTTCCCTGCAATCAAAGTACCAAATTCAAAATCCTGACTTCCACAGTTATGACACACAGGATTCAGAATACTCGAAGCTTTATCTTCCATCATTCAACTCCTAGATTTGTGACATTGCTGGTCGATGTATCATAAGCAAGAAGTCTAGCTAGAATCGGTGTATTTACGAATAGTGCTAGTAGTATCAATCGATCCTGCCCATGAAGAAACGAAAACGAACGAATAAACGACGACTCTGGCCGTTTGTTTTGCTATTCATCGTATGCTTGCTGACGAGCATAGTCGCAATTGGGTTGCTTTGGCTCTTCGCTGTGCGCTTAGCAGGAACCGCAGGAGGTCCGTGGAATGATACTCAAAACATGGTATTCGATCTGGGACTAGTCTGCGGTCTATGCGCAATTCTTCCAGTTACAATTATCCTGTTTGCAAGCATCAGGCTAGTCACTCTAAAGATTCAACGACGCGGAGAAAACGGAAACCTACCCGAATAACGCGCGATAGTACACATCCCTCCCGACACTATCCAAGTATGCGACTTTCCGCTTCTCGTAAAAATCATCGACTTCGCCCCGTGCATAAAACCAGATGCCATCGAAGAAAATTTGCAGTTTATGCACATCAAACAGGTGCGATTTTTCTACCTCGCTGAGCGGTCGCACAGCCATGTAGTCGTGTACGATTTTCCGTGCATGGCTCGGATTGAATTCGCCACCAAATGGCCAGACATTGCCATCAATCAGGGCGATGAGATCAAAAGTGAGGTAGGTATAGTTGGCATCATCAAAATCGAGCAAAGCCGCGACCTCATCGCCGTTGAACAGCACATTCGAGGGATCGAAATCGGTGTGGCAGACCCCCTTAGGCAGCGCGTCCGGCAATTCCAGGCGCGTGACTTCACGTTCATACCAGCGCAGCTTGGCATTGCTCATTTCCGAATCGAGTTCGTTGGCCTTTTGCTGCGCTAATCGCAGGCATAGTTCGGGCGTATAGTTCCAGCGATGAGGCATTGTCTCCGGGCGAAACCCTGTTGCGAGGGTCTGTAGCCGCGCAGCCAGTTGAGCGACTTGCGTCAACTGGTTCGGGCTAAATGCATCAACCGAGTCGCCTTCGACAAACTCAAATAGCATGTAGGGTTTTTGCTGATGCCGACTGATGTATTCACCGTGTTGATTGGGGTACACATCCGCACAAGGGAAGCCCTGGGCTTGAATAAGACGTACGACATCGGCCTCAAACTGCACCGATTCGTAGCTGCGGTTCTCGTAGTATTTGAGGACAAACGCGCCCTGGGTGGTTTCAATGCGATAATTCGTCTGGACTGTTCCGGCTGAGATCGGGCGAGAGGTTCGATAAACGCCCAGATTGTAGGTATCCAGAATAGCGATCAAATCAACTTGGGAAAATGTAGTTGTCGCGACCATAGGGCGATCCTATTCGCAGATGATTGCTCTTACCAGCGAAATATGGGGCATTTGATTTCTATGCCCTGTTTGCGTAAAAATTCTTCATCACAAACAGACGCACCAGAGTCATCAACAATAAGTTTAGCATTTGGAACAATATGAATCAGAATATCACCCAGTTTTGAAACAACTTCTCGCATCGCCTGATCTGTTGGATCTTTGAACCAATATTCACTTCCCTCATTACCTGGAATTTTGATTCGAATCGCAACTTTCTTATCTGCCTTCAGAACCTCTGATAATGCAATTGTCAGCCCGTGCTGATGTATGCAAGGCAGCCTATCTCGCTGTGCTGCTTTGGAACGAGATGTTACTTTGCTGCGTTTCAAAATGTACCCTCTAGAGCAATTTTCAAAAAAAGGACGCAGTGTGCTGCGTCCCTACGACTCGTAATTGCAGTGAGATTAGTTCAGGCGCAGGCTGTTGAGGACAGCTTGCATGGTCGTCAAGGCGGTGGTGTTGGTCGCGTTGTTATCCGACAGGTACATTTCCACGACCGTGAGCTTGCCGCCTTCGGTATAGAAAAACTGGTCGATCTGGCCGTTGGGCAGCGACGGGTGATTCTCGATGCGGTAGCTGCGGCGCAGGGTGCCATCTTCGGCAGTGGTCTCATCAATGAAGGTGACATCGCCATCGAGCATCCGGCTGCTGAACGATTCGACGGTGGCGTCGCTGTCTTCCATGCGCGTCAGGACGACCCCGGCGCTGTCATCATCGGCACGCCAGGTGTGCATCAACCGAGTGACGTCGCTCTGGTCGCGGAATGGCCAGCGGGATGGCACTGACATGGTGTAGACATCATCAGTAACTGTATCCGCGCCGCGGAAAGGCGTCGGCACGGTTGAGGCGGTCGCGGTCGGGATGCCCCCGTTGAGTACGAAGAATGCGCCTCCGGCAATCACTACCAGCACAATCAGGCCGATGATCCAGGGCAGCGGCGACCGCCTGCCAACGGGAACCTGGGTACCCATTCCGGTGACCACATCGCCGTAGAATTGCTGGCTAGGCGGTACAGTTCCAGGGTTGGTACCGGGTGCTGTCGGCGGATTGGTTGCATAGCCATAGCCTGTAGGCGGTGGCGTGTGCTGCGTCGGTGGCGGCGGGTAGCTGATGGGGGCCATCGGAGCAGGGGTAACGGCTTCGCCACGTACGGCGGCAGCCAGCGATTCGGCCAGTTCTCCGGCGCTGCTATAGCGCTGGTCAGGGTCTTTAGCTGTCGCTCGCTCGACAACGTGCTGCAATGAGGGCGGCACATCATCACGGAACTTGGTCAGCGGCGGAATGGGTTCATTTATGTGCATCAGCAGCAGGCCCATTGGCGTTTCCGCATGATAGGGTTCATGGCCTGTAATCAGTTCAAACAGCACAATGCCCAGCGAGTAAATATCGGAACGGGCATCAATCGGCGCGCCATGCGCCTGTTCCGGGGACATATAGGCCGGTGTACCAATAATCGCACTGCCGGTCAGGTCACTGCCCATGACACGGGCGATGCCAAAGTCGCTGAGATAAGCATTGCCACTTTCATCGAGCATGATGTTACCGGGCTTGAGATCACGGTGGATGATGCCACGCTGATGGGCATAATCCAGCGCTTCCGCGACCTGGCGCATGGGCTGCACGATGTCTTTAAGCTCAGGCACACCGCGACGAATCAAATCGGCCATACTGCCGCCACCCAGGTAACGCATAGCGATATAGGGCACGCCCTCGGTTTCGCCATAATCATAGATTGGCAGAATATGGGGATGCTCCAGCTTGGAGATAACCTCAACCTCGCGCTCAAAGCGCTCCAAAAAGCCAGGATCATGTAAGAAGTGACGCGGCAGCACTTTGATGGCCACCATGCGGTTCATACTGAGCTGACGACCGCTGTACACAGTCGCCATACCACCCCGACCAATCTCCTGCTGAAGTTCGTATGGGCCGATGGTCTTGCCGGTCAGGTTACTATCCTGCTGACTGCCGCTTTGTTGTGTCATAGCTTGTCTTTATCCAGATGTGTCGCCAGATCAAACGCCAGCGAGTTATGCCAGTTTGTGGGTTATCCGTTTGGAATACACCTTCATGATAACCCACAATCGCGCTGACAAAATAGAAATTATGTAAACACAAACCAAGTCTAGCCAGGAATCGCCCACATCATGTCGCGACGATATATCATATCGACCAGCAGGCGGAACGTCATGCCGGACATCTTCAGACGACCATTTTCATCTTCCTGGGTACCAACAACCAGAGGCGTTTCCCAGGTCGCGATGACGATGGCGTAGCCTGTTTCTTCGTCGTTATAGACTGAGACAGGCAGCGGTTGGGCACCACGATTCGCGAAGACTTCAGCGAAGGACCGAGCGATTGCCAGCGATTGCAGTTCATCAAAGTTATCAATGCGCTGCTGTAAGATTTCAGCAGCATTTTCCGCAAAGCCAGGGTTGCTGTAGGCCATCGTGACCACCGCATGAGAAACACCCTCGTCAGGCAGGGTGATGTCGCCCAGTGTCATCATTTCATATAGGGGCAGCATCTCACTCGGATCGCGGTCATTGAGGCCCAGATGTTCTTCGATGACAGCTCGCTGTTCGTCCGTTACATTGGGACCCAGTACAGTTGCCAGGTCCGCCACGCTAGGCGATTGGTTAAATGGCACGAAGATTGCCTGCCGCAACTCGCCTGTTTGCGAAAGCGCCCGTGCAGAAGCGGCATAGGCATCATTCGCCAGGATGTTATTATCACTACCCAGATAGGCATCAACAATGGCATTGAGTCGATCAAGAATGCGCGAATCGAAGATAAGGCCATCCGCCAGAGCAGCAGGCTCACTGAGACCGAGTTCACCACCAAACAGGTTGCCGAAGTTACGACGATCAAAGTCAATCTGGGTGCCATTTTCGCAACCAGCGGGGCCACATAATAAGGGCAGGCCGCTGATCTCTTCCAGCGTGTAGTCACGCGCCTGATAAGCCTGGATGATCGCATCCTGGTCGAAGTTACCTTTCAGGATGTAACCAACCTCCGGGGGATTGCCGAAGTAGAGCGTCTGCTCAATATCGAAAAGCTCGAAACCCATCATTTCTTTATAAAGCGGAATACCCTGCATGAAGTACTGCGAGGAAGGCAGTGCTGTCGAGGATGGATAGCCCCAAAACCAGACCATATCCAGGCCCGTCGCGTCAAGCTGCTCAAACTGGGCGGCGGTGGTAATCATGTTGGCATTGCCCATGCGGGCACGCTCGGCAACGGCGACATCGGCAAAATAAATCAGGCTGAGGTTGTCTGGCGCCATATTGGGAACCGTTGCGAGCAGTTCAAACAGTGGCGATGTGGTATCCTCCTGGGCAGTGGCCAAGCCAGCCAATGGCAAGAGCAGTATAATGAGCAGCAAAACTCGGCGAGACAGATGCATTATATGAAACTCCCTTCATTTCGGAACTTGTTTCTATTGATTATAGCGATTCTGTCATTTGGTGCTGTACGGCCTTTGCTGGCCCAGGATGACACCTTTGACGGCCAGTCTGTCTTCCGTATTTTGCCCGGAAACATCGAAGGCAATATCAATGACAATACACCGCGCTGGCTCTACAGCTTTGAATTAGCCGCAGGCCAAACAGCCACTATCGACATGATTACGACGTCGGGCGATCTCGATCCGTTCCTTACGCTGTATTCCGAACAGACCGATGTGCTGGCAGATAACGACGATGCTGAGAGCGGTACGCGCAATTCCCGGATTATCTACACTGCCGATGAAGCAGGCCTGTATATCATTGAGGCTACACGATTTGAGCAAATCAGCGGCACCAGCGCCGGAACCTATCGCCTGTCACTCAACCTGACGGGCATCGACCTGGGGCCAGATACTAACATTGACCCGTTGAGCATTCCACCCCAGTTTGGGGTGACATTCCAACTGCTGGAATTTGAGCAGTTTGGTACAGGGCGCGTCGATGGCGAGACTGAGAACCAGTATTTTGTGCTGGGTGGCCAGCAGGGCGATTTTGTCCAGGTGGTAATGAGCTACAACGACGATACACTGACGCCCCTGCTGAGAATCCGTAACAGCGAACTGACCGTCATCAGCCGTGTGACGCAATCCGAAGCCGGTACGCTGACGGTTTATGCTACCCTGCCCCAAACAGGATGGTATCTGCTGGATGTGGGCCGGGAAAGCGGCGCAGGCGATTTCACGCTGTATGCCAGCCGGATCGCGGATGCGGTCATCAGCAGCGGTGATACGCTTGATGGCCAGTGGCGCCGTGATACGCCAGAAATTTCGTACATTTTCAATGCGACGATTGGCGACCGCGTTTTCGTCACTGCCACTACAGAAAATTCAGCGATTCAGCCGGAAGTGGCCGTGTATGATCTGGCGCTCAATGAGCTGGCCTCACGGCAGGCAACCGACAACGAGGCCCGTGTACGCGCTATTATTCCGCGCAGTGGTCCCTACATTATTCAGGTGCGCAATCCAGAGCAAACCGCCGATACCTTCGCCCTCAATCTGCGCCGGATTCCGCTGGACATCAATAAGCTAAAGGTGGAAAACGCCGCCTATAACAAGAACTTCAAGGGCACGATCAACGGCGACAACCCGATTATCTATTATCGCTTTGATGGCAAAGCAGGCGATCTCGTCAGCATTCAAATGCAATATGCAGAAGGGGCAACCCTCGACCCTTATATCATTCTGACGGATGGCAGCCTGAACGAACTGGCGTTCAATGACAATGTGGGTGCGACCTCCAATGCACGTATTTCCCAATATGCCCTGCCCGCAGATGGCATCTACTACATTCTGGCGACACGGGCCGGATTGGCCGAGGGCACCACAACAGGAGCCTTCGACCTGCAACTGACTGTCGGCCAGTTTACGCCGACGCCTGGTGCGCTGACGGTCACACTGACCTGGGAAGGCGATGCTGACCTGAACCTGTTCGTGCGCTCTCCCAGCGGCCAAACCGTATCGTGGAGCACTCCGCAGACTGACGATGGTGGTATTCTGCAAATTGACAGCAACACGGGCTGCCAGACCCCGACCGCTGCGCCAGTCGAGCATATTTACTGGCCGGGTGCAACGGCTCCAGTTGGGACCTATACGATCTGGGTATGGTATCAGGAAGTTTGTCGGGTGCCGGAACCCGTTACTTTCGATCTGCGGGTGACGATGGATGGCGAAGATGTGCTCATCATATCACCGGAGGACAACATCAGTCTCGAACCCGATGAGCGCTATGAAGCCGCCGTGCGCGTGATTGAGCCGGAATCCATCAGCGCGGTGGTCAATGCCGGAACAATTACAGTGCCTTCCGCACAGCAGCGCGCCAGCCAGGGCGGCGATACGCTCATCACCTACGGCCAGACAATAACAGGCACCATCACTGACGAAGTGTATGCGCTGTTTTACCAGTTCCAGGGGCAAGCCGGGGATGTCATCAGCCTGCGCGCGGAGCAGATTACGGGCAATCTGGACCCCATCGTTGTGCTGCGTGACGCCAATGAGCAAAATCTGGTGATTAATGATGATGGCGGCGAGGGGCACAATGCCACCCTGACCTATGAAATCCCAGAGACGGGGCGCTATATCGTCGCCGTGACGCGCTATGGTCTGCGCGATGGCAGCACAACAGGCGATTTTAGATTGTCACTGACACGTGAGGAAGGCTCTGGCGTAACTGAAACGCAGGATTAACCCTGAAAATAGTTGGATTTGATGCTGTACAGGTGGTGCAATTCATGGCCAGCAATGTGGTAGGCTGCCGCGCGCACACTCATCACCTTGCCATCGGAGATACCGGAGCGCAGGAGTATCACATCGTCAAAGCTATCGAACATGGCAATCGTCGATTCCCGCACTGCGCGATATTCGCGCAAAATGCTATCGAGACTGCGATTGTTGGCATCAGAAGAAATCGCAAACGCATCCTGATCGAATCCGGGGAGATTGGTCTGATCGCCGCGTGCGACACGTAACACACGATAGGCATAAATGCGCTCATCATCCACAACATGCACCAGAATCTGCTTGATGGTCCATTCGCCGGGGGCATGTGGTTCGCTCAGGAACGTATCTGGCTGTCCAACTACCAAGTCTACTATTTGTTGGAGGTTGACCTGCATATGCTCCAGAACGCGGCAATCGTCGGGCAGCAGGTCGATGTACATGCGCGTATACGGCGCGAATTCGCCATCTTGAGGTTTGGGAATCAGCCTCATGCGTTCTTCTTCTCCAATGCGTCCGCTTCAGCTTCGAGGGCCAGCACGCGGTCGTCGATGTCGGTGTCAGCATCACCAAAGGCATCGACATCACCGAACAGGTTCAACTGCATAGCATACAGTCGCAGGACGTTCGGGGTGCGCTCCAGAGAAAGCCATTTTTCAATCGTTTTCTGACGATACCAGGCCAGCAGGTGATAGCCGCTGTCCAGTTCGATGATCTGGCGCAGGGTAGCGACATCGTCACACTGATCGACGAGATCGGAGAACTGCTGCATCAGCGCCGGATACTGCTTGAAGCGCACTTGTGTGCTCGGCTTTTTGCGCAGCGCAATCAATTCGCGAGTGATGTTGAGCAAACTATCTTGCATAGGTGCTGCCTCTACACGCTCCCGTGCCGACCTGTGTAGTCGCGCAGGTAGAGAAAATCATGGCCAATCGTGCGCTGGCTGACTTTGGCGATATTGGGCATGGTGCGCTTGTAGTGATTGGCCTTCACACGCTCCCAGATTTTGCAGACAAATTCATGGCTGAAGCCCGTTTCCGCTGCCGTTTCCTCGGTTGTGTAACGCTCATCAACAAGCAGATACAGCACCTGATCGGCGGCATCATAGGTAAAGCCAAGTTCGTCCTCGTCAGTCTGACCTTCCCACAAGTCAGCGCTAGGGGCCTTATGGATGATCTGTCGGGGCACACCTAGAGCGCGGGCGATCTGCCGAATCTGATATTTGTACAGATCAGCGATGGGATGCAGGGCCACGCCACTATCGCCATAGATGGTACTGTAGCCCAGCAAAAACTCGGTCTTATTGCTGGTGCCCATGACGAGGGCGCCGTTGGCCATCGACTGATCGTAGAGGGTAATCATGCGCATACGGGCCATGATATTGCCCTTACGCAGGTTGCTCATATCGGGGAAGCGTTCAATCAGCGGATCGACCATCGGCGTGATTTCTACGGTCAGGCTCGACAAGCCCAGGTCTTCGATGACGGCTTCGGCATCCAGCAGGCTATTTTCACTGGATGTTTTATAGGGCATACGGATCACCAGCACATTTTCCGGGCCGAGCGCTTTGGCTGACAGATAAGCTGACACGGCACTGTCGATGCCGCCAGAAAGGCCCATAACCGCTTTTTTGAGTCCGGCTTTGGCGATGTTATCACGGATGAAGCCCGTCAGGATTTGTGTGGCCAGATCGGTGTTGATGTCCATGCGGCTGAGAATGTGGGTTGGCGCGGTCATTGAACTATCACTCATTGGTCGGCCTCCGATAGGCTGCTGTTGACGGGCTGCATCGGCTGGAACATGTAGTGACTGATCTTATGTGGGTAGTCTTCTTCTACTTTGGCTTCGACGTAGAAGAAGCCAGCTACCTTCTCGGCTTCCATAACGACCGCGACATGATACTCGTTCGCGGCCAGCACTTGTTTTACCTTCACCTTGCCGATGAGGTCTACCTGGGCGAGAAATGCCCCAAGGCGCTCTTCCGCGTGGGTCTGGGCGAGCAGATTATCATGATAGCTATCTATGATGAACGTCAGCAGGCGTTCCATATTGCCCGTGTTGTAGATGTGCATCTGGGCGATAAAGCGCATGCCCGCCTGACTCTGGCGCAGCGCCAGAATATCGACCGACTGCTGGGCCTGTTGGTTGGCTTCGCTCACTGAGCACCGCCCTTATAGCCCGGCCCTTTGACGAAACGTCCGGACATGACGCCAGTATGGTCGCCATCGCGCAGCACCTGGCCGCCATTGACGAAGACATGCTGCATACCAGTCGCGTACTGGTGCGGATTTTCAAATGTGGCGTGGTCCTGCATGGCGGCAGGATCGAAGACGACAATATCAGCGAAGTTACCGACTTTGAGCAGGCCACGATCCTTGATTTTGAGAGTCGCTGCCGGGACTGTCGCCAATTTACGAACAGCCGCTTGCAGGGTCAGCAGGCCCTCATCGCGAACGTATTTGCCCAATACGCGCGCGAACGAACCATAAGCGCGGGGGTGCGTCGGCTGGTTGGTGAAGGGCGGCTCGGCGGTGTAGGAACCAGCATCAGAGCAGAAGCTGACCCAGGGTTTGACGATCTGTTTGCGCAAATTGTCCTCGCTCATGCTGAAGTAGATGGTGAAGATGCGGCTGTCATCTTCCAGAATCAGGTCAAGGACTGTTTCGCGGGAACCTGTTCCACGCTCTTTGATGACCTCCGACAGGCGCTTGCCAGAATATTTGCGCAGTTCAGGATTGCGGAAGCCCATCAGCAGAATATTCTCCGGCGAGTTTTCCGCGTACATGTTTTCCCACTCTTCCGAGGGCGTGGACATCTCGCTCATGATGCGCTGGCGCGTGTCGGGGTCGCGTAGACGGTCCATCATGGCATCGTGGCCGCCATCGTGCGCCCAATTAGGCAAACAACTGGAAAGGCCCGTTCCGCTGGCGGAATAGGTATACATGTCAGCCGTAACGGGCAAACCTTCGGCGCGCACCTGTTCAATGGTTGCCAGCATCTGGTCCATCTTGTCGAAGTTGGAACGTCCCGCCGCTTTAATATGGTAGATTTCACCGCGTGCGCCCGATTCACGGACGATGCGCAGGAATTCGTCAAGCGCAATGTGCAGGGTACGACCCTCACCACGAATGTGTGACACGTACACGCCATCATATTCGCCAACGATTTTTGCCAGTTCGATTATTTCTTCGGTGGTCGCAAAAGCGGCTGGCGGATAAATCAGCGCGGCAGACATGCCTATGGCACCTTCTTCCATGGCCTGCCGAACCAGGTCTTTCATGAGGGCCATTTCGTCAGCCGTTGGGGCGCGATCTTCATAGCCCATTGCATAGATGCGCAGCGTACCGCTGCCGACATAGGACGCCACATTGGTGGAAACACCCTTGTCTTCCAAAAATTGCAGATATTCACCGAGGGTATCCCAGGTAATCTCAAAATTGACATCATTATCCGTCAGGATGAAGTCGCGGCTTTTCTTCATGCGCTCATTGAGCGGCCCCATCGAGGTACCCTCGCCCATGACTTCCAGCGTCACGCCCTGGCGAATATCCCCCTGGGAGCGGCCATCCTGAATGAGCGATTCGGTCGCCCAACTGAGCATGTTGATGAACCCTGGCGCAACTGCCAACCCATCGACATTGATGACCTGCTTACCACTGAGCGTACCGGCTTCGCCAATTTCGACGACGCGGTCGCCTTCTATCGCGACATCCCCTACAAACGGCTCTTCGCCGCTGCCATCAACAATCGTGCCACCTCTTAAAACAGTATCGGCTGCCATCAGGTTAGGTTCTCCTGTAGAATGCGGTTCAATTCCCGACGGACCAGGCCGGGACGTTCATCACGCAGCAGCGGCAGACGCGCCCGCGTGCGATGAAGCTGATTCAGGTCAATTTCCTGGACGAGCAGAGCTTCTTCAAAATACGTGCCGTGCAGCAAAAACTCACCATTGGGATCGACAATCGACGAGCCGCCCCAGAACACCTTGCCATCTTCATAGCCAACGCGGTTGCAATGAATCACATAGCTGGTGAACATGCTGCCGTAGGACTGGTTCACCTGTTCCACCCAGCGTGACCCTGAAAGACGGTCGCCTGTATCCAGGCCGCGCCCTGGTGACGAACTATTCAGGAGGAGGACATCGGCGCCATCCATCCACAGCAGATAGGCCGGGGATACATGCCAGAAGTCTTCACAGATGAGCATCCCCATGCGGCCAAAGCGCGTATCAAAGGCCCGGACGCTGTTGCCCTGGGCGAAGTAGCGCGATTCATCAAACATGGCATAGGTTGGCAGGTAGAGCTTGTGGTGAATATGGACAATTTCGCCCTGAGAGAAATAAGCATTGGCGATGAAAAAACGCCCGCGCTCGTCCTCATGGACGAAGCCAACAACGAGATCGAGGCGTTTGCTTTGTTCTTTAAAAATGGCGATGGTTTCGTCCGGCTGATGGGTGCGCAGGGCAACTTCAGGAACAAGGTCCTGCACCTGATAGCCGGTCATGCTCAATTCCGGGAAGACGAGCAGATCAACCCCCTGGTCGAGGGCGCGCTCGATGTGTTCCAGATGTACCTCGCGGTTATAGGCGACGTCACCCAGTTTGGGGTACATCTGCGCCAGGCCAATGTTGACGCGCATAAGTGGCTCCTGTGTGTTTGGGACCGTGCTGGCTCATTCAGGAAGTTTTTAGTTATTAGCTTTTAGTTGTTAGCTAGCCTGCTTTGACAGAGTTAGCAAACACCATCGTAACTTGTCTGAGCATCAAATGCGTATGACCATCGCTACCGCAATGGCCATCTGTCTTTAGAAACACGCACCAAGAACTAATCACTAACCACTTCCTACTTAGTATAGACAGTCCATTCCGCGCACGCTATGCACAGGTTAAGCCACTCATCAGATGCTCAACGGGAGCGATTAATCATCACCACACCGAGCAGTACCACTGCACCACCCATGATCGCGATTAAGGTCGGGACTTCGCCCAGGAAAGCCCAGGCAATCGCCAGCGCCAGCACCGGAATCACAGTCAGGTAGCCACCCGCGCGGGATGCCGGAATGTGCGCCAGCACGTAGGACCAACTCGCATAGGCAATCGCACCAGGGAACACACCCATGTAAATGACAGCCAGTGTGGCATGGGATGGTGCGGCAGCGATGGTCTGCAAGGCATCGGAGGCGAAGGGGAACAGGCAGATGGTTCCGGCCCAGATGGCATAGGTCGTAAATTGCAAAGCACCGTATTTTTCAAGAAAGCGTTTTTGCAGCAGGGAATAGATGCTGATCGAGAAGGTGGCGACCATGATAATCAGTGCGCCCGCCGAGACCTGAATGCTGGTTTCATTGGCGAAGGAAATAAGGGCAACACCAGCCAAACACAGGGCAACACCTATCCAACCGATGCGGCCTAAATGCTCTTTGAAAAAAGCCGCCGCCAACACCGCAATCACACCGACTTCCGCCGAGATGATGAATCCGGCTACCCCTGCCGACACGGTCTGCTGACCCGCATTAAGGGCGACGTTGTACAGGCTAAAGCCTATCGCACCCAGCAGGAAAATACCGGGCAGATCGCGCCAATTAGGCAGTGGCATACGTGTGACGACTGCATTGATGAGCAGAACAATCGACGCGACAAAATAGCGCAGAAACGCCAGTTGAACAGGAGAATAGCCTTCCAGTCCAATCGCGATGCCGACAAATGAGGATGCCCAGAACAATAAAACCAGCCCAAGCGCGCCCCAAACCCATTGTCTGGAGACAGTCCGCTTCGGTTTGGATGTTGGCAAATGAATCGGGTTGGTTGGAATATGAATGCGCTGCATCGTTCTGCTCCTCAATGGTCGGTATTCATTGCAAAAACAGACAAAAGACAACTCAAATCCCATCACCTGGCATGCGGTTTCTTCGCCAGGTTGTCGCGCTGATCTGTTGTTTTGATCCTTGGGATTTACATGTATGATAGGTGAAATCCGCCATTTATCACATGCGAGTTCAACAGTTTCCGGCGGGGTTGACTTTAAAATCGAAGGCAGATTTTCATGTCTGGATTTGATTCAAAAGAGCCGCATCACGAGGGCCATGAGAGCGCCCACAAACACCTCGATAAGACCGATTGGGACATCCTGCGAGAGCTGCAAGCCGATGCCCGTATTTCCTATGCTGAGTTGGGTCGGCGGGTGGGATTGTCATCGCCAGCGGTGCAGGAACGTATGCGTAAATTAGAGGACGCGCACATCATCCAAAGCTATCATGCAGTGGTCAATCCCAGGCAGGTTGGCTACCCGATTGTGGCGCTAATCCGTATCGCAACCCAGGAGAATAACCCCAAAGTCCGACGCGTGGTTGAGAGCATGCCCTACGTGATCGACAGCTATCGTGTGCTGGGAAACGATGCTTATATCATCAAAGTGGCCGTACCCAACATCGAAGAATTGTGGCAGTTGTGCGAGCGATTTCATGGCATCTGCATGACGACGACGGCGATTGTGACGGATGTTGTCGCGGAAAATGCACCCATCACGCGGAACTTCGGCGCAGAAGTGCCACCCAAATCATGAGGAAAGCGAATAGTGCGGTCGCCACATCCAACCATTGATCCTGGCGCAAGCTGTAGGCCATTTCGGCATGGTCGCCGCGCAAAAAGCCCAGGCTGAACACCACCAGCGACCACATCAGCAGAATCAACCAGAAGCGCGTGCGGATCAGCCAGCCGCGCCATTGGAGCATCAGCGCGATGGCCAGCAAAATCAGCGCCGCCAAGGCTCCCAGGCCCTGCACATTGAATCGAGCCGCTTCCAGACCGTAGATGTCGGGGCCAATCCAGGCCATGCCTGCCGGATAATCATACAGGTGAGCGACTTCCGCACCGTAGGCACATCCCACCGCCGCACAACCAACCCAGGTCGCTTTGCCAATCAGTGGAACGGCGAAGCTGATACGAGAAAGCAGCGTCCCATGATCGAGTTTGCGCCAGTAAGCAACCGCCGCCGATGCCATCAGCGCGCCGAAAAACGCGCCGTGCCAATCGAGGCCGCCTGCACTCAGTTGGATGATTTCCGCCTGGTGGTCCTTAAAATAGGCCCAACACAACCAGACATGACCCACTCTAGCCAACAGCACACCGCCGAGCAATCCCGCCAGCAGAACATCACCTGTTACCCGACGCTGACCCGCAGGTGCGCGCCAGATCAGCCAGAGGCAGGTTATGAGCAGCGCCAGCAAAATGGCGGCGCTGTAGGTCTGCCAGCGGAAAAAGAGGAAGGAAATTTCACGGGGAATCATGGGCGGGAGTATGAGCGCTGCATAGGAGGATGTCAATTGTCGGCTGGAATGGGGCGTTGGGTGGTTTATAATGTGTCAATTGAACTAACATGACCGGACCCCCATCCTCAGTCCTTCCCCCGAAGGAGGAAGGATGCCTCTTAAGGGATTTGAGAGGCTAAGAATGGGACGTTATTTGAGATCATTTCAGGGTATTTATGAGTAAAGCTGCGACGCTGGTTGTCATTCAATTTACGCTGCTGGGGCTGGAAGCAGTGGCGCTGTTGCTGCTGCCTAAGTACGGGAACAACATCACGCGGGTGCTGGGTGCTGTCATGGTGGTTGCGGGGTTCGCGGTGGCGCTGTATGCCATTTACGAGCATCAACGCGCCAATCGCCAACTGCCGAACGTGGTCCCGATTCCGAAGGAGACTGGCGGCCTCATCACCAGTGGGTTGTATCGCTGGGTGCGCCACCCGATTTATACAGGCGTACTGCTGGGTGCGTTTGGCGTGGCCGTGTTCCAGGGGCATATTGTGACCGCGTTATTGGCCATCGCACTGTATGCCCTGTTCAGCGTGAAATCGCGCTATGAAGAAAATCTGCTCAAAATCGCGTTCCCGGAATATGCCGCCTACATGACGCGGACGGGGCGTTTTTTCCCAGGTATCAATTTATAGATTATGACCGTTTCGCTCAATGAACTAATCGAACAACTGCAAGCACCGGATGCAGCAATACGGCAATCGGCGGCCCTCGCACTGATGGAACTCGCTGACACGCGCAGCCGAGATGCGCTGATTGGCGCCCTTAGCGACGAGGATGCAGACGTTCGGCGGGCGGCAGTTCGGGCACTATCGGCGATTAATGATGATGTCAGCGCGGTCGCTATCGTCGGCATGCTCAAAGATCGCGCGCCACAGGTGCGACACCGCGTGGTATCCTGGCTGCTGAAATATGCCCATCGCAAGGCCATCATGCCGGAACTTTTGCAACTTGCAGGCAACGAGGCGCTTGATTTCGCCGGACGTGATTATGCGATCATGGCTCTCGGACAAGGCGAACATCACGAGGGTGTGCCATTGCTCAATGACCTATTGCTGAATGGCCCTATGGAGATTCGGCGACGGGTGGTGCATACGCTCATGCGGTTGGCCGATGAGCGATCCGTGCCTGCTCTAACGAAAGCACTCGATGATGACGACATCGCGGTGCGCAAAACCGCCGAAAAAGCCCTGCACAAGATCGGCACTGACGCGGCGCTGGCCGCCCTACCCAATCAACAGGAAGATCAACCGGAATGATGCCCCAGAACCAGCCTGACCTCGATACGCTCATTAGCCTGCTCGACAGCGACGAACCCAGTCTGCGCCAGCAGGCGGCCATTGCACTCAGCCGGATGAAAGACGCGCGTGTGATCCAACCGCTGCTGACCGCGCTCTCAGATGAGGATGGCACTGTTCGGGCGAATGCGGCTACGGGCCTGGGTGAAAATCAGGCAGCGGCAGCTATCGAGCCATTGATTGAGCTGCTGAGAAATGATGAGCAGGATATTGTGCGCGAACGGGCGGCGGTCGCCCTGGCGCAGATTGGCAATGAACGCGCCATCGACCCGCTGATTGAGGCGCTCGATGATCGGGCGGTGTGGGTGCGCAACCGCGTGATTTACCTGCTGGGGACCAGCCGCCATCCACGCGCTGTTGATCCACTGCTGGAACAACTCAAACATAAAGACCCCGTCATTCGCAGCAATGCCGCCTGGGCGCTGGGAGCCATCGCTGATGAACGGGCGCTTGAGCCGCTGCTGGCGCTGCTGACCGCCAAAAATGATGATCTGCGCGGGAACGCCGCCTGGGCACTGGGCCAACTCGGTGATGAACGCGCCGTTGAACCACTGTTCCCTGTGCTTGACGACCCTGTGCCGGCTGTGCGCGGCAAAGCCATCTGGTCGCTGGGTAAGCTGGTAGAACTCACAGGTGACGAGCGCATTGTTCCGCAACTGCTGCCCAAACTGAACGACTTCGATATTGTGGGGGATGGCAAGGGATCGCATGTTTTCGTATGTGAGTACGTGGCTGAGATCATCCCCTCACTAGGGTCTGAGGAAGCTTTTAAAGCACTCCAGGAATGGCAGCCAATTGCATCAGAAAAACTGCGTCCATATCAGATTGGGCGACTAATCAACCTGCTGGGACTGCCCAATAAAGAAACGGTTGAAGGTGCTATCGGCCAGTTGGTGCGGATTGGCCCACAGGCTGTTCACCAGTTGACCATCGCGCTGCAACAGGGACCACCCCCAATTCGGCAGGGAGCGGCGCGCGCATTGGGGCAGATTGGCCACCCTGACGCCGGTCCGAAGCTCATGATGGCGCTGGCTGATCCCGACGCTGGCGTGTGGAGCCAAGCGGTGGCGGCCCTAACGACCATCGGCAAGCCAGTGGTCCCACTGCTGCAACAGGTACTAAACAGCAAGAACAAGCGCGTTCGCTATGGCGCTGCAATGGCCCTGTGGCGCATTCAACGGGAAGATGAAGCCTTCCAGATTGTGCTCATGGCGCTGCAAGATGACGAACTGCTCGTACGCAGTGGGGCTTTGATTGCCCTCATCCAGCAGCCGGACGAGCGTGCCCTGGCGACATTGCAAATCCGGCTGAACGAAGAAGATGAGGCGATGGCGCGGTATGTGTTACAGGCGCTAAATGCGCTCGGCAGTCATGGGGCGATGGCTACCATCGCCCACTGGATGTCACATCATAACCAGGGCTAGCCCAGACTGAGGGCGAACACCCCAATCACCATCACAGCAGCGGCAACCAGCCGCCGCGTAACATCACCCTCCTTGAGCAGGCTAGCACCGAGTGCTACGCCTATCAGGGTGCTGATGACGCGCATCGGCGCGACATAACTCACCGGGTTGAAAGACAAGGCGATCAGAATCAGGACATAGGCCAACGAACTCAGGACAGCGACCGAAGCCGCTTTCCACTTGTCGTGATCCCAGGTGCGCTGCACAGAGGGCCAATCGCGCAGAGCTATGGGCGTGAGGAGGATGACGCGCGATATGCCGTATCCACTCTGGAACATCAGCGGCGCAATCGCCATCTGGCTAACGGCGTATGAATCCCAGAGCGTGTAAGCCGCTATCGACAAACCGGTTAGCCCTGCAAAGGTGACACCTGGCAAGGCGTCGTGTTTACGCAATTTACGCGGATCGCCAGTCAGCCAGAAGACGCCACCACACACCAGTAAGCCGCCTATAAACGCCAACAAAGTCGGACGTTCCTGGAATAGCAAAATGGCAGCAAAGGTCGAAATCAGGGGGCCGATGGCGCGCGCCAGTGGATAGACCAGCGACAAATCCCCAACCTGATAGCCCTTACTGAGCAGCACAAAGTAGAGCAAGTGCAGCAGACCGCTGCCTGCCATAAAGATCACGACAGGCAGGCCAATATCAACCTGGGCGATGAACAGAAAATAGAAAAGGACGGGTAGATAGAGCGTGGCTTCAATGACGCTGAACAACCAGACAAAACTAGTCCCGCCGATGGCGCGCTTGGCGATGAAATTCCACAGAGCATGTAAAACAGCCGACAGCAAAACGAGGCCAATGGCAAATTGTGACATGAGGGATACTCCTAATTGGTGGTACGCGAATACACACCAACCCATCCCCCCTGATCTTTTAATTCTTTAGGTGTCTGCCGGAGGATATTAAGTAAAAGCGGCGTTTCGTAGCGCTCGGACCGGACCTGAACAATCAGCGGAACCCTAGCTACACATGAGTTGATCGGGCTATTGTAGTGGGGAAAGTCCACCTTCGCAAACAGGACGCAGTGAACCTTCGACAGATGGTGCCATCAAACGCTAGAATAGCCAGCTTATACACTATGCAAAAATATTCTTAGAGATGGTGACTTATGCAAAATTCTCTTGATGGCAAAGTAGTGATTATCACCGGAGCGAGCAGCGGCATTGGCGCGGCGGTGGCGCGACTATTGGCCCAATATGGCTGCAAACTGACATTGGCGGCGCGTTCAGTGGATAAGATGCAGGCTATTGCCGATGCGTTGGATACTCCGACGCTGGTCGTCAAAGCTGATATGACCCAACCAGCCGACATCAACCATATGGTGCAGCAAACGCTGGACACTTTCGGGCAGATTGACGTGATGTTCGCTAACGCTGGCATCTATATCCCAGGCAAAGTCTATGAAGGCGACCCTGAAGCCTGGTCCAATCTGTTGACGATCAACGTCGATGCGGTGTTCCGCTGTGCCCATGCCGTGATTCCGCACATGCGTGAACGCGGTTCAGGCGATATTCTGATTACCAGTTCGATTTCCGGGCATATCGACATCCACTGGGAACCGATCTACAGCGCCTCTAAACATGCCATCCAGGGATTTGTGCATACACTGCGGCGACAGGTCGCCCCATTTGGCATCCGTGTGGGCGCGATTGCACCGGGCGCGGTCGCCAATGAATTGTGGGGCTATCACGATCCAGCAGAGATTGAGCGCGTATCACAGCAAGAGCGCACCTTCCTCACTTCGGAGGATGTGGCGCATGCGGTGGCCTTCATGCTGTCTCAGCCACCGCATGTCACGATTCGCGATCTGGTGATGCTGCCGCAAAAGCAGGATTTATAATTGGATTCCATTTAGCTAACTGGTTCTTCCAGCGATTGAGTTTGAGGCGACGTGAGCTTGTCTAGCAGTGGCAGACCAATGGTGAAGGTTGACCCAGAATCTTCATGACTTTCTACTGAGATAGTCCCGTTATGCAGCTCAATAATGCTCCTGGCAATGGAAAGACCAATACCAAAACCTGATGTACTGTGGGCTGCATCGGCACGGTAGAACCGCTCAAAAATCCGGTCGAGCACGTCGGCAGGCATGCCTATGCCATTATCCTGGAATTTTACGGTGACAGCATCCGCATCTGCCCAGGTTTTTATCGAGATTGTGCCGCCATCCGGCGTGTAGCGAAGCGCATTGTCCAAAATCGCGGCAAATGCTGCATCAAGTAATTCAGCATCGCCTGATATGGGCATCGCAGCCCCAGCTAGCTGCAAATTAAGCTGCTGGTGCTTGCTTTTGATTTTATCTGCCCGCGAATTCACGACGTATTCTATTCGGCTATGGATATCCACCTTCCCCCTATTCATATCCATGCCCACATCCAGCTTGAGCATAAATTGGAGACCATCGACCAGCTCATTGATGCGAGCTACTTGCTGATCGATTTCGTCCAGCTTCTGCTGACGCTTTTCGGCGTTACCTACCCGACCGACTAGATGGGTCGCAACTGAGATAATGGAAAGCGGCGTTCTGAATTCATGGGAAGCGTTATCAAAGAACTTGGTTAAGAGTTCGACGCGGGCATGTTCCAGCTTGAGTTCCAATGCCTGGCGCTCCAATTCCTTACGCACAGTCAGATCACGCACGCCGACCACACGCACACGGCCCCCATCATTCGCAATTGACTTGGCCTGTATCTCTATCGGGAATGTGGTGCCATCTTTACGCAGCCCTGTAATCTCATAAGGCTGATCGTAGTCTTCTGCGATGTGTCTGGCCGCGACAGCAAACGACTCTGGCGGGACGATTCTTTGGATCGTGAGGCCCTCCAAATCCGATGTATCTAAACCAAACATCGCCAGTGCTGAATGATTGGCATCCAGAATCCTGCCCTGGTCATGAATCGCGATGCCTTCAAAAGCGGCTTCTGATAAAGCGCGAAAGCGGGCTTCACTCTGGCGCAGGGCCTGAGCTTGTTGCATGAGTTGTTGATTGAGCGATTCGACCCTCGATTTTTCTTCAGCAAGGACTGCTGCCTGTTCCCGATAATTGACACCGAGCCACAGCGCCTGAACACTGGCCTTGTTATTACGTTGAGCAATACGCAGCAGCATCGCCACACCGATCAGTATGGCAACCCCAAAGGCAATATGGTCTCGCGAACCTGCTGCAAAAAAACGCAGCGCAATCGGGACGGAAGCGGTAAGGGCATAGATCGAATAAGACAGTTTGTGTGAGGAGTGCCCTACCAGGGCCGCTGCAATCGTATAGAGGACCACCACAAAATAAATCACCTGGTGGGAAATTGAATCCGGCCACAGGATCAGCGCGCCAATGCTCCATGTTGCGGCGGTAAAAAACGTGAATAGAATGTGCCAGCGTAACCAATATATGACCTGTGCATCGTTCAGCGGACGTGGGAGAGCTTTCAACCGCAGCGAGTGAACATAGCGGAGTGTCTGCGTCAAGAGCACGACACCCAGCCAGATAAGGTTTGACAGGGTCGGCACGACTTGCCAGACCAGAATGACACATACGATAGCCGATAGAAGTTGCCCGATAAAGGCATTGACGTTCTGAGCGTAGATCGTTTCTAGCTGCGAGGTCCGAACTTCAAGATCGATATTTCTTTCTGATTTTGCTGGAAACAGCGTTTCTGCTGTTTTAGATTGCATACTGAAACCTCAATTCGCCGCTGGTCCCCAACAGCCTGAACTACCCATATCCATTGACGAGAACTGGTTATTAACCAGTCTACAATGATATTGACATCGTTAGTGTAAACAGCCTCATTAGCGTTTGAGGCTGTTTGTCTACTCAATCGACACTTTGGGATGGTCTTTGAAGAATTCCCAGATGATGTCGGTTGCACTGATGGCCTGGGTTGGGTCATCACCCATACGCCGATCCTGCTGACTGCCGGGCCAGGAATGCCCCCCTTCGCTGACGGAGATGAGCGCCACCGCCGCGCCGGACGCGCACTCATAATATTGCTCAGTCGCGACACCGTTTCCGCGTTCTGAGGTCATGACCGCGTCTGGGTCGCAGTCATTGGCAGCCTGCCAGAATGCCAGACTCTCTCCCGCACTGATGACGACAAACTCCTCACCGAAGGTGCCCAGATCGGTCTGACCGCCGTTGTATGGCACGGCTTCGTCGTCCCGCGCGTTAATCATGAGGACGTTGATGGGATGGTCCGGCATTGCCGCCATAATGAGGTCGGCATCTGGCGATTGCTGACCACCGGCTGCACCAGCTACAGGTGCAATCGCCGCGATGCGGTCACTGAGTTGGCCACCCAGGAAGTGGGTCATCATAGCGCCATTGGACATGCCTGTAACATACACGCGGTCGGGATCGATAGCATAGGTCGCCAGCAGGTCGTCAATTAACTCAGCAAAAAAACCAATATCGTCAACATTATTTTCGCGGGCCAGGGAACAACAAAATCCGGCATTCCACGTCAACAGCGCGTTCTGACGCGCACGGCGTCCGCTGCCATTAGGAAATACAGTGATGAAGCCCTCTACGTCACCCTTGGCCGCAAAACCGGACATGGCATCGGCCTGTTCTCCGTTGCCACCGCCGCCGTGCAGCACAAACACGACTGGTAACAGCGTTTCGCCATCATATTGCGGCGGCAGATGCAAAATATAGCTGCGCAGTTGGCCATCGTAACGCAGGGTGTATTCGGCCTCCTGCTGTGCAGATATCGAAATTATTGATAGTAACATAACCGCCAATAGTAAAATCCACTTTGAGCGCATTGTCATTCCCCGATGTTCAATAGACACTATGCTCATTAAACACAAAAGTAGAAGGCAGAACCCTCTACTTTTTGTAAAGCTTATGCTAAATATCTGTAAGATGAATCAGGAAGATGGCTTGGTGGCATCAATGATCAGCGAGACAAAGCCCAATGCGCCATCGCGGTTGCGATGATCGAACAATAATGAACGATAAATCAGCCCATGTTCGATGTTCCACTGGTTATAGTGAAAGCGACCTTCGTCATCGCAGTATTCGAGCAGATCGGTCTCAAAGCCTGCTTTGCAAAAAATCTCAGGGAACGTCTTATAGGTGTAGACCGTTTTATGGTCGGCGGCGGGATGGCCAGGGGGAGCATCACCACGTGCCATACGCTGATAGTCCTCCGGCGGGAAGTTGCCATCAGGGACCGCGACCCTTAAGTTGCCGCCAGGTTTAAGGAATTCATAGCAGAGGGCGGCGGCACGATGGGCTTCCTCCAGCGTGAGATGTTCCCAGACGTGCTCGCACAGGAACAAATCGACTTTGCGGTCGCTGAAGCTGTCTACCCAATCCTGACGATCCAGCAGGTTGAGGTCTTCTTTTTGGGTGGGTATCCAACCAGGATACATCTGACTGCCTGCACCAATAATGAGCTTGACAGGCTCGTCAGCAGGGATATTGCTAATGTCGATCATGGAACCTCTTTTCCAGGGAATAAAATAGAGGGCCGGAACCCTCTACTTGTTCAGATATTTAGCTAACCGCTGTTTAAACGAGCAGGCGCATCGGGTTTTCGATATAGCTGCGGAAGGTTTGCAGCCAATCGGCACCTTCGGCGCCGTCGCTGACGCGGTGGTCAATGCTGAGTGTGACCTTCATGCGGGTGCCCACACCAAGCGTCCCGTCCTCTTTGACGACCGGAACTTTGCGGGAACTGCTGACCGCCAGCGCGCCGGACTGCGGCGGGTCGATGATGGAGCCGAAGCTCTCGACATCGTAGGGACCGAGGTTGCTGACGAGGAAGGTGCCGCCATGAATGTGCTCCGGCTTGATTTTGCCATCACGCACAGACGCGAACATTTCCTTATGGTACTGGGCCATCTCTGACAGCGGCTTCTGGTCGGCATCGGGCGAAACCACATTGACCAGACCATTATCCGGCAGAGCCACCGCAATCGCGATGTTAATGCGCTTGTGGCGCACCAGCTTGTCGCCGTAGTAGTGCGTATTCAGGTTGGGGAACGCACGCTGCGTCAGGGCAACGGCCTTGACGATCATATCATTGACGCTGACTTTGATGCCTTCATCTTCCAGCGTGGCGTTGATCTGCTGACGCAGGGCCAGCATCGGTTCCACATCGAGTTCAATCGTGATGTAGAAGTGCGGCGTCGTCTGGAAGCTGGTAATCGTCCCATTGGCGATGGCACGGCGCATGCGGCTGATATCCAGAATTTCGATGTCGTCGCCTTCTGGGACCTTGCCATAGCTGTTCGGGATGACTGTTCCGCCGGCAGGAGCCGGCGCTGGTGCAGCGGCGGGTTTGGGCGCGGCTGGCTTGTAATTCTCCACATCTTCGCGAACGATGCGACCGCCAGGACCACTGCCTGCAACCTGGCTGAGGTCAACGCCTTTGTCGGAGGCGACTTTCTTGGCCAGAGGCGATGCCTTGATGCGGCCATCAGGTGTGCGGGCAGCCACATCAGCGCCACTACTGGCACCGTTACTGGCGGGCTGCGGTGCCGCTGCTTCTGGCGCAGGTTCAGCTTGTTTTTCTTCGGCTGGCTGTTCCTTTTTGGCAGGTGCAGAACCACCTGATTCGCCAGCGGCGCCGATGGTGGCGATCACGGCACCTTCACCGACTTCCTCACCAATTTCAGTGATGAGCGACAAAATGGTGCCATCGGCCGGGGCCTCGACCTCGACGGTGGCTTTGTCGGCTTCAAATTCGGCGATGATGTCGCCCTTGCTGACTGAATCCCCGACATCTTTCAGCCAGTTCAACAGCATGCCATCCATTGACAGGGTTACGTCCTGAGCCATCAGATGATCTCCTTCACGGCTGCGACGACTTTATCTGCATCGGGCAGCGCCATCAATTCCAGGTACTTGGAATACGGCAGCGGCACATCGGCGGCTGACACGCGCTTGATGGGTGCGTCCATATAGTCAAAACAATGTTCCTGTATCTGCGCGGCCAACTCACTGCCGAAGCTGTACATCGGCAGGCTTTCTTCCACGATGACGGCGCGGTTGGTCTTCCTGAAGCTCTCGAAGATGATGTCGGTATCCAGCGGGCGCAACCAGCGCAAATCAACGATCTCAACGCTGACGCCATCCTCAGATAGAGTCCGCGCAGCACGCTTGGCCCATTCGACACCGCGCGCATAGGTAAAGATGCTGACGTCGGTGCCTTCCTGCACGACATTGCCCTTGCCGATGGGCAGGACATAATCGCCACTTTCATCTTCCGGCATCGGACCAGGGTGACTATAGAGGCCGATGCTCTCGGTAAAGAGGATCGGGTTGTCATCACGGATCGACGCCTTGAGCATGCCGTAGGCATCGGCACTGTTGGATGGTGAGCACACGTACATGCCAGGGAAATGAGCAAAAATCGGCTCTGGCATGTGGCTGTGTGTGGCGGTCGCCTGGTCTCCCCAGCCTGTCGCGGCACGGAACACGGCTGGCACGGTGAACATGCCATCGAACATATAGTGAATCTTAGCGGCGTGGTTAATCAGCGCATCCAGCGCCAGGAAGGCGAAGTTGATCGTCATGAATTCCGCGACGGGGCGCAAGCCAGCCATAGCCGCACCAACAGCCGCGCCGCCAATCACCATCTCGCTGATGGGGGTATCGCGCACACGCTTTTCACCAAATTCTTCAATAAAGCCGCGCGTAACGCGGTGCGTCCCCTGCCAGACGCCGACTTCCTCACCCATGACGAAGACGCGCTCATCACGGTGCATCTCCTCAAGAAGGGCCAGACGGAGGGCTTCGCGCATCGGTAGATTTCTGGCTGCCATAGTCTCTCTTTTCCTATTGTCTTAAATCTCTATTCGGCACCATCTACTCGACGTAGACGTTGGCGTAAAGCTGTTCTTCTGTATCCGGGAATGGGCTGTTCTCTGCGAATTCGACGGCTTCTTCAACGATCTTCTTCTGTTCGGCGACGATATCATCCAGTTCGCCGCTGATGTCCTTGTATTTGTCTTCAAGGTGGCGGCGGAAGAGCACGATAGGGTCTTTGTTCTCTTTCCATTCAGCCAGTTCTTCAGCAAAAGCAGAATCGTACTGCTTATCGCTGACGCCATGACCGCGATAGCGATAGGTAATCGCTTCTATCAGGACGGAGCCTTTGCCCGACCATACATGCTGGGCGGCTTCATTGACTTTTTCATAAACCGCCAGGATATCCTGGCCATCGACGCGGCCCATATCCTTGATGCCGTAGCCAATCGCGCGTTCATGCAGGTTGACGTTACCCGCAGCGCGGTCCGTAGCTGTGCCCATACCAAAACCATTGTTAACAATGATCCAGATGACGGGCAAATCCCAGACACCTGCCAGGTTCAGCGACTCATGGAAGTAGCCATTGTTAGAGGCACCATCACCGACGAACGAGATCACAAACGCACCCGTTTCGTTATATTGGGCTTCCAGCGCGATGCCTGCCGCCAGTGGCAGATGCCCGCCGACGATGGCGTAACCACCCCAGAAGTTGTGTTTGCGCGAGGCCAGGTGCATGCTACCGCCCTTGCCACCGCTGCTGCCATCAACGCGGCCCATCATCTCCGCCATGATATTTTTGGGGTCCATGCCCAGGCATAAGGCGATGCCATGATCGCGATAGGCTGTGATGATGTGATCCTTACCGATTTCCATATTGGCGATGGCACCTGTACCCAGGGCTTCCTGGCCACTGTACAGATGCAAATACACGCCCGTAATGCGTTTTTCGGTATAGAGCTGGTAACAAGTCTCTTCAAATTCGCGGGTAAGCACCATCTGGCGGTACCAATCCACCAGCGTTTCTCTATTCAAACGTGCCATTAAGGTCTCCTCAATTTGTCGCTGGGCCAGCATCCATAACTGCGATCAAACACCTGTGATCTAGCAGTGATGCCAGCGGCGGTAGACGCACTGATTAGTTTACCTACCGTTAGGAACTTGGTCAAACAATGTGGCTAATAAAGGTATGAGCATTTTAGACAATGTGACGCACTTCACAAAGGTGCAATCGGGGGAGAGCAAGAAGTTTGGGAGAAATTGTCCTGCCAGACACTGAAGTGATCCGGCTAGCCAAAAGCCAAGTCCACTAAAGGGACTAAAACACGCAAAAGACAGATATGGCAACGGGTTAGAGCGCCTTTAGTGCGCTTCCCGTTGCACAATAGTAGCCATATGGCTTCAGCCTATGGCGATAGTAACCGTGATGTTGGTCTAAAAAACACGCCCTCAGGACTTTACTGGCTTGTTTGATTGTCGAAATACACCGTTATTGAACTACCCATTGCTTGTATCAAGCTTTCTATCATCAGAAAAATCATCACAAAACCGAGCGCATTATGATTATCTATACGTATTGAAAGCAGTATTATCATGATGCCAATTATGCTGCTAAGCATTTTTGCCCACGCGACGGCTAATGTTGCGCTACCTGTCACTAATACATCGACAGGGCGTCTAAACAAATGTGTCCGTCTTAGGAATTTGTGATTTTGAGTCCTGAATATTTTTATGCTCTGACTCAGATCCGAGATGATCCACAATAGGGCAAGGACGTATACGACATAGATCATATGAAGTTAGCGCGCGAAGTTCTTATCAACGAAGATGCGCATGGCATAGACGAGCGTCACCGCGCCGAGGATGCCCACAACCAGCAATCCCACCAGCGGAATGTGATACAGGAAGTGCAGTCCAAAAAAGCGCACCAAAGCCCCACCCAGGATGCCCCCGGCGAAGCCCAGCAGACCATTTTTCAGCAGGTCATAGCTGCTGCCACGCACGATCAAGCCTGTGATTGCACCTGTCGCGATCCAATAAAGCAGTTTCCATAATAAGGGCACAATGCCACCCATAACGTTGCTAGCAAATATCCACAACAGGATGAGCAGGATAATCAGCAGCGCGGGGCTATAAGCGGATTCGTCGTTTTTGCGTTTCGTCATGGTGAATAACCTCAACACACTGACCATACGAGATCGTCAGTTTACTATCAGCATCTACCCTATTATACGAAAAAACCTCATGCGAGTTGCCACCAATAACTGGGGGTTTAGCGCTGGCGAGAAAGGGATGCGACCAGCAAATCGAGGGCCAGCCGAGCTTCGATCTGGCCCGTTTTCATCTCAAGATCGTATTTTTGCAGGCGGCGATAGATGGCTTCTAACTGCTCCATCGTAAAGGCCCGTGACTGCCGTGCCAGCTTATCCGCCTGCCATGTGCTGCGAATACCAATTGCCTGGGCGATGGCGTTGCCACGGGCTGCGCCACCTGCGTCGAGATGTTCGCGCGTCAACAGCAGCAGCCGGAACTGACGCACGATCAGGCCAAAAAGACGAAATCCGGGGTCGGAGGTATCCTGTTCGAGGACAGTGTTCATCAGGGAGAGGGCGCGGCTAGCGTTACCCGCCGCCAGCGCATCGACCATCTCAAAGACGTTGGCCTCAGCGACATAGGGCGTCAGCAGCGAAACATGTTCTTCGGTGATGTCACCTTCGCCATCGACGTAGCTGATTAGCTTGATGAGTTCGTTATCAGCACGGCGCAGATCGCTGCCGGTGACGCTGGCCAGTGCGGACGCGGCCTGCGACTGAATCGCGACTTCGTATTCGTCCTGGGCGCGTTTGATGATCCACTGCGTGGTATCTTTGGGGACTTCAAACAGCTTGATGTAACCATTAGCGGCTGATTTGGCGAACTTAACGAGGGCGTTGTTCTCCGGCAGGCTCTCGCGCTCGATGAAAACCAGCCGCGTGAAATCCGGTAGCTGCGGCAGTTCTTCCAGCAGCAAATCAGCCTGCTCTTTGCCGATGTTGCCCGCCCCTTTGCGCGTGATGTGCCGCAAAAATCCTGTCACCAGCACCAGACGACGATCCGCGAGGAACGGGACCGAGCGCGCAGCGTTCAGGATTTCCGCCGCACTAGCGATTTCGCCATCGTATTCGCTGGTGTTGAGATCAGCATTGGCACTGTCGCCCATTTGGCTGCGCAGCTTGTTTACGGCTTCTTCAATGCCGATGTCATCATCACCGTGAAAGATATAGAACGTGGTTGCGGCCATAACGTGCGATTAGTCGCCTTCTTTGGTCAGCACTTCATGGATGATTGCTTTACGACCGAGCGGCAGCGTCACTTCGCGCTTGTTGATGCTGACCACATCGAGTTCACCCATTTCGCCAGAGGTGGTGAAGTACTCCTGCAAGGACATCCCCAACGGCAGCGAATACAAAGAGGCGATCATCATGAAGATCATCACCAGCGGGAAGCGATCCCAGGCGCGCTTGCGGTTGGCACCTGTAAAGCCAATTGCCGCAATGCTCGTCGTGACCAGACCCGTCGTGACGAGGTTGGTCCCGCAGTTGGGATGTACCGCCCATTGAGCTTCCCCCCGGCGGAAGCGGGCCAGCGCTTCCTGCACGGCACGTTCGACTTTTTCAGTCGGCACGTCGCCATAGAGGATGAAGCCCCCGGCACTGCTGCGGCCACTGAGCGTATATTTCTGACGATTCAGCATATGGATTGTGCCGTGTTCCAGGCCGTGATTGCGGCGAACAGCCAGCACCGTTTTTTGTTGGAGGATGGGCTTGATCGCGTTGGCGAATCGTTTTAACAAGGCCATCGTTGCACCTATTCTATTTGCGACCCACATTTGCGGGTCTGGGTTTAATTTACGGGTGTACTGTTAAATTTCAGGTTATCCGGCCACAATCCCTGACCGAACAATTTACTAACTTTACGATCACAATAGCACAATTGTCGCAACAGAGCCAGAAGCCGCCCATCAAAAATATACAAGAAACCTGTCAGCAGTCAGAGATCACGGACAATTTACAAATTAGAAACAATATCGGTGCAAAATAGGGTTCTACTAATCGAATCGCAATTTCATCTTTCAGGGCGTACTCATTTATATAATGTAGATTACAATGGAATCATCAGAGTCGTTAAATTGACAGCCCTGGAAACGATTTTCCGAGGTGATCCAAGCGGAACTAAAACCAAGCTAATAACGTTCTTGTTTTTGAAAGACGTTACGTGGAATAGAACTTAAGCACAAGGACAATGCGATGCGAATGACGAAGATCAGGCTGCTGCTTTTGGTGATGAGCTTATTCTTGCTTATCCCGGCAGCCATCGCCCAGGAAACCATCATCGTTACGCCAGATACTGGCGCTATTGGAGAAGCCTTTGAAGTCGTCGCGACAGGGTTAATGCCCGATACGGCGTACGATATGGAATTCATCCTGATGGCGGAAAATGAGGTCGTCTACACCACCAGCCGGACAACTGACAGCGAAGGCGTCCTGACGATGACCATCTTCAGCGATCCCAGCGATGCACCAGGTCATTATCAGGTCAAACTGCTGGATAGCAACGGCGATCCGATCAACAGCGCCATTTTCGTCCTGACCGAAGCCGACCCTGCCAGCCAAGAAAGCCAACCGGAACAAGAATCCGCACCAGAAGACAACAGCGAGCAGCCGGAACAAGCCCAGCCGGAACAACCCAGCCAGGGCAGCATCGAAGTTCGCATTTTGCCGCGCGTGGCCCCGGCAGGCACCACCCATAACATCTTCATCACGGGCCTGGAGCCAGAGCAGACCGTAATCGTGGCCATCGTGCAGGATGCCACTGGCAGTGAAGTCTACAGCAATCAGTTCACAGCTACCGATACAGGTCGGCTGGATGTGGAAATCTTCTCCACGCTGGATGATGCACCTGGCAATTACACGGTATCGGTTCGCGATAGCGCGCGTAACGAGCTGGCTACCATCGGCATGACGCTGGAAGAACCAACTGGCCGCGATGGCGTCCTGTCCATCGAACCCGCGAATGCCAACGCAGGCGATACCCAAACACTCACCCTGAGCGATGTGAATGCTTTCCGTGACTTTGATGTGCGCATCGAAAATGCTGAAAATGGCGAATTGATCTATCAGGATACCTTCCGTGCCAATGCCGATGGCATCGCTACGCTTGAATACCTGATTGAACCCGACACACCCGATGGCCTTTATACCGTCACCATCATTGAAGAAACCAGCCGCGCCCAGGTGGCCGAGGGGCAAATCGCCATCGGCGATGTGGAAATGATTCCGGCCACAATCAGCATCAGCCCGGAAAGTGGCGATATCGCAACAGCGTTCGACGTTGAGGTCGCAAACTTACAATCGGGCACAACCTTCACTTTTGAAATTATCTTTGCAGAAACAGGCGAAGTCGTGTTTTCGGCTGAACGTACGGCTGAAGCTGACGGCACCTACAGTACAATGCTCGGCGTCAGCGATACCGACCCCAATGGCACTTACAATATCGTCGCCCGTCAGGGTGATACGACCCTGGCAGAAGGCACATTGACGATCATCGGCAATGATACGACTGCCCAGGTAGAGGAAGGCATCACGGTTAATCTATCGCCTGCGGTAGTGCAACCAGGCGATTCGCTGATTGTCACGGCGCGCGGCCTGGAAGCGGGTGAGCGCGTGACGGTTGAAATCAGCAATGGCGAAGCGATCATTTTCAGTGATACCACCAATGCCGACATCAACGGCGCGATTGCCATGAGCGTCGATACCCACCCGGATGATGACGAAGGCACCTATACCGTCAGCATTACGCGCGGTGAGGAAGTCGTTGCCAGCACAGAGCTAGCCCTGGGTAATGCCGAAACGACCGCCGAAAGCACCGAAGAAACCGATCAGCAGGCCGATACCGAAGAGAACGGTATTGCTGTCACAGTTGATCCGACAGGTGGTGAACTGGGCACCGACTACACAATTACAGTCTCCGGCCTGAGCGCTGAAGAAATCGTCACCGTCGATATTTTGCTGGATGGCGAATCGGCTTACAGTGCCAATATCACCGCTGATGCGGATGGTGTGGCCCTGCTCCAGATCACCAGCGAAGCCACAGACCCAGTCGGCCAGTACACGGCCGCAGTGACGCGCGATGGCGTCGAGGTCGGCAGCGCCCAGTTTGGCGTCGGCGAAGACCTGGTTGCTGATTCCGGTGATGCGGAAACGGTCATTGAAGCCGAGCCATTCAACGGCACCATCACGATTACACCCGACCGTGGCGGACGCAACACGCGCCATGAAGTTATCATCGAGGGCCTGAACCCCAACGAAACGGTTACTCTCCAGGTCAGCATGGGCGCGATTCCGGTGTATACAACGGAAAGGACCGCTGATGCCAGTGGCATGACCTCGCTGGCGCTGCGCACTTCAGAAACAGATGCGGCAGGCGTCTACACCGTCAGCATTCTGCGCCCAGCCGGGGAAGACATGCAATCCGTTGGCAGCGCTAACTTCACTGTGACGCGCGAGGTGGTCCCTGGCACGACAACGGAACAGAGCGCGCCTGAAAGCACTGTGTCGGTCGATATTTCGCCAGCCAGCGGTGCCATCGGCACGACGCATACTGTCACCGTTAGCGGCCTGGAAGCCGGCGAAACCGTGACGCTGGATGTGCTTTACGATGATTCTGTGGAATATACCACCGAGCGTACCGCTGATAGCGACGGCAGCTTCATCCTTGATCTCGCGGCCAGCCCGCAAGACCCGACAGGCATCTACACTGTGCAAGTTTCTCGCGATGGTGATGTGATTGCATCCGGTGAGTTGAATGTTCTGGTCATGAGCGCGACCGCACAGACGCCATCCAGCACGGCAGATTCGGCTATACCGGGTTCGCTGACGATCAATAATCCAGAAGATCGCTACGTCTTCCAGGGTGCAGAAGGTGATGTTATGTACATCACCCTGGTATCCGACGATTTTGATGCTTACCTCGTCCTGCAAGACGAATACGGCAGCATCCTGACAACAGACGATGACAGCGGCGGCAACCTGAACTCGGCCATTGGTCCTTTCATCCTGCCCTATGATGGTACGTTTACGGTCATCAGCAGCAGCTATGATTACTATAACTATGGCGAGATCGTCGAAGGTGACTTCTCCCTGACGATCAGCACGACCACCCTGAATACCATTGCCAGTGGCGTGCCGACGTCAGTCACCTTTGGTGATGACCAGGGAGCCGCGTTCTACAGTCTGGAAGCGGAAGAAGGTGACAGGCTGATGATTTCGGTTGAGGGCGATGGCGTCATTGATACGCGACTGCAACTGCGTGATCCCAGCGGTTACATCGTCGCTGAGGATGATGACAGCGGGGATGGCTTTGACCCTGAGATTTCGCGCTACATCGTGCAGACTGCCGGAACGTATATCCTCTCGGTGCAGCCCTTCTACAGCAATGATAGCGGCACTGTTACCGTCACGGTTGAGCAGTCTCCGGCGCGTTTCATTGATGATGCTCCGGCTTCCGTCACCCTGAATAACAAGCTGTACAGCGAAATGCTGCGTGTGAGCGCCAACGACGGCGAAACGATCCTCCTATCGCTTGAGCAGGTCCGGGGTGACCTGGGTGATGTCTATATCACTGTTACACAGGATGATACGACCCTGGCGTCCTTCTACGCCGCACGCCTGCCAGACAGTATGCCGCTGGCTGTCCTCAGCCAGAGCGATTCGCCCATGAATATCTTGATCGAGTCCTCGTTCGGCAGTGGTGAACTCACGGTCAGCATCAGCAATTAGTCAAACAAACTCCCAACCAAAAAGGCCCAATCATCTGATCGGGCCTTTTGCTTTAAGCAGAGACGGCAGGGGGTGCGTCAACGCCACATGGCAGCTTATCTGCTGCGACGTAACCAGAGACTCCCGCCATGCCAGCGGTTGGCATTCGGGAACGTGTTTTTCACATCCTGCATGTGATAATGGCTCATATAGCTGTTGCCATACAACACTTTGAATGAATCGTTGTACATGAGGAATGCTTGCACCAGATACTGCTCGTTCCAGAAGTGGCGATCAGTCAACACGAAGGATTTGGGATATTCCAGCGGGAAAAAGATATCGTGGATATGGACAATTACGCCTTCAGGGATCGACGGCAGAATCTCGAAGTATAGGTACAGCACTTCGCTTCCCATCTTGACCACATGCGATGTATCAATGAACAGGAAATCACCCGGCTTCAGATTAGCAAAAACGCTGCGATCTACATCCTGTACTTTTTCCGGTATGAGCGATTTGAGGCCGGGAAATCCTTTTTTCAAAAAGTCGCGCGGGTAGGGTTCGATGCAGGTGACTGCCGACCCGCCATTTTTGACAGCAGCCTCAGCAGCAATCAAGGTCGAAAAACCGGACCCAACTTCCAGAATCGTATCCGGCTTAAAGTGCCGGACCAGGCAGTAATAAACCAAAGAATCTGTTCCGCCGAACATGATATTGTTGGTAAAGTACTTGGTCGGGTCATCCGTCTCTTCAAACGGGATGTCGTTGTACTCATCCATAAACTGCGGGAAGACATCACGCAGCAAATGAAGCTGCTCTTCATCGTTCATATCGATGCCGTTTAATAGAGATGGCGTTGTCCAGAATTCTGGCTTTAGATCGCGTGTATCCGGGACTGGCTCGTAAAAGTGATTCTGGGTGACATGGAAGCCATGTTCCTGCCAGAAGTCGAAGTGCTGGATGTGCTCGCGATTGCGAACCATCGGCGCGAGGATTTCCGCTATGTGGGTCGCGACATCTTGCGTAGGCGGTGTCGTGAGTTTCGCGGCTGCCTGGGAAGCGCCTGATATTGCCTGTGCGCCAACGGGATCAAATGGAAGTGGCGCCTGCACACCCGTTGTCAGGTTTGTATTTGCGACACCTGATGAATCCTGACGAAGCGCCCAGACCTTCCGCCGCAGATCATGGGGAATGACTGCCTGATATAACCCACGCCCTACCCGGTAGAGCTGACGCAGCAAGCGCGATGACATGTTGGAACTTGAACCCATATGGACGCCTTCACTGTTATAACAGCACTTCACAAGGATGAAGCCGGATTATACCATGCCGACAATCCACGTCCATTTGGCCTGGACTGTTGTACAGCAGCCCTGAAATGCGATAATATATAAAATATTGAATATATCAATGAAAGGAGTGTCGCAGCCGTTACACAGCACCAATCACTTCTTTAATCAGGCAACATCCACACAGGCAACACAATCTGCAAGTAGACTTATTTGAAAGGTTTGCCTTATGTCCAAAAAGTTCTTCTCGATTCTCATCATTGCTCTCTTCGCCGCACTGCTCGTCGTGCCGACCGCTGCCCAGGATATGGGCGTTTATTACTGGATTTCTCATGGTGATCCTGCCGATCCGGTATGGACCTACTTCTTAGAGGGCGCCAACCAGTGGGCCGCTGATACGGGCCATGAAGTTCGTACCTCCTTCCACAGTGGCGATGTCCCGTCGCATCAGGAAGCCTTCCGTGCGGCGATTGCCGCTGGCGCCGCTGGTATCGTCACCAGCACGCCGGACCCCGGTTCGCTGAATGAGGTGATCGCAGAAGCCCACGCTGCGGGTATTCCGGTCATCATCATCAATACGGAAGACGCACAAAGTGGCCGCGATGCCTATGTCGGCGGTGATAACGTCGAAATTGGCCGCCGCTGGGCGCAGTATCTGGTCGATAACGGCTTCGTTTCTGAAGGCGATTTCGTCTGGATGCCAGTCGAAGTCCCCGGTGCGACCTATCAGGTACTGGAAACAGAAGGTATCGCCAGCGTATTTGATCCGCTGGGCATCACCTACGAAATTACAGAAGCCAAGCTCGATCAGGCAGAAATCATCACCCGTATGTCTGACTACCTGCTGGCCAATCAAGGCAACATCAGCGCGATCATCGGCCTCGGCGACCTCGTGACCGGCAGCATTGCCCGCGTCTTCGATCAGGTTGGCGTGGCTGCTGGTGACATTCCGGTGGTTGGTTGGGGCAACAGCCCGGAAACCGCTCAGGAAGTGCTCGATGGCTATGTGAACGCCGCTATGTGGCAGGACCCGCAAGCAACCAGCTACATGGGCCTGTCGATGGCCGCCATGGCCGCTGCTGGCATTCCGCCTGGATTCGATATCCTGGTCGGTACGCTGTATGAAGCCGATGCTGCCCAGATTTATCTGGACATCATGACCGGCAACTAAATCCGATTGCAACATCCTTGTTTACGATACGCCCTGCAAACGGTTTGCGGGGCGTATTGCCATATGACACGGGTGAACAGTTTTACTCATCGAATAAATTCATTAAGCACTCGTCGCGGCCCAAGGCTGTGACCGTTCTTTAATCGAAAGGCGTTGCACCTATGGTCGCCAACCCCTCTCAGGCAGATTTCGACAAGCCCAAGCGCGAGTCTGTCCCTATTGATTCACCCTCGACACTGCAAAAGCTCATTGGCCGCCGGGAGTTCGGGCCGTTGGTGCTGCTCATCGTGGAAATTGTGGCGTTTTCGCTGCTTTCTACCACGTTCCTGTCGACGGGCAATCTCAGCAACCTGCTGGCCTTTACACCAGAAATGGGCATGATGGCGCTCGGTATGACCATGCTGATTACCGCAGGCGAGTTTGACTTGTCGGTCGGTTCTGTGTTTGGTCTGGCCCCCATCATCATGTGGACTCTGTTTAATCAGGAAGTCATGTCATTGGAAGCAGCCTTCTTTGTTGCTTTGGGCATGTCGGTACTGATCGGCTTCTTCAATGGCTGGTTCGTGACCAAGCTCAAGATTCCATCCTTCCTGGTCACACTGGGCATGATGATGGTCGCGCGCGGAACCGCACTGTATATCACCGATGGTTTTCCACAACGCACCTGGCGCGCGGATTCCGCCCTGACAGAGATCATCGTTGGTGACTTTTACATTGGCGAATTCCGCGTCTATGCTTCGCTGCTGTGGTTCATCCTGTTTGCGGTTGTACTCGGCTTCTTACTGACCCAGTCGCGCTTTGGCAACTGGATACAGGCGGCAGGTGGTAATTCCAGTGCGGCCCATGCGCGCGGTGTGCGCGTCAACCGCACCAAAATTATGCTGTTTATCCTGACGGCGGTCCTGGCGGCTTACGCAGGCATCACCAGCTCGATACGTGTTTCCGCGGCCAACCCCAACAGCGGCACTGGCTATGAGCTGGAAGTGATCGCGATGGTGGTCATCGGCGGCACAGCCCTGATGGGCGGCTACGGTACTATCATTGGCACGATCATCGGCGTGTTCATCCTGCGCATGATGCGCAACGGCATCGTCATGATCGGCATCCCTGGCCTGGCTTATAACATCTTCATCGGCGCGATTATTTTGGGGATGATGGCGCTGCACTCCTGGCTTGAACGACGACATCATTCGGGGACGTGACATCATGGCAACTGAACTGGTACGCATGGAAAATATCAATAAATTCTTTGGCCGTGTGCAGGCGCTGAACAACGTCAACTTCACCGTCTACGAGAATGAGATCGTCGGCCTGCTGGGTGATAATGGCGCAGGCAAATCCACACTGATTAAAATTCTTTCCGGCGCGGTGCTGCAATCCAGCGGCAAAATCTATATTCGCGGCCAGGAAGTCGACATCGACAATACCACCGATGCCATCAAACACGGCATCGAAACCATCTATCAGGATTCCGCGCTGGTGACGCAGCTATCGATTGCGCGTAACCTGTTCCTGGGACGCGAACCGCTTAAAGGCCCCGGATTTTTACAATGGATGGACCAGGACAAGATGAACGTCGAGGCCAGCCGCCTGATGCGCGAGGTGGGCATCACCAAGAATATTCCACCGACCACCCCAATCAGCGCACTGTCCGGCGGTGAACGTCAGGCGGTGGCGATTGCACGGGCGATGTACTTCGACAGCGACCTCATCATTCTTGATGAACCGACCAACAACCTGGGCGTAGAAGAAACACACGGCGTACTGCGCTTCGTGCGCAATGCCCGCGACAGCGGCCACTCCTGTATTTTCATCGCGCACAATATTCACCATGTTTTCCAGGTGGTGGATCGCATTGTCGTGCTGCGTCGGGGCGAAGTTGTCGCTGACGATATCGACCCCAAGCAGTACACTGTGCAAGAGGTCGAAGAGGTTATTACCGGTATGCGCGTGATGTAAGAGACACTATTGACCCCAACCCTAAATCCCCTCTCCTTCGGTGAGGGGATTTTTTGCTGCCTCATTCGTCGCAATAGTCAGGGAGACGGGCAACCGATCACCAGAAGGGCACATCGACTTCAATCGGCTCGTTTGAAGATTGCAGCCATGCGATAAATTCCGGCGAAGAACACAGGACATCGGGCACACTTTCCAACCGTTCACGGTCACCCGTTTCCTGGGCGTGGCGATAACGAAAACGTGCTGAAATGCCTTCCACGACGGTATAGCCACATTTGCGATAAAAGCCGGAGTTCTCCCGATCACAGAAGCCCAGACCAACCGCATTGCGCTCCTTCAGGTAGCCCATCATATAGGTCATCAGGGATTTGCCATGACCACGACCTTTTTCTATCGCCATGATGTTGCCAATGCCCAGGATAGCCTGTGACTGTCCCTGACAAGTCAGTGTCAACGGCTTGAGCATGCCGAACGCTTTCAGAGCGTCATCATCCCACAAATAGATGAACTTGGACTGCTTCTCATTGGCGAAGTTCTTTGTGTTGACGCCATACTCATGGATGCGCTGCGCATTCATACGCTCGATGTAGTGCTCCGGCAGATCGCGGCCCAGCAAAATTTCAAACAGCATCGTGATTGTCCTGTTGACTAAGTATGCAATAGGGGGTACAAGTGGTTGGATAACGTCAGAAGTATAGTACGCACCCCTCTTTTAGCTCCTGTCGTTGGTAAGAGATAACACATTGCCTATAAGATAGTTAATGCCACGCCTGTTGACATCGATGTAATGCCGTGTAATTTTTGATATATCGCTCGATCACTCGTTACGGCTCTGGCAGCACTATCATTGAGGACACGCCGACATGCCTATTCATTCAACGTGGTGCGACACCAAAAAGACTATTTTCCATCTGCAACTCGCCGGGGACTGGACCTGGGAAGAATATGTGCGTTCTCAGATCAAGTTGATCGAGAGCAACGAGTTCCAGACATTCCCGATTAAGATCATCATCGACTTTACCGATAGCAACAACAAGCGCGAAAAGACGATGGCCCTGTTCAAAAAGACTGGCCAGGAAGCGCCGCAGATCATCGCGCATGTGGTGATTGTCGGCAACGCCTTTGTTCGGGCGATGGTGACATTAGGTAAGCGACTGAATGCAACGATCAATTACCCGATTGATACGGCTTCTAGCGTCGAGGATGCACTCCAGTTGATGGGAGCATAGATACAATATCCTAAAGAAAAAGGCATAGCCGAACGGCCATGCCCTTTTAAATATACAGGTCGGGAATTCCCTTGAGTTGACTATCCTGATCCCATCCTTCCGGTCTATGTTTTTCATCAAACCATTTCGCGCCATTGGTTAGCCACTGTTCACGGTATTCTTTGATCTGGTCGTATGTCTCATCATGTAAACCAAATTCAGCTCCACAGCAAGGACAAATAAAGTAACTTGGTACGTTATCGTTTTCTCCCCATGGTGAAAACCCTTGGTCAAGCCCACAAACACGGCAGTTATTTGATTTATCGTTCATAAACTACCACTCCAAGAGCCTTAATCATTCAAAGTCGGATCATACGTCGTCGGATCAAGTGCCCAGTCACCGTAGCCACAGTCGACCAGTTGTTGTTTAAGCAGCCCATACTTCTCCAAATTTGGCACAAATTCAGTGCGGGCCTCTGAGACATCGCCAATTAGATCTAAGTAGTCTTTGCCGACATAACTGCCGTAAATATACGCAACCTCACGTTCTGTCATCTGAGTTTCTTCATATAGGAAACAAAGCAGATACAGATATTTTTCTTTAGGAGGAGGTGTTGGATAGAGGCATTCGATAACCTTTAGCAGGCGCTTGAAGTATGGTCCCATATTTTCTTTAGATGGCATCAAGTTCAATTTCTTCCTCCTCAATCGCCAGAATCATCCGTTGGTCGCTGGAACATGGGCATATCCGCATCAAATGAGTCTGCCAGATCAAAGTGTGCCTCTGTCCCCTCTAATAGCTGGAAGCATTTTTGGATGCGGACTTCGTGGCCAGGGTGAAGTTCGTCGGGTAGATTGTCGCGCCGGAAGAAACCTGTGCCCACTGTTTCACTGCCTGGGCTGGCAGAAAAATCGCGACATTCAATCTGGTAGATAAGATAGACCAGATGCCAGGTTGATTCCGTTTGCCACAATCGGCCATCGAACACACCGAGCAGGCGCTTGACGCGCCCCCGCAAACCCGCTTCTTCCCACAGTTCACGCAGCACCGCCTCAGAGAAAGTTGGGCCAATTTCAGCGATGCCACCAGGCAAGGCCCAACGCCTGCTGTCACTGCGCTGGATCAGCAGCAACTCACCCTGCTCATTGAGCACGATCGCTTCGACGGCGATCACAGGCGAAAAGTGCTGCCAGGAGCCATCGGTAAAGCCTTCGCGAGCGACTTCTATGGGTTTATCAGAGGCCAGGGCGACCACCTGCGCCGCCAGTTCCATCAGGTGGTGAGCGCGTTCGATAGCGTGGACATTATGGGCAAAATTGTTCAGGTACGATGCCTCGCCGCGTATTTCATCAGCGATCTGCAAGAGTGCCTGCTGCTTGTCGGTCATGGTCTGCCCTCTCAATAAACGAACAGAACGTTGCCTAAAAAGTACCAGATTGTGTGTCCATTGGCGAAACCGCGACAAGAGGTATAAAAAACGCGCCCCGCTAGGAGCGCGTTTCTACATAGTGAATGACAGCGGTCCGGCTACTTTTTCTTCTTGCCCCCGACGACGATATTGACCTTCGGCTCGTCGCCAGGGATGAAGATCACGCGGTTGGGCGTGTCGCCGTTCAATGCTGACTGCACCTTTTCGGAGGCCAGCACCAGCTTTTCGGCGTCTGCCTGAGCGATGCCTGCCGCGACAGTGATGGTCCCACGCGGCTTGCCATTAATCATGATGACCAGCGGCACTTCGGATTCCGCCGCCTTTTCTTCGTCATATTCCGGCCAGGGCTGCTGATGCACGCTGTAGTCCCAGCCCATGCGCGCCCATAGTTCTTCAGCGACATGGGGCGTAAAGGGAGCCATCAGGCGCAGCATGACGCCAACAGTCGCGGCCCAGGCATCGGGGCCAACATCACCCGCCTGTAGGGCCGCCTTGAAGAAGTTCTTGAACTTCATCTGGTCGGCAATGGCCTTGTTGAAGCTGAACTTCTCCAGGCTGTTGTCGATCTCGTTGATGGTCTGGTGCAGCTTACGCTCGACATCGCGCTCGACATCCGGGTTGCCTGCGCCTTCTGGCGTACCCGCGACCACGATATCCCACACATCGCTGATCCAGCCAGACGGGCCTTTGATATTATTCTCGTTCCAGGGACCGCCCTTCTGCCAGTCAAAGTTGAACATCAGGTAGGCGCGAACGGTATCGGCGCCGTATTTGTCGACCAGTTCATCAGGATTGACCACATTGCCCTTGCTCTTGGACATGCGCTGGATTTCCAGGTGGTGCTTTAGCTGGTTGACGTTGTTCGTGCCCTCAATCGCCGGAATGATGATTTCGGCATCGGGCTTAACCTCGACAATGCTGTTATCGGGGCCGACGAACAGCGTACCCTCGACGCGCTTCATCAGTTCGCCCGTAACGCCCTGGAATCCTGCCGGGACATCCGCCCATTCGACGACTTCCACGCGGTCGGCCATCAGCTTGTCACCAGAGAACTGGCCGCTGCACAGGACATAATCGCCCAGGCGTTCACCACCCAATACCTGGCCCTGATTACGCAGGACCGTCATTGGCTCATCGAACAAACCTGCTGGATCACGCCCTTCGCGCTTCATGACTTTGATGGCCTCATCGAAGACGCCTGTATCGCGCAGGGCCTTGGTGAAAAAGCGCGTATACAGCAGGTGCATGACGGCGTGTTCCGCACCACCGGTATAGACATCGACCGGCAGCCAATAGGCCGCTTCTTCCGCAGAGAAGGGTTCTTCCTGCTCATGCGGCGACAGGTAGCGCAGTTGATACCACGATGAGCACATGAAGGTATCCATCGTGTCCGTTTCACGGCGGGCCGGATTGCCATCGCTGTCAACCGTGTTCAGGAACGGCTGGTGGTAGGTCAGCGGACTACGTCCGGTCGGCATGAATTCGACATCTTCCGGCAGTTCAACAGGCAGGTCGCTATCGGGAACGGGTTCGACGGTGCCATCCTGACGATGGATCATCGGAATGGGGCTACCCCAATAGCGCTGGCGGCTGATTAGCCAGTCACGCAGGCGGTAATTAACCGTTTCCTCGCCGATGCCGCGCTCTTCCAGGTAGTCGATGGCGGAGGCGATGGCAGGACTCTTACGGCCTTTTTCGCCATTATGGGCGATGCCATCCAGCGGGCCACTGTTGACCATTGTGCCAGGGCCAGCGTAGGCTTCGTCCATCTCATCCGGCACAGGGATTTCGTCGACGCCATCTGGCTGAACGACAGCGACGATTTCCAGGCCGAAGTGACGCGCAAACTCGAAGTCGCGCTGATCGCCATACGGCACCGCCATGATCGCGCCTGTACCATAGCTAATCATGACGTAGTCCGCGATCCAGATCGGGATTTGCTTCTGGTTGACCGGATTGATAGCATATGCTCCGGTGAACACACCCGACTTTTCGCGGTCTTCGCTCAGGCGCTCGATTTCGGTTGCGCTGGCAGCGGCATCCCGGTAGGCATTGATAGCAGCGCGCTGGTCGTCGGTTGTGATCTTATCGACCAGACTATGCTCCGGGGCCAGCACCATGAAGGTCGCGCCCCACAAAGTATCGGGCCGCGTCGTGAATACAACGATGTCATCGTCAGTCGATGCTACCTTGAAGCTAACCTTGGCGCCCTCGCTGCGACCAATCCAGTTGGTCTGCATGATCTTGATCGGCTCCGGCCAATCCAGCTCATCGAAGTTCAGCAGTTCGTCGGCATAATCGGTGATCTTGAAGAACCACTGCGTCATCAGCTTCTGGATGACGGGCTGGCCCAGGCGTTCGTCCTTGCCATCGATGACCTGTTCGTTGGCCAGCACCGTTTGCAGCGCCTCCGACCAGTTCACCAGCGCTTCATCACGATAGGCCAGGCCATTTTCGTAGAACACTTTGAAGAACCACTCGGTCCACTTGTAGTATTCCGGCGTGCAGGAGATGGCCTCACGTTCCCAGTCAAACATGGCACCCATGCTGCGCATCTGCTTTTGCATGCGCTCGATATTGGCGTAGGTCCACTTCCAGGGATGGATGTTGCGGCTGATGGCCGCCTGCTCCGCTGGCAGGCCAAAGGCATCAAAGCCCATCGGGAACATGACATTGTAGCCGCGCATGCGCATCCAGCGGGCACGGGCGTCACTGGGCGTCATCGCGAACCAGTGGCCGATGTGCAGGTCGCCAGAGGGATAGGGCAGCATCGTCAGCGCATAGTGCTTGGGCTTGCTCCAATCCACCACGCTGCGATACAGCGACGTCTCTTCCCACTGATCCTGCCAGCGTTTTTCAATTGCTTTATGTTGATATGATTCGGTCATAAACGATTCGTTTTCTCCGTTAGTCGGTGTGTTTCAGATAGTCGCCAATGCGGCAACATAAATATCAATACCGGTTTGCTTCCAGCCAGCGTGGAATTGTACCATCCAGCCAACAATCAGCCGAACGCCCACAGCGAGCCACAAATCCCAGACGCGCAAATGCACCAGGGCTAGCGGTTTGCTACCCAGTTATGGCCAAGTAGTATGATAGTTGTTTAAGCGTAAGGGGAGGATCGCGGCCAACACTAACCGCTACATAAGAGAAGAGCGGGCCACCTCTATACCCAATGTGATGATGTGTTTGGATGCCATGATGATGACTCCGTTAAGGGTGTTGTCCTGCGATGGCCTAACCATACAACACTTTATAGGCTGGGTCAATCACACAGCCTATTGGCAGACGCTTAAGAATTATTTTCACGACGAGACAAAACAAAAGCACGGCTGCCGCCGCACGGAATTGTATAAACGTTATCAGAGATTAGTCTTCTTGTTGGGGAGGATAGTTATTCCGTACCGGTACGGGGACGCGCACGGGTTCTGGTTCCCGCTTATGGGGATTCATGACCCGATCCATCGTATCAGCGATTTCACGGCCAATTTCAATTAACTCATCCCAGATGGTACGTTTTTGCCTGGTCACTATAAAGACCTCTCTATCAAGTGTCTTACGTGTGCTGCAGCTTATTCTGGATTGTGTTTGTAATTCGTACCTAAGATAACAGCGAAAAAATTCTTCAAAAACAATCCATATGTGATCTGTGACGTATTTTCTGATAGATCCATTCAATTTTGTCGACGTTTGGGAACTATCCTAACCCATATTGTACTCAGTTTGTTCATTCTGTGAAGTACTTCGACATATCGATACCGTTAGTTATCATACGGTTCTTATCTGTTTATAACGTTTGCCATACGGGTTTGAACGATTTTTACGACGTTTTTATGCCAGATCACGCTACACCTGTCATGATAGCCCGCAATCCTTTCAGGTTCCTATCGAACCGCAGCCCGCACCATTTGCTTTGCTGATTGCCGCTTAGTGTCGCTAGAATATGGGTATTCAGCTACGAGAATTATTTGAGAGGAAATCTTATGAAAGTTGTTGTTATTGGTGGGACGGGCCACGTCGGGACGTATCTGGTGCCGCGCCTGGTGGAAGCCGGACATGAGGTGGTATGCATCAGCCGAGGCGAAAGCCAGCCCTATTTGCCCCATGCCGCCTGGAACCAGGTCGAGCGCGTATTCATCGACAGAGCGGCAGAAGAAGCGGCTGGTACTTTCGGCGGGAAAATTCGCGATATGCAGCCAGATGCCGTCATCGACATGATCTGCTTTACGCTGGAAAGCTGCCAGCATCTGGTTGAGGCGCTGCGGGGGCAGGTTGAGCACTTTTTGCACTGCGGCACCATCTGGATGCACGGGCATTCCGCGCAGGTGCCGACAACAGAAGATGCCGCGCGCCAGCCATTCGGTGAATATGGCATCCAAAAATCATTGATTGAGCGCTATCTGATGCGAGAAGCACATCTCAACAACTTCCCGGCGACCGCTATTCATCCTGGGCACATCGTCGGCCCAGGCCACATTCCGGTGAATCCGGCTGGCAACAAAGAACTCGATGTGTTCGAGAAATTGGCTAAGGGTGAGACGCTCAATATCCCGAACCTGGGCATGGAAACAGTGCATCATGTTCATGCCGATGATGTGGCGCAGGTGTTTATGCTGGCGATGGCCAACTGGAGCACTTCGGTTGGAGAGAGCTTCCATGCGGTTTCCGGCGCGGCGCTGACCCTGCGCGGCTTCGCTGAAGCCCTGGCGGCCTGGTTTGGTCAGGAGGCCGATCTGAATTTTATGCCCTGGGACCAGTGGAAAGAGACCGTCAGCGAAGATGCCGCCGCTGGCACCTGGGATCACATCGCGCACAGCCCCAACGCCAGCATAGAAAAAGCACGTCGCCTACTGGGATATACACCACGCTACACCTCTCTGGAAGCCGTTTTCGAGAGTGTGCAATGGCTGGCCGATCACGGCGAGATTGACATCAGCTAAGTTAGGTTGACGAATCTTTTGCTCACACGACCCCCATCCTCAGTCCTTCCCCCGTGAGGTGGAAGGATGCCTTTCCTGGCAACTTGAGTGCTGGCATAAGTCCTCTCATATCATAGGAGAGGACTTAGAGGTGGGGTTCAAGTATCTATTCATCCCTGAATGTGAGGTGACGTTATGAAAGCCATTATGGTGATGTTCGACACACTGAACCGGCGCATGCTCTCGCCCTATGGCTGCGATTGGACGCATACGCCTAACTTCCAGCGATTGGCACAACGCACAGCCGTCTTCGATAACTGCTATGTTGGCAGCATGCCGTGTATGCCCGCCCGTCGTGAACTGCATACCGGACGCTACAACTTCTTGCATCGCAGTTGGTCGCCATTGGAGCCGTTCGACGACTCCATGCCGGAAATCCTCAAGAATAACGGCATCTACACTCGTCTGGTCACAGATCATCAGCATTACTGGGAAGATGGCGGCGCGACCTATCATATGCGCTATAACACCTTCGAGTTTGTGCGCGGGCAGGAAGGCGATCCCTGGAAGGCCGTCGTGGATGCCGATGTAGCTATCGCTGCATCCAGCAATGAAACGCGCGATACCCTGCGCCGACAGGATGCGATCAACCGCCAGTTTATGCGTACGCCAGAGTCGCAGCCGCAGGCACGGACCTTCGACCTGGGCATGGAATTCATCCGTGAGAATCACGAGGCCGATAACTGGTTCCTGCAAGTCGAAACCTTCGACCCGCATGAACCGTTCTTCACGCAGCAGGAGTTCAAAAACCTGTATCCGGATGGTTACACGCCGCCACCAGAATGGACCGATGATTGGCCCAACTATGCCCCAGTTACGGAGTCCGATGAGTATGTGCAGCATATGCGTTATCGGTATGCCGCCCTGCTCAGTATGTGTGATCGCTATATGGGCCGCGTGCTGGACCTGATGGACGAACTGGCCCTATGGGACGATACACTGCTGATTGTCTGCACCGATCATGGTTTTTTGCTGGGTGAACATGACTGGTGGGCCAAGAACGTCCAGCCCTGGTACAACGAACTGGCGCATACGCCCCTGTTCATCTGGGACCCGCGCAGCCGCATTCAGAACGAACGCCGCCAGAGCCTGGTACAGATGATCGACCTACCGGCGACCTTGCTAGAGTATTTCGGCATCGAGCGGCCAGCCAATATGCAGGGGCAACCCCTGCGCGATACCATCGCCAACGATGCCTCTGTCCGCGAGGCGGCCCTGTTTGGGGCACATGGGACACATGTCAACTGCACCGATGGCCATTACGTCTATATGCGCGCACCAGCCAAGCCGGATAACATGCCCCTCTATAATTACACACTGATGGTCACTCATATGCGCGGTCACTTTTCGAGGGAAGAGTTGAAGGATGCCGAGCTGGTGCCGCCGTTCAGGTTTACCAAAGACTGCCCGGTATTACGGGTTCCGAGCCGCGCCTGGGCCGCTGCCCATCCCTTCGGCACCTTGCTGTTTGATGTTCAGGCCGACCCCAAACAACTCAATCCATTGCAAGATGACACTGTTGAAGCCATGATGATCGAAAAGATGGTTGCTTTGATGCAGGACAACGATAGTCCGCTCGATCAATATGAGCGCCTGGGCCTGCCGATGCCCTCCGCCTGATGCTCAGAAATTAGACAATTGGCATATTTTATGGTTTTGTAAAATTGTAAGGAGATAAGATATACTCCGCTGCGACACCATTCATAGTGAAGGACATATACTATGTTGAGAAAACTGACCATAGGCGTCATGTTATTTGCCCTTTTGTTAATGGGTGCGTTCACGGTCCTGGCACAGGATGAGAACATTCTCCTGTACCCGATCACCACCGATCCATCGCACCTGAATATGTTCACAAATGACGAAATCGCCAATTCCACCGTACTCAACCAGATTTACGAAGGTTTGCTTGACCTCGACCCAGGCACGGGTGAATTGGTCCCGCAATTAGCAGAGAGTTACGACGTTGCTATCAACGATGAAGGTCAGCAGGTGTTTACCTTCCATCTGCGTCAGGGCGTTCTGTTCCATAACATCGCAGGTGTGGAACTCGAAGACCGCGAACTGACGGCTGATGACGTTCTGTGGAACTTCATGGTTGCCCTGAACGCTGATCCTGATATTTCCGAACCGACCCTGGCCTCCAATATGCGCTTCGTCGTGGGTGCAGAAGAATACACCACCGCCATGCAGGAAATGCTGGATGCAGGCGACGAAGTTCCGCTGATTATGGACGACATGGACGTCCCTGGTTTGCAGGTCATCGACGACTATACCTTTGAAATTACGCTGCGCACGCCGGACCGTCTGTTCCTGGTCAACGGCATGCCCAATATCACCTCGCCAGAAGCTTATGAAAAGCTCGGCGAAGACTTTAACAATACGCCTGTTGGCACCGGCCCCTTCCAGTTTGTGGAATGGCTGCGTCAGGACCGCGTCGTCCTGGAAGCCAACCCCGATTACTACATCGAAGGTCTGCCGATGGTGGATGGCATCCGCTTCATCAACTATGGTGATGAAAATACCGCCCTGCTGGACTACCGCGAAGGCAACCTGGACTTCCTGTTCAGCTTCCCCAGCGGCCAGCGCACAGCCATCATGAACGAATTCCCGGATGACTTCCATGAGAATGCCGGTACCCATATCCGTTACTGGGGCTTCAACATGGTTGATGGCCAGCTCGCCGAAGAACCGCTGGTACGTCAGGCGTTTGCCTATGCGCTCGACCGTGAAACAGCCTGGAACGTCTTCTCGGAAGGGTCACGCTTCCCGGCGACGCTTGGCTTCCTGCCGCCGAGTGCACCCGCCAGTACGCCCTCAATGACCTATCAGTATGATCTCGACAAGGCTGCTGAACTGCTGACAGAAGCCGGTTACCCCAACGGTGAAGGTCTGCCGACGATCAACATCTACCTGCTGGAATCCATCTCGGATGAAGCACAGGTTGTCGTCTGGCAGGAAGCCCTGGAAAGCCTGGGCATCAGCATCAACTTCGTCATCGAAGATGGCAGCACCTATTGGGATAACATCCGCACAGAAAAAGCCGATATTTTCCAGAATGGTTGGAACGCAGGCATCCCGGAACCAGCCGAAGTCTTTGACTACCTGATCCTGAATGGTGAAGGGTCCATGCGCTGGGATGATCCAGACGTCGATGCCCTGCTCACACAGGCTCGCCTGGAAATTGATCCGGTCGCGCGCGAAGCGCTGTACCAGCAGGTTCACGATATCGTCATGGAAGAAATGATCGTGATTCCGTCGGCATACAGCAAAATCGCATGGCTGCAAAAGTCCTACATCGAAGGCTTTGAACCAGGTGGCATGGGTATCCACCACGCCAACCTGGCCATCGTTACCAAGAGCCAGTAAGCCATACCATCATGGGGAGTGTCGTCTGCTCGGCACTCCCTGATTTGCACCACCTCTATCTGACGCTCCGCGACGTGGAGCAACATGCTTTTCTCAGGAACAAGACGTGATTGCATACATCATTCGTCGGCTGATACAGGTCATCCCCACCGTCTTCATCATTTATACGATTGTCTTCATGCTGGCGTATGCCATGCCTGGTGACCCGATCAAGGTCGTGCTCGGCGAAGAAGTGAACCGACTGTCGCAAGAGCAGTTGGATGCCATGCGCGCCAACCTGGGTATTGATCGACCATTTTTAGAGCAATACCTGGATTTTTTGGGGGATATGCTGCGCTTTGACCTGGGCCGCTCCTTTATTCAGCGCGAAGATGTGATTGACATTATTGGCTACCGACTGCCGCGAACGCTGCAACTCATGCTCGGTGGCATGACCGTCGCCCTGATTATTGGTATTCCAGCGGGGGTGGTCTCTGCGATTAAGCAGTATACGTGGCTTGACCATGCGCTGATGATCTTTGCGTTGGTGGGCCTGTCGATGCCAGTGTTCTGGCAGGGATTGGTCGCACAATTATTGTTATCGTCAAACACGACGGGCATTGCCCTGTTCCCGGTGGCGGGTTATGGCGATGGCAACCCCTATTACATGATTCTGCCATCGCTGGTGCTGGGAACGAATTTATCAGCGATCATCGCACGTGTCGCACGGTCTTCTATGCTGGAAGTGGCCGGGCAGGATTATATCAACACGGCGCGGGCCAAGGGCCTCAAGAGCCGCGTGGTACTGATCCGGCATCATCTGCGTAATGCGATTATTCCGGTGCTGACCGTCGTCGGCTTGCAGGTGGCGGGCCTGATGACTGGCGCGCTGGTGACGGAGACCATCTTCAACTGGCCCGGCCTGGGACGCGCGATTGTTCCGGCGATTTTGCAGCGCGATACACCCGTGATTATGGGCATCCTGCTGCTGGGCGCCTTCGTCTACCTGATCGTCAACCTGATAACGGATATTCTGTACGCGGTGCTTGATCCGCGTATCCGCTATGCCTAAGCTGCGTAAAGAGCGTTCGATATGTCCTCACCCACATCCAACCAGGTCGCCGTCCTCAGCCCAGAAGGCAGCCGCGAGCCGATCCGCCAGCGGCGGCGGTTTATCCGGGCCTTTGTATCCAACCGCGTCGCCGTGCTGGGGCTGATTATCGTCACGATCATCATTTTCGCGGCCGTTTTTGCTGATGTGATTGCCCCTTACGATCCCAATAAGATCAGCGCCATGAACCGCCTGACGCCCCCCAACAGCGAATTTTTGCTGGGGACGGACGAATTTGGCCGCGATATCCTCAGCCGCCTGATACATGGTGCGCGCATTTCCATGCTAATCGCTTTCATCGCCCAGACGGTGGCCATCAGCATCGGCATCACCCTGGGGATGATTTCCGGCTGGTACGGCGGCATCGTAGACGACATCATCATGCGCCTGACGGACGCCGTTTTTGCCATCCCCGGCCTGATGTTCCTGATTGTGTGGGTCGCCATCATCGATCAGGCGCAGATTGGCCTGTTCAGTTCGCTGGAAAGCATCGGGCTATCGACGCGGCACGTGAGCATTTTCTTCGCGCTGGGGCTGATTGGCTGGGCGGGTGATGCCCGTATGATGCGCAGCCAGGTGCTGACCATCAAAGAACGCGAGTATGTCATCGCGGCCCGTGCGACCGGGGCCTCCAATTTCCGCATTATGGTGCGGCACCTGCTGCCGAACGCGATTGCCCCCTCGATTGTGCTGGCGTCGCTGGGTGTGGCGGGTGCGATTCTGTCGGAATCGACCCTGAGTTTTTTGGGCCTGGGTGTGGAAATTCCCAATCCCAGTTGGGGCACGATGATCGACCAGGGGCGCAACTTCTTCACGAATGCCTGGTGGTACGCCATTTTCCCCGGCCTGACCATCATGATTACCGTGCTTGGTTTTAACTTCGTTGGTGATGGCCTGCGCGATGCCCTCGATCCGCGGCTGTTGAAGTAAAGAAAGCAATAGTAACTTCGACAAAACCTGAATACTTTCTCGAAGTTAAACGGTCGCTTTATTCTTTACCGTATCTATCATCGATCAAAAATAAATAGTCAATAAACTTTTGTTTATCTTCCTCTGTTTTAGCCTGATCTATTCTCTGTTGAATTCGGGTCTTTATTAGTTCTTTAAGGTCAGCAAAGAAACTATCATGTGCTGGAATTCTATATTCAATATAGCCACTATCTGGTTGCCTAGCATGGAAAACAACTTCGAGCCGTGATGCACTGCGAATCTTAGGCAATATCTCCTCTGCGGGCTTCAATCTGATGTCAAGCATGAAGTATAAGCTGATTTTTTTCTTGATTGATCCAGCTTCAACAGTAGTAGTATTATCTGTCGCCGTTGAACCAAGTTTTAGAGAATAATCTTTCACTACCATCGGTAAGTCTGAATCAATGTCAACTATTGTGAATTCAACAGAGGTTGGAAGAGAACGAGTATTACGAATGTTAATTTCTGGATTAAACTCAATAGTACCTTTTGATTTAAGATCGACTTCAAATAGCTTGGTTTGACTTCCCAACTGCAAGAAACGAGTGGTTTCGATTTCAAAATCGACTTTGGGATTCTTTTCACTATACAACCTGAAAATAGCCTGAAGCAAAACTAAGATGAGTAAAAGTACAGAAATTATAATGAGCATCTCTCTTGATATAGGTATGTCTTTCTCTATAAATAGACTTAAAACTACAATTACATCTAAAACTATTAGTAATCTGGCAAACCAAGGTTTGAAAACATATAAAGCAACTTCTATTGCAAGTGACATAGAATCTTCTCTAACTAAGGATACTAGGAAACTGACTACAGACTATGTGATAACTATGCAATCAGAAACAGACAAATACTAGATCATTTTACGCCATCTTATCAGATCCTATACCTTATTATTTGTAAATTTCGTACCATATGGAACGCTTTTTGTGCTCAGAATGTGCTACCCTGTCAGCAGCGAGAGGAGTGCATCACCATGCCGGAAGCTATTTTCAGCCAGCACAAAACAAAACTCAGCACTCGGAACTCAGCACTCAAATCTGCAACAAAACTTTTTCTTCTGCTAGCTGCTAAATATGGCAGTAAGTGGCCATTTTCCCCAGGAATCGCCCCAAATCATGCGGACATCAGCCAGGAAAAAGCGCATTTTTCTGCGCTATATGGCAATAAAAAAAGGACGTTCCGTCGCCGGATCGCCCTTTTATGCGCTAAGTTGTGAAGTTCGGCGCTAGGCCTGGGAAGCCATTTTCGGGGCCTGGACCAGCGTGGCCGATTTCGCGGCGTTGCGCTCCACAAACCACTGTACGCCGAAGGGAACCACCAGCCAATAGACGATGTAGGCCAGCACTTCCAGCAAGGATGGGTTGCCATTGTAGCCCAGGACGGCTTTCAGGATGCTACCCACAAACGAGTTTTCATCCACGATATGGTTGATGTCCCACACATGCTCCTGAATGATCGGCAAGACGCTCGCTTCCTGGAATTCATGCACACCGTGTGCGAACAACCCAGCAGCGAAGAAGAGCAGCAGCAGGCTGGTCACATTGAAGAACATACGCAGGTTCAGGCGCATGGTGGAGGCATAAATCACGTAACCAACGACGGCGGCAATCGCCAAACCAATCAGAGCGCCAATCAGCGTTTCCGAGCTGTTGGTCGCGAAGGCGGCTGCGGAAAGAAACAGCGCGGTTTCCAGGCCTTCACGCACAACGGCGAAGAAGGTCACACCGAAAAGGCCGCGTTCCTGGCCGTTTTTGGTCACCGCTTCCAATTCGGCTTCGATTTCCGATTTCATGGTGCGCGCCTGGGAACGCATCCAGAAGATCATCCACGTCAGGACGGCGACTGCCGCAAACATGGTGACGCCCTCAAAAATTTGCTCCGCTGCGCCTTCGAGTTCAGCGCCAATCGCCTGTAGTATCAACGCCAGGACGACGCTCACGATCACGGCTGCCAGAACGCCCAGCCATGCGAATTTCATTTTGTGGGTCTGATCGGTCTTTTTCAGATACCCCATGACGATGCCAACGATCAACGAGGCTTCTAATCCCTCGCGAAATGCAATTACCAGTGCTGCCAGCATGGCGAATTCCTTAGATAAATTTTGTTTGGGAACTGGCAGTTACTTTACTGGCGATACGCCGGAATATCTACAAGAGCGGTTAAGCGCAGATTATGGCCCTGTTTAATGTAGATACTGCATAGGTGTAATCTAAAGTTTGCGGCTAAGAAGCAAATGATTATCGTGATGATGATGGCAAATTACTATCGGTTAAATCGACGATTAACAGCGTGCAACTGAGTAACAGCATCTCTCCTACTCAGCACAATGAAAAATCCCCTCGTAGATGAGGGGATCGACTAAATCAGGCATACTCGCAGCTACTAGGTGTGGGCGCGGAATTCGGCAATTAACTCAAACGCGCCGTCCATTGATTCCACGAGATTACGATTTTCCGCAGCGCGTGGGGCGATTTTGCCAACGATGTTATTAAATGTTTTCATGTATTCATTGGGGTTAACCATGACGATCAGCCGTTGATTGGGGGGTACTTTCTGATCTGCATATCTATAAGCAGACATGATCTTGGGCGGTGGTCCCGCGGCTTTTCGCATATCAATAATCAGGTCGACCGGGTGCTCTACTTCAAGCAAGAGCTTTCTGGATTCATCAACAGCACCGATGAAGTCGGCAACTGTCCAGATGCCTTCATAGATGTGGCGCAAGATGGTTTTGTCGTCATCTTCCCATACGAGTTGAATACCCATAGCTTCGTCGCCTCAATAATTAGACTAATTTCATGATACATGGATTTCTAAGAACAAAACCTCAATTTTTTAAAATCTTAATCCGTTCAAAACGATCTGATGACACAACGCTGATACTTATCTAAGGAGAAACTTGCCCGTTAGACAGGCGCCATGCCATTAAATACATAGGAGCACAGCATTTGTGCCCCTACGAAAAATGGTTCTAACTGTCTGAAAAATTAGCCGATTTTTACATCCCCACACAGATGCACCTGCAAGCCCATTGCATCGAACATGGCGGCTTTGGCGGCCAGGGCTTTGTCTGCCTCTTCGGCAGAGGGTGCATAGGCGACATTGAGGTGATTGGCCTTGTGACGAGCCATCATCTGGTCGCGAGATACGCCATGCGTCACGGCATGCATGATCGGCCACTGCGGTGTGGTCGCCTGCCAGCGACGTTCTGTTTCTTCCTGGGGCAGTTCAACCACATGGGCGCGACCCAGGTCGGCGTGTAAAGCATCATCCATCACATAAACGCGGCTCCAGACGATCTCACCAGGCTTGCTGATGCCCTTGAGCGTGCCACCGCCCAAGCGGAAGTACATCGGTGGTTGGCGTTCGCTGGATGCCCCTGTGTAGCCATCAATGAAGTGCGAAGCCGGGGCCGCACCGGAAATCAGGAACACCCAAACGTAGTCGTCAACACCCTGGCCCGTGTAGTGCGCACCGTAGCGGAGATCGTGCAGCGTCGTCGCTGGATCATAGCCCATCGTATTCCAGATGCGATTGGTCACCAGTGCATCCAGGCCAGCGCATTCATCGACCTCATTAAAGTGCGGCAATGCCCTGCCTGAATAGAGTTCCTGGCCTGTTTCCGCATGATAGACGGGTGGGCGTTCCACATTGTTGAGCAGACCTTCCACCAGGTCAGAAGCCGGAGCCATGTCCTTGAGGCCCTGCTGATACTGAATGCCAATGGCATCGCAGCCAAATTCATCGGCGATGCGTACCGCAGCAATGTACATCTTGCACTGGTCAAGAATCTGGGCGTCGGTTAGGTCAGTTTCTTCATTGGATCCAGTGACGAAGGTGACGCCCTTCGCATCCAGCCAGTCACGAATTTTTTGCGCTTCGGCAGCGCTGACGCGGCGCATACCCGCGACCAACGCCGACTGACTGAGGCGCTCCTTGTAGACACCGGTTTCGTTGAGCATGCCGTCATCGATGATGGCGTTGTACATACCCATGCAGCCCTCATCAAACACGCCCATGATGGCTTTTTCGTGCTGGAGTTGGGCGGCCAAACTCCGACCTAGTTCGCGCTCGGCAGCACTCACAGTGGCGGCGTTGAAATCGCGAACGTGGCTGGTGTCGTGGGTAATGGTGCCCTCTTTGATCCACTGGCGAATGCTCTTGAGAAAATACTCGTCGGTGAAGTCCTCACTCCAGATGGAGCTATATTCGACGCCCATTTTGGTCAGGGAGCCGTTGAGGTTGAGCATGCCGACCAGACCGGGCCATTCGCCGCTCCAATTAGCGACGGTCAGGATGGGGCCTTTGTGATCGTGCAGGCCATGCAGAACATGGTGACTGTACTGCCAGACGGATTCAGCCACGATGAGTTTGGCATCGCGCGGGATGTTCTTGAACACATCCATGCCCATGCGCTGGTTCCAGATAAAGCCATGCTTGAGTTCGGGGTCGTACTCGTGGCCCCGTTTGACAGTGATACCCTCACGGGCGAAGGCCGCAATGACGGCTTTTTCCATGGCTTCCTGGGCAGCCCAGCAGACCTGATTGGCAGACAGACGCAAGTCACCATTGGCGATCAGAATGGCTTCGTTCTCTCCGATAGATGGGGCTTCTGTCACCTGGGGGAGTGCATAATCAGTCATGAGAATCCTTTTCTAATCAATAGTTGGATCAATAATACGAACCTGTATTGCTCATAGGCAACAGGCAAAGAATTCGCTTTAGGTGTCTGATTTTAGCAGTGAGCCGGACGCTATCGCAACAGAGTGGTCACAAAGGTACATGCAGCACAAATGCACTCGCGCTGTATCACTATTAGCGTTTTAGATACTGGTGGATCTGCTGGCCTAATTCATACTGGGAGGTACAAATTCGGGTTACATCCTGCTTTTGCTTATGGATGAGCTGCATCCAGGTGCGGGTTAGGCGGTGGGTCGTAAAGACGATGAGCCTGTCAATCAGTGGATGATCGGTATAGGTCATTTGGCTGCGAATGCCAGCAAAATCCGCAGAGAGGTCCATCTCTTCAGCATCGATGACCAGCGCAATCGGCCCATCACAGCTATCCAGGATGGATTGCATCTCGTCATTCAGGACATTTGCTTCGCCTACGTCCAGGTGCCCTGTCAGACGAATGCACAAAATTACATCTGGCGTATGCCAGAATACATCATGGGCTACCATTTTTCATTTTCCGATATTGAGTCTAGCCAACTACGAACTACTATATCCAGACAACCATACAGCATTTCAGGATATTTCAAAATTAAGATAGAAGAAAATCCTTATAACTGCGAACATGCCATATAACAAAAAAGCCCCTCTAGTCGGGACAAGAGAAGCTTTCTTCGTATTTAGCTCCCAGTTACAAGGGCTTTATGCGCTGATGCGGTCGTCGATTTTTTTGCGAAGGTCGCTCATCTGGGATTCAACTTCTTTTGCGCGCTCCTCGACAGCCTTGGCAAGTTCTTCACGGGTTACTTCGCCCGTTTTAGGCGCAAAAAGCAGCCCAAGCACGGCACCGATACCGACACCAATCGACAGCATGAAGACAACCACTAAAAATGTCTGACGTTGTGCCTGCATCTTTGCGTCCTGACTATAGTAGATGCGCTCGCTCATGTGATGCCTCCTCATTTTTCTAAGATCGAACCGGATGACTCTATGATGCCCTATGCGTGTGACGCTGGCATGATCCTTATGTAAGTAACAAATAAGAATGCTGAAAAATGGGTAAGTAATGCCTGATATGGATTGGTCATCGCCGTGTGCAACCAGACATGTTAGGCTAATATTTTCAGCAAATTCCTGGGGTCGAGGATGAAAACAAGACACGATATGCCAGAGACAACACGCCATTGGTTTGACGTCGGTATGCGGTGGGCCGATGAACGCTGGGCCAGCGATATGGCCCTTTTGCGGTTCCCGATAGAGGGCGAATTAACGAACGATGTCCCTGAAGAACTGGCCCAACGAGCCTATACAGTGCGTGATTCTGTGTGGTACGCAGCGGGATTGTTCATGCGACAGCAAGCCGGAGACGTCGATAAAGCATGCCAAGCACTTGAAGCCATCATGACATACCAATTTGATGAGCCGGGGACAGCTTATCATGGCACATTCTACCGCTATCCTGGCGAACCGCATCCAGGTGCAGACCCTATCATCTGGCAGAATTATGATCCTAATTGGCGCGAGTTTATCTGTACGGTTTTCATCATCCTGCTGAGGGAGTTCAAGGACCAGATTCCGCAGACTTTGCAAGAGAAAATGACGCACTCGATCAGGCTGGCGGCTGAAGGTGCCTTCTGGCGCAAGGTGGCCGCAGAATACACGAATATCTCACTGATGAGTGCTTTTCTGCTGGATGATGCTGGACGCAGATTCAACCAACCCTTATGGCAAATCTACGCCTTTGAGCAGGCGGAACTCATCTACAGCCTGTTCAAACGAAATGACACCTTCAACGAATACAATTCGCCAACCTATTACGGCGTCGATCTTTATGCCCTGGCATTGTGGCGCAAATATGGCGCGACAGATGCTTATCGTGAAATGGGCGCAGAAATGGAAGCCGCGCTCTGGCGTGATATGACAGACTTTTATCATGCAGGCATGCGCAACCTATGCGGGCCATATGATCGCAGTTATGGCATGGATATGACGCAGTATCTGGCGCTGATTGGGTTATGGATTGGGGCGGTTCTGCCTGCGAACCAGGCCCCCTTGCCGGACATCAGCCAGCCATTTGACCATGCGGCTGATTTTTACTTCATGCCGCTGGTGGCGCTGGTGGATTCGCTACCGCCAGATGATGTTCTGCCACAGTTGGCGGCCTTTGAAGAAGACCGTTTTATAGAGCGCACCATCGAGCCAAATCGGACAGTCACAGCTTGGCTATCAGACCAGCTTATGCTCGGCGCGGAAGCGGATCATCTTAATGAGGAGCGTACCAACCAATTCCATCCAGCGACGGCGCACTGGATCACACAAGATGGGTCTATCGGCTGGTTGAGGATACGCTCGTTCACGCTGGTACAGGCCACTTGCAAGCCCTATGAGTTGCATCTTTCCAGCCGCATGGAAGGCGAAACCCAGTATATCTTTCAGATAAGTGCAGCCGGAATCGACAAAGAACAGATTGCTGGCCATCGCTGGCAGTTACCAGGGCTGACGGTTGAACTGAACCGACCTGATACACCGTTTACGGTGCATCAGGATGGTAATACGCTGCGGATCAAGTTCGCGTCGGATCGACCCGTAAAGCTGGGGTTTAGCCGCTGATCTAGCCGAGAAGGCCAGGTCCATCCATTGCTGAACCAACGGGACGTTCGTACATGCCTGCTGGCGTTACGAATACCCAGGTTGTAGCGGCCTCGCCACGAACTATCTCCACCAGCCACGCTTCCCGGCCGATGGGGCCATCGTGGACGAAGGTGGCTGCGCCCACAGACTCGCCTGGGTCGAGCTGGAACGTTTGCTCGACAACTTCGCGCGCCTCTGCTCCGGTCATACTGGCGCTCGCAGGAGACGTCTGCTTGAAGTGAGCTGGATCTCGATAGTATACGCCTACCGCCGCGACTTCGCCTGTTCCCAGAATGCGCACAAAGCCAATAAGCTGCTGCTGGATATTCACAGGTACCAGCCAGTAAGACGGCTGCTTGAATACCGTCGATACCAGCAGCGGGATTCCGGCCACTGCCGCCGACCAGGGCGCAAAAAGCGGGTCGCCTTCTCGCTGGGTCTGGGTGATGGCTGATCTGGCGATTTTGGCTGCTTGCTCAGAGTCAATAAACATAGGCTTACCTGTCTCCATCAGGTAGAGAGAGTGCCACGCAGAATATGAATCGTGGCACTCTGAAGTTACTCATAGTTTAGTGACTTCCAATGTCTACGGGCAAGCTGTAGTGCGATGGCGAATATAGAAGAAGCCCCAATGAGTCTGTAAGGCGTAGTCTTCCCAATAGATAGCGCCGCCCTGGCATGGATTTGCATTCCAGGGCCACGGGTCGTAAATCTTTAGCCAGCGCTTGGGTGGGTTCGGGAAGATGGAGATATTCTGGCGCTTCCAGCCGGCGCAAGCACGAATGTGATGCGGAACCACACTGGCTAACGGTCGGTTAGCATCAATCTCGGCTTTGGCATCAATCCATGCCGCTGTCCCTGGTGTAGAGAAGCCTGGGCCAGAATCCCAGGTTACATCCAGACAGTTCTTAGAAAGCGACTCTATACCATTGATAATGCCTGAAATGGATGTTCCGAATGCGCCAGTTCCCATTGCGGTCGCAATCGCGCTCTGGTCGTAGTAGTAACGATACCAATCCAGGATCATTTCACCGGTTGCACAGGCACAGTAGACACTGGTTATCTGACCATATAGTTCAAAGCACTCGTGCTGTGGGTAGCAGTGCGGTGAATATCTGACAACTTTTGATGAAACAAACGGAATCGGTATAGGCTTTAATACTTCAACCAGTGGCTTGGGTTCAAAGGCTGTACGCAGTTCAACAACATCACGGCGTCCGCCCAGTGATCTTTCAAGAATATCCGGTGTTCCTTCAATGACTGCGCCAAGCTCGGTATCCATTCGGTCCCAGTAAGCTTCGCGCTGCGGTGCTGTGGGTTCCACAATATCCTGATAGAAAGACCATGCAGTCTGGCCCAGGCCCGCCGAATCTTCATACAGATTGACCGGGCTGAGGTCAGATACATCATAGACGAGGCTGCCAATACCCTGGCGCGGAATTTCTACCATCACGCGGATGCCAATCTTGGGGTAGCTGTAGCAGACGAATTCCGTATCCAGGATTTTCGCCCGTCCATATTCCTCAAGAACCTTCTTATGGGCAGCCTCTCTGACTTCTTCGGGATTCCATTTTCTTGGGCCAAGCTGGATGGAGGGCACTGGTGTGCCGATTGTCCGGCTCGCACTGGTCCTGACGACACCAAGGACCTGTTCACGCCCCATGATGTCGAAATCATAGAAAAGAACCTGGCCGTTCATGTCATATATAACAAGTGGTTCGGGATCAACGTCAGCGATCCCAAGTTCTTCAAAGTCGGGTGCTCTGCCCGCCCAGAGCTGTCTAATCGATACAAGGGCATGCTGCATGGCCCTTTCGCGGTCAACAATTGACTTTGGTTCACGACGATCAAACGTCATTCTGGCACCTCCTCCTTACCGTCATATAAAACCTACCGATCAGCATGTCGCTGCTCATCAGGACTTATCATTTGTGGAGGTGTATTGCAGATGTCGTAGGTATCAGCGGGCGTTCAAAATCTACTAACGACTATCTGGCGCGATTGCTTGGGGCATACCTGGAATCGGTAGAGAGAACAGCCGAAGCATAGGAGAAGAATGCCTTGATGGCATGCAGTTGGTGCATCGTTTCGCGCTTGGATCGAATTCATTCCTGATATTTCGTTCCGTATAGCGCCAAAACAACAAAAAAACCGAGAAAATATCCACCACTTATGTGGATACTCTCGGCAGTTTGTAGACTGTATCAACGCTTTGGCACTACAGAGAGCACCGACTTTATTATTATAAGCGATAATAGGATGCGCGGTCAATCAGGTGCCAGACCTCGCATCGATACGTATTACCCCAGACCGCTGAACAGGCGCAGGCTAAAGCGATGGTCAACGGGCGTGATGAAGGTCATCAGAATGCGAACGCTATCGGCTGGGACGGGTTCGGCATGGCGCATGGCATAGTAACGATGGCCATCTGCACCAGGGCCGATGCGGATGGTATCGTCACCAAGGCGCAACTCGCCCTGGCCTTGTTTCAAAAAGATGACCTGCCCTGGCTGAGTTTGCAGCGCTGTGTCGGCTGTTTCCCAATAGCCCTCCAGTGGAAAATCGAGGGCGATCTGTACAGGAACCTGATCGAGGCCATCGAGCGTGCGGAAATGAAAGTCGAAGCCATTCTCAACGGCAGTAATCGTCAGAGCGCTCTCCGCTGGTGGGATGGGGTAAATATCGCGTTCCCTGAACGTATCATCCCAGGTATCGGGGTCCACTGGCCGACCCAGGGGCAGCTCATAACCGGGCTTGTGCAATTTTTGTACGCCGGATGAGTGCAGCGTCACCGAGTTGCCATCAGAAGTCATAGTTTCCGCGATGAAGTGACCGACACCGAAATAGGTCTGTGAAATCTTGATACTGCGCAGTTCAACCTCGCCGTAAGTCAGGGTCATCAGGCGGGTGACGCCGCCGAAAACACTCGCGCTGAGGTCCCCTTTGCGAACACGCCATATCTGATTTTTGGGATAATAGCGCACGAAGTCCATTGGCAATTCGGCTGAAGATGCTTGTGGAGTGCCGTATTTGAGCAGGCAGTAGGTCAGCCAGGAGGCATCGTAGACCTGTTCCGCTGAGGCTTTTTCCCAGAACCATTGCGCAGCACGAACATAACGAGGTGAGGGTCGGCTGGCGTTGTATTGGAGCAGCGGCGTTATCAGGCCAACCGGAACGGTCCGTGTGCCATAATCCTGCCGCCGCGACAGGCCCGTTTCCGCTGTGCCATCGGCATGCAGCAGATGCAAATCAAAATCGAGGTTGCGGTCAACGGCATCAAGCGCGGCCTGGACCCTATCAGGATCATCCCAATTTTCAGCGAAGAACATCAGGGCACGATTGCTAACGGTATCGTAAATGCCGACGCTGCGTTCGATGTAGGCCCCTTCTTCATCAGCATCGAAGCCTTCGGCGATGTAGCTCTCAATGACGCCGTCCACATCGAGGCCAGCGAATAGCTTCCCCGCCTGGGAAAGCGCGCTGACGATCACCCAGCGGTGATTGGGCGTGTGGAAGCCACCGATTTTGATGCCAGGGACCGCCCGACGAATGAAAGACTCTATCTTAGCAAGGGGCGCGGCCAACACATCAGCGCCACGACCGACACTCGTCAGGGCACAGAACTGTTCAACGACGAAGCCTGTATCCGGGCTGGAATCATAATTGGTGCTGCGCAGGTCGAGCAGGCCGCTGGGTCGCTGGGCACGGTGCATGTAATCCAGGGCGATATCCATGTGATGCAGCAGGTCATCCTGTGTAGGGGCTTCTGGCGGCAGTGCATCCGGGTGACGTTCCATCACCAGTAGGAGGAGGCCGCAGCTCATGACAAAGCGTGCGGTCGCCCCATGTCCGGCTTCTTCCAGACCGCTGTATTTGCTAAACAGTGCCCCATAGTGCGGGTGGCTTACATCCAGGATTTGCCATTTGGCATCGCGGCGAACATCCTGCACCAGACAGGAGGACACGCTGGGAATCGAAAGAGGTTGGTACATTGAGCTTTCCGTTCTTGGGGTGTTTGGTAGGTAAAGAAAAGACCCCTATTCTGGTCGTTTCTAAAGGTGCTATTCGTTGCGGATGCAGCATGCTGTCCCTACATGGTTTTTGCACGGGCGCAGCAAAGGGCACGACATGTCGTGCCCCTACGGTAGTAAATGCGACTATCTTACTGGGCCATGCCCTGCTCCGGGATGAGCCAGGGCACCATGCGCTGTTCTGTTTCCGCGAGATGGCTGGCATACAAGAAGCGGTAGACATCGTTGGCATAGAACTGGGGATAAGACTTGGTCGGGAGCGTGTCCATAAAGCGGTCAGCGATCCGGTCGGCGAAGTCGGCATCCATGCCCTCTTCAACTTCATAGTCGAAGTAGATAGCCAGGTCTTTATCCGCTTCCTCTACAATACGCGAGACGCCAAATCTATCCGGGAAGCGATGCGCTGGCGAATAACGTTCCATCAGGAAAGTACCCATCGCGGCGGAGTGGATATAGGGCTTATGCTGGAACAGGAAGTTGACCGTCTCCTGGGCATCTTCCAGCGTTTCGCCAGGGAAGCCGAAGAAGAAGAAGGTATGGTTCCAGATGCCTGCTTGTTCACTATCAATAAGGATGCGGCTCATATCATCGGCGAAGGTGCCCTTAATCATGCGCTTGACGACTGCTTCCGAGGCACTCTCCAGGCCAAAGAGGATCATGCGGCAACCGGCCTCACCAATGCCGTCAAGCATCTCCTTGCTAACGACCTTCTCGAAGCGGACGCAGCCACCCCAATGGAACTGCGCATCCAATTCCTTGAGTACAGACGGCAGATGGCGCAGGTTTTTGGGCGTGATGGCTTCGTCGGAGAAGAAAATATGGCGCACACCGTATTTTTCGCGCAGGATCATCATCTGGTCCGCCAGTTGTTCCGCGCGCAATTGGCTGAACGATTCCGGTTCACCATAGCCGACGTTGCAGAAAGCGCATTTGCCAAAGTAGCAACCACGCGCGGTCAGCAATGGGAGTGCAAGCTGCGGCGCGAGGTATTTATCCAGTGGCATGCCATCAAAATCCGGCAGCGGCAGATCACCGATTTTTTCCGGCGTTTTACGCTCATTGACGCGAATCTGATCACCATCGCGATAGACGAGATTGGGCACCTGTGCAAGGTCATGCCCCTCGGCTATGGCCTGCGTCAATTGCAGCAGCGGCACCTCACCATCAAAGACGACCGCGCTATCGAACAGGCTAAAAATGCGCGGTACTTTGGCCAGTTCATCACGCAGCATGCTGACGTGCGGCCCACCGATGGTGACATGGCAATCCAACCCTGATTCCTGCTTGATGAGATAGCCAAGGGTCATTCCGGCAAGCATCTGCGGCATGGAAGGGATCGAGATGCCGACGACATCGGGCTGTTCGCGCTTGATCTCTTCCAGGATGCCATTGCGGAAAATGCCGAGGAAGATATTGTGATCCTCGTCGTGGACCGCTTCCAAGAGGGCTTCGCTGCTATCCGTTGGGTGGGCGGAGATGTAGGTTTGCAGATTGAGCGACGCGGGATAGTAAGGCAGGGAAGCAATTTCCAGGGCCATGATGACCGTCTCGAAAGCACTGAGACTCTTTTCGCCATCAAAGAAAGTTTGGCTCTTCATCGTGCGCTTGGCGTGTTCCACCTGATTGGCGATACGCGGCCCTTCGTGCAGTGCCCAGGCGACCTGCTCCTGCTTGGGGATGTTACGGCGATTTTCAGGATAGTGGCTGGCATCCGCGCCGTACATCTCACGCAATTTGGCCAGGGTGTGCAACATGTAATCGCGCGTCAGGATTTCGTCAAATGTGGTCGCATTCAAGTCACGCTGAATCACTTCGATACCGTGTTGGCGCAGGTATGCGGTCAATGTGGGTAATGCCAGATGCGGCATACTGGGCGTCCAATTCGGAGGGAAGAGCAGCATTACTTTCATAGGATGTCCAATATCAAACTATGGGAAAGGAAGTTGTCAGTCGTTAGTTTTTAGCCATTCAACCCCACCCCTATATCCCCTCCCCGAAGGAGAGGGGACTCCTGCTTACAACCATCTCTTTTACAGAGGTGTCGTGTCCTTCCTTCTTAAGCGGGAAGGACTAAGGATAGGGGTTTGAGTAACAATCCTGCCTATTTTAAATCACATCACAACTTCTTCTAAAACTCAATTTCTTCTGCGAAGTGGCAGCTTGCCCAGTGATTTGGCCGGACTTCTCGCAGGGCAGGTTCTTCTACCTTGCAGCGATCCTTAGCAAAGCGACAGCGTGGATGGAAGTAACATCCACTCGGCGGATTGGATGGATCGGGCACCTCACCCATCAAGGGCTTGCGATCACGCTTGGAGCGCGGGTCGATGGTCGGCGCAGAAGCCAGCAGCGCTTCCGAATACGGGTGCTGTACATGCTCGAACAAATCCTCCGTATCGGCAACTTCGACGATTTTGCCAACGTACATGACCATCACCCGATCACTGAGGTGGCGAACCACGCTCAGATCGTGCGAAATGAACAGGTAGGTCAGTTCCAGGCGATCACGCAATTCCTGTAACAGGTTCAGTACCTGCGCCTGAACAGACACATCCAGCGCGGAAACGGGTTCATCGCAGACGATCAACTGTGGGTTGAGGGCCAACGCACGGGCGATACCAATACGCTGGCGCTGGCCGCCGCTAAAGGCGTGCGGATAACGGCTCATATATTCCGGGCGCAGGCCGACGATTTCCAGCAGTTCGGCCACGCGATCACGCTGCTTATTGGAATCGACTGCTTTGTAGTTATGCAGTGGTTCCGATACGATCTGTTCAAGCGTCATGCGTGGGTTCAGCGACGAGTATGGGTCCTGAAAGATGATCTGGATATTGCGCCAGATGCGCTTAAGCTGATCGCGCGAGAGCTTGGCAACATCCACCTCACCCAGTTCATCGTCCTGAAAGAGGATTTCGCCGGATGTAGGGTCCAGTGCCCGTAGAATCATGCGGCCAGTGGTCGTTTTGCCACAACCGCTTTCCCCTACCAGGCCCAACACTTCACCACGTTCAATGGCGAAGGTGACGCCATCAACGGCACGGACATGATTGACAACCTTTTTGCTGAAAATGCCGTGTTTGTAGATCGGAAAGTGCATCTTCAGATCATTGACACGGAGTAGCGTTCTATTATCTGGACTGGTCATAAACATTATTCCGTTTGAGCGGCTGCAAGATGTTCATTAATTTCATAAACGCGCGTACAGCGAACCTGATGCTGCGCAGATACCTGAACTAAAGGCGGTGTTCCACAGGCGCCTTTGACGTAGTGACGGCAGCGCGGGTGGAATGCACAGCCTGCCGGAATTGCTGTTGGGTCTGGCACACTACCGGAGATAGTCTCCAGGCGTTCGACATCTACATCGTGGCGCGGGATCGAGCGCAGCAGGGCCTGCGTATATGGATGCGATGCACCATAGAAGACGGTATCGACATCCGCGACTTCAACTTCTTTGCCGAGGTACATGACGATGACATCATCGGCCATTTCCGCAATCACACCCAGGTTGTGGGTGATGAACATAATGGCCATGTTGTATTCGTCTTGCAGATCGCGCATAAGATCGAGGATTTGCGCCTGAGTAGTGACATCGAGGGCTGTCGTCGGCTCGTCGGCGATTAGCAGGCGTGGGCTGCATGTCAGCGCCATTGCGATCATCACACGCTGGCGCATACCCCCGCTGAGTTCATGACGATAGGCTGTCAACAGGCGTTCAGGGTATGGCAAGCCGACGCGCCGCATGAGATCAACGCTGACCGCTTCCGCAGCACTCTTGCTGACGCTTTTGTGCAACTGCACAGCTTCGATCATCTGGTTGCCGATAGTATGCACCGGACTGAGCGATGTCATCGGCTCCTGGAAGATCATGGCAATTTCGCCCCAGCGAATGCTGCGAATTTCCGGTCCTTCCGGGTCCAGCTTGGCGATGTCAATTGCCTGACCTGCACGATGATACAGGATTTCGCCGTTGGTGATTTTGCCAGGTTTGCGCACCATGCCCAGGATGGCACGGGCTGTCACGCTTTTACCGCAACCACTTTCACCGACGATGCCGAGCGTCTTGCCTGCTTCTATGGTGAAGCTGACGCCATCGACGGCCTGAACAGTCGCTTCGGTCAGATAGAACGAGACTTTGAGGTCTTTGACTTCTAGTAGGACATTGTTATTGGACATTGGTCTGTTTCCTAGCGGCTGAAGGGGTCGGCAGCGTCGCGCAGACCATCGCCCAAAAAGTTGAATGCGAGCACGGCCAACACTACTGCCAAACCGGGCAGTAAGAGCCAGGGCGATAAGGCCACAGTACGGATATTCTGTGCTTCTTGCAGCAGAACGCCCCAGCTAATCGCTGGCTGACGCAAACCCAGGCCGAGGAAACTAAGTGATGTTTCCGCGAGAATGATGCCGGGAATCGAAAGCGTCAGCGAGGCGATGATATGGCTGGTAAAGGATGGCACCATATGGCGCACGATGATGCGCCAGTCGCTGGCACCGGAGAGACGTGCGGAAAGCACGAAGTCCTCTGTACGCAAGGCCAGGAAACGGCCACGAACCTGTCTACCCAATGATGTCCAGCCGATAACGGACAGAATGATGGTAATGCCGAAGTATCGGGCTTCCTGGGAGAGTTCTGGAGGCAAGGCCGCGCTAAGGGCCATCCACAAAGGTAGCGAAGGTATAGATCGAATGAACTCGATGACGCGCTGGATCACGTTATCGACCCAACCGCCATAGTAACCGGAAATACCACCCAGAACGATACCCAGGGCCAAGCTCAGGAATACAGAAACGAGACCGATTGAGAGCGAGACCTGTGACCCGTAGGTAATACGCGAGAACATGTCACGCCCAAGTCGGTCAGAGCCGAGCCAGAAAAATGGCATGCCGTTTGCTTCTTCGCCCAGGCCAAACAGATGTACATTGGTATTGAAGAAACCGAACAGCTTGTAGGGTTCGCCTTCAACGAAGAAGTGTATCGGGTACCATTGCGTATAATCTGTCTGATAGGTGATACGCAGCGTTTCCGGGTCACGCTCCTGTATGAGGCCATTAACACCGGGACGTCCGGTGAAGTTGCCTTCGCCATCCAGGAAGGTGATGGCCATCGGTGGCACATATTTATAGCTGGCATTGAAGGTATTTGGATCATAGGGACTAACAAAACCGGCAAAGAGCGCCAGAAGGTACATTCCAATCAGCACAATGACGCTGATGACGGCAATGCGATGCTTTCTAAATTTCCACCACATTAATTGACGTGGGCTTGCAATCGAGATTGCACCTTCATCGATTTCTTCCATCGGATCCGGTAGGTTGTGGGCATTTGCTGGAGTATTTGCAGTTGTCATTTTGATTTACTCCATACGAATGCGCGGATCGAGCAGCGCCAACAGGATGTCTGATAGTAGCGTACCCAGGACCGTCAATACGCTTAACAATAGAACAATCGCCCCCGCCAGAAACATGTCCTGTGACAGCAACCCACGAAGCAGAATCGGACCAATCGTGGGCAAGTTCAGAACGACCGCGACGATAATTTCGCCACCAATCAGCGATGGCAGTGCGTAACCAACCGTACTGATAAAGGGGTTCAACGCAACACGCACTGGATATTTCCAGATGTTCCGGCGCTCGCTGAGGCCTTTGGCACGGGCTGTCTCGACGTAAGGTTGGTTGATTTCATCGAGCATGTTGGCACGCATGGTACGGATCAGGCCAGCCGTGCCAGCTGTACCGACCACAATCATGGGTATCCAGAGATGGCTGAGTAGATTGATGAACTTCTCAAAACTCCAGGGCGCATCCTGAAATTCCGGCGAGAACAGACCACCGACATCCTGGCCGAAAGCTGAGAACGCAATCCACATCAGGACGAGTGCCAGCATGAAGTTGGGTATCGCTAGACCCAAAAAACCAAGAAAGGTGGAGATATAATCGATAAGTGAGTATTGATTTGTCGCAGAATAAACACCTATAGGTATCGCAAGAGACCAGACAAACAGCACTGAGGATAAACCCACCATCAGGCTCATCGCCAAGCGATCCCAAATAAGATCCGCAACAGGCACGCCCCATTCCAGAGAGCGTCCGAAGTCGCCTTGAACCACACCACCTATCCATTTTAGATATTGCACATAAATCGGCTGATCGAGACCATAGTTCTCGCGCATAGCCTGAACCACTTGCTCGCTAACACTATCTCCCTGTGACGCTAGGCTAGCTACATAGGACGTCAAAAAATCCCCAGGTGGGAGCTGGATGATAACGAAGCTCATAATCGAGATGGCGAAGATGGTGACCAATGCAATTAGGATACGGCGAACGATGAACTGAAACACGTTTCAGACCTCAAAAAATAATCGTATCAAGTGAGGTGGGGCCGATGACGACCCCACCTTTATTATTTTGCTACAGGTAATCCCTAGGAGCGGAAGAACCAGGTTACTGATGCCACACCACCTGGCGAGCGGAGCGTATCATCCCAGATATTGCCACCCAAGATGTTACCTACATTGTTCTTCTTGATGAACGGTACAGGACCTTCACCAACGGTGCCAATCATATAGGGATGCTCTTTGTGGATATCTAGCATCTCCTTGAAGAGCGCGTTACGAGTAGCTTCATCAGGCTCGACCAGTGTCGCCTCCCACAGACGCCAGATTTCACGGATCGGATGATCTGCTGGCGGTTCTTCCTGGGCACGTGGCGAGTTTGCCCACCAAGCACCATAGAGTGGTGCCCAGGGGCCATCGGCCTGTTCTGCTGTGTAGCGCGAGACATCAGCCATGACGACCGAGTTACGGTCTGCGCTCCAAACACCAACGTCCACATCTCCGTTGTCGGTTCGTTCCTGATAAAGTGTACGTTCAACCAATTCCTGGTTGACCTGAAGACCAAGGGCTTCCCAGTAACTTTCAACCAGGTTGACTTCGTCACCACGTTGAGCAAGAGCACTCTGGAAGAGGATGGTAAAGCTGAGCGGTTCGCCGTCGGGACGCATACGGACGCCGTCGACCAGTTCAAGACCCATTTCATCAAGAAGGGCATTGGCACGATCTGGGTCATATTCAGTCCAACGAGTTTCGAACTCAGGGTCATAGTTGGGGGAACCACTGACAGGTGACGCCTGACGCGGCTCGAACAATCCTTCGTAGACCAGATCATTGAGTTCCTGGCGGTTGATCGAGATGGACAGAGCTTCGCGGAAGCGAGCGTCATTGAAGATCTCGCGCAGGACTGGATCTTTGTGAGAAATATTGGGGTAGAAGGCTTGTGTTTCGGCAGCACGCCAGAGGAGGACGGTATAGTCGCCAGCGGCTTCATTTTCTTTATAGAAGGTGAAGTTTGCTGAAGCAACGTGGCGAATGTGGGCGTCAATCTCACCCTGGGCGATCCAGAGGTCAAAGACAGCATTATCGTCGAACCAAGCGTGGGTCATGCCATCGATGTAAGGTAGTTGATTACCTTCAGGGTCGACAGCATGGTAGTACGGGTTACGTTCTGCCAGCCAGGGATCGTTTGACGGGTGGTTGACTGATTTCCAAGCATTGATAACGGGTAAGTCTGGATTGAACCACCAGCCCGCGATTTGCCCTTGAGGGGTGCCACCGTCGCCAAAGAGCTGCTGCCAGGTATCGACACCATTTTCTTCCATCGCAGCATCAATCAGGCTTTGATCGCTGGTCAGATCAGGAATGTACTGGCTGAGATAGTGGGCCGGAGCTGCCATCGTTGGGCCAGCCCATGAGCCGAGTGTGAGCTTGGCAATTGCGAGTGGAAGCAGCGGGTTGGGAGCCGGGAAGCGAACCGTCCAGGACAGTTCGTCTACAACTTCCAGTTCCATGGGTTCACCTGCAATTGTAATTGGCGTTGGACGATCAGCCAGATCTCCCATGTAGTACCAGTCGTACCAGAACTGGACATCAACGGTTGTGAATGGGTGGCCATCGGACCATTTGAGGCCTTCGCGTAAAGTGAAGGTGAACTCGGTTGCATCGTCGTTCTGGACCCATTCAGAGATGTAGTTGGCGACTACGTTGACCGTATCGGGATCAGGGATGTCCCATTCAATTGCCATTTCCTCGTTGAGCTTGGTCGGACCCCAGCGGTCCGAGATACCCTTGAAAGCGCGACGCAGTGTACCACCGTACTGACCAATTTCTTCTGGTGGTGTGACAACACGCGGATTTGCGGGTATTCTTTCCTGTACTGGAGGAAGATTACCACTTGCGACCAAGTCGGCTAGCATGGGTGCTTCATTATAGCTCATGCTATCCTGGGCGAGTGTCGTCAATGGCATGGCAGAGGCAGCTATTGCGGCTGCGGTACTGCTCGCCATCATTTGGAGAAATTGACGACGCGAAAAACCCTTTCTATCCATAAGAACCTCCACTTTAATTAAACAATAATGCGTCATCCAGATTCAGTTTTGTTTTAGTTGTTTTTTTGAATCTGGCCTGCATCCAAAATAAAATCCTATAGGATTGAAACATAATATAACTGATTTTGACAACTTCGCAACTAATCTAGCATTTGACCAGTTACAAAACACAGAGAACTATGAGCACGCACGAACTCAAGAGCAAAAACCAGGTTGTTTATGAGATTATCCGGGAAGCGATTATCAATGGCGAGTTCGAGCCCGGCAGCCGGATTGTGATTGATGATCTGGCCATCAAATATAACGTCAGCCACAGTCCAATCCGGGAGTGTTTGCGCTTATTAGAAGCGGACGGTCTGGTAACGATCCGCCCCTTCGCTGGTGTCACTGTAACTGATTTGCGACCTGAACTTATTATGGAAGTGTTTGCTCTGCTGGAATCTCTGGAGATTATCAGCAGTTGTATGGCCAGCCATCATGCGACCGAAAATGAGTTCGAGCGGTTGGAGAAGATGATCGACCAGATGGAGCAGCACACGGATGAAGCTGACAACTGGGCGGCGAAAAATCGTGAACTGCATATGATGATCGGTGCGATTGCCAACATGACCATCTCGCGCGATATGATGGAACGTGCCCTGCTCCACTGGGACCGACTGCGGCGCTATTATCTTGAAGAAGTTTTCGCCCAGCGTGTGCCGCAAGCCCAACTGGAACATCGTGAATTGCTGAAGGCGCTGCGTTCCGGCGAGGATGAGCAAATAAAAATAGTCATCCAACAGCACAACAAGGCCGCGTTGAATGACTATTTAGATCATATTCGTAAGACGCAAGAGGTCGATATTTAGCGGACCTTTTCGTCTGCGGCCGATCTAGGTGGTCGGTTCCTTCGGCACGATGTCATGGACTTTGATGGTCATCATGGCTTCGTTGAACATCGGCAGCCAGTAGGCGTAGGATTCTTCCGTTGCACCCTGGGCGGTGACTGTCACCTGATGTGTCTTGTGATACAGGACGCGCACCCAGCGCTTACGGCGTTCTTCCGCTTCTACAAATGAGTACCTGGCCTCCAGCTCAACCAGACGCCCAACAACTGATTCATCGGTCATTTCAATTTTACGGTCCTGCAAGGCTTTGATGCCGTCACGCAGGCCCTGGGCCAGATATGGCACATCATCGCTGGTGACTTCTGTTCCCAGGTCGATGACTTCAATGGCGAAGAGTGTATGCAGGTCTTCGCTGTTCGGCAGCAAAATCATGCCCTGGCGACCATCAGGCCACATGACCTTTTGCCAGTCTACGGGTGCAAATAAGGAGTAATATTGATCCCGATGCCAGGTCAGCCCTTTAAAAGCGGGCCGGTCGGGTCTGGTTGGATTGCTCATTGTCTCTTCCCTAGTTACGTGCGCTCTCTCGTTACTATGATACAGCGAGTCGTTGTTTAAGTAAGTTGAGGCTTTATATCAGCCGTGAGCAGCGGCAAATCCTCGAAATCACCAACCTCGACCAGATACATATTCGAGTAACCCGTCAGATCAGATGTATAGAGTACCTGTTTATCATCCGGTGTAAAGCGCGGATGACAATGCGCATGCTGTCCATTAAAGGTGCTGCGGTGCATCGCGAGCACCCTGGGACCAATGTAACGCTCGCCATCCCACTTAAAAAGCTGGATGAAGGGTTCATCCGGGTGGCTGAACACGCGCGTGCCATCACCAACGATCATCTGGTGGCCATTGCTGGCAAAGTGGAACGAGTGAAACGGAAAGCGCACTTCGACTTTTTCGCTGTTGTCCCATCTGACATAGCCAAAAACATGGTCGCCTTTGCCATCGCGTGGACGGCCATGATAGCCAATATGCTCACCATCGTCGAACCAATACTCATGGCCGATGGCGAAATTGTCGTCATCCTGTGGGCGAATTTTCCAGGTCGCCCCTGTCTGGATGTTCAGGCCCCAGATGCGCTGCTCGACCTGATGCCAGGGGCCTTCATGGCAAAACGTCAGAATGTCGGGCATGGTCGGCGACAGGTTGACGTGGGTCATGAAGCGATGATCTTCGTGAACGACCTGCATCTCGCCTGTGCTGATTTCCACGCGAATGACCTGCGTCAGGGGCCTGGATGGGTACAGGTGCGGAAAATGTGAATAAGGATAATCAATAGTCGTCGGCGCATCGCCATCGACGCGGTCGCGCATCATGTTGCAGACGTAGCGACCATCGGCTGAGGTGATGCCATGAATCCCAAGCACTTTATCCGACGGGGCCTGATAAACCAACCGTTCCTCACAGGTGTCAACATCAAGCTCATACAGGCCGTTCTGCCACCAGTAGTAGTGCCTGTGATTGACGGCGCTATAGGCTCCGGCGGGTCGATGGTCAAAGACGCGCTCATTTTCGATGCTCCGACCTTGTAGCTCGGTCAACTGAGTGATTTTGTAGTCATCCAGATCGTAGCGGAACAGGTTGCTGTGGCCGCCACGATCCGAAGTGAACACAAACGAGCGCCCTTCATTAAACCAGCATGGGTCAGTGAAGTAGAGATGATTTGAGTGACCCGTATAATCCGTCAGGCGGGCAACTTTGCGGCCACTGTATGGGTCATGATATGTAAATGTATCGTCGTGGTAGATATCGCCTTTGCGCATCAATCACCTACCCGAATTACGTATGCTGCGGCGCGATGTCATCGGTCAGCAGCGGCAGATCATAAAAGTCGCCGACTTCCACCAGATACATATTGCTATATGCGGTCAGATCGGACGAATACAGGACATACTTGCCATCCGGCGTGAAGCGTGGGTGCGGGTGGGCGTGCTGGTCATTGAAGGTGCTGCGATGGTAGGCCAGAACACGCGGACCTTCGTAGTCCTCACCATTCCACTTGAAAAGCTGAATGAAGGGACGTGCCACTCCCTGGTGACTGAAGACTGCCGCCGGGGAGCCATCACCAACGATGATGGATTCGTCCATGCTCTGGAAATGCGTCGAGCGAAATGGGAAGCTCACTTCGACATGCGCGCTGTTATCCCACTTGATATGGCCGAAGACATGCTCGCCGCCGAAGCGATCATCACGGGGAAAGCCGTGATAGCCAATGGTTTCGCCATCCTGGAACCAGTATTCATGGCCGACCGCATACCCTTTACCATCATCCTGGGGACGGATTTTCCAGGTTTCGCCTGTTTCGATGTTCAGGCCCCAGATGCGCTGCTCGACCAAGTACCAGGGGCCTTCGTGGCAGTAGGTCATGATGTTGGGCAGCTTGTGTGAGGTGTTGATGTGTGTCATAAAGCGCTCGTCTTCAAAGATGACTTCCATATTGCCTGTCGCGATTTCGACGCGGATGATCTGCGTCAGGGGCTTGCGGTGGAACATCTCGTGGAAGCGGGAATAGGCAAAGGAAATCGCGGGGCGATCCTGCGGCACATGTTCCTGCAAACGGCTGATGACATATTTGCCATCGGCGGTGGGGTTGGCGCGGGCTTCCGGTTCCCAATCCGGCGGGGCCTGGTAGATTTCGCGCTCTTCAAAGGTATCCGGGTCTAGTTCGATGATCTTTTGATCGCGCCAGTAATAGAGGCGTTGATTGGCATCGCTCCAGCAGCCGCGTGACTGCCCTGGCGTCTGGAAATCCGTTAACTGCGTGATTTTGCCATCTTCAAGGTCATAACGGAATAAATTGCTCTTATTTTCACGGTCTGACATAAAGAAGAAGGATTTATTGTCGTTGAACCAGCAGGGATCAGTGAAATAAAAATGGTTGGAATGGCCCAGGTAATCCGTCAGGCGGATGACTTCGCGGCCACTGTAGGCGTCGGTGTAGCGGAACTGGGGATCGTCATAAACACGTCCCTTTGACATGTAGCACCTCCAGGGTGTTGGCAAGTTCCTATATTGTATAGGATGTGGCGGAGCATGGTTATATTGATGTAGGTCCACATGCGGTCCAATTGGGGGAGAGTCAGTTGCGGCAACAGGAATGATAAGGGCACAATAGGCTTGTATCCATGATGGAGACCCCCATCCTCGGTCCTTCCCCCGAAGGAGGAAGGATGCCTTGCTGAGTAACCTGGCGGCAGGTATGGAGCTGTTTTCATATGTTTAGGGCAATATTTCGTGCCTCATATGTTAGAAGGTAGGCCAGATGTTAAAGTATGAGACATCTGAGCCAGCCGAGTTGGTCAGGTTGTTTTGTGGCAAGTAGCACAGACTACGACGCAGAGAATAATCGCCAACATGAAGGCGGAACAGAGTCGAGTCTGAACCGTATCCAGTCGCCGAGACGACGTATCCCATGAGGCAAGAGCCGACTCTGTTCACAGGCTGAAATTGTACCAGATAGGCCAAGATAGGATGGAAAGAGTGGCATCATGTTCAAACTATATATCGGTATCGATATTGCAGCTGAAAGTTTGTCCCTTTACTGGCAAGTAACACAGACCAAGCAAACAGGCCAGATGGCGTTAGCCCAGACCCTCAGCGATTATGAGCACCTACATCAGACCTTAAGTCAAATCGTAGCCCCTAAACACATTCATATCGTCATGGAAGCGACAGGCAACTACTGGCTCAAGCTTGCTTTGTTCCTGCATGAGCTTGGGTATTGCGTGAGTGTGATCAATCCTATGCAAGCCAGACGTTTTGGTCAAATGCAATTGAAGCGAAGTAAAACGGACGCGGTCGATGCCCAGTTGTTGTCTGACTTCGCTCGTCTGATCTGCCCTGACCTGTGGACACCGCCAGCTACCATCTGTCACCAGTTGCGACATGTGTTGGAGCGTCGCGATGATCTACTGAAAATGGCGACTCAGGAGCGTAATCGATTGCATGCCTTGCAGCACGATCCTCATGCACCAACAGCCATTATCACTCAGGTCAAACGGCATATTGCCACTCTCAAAAAACAAGCCAAGCAGCTACTTGAACAGATTGAATTGCTGCTGGCCTCTGATTCCCAATGGCAACAAGCTGCCCAACATCTCCTCTCGATTCCAGGTATGGGCACAGTCACCACTGCCTGGTTGCTGGTCACGACCCAGGCTTTCTCGCGCTGTGATACGCCACAGCAGGCGGCTGCTTATGCGGGACTCGTTCCTCACCACCGTCAGTCTGGTCGTAGCCTACACAAGCGCTCTACTATCGGTGGTGGGCATCCCAAACTGCGACAAGCTCTCTATATGGCCGCAGGCGCTGCCATCCAATTCAATCCCACTCTCAAAGCGTTCTACAACAAGAAAGTCGGTCAGGGTAAAGTCAAGCAAGTTGCCCGCATCGCTGTTGCTCGTAAGTTGGTTCATCTCGCCTGGGCCTGCGTTGTCAAGCACCGTGACTATGATCCGACTTATCCTGATCTACTTCTTACTGCTTGACTTTTAACACCGTATCTCTGCGATAGATAGATCGTTTTAATGATAATAAATGGACGCAGCATGCTGCGTCCCTACGGGAGACTGTAATCAGGTGATACAGAATCCCAGGGCGGAGCAAAAATATGAGATTGACATGGCGCTGGTTCGGTGAGGGCGATACGGTCAGCCTGGAACAGATCAGGCAGATTCCGGTGGTGACGGGTATCGTCGGCACATTGGAAGGCAAAGTGGCTGGTGATGTCTGGAGCGTGGACGATTTCGAGGGCATCAAGCAGACCGTGGAAGCACAGGGCCTGAGCCTGGATGTCATCGAAAGCATCGCGGTTCATGAAAGCATCAAAAAAGGTCTGCCAGAGCGTAATGGTCTGATTGATGTGTTTTGTGAGAGTGTGCGGAATATGGGCAAGGCCGGGATTCCGGTGCTGTGCTACAACTTCATGCCGGTGTTCGACTGGATGCGGACAGACCTGGCTTACCAGTTACCGGATAAATCGATGGTGACGCTGTACGAGCATCAGGCGATGCTGGACTATGACCTATCCAAAGGCTTTGAGGCGCGGGTCGCGTGGGCGCATGGATTCACTGGCGAACAGGTCCAGGCGGTGCTGGCTGAGTACAGCCAGATCGACGACGATGCCCTGTTCGAGAATCTAGTCTATTTTCTGGAGCGCGTGATTCCGGCGGCGGAAGAAGCAGGCGTCTTGCTGGCAATCCATCCCGATGACCCGCCCTGGTCGATCATGGGGCTGCCGCGCATTGTTCGGGATGCAAAGTCGATCCAGCGAATACTGGATGCGGTTCCTTCAAAACATAACGGGCTGACCTTTTGCACGGGGTCATTGGGGACATCGCCGAATAACGATTTGCCCGCGATGGTGCGGCAGTTCGCAGATCGGATTCATTTTGTGCATCTACGGAATGTCACGCTGACGAGTTTCCAGAGCTTTTACGAGGTCGCTCACACCGACTCTACCCATATTGATATGCCAGCCATCATGCAAGCACTGATCGACATAGGCTTTGAAGGACCGCTGCGACCGGATCATGGGCGTATGATCTGGGGTGAGACAGGGCGCGTCGGGTATGGATTGTATGATCGGGCGCTGGCGGCGATGTATTTGTATGGGCTGTGGCAGGGGTTGGAGAAGTAACAGCTTTTCAACGAGGGCACAATATATTGTGCCCCTACGGGCATGACACGGGGCTTGGGCAGTCTTGGTCCGGACACAGCGTGCTGTGTCCCTACGGAGCATGTACGAACTTGGACCAGACGCGGCTTACTGTGTCCCTACGGACATGTGCGAACTTGGACCAGACGCGGCTTACTGTGTCCCTACGGTAGTAAAAATTCAAATGATTTGAAAGAACGGGCAAAAAATGGTTTTGAAGAACGAAGATGGTTATGAACTCTGGCTGCGCTACAACCTGATCGAAGATGAGGAATTGCTGGCCAGTTATCGGCAGCAGGTTACCCATATTAAGTTTAACGCAAATACCCCTATTGAGGCCGCTGCACAGGCGGAACTCGAACGGGGTTTAGATGGGTTGCTAGGGCCGGAGCAAGATTGGATTGAAAAACCATCCCTGAATGGCGCAGTGGTATGTGGTACGCCCACAAGCTCAGGCTTTATTGATACGCTGGACCTGAAAGAACTGGCTTCTGTTGGTGACGAGGGCTATGTCATCAAGCGGCATAAGATGGACGTTCATACCATCAATGTCATTGCGGCCAATACGGATAAGGGCCTGCTGTATGGGGTGTTCGCATTTTTGCGGCTGCTGCAAACCCATCAATCGCTGGATGGGCTGCACATCGTCAGCGCGCCGAAGGTTAAGCTGCGCATGCTCAATCACTGGGATAATCTGGATGGTACGATTGAGCGCGGCTTCGCGGGGCATTCGCTGTGGGATTGGCACAAGCTGCCGCATTTCATCAGCCCACGCTATACAGACTATGCGCGCGCCTGTGCCTCTATCGGCCTGAATGCAACCGTGCTGACCAACGTCAACGCCAATGCACTGATTCTGACCGAGCCATATCTGCACAAAGTGGCAGCGCTGGCTGAAGTTTTTCGGCCATATGGGGTGCAGGTGTTTTTGACAGCGCGCTTCAGTGCGCCGATGGAGATTGGTGGCCTGAGCACTGCCGACCCGCTGGATGCCGATGTGGCCGCCTGGTGGAAAGACAAAGTTGACCAGATTTACAACATTCTGCCGGACTTCGGTGGCTTCGTCGTCAAGGCTAATTCCGAGGGGCAGCCCGGACCACACGATTACGGCCGTATCCATGCCGATGGGGCCAATATGCTGGCGGATGCGCTGGAACCGCATGGCGGCATCTGCATCTGGCGAGCGTTTGTCTATGATGCCGATGTCAAAGAAGACCGCTTTAAGCAGGCTAATTCGCAGTTGGTTCCGCAGGATGGCACCTTTAAGAAAAATGCCCTGCTGCAAGTCAAAAATGGCCCGATTGACTTCCAACCACGCGAACCCCATCACCCGCTGTTCGGGGCTATGCCCAAGACACCGCTGATGCTGGAGGTACAGATCACGCAGGAATACCTGGGCTTTGCGACGCATCTGGTGTATCTGGCGCCGCTGTTCAAAGAAACGTTGAATGCCGATACCTACTGCGACGGCGCTGGCTCGATAGTAGCGAGGGTAGTCGATGGCAGCCTGGATGGGCATGACATGAGCGGCATGGCGGCGGTGACCAACATCGGCGATGATCGTAACTGGTGCGGACATCCGTTCGCGGCGGCCAACTGGTACGCTTACGGTCGGCTGGCATGGGACTACGAACTGTCTTCGGAGCAGATCGCGGATGAATGGCTGCGGATGACGTTCAGCAATGATGAGCAATTCGTCAAAACGGCCATCAAGATGATGATCGACTCACGCGAGGCGGTGGTTAAGTATATGATGCCGCTGGGACTACATCATATCTTTGAAGTCGGGCACCATTATGGGCCTGGTCCCTGGGTCGATGGCATCCGTCCCGATTGGACCGCTGTTTATTATCATCAGGCGGATGCCGAGAGCGTGGGTTTCGACCGGACGGCTACGGGCAGTGACGCGGTCAGCCTGTATAACCCGCCCTATCGCGACCAACTGGCAAACGTCGATAGCTGCCCAGAAAACATGTTGCTGTGGTTCCATCATGTACCCTGGGATTACCGGATGAAATCGGGCCGGACGCTGTGGGATGAAATGTGCCTGATGTATCAGGAAGGCGTGGATGATGTGCGACAGATGCAGCAGACGTGGCAATCGCTAGAGGGCAAAATCGACACGGCGCGCTACAAACACGTCAGTGATCTGCTGATGGTCCAGGAGCGAGAAGCCCGCTGGTGGCGCGATGCCTGCATCACTTACTTCCAGTCGTTCCATGGCAAACCAATTCCAGATGGCGTCGAACCACCGGAGCACGACCTCGACTATTACAGAAGCATTGTTCATTACTATGTGCCGGGCATCCCTGAGCGACGCTTCGGCAAGATTGGATCAAACTGATGATACGTTTTGGCGCTGTTGGCACTGGCTGGCGAACGACATTTTTCCTGCGGGTGGCAAATGCACGACCCGATCTGTTCGAGTGTGTGGGTGTCGTCACGCGGGATGTGGAGAAGGCAAAAGACTGGGTCAAGCCGTATGATGTGCCCCTGTTCGGGTCGCTGGATGCGATGCTGGCGCAGAAGCCGCTGTTCGTCATCACCAGCGTGCCCTGGGATGTGAATCCGGGGCTGATAACCGAACTAGCCGAAAAGAATTTCCCTGTATTGAGTGAGACACCTCCGGCGCGCAGCATTGCCGAGATGGAAGCGTTATACAAGCTGGTGCAGAATGGGGCGAAGATCGCTGTCGCGGAGCAGTATCATTTGCAACCGCATCACGCCGCCCGCATCGACCTGGCCAACAGCGGCAAACTGGGCACGGTAACGCAGGCACAGGTGTCAGTCGCGCATGGCTATCATGGTATCAGCCTGATTCGGCGCTTGCTAGGCATCGGCTATGAAGACGCGACCATCAGTGCCTTGCAGTTCACTTCGCCGATTGTGGCCGGGCTGGAACGGCATGGCCTGCCCGACGAGGAAACCACTAGGGACTCGGTGCAGACGATTGCCACATTGAACTTCGGCGATAAGCTCGGCGTGTTTGACTTTACCAATGACCAGTATCGCTCGTATATTCGCAAGCAGCGCATCCTTGTCCGCGGGGATCGCGGCGAGCTGATTAACGACACCGTACGCTACCTGAAGGACCATCGCACACCGATTGAGCTGACTTTCCTGCGGTTGAACGCAGGCGAAAGCGGCAACCTGGAAGGCTATCACTTTAAGGGGATTCAACTGGGCAGCGAATGGGTCTACGAAAATCCATTTGCTCCGGCGGCGATTAACGATGAGGACATCGCCATCGGGCAGTGCATGGCCAAGATGGCGGAGTACGTCGGCGGCGCGGATGCCTTTTACCCGCTGGCGGAAGCCTGCCAGGATCGCTATCTGGACATTAAGATCGCAGAATCCCTGGAAACAGGTGGGCCTGTACATACAAGTCGGCAGGTATGGGCACAGTAAAGGAGTAGCATGTGCAGCTTCAAGAAGTCATGAATAAGTTTATTGCTCTCGAATATGCTAATACATCAGACAGTATTGAGTATCCTGACGCTGAGTATTCACATCCGAGTATTCTTAAAAATGCGTTAGCTCACCTTTGGACACGATATCCATCGCTAAAGGCTGACGAAAGTTTTGTAGAATTCCTCGAAACTTACGGCGAAGCTCTCGTTATTCCTCCACCAATTTCCGCATCTGGAACGATAAATAGTCTCTGGAGTTACACGTCTTATCTGCTATACGAAGAAGAGGATGCGGTCTATCACGGTTTCATCATTTTTTGTGATGTAACAGTAGGTGATAGTGACGGTCCAGACGAGAAGATCACCTATGCTTTTAAACTATCAGATATGCCCAGCGTATATCGCCATCAGAATGATGAAAACACGATGGACCTATATGTGAGTGGTGCAGCACTTCCCTTTGAGCGTTATTGCGGTACTTTTATCGAGTGGTTAGAGCGCCTTGTCCAAGCGAAAGGCAAACTCACAGATTAAGCGAGAAAACATGTCAAATATTGAGTATGCGCCGGCAGTTGGCAGCAAGTTTTATGAAGATGGGCGGGTGCGGCAGTTCCCTGGGAACACCGTGATTTGTATGGTCAATCCACAGTCGGAGACATATGCCCATTGCGCGTGGATTCAGGAGCAGATGCGCAGCCTGCCCTTCGCGCACAAGTTCGCGCTGCTGCCGCTGCCGAGTATGCACATGACGGTGTTTGAGTTCATCACGGATGACACGCGCCTACCTGAGCGCTGGTCCGCACATCTGCCGCTGGATACTTCACTGATTGCGACAGATGACTATTTCATCAGGACGTTTGCGCAGGTTCCGCAGCCAGATCGTTTCGAGATGGCCTATGGCACACTGAACAGCGGCGAGGTCGGGGTCAGCATTCACGTGCAGCCAGCCGACGAGGGCAACGCGCAGCGAATCAGAATGTATCGGGATGCCCTGTCAGAAGCGACTGGGGTGCGCTTCCCGGACCATGATCGCTATCAATTCCATATTTCGCTGGCGTATCACATCATTAAACAGACGCCGGAAGAATCCGAGCAGTTCGCGGCGCTCATCAGGCGAGTGGATGCAAGCATGCAAAAGGACTTCGGCATTTTCCAAACAGGCCAACCACAGATTGCGTTCTTCGACGATATGTTTGATTTTGTGCCCGTCGAGAAGCGGCATTTGCTGAGAAGTCGGCAAAACATATAAATCCCCATCCTCGGTCCTTCTTCTTTCGGAAGAAGAAGGACGCCTTTATTGCGCTCATGGGATATAGAAAGTGTTCAGCGGTCAGCAATCAGGCAGACTGAAGTTATTTTGTTTGGCAGCAAAAATAGCCCCAAGGTACTACGCCCTAGCCCTCTTATCTTACCTCAATCTTACAAAACAGATTTCTCTTATGTATTTCAGACGAGGTTTTTACGTCATTTTTGTGCGAGAGATCAATACTAATATGAGTGTTTCGTGAATGGAGTCGCGAGACGTTACCCCGACTTTACATCGGGCGATAGAGGGAGTACAGATGAATTTAAACCGCTATACCAACAAAGCGCAGCAGGCGCTTATGTCGGCTCAGTCGCTTGCGACGGAGTACAACCACAACCACATCGAACCGATCCATGTGCTGCATGCGCTGCTGACACAGGAAGATGGCGTGGTTCCGCAGATTATCGCCAAAATTGGCGTGCAACCGTCACTGCTACTGAATGAAACGGAGACCATACTCAACAGTCTGCCGAAGGTCATGGGCAGTAATGTGCAGATTGGCCTCAGCCGACAGACCGTAGATGTCCTGAATGTCGCCGAACAACGTGCCAACCACATGAAGGACGAATACATCAGCACCGAGCATATCCTGATGGCGCTGGCCGATGGTCCGACCGATTCAAAGATTCTGACGTCGCAAGGCATCGATGAAGATGCGATTTTGCAGGCATTAGCCGCCATTCGCGGCGGTCAGCGCGTCACCAGCCAGGACCCGGAAGGCACGTATGACAGCCTGGAGAAGTATGGTCGTGATCTGACGGCACTGGCACGTCAGGGCAAGCTGGACCCCGTGATTGGTCGTGACGAAGAAATCCGGAGGGTGGTGCATATCATCAGCCGCCGCACCAAGAACAATCCGGTGCTGATTGGTGAAGCTGGTGTTGGCAAGACGGCTGTCGTGGAGGGGCTGGCGCAGCGTATCGTCAATGGCGATGTGCCGGAGGGCCTAAAAGACAAGCGCATCGTGGCGCTGGATATGGGCAGCCTGGTCGCAGGTGCCAAGTATCGGGGTGAATTTGAGGAACGGCTGAAGGCGGTCCTCAAAGAGATTGCCGATAGCGACGGTCAGATTGTGCTGTTCATCGATGAGCTGCACACGATTGTCGGCGCAGGCGCGGCTGAAGGCGCGATGGACGCGGGCAACATGCTCAAACCGATGCTGGCGCGGGGTGAACTGCGTATGATCGGTGCGACCACGCTCGATGAGTATCACAAGCATATTGAGAAAGATGCCGCGCTGGAAAGGCGCTTCCAGACCGTGTTCGTCGATGAGCCAAGCGTGGAGGACACTATCAGTATTTTGCGTGGCCTCAAAGAACGCTACGAGGTGCATCATGGTGTGCGCATTCAGGATAGTGCGGTGATCGCTGCGGCGACACTCAGCAACCGTTACATTCCTGATCGGCAGCTACCGGATAAAGCCATCGACCTGATTGATGAAGCTGCAGCCAACCTCAAGATGGAGATCGACAGCCGCCCAGTGGAACTTGACCGCGTTGAGCGTCACATCATGCAGCTAGAGATCGAGCGCGAGGCGTTGAAGCAGGAGCGTGATAAAGCGTCCCGACAGCGGTTGGACGACCTCGAAGAAGAGATCGCGAACTGGCAGGAAGAACTGGACGCGCTAATGGCCCACTGGCAGCAGGAAAAAGAGGGTATCCAGGTAATGCGCGACATTAAAGCGCAGATGGATGATGCCCGCGTACAGCTTGAACGGGCGGAACGTCAGGGTGATCTGGAAGCTGCGGCGCGGTTACGCTACGGCACCTTGCCAGAGCTAGAGAAAAAGCTGGCTGGCGCGGAAGCTTCTATGGAAGCCAAGCGTGAATCCGGCACGATGATGTTGAAAGAGGAAGTCGATGCCGACGAAATCGCAGCCGTCATCAGCCGCTGGACGGGCATTCCGGTCGCGCGGCTGCTGGAAGGCGAAGTCGAGAAACTGCTGCACATGGAAGACCGCTTACATGAGCGTGTCATCGGCCAGGATGACGCCATCCGCGCTGTATCGGCAGCAGTCCGTCGCAGCCGCGCCGGTCTACAGGACCCGAACCGCCCAGTGGGCACGTTCCTCTTCCTGGGGCCGACAGGCGTCGGTAAGACGGAAATGGCGCGTTCGCTAGCGAATTTTCTGTTCGATGATGAGAACGCGATGGTACGCATCGATATGAGCGAATATGGTGAACGTCACAGCGTGGCGCGCTTGATTGGTGCCCCGCCAGGATATATCGGCTATGAAGAAGGCGGTCAACTGACGGAAGCTGTGCGACGTCGGCCCTACTCGGTGGTGCTGTTCGATGAGATTGAGAAGGCACACCCGGAAGTGTTCAACATCTTCCTGCAAGTGTTCGATGAAGGCCACCTGACGGATGGCCAGGGTCACACCGTCGATTTCAGCAGCACGGTCATCATCATGACCAGCAACGTTGGCAGTGATCTGATAAAGTCGATGGGTGGCGATACCGCGTCCGATGAGATGCGCAGCGCGATCATGAAGGTGTTGGATGCCAACTTCCGGCCAGAGTTTTTGAACCGGCTGGATGAGATTATCATCTTCCACAACCTGACGCGCGACCACATCAAGCAGATTGTGGATGTCCAGCTTAAGCGACTGGAAAAACTGCTGGCAGAACGTCAGATCAGCATCCAACTGACACCAGAAGCCAAAGAGCTACTGGCCGACAAAGGCTTCGATCCGGTATTTGGTGCTCGCCCGCTCAAACGCGCGATTCAGCGCAACTTGCAGGACCCGCTGGCGATTGCCCTGCTCGAAGGTGATATTCACGATGGCAGCCATGTGGTCGTCGATGAAGTCGATGGCGAATTGAGCTTTAACCCAACGCCGATTGTGGATTAGGACAAACTCACACAACCAAAACACCGCTCTGTGATGTACAGAGGCGGTGTTTTTGTGTCCCTATCGCGGCTGTTGTGATGCCCATATAGTGGGCAGCATTGGCACATGGTAAGATTACGGGCATTCGCGAAAATGGCTCGGTTGATTATCAATTTAAGATTCACTTCTTGAAGGACTTACTATGACACACCTATCTTTTGAAACACGCGCACGCGACCTCGTCAGCCAGATGACGCTGGACGAAAAAATCAGCCAGATGATGAATGCGGCCCCGGCGATTGAACGGCTGGGCATCCCGGAATACGAATGGTGGAACGAATGCCTGCACGGCGTTGGGCGGGCGGGTATTGCGACGGTTTTCCCGCAGGCGATTGGCATGGCCGCCACCTGGAATGTGCCCCTGATTCATGAGATCGCTACCGTGATTTCCGATGAAGCGCGGGCCAAGCATCATGAATTCGCGCGCAATGACAATCGCAAGCGCTATACGGGCCTCACCTTCTGGACGCCGAATATCAACATTTTTCGCGATCCACGCTGGGGGCGCGGCCAGGAAACCTATGGCGAAGACCCTTATCTGACGGCAAAAATGGGCGTGGCCTTCGTCAAGGGGTTGCAGGGCGATGATCCGAAGTACCTCAAGCTGGTCGCGACACCGAAACACTATGCGGTCCACAGTGGACCCGAACACGCGCGGCATCACTTCGACGTGCAGCCAACGGAGCGCGATGTGTGGGAAACATACCTGCCAGCGTTCGAGGCCACCATCAAGGAAGGCAAAGCGGTTTCGATCATGGGCGCATATAACCGCGTCAATGGCGACCCCGCCTGTGCCAGCCCAACCCTGCTGGTGGATATTCTGCGCGACCAATGGGAATTTGAAGGCTATGTCGTATCTGACTGCGGGGCCATCACCGATATTTACCGCAATCACAAGACGACAGCGACAGCCGCCGAAGCCGCCGCGCTGGCGGTCAACGCGGGCTGCGACCTGGAATGCGGCGAAACGTATTCGGCGCTGGGCGAGGCCGTGCGTCTGGGCCTGATTGACGAGGAAACGATTGACCGTTCGCTGGTGCGGTTGTTCACTGCCCGCTTCCAACTGGGCATGTTTGATCCGGAAGAAGACGTGACATATGCTCAAATTCCGATCAGCGTGAATGATTCAGCGGAACATCGGGCACTGGCCCTAGAAACCGCGCGTGAATCCATCGTGCTGCTGAAGAACGAATCGAACTTTTTGCCGCTGGCCAAGTCGATCAAAACCATCGCCGTCATCGGCCCGAATGCAGATGATCCTGAAATTCTGCTCGGCAATTACAACGGCCTACCCTCTACCAGCGTGACGCCGCTACAGGGTATTCAGGCGCTGGCGACAGCCGCCGATACCCACGTCACCCACGCCCAGGGCTGCACAGTCTTCAAAGAAGATCGGAGCGGCTTTGCCGAGGCGGTTGAAATCGCCAAAAATGCCGATGTAATCGTGTTCGTGGGTGGATTGTCGCAGGCGCTGGAGGGCGAAGAAGGCCAGCAGGAGGGCCTACCGCAGGGGCTGGTCAGCCGAGGCGACCGCGTGAAGATCAGCTTGCCAGATATTCAGGAAGCGCTGCTGCAAAAGCTGTACGAAGAAACGGGCGTTCCGATTGTGCTGGTACTGCTAAACGGCAGCGCGGTGGCCATCAACTGGGCACATGACCATGCCCATGCCATTCTGGAAGCGTGGTACCCAGGCGAAGAAGGCGGCAGTGCTATTGCCGAGGTGTCGTTCGGTGAGTATAACCCTGGCGGCAGACTCCCCGTTACATTCTATAAGTCCGAGGATGACCTGCCTGCGTTTGAAGACTACCACATGCAGGGCCGGACGTATCGCTATTTTGAAGGCGAACCGCTATATCCGTTCGGTTATGGTCTGAGCTATTCAAGATTTGAGTACAGCAATTTGGCATTAAGCCAAACGCAGCTTGGTGAAAATGACACCCTTACCGTCACAGTAGATGTTACCCATGTGGAGGGTCCGGCAGGTGACGAGGTCGTGCAGGTATATTTGAGCACAGATGATACGAACTACCCACTGCGTCAGTTGGTCGCCTTCGCGCGTGTGTATCTGGCACCTGGCACAACGAATCATCTCGCGTTTGAAGTCAGCGCCGATCAACTGACGCGGGTGCTGGATGATGGGTCGCGGGCACTCGAAGATCACAGCTTTACAATTTTCGTCGGCGGTGGGCAGCCGGACCATGCGACGGGACTACAGGCAACTGTGCGCAGCATCGGCGAATAAGTCAAAGAATGTGGGATGAACTGTCATTTGCTTTAAGAAGCGTATCTGTAGGGATTTGGTACGCCAAACTTGGGCAAGACATGTCTTGCCCCTACAATCTGTGCTCTCTTATTGCATCCAGTGCTGGCCATCCTGCAAATATCACCTGAGCCTGTGTTTCTTCGCTAGGCTCAGGTGATCTGACGGCTATCCAGCAAGTCTTTGACGGTCTGCCGGAGGTTCATCTGAGCGCCATGCTGCATTTCTGTTTGCAAGGTGTCTTCATCTAGTTGCGAACGAAGGGCACTCAATACAAAGTCGAGCGTGTTGCGGCGCTGGTCCAGGCGCTGGGCATCGGTCAAACCAACATAACGAGCCACCTGCAATAAATCGCCCCCCATAGACAGCATCACCCAGGCGAGTTTCTCCAGGATGAGGCACATCATGTGATTGTTATCAATCTCGTGAGCCATGTTTAAGGCTTCAAAGAAGATGTCGCCCGGGTATGTTCTGGTTTTGAGCGCCTGTGCGTAGCCGATATCCGCCATGCACTCGGCCATGCCCAGCCGATTGCCCAATTTGCGGCGAATGGTCAGGCTACGCTGTAGATAATCAATCGCCAGATCATACTGTTCGCTACTGATATAAATATCGCCTATCGCTTCAAGGCTGTGGGCGACGCCATTGACATCATCAATCGCCTCGCTGATCGACAGACTTTCCAGGTGATAGTCGATAGCATCCTGATCTCGACGCTGTAACGCGCTAATCTGTGCCATATTCTTGAGGGTGCTGGCAATACCATGCTTGTCATCCAGCTTTTTGCGCAACTCAAGCGCACGCTGAAAATGATCCATCGCTTCATCCCAACGGCCAAATGTTATAAGAACCGTGCCAATATTGTTGAGGCTGGTAGCGATGCCATGTATATCGTTGTTCGCCTCGCGGATTTCCATATTTTTGCGGTAGTACTCAGCCGCCTGTTCATAGTTGCCACGATGGTAGGCGACGGCACCAAGGTTGTTGTAGCCTTTGCCAACGCCAATATCATCGCCCACAATTTGACGCAGCTTGAGGGCTTCGCTGTAGTAAGTTTCGGCGGCATCCCAATCAGAGCGATAGTAAGCGATGCTGCCGAGGGTGTTATGAGCCTGGGCAACGACAGCTTTTTCATCAGCATTTTCGCCTAACAGAATAGCTTCCGTCAGCGGCGTAATGGCTTCAGCATATTCGCCCAGGCGGAACAGATTGGTGCCGTATTCCACCAGAAAATCCAGGCGCAGGTTGGCATTGGTAATGTTTGTGGTCGCGTAGATATCGCTGATGCGCTGAAGTTCCGCTGCCTGAGACTTCCAATCACCCAGCAGGCGCAACAGAAATACTTTCTTCATCAGCAGGCCCACATAATCGTCGGGCGACAGGCGAGGCGTTTGTTGCAGGGCGCTATCAAGCACATCATAGAGGGCCAGCGCCTGCCGATGCGCGAATGCTGTCCGGGCTGTTTCAGCGGCAATGGGCACCCAACGCAGCAAGCGGTCCACATCTTCAGCATGGCGAGCATGATTGACCACGCGCGTCACGATTTCTGCGCGCTGGCCATCAGGCAGCATGGCCGCGAGGCGCTCCAGTACCAAAGCCGCACGACGATGTAATAGCTGCTGACGGGCGCTGCTGATGGTCGCCAGGAGGACATCGCGATACAAAAAGTGGACGAAACTATAGGTCGCGCGCCCGCTATCCGTCGCTGCCTGGATGAAACGATAGCCCATTGTCCGGTCCAGGTTCTGGATGGTCTCGACTTCGTTTTCGCCAGTGATTTCCAGAATTTCGTTGAGCGTAGCTGGATGTTCGAGGACAGCGAGTGTTTCCAGCAATTGGCGCTGACTAGGCGACATTTTTTGCAGGCGCTGCTCGACCAGCGTCGAAAAGCTCAAGGGCACAGGGAGATCGTGGAGCAACTCCGGCTGCGACTTGCAGCTTTGCAGGACTTCCACCATGTGCATGCTGATGCCCAGGGTATGATCGACCAGGCGGCGGCGAAAAGCGTCTTTATCGTCGATGCCTGGGAGGATGCGCTCAATCAGTTCAGCGATGTGAGCATCATCAAGCTTGTCGAGCCTGATCCAATCAGTGACCATCTGCCATTCATGCAATGCCTGTTTGAGGGCATCATTGTCGTTGATTTCTGCGATGCGCTGTGTGACCAGTACCAGCACCGGAATCTGCTGAAGGCGATTGAGCAGCAAGGACAGAAGCTGAACACTGTTTTCGTCGGCAAAGTGGAAATCTTCCAGGATGATGACAAACGGCTGTTTTGTCGCCAATACTGAGAGAAAGTCGACGATGGTATTGAGCAGCAAATGCGCATTCAGGTCGCCCCGATTGAGAATGTCGCGGGTCTGCTCATCGACTGTGACCAAATCCGGCAGCAGCAGGCTGAGCCGAGCACGAACGATCATGGGGATGTCGATGGCGCGATCATCACCGAGTGACTCAAAGCAATCGCGGATGACTTTAATCCAGGGCGCTAAGGCGGAAGCCATCGTGCTGGCGTAGCAGGTTCCGGTGTAGATTGGTGTGTACCGAGGCAGCGTCAGCGTAAACTGGCGAACCAGGGCCGATTTACCCATACCAGCATCGGCCTGAATGATAACGGTCCGCCCTTCGCCACCGGTCACCGCTTGCCACTGTTTACGAAGCTGATCCAATTCCTGGGAGCGGCCAACAAAGGGCGTCATCTGAGCGGTTGATTTTTCAACCAGGGTTGGCCGTTCTTCCACGACGATTTTTGGCAAGTCCTGCTGACGAATTTGCTCGGCAAGCTGCGTCAGGCGATCACTGGGATAGGCGCCCAATTCGCGCAGAAGATGAGATTCGTACATTTCATACTGCTGAAGTGCGACACTGGTCTGGCCAGTGCAGGCATAGAGCCACATCAACCAGTAATGGGCATCTTCCAGGGTGGAATTGTGATTGAGGAGCGTTTTTGCCCAGGTCAGGGCCTTATCATAAGCGCCGTTGGCCACAAGTTGCTCGATCAGCAGCAGGGCCTTCTTCTCATAGAGTTGGGCAAAATGTGCTCGCTGCCCCAATAACCAAAGCTCGAATTCGGTTTCTTCCGGCAGGCTGTATCCGGCCAAAACTTCGCCACGATACAGTTTGAGGGTGTTTTCCAGTTCGTCAGTTGAGGACTGTTTACTGCTGGCAAGTGCTTTCAGAAAGGTGCTGGCATCGACTGTGAGAACAGACAGATTGACATAAACATCATCGTCGGATACGTACAGGGCCTGGTCATGGAAGTTGCGGCGAATGCGGCTGATATGCCAGCGCAGGCTGCCCATTGGATCGCGAGCATTGCGGCAAAACAGGTTGGACAACTGTTCCCGACTAACGGCTTTTTCCGCGAGGCAGACGTAGGCCAGCAGCGCGCGCGTCTTGCGGCGAATATCCACATCGAGCAAGGTGCCATCGTCGGACTTAAATTGTAGGTTCCCAAGTAGATAGATACCGGGCATCGTCAGATATCCTGACCATCGGACAAGTTGTAATCAACAGGCGGTGGTGGTGAAACTCCCTATTCGTAGAGCATAGCACAGCCCACAGAAACTATCCGTCTAAATTGTGACGAATTGTAACTTTATCTGTAACAGAAGACGCAGACAAGCCTGCCCATGTTCCAGATCAATGGGTTTTTTGCAGGATTTTTATGAGTTGGCCGGACCGACAAGCCCAACAGGCAATTTGCTAGAACCCGGCAGCATTGATCACTTTCAGCATGAAGTTGAACGGACGCGAGGGTTTATCGAACTGGTTGAAGGTGCCCGCGATGTAGATCTTCTTGCTGGGCGCGTAAAAAGCGAACGACCCGCTGGCGCCGGAATGACCGATCAATTCAGGGGTCTCGCGGAACAGGGTCATCCAACGTGGGAGTTTGAAGCGCATCAGGCCATAACCGTACTCAAGCGGGAAAAACATACTGTTCCATTGCAACATGCGCGAAAAGTGGCTGGCATCAAACAGCTCGCCATCGAAGAAGGCCCGCAAGAAGCGGAGGCTTTCAGCCGTGTTGGAGACAATGCCGCCGGCCCCGCGTTCGGAAGTCAGCGCCAGGGGTAACGCCAGTGCTTTGTCCTGGTGATAGAGCGGCAGCGGAAGTTCACCATTATGCGGCTGATGGCAGTCGTACAGGTAGGTTTCCTGAAAACCGAGCCGATCAAAAATGTAGGCTTTGAAGGCAGCGGCAATAGGCTGGCCCGTAACCGACTCAATGATGGCCCCAAGCAGTTGGTAATTGGTATCCGAGTAGTGCGATTTGCCGCTATCGGGAGCAGCAGTCGGTGGCATGCCACGTGCTATCGCCAATGTGTCTTCAACAGAATACTCGCGGTCAATGTTCTGCTTGAAGTCCTCGGCCAGATGGCCTTCAAAGTAATCCGCGAGACCGGATGTCTGGTGGATGAGTTGGTAGACCTTGAGTTGATGACTGTAATCAGTGCCCTGATAGACGTGGATACCTGTCAGCATATCTGGCGACAGATAATCGGTGATGGGAGCATCGAGGTCGAGGCGACCTTCATCGACGAGCTGCATGAGTACTGCCACCGTATACGTTTTGCTGACGCTAGCAATGAAATACGGGCTATCCGGCGATGCGCTGCCTGCCGCTCCCTGGAAATCTACGCGACCATCGGCGGATTGCACGCCGAGGACCACGCCATGCGTATGGCCCTTTTGGCTTTCTTTGTCGATAAGCTGTTGCAGACGAGCATTACTGTCATTCATTTGATCTCCCCCAAGAGATATTGCGTGATGATGTGCAGAGGTCCATTTTGGCATACATGGCGATGTATGATAACGAACGATGTGATAGCCATTACGGGCAATAGCAGCCTTCAGTTGCAAGAATTTCCATCGCATACAGCCACCACAGATTTCAGCCAGTGGTTTGCCCGAAACGTTTCGTTCGGTAGAATCTGCTGACAGTACAGCGATTCATAGGCAGGGTTTGTGGGGGGGAAAAATTGGATCAGGACTTGAGTCTCTTAACGGCCATCGCGGAAATCGCTGGGGTATTCGTGGGTTTCGGTGCGCTCATCAGCGTAACGCGCCGTTCGGAAATTGATGCGGCTCAGCTTGGACTGGTACGAGCGGTCGTCACTATCGGCCTTGAGGTGCTCGTCGCCGCGCTGATTCCGGTTGGACTGAGCCGCTACGGATTTGCGGGCCATGATTTGTGGCTCCTGAGCAGCCTTATTTTTCTGGCGATCATCTGGGTTGTGCTCATACTATCGCTCAGGAATGCCGAGAATCGACAGTTGGCCATACAACGAACGCATAGCGACCCCGTGATGGCGGCGTTCTTCTGGGTGCTATTGGAAATTCCGATGCAGGCGCCGCTGGTGCTGGTGATATTGGGCATCAATCCCAGTCTGGACCCCGCCTTTTATATTACCGCACTGGTTCTGAATTTGTTCCAGGCAGCATTTGTACTGGCCCAGTTCGTTTATTCACAGGCGGCTGAACCCGCCCAAAACAGAAATGAATCAGCTACGGGCTGATTGACCTGACCATAAGGGAGTCATTTGATGAAAGCTGTTGTCTGGACAAAATATGGTCCGCCGGAGGGCCTGGAATTCAGGGACGTGGAAAAACCCGCACCCAAAGACAAGCAAGTGCTGGTTCGCATTCACGCCTCGACAGTGACCGCTGGTGATGCGGGGACGCGCAGCCTGGACTTCCCGGCGTGGTTGTCGGTGCCAATGCGGCTGTACATGGGCATCCTCAATCCCAGGAACAAAATATTGGGGCAGGAACTGGCCGGGGAAATTGTAGAAGTCGGCAAGGACGTTACGCGCTTTAAGGTGGGGGATGCTATTTTCGCTGCCGCTGGCATTACCTTCGGGGGCTATGCGGAGTATGTCTGCCTGGCAGAAGATGCTGTCATGGCGCAGAAGCCCACCAACATGACTTACGAAGAAGCGGCGGCTGTCCCGACTGCGGGGCTAGAAGCGCTGCACTTCCTGAGCAGGGCCAACGTCCAACCAGGGGAAAAAGTGCTGGTCGTTGGTGCCGGAGGGAGCATCGGCACCTTCGGGATGCAGCTTGCCAAATACTATGGCGCGGAGGTCACAGGCATCGACAGCACTGGCAAACTGGATATGGTGCGCTCAATTGGTGCCGAGCATGTCATCGACTTTACGCAGGAAGATTTTACTCAGCGTGATGAAACATATGACATCATTTTCGATGTCATCGGCAAAAGCCCTTACGAAGGCAGTCTCAAGAAGCTCAATCCGCATGGGCGCTATTTACTGGCGAACCCAACTTTTTCACAGATGTTTCGTGGACGATGGACATCCAGCCGGAGCGACAAAAAGGTCATTTTAGGCCCGGCTGAACAGACGACAGAAGCCCTCGTCCAGTTGCGTGGATTGATCGAGGCAGGTGAGATACGGACCATTATCGATAAACGCTTCCCGCTGGAGCAAACGGCGGAAGCGCATCGTTATGTGGAAACAGGCCAGAAAAAGGGCAACGTCATCATCAGCGTAATACCTGCTGAAGGCGGCTAGTCCACCCTGGACGACGGGGCCATAACACCAGGCAGCAGTAAAACAGCCTGTTCGTTCGATGAACAGGCTGTTTTTATTCGACGTTTGTGTTACTGGCTACTACCCGATGGCGGTGCCTGGGTTGGTGACGGTTTCCGTCAGCAGGCTGTAACGCCCCAGGGCCTGGTCGGTGATGGCTCCAATAAGCTGTTCATAGGTCCAGCCGGCGGCATTCGCCTGAATGCAGAGGTCGCTGTAGTCTGGGTTGAGGCCGGGCAGTGGGTTGACTTCCAGAATGTAGGGCGATCCGGTGGTTTTATCCAGGCGAAAGTCAACGCGGGCAACATCGCGGCAGCCCGTGACGCGGAAGACAGCCGCTGCCAACAGGTTGAGCTGCTGCACAAGCGCATTATCAATCAGGGCCGGACAATGATAGTAGAATTCATCGACCAGATCGGTCTTCATGCGGTTGGTGTAGATGCCCGCCTCGGAATCGTCATATGCCTCCAGGTCAATTTCCAGCACTGGCAAGAAGGTCATGGTCGCGGGCAGTTCATCGAGTGCTTCACGATCATTGAGGCGACGGGCAGCCGTACGCCCTAAATTGCCAACCACGCCTACAGTCAGTTCGCGACCTTCAATGAAGTGCTCTACCAGGATGGGCTGGCGATAGCGCTGGAGCTGCTCCGCGACGACATCGTACAGCTCGGCGACAGTGTGGACGATGCTGCGGGCATCGACGCCGATGCTTGTGCCTTCGCGGCTGGGTTTGACGAACAGCGGAAAGCGCAGTTCGCCAGCTTCATCAAGGAGGTCGCTGTCGATGGGATCGTCAGCTTTCTCGAACACCTGGAACTCCGGCGTAGGCAGGTTGTGATAGTGCAGGATGCGCTTGGTCATGGGCTTGTCGAGCGACAAGGTCAGGTTCAATACCTGGCTGCCGGTATATGGCATGCGCAGGGCATCCAACACGGCTGGAATCTGTGCCTCGCGACTTTCGCCATAGTGGCTTTCCGCGATATTAAAGCAGAGATCAGGGGCATAGTCCGTCAGCTTTTCGATCAGGCTGTAGGGCGGTGTGATCTGCGCTTCAAAAAATTCCGCCGTGTGGCCATTGGCCCGCAGGGCATTCATGATGGCCTCAATCGTCTTGGGACTATCGAGGTCATCCCAGTGATCTTCCGCAATACCTTCCCAGGTTGGTGCATTCTTCTTGAGGTTGGCGAGCACTGCAATTTTCATCGACACCTGTTCTTTCTGTATGCCCATCGCGTGGGCAGACGTGAGTTAGTGGCTGTCGCCATTGTTGCTGTTATGACCGTTACCGTTATGACCGTTACCGTTATGACCATTGTTGTGATGGCCGTTTGAATTGCTGCCGTTGCCGTTGAGGTGATGGCGTTCCCATTTATGGCCATCAAAGTTGAGCCGATGCTGCTCCGCGTTGCGCTGATGCAGGGCATCAAATCCTTCTGGCCTGATGGTATCTTCGTCGCCATTGAGCAACCCCCAGACGCCACCCTGTCCTTCTTCGGCACGGTGCAGTGATTGGTGATCGAGATTGTCGATCATATGCGGGTCGTAGTCGGCAGGCTCGTCATAAGCCGTGATGAAGCCTTCGTAGTTGCGCAGAATGACCTTGCCCGGTCCCTGGCTAATCATGTACTGGGGCATCACCGGAATTTTGCCGCCGCCACCCGGGGCATCAACAACATAGGTGGGGACCGCATAGCCGCTGGTATGACCGCGCAGCCCTTCGATGATTTCGATACCTTTAGCGACCGTCGTGCGGAAGTGCCCCGCCCCTTTGACCAGATCGCACTGGTAGAGGTAGTAGGGCCGCACACGGTTCCGTACCAGCTTGTGGACCAATTCGCGCTGAATATGAACGCTGTCATTGATGCCAGCCAGCAGCACGCTCTGGTTGCCCAGCGGGACGCCAGCAAAGGCCAGTTTTTCCAGCGCACGACTGAGTTCTGGCGTAATTTCCTTGGGATGGTTGGTGTGGATATTCATCCAGACGGGTGCATAACGCTTGAGCCGATCAGCAAAATCATCGGTGATACGCTGCGGCAAAAAGACGGGCACACGACTGCCAATGCGGATAATTTCAATATGGTCGATGGCGCGCAGGCTGGACAGAATGTATTCCAGCACATTGGGAGCCAGCACCAGCGGATCACCCCCACTGAGTAAAACATCACGCACCTGGGGCGTTCGCCGCAGGTAGTCCAGTTGGGCTTCAAAATCGACTTTGCTGAAGGTCTGGGCAGGGTTCCCCACCAGGCGGCTGCGCGTGCAGTAGCGGCAGTAGGATGCGCACTGCGTCGTAATCAGCATCAGCACGCGGTCGGGATAACGATGCACAAGACCAGGCACTGGACTATGCTTATCCTCGGCAAGGCTGTCTTCCATCATGCCATTGAACGCATGCAATTCACGGCCAAGCGGAATCACCTGCCGACGAATGGGACAGTTCGGATCGTCAGGGTCGATCAGGCTGGCGAAATACGGCGTGATATCCACGCGAAATTTGCCATCTGCGCGCAAACCCTGGATTTCTTCTGATGTGAGGTGAATGAGTTGGGCTAGTTCTTCAACACTGTTGAGGCGATTGGCCATCTGCCAGCGCCAATCGTTCCATTTCTCATCCGGCACGTCTGCCCATAGTGCCGGACGTGGCGTAGAGGGAGGGTCTTCGTCCTGGTCTTCCTGAATATCAATTGTCAATATGTCCTGGACCATGTCAGGCTAATTCCTTCTTCTTGGCGTCGTATGGTAGCTTGCTGAAAGAATGTGATGCGCACGAGATTGCTCTCATTGTGTGAGTGATTCGTATCTATCGTATACATGATAGTCGCACACGATAGCAGCGTATATCCAAAACCAATTCAAAATAAAAAAAGGATGTCACAATTTGGTGACAGCCTTTTTATCGCCACAGAATGTCGCTCACAAAACCATCAGGACAGGAACAGGAAATCGGTGTTGTTCTCTGATGATGGTTCCGCATTTTTATGAGCGGCATGGTTTTCCAGGGCCTGGAGCGCATCCGGCGTGCCAATGTGTGTGAGGGCTGCGCGGACAGCCTTGACGACATCGGCATGCGGATCATCCAGGGCGTGGATGAGGGCCTCGGCTGCTTCGTCAGTGGCAATTGCGCCGAGCGCCTGCGCCGCCGGAACCCGTACCCAGGCGCTTTCGTCATGGGCGAGCGCTGTGATTAAAGCCGACACGGCAGACCCAGGGTGAAGGTGTTGCAGCGCCTTGGCAGCCGCTTCACGGGCTTCCAGATTGCCATGTTCGAGCACGGTGACGAGACCAGGAACGGCGCTCTCGCCATAGGGAAGGATGGCATCCAGGGCGACATCACGCACACTGGGGTCGGCATCGTTGAGGAGATCAACCAGTGCGTTCAGATTGTCCGGGCTGTGTCGATGAGCGAGTTCCTTCACTGCGGAAAGGCGCGTTTGCCAACCGGGGCTTTTGAGCGCATCCCTGATGGCTTCGGCACTATCGAGGGAGACTGTTTCAGCAGCTTGATGTTTATTGGCCGATTGTCTGCGTTTGAGCAGCCAGCCAATCGCGACAATTGCGATAAATGCGACGTAGACCAGCCCACGTGATAGAAACTGAAAAGCCATGTATTTATCTCCTGATTTGCAACATACATGCTTATAGCAGCCGAAACCTTCAAACGAGCCGACTCATCTGAGGTAATCGATACATCTATTATGCAACCAGTAGCTATAGAACAGTCAAGACCATCTCAATAACAGATGGTCTTGACTTGGTGAAGCAGCTTAAAGCGCTAAAGTTCGTCAGGATGGGCTTTGGCGAGGCGGGCGGCGTGGTGGGCGCGATCTGTACTGTTAAGGCGTTCCAGATATTTGGACAGGTTATCGCGCGTATAGAATGGCCCACCCTCGCGCATGACCGTCGTGAGGGGATCGACATCATGCGAGCTGGTTTTCATCTGTTTGTCCAGCCAATCCTCCAGTGGATGCGCGTGGCTTCCGTAATCAGGCGACGGCGACGCGGGGCATCCACAATGGTTCCAGGCCCCAGCGACCGAAAAGTAAGGCGCGGACCATCTCAGCACGAACCTGGGCAAAGTCTGGATCATCCCACAGGTTTTTCGTGCGGGCCGGATCTTCAAACAATTCAAACAGCTCGTAACGTGGTTCTTCCGGATGGAAGTTGATCTGGTACCTGCCAGCGTTAAAGCTCCTGATGTACATGGCAGCCGCTTTGTTCGGCAAGCAGCGCGATTGATCGGTCAGCGGCTCTTCCTTGAGCATTTCTGCATGTAGGAATTTTTCTATCAATTGGGCACGCAAGGGTTCATCGGCCCACAGGTTACTGACCTCGCGCGGATCGTTCTGGAGGTCGAAAATTTCGCCGTAATCGCGATTAAAGTACAGCGTCAGTTTGTAACGCGCATCGATGTAAGTCTTCATGTGGATAGTCGTTGGCTGATGACGATTTTCCACGATGACATGCGCGCGCGCCTGACTTTCATCACCCAGCCAGACATCCTGCTGATTGAGTCCGGTCATGTCGGTGGGGATATCCAGGCCGCAGAATGATAAAAAGGTTGGGGCGTAATCCACCAGCGATTGCAGCGTGGCACTATGGGCACCCGCCGCGATGCGCCCTGGCAGTCGGGCGATCATCGGAACACGGATGCCATCATCGTAATGGAAGGCCCCTTTGGCGATGAGTCCGTGCTGGCCGTAATAATGGCCGTGATCGCTGGTGAAGACGACAAGCGTGTTTTCTGCCAGTCCCAGGCTATCCAGGTGGTCGATGATTTTGCCGATGTATTTATCCATACAACTGACCATCCCGTAGTAGCAGGCAATGTCTTTGGCCAGTTCGTCATGATCGTGCAGGTGCGAGTGAAAGCCATGATTGGCGTTACCATTGGGTTCCTGATAGACAGAGAAATCGGGATGGGTTTGCTGTGTCATCTGTAGATGCGGCGGATTGTTATCATGTTCGCCAGGAACGACAGCCGGAACGGTAATTTCGTTCGGGTTGTACATCGTGTCCCAGGGTTCTGGCACGAGGTAGTCAGGGTGCGGGTCAAAGAAACTGGCCCACATCAAAAAAGGTTCGTCATGGTCTTTGAATTCAGAGATGAGGGCATTGGTGCGGTCAGCAATCCAGGCATTGTAGTGATATTCCTCTGGAATCAGCCATTTGCGCCGCTGAGTATCGTTGTTGCCGGTTGGCGAACGGAAGTAATCGCGCCAATTAGATAGTCCCTTCTCTTCCATCCACAGGACATAATGCTGGCCAACATGGGCTTCATCGGTATGGTTACGCGCCACTTCAATATGGTCGAAGCCATAAAATGGCTCATTGAAGTTCTTCCAAAACTCCAAATCCTGCATCAGCGGGTAGGATTCCAGCGTCGGGTATTCTTCTGTGCCACGCAGGTGCTGGAAGTGGGCCTTCCCGACCAGCGCCGTCCGATAGCCTGCTTCACGGAAGATATCGCCAACGGTGGGTTCAAATTCCGGCAGCTTGGTGCCTAACGAGTAAGCCCCGTGCTGCGATGGATACTTGCCTGTGATGAGCGTGCTGCGGGTCGGCGTGCAGGTGGGATTGGGGCAATAGGCGCGGGCAAAAGTCGTGCCCTGCTCTGCCAGCTTATCCAATGCCGGCGTCCGAACTTCTGGATTGAACTGCCCTAACGTGTTCCAGTGCTGCTGGTCCGATGTGATGAACAGGACATTGAGCTTTGACATAAAACGGTCTTTCTATGAATCAAATAAACACGGCTAATACTACCGCAAGGGCTACTCATTAGCTCTTGACGATCCCGACTATACCCTCAATGTACCCGTTATTGGATTTGATCACCGCCCATTTGGCGGTATCTGTATACGCCCCTGGAACAGTACATCTTTCAGCCGGAGATTGTTATGCGGGAAAGTACAGGACCGCCTGCCAAATAGCCTGATGTCATCACATTGGTGAGCTAATGGAGACTTTTATCAGGCTTCTGGATTCCAAAGCCTGGAGAGGACGGTAATCTGTGCGATGATGGCTGCGGCACGTTCTTCATGTTCCTGGAGTGTGCTCAACCAGCGGTCGGCCAGGGTGACGACATCGTCGCCGTCTTCGGGCGTATCCAGGGCTTGACGTAAGGTGTCGTGGTGGCCTGCATCAAAATGGCGCAGCATACGCAAAATGGCCATCAAACTATAACCGGTCTGGCGCAGCATGCGGATCACACGCAGGCGTCCCAGTTCGCGCGCGCTATAGGTGCGGTAACCTGTCTCCGGATCGCGCGGGACATCCAGCAGGCCATTGCGGTCCCAATTTCGCAGTTGATCGGCGGTTACGCCCAGGTGCCGCGCCGTCTGACCGATTGTGAACCGTCTGTTGGTGGTATCAATCACCCCACCCTGTGCCCATCTTTCCAAGAATTCGAGTGCGGCTTCAGCATGGGTACGTTCAATGCGCACATTGATAAGGTGCTCGTAAGCCATTTCCATTGCCATGCCCAGGTCGCCATCCGCAGCGCAAACAATCAGGTCCTGAACGAGGTCTTTGTCGTTAAAATAGGGCCATTGCAGTGCCAGATGCGCCAGCCGCATTTGTTCCAGGTGTAGGTTGCTAAAGCGTCGATAGCCGCTGGCAGACCTGGGTACAGGCGACAGATAGCCGCGTTCTTCATAGAGCCGCACTGTGTTGACATGGACGCCAAACTCGCCTGCAATATCGGATGTTTTGAGATGCTTTGCCATCGTCCTATCCCATCACACAGACGGCATTATAGCCAAAAACGATCCAAAGCCTTCATAGGATACACCAGGGCTAAAAAATCAAAACGCCGGACCATAAAGAAGCAGACCAGCGTGATAGCTGGTCTGTTGTGTGTGCTTTGGGTTCCGGTAACGCTGGCTTTAGCGAACAGTCGATGCGGCCTCGTCAAGTTTCTTAAAAAGCTCAGGGGTCATCGTCAGATTGAGCACCTCAAAGACGACCTGCGTCCAGCCATGAATGAAGTACACCCAGCCATCCTCGACCTGTAAATTGCGCGAGTCTTTCTGGCGCAGGGCCTGATGCAAAAAATCAAGCTCGCCACGATAGTTGAATTCCCAGGCGATGCCATTGAGCGGAAAAATACCTTCGTCGGTGATGGGAGAGCCAGGTGTATCCTTGCCCATGCCGGTTGCGTTGATGACGATGCTCTGTTCCGGCAGCGACGCCATAATTTCATCATTCTGTTTGGGGTCACTGCTCTGGATATAGTCGACTTCAATATCGGTATTGTACTTTTCCACCATGCTGCGCATATGGTCCAAGCGGCCTGATGAGCGATTGACCGCAATGAATTTCTCGGGACGGTCGGCTTTGTCGGTCTTGTTGATGAGGTGCAGCAAGGTCGCGACAGCGGAACCTCCGGCACCCAGGCTGAGGACATGGCCGCCCGTGCGTCCGAAGTAACCAGGTTCGATGATGGCATCCAGGCTGGCCCCCGCAGATAATGGGTCTTTGGCATAACCTTCAAGGCGTCCATCGCGTTTGGAAATGCCGGAAACCTCCCCAGTTGCCTGGGCATAGGGGTCCAGGTAATCGAACATGTCCCTGGCAGCATTCAACAGGTCAATTTTATGGGTCGTAACCAGCCCACCGAGTGAGTTTTCATCATATTTGATCTGAGCGACGGATCGGCGATAGCTTTCGGGATCGTCATGAATCGCGTGGTCAATGCCTTCTAAGACGACTTCCGGGAAGCCCAGGACATCCATCCACAACGGAAAAACCTTGTTGATCGATGACTTGCCAGTGGTGACGCCAATGAAATAGAAGGTAGGTCGGTCTTTTTTGACGATGTTGTAATCGGTCATAGCGAATTCACTCTCTGGGTAGGCACTAAGATGTGACTTTTTTGATGATCGCGAAGGCTTGTTTGACAGTCTCTGTGATGCTGTCATAGTCCTGTGCTTTGAGGTAGTCGCTGCGGACGAGCTTGCTGCCCATGCCGACGCAGGCCACGCCTGCACTGAACCACTCACGCAGATTGTCTTCGTCAGCACTGACGCCACCGGTTGGCATGATGCTCGTCCAGGGGCGCGGACCTTTGACCGCTTTGACAAAGGCTGGTCCACCGGATGTTTCCCCTGGGAAGAGCTTGACGACTTCCGCGCCGTATTCTTCGGCGGTCGCGATTTCGGTCAGGGTGGCGCATCCGGGCATGTAGGCTACCTTGCGGCTGTTGCACAAGCGCGCGACTTCCGGGTTAAAGGTCGGGCTGACGATGAAGTTGGCGCCATTCGCCAGATAGAGTGCCGCTGTTGGCGCATCGCTGACCGTGCCCGCGCCAATAATCATCTCCGGAAACTCATCCGCTGCTTTCTGCACCAGTTGGCTGAAGACGTTGATGGCGAAATCGCCACGATTGGTGAATTCCAGCAGGCGGGAGCCGCCTCTATACAGGGCGCCTGTCACTTTGAGCGCGATGTCAATATCTTTGTGATAGAAGAGTGGAACGACCTTGTCGTTAAGAACCTGATTGTAGATCTGCAAACGGGTAAACCTTGCCATGAGTGTTTCCTAGCTTTTGTCGTTAGTAAGTGAATTGGCGTGAGGGAGCGACGTCGATGTCGGAACCTCATTTTTGAAATCGCGTTCTGGCAGCCGGAGCAATTCAATTTCAAAACGCGAGCGATCACCACGATGGAGCGCACGATAATATTCCAGCGGCGTGTTGTTATCGTCATAGCTGATGCTGTCGATCATGACCAGCGGCGAACCTGGCTCAACCTGTAGCAATTCGGCTTCATCGGGGCGGGCGGCAACCGCTTCTATAAAGCGGCGTCCGCGCATGATGAAAATCCCACAGTGAGACTCGAGAACTGTATAGAGCGATTGATTTTCCAGGTCCGCTTGTGCCAGCAGCGGGCACAGATTGGCAGGCAGATAGCTGGTGACCAGCAGCAGCGGCACATCTTCATCGACGGAGCGCAACCGCCGAATTTCTATGACGGGTTCACCTTCGGCAATTTCGAGGTGGTCGGCCACCTTTGCACTGGCTTTTACAATACGCTGCTTAAGCACCCGCGTACGCGGCGTGAAGCCACGATCAATCATATCCTGATAGAAGCCGGTGAGCTTTTGCATCAGACTTTCACGGATTTTAAGCTGGGCGACAAACGTTCCTTTGCCTTTTTCCCGCGTGATGTAGCCTTCGTGCTCCATCTCGTTTAGTGCCTGACGCACAACCGTCCGGCTGACACCGAACATATCGCATAATTCAGGCTCGCCTGGGATGCGATCACCTGGCTCCCAATGATGCTGATCGATGGCTGTGCACAGAATTTCCTTGAGCTGGATGTAGTAAGGCAGGTAGCTGTCACGATCAATGCGTCTGGCGTTCAGATATGTATCCATAAAACTATCGGTACCCTTCTTTGTGACATCCTCTGCCAAAATGCCCTGGCTATATTAGACAGTCTCGCCATCTATCACGATGCCAAGCGATGTCATGGCTGAATATGCGCTACTGAACGTCACAGCTTGTCATGACATGATTACATCGTTATAATCCCAAGATTCATATCCATATTATAGTATACGCGATGTGGACAGAAAATCGCATCCCAACAAACTGATTTCAATGCTTCGTACTATGCTTTTAAACGGTCCTCACGCCTGCGCGGCACTATCCCAAGCCCGTCAAAAAGAACAAGTCAGGTTATTGCGAGTGACCTTGCGGCATGGTAAGACATGTACCCAGACTAGATTATTAAGGTGAGAGAGATTGATGCCAAATTATATTATTGCTCATGACCTGGGAACGACCGGAAATAAAGCCACATTATATGACCGCGAAGGACGCCTGGTAGGCAGTGCTTTCTATGCCTATGGCACCGAATATGCGCACACGGGCTGGGCAGAGCAAAACCCGCAGGATTGGTGGGAAGCGGTCTGTAATTCCGGCAAGAAGCTATTGAGCGAAGCAGGTGTCGCGCGTGATGACATCGCCTGCATTACCTTCAGCGGCCAGATGATGGGCTGTGTTCCGCTGGATGAGAACGCCAAACCGCTGCGCAATGCCATCATCTGGGCCGATACCCGTTCGCTGGACCAGGCGCAATGGGTTGGTGAACGGGTGTCCGCCGATGATGTCTACCACATTACAGGTCATCGCCTCAGTTCGTCTTACTCGCTGACGAAAATGCTGTGGCTGCGCGACCATCAGCCGGAGATCTATAAGAACACTTACAAGTTCGTCCACGCCAAGGACAGCATCGTCGCACGCATGACCGGGGCCTTCGTCACGGATCGCTCGGATGCCTCCAGCATGAACCTGTACGACATCAATACAGGTATCTGGTCAGATCAAATCGTCCAGGCCGTTGAAATCGACCCTGGCCAACTACCGGACATTCACGATTCTGTGGATGTGGTTGGCTATCTACAAGCGTCGGTCGCCGAGGATGTTGGCGTGGCAGCGGGAACACCCGTCGTCATTGGCGGCGGTGATGGCCCGTGTGCCAGTGCCGGGGCCGGTGTTGTCAGTGAGGGGGCGGCTTATAACTATGTCGGCTCGTCGTCGTGGATTGCTCTGGCGACCAGCCAACCCATTTTCGACCCTGACAAGAAGACTTTCACTTTTGGCCATATCGTGCCCGGGATGGTCATGCCGACGGGTACGATGCAGGCCGCAGGCGCCTCCTACCAGTGGGCACGCGACCAGCTATCGGCGCAGGAAGTTGCCGCAGGCAAGCAGCTCGGCATCAGCGAGTATGAGTTGATGAACCAGCAGGCGGCCAAATCACCAGCGGGCGCGAAGGGGCTGTTTTTCCTCCCCTATCTGATGGGTGAGCGCAGCCCGCGCTGGAATCCACATGCACGCGCCGCCTTTGTCGGCCTGACAATTCGCCATACCCGCGCTGATATGATCCGTTCCGTGCTGGAAGGCGTGACCTACAATCTGCGCGTGATTATGGATGCGTTCCAGGCCCAGGGCATCGACATTGAATCCATGCGGGTGATCGGGGGTGGGGCGCGGGGTCGCTTCTGGAACCAGATGATGGCCAATATTTATGGCGTGCCCGTTCATCGGCTGGCAATCCTCGAAGAAGCCACCTCTATGGGGGCAGCACTGGCAGGCGGCGTCGGTGTGGGGCTGTACAAAGACTTCTCTATGATCGACCAGATGAATGCTATTGCCGAGACTATCCAGCCAGATGCAGATGAGATGGCCGCGTATGCACGTCATTACCCAATTTTCAATTCGCTGTACGAGGCGCTTATACCCATCTACGAAGAGATAGCGGCCCTGTAATAGAACTACAGGCTGTCGGAGATGGGTCAAGGTTGCGCAGATCGGCAGCGACGCTGCCTTTGCATTGACGCTGAATACGATAGTTGATAACATCATCCTGTCATTACAAGTTGTTCAGGGACAGTTTGGTGAAAAGCCCTGCTAATAATCCGCGTGGGCTTTCATCAGAGGAACGCAAATCATGAAACCGCTGAGTGAAATGAAGGTGCTGGTCACGCCCACCTCATTTGGTCGGACGGATGCCGCCCTAATCACGACATTGGAAGACCAGGTTGGGGAGGTTATCTACAACGAGACAGGTAAGCCACTTACTGGCGAGCAACTTAAGGCGATGCTGCCAGGTATCGATGGCTATATCGCTGGCCTGGATGAAATCAACCAGACGGCGCTCAACGCGGCAGACCAGCTTAAAGTGATCGCGCGCTATGGCGTTGGTTACGAAGCTGTTGATCTGGATGAAGCCAGGGCCAGGAGCATTGTTGTCACCAATACGCCAGGTGCCAATGCTGCGTCTGTGGCTGAACTCACTATCGGCCTGATGCTTTCACTGGCACGGCAGATTCCATATGCTGACCGGACTACTAAACAGGGCCAATGGAAGCGCCTGAATGGATTTTCTTTAGAAGGCAAAGTCATAGGCCTATTGGGCCTGGGAGCGATTGGGCAGCAGGTTGCACGACGCCTCGCCGGATTTAGCTGTTCGATTATTGGTTATGATCCCGTCGTCAGTGCCGATGTGGCCGAGTCCGCAGGTGTGGAACTCAGATCGATGGATGCGGTCATTGCATCGGCAGATTTTTTGTCGCTGCACCTGCCCGTTCTGGACGAAACACGCAACATGGTCAATGCGGACTTCATCGCGCAGATGAAAGACGGCGCATTCTTAATCAATACGGCGCGGGGCGAACTGATCGACGAAGAAGCGCTCTATGATGCGCTTGTTACAGGCAAAGTGCGCGGGGCGGCACTGGATGCGTTCCGGCAGGAGCCACCAGAACCATCTTCGCCGCTGCTGCAATTGGATCAGGTGATCGCAACACCCCATACGGGCGCTCATACAGACAGTGCGACAAGCACAATGGGCTGGTGGGCGTTGGAAGATTGTCTGCGCGTACTGCGAGGCGAGGAACCCCGCTTCCGAGTGGTTTAGATCAGGGTAACAAAAAGGCCGATCCTCACATATCGGGGAGCGGCCTTTGCTAGAGAACCAGATCAAAATCCGGCTTGTTCAGCGTTCTAGTTGTTGGCCGTCACCGGAATACTGTTCACATCTGTGCCCGTGTTAAGCTGAACATAGCGGCCACTCACCCAGCCGGTCCGATTATCGTAGACCACCTGCCACCAGGTCTGGCTGGCATTGCGCCCGACGATCTGGACAGCGGTACGCACGGGGATCACGGTCATGCGACTATTCGACGTGCTTGGACCGGAACGCAAGCTCAGGTTCGCGGTTGTAGTCAGGGCCGCACCTGATGGTGACGGCGCAGGCGGCGCAGAAGACGCAGAGCCATCGACAATGGGAACATTCTGTGCATCCAGCGCAATGACATAGCGCCCACTTACCCAACCGGTTACGCCATTGACCTGGATTTGCCACCAGCTATTGTCAGCGAGGCGGCCCAGAATCGGATAGATGCTGCCACGAGATAATTTGCCAAGAATGCTTGACGCGGTTGTGGCTGCACTACGGAAGTTGAGTGTGCCTGTATTGATCTGGGCGCGCGGCTGGCTGGGAGGTATGGGGGTGGGGGTCGGCGTCGGCGTCGTGACCTGGCGCAAGCTGTAGTCAATATAGGCAATCCCACCCTGCTCGAAGTACTCAACAGTCACGGTATGGTTGCCAGGTGTCACACTGATGCGGCCTGTATAAACACCTCCGTCGGACAAATGCCATTGGTCAATCACCGTCTGATTGTCCAGCCGCACGCGCACACCATCGTCGGAACGCACCGTAAATTCATAGGTGCCTTCAGAGAAGTACTGCACTTCTGTCCAGCGCACACTAAAGTTATCCGCTGGGAACCCACTCAATGGCGAATTACTGCCCCAGTTATGGGTCGGTGAGTATTCATTGAAGGTGCTATAGGGCGTGCCGGATAAATTGGTGTTGTTATAGTACTGCGCCACCCAGATGCCATTGGCTGGCTGTGGTGGTGTAGAACCACTGCCGAGCATCGTCCAGCTTAGATTAACATAGGCGATACTCGTTACTTCGCGCAAATCCACCTGGAGGTTATGGACGCCCGTTGTCAATGTCACATCAGCCGTCCAGGTCTGGTCTGGATGGGGTGTATCGTAGTTGTCAATTAGGTAGTTGGCGTTGTCCAGGATAAGATGGACGCTATCGTCGGCTGAGAGTGTAAAGCGGTATGTGCCGCCAACGAAATAGCCCGACGTACTAAACCGGGCACTCCAATGATCTGCGTTGACGCCGGGTGCCGGAGCGTTCGTTCCCCAATTCATGTTCAGGCTGCTAACCGTCTGGGTCACGACCGGATTACCCGAAAGCCACTCATTATTGAAGTATGATACGGTCCATTGAAATCCATTTTGAGCAAGCAATGTCTGGTTGCTAAAGAGCAATATACTGACGACCAGACCCACCAATAGCCATAGTCGCTTGTGGTTCATGTGTTCCTCCGATGAGCACCGACAGGTTGACGGCCTGGGTGCGTTTTCCCTTCCTCTATTTACACTATAAACCCATGTTGTTCAGGTGTATTCAGACCAAAGATGCAATTTGAGGTGTCGTCAGTTCAGCGTAGGGTTTGCGGTGGTTAGGTGTGGCAGCGTGAAGTCAATTTAGGGGCTGCGATTTGATTGAAGAGAATAAAAAACAGGACGCCTGATGAGCGTCCCGTTTTTACTTTTTTAGTGCCCTAAGAACCTGCTTGATAGTTCTGCGCGATTTCGCCAGGAGTTAGCGCACGGCCATAGACTGCAACCAGATGGAATGTGCCCAGCCAGGGTCGGTCGAGGGTTAGCTCATTGGCCAGCATGAAAGGATAGCTGGTATTCCAGTTGGATAAGTTACCGCCGATGTTCGCTGCCGCCACCTGATTACCATTGACATAGATGGTGGTAACGCCGCTGCTACTGCGCGTCATCACGACATGCCGTAAGGAGGTCGCGGCCTGACCTGCCGATGTCGTGAGGTTGGGAACCCCATTATCGGAGGTGGTTGTCGTACGCACACGACCATTATAGGCTGTCGGCAGGGAACTCCCCGCTCCCTGGCCCAAGGTTGTATTGCGCGTCGATGGATCTACTGATATTGACATGATTCGCGCCGGGCCATTTTGCGTGGTATTGGCTGTTGTCACCCAGGCCTCGAATGTGAACTCATTGCTGGATCGTGCTGCATCAATGATCTTGGTCGCGGGTGTGCTGGAACTGATGATGGTCGCACTGTTAACCGCGAGGCCGCTAGCATTCCAGGTCACATTCCCCGGATTAGCAACAACCAGATTAAGTGGAGCGCCCACCCCACTGGTATCGGTGACGGTGCTGCCAGACCCTTCGTTGAATTCGTAGAGCGCAAGCAGCCCGTTTTGAACGCGCAAATCAGGTTCTGTGATGTTTATGACAACTGCATCGGTCGCAGTTGTTGTCAGGCCACGATCTGCCATCACTGTCAAAACAATATTGTGCGTCCCAACAGGCAGGTCAACTGAAGCAACCGGGCCTGTCGCAATCGTGGTTCCGTTGAGTGACCAGTCGTATGCGATTATGCTGCTGTAAGCCAGGGTACTGCCCGTTCCATCTAGTGCAATGGATGCCGACCCATTCATGTCTGTATCTTCTACAGATTGATCAGGTCCGGCGTTTGCAATCGGCACGCTAAAGATTTCGACGGTCATCGTGTCCGACGCCTGTCCGCCATTGTTATCTGTGACCGTTAGCCCAATCGTGTGCAAGCCGAGAGGCAAGACGATGGTCGGTTGGGCACTCAGGCCAACAAGTTCGCCATTATTGAACCATTTGTAGTCCACTATGGTGCCATCCGGATCAAAGCTCCCTGTGCCATTAAGTAGCACAGGTTCATTGGTATTCAAGTTACTATCTTCCAAAGTCTGATCGGCACCTGCATTCGCAACAGGCGGCAGGTTGGTGACAACCGTGATAACAACCGTATCGTTGTCCTGGCGTCCCTGGGCATCGGTAACGATCAATGTCAGAGTGTGTACGCCTACACTGAGATTGACCTGTGGTTGAACGCCTGTCGCAATTTCAGCGCCATTTTCCTGCCAGCTATAGGTGATAATGCCGCTATCATCATTACTTGCCGTTGCATTCAGCGTGACTTGTTCGCTGCCGCTGTTGTCGTTGTCAGGCACTGTCTGATCGGGACCTGCATCCGCGACTGGCGCCATGTTGGTTTCTACTATGGTCACTACAACGGTATCGGTCGACTGTGTGACACTGCCGTTGTCCGCTGTGACCATCAGCGTAATGGTATGGACACCAATGGGTAGTACAAGCGAGGGTTGTGAGCCTGTCGCCAATGGTACGCCATTGAGGGTCCAATCCCATGCTATGATGTTGTCTTCCGGGTCGCTGCTGGCGGTACCGTCTAATGTTACTGTTTCGTCGCCATTGCCATCAGCATCATTGACCGTTTGATCGGGTCCGGCATCAGCTATCGGTGGCAAGTTACCCAACTGAACTTCAATAATGACTGTATCCGCTGCCTGGCCACCTTCGTTATCCGTTACAGTCAGGACGAGGGTGTGGATACCGACTGCAAGTTCAACGGTGGCCTGTTGACCAGTTGCGATTTCAGTACCATTTTCAGACCAGCTATAGCTGACAATGGTGCCGTCGGTGTCGCTACCATTACCACTGATCGTGACGGTCTCCACATTGTTTTCATCCAGGTCCTTGACGGTCTGGTCAGGACCTGCATCAGCAATTGGTAAGGCATTACCTGGCTCGACTGTAATTACGACTGTATCGCTATCGGTCGCACCATGATTGTCCGTAACAACGAGGTCGATGGTATGAACACCAATGGTCAGGGCGACCTGTGGCTGGCTGCTATTGGCAATTTGTGTGCCATTTTCACGCCAGATATAGCTTGTGATTGTGCCATCCTGATCCAGACTTGCGAGGCCATCGAGCGTGACCTGCTCCGTACCATTGTTATCGTCGTCGCGCACCGTTTGATCGCCACCTGCATCTGATTGAGGTGGTTGATTGATGATAATCAGGACATCATCAATGGATTGAAGGCCAGAGCTGTCTGTGACAAGCAGCTCAATATCGTGGGAACCGACTGCCAGCAGCAACGACGGTTGCGGTCCACTTGCGATTATTGCACCATCTTCATACCAACTGTAACTCACAATCGGATTATCACCGGCAATCGTTCCGCTACCATCCAGCGTGATATTTTCACTTCCATTGTTGTCCACATCGGTGACGATTTGATCTGGACCAGCGACGGCTATCGGCCCACGACTACTATTTGAATCGCCTTCTGGGCCAGCCTCAAAATTCTGGGTGATTTCTGAGCTGGTTAGGGCGCGGTTGTAGATTGCAACCAGATGGAAGGCTCCGAGCCAGCTACGACCGCCTGTTACTTCGTTGGCCAGGGTCAAACGATAGCTGGCGTCCCAGTTGCCCAGGTCTGAACCCAGAGCAGCGGTAACAACAGCAACCCCATCAATGTATATGGTTGATGTGCCGTTTGAGGCATGCGTGAAAACAACATGGGTCAGGTTTGTCGTCACTATGTTGGTCGGTGTTGTAACTGACGGCATGCCGTTGTTAGAAGATGATGTGGTACGAATGCGTGTGTCGAAGACGGTTTTGGGCTGCGTCCCCCATAACCCCTGGCCAAGTGTAATATTTCGATTACTGGAGTCGCCAGAGAGGGTGACGATACGTGCCGGGCCATCCTGCGTCGTGTTCGCGGGTTGAATCCAGGCTTCAAAGGTGACTTCGTCTGTTGATGCAATCCCCTCATTGATTTTGGTCGCCGCAGCGCTCGATTGAATGGTATTTGTGCTGATGACATCGAGGGTGCCTGTGCCCCACGTCGCATTGCCCATATTGGCAATGGTCAGGTTGAGGGGTGAACCGACACCGCTCGTATCATTGACTGTATTGCCGCTGCCTTCGTTGAACTCATAAAGCGCCAGCAGGTTATCAGAAACACGACTGGTCGGTGAGGGGGCCTGAACGATGATGGTTACGATGTCGCTGCCCTGCTGACCAAACTCGTCTGTCACAACCAGCGTGATGAAATGAATGCCTACAGGCAAGCTGACCATCGGGTTGTCGCCTGTCGCAATCTGACCATTACTATCTGACCACACATAGCTGACGATGGTCCCATCATCACTGCTGTTACGACCATCGAGTGTGACCTGTTCAGTACCATTGCGATCTGTGTCAACAACCGTCTGATTACTGCCTGCATCAGCAATGGGCGGCTGGTTGGCCGGAATGACTGTGATGATGACCGTATCGCTGGCTGTGTCGCCACGATCATCGGTGACGGTCAGGGTGATTGTGTGTGTCCCTACAACCAAGTCCAGTGTCGGCTGTTCCCCGGTAGCAATCACTGTGCCATTTTCAGCCCATTCATACAGAATGAGCATACCGTCTGGGTCCGCACTGCCTGTACCGTCCAGCGTGATCGTTTCCAGCCCATTATCATCAGTATCTTCCACTGTTTGGGCGGAACCAGCATCGGCGGAAGGCAACTGGTTGGGGACGAGCACTGTGACTGTAAAGGTGGTTGTTCCGGTGCCTGTGTCATCAGCCGCAGAGATGGTTGCCGTATAGGTCCCTTGACTGCCGGCCTGCGGCGCCAGGGTAAGGGTACCCGTCCCATCGCCATTATCCTGCAAATCGTAGTTAACCAGGGGCGTGGATGACGTATTTTCGAGAATATCGGCGTTTAAGGTGATTGGATCATTTTCGGCGTCCGTTGCCTGGATATTGAGCGTGACCTGCTCACCTTCGATCAGCGTCTGATCGGCAATGGCGTCTATCTCTGGGATGAGATTTTCCTGGTCGATGACTTCAAATGACACAATCTGGCTGATGCCACTGTAGCCGCCAGCATCGGCCTGACTGTAGGGAATAACTTCCAGTGTGTACTGGCCAACTGTTGGCGTCCAGGATACATAATCGCCGTTGGTGTCACCGAGCAGGGTATAGGGTTCAGAATTATCTGTGAAGAAGCCACTGTCACTATTGAGCGCAAACCGAACACTGCCCACACTGGCGGGGTCTGTGGTTGCCAAGATGCTGAGTTCATTGCCTGTCACAAACAGGTTTATGATGCTGCCGTTTTGCAGCGGGCCAATGATTGTGTCTGTTGCGCTATCAATCAGCGTGAGACCCGTAACAGCCAACCGCTGCAGGATCGTCCAGTTGAATGACATGGTTACAGGCGCGTTCTGACCATCATCAACGCTGATGGTTACGGCGTATGGGCTATTGGCCAGGGCAATACTGCTTAGGATGCCATTGATTTCACCTGTTTGGGTATCCATTGTCAGGCCATCGGGCAACCCACTGGCCGCATAGGTCAGACTGTCGATTTCAGGGTCTGCTGCTTCAATGACGAGTGAGATTACATCGCCATTAAAATTCGCCTGATCGGCCACCTGTGTGATCTGAGGCGACTGGTTGGCCAGAGTTCTGGCTGTCAAAGTTGTTGCTGCGCCCGATGTATTATTGGCCGCGTTCGCATCAAATTCGCTTGCACTGACATTGGCAACGTTGGACAGGACAACGCCTTCTGATGAGAAATAAGTGACTGTCGCAACCTGTGTTATGCCAGGGTCGGTCGTGCCAAAGTCGCATGTAACAACCAGCGTATCTTCTGAACACAGATTGCTCGGTTCGACACGAATAAAGGCCAGGTCTGATGGGAACGTATGTGTCAGCGCCAGATTATCGACGGCAAATGGCGCGTTATTGGTTGTTTCGAGCGTATAGGATTCGTCCTGAAGGTTGATCTGAACCTCGATGCGGACATCGATAAATGTACCGGCAGCCATCGTTCCAACCGAGCATGTGACGATACCATTGGTATGGATGCAACCTGCCGCTGTTGGTGTCGCACTTAAAAATGTGACATTGCCGGGCAGGGTATCAATAACGGTCACATTGGTCGCTGCGCCAGGACCAGCATTACTGACGCGCAAGTTGTATGCCAGCGTATCGTTGTAATTCCGTTCCAGGGGCGCTGATTTAACGACACTGACATCGGCACTTTCCGGCAAGGTATCAACAACGGTCACCATAATATGCAGTTCATCGCTACCGTAACCGGATGCAGAGGCTGTGACAGTGGCGTTGTAAGTGCCTATAGCAAGCGTCGTCGCATCGACCGTCAGGCTGTTGACATCGCCACTCGTGACAGTCGCGGGTATCGTTAGCCAGGGTTCTCCGCTGTTGGTTAAGTCAATCGTAGCCGTAGAACCATCTTCACTTATGACGGCAAAACTGGTTGATGTTGCCGTACCCGTTTCAACTTCCAGATTGATCAGTGCGGGGGTAAAGACTAGGTCTGGTGCAACCAAGAGGTTGACTGTGGCCGTGTCGTAATTCAAGTTGCCATCTGTGATGGTATACGTGAAACTGTCTGTGGTTGCTGAACTGCCATTGTGGCTGTAGACGAATGAACCATCAACGTTGAGCGTCACAGTACCATTTGTTGGCTGTGTATATTCTGTGATCAACAATGTGTTGTCTTCAGGGTCGCTATCATTCCCTAAGACACCTGGGGCACTGATGAGCGTATCACCAGCCCTTATAATCATATAGGGTCCATCATCAACAGCATCGGGTGGCTGGCCAACAGGGTCCGTTAAAGCATCAGGATCGACTGTGATGACCAGGCGTTGGTAGCTTGTCAACGCAGGCGAACCATTATCGGTTACTTCGAGAATGATATGGATCGTTTCTGGCGTGGTGACGGATGGCGTTACTAAGCTCGCTGTTTGTGATGACGCATTGGCGATAGTAACCGATCCGGTGTAAGTCCCAGCTTCTGGATAAACGAACCATTCGTAGGAAACGTCATTGCCATCGGGGTCTGTGCTGCCACTGGCATCGAGCGTGATACTGATCCCAGGTGGCACGGTCCGCATGTGTGTTCCATTGATGACGGCCACAGGATTGTGGTTCGCGCCAGCATACGGTTGGGTATGCCAGTCCATACGTGCCTGGAAGTCATTCTGGAATGCTTCTCGCCAGCGCCAAACGGTGGCTCGCCCACTGGTTGTACCGTTGATTGTGTCTTCTGTATCGCGCCATAACCCGTTTTGAATGTGCTCAAAACGACCGCCCCAGCTTCCCCAATCTGGATGCGCGGGGTCACTCAGGCCATTCGGCAAGAAATAGAACCACGACGGGGTGTCGCCTTCTTTAACCCCATTGACGCTTGCGCCATTTGGTGGATAAACAGCACCCAAGGGGCCATGTCCAGAGGTAATATTCGCAGAGACCCAACTGGGCTGTAGCGATGATGTATCGCCACCTAAGTAAATCCCCCGATAAACCGACAGGTAGATATCCGGACTGGCTGGATACAAATTGAGAATATAGAACAAGGAAGGGAAGCTGGTTCTGATCCATGCGCCAGCACTATCCTGATCGCCAATGGCATGGTAACGAATCTTGCTTATAAACGCGGCAACTTCCGCTGGTGAGCGATCATTTTGAACGCGCCATAAGGCCTGGGCCAGGTCCGTTGTTCCGCCCCAAGCTGTGATATTTAACGGACGCGGATCGTTGGCATCTACCTGAGCAATGACCCAGTCGGATGCCAGGGTATCTTTGCCTTCGCCAATCGCATCATTGATGCTGGTGGCTAGGCTCGCGTCAGGCTGGCCTGGCCGCACAATATCTCTCAGATAGGTAACTGTCGGGAATGCTGCATCATGCAGGATGAGGTTGTCGCGGACCAAGGCGTACTGATCGATAATGGCCTCAAAACCATCGGGACGGACCGTGCCACTAAAGGTACTAGAAGCGACAAGCCCCACAATATCAAATTCATTGCTATACGATAGAAGCCGCACAAACGTTTGCTGATCATCCGGGTCAGCGCCTAACATGTCACTTGTAACCAACAGGCGTGGTCTGCCACTAGCAGCGGTGGGCGATGGAAGCACACTCAAGAGTGCCCCATACCAGCGATAAGCCATCTTTTCTTCGCCACTGGCATTAGGATGTACAGCATCAAAAGTATCTGAGCTTGCGCTGAATCCCCGATTTTGATCGACGAGGATGACAGGTGATTGTGCTGTATTTTTGCTGGATACCAGTGCAGGGATGGCTGCATTAAGGGGGTCAAGAGATGGCCGATCCCCCCTATTGTGAGGAATCACCAGGGCCACCAGGACGACAATATTCGGGTTGTGGGCGCGCATTGTATCAATAATCTGGCCCATCTCGTTAATCGTACTGTTGACATCCTGACCCTGAAAAATGTCATTGGTTCCCAGGTGCATCAGTACGATATCGGGTTGGCTCGCTGTGGTCCAACCATTGATCTGGTTCAGGATTTCGTCTGCACGCCAACCCCAATGACCTTCATGGTCAAGATCAAAATCAGGATTGGGTGGGCCTCCCTGATAGTTCGTCGTCAGACTACCCACAAAATCAACATTATGACCAGCGTTCTGTAGGAGCTGCCATAAACGGCGGCGATAGCTATCGTGGGATGAATTCGATTGAGTAACAGAATCTCCCAGCGGCATAATACGCAGTGTCTGGCTGCTGGTAAATGTAACCTGCGTTTCCAAATTAGAGGGATTAAGCGATGCTGAGACCAGCATCGTCCGTGGATTGTTTACACGGTTGCTTTCTGGTTCCGTTTGAACGATTGCTGTCGGTTCGATTGTTTGGGTCGGTATACTTGTAGCGACTGCTAAATCTGTTGGGATTTCTACAACAATCGGAGACGCAACCTGCCCTTGAGTCGTTTCTTCCCCATCAAGTATAGATTGAGAAGATGCACCTTCAGATGCTGTTGGTTCTGCAACTACATGGGTATCTGTCGCAACTAAGGTTGGTTGCTGGCTGTCGTCAACCGTATCCTGAGGCGTCATTTCTGCCGGAGAGAAAGTGTCGTCAAGTGCGGTGATTTGTTCAACTGTGGAGGTACTTATGGAAGCAATTTCTACTTGCCGACCTGCTGTATCCGATTCTGAGTCAACTGCGGGCATTTCCGTTTGACTGCTATCTTCATCAACGTCATTTACAGCAACTACAAATGAAGTCGGAGAGGGCAGAATGGCCAGAGTGGGTAAAGCGGGTTGTGTAACGTGGACTGTCTGTGAAACAAGAATGAACCCCGCTACGAGTGAGATCATCGCTAGAGAAGCCAATGACATGAACAGGAGCGTGTTGTAACGACGGTGATCCGGCATGAAAGAATTGTCCTAAGGCGTGGTGAGCTTTATTAGATTGTGAACAGTGTAGTAATGTCCAACTTAATGAGCGGCATCCCGTTAGCCGTGCAATCTATCATAAAGGATAGTTGACAATAAGTGGTCATAAGATTGTTTCATTTCGGTCTATTTTTAATATCTTTTTGATTGTTGTAAACAAAGTCTAACATTAGACCGATCTAGCGACTCCTGTAGGGCGTATGATCGATTCCACTGAGCAGACAAGAGTATGAGAAGAATGCCCTTTAGAGGAGGATTCGATGGGTCAACGCATGACCGAGGTCAAAGTCGAAACTACGAGTAAGGTGTAAGCGGAAAGCACACGCTCGGCCTGTTGGAGCATCACGGTGTGAGTACCAAACTGTCTAAGAATGGCAACATCAAGAGGTTTGCGAAGCCGTGATATCAATGAGGGATTATGAGTATGTTTGATGCTAATCAGACGGATATTGAAGGGGAATGACAAAGTGTTACATTTTGGACCTAATGAGACTCTACTCGAGCATTTCGTTGGAGAGCAACCACCAGCATGAGATGATTCACCCTGCACTCGGGTGCTCACCACTCCACAACGTCATACACTCAAATGATGATTGAATTATTTCAATTTGTACACAGCATGGTATTATATGCGTATTGGGAAGCTTCCCAATACGCATATATACTCGCAACTGGCCAGTAGTTAAGCGTCAAACTACGATTCACGGAGTAGCTTGCATGTCAGATTTTAATAAATTACATAGAAAAAATGGACTATTTCAATTTTTGGTCGCATCCGCCATATGAGTAGCTAGGCTAAGATAATGAATCGTCATTCTTCTGTATCTACTTTAAGCCAACGACCAGGATTGACGTTCCAACCAAACACGTATCAATGGATAGTTTCAGGCATCAACGATGTCGTAAACGCAGTAAAGCCAACCCTTGGTCCTAGCCCCCATCTCGTTGCTGTAGAACAACCTAATCGCAACAACCAGCCTGAACTACTCGACAATGGCGCACTCATCGCTAGGCGCATCACACAACTATCTGATGTAAAGATGGATATGGGAGCCATGTTGGTACGCCACATGCTGTGGAAACTATATGAACAAGTCGGCGATGGTTCAGCTACTGCCGCGATTATTTACCAGAGGATTGTGACACAAGGCATTCGTTACATTACTTCTGGTGGTAATGGTCAACAATTACGTTCGCATTTGATAGAAGGCTTAGAAATCATCCTGGCACAGCTCCGTTCAAAGACGCTCCCTATTTCAGATCATGCCAGATTATCACAATTTGTTGAATCCATATCACATGACCAGAAGTTAACAGATATTCTCATTGAGATATTCAGTACATTGGGCGTGTATGCTCGTATTGATTTACGCAGTGGCTACAACCAGACATATGAACGTACATATGTTGAGGGCATTTTGTGGGAAGGCGGCCTTGCATCACCCACGATGATACTGGATAGAATTGGGCAAAAGACCGAGCTTGAGCACGTTGCAATCTTTGTCAGCGATTTCGAATTAAATGAACCCAGTGATGTTTTACCGATTATCGACGGTGCTGCTTATAAGCATCGAGGCCTGGTTGTCGTAGCCAAAAGCGTATCCGAAAAAGTGATCGGTTTGCTAAATTATATTAATACACAAGACAAGCCTTTTAAGGTTATCGCTGTCAAATTGCCAGACGACGATATTGAACAACAGGAGATGTTAGACAATCTTGTTCATACTGTTGGTGGACGCGCGATTAAGACAATTTTAGCGGATCAACTATCAAGTGTATGCGAAGCCGACCTGGGATATGCCGAAAAGATTTGGGCAAATCAAGATTATTTATGTGTGGTCGATACCAACCGAGCTGAACAGCGTAGTGATTATTTACTTCAATTAGAGAAACAATACAAACGGGCAAAGCCAAGCGAAAAAAAGCGATTTTTGAGGCAAATAGGGCAATTGATGGGTGCATCTGCAACTGTTTTTGTTGGGGGCTTCAACAAAGAACATATCCACCGTAATAAAGAACAACTAGAAAACATGATTAAAGTGGTTCGCTCCGCCTATGAAAACGGACTCATCAGCGGCGGTGGCAGCGCTCTGGTTCATTGTCAGGATGCACTTCGGGCATCTCTAGCACTGGCAGCTTCCCCAGATGAGCGTGCTGCATTTCGGATTTTAATAGAGGCAGTAGAATCCCCTACTCAGGCAATCCTTGAAAACCGAGGTTATCAGCCAGGTCTATATCTTGAGAAAATACGCAATAAAAAACACTATGCATTAGATGCAGATGGCCAATTCCAATGTGCAGATGCTCCACTTATTTTGGATGCGGCGGATGTTGTTATCCGTGCCATAGATACAGCCATTAGGACAGCCGCATTAACGCTGAGTGTGGATGTGCTCGTTCACCATCGTAACCCTGAATTTTCTGCAACACCATAAGAACAGAGCATTAAGGTTATTTGATGACTAACTCGAAAGGTATGTCCTCATGGTTTCTATGCAAGAGAATATCCGCCCTGTCTTCTCAATCGCAGAAGCCAAGAAAGTGCTGCTGGCCCATTACAATCTAGATGCAGAAAAAATCATAGAACTATCAGCAGAGCTTGACCGAAATTTTTTTGTCATGGCAACAAACGGGCAAGCCTATGTGCTCAAGGTTGCGCATACCAGCTTGTCTGATGCTGTCCTGGACTTACAGAATGCCACGCTAAAACATCTAGCATCCGTGTCCGATATATTTCCAAAACTGATACTCACTATTGAAGGGAATGATGGTCAGAGCGTTCATTCCTCGTCAGATCAAACGTACATAGTGCGCTTACTCAGATACCTTGACGGAACCCCCTTGGTCGATTTTCGCCCACATACATCAGAGCTGCTATCTGACATCGGTTATCAACTGGGCCAACTGTCAGACGCGATGCAATCTTTCCAGCATATAGAAAAGCGGTTTGATTATCGCTGGAACATTCTCAACTTTATGGATATTGTGGCCTATATGGCAGGGATGCCAGACGAAAAACAAGCCATTGTTCGGCACTTTGTGAGCCTGTTTCAACATGATGTCGTGCCAAAGCTATCGTCGCTACGGCATAGTTTTATCTACAATGATGCCAATGACCATAATATTCTCGTTCAAGCGCACTCGCTAGAAACTTATCGCGTGTCTGGCATGATTGATTTTGGCGATATGGTTTACAGCCCGACGATTATGGAACTCGCGGTTGCGCTGGCCTATGCCATGATGAACAAAGAGCAGCCATTGGACGCAGCAGCCCGCTTGATAGACGGTTACAATCGGATATTTCCACTGACTGAAGATGAGATTTCGGTCCTGTTGGCCCTGATTGGGGCGCGTTTATGTATGAGCGTCTGCATTTCGTGGTACCAACAACAGCATGAACCTGATAACCCGCATCTGAGCGTTAGCGAAGATGCCGCCTGGAAATTGCTGCATCGCCTCTACAACATACAACCGAATTTCGCTCACTATGTTTTTCGAGATGCCTGCGGATTAACGCCCTATCCAAAAACACAGATATGGGCAGACTGGGTATCATCGCAAGCCTTTCACGCCATCCTCCACCAGCCTATTACAGCAGAAAATTCAGTTGTACTCGACTTGAGTATTGGCAGCACCGACCTGGGCAATGTGGATGATTTTGCTGATGTTGTCACAATGGCTCGGCAACTTTCCACGCTGATGGGTGGCAAAATCGGCATTGGGCGCTATAACGAGGCGCGTCCAATCTACCTAAACGAGAGTTTTGCTATTTCGCATCATGAACGCAGGACAATCCACACAGGGATTGATCTGTTTGTACCTCCCGGTACGCCATTTTTTGCCCCGCTAAATGGACGTATTCATCATGTCCAAAATAACGCAAATGAGCTTGATTATGGCCCAACCCTCATCTTGGAACATCAACCAACACCTGAACTGACCTTCTATACGTTGTATGGCCATCTGGACGTATCCGTATTAGATAAATGGCATCCTGGAGATATTGTTGAAGCTGGCCAAGAGCTTGGGCACATTGGGGCTTATCCCAGTAATGGTAATTGGCCACCACATATACACTTTCAAATTATATTGGACATGCTTAATAATGACGGCGACTTCCCCGGCGTCGTCAGCCCGCATCATCGATCCGTATGGTTATCATTATCCCCGAACCCAAACTTGATATTGAGCATTCCGCAGGACGTTGCTGCACCGGAAGCATCCAACCATCAAGACATTCTAGACACACGTCAGGCACACCTGAACCCTTCCATGAGCATTTCCTATCAGGAGCCCCTCAAAATCGTGCGTGGCTATATGCACCATCTCTATGATGAGAACGGGCAACCTTATCTTGATTGCGTGAATAACGTGCCGCAGGTTGGACACTCTAATCCGCGCGTAGTTAAAGCTGGCCAAAGGCAGATGGCTGTCCTCAACACGAATACGCGGTATCTGCATGATACGATTGCCCAATTTGCGCAGCGCTTATGCGCAACCCTACCCGATCGGCTGTCGGTGTGCTTTTTTGTTAATAGTGGCAGCGAAGCGAATGAACTAGCCATACGCCTGGCCGAAGCCTATACAGGAGGGACGGGATTCGTCGTTACCGACCATGCCTATCACGGACACACGACCTCACTCATCCATATTAGCCCGTATAAATTCAACGGACGAGGAGGCGCAGGGAAAGCCGATCATGTAGAAGTGGCGACGATTCCTGATGGTTATCGCGGAGAAGTACAAGGCTTTGATGAAAAAGTTGGTCGCTATTATGCGCAATCAGTTGCCGCTGCTATCAAGCGCCTCCAGGCAGGTGGCAGGCGGGTCGCAGGTTTTTTCTCGGAAGGCATATTGGGCACTGGGGGACAAATAACCTTACCTGATGCCTATCTACAGACAGCCTATGAGATGGTACATGCTGCGGGTGGGGTATGCATTGCCGATGAAGTCCAACTGGGCTTCGGACGTGTCGGCCAACATTTTTGGGCGTTTGAACTCCAGGGCATCGTGCCCGATATTGTCACGATGGGCAAACCGATTGGTAACGGCCATCCCATGGCGGCGGTTGTCACCACACGTGAAATTGCTGACGCTTTCCACAACGGGATGGAATACTTTAATACCTTTGGCGGAAACCCGGTTTCTTGTGCGATTGGCCTTGAGGTGTTGAATATCATTGAGGACGAGAACCTTCAACAAAACGCGTCAGAAGTAGGCACATACTGGATGGATCGCTTCAAAGTGCTTCAGGCTACTTATCCGATTATTGGCCATGTTCGCGGTTCTGGCTTATTCATTGGAGTAGAACTCATTCGTGACACAGACACATTAGAAGCTGCTGACGTTGAAACCACTTATATTGTAGAAAGGATGAAACAAAAAGGCTTTCTACTAAGTACAGAGGGCTATTTACACAATGTTCTAAAAGTCAAACCGCCGATTATCTTTACAAAGGCCCATGTTGATATATTCATGGCCGCTTTTGAAGATGTGCTTCAAGATACCGTTCTTCGCCACATTGCCAGATCATAACCCATTATGGTGAAGATATTGGATTATCTAAAAAACCGCATTACGTTGCAGTCTATTCCGTTTACAGACTACCATTCGCGCTTGATGGTTTTTTATCACGAGCATGAATTTCATATCAAACTCGCTGAGTCCTGGTCGGAAGATGCTGCTCTGACATTTGTCTCGTGGCAATTTGTGGATAGAAGTGGCCAACCACTTGAAGTGGAACGTATTGAAACCATGCCCCATCGTGTCGATGTGTTCTGCACTTCAGGACAATTCATCCTGGCATTTGCAGATCTGGAGACACTTTTGATCGAGTTGCCGCCTCAACCACTTGGTTTAAAGCTCATCATAACCGGTTCAACAATTAAACAAGATCGACTAGGGGCAACGATTGACCATCATGATGAAATGCCCCTTCATCTGAGCTATACAACGAACGCTACAATCGTAAAGCATAAAATTGACCCAATAGAGTCGTCATTATTTTGTCATGATCTGTACCTGGCTCCAGCGGAAGATAAGCGCACGTTCATCCTCCATCTGACACGTACATCGCGTCGCAATCGTTATATCCCTAACCCTGAGCCTATTTACAATGCAAACGAAGCGCGATGGCGCACATGGTTTTCCAGTATTCCGAATGTGCCAATGCCCTATCAAGAACAATACACTTTTGCCTGGTGGGTTCTAGGAATCAATCTGATTCGCTCCTATTTTTATCCCTATCACGATGGCATGATTCCATCCAAGGTCGGCTATGTGGGAATATGGAATTGGGACTCTTATTTCCATGTGATTGCGCTACGCCATCAGAATATCCAACTCGCGCAGGATCAGTTCCGTATATTGTTCGATCACCAACTGGAAAACGGAATGCTGCCGGATGTTGTTCAAGATAATGGGGCGCTGTCACATACAAGGGATTATGGAATTGATGCTGACATCACCAAACCGCCTTTGACAGCCTGGGCGATCTGGAAGATTTATGAAGTTAGCCAGGACAAAGCGTTTTTAGATGAAATGTATGATCGATTAGTGCGGTCACATCGCTGGTGGTCTACGCAGCATAATGCAGAAGGCTTCGCCCAGTATGCGCACCCGTATTCATCGGGGCTGGATAATAGTCCCCTTTTTGATGATGGGCTGCTGGAAACACCGGACCTCACCGCCTATCTCATCTTGCAAAGCGATATGCTGGCGCGTATTGCCTCCGAAATCAACCTGGTTAAGGACAGCCATCAATGGCGCCAGGAAGCTGAAAATCTCACTCAGAAATTGATTGATATGCGTTGGGATGCAGACACCGGCTTGTTCTGGCCCTGGCGAGATGGCCAAGCGGTAACGATTCGTACTCCATTGAGCCTCATGCCCCTCATTACTGGCAGACTACCCCAGACCATTGCAGAACGTTTGGTTAGCAACCTGACAGATACCCAGCAATTTTGGGGACCTTTTCCGGTTCCTACTGTTGCGATAGATGATCCAAACTATGACCCATCAACCATGTGGCGTGGTCCGGTCTGGATCAATATCAACTATCTATTGATCGAGGGACTGCAACGCAGCGGCTTCCTGGATATTGCCCGGCAACTGCGCCAGAAAACGCTCAATATGATCTTGCAGCACAACGATATCTATGAATACTACCATCCAATAAATGGCAGAAGACCCCCCAGAGCGGTCTCTATCTTTGGGTGGTCTTCTGCGTTATTTATCGACCTGGTATTGCAGGAAGTTGGGGAAACATCAAATTGATGAGGGCTGTTTTTGACGAATAACCTGGGCCAGATAATGGCCACTATCTTTTATGATACGCCGTTGGGTTTCATAATCGACATAGACTAACCCAAAACGCATTTGGTAACCGTAGGCCCACTCAAAATTATCGAGCAAACTCCAGACAAAGTAACCCTTTAGCGGGATACCATCTTCAATCGCCCGTTGTGCCTGCCCGAAATGGGCATATAAGTAGTCAACGCGCTTAGTATCATGTACTTTTTGATCTGCACTTACTTCATCTTTAAATGCTGCGCCATTTTCAGTAATGTACAGGTCGGGCACATCATAATGATCGTAAACATATTTCATGATGTCATAAAGTCCCTGCGGGGAAACTTCAGAACCCATTTCGGTATAGTCGCCGGATGGGCTAACGCGGCGATAATTCACAGGTGGAACTTCTTCACCAGCAGCCATGACCGAGCGGCGATAAAAATTGATACCTAGATAATCTATGGGGACATTTATCTGCGCCAAATCTCCGTCGTGGATATCGGGCAAGTTCCCAGCATAAAGCTCTAGCATGTCCTCTGGATAATTTCCCCGGAATAGCGGGCCAAGATACCAGCGATTCTGGAAACCGTCAAAGCGCATAGCGGCTGCCACGTCTTTGGGTTTATCTGTCGCGGGTTCCGCCACATTCATATCTAAGGCAATACCGACTTTCGCATTGGCTACATTCTGACGTAAGAGGGGAACCGCCCTGCCATGTGCCAGCAATGCATGATGGGTTGTTGTGAGCGCAGCTTTAATGCCATTTTGCCATCCAGGGGCATCTTCCCCAAAATAATAGCCGCTCCAGCTAAACACCCAGGGTTCGTTAAACGTTGACCAGTATTGAACCCGATCTCCTAATGTGCGGCTGACGATATCCACATAGGCAAGATAATCATCGACAATCCCGCGCCGCTGCCAACCATCGCCGTCATCTTGTAGGGCCTGGGGTAAGTCCCAATGATAAAGTGTAACAAATGGGGTGATGTCCGCTGCCAGCAGGCCATCTACAAGCGCACTATAGAAATCCAATCCAGCCTGGTTTATATGCCCACGTCCGGTTGGCAAAATACGCGACCACGCAATCGAGAAACGATAGGCTTCCAGATTAATCTGTTTCATCAGGGCGATATCATCTTGCCAGCGATGATAATGATCACAGGCAACATCACCTGTATCACCATTGTTTATCTTACCGGGCGTATGAGAAAAAGTATCCCAGATACTTTTCCCGCGTCCGCCTTCGTTGACCGCCCCCTCAATTTGGTAAGCGGCTGTTGCTGCTCCCCAGACAAAATCATCTGGAAAGATTCGTTTATCTGCCATTATTTGCCCTGTCTAGCTTGTCCAGATACGCAAAAAGATGGATCGATTTTTGTGTACGTGTCTTGTCATGTATTATCGATCATCGGCATGATTCGTTGCCCAATAGTCTTCAATCGCTTCAAAGGGTTGCAAACGCTCATATGATGGGATTCTTTGGATTGTTTCGGGGGCAGCCCAGCACACGGCGTTATAAATTACACGTAAGACCTCATCCTGATAGTAGATTGGGTATACCTGATCGCCGGGCCGGAAGTAAAAGACTTTCCCACGACCTCGGTAATAACAACAACCGCTGCGAAAGATGTCACCGCCTGAGAACCAACTCACAAAAACAAGTTCATCAGGGGGTGGGATATCAAAAGGCTCGCCGTACATTTCGACATGGGGTATTTCAAAATATTCCCCCAGGCCCTCTGCTATGGGATGCCCAGGTGCCACTACCCATAAACGTTCCTTTTCGCCAATATCACGCCAATTCAAAGAGCAGCTCGTTCCCATTAAACGACGAAAAATCTTAGAGTAATGGGTTGAATGTAACGCGATCAGCCCCATGCCTTGCAAGACACGTTGGTGAACACGATTGACGATTTCATCTTCGACTTCTTCGTGGACGGTATAACCCCACCAGATGAGTACATCGGTCTGATCAAGCACATCCTGACTCAGCCCGTGTTCGGGGTCGTCAAAGGTGGCAATTCGTGTCGGTAGATGACGCGCTTCTAAATAATCGGCAATGGGCTGGTGCATCCCATCAGGATAGACTTTTCTCACATCATCCCGCTCACGTTCTGTACGGTACTCGTTCCAGATCGTTACACGTGGCATTTTTTGCTGAATCATATGTTCAAACTTCCCAAGGATAACTGGACCGCCCGACCATTATTTGCTGATGATTCCAGAATGGCTTCCCATAAGAGTGCCATTCTTAAACCAATTTCCGGTGGGCAAGGATTCGGCATTTGACGATTGCGTACTGCCAGGAAGGTCCCCCAGGTTGACTGAGGCCGACTAACTGAAACCGGATGGAATTCGCTTTCTTGTGGCCCCATTTGCTCCAGGAATTCCCCCCAGATACCCGTTCTCAGTATGCCCTCAGTCCCGAACAATCGAATTTCTGATTCGCAGCCTGCTACGCCCGTATCCCCACAGCCATTCATTGTGACAATTGCGCCTGATGCCAGTCTGGCCATGATGGTCGCTTGAATATCAACCGAAGTGTTGAGGTTATCGACCCAGGCAATGACTTCCGTAAATGGCTCACCGACAATATCCGCAACGGAGTTCAGCATATGCGCCCCGGTATCAAACATGAACCCGCCGCCAGATATGTCTGGATTTTGGCGCCATGTCCCTATCTGTCCTTTGAACCAATCCTGCCAGACGAAGGCGTTGACGCTGCGCAATATGCCAATCTGGCCGCTTTGTACCATATCGGCAGCAATACGAATAAACGGTGACAAACCACCATCGAACGCAATGACCACTAATTTGCCAGTCCTGTCACGGACTTCGATGAGCTCCCGGGCCTGTGCGCTGTTAAGTACCATCGGTTTCTCAAGCAGAACATCCAGGCCAGCTTCCAAACAAGCAGTAGTCTGAGAAAGATGCAAGGCATGTGGGGTCGCAATGGCGGCGACATCCAAGTGCGGCCCATAGTCGCGTAGGAGCTTGCTCAGGTCCGTTTCATTAGGTGGTGGAGCCTTACCAAACTCTTCAAATATGGAAGCCGCAGTTTCATATGAGGATACTGAAGGGTCGCTGACAACGACGATCTCGACTTCTGGAAAACCTTGTAGGGTTCTACGAATATGATAATCGCGGGCAGCACCACCACATCCAATGACAGCAACACGCACAGGGGATGTGTTTTTCATAATATCAAGAGTCCTTTTTTGAACGAAGTGATTGCGCGTTGACACCTAACCTTTTAATCCAGAAAGGGTCACGCCTTCAACAATCCGTCGTTGTAATACCAGGAAGACAACCAGGGTTGGAATAACAGCCAGCGTGGTCCCGGCCATTGCCCGTCCCAAATCATTGAAGTATTGCCCCTGGAAGAAAGCCAATCCCAGCGGGACGGTATAGAGGTCGAAGTCTCTCATAACAATCAGCGGCCAAAAGAAACTATCGTAATTGAACATGAAGGTAAAAATAGCCAGGGCTGCCAGTGAAGGTCCAATATTAGGTATGACCATGCGATGAAACAAACCAATTTCTGAAGCGCCGTCTATTCGGGCGGCATCCAGCAATTCGTTGGGGATGGTATGCATGGCCTGCTTCATCAAAAACACGCCAAAACCGCTATATAAAAATGGCAATACAAGCACAATATGTGTGTTCAACAGCCCTAATCGATTAAACAGGTCCCACAATACAACCATGGCTACCTGATGCGGGACAAACATCGTCGAGATGATGCCGAAGAACAGAATATTCCGCCCGAAAAATCTGAGCTTTTCAAGAACATAGCCTAATAAGGAACTCGTATAAACCACGGAAAGCGTGATGACGGATGTCACCAGAATGCTATTAAGAAACAAACGGGGAAACTTCAGCGCATCCCATGACCAGATAAAATTGTCCAGAATCCATTCATCTGGTAAGAGGGATGGTGGGATTCGTTGGAGTTCGCTGGAATCTTTAAAACCGGATAGCACCATGAAGATGAAGGGTAAGAGAGAGGCTAAGGCTCCCAATCCCAGAATGATATAACTCACGATCTGCCAATAGTCGATGGGTTTTTGAGGTGTTTCGTTTGTGCTTTGCATGCCTTAGTAATCCCAATTCCTACGACCGAGCCACAACTGGAACAGGCTAAAAGCAGATATGATGACAAAAATAATCAGCGCAAGGGCGGAAGCATACCCAAACTCGAAGTTCTTGAAAGCAGTCTGGTAAAAAAGACCAACGATAGTCAGTGTAGAATTTGCTGGCCCGCCTATAGATCCGCCCGATCCACGCGAGATCATGACGAAGACCTCTGTAAACACCTGGATTTCACTGGCTACTTCAGTCACTAACAAGAAAATCAAGGTGGGGCGCAATAATGGCAAGGTGATATGCCGGAAAACCTGGAAGCGATTGGCACCATCAATTCGAGCAGCTTCATAGAATGTCGTCGGTATGCTGCTTAATCCAGCCATCAGGATCACGATAGCGAAGCCCAACCAGCGCCATACAGACATCACACTCACGCTAAGTAGAGCCAAATTCGGGTCTTGCAGATAACGCGGCAGATCAAAATTCATGCCAAATAAATCTCGAATACCTGCCAGCACCGTATTGAGAATGCCGTTGCGTGGCAGGTATAAAAAGCGCCAAACAACCCCCGCCGCAATGACAGACGTCACAACAGGCAAGAAGTAAATGAGCCGGAAGCAGCCGCGCCCACGTCGCAAGTTGTTTAGCATAATTGCAAATGGCAATGCAATCGCCAGACGTAACCCCACTGTCGTTACTGCAAAACGCAGCGAGTTGACGATAGCTGTGCCCACCATTCGGTCGGAAAATGCCCGTTCATAATTTGCGAACCCAACATACTCCGGCGCATGGATGGACATTGGACTCCAATTCGTAAAGCTTCTTAAAAAGCCTACACCGAGTGGATAAATCCAAAAGATTGTGAAGAAAATAATGGTTGGAGCAAGTGCATATATAAGCAGAGCCTTTTTGCCACCAAATATCTTAAACCACAGGGATTCCTGGACTTGCGGTAAAGGAGGTGACACATCCGCCTGTATTGAATTCGTCATCTAAAAACCCTAACACACTCTTTATTGACTGAGCCAAGGCCATGAACAGTAATACTATATTCGTACAGGGCTCTCAGGCTGATGACGATGGCCCGACATAACCGTAAACGCGGCCAAAAAATGAGCGTATCTACTTCTATAAGCAAGATTATGAAAAAATAATGAGGGGCATCGACTGATGCCCCTTCACCAAAAACGCTCTATTCCACGATTTCAGGATTCACCATTTCGTTAGCGCCAGTGGCTGTACGTTCCTGGAATCCCCAGTAAACATTTTCTGCACGTGCCAGAATTTCATCCGCCTGTAATTGTGCTTCTGCCAATGCTTCGTCTACCGTAGAGGTTTGTGCAACAAACATCAGATCAGTGATTTGTGCCAAGGCAGATTCAAAATCCGGCGGAGTAAAGCCGAAGAAGACGGTTTTGTCGATATTTGCCAGCATCGAGCTGACGACAGGCGAAGCTAGGATGTCCGGGTCTTCGCGTAGGCTGCGTAAGGTCGGAACCTGACCACCTAGGGCACGAAACCTCATTAAGTCGGGGTCTGTGCCGTGCCACTGAATGACATCAAAAGCGGCTGATTTTGCTGCATCCGACGCCTGAGCGTTAACGGCCATGGTGGTCCAACCACCTGCCTTAGAAATCGCGGGGGCACCATCAACGGCTGGTAACGGGAAAGCCCCCCACTCATAGTCCGGGTAGTCGCTACGCCAATAATCTGCAAACCAGCCAAAGCCGAAGCCCATTGCAGCGATTTCAGTCGGCAGAGCATCCTCAGTCCAGGGGGCAAGGTCAATATTACCGACTGGATTTTCACCAAATTCCCAGTCCCAAAGCATTTGTGCGGCCTTTTGGCCACCTTCGGTATGGATATTGGCCCGACGGCCATCTTCTGAGATTAAGAATTCACCCATCTGATACTTCAGCGCGACCCATGTCCAACGGCCATCGCGCAGATTCGCATCGAAACCAGCACGCACTGGTGCGCCATTACTATCACGCTCGGTTAATGCATCAGCTAAAGCAACGAGTTCATCCCAGGTCGTGGGAATATCATCATCGGTGAGTCCGGCATCTTCCCAGGCCTTCTTACCATAATAGATCACGTTGGTGTCCAGGCCTTCGTTAAAGGCGTAGAGTTTCCCATTGATCATCATGGGGTCGATGCCATCTAGTACTTCTCGCAATTGGGCAACCCGTTCTTCTGGCCACGCTTCTACCAAACCACCATCAACGAATTGTTGCATCCAATTGGCGTGGAAGAAATACAAATCAGGGCCAGTGCCCCCGGCAAGCGCCAGCGGTAAACGCGTCCAATAGTCGCCCCAAGGCGCGCCAGACAATTCAAAATTGACGTTTCCGTTAACCTCTTGGCGGAAACGCTCCATCCACTCTGGAATGTTGATCTGCTCACATTCCACATCACAATTCGGACTCCAGAAAACTAAAGTAACTTCATCGCCCTGCGCAGTAACAGCAAGTGGCAATCCGCTGAGTGAAGCAGCAACGACGGCTCCGCCGGCGAGTTTCAAAAAGTCGCGGCGACTGACGTGTGTTTGTTCGCTCATCATTCCTCCAATTAGTTCTACTAATTCCAGAAAAATAATCTTTACAGCTTTCCTAAACAGTAGCGTAGAAATAATCACATATTGGGAAGCTTCCCAAATTGTATCATGCAATACCTTTTATGCAAATAAATCCAATCTAAAAGTCATTGGGACGGAAGAACTTAATGGGGGTGAGAGGATTTTCGTATGATCAATTCAGTGGGGATGACAATCTGTTGTGGAGCTTCGCATTTATCTTCGATTAGATCAAGCAACAAGCTGGTCGCTTGAGCACTTTTTTCAGTGATGTGGTGCCTTACAGATGTTAAATTCAGGATAGGAGGCTGGACATACTGCGCCAGGTCATCAAACCCAATCAGAGCAATATCTTCCGGAACTCTGAGCTGTGCTTCCTGTATCGCCTGGTATGCCCCTAATGCTGATCGATCTGTTGCCGCAAAAACCGCATCCACATTTTGATGCAATAATGTCTGCATTGCGCCATAACCAGAAGCGTAGGTGAAATCGCCCGCCACAATCAAATCTTCATCAACCGGCAGGCCAAATTCACGCAATGCTTGTTGATAACCTGCCAGTCGATCAATACCATCTACATGATCCAAACGCCCCGTAATGGTTGCGATCCGTTGGTACCCCTGCTCAATTAAGTGTTTGACGGCACCATAGGCAGCGTGTGCTGTATCCGAAATAACATAATTCACATTTTCAAGCCCCGTTGGTGGGCGCTCGACCATGACAAACTGCGTATTAGCCGCAAGTAATCTTTCGATGACAGATGTATTCATACGTGACGAAGCAATCAACAAACCATCCATCAATCGGTTTTTGAGGATACGATTGTAAAATTGCTCTTCGTCATCTTCTCCGCCATCGATCCAGAGCAACGTCGCATAACCACGCTTATGTGTTACCTGATGGACTCCCTGCAAAAACAGTGGGAAATAAAATGGGTCCTCAAACGTATCCTGGAGGCTGTGTAACATCACAATGCCAATAATATGTGTTTGTTGCAGATGCAGGATGCGTCCACCGGGGTTAGGAACAAAGCCTTCCGCCTTTATAACCGCGTTGACTTTTTCAAGTGTTCGTTTGCTGACATTCGCCCCCCCGTTGACCACGCGCGAAACCGTCGATTTTGACACGCCAGCTTTTTTCGCAATATCTTTGAGGTTTAAAGGTCGTTCATTGTGCCGTTTAGCCATTTGCAAAATTTCAAGACAGCTCAAAACAGTAAGTATTCATTATACCTTACTTCACAGGATGTTATCATCAATCGACTGAGATAGAAGAACAGCCACTACGGTCAATAGCACGTCGATCATGTTGTCTCCAGGCAAAACTGTCGTTTTTTGCTCATGTATTGATTCTCCTGCCTGATTTCCTATTCCAGCTTCGAAATCAACACACTCCGATTTATTGGGGAAATACCAACTATATGAAGTAAGCTATTTGGACACCATCAAACCGTCAATACCTGGAGGCCTGCATTCTCAAATGCAGTTACATGCTCAACACTGACCATATCGTCAGTAATGAGCATGTCTACCTTATCGATTTCGCAGATTCTGGCGCGAGCTGTGACACCGATTTTGCTATGGTCAGCAACCACGATTTTCTGATTGGCCTGATGAATCATGCCACGCACAATGGCGGCTTCATCAACATAGTGTGATGTAAGGCCGTTTTGCGGATCAATGCCATTGAGACCGATAAAAACGGTATCGAAGTAGAGCGATTTAATCGCCTGCAGAGCAGCTTCCCCCACCAGCGAAAACCAGCCGCCGCTCAGGTAGCCACCTGTGACAAACACGTTTATGTCCTGCCGCTGACTGAGTTCCATAGCCACATTGACTGTATTGGTTACAATCGTCACATCGCTGACATGGCCCAGGTAACGGGTGATTTGGGTTGTGGTTGTTCCAGAGCTAAATGCGACAATTTTGCCAGACTGAATCATGTCCGCAGCGGCTTTGGCAATCCGACGCTTTTCTTCGCTATTGAGACCTTCCTGGTTACTGAAAGTGATACTCGTACGGAAAGGCTCATATAAAAGAGGCTGCACCAGTTCAGCCCCACCGTGAAAGCGGCGTAGCAAGCCCTGGCGCTCCATCTGGGTTAGGTCACGCCGAACTGTCGAAGGAGAAACATCCAGCTTTTCCGCAAGGTCGTCAACAAGAATCTGTCCATGCTGATTCAAGTGAATCATGATCTGCTTAAAGCGTTCCTGGGTAGATAGATCGGACTTCGACATTGACTTCCTTTAGGCCGCGACATGGAGGACACTGACGCTATTTATATCATGGTTGCTGTCTAAGAGGAAATGCTGTCGTTAAGTATACAAATCCAATAGGCAACTCACGACTTCTCCAAGACGGCAGCCACCTGGATGCGCTTAAACAATTCACGTACCTGGTCAGGGTCAATGGCAGGCACGCCAAACGTTCCCAGTGTCGCCGTCGAACATGCGACACCCCAACAGGCACTTTCCACAACATCCTGGCCGCGAACATAGCCATAGCTGAAGCCACCAACGAGGGCATCACCGCAGCCGATTGTGTTAATCGCCGAGGTATCCGGTAAGGTAACACCGTGATTTGGTGCTGTCAGATGCCAGATGTTGTCCTTGATTGCAACCAGTAACCCATCCTGCCCAAGTGAGAGCAAAATGACATCCGCTATGGTGTCACTGATACGGCTCAATTGCTGAATGTGTTCCTGGATTGTAGTGGTTTTCGTACCCACAATCTGGTGGAATTCATAGAGATTGGGCTTGATGGCCCAAGGCCGTGCTTTGAGGGCATGTTGCAGTGGGGCAGCACTGGCATCAACCAGACATTTGACCTGATAGCTTCTCGCGAGTTCGATGGCCTGAACGTAGAAATCAGGGGCCATCCCAGGGGGCAAACTGCCCGATAAGATCAAAAGACCTGTTTGGTCTAAATATGACTCAATGAGGGTGAACAGTTTCTGGCCTGTATCGGCCGGAACCTGGGGGCCAGCGTCGATGACTTCCGCAATATTCCCTTTGTGCTTATCAATCAGGACGAATGTCGAGCGATTAGGCACGCCAATATCGACGAAATCATAGGGCATATGATGCTGTTCAGCTATAACCTTCCAGCGATCACGATTATAACTACCAAGAAGAACCAGGGTACGTGTATCACTGCCCAATTGCTGGGCAATATCGGTTGCATGGGCACCTGACCCACCAGCCTGATCAAAACTAAAGAGGGTACGAGAAGGCTCGCCTGGGACAAAATTCTCCACCACTGAGATGCGATCTGTCGATGTATTGGGAGAAACACTTAACACGAGTGACTTCATCAGCTCAGGTTCTTTCTTCTAGTAAGTGCACTGTTCCATAAATTGAACAACAGTCAGATGATCGGCAACTTACTGCTGATGCACAATATTTATGAAAGCATCCAGGGTCGTTTCAGGGTCATCCGACTGGTAGATATTGCGGCCAAACATCAAGCCCGCGGCACCCGCGTCGATACAGTCCTTAGCCATCTTGAGTGCATCATCCAGATTATCTTTCTTTGCACCACCAGCGACCATAACTGGTGCCGGACACTCTTCAATGATCTGCTGCATTTTGCTAGCATCACCAGGATAAATGCATTTCACCAAGTCAGCGCCAATTTCTGCGGACATACGACAATAGAGGCTCATGACCGCCACATCGGATTTATCATCGGGTTCGTATTTTTCACGAGCACTGCGGGGTTCGATGATTAGTGGCAGGCCGAGTTGATCACAATGGCGAGCTAACCGCGCGTTACGTTCGATTTCCAGCTTTTCTTTTTCAGGGTCGTGATGGCCAATATAGAGGTAGGTCATGAGGGCATCCGCACCTGCATGCAGCAAATCTTCAACCGTAGCCAGCTCAATGACGGAACCTTCTTCATAGGGAATGATGCCGCGACTGTAACTCTGCCAGTCCATGTGGATCACCAGGCTGGGACGATCTTTGCCAACGAACTGATCTTCCAGATATTTGACCATGCCAGGGGCAATCATCAGCCCATTGGCTCGACGCATGGCATCCAGGCCCTGACGCATATCGGCCAGTGTGCGCATACCTTTTGACGCCCCCATCAACACACCGTGAGAGTAGGCCAAAATTAAGCTTCTGTTACTGACTGGATCAAAGAGCCGCCCCATGCGGATTTTTTTCCCTGTACGTGAATCCATGTTCGTTTCGGCCTCCCCTAATACTCGTTATGAGCATTTTCTACCATAATTTCGCTCATTATACAATAAATTAGCCTGTATTTTGCTCAAAGTTGGCTTAAATGAGCAAAACTTGTTGACACGGGCGTAATGAGCGTGTTATATTGCCCCGCAAAGAAAGGTGCAGCAGTTATGGTTGACTTTAAAGATGCACTGATTGATTTATTAGGCGCTGAACAAGTTATTGATGGTGACGCAGCGCTCACAAATTATGCCTATGACTGGTGGCCTGTCGCCGCCAAATGGCGCAACCAGGGCAAAACTCCGCTCAAACCCGATATGGTTGCTCGTCCTCAAACTACGGCTGATGTCGCCAGGATTGTGACGCTGGCAAATGAGCATCATATGGCCCTTACGCCCTGGGGCGCAGGTTCTTCCGTTACGGGTGCGCCCATGCCGCTGAATGGCGGACTGACGCTGGACCTGTCTGATCTGAATCACACGCTCAACATTAACGAGACCAACATGACCGTCACGGTTGAGACGGGCAAAATGGGTTATATCCTGGAAGCCGAACTCAATGAACTGGGCTACACGCTGAATCATTCGCCGCAGTCGCTGGATCGTTCAACAGTGGGTGGCTGGCTGAGTACCCGTGCAACGGGCCAGTTTTCCTCTAAATGGGGCGGTATTGAAGAACTGCTCGTTGGCTTTGAAGTGGTGCTGGCAGATGGTTCTGTTGTCTGCTATGAGACAGGCCCACGTATGGCGGTCGGTCCGGACCTGCGCCATGTATTCGTCGGTGCAGAAGGCACGATGGGCGTCATCACCAAGGTGACGCTGCAAATCTTCCGTATGTCTGAACATCGCATCTTCGAGGCAGTCGCTTTCGACAAGCTAGAAGATGGTCTGGCCGTCATGAAAGAAATTATGCAGCGTGGATTGCGACCGTTCCTGGTGCGTTTTTATAACCCGACCGAAGCTCGTCATGCAATGCAGGACAAGAACTTTGAAAAGTGCGTGATGTTCCTGGGCTTTGAAGGGATGCCATCGCTGGCAGAAGCGGAATATCAGGTCGCAAAATCAATCTGGGAAGCCTACCCCACCGACATTCTTGGCCCCGCTGCTGTCGAAGCCTGGATGGACCGCCGCTTTGATTTTTCCACCGTAGAAAATATCCTGCGCAATCCGGGTGGTCTGGCCGAGACGATCGAAGTCGGCCATTACTGGGATGGCATCGAAGAGACCTATCATCGACTGGAAGAGGCTCTCTCTCCCTATGCCGATGAAGTGCTCGGCCATTTTTCTCATGTTTATCCACAGGGCACATCTCTCTACATCATTCTACTGGGCCAATGTGCCGATGATGCCGAAGCCGAAGCGAATCTGCTTAAGGTCTGGGAAACAGCGATGACGATCTGCCTGCAAACAGGTGCTGCGATTTCTCATCATCATGGCGTGGGTGTGGCTCGCAAAGACTTTGTACGCGGAGCACTGGCTTCTGGCATGACTGTGCTGGAGCGCGTCAAAGGGGCAATGGACCCGGAAAATATATTGTCCCCCGGCAAACTTGGACTTGATGCCTAGTTCAGCACACAACCCTTCCTAAAAGAGGAGGTGACCCCATACCCGTGATCCGATTTCAAACAGAGTGAACAAACAAGTTTCGACCTAGTTCAACTTTTTTGGAGAGTAGACATGAATTACCGAAGACTGATTTCTTTATTTGTGATTCTCATGCTGATTGTGGGCAGCGTCGGCGCCCAGGATAGCGGCGACCTGACTATTGGTGCGCTATGGCTGGATGCCAGCGAATTCTATACGGGCGTGCGCGCAGGTATCGAAGATGCCGCCGCTAATTCCGATTATAATGTCAGCCTGCTGGGTAACAACAGCCAGGGCGATGCCGCTATCGAAGCCGAACAGATGCAGACCCTCATCGGTGCGGATGTCGATGCCATCATCATCTCGGCCGTTTCTGAAACCTCTTCGGTCGCGCTGATCGAAGCAGCCGCCAATCAGGGTATTCCGGTGGTTTGCTACAACACCTGCATCGGCCTGGATGATGCTGAACAGTATGTCTATGCCTGGGTCACTGGCGATCACTATCAGCAAGGCGCTGGCGTTGGCCAGGCAACCGGTGAATTCTTCGTCGAAGCGGGTATCGAGAATCCGAAAATCGGCGTCGTTTCCTGCGAACGCTACGGTGCCTGCCAGGAACGCATTGCCGGCTTTACCGATGCCCTGCTCGAACTGGTCCCTGGTGCCGAGATCGTCGACAATCAGGAAGCACTCGAAGTTGATAAGGCCGTCGAAGTCGCGACCAATATGCTGACTGCTCATCCTGACCTGAATGCCTTCTATGGTGAAGCCGGTAACATGGTCGCTGGCGCGGCTACGGCTGTTGAACTGGCAGGCATGACCGGACAGGTCTATGTCTTCGGCCATGATATTTCGCCGACCACTGCCGAACTGCTGCTGGATGGCTCGGTTGTTCAGTACATCAATGCCATGCTGGCTGAATCCTTTGGCCAGACCGCCTTTGACCTGGCGATTGCCGCTGTCGAGGGTGAACCCAGCCCCGGTACGATTTACAATATGACGCCTGCCAACTTCTACGCTTCTGATCCAGGCCCGGTCGAAGACTGGCTGGCAGGTCAGATGGGTGAAGAAGCAGGTGGCGACCTGACCATTGGTGCGCTGTGGCTGGATGCCAGCGAATTCTATACGGGCGTTCGCGCAGGGATCGAAGATGCCGCCGCTAACTCGTCTTACAATGTCAGCCTGCTGGGTAACAACAGCCAGGGCGATGCCGCTATCGAAGCCGAACAGATGCAGACCCTCATCGGTGCGGATGTCGATGCCATCATCATTTCGGCCGTTTCTGAAACGTCCTCGGTCGCGCTGATCGAAACAGCCGCCAATCAGGGTATTCCAGTGGTTTGCTACAACACCTGCATCGGCCTGGATGATGCTGAACAGTATGTCTATGCCTGGGTCACTGGCGATCACTATCAGCAAGGCGCTGGCGTCGGCCAGGCAACCGGCGAATTCTTCGTCGAAGCGGGTATCGAGAATCCGAAAATCGGCGTCGTTTCCTGCGAACGCTACGGTGCCTGCCAGGAACGCATCGCTGGCTTTACCGATGCCCTGCTCGAACTGGTCCCTGGTGCCGAGATCGTCGACAATCAGGAAGCTCTCGAAGTTGACAAGGCCGTCGAAGTCGCGACCAATATGCTGACCGCTCATCCCGACCTGAATGCCTTCTATGGTGAAGCCGGTAACATGGTCGCTGGCGCGGCTACGGCTGTTGAACTGGCAGGCATGACCGGACAGGTCTATGTCTTCGGCCATGATATTTCACCGACCACTGCCGAACTGCTGCTGGATGGCTCGGTTGTTCAGTACATCAATGCCATGCTGGCTGAATCCTTTGGCCAGACCGCCTTTGACCTGGCGATTGCCGCTGTTGAAGGTGAACCCAGCCCCGGTACGATTTACAATATGACGCCTGCCAACTTCTACGCTTCTGATCCAGGCCCTGTCGAAGACTGGCTGGCCAGTCAAGGTCAATAAGACTGATTGCTCCTTAGTCTGGAGGGAGTTGGTCCCATCGCTTGGGACCAACTCTTTATCATACTTAGCACTGGTCCGGGAGGCCTCAGCGTGAGGTTACACCTGGATAAGGAAACCTCTTTATGTTTGATACCGTACCGTTACGACTAGAAAATATCTCCAAGTTCTATCCGGGCGTGATCGCCCTCAATGAAGTTGATTTTTCAATTGAAGCGGGTGAAGTACGAGCGCTGCTAGGCAAAAACGGCGCAGGCAAATCGACACTCATCCGCATGGCCTGCGGCCTGGAAAAACCCGACAAGGGCACCATCTACATCAATGGCGAAAGGGTAGAGTTCCGAGGCCCAGCCGACGCCCGTAACTACGGCATCGAAATCGTCAGCCAGGAGCTTAATCTGGTCCCCTGGATGGACGTGGCCGAGAATATATCCATCGGTCGCTGGCCCAAACGTATCGGCGGCATCGATTACAAGGCGATGCGTCAACTGGCTGTAGAAGCATTGGCCCGGCTCGATGTGCAGATTGACCCGACATTGCCTGTTTCCAGGCTCAGTCCAGCGCAGCAGCAATTAGTAGAAATTGCCAAGGCACTGGCCAAACAGCCTTCTGTTCTGTTACTAGATGAACCCACATCCAGCTTACCCGTCACAGAAGTTGAATCGCTGCTGAATACGGTCAAGCGGATTGCCAGCCAGGGTGTGGCCGTTATTTATGTGTCTCATCGCCTCGCAGAAATTGCCCAAGTCGCGGATTCCGTGACGGTTTTACGCAATGGCAATCTTGTCGGAACCGCGTCTTTTGCAGACCTGACTGAACAAGACATCGTCAATCAGATGGTCGGCGGTGTGGTGGAATTACCTGAGCTGCAACATCCTGATTTCTTTGGTGTGCCAGTCGTCCTGCATGTTGATGATTTGACGATTCCTGATCGCGTGGAGAATGTTTCCTTTGAATTGCACGAAGGCGAAGTCCTGGGATTGGCTGGATTGCTCGGCACAGGCCGCAGCGAAATTCTGCGGACGATTGCAGGCTTCGATAAACCGGAACATGGCGAGATTAAATTACTGTCTGGTGAAGCCCACCGATCCAATATTCAGTACATGATTGCGCATGGTATCGCCCTGACACCAGAAAATCGCCGCGAAGAAGGCATCATCCCCTACCTGGGCGTCGATGAAAACCTGGCCACAGGCCGATGGGGGCAACTCGCAAAAAATGGCATCATCTCCTGGCAAGGAATTAAGAATGTTGCCGAGCAGTTTATCGAGCAGCTTTCGATAAAGACGCCCAAGGTTGATACACCTGTGATGAATTTATCAGGTGGCAACCAGCAGAAGGTCGTAATTGGGCGCTGGTTGGGCGTGGCTGACCGTGTCTTGCTGATGGATGAGCCGACACGAGGCGTCGATGTCGAGGCCAAGAGCCAGATTTACGAGATCATCCGCAGCACTGCCGCGCGGGGCGTCGGCATTATTGTTGTAACAAGCGAGCTAGAAGAATTGCTCTGGTGCTGCGACTCGATCATCTTTTTGCATAACGGTAAGGCGTCGCAGAAGTACAAGCGCGCTGACCTGAATATTGAAACACTCAACTCCTTGGTCAATGGGGGGACACTATAAATTATGGAAGACCAGTCAAACATCATGACGGCTGTTGAAAAAAGAAAGCCGGAATATCGTTCACCACTCTGGGGGATGATTCGTGGTCATCTGAACGAAATTACTTTGTTGGTGGGCTTATTAGGTGTCAGCGCATTCATCACGATCAACAATGATGTCTTCCTGTCCTCAGCCAACCTGATTAATGTGCTGCGGTCGGCGGCTTTCCTGGGAATTGTCACCTGGGGGATGACGCTGGTGATCATCGCGGGCGAGATTGATGTCAGCGTAGGGCCAGCCGTTGCCTTTGCGGCAGTCATGTTGGGGTCGCTGGTAAACCATCAGGGCCTGCCGCTGGAAGTCGCTGCGGTTATCGTAGTTATCACTATGACCATTGTCGGTTATATTGGCGGCTTTATACGGGCCAAGTTCAATGTACCCTCTTTTGTGACCACCCTGGCCCTATGGAGTATTTACGATGGCCTAAAACAGGTCATCTCTAATAACATCCCGATTCCGGTGGAATCCGATACATTCCAGGTTTGGGGACGCGGTGATTTGTTGGGCATCCCCTATGTGGTAATTATTGCAGCGATACTGTTCCTGATTTTCCGCTATATTTCTCGGCAGACAGTCTTTGGACGTGCAGTTTATGCTGTCGGTGGTAACGCTAAGGCCGCCTATGCAGCCGGCATCAATGTGCTGCGCACACGCGCAATGGTCTTTGCGATCACGGGTGGGCTTGCTGGTCTAACGGGCTTGCTGCATGTGTCTCGCCTGGGAACGGCGACAGGCCAGGTTGCGACCGGACTGGAGTTTTCATCGATTGCGGCGGTTGTCATTGGCGGCAGTTCGCTGTCTGGTGGGCGTGGCTCATTGATCGGCTCATTGATTGGTGTCCTGTTCATCTCAGTCATCGCCAATGGCCTGGTGCTGATGGGTGTCAACTCTCAGGCACAGAATGTCGTGCGCGGCGCGCTGATCCTGATTGCCGTGCTGGTGAATGTGGTCTTCAAGCAGGAAAGTAAAGACATCTAGCAGACTGCTCTGGTAGAATCACGTCATGAAAACTTTCCTGGGAATTGATGTCGGTACATCCAGCTTAAAAGCGGGCTTACGGTCAGAAGATGGCCAACTGACTGTTCATGCTTCGCGACCTTATCCCACCCAGCGACAGTATCCGACATGGGCCGAACAGAACCCGATGGACTGGTGGCAGGCGCTGATCGCTACGGTTCAGGAGGTACTGCAAACCAGTGGTACACAAGCCAGCGACATCGCCGCCATTGGCATCGACAGCATGGGCTGGACCTTTGTGCCCGTTGATAAAGATGGAGAACCGCTCTACTTTGCCATGACCTGGCAAGATCGACGGGCAACAGCCGAAGCGGCTGTCTTACAGGCCCTGCCAGAAGCGGAACGGTTCATTGCGCTCAATGCCAATCCATTGGACGAAGCTTACTCAACCGCCAAAGTCCTGTGGCTGAAGAACCATCACCCTGATGTATACGCTCAGACGGACCAGTTCCTGATGTGCTCCAGCTTCCTGGTCCGCAAGCTGACTGGCAAGAACTCCTGCGATTACACCCATGCCTATGGCTATCACTGCTTCGATATGACGAATCTGTGTTGGGATGAGGCCGCTGCCGACTCCCTGGGCATCGATCTGGCCAAGCTGCCGCCTTTGTACGCCTCCTGTGATGTGGTTGGCGAAGTAACCAGTGAAGCAGCAGCCGAAGTCGGACTGGCAGCAGGCATTCCCGTGATTGCAGGCGGGTTGGATGCGGCGGTCGGTGCGTTTGGCAGCGGTGTCGCGCGCAAAGGCACAACAGCGGATCAAGGCGGAACCGCCTTTGGCCTGTCGATTGCGCTTGACCATGTGGTTGTCGAACCGCGCCTGATATTTTCTCCGCATGTGGTTCCGGGGTTGTATTTGTTGCAGGGCGGCACGGTTGGTGGCGGCACATTTGATTGGTTCCGGCGCATACTCGGTCAGTCTGAGCAGATGGCTGCCGAACTTCTAAACGAGAATGTCTACAGCATCATGACCTCTGAAGCGGAGCAGTCTGTTCCTGGGGCTAATGGCCTCATCTATCTGCCGTATATGTCCGGTGAACGCAGCCCCATCTGGAACAGCGACGCGCGCGGCGTGTTCTTCGGCATGAGCTACGGAACAACACGCGCGGACATCATCCGAGCACTGATGGAAGGCTGCGTTTTCGCTGTCTATCACAATATGCAGATCGCGCTGGAATCGGGCGCGCAGGTTGCTGAGTGCATTGGCATCGGTGGTGGTGCTAACAATGCAGCCTGGTGCCAACTCAAGGCTGATATCACTAACCGACCGTTTACAGTTACAAGGCAGGCCAATGGCAAGCCTGGTGATAACTCGCTGGGTCTTGCTGTCATGGCTGGCTGGGCAACTGGCTATTATCCAGACCTCGCAGATACGATTGACGAATTCCTACCGAATCGCCATACGTACCAGCCCAACCCGGAAAATCACGCCATTTATCAAGAACTTTTCCCGATTTACCTTGATCTGTACGAACGCTTGAAACCCTCTTTCACAGATTTAGCTGCATTCACGCAGAAACAAAAGGACCGTACCTGATGGCCATCCCCGACACGATGAACGCTGTTGTTCTAGAAGCTCCCCAGCAGATTGTCTACAAACAGATTCCAGTACCAGAATTGGAAGCGGGCTGGGTTCTGCTGAAAGTTGGTGCGGTGTCGATTTGCGGCTCTGATGTGCTGCGGGTGTGGCATGGTCATGCGCGGGTGCTGCCAATCGTACTTGGCCATGAGTGCGCCGGAACGGTTGTCAAAGTAGGGGATAGCGTCGATGAGGACCTGATGGATCGCCGTTTTGCCTTGATTCCCTTGATACCTAACATGGAATCCCCCATCAGCAAGATGGGTTTTTATTCTTCATCTCCAGGCTATTCGTTCATTGGGTCGCGCATTAATGGCGGCTTCGCGGAATATGTGGCTGTACCCGCGACCAATATCATCGAACTACCTGATGACGTACCTGTTGACATCGGCGCACTGATTGAACCCAGTACCGTCGCTTATCACGCGCTCAATCGGGGTGGTGGCGTCAAAGGCAAGTCAGTGGCTGTGTTCGGCGTTGGCTCGATTGGTCTGCTGACGATCCAGATGGCGAAAGCCCTGGGCGCAGATCAGGTCATTGCAGTAGATATTGCCGATCACCAGTTAGAAGCAGCACGGCAATTTGGTGCCCATGAGACAGTCAATGCCCGTGATTCTGTTGCATCGGAAAGCATTATGGCAATGACTACTTATGGCGTGGATCTCTCGGTAGAAGTCGCGGGTGTTCCAGCGACATTAATGCAAGCCATCTTCAGTACGCGCGCCGGGGGTGATGTGGTTCTCGTCGGCAATCAGCCTGTAGAAAAAGAGATCAAGCTGGATTTTTTTGAGCAGTTTATGCGCCGCCAGTTGAACATGCACGGCTCATGGATGTCTTACTCGGCGCCTTTCCCAGGTATAGAGTGGCAAGGTACGCTCGATATGATGCAGGATGGTCGACTCAAGCTTGAGGATATGATCACCCATCGTATCGCCCTGAATGAACTACCCAACATGTTCCAGCAAATTCACCAGGGTGGCATCGCCTACCGTAAAATTATGGTTACGTTTTAGTCGAGATTTTCTGAGCAAAATATTCGCGCCTTGTATTCAGGGGCCTCAAGATTATGGCCCCGGCTTCCAATCTGACGGAGGGCCTGCTCAACAATGTGGGACGTCCGTCGGTCTATGATGCCGAGACAGGCGAGGAACTCTATGCGGTCGCCTACTGCTTAGCAGCAAATTCATACCCACTTCCAGTTTTTACACCGCACTGCACTATAATGAGGATATGCATACATCGATTCTCTCCACCAAGCTGTATATACCGCCGCCACGCCCCAACGCCATCCCGCGCCCACGCTTGATCGAACGGTTGAACGAGGGGATACACCGCAAGCTGACGCTCGTTTCCGCGCCTGCGGGTTTCGGCAAAACGACGCTCGTCAGTGCGTGGATCGACGTGTGCGAGCGACAAGCGGCGTGGCTGTCGCTGGACGATGCGGATAACGACACCTTGCGTCTGCTCGTGCATGTGATCGCCGCGCTGCGTACCATCGACGCTTCCATTGGCGAACGGGTGTTGAACATGCTGCAATCCATTCAGCCAACCGCCGACTCCACCCTAACCGTACTCATTAACGATATAGCGGCGACTCCGCACAAGTTTGTCCTCGTGCTAGATGATTATCACACGCTCAATTCGCGCTCAATCGACGCGGCGATTGCGTTTCTGATCGATCATATGCCACCGAATATGCACCTCGTGATCGCCACGCGCACAGACCCGCAATTGCCGCTGGCACGTCTGCGCACTCGTGATCAACTGACTGAACTACGTGCCGCCGATCTACGCTTCAACGCTGCTGAATCCACCGAATTCCTCCAGCGAGTAGCAGGGCTGCAACTGACGGCAGAGGCTGTGAACACACTGGAAAAACGTACCGAAGGCTGGATCGCCGGACTGCAATTGGCGGCGCTCTCGATGCAGGGACAACCGGACGCCCCCCGTTTTATCGACGCCTTCGCAGGGGATCACCCGTTTGTGCTGGATTATCTCGTCGAAGAAGTGCTGCAAAATCAGCCCGCACAGGTACAAGCATTTATGCTGAGAACCAGCATTCTGGAACGACTGTGCGCTCCGCTGTGTGATGCACTCATCAACGATCCGGCGATATCTGGACAAGAGGCGCTCGACTATCTCGAACATGCGAACCTGTTCCTCATTCTGCTGGATGATCGGCGCGAATGGGTTCGCTATCACCACCTGTTCGCGGAAGCCTTGCGCACACGTTTGCTCAAGCAGCAGCCTGATCTCGTGCGGAGTCTGCATCTCTCCGCGTCATTATGGTACGCGCAGCACAACGCGCCGGACGACGCGATCCAGCACGCGCTTGCGGGTCACGACTACACCCGCACCGCAGATCTGCTTGAACAGCACTGGTCGTACCTCAACCTAACCTATTTCCAGAGTCCCCGCTGGCTTGGGTGGGTCAAAACGCTGCCCGATGAACTAGTACGGGGGCGCTTTGCGCTCAATGTGGGCTATGCGTGGGAATTGCTCAACATCGGGGATTTGGATGCCGCCGAAACGCGCCTGCAAGACGCGGAACGCTGGTTGCAAACGCAGCCGGAGAGCGAAGCAATCCACGACAGCCCTGAATTTCTCTCGCTGCGGGCGCAATTGTCTTCAGCGCGTGCCTACCATGCTCAAGCACGCGGTGACATCCCCGCAGCAGTTCATCACGCACAGCGTGTGCTGGAGATCGCCGCCGACACCGATTATTTCACGCGGGCGAGCGCGGCGTCGGTGTTGGGTCTGTCGTACTGGGCAAACGGCGATCTTGATGCTGCGTACCAGCTTATCGCGGAAGGCATGGCGAATTTTCACCGAGCAGGCAACCCCTCTTTTGGCATTAGCCCTACGTTCGCGCTGGCGGATATTCGCTGGACGCAAGGGCGATTGCACGACGCTATTGGCGCGTATGAGCGGTCGCTGCAAATCGCACTGGATCATGGCGAACCTGTGCTGCAAGGGGCAGCCGATCTATATCTCGGCATGAGCCTGCTTTACGATGAGATGGGCGATGCTGAGAATACACGCCTATACAGGCAGCGCAGCGAAACGCTAGGCGAACAAGCCGCGTTCCCAGGCTGGAAGATTCGTCATACGCTGGCACAGGCACAATTTCAAGCGAGTGAAGGTCGTTTCGACGCCGCGTTAAGCCTGCTCGATACGGCAGAACGTTTGCATTACAATTCGCCTCTCCCTGACATGCGCCCGATTCCAGCACAAAAGGCGCGGTTGTGGATCAAGCAGGGCAAGCTGCATCATGCGCTGGCGTGGGCGGACGAACGCGGACTCACTATCGACGGCGAACTGAGTTATCTCAGCGAGTACGAGTACATCACGCTTGTGCGGCTGTTGATGGCGGCGGATCAGCACGATGATGCGCTCCGCCTGAGTGATCGCTTGCTGACGGATGCGCATGACCGAATCACCAGCATGATCGAACTGCTCAATTTGCAGGCGTTGGCGCATCATGCGCGGGGCGATACAGCGGCGGCGCTCGTGCCACTCGAACGCGCTCTGTCGCTTGCCGCGCACGGCGGTTTCTACCGCATCTTCCTCGACGAAGGCGCAACCATGCGCGATCTGCTGGCGATGGCACGCGGAATTATGCCGGAATACATCGGTCGACTGCTGGCGGCTCCTCCAGTTCAGCCCTTGGTCGACCCGTTGAGTTCGCGTGAACTCGACGTGCTGCGCCTGATCGCGGACGGACTCTCCAATCAGGCAATCGGGGAGCGGCTGTTTCTCGCGCTCAGTACAGTCAAAGGCTATGTCGCCAACATCTTCGGCAAGCTGCATGTGAAGCGACGCACCGAAGCTGTCGCCCGCGCCCGCGAACTGGGTCTGCTGTAACGCAAAACCCTACTTTCCAATCCTACTTTAGTAGCTGCACAACCCTACTCGTCACAGGCTATGCTGCTGTGGATTGACTTAAGTAAAAGGATTGGAACAATGTCTCGTAAACTGTTGGTTCTGTTTCTGATAATGATGATGCTGGCGAGCAGTATCATAGCGCAAGATGAGGTGACGGGGAGCGGTGCGCGTGCCGATGTGCCGACTTACGGTGTACGCGGCGCGTATACGGTAGGAACACGCGACCTCGTGATCAAAGGGGAGACGTCGCTAGACATCACAATGTGGTATCCGGCGCTGAATCCCAATAATCTACCAGAAACGATCACATATCCCTACGTCATCAAGTGGGAAGGCTTTCCTGAAGGGGCAACATCTACTGTGAGTGGATACGCGCTTGCCGACGCGGACTTCCATATCAGTGCCGCTCCCTACCCTCTCGTGATCCTATCGCCCGCCTTCTCGGCGGGACGGACGGCATATGCGTGGTTAGCCGAACATCTCGCATCTTACGGCTTCGTGGTAGTCGCACCAGAACATCATGAGATGTACACACAAGCGCTGGATTGGTTCTGGCGGGCGACGATTGCCCGTCCGCAAGACATTCTGACAGTGTTTGAGTACCTGGACGCGCAGACTGCGGCGGGCGGCATGTTGGAAGGCGTGATCGATCCGCAAACCGTTGCGGTGATCGGACATTCGTATGGCGGATATACAGCCTTAGCGGCAGCAGGTGCGCCTATCAACATGGAGAGCATGGCAGCACTGTGTGAGTCGGCACTAGAGGCGGCTGATCCGGAGGCATGGTTGTGCGATCTGACACTGCCTTACGTCGCGGAAATGGCGGCGCTGGCGGGTCTGGATGCTGTGCCAGCGGGCGATTGGCCCGTGTGGGCTGACCCGCGCGTCGATGCGATTGTGCCAATGGCGGGTGACGCATACATGTTCGATCCAGCAGGTCTGGCGGAAATCGACATCCCTGTACTGGCAATCGGGGGTACGCTGGACACGGGAACACCCTATCATTGGGGTACACTGCGTACTTACGAGCATGTGTCGAGTGATAGAAAAGTACAAGTGGGTTTTGAGAGCGCCGAACACATGATCTTCAGTAGTACGTGCGACGTGATGCCCTTCTACATGGAAGTCGGTTTCGGCACCGGATGTATAGATCAGGTGTGGGATATGACACGCGCCCATGACTTGATCAACCATTTTACAACCGCATTCCTGCTGGCTGAACTGAAAGGCGATACGGACGCCGCCGCCGCTCTCTCTCCTGACCTGGCGACGTTTCCCGGCGTGAGATACGCGGCGCAAGGGTTCTAGGCATACGCCTCTCACGCTACTGATTTGAACAAGCGTCAGATCGTGAATTTAAGGTGAAGTCGTGGGCAGAGCCGTTCCTCGTTTTGAGGGCGGCTCTTTTCTGTGGCCAAGAGTGCCGAACACATGCGACACCTCATTGAAATTTGTGTTCTTCAAGCAGTTACAGCAATGCGGCAAGGATACGCGGATGTGGGATGTGACCGTTACTCTATTCTGCGAGTATAGACCAGCATAAGGGTGAAATACGCGATTTACGATCAAAATCGGGCAACTTCAATAGATTGGGGGAATTCCGAGATATATAGGGGTGAGTGTACTCATTATTTTGATCGCACTGGAGCAACTATTTGGACGATCAGACGGCAATCCGGCATCTGAAAGATGGGGACATCGGCGGTTTGGATGTCCTTGTAAAACGGTATCAGGTACAGGCCGTAAGGACAGCATATCTCATTTTGCAGGATCAAGCAGCGGCTGAGGATGTGATGCAATCGGCGTTTATTCGCGTTTATGACCGCGTTCATCAATTCAATGACCAATATCCATTCAGGCCATGGTTTATGAGAATTGTGGTGAATATGGCGCTGAAAGCATCCGGTAGTGATCAGACGGTCTTGACGCTGGATATAACGGCGACTGACTTTTTGCCTGATACAACACCCAACCCTGAATTGCAGTTAGAAGAAGCACAGCAAGAAGCGGTTATTCGGGATGCGCTGGCCGCGCTATCGACAGAGCAGCGTGCAGTGATCGTGATGCGCTATTACCTTGACTATAAAGAAAGCGAGATCGCACAGGCAGTACAAGCACCTCTGGGGACAGTTCGATGGCGGATGCACACCGCAAAAAAACGGTTACGAGGATTACTGACCGCGTTCCAGCCGGGGTATGCAGGGAGGATGCGTGATGAATGATGAGCAACTCAAACACCACTTAACCACAATTGCAGAAAAGGATATACCCGACGATATGGACTATTTAAAAGCGATTCATGACACTATTGGAAAGCGTTCTGCTACCACACGCCGACAATGGCTCCCGTTAAGGCTGATTATCGCGGCAGTGATTGGGCTACTGCTGGGGGGCATTGGCGTGTATGCCATTTTCCAAACCCTTACTGACCCCGGATTGGAAGCCGTGATTGAACAGGGACTTGTTCAGGAGATTAACCAGGAGCAGACGATCAATGGCGTGACAGTCAAGGTCAGCAGAGCATACATGGATACGAATCGAGTTGCTATCTGGTATTCAATCAGTGGTGGTGAGGATTTACTCCCAGAGAATGGATCCATGTACCCGCTTTCTACTACGATGCTGCGCCAAACGGGTAGTGAAGACCTTTTCACTATGGGGGGAATGTTTACACAAGCTGGCCTCGACCCTGATAGCGATTCATTAGTTGTGTTTGACCATGACGTTCAAAGACCGGAATCAGGCATTTATTCGCTGGACTTTGTGGTCGAAATCGGGGGATCGATGCAGACTATGTTAATTATCCCGCCGGATCAAACACCAACACCTGGTCCTGTACCGGATGAATTTATCCATAGCATTCCATATGTAGGGGAGTTTATTTTTTCGCTGGAATTGAAGGCCAGTGAACCGATCATCCTTGAACCAGATATGACGATTACCCAAAACGACATCGACATCACTTTGCAAGAGGTGTTAATTGCTCCATCACAGACGGAAATTGTACTATGCTTTGAGCTACCGGATGGGCGTGACTGGCAACCGAATACCCGCATCATGATTGACGGCAGAGAGGGATTGCCATCAGGCTATGGACTGATCCAGTTGCCATCACCAGAGATGGTAGAACGCTGCACAAAAATATCATTTATGGTGGCCTATCTGGCAGAGGATGAGACGATGACGATCACCGTTGACCGTCTACAAACATCGATACCAGATGTCTACACGCCAGAACTGTTTGCAACAGCCAGTGAGCGATTAGCTGAACAAGGGATCGTAGTGACGTTTGAATTGGGTGAACACGGGATGCGATATGAGGTGATTGAATCGCCAGAGGGTTTAGGCGAAAGTGAAGTCGGGATGGCAGTGTTTGATGCACTACGTGAACACTATGCCGGACTATGGGAGTTTACGATTTCGCTACCATAAGGGTTCTAGCCGAAGGGTAAGCCTCTCACGCTACTGATTTGAACACGCATCAGATCGTAGATTTAAGATGAAGTCGTGGGCAGAGCCGTTTCTCGTTTTGAGGGCGGCTCTTTTCTTTAGCCAAGAGTGCCGGACATATGGGACACCTCATTTTGACAATGGCACCATAGTGTGGTGCCCATTCCACCTTTATTGTTCGTAAGTACGTAAACCTTCGTCATTTAACAATCTCCTTGCTCTTTTCTGAACGAAATCGCTCAGAGACAGTGAGCCTGCTACTCTTGAAGCAATGGTCTGGCCGCCAGGACCAGCGAGACTTCAGATGGACGGGAGAGGGGAAATCTCCTCCGATTCACCGCAAAGACCGTGATTGGGATCAAGGAGACGCGAAAAAGCACTGCGTTGTGGAAAAGCAATGCTTTTTAGAAAAGTATGATCTGTTTGAATGAGTGGGGAATGTTCGAATAGAGTTGCTTTAGGTGGACCTAATGAGACTCGAACTCATGACCTCTTCAATGCCATTGAAGCGCTCTCCCAGCTGAGCTATAGGCCCTAGATGGCCCTCATTCTAAAGAGGGACCTGTCACATGTCAATATAAAATCGGTCGATTGCAGGCAACTCAGGTTGCTTGCTCGGCCAGCGCACGCGCCGTATCCTGCATTTCTGCCAGGACATCATCCGGGGGCAACAAATAGCGCGGGCCTTTTTCAATGAAGTCAGCAATGGTCTGCTCGGTTTCGTTGCCGCTGCATGCACATCCTGGCTCATTAAACCAACGAACTTTGCCTTCTTCGATAACAGCACCCTGAACACCAGCGCCATTATTCCACATCCACGATTTGTTCATAACAGTTCCTCTCTTAGCTGCTGCGACGGTCCACCTTATTGGACGAATGCAGGCTGCGATAGCTTACGTTGTATTTCCGATAAGGCATGTCGATATTGTAAACCGCAGTTTGCAAATTGTTTACGAAGGTTTACAGGTTAGCAACAGGATGCCAACACCAGCGATCTATAGTCTGTGCATCGTAAGGTTAGATGAGTACACGACAGAAGGAGCGCACGACATGGACTTCCTACATTTCCCAAGCCATACGCAGCAACGCAATGTCATACGCCTGTGCTCAACACCCTGTAAGCCAATATACAGTGCGCTCCCGACGTCAACTCCTAGCCCGCGAGGTATGAATGCCACACCGACTAATTTAGCGAAACTCGGCGTTCTCGTCAGCCAGTGTGAACAACAGACAACGACTCCTGATTAATGACAAAGACACGACTTCGTACCCCACACGGTCGTGGAAACTTCTCACCTCCACCTATCTCTCCTTGTCTGGCCGACGGACGAACACAAAGGGGCACGCGCAGTGCCCCTCTTTTTTGTATACAGATTGTGTCCTGATTCAGGTTAGCCAGCGTAATTGTCGCCAAATACCTCGATGAGCAGTTCCGGCAGCAGCGCGCGATCCGGCACGCGAGAGGTATCACGCCCCTGGTTGACTTCCAGGCTGTAGGCTTCGTTGAGCGCACCCATGTGAACATCGTCAAACGTCAGGCCAGCCAGTTCGATGCCGAGCCGCACACCGTCCTCGATATTGATATTGGTATAGAAGTTGCTCGATAGCTGGTCCAGCAAGGTCGGAATCTGGTCGATAGCGCCATTGAGCGTATCCGGCTCCTGCAACTTGGCGTAGATGGCTTCCAGCACGGCCAGTTGGCGTTGGCCGCGAAGATAGTCATTATCGCCATGACGGGTGCGCGCATAACGCAACGCATCATAGCCATCGAAGTCTTGAACCCCGCGCGAGACCTCAAATGGGTCGAAGCCATAGTCCATATCAGGGAATTCCGGGTCGTAGATGGCCATCGGCACATCAATCGTAATACCGCCGATGGCATCCACCAGTGTGATGAACGCATCGAAGTCAAAGAGCATGTAGGCATCGATATAGAAGCCGAAGTTATATTGCAGCGTATCCATCGCGTAGATGGGGCCATAGCCTTCCTGGATGTTTTCGCCACGCAGCACCAGCGTATTGACGCGGGCCAATTCGCCATTTTCTACCAGCGAAAAGTGCATATCACGGGGAATGCTGAGAATGCCCAACTGCTTGGTGGATGGGTCATAACTGGCGATCATGATGGCATCGGTGCGCACCTGGAGGGTATGCTCGTTAGGGCGACGGTCGAGGCCCATAATCAAAATCGTAAAGCGTGACTGGCCATTCCAATAGGCCGTGTACTCATCCTGGGCCTGTGCTGGCTGAGGCGCCAGTACGATCAGCAGGGCCAGGCCAAACATGCACAGGAAACCAGTAAATTGTCGAATCATTTGGGTACTCGCTAGCATGGTTTTCTCTTGGAGATGATTTCAGGTTATCGGATGAACTTAGGGACGATCATAGCATACACAACAGCCTACGCACCTGACGCTGAGGGCACGTTTGCTCAATTTTTGCGGGATTTTTGTGACTACAAGCAACCTATAAGGAAACCCGTACAAAAACGGGATCAGGCATCAGTTGCCTGGTTGCGGCGTTCGAGGTTGTAGATCGCTTCCAATGGACCAATCACGATGAGCGTATCCCCCAGTTCAATGGCTTCCTGGGGACTGGGTGTGATAACGAGCTGGTTGTTCGCCTTACGAATGCCGAGGATATTTACCTGATGTTCGCGGCGTAGCTCGCAGTTGCCGATGGTCTGGCCAGAGAGATGTGACTGCTCATGTACGAAAATCTGGCCAATGTCGATGTTGCGATCTGTGCCGAAGTGAAAAATATGCTCCAGAAAATCGTTGACAGCGGGGCGCAGCAGCGTCAGGGCCATTCGGTGGCCGCCAATCTGGTAAGGGTTGATGACGCGGTTGGCCCCAGCCGTCCTCAGTTTGCTCTCGGTTTCCATGCGTGTTACACGGGCAATGATGAAAATTTTCGGGTTCAGTTCCCGGGCAGAAAGCACCGTTAGCACATTATCAGGGTCGTCATTGAGGGCGGCGACCAGTCCTCGCGCTTCTTTGATACCGGCTTTAACGAGTATGTCATCATGGGTGGCATCGCCGATCACATAGGGCACATCCATATCCATCAGGCGCTCTTCGATGTCTTCATTGGCATCGACAATAACGAACCGCTCATCACGCGCCCTGAGGTCAGCCGTAATCTGGCGTCCCATACGACCATAACCACAGATGATGTAATGATCTTTCATTTGCATCAGTTCCTGCTCCAATTGACGCTTTTTGACGCGAATGCCCCAGCGCTCCCCCAGGACAATACTGATGGCATTACTCACAGCCGTAGTTGCCACGCCGATGCCCAGCACGATCAAAATTGAGGTAAATATACGGCCTTGCGGAGAAAGCTCCCCGCGAACTTCACCAAAGCCAACTGTCGATAGGGTGATGATCGTCATATAGAGGGCATCGACGAAGGTATATTGCTCGACGATCATGAAGCCGATGATTGCGCCAATGGTGAGGATCGCCAACACAGCCAACGACAACTGCAAGCGCCTTAAAGGATCGCTGGGCATCACACTAAGCCAACGGCCAATGGTGGTTGCCATACGCTCGATCATCATGTGCCTGTGCCGCGTGGAGGTCGTCGCATCATATGTCAATCATAACCTAATTCGCCCATGCTCGCGCGAGCCAAATCCGTATTAACACAGAGATGATCTACGCCACTTTGATGATATAAAACAATTAAGGAAAATTCCGTTGGCAAGACACCTTAATCCATAAAAAAACAGCATCTATCGTTATCCACCTAAATCAGGAGGGGTCGCTATGCCCGTCGAACATCATATACTCATGCAAGAACCCTACTATGTCACCCATTTTAAGTTCACAGGCGAATGGGAAAGCCAGGACTACTTTAGGGCTATAGACAAATCTCAGGAAAAACGCCGAATCCAATTTGGTGAGCAACTTATGACACCGCCCATCGCAACCATTCTGGATTTTGATATAGCCGAGAAAGCAAAATCGCCAGCCCTATCTATGTTTGCTGCCGCTTCAAAACGATCCCCCAATAATATGGTCCTGGTGGTGGTCATTGGTAACATGTTCGTCAAAGTGATGACCAATAGTTTCGGTCGCCTATATCCCAAACTCCCATACGAACTCCGAGGGGCAAAGTCCCTTGAAGAAGCATGGCAAATCATAAACAGCCACATTGAAGAACATGGTGATGCTAACCCATCTTTGCAAGAGGGCACTGCTTAACGCTTACGATCTAAGTGGCGTCACAAGCATGGCCAAAAATTACGTACTTTCCCGTAATTATCTTTAGGAAAGTCGTTCGTTACCTTATGCAATAATAATTTCATGAAGAGAAAGCAGCGTCAACAAAGGGTCTATCATCATGCCAGTGTCCTATAAAATCCTGGACGACCGAGGTTCAATATTCTATTGGAACTTCAGCGGGAACTGGACAAAGAACGAATACATAGAGCAACTCCACGCCGCCGTTAATGCGTATACGAAACTTGCCACCGCATCAGACCGCGTTGCCATCATCATGGACCTGACCAGCAACGCCCGTTCCAATGCATCCCTCCTGACGATGTTCGCGCCTGTCCGTACACGATTTGGGGTAAATCCCTCGGTGGTGATCGTTGTGGGTGACCTGTTTTCGCGGTCGCTGGCCAAGACCTATGTTCGCATCAATGAAGGTCTGCCCTTCCCGCTTTATACAGCCGCTAACCTGGCGGAAGCGCGACTGATGGTTGCAGAGTTCCAGGCAGCACGTAAAAACCGCGTCGCCTCGCAAGGCTGACCCGTCACGATCCTGGGGCTATTTGGCAGCGTCAACTGTCTATAAAAGGATGTGACTAATCCAAAGTTGGATTTTCTGCTGAGGGGCTTGGCGAGGTCGTTCTTTGGAATGTTGCTGCATTTGAGGGTTTGTCGGAGTAACGGTCACTTTCGCTGTTCATGTCGTAACCTGGCTTGCAGCCATTCGAGGTAACAATCGTCGCCGCGACTTCTCGCGAACAGTCCATGTGTTCACTGCATAGTTTATCTACGATGACACTGGCAATATCGTTTGCGTGCTCAACCGAGATATTCATGTACATGAAGAAGAAGATCCACTCTTCCTGAGCGGACTGCCGACATTGCCCCATTGTCGTCACAAATTGCTGAACACCAAACGCGACATCAGATGAGACTTCGCGCGTTTCGTACTCATTTTTCGCAACTTCTCTGACGATAAAATATCGTTTTTGCACCCTCTTAACTCCGAATTGCAGTCATTTCAGGCCTAATCGACTGCATCATACTGCCTACAACTTAGAAACAGATGATATCTACGTAAATACCCGCAGAATCACATCCAGGCGGTAACACGCTGATTTGCATGCCCTGCCTTAGATCATAATTTCTGTTACAATACCCATCAATCCACACCCATGACCCGCCGCGAGGACATCATGAGCCAACCCCCTACCGGAGACCTGCTAGCCGGATTGAACGACCGCCAGCGCGCCGCTGTAACTGCTGCTGGTGGTCCTGTGCTGGTGTTGGCTGGGCCAGGGAGTGGTAAGACACGGGTGCTGACACGCCGCATTGCCTACCTTATCAATGAGATGCAGATCGCGCCCCATACGATTATGGCGGTGACGTTCACCAACAAGGCCGCGACAGAAATGCGCCATCGTGTGCAGGCGGCCATTGGTATGCATACGCGCGGGTTACAAATAGGCACGTTCCATGCCACCTGTGCGCGTATCCTGCGCACGGAATATGATTTTACGCCTTATGACCAGGACTTCGTCATTTACGATACTGACGACCAGCTCAATGCCGTCGGCCAGGCGATGAACGAACTCAATATCGAAAGCAAGAAGTTCAGTCCGCGGGCGGTGCTGGCCGCGATTTCTTCAGCGAAGAATGAAATGATTTTGCCGAACAACTACGTTGGACAGGATTATTTCACGGAAATTGTCAGCAGGGTCTATCCACGTTACCAGTCGATTCTGCTGGATAGCAATGCGCTCGACTTTGATGATTTGCTGGTGCAGATGGTGCTGGCACTGCGGCATAATCCGGTGCTGCAAGAAAAATATCAGCGCAAGTTCGCCTGGGTGCTGGTCGATGAGTTCCAGGATACGAACACGGTTCAGTATCAACTGGTTGAGCTATTTGGTGCGCCGCAAAACAATATCTTCGTCGTCGGCGATGAGGACCAGTCGATCTATGCGTTTCGTGGAGCCGATTATCGCAATGTCGCGCGCTTCCGCACGGATTATCCGGATGCCAGCGTCGTCATGCTGGAGCAAAATTATCGCTCGACGCAGGTGGTGCTGGATGTGGCTAATGCGGTCATCAGCCGGAACAAGCACCGCACACCTAAACACCTCTTCACCGATCGCGCAGGTGGTGATCTGATTACGCTGCACGAAGCCTATGACGATGGCTATGAAGCGCGCTACGTCATGGAGGAAATTGAGGGCTTGCGGCGGCGCGGTTATAACTACAGTGATGTCGCTGTCATGTACCGCACGAATCCGCAGTCGCGGGCGCTGGAAAGGGCCTGCGTCGAGGAAGGCATGCCCTATACGCTGGTCGGTGGGGTGGGTTTCTATAAGCGGCGAGAAATCCGCGATATGCTCTCTTATCTGCGCGTGGTGCAAAACCCCAATGATCGCGTCAGCTTTGCGCGCATTATCAACACGCCCAAGCGCGGCATCGGCAAAAAGTCGCTGGAAAGCTTCCAGTATTGGGCGACGGAAAACAACACAGGCTATGGTGAGGCGCTGCTCAGGCTGATGGAAGGCGCGGAAACCCCGCTGGGATCGCGGGCAGAAAAGCTGTTCAAGGATTTTGGTGAGCAGTTATTTGAGTGGCGAGAAATCGCCAACAATGCGCCGCTGGTCACGCTTTTTGATCGGGTGAGCAGTGATGTTGGCTATAACCTGTACATTCATGAAATCAGCGAAAATGACCTGGAAGCAGCGGATCGCACTGACAACCTGAACGAAATGCGCGGTCTGCTGGTCCAGGCCGATGAGGACGAAATCAGCCTAGCCGATTTCCTGGGCGATCAGGCGCTGATGACCGATGCCGATACCCAGCCGGAAGGCGAAGATCGCATCACGTTGATGACGCTGCATGCCGCCAAGGGGTTGGAATTCCCGATTGTGTTCATTACGGGTGTGGAAGATGGCCTGCTGCCTCACATCCGGTCGATGGAAAGCATGGATGATATTGAGGAAGAACGGCGGCTGCTGTATGTGGGCATCACGCGCGCGATGGAACGGCTCTACCTGACTTATGCCTTCAAGCGCACGACCTGGGGCGGCAGTGAAGCACGGGAACGCTCCAACTTCCTTTATGACATCCCTGAAGAACTGACTGACGGCCTGCCCAACGGCCTCAACACCGACCGCAGTTATCAGAGCTTCCGGCAGATGACCACCTGGGAGCCGACCATCAAAAATGACACTGACCGCCGCATCGCGCGCAGCGGCCTGGACCGTCTGCGGCAGGATTTGCAGCGTGGTCAGACGCAGAGCAGCGGCAATGATGCCGTCCGCAAAAAGATCATTCCGTTCCCTGGCAGCGAGCCAGAGCCACCGACAGAGCCGCAGTATCACACAGGCATGAGTGTATATCATCCTATGTTCGGTGATGGCATGGTCGTCGAGAGCCATGTCATCACGGATGACGAAGAAGTAACGGTCGTGTTCAAGGACAAACGCTATGGCGTCAAAAAGCTGCTGGCCAGTCTGGCGAATCTGTCAGTGCAGTAAGGCGAAGTTGATGGTTATTAGTCGTTAGTTTTTAGTTCACAGCTATCGAAGTTTCTGCACCCACCAGGCGTGATGGCACATGATGACATCACCTACCAACTCGCCTAAAAGGTTTTCCTCTAGAAAATACAGAAAAGGCCAGAATGCCCTGGCCCCAATTGACATCTCCCCTGTTTACGATGAATTGCGCTCCCTTTCCGCCATGATGCCCACTAAACGGGCGGTGGTCGCCAGCAGCGCCGCCGCTGCCAGTAGAGTCGGGTCATTGACGAAACCCATGATGGCGAACACAAACGAAAACAGCAGTAGGAGCGCTTGCAATAAGCGTGCAAGCGTCATGTTTCTCTCCTTATGATGATCCAGTTGAATAAAGCAAATTCATTATATAGAAAATTTGTTCTATTACTCAGTAGAAAAACGAACGAGTTTGGTTAGTAATTCGTTTGACATAAATTATGTTATTGTAATACGTAATAAGACAGGCGATGAAAAGTGCTGAGTTCCGAGGTTTGAGTGCTGAGTTTGCTGGTAAGTATGGGGCTAAAGGGTTTTAACCACAAAGACACGAAGGGCACAAAGAGAGAAGCAAAAGGTCGGCACAGAGACCGACCTTCTGTTGAAACTACTGCCGCTCGCGGGCAATGCTGATGAGATGAGCAATCCAGCCCATCACCACCGCGCCTGCCCACCATGTCGGCGTCTGGATTAATCCCAGAACACCCAACACGATAGCAAGCAACAATGCTAGCGCGTGCAACACTTTCAGGTGGCGCATATTGCACCTCCACTAACTAGGGTGCAAATGCAACTATTGCATACATTGCACGCATTCCACACTTTGCATACAATGAAATCAGTAGTTGCATTGCACCTACTATCAGCTATAGCCGTGCCTATCCGCCAAGATCGTCACGGCTATTTACTATTCTATTCAGACTCAAAAGCAGGATAGGCAAGTCGTACGTTAGAGTCTTGTTACAAATATACCCTGGCGTAGATTTATATACTTCGAGGTACATATCCGACATTACATCTTTGTTTGTAATGCCTTGGCCGCTATAATGCGCGCACTTGAACGCCCCATATTCGGGGCATTTTATGTGTTAGGAGACATCAACACATGGCACAACTGAAAGACGGCATGGTCGGTACGATTGCTTATACGCTGCACGTGGACGGCGTCGAGTTCGAAGAAGTCACGGCAGATGACAATATGGAGTACCTGCACGGCGCGGAAAATATCGTCCCTGGCCTGGAAGCGGCCCTGGAGGGCAAGCAGCCCGGCGACAGCTTTAGCGTGGAAGTACAGCCTGTCGATGGTTACGGCGATTACGACGAAGAACTGATCGACGAATATCCGTCGGAAGACTTCGACACCGAAGATGAACTCGAACCTGGTATGGAAATCGAGATCATGGATGAAGAAGGTGAAATGTACGAAGGCACCATCCTGGAAATGAACGACGACTACATCCGCGTCGATTTCAATGACCCGCTGGCAGGCAAAATCCTGACCTACGATGTGAAGGTTGTTGATGTGCGTCCCGCAACCGAGGAAGAACTGAAGATGGGCTTCCCGGCCAGCCTGCTCGACGAAATGGATGACGATCACGACCACGACGGGCACAATCATCACCACTAGAGAGTGGTTAGTGGTTAGTCGATAGTTTTTAGGAGAGCGCGGGAGCACCTGCGCTCTTTTGCTTTAACTATGCCTGGAACACATATTATAGAAATAGCGTCTGAGTAACAAGTAAAAAACGCTTGGATACTGCTAATGAATAAGAGAAAAAACGCCCCAAATCATCTAGGTAGGAGACTGATTTTGGGATGCGTTCTTATTGTAGTGTCGATTACATCCTTCTCTATACTGTCATATGTGCTTGACTGTTCTCCTTATAAACTATGGCAAACCAACGGTCCAGATAGCTACAGAATAGTTGTAGAGTATGTCTGGCCTCCTGTACCTCCTGTTACTCAAGAGATATTTGTCAAAGATGGTGCGATTATCCAAAACAACATCCTCTCATGTGATCACAACTCCGTTCTGTATTCTGCTACTCTATGCGATCCCATAAAGACATACTATTCACAAGTTGGTCTCTATACCGTAGATAAACTTCTTGCAGATGCCGAAAGTTGCTCAGCAGCTACCGAAATGATCTTAGCTCAGTGCTCTTCTAGCCAAGTGAATCGATCTGATATTACAATTGACGATCTGATAACTATCACAAAATCATGTCCATTAGAGCTAGATTCCAGTCAAAGCATATGCATTACTGAGTATGACACTACCTATGGATATCCAGAAGAAATCAATTACTTTGTTCCCCAAATCGACGATGGTTTTGGTAGAATCCGTATTACACAGTTTGAAGAAATAAGGTCAGATTCGTAGCTTTATGCCCATGACACAGCCGCCCCTCATCCTAGCATCAAGTTCACCACGCCGTCGAGAACTGTTAGCGTCACTTGGCATCGAGTACAGCATTATTAAGCCAGAGATTGACGAGACACAGCATGATGGCGAGCCGCCGCTGGCCTATGTCCGGCGACTATCCAAGGAGAAGGCCCATGCGGTCGCGGAGCAGTTGCAATCACAGGCGACGATTTTAGCCGCCGATACGGTGGTCATCCTGGCGGCGGATACGATTGGCATTGATGGCGAGGGGGAAATTCTGGGCAAGCCTGCGGATGCCGACGAAGCGCGCGCCATGCTCAAGCGCCTGCGCGGACGCGATCACCTGGTAGTGACGGCATTTACACTGCTCAAGGCCGGAACCGAATCCAGCAATCACACACAGGATGTGCAGACGCGCGTCACCATGCGCGACTATACCGACAGAGAGATCGAGGACTATATCGCGACAGGCGATCCCTTCGACAAAGCTGGGAGTTATGCCATTCAGCATCCAGAATTCCGTCCGGTCGCAGACCTCAGTGGTAGTCGGACAAATGTGATTGGCTTGCCTTTGGATGAAGTACGAGAAGCGCTGATCGAGATGGGTTACAAGGTAGCAAAATAAGGGCACATTATATTGTGCCCTACGGGCTTCTTGTAAACCACCGGTCTGGGATCAGACCCCCATCCTCGGTCATTCCCACGTGAGGTGGAAGGATGCCATCAACCTGGTGGCAAGCAGAATTCCCCTGACATCCTGATAGGATGTTTAAAGATGTTCGGGCATGCTTGGTCGGAGGCAGCATACTGCGTCCCTACGCCAATGCTAAAATCTGAAACCTTAGAACAGCCTATGACCCTTCTAAACCCATATGACACTCGTCTGGGTGCCACATGACAGCTATCAGATGACCCTCATTGACGATTTGTCGTATGCTATATAAAGGCAAATTGCCTCAAAAAATATTTTTGGAAAAGGAGCAACATCATGGCATCCCGTGATCGACCCAAGTCTGAGAACAAAAAGCGCAATGACCACGATCTACAGGAAAAGCGCAACGAAAAGCGCCAACGCCGCCGCGAAGAGAAGAATGCACTAAAGAAGCTGCAAAAGAACCAGCGCCGTCGTGGCAAGTCGCTGGGTACTCCCAGCGGGGATACATAATTAGCCCAACACGCCCAGATAAACCTGTTCCATCTGTTCTGCAACTACATCCCAGGTATAGCGCGACGCCACAAATTGGCGGGCGGCTGTTCCCATCGCCTGTAAGCGGTCGGGGTCGGCCAGTATTTGCGTTAATGCCTGGGCCAGCGCAGATGGATCAGAATCGACAATCCAACCTGCTCCGGCTGGCTGGACATCGGGCAAGTTACAGCCTGGAGACAGGAGCACCGGCACGCTCGCCGCCATAGCCTCTAAAACCGCCATAGACAAGCCCTCGCCCGTCGCTGGCAAGACGAACAAATCGGCAGCGGCCAGGGCTTTTAAGCGATTGACTCCATCCAGATACCCCGTCATAGTCATGCGCTCGTCCAGGCGTGGCGTGATTTGATTGCGCATACCCTCATCCGGCCCAGCAATGACCAACCGCGCATCAGGACGATCCAACAGGCGGAAGGCTTCCACCAGTTCGGCGATGCCTTTGCGAGCATGAAGCCGCCCCATGAACAGAACCACAGGCCCGCGACCGAGCTTATACTGCTGCCGGAAATCCGCACTTTTGGGCAGATTTTCAAAGTCTGAGAGCGTGATGCCATTGGGTACTACCTGAATATGAGGCACCGGCCCGAAGCTCTGCCAGAGGTGGCGTGCCTCCTGGGCTTCTTTCTCGGTGAGGGCGACAATGGTGCGAACGTGCTGAGCTAAACCCGCACTCAAATAACGGTCCCAGGTGGATTTGAGACCGCCGCGCCCAGTGGCATAACCGAGCGTCCCATGCGGGGACATCACCACAGGCACACCCAACTTCGCTGCAACAGGCAGCACACGCAGATTTTCGACTGTTCGCCACTCATGGACGTGCAGTACATCCGCATCCGAAAGCACCTGCTCTGCCAGCCAGTGCAGACCGATGGGCGTTGCCAGATTGAAGCGCCCCCGCAGCCAGGTCAGGGCGTTGCGTGCCCGCAAGACGTCAACGCCGTCGAGCGTTTCCTGAGAGGGACCGTCATAGCGCCGCTGCTGGTCGTAGGCATCGGTTGTGAGTACCTTCACCTGGTGGCTGCGCTGATGCAAAGCCTGTGCCAAACCTTCTACAGCACGAACAACACCCCCAAAAGCATAAGCGGGTGCATAATAGGGTGTCAGGTGAATGATCTTCATGGGCGGCATTGTACCAGACAGCCCATATCATGTGAGAGATAACCGTTAGCAAAAGCTCACCTGGACCCTATGAGCTTTTGCGCTGTAAGGTCACTGCAAACCGATTTAAGCTAGAAATAAGGATCAAGACTTCACGTGGGGAAAGTTCAATGTCATTAGACATCCAGCAGATTACTGTGCCCTTTGTGCCGGGAACAACAGTCAACTGCTATCTCGTCAAATCATCGGATGCTTTCGTGCTGGTGGATACAGGCCCAGCGCGCCAGCGAGCGTACATCCAGTCAGCGCTACAGAAGGCAGGCTGCCGACCTGATAATTTCAAGCTGATTGTGCTGACACATGGCGACTTCGACCATTGTGGTAATGCGGCTTTTCTGGCGAAGACCTACAAGGTGCCTATCGCTATGCACACAGCAGACCTGGGCATGGTGAAAGATGGCAATATGCTGGCAGGCCGCAAACAACCCAACATTGTCATGAAAACCCTCATTCGCTCATTGATGCGCCTGAGTCGGATCAATCGCTTTACGCCCGATATTTTCATCAAAGAAGGGGATTCCCTGGCAGAACACGGTTTCGATGCTGAGGTGATCGAAATCCCTGGGCACTCCAGTGGTTCCGTTGGGTTACTGACCCAGCAGGGCGAGCTGTTGTGTGGTGATTTGCTGGGTAATACCAAAAAGCCGGACTTGTGGTCCATTATGGATGATGTCGATACGGCCAAAGCCAGCCTGAGAAAGCTCGCCGGACATGCTATCAAGAAAGTGTATCCGGGGCATGGACAGCCGTTCAACATGGAATATTTCTGGGACAACTACTCTTACTAAGGCCCTGCCCACTAAGTCGTTACTCAAAACAGACCAATTCCGGCGATTGACTTGTGAGAATCCACACGGCAGCTTAATATCTGGCTCGTTCACCCGTTACCGAGGCCCAACATGCCAGCACAGCCCGTCATCCTCGCGGCACTCATCATGTTCTTCGCAACGTTGGTACAATCCATCGTTGGGTTTGGCTCCGGCCTCATTTCAGTTCCCCTGATTATCCCACTGCTGGGCATGGGCAGTACGCAGGCCATCATCGCCTTCACCGGACTGGTAACGAGCATCGGCATGATCTGGCGCTATCGCTCTGATATGCAGTTCCAGCACATCTGGCGGATTATCCTGGCCTCTCTCATCGCAATACCGATTGGGGTCCGCATCCCGGAACTGGTTCCGCGAGATACCGCCCTCTTCGCGCTGGGAGTCATCATCCTGGCCTATGTGCTCTATGTGAGCAGTGGCCTGCATATGCCGCATCTGCACAACCGCTGGGGCTACCTCATTGGTTCATTCGGGGGATTGCTGCAAGGCGCATTCAATACCGCTGGCCCGCCCTACGTCATGTTCGCTACCAGCCAGCGCTGGCCACCGTTTGAGTTCAAAGGCAATATTCAGACGATCTTCTTCGTATCCGGCCTGTTTGTGGTACTGGCTCACTGGCAGATCGGCAACTATGGCGGCGATGCCGTGCAAATTATCGCCATTTTGATACCAGCGCGTTTGCTCGGTCTGTGGCTTGGCGGCAAGGTTGACCGCTACATTCAGCCGGAACCGTTTCGCAAGGTGGTGCTGGTGATGCTGGCCCTCATCGGCCTGAATCTGATATTCTAGGCATATGGAGAATAACGCACTCACTGAAAAGGGCCTGTTAGCGACCCTCAATGCCGCGCTGGCGATTCATGCTCATGCGGAAATTATGCACCTGCTTACGGAATTGGCCTGCCTGTACATCGGCAAGGGGCTGACGCAGGAAGGTGCCGATCTGCTAGCCTTCATCCTGAAGCAGCCTGAACTTGAGGAAGGTACACGCCACCAGGCAGCAGATGCTTATGATGACCTCGCCAGCTATATTTGTCCGCGCGTGCTGTTCGATGCTCAGGACTTCGCCAGTAAAGCCCGGTTGGAAGATGTTATAGACTATGTGTTTGCGAGCGTGGATGTGGAGTAAACGTTGTCAGATGCAAGAGGCCGCAGCATGCTGCGGCCCTACGACAGCTATTCCCATGCCTAGCCCAATCAGCGGCGGTCGTTGCTATCGTTAAAGATGCCGGTTGGATGGCATCCCAGGCCGCTTGCGGCTGCCTGCCGCTCTAACGTGCGGAAATGATCGAAGTATTCATCGTCTGGTTCATAAAGCACTGCTTCTGCGTAACCATCCGCGACGAGAGCCTCATTGACGAAGGTGTTGCCATAGTACACATAGCGCAATAGGCGATCATAACGATCGGTGTCCGATGTATCCCGCACGAGGGTAACGACATGTCCCTCCACCAGGCTGCGATTGAAATTGGTCGCCTCGGTATAACAGGGTTCATCGCGCTCCGGGGTGTTGACGCCAACATAGCGCACGGGAACTTCCTGGCCATTTATTTCAACGCGGATGGTATCGCCATCGACGACAGAAACTACGCGCGCCAATTCACCGTTCGCAGGTGCACTTCCACCGGTTGTCCCACCATCTGTTCCGGTGGTTGTGGTGACGCCAACATCCAGGTTACAGCCCGCCAGCAGGGCAACAATTATTACCGCGCAAAACCACTTTATCATGGCCATTTTCCTTGTCTGGTTGCTCAGTGGCAGACCCTTTGCTGCCGCCCGCAGAACCCTAACGCAAAGGGTTTACTGATGCAAGATGGGACCTCTGTCAAACAGTTCCGTTTCTTGCGACATCAAGCCATCAGGTGATTTTGCACAACAAAATGTAGAGTTTCCATAAATTTCCACGATTATTACAGAGTATTCGCGGCATTGCTTAATTAAATCTAGAGTTTCTTTTAGGCATTTTTACATTAAATCTGTAATACGGGTTGAAATTCGTGCTACGATAAATATTAGGGAAGGTAGCTAGTAATATAAGAGGGTGTCGTCTATGCCTAGCCGGGACGAATTACGGTTGCAAAACTGGATCCAGACATTGAATGAGCCGGACGACGAAATGTCGACGATTGCTGCGGGTAAGCTGGCCGAACTCAACAGCTCGGTAGCTGTGCCCCATTTGATCAAAGCGTTACGTCGGACCCCGAACGTCGCCGTTGAATCCGCCACTGCATTGGGGAAAATCGGCGATAAGTCCGCTGTGCCAGCACTCATTGAGCTGCTTGATCGCCATAGCAATGTGCATGTACAGACAGCCGCCGCTACGGCGCTGGGTCGTTTACAGGCAACATCGGCAATCCCTGTGTTGAAGAAAACAGTCACAGACTATATTGAAGAACATAAGACGGACAGGCTGGCCATGACACGCGGCTATCGGCGCGGGTTATTCACGACCTGCCTGTTGGCGCTCAAGCAAATTGGTACACGGGATGCGGTTCGCTTCGCAGAACGGGCGGAAACAGCCAGCGCTGCGCGTCTGTAAACAGAAGCAGCAAAAAAACCAAAAGCCCAGACGGGATGCGTCCGGGCTTTTTTATTTCTAAGATCACTTGGTACGATTTAGCCTAGTTCATCATCAGTTCTTCGCCAGGATGCTGGTAGCTAACGAGCACGACCAGCTTGCCCAGGCGCAGTTGGTCACCATTACGCAGGATACGAACTTCGCGCGGGTGCAGACGCTGGCCATTAACAAAGGTGCCATTGGAGCTGCCCAGGTCGTAGATTTGCAGGGCGCTGTCTTCACCTTCATAGCGGAGGGCAACGTGCAGACGCGACACGCCCGCCTCAGAGGCACCGAGGTTGGACAGATCAATGTCAGGAGCCATTGGGCTGTTATCCGTCTTGCGACCGACCACCAATTCATGGTTACGTAGCTGTGGGCGCAGTTCAAAAACGGCATTGCGATCACGAACGTTCAGACGCAGCACCGAATCCATGCTGAAGTAATCCGGCGAATATAAGGCATCTGTAGCAGCGGCGAAGTGGCGCGTGTCGTGGGCACCAGAAATATTATCCAGCATGTGGCCACAGGCATAACAGAAAACCTCGTTGACCTGATTTTTGGCCTCACAGTTGGGGCAGGCGACAAAGCTGGCTTCCGACGAGGCACCAACGCGCGTATCCTCCTCATCGACAGCTACTGCTACTGCCGTTGTTGTTGTTTCAGTAGCACGGGGGCGCAGCGGCTTAATGACCGGATCGCTTTCCTCTGGGGGTGATGTCGATGGCGCATCCGCCGTTGAACTGCCCCGTTCCCAGGCGCGCAGGTGCTGGGCAAGTTCATCCTTTAGATTGGACGGCAGACCTTCTATATAGACCCGCAACGCGCGCAACGCCTCTTTGGTATCCAAGCCATTTTCGCGCATGCGAACGTATTCGGTAAAGATTTCCTGGGTAGCGCTCACGATAGTTGCTTCCTTACTATTTGCTTTCTGTCGTAGCACATTTACTTTATTGTCTTCAAAAATCAGCCATCTCACCGTAAAGATTCATCGTGATTGGGTAGTAGTTACCAGATAGAGCCGTTCGTTCTGTATATTCTTATTCAATCATAATACGGAACCGAATCTTCTAAGACAAAGTTTATCTGATGAGCATGCGACCTTCGTACCAAAGTGTTATAATTTACTTATCCAGAAACCTAAGGAGAACCTTATGCAGCAACCCGTGATGACTATCACCGTTGAATACTGTGCAGCTTGAAACTACACACCTCGTGCCGTCAGTTTGACGGACCAAATCCTGAGTGAACGCGATATTGAATATTTCATTGCGGACTGGAAACTGATCCCGTCGCAGGGTGGTCGTTTTGAAGTAACCGTCAATGGGGAACTGGTCTTCAGCAAGAAGGAACTGGGCCGCCATGCCGAACCAGGTGAAGTCCGGGAGGCTATCCTCAAAGTGCTGGATACGCTTCGTCCGCCAGGTTTCCATCTGCCGGAAAAAGATTAGTCAGGTAGGCGTCGGGGTGGCCTGGGCTGCCCCGTTAAGTTGTTTGGATTACGTACTGCTTTCACCAAAAAAATCGCCGCTCTTTGGTTTATTTAGACAAAGCCCTCCGAAGATAATCCCCAACAAACGCTTTTATTTGATAGATGTCCAGCACTGCATGTGCGTTTATAAAGCTGTACCAAACGGATTTGTGCGCCTTTAACGATTACGTTCCCTAACGAACCGTTTACAATTTCTATGAATGTGACGAATTGCACAAATTCCTTATGCAGTCGTGTGCATTAGTCATCCGGGTTAGAGGCATCTTAAACAAACGTCCTATTTTTGACAGAAAATGCGGCCTAAGATACACTCTTGCCCACGCACGAAGGTAAAGGTTCTTTGTTGTAAAGCACCAATTGAGACCAAATACCTTATTGTGTCCTATATCTATCCAGCTTAAGTATAGAGGAGTTATTTGATGAGCAAGAAAGGTCTTCTTCTCGTCGTTATCGCTGTACTGATCGCCTTGGTCGGCGTATTCGCCGTTAGCGCTCAGGATGCTGTTGAAGTCGAACTTGGCGAGATTACCCAACGTGTCATTGATCGTGGCGAATTGATCTGCGGCGTTAACCAAGCACTGGAAGGTTTCGGTCTGGTTAACGATGCTGGTGAATTTGAAGGTTTTGATGTGGACTTCTGCCGCGCCGTAGCCGCCGCCATCCTGGGCGATGCGAATGCTGTCAGCTATCGTCCCTTGACAGGTACTGAGCGCCAGGCTGCTATCCAGAGTGGCGAAATTGATATGATGAGCCGCAACACCACCTATACCCTCAGCCGTGACGTTACATGGGGCGCTATCTTCGGCCCGACGACCTTCTACGATGGCCAGGGCATCGGCACATGGGCAGAACTGGGTGTCAGCAGCGCGATGGAACTCGATGGCGCCAGCATCTGCGTACAGGCCGGTACGACCACCGAACTGAATATCGCTGACTTCATCACCGCCAATGGCCTGGACATCAGCGTCCAGACATATCCTGATGGCCCCAGCACATGGGAAGCTTTCGTCAGTGGTGCTTGCGAAGCATGGACAACTGACAAGAGTGGTATTGCTTCTTACCATGCCACCTCAGAAGATCCGGGTGCGCTGGTCATTCTGCCAGAAACCCTGTCGAAAGAGCCTCTCGGCCCGCTGTCCCCAGGTGGCGACGAGCAATTTGCTGAAATCATTCGCTGGACCGTTTACGGTCTGATCACCGCTGAAGAAGAAGGTATCACCAGCGAGAATATTGAATCCTTCATGGACAGCGAAGACCCGAACATCGGTCGTCTGCTGGGCCTTGGCGAGAACGTCAGTGGTGCATACCTCGGTCTGGCTAACGACTTTATGGTTACAGTCATCAGCCAGGTTGGTAACTATGGCGAAATCTATGAACGTAGTCTGGCGCCGCTGGGCCTGACACGTGCAGGCACGGTCAACGCCTCTTACCTGGACGGTGGTCTGATCTACGCACCGCCTTTCCGTTAAAGAGCACACCACTACTTGAGGGTATAGCCTTCAAGTGGTGAGGATAACGGGATGCCCTGGTCCGCAATGGCTAAACGGCATCCCGTTATTTGTCAGACTTTAAGTCACGGATCGCCTGTTCGGTGGTTGGCCTCTGTGTAAACAGTTCGCCTACTGGTACCCAGTGACCCGTTACCGAGCTATAGTTCGTCTTAGTTATCAGGAAAATCGTTTATGGCAGCGCAATTAGATAAGGATTCCACCTTCACGGGCGCGCCGCCCTCCTTCTTCAGCTATTTCCGCGATATCCGCGTTATCCAGGTTGTCCTCCAGATCGTCTTCATCATTCTGCTGGTATCGATCCTCTCATTTGTTGTGGTCAATGTCTATGAGAGCCTCGCAGAGCGTAATCTGGTGCCGACGTTCCGGTTTTTGGCTTCTCGCAGTGGCATTCCGCTGGGTGACTCACCGGCCTGGTACAGCCCGGACGCTTCTTATGGTGAAGCTTTTTTCGTCGGCGTCATCAACACGATACGCGCGGTATCGGTTGGTCTGGTAGGCGCGACGGTCATCGGCATATTGGTGGGTATCCTGTTATTGAGCAATAACTGGCTTATCCGCAATATCAGCCGTGTTTATGTAGAGATATTGCGCAATACCCCGCTGCTGGTTCAGCTTTACTTCTGGTATTTCGTCGTCTTCCTGGAGGCGCTACCGAAAGACCCAACGGGCATTCCGGCGCCTGGGGTTGCCAGCGTCCCCTGGACAACACCGATCATGTTGATACTGATCTTCCTGATTACGCTCCTGGCACGACGAACGAGCCACCCAACCCGCATGACGGTAGGTGGTTTCCTGGGTTTGATCGTCTTAGCGGTTGTGCGACCCGCCATGCTCAGCAACCCAGACCTGGCAGGCATGGTGAACATTAGCTTGCTGCTGCTCATTGGCATTTTCCTGCTGATTTCCTTCTTTGCGCCAAAGGGCTGGCGTGGGCTGGCGATAGGCTTCCTGGCCATGACCATTGGCACCATCCTGGGTGCCGCGCTCTTCGAGCTGCTTTACTACTTCGGTATTACATCGAATGGGCAGGCGCTTCATCTGAGCATCTACCCGGTCTTTTACTACAGCGTGAAGGGTATCTTCGCACCGGAGATCATCCCCACCAGTGTTTTTGGCATTTGGGCAGTATTCATCGCCATTGGCGTTGCTCTGTCAATTGTCTTGTGGATGCTGGCGGGCCATGTGACAGAAACGACTGGCAAGCCGGTCCCGCGCGGCACTTATGCGATCCTGGCGATTGTGATTTTTGGGGTGATTGGCTGGGGTGTGGCTGGCGCACAGGCGCGTCCACCGACGGTGCCGATTGCCGATGACGAAGGCGCGATAGAACAAGTACCCTATTCCGATGCCATTAACAGTGACATGATCCCATTTGAAGACTGGCCGCTTTATCGCCCAGAGCCAATTGTAATCGCCACGCCGCAGCTAAATCGCTTTAATAACCTGGAAATTGGTAATGTGCTGCAACCGCAGTACAGCGCCCTGGTGATTGGCCTGATTGTCTATACTTCGGCCTTCATTGCGGAAATCGTACGTGCCGGTATTCAGGCGGTTCCCTATGGGCAGATTGAAGCAGCGCGTGCGCTTGGCCTGAGCACCCCCCAGACCTTAACCCGTGTGGTACTGCCGCAGGCACTGCGCGTGATTATTCCACCATTAGGCAATCAATATTTGAACCTGAGTAAGAACAGCAGTCTGGCGGCAGCGGTCGCCTTTGCCGATACCTATCAGGTCGGAACGACGATGATGAACCAGTCTGGACAATCGATCACAGGCTTCTCCATGTTGCTGATTGTCTACCTGACGCTCAGTTTGCTCATCAGCGTCGTGATGAATATTGTCAACGGCCGCTTCCAGATTGTGACGAGGTAGGTGCCGCATGACGACTTCACAGCCTAGCAACCCCAGCGACATCCCAGAAGCCAAGGTGCGCATCAACTATGATGAGCCGCCGACGAAACCGCCGCCCCTGCTCTCTACGGGTGTCCTGGCCTGGATACGAGAAAACCTCCTCAGCAGCCCGTTTGATGCGACGCTGACAATCCTGGGGGGATTCTCTATCATCTTTGTGTTCGTTGGTCTACTGAACTGGATCATCAGCCAGGGCGATTGGTTCGCCATCACTTTTAACTTTGAGCAATACATGTACGGCCGTTTTACGACGACCGAAGTATGGCGGTTGGGTCTGTTCGTACTGATTGTTGCTTTTGTCGCCGGGAACACGATTGCGGCTTACTTCCGGCGAATATCTCCGGTCTTCCTGTTGATGCTGGCGATTATCGTCCTACCGCCGCTGATCCTACCGGCCATTGTCAATGCGACCATTCCACTGCCGGATTCATATGTTGTAGCAGGCAACGAGAACATCGTTTCGGGCACCGTCACGGAAGACCCGATAGAGACGGTCGCGTTCACCGCGCGCAGTGGTGAGACGATTACGTTCCGCTATGCAGATGAAGCCAGCCACAGCGACGAAGCCCTGGCAGACATCGCTGGCTTTGTTGATAATGCCAGCAATGCCCTGCGCACGGCGGCTACTAATCGTCTGGCCAATATTGCTCGTTTCATCGAACTTGATGAAGATGTCCAGATCGACACGGAAGCTGTTGAAAACGGCGAAGCCGGTTTATTTATTCCGCCGCAGCGTGCCACCATCCTGCGCGAATATCAGAGCTTGCTGTACACGCCTGATGAAGATCAGCTCGCGCGTATCGACGAGATCGAACAACTGCTGGCTGACAATCAGGCATTGGTTGAGGCCATCGCCACTGATGAAGAAATGCAGGCTGCCCTGCCGCCAACAGCACCGTTTACGCTGGAACAGGTCAACGAGCCGGACGCATTTGGTGCGCCTGTCACGGTGCGCATCAGCGATTTCACCGATGGCGGCGTCCTGCGCGTCGAGCTATACAACAACCATCAGCAAATCAATGCACAGCGCATCAATGTCGATGAGAGTGGCACAGTCGATGTCGAGATCAGCGCGGAAGATGTGGCTGAATCCGGTAGTTACACCGTCTATGCAACGGTGGACGATATTCCCAAAGCCTACCTGACATTAAGCTTCAGCGACGACCCTGTCGTTGTAACACCATTGACCGAAGAGGAACATCTGGCGCTGGTCACGGAGCGCGGCGTGCTGCTACAGCCCGAATCGGTTGTCAGCGCCTATGATCTGAACACGCTGCCCGTTGCCATTAGCATAAGTGACCGCGACGGCAACCCACTTTCAGAAGGGACGCAAACGCTGGAACCAGGTGGGGAGTCTGTTAGCTTCACCATCCCGGAAGATGGCTGGTATCTGTTGCAAAAAGAGATTGCCAGCGACAGCGAAGGCGCGGCACTGCTGGCTGTTCATGGCATTTACCCGCTGTTCGAGCGCTCAACCGGCGCCCAGCGGATGACAGACGGTTATGAAGAGAGCGCGCCCATCCCGCGTGATGCCAACAACGAAGACTATCCTTTCTATAGGTTGACTGAAAACAAGTATCGCGGTGATCGTCCGCTGGGTGACTACCTGCGCGTATATCTGTCGCCTTTCTTCACCAAGACGATGTTCCGCGATGGCAGCAGCGGCGGTATCAGCCTGCAAATTGGCATTATCGCGCTTGTGCTGACGGCTGCGGCTGGCTACTTCACTGCAAGGGCGCTGGATCGCACTTCACCACAGCAGGCACCCCAACGCAATTCGCGCCGCATCAGTACGCAACTGCTGCTCTCGATACCATTCATCATGTTCCTGGCGGTCATCGGCGCAGATTTGCTCTCGCTGAGCCTGCTAGGGGCCTGGGTAGCTTATGTCATCATGTGCTATTTCGTCGGCTTGCGGGTGGGCGATGTCATCAGCGGATTACAGTTGCTCTCGGTATCGCTGATATTGCTGGCGGTTGCCACTGTCGCGCTCTACTTCGCACCAGAACTGATCTACGGCTCGACGAATACGATTCCGCAGATCGTGGCGACGATGTTCGGCACAACAGCAAGCAGCCGTCTGCCGATTACGTTCGCCGTGTTGATGGCACTGCCTGGGCTGATCGCTGTTTGGTACGGCTCCGCGCAGCAATCCCACCTGACACACTCGGCCATCATGCAGCGAATTTATATGGCGACGGGTATCGCGATTGCCCTGTTTGTCATCCCTGTCATTTACAGTGCCACGACTGATATTAATCGCAGCGATCCTAATTCATTCATCAATATCTTCGTGCATACGGATCCGCGTCGCTGGGGTGGCTTGCTGCTGGCGGCCTTCATCACGGTGTACGGCATCATTCTGGCGTTCCCGCTGGGCATTGCCCTGGCATTGGGCCGCCGCAGTGAATTGCCCGCTATCAAGCTCATCTCGACACTGATTATCGAAACAGTGCGCGGCACGCCCTTCATTGTGGTTCTTTTCGCTGGTGTGCTGCTGATCCCGTTCGCGAATCCGGCCTTCGCAGAAATCCCGGATATTTACAGCGCGCTGGTCGCGACCATCGTCTTTATCGCCGCTTATCTGGCAGAAAATGTCCGAGGTGGTTTGCAGTCGATCCCACCCGGGCAAGACGAAGCTGCACGCGCATTGGGCCTATCCGGCTGGCAAATCACGATGTTTATCACGCTGCCGCAGGCCCTACGGGCGGTGATCCCAGCGCTGGTTGGCCAGTTCATCGGCCTGTTCAAAGATACATCCCTGCTGGCTATCGTCGGCCTGATCGACCTGACAGGTGTGACCAATCAGGTCGTGGTCGCGCAGGAGTTCATTGGCACACGCAAGGAAAACCTGCTGTTCATTACCATCCTGTACTTCGTCATTAGCTACATCATGTCGTGGGTCAGCCGCCGCATCGAAGAGAGTGGTTCCGGCAGCGCCCGCCGCATCTAGTTAAATGCTGATGTGATTGTTTCCGTGGAGAATATCTTATGGTTGTAGAAGCAGTAGATACCAAGAAAAAAGCAGACCAATTCGATGAGCCTATCATCCTGGTGAAGAACATCAACAAGTGGTACGGCGATTTCCATGTGCTGCGCGATGTTTCACTGTCGATTGCGCCGCAGGAAGTGGTCGTCATCATTGGGCCATCTGGCAGCGGCAAATCGACCTTCATCCGCTGTATCAATCGGCTGGAAGAACATCAGGAGGGCTTGATTGCCGTCGATGGCATCGAACTGAGCCATGATGTCCGTAACGTCGCGGAAATTCGCCGCGAGACAGGCATGGTGTTCCAGCAGTTCAACCTGTTCCCCCACATGACCGTGCAGGACAACATCACGCTGGCACCGATGAAGGTCCGCCACTGGTCCAAAGAGCAGGCGGAGAAGAAAGCGGTCGAACTGCTCACCCGTGTAGGGATTCCTGAGCAGGCGAAGAAGTATCCTGGCCAGCTTTCGGGTGGTCAGCAGCAGCGTGTGGCGATTGCCCGCGCCCTGGCGATGGAGCCGAAGATCATGCTCTTCGATGAGCCGACCTCGGCATTGGACCCGGAGATGATTAAAGAAGTGCTGGATGTTATGAAGGAACTGGCCCTTTCCGGTATGACGATGATCGTCGTCACGCACGAAATGGGCTTCGCCCGCGAAGTGGCCGACCGCATCATCTTCATGGATCATGGCCGCATCGTAGAACAAGGCCCGCCGGAACACTTCTTCGACCCCAACGTGGAGCATCACCCACGTACCCAGGAATTCCTGGATCAGATTCTTTAGAGACAAGTTTCAACATCAAGGGGCACCCTGTGGTGCCCTTTTTGATTTCATGTCAAAGGTATTACTTAAAGGATTTGCGCAGGTCGTTGTACTGGTAGTGGACTTCCTCGCACATTTCATTGAGGGGCGTATAGCGCGATTGCAAAATGCGGCCTTTGCGAGCGACTTCCTTGGCTTCATTCTGGGCGGCTTCCAGTTTTTCTTTGCGGCGGCGGATATCTTTGCGCCAGGTGAACAGCAAAGGTACCAGCAGAACAAGCAACCCAATCCCCAGGCCAATCTCGACAATCTGTGGCAGGCCCGTGCTGAAATAAGCCAACGCAAAAATGATGATGATAACAATCAGATAGACGACTATCACGGTTAGCGCATACTGCCAGCGACGACGGCTTTCATAGGCTTTTTTCTGGCGGTCCAGGTTCTTCTTGATGGCTTCCAGTTCGGTTTTGAATGCCTGCATTTCCTCACGGAGGGGGCCTCGTTCAGCGATCAGGCCATCCAGGCGAACTTTTAGCTGTTCCATCAGTTCAAACCGCTTGCGCGCGGCTTCATCGCCAAAATACCATACATTCAGTTCGGTACTGCCAAAGATGTACTCCGGCAATTTAACGCCCTTGGGCAGCATCTTGCCTGCATCCAGGCGCGCTTCCAGATTGTTGATGGCAGCGGTCGCGTTCTGTGTGAGCTTGAGCAGCTTTTCGTATGGGATGACGTTACGTTCAGCATCACGGTGTTTGTTCACCTGTGAAACCTGCCGTACAAGATCGCTTTCAATCTGTGACAAGCTCTCTTTGGCATAGCGAATCTGTATCTGGCGCTGGCGACGTGTCATGTTCGGCACAAAGCAGTGTGGGATATCAGCCGCATGCAAGGCATCTAAAAATGACTGTGGCGATTTACCAATATACGAACTCATGCAAAATTACCCTGACGAGAAACCTACTGCGGCAGGTCGCTGCCCCGATAGACTATTTAAACAGACGAAATCTTCCATCCAAAAGCGGCCGACGCGCGGGTTATCCGCTGCTTGATCGATCCGCTGAGATTGTAATTGATGATGTTACCTTATTGTGCCATAAATGCGCGATGTTCCGACGACAAGGTTTCAGAAATATCGACAAGTAACCTATCTTCTGCCGTTATGTGTCATAAATGCTGCGCCATGCTAAACTGAATCTGACAAACATTGTGAATATCAACCAGTAGATCACAGCTACTGAAAATAGCCATCGCCTGTAACCAAACGGGAGAATCCAATTGAACACACCCATTCTATATCCTTTTAAACTGGCCCCATCGCTGCACGTCAAAGTATGGGGCGGTCGCAAGCTGCAAACGGTCATGAACAAACCGCTGCCGACCGATGAACCCTATGGCGAAGCCTGGGAACTGCACGATACGGCTGTCATCACGAACGGGCCACTGGCTGGCCAAACCCTGGCCGATGCCCTGGCCGAGTATGGCACAGACCTGATCGGCGCGCAGAACGACCCTCGTGAGGGTTTCCCGCTGCTGGCCAAGATTATCGATGCGGAGGACTGGCTGTCGATACAGGTGCATCCGAATGATGAGCAGGCACGCGAACTGGAGAACGATCCGCGTGGCAAGACTGAAGCCTGGCTGATCCTGGCGGCGGATGAAGGCGCGAAGTTGTGCATCGGCGTCCAACCAGGAACCAGCCGCGAAATTATGGCCGATGCCATCCGCAATAATACGCTGGAAGATGTGCTCGAATACGCGGATGTCCACGCTGGCGATGTTTTCTTCGTGGCTGCCAATACGATCCATGCGCTGGGGCCGGGCATTCTGCTTTATGAAATTCAGCAGAGCAGCAACATCACCTATCGCCTGTACGATTGGGGCCGCATGGGGCTGGATGGCAAGCCACGCGAGATGCATATCGAAAAAGGTGTGCAGGTTTCCAATGTGGAGTCACTGCCGGAACTTAAGCATCCAGAAGGCGCGACAACGGTGATGGTGAGCTGCCCTTACTTTGAGACAATGCGCCATACACTGGTGGATATGTCGCTGCAATTGACGACCAACGGCGCATTCCAGGCCCTTACGTGCATCGACGGCACCCTGACAGTCACACATGGCGAAACCACCATCACCCTGCAAAAAGGGGAAACCGTGCTCATTCCAGCCAGCCTGGATGCGTATTTGCTGGTCGGCACCGGAACCGTGCTGCGCAGCTACCAAGTTTAGGCTATCTACCTAGAAAGCAAAACTATGTCTTCATCCCGTATACAACTCACAGACGATCTCTCATTTTCGCGCACGATCCCTGGCCTGATGCGCGTCCGTAATTGGGATTACAGCCCATCGGAACTATTGGACTGGATTAAGCAGTGCCTGGATATGGGCGTAACAACTTTCGACAATGCCAATATCTACGGCGGATTCACGGCTGAGGCGGCCTTTGGCGAGGCGCTCGCGCTGGAACCCAGCCTGCGTGACAAAATGGAGCTTGTCACCAAGTGCGATATTCTGTTCCCGAATGAGGCCTATCCGCATGTCTATCTGCCGCATTATGACACCACCCGCGACCATATCATTGCCTCAGCCGAACGCTCCCTGCGGAAGTTGCAGACAGAAACCATCGATGTGCTGCTGATCCATCGTCCGGACCCATTGATGGATGCCGATGAGGTCGCCAGTGCGTTCACGGCACTGCATGAGGCGGGTAAAGTGCGCTATTTTGGGGTATCGAACTTTTTGCCACAGCATATGGACCTGCTGCAATCGCGGCTGGATACGGCCATCGTGACCAATCAGGTGGAAGTTTCTGTAACGTATCTCGACCATATCTATAACGGCACACTTGATTACTGCCAACAGCACCGCATCACGCCGATGGCCTGGTCGCCAGTCGGTGGCGGGCGCCTGTTCACCAGTGACGACGACCGTTCTGTGCGCCTGAGAGAGACCATGCAGCGTATCGGCAATAATCTAGGCGGGACCAGCATCGACCAGGTGGCGCTTGCGTGGCTGCTGCAACACCCATCGAAGATTGCGCCGGTACTCGGCACTGGCAAAATCGAGCGCGTTCGCGCTGCTGTCGAAGCGGAGTCACTGCCGATGACGCGCCAGCAGTGGTTCGAGATTCTGGTCGCGAGCCAGGGCCATAACGTGCCGTAGACCTACATCACCCCACCTGATAAATGGCGGGACGATATTGTGGTGGCGGGGTATAGCTTTGCCAGCTATGTGTGCTGAAAAAGCGTCTATGTCGTGTATATAGGATGAACCCTCACATGGAGGCATCGACCTGACGACAACATCCCCGCACAACCCGAAGGACCCGTATAGTTATCACTTTGCGCCCGACAGTGCCATCTGGCGTATCAATCGAGAACGTGCCCTGCTGCTGATGGGATCACGGGTGCTGCTGATGCAGATTGCACACCCGATGGTGGCAGAATCTGTTTACGATCATAGTTATGTCTTTAAGAAGCCGCTGAAGCGCTTGTTCCGCACACTGCGCCTGACGCTGGCCCTGGTCTATGGTACGCAACAGGAAACAGCCCAGGCGCTGCACGAAATTGAGATGGCGCACCGTCCAGCGACAGGGCACTTATCGCAGGGAGTGGGCAAATACACACAGGGAGCCGCCTACAATCCCCGCAACCCACGTCAGGCGTTCTGGGTGCAGGCGACACTGGTCGAGGGGGCGGTGACGGGTTATGAGACTTTCGTCGGGCGATTGAGCGCCGCCGACAAGCAAGCCTTTTATATTGAGAGCCAGCAGATTGGCGAGTGGATGGGCATCCAGCGCAAGCAGATGCCCGCGAGCTACGATGCCATGCTCGATTACATGCAAACCGCAGTCGTTAGCGGTGAGGTCGCTGTCAGCGAGAAAGCCCGTAAGATCGCGCCGTTTGTCACCGGACAAAGCTGGCCTGGGCTGAATATGCTGGCGCACCCTGTTTATCGGCTGTCGGTGGCCCTGCTGCCGGAAGCCATCCGTGAGCAATATGGCTATGCGGCCTTCTCTCCACTCGAACAGCGCTTATTCAATGGCCTACAGGCGACATCACGGGCTGTTCTGCCGCTGTTACCTGGTTTTATGCGCTATATGCCGCCCTATTTACGCGCACAACGCCGACTGTCCGGCAGACGCTAAAGGCACATATCCCCCAAAAACCCTATACAGTTCATAACACTCCACCACCTATAATGCAGTTATCATGGTTATGTTCGACGTAATATCGACCATCTGGAACTTATTTTTGCGCCGATTTGGAGCGCAGAGCCTGATATTCAATGGATCATTTTTGAGAGGGAATCATGAAGTACGTGATGTGTGTCATGCTGGCTATGCTGATTCTGAGCCTATCAATCACGGTGATGGCGCAGGACGAAGCCACCCCGGAACCAGAACCGCCGCAACTGCTGGCGTGGGTCGCGTCGGGAGCGGCTCCCGGTACGCAGCGACCAGACGCCCCTGGCGAAATCGTGCTGATGGATGCGGATGGCAGTATGCAGCCGATCCTGAATGTGCCTGTACAGACCATCACTCAGCGGGTCATTCCCTGCGGCGAGTCGGCGGATGGTGCGTCTTTCGCGTTCTACATTGGTGATGACACCCAGGGGACGCTGTACCTGCTGAATGAAGATGACGACCTTATCACGCTGGCAGAAAATGTCAGTGCGATGGCGTGTGTTGGCATGGGCACCCTGCAGTTCAGTGCTGATGGCAGCCGCGTCGGCTACCTGGATTATGACGATAACTACACTGAAGCCGTTTCACCGAGGGGTTGGCTGTATCTGGCGGATGCGGCTAATGGTGAGCAACTCGATAGTTTTGAGAGTGTCGCCGCCTTCAACCTGACCAGCGGCCTGCTGACGACAGTCAGCTTTTACGACGATAGCGATGGCAAAGCGGTTGAGGTTGCCATCAATGCCGACAATGGCCAGCAGGTCAATGAAGTGGCGACCCTGTTCGCTGATGCCAATAACGACTGCTTCTACAACAGCGCCAGCATCAGCCCGCGCATCGGCGACCAGATCGCAGTCATGCTCGGTTATCGCTGTACCCAGGGCGATGTGCGCGATACCCAATGGCAGTTCCATGTGATCGACACCGAAGCCCGCAGTGCGACACTGGTGCAATCCGGCACGACCATTGGCCGCTTCTTCCCCTTCACCCGTACCAATACGCTGGTGGTCGCCCCAGATGGAGAAACCGTGTTCTTCACTGTGCCGGATGGCCTTTACAACAACAGCGTCAGCCTGAAGGCGATAAACCTGGCCAGTTCGACTGTCAGCAATATCATTCCACAGTATGTGGTGATGCCCGGTGTTTCTAGCCTGCCGTATGATTCTAAAGCGCATGCGCCGCTGCTCTCGCCGGATGGCCGCTGGTTGGCGCTCGTCACCAATGACCCGAACGGCAATGCACACCTCAACGTCATCGACCTGAATGCGCCTAATCTGCCACCGATCAATATCAGTGCAGGCAGCAGTGGCGATACCGTGTTGGAGATGGCCTTTGATGCTGCTAGCAGCGCCCTGTACTTTGTGGCAGGGGGCTTTACGGGTGGCGATAATGTCCTGTTCCAGCTTGATCTGGCCAGCGGGAATGCCAGTCGACTCAGTCGTGGGCACTACGGGCATGGTGTGCTTGACGCCGAAAGTGGTACAATGGCACTCATTAATTGGAATACCTTTGCCAACGACGAAGCTCCGCAGTTGACGCTGGTGGACTATGATCTGGCGGATGGCAGCCAGAACACGGTGTACGAAAGCGGGACGATTGTCGATGGCAGCCTGACCGATGCCAGCTTTGTCTATCCAATGGCCTGGCGCTAAGAACATACCGGCTGCACGAGATGGCAGCCCTAAACCTCATGGGGAGTTATCGCTTATGATGATTTTCGGTACGATGAAGTGGTATGTTTATTTAATGATTGCAGCGATTGTCGCCGCGCTGACGCTGATCTTCGGCCTTGCTGCGGGTGATCAGGTCATCCAGATCATTACGGAAATGCGGAATATCGCTATGGCCTCTGGCGGCTTGCCTCAGCCTGTGGCTGATTTGATTGCCCAACCGATTATCTTCGCATTCCAGGGTGAAATCATCAATTCGCTGTTGGTGGGCATATTCTGGCCACTGGCGCTGGTATGGCTGATCCTGTTCGTGATATTGCTTTTCTTCGCCTACATCGTCCCAGGTGCAGGCATCGCAGGCGACCAGATCGGCGGCTAAATTTACGCAAATATCATAAGGGCATGGCCATAGCTGTGCCCTTTTTGCGTCCGAGCGAGCGCCTATTCCTACCAGAAGCCTGCTAACCCCATACGAATAAGCGAATTTTCATGCAGCTTTGATGCATTTCTGATAGGGTTGGAACCATATCTATTAAAGCTCGTATATAATGATAATGTGAGTTTTGCACAGGGAGATTGTCAGTCTGCGTCTGGCTGCGCCTATAGCAATGATCCAGGCAAATTGACGGTTTCACTCTTCATAAGCTGACAGAAACGTAAATAGCCCCATCACCATCTACGAGCAAACCAGCCCATATGATAGGATGATGGGACCAACCAGAAAAAGATGCCAGGTTCTCTATGATTCGTTTGAAAAGACGCAATACGGCATGGCTGACAGCACTGGGGATGGTTATTGCCTTTGCTTTACTGGCTGGGGCATCCACGCCGCCAGTGCAGGCGCTTTTGCTCGGCATTTTTGCGATTGCGATGGTCGCTTCTACAGTGGAGCTAGGGCCAGAGCGCGAAACCATTATCGATGCCATCCGTCGGGCACCCATCCGGCAGCGCATCAGCCCGCAGGCTAAAGAAGCCATTGAACGCGCCAAAGCATTGGGCGGCTATGTAAACAATAATCTGATGACGCTTGATCTGGGCCTGATTGCCATCCAGAGCAGTTACGAAGGCATGGCTATGCGCCGGACGCGCAGCGTGTCTAAAGATGATGACGGCGTACGTCCTTTTATCACAGTCTACGTCGACCCAGCAGAAGCCGAACGGACTGCACGCATTCGCTTTGAAATCTGCAACCAATTTGGCGAAGAAATGTACATCCACGAGATGCGCTCCTTCCTGCGGGAAGGCGAAATGAGCATCATGGCGGATCATCATCTGCCGCTGGCGGGTAACAGCGATATCCAGGGTGCGGGTGATTGGGACCTGCGCGTGTATATTGATGGGAACCTGGCTGCTATCCAGAACTTCAGCCTAGCCCCTTCGATCAATGAACGCAATCGACGTCTTTCCTCGGAGTATGATGCAAGCAATTATCAGGTGATCGACGAAGAACCGGAAGAAGTTCCGCTGCGCCTGCAAGAGCTATTGCAAAATGATGGCAGCCAGCGCAGCGCCCAGACCTCACGGGAACGCACAACCAGCCCTGCCAGCAGCCGAACCCGTCGCCGGAGATAAGCGTATATGAACATGGATTCCAACAATCGAAATACACTGCTGTTGGCCTTCATCCTGCTGATGCTGGGTGCGGTCGCACTCGCGGAAAGTGCCGGTCTGGTCGTGATGATCCTGATCGGCTTGCTGTTTTTGGTGCGCCAGTTCGATAACAACCAGCTTAACCAGGCCATCGGCAATTATGAATATGAAGATGACTATGACCTGGAACGCGAGCGCGAATTTGAAGAACTGGAAAGCCGCGAGCACCGCCAGGCCCAGAGTGAACCGATCTATCGCCATGCGTTGGAAGCTGTGAGCCGAGCGGGATTAGACCCCGATACGGTTCAAGTATTGGCAGTCGATATTGGTGTGATGGCCTTCCGAGGGCAGGAAGCGCCGACTGTCTTCCGCACTTGGTCGCTGCCGGATGACATCGACTACATTCAGCCCTTCGTGCAGCTACGGCTGCCAGAAAAAGCTGTGGGCCGCGTCAAATTTGAGGTTACAGACATCAAAGGCAATGTGCTCTTTTCCAAAGAAGAGGCACATAATCTGGAGCGAGGCCGCAATTTCATCACGCCGGCTGCCCGCCTGCCGATCCATGATGAAACCAACTTCGATGGCCGCTGGCAGATGCGCGTGAGTGCCGATGATGTGGTGCTGGCTGTGCATGAATTCCAATTTTCAGAGGCGACCAGTTCCGACATCAGCCGCCATATCGGCGAAGACGGTGAAATCAACACGGAACTGCGAGCTGTCATGGCGGAAAATCAACTGCCGAAGATGTCGCTGGATGATTTGCTCTCTTATCAGGAAGAGGAAGAGGCCCAGCGCCGCAGCAGTTCGTAAAAGCAAAATGCCACAAATAAAAACAGGCATCCACATGGACGCCTGTTTTTTTTCTGAGACAGGTTCGGCTACAAATTGTTGATGACTGTGCGGGTGAATTTCTCGGTCGTGATGTAGCCTTCGGAGCGCATATCGGCGGTATAGTTGCCATCATTGAGCGTCTGATAGACGGACTGCTCGATGCGCTCGGCTTCTTCGTTCATGCCCCAGTAGTAACGCACCAGCATAGCCACACTCAGGATGGCCGCAGTCGGATTGGCGATACCACGTCCGGCAATATCGGGCGCAGAGCCGTGAACTGGCTCAGCGATGGCGACGCCTTCACCCAGGTTGAGTGCTGGAGCTACACCAAGACCACCACCCCAGGCAGCGGCCATATCTGACAGAATATCGCCATACTGGTTGGGCGTCAGGATAATATCGAAACGGGTCGGCTCTTTGACCATCCAGTAGGCAGCGGTATCGACCAGCAGTTCATCAACCTCGATATCGGGGTACTGCTCGGCGACTTCCATGGCCACACGCCGGAACAGGCCATCGGTCTGCGGCAGGACGTTGGCCTTATGAACAACGGTCACACGTTCACGATGGGCCTGCTGCGCCAGCCGGAAGGCCGTATGGGCCACGCGCTCAGTCGCCTGCCGTGTGATGACCTTATAGGCCGTTGTGCGGTCGCCGCCTTCGGTGACATCTTCCTGACCGCCGTAGACATCTTCCGTATTTTCACGGACGACCAGCAAGTTGACGCCTTCGCGAGCCGTCGGGATCGGCAGATAGGTCGTCGGGCGCAGATTGGCATGGGTGTTCAGGATACGGCGCAGGCGCACAATCGGCGATGAGTAGCCTTCTACCGGATAGGAAGGCGAACTACAGGCGCCGAACAGCACAGCACCGGCCTTTTTTGAAGCCGCGACAGCTTCTTCCGGCAGGGCCTCGCCAGTTTCTGTAAAAGTATCCCATCCAGCCTGCGCATGGCGGATGGACAGATTAGGGATTAGGCTTTTGAGAACCTCAGCCGCAGCAGGAATGACTTCCTTGCCAATGCCGTCGCCCTCGATCACGCAGATTTCCATGGATGGTTGTTCCTCTTGCGGTACAGCGATCAGTACAGTTCGTTCAAAATTGTAACTTCAGTGTAACAGGAGACGGGTTGCTTTTTAATAAGGCATTTTTACAGAGGCTACCATCCACAAGGCAGGTATTTTTACACAAATGTCATATTTTGTACAAGATGTGTCTACCTGCCGAATCCATGCTGACACATCCAACTCGGCAGGCGAATCATTCTACAACTTCGGCGGGCCTTGCATGACACGCTCATGGAGGCGCTCGTATGTCCATTCATGCGCGTGTTCTGCGCCTTCACGGCGGGTAGACAAATTCTCCAGCCACCAGGTGAAGCCGATGTCCTGAATCTGGCCAGCAATGTCAGCGGCTACGGTTGGATTGTCGCTGATTTTTGACTGACCGATGTAGACAATATCAAAGGGATCGCTGCTGGTGCGCTGCTCTAATGTATAGTCCACCATCCAGCGGAGCTGCTCGAATTCTTTGCTATCATCCGTAGCCAGCGGGAAGAGGCCATCCCAACGAGCCGCACGGCGCAGCGGCGCTTTGTTCATAGAGAAGGCGGCCACCCAGACCGGAATACGCGGCTGCTGAGTTGGCTTAGGGAGAAACGTCGATTCAGCCACATGATAAAACTGGCCATCATGGCTGAACGGTTCACCCGTCCAGAGGCCCGTCAAAACATCAAGCCCTTCATCCAGCATAGCACCACGTATTTTGAGGTCGGTCTCCTCCCCCAAATTATCCCATTCATCCGGCCCGATGCCGATGCCTACACCAAAGATCAACCGTCCGTCTGAGAGCCGATCAAGACTGACCGTTTCTCGTGCAACCTTCCAGGGACGGCGGCGTGGCAGCGGTGTAATCAGGGCGCCAAGCTGAATGCGCTCGGTCTGCATGGCGGCAGCGGACAGGGCAACCCAGGGATCGACATAAGACAGCCCCGTGCCCACCCAGGGGCCGAGGATAATATGATCCCACATGAAGAAACCATCCCATCCCGCTTGCTCGGCATCCCGCGCAAGATTGGCGATGGTACGTGCGTCGCCAAAGTAGCCGAAATTGGGCATGTATATGCCGAATCGCATCTCATGCTGCATGGTATTCGCTCTTTCTCTCCATCTGGCAGGGAAAACGAGTGTACCGTAGTGCAACGCAGGCGAAAACAGCTCTTATGTTGTCATAAGATGAATCTATGAGGAGGTTCTATTTTGTAGAGACCTTTAACCGGCGGTGTTGACGCGCTCTGGTTTGATGTAGTAGAGCACACGCTCATCGACTTCACGCGGTGGGGCTTCTATGCCATAGCGTTTGGGTTTGCCCGTATAGAGCAGCGCCAGTTCGTTCATGGATTCGCCGCCGCCTTCTGGCGTGATGTGTTCGACAATGCCGCGTACTTCAATGAAACGGAACTGGTTTTGCGGGTCGAAGGCCATGATGGTCACATTTGGCCGCTCAACCATGTTCCTATGCTTTTGACGGCCACGAGTGGCATTCACGACGATGTAGGTACCATCGTAGCTGCACCAGACAGGCGTCACCTGGATGGTATCATCCGGCATGCGCGTCGCCAGCGAGACAATAATTGGCCCTTCCAGCAAATCACGATGACTATCAGGAACAAGTGCGCTCATTATGGGGTCCTCTGAATGGCTGATAATGCCCCTAATCATACCCAGTCTTGAGCAATCGGCACAAAGAGAATCAGCCAGCTTATGATATTGCACCCTCTCATGGCGGTTGTATAATGCGAGTGAGGTTCATTCCTTTACCTTTTTCGTCAAGCTAATCGTATGTGTTGTTTTGAGTTAGTCAGAGACTTATGGCCGATAAACGTAGCGTCGACCAGTTGACCGTTGCCGAGTTGGAGCGCGCCCTGGCGATCAAACGGCGGCAGGAACGGCAAACGCGCCTGCAACGCATGAAAGATGCAGGCCGCCTAATCGACTCCAATCCGCCGACACCACCACCGCAGCAGCAACCTGATCCGTTAGCCATTCTGGATGAGATGGATTTCAGCGATCCAGACGGCTTACCTGCCCAAACTATCGAACTGCAACCGGAAGCGCGGCAGGTAACAGCAGGTAGACCAGCCTTCGATGATGAGGTGGAACCGCCGGAATTCGCCAAGCGCAAAAATGATGTTGATCAGCATATCTGGCGAACCTTCGTCAGCCGCAGCACGATGCTGATCGAGGTGGCTGCTTTTGTGGCGCTGATTGTCCTGGGGGTGATGATGGCCCAGAGCATCGGCAATCTGCAAGCAGAAACAGCACAGGTCCAGGCTGATGCGGCTGATATTCTGCGGGCCGCGATGCCGACCATCGAACCTACGCCACAGGTCCAGTTGATGTCGGATTTGGTGCTGCCGGGTGGCCATACCCCGCCAATCGAAGGCAACAGTTCGTTCAACTTCGCTGAATTGCCGGAAGGTCTGGAATATCTGGTGGCCGATCAGGTTTATGTGCCCCAGAATTTCGTCCGCACCGCGCCGACCGCCGCAACAGCCAAATTTATCCGCATTCCTGATATCAACATTGAAGCGCCCATTGTGCAGGGCGTGGACTGGGAAGCGCTGCGTCAGGGTGTTGGACAGTTGCCAAACGGCATCACACCTGATGACGATACTGGCAATCTGGTACTGGCGGCACACAACGACATCTTTGGCGAAATCTTCCGTCATATCGATGACCTGGAAGTCGGCGATGAGTTTGAAGTCGTGACCAATACGGGCATCCATACCTACCGCGTGAGCGGCACAGACATCGTCTCGCCGGATGATGTGCATGTGATGCAATCACAAGGTAAGCCTATGGTCACGCTGATTTCCTGCTATCCTTATCAGGTGAATACCCAGCGCTATATCGTGTACGCGGACCGCGTGGACTTTTAATGTCCAATTCTTTGATCTGTGACCGAAATACGCTATAATTACAAACCATAACTAAACGCAAATCCGACGTAATACTATCGGAGGCGCGGACCGAGGTTCTAGAACATGTCAAAGCGTCGCAAGAAGAGCAGTGCCCCGAATATTCCACAGGCCACACTCGACCGCGCTCGTCAGCAAGCCGGACTGCCTGTGGAAAAACCGACTGAAGAAGTCGTCGAAGAGGTCAAGGAAGCCAAGGCAGAAGCCGCCCCCAAGACACCCAACAAGCCAAAAGATACGCGACCTGCCCGCCGTGCCCGGTCGCGCGCGGCATCCGGCGTCCAGATTGAAGGACGCAAAAAGCGGCGTTCAGAACCGGAAACTTACATGGTGGAAGACGCCTTGCGGCATCCGACCATCTTCCCGACTAATGAAGACCTGCAAGCCGAATACGGTTTTGTGCTGCGCGATCTGCGCAATATGTTCCTGTTAGCGGCTGTGCTGATGGTAGCACTAGTAGTGATGGCCTCTTTGATCTAGATGAGACTGGCAATACTGAGCGATGTGCATGGCAATGTGCTGGCACTGGAAAAAGTGCTGGCACATTTAAGCGGTTATGCACCAGATCAAATTGTATGCCTGGGCGATGTCGCCGCTAACGGCGCCCGTCCTCAGGAAGCACTGCATCGCATTCGTGACCTGAGCTGCCCGGTCATTATGGGCAACATGGATGCTTTCGTCCTCAATACCAGCCTGTACGATAAGCCCAATGGTGTCAGCGCGTATTATCATGAAACCAGTATATGGGCAGCCGAACGGCTCAATGCCGACGACAAAGCTTATATCGCTGGTTTTACGCCTCATCTGAGCATTTACGAATATGGGATGCGGGTGCTGTGTTATCACGGTTCGCCGCGCAACTTTGACGAAGGCATCGCCATCGACACGCCAGATAGCCAGCTTAAAGACATGCTGGGCGACTTCGATGCACATGTCTATATCGGCGGCCACACCCATGCCCAGATGCTGCGCCGCTGGGGCGATAAGACCATCATCAATCCGGGTAGCGTAGGGCTGGCCTGGGAACCCGACCCTGAAGGTCATCGACCGGTGTCTTATGCCGAATATGCCCTGCTAGACCTGCATCGCTCGAAAGATGTGAATGTGCAGTTCTTCCGGCTGCCATACGATGCCAAGTCCTATCACCAGCAAATGCGCGACGTCGGACTGCCCAACGCCGAGTGGCTCATCGAGCGGTGGAGCACCAGTTAAGCCCTGCTTTTCGCATTCCGTTCGATATTGGCATACCATTCCGGCGGGTCCTGCGTTATAGTCCCAGGCACATGATTTTCTCTATAATGACACCATACTAGTTGCGTGAGTAACCACTATGATTGATTGGGCCAGTGTGCCCTGTTTTGTCGGCATTGGGCCAGAAGTCAGCCACCGCATATCCGATGCGGCCCATCGTCACACCTACCAGGCCGGAGCGACGATCTTCAACGAAGGGGAGGCTTGCGCCGGATTACACGTGGTAGTCGATGGTATGGTGCGCATTTATCGCATCAGCCCGGAAGGCCGGACGCATACCCTCAGCCTGCTGCGCCCACCCACCACTTTCAACGAAGTTTGTGCCGTCGATGGCGGCGTAAACCCCTATAACGCTGTCGCGGTGACGGCTGCGGTGGTCATGCGCATTGGCCATGAACAACTCATGGAATTACTGGCCACCGAGCGCGACCTGCTGCAGAACTACGTTCAGGCATTAGCACTGGTCAACCGCAAATACATCGAACGTCTGGAAGACATGACCTTCCGCACGATTCCATCCCGGCTGGCCAAGCTGTTCCTGTATGAGAGCACCTACGCCGATACGATCTGCGAAGCACCAACCACCCTCACCCAGGAAGAGATTGCCAGCATTCTGGGGACCACGCGCGAAGTCGTGGGCCGCGCCCTGCGTGCCCTGCTCAATGCCAATCTGCTGCGCAAAGATGGCCGTCAGGTGTATATCGCCGACCGCGAGGGCCTGGAATATCTGGCAGAAACCAACGAAATGCCCCTTGCGGAGCCGATGAAGCGGTAGTTTTGGGTTGTTAGTTTTACACCCCCGAACCCCTGAAAGGGTTTTTATATTTGTCCCCAAATACACTGAGCGGGCACAGCATGCTGGTAGGTGTACGAGATAGCGTGATTTGCAAATAAGGAAGGGTTCTAGTAACAATTTCATCTCGACCAAGAGAAAGAAATGGTACATGAACCCTCAAGAACAATTATGTCCAAGATGTGGCACAAGTGGCAAGGATGGACACATTAGCATCCATAGTCGCCAGGAAAAACGCTATCGGTGTAAAAGCTGTCAGGGGACATTTAGCGAGACATATGGGAGTGCCTACTACCACCTAAAGAAACCAGAAATATTCACGGTGGTGGTGACGTTGTTAGCCTATGGCTGTCCGCCGCAAGCGATTGTGGAAGCGTATGGGTTGGATCGGCGCACGGTGAGACGCTGGTATCACAAAGCGGGTCAGCATAGTCGCGGCGTGCATGAAGCGACCGTGTGGCAAAGGAAGTGGGATTTGATGCATGTGCAAGCAGATGAGATCAAAGTGCGTGTGCAAGGCGGGGTAATGTGGATGACATTGGCCATCATGGTCAGTACGCGCCTGTGGCTAGGTGGCGCGGTGGATGTGAAACGCAGCAAGGCCATGATTGTTGCTTGTTTGCAACAAGTGGCTCGATGTGCCCTCTGTCGCCCCTTGCTGCTGGCTGTTGACGGCTTCAATATGTATCAGACTGCCATTCGCAAAGCCTTTCGTTCAGCGCACTCTGTTGGCAAAAACGGACGTATGAAGATGGTGTTTTGGAACAACATTATCTTGACGCAGGTTGTTAAGGCACGCGGCAACCAACGTGGCAACACCGAACAGGTTGTGACCATTGGGACACGGGCACAGGCCAAGTCCTTGCTGCTGCGATCAGGCGGTGGTCAACACATCAACAGCTCATTTATTGAGCGTTTCAATGGCACAGTCCGCCAACGCTTAGCTTGTTTGGCCCGGCGCACGCGAGCCAGTGCTCGGCGTCAGGCTACCTTGCAAGATGGCCTATTTCTTATGGGCTGTGTCTACAATTTCTGCACTTACCATCGCAGCTTGGCACAGGCGATTTATCTTTCATCCCGGTCATCCCGGCGACTGCGGTGGGTGAAAAAGACACCAGCGATGGCGGCTGGTTTAGCGACCCATCGCTGGTCAGTTGAAGATTTACTCTTATTCAAAGTCATCGAAGGGCCTGCGTGAGTGTTCACGCTATTGTGCATAGCTACTAGCATGCTGTGCCCCTACGACAGTAAATTAACGCCACCCAATGAGAATAGAAATGCCATATTCCTGACATTGGATGTCATGTTTTGCCGATATGCTGAAAGTAGTTCCGTTCAGTGGAGGCAAGATGATGACCGACAATCTCGATATGAAGAAGACAGACAAAGCTCTGTATAACCCACCAACCAAGCCCGTCATGGTTGATGTGCCGCCCATGCACTACCTGATGATCGACGGTGAGGGCAACCCCAATACCGTGCCTGAATACCAGACAGCTATCGAGACGCTGTATCCGCTGGCGTATGCTGTGCGGGCCATCTGCAAAGCAAAGGGCCAACCCTTTACGGTGATGCCATTAGAAGGGCTGTGGTGGTTCGAGACGAATGCACCACCGGAGGGGGTCAAAAACTACAAAGATGCGTTCCTATGGACGATGATGATACGGATGCCGGATTTCGTCACGCAAGCGATGGTAGATGACGCTAAGAAAACTGTTGCTAAAAAGAATCCCGCTTTGCCCCTCGATCAGGTTCGCTATGAATGCTATGAAGAGGGTCCCAGCGCGCAGATCATGCACATTGGGTCATACAGCGAAGAGGAGCCGACGATCAGACGGCTACATGCTTTCATGGCAGATGGTGGCTATGTACATCGCTCCAAGCACCATGAAATCTATCTATCAGATGCGCGTAAAACCGCGCCGGAAAAGCTGAAAACCGTGATTCGGCATCCGGTGAGTGAGGCGTAGAGATAGAAAAAGGGCGCAGTATCCTGGTAGGTGTACGAGATAGCGTGATTTGCAAATAAGGAAGGGTTCTAGTAACAATTTCATCTCGACCAAGAGAAAGAAATGGTACATGAACCCTCAAGAACAATTATGTCCAAGATGTGGCACAAGTGGCAAGGATGGACACATTAGCATCCATAGTCGCCAGGAAAAACGCTATCGGTGTAAAAGCTGTCAGGGGACATTTAGCGAGACATATGGGAGTGCCTACTACCACCTAAAGAAACCAGAAATATTCACGGTGGTGGTGACGTTGTTAGCCTATGGCTGTCCGCCGCAAGCGATTGTGGAAGCGTATGGGTTGGATCGGCGCACGGTGAGACGCTGGTATCACAAAGCGGGTCAGCATAGTCGCGGCGTGCATGAAGCGACCGTGTGGCAAAGGAAGTGGGATTTGATGCATGTGCAAGCAGATGAGATCAAAGTGCGTGTGCAAGGCGGGGTAATGTGGATGACATTGGCCATCATGGTCAGTACGCGCCTGTGGCTAGGTGGCGCGGTGGATGTGAAACGCAGCAAGGCCATGATTGTTGCTTGTTTGCAACAAGTGGCTCGATGTGCCCTCTGTCGCCCCTTGCTGCTGGCTGTTGACGGCTTCAATATGTATCAGACTGCCATTCGCAAAGCCTTTCGTTCAGCGCACTCTGTTGGCAAAAACGGACGTATGAAGATGGTGTTTTGGAACAACATTATCTTGACGCAGGTTGTTAAGGCACGCGGCAACCAACGTGGCAACACCGAACAGGTTGTGACCATTGGGACACGGGCACAGGCCAAGTCCTTGCTGCTGCGATCAGGCGGTGGTCAACACATCAACAGCTCATTTATTGAGCGTTTCAATGGCACAGTCCGCCAACGCTTAGCTTGTTTGGCCCGGCGCACGCGAGCCAGTGCTCGGCGTCAGGCTACCTTGCAAGATGGCCTATTTCTTATGGGCTGTGTCTACAATTTCTGCACTTACCATCGCAGCTTGGCACAGGCGATTTATCTTTCATCCCGGTCATCCCGGCGACTGCGGTGGGTGAAAAAGACACCAGCGATGGCGGCTGGTTTAGCGACCCATCGCTGGTCAGTTGAAGATTTACTCTTATTCAAAGTCATCGAAGGGCCTGCGTGAGTGTTCACGCTATTGTGCATAGCTACTAGTATCCTGCGCCCCTATGTTACTTATTGTCCCGTCTTGGTGAAGGTGTATTCCACCAGACCAGCACCGATAGTTACTGTAACCGTGCCATCATCGGCTACTGAAAAGACACAGCCCAGGCCAGCCAATGGCGGCAGCTCCATGATGTATGTGTTGGGATCGGCGTCCTCGTCTGTGGTCAACCAGATCGGCGTGGCAAATTCACCCATATCCGCTACCAGTTCGCCATCTTCATTCACACTGATGACCATATCGCCAAGTGCTTCGTTGGTGTAGTCACCTGTAAACTGCGCGATGGCATCGTCACTGGCTTGCTTCACCAGCGTATCGTAGAACTCCTGCCTGGTCTGTTCGCTCTCAGTCTGGTCAATCTGCGATGGGAAGATGATGTCGCTGTCTTCCACGCCATAAACCAATTCCATGAAGCGCCGCGCAATCGCACCAGGAGCCGAGCTGGCCTGTGCATTCGTCAGCACGACGATACCCAGGTCGGCATCCCGAATGAAGCCCAGTTCTGAAGAGAAGCCCAGGGTGTTCCCACCATGACTAATCAGTTCAAGGCCCTTCCAGTCTTCAATTATCCAGCCCAGGCCATAATTGGCATTGGCGCTCATGGCAACACCAGGTGTCCAGACGCGCTGCAAAGACGCATCCGAAACCAACTGCTCACCAGCAGCATCGACGCCATCGTTCAGCAGCAGCATGATGTACTGCGCCATATCATCAGCCGTTGACCAGACGGCCCCGGCAGGTGCTATCGGAACAGCGAAGTATTCGATAGCCAATGGGTTCTCAACGAGATCACCATAGACGTTCAGGCCATAGGATGTGGCAACGTCGTCGAACTGCGTCAGGTCACTCTGGTCAATGATGGTATGATCCATGCCGAGCGGGCCGAACAGGCGCGTCTGCATCATGTTGAGGTAGGCATCATACAGGTCGCCAAATTCGCCGCCATTGGCAGCAGCGGCGACATATCCGGCGGTGGCGACCAGTTGGTTGCTGTATTGGAACGCCTCGCCAAAGTCGGTGAAAAATTCAAAGGTCGAAAGCGATTCAATCACGCCTTCAGCCGTCAAATCATTCGCGTTAAAAATCAATTCCAGATCGCGGCGCGGCACACCTGTGCAGGCACAGGCCAGATTCGCGATGGTGATTGTCTCGCTAAGGTCTTCATCCAGCACCTGGAACTCTGGCAGGATGTTGCGAACTGGCTCATCCCAATCGAGCTTGCCTTCATCCACCAGCATGCCCATGACGGTTGTTGTCATGGATTTGGTCGTGCTGCCGATCATCATCAGCGTATCGGCTGAGACGGGCGCTTCTTCGCCCAGGGTGCGCGTACCAAAGCCACTGCTGTACAAAACTTCATCACCATTGACGATAGCGACAGCCACACCTGGCACTTCCCATTCTTGCATAGCCTGCTCGATGAAGCTTTCCAACTCAGCCAGCAGTTCCGGCGTGACTTCATTCGGCTCGACGCCTGTCAGGTCATCTTCTTCAATCGCCAGGATTTTGAAGCTGCCATTGATAATCTGGAGTTGTGCTAGCCGCCGCTGCAAAGCGGAGACATCGCCCTGGACCATAGCGTAATAGCCAACACCATCGTATAACTGGCTAACTAGCTGTACGATACGCTCATCGTCATTGGTCCCATCTTCATAGGTCACAACCACAACATCTTCGACACCGGCCTGATCCAGAATCACCTGGTCCTGGATGTGCTCGTACATGTCATCATCGTAATTGGTATCGAGGCCTTCCAGTACGCCAAAGATCGCCCAGGCGTCATCAATGCTGGCCGTCAGGTCGTCCGTTTCTAAGGTCAAGATGCTGTAGCTGAGATCGCCCTCAGGACCAACCAGCGCTATATAGCCATCACCTTCTTCTAAGGTCCAGTTGGTGGGAATCTCGACTTCGTACAGACCGTCAGGATCGGTGTAGATGTTCTGTGCTTCTTCGGGCGCGGCAGTCGCTTCGGGTTCACCACTGTTATCCGCGCCAAGGGGTGCATATGCAACCAGCACTGGCTCAAAGACATCGAAGTGCAGCGTTTCGTACTGTTCCGCAGAGGCTTGCAGCAGTACCAGATAGGTCGCGCCATCACCTTCGCTAAGTGCCAGGTCGACAAGAATCGTCATCCCCTGGACTTCGACCTCTACGAAATATACATCCCATGTCAGGCCATCACCTTCTATTTGTTCGACCGGTTCGGGCGTTTCGGCCAGCATCAAGGTTGGGGCGAGGGCTTGCAGCAGTTGGTCAGGGGTTACGCCAGGTGCCGCCTGCTGAACAAGGACCGTCAAGCCGCCATCAGGCGAAATGGACCCTGGCGCAAGTGTCACCCAGCCCTCTGGCATTAGGCCCTGGATGCCAAATGTCTCGTCTTCAAATGGCACCAGCGTGATCGTATCCTGGGCCATCACTGGTACCAGCAGCACAGCCGCCAGAGCCAGTACCAACATGTTCAAAAACCATTTCTTCATGAAATTTCTTCTCCTTTGTGAGGCACAACGCCATCGTCCATTGATGGATGGGTTATTGTGATTGTAAGACAGGCAAGACGTAACCTACCCCCCAATAGCTTGGGGGTTCAATTATCTATACGCAGCAACCTGTGCCAGGGTTCGGCAAAGTGATTAAGTTCCGTTTAACCAAGCTAGGGCAAAGTCGTCGTGAGGAAATCGAGATTGGCGACATCTGGCGCCAGAGGAACGGCACCATCGGCAATCAGGGCCTGATTACCACTTGCAGGTAAATCCAGCGCATAGAGAGGACGACCCTGTAATTGGGCGAAGCGTGCGGCGTGCATCGCCCCACCCTCGACCGTGCTTTCCACAACGATGACGCCGTTGGTAGCCATGCCGGTAATCAGGCGATTACGAGAAACGAGTCGCGGCGCATTCGGGGTAGCATCGGGGGCGCATTCACAGGCTAATGCACCGCGCTGACTGATGCGTCGGGCGAGTTTCTCATGCTGAGGCGGATAGGGCCGCAAAACGCCACTGCCGAGCATCGCCAGGGTGACGCCATTTGCCGTGTTCATGGCGCCTTCGTGGGCAGCCGCGTCGATGCCGCTGGCCATCCCACTGACAACCAGCAGACCCGCTTCCGCCAGCAGCGCTCCCAGTCGATAAGCCGCTTGTCTGGCTATTGTCGAAGGATCGCGGGTGCCAATGACAGCCACTGCCTGCTGCGGCAGCCGCATAAGAATATCACCATATACAAAGAGGGTTGCAGGCGCATCGTCCAGAGTGCGCAACGACAGCGGATAATGGGCGTGATAGTGCGGCAGCAACTGAACGCCGGACCGTGCCCACCGCTCGCAATCGCGCTGCACATGGTCCAGATCAATCGCCTGGATGGCCGCCGCTAATTTGGCACCAATGCCGCGAACTTCCTGCAATTCCTGGGATTCAGCCGCAAGAATGCCGCTGGCGCTGCCAAAACGGGCCAGAAGTTGGGAGAGGGTTTTGCTGCCAATGTGGGGCTGTAAACTGAGCGCTATCCACGCCAGTTCGTCCAGCATCGATCAGTCTTCCTCGTAGTATTCCGCGATGGATAACATCATCGTATGGATGAAGGTATTCACCTGACGCAAGAGTGTGGCCCATTCCGTCGAATTACGCGGCTGTGCCAACTCCGACCAGGTGAGGATGGAATCGATCACGAAATCGCTAAAATAGAAGAATCCACGCATGGCCTGTGGCAGCGAGAGACTATCTTCGCTGAGCACATCCGCATAATCTTTGCCGAGGGCAATCGCCTGCGAAAGCATGTCATCAGGTGCGCCTGCGCCCAGGTAAGCCCGCAAGGCATCGAGCACGCGCCGTCCCTGGGTACGCATCTCGGTACGGGCGTTATCGCTCATATGGCTGTACCACTGTAATTGTGACAGGTTGCCATCACCGACCTGCATACGGGCACGGCCAAGGGCATTCTGAATGATGACCTGAACTTCCAGCGGTTGCAATTCGCCCTGGGACTGGGCATAACGCATGAGGTCTTCTCTGAGGAAACGACGATGTTTACCGGGCGTCCGCCGGAACGGCAGCTTGCCTTCATCGGCCCAATTGCGGACCGTCGCCGGATGAACACCGAGAATATCAGAAGCTTGTTTAAGACTCAGCCAATCATTGGAATCATTTTTCGACATACGCACTCATCTACCATCACCAAACCATTATGGAATTTAGTATACTCGATTTAAGAAAGTTCGTTACATACTGATAGGTAGGTTCTGCAATGACAAACGACAGTCATGAATCCAGGGGAACCGATTCGGGTCATTTGCCAGCCGATGTACATGAAATGAACGAGCAGGGCCGCGCCAGTTGGGATGCCAAAGCGGCCTTCTGGGACAACCTGCACGGCGATGACGGCAATTATTTTCATCAACGGCTGATCAGCCCAGCGGTGGAACGCCTCCTGAATTTGCAGCCCGGTGAGCGTGTGCTGGATATCGCCTGCGGCAGCGGCGTCCTGGCCCGACGCATGGCCGAACTCGGAGCCAATGTCACGGCAGTGGACTTCAGCGCGGCGCTGATTGAGCGGGCAATGGCACGTAAACAGCGCGGTGGTCCGCCGATTCAGTATGATGTGGCCGATGCCACCAACAGCCAAGCTCTGATTGCGCTGGGTAAGGGCCAATTCGATGCCATCACATGCACGATGGCGATTATGGATATGCCCACGCTCAGCCCGATGTACCGCGCTGTCGCGCAATTGCTGGCCCCTCTGGGGCGCTTCGTCTTCGCGACGATGCACCCCGCGTTTAACTCCAACAATCCTGTTTTCGTCGGGGAACAAGCTGATGTCGGTGGCAAGATCACAGAGACCTTGTCCCTCAAATTGACCTATTACATGGATATGCCGCCCGTTATCGGGGCGGGTGCCCCTGGTGAACCCAATCCGCACCCCTATTATCATCGGCCCCTGCATACGATATTGGGCGATGCCTTCGCCTGCGGGTTGATCCTCGACGGGTTGGAAGAATCGGCTGCACCAGCCGAAGATCACGACAGCGCCCGTTTGCTCACCTGGAGAAATCTGCACCAGTTCCCGCCCGTGATGGCTGGCAGGCTGCGGCTGTGCCCCAGGGAGCTTAAGACTTAGGCAAAGTAGGCCTACGGATTTTTCTTAATATTTGCATGTCGATTTCGCTTGTAGTGGTGAAATGCGTTTATAATGCGGGTGGCAGATGAAGAGGACCAAGCATGTTCACCGAGCCTGATAATCAGCTATTCGTAGAAGGACGTGGGCATTTCAGCCGTGCCTATTCGCGCTCCTTCTTTTCACAGTTTCTCGATCTTGTGCGTGGCAAACCGATGGAACTGTTGAGCTTTGACGAGGTTAAGGACAAGCTGGACCTGCAAAACCAGACGTATCGGGGCTTACACGATATTCCGCTGGATCGCATTGTCGGCAGCGTCGGACGCTCCAAGGACTTTACGCGGCGGTTCCTGCCAAAAAACAGCAGTATGTCCGACCGCTGGAGCCGCATCTACGCCCTGTTCCACAGCCAGGAAGGCCCGCCGCCCATCGAGGTCTATCTGATAGATGATGTGTATTTCGTGCGCGATGGCAATCACCGTGTGTCAGTCGCGCGTGAATTGGGCTTTGAGACCATGCAGGCTTATGTTACCGAGCTGACGACGCCCATCGACCTGGAACCCGATATGACGCCCGCTCAGTGGGATAGTGCGACAGCCTATGCAGGCTTCCTGACTGAAACCGGCCTGAATAAGACACGCCCCCAACAGGTGAGCATCCGCATTACGGAACCAGGTGGTTATCAGGTGCTGCTGGAACATGTACGCCTGTTCCGCAAGGTATTCAATCACCAGATGGGGCAGGACATCAGCCTGGAAGAAGCCGCCGCCCAATGGTATGACACAGTCTACCGGCCAGCGATTACGCTGATTCGCAAATACGACATTCTTGATGAAGATGACCCGCATACGGAAGCTGATCTGTACATCTGGATGCTGGAACATTTGCGACTGGTTCAGCAAGAATACGGTGAAGCGCCTTTACGCCTGAGCGATGCCCTGGTGGATTATCTGGCGACCAACAAAATCGCTGTGCCCAAAGATCTGATTCTTGAAGATGATGATGCGATTGATTTGGGTTAGGAAAGATAGTTATTGGTTTTTAGTGGTTAGTGGTTAGTTTTTTTACTTATGTCGATTCAGCCTATCAAGATGATGAATAAAACAACCTGTCACACTCAAAAGAGCGACCCCACCCCTAAATCCCCTCCCCGAAGGAGAGTGGACTTCAATCAGCTTCCTAACTCGCAAAAAAGGCATCCTTCCTCCTTCGGGGGAAGGACTGAGGATGGGGGTCTGAAAGAAAGCCTTACCGCCTATAGCTGTCTGTTCACCAGAGTTTGCCAGTCATGAAAACCTGGCTCGATCCCCAGGCGGTGAGCGTGCCGGACGACCTGCGCGAGGCGGTCGGCGGCCACCCGATTGTGGCCGAAACGCTGGTGCGGCGCGGCATCAGCCAACCAGAGGCGGCCCTGCGCTTCCTCGATCCTGAGCACTATACGCCCGCCTCACCCTATGAGCTACCTGACATGGAAAAAGCCGTTGCGCGAGTGCGGCAGGCGATTCAGGAGCAAGCGACGATTCTTGTATGGGGCGACTTTGATGTCGATGGGCAGACCTCGACCGCGCTGCTGGTTTCCGCGCTGACCGAGTTGGGTGCAAAAGTCGAGTTCCACGTTCCTAACCGCTTCAATGAGGGGCATGGCATCCATCTGCCGACGCTCAGGCGCTATCTCGATGCGGGCATCGGCCTGCTGCTGACCTGCGACACGGGCATCGCCGCCCATGACGCGATCAATCTGGCGCAGGGGTGCGGCGTGGATGTCGTCATCACCGATCACCATGCACTGCCGCCGGAACTGCCCAACGCTTATGCGGCTGTCAATCCGATGCGCCTGCCGGAGGGCCATCCCCTGCGGGAACTCCCAGGCGTCGGAACAGCCTATATGCTGGTTCGGGCGCTGTATGATGACCAGCCCAGTGATCACCTGCTTGATCTGGTCGCAATGGGCATCGTGGCCGATGTCATGGTGCAGGTCGATGATACGCGCTACTGGCTGCAACGCGGCCTGGACCGCCTGCGCACGGCGGCGCGTCCGGGCCTGCAAGCGATGATGTCCCGCGCTGAAGTCGATCCGGCCTATCTGACCGAGATGGACATTGGCTTTCGCCTGGGTCCGCGCCTGAACGCCCTCGGTCGGTTGGTGGATGCTGCGCCAGCCGTACAACTCCTGACCACTGATGAACCAAGCATCATTGAGGAGCGCGTCAATGAACTGGAAGGCCTCAATCAGAAGCGGCGCTTTTTGACGCGCCAGGTCTATGAAGGGGCACAGCGACAAATCGCAGATGATCCCTCGCTGCTGAAATACGCTGTGCTGGTGGTCAGCGGGGAGGGTTGGCATACCGGCGTGGTCGGCATCGTCGCCAGCCGCCTGGTAGAAGATTATGCCTGTCCAGTCATTGTGCTGTCGGAAAATGAGGGCGTCGCCAGCGGGTCGGCGCGTTCGGTGGAGGGCGCCAATATCGTTGAAGCCATTCGTTCACAGGACAAATTGCTCAACAGCTTCGGCGGCCACAATATGGCGGCGGGACTGAGTTTGCCTGCGGAGAATATCTTCGCGTTCCGACGTGGGATTTCGCAAACTGTACGCGGGATGCTCGGCACAGTAGAAGTGACCCCCGAAATCGCCATTGATGCCTATCTCGACCTGGGTGACATCAACCTGGAACTGGCCGAGGACATCGCGCGGCTGGCGCCGTTCGGCAATGGCAATCCGCCGCTGGTGCTGGCCACGCGCGATGTGCATATTAAGAGTCGGCGCAATCTGGGGCGACGCGGCGACCATATCGAACTGAAAATCGCCGATGCCGAGGGCAATGAGCAGCGCGTCGTGTGGTGGTTCGGTGATATGGAAGCCCTGCCGCAGGGCCGCTTCGACATCGCCTATACGCTGCGGGCGAATGCCTTCAATGGCAAGCGGGAAGCGCTGGTCGAATGGCTGGATGCGCGGCCCATCGCCGATGGCATCGCGCTGGAAACGGGGCCGCGCTATGAGGTCATCGACTATCGTGGGCAATCTGTTCACGACGACCTGCTGAAGGAACTTCGACAGCAGTTCCCAGGCGCACTGGTGCTGTACGAGGGCATGAATCGCGCCATCGAAGGCGTGGATCGCTACAATCTGGCGCAGGCAGAAACGCTGGTCGTGTGGTCGGTTCCGCCGGGGCCGGATACCTGGCAAGCCATCTTGAATGAGGTTCAGCCACAGCGGTTGGTGCTGGTCGGCAAAGAACAGCCAACTGGGGACATCAAGCAGCTATTTGGTGTGCTGGGTGGGCTGGCCAAATACGCCCTGACGCACTATGGCGGTCGCATCAATATGCAGGCGATGGTCGCACGAACGGGCCATGATGCCTGGACGATTCGGCAGGCGTTGAAGGCACTCAGCGCACGGGTGGATTTGTCGTTTGTGCCCATCAGCGAGGATGATTTCCAGGTGGTGGATGGTGGCACAGCCAATGGCAGCACCGAGCTGACGCGGCTGCAATCGCTTCTGCGGGAGTCGCAAGCTTATGCCAGATTCTGGCTAAAGCAGGGGTTTGAGTAGCACTTAGCCATTATTACAAGAGAACACCTTATCACCATTTTGCCACTGTCCAGGCCTGTAGCTAGTTCTAGCAACGATCCAGGATTCTTCACCGTTCCAGATGGAAAGTAAGCGACTATATCTTTCTTCAATTCCGCAGAAAGCGAGATAACCGCTTGCACTCCATGCGAATTCACCAACATGTTCGCTGAACACTATTTCTCCCGCAGTATTCTCAACATCGAGATATACAGATGGTATCCCTGAAGCAAGATGGGACGACAAAATCACTTGGCCACCCTCAGCCAGCCAACTCCAAGCATTCTGGCTCGAGACTGGCATCTCTTTTACAATGGCTTGGCTCTCAGTATCCCACTGGATAAGTGTCTTTGCAGGTATAGTAGTGTCGGTATACACCACGAAAGCTACTAGACTGTCTTCTGTCCAGGTTACACGGGTTGGCTGCAATTCAGGAGCTATCTGAATGAAGGTGCTTGCATCAGGAACTCCATTCGCAAATGATGTTCCATCCCAAACAAAAACTCCTTCTTCATTACCCCGATGTGAACCAAACAAAAGTTTACCGTCATTGCTCCATTGAGCACCGCCATCATAACCATTTGGGTTTTGACTTATGTTGGTCGTGTTATGACCATCCCACAAATAAATCTCAGCAGGCACATCGTCTTCTGACCAACTATGTTCGAGAGTAAATGCCAGTTGTCCATTGTGACTCCAATCGACACGGGCATTATCAACTCGATCCAGTGGTTGATCTGGCATTGCGTTGATGTTGGTTTCACCATCCCAAACATAGAGTGAAAGGCCCTCAGAATCTGACGTATAACTTCCTTGGTAAATCCATATGTTAGGTGGATAGCCACTAGATTCGGTAAATGATCCAAATGCTAGATAGCGTCCATTCGGACTCCATGCTAACGGATATTCAAAAACGTCATGAGTCTGGCTTATGTTGATCGGATCATTATCAGGTTGTGTGGTATCAAATACATAAAGATCGTTGTCATCTAGTTTTGTGAATGCAACACGGCCATCTCGACTAAGGACGAAACCACTCACATTATCTAGCAAGGCGTTTTCTATGCGTTCAACGGGATCATATAAGATGAGTTGGTCATCTTGAGATATATATGCAAGTTTATCGTGGCGATCACCATTACCTATAACATAGGCCAGATCAATTTGGCTACGATTTGCTCTGGTAACTACAACTATGGATACGATTATCACCAAAGTAAATAGAACTGCAAAACTCTTTGGGTGACGAATACCATTTATGAGTTTAGTAAAAATAGAGAGTTGTTGATTCATAAACCTATTCCCTACCACTGCGTTGTATTTCAAACGGCAGTTTAGAGGATAGCCGATATTGTTCGTATTGTTTCTGACGAATACCCGATGATGTTATTTATAGAGAAATAGCCCCAATTTCAACTAGTTCATGGTGGGCCATATCGAAGGGGTATGCTAAGTTCTGGCCAAGACAGGCGTTTGAGTAGTTTTCACCGCCGTAGACTGAAGTCATACGGCTGCATGTTAGCAGCGGGAAGTGCGCTGAAGGCACTCTGCTGCGTTACTCGCTTTTGTAGTCCCTTTAGTGGACTTGGCTTTTGGCTAGCCGGATGCTTCAGCTTCCGGCGGCGCTGACAAAAAAGGCATTTGATTAAATTGAGAATAATGCTGATTCTAGAGTGTTTAGGGCAGCTTCAAAATTAACGCTATATTCTTCCCATTCTGTCTCCACAGTTTCGTCAAGCCAGGTTCCGCTATCACAGATCCTAATGTTAACCGTATCATCCACATCCACAAAAACAAATGCAAGACGATCTGTATGCATATTAAATAATCTCAGGGCAATGACTGATATACCTCCAATTGGATGTAGAGTACTCAGCTTGGGATGCCGTTGTATCTGAGGAACAAAAACTGTCATCTGTTTGCAATGATAGCGAACCGCATCCCAATACGTACCTTCACGAGGAAAATGAGAATACTCTTCGTAAAACTCGACTAATCCTTCCCATCCAACGCCCATTTTTTGACCTTGTAAAAACTGGTTTCTGATAAGTCAATTTTACCAAAAAACGAGTGAAAAGTGGACGCAGCATGCTGCGTCCCTACGATTGCTTACGGGTTGGATTCATGGAGCGCTATGTCGCAGGCACGTGCGAAATTTTGGTTACGTCAGACGTTTGATTAGGGCGTATGTAGCGTTATGGTCCATCACCAGATATGTTCAGAACCATCCCATTGATAAAACTTACCATTGTCCGACGATGTCAGCGATGCAATCACCTTGACCAATCCGCTGGCTGATTCACGCGGCATCATGCCGGTTGTTAACCCGCTCATCTTGGTGATGACATTGCCGGGATGGGTGGTGATGACAATGGCATCTGCTAAATTTTCATCCATCGCCAGGGTGCGGGCGGTCATATTCATAGCGGCCTTGCTCATACGGTAGGCATAGGATCCGCCGGATTTTGTCCATTGCATCGACCCCATTTCCGACGAGACCATGACCACACGTGGATTTTTGGACGTCCTGAGCAGATCAGCATACGATTGCGTCACAATCAACGGAGCAACGGCATTTACCTGCATAACATCCGTCAGTTCGTCCATGTTCAGTGCGCCAAATGTTCGTGTGCCCTCCGATGGCGGATAAACCGCGCCGTTATTGATGAGCACATCAAGCGCATTTGTATGGGCAGACACTGCCGCAACCGATGCACGAATGGATGCCATATCGGAAATATCAAGCTGAATCAATTTGGCATGATCAGGGTATGAGCTTACGAGTGTTTGCAGCTCGCTGGCTGTTTCTGGCGCACGGCAGGTTGCAAAGACATAAAAACTGCCAGCTTCTAAGTATTCCTCTACCAACGCCAGACCAATGCCACGACTTGCGCCTGTAATCAAAATGGTTTCCATTGTACGCCTCACCCTAACAACGATATTCAAATAAGCTGACAATGCCATCCAAAGGCATCTGTTACGTTAACACGCAACGCGACCATCGTCAAAACTTCTTGAACACAAGCGTTATGGCAGGTTCAGCGGTTGAGGAAGTTGATAGGAGTGAAGGCGAAAAGTGGACGCAGCTATGCTGCGTCCCTAAGATTGACCACGGTTTAAGAGAGGTTTGCTAATGAGCCTTACTGGTCGCTTTTCTTCACCGGGAACTGAACCTCGGTTGTGGAATCGCTGTAGTCATCTGCATTGTGCTTGATGTAGATTTCTCGATAGCCACCGACTGGCTCGTAGCCGTTGGCTTCCATCCAAGATAGAATGGCAAAATGCGCCTGTGTAAATTCATTGAAGTCGCCATCGTGGACTGCTGATGCTACAAGTGTTTCTGGCAGCTCGTAGACATCAATGCGATCAGTCCCTGGAATTGTATTGCTAATGGGCACAACTGCCTCGACGACTTCGTTCGTTACTACTTCTGGCGATTGATGCCAGATGGTGAAGTTTGTCCCAGAAACAGTACCTTTTTGGGTTTTCACATGTCCCCACACCTCCTGATATGCTGGACCCAAGTAATCGGGAACTTCTTCATTCGTCGGGACAGTAAAGCGCCGCGAAACAACCATCGTAGCGGGAACGGTTTTTACTACAACATCGTACTGTGACATGCTATTCTCCAGTTCAATCTGTCTGAGTCGGGCGGTGATCCGCTTGAGTCGGGCCTGTTCTTCGGCAACATGCTGCTGCAACTGTGCCTGCTTGATGATGAGCATCCCGCGCAATTGATCCAGCGTCAGCGGCTCGTTCAGCACCAGCTTGATCTGCTCCAACGAGAAACCCAGGTCTTTCAGCGCCAGGATGCGATTGAGGCGAGGCAGTTGCGACACCGAGTAGTATCGGTAGCCGGTGCTCGTATCAATTCGGACGGGCTTAAGCAGGTCATAGTCATCATAGTGGCGCAACGTCACGACAGACACCTGCCCGATACGGGCGAAATCACCTATTTTCATCATGTAGTATCATCTCCGCGCAAAGATGGAATCAGCATACAGTCTCAGGTTAGGTGAGAGTCAAGCAAGAGATTTGTGATTTTTGCCTACAGGCGGAGGTGGTTCTGATTTGCTAAAATGCCCTCCCAGCATTCAGGAGGACCCTGCCATGCCCAAGTCGAAATTCAAGCTGACGTTTAAGGATGAAGCACTAGATGATCTGATGGCACAAGCTGATCATCGGACACTGGGCATCTGGGCGCGCGACTGTGCCGAACGGATGATGCCTTATTTTGAGCAGACCCACCCTGATGACCCGCGACCCAGGCAGGCGCTCATCACCCTGCAAAGTTGGATCGACACAGGCGAGTTCAGCATGAAGGTCATACGCAAAGCCTCGCTGGACTCCCATGCGGCGGCCCGTGATGTCGGCACAGACAATCCGGCGAGGTCAGCGGCGCGAGCTGCCGGGCAAGCTGTCGCCACTGCCCACGTTCGCACGCATGCCGTCGGACCTGCGCTCTATGCCCTGCAAGCCATCCATCGGGCCAGCGGCGACGAAGAAGCCGATGAAGCCATCACCAATGAACGTGCATGGCAATTCCAGCGGCTCGTCGACCTTATCGCCCAAGAAGGGGCTTAATTGTTGCGATAGTAGTAGGTGTAACTGTAGCCGTAGTAGGTTTGCAGCTTGGGATCGGCACGGTTGAGCAAGACACCCGCAACGTTGACGTCGACTGCATTGAAACGCTGAACGGCTTCGATCACAGACCCCTTGCGCGTCTTGCTGGCGTTCACCAGCAGCATCACAGGGACACCCAGGCGTGATGCCAGCACTGCCGCGTCAGAGGCAACCAGCACCGGCGGCGTGTCGAAAATCACGAAGTCCGCCCCACTGTTGAGGATGGCCTCAGTCCAACGCCGGATCATGATCGACCCCAGGATTTCGGTCGGGTTGAGCGGTATAAATCCGCTAGAAATCACCGTCAGATTTTCATGGGGGGTTGGTTGGGCAACCTGCCGCCAATCTTCCATCGTGGGCACCCGCGTTTTGCCTCTGCCACCGCCGTTCTGCTGCACGACGACACGGTCAGTTTCCACAGGTTGATTTGAGAGAAGATTGGTTAAACCAAAATCATTGGAAAGTTCAAATGCTTCGTGCAGACGTGGACGGCGCAGGTCGGCATCGACCAGCACAACGCGCAACCCCGCCTGCGCGATAGACAGCGCCAGATTTGCCGCCGACACCGTTTTACCTTCTTCCGGCAGTGAACTGCTGATGACCACTGTACGCTTGTCCTGCAAGGCATACAGCAGGTTCGTCCGCAGCATGCGATATTCTTCAGGAATTTGCGACAACTGCGGCAGTTCTGTTATCAGGCGTTCACGATAAGCCGCTTTCGCTTTCTTGAAGCGGGAGATGACGCCCAGCACTGGCAAATTCAGCGTCCGGCTCACATCCTCCGAGTTTTCAAACGTATCTCGGAAAAAGTCTAATGCAAGGATGATGCTAAACGTCACCACCAAGGCTGCTATCACCAGCGTGATTACACGACCAATGACATTACGCCCAATGGGTGACGTTGGCACGAGCGCTTCCTGCACGATTTCAATCGAATTGGTGCGCTGCTGGATATTCGCCAGGGTGTTGGTATAGGTGGCGATGTTGGCGTTGGCTTCATTGATCTGATTGACGAGCGTTGTACGCTCATTTTGGAGCGATGTGCGTCGATCATCAGTGAGTGTGGTGTCGCGCAGATCATCTTCCACTTCTGACAATTGATCGCGCAGGCTTTGCAGATCGGTTGACTGGGCCGTAATACGCTCGTTGAGGCTGGTAATCTGCAAGCGCTGCTCTTCGGTCAGGTTGGTCGGGCTTTGAAGAATCAACTGTCGCGCCAGTTCGTTGGCGATATCTGCCGCCTGAATGGGATCAACATAGGTCACCAAGATATCCAGCAAAGATGTATTCTCGATGATTTCTGTCGAAACCAGGCTGTTGAGCGTGGCTTCATTGATATTGAGCGAAAGTTCATCAATAACCGCCCGATGCAGATTCGGCGTACGCAAAATCTGCGCGTACGTATCCGCGAGCGCAATCCCTGTATAGATATCCTGAGTCGTCGGATTTTGAACATCAAGGAAGTTACCAACCGAAATCGTCGCCTTGGCATTGTAAATGGGTGGCGCTGAAATGGTTGTGATGTATGCGTAACTGCCCACTACAAAGCCAACGAGCGCCAGTAGCCAGATCCATTTACGCAGCAAACGTATGTAATGGAATAGATCCATCTATGAGATTCCTTAAGAACGGTCCCTTTTGATGCACCACTTTTGATGCACTACAATGAGCTTCTGTTTTGCGGGACAACAGGTTGGAATTGAGTTTAGAATAATGACACATCTACAACAATAATACAGGGTTAAATCGTACACAATAAAGTTTTCCAGTTTTTCTTAGATATTGGCTACAAGAAATCGTACGCATTCCAACGAACCATGCTAGACTTCACTATGTATTAAGATCCTCACAGCAGTGCATACAATCTTGTAATTAACACAAGCCTCAAGGATCAAAATACGGAAGGCTGCTTACACTCAATAGCAGTTTCGTAAAAGCACGGTTCTACAGGCGGCTGCCCTGACGGGCATGAAGAATGCCTGTTTCTTCAAATGCAGAAGCATGTTCCACATGGTGAGATATGTACCGATACGTATTCAAACGCCTCTTTGACCTGGCAGTGGCATCGACAGCGATGATTTTGCTTGCACCAGTGGTCTTGCTGGTGGCCCTGCTGGTGAGAATACAGCACGGCACACCGATCATCTTTGTTCAGCAGCGACCGGGCCTGAACGGTAAGCCCTTCACGATCTATAAGTTTCGTACGATGACGAACAAAAAAGGCCCTGATGGCCAGTTGTTACCAGATGCTGACCGCCTGACGCAGTTCGGTCGTTTTTTGCGCGCAAGCAGTCTGGATGAACTGCCAGAACTCATCAATGTCATTCGCGGCGATATGAGCCTCGTTGGTCCGCGCCCCCTGCTGATGCAATACCTGGGTCTGTATAGCCCACAGCAGGCCCGCCGACATAACGTGCGTCCGGGCATCACCGGCTGGGCACAGATCAATGGCCGTAATGCACTCAGTTGGGAAGAAAAATTCGAGCTTGATGTCTGGTATGTCGATCACTGTTCTTTGGCGCTCGATATTCAGATTATCAAGGAGACCATTGCTACCGTATTGAACCGTGATGGCATCAGCCAACAGAACCACGCGACGATGCCAATATTCACTGGCAACCAAGCGTCTCTCGATAAGCTCACGCATGTTCAGAAGACATCCTACAGCTATCTCGATGAAAGCCTTGAGCATGAGTCTGCGTAACATCGTCATTGGTGCGGGCGGTCATGGCAAGGTCATTGCCGATATTTTGCTATCGGGCAAGCAGGAGGTTCTTGGCTTTCTGGATGATAATCCAGCGCGCGAAGGGCACACTCCGATAGGATTGCCTGTGCTGGGACTGATCGCTCGCTGGTCAGACTATCCTGATGCAGGCTTTATCGTCGCTATTGGCGCCCAGCACATCCGCCAGCAGATCGTCACGCAGCTAGAACAAGCCGGCAACCCTCAGTGGATTACGGCTATTCATCCGATGGCAGCCGTATCGACGTTTACCACTATCGGTCACGGTACAGCCATCATGGCGGGAACGGTCATCAATGCGGATGCCCGTATCGGCCAGCACAGCATTATCAATACGGGCGCAACCGTCGATCATGATTGTGAAGTTGGCGATTATGTGCACATCGCTCCAGGGGTCAATCTGGCGGGTGGCGTACGAGTTGGCAATCACACGCTGGTAGGAGCCGGAGCCACCATTGCCCCTTACTGTGCTATCGGCGACAATGTGACGATAGGGGCCGGGGCTGTCGTCATCAACGATATTCCTTCCGGTGTCACCGTTAAGGGTGTCCCCGCACGATAATCCCCTGCGACCATTCCTGTTAACGATGGCTAGCTTGACCATGTTCCGACGACGAGTGAGCATTTTTAATAAACGCGCGCGGCGCATTGTGCTGCTGCTCCTCATCGGCATCGGCCTGATGATCGCCAGCCATCGTTCCTGGTTGCCAGCGGTCTATGATTTCCTGGACGTCAGTCAGGAGGTGGTCAAAGCAGATGCGATCTTGCTGCTTGGGGGAACAACCTGGGAACGATTGCGGTACAGCGAGCAGTTGTTTAAGGATGGCTACGCCCATTATTTTGTACTGGATGGACTGGGTGATTACATTCAATACGCCATCGACTCCCTGGAAGAGACTGTTCCGCAAGATGCGCTGATCGTTAATCGGCAGGCGACATCGACCTATGACGAGATCATGCAGGCCCGGGAAATCTTTGAGGAACTAGGTATAGAATCGGTATTAGTCGTCACCGATGGATTTCATAGCCGTCGGGCTGCCGCGACCGTCCACCATGTATTTGCGGATTCTGATATCGTGTTTACAATCGTATCACCACCGAATACTTTTGGGGAACAATCATGGTGGCAAAGCAAATTTCGAGATAATGTACTCTCTGAGTATCCTAAAATCATCTACTATTGGATTGCATATGGTATCTGGTCAGGATAAGACGTTGACTTCTGAACGCATCTATCTTTCACCCCCGCATATGGGCGGCACCGAACTTGAGCGGGTTCAACTTGCTTTCGCTGATAACTGGATCGCTCCGGCTGGCCCTGACCTGGCACTATTTGAGCAGGATGTTTGCGACTATATCCATGCGTCCAACGCTGTTGCTGTTTCCTCTGGGACAGCCGCATTGCACCTGGCCCTGCTTGCTGAAAATATTGGCAGGGATGATGAGGTCATTGTCTCCAGCCTGACATTTATTGGCACAGTGAACCCCATCCTTTATGTTGGTGCACGTCCGGTCTTTATCGATAGCGATGCTCACTCCTGGAACCTCGACCCTAACCTGCTGGAAGATACGCTGCGTAAATGGTCGAAAAGTGGCCGTAAGATGCCCAAAGCCGTGATCGTTGTTCATCTATATGGGCAATCTGCCGATATGGATGCCATCATGGCCATCTGTGATCGGTATGGTGTCATCGTGCAGGAAGATGCGGCTGAAGCCCTGGGCACCTACTACAAAGGTCGTCATGCGGGTACGATTGGCCGTGCCGGTGTTTTCTCGTTTAATGGCAATAAGATCATCACTACATCTGGCGGCGGCATGCTGGTTTCAGAAGACGAGGAGATTATTAGCCACGCCCGCAAACTGGCAACCCAGGCCCGCGAACCGGAAGCGCATTATGAGCACACCATCATTGGCTATAACTATCGCATGAGTAATATCCTGGCAGCCATTGGCCGGGGGCAGCTTACCGTGCTGGAAGAGCGCGTTGCACGCAAGCGCCAAATCTATGACACCTACAAGAATGCCTTGAATGACATCCCAGGGATTAGCTTTGTTGACGAAATGCCATATGGGCGCCACACACGCTGGTTGAGCGTCATGCTGATTGATGAGCACGAATTCGGTGCCTCCCCGGAGGATATGCGCCTTGCGCTGGAAGAACATAACATCGAGTCTCGCCCTATCTGGAAGCCGATGCACATGCAGCCTGTTTTCAGTGACTGCGAGATGATCGGCGGAAAAGTCTCAGAAGACCTATTCACAAGGGGACTGTGCCTGCCATCGGGCACTGCCATGAGCGATGCTCAGTTAGCGTATATCATTGATGTTATTCACGAAGTTGCTGCGCAGTAGGCCAAAAATCACTAGGCTATTGGTCCAATCTGGCAGCAATTGACACAAGTCCAGCCTTCAAAAAATTGTTTTCTCATGGCACTCTTATGTCGTACGACACAGGCGATTAGGGCCTGTCGGAGTCTGTGACGGAAATGACCATGTACGAAGCGAGAATACAGAGCGCCAGGGCTGTTGCGTATCGTGCCCTGTGCCTGGGGGCCATTCTCAAACGCGGGGAACTGGAAATTCAGTTCCAAAGCCCGCCGGACGACGTCCAGCCTGCCGATCCTCGGCGCTACTTAAAGTCCAAGCTCCATGACCTCAACGACCAACTTCTGCAATGGGTCGAAGACGAACACCTCCTGCCACACCTCATTGATAGCGAACGCAAATTATTGCAAAAACCCCTGGGAACCTGGCGTGAACGCACCATCACAGCCCTGAGCTGGCGCGTCGAATCGCTGGGGGTGATGTTGTGGGCACTGCGCTATCTGGATGCGATCCCGGCCTTTGATACCCAGTTCGAGCCAGATGATGTGCTCGGTCCGCTGGATGTATTGACGCCTAGCATCGACTTTATCTGGCGTGCGAATCTGCGTCCGGCGCGTTCCCTGCTGATGATGCGTGACCGGGCCGAAGCCTGGAACTGGCGTTCGCGGGCCAGTGAGTTAGAGCACCTGGGCATCCAGCCACCGGATGGCTTCACCTTCCGCGAGATCATCCATGTGACAGCGGAAAAGGCCCGCGCCAAAGGCAACGTTCCCTATCTGATCGATGGCGATTTCCCGGCGTTCGATGTGCCGTTTTGCGAGCTGAACAGCGATCAGTATGCGGTCGTCAGTAACATTGCTTATGAACGCTACAGTGCCTTGAGCTGGTTGTGCGAACTCACCGCCGAGTGGGAGAGCATCCGTATCGACCGCTGATTGTGGCGGCGGGTAAGCGTCTGAAAGCCGTACAGCTTCCAGATCATCATCCGTGCTAACCTGAAAATACGTTTTTCGGGGAAGCAAAGTACGTCTATGTTCAATCGACTGCGCATTATCGCTATAGTGGCCGCGTATGCTTTCGGCCTGACCTCGCTATTCACCTATTACACAGCGGACGATAGTAACCTCCTGCTAGCGAACGTGCTGGTCATCATGTTGGCGCATTTTTTGGTTGCCATTGGGACCATCCGCACCACGTTGGATGTCGCCAGCGACAAACGCAAAAACAGCGATCCTTCCCCGCAAAATACCAGCCCGACCATCCGACTATGGAAGCGGGCCATAAAACGGGCGTGGCCCTGGCACGCGGCGCTCATCGTTCCCAAGATGGGGCTGTCACTGGCCTTTGTGCAATTTTTGTATATGCTGGACGCTCCCTGGAGATTACTCGGATATGATAATTGGCATCTATGGGCCGTAAATCTGCATCAAGACTCCCTTTTGAGTCCATATGTCTATCGGTCTATGTCCGACCACATTTATCCAAGTTTGACAAAAGCAGAAATGTTTCCGCAGTGGGAAACACTCGTCTTGGGCATCGTTTTACTAATATTATTTGCAGGTGCAAACATTGCTTTACACACTGCCTTTGCACTCGCATTGAAACGAAATAGAGTCTTCAGGACAGCAACACTGGCACCAATCGCACTGCGAACGATGCTGGTAATCGTTGTATGCATTATTGTCGTAGCATCGGTACCGTTTTTTCGGGACATCACCACTAACCATGAGAGAATCACATGTTTTAAGTTGACCTATCGCTGGTATCCTGACGAACAAGAAGAAGGATTATATCGGTGGGGAGAAGCTGCTCATAACTGTGGTGTAGCCTCAGAGACACTATATCCCGCTGGCATGACGTTAGGGGATCATGCTATTTTATTGGCTGCAAATATCATGAGGCCAATAGGGGAACACTCTGCATTTACTGCCCAATACGATCAATTCACCGATGCCTATCACTATGACAATCGCCCGTTCGTTTTGCGGCAGATGGTCGCTGCGGCGTTGGGTCTGGGGCTGTATGGTCTGCTGACGTGGGGTGCGCTGCGTTTGGCCAAGCAGGGTGAAAAACCCCTCCCCTAAATCCCCTCCCCATGATGTGAGGGGACTTTTGTTTGCGGCTGAGTTGCTTAGAAAGGCATCTGAGGATAGGGGTCTGCAACAAAAAAACGCCTTCCATGCAGGAAGGCGTTTTTATTGGGCAGGTTGTGATCTTTAGAAGAAGCCGCGACGGCTGCCGTAACGCTCCTCTTTGAAGGGATCGCCATCATTGTGATAGCCATTGCGCTCCCAGAAGCCAGGCTTGTCATCGGCACTGAATTCGATGCCGCGCAGGAACTTGGCACTCTTCCAGAAGTAGCGCTGCGGCACAAACGAACGCACCGGCCCACCATGATCGGGTTCGATAGGCATGCCTTCGTAGGTGTAGGTCAGCAGCACATCGTCTTCCATCATGGCTTCGATGGGCAGATTGGTCGTGTAACCGTAATCGCAGTGGGCGATGACGTAATTCGCCTGTGGACTCACCGTTAAGAACGTGTCGCAGAAATCACGGAAACGGACACCGACCCAGGTGGTATCGAACTTGCTCCAGCGAGTGACGCAGTGAATATCTGTGAAAATTTCCACCGTTGGCAAGCTGAGGAACTGCTCAAAATTCCAACGCAGCATGTTGTCATTGCTGACCGTCTTGGTCGCTGTCGGGTGGGTGATGACCGCATTGACGGCCTCGGCTGCTTTCTCCTGGCTATCGAAAGTTGTCGTGCCAGCCTGAGCACGAATTGCTTCTTGCAGGTCCGGTGAGGCATTGGCGATGACGCGGTTGTAATCGCGCTCCCAGAAAAGCTCATTGTAAAGCTGGTAAGCATCGGCGGCGAGTACACCAATTTCACCTTCGTAGGTCATCTCGTCCGACTTGGGCCTGACCTCACCGAAAAAGCGCATATCCCAGGTGTTGACATCAAAACGGGCATTGGGGCCGTAGGTCAGTACCGGGAATTTATTCGTTAGCGATTGACCGGGCGGCAGTCGCTTGCTGGACTTGGCTTCTTGCTCCTGCTTGCGCCGGTTCAGCAGGTCATCAAATAACCCCATCTGATTTGGTCCTCGTTGAACTATATATTTGATTGGGCCAACATCGGCCAATTGGGTAGATCATAACAGAAAATGCTTAAGAATGGCTAAACTGAGCCGATGAAACTCTTTGGCACAAAATCGAACAAATGGTCTATAATTAGACTTGTCGTTAGGCACATTCATAGGAAAAACAGCATGCAGAAAATCACGCCATATCTATGGTTCGATAATCAGGCTGAGGAAGCCGTCAATTTTTATACATCCTGCTTTCAACACGGGACAATCAATAACACCAGTCGCTATCCAGATGAGCCGATGGCCGGTCCAACAGCGGGAATGGAAGGCAAGGTGCTGACGGTTGCGTTTGACCTGGCTGGACTGTCCTTTGTCGCACTCAATGGGGGGCCTCACTACAAGTTCACGCCAGCGATTTCATTCTTCGTGAACTGCGAATCGAAGGAAGAACTGAACAGCCTGTGGGAAAAGCTCATCGACGGCGGCACGGCGCTCATGCCCCTGCAAACCTATCCTTTCAGCGAGCTTTACGGTTGGCTGCACGACAAGTACGGCGTCTGCTGGCAACTGAACCTGAGCGAGGGTCCACAGAATATCGTGCCGTTCCTGATGTTCGTTGGTGGGCAAAACGGTCATGCAGAAGAAGCTATGAAGCTCTATATATCGCTGTTTGAGAATTCCAGCGTTGATTTTGTGGCTCCCAATGAAGCGGGTAACGTTCAGCAAGCAGCGTTCAGGCTGGATGGGCAGGATTTTATGACGATTGATGGCGGCACCGACCACAACTTCACTTTTACGGAAGCCATCTCGTTTTACGTCAACTGTGACTCACAAGCGGAAGTTGACCACTATTGGCATGCGCTTTCCGCCGTTCCCGAATCCGAGCAATGTGGCTGGCTCAAAGACAAATTTGGCGTATCCTGGCAGATCATTCCCGATACGCTGATCAAGCTGATGGGCGATCCTGACCCAGAGAAATCACGGCGCGTCATGGAAGCTATGCTGCAAATGAAGAAGATCGACATCGCCGGACTGGACGCGGCCTACGACGGATAGCCCCAGGAATTAGCAATCATGAAGGTGGCAAGGCATTCCTTGCCACTACGGTATTTAATTAGAAGCAGCTACTTTCGGAGACATCCCCAGGCGGGGACGGATGAATTGATGCCAAAGAACTGAAACGGCGATGCGCGGATGGAACAGCGCGGTCGGCGGTTTGGTCAGGTTGGTAATCTCGAACAGGGTTTGTACGATGTGCGGGTCGGACGGGGTGGTTACCACACAGTAACCGGCATATTTCTGCACAAAACGGTCGAACCAGCCCGGATCAGGGCCATCACCGCTGCCACTCTCCAAATGGATAAATGCCAAATCTTCACCTGTTGCCAGTAACCACATACTATCATGCAGAGCAGCCAACTGTTTTTGGAACTGGGCCGTAACGGCATCCAGATCACCATGCAGGGCATCGAGCGTTTCGCCAAGCTGGACAGCACCCATCGCGGCTGAGGTCATGCCCTGGCCATAGATCGGGTTGAATCCGCAGACAGCATCCCCCAACAGCACGAAGTGCGTCGGCAGATTGATGCGTTCATAGTGGTAGCGAATATTGCGCGTATTGCGATAGCTGATAATCCCTGACAGCGGTTCGCCATCTTTGATGGCATCATATAGATCAGGCTGTGGCAGTGTACGCGCATATTCCAGAAATTCTGCCTCATTGGTGGGCGGATACTGGCGATTGTAGCCGCCGAGGCTGGCCATCCAGATATCGTTTTCCACCTCAAAAATTGCCCCGCCGCGCACACTCGGCAGGCGAGCGGGCATATACAGTACGGTCCACTTGTCAAAGCCTTTGGGCTTGCGATACAGGCGGGTGGCATAGCCCACTTCGCTATCGACTACTGTCGTTTCTGGCGTTGGCAGACCAAGCTGCTCTAACCACTGCGGGGTACGGGACCGTCTGCCGCTGGCATCCACAATCAGGTCACCAAATATTTGCCCTCTGTCACCTATACCCAGCGATCCACCTGTCACCCCCGTCACGCGCCTGTCAGAACTTACATGTAGCCCATCGACTATAACGCGCTCGTGGATCTCGACATTGGGCAGTTGCCGCACCCGCCGCCGAATCACATGCTCGACCAGGGCGCGACTGGCAGCGCGGCTGGCGAAATCCGTTTCCACATTGGGCATCCACTGATGGAATGACACCAGCAAGCGTACATCACGACCATAATTCATCATGGGCGCACCAGCAGCAGCCAGTTCATCATCAAAACCAGGGAACAGATCTTCCATGATGCGCAGCCCGCGCACCAGCAGATTATGAACATGCTTGCCCTGCGGCGTTCCAGCGCGTTCTTCTGGCCCATTGGGCAGTCGATCACGCTCCAGAATTGTCACGCGCGCAAAGCGCTCACTGAGCACACGAGCGGTCATCAGTCCGGCGATGCTGCCGCCAATAACGATGGCGTGCTTATCAATCATGCGGTTTACCTCGCTCATTACCTTACAAATAGGATACGCTGAAATCACCAGCAGCGGATGATAAAGGCTTGCAAAAATCATTATCTGATGACTGGCACAAGCTCAAATCCATGACATAAGGGTTCAAAGAGGTTCATTATAGACTATAATATACCAAAAATACCGCGAGGGGGTTCCTATGCACGTTGAGAATTTTGCGGATATTGAAGCGGAGTTTAAAGCACGTGTTGAAACGATGGTATGGTGCAGTGTGGCTACAGTGGATCGTCAGGGGCGGCCACGTTCACGTGTTCTGCATCCTATCTGGGAAGGCAACATTGGCTGGATTGGTACCGGAGCAGGCACCTATAAGTCAAAGCACATTGCGGCCAATCCGTATGTGTCGCTGGCCTATATAACGAACATCCATCGCCCAGTCTATGCTGATTGTCATGCCGAGTGGATCACTGACAGCGAAACCTGCCAGTACGTTTGGAATCTTTTTCAGAAAACGCCTGAACCCATCGGCTATGATCCTGAGCCAACGTTCGGTGCAGTGGCGAACTTCAACGTCATCAAGCTCACGCCCTGGCGCATCGACCTCGTGTCGTTCCCGGCAGAATCGATGGAGGCAGGCACAAAAGTCTGGCGTAGTAAGCTGTAACGGGACTGTGCCAGCCTGTCGCTTTATAAGCCCATGCTGGCATATAATGCTCGCCATCATTATCTCTTTAACCAAGCGAGCCTACCGTGACCGAAATCGCCATTGTCGCTGCGCTGCCGCAACATGCTGAAGCCTTCCTTGATGTGCTCGTCGCCAGCTTTGAAGCTTATAGAGAGACGCTCGTGCCACAATCAGGCGTCTTCAGAGAAAGCGTTGCGACAATCCATGATAAATTGGTCGCAGGCGGCGGATTTTTCGCGATGGATGGCGACATTATCGCAGGTGTGGTGCTGTATCAGTTTAAGGATGATTCGCTGTATCTGGGCCGATTGGGCGTGCTGCCGGATTATCGCAAGCAGGGAATCGCCAAAATGCTCATAAGTGCTGTGGAACAGGTCGCTATCAAGCGTCAACTGCCACAAATTGAATTGGGCGTCCGCCTTGTTCTGGAGAGCAACCAGAAGTTGTTCAAATCGTTGGGGTATGTCATCACCGAGGAACATTGCCACGAGGGGTATTCAGAGACAACGTGGTACACGATGGTGAAGCGGTTATAGACTTATGCACAAGCGGCGATCCATTCGGCTAGCTGATTATGATTATAGCGATGCTGGTGCGTATTTCATCACCATTTGTACGCATCAACATCGCTGCCTATTGGGGGCTATCGACGACGATAATGTGACTCTGAGCAACTACGGCCAAATTGCGAAAACCGTCTGGGGTGCTATTCCTCAGCATTTTGCTTATGTGCGCCTCGATCATTGTGTGGTGATGCCCAACCATGTACATGGCATTCTGTTCATTGAAGATCATCCAGAAGCCGATATAGCGCGACATGTGGAAAATGAAAGCAATCAAGGTGCAGAGGTAGGGGCACAATATATTGTGCCCCTACGCCAGACTCAACGACATTCGGCTCAATGAATGCAGGGTCACTATCAAATATCGTTCGCACTTATAAAGCCGCTGTGACACGCCAGATTAATCAGACTTGTGAAACTCCACCACCGAAACTCTGGCAACGAAATTATTACGAACACATTGTGCGCGGTGAACGCGACCTCAATCGCATCCGGGAGTACATTCTGGCAAACCCAGCACGGTGGGCTGAGGATGAGTATTATCGTTCGTTGAATAGTTGATTCAGCAAAAAGGGCACGACATGTCGTGCCCCTACGATACAAATAGCGATGGCAGTTAACTACCGAGGATTTGTTCGCTGCGATCCAGGCTGCCGACGGCGAAATACTTGGCATCGGGGTGATGGGCGAAGATCGCTGCCGTGCTCTGTTCCGGCACAATCTGGAACGATTCCGTCAGGTTCAGGCCCAACTTCTCCGAAATTTCCGGCATGAGTGACCAAACAAGCCGATGGTCATCAAGGTCGGGGCAGGCCGGATAGCCCCAGCTATAACGCTTGCCCTGCTCACTGCCGATGCCCAACTGGCCGCGCACGAGTTTGGTCATGTAATTGGCGACACCTTCCGCCATCTGTACTGCTAACCCGTGAAAGAAGTAGGCCTCGCTGTAGTCGTCAGCGGATTGCAGCTTGTTGAAGTGCTCATCCGCGGCAGCACCAACTGTCGCCGCCTGCAACTGCACGACATCCACGCCACGACCATTGACTGGCTCATAGTAGTCGCTGATCGACAGATAATCGCCATTTGGCTGGCGCGGGAAGCTGAAACGCGCGGATTCTACCAGTGAGCCATCACGTTCATAGGCGTCGATGTCCCAGACAATAAGATCATTGCCATCAGCATTGGCCGGGAAATAACCATATACTGCCGCCGGATTGAGTGTGCCGTTTTGCATGGCTTCACGGGTCATGCGCTCGAAACGCGCATCGTACTCAGCTTCGATCTGCGCCCATTCCTCGCCCTGCTTATTCTTGGCGCCCCAGCTCAGGCGATAAAGTTCCGGCTTGTGGACATGCTGCATCACAATGTCCAGCGGAATATCCGTCACTGTTTTGACGCCCCAGAATGGTGGCGCGGGTAGTTCCGGCGCAGGCGCTACCGTCTTGGTCGCGGCTCCATTGCGGGAACGACGCTGCGGACGCTTTTTGCCCATTTCTTCGTAGGCGGCATCGACCAGGGTTTGCATCGCTGCTTCGCGGCTGTCGCCCATGAGCTTGTCCATCGTTTCCAGGCCCTCGAAGGCATCCTGGCAGTAGAACACGCCTGATTCATACGGCTCACTGTTATCTTCACGGAACAGGATGCGGTGACCAAAGCGGCGGTTAATGGCCGCGCCGCCGATCAGCACCGGAAACTTGAGGCCACGCCGCGCCAGTTCGTTGACGATCAGCGGCATCTGCTTGCTGGTACTCACCAGCAGCGCCGATAGCCCGATGGCATCCGCCTTGTGCTCGATGGCCTTTTCGATGATGGTATTGGCCGGAACCTGCTTGCCGATGTCATGTACGGTATAGCCGTTATTGCTCAGGATAGTCTTGACGAGATTCTTGCCGATGTCATGCACATCGCCGTAGACCGTCGCTAAGACAACTATCCCCTTGGTCGAGCCTTCGACCTTCTCCATGAATTGTTCCAGATAGGCGACAGACTTCTTCATGGCTTCTGCCGATTGCAGCACGAACGGCAGGATTAATTCGCCCGCGCCAAATTTGTCACCGACTTCCTTCATGGCTGGGAGCAGGACATTGTTCAGGACGCCAACCGCATCCTGGCGCGTCAGGCAGTCGTCGATGAGCGCTTCCACGCCTTCCTTCTTGCGATGGACGATCTGCCAGTGAAGAGCTTCTTCGCTGGTCATATCGGCTGTGGGATCAACAGCTTCCTTGCCACCAACGGCGACGTCATTCTGCTCAAAATACTGGATAAAGCGCGGTAAGGCGTCTTCATCGCTGTTGAAGATGAGGTCGTTGGCGATCTTGCGCTGATCCTCTGGAATTTCAGCATAGGGCGTAATATGCGCCGGATTGACAATGGCCATATCCAGGCCAGCTTCCACAGCCCGATGCAGGAACACGCTGTTGAGCACCCCGCGCGCGGCCTGCCCCACACCAAAAGAGACATTACTCACACCGAGGGCCGTTTTTACGCCTGGGACGTGCTCTTTAATCAGACGAATGCCCTCGATGGTTTCGATAGCATCCTGGCGCAGTTCAGCCTGCCCCGTCGTCAGCGGGAAGGTCAGCACATCAAAGATAAGGTCTTCCGGCTGCATGCCATAGTCGGCGACGGCAATGTCGGTAATGCGCTGGGCGATTTCCAGCTTTTTCTCGCGGGTGTGGGCCATGCCCTCCTCGTCGATGGTCATGCTGAGGACCGCCGCGCCATATTTCTTGACAATCGGCAAAACGCGGTCGATGCGCTCACGGCCATTTTCCAGGTTGTTGCCATTGACGATGCCACGCCCCGGATACAGCGCCAACGCCGCATCAGCGACTTCCGGCTCGGTTGTGTCGATAATCAGCGGCACGGTAATGGCCATGCTCAACTTCTTGACCAGCTTCTGCATCTGGTCCAATTCATCGTCACGCTCGGTCAGGGCGACGCAGACATCGAGCATATGGGCGCCACTGTCAACCTGATCGACGGCTATCTGGACGATGCTGTCGTAGTCATCCGCTAACAGCAGGCGCTTAACTTTGCGACTGCCCTGGCTATTCACACGCTCACCGATGAGCGTTGGCGCAGGTTCATTGACCAGCGGCGTGGCCGTCATGCCGGAACTGGCCTGCGGCTGGAAATCGACTTCGCGCTGAACCGGATGCCTGCGTTGGGCAGCCCCCGCGATCAGATCACTGTGCGGGTGACCATGTACCTGCTGGTAGAGCTTGTCGAGATGCTCCGGCGTGGTGCCACAGCAGCCCCCAACGATGTTAACGCCCCACCTGGTAAACTCGCTCACCATATGGCTGAACGGGTCCGGTTCCATTGGGTAGACGGCTTCGCCATCGACGTTGATGGGCAGGCCGGCGTTTGGCAGCACGCTAATCGGGAAGGGGCTGTGCTCGGCCAGATATTGCAATGGTGCGCGCATGTATTCCGGCCCGGTCGAGCAGTTGATGCCAATGACATCAATCGGCAGCGGGGCAAGCGTCACCAGGGCGCTGCCGATGTCGGTGCCAAAGAGCATGCGTCCGCTGACGTCAAGCGTCACCTGGGCCTGAATGGGGATGCGCTGGCCGCTGTCTTCAAAATAGCGGCTGATGCCATCAATCGCAGCCTTCACTTCCAGAATATCCTGCGAGGTTTCGATCAACAGCAGGTCGGCGCCGCCTTCGACTAGACCCTGGGCCTGCTCATAGAAGACGTTGGACAATTCCTCAAACGTAATGTTGCTCAGGTCGGGATCGTTGCCGCTGGGGAGCTTACCGCTCGGCCCCATGCTGCCCGCTACAAAACGCGGAACACCCGTTTTTCCCGCCCATATGTCGCACGCCTTGCGCGCGATCTCAGCAGCGGCGCGGTTGAGTTCCAGCGTCTTGTCACCGATGCCATACTCGCTGAGGGTCAGGCGGTTGCCACGGAAAGTATCTGTTTCTACGACTTCGCTGCCGACAGCTAAAAAGCTTTCGTGAATTTCCTGGATCACGTCGGGCCGCGTCAGTACCAGATGGTCGTTGCAGCCTTCCAGCCGCTCACCACCGAAATCCTCGGCGGTCAGGTCATACTTCTGGATGCTGGTACCCATTGCACCATCGAAAATAACGACGTGATCTTCCACGGCGTCCAAGTAGCGACGATTGCTATAGGCTTTGGTCTTTAAGGGATGGGTAGATGCTAAGGTCATGGTCACTCCGATCGTCTCTGCTGGCGGTCTTGGATGGGACTCGCTGAGACAGCGTTCAGCGTAGCGCGGGAGGCCGCGACACGGAGGACGTGTGCTGAAATTGCGCTGGCTGTCGTTATGGTGCACTTACCAGACGCAACGTCCGCTCAATTTCTTGCCATACTGAACTGACACAATGAAATCATCATAGTGGAAAGCAGGGAAAGAATCAATTGACAAGGGAAGTCGTTCAGCAAGCGTTTACTTTATAGAACGCAGTCTCAAGTACACTTAAAATAAGTTGTTACTATGCAAGGAATTTTCATGTACAAGTACCTTAGTATCCTCTCTGCAATGATAGGCCTGCTCATTCTTCCATGTGTTCATGCCCAAGAAGACAATGCTTACGAGACCCATCTATTCTCACTAGAGGCCATTCCCGCAAGTGTTGGTTATCCAGCAGGTTGGTTAGCCTATGACTACCTGCTGATTACCATTTTTTCGGAAGCACCTATCGACATTGAAAACACCATTACTAATGAGATCGCCCAAGAGCAAATGTTTATTATTGCCCTGGACGTGAAGATGCTATCGTTCTGGAATGAGTTCGAACCGCTTTCTGATATATACGAAATAGCAGACTTATTTGAACAAGATATTGGCGATTCTATCTCTAAAACAACGTTTGATCGCAAGACGATACTAGATGGTTTAGATACCACAAACGCACTGCAAAGTAGTGGTCTTGCTGAAGATGGCAGCGCCTTTGCAACATATATCATAATGGAATATGGAGCTGAAACATCTTCTGAGACATCCTACATGATTTTTTATGCTGCAGGTCCGGCTGATCGCATAGAAGAATCGCAAGACGTTATAATGCATATGGCCTCAACTTTTGTCGTAGGCGATGCGGTTGAGCAAGAACCATTTATCTTTGATGAACCGATACGCATACCACTTGACGACGATGAATTTGCTAGGTCGATTATTGGCGATTGGGTCGTACTTGGTAACTCTTGCACGGATTGCTCCGACACAACCAACATTTTCTCACTTGCTACTGGAGAACGCCGGGTAATTGATGCTCCGCCAGTGATGCCGTCAGCGTCTTTTGCTGGATATTTGACTTTACCAGAAAATACGCCTTATTGGGTATTTACGGCAGAGGGAGAAGTTCACACCTCCGACTACAGAGAAATCCTGATCCATATAGCACCGAATGGTGAGATTCTTCAAGAAATAGAGCTTGTAAAAAATGATGCCTACCAAGCAACTCTTGATGTCGAGATCAATGGGAATGACGAAATATACATCCTCTACAGGCGGCAAGTCAGTCCTTCTGCCACACAATCGTCCGATTATGTACTAGGAAATCAACTTGAACTACGTCTACAAATACTATCTGCAACGGGTGAGTTGCTCAATGATTTCCTAGTGAACTACGATGATTATGCTGCGACAATGGGCACTGCAATGCTGTCTGTAGGGCCAAAAAGTCAAATATACGTTCTTAATAGCAGTAGCAATCAAGGCGTGATGATCTTTGACAAACACGGGAACCTTCTTCAAACAGGGGTTGCCCGCGGACAGATGCAAATCTTTGGCGTCAAGATGTTGGAAGCAATGCCAGATGGCACGTTTTTTATAGGTCTCATCACTCAAGGAGGGTATGAAGCACTTGCGCACTACGATCAAGAGGGACAACTCATCGGAATACATACTCTCTTTTTGGAACAAAACCTTCCACTTATGGTCCTTGATATTAGACAGGTATCTCAGGGCCGCTATCAAATAGTGAGTCCAAACTACCCAAATCTGATCACGATCACTTTTTCTACAGATTCACCGTAAAACAATAGCAGTAACCATGTTGGTTGCTCCTTTTGCTTCCCAAGAGCAGTCTATGCGCTGGCCCAGCGCTTTGAGCGAATGTAAGCCAGGGCCTGGTCAACGCTATCAAAGACGGGGATGTCATGTCCACCGAAGACTTCATTCTTGAAGCCGTCGGCAGACATTTTTAGTGCACGGTTGTTGGTGACGAACAGGGTTTGCCGGACTTTGGGATGGCTAAACGGCGAATCTTCACCACGAGCGGCGGCGTTACCGCCAACGAGCACATCCTGAAAGTTTAGTTTCGCCTTGGAAAAATCGAGAATAACGAAGATAGGCTTTTCGACTGAGTTGAATATGGCTATTGTGTCGCCAATGACGTTCTGTACCTCCGTCTGGACGTCATAATCCTCGCCATGTTCAACCACAATATATCGATCTTCAAGATGTTTTGTAATTTGGTAAGACATGCAAAAATCTCCGAAGAAGCTCTATTTTCTTTGAGAATCTACACATTCATTAAAGAAGCCTGGTTAACGTGTGTCAACCAGGCTGGATGAGTGGTACTACGGGTGTTTAGCGCAACAGTTGGTAACGTATGCGTCGATGCACTTGTCTAGTTGCATGATCGCCAGATTTCCCCCTGCCCATTCCATGAGTGCCAGGGCACACCGAAGTCTACGCGGTATTCGCAGTTGGCCTGTGCATTATCGGCATAGATGCGGAAGGATAGCACCTGTACATAGCCAACACAGCCATCAACACGATCCAGGTTGACTTCGAAACGCTTATTGCGCGGCTGTGATGGCGTTCCACGATAGATGGAGACATTCGCCTGTGTTTGCCAGCAGTTGAGAGCGTTCCACACCTCAAAGGTTTGAATGCCGCTATTGGGCAAATAATTATTGAGCAGGACCTGGCCGCGGCCTGTTTCCTGGCGCAAAATCTCACGGGTATTATCGCCTGCGCCCAGGTATACGCGCGTATCGTCGGTATTATCGACAACGACGTACCACTCTGGATACAGGGCTTGGCCAGCGTCACAATCGCGCTCGGTGAATGAGGCACGGTCAACCATCGCGGCTGAATCGCCATCGAGCGTGTTGGCCGTCATGTAAAGCACCTCAGCGGTGGTAGATGCACCTGGATTGAAGAACAGGCTCAGGTCGCCTGTACGCAATGCCTCAAATGCGGCATCACGGTCGCCGCCGATGCTGTAAACCTGAATGTCACTGTTTTGCAGGGTCCTCACATATGACTGTTCGAGCGTTGCTTCCCCTTTAAAGGCACCCACGACCCCGCTGACAGCGACCTGTAATTCTTCAGTGGAATCTATGTTGCTGTTCGATACGGTAAACAGAATCATCTGCCCGTACGTTACCGACTTGATGTACAAAGGCAGGTTCTCCGACCCGATACGATCACGCTCCGCCAATTGTTCGATATCAGTCATTTTGACGTCATCAGAGAAAAACCCGGCAGGCGTAATTTCACTGTCATCAAAGACGATGGTATACATGGGGTGGAACAGGGTCGCCATGACAGTATGTGTTTCCACAGATTGTTCAGAGCTAAACGTCGAATTAAAGTTGGCGCTGATACTGTCGCTTGCATATTCTGCTGAAAGACCGATGTCAAGCATGGCCTGTTCGTAGGAATAGGCTTCTGTGACACGGTACTCCAGATTGGCAGCGATAATGTCCACACCGGTTTCGTTCAGACGTGGATCGGCTTCTCGGCGCATATTGGTGACGGCATCATAAATGGCATCGGGTGCGGCTGGTGATGGCACGGTCAAGGTGGCATCTTCGATAGAGACATCGATTCGTAAGTTCACATCGGAACGGGCAATCGGCAAAATATCAATTTCGCCATTGCGCAGTGATTCACCTTCGATCAAGGCACCAGGGAGGACATCAGCCACCGTGAAGCCAGGTACGAAAACATTACGGAACATCGTCGAGCGATTGACATCGTAAAGCTGGCAGGTATAACGATAATTCTGGGAGTAGTTCTGGCCGCTCACGGCCTTGGCCCGCACATAACTAACCGGATCGGCTTCAACGCGCGTTTCTTCTTCGATCTGTGCATCCCATGTGCCGAGATTGTCAAAATATTCTGTAATCTGGTCGGCAGCGCTTGGCCCGCAAGCAGAGGCAAGCAGCATCAAAATCCCCAGGCTGCAAATCATGGCCAATCGACGTAATAACATACTAGCCTCATTCCCCAAGACAATTTTCATGCCAATGAATAGACATTTGTTCAGGAACTATGCGGGCAGTATAGCATGCTGAAAGGCCCAATCGACTGATTGGGCTGAGCATTTTTTCAGGTTATTTATGTTAATTACGAAGGGTCAGGCATCAGGCCATGATGGATACCATCTTAAAGAGCGGCTCCGCCAGGGCTTCATCACCAGTAACAGTGGCCTTCGCCTCGGCTTTTTCTGATGACAGGCCTTTGGTGAATAGTCTCCAGGCGACATCGGCAGGTAAAACCACCGTCGTGGTGGAAGCGGCATCGAGATGAGCATACTGACGCCATTTATCGCCCTCACGGCGAATGTGCCAGCTATCATCTACTTCAGGAACAGTCAGGGTAACGATGGACCCTTCCGGCGCGATGGTATAGCGGTAGGTATATGGCATGGCCCGCGCGAAGATATCCAGCAGCGGGTGCATGTATTCCGGCGTCTTGAGCGCGATAACGCCTGCGCCCTCGCAAATGTGCTGGGTGTGCATCCAGAATTCGGTATATTCGCGGGCGATCTCCATCCAGACGGGAGCCGGTTCCATGCCAGCCCAACTGACAGGACCGCCATCAGCCATCGGGTCCAGGCTGCGCCAGAAAGCCATTTCCTGCTCGCCTGTATCGCGCAGTAGGTGAATCAACACTTTGGGGCTGATACGGCGCGCCGCCCTGACCCAGACATCATTGCGATAATTTATCCAGGCAATCAGTTCGGCATAATTATTGAAGCGCGCCGGTTCGTGATGACCATCACGGCGACTGGAAAGCAGGCCAATATCGTCGCCGAGCAGATGCACAGCGACATCATGCACAGACCAGCCTTCACAGGCTGTTGGCTGCTGCCACTGCAAGTGTCTTAACTGGCTGAGGATTTGCAGTAACTCCGCACGGAGCTTCTCAAAAGTGTCAATCACGTCGATTGACTGGACGGGTTGATCGGTCATAGTCGTTCTCTGAAATACAGGCTTGATCGACGCCATCTATAAAATTATGGCTTCACTATAACACCTTTGTCGTTTCCTGCGCCTAGAGGAGGGCACAAACCCCATCGAAGCTGTGGAAATGGCAAAAAAGGGGCCAGCGTCAATTGTGGCAAGGTAAGGTGTAGTGTTATCTATTCGTTAAGTAAATAGTACAAGAGTCCTGGAAGCTGTCGGCCAGCTATTAATTGGAGCATGGTTAGCTCAAGACTATTTGGGACCATCGAGCTTCCAGGAAGGATGTGGATGCGAAGCTACGAGGGGGGTGAAGCTGTGGACAGCGGCCAATCGGACGCCTGGGAACAGCGAACCGCACGACCAAAAACAGGGGGCAGCCTGGGACGTTCCTATTGCAAGGCTCCTGGCAGTTGCTGACGCTGCCGGATTTAGGATAACCGTTCGAGAGAGATGAGTGAACACGGCTTGGCATGGCTGCGCCCCTGAATATCTCGATTTTAGCACAAATTTTCGACGGCCAACGAACCCCAGATTTTTGTCATCTGGGGTGAGTGGTCGAACAACGACCAAGACTATAAAAAAGGGCCTTTTTTCCTACCAATTTCAGAAAAAAAGCCCTGGGTGGGAGGTTGGGGGACCCGCGTCAGCGGGGGGGATGGCATGGAAGCCTGACGAACGGGTGAAACGCCGTGAGGAAGGCCACCGCGACTGCGACAGGGCGAACCAGGTCAAAATTGGTCGGCGGGGTCGTCGATCAGAATGGGTCTACCTGTCATGTCTAGCGTGATGTTGTACTTGGCCAAGGTGTCCAGGCCATCAGCCCATGTTTGGATGTGGTTGGAGACTACAAATTGCGGTGTCTGGTACTCGTCGATAATGCACTCTCTTTCGATGACGGTCTGGCAGTGTGGGCATATCTGGAGCAGTGAGTGCTGCAAGCCAAAAATGAGCATCTTCTCGGCGTTGCACTTCGGGCACTGGCAATCTTCAACGTACATGACCAGCCCTACCCTGTGGACCATTTTGTCCTCGCTGTGGTCTTTTAGGGCGCCTGTGTGGTCGTGAACCTTCCTTCTGCGGGTGTACCTGGTAGCCATTATTTCTCCTTTGGTCCTGTGTACCAATCGTTGTCGGGATCGTCGCCTGCATCCAGATATTCGGTGATGCTTTGGCCGCATTGTGGGCAGGCCCAGGTGCGCCACTCGTCATCGTTGGGTATCCATCCATCGTCGACGACTATCATGGGCACCTGGCAGAAGGTGCATTGGTGCATGGTTAACCTTTCTTTTGGGGCCAGTGACCATCTTCGGCCCTGGCGATACCGGATAGGATGCCTGCTAATTTACGCCTGCAGGCGGCAGCGCTATGACCTTGTTGGAAGTATTCCAGGATGATCGGGCGTCCACTCTGGTTCTTCCAGTTGGACGGCTTTTGCATGGTCAGTGTGGTGAGGAAGATCGCGTCTCTGGCAGGTCGATAACCACCGTGTCCGGCGCGAGTCTTATCGATACTGCCCGATATGCCAGTGTCCGGCGCTGCACCGACGGCTGCTGTGAACTCAGCTTTGGTCATCAACTCAGCCTGTCCGGCGGTGGCGACGTGGAGGGCTGCTATTTGCATGTCGTTGAGAAATGGGACTGAGCGCCAGCGGTGAGTGACTTCACCATATGGGCCTTGAAGAACGAGGACGGAGATTAGCTGCTCGATGCGCTCTCGCTCCTGTTGGAGCGTTCGCTGCTCGGCAGCTAGTGTACGTACGGCCGCCACGATGGGTTGCGGCGCCATGATATCCGGTGGCAGTTCTGAGGCCAAACGTAACATTGGCCTGAGCGTCCTGCCGTCGGGTACTTCGAAGGCTGCTCTCTCGTCGACGAACGCATTGATCTCGTCCGGGGTGATTGCCCCGTACTCGATAAAGCGCAACCAGGCATTGTGTTGCCGACCGAGCGCAGGCCAAATCGAGTGGCCAAGCTGGCGCAGGATGTTGGTGTTGCGGGTGGTCTGTTTGGTGAGGCGACGATAGCTGTTGAGGTGCAGGCGTATAACCTGCCCTGCCATGTGGTTGAAGTGGTTGTAGTGCTGGACACCCCGTACTGGCTCACCCTGTTGTAACAATTTTGTTATGTAGGCGAGTGCCCTGGCGTCCTGGGTGTCGTTTTTAGCCCTGGAGATGTGCGCTTTGCGAATGTTGGCCGTGATCTGGTGGTTGACCTGGTAGATGATCGGGACAACTTCTCGTAGCTCCAGCGCGGCCACGATTGGGCGGCTGTAATGCCAGCCTGTTGGTTCGATTGCTAAGAAGCTGTTGGGTGGGATGAAGTCCAGAAGCTGCAGATACCAATCTGGCTCGGACATCTCGATCTTTTGAACCTGCCACGTGTCAGGCTGCCCTGCCCCTGCTTTGCATAGGTGCAGTGCATCCTTGCCCACGTCGAGGCCGATGCAGAATCTTTGGTTGGACATGGTCAGTAACCTCGTGCGTCATACTATGGACCATCGTCGCCGTCAGCCCGGAGGCTCTTTTGCGACTAGATCAATCAATTCTGGCACATGACCTTGATCTGCTTTGCAGGCTGATATAACACCGGAGCACTGGCGGGAAGCCTGACTCAATACTGCCTGGAGCCATTGCAAATCTCGGTTGGTTACTGACCATTTTCAGAGTATACTGCCTGTTAGGCAACCACGCCGATCTTGTGATAAATCTTGCGATAAATGCGTGATTTTGGGATATACCACCAACTACTAAGCCTGACTTAACGATTTGAACCCATGAAGTGGGGGCGACAATGGCCGATTATACACCCCTGGAAGTTCCAGCTACTGAACTGAGCGAACTGCCACTGATGCACCCGGGCCGTCCGGTTGGGCGCGATACCCTTATCAAAGAACTTTATGATTCGGCGCGGCAGAATCGCCCGATTTTGCTGTATGGTGAGCGCGGCGTCGGCAAGACCGCGCTGGCTGCCGCCCTATCGGCAGCGTTCATTCAGCAGCCAGGGGGCGTGCTATGGCTGGATGGTCAGGTGCCAACCTTTGCCGCCCTGTTGGTGAAAATTGGCCGCGCTTATGGCCTGGATGACGTCACCCAGAGCCAGAAACCTGGTGGGCTGGTGGGAATGGTCGCCAGTTCGCTCATGCAGCATCGACCGCTGGTGGTGATCGACAATCTGGAAAATGCGCATATCGCCGGGCAGTTTGTTGAGAAGTGCACGGGCAATCTGCCTGTGATTATGATCAGCCAGGAAGCGCTGGATGGGGACTGGCAGACGATCCATGTTGAGCCGCTGGCCGACACTGACGCCGTCGCCCTGTTCAAGCAGAAGGCGGGCATCGGCCACAGCGATAATGACATTGATATTTATGGCATCACCAAACTGCTGGACTATCTACCCTTCGCGATCAATATTGCGGCGCGGTCGATGGCAGCCAGCAAACAGGATGCCCACAGCTATCTGGAAGCCCTGCGTCAGATCGACGCAAAGACCGACAGCAACGCCGGCATGACGGCGCTCACGGCCAGCTACCGCGCTTTAACAGGTGCCTTACAAGGGCTGCTGCTGATGCTCGGTGCAACGTTCCGGGGAGAGGCCAGTGCCGAATTGCTGAGTATGGTCAGTGGGGCACCGCTGGATGCCATCAATCAGGCCATGACGGTCCTCAGCCAGTTATATCTGGTGGAAAAATACACGGTCGCGAGTGCGGATGCCTATCGGCTGCATCCGATTACCTACCAGTTTGCAAAGGCCCTGCTCCAGGGCAAGAACCAGCTCACGACGCTGCAACAAAAAGTGCGTGACGCCATCATGGATTACACACGCAAATACAGCACCGATGATGTGTCTTACACCAAGCTGGCGATTGAGATGGACAATATTCTGGCGACCGCGCGCTGGGCATCCGACCAGGGTGATCGCGATACCGCCAACGCCCTGTTGGAAGCCCTCACCCGCGCTGACGACTTCGTCAAAGAAGCGGGCTACGTCTATGAACTGCTGCAATTGCAGGGCAGCGGCAGCGGTTATACGACCGCCTTCCCCGCGTATGGGCCGGAGGCTGTTCCTGAGCGTGATGACTATGACGAACCCATCGATGATGCCTATTTATTAGACGATGATGACGACGAAAACGCATATTACGATGATGACGATGAGGAATTTGGCGACGACGATGCGTTCGACGCAGACGACGAATTCCTCGATGACGATGATGATTTTGAAGCTTTCGACAGCCAGGGATTCGGTGATGCGGGTGACAGCAGCCAGGTCAACAGCATCCTGGAAGGTGTGATGTCCACACCTAACCCGATCATGAGTAATACGCCAGATGTATTGGATGTACCCAGCTTCGACGAGATGAGTTCACAGAAGCTGATGGCGGTCGATATCGAACAACTCCGCATGGCGCTGAATGCCGCCAAGATGGAAGAAGACATCGAACGTCAGAAGAAGCTGCTGAATGCCATCGGCAAGGTGCAGGTCGCGCAGGGCAAGGAAACGGAAGCAATCACGACCTATACCGAACTGCTTGATCTGCTCGACAGCCTGGAAATGGACGATGTTGATGACGAGGGCGCATTGGAAACGCTGGATGTGCTGTCGTCGCTGCTGGTAAAGACCGAAAATGCACAAGCGGCCCTGATGCACACGCGGCGCGGCATTGAATTAGCAGAAGAACTCGAAGACAACAGTACGCTGATGCATGTTCTGCGGACGCAGGGCGCCGCGCGCCAGGACCTGGGTGAAAGCGAAGCCGCCATTTCCTCATTTAGTGAGGCGCTGGATATTGCCCGTTCGGTTGATGATACGGACAGCGAAGCCCTGATTCTGTATGAATTGGGCTATGCCTATCTGGATAACGGCGATGCTGACCGCGCTATCGAAACCTGGGGCCAGAGTCGTCCGCTGTTCCGTGAGCAGAACCGCCGTGAGTATGAAGGGCGCGTTCTGGGTGGTTTGGGCGCCGCCTATGCCGAACTCGAACGCTGGAGCGAGGCCATCAGCAATTATAAAGCCGCGCTGCATATCGCCCGCGAAGTGCATAACCGTGAAGAAGAAATGCTCCAACTGAGCAATCTGGGGCAGGCGCAGGTGCAGGCCGGGCAATTACCGGATGCCCTCCTGAGCTATCGTCAGGCGCTGTATGTGGCCTATCTGACAGAAGATGCCAGCCACATCACGACCGCCATTGTCGATCTGGTCAACCTGATGATGCGCAGCAACCGTCTATTGGGCATCTGCAAGCTGCTGGTGCAGGATGGTCTCAATCACGATCCTGATGATCGCGAGCTGGCGCAGCTCGACCGGAGTATCGAAATCAAGCTGCAAGAAACGGCTGAAAAAGGCTTGCAGCAGGCCCCTGTCGCTGGCTCCGCGCGTGATTATGCTGAAAATGCTTACGAACTACTGGACAACTAGAAAAGACTAACTTCATGGGGCAGGACATGGTCTTGCCCCTACGATCTGCATTCCCTCATACAGCCAACTTCTTGGCGCTATGGTTTGACAAGCCCACCGTGATAGACAAGCTCATAGCAGCGCGTACCTTCATAGGTGATCCACTCTTTGCCAGTGAAATGCTCATGCGTACCTTCGCTGGTATCCGTGTAGATAAAATCGTCCACTCGATGCTCGAAGCCCCCCAGGAAACGTCCTTCCCCATACATGGCGCTCAGGCTGACTTTTATGACGTGCCCCGCCTGTGATGGCGTAATCAATTCCGGGCGTAGAATGTAGCCATAATAGTTCATCACCCAGACGGGAATGTTCTCATGGTAGACGACTTCCTGGCCCAGAAAATCCGTGCCACCGAAGTAGCTATCCATATAGGCGTAGGCGCCCTCATGGAATTGCAGATCATGGGAGCCAGGGCGATACGAAAGCAACTTTTTGCCATCACCAACATAGGTGGCAGCTTTGGCACGAACAATGAAGCTGTGCAGGTCCATAGTTTCTCAGCATTCTTCTAAATAGCGCGATCCTGTAACGGTATGGATTATACTCACCTGGGAAATCCGCATCAGCATATTGACCGCGTGATGACTGCCAATTATGGTTGATGCCGTTATCGGCTTCAGGAGCGCATCTGCACTATGGCAACAGATTTTGCCGAAATTCCGCTTGAGCAGCATCCCATCCAAGGCAATCATCAGCGCTGGTTGCAATGGGGATTGCTGCTTGTAGTTGTGGTGCTGGCGGCGGTGCTGCGGTTCAGCTATCCAGGGGTGAATTCCTTCGCCAGTGATGAGGCGCGCGTCAGCCTGATGGCGCTGGATACAGCCCACGGCGTCCAGATCGCGACTTATGGCATTGCGTCTTCAGCCGGGGCACGGAACCTACCCGCCTCGATTTATGTGTTTGTGCCGCCATTCCTGCTGTCGTCTGATCCGCTGGTAGCGACGTATTTCGTTAGCCTGCTGAATATCACCGCGATTGTGTTTGTCTACTGGCTGGCCTGCCGCATCTGGTCTATCGAAGTGGCTTTTGTCGCAGCATTATATTTGGCTGTGTCGCCGTTCGATGTATTTTTCAGCCGGAATATCTGGACGCAAAATCTACTGGTGACACTCAGTGCGCTGTGGTTCGTGCTGGCGTATCGGTCGATGGTTTCATCGACCTCGCTTGTAAGAAGCGCTTCGCTGGTGGCGCTGACGATGATCACGGGCGTCGGCTTCCAGATACACTTTGCCGCCATCAGCCTGATCTTCGCCTGGGTCTATCTGGTCGTGCGCTATCAATGGTGGAAAAGCTGGCTGGCACTGATTACTGGCATTGCGCTGTCAGTCATTCCGCTGCTGCCGTTTTTGTATACAGCGGCCTGCTGCGCCCCGGAACTGGTAACGGAGTATCTGGCAGGGGCAGGCGACGTTATCGTCGATGGCAATCGCTCGCCATTGCTGCTGACGCTGCGCATGGCGACAGGCTCCGAGTGGAATTATCTGGCGGCTGGCGAACTGGCACAAACATCCCCCATTATGGGCACGACAGGCATGTCGGTCGCGCTGGCAACCATCGCGCTGATAGCGGGGGCAATAGCTTTTCTGTTTGCATGGCGTCGTCAGAACAGGGGCCAACGCATTGCCAGTGAAATCCTGCTGGTCATTCTCATCACGCCGATTCTGGTTTTCACCCTGCTGCCTTTTACATCACGATTGCACTACTTCCTGACGACTTTGCCCGCTATCGCGCTGATCGTCGGTATGCCGTTTTTCGCTATCAAGCAGCAGCTTTTCAAGGTTGGGCTATATGTCATCGTTCTGGTGCTGGCGGCACTGTGGGCGCTGCAAGTCGAAGGCAGTTTGCGAGTGATTAATGGCCGCACCGCGCCCAACGGACTAGGTGCGACTTTACAAAGCTTCCAGGCGGCGGCATCGGAACTGGCAGATGATGTACCACTGGTGATGCACACACAATCGACGGATACCTACACGCGCGGCGAACCCGCTATCTGGCAGGTCATTTTTTATGAGCGCGATCTGCGGTTGGTCGATGGCTGGCACAACGCGCTGCTGCCTGCGGGTCCGGCGCTGTTTTTAGCCGATGCTGATGGCATGCCCGCTTATGAAGAAGTGCAGGATTATCTGGACGATGTTCAACGCCATCAGCCGATTGAAGGGGCCGCACCAGTGCTGGCCGGAACGCTCAACTTCGATGGATTTGAGGACACGTACCAATGGCTGGATGAACCTGTTGCTTTTTCCAGTGGGCTGACGCTGCTCGGCTGGCGCACACGGACCATTTCGCAGCGGTACAGGGTATCGACGGTGTATCGGATTGATGGGCTGCCAGAAGAAAGCGTGATTAATCAGTTCACGCACCTGCGCACGGCGGATACGCTCGACCCAACGACACCACCGTTTATGGTCGCGGATATTCCGCTGACGCCTGCCAACTGGCGCGTTGGCGACATTGTCATTGGCATCGCTGATTACCTGGCGATTGAAGACATTCCAGAGACCGTTACGATTGACATCGGCCAGTACGAAATTGAAACCGGCACGCGCTACCAGCGAGCAGATGGCAGCGGCGACTTCGCCCGTATCAGCGACGTTCCGCATAACTGAGAGATGGATGGGCCGTGTTTAAGTGTGCCTTGAATAAAGCGGCGGTAAGATATTAGTGTAGGCAGGGTTGCCCAAAACGCGCCACGCTATAACCACATTGAGCATGAGGAGATGCAACCGACACCGATGAACCGAATTCAAATCGACGGTCCCTGGTTCAAAGATGAACATGGGCGCACCTTATTTTTACGCGGCGTCAATTTATCCGGCAGCAGCAAGCTCCCCTATGGCCGTGCCAGCCACATGGCAAAAGGCTTTTTCGATCACAAAAATGTCAGCTTCGTCGGGCGGCCCTTCCCGCTGGAAGAAGCCGACTGTCATTTTCGGCGGCTAAAGCACTGGGGGCTGGATTTTGTGCGGCTGGTCGTGACATGGGAAGCCATCGAGCACAGCGGCCCTGGTGAGTATGACATCGTCTATCTGGATTATTTGCAGGCGATAGTCGAAAAAGCGCGCGAGTACGATATCAACCTGTATATCGACCCCCATCAGGATGTGTGGAGCCGATTCAGTGGTGGCGATGGTGCCCCTGGCTGGACCTTCGATCTGATTGGTATGGACATCACGCGCTTCGCCAATACAGGAGCGGCTATCGTTCACCAGACCTACGGCGACCCCTTCCCGCGCATGATCTGGCCCAGCAATTACAACAAACTGGCCAGCGCGACCATGTTCTCGCTATTCTTTGGTGGCAATCACTTCGCGCCGGAAACAAAAGTCGATGGTGTGCCGATCCAGGACTTTTTGCAGGATCACTACATCAACGCCTATAAGCAGGTAATGATGCGCCTGGCCGACCACGATAATGTCATCGGCATCGGCAGCATGAACGAACCATCACCTGGTTTCATCGGCGATGTCGATATTCGCACGTCAGATCATCGGCTGCGGATTGGCGAGGCACCGACACCTTACCAGTCGATGCTGCTGGGCGCGGGCTATTCGCAGTCGGTTGCCGTGTATGACCTCACCCTGCTGGGCGTATTTAAACGCGGTTCGCGCGTCATCCACGCCGACGGCACCTCAGTTTTCAAAGAAGGCTACCCGTGTGTCTGGCAGGAGAACGGTGTCTGGGACCTGGATAGCAAAGGACAGCCGCAACTTCTTCGGCCCCATCACTTTGGCTTTAAGCCAGATGGCACACCCACTGATTTTGCTCAGGACTATTTGCGGCCCTTCGTCAATAAGTTCGCGACAGGCATCAACGCGGTTGACCCGGAAGCATTCATCTTCGTGGAGCCGGACCCCGTTTTGCAGCATCATCCGCCGGAGTGGACCGAGGGCGATATTCAGAATGTGGTGTATGCGCCGCACTGGTACGATGGCATGCTGCTGTTCACCAAGGAATATTTTCCGTTCCTGGGCTTCGATGCTTTCAACGTGCGACCGATCATCGGCAAAGATAATGTGCGGCGGTCGTTTAAGACGCAGCTAGGGCGTCACAAGGACTGGGCCAAGCACCAGTTCGGTGATGTCCCCTGCCTGATTGGGGAATCGGGCATTCCCTTCGACCTCGATAATCGCATCGGCTACCGCACAGGTGACTTCGATGTGCATGTGCGGGCGATGGACCGCACCATGCGCGCCATCGAGGATAATCTGCTGCACATCACTGTGTGGAACTATACGCCGGATAATACGAACGCACGTGGCGACCTGTGGAATGGCGAAGACCTGTCCATCTTCAGCAAAGATCAGCAGACAGACCCGGACGACATCAACAGCGGCGGTCGAGCGTTGGCGGCGGTGTTAAGGCCCTATGCGCTGGCAACGGCTGGCGAACCGTTACGGATGGACTTCGATGTGGATCGTGGCGTGTTTGAATATGCTTTCCGGCATGATCTCTCTGTGACAGAGCCGACTACGTTCTATGTACCCAATTACCAGTATCCCGACGGCTACAAGGTCGATGTCAGCGATGGCGAGTATGACATTGATCGTGAGAACCAGCGGTTGCTTTATCGGCACACGACCAAGGACATGCCCCATTTTGTACGCATCCGTCCCATGACGCCGCGCAATGAACCCGACCCGAATGCCTTCTGGCGCAACCGGATTTTGGCCCTGAGCGCGGTGCTGTTTGTCGTGATGTGGTTCTTTCGGCGTGGGAATGGGACGAAGTAGAAAGTCTGTATATAGGCTCGCGTCCTGATTAGGTAGATTGTAATGGCAAGGCACTATGGCTGATAAACGAACGATTCTTGCTCTGTGATGTCTGATGAAATCCCGACGAATACATACGCGACGCTCTATTCGTTTACCCTACTATGATTACACCGAATCAGGCGCGTATTTCATCACAATATGCGCATATCAGCATTATCATATCTTTGGTCATGTTGAAGATGATAAGGTCTTTCTCAATCATGTTGGCCTAATCGCAAAATCGGTTTGGGAACAAATACCGTCACATTTTCCGTTTGTGACATTGGACCATTTTGTCATAATGCCAAACCACATGCACGGCATTGTTTTTATTTCTAAAGATGATGAGATTGCCTCTGATAGCGAGCACGTAGGGGCAAGGCATGCCTTGCCCCTACACTCACACACATCTCATTCTGACAACCTAAGGTTTTTTGGGAATCCACCTGCTAAAGCATTGTCAAGCATCGTTGGTTCTTATAAGTCAGCAGTTTCTAAAGAAGCAAACAGTCAATTACGTAAAAAAGAATCGACCTTATGGCAACGCAACTACTATGAGCATGTTATTCGAGACGAGGCAGACTTGAATCGGATTCGCGAGTATGTTTTGACAAATCCATCGAAGTGGATAGAGGATAAGTATTATAGCGACTAAAAGGTGAAGACAGCATCGTTGTAAGGATACGGCTCAGCAGCAGTGGCAAGGCATACCTTACCACTGCTCCAGTGCTTAAATCTACTAGGTTGTGGCGGCTTCCGGTTCCGGTTCATTGACCGTAGCCGACAGCGAATACAGACCGCTGGCCCCATCGGGACGGACCGACGCGACATCTTCAATCTGCGGAATGTCACCGTCTTCCACACAGCGCACGGTGAAGGTATGGTCGCCTTCAGCGAAGGGCCAATCGTAGCGCCAGATGGTCCATGCACGGCCTGACATCGGCTCGCGCAGTTCGGCTTCTACCCACTCGCCCTCGTCGACTTGTACCTCGACCTTGGTGATTTTGCGATCACCGGACCAGGCGATACCACCAATCGGCACGAAGGACTCACCACCCTGCTCATAAATGGCATCAGTGGCGACAGTGTCGATCACGCTGGTGGCTTTGACCATCGCCGTTGGTGACCAACCACGCCGGACCCAGTAGCCTTCGCCATTTTCATTGACGAATTCCATGCTGACGATCCACTTGGGCTGCTTCATGCCGTAGCGATTGGGGATGTGGATGCGCAGTGGGAACCCATTGCGTTCCGGCAGCGGGGCATCGTCCCAGGCGTAGGTGAGCATGATGCGCTCATCTTCACGAATCAGGTCCAGGCTAACGAACTCGTCGAAACCATCTGCACCTTCTATGCGAATGGCAACAGCATCTTCGGTCGGCTGCACCTGCTCCAGAATGTGCTGCATGGGTACGCCGGTCCATTTGGTGGTGCTGATGAGCGTGCCGCCAACGCGATTGCTGATGCAGGACATGGTGATGAATTCTGACACGGACGGCATAGCGCGGATTTCGTCGAGCGTAAAGGCAGCTTCGTTTTCTACCAGCCCCGTGATTGGCAGCGTATAACCCTCTTCCGCAACAACGGCGGGGCGGCTGGAAATATCAATGCGGTAGTGATCGGCAACCGGCGTGTATTCCCGACGAGTGCCAGGAGCCGGTGTCGGTAAAGCGCCCTCGTTCGGCAGCGGGCTGCCATCCCCTGTAAGAATTTCCTCATCCGGGTTGAAGCTGGGCAGGCTGGGACCGCTGCTGCCCAATGACGACAATCCACCACTGAGAATGGTATTGAGTCCGGCACCGACGACCGTCAGGGCGGCACTGGCCCCACCGACGCGCACCAGGAATTGGCGGCGGTCGAGGGCGGCGGCGCTGGCCTGAGCCGGTGTATCGACAGCAGGCGTGGCCGCTCGGTCAGCCGCGAGTACGTTGTACACCCAGTTGATAACGGCTCCGAAACCAGCAAAGATGACAATCGACCAGGCAATGCCCAACAAGGGGCTGGCTGTCGCAGTTGTGTTCACCTGGCTGCTGATGAACAGCAGCGGAATCGCCAGAATCGCGCCAATAATCGCGCCCTCGATGAGGCTTTCTGTACGGTGACGCCGCCGCAGAATCGCGAAGATAATTGCGCCGCCGACAATCCCCATAATAAGGAAGTTGGCCAGCCCCATCGTCTGTTCAGCGAGCTTGGCTGTTTGATCGAGCCGACCGATATTCAGGCCACGAATCAGATCGACCATCGTATCGATGCCGAAGGTGACGAGCGGCCCTGGTAGGGTGCGGGAAATCCAATCGAACACGTCGAAGGGCAAGAACGGCAGGCCCGCGAATTGATCGCCGAGCGCCAGCAGGGCCATAACGGGGGCCATCACCAGCCCGCCGACGATGGCGCCAGTCCAGATACGTGGTTTGTGTTGCTGTGTTTTCACTTCACTCATAATGATCGTCCTCTGAATAAGTGCTTGGTTTCGCTTCCACCGATGTCGATGTCTTTTTCAGGCAGTGTTACATCTCCACCATACGGCCAAGTTATTGCAAGTCCCTTAAGAAGTTTGGAAGAACCCCTATCCTCGGTCCTTTCCCCGTGATGGGAAAGGATGCCTTTCTGGGAAGAGTTGTTATTTGCAAGATTTCTGCTGATTATGAACCAGTGGCGAATCGGTAGGTATTAGCCAGCGATATTTAGGCTATTGTGAGGAAGTCACGCCTATACTGGGTATAACGAATTATGACAGCTTAGCACGCCAGGATAAGGGCACCATGAACGCAGACATGGGTCCAGCAGCGGAAAAACCGAAGCGGAAGAATAAGCCAAAGTCGCTAGATAGTCGCTTTGCATTGTCACATACTTTATTTCTGGTCTTTGCTGCGGCACCAGGCATTGTGTTCTTTTGGGTGCTACCTGGTAATGTCCTGAGTCCTGTCGAATCGGCCTATTTGAGTCCTTTATGCGTCACACTCCTGCTATTAGCAATCCCATTTGCAGACTACAAGTTGACGCGACAATTGCAACTGATACCACCTGGGCAAGAACATGCGCGATCTAGATTTGCGTTTCTCGTGACACTTGCGATGATTGCAGTCTTGATATTCGCACCACAAGCATTTATTGAATTTGGTATTACGCTAACGATATTTAGCCCTTTTGTTTTGGTCATCATTTTTGTTCTGACAACCGGATATCTAATTACACAGAAGTTCCACCAGATTGTTTGTACTCAGAACTTTGTTAAGCGACATCTGCTCATCACGGGATATGTTTCTGTCTTTGCTATAACTGCGGTATTCGGCTTTTTGGCGGTGCTCAATGAACTGAAGCAATCGCACTATATCGGCGGCCGCAATTATGTACTAATCAAGGATACGCCGGCACTAGAAGAATGGTATTACATTGATTTGTACGCATGCAATCTCATCATCTTCGACTGCGAAAAAGTATATAGTGCTCCTACTCAATTCCCTGGATTTTATGGATCCGAAGATGACATCGTCTTGGAAGTAGGCGACCGAGACAACGTACTGGTCATACTCAATGGTGAAATCGTGTTCGATAGCAGCGAGGTTGATGAGCAATGATCGAGCCTGTGGAGAAGGTCAAGCGCAAGGGGAAGCCGCGTACAGATCGCTACTCTCAGAATGAAGCGACTGTGCTTATCATGGGTAGCATTTCCGTATCGGCTCTGTTGTCATGGTTCTTTGAGTGGCTTAACCCTGTCGCAGGCATGTTCATACCTCCACTGATTATCGGCTTGGAGCTTCTGATACTACCTTTTCTGATTTACTTCTTGAGAAAACGTTGGAGCCTGGTTTCTTGGGAAACCAAAGTTGTATTCATCATTATTGAGTTGATCCTTGCAGTATGTGTGATATTAAAAATACCCTTTGTCGTCATTCCAATCTTTCTCACTGCTGCTGTGACTTATTCACTCACATCCATGTTGATTCCTCTCCTCATTTTTCTGGCTATCATAGCCTGTGTCGTAGCTGGAAGCAGACTAATGCCATCGAAAATCAAACCCGAATATGTTAGGCATCTAGCAATTGCCATTTTGGTTACGACTGTCCTTAGATCTTCTGCTGTCAGTTGGTGGGCACCATATACATATTCTCAGCATGACTTCATACCAATCAATGGAAGCAGCTACTATCTGCTGATTCGATTGGATGTATGGGACTCCTACAAACATCCAATTGTCTACGAATGTCACCAATTCATTTTTGACTGTGATGAAACTTATCTAGGCTATTGGCGGTACTGGGATACCGAATGGGGTGAAGAATTGCGCTTAGTTAGAGGCGACCATGACAACGTGCTGGTGCTGGTCGATGGCCAAGTCGTGTTCGATAGCAGTGAGGACGTTGAGCAATGACCGAGCCTGCGGAAAAACCAAAGCGGAAGAACAAGAACGACTTCCAAGCAGAAGGACAGGTTCTACGGGAAGCGATCATAGGGCTATTTCCTGTGACAGCACTGTTAAGTGTTCTATTCTTGATGGAAATTTTAGAGGCAAGTGGGTTTCATTATCATATGATCACCCTACTTATAGCTAGCAGTTTAATCTCATTTGTGATGGCTGTTTTGCTATTCTTTCATTGGCAGATGTGGCGTATTCAAGCCATAGCTGATGGGCTTCTGATTCTGTTTGTTACCGGAATCGGTGCATTCATGGTTGGTTTGGCAATTATGATCGTTCATGCGAACGTTCATGGTTTCTCATTTCTGTTGTCTAAATTCGGATTATTCTGCGTGATTGCTTCACCGCTTCTGCTGATCTTGCTCTGGCAACTCAGTAAGAGACTGCCCATGCCCGTGAAGCCACGGTTTATCAAACCCAACATGATTCTGTTGTTGGTCGTGGTATCTCCCTTTCTTTTCATTATTGCACTGCTAACTGAAGGCCCTCATATCATATCTGAGGTGACTACCAGCGAGCACATTTATCTCATGTATGACTACGAGTCATCAAGCGACGGACATTATAGCGGGGTATATGAGTGCAATTCGCTTGGTTTTCAGTGTACTGAAATACTGGATTTTCGAGGGCAACGGCCTGAATTAGTCAAAGGCGAGCATGACAATGTACTGGTGCTGGTAAATGGCGAGGTCGTGTTCGATAGCAGCGAGGACGGTGAGCAATGACCGAGGCGGCGGAGAAGTTCAAGCGCAAGGGCAAGCCGCGTACAGATCGATACTCACAGAATGAGGCGTTCGCGGTAATCGTATTTTCGCTGGCTGTGATGCTGTTTTTCCGGTTGGATGTGAGTTTGGGTGCTATTGCGTTCAAATCACGGTGGGGATACGACATTTCCTATGTTCTGATTTTGGCATTCACCATATTCTTCTGGTTGATGCGGCGCTGGGATATTCTTTCAACCTGGCATGTACTTGCGCAAATTCTCGCCATTGTATGTGGTGGTCTTGTCTCCATGTTTACCATACCTGTTGCTGGACTCTTCTTATCTGGGCTGGGAACCGCAGCAGAGAATGAAATAGATATGCTGTTAGTGGCGTTAATTGGTGCGACGATTGCCATGTGGTTTGTTGCCAAATTCGGAAAATTGACGCTGCCTCGCAATAAAATGAAGTTCATTGCTCTGTCGGCATGTCTCGTTAGTATCGCGCTTTGCAATGGCTCTCTCGCTTATGGAATCCAAGCGTGGGGTGGTTATGGTGGTTTATTTATACACACATCTACAAGTACCCATAACTATTATGGAGTCTATTACGCCAAGCCAGGGCCACTCATTATTGAAATAATGGATATCTATGAATGCGACTCAATAAGCTTGAATTGTGAGAAAGTGCATCGAATTTTGCCGAAGAGCTACAACTCGACCTTTTCATATCAGTTCATTACACGCGATCAGATCGACAGAAGACCTTATCATCAGGTCGTCGAATTGTTAACAGGTGACAATGATAACGCTTTGCTCCTAGTTGAGGATGTTGTGTGGTTCGATAGCAGCGAGGACGGTGAGCAATGACCGAGCCTGTGGAAAAGATCAAGCGCAAGGCGAAGCCACGCACAGATCGCTACTCGCAGAATGAGGCGTTCGCGGTGATCGTGTTTTCGCTGGCGATGATGCTGTTCTTCTGGCTGGATGAGTTGATCGGGGCGGTGGTGCTCAAGCAGTATGAAGTATTTGTGTCCTTTTGTGTAGCGATCATAGTGCCTTTTATCTTCGTTCAGCTAATGGGCCAATGGGGCTATTTGTCTAATCACATGGCATGGCTCTTGTCTGTTATAGCTTCGGTCATAGCTGGTATATTTTTCTTCGGCTATTTGATCTTTGTAACGCTATTTTCAGGCATACCTTGTGCGCCTGTTTTATTTTTTATAGTGATCCTATTTGCTGCCTCCATTTTCACAAAACCAAACGATACAGAGTCAGAATACGAAGATCACTTCTGGATCAAGGGAGTGACTCTTATCGCACTCGTGTGCACATTCTTTATCGCCCTAGCTGTCACAAATACTGACACAACTTATAACAGCATTACCTATGCTCGTATAAATGATCATGACTATCATATATTGCGCAAGAGTATATTTGATTGGGATGGCAATCGACTAACTTTAGAGCTATACGAGTGCAATCAGATTAGTATCAACTGCGAACTTGCTTTTCACCAGTTAGAGCCTTTTCTGCCATCGTTGCATGGTCTAGAAAATAGCGTTATCGAAGTAACCCAAGGCGACCATGACAATGTACTGGTGCTGGTAAATGGTGAGGTCGTGTTTGAGTCGAGTGAATGAAGGCTGCGTTTAGCCGCTGCGCTTGGCGTTTTCCATGCGCGCCCAGGCAAGCGCCTCATCACGAGTCGCGAAGACCTGCACTTTGATATTGCCAAATGCGGCTGAGTTCAGGCCCTTGGCGACGGTGCGGAACATCTTGCTATCGGTAATCATGCCGAGCGCGATGAAGTTCGGGTGCTTGATGGGACTATTCTCGCTGCGCAAGATGCGCTGTGCGGATTGCATGATATCGTTGAACGAGAGTTTGGCCGAACTCATATTGAACATGAGATAGGCTTTGTAGTCCAGATTTTCAAACACGTCGATCACAGCATCGGCGAACGCAGCAATGTCCTCGTCGCCACCATACCCGGGCTGATACGTCACCATTACAACAGGCGAATCCAAAAGACACTCAATGACGTAATTGGCCATTCCAGTTGCTCCTTATGCTGTTCCCCATACAGGAATGATATGCGATAAGGAGCGTTTTTTCTATTAAGCGGTCTGGCGCATGGCACAGTCTCGGCGCACCCAGTCCAGGGCTTCTTCCACTGTGGGGACAACAGGCACATTCAGGTTGCCAAAAGTGGCCGTTCCCAGCCCCCTGGCGATGCTCTGGAACATTTTGCGTTCAGTAATCAGGGCGAACGCCTGGAAATTAGCATGATTGGCGAAGCCTTCCGGCCGTTTGATGCAGTAGTCGGTGGACGTCATGATGTCGTTGAAAGACAGGGTCGCGCGGCGCATGTCGATCAGGTGGTAGAGCTTTTCGGTCGCACGATCAAACATCGGGATCAGTTGCTTTGAGAAGGCGGCAACATCATCGGAGCCACCATAATCTTCAAAGTAGGTTGTCAGGATTACTGGGAGATCATCAAGCATCTCGATAGAAAAATTGGTCATTGGGTACCCTCTCTTATATTCATATCCATTTGACGGACAGAATGCCACGACTGTCGATTCATAATCTTCATTCTATGTAACAATCTGTAACATAACATAAAGAAATCTCCGTGATTCTACGTATCGGTCTACGCATCATCGCCAAATGCGGGTTCCAGCGCTAGAATGTGGGGCATAAAAATCACCATCAAATGACTGGCGGATACCCTATGATTATCGTCGATGCCCATGAGGATATTGCTTACAATCAGGCGATTTATCTGCGCGATTATCGCGTCAGCGCGCTTAAGCATCGCCAGAATGAAGCCGGAACCGGTTTCCCGTTAGCAACCATTGGCCTGCCGGATGCCCTATTGGGACGGGTAGCCGTTGTATTCTCAACCCTGTTCGTTGCCCCGCATCGTAGTGGACTCGCCAGCAATAATGTTCCTGGTGAGGAGCCGACCTACAGCAACCCCACGGAAGCCTACGACGCGGCCTCGCGTCAGCTTGATTATTACTATCGATTGGCTAACGAGGATGAGTGCATCATTCTTGTGAAAAATCAGGCTGACCTGGATGAGGTGCTGGCCAGTTGGGAGGGCGAAAAGCTGCCCAATGAGCGCCGTCATGGGTTGGTGGTGCTGATGGAAGGCGCGGACCCAATCATCGAGCCAGAACAGTTTGATGAGTGGTACGAACGCGGTGTACGCATCGTCGGCACCGCCTGGACGCAGACACGCTACAGCGGCGGTACACGCGCTCCAGGGGGATTGACGGCGCTCGGCCATGATTTGCTGGCGCAAATGGCCAATTACAATGCTCTGCTCGATTTGTCGCATATGGCCGAACAAGCCGTTTATGAATCACTGGATCGTTATGAGGGGCAGATCATCGCCAGCCATACCAATCCACGCAAATTCTGCAATACTGATCGCCACTTCAGCGACGATATGATCCGCCTGTTGGGCGAGCGCGACGGCGTGATGGGTGTGGTGATGTATAATCGCTTCCTGCAAGACGGTTGGCAGCCTGGTGACCCGCCGGTGCCGGTCAGCGTGATTTATGACATCGTTGACCATGTTTGCCAGATTACAGGCAGCGCGCGCCATGTGGGTTTCGGCAGTGATTTCGATGGCGGTTTTGGTGCAACGAGTACGCCACTGGAGATGGGCACAGTCACTGATTTGTGGCACCTGAAAGATGGTCTGTTCGAGCGTGGATACAGTGAAGAAGACGTAGCCGCCATTTGTGGCGGCAATATGCTGCGCAAGCTACGGGAAACGCTACCGACTTAAGGCATTCATATCATTAGGGGGCAAGGTATGCCTTGCCCCTACAGTAGCAAACAAACTTGGTCCGGGCACAGCATGCTGTGCCCCTACGGCAGAGAACAACAATGGTTCCGGCGTAGCGTGCTGTGCCCCTACGGCAGAGAACAACGATGGTTCCGGCGCGGCGGGCTGCGTCCTTACGAAGAAAAACAGAGTACAAAATCTATGCAGCGATTTGGTCAGGTTGGGATAGCTATTGGGGCAATGGGCATCATGCTGGCGATGATGGGCCTGTTCCCTGGCATTACAGGTGTGCGCGATACACCCGCCATTGGCGTGGTGCAGGTGGCGCTGCTGTTAATGGGTGAATCCCTGTTGATGTTCGGTGCCATTACCTACGTCAAGTTTACGTTCTACCTGGGTGTACGGTCCAATCTGGCACAGCAAGTTGGCCTGCGGCTGGCGCTAACGGGCCTGCTGTTCGCTTCGCTGGCTGGATTATCGGATATTTTGGGCTTCGGCAGCCATCTGCGCACAGAAACAACCGACATCTTCTTTGGCCAGTTACAAGCCTTCGGAACGCTGGCAAGCATCAGTCTGTCGGCAGTCGGTGTGCTGATCTATGCCGTTGCCGGAAACCCCATTCCAGATGATATACGTACCCAGGAAATGCAGATCATCAGCCCGAAACAAAACACCGAAGCCGAGCAACCCGCCTGAGCATTGTTCCTGACTACGCCAACATCCACAGTAAATTGACGCGCGTCAAGAATGTTACATTTTAGGTAACGAAAGCGGGTTACTTTCTTGCTTCCATCGTGAGAACATGTTAAAAATCACGACACACTTGAAGCCGTCGTCTGTGTATGGTGTGCGAAAATACAAAAGCTGTCGTTCTGGCATCACGATATTACTGGCATGGGCCATCATTGTGAGTGCCATCTATAACGAGCGGATGCCTGTCGTCCGGGCGCAGGATAGCCCTTTACCGACGCGCATCTTACCGGGCCGTCCTGGTGCCCAACCACTGGGTCCCATCGCCACAGCGGTTCCGGTTGAGCCTGTCGCCACATTCCCAGCACAGACACAGGGCCAGCTCATCATCGAGCTGAACGCTGACCCGCTTGGTCAGGTAGTCTGGCGCAGCTTCAGGCAGGCCAACGCGACCCTGCCACAGGTCGCAGCGGTGTTGAAAGCACAAAATGCCATCATCGACGAACTGGTGCAACGTATGATGATTCTCGTGCAGGCGGTTGATCCGCAGGCACGTTTTGTGCTCCAAGAGAGGTGGTTGTCAGTGGTCGTGGTTATCGCGACTGATACCCGTGCTGCTGACGCATTAAGTGGACAATTTTACATTCGGTCGGTGGAAGTTATCAGCGAGCAAACGCCCATCACACCGGATTTTGTGCGGCCTGGACCCGTGCAGCCAGGTTACCCTGTGGTAACACCACAAGCGCGTTAAGGGCCGTACGAGCTATCGAGAAAGCGCCATGTTTAGGGGCATGGTGATTATTCTTAAACTTATTGTGGGGATCGTTACATGAAGATAGATACGCATTCGTTATGGACCACGCGGCGCAGCATCACATTCGCGCTGATTCTATGCCTGGTGATGGTCATCGGGGCAAGCAGCGCCCAGGAACCACCCAGTACCATCAATGCCGCCATTCCGCAGCGGGCAGCCGCCGAAGATGGCGAGGGTGTCCGACCAACCATCGACCGCAACAGCCTGGGTATTGAACGTGGCGACGTGGTGACAGCCATCACCGAATCACTGGACCCAGATTATGTACTGCCCAATGCACTCGTCCCAGAAAGTGGCCCAATTACGGTGCTGGTAGAACTGGAAGGTGCGGCAGCAGGTGCCATCTGGCAGGATGCTGCCAGCCCCGGCGCGCTGGTGCCACAGGTGGCGAGCCGTAGTGCCAGCTTGCTCGCACAGCAAAGCAGCCTTTTAGCTCAGATGCAGAGCCAGTTCAGTGTGCAGAAGTTGGGTGATCTGTCGATTACGGCCAATGCCCTGATTCTGCGCATTGATGCGGCTAACCTGGAAGCGATAGAGGCCATACCAGGGGTCGCCCGTGTGATCCCTGACCAGTTTGGTGAATTTACCAATGCGGACAGCGTGCCCTTCATCGGTGCCATCAGCGTGTGGGAAAACAGCACAGGCATAACGGGTACGGGCATCCGTATCGGCATTATCGACAGCGGCGTGGACTATACCCATGCGAACTTCAACGGCAGTGGGAATCCGGCGACTTATGCGGGTAACGATGCCAGTACGCTTGCCGATATTAGCTTTGATGGCAGCCGCATTGTTGGCGGGTACGACTTCGTCGGCGAAGGCTGGGATGCTGGCCTGCCTCTGAATCCGGATGATGATCCGATTGACTGTAACGGTCATGGATCGCATGTGGCGGGTACAGCCGCAGGCAGCGGTGTCAACAGCGATGGCAGCACATACATCGGCCCGTATGATGCGTCAACAACGGCTATGGACCTGAGTATTGGCCCTGGCGTGGCACCGGAAGCCGAAATCTACGCGCTGCGTATCGGCGGCTGCGGTCCGTCAGTGAGCTTTGTCGCTGCCGCGCAGGCCGTCGAATTTGCGATGGACCCCAATGGCGACAGCAATCCGGCTGATCGCCTGGATGTGACCAATAACAGCTACGGCGGCTTTTATGGCAGCCCGCAGGAACTCCTGACGCAGCAGTTCAATATCGCCACACAGGCGGGCGTCGTGATGGTCGGCAGCGCGGGCAACGAAGGCGATACATATTATGTCAACGGCTCGCCGAATGTCGCTGATGGCACGATTGCGGTAGCTTCGACCACGAACGATACAACCTATGGCAGCGTACGTCTGCTCTCCGGTGAAGCGGGTGTCTATCCTTCCTATCCAACCATCATTCCGGCATCGCAGTCAGTCAATGGTGCGAGCGGCTATTTCGGACCTTCGTGGGTACGGCGCGTTGGTGATGCTGGCACAGGCGGTACAGGCGGCTGCTCCCCCAGCGATTATGATAGTGTGCCGCGTGATGGCATGCCCTTCGTGGTCGTCTTTGATTGGGATGATGGCACATGCGGCTCTAACCAGAGAATGACGACGGCTGTTGATACGCTCGGCGTATATGGTGATGGCAGCGGTGGTCAGTTACATGGCCTCATCGCAGTGACACCAGTGGATGATTTCCCATTCATCCTGTTGAGCTGTGGTTACGATGATGGCGGCGGCGCAGCTAAGGCACCTGTTCCATGTGTGTCGATCTTGCGCGAAGATGGCCTGAATATTCTGGCGAATCCGCTGCCGTATGACGTTGATATGGATTCGGCATTGACCAGCACACTGGGCTTCAGCGAAGGCGACCAGATCAGCAGCTTCTCGTCACGCGGCCCGCGCATGGGTGCTGAAACAGGTCTGCAAATCCTTAAGCCGGATATCGCCGCACCGGGCGACTTCATCTACAGCACAGCAGCGGGTACTGGCACAGATGGCACCTATCTGGGTGGCACCTCGATGGCATCGCCCCACATCGCCGGATCGGCTGCACTGATGCGTGAACTGCACCCAACATGGACCGTTGCCCAGATCAAAGCGCTGCTGATGAATACAGCGACCAATGACGTCTGGACCGAACCGGACCAGTCTGGCCTGAATTATGGCGTCAGCCGTGTGGGTGGTGGCCGTGTGGACCTGGCGAACGCTGTTTCGACCGAGGTTATCGCTTACGGCACCAGCGCACCGGAGCGCGTCAGCGTGTCGTTCGGCTTGATTGAGGCAGTGACTGCCGAAACCCGAAGCCAAACCATCACGGTTCAAAATCTGGGAACGACACCGCGTACCTATGACATCACCTTTGACCAGCGAAACGATACGCCAATGGCGCAGTTCAGCGTATCGCCATCCAGCGTGAGCGTTCCGGCAGGTGGCAGCGTCACCTTGAACGTCACCCTATCGCTGGACCCGACGGCTGCTCAACCCCATACGCCCGATCCAACCTCATCACTTACGCAGACTTCGCCGCTTGTGCTTGGTGGCATTCCGCGCCACTTTGTAGCGGAAGAAGGCGGCTATGTCGTCCTGACGCCAACAGACAGCAGCAGCGTTCTGCGCGTTGCCGTCCATGCCGTTCCGCGTCCAGCATCGGATATGGCGGCTGACAGCGCCACTGTGGCTGTGGGTCCTGATCTTGTTGGCCTGACGACCATCAACCTCACGGGTACCGAGGTCTTCACTGGTGGCAACCTGCCCTACGATACGTGGTCGATTGTGACGGCCTTCGAGAAAGTTTACGAAAGCCCGAACGATGGCTTCTCGCCAGCCGGTTTTGACCGAGGCGACCTACAATATATTGGTCTTTCGTCCGACCTCAATTTCTGGCTGGACCTGACAGGGGGTGATCTGGATGCCGCCCTGGCCAACACAACCGTCTATATGGCGTTGAGTGTCTACGGTGATTGGAGTACAGCCAACGCTTACGAAACGCTGTTTGATATTTACTTCGATACTGATGGCGACCTGGCAGAAGACTGGAACCTGTTCAACTGGGACCTGGGCACAGCCGCCGCAGCATTCGGCATCGGTGCCGACCCGACTGATATATTCATCGGATTCATCCAGGACCTGAACACAGGATCAGCCGCTTTCGTCGTGCCGAATGAATTCTTCGCGGATGAAATTGACCTGTATCTGCTCAATAACAACGTCATGGTCTTCCCAATTCCAGCAGGGTTGCTCGGCCTGAACAGCGCCAACTCCACGTTGAGCTTCTACGTTGATGTGCTGGGTGAACTCAACTTTACGGATTCGACGCGGTTGAGTGGGGACTACATCAACTACGATGTGGCCGCAGCCCCCCTCAGCTTCAGCGATGACAGCGGCCTGCAAGGTGGGCCATACCCAGGTTTGACCTGGTATGTCGACCTGGACGGGCTGTTTATTCCGGTGGACTATGACCTGAGTGCTGTAACGACACTGCCGGAAATCATGCTGGTCCATCATCACAACGCAAGCGGCAACCGTGTTGAAATCCTGACCTTAGAGGCCAGTAACGAAGCCGACCTTGAAGCAGACATCAGCGTCAGTGATGAAGCGCCAGGAGAAGGCATCACGATTAATTCATTTGCTGATGCCATCAACAACGGTCAGGCCTCATCATCAGGCGTTGTGATTGAGCACACGTTACCCGTTGGCCTGACCTATGCCAACGATGACTGCCCGACCGGTAGTACGGTGACAGGCGGAAGCGGCAGCCCGACGGTCATCACCTGTGACTATGGCACTGTCGTCGTTCCATCCGGCTTTAGCCTGTCGATGATGGTCCAGTCGGTAGTGGATAGCGGCACCAATGGCTCTGAACTCGTCTTACGGACCGATGTCAGCCAGGGTGTGGCCGTCAATGACCCAAATACCAGCAACAATGCGGCAGGTATCCGTGTCTGCGTCGGTGGCAATGCTGCCACGTGCAACACGACACCCGTAGTCCTGGGCAATGGCGGAACAACCGCCGGAGGCACCATCGGTGACTTCGTTGTGCCAGATACGCTGTTCGCCATCACGCCGATGAGCACCTTCGCCCAGGTAGGTGACAGCGTCGAATGGAAGGTCAGCATCAACAATACAAGTGGTGCAGCCATCAACGACGCCAGCATCAGCCTGACGCTGCCGGGGAGCATCACCGTTGAAAGCGCCACCAGCACCAGTGGAACAGTTTCCATTGGCACACAGTTGGCGGCAGCGCGTTACACGATGGGACCGCTCGGACAGCCGCGCATCTTCAATCAATCGCTGCAAGAAAGTGTCATTCAGTTTACGCAGGATGTCATCCAGGCGGGTGAGCAGGTCGTCATCACCATCTTTACGCGCATTCCGGCCACCTACAGCCAATCAAGCGTGATGATGAGCGGGACACTTTACGGGAATGGCACAACCCTGGCGAATACCAGCGCGACCCTGCTGCTGGTCAGTGAGCTACCAGCGACTGGTGAAACGCCCCTGTGGCAGGAACTGGTCGCTATCCTCATGCTGATGGGTGGTGCAGCAGTCGTCTTTGGGCTGGGCGGCGCGTATCGTAAGCGGCGTGCTTTCTAGGACCCTATCTATCATCAACAAAAGAGGACCTGCGGGTCCTCTTTTTTGTTATCCTGGCCTATAATCAGGCACAGTTAAACCGGATTCCCCACTGAGCGAGGCCCCATGACTAAGTTCGTCGTGATGTTCCATCATCCTGAAGATACCTTCGTTTTTGAAAACGCCTATACCGACTTTTTGGCGCTGGTGGAGCGCATGCCTGATATTGAAAAACGACAGGTTGTCCACCTGACAGGCAGCCCGTCTGGAGAAGCGCCTTTTTTCCGCGTGATGGAACTGTACTTCAAAGATCAGGCGACGATGGAGAAAGCCCTGCTCACACCAGCGGGTCAGGAAGCCGGGAACGAACTGCGGCGTTTTGGTGCGAATGGGATCACCATGTGGTATGGCGATGTCTATGAAGACCTGGGTGGAAGTAATTGAATCAGCTTCTTCAAGGTTGAAGCGGGTACTGCGGTACCTATTCTCGCCCTGCGCCTGACACACTCACTGGACTTCAAGGTCACTCCGTCGGAAATACAACGAGCCACTTCATAAGGTTTTGAAATGACGATGAATCTATCCCTACCCTGGACGGTACTGCTCATTGGTGGTGCTTCTGGGTCCGGTAAAACCAGTGTCAGTTACCAAGTTGCGCGGCATTTTGGTGTTGGCATTACGGAAGTTGATGACTTTCAGGTCATCCTTGAAAAGATGACAACACCAGAGCAGCAGCCAGTACTTCATTTTTGGAATACACATCCCAATCCGGCAGCACTGACGCCGCAGGAGATTTTTGAACACGGTGTTGCTATCGGGCGCGTCATGACGCCAGCATTGAAGGCAGTCATTGACAATCACATTGAATCGCAGCAGCCGATCATTTTAGAGGGTGATTTTATCCATCCGGCATTAGCTGCCCAATACAGTACGCACGTTCGTTCTGCTTTTATTTACGAGCCTGACGAATCTCAAATCCTCGCAAATTACTCACAACGCGAACCGCAAAACGAGCCTCAAACCTTTCGCGCACATGTTAGTTGGTTAATGGGTGAATGGGTGAAGCAAGAAGCCGAGGCGTACGGGCTGATAGTGCTCCCATCACGCCCCTGGCATACGCTTTTTACCAGACTGATTGCCAGTCTAGATAGTTAATTCATTTCTAAATAAGCCATTTTTGGGTGGGAACTGTTTGTTAGCTCTGACAGGCATATCGACAATTAGGAAAATCAAAACTGCCTGTTCAACGTCCCAGGCGGGTACGAACGAGTCTGAAAATCCAGCGGAGTTCTTCGATATGCAGGAGCCACGCCAACAGTAAGAATGTGCCACCTGTCAGAGCACCACTAACGAGCGTCAGCAGGGCTTTTTGCAGCAAGCCTGCCGCACCAATGGCCTCGAACAGGTAAGGCAGCGTCACCCAACCCACCAGTCCCATGCCAGCAGCAGCAAGAACGGTACGCAGTCCGGTCGATAGCAGGCGATTGCGGTCTCCATAGCTACCGATGCGTTGGCGCAGCAATACGGCACTGATTGTGGCATGCGTCAGGTGTTTGATGGCATCCGCAGCCATCAGCGCATAGAGTCCTAGCGGTTCCAGCAAGGTCAGCAGCGTCACGATATAGACGACATGACTGGCCACGCCAATGAGGGCCGGCGTCAGCGTGTCTTTACGTGCATAAAAGGCATAGACCAGCAGCAGGTCGACAGCCGCGAACGGCAGTCCAAGCAGGTAAATACGGGTCGCCTGCACCACAATGGCAGTCGATTCTGCGGTGAAGGCACCACGTTCAAACAGCAGCATCACCAGCGGTTGCGCCAGCACAAAGACGCCAATCATCGCCGGAACAATGAGCACCCAGGTCAGGCGCAGACCGAGGCCCAACGTTCCCTTGAAAGCACGTTCGTTGGTAGCGGTACTCTGTTCACTGAGGGTAGGCAGAATGGCCAGGGCAATGGCAGTCGCGACCAGTCCTTGTGGGAACTGGATCAGCGTAGTGGCCCAATCCATATAACCCAGTGCGCCAACGACGCCCGTCTGGGTGGCTTGATTGTAGGTAAAAAAGCGCACGATGAGCGTATCCAGCAGTAAAGAAAACATCACCGGCAGATAGAGCTTGCCCATCTTACGCAGGGCAGGATGCCGCCAGTCAATCGTCAGGCGAATTTTGCTGCGACGTAGTCCCCACATTTGCAGAGCCAACTGTGCCGCCGCACCTATGGTCCAGCCGATGGCTGCAGCGGCAATGCCACTATCAGGCCGAGCGATAGATATCGGGGCGAGAGGATTGGTGTGCAGCAGGATGGTTAGGGGTGGCGCGAGCAATACTGTAAAAATGGCAATGCAGGCATTAAAGACCAGTGTCGCCAGCGCTGGCCACACAAACGATTTGAGCGCATATAATGTGCCCGAAAGCAAGGCGAACAGGCCCAGGAAAATCAGACCAGGGGCCGTGATGCGCAGCAGGTCTACAGCGAGTGCCTGGGTCGCGGCGCTGGTGCCGCCAGCCGTCAACTGAACCAGTTGCGGAGCAAAGAAGTGTACAAGGAAAAACAGCCCCAGGAGCAAGGTCATCACCATGCTGACCAGTCCTGACACCACCCGCCAGAGCGCGTCACGCCCTTCCGTCTGGACAACTTCCGTCAGGACCGGGACGATGGCGCCATTGAGTTGGCCGCCAATGAGCAAGTCGTAGATCGCGCGCGGAATCAGGCTGGCGGCTTTAAAGGCATCAATTGCTGCCGAAGCACCAAATAAATAGGTCAGGACCTGTTCACGGACGAGGCCAAGCACCCGACTGGCGATATTGCCTATCGACAAAATCGCTGTGGCACCCGCAACCTGAGCATCGGTTTGGTTTTGATCCTCAAGGTTTTCCATTTGGGCGACGGTTGACTCAGGAGTGTTGTCTATGATGCTATCCTGATGCAGATCGATAGGCATATAGTTCATCGGTTTTATCAACCGATTGGCCATCTATGCCTTCTACGGTATAAGCATGCTGATGCAAAAAGTCAATACACGCCTGATGAACATGCTCTCCATGTGTCGCAAGGAAAATAATCGGGCTGTGATCTGTCAACGTGTGGCTGGCCCCCTTCAGCACATCGAGTTCAGCGCCTTCAACATCGATCTTCAGGACATCAGGGGCATGGCCAGCAGCAGCAACCGTATCAACTGTAATTAACTCAACAGGGATACCTACGGCTGCCAGATGGCCCATCGAAGGGGAATTACCTTCCTGAAAAAAGGCTTGACCGTTTTCAGCACCGACCGCCTTAGTCTCAATCGTCACATTATTCAGTCTATTGAGGGCAATATGACGTTTTAGAAACTGGATATTGCGCTCGAAGGGTTCAAAGGCAATGACGTAACCACCAGAGCCAACCTGTTTAGCAGCTAGCAGTGTGTAGAAACCCACATTCGCGCCAATATCATAGACGACCTGGTCAGGCCGCATGTGTGCGACCATTGCCATTTGCTTGTCAAGCTCATAACTGCCTAGCCAACAACCATGCGTCGCAGCACCCGCAATCCAACGGTTCCCCTTAAGAGGCCCCTGCAAGATGGGCATAACGGCATTATCAGGCACTAGATTTAGTGGGGCACGCAGCAGCTTACCAAACCAGGAACGACTGCGAATCGCAGAAAAATTGATCATGTGATGTCCCTTGACAGATCGAGCGCGAAAACTGCTTGTGAGTATAGCATGGGGATGCCCAGGTTAAGCTTAAGCCCGATTGCTATGGCAGCGCCTGAATACGCCTAATCAGGTCGGTCGTGCTGTGGTCTGGCATATAATCAATGAGGTGGACTTCGCCGCCGTAGGACTCCACCAAAGAACGCTCCGGCAGGGGTTTATCGGCATAGTCGCCACCTTTGACGTAGATATCAGGCCGCAGCATGCGAATAAGGTTTTCCGCAGTGACTTCTTCAAAGATGATGGCCGCTGTCACCGGAACGAGCGCGGCCACCAAACGGGCACGTTCTTCCGCTGGCACGATTGGCCGTCCACTACCTTTTAGCTGTTCACTGGAAGGGTCGCCATTGATGCCCACAATGAGCGCATCACCCAGGGCACGTGCCTTTTCCAGATAGTCCAGATGGCCGACGTGCAGCAGATCAAAATGGCCATTGGTAAAGACGAGCTTATGCCCGGCAGTGTGCATGGCATCACGAATGATTTTGGCGCGGTGTAACGTTAAAACCTGGCCCATTTTCAGGCTCTCGTTCCTAAGTAGTCACTATGACGATTGTGCTTCTTCCGCCAGAAGGGCCTGGGTCGCTTTGATAAGGGCATCCTGATAGACGCCACTGGTGACGATCATGCCCTGGTTGGGCATATTCTTACCATCGGTGAACTTCAGCGGTGAACCATCAAGGTCGGTGGCGCGACCACCAGCGGCCAGTACCAGGGCCACTCCCGCAGCATGATCCCAGATTTTGTGGCGACGGGTGCTGCCAAGCAGCGGCAAACGCATCAGGACATCGGCATCACCGTTGGCGATCAGGGCGTATTTTTCCATGCTATCCATGTCGATGACGGTTGCATCCGACAACCCGGCATCATCAAAAATGCGGCGCATGCGTTCCTTGCTGGTGTGTTCACGCTCAAAGCTCTGGACGATTTTGATGCTGGCAGACTGTGTACGCTGTGACGGGCTAATTTCCACCGCCTCGCCGCCACTCAGGGGTTCCTGATACACCTTGCCGTCACGAACATAGAAGATCGCGCCGTCGTCATCGTAGCCGCTGACGCCATCACCATAGCCGGGGGTGGCCATGACGCCGCCAACAGGCTCGTTATTTTCATCAAGCATACCAATCGCAATCGCATAGTGGCGCATGGCGATGAAGCCCTTGGTGCCATCAATTGGATCAATGACCCAGGTACGCGCGGCCTTACCCTGGCGATCCTTGCCGAAGTCCAACCAGCGAATGACGTCCTGTGTTGTCACAGGTACGTCGAGTACAGTCGCCAGCAACTGCACAACGCGCGCACGCTGTTCATCCGAGAGCAAAGTCGCGAACTGCTCCCCGGCTTCTTCAGCGTAAACGGCATCTTCAGGGAAGTGCTCAGACAGCGTCCGGCAGATAAGCGCCTGACTGCCATAATCAGCGATGGTGACTGGTTCGGTGTCCTGCTGATCCAGATTGGTCTTGGTCGCACTCTTGAAGTTATTGTGCTGAACTTCTCGACAGAGCCAAACCGCCTGACGTGCTGCTTGCAGGATAGGATCGATATTCATAGGTGGGAGATCGCCTTTGGATAGGTCATTACGAATCTGTTGAAAAGGGTACAGAAAGCGCAGCAAAAAAGCAACCGGAGCGCGGCTTCTTGTGACGCACATCCATGTAATGTACATCCAGGGGTTGCGGTTTCATAATCGAGAACAGAGGACTAGAATGTGTCCTGTGCCTTTCAAACATCACCAGATAGCAGATTGTCAGCCATGTTCAAAGTCAGCGAACTCTCTTACAGCTACGGACAACACCAGGTCCTGCACAATCTTTCGTTTGAACTCTCTCCTGGCGAAATCGCCATCCTGGCCGGACGTAATGGCGCCGGCAAATCGACGCTGCTGCGCTGCCTCGCGGGCTGGTCCAAGCCGGAAATCGGCGGCATTTACCTGGATGATCGTCTGCTTTTTCAGGAGCAATCTCCGCAAGACCCGGACATCATCTTTGTGCCGGATGTGCCCGACTTTTACGATGAACTGACGATATGGGAGCACCTGCGGCTCATCAGCAGCATTTATCATGTCGCGGATTGGGAAGAAGAAGCGGATAACCTGCTGGTTGCCTTTGAACTAGAAGACGCAGCAACGGCATTTCCATTCAGCTTATCGCGTGGCATGCGCCAAAAGCTGGCGCTCATTATGGCGCTGATTGTTCGACCAAAAGTGCTGTTTTTAGATGAACCTTTCGGTCCGCTGGACATCAACGCTACCATGACGGTATGGCAACAACTAAAAGTGTTGAAAGCGTACGGCAGTTATATCCTCCTGAGCAGCCATACGCTACCGGAAGGCAGTCAGGCGGATCGTTATCTGCTGATGCAGCGCCAGCAGGTCCGTGTGATTGACGAAACCCAATTTGACAGCATGTCCGCCCTGCTCAACTACGACGATAGCACTGACGAAGACGCCAACTTAGACGAAGAAGCCGACGATGCGTGATTTAGCCATACTAGGTCGTCTGGAAGCGAAACGCCTGCGGAGCAAGCTCAATTACTGGCTTAAAGTGTTGGGCATGGACCCTGAAGACTCGCGCTTTTACCGCATTTATGTGGGCTTATTCTGGCTGTACTGGGTGTTTTTCATGTGGTCCTATGGCACCGAAAATGTCTACCAGATCAGCCGTCGATTGCCATCGGATGCGACGGGGTCGATTGCGCAGTTCATCCCAATTGTGATTTTTATCGGGCAAATTCTCTATCTGTTCAGCGTCTTCAGGAATCAACCCGTGCGACTGAATGGTGCTGACATCGCTTACCTGGCAATCTCGCCCATCCATCGCGGCTACCTGGTTTTCATCAATCTGCTGCTGAATACATGGCTGCCGACGCTGTTTATCGCAGTAGTAAGCTGCTTTGTAGGCATGCTGATCGTCTGGCAGGCGATGCCGGGCACTGTGGGATTGGCCGGACTATTTGCGGCCATCACGATGGCGTTGTTGGTGTTTATCACGACGACCCTTGCATGGTCGATTTCCATGTTCCGGCTGCGACCCGATGGGGGCACGTTCCGGTTAGCCTCCTGGGTGATCTTCCCCATACTCATCATCGTCGCTGTTGCGCTGCCACAGATCACTTTCTTCCCAGGTTTCGTCTGGGTATCCGCTGTAACGGAAGGCTTAACGCCGTTCATTGGTGCGTTATTGGTCGCGCTGAGTGCTCTCGGCATCCTGCTGCTGGTCTTCACAGGTCGGCGTGTTGATATGCCTGTTATCGTGGAAGAAAACCAGATGTACGCGCGTATCGCCCGCTTAGGGCCTTATGCCAGCTATTATGCACGCGACCTGATTGTACGCATCCATAAACAGCATCGGCTGATGAAGCGGCGGCGGGTGCGTTTCGCCCTGATGACATCACGCAATAACTTCATCACCCTGATGAGCCAATCGGTGTTGATGTCGCTGCGAGAATCTTCCTTCAGCTTCATCATGCTCATTTTGCAGGGATTCATGGTCACATCGATTGTTGGTACGGTGGTTTCTGCTGCTGGCCTGGATAAAATCCAAACTTGGGCGCTGATCGTGCTGGGGCTGATGATGAGTCGCAGGCCGGATATTGCCAGCACCTTCCGTTCCGCGATGCAAACGCCCTGGTTAAGGCAATTTTTACCCTCAAACGTGCCGATGGTGCTGGCCGCTTACAGCGTGTACTCATTTGGGTTGATTTATCTAGGCAGCCTGATCGCGATTGCGGTAGCATTTCCATCATATATTCTGACGGGCGCAACCTTCAGCCTGTTCATTGGCATCACACTGACGATCTGGCAGGCCTTTACAGTCGTGCCGGAAAAACACATCTTTAAGCGCGAACTCCAGTACGAAGCATCGGTCCTGGTCAGCGGCATTCCGATTGTGGCCGTCGGCTTTTTCTCACAGAGCCTGCCTATGACGATGATAACCACTGCTTTTATCATGGTGATTGCTGGGTACCTGCTATATCAGAGCTATCCGTTTAGCAGTTGAGATGAAGAAAACAAAACGGTCTATACCCAGGAAGTCCCTCATCCGGCAATATATGATTTTCATTACCGGAGTTTTCCTTCGTGATCGTTATTACGAGAATCCACACCTTGTGATCAACCAGTGCGACCACATGGGAATCCTGTGTCATCATTACAAAAGCATGCTTTGGTGGCCACGCTGGATTACTGAGTACACCTTCGCCATCGAACGGAATCAAGTGGTTATCTACGCCGATCAGGACCGCATCGCTATTGATCTGACGACATCTGAGATTATACAGGACTAAAACTATGGCCGATCAAACACGGATTCTCGTCACAGGTGCATCGGGCTATATTGCGATGCACGTCGTTCAGCATTTGTTGCAGCAGGGATATGCCGTTCGTGGCACATTGCGCTCCACAAAGCACGAAGCTCGTCTGAAAAGCATCTTCGCTGAGGATATAACCAGCGACGGTCAGCTTGAGTTCGTCACAGCCGATCTCTTAAGCGATGAGGGCTGGGACACAGCCATGCGTGGCCTGGAATATGTCATGCACGTCGCCTCACCCGTTCCGCAAGGCAGGATCAACTCAGAAGATGATCTGATTCAGCCCGCGTTACAGGGAACCAGGCATGTCCTGGAAGCGGCTCATAAGGCAGGCATCAAGCGGGTGGTGATGACCTCTTCGGTGGCCGCCATGCATGACCCACGCAGTACCGATTCCAGACGCATCTGGGCAGAAAATGATTGGGCTGATCCAACGCAGGATATTGGTGCCTATCCCAAGAGCAAAGCCCTGGCTGAGCGCGCCGCCTGGGATTTCGTCGAGGCGCACCCAGGGATGGAATTGGCGACCATCAACCCAACCTATGTCATTGGCCCGGTATACGATGAGCGATTCAGTACGTCGATTGAGATCATTCGCAAATTGATGCGGCGTGACATGCCTGGTTTGCCACGATTGAGCTTCAGTCTGGTGGATACGCGCGACGTTGCGGCGGCTCATTTGCTGGCGATGACGACACCAGATGCGGCTGGAAAGCGCTTTTGCATCGACAATGAGCTGCTGACGATGAAAGAGATCGCTGTTATTCTGCAAAAGCACTTCGCAGATCAGGGCTATCAGATTCCCATGATGCAACTACCGGATTTCGCTATGCGCCTCTTCTCACTATTCGATGAGCAGGCGCGACTGATCGTGTCTCAGCTTGGCCACCAGACCCGTTACTCGAACGAGCAGGCCAGACGCGTCCTGAGCTGGCAACCCCGTCCTATAGAAACAACCATTATCGATGCCGGTCAGAGCCTGATTGACCTGGGACTCATTAAGCGCTAGAAAGTTCCGGCAGCAGATGTCGCGCTGTGTCAAAGATCAGGGCATGTGGCATCTTGACGCTGCCCTGGTTACACAGGCTGATCAGCGTCAGATCACGCTCCGGGAAGTAGGCAAAGGCCGAGGCAAAACCAACTATCGAACCATTGTGGCCAATAAAGCGGCCAAATTCATGATCGACCAGATACCAGCCCAGGCACATGGTGTAGTTGAATTGGCGCTCATTGCCATCTTTAGACGGATAAGGCGTGAGCATTTTGTCTAAGGTTGCGGCAGGCATCAGGACATCCGGCTGTAGTGATCGCCCCCACTGCATCAAATCGGAGAGGGTCGTCACCAATATGCCACCGCTGAACGTATTCGATGTGCTGTAGGGCGGCTTATTGACGAGCAGGTCGTCCTCGTAGTTATAGCCTGCGGACCGGTTCGGCATAATCATGCGGTAGTCGTTGGCGCGTGTATGGACCAGACCCAAGGGCGCGCAAACTCTCTCCTGGACCACTTCACCGTAGCTTATGCCTGTGGTGGCTTCGATCATCATGCCGAGCACATAGTAGCCAGTGTTGTCATAGTTATTACGCTGGCCAGGCGGGAACAGCACGGGCTGATCTTTGACCAGTGCCAAAACTTCGGCATGTGTCTTATCTTTGCGGGCATGTTCCCAGTAGTTGATGGCGTCCGTATAAGAAGGAATGCCCGATTGATGCGACAGGCAGTGGCGCGGTGTGATTGTGCGCCAGGCATGCGGCAGGTCCGGCACGTAGGCTGCTAATGGCGCATCCAGATTGATGCGGCCCTCGTCGGCCAGCAGCAGGACGGTCTGTGCTGTAAAGGGCTTGGTGAGCGAGGCAATTTCCCAGATAGTATCTGGCACGACTGGAACGTTATGCTCCAGGTTCGCCAGCCCATGATAGCCCTCGTAGAGAACATCATCGCCACGCAGTATTGCCAGGGCAGCACCGGGGATATGGCGCTGCTGCATGGCGCTTTCAATGAAGGTTGTAATGTCAGGCATTGCTAGTCATACCAACGACTTGAAGAAAAACATATTGAACCACAAAGGTTCGCAGATCACAAAACCATCTAATAACCATTTTTTGTTGTTCCCCCAACAACGCATTTGCGAGCTATAATCGACTTTTTCACCTTAGTCGAATCGCTCGCTAATTATGACCCCCCAAGAGAATAGCAACCCTCTCAAAACTTTGCCACGAAATGTGTGGGCAGCAACAGCTACCAGTTTTCTAACCGATGTCTCCAGCGAGATGCTGCTGACTTTGCTGCCACTGTTCCTGGCGAATGTGCTGGGCACGCCAACCGCACTCATCGGGCTGATTGAAGGGATTGCGGAAACAACCTCGTCGCTATTGAAGCTGGCTTCCGGCTGGTTGTCGGACAGGTTGAGCAGCCGCAAGTGGTTGGCCGTTGCTGGATACGGTATTTCCGCAGTGAGCAAGCCGTTCCTGTATTTTGCGAGTACGTGGGGTGGCGTATTGCTGGTGCGCTTTGCTGACCGCGTTGGCAAAGGCATCCGCACCTCGCCCCGCGATGCCCTGATCGCTGACAGCATTCAGCCGGAACACCGAGGTCTGGCGTTTGGGCTGCATCGGGCCGGAGACACTGCCGGAGCCGTGTTGGGGCTAACCCTGGCGCTGATCGTGGTATTGGCCACGCAGGCGGAATCCGTCGCCCTGACGCGCGAAACGTTCCAGACGCTGGTCATCGTCAGCACGATTCCGGCGCTGCTGGCGGTAGCGGTGCTGATCGGCTATGCGCGCGATGTTCGCAGCGAGAAGAAAACCTCAGCCCTGCGCCTATCGCTGGCGGGATTCAACTCCGATTTCAAGTATTTCCTGCTGGTGATCGCCGTGTTCACACTGGGCAACTCGGCAGATGCGTTTTTGGTGCTGCGGGCGCAGGAACGTGGCCTGAGTGTGGTTGGCATCACGGCGATGCTGATTACCTTCAATCTGGTTTATGCGGTGCTATCGGGGCCGCTGGGCGCATGGTCGGATAAGGTCGGGCGCAGACGCCTGATTGTTGGGGGCTGGCTGGCTTACGGACTGATCTACCTGGGCTTTGCGGGAGCAAATACCGGCTGGCAAATCTGGCTGGTGTACGCCCTATACGGCATCTACTATGCGGCTGTGGAAGGTACGGCTAAAGCGTTCGTCGCGGACCTGGTACCGTCAGAAAAGCGCGGCACAGCCTATGGCCTTTACAATGCTGTCGTCGGGCTGATGGCCCTGCCCGCGAGCCTGCTGGCGGGTATTCTGTGGCAGGTGTTTGGTCCAGCCGCGCCGTTCTTATCGGGTGCGATACTGGCCCTGATCGCGGTTGTGATGCTGCAAATGCGTTCACTCAACGCTTCACCTGCGCATTCCGCCTGATCGACACATCAGCGGGGCTTATGATAGAAAACACAATTTTTATTGACAGACGTTACTCTAGGCGCGTAAACCTGACTGAAACGGCTTCACTAAGGTAAAATCGAAAGGTGACTTGTTCATGACGCGATGGGCAGGTTAAATTGTAGCGGTCTGTAGGCATACAGTGCCCTGCCATTGAATAGTGATGCATTAAAAGGACTTTTACGATGAGAATTGGTATTTTGACAGGCGGCGGTGATGTCCCTGGTTTGAACCCGACAATTAAAGCAGTTGTTAACCGCGCGATTGATGATGGCCATGAGGTCATCGGTCTGCGCCGAGGTTGGGGCGGTATTTTTGAACTCAACCCGGATGACCCGGAGACATTCGACAGGCACTTTATTAAGCTGGACCGCAAAATCGTGCGTACCATCGACCGCACCGGCGGCACCTTCCTGCATACGAGTCGTACCCAGCCAAGCAAGGTCAAGCCGAATCAGGTTCCTGAGTTTTTGCGCGATCCTGAGCACCCAGAAGCGGAAGAATCCGACACACGGCTGCGCGACTTTACGCCGCATGTGCTCAAAAACCTGGAATTCCTCAAGATTGATACGCTCATCCCCATCGGTGGTGATGACACCCTGAGCTATGGCGAACGCCTGCACAGCGAAGGCTTCCCGGTGGTGGCCATCCCCAAGACGATGGACAATGATGTCTATGGCACCGACTACTGCATCGGCTTTAGCACCGCGGTGACGCGCAGCGTACAGTTCATCAACCAACTGCGTACCAGCACCGGCTCGCATGAGCGTATCGCGGTTATCGAGCTATTTGGCCGCAACAGCGGTGAAACCAGCCTGATTAGCTCCTATCTGGCTGGCGTCGACCGTGCGCTGATTTCCGAAGTGCCGTTTGATCCGGAAGTGCTTGCAGAACTCGTGCTTAAAGATAAACTCGATAATCCCAGCAACTACGCGATGGTCACGGTCAGTGAAGGCGCCCATATCGTCGGTGGCAAGGTCGTCGAATTTGGCGAAACGGATGCTTATGGCCATCGGAAGCTGGGCGGCATCGGTGAGATTACGGGCGAGGCCCTTAAGAAGATCACCGGACAGAACATCATCAGCCAGCGCCTGGGTTACCTGATGCGCTCCGGCGTTCCTGACGCGCTTGACCTCATGGTCGGCACCAACTACGCTAACCTGGCGATGGACCTGACAATTTCCGGTTCCAGCGGGCGCATGGTGGCCCTGCGCGACGGCACCTATACCCATGTGCCGATGAGCACCGTCACCAGCGGCGTCAAGCGGGTGGATGTAGACGAACTGTATGACAAGAAAGAATATCGACCCAAGGTGCGCCACATCCTGGGCAAGCCGATGTTCCTGTACTAGACCCTCACCCTAAATCCCTCTCCCACAGGACGAGGGACTTATATTTGCAAAAACAGGCCGCTTATTCCTCGACTGGGATGGGCGGCTTTTTACGTTTCTGTTTGTAGCCAATGTGGCGGTCGTACCAGATCATGGCGATGTAGGTCATGATAGGTCCGATGATGAATGCGGAGAGAACCGAAAAGATCACCATCAACAGAAAGCCGATGGCGATTCGAGGCAATTGATCGTCGCGAATGATATAGGTAAAGACAAATCGAGAGCACAAGCCTAATGCGAAAAAAGACATAGTCGCGCTTACAAAGTAGGCAGAAGCACATAGTAAGAAGCGTTTGGTTTCAGTCATGGCATTTCTGTTTCTAGCAACAGCGTATTTGTAGTGGCAAGGCATGCCTTGCCACTACGCTGTTTATACACGAGCAATTTCAATTTTGCGGAGGATCAATGACAGCGCGCTAATTCGTAGCGGACTGAAGCACTACTGTGATTTCTTCCGGCAGTTCATTAGTGTTTTCGTTTGCTGGAGGATAGTAGGTGAGCGTTTGGGTCACATAGCTATCGGCAATAATGTCGATCTGAAAACTTGTACAGCCATAGCTGAATGTGTTATCTGTCTGGAAGTAACCGTTTTCATCACTTGCCACATTAAATTCAAACGGAGGTTCTCCATATGAGCCATTGTTCCACGCTCTGATAGCAGCACCCTCAATCGGCATCCCCTGTTCATCGACAATGAAACCTTCAACCCTAAATGTTACCCCCATGCAATCCTGCACACAGGCTAACATAGGGAAAAGCATGATGAACAGAACAGCAATAATGCCTAAAAATGGATAACGACTGTTACCAGCAACATCACCATCCACAAATGTTACTCGCTCAATTTGCGCCAGGTACGCAGGACTTCAGCGACGGTCCAGGCCTGGGCGAAAGCGCCGCGCGGCGTATGGGGTGCATCCCCGTCAAAAATTTCGTTCATGCTGCCGATGCAATCCGACGAACCGAGATGGTCCAGCAGCGGCTGAAGGAAGGCGCGGGCTTTGGCCTTGTCGCCAGTGACACGAGCATAGGCTTCGACATAGGGGCCGATCAACCAACCCCAGACGGGTCCCTGATGATAGACGGAATCACGCTCGAAAGGATCGCCACCATAGGACGCTGCATAATGCTCTGAATGGGGTGACAGGCTGCGCAGGCCGTATGAGGTCAGCAGATCGCGTGAGCAGACTTCTACGACCGCTTTTTGCTGGTCATCGGAGAGCGGGCTGTTGGGTAAGGAAACCGCGAAAATCTGGTTGGGACGCAGCGTGGCGTCGGCGCCGTCGGGGCCATCGATGACATCGTAGCAGTAGCCACCTTTTTTGTACCAGAATTTGCCGAAGTTTGACTGTGCCAGATTGGCAGCGCTGTCGTATTCGTCGGCATCCGTTTCGCCCAGCAGTCGTGCGAAATCCGCCATGTGACGCAGGGCGTTGTACCACAGCGCATTGATTTCGACCGCTTTACCCTGGCGCGGCGTCACCACCCAGGCTTCGATCTTGGCATCCATCCAGGTCAGGTTGATGCCTTCTTCCCCAGCATAGAGCAGGCCATCTTCGCTATCGACCCTGATACCGTAGCGCGTGCCTTCCTGATGCCAGCGAATCACATCCTGCAAAATGGGATAGAGGTCACGCACAAGGTCAAGGTCGCTACTGGCTTCGTAGTAGGCAGCAATCGCATTAAAGTACCAGAGCATGGCATCGACAGTGTTGTAGCCAGGTTCATCGTCGCCATTGGGGAACGTGTTCGGCAGCATGCCCTGGCTGATGTAGTTGCTATAGGTGCGCAGGATTCGGGCAGCTTCGCGCTCGCGGCCTGTTGCAATCGCCAGCCCAGGCAGCGCGATCATGGTGTCGCGGCCCCAGTCGCTGAACCAGGGATAACCCGCGATAACGGAGCGACCGTCCATATCGCCATTGGCGACGCGACGCACGATGAACTGATCCGCTGCCAGAACGAGGTGCTTAATTGTATCGGGCACATCCTTGAGTTGCGCCTGCTTGATGAGGCAGGCAGCACGTTCAGCATAGGCGGCATAGGCGGCATCACCATCAAGCGATGCATCCGGCTCAGTTGAGATGACCATCGTCACGCTCTGCCCTGGTTCCAGGTCCGCCGAAACAAAACCACCATAGAGGCTATCGGTCAGGTCAGGCAGGCCGCGATAGGCTTCTTTACTCAGCCAGTAATCCTGATACCATGTGTGTTCTGGTTGGATGGTCGCTGCATCACTGAGCAGGTAATAAGGCAGCGCTTCATAATAGGCATCGACCTGTAGGCCGTGCTCGACAGGCGTAATCATCATCTTCCAGTTACGGGCACGCGCAACCGCATGATGATCGCGATATTGCAGCATGGCGTGCATTTCCAACCGCAGAGGCTGGCGCGCATTCAGCAGCGTGTACTGGACATAGGTTGTGTTCGAGCCATATTGCATCCAGATACGCTTCCGCAGGCGCGCATCGCCGATAGCGAACTCCCAGGTTGGGGTCGCGGCATCATCCAGATAGAAGCGCTCGATGTGGGTGTAGCCTTTAGGCGTGCAGGCGGTCTGGTCATACCATTGGTTGGTATAGAGGTCGTAGCGCTGACCGTCATAGACAGCCATTTCATCAAATTTGCTGAAAAGCGCGATGCGCCCCAGCGGCGGCTTTAAAGCGGCGACCAGCGTGGCATGATACGTGCGCGTCAGTGCGCCGCTGACTGTGCCACTGGCATAGCCACCTATGCCATTCGTAACGAGCCACTCACGGGCGGTTGCGGCGGTAGGGTCGTTGGTGATGTCTCGCCCCAGTTCAAACATGAGTTTCGTTGTCTCCTGCGTTGCATGCGTTTTGGGAGCCGATTTTGGGAATGCGATACTCGACTTATCAATATTTAGTTCCACAATTTGCCTATCCACCCAGAATGATGTTCCGCCGAATGCCATAACGCTTAAGTAAAGAAGTGAGTGTAACCTGGCACCTGACACTTTCGCAGTGGACAGTCATCCTGACTATCGGTACAGTTTAAGGATGTTCGTCACTTTGTGAGCGGCTATGTAATCACTAGCCGGAGCACAATTACAGCGCCTGAACAGGCAAATTGACACTATGCCTCACCATATCCTATTCGTAGCCAACTTGCACCATCCTCAACAGCTCCTTGCAGATTACGCATCGGTGGCAGAAGGCGCACCTCTGCCGCTGTTCCCAACCAGCCTGCGTCAGCATTATCTGGAACGAGCGATGCTGCGGCGTGGCTACAGGCTGGATGTCTTCTGGCGCAATTTACCAGGGTATGGCCCACAGGATATACGTCGTTTACAGGCTGACCGATTCTCTGAAGGCATCACGCCACAGAAAGTGGCCCAGGCGGTGATGCGCCGCCTACCCGCGCACACCAATCCCGACCTGCGCCAGCGCAACAAAAATCTGCTGGAACGCGCCAAAGCCTTCAAGCCGGAAATTGTGTGGATGGTCGGCGACAACCGCGAGATTTTCCCTGAGACGCTGCAAACGCTCAAGCAGAAATATGACTGCAAAATCGTGTATGCGACCGGTGTTTCACCGATTGTGTTCAGCAGCCAGATCGAACGCGATGCGGCCACCCTGTATGATCTGGTGCTGGTGAATGACTTCTATCATGGGATTCAGTGGCTGGAACTAGGTGCCAAGAAAGCAGAATGCCTGCCCCTATCGGCCATCGACCCGGAGTTTCATAAGCCGCAAGTACTTAGCGACGAAGAGAAACAACGGTATGCCTGTGATGTCACCTTTGTGGGCACGCTGCTGCCGGAAAATCTGTACAGCGAGCGCGTCGATGCCCTGAACGCCCTGACAGATTTCGACCTGGGACTGTGGAGCGTCCACGATGCCCCCTCAATGCTCAAACCCTATGTGCGCGGGTCAGCATTGGGATTGGAGATGTTCCGCGTGCTGAGTGGCAGCACCATCAGCCTAAATGTACACGGCAACTTTATGCGTTATGGCGGCAATATGCGCCTGTTCGAGGCGGCTGGTGTTGGTGCTTTCCAGATCACGGATGATCGACCAGGTGTGCATGAGTGGTTTTATGATGGCGCTCATCTCGTCACCTACAGCGATCTGGACGACCTGCGCAAAAAAGTCAGGTACTACCTGGATCATCCTGACGAGCGCCAACAGATCGCAGAAGCCGGACGTGAACGCGCCCTCAAGCATCACACTTATGAGCAGCGTCTGGATGCGATTGAGGACTTACTAGGGTGATGATGAATTTGGCCCGAAACCCCACCCCTAAATCCCCTCCCCATGAGGTGAGGGGACTTGAACCTGCTACCACCTGGATAAGAAAGGCATCCTTCCACCTCATGGGAGAAGGACTGAGAATGGGCGTCCAGCCTGCAAGACTCACATTGAGCACAAAAGTCGGTGGTTGCTAGACTGATGCCGCGCTTGTCTGTCGTCATCGTTAATTACAACACACGCGATTTGCTGCGGGCTTGTTTGCAGTCGTTGATGCAGCAAACGCTCCCCCAAAGCGACCTCGAAGTGATTGTGGTCGATAATGCGTCCAGCGACGGCAGTGCGGCGATGGTCATAGAAGCATTTCCACAGGTCACATTGCTGGCCCAAACGAGCAACACCTGGTTTTGCGGCGGCAACAACATTGGTATTCGGGCGGCGACAGGCGACACCGTTCTGCTGCTGAACCCTGACACCGTCGTCGCTGAGGACGCGCTTGCAATCCTGCTCAACTTCGTAGAATCACACCCCGAATATGCAGGCTGTACCGCCCAGATGCGCTATCCTGACGGCAGTATTCAACGCACATGCAGCCGCATTCCGACGCTGGCGTATTTGTTCGTCAAACATACACCGCTGACATTTTTCGCGGATTGGCGAAAGCAACTTGATGAGCATCACTGGTACAGCGAATGGGATCGCGAAAGTGACCATGACGTCGAGGTCATCCCTGGTAGCTGCACATTGATGAGGCGCAAGGACATTCTGCTGGATGATGAATTGCTGCTCTACTTCCCTGAAGATGACCTCGCCCAACGCATAAAGCGACCGTTTCGCTATTTGACAGCGGCCCAGATCACGCATCATGAGAAAGCGGCGACCCAGAATTGGAATGCGACGCGCATTTATTATCGCGATTTGCTGGTGTATGTGCGCAAGCATCACGGATGGCTCGCGATGGTGGCATTGTGGCTGCTGAGTCGTCCGCTGTATGGGGGCATGTGGTTGAAGAAGGTATTAACCGCATAACGCAAAGTCGCCAAGAAGCAAAGACACAAAGACACAAAGTGGGCGCGACAAGTCGCGCCCCTAAAATAATGGAATCTACCAAACCAAACCACGCGCAGCGACGGGCCAGATTTTCTCGATAGTTTCGCCACGAACGCCATAGATTTGATTATGCAGGTTGGTCACGACGCAGGTGTGCGCTGGAATGATGTGCAGGATATCGCCGACCTGGGGCATACCTTCACATGCAGAAAAATCAGTATAGGCGTGTTCTTCGTTCAGACGGTGGATGCGCGCCTGCGGATATTCCTCGATGTAACCATACAGCCCATTGCGATTATCCGACGAGAGCGTCTTGCTACCGCTATCCAGAATCACGCGGTCTTTTTCATTGGCGCTGACGACCGTCACACGGACGCGCATGGCACAATCTTCAAGATTGGCCCAACCCTTATCGACGCTGCCCCAATCATTGAACACATAGGTTCCGATGCGCAGTTCGGTTAGTTCCGGTAATTGATCCGCTTCCAAGATCGAGCCTAAGCCGCCGCCGCTGACCATCTGCACCGGGATGTCGTTATCAGCCAGCAGCTTGAGTACTGCCTGCAAACGGGGCCGAACTGCGGCAATACTCGGATAGATCATCACGCCGACAAAGTTGAGGTTGTTCTGGGCGATGATGTGCTGGGCCAGTTCAAGCACATCTTCCGGCGTGGTGCTGCCCGTACGCCGTTCCATGCTGACGATTTCGACCATCACGTTGAGGGTTGCCCCGGCCTGCTGCATGGCTTTCGCCAGCCCATCGACGGTGGCTTTGCTATCAACCGTGACAGTGACCCTGGCCCGTTTCGCCAGTTGGGCCAACCGCGCCGTCTTCTTCTCGCCGACAATGTTGTACGGAAGCTGGATATCGGTGATGCCAGCATCGGCAAAGACTTCGGCTTCGCTAACTTTTTGGCAGGCGATACCAACAGCACCCGCGTCAAGCTGCATATGCGCGATTTCCGGCAGTTTGTGCGTCTTGATGTGTGGCCGGAACTGCAAACCAAGCGCATCGCATCTGGCCTGCATCGTAGCAATATTGCGCTCCATCACGTCCAGGTCGATGAGGACGCTGGGCGTTTCCAGGTCATGTATGGTCTGTGGGTCGGGCATGGAATGATCTTCCTTCGTGTAGTAACCGTGCAGACGCCTATGATACATCCAACCTACTCAAGCGCACAGCACACGGCTACACTACCGCACGCGGACGCAGCATGCTGCGTCCCTACGACACAACCTGTTGTTACAAAAACAGGGCGCAACATGATGCCCCTACGAAATATATCATCTGAGTGAAGCCAGACTATGCCTGAAGAATCCACAGCGAATCGTTATGACAGCACACGCCACGCCTGGGAAACGATCTGGGACGAGGCCAATGTTCAGGTTGAACTGGAAACAGTGCGTTCCGAGCGGGCGCAGGAGACTATTCAGGCGTATTTGCCTTATCTCGACCGCCAGAAGCCGATACTGGAAGCAGGCAGTGGCCTGAGTGCGGTGGTCATCTGGCTGAGGGAGCAAGGTTATAATGTGCTCGGCCTGGATTATGCCGAAAATGCCCTGCATATCTCGCAGGACTATGAGCCGAGCCTGCCTTTGGTTGCCGGAGATATTCACAAGCTGCCCTTTGCGGAAAACAGCCTCGCGGGCTATCTGTCGTTCGGGGTGCTGGAACATTTTGAACATGGCTTGCAGCCTGGGTTACGAGAAGCCTATCGCATTCTGATGCCAGGTGGGGTGCTCATCCTGACGATTCCTTATCCGAATCTGGTGTGGCGGCTGGCACAATTCAAGCGGCAGTTGAGTGGCAAACAGCTCATCGATGAGGATTTTTACGAGAGCACCTACAATCGCCATGATCTGGTCGCTAATGTGGAAAAAACTGGTTTCAAGCTAGCCGAGGCCATCCCGACGAGCCATTCCTATACGTTCTGGGGACTTGGTGGGCCGTTCCAGGCAGAGGGGTATTACAAGACCAGCACGCTGGCCGATAACCTGGGACGCTCGGCAAAACGGTTCGCACCCTGGCTGTTCAACTTCATGACGCTCATCATCGCCCATAAGCCGGACGCATAGCTCTATCAGGCGTTTTGGGATTTTTCGTCATCTGATGTGGGCGGCTGTGTCGGTTCCTCATCAGCATCTCCACTAGATACCTCAGCAGACGATTTAGCCGCAGTGCTTTCCTCGGTTTCTGACGACACAATACCATCAGTTGATTGATTCAACGGTTCACGCCCACCTTCTTCGAGCAATTCTGCATCAGCTTCATCAGGGATGGGCAGCGTTGGTTTGCTGGTCTGTGTGATCTCAGCATCGGCCTCAACAAAAGGCTCTGCGACCTGTTCCTCCGTCTTTTGCTGACGATAAGCGTCCGGTATGGGGAATGTGGCCGTAAAGGTTGTTCCTTCGCCTTCGATGCTATCGACGGTGATGCTGCCATCCATACAGGTTGTTAGCTGTTTGACGATGGACAGCCCCAAGCCAATACCGGTCTGCTCCCCACGTGTGATTGAACCATCTTCCTGCCAGAAGGGTTCAAAAACATGGGACAACACATTCTGGGCGATTCCTTTGCCCGTATCGCTCACTTCAAAGGTCCAGCGAGCGTTATCAGGTTGGAATACCCGTAATTTGACCTTGCCTTTGCGCGTAAACTTTGCGGCATTGGTCACGAGATTGGACAAAATCTGCTTCAGGCGGTCAACATCACCGTAGAGGACAGACGGCAGGTTATCGGCAAGGTCTTCTTCCCAGCGCAGGCCACGCTGTTCCACCAAAGGCTTGAGCACTGATGTGATATTGAGGAAATATTCCGGTGGAAAGGGCTGCATCTTCAGTTCGAGCTTGCCCGCTTCTAACTGCGCTTCATCAAGCAGGTTTTTAATAAGAAGCTGAAGCATGGCGCCACTATCACGGATGATTTGCAGGCGTTCTTCCTGCTCCTCGGATACATCGCCGTAATAGCCTTTTTGCAGCATCTCGGCGATGAGCATGATTGAAGAAAGAGGTATGCGCAAATCGTGGGAAACATTCGCCAACAATTGCGACTTGAAGCGCGAAGCCCGTACAGCTTTGTCACGGGCAGACTGTAGTTCGTCTTCTACACGCTTGCGGTCCGTCACATCGCGCACCAGTGCATGGAATCCACTGACTTTATCGTTATCGGTCTCAAGGACAACGGTTTGCTCTACCCAGCGTCTATCACCATCTGCGCAAATGATCGGGAACAAGAATATTGTCTCAGGTAAGCCGCTGTGGAACTGCTCTTTGTAGAAGGCCAGCGTCGCCTCTTGCCATTCTGGTACGACCAGTTCCAGGTAGTGCATCCCAACAAGCTGCTCACGCTTGTAGCCCGTTAGCTTGGTCGCGGAAGGGCTGACATAGGTAAAGTGCCCGTTCAGATCAGAAATGTAGGCCACATCGCTGGTTTCTTCCACTAACAAACGATAGCGGGCCTCTGTATGACGACGCGCGACAACCTCCTGATGGGTACGCATGAGCAGCATACCAACCGCACCAACAGCCGTACTGACGATCATCACCACCACGAATTGCGACAGAATGATGGCTGCCGAAAATGTATTCGTATACAGGCCAGCCGCATTATGAACGTGGACTTCGCCGTAAACATCGCTGTAGAGCAGTATGCTATTGATAGCCAGAGTGAGGAATGCCAGGATACCCAGCAACCAGGCACCAGGTAAACCGACCAGACCGCAGGTCGCCAGCAGATAGGTCACAGCAAGAAAGAGGGCTACTGTCTGAGGGAAGCCAAACGCATAACTAACCGTGGAAATGACAACAAAGGCAGCAAGAGCCAACAGAGCAGCACGCCATCGCCGTCTGGTTGACCACCCGGCAACGAACATAATACGCTCTAAGAAATCCTCGGAGTCCCGTGCATCTTGTGCCATGAGCTTTACGGCTTTTAACCTCTCAACCGGATTCACCCAGCTAGGCTTCAGTTTACGGGTAAGCCCGTATGGTAGATGTCCCCACGCCACCATATTACCTTTATATTGCGTTTTCTATAACGAAGCATTGTTTGCTATTTTTAATCACAATGTATCGCTACTTTCAATTACGAAATATAAAGCATATTCGCCTTTGAGGCAAGCAAAAATGGAGGTAAACGCAAGAATACCTTGTTCCAATGTTGTAATGTAGCGTTATGAGATAAGAATAATTAAATGGCTGGCCAAGGGCGATTAGGGCCTGGGCCGGGCATCGGGAACGTCTGCGACTCCAGCAGTTGTGTGACGCGCGTTTTTAGCGCCTTAACCTCGTATGGAGCAATCAGGCGATTGAGGCGTATCAGAAAAAGGTCCTGATCGTTTTCCAGCAGGTCGTTGAATTTTTGCAGGTCGCTGAGGATATTCTCTGAAATGGGCTGGCCAGCAAAATCCCAGATGACGGTGCGCAGTTTTTCCATCGCGTGGAAGCACAGCCCATGATCGATGCCCCAGATGTGGTCGTCGGCATCGAGCAGACAGTGACCACCCTTGCGATCCGCATTATTGACGATGGCATCGAAAGCCGCCATTCGTTTGAGCTGCTCATCGTGATGAACCTGAAATGTAAAGTAGTGGCGTTCCGGGTCGTGGTCGATGAAAGCCTGCAATGAGCCTTCACCACGAGTGCCCTGGCGCATGACCGTCGGCGGCACAATGGGCCATTCCAGGGCATCCGCCACCAGCGAAGCAGCGGCTTCTCGCTGGCAAAGGGTACCTTCCGGGAAGTCCCAGAGGGGGCGCTCCCCCAGGCGCGGTTTGTAGACACCCAGGAGGGTTTTTTCCTCATAGCGCACCCGAACGAGGAATGTGTAGTTGGACCCCATCCGCATCAGGCCAATTTCTTCATTGATGTCGCCATAGGTCAGGGCGTCAACAACTTCATCATAGGGAATCGATAGGGGGTCTTCCAGGCTGCTGGCAGTGTGTATGCAACGGGTCATGGTGCTAACTCCCACACCTGTGTGGACAGTTCCAATTGTTGTAGCCGCGCCATGCGATGCCAACGGGTGCATGGCGACTGGCTCATGCTGGTTCAGGTCCAGTAGTAGAGAATGCGACCATTTTGTTTGGGGCTTGGCCGACCAGATTCGACCATGTCCATGGCCTGCATACTCAGGGCGCGCATCTGCTCACGGGTACACCACATGCGCACGACGCCCGCATCTTCGTCCTCTTCCTCGTCTTCTTCGGAACCTGTAAATTCCTGGGCAACGAGGACTACCGAGCTTTCTTCTTCGTCATAGGCCAGTCCCATCTGGGCCACCCGGAAAATGGGCTGGATGGGTTCGCGCAGGTCCATATCGAGCGCGGCCATTTCGACCGTGGTGAGGGTGTTATCGCGCTCATCGAGATCGTCGAGGAATTCTTCTATGGCCGATGCCAGCGCCCAGGCCTGCTCTTTTTCAATGATGAATGAAACAATCTGATTATCGCTGCCAGCCTGCAAATGGAACACACGCTGCCCTTTAGGGCCAATGGTCCCAACAGTGATGAAATCGACTGGACGCAGTTCGAGTTCAGTTTTTGGCATGGTTAACCTGCCCTTTCTGCCGCTTCATCGCCTGAATGTGGGCTGTGTCATTGACAGTTTCCACATATGGCCGACTATGGCCCAGAGAGATCGTAGAGATCGACGCAGGTGAAATGACGATTCGCTGGAAATTATCCAGGTGGACGCCAAGATAATGCGCCACCGCCATTTTGATCAGGTCCGCATGGAAAACCAGGGCTACCGTTTGGCCACGATGCTTTTCCACGATGGTTTCCAGGGCGTTGACGACGCGCGTCTGGACGTCGCGCATGGCTTCACCACCAGGGAAATATGCCCGTGACGGGTATTCCTGCACCACCTGCCACATCTTGCGGCTGCGCAGATCAGCAATGCGCATGCCTTCCCACTCACCATAGCGCACTTCACCAATACCCAGGTGCTGCTCAACTTCCAGCTTGGGATGATGTTCAACAATAGCCTGGGCCGTTTCCATCGTGCGTTCCAGGGGGCTGGCATAAATATGAGCCAATTTAGCATCCGCCAGACGTTCGCCAAGTGCGGCGGCCTGGGCCTGTCCTTCTTCGTTCAAATGAACGCCAGGGGTCCAGCCAGCCAGCTTGCCTGTTTTCACAAAATCATTGACCGCGTGACGGATGAGAAGCAGTTGTGTCATGTGTGATGAACGTTCCTTGTTTATCCAAAATGATAGCACATGGGTCGCATAATTGTATATAAAGCGCATTATACCTATGTGAGAACACACTCACCTGTAACTTTGCTGAAATTGGACTCAATTTACATTAGCAATCGATTCTGAACGAAAGGCATTTAAGGCCACAGGGCTTTCAGCAGTCAGCCATCAGCAAAATTCCATCGCTGAACGCTAATCGCTGATTGCTTCAGGTTCTGATATTACAGATATGATGGTCAAATAGCATCCTCGGTAGCATTAAACCCGTCTTCTACCTGGTGCGCAGGGCCATCAGGCGACCATCGCTGACGCTAAAGACAATCCAGCCTTCAGGGCTGATGGCCATTCCGTATAGACGAAACGGCCAGAATCCGGCCCCACGCTGATTAAGCAGGTTGGTCGCGGGATTGGTATATCCGCCGGTCCTATCAATCATGAATGGCCCATCTTTGATGACGCTCAGGTCATAGGGAAAAAGCGCCTCAGCCATGATACTCTCCGGCTGCACCTTAAAGCCAACCAAATCCGGTCCGCGCAATGCAGCGGTGCGTTCCGCGCCTGCAAACAAAGCCAGCAGTTGCCCCTCCAGATTGGGAAACGCCTCACCTGTATAAGCCAGCAGCGACAGCGGTGCATAACCTGCCTGTATCGGAATCACAGGCGGTTCGCATTCGCCGGAACAAGCCGGATAACCATAATCTGCACCGATAATCAGGCGGTTGATCTCATCCTGAGGATAGTGCGGATCATCCGGCGGCATGATGTCCGTAAACCAGATTTCGCCCTGGAATACAGTCAGGGCAACCGGTTGATGCAGGCCAGTCGCGACTATCTGGCGGTCGCTGCCATCGCGGGCATAACTCAGGATGACGCCTCGGTCGGCATCAGGCTGGCAGTTATCGCAGTTGACGGCAATGCCGACATAGATGTGGTCCGCATGCACCGCAATGCCGCCTGTCCAATAGCCTGTGCCATTAGGCAGATTATCGACCAAAGTGCTCAATTCGCTATCGGCATAACGATAAATATGCGGTCCGCCGGCGATATACAGGCCATCCTCAGCCATGTAGAGCGCATTGGGCGTGGTCAGGCCATCCAGAAGCACCTGCTCGGATTCTGGCAAGCCGTCACCATTGGCATCCGTCAGGGCGATGAGCTGGCCTTGCAGCGGTCGAGTAGCGTAGAGGGTACCATCCGGGGCAAAGGCAAGCGCGGTATAGGCAAAAGGCCGTCCGACTTCGGTCTGGGTGATTGTTTCCAGGCAGTAGTAATTGTAATTGATGCGCGGAAGCGTGACTGTTCCGGGGCGGTCGATGCAGCGCGGAAGCTCCGGCGATTGAGCCTGCAACGACAGAATGCCACCCAACAGCAGCAGCAGCCCCATCAACAGCATGGATCGTAATTTTAGACTTCGATTAAGACGGATACGGGTATTCAACAAGGTTATGACCAGCGGTTAGGGGACTAAGCAATGTTCTTTATAGAGCAAAAAACCATAAAAAATGATAGTAGCCAGGCTATCCGCGTACCGAAGTACGTCCCTTTAATATAGCGAAGATTGTCTGGTCTTGCACAGGATGAAGATTTGTCATACTAGGCAAAAAAACGTCGACCTCTATTGTGAACTTGTGTTTCCTGTGTATCATTATGAATACGTATACTCATCATTACATTCATGCAATACCTGCAAAAGGCAGCACCCATGTCAGAAGACAACGCATCCAACATGCCAATCGCAAATACCAGCGCCGCCAATGCCGATACGGCAAAACTTCCGAACGCTGCTACCAAGGAAGTCAAGGCTGTTGATGCAACTGACCAGATTACGGTCATGCTGGTCAATGATAATAAGAGCATCTGCCAGTTGTGGGAGCGCGTCATCAACCGTGCTGAAGGCATGCTGTGCGTTGGCTTTGCCATTAATGGCGAAGATGCCATCGAACTGGCACGGCAGCAGGTTCCACAGATTGTGCTGATGGATGTGATGATGCCAGGGCGTTATAACGGTTACGATGCTACGCGCGTCATCGTTTCAGAAATGCCCGATGTGAGGGTCATCATCTACTCTGCTTATACCAATACCCAGAATGAAGCCTATGAAGCCGGTGCCAGCGAATACCTGCTGATGCCGATTACCCCCGATAAGCTGCTGGATACTATCCGCGAAGTAGCGAATTCTGCACAATAAGATCGACATTTGCCCAAAACCTCAATAATTAATTAACGAATTGTTGACGATTGCGTCATACAATTAAGTAAGTCTATGGACTCGAAAATTGAGGTTGAGGCCTAAACCTATGTCAACCACAGCTAAAACCCGCGTATTTGTCGTCAATGACCAGAAGCCAATGTGTATGCTCTGGCAGCGTATGATTAATATTCAGGACGATATGGAATGCGTCGGGGCCGCATATGATGGCAACAGCGCCGTATCTGAAGGCGGCCCACTAAAGCCCGATGTAGTCGTTATGGATGTCATGATGCCCGGCATCGATGGTTATGAGGCCGCCGAAAAGATCAAAGCGGTCAGCCCAAGAACGCGCATCATCATCTGTTCCGCCCGCTCCGATATTCATGATCGATCACGCGAGATCGGTGCATCGGCTGCGCTTGTCTTGCCAGTTGCGCCAGAAGCGCTGATCCGGGTGATCCGCAAAGTTGTTGAGATTAGCCCACATACGGCCCACTCGGTCGAAGAACCCACACTGGAAGCAACTGACGTCCAGCCGGACGATACGCCTATGCCACAGTAACCAGGCCCGACCATCCGACCATTGTTATTCGCAGCTCACACCTGTTACATAGCATTCAGCGTGCGACGTTAGCCAGCGTCTCACCTCGGATGAATCCGTACATCTGCGGTGCGCAAAGAGCGTACCAAACTGGAGGATATGTTTATGTTTAGCAAGTCACGCATCCTGATTTTCTTATTGGCCGCATTTATGCTGGCAATTGCCCTTCCCGTGATGGCCCAGGATACAGGCGATGATGTCGCCGATCTGGAAACCATCGAAATCACCATTAGTGGAACAGTCGAGTTCATCGTCGCTGTTGATGGCACAACCGTTGTAACAGTCGGTGGTGTGGTTGTAACGGCATCGGGCACATTTAACCCGATGGGCCTGATCCCTGGTAGTTATGTCGAGATCACTGGCGTTCTGCAAGATGACAACAGCATCATGGTCATCTCGGTCAATTTTATGCCGGAAGAAACGGAAACGCCCGAACCAGAGGAAACTGAGACACCCGAACCGGAAGAGACTGAAACACCTGAGCCAGAAACTACCGAAGAAGCTCCTGTCGAATTGGGCAACTGCGTTCCAGAAACGCACCCCATCGCCAACCGCATTGCGAATGCTTATGGCGTTGATGTCACGGAAGTGATCGCCATGCACTGTGCCGGGAACGGCTTCGGCAATATTGCCCGTGCCTTCTTATTAGCAGAAGCCGCCGCAGACGATATGGCTGAAGATGGCCAAGAAACCGATGATATGGAAGGTGGTATCACCGCCGAAGATGCCTGGATGTACCTCGATCTGCATGGTGCTGGCATGGGCTGGGGGCAGATTGTCCAGGAAAGCGGCGTGCATCCGAGCGAATTGGCACCGGGACGTCTGCGCAATCGCAATGCTGACGACACGACCGAAGACGGCAGCGATCTGGAAACCCAGAGCACTGGCAACAATGGCCGGGGTAATGGCAATGGGAACAACGGCAACAATGGCAATAATGGTCGCAGCAATGGAAACAACGGCAATAATGGAAACAACGGTAACAATGGCCGTGGCAACGGTAATGGAAATGGCCGTAACGGATAAATCTGCCTGCTAAATATCTGATATAAATCAACACGCGGGTAGGTATCTATCTGCGTGTTTGTTTTCCCCTCTTAATCTGATGCGGCCTGGTTTGATAGCTATTACAATAGCTGCTGTTTCTATCGCAACTCTGGATTAGGCGCGCATTTATGGCTGATGTTTTCATCTCTTATTCCCGCAAAGATTCCGCTTTTGCCCGCAAACTTGAACGCGCTCTTTATGACACTGGACAAGAATCCTGGGTTGATTGGAGCAGCATTCCCTATTCTGAGGATTGGTGGCAGGAAATCTGCGCGGGCATCGACGGAGCAGATAATTTCCTGTTTGTGATGAGTCCCGATTCCTTGATGTCGATGGTCTGTAACAAAGAACTCGCGTATGCGAGAGAACAGAATAAGCGCATCATTCCGATTTTGCATCGTGAGGTTATGAGAGATGGCAAGCCGCTTTCAGAGATATTAACGGCCTGGTATGCAGAAGATTGGGAGCAGACTGCCGATGATAACCTGGCTGAATTACAGCGCCTGAACTGGCTGTTCTTCAGAGAAGAAGACGACTTTGAGGACTGGTTCGAGAAGTTAATCACCACTGCCGAGACAAACCCGGAGCATGTGAAGAATCATACACGGCTGCTTTTATGGGCCAGGGAGTGGGAACGACAAGGAAAGAATCCTAGCAATCTACTCAAAGGTGATGACCTTACACATGCGGAAGCATGGCTGGGTACTGCTGCCGACCAAGTACCACAACCTGCCGACCTGCATCGCCAATACATCGCCGAGAGCCGCCGCGTTGAAGATGAACTGGCTGCTGAAGCTACCCGCCGCGAGCAACTCATACGCCGCTTTCGCTTGGCCGCCGCAAGTCTGTTTGTGGTCGGTGTACTGGCAGTCATCGCTGCTGTTGGCGCATTCGTCACCAGTCAGGAAGCGCAAGCCCTCCGTCAGGAAGCACAAGATCAATATCAGATTGCTGTTGAATTTGCCAATGCAATGGTACTGGATGAACCGAACCCTTTTCAACTGATTACGCGCATGGATATTCTGGTTGATCGGTATCCCACACATGCCTTAGCATACTTTTCTCGTGGACTCGCTCTTGCAAGGCTAGAGCAGTACGAGGAGGCCATTGCCGATTACAATCAGGCCATCAATCTTGAGCCACAATATGCGTTTGCCTTCAACAGTCGCGGGATCGCTTATATGGAATTGGGGCAGTATGAGGAAGCCATTGCTGACTACAGCCAAGCCATCAGCCTCGACCCACAATATACCCTTGCCTATAACAATCGCGGAATCATCTACCTGGAATTGGGGCAATACGAGGAAGCCATTACCGATTTTACCCAAGCCATCAACCTCGACCCTCAGTTGACCCTTGCCTATAACAACCGCGGGAACACGTTTTCGGAATTACAACAATATGAGGAGGCCCTTACCGATTACAATCAAGCCATCAACCTCGACCTACAATATACTGATGCCTACAACAATCGGGGGAACCTATACGCTAAATTACAGCAATATGAGAAAGCCATAGCCGATTATACTAAAGCCATAAGTCTCGACCCGCAGTATGCCATCGCCTACAACAATCGCGGCTACGCTTACTACACTCTTGGACAATATGGTGAAGCTATCGCTGATTACACCCAGGCCATCAGTCTCGACCCACTATATACCCTCGCCTACAATAATCGTGGCTATACTTACTACAATTTAGGGCAATATGACCTAGCTATCTCTGATTACACCCAGGCCATCGCCACCGATTCTGTCTATGCGGATGCTTACAACAATCGTGGAAATGCTTACAAATCACTAGGGCAATATGACCTAGCTATCTCTGATTACACCCAGGCCATCACCATCAACCCGCAATACAGTGAGGCATACCACAATCGCGGCAATGTTTACGGTGATTTAGAGCGATATGAAGAGGCCATTGCCGATTTTTCCCAGGCTATATTTATCAACTCACAACTCACTCCTGCCTACTTCAGTCGCGCTCTTACCTACGTTTACATCAATCAACCTGAAAACGCTGAAAATGATCTCGCACACTACCTCAATCTGGGCGGCCCACTAAGCGAGGCGGAACGCACTTTCTTTGAAGAAGCCGGTGTGACTATGCCGAGTAATTAATTCGTTGGCTGAACATCGCAAGAACCCTCATTGACCCCTCATGACCCGATATTGACAGCCACAGGTCCGTTGACTACAATGAGCCACGATATAGAACAAACACTGGCACAACAATGATTAGCGAAAAAACTCTCAGAACCCTGGAATTCGATAAAATCCTGGCGCAGCTCGCGGAACATGCATCTTTTTCCGCTGGACGCCAGCATATTCATGATCTGGTCCCTTCGACTGATCTGGAAGAAGCGCAAACCTGGCAGCAGGAAACAGCCGAAGCCGTCGCCATGATCGAGAATGAGGTGGCTTATACGCTCGGTGGCGCGCGAGATATCCGCGAAGAGGCAATGAATGCCACACGCGGCGTCATTATCGACGCCTCCGACCTGCTCGATATTCGCTATACCCTGCGGCGAGCAGGACTGGTCCAGCGCGATCTGCACAAAATTCGCCATGAATATCCGCTGCTGGCAGAATGGGGCGCAGAAATCGACGAATGCGCGGAGCTGCAAAAAGACATCGCCCGCAGCATCGACGACAGTGGTGAAGTCAAAGACAGCGCCAGCCCCCGACTCGCCATCATCCGCCGCGACCTCAAGCAAGCCTTCGACCGCCTCCAATCCAAGCTCAATCGCATCATCACCAACAAGACCAATCTTCAATATTTGCAGGACAACGTCATCACCATGCGTGGTGGCCGCTACGTCGTCCCGTTGAAGATGGACTATAAGGGCAAAATCCCTGGCATCATCCATGACCAGTCCTCATCGGGTGCGACCATCTTCATAGAGCCATTGGCAACGGTTGAACTCAATAATGAGTGGCGCGAGCTGCAACTGGAAGAAGAAAAAGAGATTCGGCGTATCCTGGCGGCGTTGACCGATCAGGTGGGCCGTTTTAGTGAACACATCGTGCGCGCAGTGGAAATTCTGGGCTATCTGGACTTTACGATGGCCAAGGCGCGCTATGCGCAACAACAGCATGCCGTGAAACCAAAGCTGCGTTCGTTCGATGCCAAGAAGACCAACCCGAACCACCCTGGCAGCACCATCAGCCTGACCAGCGCGCGGCATCCACTGCTCACAGGCGATGTCGTGCCGATTGATGTGACATTTGATGATGCGACCTATGTGCTGGTTATCACTGGCCCCAATACGGGTGGCAAAACCGTTGCGCTCAAGACCGTCGGTCTGGTAGCGCTGATGGCACAGTCTGGTATCCATGTTTCGGCAGAAAAAGCAGAAATCAGCGTGTTTGAGGGCATCTTCGCCGATATTGGTGATGAACAGAGCATCGAGCAGTCGCTATCGACGTTCTCGTCACATATGGTCAATATCATCAGCATATTGGAGCACTGTACACCAACATCGCTGGTGATCCTCGATGAGCTTGGCGCAGGCACAGACCCGGCGGAAGGCTCGGCATTAGCGCGATCCCTGCTGGATCGTTTGCTGAAGCGGCATGTGACGACGCTCGTCAGCACGCATCATCCGGAACTGAAAATTTACGCTGTAGAAACGCCTGGGGTGCGTAATGCCAGCGTGGAATTTAACCTGGAAACGCTTGCGCCCACTTACCGCCTGATGGTCGGTTTGCCAGGTCGTAGTAATGCACTGGCGATTGCCAACCGCCTCGGCCTGGATAACACCATCATCGAGGCGGCGCGCGGCATGGTCGCGACGGAAGACTTGGTTGCCGATGACCTGCTGGACGAAATTCAGCGGACACGGCACGAAATCACCAGTAAGCACGATGAAGCCGAAGCACTGCGCCAGGAAGTACAGAACCTGCGCGACGACTTACAGGCACGCCTCGACAAAATTGAGGACGAACGGCGCGATATTCTGAAGGCCGCCCGTCAGAAATCCGATGAGGAACTGGAAGAAGTCCGTAAGGAAATCAAGCGATTACAGGGTGATATGCGCCGCGTTGGTATGCCGATGGAGCAGCTAGAAGCCCTCAAAGCCGCTGCTGACAAAATGACCGATTGGGTCGCCAGCCCGATGGACGAGGATGCTGTCGAACCTGTGCGCGACCTCGACTGGAAGCCGCGCGTGGGGGATAACGTCTATCTGGATACCCTAAATGCGGAAGGCACCATCATGGAGCTGGACGAGAAAGAGGCGATCGTCCAGGTGGGGACGCTGCGTGTACGGGCCAAGTATAGCGATATGCGCCAGCGCACCCGCAGCGAACGCCGAGCGGCCAAACGCGGCCACAAAGTCGTCCCCACATCAACTGAAACGGTTCCGCCGATGCCCAACAGCCCTGGCATGGAGATCGACCTGCGGGGTGAGCGCGTCGATACGGCACTGGAGAAACTCGACCGCTATATCGATGCCGCTTATCTCTCTGGTTTGCCCTTCGGGCGCATCATTCACGGCAAAGGCACGGGCAAACTGCGCGAAGCGATCCGCAATTACCTGCGCGACCATGCCTTGGTCAGCAAGTACACTGCCGCCGATAGCAAAGAAGGCGGTGCGGGCGTCACCATCGTGCACATGGCGACCATGCACTAGGGATAAACATAAAGCCCCCCATCCTCGGTCCTTTCCCTGAAAGAAGAAGGTCGCCGTAAAAAGAAATTTGGTCATATACAAAAGCGGGCGCAGCAGTATGCTGCGCCCGTATGATTTCTACAGAGGTTTACCTGGGGAAAACTTTACCAAGGTTTTACAGAATTCAGGGATTTAGTGGAGATGTGCGGGCGAGTCATACCGTATGATGAGTGTATGGACAGGCAGCCTGCTGTGTCGTTAACGGTGCAGCCCTGTAAACATGCCATACAATCATTTTATCGTGACCTCATACAAGGACTCAGATGATGCGCATAAGACGGACTGTAACCGCCATAATTACCCTGGTGATGCTCTTGATGCTGGTAGCACCGACCCTGGCCCAACGCGGCGGGCGCGGTGGTGGAACGGGCATAGATCGCCCGCCGGTAGACCTCAGCAACCTGAACTTACCGAATCTGCCGGAATTCGATATGCCGGACCTGCCCGACGACCTGGCAGAGTGGACCATTCCTGAGAGTTGGGACGAAATTGCGCTGCCAGAAAGCCTGCCGACAACAGTCGCAGAGCTGGAAGCATGGCTGATGGCCTATGACATTCCGCTGGAGCTGGACCTGGAAGCCATGAAACCAGCCAGCAATCCTGATGCAGCGGCGGTCGTTAGCGGGTTCGCCAGCACCTACCTGGGGGCTTCGGTTGCACCGATCTACGCCGGCGTGATCTATACGGGGCAGGAAGTCATGACCGGGGACTTCCAGCAGATCATGGCCGCGATGCCCTCAGAAATCCAGAATATGATGTTCGCCATCGCCATGATGAAGCTAAATGCCTTCTGGGCCGTATTCAACGATGGTTTTGGCATCGTCAGCAGCGATATTCCCTGCGACAACGATATGTGCAGCATCGACCTGGGGCGCGCCCAACTGACAATCGAAGAAGCATCCGTTGGCATTTATGCGCTTTATCGTCCGATTGTGGTGAGCGATGCTGCCACCGCCCAATCCCTGGTGATTTCGACGTATCCGGCGCTGGCAAGCTACCCGCTAACGGGCCTGGAATCCGAGCAGGGATTCGTCTTTACAGCGACCGACCTCAATCCGGATGCCCCTGTGGGCTACATCGTGGGCGTGCTGACCGAAGGCAATCAGAGCCTTGTCTTTGCGACGGCCCTTGTTGGTGAAGGCATGATGGAGATGGCCGCAAGCGGTTCGTAAGCTAAAATATTGACCCCCATCCTCTGTCCTTCCCCCGAAGGAGGAAGGATGCCTTTTGCCAATAATGCACTAACAAGCATAAGTCTCCTCTCCTTCGGGGAGGAGATTTAGAGGAGGGGGTCAATCTACTGTGATAGATTGACGACGAGGTAGTCAAACAGCAATTGATGGTTTTGTACCTGTGATGTACCACGCATGAATCCTGTTGCAATTTCGCTGCCCAACCCCTCGCGTCGGATCACAAACTGCAACACTACAACAATGACGAGCCACACCGCAATGAAGGTAACTTCCAGTTGCTTCAGTAACACGCCCACAATGGCTACGGCTAAGCCGACAAGCTCTATCAGTACAATAAGATTTACAATGAAGCTGTAACGCTTATCCTGATATTCGAGCCGGACAATCGTACCATCATCAGTGCGTTCGGCTCGCAGGATGGCACCAGAGACATTGTCCGTGAATCGAACACGATAGTAAGTATCTCCTATTCTGACCGTATCGATTCTTTCGACAACCACCTTATCGAGCGTTTGCAGGCGCGTCTGGAGTTCGGCCTCATCATAGGGAACAGTGAACCAGAGGGTGTTGGCATTAGCTTTAATTTTTTGCGTCATTTTGTCAGCGTTTTTCCAGAACCAACTGATTGGCTCCAGAACGACGACCAAGCCACCAGTAGCCCATCCCAACGACAAAAAGCCACATCACGAGGTTGGCAATGAAGAAGCTATACGGGCTGGACCACGTAAAGAAATAAATGATGATAAACGCACCGACCACCGTCAGCCAGCCACCTGGTAATCGTGCCCGCGAGGCGAGCAAAAGGCACAGCGGTACGATCAGCAGCAGGCTGTAATGCAAAAGTGTTTTGGGGTACAACAACAACGCGAAGGCTATGAGAACGCCAAACAGCCAGTCATCATGGTCACGCAAACGATATACGAGCCAAACAACGATAAGCGTCATAACTGCGGCCAGCACAATAAAAATGGGTTGGGAATAAGGAGAATACAGATTGATGTCATAGTCTGTGATGCGCAAGAGCGTCGCCAGCAGGGATTGATTGACCAGCTCGTTGTAATGAAACAGCGGCATCTGGTTAGCAATGGGATTATCAAAGACGTATTGAAGGACCATATCTGCGCCGAAAGCAGCCATAGCCAGTAACGACATCACCAAAAGCGTGGCGGCACAACTCAGCAGCAACCGCCACTGCAATCGGATGATGACGAACACGAGCATGACCGCAGCAATCGGCTTGACCAACACTGCCAGCGCCAACCAAACACCGCCCCTGATGTGCTGGTGGTCGCGCCAATAAAGCAGCAAACACATCAAAAGCAAGAAGTTAATCTGGCCCACGACCAGCGTCGAATAAACGGGACCAAATGCAAACATAAGGCCAATCAGCGCCAAAAGCTGCAACCGATCCTGGCCCCCTAGCCACATGACCCACAGCATATAGACAGATATAAGAAGCGCCGTACATTGCAGCCCATACCAGACAAGATAGGCCGTATGTACATCGAACCATCCCAGAGGCAAAAACAAGAACATCGTTGGCGGCGGATAATAGTTGAGCAGTTCGCGTTGAATAGCAGCACTCAGATTGAGGGATTCGCCAGCTACCAGTAAATTGTCCGGTATATAGGGATTCATCCCATTGGATAGCGCCAGCCCATAGGACCGAAACAGGTGAAAGTCCCATTCCGGTATGGTTTGGATATTTTCGGCCATTAATGCAACTAGATTGACCCCGAAAACAACAATGACCACAAGCGCAGGCAACATTATGAGCGTTCTTACGTTCGGTAGCTGCGGCACATCGACATAAGCCAGCAAGAGAATTGGCAGTAAGAGCAAGACCACTCGGTAGATACTCAGCGGAAAAATGCCAATGGCCGACAAGATCAACAATACACTGGCACCAACTATGTAAAGCGGAAGCCCAATGATAATGAGTGACGGTCGCCACAAATTGAGGACGGGTTGCTGTTTCATATGTCTCCTAAACGCCCATCGTCCCCTGGAGGGCAGCAATCTGGACCTTGTACCAGGGCATGTCCACTTCGTTGGCCAGTTGACGAGCCTCATCCAGGGCAGCGGCAGCCGCTTCAATTTCCTCATGGTCAAAGCAGAGCTGTGCCAGTTGGAACAAGGCGGACGCCAAAAAGGGCTTCATGGCCATCTCGCGCAGCATGGTGATGCCTTCGTCAAGGTATCCCCGTGCGCGCGGCCAGTCTTGGGCAGATATACCCGCATAGATGGCCCCCATCGCGTGTTTGGCGAGGGCTTCGCTCAAGCGCTGGTGCGTCTTCTGGGCCAACTGAATCGCATTTTCCACCAGACGCAGCGCACGGTCGGCATCCCCCTTGCTGGCGATGACTTCCGCATGCCATGCCTGATACATCGGCACAAAAGTATAGACCTGCTGCTCGAAAGCCAGCGTCAGCGCCCTTTCCAATGAACGAGCGGCGCGATTCTGCATGCCGAGCAGCATATGCGTCCGGCCAATAGCCGCCAGCGCATTGTACTTGGGGTGAACATCGGCGGTCTTTTCGACAATCGCCAGCGTTTCTTCGGCATGGCGCAGGCTGCGGTCGGTATGGCCGCTGACGGCATCTATAACTGCCAGCATGGCCTTGTTACCCGCGATCCGGCTGGGATGGCCAAGATGCTCGGCAACGCGCAGGGCTTCATCTGCCAGCCGCATCGATTCCTGACGATTGCCCTGTAGGAACAAACTTACCGCGCGCCAGTTCAGTGCGCCCGCGAGTACTTCTTCGTCGCCAGCCTCCTGTGCCAATTCGGAAGCCCGTTCCAGCATGGTCAGCGCACGGTCACATTCGCCTGTCAGCAGCAGATTGCGTCCGAGTACGCTGTAAGGCTGCATCATATAAACGCGGAGGGAGCTTTCCTCAGCGAAGCCATGTTCTTCCGTCAGATGAATGCAGCCGTTGAGCACTTCGTGGGCGGCATCGGCCTGCCCAACCATGTAATAGTAAGTTCCATAGGCGGACATCACCTGCAAGACAGGTTCCACCTGATTGAGTTCCTGGGCGACGCGCATGGCATCGTCAAGCAGTTCCGCGACGGTATCATCAGGGTGATAGATGGCGACTTCGGCGCGGCGTGTGGCCCAACGAATCAAATCCAGGCGGCGTTCGTCGGTCATGTGCAGCTTGAGCAAGGCCCGAATCGCGACTTCGTACTGCGCTTTGGCCTCACGATTCAGTCCAGCCAGTGCCAGTTGTTCGGCGGCGAGGCTGGCATAACGTGCCTGATGCTCCAGGCTGCCGGACATGCCCCAATGGTAGGCCAGCCGCTTATACTGCTCCGGTTCCGCGCCAAACACAGCTTCGATGGCCTGGGCTACCTGCCGATGCAGAATGCTGCGTTTGCCCTCGCCAATTTCATCGAGCAGACCGCCGCGCAGCTTGTCGTGGGCAAAACGCCAGCGTCCATCGCTGACGTCAAGCACGGCTGCATCGGAACAGATCGTCAGCCAGTTGGTGACATCGTTCACTGGCGATAGGTATCGCAGCAATTCCAGGTCCAGATAGCGACCAATGACAGCCGCAAGTTGCAGCAGAGCGCGGTCGGCAGTCGGAACGCGCGACAGTCGCCGTTCGATGATGGTCTTCATGCCACGCGCGAAGACAGTCGGCGGCAGCGTTTGCGTACCAATCAGGTCGAGTCGTCCCGTTTCTTCGGCTAAGGCGCGCATGACTTCAATGATAAAAAAGACGTTGCCCTCGCTCTCGCGCTCCAGCAGGTCGATGACAGCGACCTGATTATGGATGCGCTCACCGAGCATGGAACGGCACAGTTGGCCGATTTCCTCGGAACTGAGGCGATCAAGCTGCATGAGTTGGGCTTCCGGCAGGGATATTGGCAAATCCCGCGATTCGTCATTACGGTAGCTGGCCAAAATGAGAACCAATGTGCCGCTCAGGCTGTTGTGAACCCGCGCCAGCAGATCGACGCTCTCACGCGCCCAATGCAAATCTTCGATGATAATGAGCAGTGGCACAGTCTGCCGCCGGAACAGGGATTCCAGCACAACAGGCAGTCGTTCCAGGGCCAATTTGGGGCTAAGTTCCGCCGGACTCACCTCGAATACATCGCCATCGTAAAGCAGGCGTTCAATATCCGGCACAAGCACCTTGAGGACCGTCACTTCTTCCGGCTCAACTTCGGTGAAGAGCACCAGTCGCTCAATGATCGGTCGCCAGGCATGGTAGAGGCTGCCCCCGTCCTGCACCGATTGGCCCATCATCACGCGCACACCGCGCACCAGGCCATGCATACGGACCTCGCTCAACAGGCGCGACTTACCCACGCCACTTTCACCCGCGACCAGTACCAGCCCGCCCTCACCATCTTTGAGCGCGTCCAGGCGGTCGAGCAGGTCGCCTAGTTCTTTTTCTCTACCAACGAAACGCGCCGCCTGCAAAAAGCTGTCGCGCATTGCCGGATTTTCGGCGTAGTCCGCGCCCGCACCAGTGTACATGGCCAGGATACCGACGGCATCCTGATACCGTTTGCGTGGGGCTTTCTGCACCAATCCGGCCAGGATATAAGCCAGTTCTTCCGGAATATCCAGCAACAGGGTATCTGGCTGCTTATTGTAGATGTCCTGTATCAGTTGGGTGACATCAGCCGTATTGAAGGGATGGGACTCCGCCAGCAGTTCGATGGCGATCATGCCGCAGGCATACAGGTCAGACGCCTGTGATGCCGGAGCTTCTTGCAAGAGTTCCGGGGCCATGTAGGCGAGGGTACCTGCTACCAGTGAAGCATCGCTGCCCCGATGCAGCGCCAGCCCAAAATCGAGCACCTTGACCTGGCCATCGACCACCATCACGTTGTCCGGTTTGAGGTCGCGATGAATGATGCCACGCCGATGCAGGTAAGCTAAGGCCTGGAGCAATTGCAGGATCAGGTCGAGCTTGGCTTCATAACTCAGCCCGCGACCCGCTTCGATGATGGTGCGCGGCTGCTGCAACAGTTCCATTGTGAAGAAGGGATGGCCCGTATCGTCAGCAAAGCCGTAATCCAGCACGCTGATGATATTGGGATGCCGCAGCGAACCAAGCGTCTGGAATTCCATTGCCAGTGCCAGTCGGAAGTCTACACCAGGCAAGGTATCGTCGGTATCGCCAGGGTTGAGCAGAACCCGTTTGAAAGCGACATCGGATTGTGTCAGCCGATCATAGGCAGCAAAAACTTCGCCCATGCCACCACGCCCCAATAAACGGCGCAGTTCATAGCGATTATTCACCCACTGATATGACGACTGTCCCAACACGCTAAAAATCTGACCCCAGTCAAACCCGTCCCAACAGACTATAACGCATCCTGCAAGAAAGTCGCAGAAATCCCCTACAAAATACCTATTTCGTGGTGCGATCAGATGGCAAACGTCAAACCTGATTCCCTTGTTGAGAAGGGTACACAGGTTTCCTAGTCTCGCCTATAATGGGCAACATGTTCACACTGTTAGGATCATAAGGATGAAAGTTGGTATCATATCCGATGTACACGGAGACTTAGACACCCTTCTGACGACACTTGACCGCTTAACCTATGAACACCAGGCCACACACGTTTTGTGTGCAGGCGATATTGTGGGACGCGGGCCGCACGAAAACGCTGTCGTCGAGGAGATCCGCCGCCGCAACATCATCAGCGTCCGTGGCAATCACGATGACTACGTGACCGATATCAACGGCGAGAATCAGCTTTTTTTGAAAGACCTGCCCATCGACTGGCAGGGACAAATCAACACCCGAAGTATTTTTATGTGTCATGGCAAACCTGGCAATAATATGTGGGGCATGTATCGCGATCACCTGTCGGAGACGTACCTGAGCATGGTGCTTTCGTCGTTGCAGGCCGATGTACTGATTACAGGGCATACGCATGTGCCGCTGTATATGCGCGTTGATGAAGGCGTGCTGATTAACCCAGGCTCGCTGTATACCTTCGACAGCAGCCGAGCGACATCGGGGACATACGGTGTGCTTGATCTGGTCAGCCTGCGCTTTGAGCTTTATGACGCGCGGGCCAATCAGGTGCAGCCAGTGGCTATGGCCAATTACCAAAAGGGCGCCTAGCGCGTCATCCATCATCCAACCATGAGCCGGGATGTGTTTGCGCGTCCCGGCACTTTCCCTGAGCGACAAACCTATGAGCGAAAATAACGTCCCCAGCGAACATTACACCGACGAATACTTTGACAAGTGGAATTATGCCGACCGCCCACTGGGTAAGTTCAGCATGTACTGGTTCGCGCGTCGGTATTTCGCCGCGCTCATCCAGCGCTATGCTCCGGCAGGCGGCCCAGAGCGCAAGTTGCTGGAGATGGGCTGCGGCCTCGGTGATTTGCTCAGTCTGCTACAGGATGACTTCGCCTGTATTGGCGTCGATCTGATCCCACGCAGCATTGAAAATACGCGCAAAATCGCGCCGAAGGTGGAAGCCTATGTGGGCGATGCGACCGATTTCAGCCGCTATGAAGGTGGGGAATTGAGCGTGGTGGTGGCGCTGCATCTGGTTGAGCACATACCTGATCCGCAAGAGACCCTGCGCGACATCTACCGTATACTGACCCCAGGTGGGTTGCTCTTTTTCGCGACACCCCATCCAGAGTACAGCCTGCGCCGCTTCAAAGATCGCGAAAATGATGCTATCGGCAAAGATAAGACACATATCAACTGCCATGTGCCAGAAACGTGGAAGCAGTGGTGTGAAGAAACCGGTTTTGTCGTACTCAAACAGTTTGGGGATGGTCTATGGGACGTACCCTATGTGCCAGTTATCCCGAAAGGCATTCAGTTTGCGCTGTTTGGGCTGCCGGCTGCCGCGCAGCTTTTCACCCGTACCACGCTGATGCCCCTCTCACTCGGCGTCAATCAGATCAATATTGTGCGCAAACCAGGCAACTAGGGACCAATCTCCTGCAACCGTTCATCCAGCCATGCTAAAGCCTCGGCCTCTTCGCGGAAAAAACGGATACTATTGGTCTTCGATTGCGGTATATGGTTGATAATGGCCCGGGCAAAGGAATACAAGTTCGATGTCGGTGTTAATACCGCAAAGGACTCCCGAATCTCATCCGGTGTACTTTTGATTAGCGTCTGAATACGACTAATCGCATAAGGATTGGGAAAACGGACTTTGGTGATATCTAGTAAACAACGTGCATGGCAATCATTTTCGACAGCCCATAAATCTGTTTTTGTGGCTGCTTCTGTAAATGCGTCAATTGATTCTCTAAGCAAATCTGCCAGACGATAGACAATAATGCCGTCTACACGTTTTTCTAGCTGAAATCTTTCTACTGTGGCTACCATATTGCGTCCTAGTACTATTTGACGGCATGTGACAGGGAATCTGCTTTGTTGCATCACAAGCCAGAAACAGGTCTATTTATATAGAAACACCTCAACAGCGCAAAGCATGTTTGCTGCGTACGAGGCCATTCATTTTCAGTCTATACAGGAAACCAGAACGAAGAAATCCGTGATAATACGCAACCTGTATTACCACTTAGCAAGACATATTTTTTACGGACCCAGTTGTTCCAGACGTGCTTGCAACCACTCAATCGCGGATGCTTCGTCGTGGAAAAGGCGAATACTCTGGGCCTGGGCATTCGGTAGGTGGTTGAGAATTGTGCGGGCAAAGGTATAGATGGCAGAGGTGGGCGTCACCACTGCGTAAGACTCCAGCAGGCCGTCCGGGGTTGCTTCCGAATTTTGCTGGATGCGTTTGGCGGCATAAGGCGTCGGGAACTTTAGCTTAGAAATATCGAGCATGCAGCGGCTATGACGTCCCTCTTCAAATGCCTGGACATCAAAATTGTGCGAGACGTCTATGAATTGGTCGACTGAATCGCGCCGCAAGTCTGTTAGGTGGTAAACGACGATACCATCATCGCGTATTTCGTAGGTAAATCCTGTTTCTTCCACCTCAGAGGATTGTGAAGCCATTATACTGGACCCACCGATTGAGTTAACAAAATTCTTCCTCATTCCCGAATTTAAGGGCCGACTTCCTGCAAGCGTTCATCAAGCCAGGCGAGTGCGGCTTCTTCGGTATCGAAAAGATGCAAATGAGAATGTTTGTTCCTCGGCATACGGCTAAATATCGCCTGGACAAATGTATTGACCATTCGGGACGATGTAATAATCGCCACCGACGACTTCAAGGTATCCGGCTTATCTTTGACAAGTTCCTGAAAGCGTTTTGCCGCGTAGGGCGTTGGCATACTGAGCTGATAGGCATCGACCAACGTACGACTGTGTGCTTGCTCTGCGTCACGCTCTTTGACCAATTGTTTGAGCGTGTCGACGAACAAATCGACTGATTCGCGTTTGAGATCGGCAAATCGAAAGATGGCAACGTTATCGTCTGTTAGCTCAAACGTGCATCCCACGACATCCGACGACGATGAGTTCATAATGACCCTTATGCATATCCGACCCCATGTTCAGATATAACAGAAGCCTAACCTGCTATCCTAGTGTAGTTTAGCATGGATTGGCAGTTATACATTTCTAGTCCTATGGAAATTACCTGGCTTCGCGCGCCCAAGCCCCGACCAACGTCATGGAGGGATAAAAGACGAGGTCATCAATGGGGACTGCTTTGCGCGTATACCATTCGGCTGCGGAGGCATCATCGCCAGCCTGTAACTGGCCGCCTGTTACGCGCGCCGCATAGCTAATCACGATATCGGCCAGGCCGTTATCTTTGCGTGGGAATACGGCCAACAAATCCGTGATTTCGACTTCCAGGCCTGTTTCTTCCAGCGTTTCGCGGATGGCAGCATCTTCTGGAGCTTCATCATATTCCACGAAGCCAGCAGGCATGGCCCACTTACCAAAGCCAGGGTGATTATTACGCTGAACGAGCAGAACCTGTTCGTCCTGCTCGATGAAGATCGTCACAGCCACTTTGGGATCAAAGTAGACAGTGAAGCCGCATGAGGGGCATACGGGACGAATACGGCCATGACGCTCAATATGCTCTAGCGATGTGCCGCACTGCGGGCAAAAACTGGCATTGCGTTTCATCGGCCTGACTGTGCCCCACCAGCGACTCCGGCCAGGATGTGCAGGAACACGTCGAACGCATCACGCAGGGTAATTACCTGGTCCCCTGGCAGCTTGAACAGCGGTGTTTCTGCACTGGATTGGTACAGGTCAACCATCAACAGGCGCAGGAGACTGCCCAACTCCACTGTGTAGCCACTTGCTTCAGTCGTCGAGAAGCCATTTTCCAGCGGCATCGGCTCAAGCTCGGTATCAAAGGCATCTTCAGGCGCGGAGTATTCTTCTTCGGAAGCATCCGCATCGTTGGCAGAGGGAGCATCTTCACTGGAACTGCTGCCCGTTCCAGCTTCACGTAAGCTTGTCTCAGTTGTAGAAGTCGCCACAGATGCTTGATCGTCCGCTCCGACAGCCTCATCTGCCTGGGCCGATTCCGGCGCTTCAGCGGCAAAGGTCTGTTGCGTGACATCGTTCATATCGCCTTCGCCCGCAGCGCCACCACTTTCGCCGAGCATCTCCTGTGTTGCTGGCGGCACCAGACCGATCTGGCTGCTTTCGGAACCTGGCACAGATGACTGAGTGGGGGCCGGGGTTGGGGTTGACTGTGGCAGCGTCAGCAGGTTGACCCTGGGCGTCACGATAGCGACTCCATCTACAATGGTGATGACAGGTGTACTCTCCACAATCTGGGACTCGGCAATACCGCCTGTCGCAGCTTCTGTTGCGGCCAGAACAATCGATCCATCACTATCGATGGCAACCGTACTCTCGGCCCGTTCGGTGGACATTTTGGCAGTCATTGAGGGCGCGGCGGCCACCTGCATAGCATTGTCCGTTGGCGGAGCTTCGTCGTTCATGACGCGCATGACAACCAACGCCCCAGCGAATACCAGCACGAATGCGGCGGCGCTCGCTATGGCAATTTCCCACACACTGCGACGACGAGGCACCACTTTTAAAACGGGTTTTTCCTGAGGCATAGGTGCGGGGTCATTCAGACCGACCATTTCCGGCGTCAGGGTGAAATTGCGCGGCGCACGGACATCCGGCAGGCTACGAACCAGGGCGACCGTTTGCTGCAAACTGCGCAGTTCCTGGCGCAAATCCGCGTCTTGCTCCAGACGTGCCTCAAGGCTGGTGCGCGTATCGGCGTCCAGGGCATCATCGATATAGGCCGAAAGCAGTTCGGCATCGCGGTCAGTCAGTTCGTAGGGTTCCATCAGATCACAGTCTTCATACTTCAGTTTTCAGTTGTTAGTTTTTAGTACATCCTTACAAGTACGAACTCACAGATTCATCTGACCTTGCGCCCAATGGCTTCTGAGACCCCTATCCTCGGTCCTTCCCCCATGAGGTGGAAGGATGCCTTGCTAATTTACTTAGGAACAAACGCAAGGCGGTATATTTCAGAAGCGATTTCGGCATATCAGATCAACACAACGAATTCCTTACCTGAGTAGACGCAAATGACTCATAACTCACTACTAAACACTAACAACTTGTTCATTCCTCATCACCTAGACGAAATTCAGGTGGCAAAAGTTCCTGAACAGCTTGCAAACAATTACGGACTGATACACGCGCCCGGCTGAGGCGCGATTTAACCGTCCCAATATTGAGATTCATCGTTTCAGCAATTTCCTGATAGCTCTGGTGCTGAATGTCGCTGAGGACCATCACCACACGCTGATCGTCGTTGAGCGCACGAATACAATCCGCGATGGCCTGCTGTAAGTCACTTTGTAGAGCGGCTTCTTCCGGCGTGATGCTATCGGACGCAATCGGGGGGCCATCGTCAGCATCGCCACCGGGCAAATCCTCAAAGGCCGTCTGTGGGCGACGTCTGCGTTTGCGCAGTTCGTCATAGCAGGTATTGGTGACGATCCGCCCCATCCAGCCGACGAAGCTGCCGCCACGATAGGTATCCAATTTGCGGTAGGCGTTGATGAAGGCATCCTGGGTCATATCAGCGGCACCATCTGGCTCGCCCATGATGCGGTAGGCAATGCTATAGATGCGGTCCTGATAGCGCAGCACCAGTCCATTAAAGGCGTTTACATCACCATTTACGGCCTGTTCCACCAGCTCGTTATCATCGATGTCAGCCGGTGTCATGAGGGAGGGTGCCTGTGGGTCTGGCATTGACTTTTTAGCCTGTAGCCTCTACTATCTGATCCATAGCCATTATGTTGTGCGCAGGCCGTATCTTGCCACGACTGCCGCTGAAAATCTACAATCAATCATAACTTGCCGAAGTGGTGGAATGGCAGACACGACCGCCTCAAAAGCGGTTGCCCTCTGGGCGTGTGGGTTCAACTCCCACCTTCGGCACACCCCAACCAGCTCATAAGCTGGTTTTTTATTTTTGTGTTAGGCTAACCTCTTGTCACAAAGGAGGGAAACTTGTTCACTGATTTGCGAGGCTTTATTGACGCGCTCCAGAAAAATCCACAGGTCGTTGGCATTGTTCGCTATGGGCGGCGTACCATTGATGACATGCTCCCTGGTGGCGATTTTGACCTGTTCGTGTTCGTCAGAGTGCGCCCTCAAGCTGTCGAGAGTTTGCACTTTGATGTTCAGGGCATTCCAGTTGATATGAACATCCGCACCTTGGACGACATCAACCGCAAAACGCCTTTGCTGCCGTTTGATTTAGCCCTGACGACAGGGGATATTCTCTATGATCCACAGGGCGAATTAGCAGCGCTCATCGAGCAGTGTAAGCAGAACTGGCAGCCGGACACCTCGGCGCTGGGTGAACACAGCCGCGCCTTCCTGTGTTTTTCGCATCGGCATGCCCTGGATAAAGTCCGCCATCGGCTGACGAGCGACCCCATATTCAGCCAGCTTTTGCTGTCATCGAACGTATACTGGCTACTCCAGAATTACTTCCTCATCAGGCAGATGGCTTTCCCTGGGGAGCGGGCTGCCCTGAATTGGTTGAAGTCAAATGATACTGAGGTACATCAAGGAATTACCAAATTCTTTACAACGAATGACCTTGCGCAGAAATTAACCATCAGCGAGTCGCTTTCGGAGCGTGTCTTTGCACCTATCGATGGACTGTGGCGAGAGGGCAAAGTGCTGGCCTTTGGTTTTGATGACTCGGTAGAGGATTTGCAGGCAAAGGGGCAAGCCGTCTTCGATCAGCTTCTGAATGTAGATGACTAACATCGCCCAGCTTACAAGCTGGTTTTTTCGTATAATCCATGTGCTGAATTCATTCGCTGCAAAGCAAAGTCGAGCCGAGTCCCTATGTCAATAAGAGTCGCTATTCTGGTTTTCCTTGGTGTGTTCTACCTGATATTCGGACTCTTCGCATGGTTCAGAGCACCATCCGGCGTGAATATCAATCAAACGATCCTACGTGGCAAAGCCGCACGCTACCTGGGAGGATTTCTACTGGTGGCAGGCTGCATCAACCTTCTGATGCTCGCTTATCTGTATTTTGTTGCCAGCGGTGACATCGACACACCCGCTTCGGTCATGAGCTTTTTTACGCTCATCATGGCGGTGATGGGCTACCTGATCGGGGTCGCGATTCAGCTTGGCCAGGATTGGGAACAGCGCAAACGCAGGAAAAAAGAGAAACGCTAACGTGCCAACTTATCCAGCCAGGGATGGCCATCAGGGAACAGGCGGCGGATGTATGTCGCCAGCCATTGGCACTGATCGTCCGAGAGCAGCGGCAGACAGGCGGCAAAGTCCGCTTCGTCTTTGGGGCGAGGGCGGCGGCACTTGTAGAGCAGTTGCACCTCAATGCGGATCGAAGGCACGTCATTGTAGGTTGTAAACAGGTCGTTACGCGGTCCACCAATGCCCTCATCAAAGCGCGCGAACCAGCGATCATGCTCGGATTCCGCCAACATGAGCTGCATTTCCCAGTGCTGCTTGCCATCCCGATGGCCCCAAATATCGTGCACACCAAATGGCAAAAATTCATCTTGCAGCCAGGGACGCAGCGTCCCCGGCGGATCGGCGGCATAGAGCCGCCAACCTTTTAGCCAGGATTGGGCGGCGAGCTGGTCCTCACGGAAAACGACTACATCCACATCATCGTGCTCACGGATCGAGTGGCCCAGGAATAGTTCAACGGCATAGCCACCAGCGATGAACCACGTAAACGGAGCGCCATCAAATAGAGCGATGGTCTGTTCCAGGCTGATTGGCTGCCAGTTATTGAACGGAATGGTTGTCATAGGCGCACCAGCATATAAAAAAAGGTCTCCAAACAAGGTGAACTATATCAACGAATGGCCTACGGAAAGGCATCCTGTAAGAATCTGCACGCGACTTTCGCCGTTTTTACAGCATAATAAGATCAACTGATGTGATGTGATACAAAAGGTCTGTGACTATTGTCCACGACGACCTATGATACAATCGCAATCCGCCAAACCTGAACCATGATGCCGATATGGGCAGAGGTCGAGAAGCACTAAATGAGTACGATTGTCGTCATCCCAACCTATAACGAAGTGGAAAACCTGCCGCTGATGGTCGAGGCGCTGTTCGCGCTGAATATTCCCGACCTCAGCCTGTTGGTTGTGGATGATAATTCACCGGATGGCACTGGCCAACTGGCGGACCAGATCGCCAGTGAAAATCCGCTTGTGTCCGTGCTGCATCGACCGGAAAAACAGGGACTGCGTCCAGCCTATATCGCGGGCTTTAAGAAGGCACTAGCAATGGGCGCGGACACCATCGTCCAGATGGATTGCGATTTTTCCCATCAGCCCAAATACATCCCGATCATGCTGGAAGCCATCAAAGACTATGATGTCGTCATTGGTTCACGTTATACCAAAGGCGGCAGCGTGGATGAATCCTGGCATTTTCTTCGCAAAGCACTCAGCATGTTCGCCAATCGTATCTATACTCCGGCGATTCTCGGCCTGCCTGTAAAAGACGCGACGGCCGGTTTTCGGGTATGGACGCGCGAAACGCTGCAACGCATCGACCTCGATAAAATCCAGTCCAACGGCTACATCTTCCAGATTGAGATGAGCTATGTGGCGACGCTGTTGGGCTGCCGCTTCCTTGAAGTGCCGATTCACTTCCCGGACCGCAGACACGGCCAGTCCAAGATGAGTCTGTCGATTGCCGCTGAGGCTGCCCTGCGTACCTGGGACCTCAAGCGGTACTATCGCAGCATGCCACGCCAAAAAAAAGTCGTGACTGAACGGGCTTAAGAGGCAGACCACGTCAGAAAGCGATAAGCAACAGGGCAAAACCCCACCCCTAAATCCCATCCCCATGAGGTGAGGGGACTTATATTTACGACCAAACTGCCAAGAAAGGCATCCTTCCACCTCACGAGGGAAGGAACGAGGATAGGAGTCTAGACAGCAAAACGCTCGTCACGCAACTACGCCTGTCCGGTCATCATGCGCCACCCTCGGCGCAGATCGTCATAAACACTGGTGATATACCAGAGCGCAGCAAATACACCTATCGCGATCAACAGAACCTGCAAGATCGACAGCCAGGGCGTTCCGGGCTGTTTTCCGTCCCCACCACGTAGAATCCGGTAGATGTCATCATGCAGGGCGACGACCTGGGCATTGGCAACCTGCATGCTGTCGAGGGTACTGTTCATGCGGGTGGCAGCAGTCGTGAAAGCGCCGAAGGCATCTTCAAATTCACCGAAGGCGTTCTCGATAGCAATCGGCACACCATTGATATCATCCGCAAAGGGCACGTCCACATCGGTCCAGATTTCGATCACCTGGAACAGATTGTAATTGGTACCAGGTATGGGGATGGCTTTCAGGCCATTTTCTAAGAAACTGGGCACATCAAGGCTGAGCGTTGTCGGCACAGTGAAGTCCGGCAAAGGCAGTTCATCGAAGTTGATCTGGCCCAGGAAGCGCGCCAGACGGCCAAAGCTGCCGTTGACCGTCTCCTGAGCGCTGCCGATGGTCCCGGCCAGCGTCTGCAGGTCATCTTCAATCTGCGAGATTTCTGAGCTGATGAGCATACGGCGCTCGCTCGTCTTCTGGATGACATCGTTGACCATACCCTGGATGACCCAAATCGTCGCGATGACCAGCACAGGTAGCGCCAGCGTCCGCAGAATAATCAGCGCGCCAAATAAGCGTGACATACGCCCTCCCCCTCAAATCGTAAACTCTCCCGAATAACGATGGTCACAGTTTAACGTGATCGGCAGGCTGGCGCACCGCGTTCTGCACAAAAAAGCCGTAAAAACCCTTGCTGATGCTGACAAACAAAAAACGGGGCACGGTCAGGCCGTACCCCGTTTAATGATGATATTATGCAGGATGCTTATTCTGCGCCGATATGGAACACCATGATGTACTGACCGCTGGTGCTCTGCTGATAGCTGGTCATCACAAAGGTGAAGTCGATATGCTCGGTCGCACTGCCCAGGTTCATTGGGATGCGCAGCATCGGGTCATATTCGTCGGCGGTATAGGTACGGCCACCCGCACGAGCGACACCACCACCTGCAAAGTCGTAGGATGTTCCCCAGCAGGTATCGGTGTTGCTGTCATCACAGACGACGCTGCCAGCATCGGTTTCCATCGGTTCCATCGTATCGACATCGAGCAGGTACATCAGCGGGTCAAGCTGCGACTCAGCACCGATCATATAGACGTTGGCGCCAATTGCTGAATTGAGCACGTTTGGTGTGGCGCGCAGGATGAACGGATCACCAATACCATCGGCAGGTGTCGCCGCCATGCCTTCCAGAATGAGCACAAACTCGCCTGGATTACGGTCAAACTCGCCAACGATGAACGACACGTTCAGGAAGTCGCTGTTGCTGTGGCTAAAGCGAACACGGCTGCTGCGCTGGCTGGCCGGGATGTTGCCGCTCGTTGGCAGGCTGACGCTGTAGCGAGCGGCGGTGTCATCATCATCGGAGCACAATTCAGCCTGATAAGATGTTGCGCCATCAATCGTGGGCGTCACGGCCAGGATGGGATCGAAACCGTCAATGCCAACTACCGTAGCTGTGTATTCAAAGCCAGGGCGCATCTGGAAGACGATGATTTCCACGCCATCATTGATAACGAGGCCATCCGGACAGGTGACATCCATGCCGTAGGTCGCGCCACCGGTAGTGGTTGTCGTACCCGTGTTGCCTGTATTGCCCGTGTTGCCTGTGGACGTATTGCTGGTGTTGGCCGTCACTGTATAGGCCCAGGGTTCGCTGAGGTTATCAAATGACTCCCCATTGACGCCCATGTCGGCCACAATGACCGCACTGCGATCCACGTTTTCATCAGGGAAGGCTGAAAGTGGCACAACAAAGACGAAGTCTTCGTAGATGGTGTTGTCATAGCCGGGTGTGATGACATCCTGGGCGGTCAGCGCACCGCTGGGCGATGAGAAGTCTTCTATCAGGCTGGGAACAGCCGTGACTTCTTCCAGATCATCATAGTAAAAGAAGACGCCAACGCGCAGGTCCTGGTCACGGTAGCCAATCACGTTGATTTCAGTGTGGATAGCGACCGCAGGCGTGCCGTTATTATCGACATTCCACTCTACATCCGTGATCTGGATGTTCATGTTGGGATCGCTGTCGGTCGTGGTAGTCGTCGTATTGGGCGTAGTCGGATTTTCCGGCTGCACCAGACGATTTTCCACAGCGGCTTCGATCACGCTGAAGGGAATAACACCACTGAGGCGCGCGGCTGTGCGATCTTCCGAACGTACACTGGTCGGGATGCCGAGCAGGTCGCCATCGGCATTGGTTGCCAGACCGCCACTGTTGCCAGGGGCGATTTCCGCATTGGTCTGGTAGAAAACCGGAATGCGGTTGCTGCCAACGTCCGCATTCTGCACGGTACTGATCAGGCCATCAGTAAAGACAAAGTAGCCATCACCGATGGTCGGGTAACCAAAGACGAAAATCGGCTCACCACGACGCGCTTCCGCGAAGGTGCTGGTATCCAAAAATGGCAGGTCCAGGCGGGTACGGAAAATGCTGTTGCCGTCGATGTCACGGTCGATCTGCAACATGGCAAAGTCCAGCTCGAAGGTGCCATAGTCATAGGGGAACATCTGCTCCACGCTGGCGTAGTAGGTTGGGATGGGCTTCTCATTCGGGTCATCCAGGAGTGCGATGACGAAATCGTCGGCCCCATCCACCACATGGCGGTTCGTAAAAATAAGTCCGTCTCTTGTAACAATCGTGCCGGAACCCACCCATACGGGTTCCCCGTCTTGCAAGGCAATGATCTGAACGACCTTCTTCGATATTTCGTCGATCCTGTCAGGGTCCATCTGTGCAGACACAACGCCACTGAATGCCAGCAGCATCACCAAAATGAACAAAATCCCACGCTTCACAACCGAGCCTCCTGTGCCAGTATTTTCCGAGCAAATGTCACCAAAGGTGTTGAAAATGAAATGATAGGCCTTGGTGCAATGCAGCCTCATTAACGAGGCACCTACTTATTATAGCCATGTAACACCCTGTAACTTGTATAAAGAAACTAAAAATTCTGGTTATGAAACATCCAAGAACGCAGGATTGTTCCTACAATTTGTCTTGAAGGGGCGTTGTTGACTATAGTTATGTATCGTACGCAGGGGTTTTGCCTCTGGAAAAGATGGGGGATTGTATGGCCGCTTCCGTAGCAGATATTGCTGAGTTTTTGGCAAAAGTACCGTTATTCAAAGATTTGACTGACCGACAGCTCAATCGGATTGCCAAGCGCATCCGTGAGCGGGACTATGAAGCTGGTGACGCGATTGTAGAGCAGGGCCAACCAGGCATCGGGCTGTATATCATGGTGCGCGGCGAAGCTAAAGTGATCCGTAAGCTGCTCGATGGCACTGAGCGCGAACTGGACCGCCTCACGCGGACGGACTTCTTCGGGGAGCTATCCCTGCTGGATGAAGCACCCCGTACCGCTTCGATCATCGCGGAGGATGCCGTCAAGTGCCTCGTTCTGCTCAACCTGGATTTTATGGAAGAATTGCAGGCCGAGCCGGACATCGCGATTGAGATGCTCAAGGAATTGGCACGGCGTTACCGTCGCGTGATGACACGCATATAGCCTACTGACGCAGGGGCACATTCATTGTGCCCCACCCATACACTCCTAGCCGTTCCCACCTCGTCAAAAAAGTCCGTAACAAGGTAAACGCCGATGCGCATATCCATATTCGTCTACGGGACATGGGGCGACATCCGCCCACATGTGGTTTTGGGTCAGGCGCTACAAGAAACAGGTCACGAGGTGCAGGTCATCGCGTCCCCTGGCTATGAAGCATGGGTACGTGAACGCGGGTTGGGCTATGCCCCACTCAGTGCGGATGTCAATACTTTCTCCAAAGAGAATGCCCATCTCATGGACCAGGGCATTATCCAGCAGCTTAAGACGGCCAGTGAACTGCTCAAGCCAATCATGGTGCAAATGGGACTGGAAGTGCTGGAAGCCACACGCGACACCGATGTGCTGATGACGGTTGAGTTCGGCATGGCACTGCTCTTCGATATTCTGCGGGTGAACAGGCTAAAAGCCATCGTGCTCAATCCGGCGCCACTGAACATCACCAGCGAGTTCCCGTCAGCGATGCCGCCCCTGCCGAACGGGTTCCCGTTCCAGGCTGCATATAACCGCTTCACCTATCGCTTTGTCAAGCGTATGGGCTGGATGGTCATGGGCGGTGCCCGTAACCAGATCGCAACCGACCATCTGGGGCTGCCCAAGAGCAAGCTCAAGGACTATCAGCAATTCCTGGCAGACACACCCGCCCTGACGACCGTCAGCGAACATGTGGTAAAGCGTCCGGCAGATTGGCCAGAGCATTTCCAGATCACAGGTTATTTGTTTGACGATGATGATAATTGGGAGCCACCACAGGATTTGGTCGATTTTTTGGCGGCGGGGGAAAAACCCGTCTACATTGGCTTTGGGAGTATGCCCGATAGCAAACCAGAAGCGACGACGCGAACGCTGATCGAGGCCGTTCAACAGACAGGCAAACGGGCGGTCATTCTGACAGGTTGGGCTGGCTTCCATGCCGAGAATGCACCCAAAAATGTCCATTTCCTGAAGTATGCGCCGCATAGCTGGCTGTTCCCGCAGATGGCGGCTGTGGTTCATCATGGCGGTGCGGGAACGACAGCGTCGGGATTACGGGCAGGTGTGCCGACGGTCATCGTGCCACACAACGGCGACCAGCCCTATTGGGGGCGCCATGTGCAGGAACTTGGCGTTGGCACAGCGCCGATTCCGCGTAAGAAACTGACGGCTGACAGATTAGCCGCAGCCATTATCGAAGCAACCAGCGACCAGATGATGCGCGAGAAAGCGTCTCAGTTAGGCCAGTTGATCTCAGCCGAAGATGGTTTGAGTAAAACCGCACAGGTCACACAGGCGTTTTTAGCGAATTTCTAAATAGGATGCTGGCTTGCAGGCGCGCAAGTGCTTCTATCGCGGCTGCGAGGTGATGAAATTCAGAGTGGTTCCGGCGGGACCAAGCTGCCCCCAGGCCAGGGTCAGATAGAGAGCGCTATCGGCGGCGATGCCAGGTGCGCGCAGCAGGTTGCCATCGGCAAGTGCCTGATAACCAAGCACGGCCCCATTCTGCAAATAGAGGATGCCTATGGTGCTGGCCTGTTCGCCATCGGTGACGACTGACAGCGGTACGCTGCGATTCTGCCCCAGGAGTGGCCGCGCCAAGCGCACAAGGCTGGCATCGGCGCCTGAATGTGCGGCCTGGACCACACCGGAGTTAAAGCCGGTCTGGACGGTATTTTCAGCATCGGCAGCAAATGAGAGTTGGCGCGGTGGCGACCAGACATCACCGACTTTGGTGCCCATTGCCCACTCGACTTCCCAGGTGCCATCGGCGCGGCTGACCTGCCACAGCAGATAAGTATGGGTTTCGTCCATGACAGCATAGAAGGCATCCAGATAATCACCACGCTGGAGCGCCACATCAGGCGTGACCGTTTCCACATCCTCCAGCACAGTGCCTTCCAGCCGACCGCGATAGACATCGCCATCCCACAGCCAGAATAACCACAGATCGCCCTGGCCATCACGCACAAGGGCCGGATGCGTCACGAAGAAGCGCACCTGTTCCGCGAAGCTGGGCCGACCCAGTCCATCAATCGTCAGGGTGTAGAGGGTCGGCTCGCTGATGAAGCCTGATGTCCAGACAACCTGCAAACCACCACTCGGCAGCGGCGCAGCGGCATAGTTGTAAGTGTCGCGGCGCGAGAGCGTTACTGGCCCTGTCAGCGCAATCAGGTCCGGGGAATAGGTGCCCGTAACCAGTCGCGGCCCTTCATCCAGGGGCTGGTCGATCCAGAGGAGGTGGGCATTGTCGCCAAGCGCCGGATAGGTGCTGTGCTGGTAGGCCAGGGTTGTTGGCAGCGCCAGGATCGTCGCCCGTTTGGCGGCAGTGGCGGCGTACAATCGCGCCTCGGTTGCGTCAGCATCGGACCAGACGAAAACGGTTCCCTGGCTGGTTGGCATAATCGCGGGCGGCTGAATATGCTGCATGCTGCCAAAGTTGGTGATCGACCCCCAGGCATCGGTATGGCTCGGTTGGCAGGCTGCCAGAGCGAATAACAGCAGTGCTAGCAACCAGCGATGGACACACTTCATGGGCGGGCAATGACTTCCACGTTGAGCACGGCGGGATCGCTCTGGGTGCCATCCGCGCGGTAAGCGATGGCTTCTACAGCGTGGTTGCCTAATTCGCTGGTCCGCCAGTTCATCGTGACACGGAAAACTTCAACTGTTTCCGCATCCTGGGGCCGAGCCTGATTGATTTCCGACCCATCGACCAGCAGCACCAGCCAGGAAATACCCTGGGTTTCGTCACGGGCCACGATATCGAAGTTGAACTCGGTATTTTCGTAGACCTGGACATTATTGGGCGGGTCGATAATTTCCACACGCGGCAGGTCCGGCGTGGGGATCGGCGTTGGCAGGTTGTCAGGGGTGGTCAGGTTACAGGCAGCCAGCAGGACAATCAGCAGGCTGCCCAGTAACCATAGAGATAAACGTTTCGTCATAGGTCCTATGTTTTTGATGACCTCATCAATCAATGCATGCATCTTAAACGAGGCTGTTGAAAAAGTCATCAGGTGACCTCATCCAAAACGTTCTAAGGCTGTGGAGAGGCCCTATTTTGTCGCTGTGAACGGGATGTAGGTCGTCGCCTCATCGGTCTCCAGCACAAGTTTGTACTGATCACCGAAGTCGGTGATCTCGATGGTCGTGACACCTTCAAGCACACTCATGAATTCATTAACAGGTGAGCCTTCTGGGCAGGCGACAAGCGTGCTGGGTCCCAGGCTCATACTGAACGCCCCTGATTCATCCACCGTATACGTTGCCAGGATCGTGTTGCAATCCGCCACGATGGTCATTTGTTCCGCATCGTTGAAGGTCACGGAGAACTGGCTACCCTCTGGAATCAGGAAAAATTCACCGGCAGAAAAGATACCCGCAGCAACGAACTGGATGCCAACAAGGTCGACGGGTGTCGGTGGTGGCAGCGTGATTACAGGCGGGAATACCGTATTAAGACAACTGGCATCGAGGTCTTGGAGCGATGAGGGGTCATTTACAAACGCACTCACAATAGCGGAGGCACAGGGCGCATAATCTCCGCGATATTGCACATGATCGCTGTATTCAAAGATGATGATGCGACTGTTGGGCAGGGCATCCGCCACTTCCTGGTTGCGTACAGTCGGTGTGCGCACATCCAGGCCGCCACTGAGTACAAGCGTCGGGACATCGACTGTCGGATTTTCATCGCTGGTATCCGGCAGGCGTTCCAGATCGAGCGTTTCGCATACGCCGACATACATTTTTGCAAAAACCTGCTCTGTAAAGCGAGCAAATTCAGAATAGCTACTCTGGTCATAGCTGGCTTCTGGCTGCGGCGGGTCATCTGAACAGACCATCGCATTGTGCATCAGTTCCGCAATAACCGCGTCTTCCGACGGTTGTGTGGCTTCAGCACCGATCACATTGGCGAGGTAGCTCGTGTCGCCGTTACGCAAGCCCCATAACGCACGTGGGATACTTGGGCGATTATCAGATGTAAACATGCTTTCAAGCGATGTGACGAGAATCTCTGGCGTGATGTCAAATGTATAGACCGTGTCCTCGACGGTAAATGTCGCTGAGAGCGGTTCCTGCTGAATGCGCGCAAAGGCATCTTCCAGCAAGGTTTCCGGATTTTCCAGTTTCGCTGCACAAGTTTCATCTGCGGCACACAGCGCCAGCAGTTTGTTAATGCCCTGCTCCAGGATATAGCCGTCATCCTGTATCCACTCCACTTTGGACAGCGCATTGACGCCATCCAGGATCACGGCTTCCAGAATATCCGGATGCTGCTGCATGACGTGTTCGCCGAGCTGCGCACCATAGGATTCGCCATAGAAGATGATCTGGTCATAACCCAGGACTTCGCGGACGGCGTTGACATCATCGGCATTGGCGAAATTGGTATAAGCATTGAAATCGACGCCCTCAGCGACAAAGGCTTCAATACAAGACTGCATGGCACTGTGCGTTTGTTCGAGCTGTGTTTCAAAATCAATGCCCTGGAGGACGGCTAACCCGCCAATTTCATCGGCTGCCTCACAGACGAGAACCGGCTCGCTGAACTGCGTGCCACGTTGTGAGAAGAGGACAAAGTCATGGGCTTCCAGCATATCCATAATGGGCGTAGGGGCTTCTAAATCCTCGTCTAACCCCAACTCTGTGGCGATTGAAAACTGGTCAAGGCCGAGGTTAAGCAGCAAGCTACCCCCCGGACCACCATCCATGAAGAAGACGGGCGATCCTTTTTCACCTTCGCCAACGGCAAAGATGCGCACGACCGCCAGACGAATCGTCGCGTCGGTACGGCCATCGTAGAACGCCGGGACGGTGACATAACCACATTCATAATCAAGCTCAAGTAAAACATCTGTAAAACAGCCTTCCATAGGCTCATATACTGGCGCTGGGACATCCTGGGCGTTAGTGATCTGTGCGACACCAATGGTCATCAACAAGATCAATATCACAACCCTTGATAGGTAGTTCTTCATAGCAATTCTCTTATCCTCGATATTTCGCTTCGGTACCCGATTATAGCTTTTGCAGATATGAGCACAAATTTCAGTTAGGATCATCTTTAATATAGGACCTGGCCGATGAAACACCGATCATTACTCTCATACATCACTTATTTATCTCTGGTATGACTCCCATCTAACATTACTAATTTGATTAGGATTGGCCCCAGCAAAAGCTGGAAAGTCTGCAATTTTAATTGCTTAGCCTATCGGAGAGAAATTATGCGCTCTAAAATCACAGCCGTTTGCCTGATGTTGATCGTTAGCTTAGTAGGAGCCACAGGGATTCTCATGGCACAGGATGCAACTGAAACACCAACACCGGAGCCAGAGATGCCCACGCTCGTTGGCGTCACCTGGCAGTGGGAATATTTCGCAGATGCGATGCAGGAAACAGAAGTGCCGACCCCGCCTGACTACACGATCACCTTTACAGACGAAGAAACATTCCAGGCGAAAGCTGACTGCAATTATGTGCTTGGCACCTACACGGTGGACGAAGATGCCAACACGATTTCGATCCTGCCAGGGCCGATGACCTTAGCCCTCTGCCCCGGAAATTCGCTCGGTAATGATTTCGTCAACCATCTCGCTGAAGTCGTAACCTATTCATTCACCGAAGATAACGAACTGCTGCTAGAAGCTCCGGTGGATACAGGCACGATGACGTTCAGTGCACAGCCCCAGGTCACAGGGACAGTTACTTATCTCCAGCGTATTGCCTTACCGGAAGATACTGTTGTCAGAGTCCAACTTCAGGATGTGTCCCTGATGGATGCGCCCGCCGACATCCTCGGTGAGCAGGTCTTTGTGACGGACGGCAAACAAGTGCCATTCTCATTTGCAGTGTCCTATCCGCAGTCTGCCATTGAGGAAAACCATCGCTATAGCATCTCTGCACGTATTACGGATGGCGAAGGCAAATTGCTATTCATCAATGACACGCTTGTTCCGGTAATCACAGACGAGAACGCCACCAGCGAAGTTGAACTGATTCTGGTCAGGGTCGGTTCCTAGGCACGATAGCCCCTATCATCTTCATATCCACATTGTGTAGGATCAACGGACTTACGCAATGGAGGCTCCCCGTAGAGGCGGTTGACAAGATCGCCTCTACGGATTTCTCATCTGAGTGCGTAACATAAACAGCCATCTATCTATCCATAAGAGGCCGCCTGTGCGCGTTGATGTCCTGACCCTGTTCCCCAGTATGTTCGCCCCCATGCACGAAAGCATGATGTGGAAGGCACAGGACCGGGGATTCCTCGAATTTGCCACGCATGATATTCGCAATTGGACGACAGATCGTCATCGTACAGTGGATGACACGCCGTATGGCGGCGGTGGTGGTATGGTGCTCAAGGTCGATATTCTGGTGCCCGCGATAGAGGCGGTACGCGGTGACAGCGAGGCTCCGGTCATCCTGATGTCGCCCCAGGGGCGCGTGCTGACACACAGCATCGCGCAGGAACTGGCACAGCATGAGCGCATGATCCTTGTGTGCGGGCATTATGAAGGCTTCGATGAGCGCATTCGGGAACTAGTCGTCACGGATGAAATCAGCATTGGTGATTATGTGCTGACCAGCGGCGAACTGGCGGCAATGGTCGTCATTGATTCAGTGGTGCGGCTGCTGCCAGGTGTCCTGGGCGCGGAAGGCGGCGCGGACCGTGATAGCCATGCGGATGGTCTGCTGGAATACCCGCACTACACGCGGCCAGCGGCGTATCGTGGATTGGGGGTGCCGGACATCCTCAAGAGCGGGAATCATGGGGCTGTCGACCAATGGCGGCGGGAGCAAGCCCTGCGGCGTACCTGGGGAAAACGGCCCGATCTGCTGGTATCAGCCGAATTAACGGCCAAAGAGCGGGCACTACTGGCCCAATGGGATGAAGAAGAAATGTTGAATGAAACGAAAGATCACGACGATAATTAGCATCCAGGCATAGGTAATTGGTCCTGAAATGGGCGTCAATCCTTAAGGGAGTTGGCTCCCCAAAAAAAACAATTCATGCTATGATCGATAAAGTACGAAAGCTGTAACCTGGTCAAGTCAGTTGGGGCACCAAACCCAATTTAGCGTTCGAGAGCCTGGCATTCTGTTCTCTAATTAATCCCGATAGGATGACAGGTGTGCGACGCGCACAGAGAGTAGCAAACCTATGGCGCAACAATTTCGCAGTGAAGCCCTAGAAAGCGAGCTGCAAAAGCTATATAACGTCGTTGATGGCGTCAAAGCGACGGTGATTGTCAATATTGACGGCCTGCTGGTGGCAGCGTATCCAGCGCAGGATGATGAAAATCCGCATCATAACCCGACCAGCAGCCCACAGGTGGCCGCCATGTCGGCGACGTTAATTGGTCTGGCGGAAAAAACGCTGGGTCGGTTGGCGCAGGGTGAACTGGAACGACTGCTGATGCAGGGCGAAGATGGCACGATGGTCGTGTATCCGGCGGGGCGTACTGCGGTAGCCGTGCTGGTGGAAAAAGACGCCTACATGGCGCGTGTACTCTATGCGACCAAGCAAGCCGCTGATGAGGTCGCCCGCATCCTCGGCGTTTAACTGCTAATTTATTACAAACACCCAGGCCGCTGACGTCAGCGGCTTTTTGATTTGAGTGATAATTGATAAGTAGATAGATATGCGGCTTTTTGCAAAAGCATTTGAGTGTCAGACACATCTGCCATTAGAAAAATGCAAACAAAATATTATAGACAGCTTCCCACAGCGTCGATTCCCTGGTTGGCTTCTGAAGCCTTTTGCGACAATTTGGCTGAAGTCGCTCACTGAAAGTTCTAATTCACTCCAATTCTGTATTTATCAAACACCGTTTCCTCGCAGTTCACATTATGTCAAGCTTGACGCTGAGGTAATCTTGCTAGATGCCGATCCACTAGCTGATACATATGATGTACGCATTCGTGGCCATGTCTATATTCCATGGATAACGTTTTTGCTTTCGGTGGCCATCGTAGTGATGATCGTGATTGTTAGTGTACTGCTGCGATCATTGCCCTATTTGAGCGTGCTTTACTTCCTTCTGCTTGGATTTATCATACACAGGAGTATAAAAACGCTACAACACCGTGAGGAGCTTGCAAAGATAGTATGCAGAGTTTTATCCGATTAGCAGAAAAGACTTAGCTAACTCGACTAGAATTTGATGCGAAAGGCGAGGTTGCCCAGGCGCGACGATGGCTCCGCTCACCACGTATAGTATTTATGACTTATATGCTTGAGCGAGGCAAAAATGAAAGCCGTTATTTATACCCGTTATGGTCCACCGGATGTTCTGCAACTTAAAGATGTCAAAAAACCCACGCCCAAAAACAATGAAGTTCTGGTCAGGATCCGTGCAACGACGGTCACTATCGGCGACACGATTATGCGCAGCCTCCATGTCCCTGGCCCCCAATGGCAGCGCATCTTTGCGCGCCTGTATCTGGGTATTCTACGACCCCGCCGACCGATCCTCGGCATGGAACTGGCCGGGGACGTTGAAGCGGTTGGCAAAGATGTCACGCGCTTTAAGGTGGGCGATGCAGTGTTTGCGTCTACCGTTAGCGAAGATTTTGGCGGGCATGCTGAGTACAAATGTCTGCCTGAAGATGGGATGTTGGCGATCAAACCGGAAAATATCAGCTATGAGGAAGCTGCCGCTGCCCCAGGAGGCTGTGTCACGGCATTACGCTGCCTGCGAAAAGCAAAAATTCAGCCAGGACAAAAGGTGCTGATTTATGGCGCTTCCGGCGCAGTTGGAACCAATGCAGTACAGCTTGCCAAGCATCACTTCGACGCAGACGTGACAGCAGTCTGTAGTGCTGCCAATCATGAGTTGGTGGATTCACTGGGGGCGGATGCCGTCATTGATTATACGCGCGAGGACTTCACTGAGAGCGGCCAGACTTATGATGTCATCTTTGACGCGGTCGGCAAGCTCGAAAAAACACACAGCCAAAAAGCGCTAAAGCAAAATGGCGTGTATCTGAATGTCCTTGTTGATTCCGGGCGTGGAGAAAAGCTTGAAGAACTGGTCTCGGTCAAAAAGCTGATTGAGGCGGGGATACTCCGGCCCGTCATCGACCGATGCTATCCACTGGAAGACATTATCGAAGCCCATCGGTATGTGGAAAAAGGACACAAGAAAGGCAATGTTGCGATCCAGGTGGCGGGCAGCAACTAGCTCGACTGGAATTTGACGCGGAAGGCGAGGTTGCCCAGGCGGACGATGTCCCCATCGTGCAGGCGCTGCGGAGACTGTGCGGCCAGCTTGCGGCCATTGAGGTGAGTCCCATTGCGGCTGCCAAGGTCGATCAATTCCAGGGCTTGGTCATGATAGCGCAAGATGGCGTGGCTGCGACTCAGGCCGAGGCGATAGGCACCGTAGGGCGTCAGGTCGATCTCCGGCTTGTAATTGGAGCCGCTGTCGCTGCGGCCAATAACCATCTCTGGTTCAGGCTCGACCGTGACCGATTCGTTCTCCGCGAGGATGAGCACCAGACGCGAGTTTTCATCGAAGCAATCTGTACCGAGAGCATTCTCTTCGAGTGATTCCTGAGCTTTAGCCGCCATGTTCATGGCTTGTTCAGCCGCCTCTTTAATGTCGTAGGTGGTCTGGCTGTCAACAACAGGATTGGTCGCAGTGGTATTGCCGTCCCCCAGGCTCTCGTTCAGCATACGCAAAGCTTCCGCGGCATGTTCGCGAACATCGCGGGTTGCGTGATCTACCGGTGGTGGTGGCCCCGGAATGCTGGAATCGTCGTTCATGAAAACCATGAGTCAGGCCAATCTGATCATTCTGACCAAAATATTAGTCAGGTTGTTTAGTAGCATTCTATAAAGAAAATCCAATGTCCACAACTGACGAATGGCCTAGTCAGGTGGCTAGTTTACATGTTTTTATAAGTTAATAAGAAAATAATCTAGGAATAGGGCAACCGTTTGCGCTTCGCAGGCTTTTTCAGCGTTTCAGGGACGAACAGGCCAAATACAGCCACTGCCCCAATACCAGCGAATGCCATTGCAATCGCCGCCGCACTCAGCGTCAGGGCATCCGCAACAGCGCCGACAAGAATCGGTGCACCCGTAAAACCAGCGTCCCCAATCAGCCGCCAGACGCTGAGAAACTCCCCGCGCGTTTCCGGTGGCGCCAGGTCGGAGCCGAGTGTCATCATTGTGCCGCTGCCGAGGCCATTGCCGAAACCAATCAGCGCGCCGATGGCCACCAACCCAGCGAAAGATGAGACCAGCGGCACCAGCAGCATGGCCAGCGCCTGTATGCCAAAGCACGGCAGAATGGCATATTTACGGCCAAAGCGGTCCATGATGATGCCTGCCGGATAGAACAGCACCACGTCCATAGCGGAGGCAATGCTCATCACCAGGCCAATGGCATCCACATCCAGGCCGAGCAGATCGCGACCGATTAACGGCAGCAGAATCCGCCGCGAGGCGCGGATCATCTGGGCTAACAGCGAGGCCGTCCCGGCAATCGTCAGGATGCGGCCACTGACGCGCAGCGTCGTGCGCAGCGGGTTGGCCTGCCTACCCTGGCTTTCGTCATTAACGATGTGATTTTCCACCAGGAAGAGGATAATCAGGACAACGCCTAAACCCAGTACGGCATAGAATGGGAAGGCGGACCGCAGGCCGAAGCGCGCTCCCAGGAAGCCACCAATCGCCGGACCAATCAGGCCACCGATGCGCATGACACCGCCATAGATCGAGATGGCACGCCCGCGCTTGGCAACGCTCACATTCTGCGAAAAATAGGTGTGCTGCGCGACCGAAAACAGCGCGCGGCAAAATCCGCCCAGGAACTGCATGGCCAGAACAACGATAATCGACTGCGTCCAGATGAGGGGCAGAATCGCCAGCGTGATGCCCAGACTACCGACCAGTAAGGTCCGCTTACTGCCATAACGGCGCAGCATGATACCCGCCGGAACATTCCCCATTAGCTGGCCGATGCCCTCCGCACCCAGCACCAACCCCACCAGACTGTAGGAATCACCAAATTCCGCAACGTACAGCGGCAGGATCGGCTGCAAACAGCCAATGCCAATAGCGATCAGCAGCCAGGGCAGATAAATCGTCAGGACGATGGGATTGCGGTTAAGGAACTGAAAAGGACGGGCCATAAGAACAGGGTATTTATCCGGGTACGTGTTCCCATTATGCGTGGAACTCTCATCGCGACCTATAGCCAATTGCCACGCTCAACGGTGCCAGGGGCGTATCATCACGCCGATGGGTATAGGAATTTACTTTGGTTGGCATGCAAACATTCGACCTGAGCGTTAATGTTCCGTAGAATTGCCGGACGCATAATCGTAAGAATGTATCTTGCCCATACGTCAGAATCGCAGATGGACGAGGAGCACGACCCTGATGTCGCAACAAAACCAACCCGATCAACGTTTGAAGAATCTGGAATTTTTACTCGAATTTGTCGAAAAAGCGCCAGAGCACGCAGAAATCATCGCGATGGACTGTAATGACCACTGCGAACAAATGGCCACCCTGGCGGAGCGCGTCGCCGATGGCGAAGCGCTGGAAAATGTGCTGCCGGAGCTGCAAGAGCACATGAAGTACTGGGGCGACTGCCGTGAGGAATTTTACGCGCTGGTCCATGTGCTGAAGGCTGAACTGGCTGGCGAACTGCCTCCTATCCCGGAAGACTAACACCAGCCTGCATTAGAACGTCCATCATACCCTTTTAGTGAAAAACGGCCCGTAAGAAACCAGTGGGCCAACCCGACTTATCTGACGTAAGCAGGAGACGTACAGCCACGCTGTACACCAAAAAAGGACTATCACTATGAAGAAAGAACGTGTTGTCATCATTGGCTCTGGTCCGGCGGGCCTTTCAGCGGCCCTGTATACCGCCCGCGCCCAGCTAAAGCCTGTTGTGATCGTTGGCCCACAGCTCGGTGGCCAGGCAGCCATCACCAGCGAAATTGAGAATTACCCGGGCTTCCCCGGCGGCCTCGGCGGCCCGGAGCTGGTCGAGCGTATGAAAGAGCATGCCGAGTCCTTCGGTGCAGAATTTGTCTATGACCTGGTGGAAAGCATCGACTTCACCAATGGGACACCGTTCCGCGTCAAGACCATGATGGAAGAATACAGCGCTGATGCCGTCATCGTGACGATTGGTGCCGATCCGCGCAAGCTGGGTGTCCCTGGCGAAACAGAAGGCGTCGGCAAGGGCGTCAGCTATTGCGGCACCTGCGATGGTTTCTTCTTCCGTGGCCGTGAAATCGTGGTCGTCGGTGGCGGCGACAGCGCCCTGGAAGAAGCGATCTTCCTGACCCGCTTCGCCAGCAAGGTGACCGTCATTCACCGCCGTGATGAATTCCGCGCCGGTGTGCAATTGCAAAAGCGCGCTTTTGACAACGAAAAGATCAACGTCATCTGGGATACGGTCGTCGAGGACATTCAGTTTGGCGACGATGGCCAGGTCAACGCTGTTGGTCTACAGAACGTGAAAACCAATGCAAGCAGCGTGTTCCCGACCGAAGGCGTATTCATCTTCATCGGCCACATTCCTAACAGCCCCATCTTTGGCGATCAGTTGGCCATGAACGAACGCGGCTACATCATCACCGATGAACGCATGCGCACCAGCGTGGATGGCGTTTTCGCCGCTGGCGAAATTCAGGATGAAATCTGGCGCCAGGTCGCGACCAGCGTCGGCCAGGGGACTTCCGCCGCGATGCAGGCCATTCACTGGCTGGAAGCTAACGAAGAAACACTCCAGCCGCTGGACGAAGCCGCCGAACCGGCTGGCGACTAGTCACAACATGCCTCATAAAAAGCCAGTCCATAACGGTCTGGCTTTTTTATTTAGGTGTATCAAAGTAGATTTCCGGGTACATAAGGTGATAACAGGCGAGGTCCGGACGCAGCGTGTTGCGTCCCTACGAAAGCAAAGTTGTATTTGGGGCTATGTCTGTTTGCCGCGTTGGGAAGCCACATCGTCTACAGCGGAAATCTCGTCAGCTTCATCCAGGCTGAGGTTGTTCTGAGCAATATGCGAGCGCAGGTAGGTTTCATCTTCTGACGAGAGCTGATTGTAAATACGCTGGAGGCGGTCGTCGGCTGACGAGTCGTGATCGTGCTCTTTCTGTTTTCGACCATGCTGGCCTGTGTAATAGGCATGCGCCCCGGCAATGGCCGCAATTGGTGCGACAATCGCCCCTGCGAACATCACCAATTGGGCGATGATTGTCGCCATTTCGTATAGCTCATACCAACGCGCTCCGGGTACAGCCGCAACCAGCGCACATATCAGGAAAATGCCTACCAGGGCATAAATCATGATGCGCGTCACATCGTAAATCTGGCGTGATGTCCAGGCCATCGCTTCCCTCTGTCTGCTCTCAAGAAACCTATTTCACGTTCAATCTTATTGTGCCCAAGAGTATAACGAAACAATCGGCCAACCCGTTGCATATCACCCACTCTATGGATAGTACGAGGAGCATCGCTTCAGGTACTATATGGGCACGTCAAGTTTGTAAGGAGTAAGTTGGTCCATGCGCGCATTAGTCACAGGTGGGACGGGCTTTGTCGGCTCGCATATTGTTCGCGAGTTAAACGAACAGGGTCACGAGGTTACGGTGCTGCATCGGACGACCTCAAAGTTGGATGCACTGGCTGGCCTGGACTATGAATCGGCTATTGGCGATGTGACTGATCTGGATGCGATGCGCAAAGCGTTCCAGGGTATGGACTGGGTGTTCCATGTGGCGGCAGTCGCTGATTACTGGCGCGCCAATAAACAGCATATGTTCGATGTGAATATCGAAGGCACACGGAAAGTACTGCAAGCCGCGCGAGAAACCGGCGTCAGGCGCGTGATTTTCACCAGCAGCGTGGCAGCTATTGGTGTACGCGGTAGTGGTCGTCTGGCTGATGAGAGCATGCCCTTCAACCTGCCCAGGCGAATTTTCCCTTATGGCTACAGCAAAGCGCGGGCGGAGGGCGTCGTCGCGGAAGCTGTCGCGCAGGGTCAGGATGTCGTGACGGTCAATCCGGTGATTATTATGGGACCTGGCGATCTGAATATGATCAGCGGGACGTTTGTGGTGCAGTTATGGCGCTATCGTGGTCTGACGCCCATCACGAATGGGGGGACTGCATTTACCGATGTGCGTGACATCGCGCGCTGGCACGTGGCCGCTGCGGAAAAAGGCCGGATGGGCGAGCGCTATATCCTCAGCACAGCCAACTACGACTATAAAACATGGTTTTCGATGATTGCGAAGGCATTGGGTATTGCCGCGCCGAGGTTGGTGGCCCCCACGCCGCTGCTGCCACTGGCAGCGACAGCTATCGACATCGCGCGGATGGTGGGCATCCCCACACCCATTGATGCCAATCAGGTACGGTTAGGCGGTCGCTATGTGTATGTCGATAATAGCAAATGTGTAGCTGAGTTAGGTGCGCCCCAGATTGATATGGCGCAAAGCCTGAATGATACCGTCAGGTGGTATCAGGAGCATGGATTTTTACGTTAGGCAACATTGGCTCTAGCGGGCGTGTTCTGCTAAAGTTTCCGCGACTTTTTCTACGAGGGCGTTTTTGCTAACCGGCTTGGAAATGTAGCCATCACAACCGGCCGCCAGGATGCGCTCTTCGTCACCATACATGGCATTTGCCGTCAGTGCGACAATCGGAATGTGCACCAGGGCGGGATTGTCCTTGATTTGACGGGTAGCATCGAGGCCGTCGATGTCAGGCAGGTTGATGTCCATCAGAATCAGGTCGGGCACTTCTTTGTTGGCCATTTCAACGCCGGATGTACCATCGACCGCTTCCAGAACCTCGTAGCCATGATGCTTCAAAATTTTGCGTACGAGGCGCATATTCTGCGGATTATCTTCTATGCACAAAATGCGTTGCATGACCTTGCCCTTACTCGTCTAACAGCACAACATGTGTTAAGTATAGCGCCAAAGTAGCTGTCTAAAAGCATAACGATTTCATGAGACGCGCCGAAACAAGCCGCTCAGGCTAAGGGTTTCTACGGGCTTTTCGTCTGTGAAAGCGCTTTATTCGTCTTCGTCGCCCACACCAACCGGTTCGTTGGTGGTGGTGATGCTGGTCCATTCTGGACGATCCCCACGCAGATGACCATAAATCGGCTTCTCATTGCGCAATACATCGATGAACGCAGGCATATCCGAAATCGGGAAGAAGATCGCGCCGCTGTTGTTCTCTAGTTCGACTACCGGATTCGGCACCGGACTATCCAATGTCAGGAAGTAGACATCCAGACGGAACTCATCATGCGTATCCGGCTTGATGCCAGTACAGCGTACAATACCGCGAATTTTGGCCTCTACCCCACTAAAGTCCCGGACTTCTAGCTGGCGGAAGATGACCATATATTGTTTGATTTCAAAAACGGCTACGGGCATCGCCTGTGTCATGACTGCACTCCTTAGTGGTCAGATGCGCAACTGTGCAAGCGTTGGGGCATCAGGCGATTTTTACTGGCCTGATGCAGGCAATAAACGCACCCCAAATGGACACGTATTGTACCGATTGTAACACAATGAGCAAACGTCCGTTTTGGCCGAACTAGCCAGAAAGCGCCAGCACATTATCCACAGTACGCTTAATCATCTCCGGTCTGGCTGGCTTAAGGATGAAGACGCCATTCGGAGCCAGAGTGCTGTATTCTTTCATCGAGCTTGTCATGATAATCGGCGTATTCGCCAGACGCAGCACCCGCTGGAAGTGCTTCAGCAATTCCAGGCCGCTGACAAGCGGTAACCGCATATCCAGAATAACAAGTGAGGGGGTTTTGCTGTCGAGAATTTCCAGCGCGGCCTGGCCATTCTTAGCAAAAAGTAACTCCGCATCGAGATGCCGCAGCGCATATTTATAGACATACCAAAGCGCCATGTCATCCTCGACAATTAAAATCATTATTGGCATGTTTTCCCCGGATTCCCTTATGGTTCCCAAAATTCTTCAGTGTGTGGTTGCTATACCACGCACATGATGATGAAGAGACTACAGTGTAGCCTGCCCAGGACTATCACATTATTGGGTACGTACATTTGCCTGATTATAACCTAAATCAAACGAAAAGCACACTTACCAGAAATCTTATTACATACTGTTAGGTTGTAGTCTTTGGCCTGAATATTACCAAAAATGAGTAGCGGCTTATGAGCAAGGCACGGGGCAATGTGCATTGCTCAATGGTGTGTAGGCTATACTTCTATATGGAGTAGGCGCTCGGCATAGTCGCCAATAATCTCTGGGCGGATGGGTTTACGCAAATAATATGCGCCTGGAATATGGATGTCTTCTTCACGCATTGAGGTTGTCACCACAACCGGCGTACTGATCAGGCGTTTTTCCTGATGGATTTTCTCCAGAATTTCTTCACCACTGATGATCGGTAAACGAATATCCAGGAAGATCAGGACAGGCTGCTTCTTTTCAAGAATTTCAAGCGCTTCATCGCCACTACGCACAAACTCAATTTGATATGGGAATTTGCGCAAAACGTGACGATACATCGACCAAAGTCCGGCGTCATCTTCTACAACCAGGATGACTTTTTCCATGAGTAAGTTCCCCCTGTTTGCCAATGAGCATCAGCAATGAGCATGACAATAGCAAACCAAAACTCTTATTTTGGAACACCTCTATTTTCGCATAAAGCATATTTTCCTGACACCTAAAAACTGGGGGTTTAGCTTAAGATTTGCGGTTTATAAGTAAGAAAGCCATTAATTTTTTGACATGTGTTTTGCGATTATGGAAAAATACCTCAATATTCAGAAATACTCAGATATGCGCTTTCAAATGTATAAAAAATCTACAATGACACGCAAACTGCCTAAAAAAAGAGAACTGGATAACACGCAAAGGTGCATCCAGCTCTCTTAGCATGTGTAACGATTGAAGAATCAGAAGCGGTCTGGGTAGAGGCGCTTGGCCAGAGCTTCTTCCTGATTGACGAGGTCTTCAATAGCGGTCAGGCCCTGCTTCCAGAAGCCAGGATCATTCAGGTCGATGCCTACTGCCGCCAACAGCTTATCAGGATAGTCGCTATCACCAGCCGACAGCAAGCGCTCGTACTTGGGCACGAAGCTCGCGCCTTCCTGCCTGTAGAGGTTGTAAAGTGCCAGCACAAGTAGCTCACCGAAGGCATAGGCATAGACATAACCTGGCGTATGCAGGAAGTGCGGAATATAGCTCCACCACAGGCCATAATCTTCGCGCATGGTGACGCTGCCCTGGAACATATCGTTCTGCGTCCCCATCCAGATTTCAGAGAGGCGCTCGCTGGTTAGCTCACCTTCAGTGCGACGTGACGTATGCAGGCCATGCTCAAAACGATTCATGCTAACCTGGCGGAAGACGGTCGCAAAGGTATCTTCGATCTTCTCCGCGAGCATGGAAAGCTGGACTTCTTCGTCACTCTCGCGACTCATCAAATCCTGGAAGACGACCATTTCAGCAAAGACCGACGCCATTTCGGCAGTCGTCAGCGGCGTGTAAAGATTTTGCAGGACATTGTTGTCCTGGCCGCTGAGGTACATATGAATGCCGTGACCGAGTTCATGGGCGACGGTGGTCACGGAGCTATAGTTGCCCGTGTAATTGGTGAATACAAACGGATGGGCCGATAGGACTGTCGGATGGGCAAAGGCCCCGCCGCGTTTGCCACTCATCACAGGCGCATGAATCCAGTTCTCTTCAAAGAATTTGCTGGCAACCATCGACATGGTGGTGCTGAAGCGTTCAAAGGCATCGAGCACAATACCCTTGCCCTGTTCCCAGGTGTAGAAGGCATCGCTCTCCTTGAGGTTGAGCGGCGCATAACGATCATAGTCGTAAAGCTCATCGTAGCCGAGCAGGGCACGCTTGATGTTGTAGTGGCGCGCGACCAGATCGTAACGGCTGGTAACGGCTTCAATCAGCGCTTCGACGACAGCATCGGGGGCTTTGTTGGCCAGGTTACGCCCTGAAATCCAACTGGGGAAACCGCGCAGCTTGTCTTCTGTGGCCTTATCGGCAGCCAGCACATTGAAGATATACGTCAGCTCCATGTTCTTTTCGCGCAGGCCAGCCGTCAATGAATCCGCTGCCTTGCGACGCACATCACGATCTGCGTCCTTGATCTTGGAGAGCAACTGCGGTTGAGGCAGCTTTTCGCCATCGAAGTCAAATTCCTGGGCAGCCATGATCTGGTCAAACAGGCGGGTGAACGCTTCGCGCCCAGTGACATTCTTGCCAATGATGACCTTCTCTTCTGGCTCACTGAGTTGGAAGGGCTTCAGGCGGCGTTCCGCTTCCAGATGATAGCGATATGGGGCCAAGGTCGGATTGTCGAGCAGGGCCTTGGCGGTTTCGTCATCAACAGCGTTCCATTCCAGGCCGAAGAAAACCAGCATTTGCTGAACCTCAGCATCGATTTCCTGAATCTTCTGCATGAAAGCACCCCACTTGGGGTCCGTCGAATAGACAGTGAAGTTCAGCCCACCGTAGGATTCCAGGCGGCCCATTTTGTCAAAGACAGCTTCTATGGCCTGATTGGCGGCAAGCATCTCGGCAGCACTGAGCGTTGCAACTTTGCCACGATATTTTTCGGACACCTCGATAGCCATTTCACGGAGGCGTTCAATATCCTGGTCGATTTTTGGATCATCTAACCCACTGTAAAAAACACTCAAATCCCAGACGATATCTTCAGCTCCGGTCAGGCGTTTTTCCGCTGCTTCGGTCATGGTTCGCATTCCTTTTAAATTTATTACAATGATTAAGAGGATAACAGTAAAGCGAGGGGCTTGCAATAACCGAATTGTGAAATTTGTATGTGGTAGATGCCAGCTCGTTCTGCTTTCAATAGTGTGTCCTCCAATACGACTGCACTATTGCGATAATTAATATGGGTCGATCTTATGTCTGACTACGACAAATACCTGAAAGTTCATGAAAAGCGGTCGTAGATAAGTACACGGTTACAATATTCGGAATCCATAAAAAACACATGTACAATTATTAATAAGGGTTAGAGCTTAAGGGGAGGCCATTATGCGCGTATCGCTGCAACTACCCATGTTCGATTATGATGATCTGCGTGGCAGTGTCGCCAACATCGCCAAGACTGCCGAAGACGGCGGTCTGTACAGCCTGTGGGTGATGGACCACTTTTTCCAATTAGGCGGTCCGCTGCTGGGACCCGCCGAGAATAATATGCTGGAAGCCTATACAACGTTGGGCTACATCGCGGGCGTCACCCAGCGTCTGAAATTGGGTACGCTTGTGACAGGCGTCATCTATCGCAATCCGGGCCTGCTGACGAAAGCCGTCACGACACTCGATGTACTCTCTGGCGGACGAGCTTACCTGGGCATCGGCGCAGCGTGGTATGAGCGCGAGGCTCACGCACTTGGCTTCACCTATCCGAGCATGAAGGAGCGCTTCGAGTGGTTGGAAGAAGCCCTGCAAATCGTGCATCAGATGTGGGATGAGAGCAACAACGGCCCCTATGAGGGCAAACATTACCAGCTTAAAGAAACCATCAACCATCCGCAGCCCATCAGCCAACCACGTCCACCCATCATGATCGGCGGTATGGGCGAAAACAAGACCCTGCGTATGGTCGCCGAGTATGCAGATGCCTGTAACCTGTTCGCACGGGCAGGCATTGATGTGCTGAAGCACAAGCTGGATGTGCTCAAAGAGCATTGTGACGCACTTGGCCGCAACTACGATGACATCGAAAAGACCGCCCTGGCCACCGCTTATTTGGATGATCTGGATACCAGTGACAAGATCGTGGCCCTGTGTGAAGAACTGGCCGATATTGGCGTCTCACATGTCATTTTCAATATGCCGGAACCGGAGAAACTCGTAAATCCGCAAAAGTTAGCTGATGAAGTTATCCCTAAAGTTAGTAAACTGTAATAGGTTTGGACAGATTCTAGAGAATCTTATGCGTACGAAATCGTACTCTCTCCTAGAATAGACATATACCGTAATGAACCGGCAAAGTCCGACCGCTATCAAAACATTTTATTTCAAGGAGATGCGAGCATGCCCGCAACAGTAGATTGGGCAAACGAGGAAAAAACACTGGTAATCCAACGCATCGATGGTGACTGGACGATGGCTGACTATTTTGAAGTGGTTCACAAGTCAGCAGAGCTTCTAAAAACCGTCGATCATCAGGTGGATATTATCGTCGATTTGTCCACAACCAATTACGTCCCGCAAAATGTGATTAGTGGCGCAACCCGCACCGAGTCGGTTGTCCCACCTAATCAACGCATGGTCGTTTTCGTCGGCGCAAAGATGATTCATAAACTGCTGCTCAGCCTGGGTAAGCGTCTGGCACCGCGCGCGGCCCATAACCAGCACTTTGTGACCAGCATGGAGGAAGCCCATGCGCTGATAGAGCGGTTTCAACTAGCCGAAGTTGAAGAAGCATAAATCAGCGCCGTAACGATTTGCCCAATAGGAACATCCTTTTGGTCCATAAAATGAGTGTGCATCTCACCTGAAACATGCTAGGATTTGCCTGTGCTACCCATTTAACGCCACAGGCAAATCCCGATGCGCACAATAAAAACCGCTCTGATAACTGCCCCGAATACCCCATTCAAAATCGTAGAAGCCCAACTGATGCCGCCTCAGACTGGAGAAGTCCAGGTGAAGATTGCAGCCAGCGGCGTTTGCCATAGTGACTGGCACGTCATGACGGGCGATACCCAGCACCCGATGCCGTGCGTCGTGGGGCATGAGGGTGCAGGCGTGGTGGTCGCTGTCGGCCAGGGCGTGACCAGCATCCGCGAAGGCGATCATGTTACGTTGAGCTGGACGCCGGATTGCGGCACCTGCTTTTACTGCCAGAATGGCCAGCCCAACCTATGCGAAACCTATACTGAGCCGATCTGGCGCGGCGTCATGCTGGATGGGACACCTCGGCTTTACTGGCAGGGTGAACCTGTTTATCACTACTGCGGTCTGGGGACGTTCAGCGAGTATGTGACCGTACCGGAACAAAGCTGTGTCATTATTAAAGAGGATATTCCGCTGGGGGTAGCAGCGCTGGTTGGTTGTGCCGTCGCGACTGGCGTCGGGGCAGCACTCTATACATCGCAGGTAGAGCCAGGCCAGAGCGTGGTCGTTTATGGCGCGGGCGGCGTCGGATTGAATGTGATACAGGGGGCGGCGTTGGCGGGCGCGACAACTATCATCGCTGTTGATACCAACCCCAGTAAAATGAGCATCGCGCGCACATTTGGCGCAACCCATACCCTGCTCGCCGATGAACACACCGTCGAGGCGATCCGTGAGCTAACAGGTGGGCGCGGCGCGGACCATGTATTTGAGTCCGTCGGTTTGCCGCGCTTGCAGGAAGAAGGACTGGAAGCGACTCGTCCGGGCGGCACATTGACGTTGGTGGGCCTTTCACCAATGGGTACAGCGACTAATCTACCTGGCGCTGTCCTTACCCGCACGGAAAAGACAGTTCGCGGCAGCTATTATGGGTCGGTCAGCCCCAAGCGGGATTTTCCGCGCTTCCTTGATATGTACAAAGCAGGCCGCTTGAAGCTGGATGAACTCATTACCAAAACATATCCGTTGGAGCAGATCAACGAAGCTTATGCCGATATGCTCAGTGGTGAAATCGCGCGTGGTGTGATTGTATTTGATTAGGTCTCCAGGAACATATCAGGGGCACAATATGTCTCCATACGGTCATCATTCCTTACGCAGATGATGGCTCTTTGCGCCACACCATGACGAAGCTGATGGGCTGGCCGAAATGCTTTTGCCACTTGGGCTTGACCTGCATCCAATCGTCATCAATGAGTCCTTCGTGCATTTCCTGGAGGGTCCAGCCAGCAGTGAGGGCAGCCTTCACATGGTCACTGAGCAGATGTACATAGGTGCGGATCGTGACTGTTTCGCCGGAATCACGGTCAAAGTGGGTCGGCATGCCCTGCATAAAAAACTGCGGATGCACACCGACAATGACAAAAATCCCACCTGCCAGCGTCAGACGAGCCACTTCTTTATACAGTGGTGCCAGTTCCGGCAGATGTTCATCGGCCAATGACTGCACACACAGATCATACGCAGCAGCGGGCAGACCGGTATCGGTGATGTTGGCTTCGGTCATCTGGCGATATAAGCCGCGTTCACGGGCCTGAGTCAACATTTCCGGTGTCAGATCAACGCCATCAATCGGTGCGGACGTGCGCTGACGCAGCCACACACCAATGCGCCCCGTTCCACAGGCCAAATCGAGGATATTGCTGGCCTTTGCCCAATCCACCGACTGCACCCAACTGAACATGCGCAGGTCCATCACATCCTGTACGATCTGTTCGTAGGTTTTGGCCCATTCACTATAGCCTTCGCGGGCATCCACGACCGGGTAATTGCGATTGTCAAATAGTGAATGGTCCATCGTTTTACTGCTCCTCAGTTCGTTATTGACTGGCGACTATCAATGAAAATGTGATGTCCGGCTGCTCATATGTGACAGCGCTGATGTTGATGCGATAGATGCCATCCTCCGGCAAAATCAGCATACTCTCAAAGCTGATGGCGTTCAGGCCACCCATACGCGCGACTTCATCGCTGGGTCCAAAGATATCCAGTGCAATGCCTGCATCACCTGTCAGGCGTGTTATAGCCAGGGTGATGACTTCACCCGCCTTACCCTGATAAAGATAAGTCGCCGGACCGCTGTCCGGTGTGACCGAACCCTGTAGCTCCATTCCAGGGGCCAGGGACAGCAAACTCGCCGGACCGAGTGTAATCGTGCCTTCGGTGGGTGTATCCATGTCGCTGTAATCATAATAGAAGGCCAGGACATAGTAAATACCGTCCTGAGGGGCCACAAAGGGCGCAATCCGTGCATTTCCGTCAGGGCCACTCCCCTGGTCGAAGGCAACAACCGCTTCCCAGGGAGCGCGTCCATCGTCCAGATACAGCACACGCAGTTCACGGTTCCCACTATTTGGCAGATCAGTCGTAATTTCCCAGGCCTTGCCAGCGGGACTTTCAAAAGAGAAGTAAACAGGCTGCATGCCGACTGTAGCACTCATAGCCTCGCCACTGAGCAACGGCTGTGGTTCCACTGTGGTGATGCTGGCTGAATAGGCCATATCCGGACGTGATGTACCGATCATCATCGTATAGGTGCCATCGAGGGGTAAACGTAACAGATAATTGCCAGGGTCTTCGTAGGTGCCCTCTTCATCGAAGATTTCATCATCTGGCTGGAAGAGGATCAGGCCGCATTCATCGCAGGTTGCGCCATAGCTGATGAGCTGTCCGGCGACAGCATCAAATGTGTAGAAGTCAAGATGGTTGCCCGTCGCCAGGGTGCCGTTCACAGGCTGGCCAGGTGTAATGACCTGCTCGCTAACAGTCTGAACCAGCAGGGTCATTTCGCCCCCTTGGTCGATCCAATCCTGACGACCTGCCCGCAGAAAAATATCCCCTGTGTAGGGCATCGGCAGGATAAAGCTCATCTCATCGATCTCGTAAGGCTGGGCGATTTCATTACCATCGCTGTCGAAGGCTAATACAAGCGGCTCTATTGCTGGGTCCGATGTTCGCAGGCTGATGGCGACTGGCTGCTCCGGCGCAGTAAATTGGAACAGCAGCAGGTCGTCGAACATAGCCCCGGATTGCAGCGAAAATTTGTAGGGTTCATCGACCGTCAAAATGATCGGGCCACCCTGTGCCAGCGACACGACCGTCACCAGCAGCAAAAACACGCCCATCAGGATTACAGTCACAACTTGGCGGCGCATATGCCCTCCTCAGGAATTGTTCCACCCCAACCGAGCCAGAGGCCCCGTTGCTTATTTATCATAACCTGAATCCGTTGCAGACGTTGGATAAGACCTGTCAAAAAATGGCGACGATCACATGCCTGGGAATGCAAAAGACCGCCCCTGACAGCGGTCTTTCGCACAACATAAAGGAGGAGAAACGTTTTTCGGTTTGTTGGGTCTGGTTTGTCGCTTAAGCGACGGCGCGCTTAGAAGTCCAGGTACAAGTTGAATTCGTACGGGTGTGGCCGCATCGCAACCTGGTCGGCTTCTTCGGTCTGCTTGTAGTCGATGTACATTTCCAGATATTCCTTGGTGAAAACGCCACCTTCCAGCAGGAAGTCGTGATCGGCGGCCAGTGCTTGCAGGGCGCCACCGAGTGTCGGCGGGGTGGTTGGTGTTTCCACATCCTCGGATTCGTACAGGTCCATCTCGAACGGATTACCTGGATCAATCTGGTTCTTGATACCGTCCAGGCCCGCCATGAGCAGCGCCGGCAGCGCCAGATACGGGTTAGCCGTTGGGTCCGGGAAGCGAGTTTCGACACGCTTGGCCTTGGGGCTGTTGCTATACATCGGGATACGAATCGCAGCCGAGCGGTTACGCGCACTGTAAACGAGGTTCACTGGTGCTTCGTAACCTGGAACCAGGCGACGGTAGCTGTTGGTGGTCGGATTGGTCAGTGCCAGCAGCGCCTGAGCATGCTTGAGCACACCGCCGATATACCACAGAGCCATCTGGCTGAGACCCGCGTATTGATCGCCACCGAACAGTGGCTTGCCACCTTTCCAGATCGACTGGTGAACGTGCATACCGGAGCCGTTATCCTTGAAAAGCGGCTTGGGCATGAAGGTCGCGATCAGGCCATATTTGGCGGCGACGTTCTTAACAATGTACTTGTAGTCCAGGACCTTATCGGCCATGCGCAGCAGGGTGTCAAAGCGCATGTCGATTTCGGCCTGGCCAGCGCCGCCGACTTCGTGGTGGTGCACTTCAATATCAATGCCAGCAGCCATCATCGTCTGGACCATGTCGGAACGGACGTCCTGGGTTTTATCCAGTGGCGGCAGCGGGAAGTACCCTTCCTTGATGCGGTTGAGGTAATTCATAGCCGGGTCCGGGCTGGCGGTATTCCAGAAAGCCTCGTGGCTGTCAACTTCGTAGTAGCTCTTGTTGGCTTCCGTTTCATAACGCACATTGGTGAACAGGAAGAACTCTGCTTCAGGGCCAAAGTAGGCCACATCACCGATGCCTGTTGATTTCAGATATTCTTCTGCACGACGGGCAATACCACGCGGGTCATTGGCATAGGGTTCGCGAGTAATCGGGTCAGAGACATCGCACTTGATGGCGACAGTTGGTGCCGAGAAGAAGGGATCAATGATAGCCGTGCTCAGGTCCGGGAACAGGATCATGTCGGAGACATTGATCGTCTGGAAGCCGCGCACGCTTGACCCATCGAAGCCGAAGCCTTCTTCAAAGTCACCCGCATCGACCATGGAAAGTGGCATGCTAAAATGCTGGACCATGCCGCGAATATCCGTAAAGCGCAGGTCAAGTTCGATAACACCCTGTTCTTTTGCGTAGCTGAGTAACGCCGCAGGGGATTCCTTCGCTGAATCTGGGAGAGTGTAGGACATGTCAGGGTACTCCGTGTATTTGGTAACTTTGGCTAAAATCGGACTAACAGATGGGCATTATAGTTCCGATTTCTTTGGTCATTCTCCCTAAATTTCACTAAAATCCGCGATTTCTTTTTAGTGATAACTGCTAAAAACCAAAGTGAAACCTTGTACAAAATTCGCTTGTGCTAAAAAGCACATGCACTTTGTACAGGGCGTAACCGACTCATCTTGTCGCTTCACAGGAAGTTGTTTTCCTTCGGATTTGCGCTAGGCTCAGGATATCTTGATCGATGCGCGTATTTTCATAAAACGAGGAAATGATCATGTATCAGCGTCCGCCGCAGCTAACGAAAGAAAATGCCGCAAAATATCAACAGGAAGATGTTGCTACCCATTACCCTCTGCGCCAACCTTACCCAGAAGAATTATTCACTGTCATTGAGGACTACATTACATCCTTTCATAGCCGCGCCAGCCTCAGCCGCAATGATCTGGGACCACAACTAAGCCAACAGTTTGCCGACGATATGCGAGCCGTGACCGAACCATTTGCAGTCAGGAACATGCTTTCCTGGGAAATGAGCGCATCTGTTTTTTGGGGCAAGCCACTCAACAAAGCGGCGGATAAATCATGATTGTAGAGCAGCACGGTGAAGAGCGCCCATTACTGCGCGGCTGGCACTGGCGAGTGCTGGGTTGGGCTGTCGCAATCTTTTTACTGGGCAGCATTGGTTATGCGATTATTGTGCTGATAGTCGGACTGCTCGAAAGCGGTGCATTGTGACGCTGCCACACAAGCGGGTGATCTATGCCCTGTTCAGCCTGACGCTGCTGCTCCTGCTGGTGATGGCCGCCTGTGATTTGTTGGCGAGCACGCGAATGCTCCCTGGTTCGGTTGTGCCTGAGCCGCTTTCGCTGGTGGCGACAACCCTGCGGGATGTGGGCCTATTGCTCGGATTGCTGGCTGGTGGCATCTACATAGCGCTCAACAGCGATCCGCGCCCACCAACCGACAATCTGCTGAAAATCGTCTGGTTTCACAGTCGGCGGGATGGTTTTCTGCGCATCTGGTCGATTGGGCTGCTGCTCGTGATCGGCACCAGCCTGCTAGCATGGCAATCTTCGCTGGCGTGGTGGCTGCGGCTGCATGTCGGCTATGTGCTGATGGCACTGCCTATCGCCTTCTGGCTGATGCTGCGCGTCAGCAATGTTCAGCGCCCCTGGGTAATGCGCGGCCTGCGCAGCATGTCAATCATGCTGATTATCGCTGGCGTCGTGCTGGTTCTGGCGCAGGTAACATCTCTCAGCCTGCTGTTGATTTGGGTGCCGATGGCCTATGGCATTTTCGCAGCGCACAGTTACCGCGCCCTCAGCGACCGCAATCCGACGCAGACGCTGGCGGCCCACTGGCTGGCCATCGGCGTGCTGCTGTTCATCCTCATGAGCGTGCTTGGTAGTGTACTCGGACTAGCGAGCGTTCAGCCTTATCTGGTCGATACCTTCTGGCTGGGGCTGCAAAGTGACCTGGCTTATTATGCCCTCGTCGCGTGGGTGCTAGCCCTGCTCAACCAGGGAACGGCTGAACTGCGGCAGCATAATCGTCGGGTGACGGGTTTCGTACCCCTATGGACGATCAGTGCGGGGATATTCGGCGGCGGCTTTGTTCTGGCGCTGATGAGCATCGTACAAATCTACGGTCTGCATGTTTTTGATGTTCCGGCGGAAACAATCGAACAGTCGCTGCTGCCCCTGGCGTTTTTGTGGGTTAGTAGCAAGCTGCTGATCGCGATTGGGCTGGGCATCTATGGCATTCAGTTCCAGCGACGGCGTGTGATGGCGCGGGAATGAGGTGCTATAAGCTTGCGATTTACGGGCTTTGAGACTCCACCGCTAAATCCCCTCCCCGAAGAAGAGGGGATTTTTTAATGGTGTGACATCCATTCCCTTTCGGGAGAAGGACTGAGGATAAGTATCTGGCTAGCCTATCTCTATTTCCTTGACCTGCAAGTCGGCATCAGCCGAGCTTGACCCGACATAGAAGCGGTAAGTCCCTGGCTCGAGTATCCATTTGCGCTGCTCATTGCTGAAATAACGCAGTTCATCGAGATCGACAGGTATCGTGACAGTTGTTGATTCTCCTGGTTCCAGATAAACCTTTTCAAATCCCTTGAGCAGTTTCTTCTGGCGATCAACTGCCGAGTGTGCGATGCCGACATAGACCTGTATCACTTCCGCACCCGCGACGCCACCTGTGTTCTTGAGGCCAAGCGTTACGATCACCTGATTGCCACGTTTTTCAAGCTGTGGCTCGCCATATTCCCAAGTGGTATAAGACAGCCCGAAGCCATAAGGATAGGCGGGTGTATAGCCATGCTTTTCGAGATAGGAATAACCGTGATACAGGTCATAGATGATGCTGGCATCTTTGTTGCTGAAATACGGCAGGTGGCTTTGATCCTGCGGAATGGTGAAGGGCAGCTTGCCGGAAGGGTTCACATCGCCAAAGAGGACACGCGGCAGCGCATTGCCGCCTTCCATACCGGAATACCAGCCATAGAGAATCGCTGGCACGACATCATCCCATTCCTTTGTCAAAATTGTGCCACCGCCAACCAGCACCACAACCGTATTGGCATTGATCCCACCAATACGCCTGATTAAATCAATCTGACCTGGCTTCAAAGACAGGTTCACACGATCACCACCGACTGCACCGCCGTCATGCTCAAAAAACGGCATGTCAATATCGGGCGGCGTAATCCCCATATTTTCGTAGCCAATGGCTATCGCTTCCTGGAAAGAAAAATCGTCTTCATGGGGATCATCACCGGAGACATATTCGCCCTCATCGTGCAGGTCGTTGCCAACCATGATGATGACACCATCTGCTCTGGTGGCTTCATCGGCAGCTTTTTCCAGTTCACTTTCGTCACAGAAGACGACTTCGACGTCATCGCCGAAATAATTATGAAGGCCTTCAACCAGGATCACCACATAGGGGGCATCAATCCGGCTGGAACCAGCATCGCCTGTGTTGGCCTTATTCGCCAATTCACCTGCAACCAAAATACGTTTGACATCCTTGCTGAACGGCAGCACATGGCCCTCATTCTTGATGAGCACCATTGTTTTTTCGGCGACTTCGCGCGCGAGTTCAGTATGTTCTTTGCTGGCGACGAGGTCCGAGGTATAGGTCATCTTCTCCGGCGTATTTTCAAAGACGAGCAGCGTGCGCAGGATTCTGAGCACAGCCGTGTCGATGGTTTCTTCAGCGACTTCGCCATCTTCAACCGCTTTGAGCAGATTGCGTTGGTAATGGATGGGCATCGGCATCTCAATATCGAGGCCAGCATCAATGGCTTTTTTAGTATGCCGCACACCCGCACCAAAATCGGAGATGGTAAAGCCCTCAAAGCCCCAATCGTCGCGCAGGACTTCCGTCAGCAGGAAGTGACTTTCGCAGCACTGATCGCCATTGAACAGGTTATACGCGCCCATAACCGATGCCGCCCCAGCATCAATCGACTTCTTGAAATGCGGCAGGTAGACCTCGCGCATGGTGCGCTCGTCCGCCTCGACGTTGACCCAGAAACGGGAATTCTCGATGTTATTGACGGCATAGTGTTTGATGCAGGCGATGACATTGTGCTCCTGGACAGACTCGGTCAGCGATTTGCCCATTTCGCCAATATGGAAGGGATCTTCGCCATAGGTTTCCTGGGAGCGGCCCCAGGAGGGATGGCGCAGCAGGTTGATGCAGACGCCGCCGAAATAGTTGGCACCCTGGGCGCGGGCTTCCTGGCCGATGACATCGCCTACCCGTTTTTCCAGGTCACGATCAAAGCTAGCCCCCCGCGCCATCGACACCGGGAAGCACGTCGAGTGCCCCATCACAATGCCGCGCGGCCCATCAGAGAAGGCAATTGTCGATACGCCTAATCTAGGGCAGCCGTTGGTTTCAATCGGAATCGGATTATAGAGGTTACTGTATTTCTGGTAGCTGCCAATCGGGTCCCAGTTGCCATTGAGCATCCAGACTTTTTCCTTAAGCGTCATCTGCTCAAGGAGCGCCTGGGCTTTCTCCTCCACCTGCTCACGGGTCAGGGTACAATTTTTTTCCTTATTAAACATTGTTGATAACTCCTGAGGATAAATATATTTAAAAATGACCACCTCAAACACGCACTGTTGTGTCTGAGATGGTCATTGATATTCTTCAGTTACCAAAGCATTTCGTACTTCTCGTTGGGTGTTGATTACCTAATTTGCATTTAGCCTATGACGGGATATACGTGGGCCAGGGCTTCCGGCAAGATACTCTTAAAGGCGACGAAGCTATGCCCACTGCCCAATTCCACAAATTTGTGATCGACATCAATATCGCCCTGGTCATGTTCGCGCTGTTGCAGCATCTGCGCCAGGGCCACACCAGGAATATAGAAGCGCTGGAGCTGTTCATAGCGCCCGACTGACTGGAAGATATACCGAGGCAGCTTTTCCGCATTTTTAAAGCGGTCGGCATATTCCAGCAATTTTTCCTGGGCGCGACCCCGACCTAAGGGTGGTGACAGCATAATCAGGTGCTGGTAATCATCGGGATTGGTGAGGGCGCTGTGGGCGGCTGCAATCGCGGCGACGCCCATACCGCCGATACCGAGGTTGCTGGTATCGATGTTGTAGGCATCCGCCAGGAAGGGCACCAGTTCGTCGTGGATGGCATGATAATGGTTGTCATTGCTGACATAATCGTTGATGCGGGTGGCCTGGTTGCCGCTCTGCTTCATAGCGATGATGATGGGTTCCATACGGCCATGTTTGATGAGGGCATCGGCGATATACGGCACTTGCAGCGGCGCCACCATCGACTGACCATCAAGCAGAATCAGCAGCGGATACTCGCGATCTTCATTAATGTCATAATCGGGCGGGGTATAGACCCATACCTGCCGACCATCAAAGCCCATCTTGGCGCTGTCGAAGCTGTGTTCATAAATCTGGCCGCGCGGAACATTGGCCATGTTGCGCCAATCCGGGAAGGGACGTGCCCCTGGCATGCGCAGCACGCTCACCGTGATTTCGGCGGTAATCATGCGCTGCGGGTTGCGGGCATCAGGGTGCCAGTAGCCCATGCGCTTGATGAAGTCCGTTTCTTCGCGCAGCGGCGTCATCGGGTCGTTGACCGCCAGCAGATAGTCGAGCAGGTCATCGCGCCGGAACGTGCGCTGAACGTACCACAGCGACGTATCCGCAAGGTGCTGGAGCGAGTCAAACGGGGGATCATGCTCAATGATGTCGAGGTTGAGTGCAACCGACTGCACATCGCCCCCGGAATAGACAAAGGTGGCTTTGTTGCCCTCAATCCAGGGCCAGGACGGACGCTCGTTCAGCAGTTCATTGACCAATTTCTGCCGGTCGGCGGGGTCCGGTGTTTGCATCGCCTCTTGTAAGAAGAAGTTAAATGATTCCCAGCGGGGCATAAATCCGGCTCCTCAGCGATACGGGTACGCACTTCAGGTACGCGGTTATTGTAACATCGTCTGTCAGAATTGACACGGCAGTCGTGCCCCAGACTACCTACCTTATATAAGAAGCCGCTAAAAGAGTAATTCCAATACAAGAAAACGGGGCACTTCTGTGCCCCTATCTTGATTCATACATGTTAGTTGTTTTCACATATGGGGAAAGGATCGTCGCCAAACTCTGCCACGCGATCACAATCGGAGCGGAGCGTATCGACATAAGGAGGCTGGTTAAGTTCCTCGGCAAAGTCATATAGCCATAGGCGAAAACCATAACGTGTCGCGTCATTGGGATCAAGCTCTATAAAATCAGTTGCAGCAGCATATGCTTCTTCGTATCGCCTCATGTTAGTTAGTAGGTTTATTCTTTGGGTCCAATAGTCCACATTTTCGGGGTCCAGTTCGAGAGCCAAGTTGTTTTGCTCTAATGCTTCGTCATGACGCCTAGTAAGATAATAGAATTCCGCACGTTGACTATAAACCTGTGCCGGATCAGCACCAAATTGTAGTGCCGCATTGTAGTCGTCTTCGATAGCCTGCTTCATTTTGTCGCTACTATCATATTGTCTATAAAGCAATCGGGCACGTTCCAAATAGGCACTGCCATAGCCAGGATTAAGCTCAATACAACGATCAAGGTCTGCAATAGCAAGATCATACTGACGCAGATAGCGATAAGTGAGGCCGCGATAGTAGTATGCCAGCGCAAATTCCGGCCAGATTTCGATGGCCAGGTTAAAGTCCGCAAGCGCATCTTCATATTGCCTTGATCTGAAGTATAAACGCCCTCGATTGAGGGCCGCCTGATGGAAGGCTGGCCGCAAGTAAAGCGCCTGCGTATAAGCGTCAATGGCGTCATCGACCTGCCCCAGTCTGTCATAGTCGTAGGCGATGGACATATATATTTCCGCATTTACCTGCCCAGGAGGCAGCATCGCAATCGCCTGCTTATACATATTGATCGCATCGACATGATAAGCAGAATCAATATAGTCGCCCTTGAAACCATAGAAGTATCCCCACGACAGATAGAGTTCTGCCGTCATACCCTCAATCGCTTCGGCCTGGTGGAGTAGGTCTTCTGCCAAATCAAACTGACCAATTCGTGAGTACGTCTCTGCCAGGGATTTATAGGCGATTGCATTTTCTGGATAGTGTTCGACCATATACTCCAGATCTTCAATCGCGCCCATGTAGTCGCCTGTATTTGAACGCAAGTTGCTGCGCAACCACCTTGCCATAAAGCTGCCTGGGTCTTGTTCCAGGACAGCAGCTATTTCCGAATAGGCTTCTTCATATTGCAGTTGGTAGGCATAGATTTGAGCGCGTACAAGGTAGCTGCGTATGAACTCAGGGTCGAGTTCGATACAATGATTGATATCCTCCATCGCTGCAAACGGATTACCCAATTGCAGATGGAGATAGCCACGTAAAAAGTAGCCTTCGATCAGTTCTGGATTGAGTTGGATGGCATGATCAATATCCGTCAGTGCAGCCTGATACTGCTGATAATCAAACATTAATCGACCCCGCCATGCGTAAGCCAGGGCGTTGTCCGGGTCAATTGCCAGTGCCTGCGCAAAATCAGATTCTGCCGATGCAAAATCAGCAACAAGCCGATAAGCTGCCCCGCGATAGGCGTAGGCATCAGCAAAATTTGGCGCTAATTCAAGCGCCTGCGTCAGATATTCCACTGCCAATTCATCATTTGAGCCATCCCAGTACTGTGCAACGCCGAGTTCATATTGTGCGTATGCTTCATCAGAGATGTTGTCTCCCTGGGCTGCGATGGGCATAACAGAGATCGACACGGTCATCAGCAGGCACAAGGACGCAACCAAAACAAATTTCGTAGCAAATTTCATTGTTGATGAGCTTTCAGGCAAATAATCTGTCATATATTTCGATTATAGATGGCAATCCACTGTGCATTCGTAAGGAATGCCGAACGGGCAAGAAGGTCCATTTCTAATGTGCTTCTTTTAGAAAATATGTGCTAATCCCGATGTGGGAAATGATAAAGTATGGTATGCTACTAGTGTGGGTGATTGCCGGAAAATGTTGGAAGGTTGTCGCCTTCTGACTATGGATTCTCCAAGGTATCCATAGGGGTATCTTTTTTGCAGTCCCCATATTTGATCTGATCGAAGTTAACAGGGTTCGTACGCGATGGGTTTCAGCGACTACGACGACGATGTCGAATACGAAGACGACGACGATTATTACGAGTACGAGGACGACGACTACATCGATCTTGATGACGAAGACGATGATGACGATGAGTCGACCTTCGGCAAAAGCGGCGCTTCGGGAAATATTCGTAGCAATATCAAGCCATTTGGCAGTCCGCCAAGTGGGGCTTCGTCGCGCCCAACGTCGCCGTTTAGTTCTGGCAGCAGCAGTACCGGGTCCTCACGATTTGGCAGCACCTATACATCTGGCAGCAGCCAGGACCCGCGCGACAAAGGCAGCGATGACAAATCGTCCTCGACGAGTAGCTTCCGTCCTGGCGGATCATCAGCTTTTGGCGGCAGTTCGTCATCAGCAGGCAACCGCCCAACATCGCCATTCAACCGCACCAGCAGCACAGGCGGCAGCAGTACGGGTGGCAGCAGTTCGTCATCAACGGGCAGTCGGCCATCGTCGCCGTTTACACGCGGCAGCGATAGCGACAGCAGTTCGTCGAGTTCGACCAGCCGCTTACCTGGCAGCAAGCCGTTTGGCAGCAGCGGCGACAGTTCATCAAGCAGCAGCCGACCCTCTTCGCCATTTAGCAGAGGCGGTTCCTCGACGACGAGCAGCAGTTCATCAAGCAGCACATCGGGGAGCAGTACATCCGCCAGCCGACCCAGTTCGCCCTTCAGCCGCAGTGGCAGTGACAACAAAGACGATGACAAATCGTCATCCGGCAGCCGACTTGGCGGCTTTGGTCGTTCAAATAAGGACGATAGCAAAGATGATAAATCAGGTGGCAGCCGCTTAGGCGGTCTCTTCAACCGAGGCGCTGGTAAAGACGACCAAAGCCGCTCCAGCACCAGTTCTGATAAATCCGGCGGCAGCCGCCTGGGTGGCATGTTCAACCGAGGCAGCAAAGAGAGCGGCGGTTCATCAACAAGCAGCAGTTCATCAAGCAGCCGGACAACAGGTGCAGCCGCATCCGTTGGTGGTGCGCTCGGCGGCCTGACCAGCCGCTTCGGTGGCAACAAAGACAATAAGAGCAGCACTCCCAGCAGCGGCGACAAATCCGGCGGTGGCATAGGCAACCGCCTGGGTGGCATGTTCAACCGAGGCAGCAAAGACGACAGCGGCGCCAGCAGCCGAGGAGCATCTGGTTCATCGGCCAGCAGTTCGCCATTTGGCAGTCGCAGTTCAACGCCAACGAGCAGCACAAGCAGCTCGGCTGCTGCGACCACGACAAGTGGCGCGCGCCCCTCACCGTTTGGGCGCAATCGCGGCAATGAAACCAGCACGACATCGACACGCACCCGCCAGCAAAGCGATGGCGGCGGTGGCGGCGTCTTCGGGCGGTTATTTGGCCGTGGCGACAGCCAATCGCGTCCACAGCGACCACAACGCGGCAGCCGCGTCCCACAGACGACCGAGAGCGAGGGTCTCACGCTCGACAACTGGCTCGACATTCTGGGCGTGGGCTTGGTATTCGGCTCGTTCGTGTTGTTCTTCACTGCATTAAGCAATGAACAGGCTGCTATCAGCGGCATCCTGGAATTCATCAGCGATATGTTCGCCTGGGGTGCGTTGGCCGTACCTGTAATTATGTTCCTGATTGGCATGTGGCTGATTATTCGCCACTTTGGCGATCAAGCGCCGACGATTGACCCGATTCGTATTTCCGGCGCGATTCTGGGTTTCATCACACTGCTGATCTTCTTCCAGTGGATTGATTCCTTCAGCTATCAGACTATTCCAGGGCTGGACAGCCAGCAGAGCCTGCAAATTTTGTCGGCGCGTCTGGAACAAGCCTGGAACACAGATCATACTGGCGGCGGTTTTATCGGCGCGGGATTGTATTATCAGCTTGTGGTGAATGTCGGCGAAATTGGGGCCTTCTTCCTGGTGGCCTTCGCTTTCATTATCTCCGGCATGCTGGCGACGCGCTTGACAGCGAGTGAAATGCTGGCGTTCTTCGTCAGCCTGTGGCGCAGCATGCGCGACTACACCCGCAATCAGGCTGTTCAGCAGCGTGCCAAAAAGCTGCAACGGGAACAGCAGCGTGCCCTGGAAGCGCAAAAACCAAATATCACCGTCAGTGACCTGGCGCAGCCTGTGCTTGATGCTGGCGCAACCGCTGGCGCCCTACCCTCTGGTGAGGAAGGCGGCAACTTCGGCTCAGATATTCGCTTTAATTTGGGTGGCCGTACCCAGGCAGGTGAAAATGTTCCGATTGGGCAGCCCAACAGGGGCAATGCGCCACCACCGAGTGGCGGTCTGTTCTCGCGCTTCCGGCGCAACCAGCCAACAGCACCCAACAGCAGCAACGGCAACACATCGACCAACAGCGATGTCACTGGCAGTGTCGCAGGCGCTGTAGCCGGTGGGCTGGCCGCTGGCTTATTCAGCGGACGCAGCGGCGAGGACAGCAGCGATTCAGCCACCACTGGGCCGATGGCTGTTCCGCAGGCGACACCGCAAAGCACAACCCAGCAGCCACTGCCTGGTTTGCAATCCAATCCGGCACAGCCACCGATGCAGCCTGCTGCGGGTCTGCCACAATCCAGCGCACCACAACCTGGACTGCCGCAGACATCCAGCCAACCAATGGCCACACCAGCAACGACAAACCCGTTCAGCACACCGCCGAGCAATGGCGGTGCATCGCAATTGCCAGAGAATCCGTTCGCATCCCTTAGCAATGGTGGCACGCAGGCGACCATGCCACCAGCCAACCCGACCGCGCAGACTGGCATGCCTGAGCCGCAAAAACCAGCTTCGCGCGCGGATCGACTGAATGAAATCCGTATGGGACCAAACAGCCTTTCGCCAGTCATTCCGACGCAGGGTGATGTCGATGATGCTGTGCCCCAGGACTATAACGCCTATGGTCGACCCAATGACATCCCGACACACAGGACCGAGAAGCTGCCGTTCCAGGGTATGCAGAGTGGCCAACCCAGCCAGACAACACCACCCTCACGGCTGCCCTCAGCACAGACCAGCGCCAACGAGGCGATGAATCCGCATCAGCAGCGGCTGTCCGTGCAGCCCAATCGCCCGATGAGTTCGCCCGTTCGCAACCAGTCGCGGCCTAAGGTGGACTGGCGCTTACCGGATTACCGTACGCTGCTGTCATCCGGCAGTGAGCAGGAATTTGACCGTGAGCTGCTGCTGCGCCAAGCCCGTATCATCGAAGATACGCTTGAGAGCTTCGGCGCGCCGGGCCGCGTGGTAGAAGTCAACACAGGTCCGGTGATTACGCAGTTCGGCGTCGAGCCGGACTACATCAGCAGCCGAGGTGGCAAGCGTCAGCGCGTCAAGGTGGGTGCGATTGCCGCCCTCGACCGCGACTTGCAGCTTGCCCTGGGTGCGCGCTCAATCCGTGTGGAAGCACCTGTGCCCGGTAAGGGTTACGTCGGCGTGGAAGTCCCGAATGAAGAAAGCTCACTGGTGAGCCTGCGCGACGTCATGGAATCCGATAATTTCCAGAAGTCCGTGAAAAACAAGCCGCTAACTATCGCGCTCGGCCAGAGTGTTTCCGGCGCGCCGGTTTCGGCAGACCTGAGCGGTATGCCCCACTTGCTGATCGCAGGTGCAACGGGTTCCGGTAAATCCGTCTGTGTCAACAGCATCATCGCCAGTCTGCTGGCATTCAATCAGCCGGATACGGTCAAGTTCATCATGGTTGATCCCAAGCGCGTTGAGCTAACGGGCTACAACGGCATTCCGCATTTAGTCGCTCCGGTCGTGACCGATGTCGAGCGCATCATCGGCGTGTTGAAGTGGGTCACGCGCGAGATGGATGATCGCTATAAGCAGTTTAGTGATTCCGGTTCGCGTAATATCACCGATTACAACAAGCATCGTGATCCTGCGACCACTGAGAAAATGCCATATATCATCGTCATCATCGACGAGTTGGCTGACCTCATGATGATCGCACCGGATGAAACCGAGCGGACCATCACTCGTATCGCCGCCCTGGCGCGCGCAACCGGTATCCATCTGGTGATCGCCACGCAGCGTCCATCGGTGGATGTTGTTACCGGTCTGATTAAAGCCAACTTCCCGGCGCGTATTGCCTTCGCCGTGTCCGACGGTACCAACAGCCGCGTTATCCTCGACCAGCCTGGTGCGGAACGCCTGTTGGGTCGTGGTGACATGCTCTATATGAGTGGGAATTCGCCCGCGCCAGTACGTATGCAGGGTGTGTTCGTGTCCGATATGGAAATTGACAATATCGTCCGTTACTGGAAGATGCAGGCCCTGGAACATCCTGATTCGGTCCAGAACATCACCAATCTGGGCATCAGTGCCAAACCCGATGTGCCAACGCACGACGTCCGGCCACGCGGGGATCGCGTTCGTCAGCAAGCCTTCTGGGATGCAGCCAACGCCGACAGCGATGATGACGAAGACGAGACCTACAGCATGCCGTATCGTGATGCGACGATAGGCTTCAACTTGCCGGATAACTTCGGCGATGATGTGGACCTGGATGAAAATGCCATCACAGGCGATACGGATGAGGACGACGAACTTTACGAACAGGCCGTCGAACTGGTGCGCCGCCTGAACAAGGCCAGCGTCAGCCTGCTGCAACGACGATTGCGCATCGGCTATACACGCTCTGCCCGCCTCATCGATGTGATGGAAGCGCGCGGCGTCATTGGCCCGGCAAAAGAGGGCAGCAGCAAACCGCGCGACGTTTTGCCTGTCTAATATCCGCACTTAAGAAATACGTAGAGGCATCCCATTTGATGCCTCTTTTTTATTTGAGGCTTATTTCACGGACATCATCGAAACAGCCGCGCGCACCAGCTCGGCATTATCTGCGGCCAGATTTCCATTTGGTAGCACAGTCGTATCTTCTAAACCCGTGCGGATACCATGCTGACGTTCCAGGGCACGCTGGCATACCGCCCAACTGGCGATACCATCGCCATGGTGCATTTGCTCCAGACCGATACCGGCCCGCAGCAGCACATCTTCCATGGCCGCTGCATGCGCGACTGCGTCCTGTGGATCAGCATCCAAGGGTTCCAACAGCACCCGGACACATTTATCTGCTAAGCCCGACCTGACAAATAAGTGAGCATCGTTCAGTTGCAGCAATCCCGCTTCTATACCGACCCCTCGCTTTAGCAAATGCTCACATAGCGGCACAATGCCTGCCTCGCCCTGGTTGGCGGTGACAAGATCAGGCAGTTCGGTCCAGCCAGCGATGAGCGCCAGCCGTCGCTCCGGGTCCGGTTCTATGGTTGCGGAGGTCGTCAGCGAAATCGGTATACCCGGACAGCCCGCGCGCACCGCTCGTAAAGTTGCGGCACAAGGTTGGGCCTTCAGGGTTTCCTGTCCGTTGACATCGAAGGCGTGTAGGTGAACGATCTGCGCGCCTGTATCGACCGCGGCCCGTGCGGCCCTGGCCTGTTCCTGCGGCGTTTTGGGAATATGAGGATGTTCTTCAGCCGTACGCGCACCATTGATCGCAACGCACAATAAAGGCGGCATGTTCGGGTTCTCCTTTGCATACCAGTAACCTCTGTCCATTTTCGTACATATCGCCGAAAAATTCCGGTCAAAATGGTTATATTAATCAACCTCTTCTTCGCAATTTGCGGATGGAAATGTCATAATAAATTCACCAAATCTTTAAATTTGCTTTATAAATACCTCAGAGGAGCTAATTCCATGCGGAAGATTGCGTTGATTCTTACTACCCTGGCACTTCTGCTGATCGGTGCCCTGCCACTTGCGGCGCAAGACGAAACCATCGTCGATATTGCGTCCGGCAATGAAGACCTCAGCCTCTTAGTGCAGGCATTGCAGGCTGCTGATCTGGTTGATGTGCTGAACAGCGAAGGTCCCTTTACCGTGTTCGCACCAACAAACCAGGCATTCCTGGCATTGGTCGCAGAAATGGGCGTCGATCCCGCCACTGTGATGGCCGATCCTGATGCCCTGACAGGCATTCTGCTGTATCACGTCGCCAATGGCGAACTCACCAGCGATACGCTGGAAGATGGTGCAGAAATCGTCACCCTGGCTGGCGAAACAATTGCGGTTTCCGTTGGTGATAGTGTCGTCCTGAACGACTCTGCAACCGTGACGACCGCTGATATCGCTGCCAGCAATGGCGTTGTCCACGTCATTGATGCGGTTCTGGTTCCGGCGAGCTTCCTGGAGATGCAAGAAGCAGCTACACCAGAGACCACCGAAGAAGCCCCGGCAGAAGAAGCTGTTGTCGAAGCCACTCCGGTAGAAATCCCTGAGCAGTTCACAGGCCAGTCCTTCGTTCGCATTGCGCACCTGGCCGGTGATGTCGGCGGCGCTGACATCTACATCGACGGTGTCCTGCGTCGTGCCCTGACCGACTATGCTTATGGCAGCGTAACTGGTTTCTTCGCCATTCCCAATGGCCCGCACACGATCCAGGTCGTCCCCAATGGTCGTCCGGTTGCGCGTGCAGTGGTCGATGAGGAAATCACCTTTGAAGATGGCGCTCACTACACCGTTGTTGCTTACGGTAACGCCTTCAGCACCGGTGTTGAAGCCGCTGTCCTGATGGATGACCGCGATCCGGCAGTCAGCGAAGGCGCCGCTCGCGTGAGCGTCTTCCACGGCATTCCGGATGCCCCGGCAGTGGACGTCGTCACCAGTGATGGCACCCTGGTTGCTGGCCGTATCGCCTACCCAGGCACCCTGACTCTGGCCAATGGCGGCACCAACGACGGTGAATTCAGCTTCGATGTGGTTGCTGGCACCTATGATCTGGCAGTCGTCCCCAATGGCCAGGGCGGCCCAGTCCTGATCGACCTGAGTGGGACTGAACTGGCTGGCGGCACATACTACTTCGTGGCTGCATACGGCACCGCTGATGATCCGATGGTCGTCGTGAGTTCTTCCAACTAAAGCAGCACCCTAGCAAGACCATAACAGGGGTACCTCGTTGTACCCCTGTTTTATTTCCAGTTACAATTTAAACTATGGCCAACCTGCCTTTAGACAACTGACCTGAGAACAGAGATTCCCTTTATGCTGAAATTGCTCATCAACATCGGCATTGAAATCGTGCGCTGGCCGTATCTAGTGCTTTTTTTCTGGCTGCGCGGCTGGCGTATCGAAGCGCCTCTGCCAGAGATCGATAAGATGGTTGTCGCTGCTGCACCGCATACCACCAACTGGGATTATAGTTACTTCCTGGCGGCGGCAGCCAGCTTTCGGCGGCGCCCGCTGGTGACGGTCAAACTCAGCCTGCTACAAGGCGCTACGGGATGGTTCATCAAGCTGATGGGGGGCGTTGGCATCGACCGCAGCAAGAGCACCAATGCCGTCCAGGCGATGGCGGAAATGATTAAAGAGCGCGACTGCGTCATCTTCGTATTTACGCCGGATGGCACACGCAGCTATCGGCCACATTGGCGCACAGGCTTTTATTACACGGCTATCGAAGCGGGCGTGCCGATTGTGCTGGGTTACATCGACTATCCGCGCAAACGGGTCGGCTTTAGCCAGCCGATCCACCCCACAGGCAACCTTCAGACCGATTTCGCCGTCATCAAGGAATATTATCGTACACGCGGGGTCGGCCTGTATCCTGAAAAAGCCGCTCCGGTGGAACTGCCGCCTTATGAGCGTAAAGACGATGAGGCCGATGATGGCGTCGAAGATATGGAACAAACAAGCGATTCTTTGGAGGCATCCAATGGCTGAGGCACAATTTACGGCAGAGGAACGGGCAGCGTTCATCGCGCGGATTGCGACCCTGCCCCAGAAACTGCACGCACTGGTCGCTGACCTATCCGAGGAGCAGCTCACAACGCATTATCTGCCGCATGAATGGACCGTGCTGCAAAATGTACATCACCTGTACGATGCCCACATCAACAGCTACCTGCGATTAAAGCGCATCCTGACCGAGGATAACCCGACGCTGTGGTCACTGGACCAGGACGGATTAGCTGAATTGGCTGATTACGACATGCCTATCGAGGATACGCTGGTCCTGCTGGAAAAACTGCATGCGCGTTGGGGGCATCTGTTCAACAGCCTGAGCGATGCGCAGTGGTTACGAATCGGTACGACAGCGAAAAGTGGCCGCACGCTAACGCCGGAAGACCTGGTTCGCATCTACGCCGATCACGGCGAAAATCATCTCGACCAGATTACACGGACGCTGGCCGCTAAATAGCCCGCTTCTTCTTGCGATTGGGCCGCCGCGTCTTCCAGCGGAAAGCCAGCAAGAACGCCGCTACCAGCCCGACCATGTCCACTATCGCCAGCGTAACCTGCTGCGCCTGCATCGCCGCCTGATTGCGCAGGTAGTCCAAGATGGCAGGTGTCCCCTGCGCGACGACATCCTCCGGCGGCGTTATGAGGGGGTTGCTGTCAATGTATAGCTGGTCTAGGCGGTTGAGTTGGCCGATTTCTGGCGGTAAGCTTGTAAGAAGGTTGCTAGATATATCAAGCCTGACCAACTTGCTCAATTGACCAATCTCCGGTGGCAGACTCGTTAACTGGTTTTTAGAAGCCCCAAAATCCCCCAGGTTAGTAAGTTGGCCGATTTCCGTTGGCAGAATTTCTAGCTGATTTTCATGTAACCATAGCAGCTTTAGACTGCTAAGTTGACCAATTTCAGGTGGTAAGCTTGTCAGTTGATTTTTATGTACGAATAATTCATGTAGATTCGTTAGCTGGCCAATTTCAGGTGGCAAGCTCGTTAGTTTGTTATCGTAAAGGGATAAGTAAGTTAGGTTTGTTAAGTCGACGATTTCAGGTGGTAAGCTCGTTAATTGATTTCCGTCCAACGACAACCAAGTCAGCGTAGTGACTTGACCAATTTCAGGAGGCAAAGTCTCCAAATAGCCATAGTTCAAATCCAGTTCCCTCGCGCCGCTGACCCGTGCCGCCTCAATGCGTTCGAGGGCGATGTCATAGGGAGACCGTTCCTGGGCAGTGACCAGGCCGCTGGTGAGCAGCAGGGTGAGGATCAGCAGGAAAAGTCGTTTCATGGTTGCTCCTAATTCTCCCGCTTCTTCTTGCGACCCAACCGCCGCGTCCTCCAGCGGAAAGCCAGCAGGAATACTGCTACCAGCCCGACCATGCCCGCTATCGCCAGCGTGATTTGCTGCGCCTGCATCGCCGCCTGATTGCGCAGGTAGGCCAAGATGGCAGGCGTCCCCTGTGCGATTACATCCTCCGGCGGGGTGATGAGGGGATTGCCATCAACGACTATCCAACAGCCATCCCTTGTCATCGAAGCCAAGTCGGCTAATTCCATTGGCATATGACGGAAACCATTGTCGCTAAGCACTAAACCACATAGTTTCGACAATTGGCCGATTTCCGCTGGTAGGTTCGTCAGTTGATTACCACTTGCAGACAGCTCAGTCAGATTGCTGAGTTGACTGATTTCCGCTGGTATGCTCGTCAGTTGGTTTACACTCACAGATAGCACAGTCAGGTTGTTCAGTTGACCAATTTCTATTGGTAGCTGCGTCAGTCGGTTAATTTCCACATTTAGCTCGGACAAGTTGCTGAGTTGACCGATTTCCGCCGGCAGGCGCGTCAGTTCGTTTACAGCCACATTTAGCTCAGTCAAGTTACTGAGCCGACCGATTTCTGCTGGCAAATGTGTCAGTTGGTTAAAAGCTATATTCAGCTCAGTCAGGCCGCTAAGTTGACCGATTTCCGCTGGTAGGCTAGTCAGGCGGTTGACTGACACTTCTAGCCTAGTCAGGTTGTTTAGTTGGCCGATTTCCGTTGGCAGGCGCGTCAATTGATTTCCAGCCACATTCAGCTCGGTCAGACTGTCGAGTTGGAATAATTCAAGTGGAAGCGTTTCCAATCCCAAACCACTCAAATTAAGGTCTGTCGCGCCGCTGATCCGTGCTGCCTCAATGCGTTCGAGGGCGATGTCATAGGGAGACTGCTCCTGGGCTGCGATCAGGCCGCTGGTCAGCAGCAGGGTAAGGATCAGCAGGAAAAGTCGTTTCATCGTGTGCCCCTAATTCTCCCGCTTTTTCTTGCGACCGCGCCACCGTGTCTTCCAGCGGAAAGTCAGCAAGAACGCCACCACCAGCCCGACCATGCCTGCTATCGCCAGTGTGATTTGCTGTGCCTGCATCGCCGCCTGATTGCGCAGGTAGGCCAGAACGTTGATAGAAGGTATTCCCGATGCCACAACATCCCGCAATGGTTTGTTAAATGGATTGTCATATGGGTAGAATGTACAGTCACCAGTCGCTAAGGTTTCCAGATACCCTAACTCAATTGGTAGGTCATACAATTGGTTGCCTGGAACCCGCAGAATACACAAATTTGACAAGTCACCAATTTCAGGTGGCAAGCTTCGTAATTCATTGGAACCCAGAGACAACGTAAATAGGCTTTGAAGTTGGCCTATTTCACGTGGTAATAGCTCAAGCTGATTTTGAGATAAATCTAGGTAATACAGATTCGTCAGCTTACCAATTGCAGGCGTGATGGATACGAGGCTGTTTCTTTGCATTTCAAGATAGACCAAGCTCGTGAGTTGGCCAATTTCTGGTGAGAGTTCTGTCAATTTATTGCTTGCCAAGTTTAGTGTAGTTAAATTGCGTAGTGAGAACACTTCTGGCGGCAAATCCGTAAATTCATTGTCTAGTAAATCTAGTCTTAGCAGTTGCCCAAGATGTCCTAATTCGGTTGGTAGCCCTGATAATTTATTGCCTGCTGCTAGTAGATCAGTCAGATTATTAAGCTCTCCGATTTCACTTGGCAACTCCGTCAATTGGTTGCCGGCCACATTTAGGACTGTCAGATGACCCAAATGTCCAATTTCGGGCGGCAATTCTGTTAGTTGGTTGCCAGCTACGTCGAACTTAGTCAGGTTGCTGAGCTGTCCAATTTCAGGTGGCAGGCTTGTCAATTGGTTACCAGCTACATTCAAGACAGTCAGGTTACTAAGTTGCCCAATTTCAGGTGGCAACTCTGTCAACTCATTACCAAAAACATCAATCAGGGACAGATTAGTGAGTTGGCTAATTTCAGAGGGTAAAGTCTTCAAGCCTATTATGTGCAAATACAAATGTGTGAGTTCAGTCAACTCAAACAATTCAGGAGGAAGCGATTCAAGCCCAGACGAGAAAGATGAAGAACTGAAGTATAGTTCCGTCGCGCCGCTGATCCGTGCCGCCTCAATGCGTTCGAGGGCGATGTCATACGGGGATTGCTCCTGGGCAGCGACCAGGCCGCTGGTTAACAGCAGGGTGAGGATCAGCAGGGGAAGTAAGGCCAGTTTCTGAGTCATCATTGCGTCAAAATCTCGCTGTAGACCAGACCCCCATCCTCTTGTCCTTCCCCCGAAGGAGGAAGGATGCCTCTCGTGCGATCACTGTTGCTAACAATCGTCCCCTCTCCTTCGGGGAGGGAATACAGGGGTGGGGTCCGTTGGATTCAATACTAAGAGTATAGCCCAGGGAATGCGCAGCGTTCCTCAACGTTCGGGCGGCGGCTGACCTGTGACTACAGCGCGTCGGCCCGTTCCACGCCTTCCACGGAGAAGGCAAAATCCTCACCAAATGCCAGTGCCGGAGTTGTCGCACCGATGGGCTGCTGCGCCATCACCTGCTCGACGGCTGCTATCGCGATTTCTGCTGTAAAGCGATACACCTCCGGCGTGGCCATCCAGGCTTGCTTGGTTTCGCCCGCATCGTTCGAGGCCCGCGCCCACAGGAAAACCTGCCCCTCTTCGCGCTGCTCATAGGTAGGGCCGTTGGCGAAGCGGCTGGCCAGCAAGCCCACACCTCTACGAATGGCGGCATTCTTCAGCAATGGCCGGATCAGTGGGCCGGAGACTTTTGCCAGCGTGGCCAGCGGTCCAGGGGTCGCCATGTAAGCGCGGATATTGCGGATGCCCGTCGTGCGGTAGGCAGTGGCGACATCGCCCCAGGGCACACTAAGCGCGGTCACATCGCCACCAGGCATCGGAATGCGCTTGGTCGTGAACGGCGCGTCCTGCAATTTGCCATCCTGCCGAATCGTATTGCCACCGTTATCAACCATCTCAAGCGACGATCTCAGCGTTCCGGCGCTGACATTACCAAAACCCGCGACGCCAATCTCCAGCAGGCTGGCAGCGGTCACATGGCGCGCGACATACGCCCCCAGGCAGTCGGTTGGCACCACATCGAAGCCGCAGCCGCTAATCAGGGCAATGCGATTGCTGCGGGCGGCTTCATCATAAGTAAAGGTTTTTTCAAGAACAGGCAGCTCGCCAGTGATATCCAGATAGTGGGTATGCGTCGCCAGACAGGCACGAATCATCGGATCGCTGGTGAAGGTGAAGGGGCCAGCAGCATGGAACACAACATCGACATCGGCAATGTGTTCGGCGATGGTATTGACATCATCCAGATCAAACGCTATGTACTTCAAGCTGAGTCCACGCGCCAGCTTACGCAGTTTTTCCGCATTGCGCCCAGCCAGAATCGGACGATGGCCACGCCGAACCGCCTCCTCGGCGATCAGCGGGCCGGTAAATCCGGTTGCTCCATACAACATCCAACGAATATCGGACATGGTCCTTTGCCTTTAGCTGACGGCATGATCTAATTTAGCGATGACTTCAGTATACTGGTGCTTCCAGTCTGGTAACACCATGCACCTTTAGAGAGGCGATTCTGGTAAGTCATGGTTCTGACAGTTGAAATTGCCGCTTTTCTCATCCTGTTCGTGATTGGGCTGGTCCTGTTTGCGACGGAGTATTTTAGCGCGGACGTCACCGCGCTCGGCCTGATGCTGGCGCTGGTTGTGCTTGGCCTCTTAGAGCCAGACGCCGCTTTTGCCGGATTCGGCAGCGAAACGGTGCTGATGATCCTCGGCCTGCTCATTCTCTCGGAAACGCTGATTCATACTGGTCTGGTCGATATTGTCGGGCGGCGGCTGTTACGTTTCGTCGGCAAGAGTGCCCAACGCCTGCGCATCACCCTGCTGATCGCTCCGGCGGTCATGAGCGCCTTCATCAGCAACACGGCCTCGGCGGCCTTCTTCCTGCCGATCACGCTTGGCCTGGCTAACCGCAGCCGCACCAGCGTCGCCAAAGTGCTGATGCCGATGGCCTTTGCCACCATCCTGGCCGGGTCGGTTACGCTCATCGGCACATCGACCAATCTGGTCATCAGCGGCCTGATGCAGGAATATGGCCTCGCCCCATTAAGCATGTTCGAGCTAACGCCGGTTGGGCTGCCCATTCTGGTGATGGGCCTGATCTATATGGGCACACTCGGTCGGCGGCTGATCCCTGACCGCACAGCGACAATTCAAGACGACCAGGACCTGAGCAAACATCTCTACTTTACGGAAATTCGCATTCCGACAAATTCGGACATGGTCGGCCAGACGATTGAGACATCCGGCCTGATCTATGACATGCGCCTGGGCATGTTGCTGCTGCAACGCGGTGACGAAACGCGCAACCCGCTGGCCGATACGATCCTGCAGGCGAATGACATTCTACTAGTGGAGGGCAACCGCGAGGACATTCTGCGTCTACAAACCGAGCCTTCAGTAGAAATTAGCGGTCAGATACGCGAACTAGACGCCTACATGCAAGATGGCAGTGGCCGCATTGCCGAAGTCGTCATTCTGCCTGGGTCTACGCTGGTTGGCCGCACGGTCAAGGGCCTGGGACTGCGCGACCGCTACCAGATACAAATCCTGGCTGTCAATCAATCCGGCGCGATTCGCCACAGCCGCATTGGCCGCCTGACGCTGAACATCGGCGACATTCTGCTGCTGAAGCTGCCCCAGCACAGCTTACAGGCCCTCGAACAAGAGCGCATGTTCCGCATTCTGGATATTCTGGAAAACAAGCCCATCAACCAGACGAAGGTCATCCTATCCAGCATCATCTTCATTGCGTCGATGCTGCTGGCCATCCTGGGGATTGTTCCCATCGCGGTGGCGGTCCTGATTGGTGCTTTCGCCGCCTTTGTGACGCGCTGCATCCGGCCAGATGAAGCCTACCGCAATATCGAGTGGAAGACGCTGATCCTGATTGGCAGTATGCTGGCTTTTGGTCAGGCGATGCTGGCTACAGGTACCGCCGACTTCCTGGCACAGTGGGTGACGAGCCTGCCTGGAACGGAGTCGCCTATCTGGCTGCTGACCCTCTTCTACTTTTTGGCCGTCCTGCTGACACAGCCCATGTCGAACCAGGCCGCTGCGGCGGTTCTGGTGCCAATTGCCATCCAGACGGCACTGGCCCTCGGTTACAATCCGCGCGCCTTTGCCGCCATGATCGCTATCGCCGCCAGCGCGTCCTTCATCACGCCGCTGGAACCGGCCTGTGTGCTGATCTATGGTGCGGGTCGTTACAAATTCGCCGACTTTATGCGCGTCGGCGGCCTGCTGACGATCCTGATTTACATCGTAGCGATTGTTCTTGTTCCGCAGGTGTGGCCGCTTTAATCGATTTCTACCCCCCATCCTCGATCCTTCCCCTGAAGGAAGAAGGATGCCTCTAGGAGGATATTGATGGCAGAACATACGGACATATCGCCGACAGAAGCCCTCGCCTGGGTAGATGAACAACTGACATTGATCAGGATGCAGCGCACCAACGACCCTGAAATCGCCCGCCAAACAGTGTGGTCGCTGGTATGGCGTATCGAGACAGATAACGAGCCAGTCTACTTCAAAGCCGCGTCTGACAGCCTGCGCCACGAAGCGGCTATCACTCAGGCGCTGCCAGACTGGGCCGAACGCCAAGTTCCCAGGGTGCTGGCGGCAGATGTCGCGCGCGGGTGGCTGCTATTGGCCGATGCTGGCGTCATGTTGCGTACTCTGCTTACACAACAGCCTAACCCGTTAGGCCATCTTCATGCACTGCTGCCAAAGTATGTGCAATTCCAGCAGGCGATGGCCGAACACAGCCATCAACTGTTGGCGCTCAAGGCCCCGGACCGCCGTCTGACGACACTTCCGAGCCTTTACGATGGCCTCATTGCTGACGAAGCCATGCTGACATTAGGCCAGACCGAGCATCGCGAAGATAGTTTGTCCCTGGAACAGATCGACCGCCTGCATGCGCTGTCATGGCGTTTTCAGGAGTTGTGTAACGAATTGGCCGCGTTCGGCATTCCGCAGACGCTGCACCACGACGATTTCCATGATGGCAATATCTTCGTTCAGGATGGGCAATATATCTTCATGGATTGGGCTGAGTGTGCGGTGGCACATCCCTTTTTCAGTATGAATGTGTTTTTGCGCAGTGCTAATTACCGCCTGGATTTAGAGCAGCATGATCTGGATGCTTTGCGCGATACCTATCTGTCAGCCTGGGAGTTGGATTTATCGCCAGCGGACCTCATGCGCGCCTGGGATGTTTCGCAGGTTTTAGCCACTTTCTGCCGAGCGCTGACGTGGTTTGCCATTACCAAAGATTTGCCGCCTGCGATCAAAGCCGAAGAAGGCATGTCTGTCCCAGGCTGGTTAGGGGAATTTTTGGAAGCAGTAAAGCAGTTAGATGAGGGAACGTAGTGGCAAGGCATGCCCTGCCACTAACTGAATTATGCTAACCAAAGTGCTACTTTCGATCATGGCGGACGACGCCGACAGCGCGATCAACGGGCAGCACGAAGAGCACGCCGTTATTGGGCAAAGTCAGGTCGCCAAGAATATTGGTCGCTTCATCAATCAAAGTATCGACCATATCATCTTCCACAACTGAAATCAGCAGGTGGCCTTTTTCTTCCATATGGTCGATGACGTGGGCCATCGCCGCCGCCATTGATGCGACCATTCGCGGCAGCTCTACATTGCCCTTATGAACCTCCTGCTGCAACGAATAGAGGCCATGCGTACGCAGGATCGTCACACCTGGCGCGCCTGCCTTTTGCCAAGCTTCTGCGATGGCCAGCCCATGTTCGACTTCTCCTGTTATCAAAATCACCAGTTTCATAATTAATGCCCCATTTTTGTGTCAGGCTTATCAGATAAGGGTAGAAATCTGCTAGCTTGTCGCCGCTGTTTCGCCAGCGAAGGCCCAGCGAACTAAAATCGGCGTAATTAATGTCGAGATGAGAATGACCAGGAACAAGGCCGAAAACAGGCTGGAATCCTGTGTGAATATGCCTACGCTCAGGCCGATGGATGCCACGATCAGGCCGACTTCACCACGACTGACCATACACACACCCAAGCGTAAAGACTGCAATCGGTTGAAGCCGCCCATAATCGCACCCAGGCCGCATCCGCCAACTTTAGAGATAACGGCAATCACCAGGATTACCGCCGCGAAAGGCAGCGCTTCCAGTGGGAAGGTGCTCAAATCTGCACCAAGGCCCACCTGAATGAAGAAGATCGGTACCAGGAAGCTGTATGCTATCGCGCTGGCTGTTTCTTCAATCGCATGTTTGACGGACTCACGCGCACGGCTCATGCCGATGCCAGCTAAGAATGAACCGGTAATGGTCGCCACGCCGCCTAATTCTTCCGCTGACCAGGCAAAGAGCAGCATGATAATCAGAGCGGAGGCTTCAATACCGTAGGATTGTGCAATCGATGGATGCTTGGCTAACCAGTTAAAGTGGCGCGGCACGACAAACCAGGCCAACGCCCCGGCAATCACGATATAGCCCACCATGCGCAGCAGCACCAGACCGAGATCAGCCGCTGCCCCGCCTTCTTCCGCGCCGGCACTGGCCCCGGAAGCAGCCGTGACAGCTACCACAACCGATACCAGCAAAATCGCCAGCACATCATCAATGAGGGCCGTCGCCAGCAGGGCATTGCCCTCTTTGGTTTGCAGCACGCCTAATTCAAACAACACCTGCGCGGAAATACTGACTGAGGTCGCAGCCAGCGTAACGCCCGTGAACAGGGCTGGCTGCCACTCATAGCCGGAAGCAAACATAAACGGAACAACCAGCACAATCGGGGCGACGGCCCCCAGAACACCCGCGAAAATCCCCACACGCCCAACCTTGGCCAGTTCTTTCAGGCTAACTTCCAGGCCGATATTAAACATAAGGATGATGACACCCAGTTCCGCCATCTCGTGGATGGTTTCCCCCAGTTCGATGCCATGAAACACATCCCAGTGCAGGAAGTCGAGTAAGGTCGGGCCAAGCAGCACACCAACGATCAGTTCACCCAATACACGCGGTTGCTTTAGCCAGCGAGCAATGGCGCCACCCACGCGCGAGGCCAGAATGATGATCCCCAGCGCCAGCAACAAGGCGACAGCAGGGTTATGTTCCATAAAAAGTGCCTTTAGTGTTACGAGACTATCGCTACTAGTATGCCACGCAATATGTCATTCCGCATGACAAAACCACGTAATCGCCCGCGAGAGTACATAGGGTATCTATTGGTCCTGCTTCTTAAGGCATCAGATGCAATCAGTGGGCTTATCATGTAAAATGCGAAGAGTGTCACGCGCCTAAGGTGCCTCACTATATGCGACCTGCGCGCCTTAATTTGTTTGTAAAGCGTTTGATCTGGCGCGCATTCCAATTGTAAAATTGCGGTATACTGAATCCGAATTTGAGCGATTGCGTCCATCACCAACCACAGGAGTTAGCCCAATGGCATCTCGCACTGAGCAATTAATGGAGCGTCTACGCGAGCTGCAGTACAACAGCGCCGACGTCGAAGCGGCGGCGGTTGTCAGCGTAGATGGCCTGAGTATGGCCTCTTCCCTGCCACCCGGTATCGAAGAAGACCGTGTCAGCGCGATGAGTGCCGCCATGTTATCCCTGGGCGAACGCATCGCCACAGAGCTATCTCGCGGGGAACTTGAGCAGGTCAACGTTCGCGGTGATAACGGCTATGTCATCCTCACCAGTGTGGGGGAAGAAGCTGTTTTGACCGTGCTTGCCCGTAAAGATGCCAAACTCGGCCTGATTCTTCTGGACGTCAGCCGTGCCAAGGAAGCCCTGGAGCAAATTGTCTAGCCATATCGTCTCGACCGACACGTGATGCCGGCTGCCAGCCCTTACGATGAATAGAGTCAGCCATCGCATGAGTACCCAGACTAAAAACGCCAAAATCGTCCCAGAACCCAGCGGGCTATATTACCCGAACCGCTTTGCGCGTGCCTACTTCGACGCGATGGAAGAGGTTATGGGTCGGCATGGGTTGGCGACCTTGCTGGGCTATGCCAAGCTGGATCATTACCTGAACGATCCGCCGGATCGCTCTCTGGAACGCAATTTTGATTTCCGAGATATTGCCGCGATGAGCATCGCGCTGGAAGAAATGTACGGTGCGCGCGGTGGACGCGGCATGGCCCTGCGCATTGGTCGGGCCGCTTTCGCGATGAGCCTCAAGGACTTTGGCATTATGCGCGGCCTGAGTGATAGTGCCTTCCAGGCGTTGCCGCTGCCGATGCGCGTCGACTTCGGCTTACAGGCCCTCAGTTCGCTGTTCAACAACTTCAGCGATCAGCGCTGCGAAGTCGAGACTGAAAATAACGCCTATGTCTTTAATATCTACAACAGTCCTATGGCCTGGAACCGCATGGCGGAAAAACCCGTTTGCCATGCCCAGGTTGGCGTCATTCAGGAAGGGCTGCGCTGGGCAACCAACGGCTATGAATTCCATGTGATGGAAACGGCCTGCGCCGCCACAGGCCGCGATCATTGCACATTCCGCATCAACAAAACAGCGATTGGTGAGTGGTAACGTCGCTCTATCAGAGTTGTAGGTCTGTTCGCAGTTCAATCCATACCATGACCATCCATCTGGCCCAGGTTGCATGAGGGGGAAATAACCATGCAGAAGCCCAAACTACTCCTCGTAGAAGATGAATTTGACCTGTCCGAGATGGTCACGACCTATTTCCGTGTTCAGAATTATGATGTGGTGGCGGTCGCTTTTGGCGAAGAAGCCATTGAGGCTGCCAGAGAGCATGACTTCGCCCTGATGCTGCTCGATATTCGTCTGCCGGATATGGATGGCTTTGAATTGTGCGAAAAGCTCCGTCAGCAGCGCCGCAACAAAGATACACCCATCGTTTTCCTGACGGGCCAGCGCGACCGCATGGACAAGATACAGGGCCTTAAACTGGGCGTTGTCGATTACATCACCAAGCCCTTCGACATCAAGGAATTACGCCTGCGCGTGCGCAATGCCATCAATCGGTCGAAAACCCCCAGTATGCTGCATGCCGTCACAGACCTGCCGGAAGGCGATCTGGTGCGCGAGAAAGTGGGCGCTGTGCTGGAACAAAAAAAGTGGGCGCTGCTGGCCTTCATCATCGACGGGCTGGATACATTCCGGGGACGCTACGGTTTTGTCGCCGCCGATGATGTGCTGCGCGCGATCAGCCTGATTATCAAAAATGCGGTGGCAGAACATGGCACACCTGAGGACTTCCTCGGCCATTTGCGCAGCTACCGGCTGGTCGTCATCACCCAGCCCGATAACGCCGTCGATATTGAGCAGCGCGTTCGCAGCCGCGTGGCCCAGAACAACAATTATTTCTATCCGCAGACGGCGAATGAAGCAGCTAAGGATGTCATCAAGGTCGAGGCCGAACTCATCACCCAGGCAGATGGACCATTCGCTGATGTTGACGCTCTCATTGAACGAGTAACGCAGCAGTTCCAGACGGATACCACCGTCACGCGCCTGCCAATGGGTCCTGGTATCACCTTCCGGCGGGCAACCCAGGAACAAATGGCGGCGGTCGTCACCAAACCCATCGACGACTCGCCAACACAGCCGACTTCAGTCCCTAAAGAAGATGATCACGCGCTGGACGATACTGTTTCAACCCGCGATGATAACAGCAATTCACAACAAGACGCCGAGAATTAGGCGTTTATCCAGCAAAATCAGTGAGGCAAGGAAACAGATTCCGCAGGCTATGTATCCGCAAGATGCATTTACATATCCAGCAAACTTCTTAAACGAAACCCCTAAATCCCCCCCATGATGTGAGGGGACTTCTGCCTACTGCCATATGACCAAGAAAGGCATCTTCCACCGCACGGTGGAAGGGACGAGGATAGGTGTCTAATGATATACCTTCCTCTGAGCTATTCACTCAAATATCAGGCTCGTTCGGCTTCCTGAGCGTGATAATCTTCCGCTGTCACAAAGGTGCCGTTGGTAATCTGCTTATCAGTCAGCTTTTTGTTCTTATCGAAAAACAGCTCGATTTCCGCCTGGAATGGGCAGCGGGTGGCGCTGGCCAGCTTGCGCATATAGTAGCCCTGGCCATCATCCGTCAGCGACGGGCCATTCATCAGGTCCACACGTACCTGTACAATTTCCTTGCACATCTTCGGCTGCACGTACAGGACCAGCGAGCGACCATCACCACCGCTGCCGCCGCCACCGAACAGATTCTTTAAAAAATTCATGGATTCCCTCTATTTCAAATATGGGCTGATTATCTGCCTACTGTGCGTTTTGCTTAAGTCAGCGACTGAATTTTGGAAAATATTGGCAAAACAAGCGAAAGCATTCAGCCAGCAGCATTCAGCTTTGAGAACCAGCTTTTGGCTAATCACTGACCACTGATGGCTCCTTGTCTAAAGGCTGGTCTATCATCATCTATCCAAAAAACTTGCTTGCTTATCCAAAAATGTCGTGGCTTAACTGATGCCTCTCTATAATAACGCATCTGCCCTCACCACTGACCCCTCACCCAGATTTTTACTAACAGAAGAATTTGATAGGCTCTGATAGATTTAGAACTATTGTTCTAATCAACCTCTAACTACTTTTCAACGCAGATGAGATGGCACAATGCAACAGCCTATACTATGCTATTAGTTCGTTAGAACTTTGTTACATGGCATGCTAAGTCTACGGTTAGCTGTGTACATCCTCCTATATGCAAGGCTCCCTCAACAGCGGGCTGGCGATGCAATAACAGATGCAATAACAGAAGAAAGGCAATGATGATGGCCAGGTACATGCCGCGACGGATGCAGCCCATCACGCGCGAGGTCTATGCATTTGTGCGCGACTATATTCAGGAAAATCGCCGTTCGCCGACGCTCAGAGAAATCGGCAGCGGCTGCTATATCAGTCATACGGCTGTCATGCGGCATCTGGATAAGCTCGAAGGAATGGGCTGGCTGGAACGCGAGCCAAATATCCCGCGCAGTATGCGGTTAGGCGAGTTGGCACCTGATACTGACTGGGATGAGCAATTCTCATAACGCTCTTACGAAACAGCGCGAGGAACCTGCAACATCTGATGCTCATCCTACGTAAATGTATGTAAGATAAACTCAATAGGAGCGCACAAGCCGCGCATCATGATGGGTTGTGATGACCAGCCCAGGTGCAGGATCATCACAAAATCATGCTACAATATGGCAAATTAGCAGGAAAAAACCGATGAGCGACGAAGAGATCAACATCTGGAAAGTGCTCGGTGCGGTTGGCAAAGGCGTCGCCAAGTCGTTACAACTCGTTGGAGATGGCGTCAGCGCGACGGCCAAAGCTGTCAACGATACCAATATTGCAGTGAGGAGTTCCATGCCAGTCACAGAGATCACATCTGTCTTCAATACGACAGACAAAACCTTGCGCTTTATTAACCGCGAAACAGCCCGCGACGAGAAAGAAGTGCTGGGCCAGAGTGCGGCTTCGTTGAAGAACGAACAGACTGCCGGGGCATGGATTCCCTGGTATGATCCGCCACGCTTTGGCGAATTCGCTGCACGCCGCCTGGAAATTATCGTCGACGGAGTGCCCGTCATTTATATCTGGCAAAAGGGCGAATACGTCTACTGGACCAATCGGCTCGACAGTGCCGGACGCCCAGCCAAAGCCTACAAAATGCCCGGCATCACGCATGTCGGTGGCAAGCGGACGCTGGTCGTGCGTTACGACCCGGACGAGGGCTATAGTGCCTTCCTGTCCAATGTGGTTGATGGCGGCTAAGAGCCTCCCTCCCATCGCTATCATTTCAAAGACACCTCAGCCGAGGTGTCTTTTTACATTACAGGCTGCTAACCTGGGACCTACCTACTAGCGAGTCTGTATAAAAGTGTTATGATGTCCTAAGGAACCTGTAAAAAACGCAGGCAAAGCCTGTAAACATTAAGGCTGTTCACCACTGTTTACAGTACACTGAAATAAGGCAGCAGCAGTTGCGCAGCGCAGAAAGCGACTTGCAGCAATTGTGGCGCCTCTCGGTCGCAAATGAGGAAAGTTTCAGGATAATCTTTATGGCTCCCTTGCCCCGTATCCTAACCGTAGACCCCAGTGGTTCGATTGCTCATCAGGTGCGCAGCGCCTATGACCTGCTCGACCGTCCTGTCATTCAGATTGACGTTCCGACTGGTTCGGCAGCAGTTGAAGAATTACAGCGTATGCCCTGTGATGCGATCATCGCCGCCTGGAATTGTGACGAGCATATCCCTGGTTGGCAGCTCGCAGCGGAAATTAAGAAGGTGTCGCAGGAAACCGATGTGATCCTCGTCGCTGAATTCGCGGACCCTGATCTCGACGATGAAACCATCGAGACATCGCCGTTTATTTACTTCCGGCGGCCCATGCAGGCGGATTCCTTCCTGCGGGTGCTGGATGCCATTGTGACGGGTGATGATCTCTTTGAGGCGCAGAAGCCGCCTATTGTCACCAAACAGGTCGCCGCAGCCCAAGGCACACCGGATTATGGTCCGGTCCCTGGCATCAACCTGAACAATGCCGCTGGCGTGCTCGATATGTTGCTGGCCGATGTCAACGGTCTGGCGATCTTGCTGGCGACCCGCAGCGGTGAAGTTCTGCTGGAACGCGGTACCATCGGCGAAATTGATCGCTATGACCTGACACACCAATTACTACCGGCAGTCGTTTCCAGCCTCAGCCTGCGCGAAACAGTCGGCGGCAATATCACCACGCTGCAATTTTATGATGGCCAGGATTTCGATGTGTATGTCGTGACCGTTGGCCTGCATCATTTCCTGTGCATCCTGTTTGATGGCGACAAAGGATCACGCGCCCTGGGTGCCGTCAGCCGCTTTGGCCGTCGCACCGCAGAGGACCTCATTGCCCTGATTGGTGCTGAAGCCTGGTTGATGATCCGCCCGGAGATGCTGGAAGAGCGTCAGGCACCGCCACCGCCGCAGCGCCGCACCCGCCGTCCGGCGACAGGACCACTGCCCCCAATCGAAGAGATTCCAGAGTTGGAACCGTCCAACCTCAAGACCCTTACCCAGGAAGTTGAAGTGGTTGAAGAAGAACCACAAAAAGTCGAAGCCATCGACAACCTGGACTTTGATATGCTGTTCAGCGTCAGCGTGGATGGTGGCGACGATCTGTTCGACGACTTTGATGCGCTGGCAGAACTGGCCCGCGATGAAGGCCGTAAGGGCACCCTCACTGCCGATCAGGCCCGTGAATTGGGCTTGCTGGATTCTTAAGCCGTTTTCTCTGTTGCAAATACAAACGACCTGTCACTGGCAGGTCGTTTTTGTTTATGAGATTGTCCGCAACTGTGTAGGCAGTGGCGTATGGCTCACCCATGCCCGCACCATCGCATTGAACAGATCGGGCGCCTCGACATTCCAGCCATGCCCTACATCCGGCGCGATGCCCCCTTTTGCATGTGGCATGAGCCTGGGAATCGCATCGACCGCATCCAGAATAATCTGCGATTCCTTGCTTCCAGCCACAACCAGCGTGCGAACATCAACCTGGTGTAAGCCAGAGGGCACAGAAAATTCCGAGGCTTCTTTCGCGATGCGCCCATAGGTATCCATCGACATGGCCAGCCAGTTGTCAGTGAATTCGGTCTGCATAGCCGCTGGCAAATTGAGCGCTTTGGCCTGCATATTGGCATACCAGCGGTTGCGCATGAGCAGCGACATCAACCCTAGCTGCGGCCTAAGCCAGTTACGATTGGGCATGGGTGCTGCTGTGACGCCGCTCAAAACAGCGCTCTGGACTGTATCGGCATGGTGTTGCAACAGGCTCAGGCCGATATAGCCGCCGAGTGACAGCCCGACCACATGTGCCCGACCTTCCGTTGCCTGCGCCTGAATGATTGCGGCGATCTGGTCAGCCGTATCTGCCAACGAAACCCAGGCGATCTGGTTGCTCTTGCCGTGCCCTGGTAAATCCACATTCAGGCAGTGAAAATCACTGAGCGCTTCGACCTGTCTCCACCACATCCAGCCGCTGGTCCCGATGCCATGCAGGAAGACGACGCTGTGTGCGCCTGGGGTACCGCTCTCATCCACATACAGGGGCATGGATAGCCCTTTCCATCAGAATTTTCATTAAAATACCTCATCACTATTACGACTGATGTACAGCAATGGTCGCACCGGAATATCAATTTCTTAACCTTAGACACTGGTCACACAACGCTTAACCAACGATCAGCAATATGACGGTATAATCGATATATACCTTTTGCAATACAGAATGAAACAATTCGTTATTGACTGGATCACGATGTTCAGTTTAACCACACCGCCATTAATTTGTTGCGCGGAGCACCCGTACAAGCAGCTTCTTGTGCGGCATACCACTTTAGAAAGGATGCCCGCGTGGCAACAGATGATTTAATCGGAAAAGTGCTGGGCGACTACCGACTGGAGCGGAAACTGACCAGCGGCGGGATGTCGCATGTATACATCGGCATTGACGATAAGCTGGGGCGGCGCGCGGCTGTCAAAGTGCTCACGCCAGAGTTCCAGGACCAGGATGACATGCTAAAAGTGCGCTTTAGCCGGGAGGCCAAAGCGGTCGCCCAGTTGGAGCACGACAACATCATCACGATTTACCAGTATGGTGAAGTCGATGGCATGTATTTCCTGGCAATGCGCTACATCGACGGCCCGGACCTGTCCGACGTCGTCAAGGACTATCGCGCTCGCAAAGAGCTGATGCCCGTTGAGCGTGCCCTGGCGATCCTGGAACAGGTTGCGATTGCGCTGGATTATGCCCATGCGCGCGGCATCGTCCACCGCGATGTTAAGCCCTCCAACGTCCTGCTTGGCCATGATGATAAAGCCGTATTGACCGACTTCGGCCTCGTACTATGGTCCGATCTGGATAATACGCTCGGAACAGCCTTCGGCACGCCGCGCTATATTTCCCCGGAACAGGCCACCGACAGCCAGCTTGCTGTCCCCCAGAGCGATATTTATTCGCTGGGTGTGATGGTCTATGAAATCTTTACGGGGCATCATGTATTCGTCGGCAACAATGCGATGGAAGTCGCACTGGCACACATCCACGAAACGCCGACGCCGCCCCGCGTTCACAATCCACGTATTTCCGGTGATGCCCAGAACGAGATACTCAAGGCGCTGGCCAAAGACCCGGATGATCGCCACGAAACCGCCGTTGAGTTCATCCACGCATTGAAAAATGCCTATAACGTGGCCCATGATGAATACGGTCTGACGCTGCCGTTTCGACCAACGGTTGGGCCACCCACGCCGATCATGTCACGGCCACAGATCGTCAAAATTGACTCGCCAATGACGACCTCACCGACGGCCACACCGTCGGAAAGCGTGGGCCGCAGTACCAAGAAAATCCTGCAAGCCTGGGATGAGCCGATTGCCAAGCCGGATATCGCTGAAAAGATGGGTGGCAATCGTCTGGTTCTCTGGCTGGGGGGTGTCGCCGTATTGGCCATACTGGCAGTAGCCGTGCTGCTGATCATACCGGGGCTGCTGCCTTCGACAGACATCAACACCACCCTGACGCCCGATGCGTCTATCGCTGGTGAGGCGACGCCCGTGCCGCCCACAGCCACACCGACACCAGTGCCAACTGTTGCTCCGCATGAAGCCATCCTGCGATTGAACTACAACGTCGATCTGATCGTATTAGTGAATGATGGGCCTTCGACGCTGTATATGGATCAACTACGCTTTCGTAGTGCGGAAGAAACATACAGTTTGACGCCCGCGCTTGGCGCCATTCAGCCCGGAGAGTGCCTCATCGTGAAGAACAGTGCCCAATCGGCTAACGTGCCCGATGTCTGGCGCTGTACTGAAGTCCGCAGCACTACAATTACCGCCGGAGAACCGCGCTTCTGGTTCGCCGATAGCGATACTGACCAGAGCTTTGGCATTTTCAGTGACAGCCGCCAGGTGGGAGACTGTGACACCATTGGCCGACTGGTCAACCGCATGGACGATGTTTCCTGCCCAGTGGAATGGCCTGATTTCGATACTGAGCGCCAGATTATCAACTAAAATAGTTCAAATGTGACACCAGATGTCAGGAAGTTCAGGCGATTATAGGCTAAACAAACAAGAGGGAGATGTGATCGCATGGCTGCAGATGATGTTACCGAAGCTGGCATCGCCAATTTGTTGGAACTGGCTGTGATAACGCCCAAACGTCTGACGGAACTAAGTGCATCGCTCGATGAAAAACAGTGCAGCCAACCGCTGCAACCTGATGAATGGTCCATCCTGCAAATCCTGAACCATCTGCGCGCCTGCCAAGAAGTTTGGACACACAGCATCAGTGGCATGCTGGCATTCGATACACCCAGCCTGAAAGAGATTCACCCGCGCCAGTGGATCAAGCAGACAAGCCCCTACACGAGCCTTTCCTTTGCGGACGGTCTGCGCCAGTTCACCCTGCGTCGTGAAGCCCTGCTCATCACGCTCAACAGCTTGAGCATAGCCGACTGGCAACGGGAGGCACGCATCGACCGTCAGGTCCGTACGGTCTACACGCATGTACAACGGCTCGTCAATCATGAGCAAGCCCACTGCGATCAGATCGAGGCGGCGCTTACGTCGAAATAAATGCGAAGTTGCAAAAAATACCGCCAAACCCCCATTATTTGAGGGGCCGGTAAGCACCAACAAACAGTATCCTAACATTGGCAAACGCTATAATGGCGATGGCCAACACCCAAATAGAGGGGGATCGGGCATCATGTATGCTGAGTTTCTGTTGGTACTGTTTTTTCTGGCAACATTGATTTTGCACCATAAGTCGTTCCAGGAGCCGCCGCTGCCACGCTCACGGAAGAAGCTGACGCAACGCAATCGTCGGGGCTGGAATTGGCTGACACGCTGGTGGGATGAGGAAAACTGGCTCGGTCGGTGGGATTATTATGACGCCGAGCGTGATCGTTAATGCGGATCAAACGCAGGTGCCTTGATGGATTTGGTCGCCGTACAGTAGAATAGAAACAGCATCTCATCGCAGCATGAGGGCATAAGAGGGACGAGGAAACAAAGCATGATGCTGGAATCTGGCGACACCATCGGTGCATATCGCATCATTGAGCGCATCGGTCAGGGCGGGATGGCAACCGTATATCGCGCCCATCACGAGCGCCTGGGGCGCGATGTGGCCATAAAAATCATGCATCCGACCTTCCTGTCTGATGACAACTTTATGGCACGCTTCAGCCGAGAGGCACGTATCGTCGCTGGCCTTGACCACCCCAATATCGTCCCTATCTTTGACTTTAGCGAACACAATGGCTTGCCCTATCTGGTGATGCGCTACATCGCCGGACCCACGCTCAAGTTCCTGGCGATGAAAGAGGGCCTGACGCTGCAAAATGTGGCGGACATCCTGACGCAGGTGGCATCGGGCATGGACTATGCTCACAGCCAGGGTGTGCTCCATCGCGATATGAAGCCTTCCAACATCATCATCGAGCATAATACGCGCGCCTATATCACTGATTTTGGGCTGGCGCGCATCGCCCAGGCAGGCGAAAGCACCATCAGCCACGATATGATGCTCGGTACGCCCTATTACATTTCGCCGGAGCAGGCACAGGGTGAGCGTACGTTAACGCACCACACCGACATTTATTCACTGGGTGTCATCCTTTACGAACTCGTTACCGGACAGGTGCCTTTCTCCGGTGATACACCGTATGCCATCGTTCATGGCCATATCTACACACCGCCGCCCTCACCGCTGGTTATCAATCCCGAACTGCCGGAACCGGTCGAGGCGGTACTGATGAAGGCGTTGGCCAAAGAGCCGCAGCAGCGCTATAACAGCGCGGGCGCGATGATCGAGGCGTTTAAGGCCGCCATGAAAGGCGTTGATCCCAACGAGCCGATTTCCAGCGTGATGATGAAGCCGCCTGAGCAGATCACGCGCAACCGTGCACCCGCGAATGAACCTGTCACCTCCCTGGTAGAACAATCCGCTCCGGAACAGGATCGGCGCAAATCTCACGATGGGACCGGCCTGGAACTGGAAGCCTCATTCTCCCTGGGCGATATGGACTGGTCACAGATTGGTGAGCGCATCAATACGGGCATTCGCAGCTTTGCCGAGATGATCGAGGAGCGCATCGACAGCGAACTGCATGATCGGCGCGGCATCAGCAAAGATAGCATCGAAGAACAGGTCCGGCGGCGCGTCCGCAAGCGCATGAAAGCCCGCCAGGAGTTCATCGGGCACCTATCGGCCTTTATCGGCGTGAATGCCATGTTATTCGCCATCTGGTTCTTCACATCGGGATTGGGCAGCTTCCCCTGGCCGATTATTCCGGCATTGGGATGGGGCATCGGTCTGATGGCACATGGCGGCGATTATTACAGCAAGTACGGCCCTGGCGCCGAGAAGCGCGAAGCCGACATGGAACGTGAAATCGAGCGTGAACTGCAACGTGAGCGCGAACGCACAGGCGAGATGGAAGCAGCCAAATCCAAGAACGACCGTCGGGTGCGCCTCGTCGATGAACCGCCTCAGGTCCGGCTGAATGCCGATGGCGAGCTAACAGACAGCTTCATCGAAGAGGCTGACCATTACTAAACCTCATCGCTCATGACTAAAAGCTTTTGAAACTTCATTTAGGAAGCAAGCTATGTCAATTATCATGATTCTGCTGTTGTTTTTCCTGTTCTTTATTCTTGGAGTTTCTGTATAACAATCCCATTGCTTCACTACGCTTCTGACGCCCGTTATGGGCGTTTTTGCTGCTGAGGGCGTTTACAGGCGTGGGGTAAGCGTTGCATAGGCAACAGGTCACTTAATGCAAAGCTTCTGTATAATAAGCACATCTTCACATCCCGACCATGACTGTATTCTGTAAGAATTGCGCGCTATGGTGAGGGGTAGCACACTGGCAGACTGCCTGTAAGGGCCTCCCTGCCAAACCCAATGAGTAAGAGGGAAACTGTCTATATGAAAACTTTAAAACTGTGGGGTTTGTTCATTGCGCTGATGTGCTTCGCGGTCGTCGGCCCACTGGCAGCCCAGGAAACGACTGTCACCCAACCTGCGCCAGCAACCGACGCAGCAGAACCCACCGCTGAAGCGACACAGGTTCTGCTACCTGGCACATGGCGCCTGAATGGCCTGCGCTACGAGCCGCAAAAATGGAATAACTGTGGTCCGGCAACGATCACCAACGCCCTGTCTTACTTCGGCTATGCGGATAACCAGGACCGTGCGGCATCGTTCCTCAAGCCCAATGGCGAAGACAAAAATGTGTCGCCCAACCAGATGGTCTACTTCGTCAACAATCAAGTTCCTGAAATTCCGGTGTTCGCCCTGGAGCGCGTCGGTGGCACGCTGGATACCATCAAGATGCTGCTGTTCAACAACTTCCCGGTCATCATTGAAGCCGGATACGACCCGGAACCGGATCGCCTGGGCTGGATGGGCCATTACCTGCTCGTCAGCGGCTATGACGACCTACAGCGCGTCATCTACACCTATGACAGCTATATCGGCCCGGATACCACCTACGACTACGATTACATCCAGGAATTCTGGCAGCACTTTAATTACACCTACATTGTGGTGTACGAATCAGGCCGTGAGCCGGAACTGCTCAACCTGCTCGGCAGTGACGCCGATATTCGCCAGAACACGATTAGCGCGCTGGAAAAAGCCCGCGAAGAAGCCGTCGCTGACCAGACCAATAAATGGGCCTGGTTCAACATGGGCACCAATTTCACCAACCTGGGCATGTATGAAGAAGGCGCCGCCGCCTATGACCATGCCTTCAACCTGGGCATGCCATTCCGTACGCTGTGGTACCAGTTTGGGCCATTTGAAGCTTATTATCATATTGGCGCCTACGATAAGGTCATTACCTATGCGCAGGCCAACCTGAACGATGGTGGCGGCCACTTCGTCGAGGAAACCTTCTACTATGGTGGGCTGGCCCGTGAAGCCCTGGGCGAAACCGACCGCGCGCTGAATAACTATCTGGAAGCGGCACGTTTCAATCCAAACTTCACCCTTGCTGTCGAGGCCCGCGACCGCTTGCAGGCGCAGATCAACGGCAGCTAGGATCGGCAAAGTCAGTATAAACTTTAGGGACGCAGCCGTGCTGCGTCCTTTTTATTTACAGGAGCAGCGAATGCCCAAATACCCGGAACACGGTTATGAAGAACGGCGCGACGGCAAAATTTCGTATTGGCGCGCCAGCACCCTCTGGCGCCTATCAGAGCAGTATCCGGTTGAGCATGTGCCCCTGGATAGCTTTGATTGGACCAATCGCAATTTTCAGTGTGGCGCACTCAGCGACCCACCCCTGTGGCGCGACATCGGCGACCATACGCGGCGCATCCTGGCGGCAGATTTACAATATCCCATCATCATCTCGCCGCATGGCAACATCATGGACGGCATGCACCGCATCCTCAAGTGCTATGCTTTTGGCCTGCCCACTATTCAGGCGGTACGTCTGCCACAAATGCCTGAGCCAGACATCGTCACCGAGATCGAAGAAGGCACCGAGTAAGCAAAAGGGCACGACATGTCGTGCCCCTGGTATTGAACCTATATGGCGTTCTAAAGCCTAGCTGGTCAGCAAATCGACGTTGAGTGCATCCAGCACAGCCTGTATGGGCGTGAAGATTGTCGATACACCTGATCCAGCGAACAGCAGGCCAACCGCATTGGGTGAATCCCCGGCAACAATCAATGAGCCAGAATCGCCGCCTGCACTCATGTTGGTCGTCAGGACCTGGCCTGTGAAGCGAGCTGTCTTGTTGCCCTCAAGCGTCGCATAAGACACATCGACAGTAGCATTGACCAATGTGACCACGCCGGTCGTAAAACCAGTTGTACGGCCCGATTTACGCACCTGCATGCCCAGGGTGGGTTCGATGTGCCCGGCGATGGCACCAATACTCAAAATTTCGCCGCTGAACATATCGGGATCAATCAGGCTGGCGACAGCGCAATCGACTTCATTGGTAACAATCGCTGCCTGTGCTGATATGCGGTCCACGACAACAGGCGCGTTAACCGCCGATGCTGTCGCCTTAATCTGTTTTTCCGAGCCAACCGCCTTGGCCATAAAATTACCCAAATTCACAACCAGATCAACGATGTCGCAGCCCGTATCCCCACCATTGGCGGGTGGTGTGCCCGGACCTGGATCTTCCGGTTCATCAACAGGATCACCGATGTACTTCAGCTTGACCCAGCGCTCCAGCCGCGCCACCATATCTGCCGGATTTTGACCATGATCGGTTGGGCCAGGTTGCAGGATGCCGTCGCCTACCAGGGCATCGTTGCTATTGGCCATGACGTGGTTATTGCTGAGGATCATGCGCTGGCCTGTAACGCGATCAACCACGATGGTGCCCAGCGTCCCGGCTGTTACTTTCGTATGGCCGATGCTGACGCCGCTGGGGATGATCGGACGCCAACGGCTGCGCGGTGTCAATGATTCCTGCGCCACCAGGTGGCCGACTTCCACCACATCGGTAATCGCTCCGTCGATTTCGCGCGGAACCAGGTCAGCCGGATCAAGCGCTTCAATCGGCTTCTTCTGTTCTACCATCGCCACCAGGGCCAGCTCATCTGTGGCTTCCCCCATGTAATCACGATAGCCGACACCCACGCCGACCACATTGGCTTTGGCGAGCAAAATATTCTGGAAGCGCTGTTGTGCATCGAGCATTTGTTTAATCATGGGGTCGTTCCTTTAAATAGGGTATTGGGTGCGGAAAAACGCGCGTGTGCAATGAGTTGGTACATCCATAAATAACCGTACCACAAGATTACAATCTATATTGTATGCCTAATTGTATGCCCAAGTACGGAATTCGCCTATCACAAAAACGAAATTGTTCGCCCAGGCAGCAACATTCTGTAACGGGCTAAATTGACCAAGATGTAACAAAAATGTATTAAAAATTAATTTCAATATTGCTTACAAACCATTCATTAACTGTAAGGGAGATATTTATATGATTCCTGTAACATCTTTCTTTTTTGGTACGATTATCGTAGTTACGACCACTTTTAGAAAAAAACAAGCAAAAAAGGGGGGTAATTTGGCCTAAAAAGCTTGACTTTTGTCTGTAAAATTTCATATAATGCAGCAAAGATAAGCAAAGAATTAAGTTTGCTTGTCGCGCACCATACTCGCATAAGGTCTAGTTCCGTGAAAACCAACAATATACCTGCCCTCAACAAACGAGTGCTAAAGATAAACGTTGGTTTTTTGTTATCCGACGGACCTGGCCATAGCCATGATTCGCGTCTGGACATCTCAGAACCGATACAAGTCTCAGACGATCTGCTCATTAATAAGATTGATGGCAAGCTCCGGTTAAGCCGAATGAAGGAAGGCATCCTCGTTCAGGCTGATCTGGATGTCATCGTTGATACACAATGCAATCGCTGCCTGGATACATTTGAACAGGAACTTAACGTCCAACTCGAAGAGTTGTATGCTCACCCGCGCCCGATTGGTCAATCCGAGTTTTTCGTCGGCGCGGATACTATGCTGGACCTGGCTCCCCTGCTGCGTGCAGAGGTCCTGATCCAGATGTCGCACAAAACACTCTGTCGCCCAGATTGCAAAGGCTTGTGCCCGACTTGTGGCACCAATCTGAATAACGAACAGTGTGATTGCGACACCGACTATATTGATCCGCGAATGGCGGAACTAAAGAAGTTGCTGGATTCCAGCGACTAGCGCGATACCATCTGGGGACTGAAACCGGTACCACGCGCTCACAAACAACCTTGGGGAAGCTGTCGGCTGGGGGAGCCGGCTCTGTAGTACGTTTAAAACAGGCAAAAATTACAATTTAATCTACTGCCTTAAGCGACCCATAAAGCGTATTCGACTCTTGCAACTTGTTGCTCACACGAGTTGCTGTCTAGAACGAACCTGGGGGTTTATTTTGACCACTTACGATAGTTTTCTGGATGATTCTTTTGACCGGACTTTCAACAGTCGTGATGGCGCTTATGGTGCCGATGCCATAGACATCGATGATGCCGACGACTTCGATGATTTCTTTCTCGGTTCAGAAATGGACTACGACGAAGCTGATGACGATTTCGATGAAGACGATGATGAAGATTACGACCTCAGCGAAATCGCCAGCAGTGACACCATCGGTCTCTATCTGAAGGAGATGGCGCGCGTTCCGCTCCTCGACGAAGTAGAGGAAGTCTCGCTGGCTAAACGGGTGGAAGCTGGCCGCAAAGCCCGTAAACAACTCAACAAAAGCCCGCAGAATGAATGTGCCGATGAATGGCGCTTCTACATTGATGATGGCCAGCAGGCCCGCGAACATCTCATCAAGGCCAACACGCGCCTGGTCGTTTCTATCGCCAAAAAATACATGACGCGCGGTGTACCCTTCCTTGATCTGATCCAGGAAGGCAACCTGGGCCTGATGAAGGCCGTCGAAAAGTTCGACTACAAGCGGGGATTCCGCTTTAGCACCTATGCCACCTGGTGGATTCGCCAGACCATCACGCGCGCTATTGCCGACCAGAGCCGCACGATCCGTGTGCCCGTCCACATGACCGACCGTATCCGCCGCCTGTTCCGCATCGCCCGCGAACTGGAGCAGGAACTCAGCCGCAAACCCACCATCGAAGAACTGGCTGAGAAAATGGAAATGGAACCGCGCAAAGTGCAGTGGATGCTCAAGGTCTCCTGGCAACCGCTCAGCCTGGAGCGGCCTGTCGGTGATGATGAGGACAGTGAACTCGGCAGCTTCATCGTCAATGAGAGTGAACCGACCCCAGCAGAAGCCACCTACGACACCATGCTCAAAGAAAAACTGGAAGAACTCCTGACGACGTTAACCCCGCGCGAAGCACGGATTTTGCGCCTACGCTTTGGCCTGCAAAATGGCCGCAGCTATACGCTGGAAGAAGTCGGCCAAAAGTTCGGCCTGACGCGGGAACGGATTCGCCAGATTGAAGGACGTGCGTTGCGCCGTTTGCGCCATCCAAGGCGCAGCCGGAAACTGCGTGACTATCTCTAAACCGCACGCTGAAGATATGCGGTCAAGAGCTAGCCGCCATTAGGGAAAACGCAATCACGGGACTCTGGACACGCCAACTGGCGTGTCCTTTTTTGTCGTGATGCTAGGATATGACATTTCGTTTTGGGAGCGTTTTTGTAGGGCTAGGCTTGCCTAACCCTGGGCAAGACATGTCTTGTGCCTACCATCTGTGCATTCTTATTTGGTACTAAACCCAAAATCTAGCAAATACCAACAGAATCTAGTCCTGATCGGGTTCCTGGCGGAGATGAAGCAGCCGCAGCACCTTATCGACCAGGCCGAGCACCTGCGTCCACAGGATAGCTGCGATGATCTCGCGCACAGCCTTATCGTTGTCCAGAGAGCGCTCAATATTCAGGGCTGCGTTGAACGACTCGATTGCCTGCTCAAAATGCCCCATTGCGCGCTGCGTCATGGCGAGCTGCTGCAACGACTGGCTTTCAAAGAAAGGATTCATGCTTTGGTGGGCGATGTCAACCGAGCGGCGCTGATAATCCAGCGCGATAGCAGGCTCCCGTAGATGGAGATGCAGGGTAGCGATATGCAGCGATGCCTGCGCTTCGACAATCGGCATGTCCATTTCTTCGCTCTTGCGCACTACCGAATCATAACACTTGCGCGCTTCGCTGTAGTCTTCCTGGGCAACATAGGTCGTCCCCAGGTGCAACATAATTGATGATTGCAGAGCCGCATAATGGGATTGGCGCGCAATTTCGTAGGCACGGCCAAAATAGCTCAGGGCCTTATCAGGCTGCTTCATGGCCATATGCAGCTCGCCGATGGCATCCAGCACATAAGCCTGCGAAATAGCGAACTTTTTGTCCATCGCCCGCGCCAAGGCATCGCTGAGGGCTTGCAACGCCAGATCATGATTCTTTACGGCAATGTAGTACAGGCCCAGTACATTCAGCGCTTCGATTTGCAGGGAGGCATCATTTATTTCAGTAGCGATGTCCAGTGCTTCGCGCGCATAGGCATGCACAGTGCCAACCTGATCGACTTTTAGCATGACAACGGCCAATCCACATAGGGACTGGCTTACACCCGCTTCATAGCCGATTTCATGACCCAAATTCAGGGCTTCACGATAATCATCGCGTGCTTCGTAAAATTGCAACTGACCGATACGTAGGATACTCGCCCGTTCCAGCAGCGCATCGCACTCGACCTCCGGCATATGGGCTTTCTGGCTCTGCTCAATCGCCCCATTCGCCAGGATGAGGGCATCTTTATATTTACCGAGTGCGCGATGGCTGGCAGCCAGCCCCACCAGCGACAGGGCTTCTGTGATCGGGTCACGGGCATCGCGCGCAGCGACCAGCGTCTTTTTGCAAATATCGATGACGCGCTGGAATTCGCCCAGTGCCATCAGGTCGCCTATTCCAGCCCGCAGTTGTGCGCCAGATCGATTCATAGTGAGTTGCGTCCTTGTGTGATTACATAATTCATCTTAAACGAACGCGCCAACAGACACAATAAGCAGTCATATATGGTTATGTCAATCAAATCGCTTGCTCATTCAGCAATAAAAAAGGCGACCCAGAGGCCGCCTTTTCTTGTCGATTGACCTGGTGTGATTTACTGACTTTCAATCGAGCTATATGGTGAACCGGCATACGGTGCAGCAAAGATCAGCGTGTAGGTCTTGCCTTCTGGCATAAACATATTGACCTGATATTCGCCAGTGGTTAGGCGCAGCACGTACAGGCCGATGCTTTCGTCCATCTTGACGAAGGCATTCTCATCACTCGGAACACCCACAGCATCAAATTCGGCAGCACTGACGGTCAAGACCAGAAGGCCATTGGGCAGGTACAGGTGCAAACCACCCGCATTATCCGGGAAGACAACCACCGGCCCAGCATCCTTGTTGTTGATGCGGCCATCGCCGATGCCTGTTGCGCCTGCAGTACCGCAACCACCAGCACAGAGGTCACCAGGGCCAGTCATTTCGACTGTGAAGGTGCCATTATCGCCGTTACTAAATGTCGATACAACAAGAATGTAGTTTGTACCCTCATTGAGTGATCGTGAGATATATGATAGAAAGCCTGAACCGCCGTCGTCATCATATTCAACGCAGCCCAACGCGTTTGCCGGATTGAAAGAGCCGGCGTACAGGGCCATGGTGGTATCGGAGCCAGTGAAGCTAACGACTTCAATATCGTAAATGCCAGTAGCCGTTACGCTGAAATTAAGTGTTTCATAATAAACATTGGAGCCAATACCGGATAATGCATCACAAGTTGTGCCAAAAGCACGATTGTAGGTAGGATCGCTGCCATCCAGCGTATCAACCCAGGTATAAGAACCGGCCAAAACGGACGGTACGATCAACGCGAGCAGTGCAAGAACAATTAACCAGCGAATATGCTTTACCATTTGATTTATCCCCACGTTCACTTATTTAAGACTGACTTTTTTACGGTAAATTAACTGTATAGGCGAATAGTATGTAAGAAGCGTTAAGATTTCATGCTCGTTAAGTGTGCAGCTAAGAGATTCATAAACTTCTTACAAATGGACGATACTAGACCAACGATTCGGCTTATAGACTTTTACAGCTAGCTAAAGGTGGTCATCACATCAATAACTTGACCGCAGCGAACAGCCTCAGGACCGTAATCAGCGACAGGTGGACAGGCTTTTGAGCCAATATCTCTACCACAGATATATAGTCGAGTGGCTTACGATGGATTTACACTTTAGAAGCCATCTGTTCGTTACAATCCTTAAGACTGTCAAAATTCCGTACCCATACGGAGCCTGTCTACGGGTAGCTACTTAGTTTTGGAAAGCCCTACTGCTGTGGCGGCAAATATGGTACAGTGTCGGCCACCATCGACCGCTGCTTGTTGAGACGATCCTGAAAATGACCCAGCTACTTTCTGAAGATAAAAAGAAAACCTTCACACCGAATAAACCAGCGCCGGTGCTGGTCATTTTTGCGATTGTGCCGCTGATCGCTATCCTGGGGGCACTGTTGATGATCGCCCTACAACCACCCAAAAGTGCGCCCACAGCAGATACCATCAACAGCCTGAATTACAGCGCCAACAACTATCTGGACAAAGAAGCTCCCTACTTTGAGTTGGCTACACTTGATGGGCGCGTGGTCACGTTGGATGACTACGCTGGCAAGACGCTGTTCCTCAACTTCTGGCAGACGACCTGCCCACCCTGCGTCCGTGAACTGCCCGCTCTGTCGGAGTTCGCGCATGCCAAGTCCAGTCAGGATGTTGAGGTTCTCGCCGTCAACTTCGATGAGACCAGTGAACGTATCACCAATTTCCTGGCGGAAATTGATGTGGTTGGCCTGCCTGTCGCGCTTGATCCCGTTAGCAATGTGCGTCGTACTTATGGTGTCGCCGATATTCCGGTGACGTTCGTGATTGATGGGGATGGCATTGTGCGCTATTGGAAGCTGGGCGAGATGGATTACTTTGAAATGGAAGAATATGCCGCGCTTATGGCGACATCTGCCGCAGCCAATGAGGGCTAAGGACGATAGGTTCCCTGTAAAAACTGGCGAACAATCCGCCGCAGTTCAATGACCTGGTCTTCGTCATGGATCGAGATCGTCGCAAGCGGTAGCTGACGACCATCACGCAGCGCCAGAAATAACCCAAAGGCGCGCACTTCTTCGTTCTTTTCCACGACAAGATGCGTCACCGAATAGAGTGACAGCTCGACCGTCTGTATGCCCCACCCGCGCGGCTGTTGGAGCGTGATCGTCTCCGTAACGCGATCAAAGATGCAGCGAGTCCCTCGCAGGCTGGCATTTAGCGCCAAACTGCCGAAAATCACCAGGCAGGCCGCCAGCGTTATCCACACTATCCAACTCACCCAATCAAGCAGGTCGAGCGTATCCAGCCGACTTATGCCCTGTAAAACCAGGCTGGCCAGCGTCAGCGTGCTCAACAGCGTGAACAGCGCCATGATAATCGCCATCATGGACCGTCGCTTTTGCAAGACCAGTCGTGTGGCTGTGTGCTCTAAAATGTGCATAGTGATCTCTTTTCAGAGCCATTTGTTCCCAGTGTACCGCACCTCGTAAGGCATTGCTTGACGGACACCACGTAAAAAATGGACTGCTCTATGCGTCTAGGAGGTATAAGCACTTCCCTATAAGAAGAGGATTGAACATGCCTGTTTTTGATACACCGATCACGACCGATAGTAACAATCTGTCGAAGATACTTAAGCAGGACCTGCCCGTGCTGCTCCTGCTGCACGAAGGCCAGCGAGATAAGCCGCTCGAAGATGCCCTCAGCAAAGTAGCACGCAAACAAAAAGGCGATCTGCTGGTCGTCAAAGTCGATGTGCGCGAAAATCCTGGCATCCACAAAGATTATAAGAACCTCGCCACACCAGCGATCATCAGCTTTGACAAGAAGGGCAAAGTTCAAGCGGAAGCCGATTATGTGCGTCCGAATGATGTGCGCAGCCATGCTGCGTTCCTCAGCAATGGCACGCCGCTACCGGAAGCCAAGCCCAAGGCAGAACCCGTCGCCAGCAGCAACGGTAACAACGGCGCCAAGCACAGTGGGCCAATCCAGGTCAGCGACAATACCTGGCGCAACGAAGTTCTTAAGAGCAAGGTTCCGGTGCTGGTCGATTTCTGGGCGCCGTGGTGTGGTCCCTGCCGCAGCATTGCCCCCTATGTGGAACAACTCTCGAAGGACTATGCCGGACGCATCAAAGTGGTCAAGCTGGATACTGACCGTAATCAGGTGATGGCTCGTCGCTATGATATTCGCAGCATCCCGACGTTCGCCATTTTCGATAAGGGTCAGCAGGTCGCGCGTATGAGTGGGGCCAATCCAAGTGGCATCAAGCGCATGGTTGAGCAAGCGCTCGCTTAGCGAAAAATTTTATCCGAGGCTCTCGAATGCAGGGTGGTAATATACAGAGCCGCCCTGCATTTTTATTTCCTGCTGTAGCGGCAGCACCATGAAATAGGGGTGATCGCCCTCGCCTGGTGTGTAGATACTCTGATAGCCCAGAGGCACCGCTGGAACAAAGCCAAAACGTGGGTAGTATTCCGTGTGGCCGAGTAAAAACATGAGGTCAAAGCCCAGGTCACGGCAGGCATCAATACCTGCTGTCACCAGTTTTATCCCAATCCCCTGCCGCTGATACTCTGGCAGCACCGCTACAGGTGCCAATCCAACGGCCTTGAAATGACTATCTGCGCCTTCTATCGTCATGGGTGAGAAGGCAATATGACCCACGATCTGCCTCTCGCGTTCGGCGACCAGGGAAACAGTCAGTGCGCCCTGCTTACGCAGTTCGTCAACCAGATTGGCTTCATCTTCCTGGGGGAAAGACGCAGCGTTGACAGCATGGATCGCAGCAATATCTTGGGGAGTTTCCGAGCGTATTTGGATCATTTATTGGGGAATAGCTCGCGTATTAAACAGACAAAACCTGGAACAATATCATCGCCACTAAGCTGGTCATCAATATCCAGAAATGTGACACTAGCGCCTTCGGTTGCGGGGCGATATACGGCAACTGTGTTACGATTCGGGTCAATGACCCAGACCATTTTCGTTCCGTATTTTAAGTAAGTCTCGACCTTTTGCTGGACATCCGAAGCACGATCATTTGGGGAAACGACTTCAACAGCCAGATCAGGTGCAAAAGGTACAAAACCGACAGGAATCTCATTTGGTATGCGTTCAGAGGCAATGAAGCCAACATCTGGCGCAAGCACTGTGCCCTCAGCCAAAATATAGCCTGTTTCAGCAGCAGTTGTACGGCCCAATCCGTGACTGCGAACGTGATTTCTTAATAAGCTACCGATTTCCAGAGCTATATCACCATGCAACCAACTTGCTGGGGCCATGACGTACAAAGCTCCTTCAATGAGGTAGAGACGCTTGTTATAGTAAGCCTCTTGATTTGCCAAGTCCCACAAGTCATCAGCAGTATAGGTTTGCTGATTGAGCACCATTGCTGCACCTCGATCACTTCACAGCGTCATTTTATCATACTAACAATTGTCGAGGCTATTTATTGGCTAACTCCATCAACTTATCCAGCGCCTGCTTGAAGAAGCGGCGACGTTGTTCGCGTTCGGCAGCGCTGCCAAGATGCTCCTGATGGAAACCGATGATGCAGCGGCCATCACGCGGCATGACGCGCACCTGTATCGTTGATGGTCGGTCCGCACCCTCCGGGTCCCAAGTCAGGCGAATATGAGAATGCTTCTCAAATACGCGGATTTCGCCCGTTGTGCCATCTTTGAGCTGGTACGGTTCGTTCCTAGTAAAGGTAATTTTTGCCGTGTCGCCCAGCCAGACCTTTACCCCTTCTTTGGAAAACAACAAGTCCCAGGCTTCTTCGACAGAAAGTGGCACTGTCCTGCGGACGCCAATTTGCCAGCCAACATCTTTGGTTAAGCCTACTGGACGCTTCAAATCTGGGTCAGGCATTGTAATCCCCCAAACAAATGTTCGTTTTGATTATAGCATAGAGAATATTACACGGATACATGCGTGATCCGTAGTATAATCACGATCAATAGGAATTGGACGTTGTCATGGAACCGAAAATAATCGACATCAAAGAAGAACCAACAGATGTTGAAGCATTGTTGGTCCTATTAGGTGAACATCAGCAAATCATCCTCAAAGCAGGTGATAATTGGGTCGCACGTATAGAAAGCCTCTCCCAGGGGGGCCAAAAGCGGGTTCCAGGCTTGCATGCTGGTACATATAAGATTTCTGATGATTTTGATGCAGAACTTTCTGATGCTTTCTGGCTTGGTGATGCATGAGGTTGTTGCTCGATACCCACGCATTTTTGTGGTGGGATAGCGACTACCAACACTTGCCGAAACAAGTAATTGACGCGATTTCAGATCGTCAGAATGATGTGTATCTAAGTCTTGTTAGCTTATGGGAGATGCAAATCAAGTCTCAATTGGGCAAATTGCAGTTAGTGTCGCCAATGCAACAGCTTATTAGCGAACAGCGGGTCCGAAACGGCATTCAACTTATGCCGATCAAGCCTCCTCATATCTTTGGCTTAAATGATTTGCCGCATCACCATCGCGATCCATTTGACCGATTGCTCATTTCACAGGCACTTTTAGAAGATACGTGGCTAGTGACACACGATAGACAAATACAGCAGTACAACCTAAAGATTATGTGGGATAAGCCTGTTGAATAAAGCAAAAAGCCGACCCAGTAGAGTCGGCTCCAAAATCTTTACGCGGATCGGATTTAGCTTTCCAGCACAGCCTTGTTGACCACATTCTGTGGCTTATTGTGCAGCAGTGCGTCGATCACCAGTTGAGCCGCTTCAATAGCGACGGTCACCTGGGCATCGCTGGTGCTGGCTGCCAGATGCGGCGTATGAATCACGCCATCGAGGCCAATCAGCGGATTGTCGGCAGCAGGCGGTTCCGGCTCGTAAACATCGAGCGCAGCCCCGGCCACTTTGCCAGATTTGATGGCAGCAGCCAGATCAGCATCGTTGATGAGGCCACCGCGCGCTGCGTTGATGATGCGCACGCCATCTTTCATCTTGGCGATAGAATCGACATTAATCATGCCGCGCGTTTCGTCCATAATCGGAGCATGCAGGCTGATGAAGTCCGCATGGGCAAATACCCCGTCCAGATCAAGCAGGACGACGCCCATATCGCTGGCAACTTCCGCCGGAACATAAGGATCATGGGCGACGACATTCATTTCAAAAGCCTGCGCACGTTTGGCAATCGCCTGCCCGATGCGCCCTAAACCGACCAGGCCGAGCGTCTTGCCCTTGAGTTCAACGCCTGTAAACAGCTTACGATCCCAGCGACCCGCACGCAGCGAAGCATCGCCCTGCGGAATATGCCGAGCAAGCGCAATCATCAGGCCAAAGGTATGTTCGGCGGTGGAAATGGTATTGCCGCCAGGGGTATTCACAACGACTACACCATGCTCGGTGGCGGCATCCAGATCGACGTTATCAACGCCGACACCTGCGCGGGCAACCACTTTCAGGTTCGGTGCCGCTGCAAAGACTTCCGGTGTGATTTTGACACCGCTGCGAATAATGAGCGCATGGGCATCCCCCACCTGCGCGACCAATTCGTCCTGGGTTAATTTGCCAGGATAGACCACATCCAGACCGTCAGCCGCTTCGATCAGATCGACTGCTTTTTGGTCCACGCTATCAGGAATCAAAACGGTATAGCTCATGGAATTGCCTCATATTTGGGTTTGATTTTGAGCGGGTGTTTAAGTTCCGTTGGGACGCAGCATGCTGCGTCCACTTTTAAGACATGATGCAGGGGCACAATATACTGTTTAGCCATGCACGACACGCTTTTTAGCCCTCACCCTATATCCCTCTCCTCCAGGAGAGGACTTTAGCAACCTCTTTGGATTCCCCTTCGCCTGGGGGATGAGGGCCAAGAGAAAATGATCTTTCCACGTTGTCGGGTACACACCGTACATTGTGCCACTCCCTCGATGATCTTGGGTTATTTCCCCAGGAAAGCATCCAGACCATCGAAGACTTCTTCCAGGACGGCTGGTTGCAGATCGCCCATGTGCGGAATGCGGAACGTTGGACCTTTGAGCTTGCCATAGCCCTTGTCCATCGCGAAGCCGCGCCCAGCCATGAACTTAGCCATGTCATTCACATCAATGCCCACTTCGCGGTTATCGACGGTGGACACGGTATTCGAGCGATAGGGTTCATCAGCAAACAGGCCAAAGCCACGCGAGGTTGCCCATTCGTGGGTCATTTCCTTCATAGCAATGTGGCGCGCCCAACGATTTTCGATGCCCTCTGCCAGAATATCATCCAACTGCTTATCAGCGGCGTACATCAGGCTGACGGGCGGTGTGCTGGGGGTGTTGTTCTTGGCAGCCAGTTTGGCAATTTCGATGAAGTCGAAGTAGTAGCCCCGGAACTCAATTTCCTTGGCACGCTCCAGCACACGCTCACTGATGGCGACGAAGGCCATCCCAGGTGGGAGCGCGAATGCTTTCTGGCTGCTGGTCAGCACCAGGTCCAGGCCCCACTCATCGACGCGCATTTCGGTGCCTAAAAAGCCGCTGACACTATCGACCAGAATGAGTGTATCCGGCGATTGTGCCTTTACAACGGCAGCGATGGCTTTAACCGGATTGGTGACGCCAGTGCTGGTTTCATTGTGGACCAGGGCGATGGCATCGTAAGGGCCATTATTCAGGGCCTCAGCGACCATCTCTGGGGTGTGGGCCTGCCCCCATTCGACCTGCAGGGTATCAACCTGTTTGCCATTGGCACGGCTGATGTCCGCCCAGCGTTCGCTGAATGCGCCGCCGGTCAGGTGCAGCACTTTTTTGCCATCACGGATGCAGTTACGGGATGCACCTTCCCAGAAGCCCGTGCCAGATGCACCAATCATGAGCACCGTGTTCTGGGTGAAGAAAGCTTGTTGCAGCTTTTCGTGCATACGACCATACAACTCCGCAAAGGCGGAGGAACGGTGGCCGATCATCCACTTGCTTTGTTCCTCTAGGATTTCCTTACGGACCTCAACTGGCCCCGGCAAGATCAAATACTGATGGTCACGGCTCATAAATAGGTGCCTCCCTGTCTGAATGCGGTCACTAGCGGATGTTTGACGCGCAGATGCCTGCTGGTCGCAAGGCATCTGTGAATACGCAGATTCAAAACGCAAGCATTGTAGTAGCCTTCAAGAAGGTTGCACAGGGGAGTATTGCACAAAGCCTGTGACAAAATGCACAAACAGGCGCGCTCTCGTGTATATTGAATAGGAATGCTATGTAGGGGTAGCCCGCTTTCCTATTCGTATACGATTATCCAGCTTTGATAAGTGTAGGACATGGCTATGTCTAGCAAACTCGCTCGAAAGTTGCTGCAACTTACTATCTACGCCGTGATTTTCATATCGATTTTTCTTGCTCTTATGTTCGTTGCGACTCAGGTTGTCTGGGCAATATTTTTAAGCATACCGCCATTGCCTCATTGTGGGGGTTTTAATTGCCTTGGTGAAGGTTTTTTAGTTGGGATTTTGTCCCTAATGGGAAATATTGTTATTTCACTGTTGGCGACAATGTTTATTTTTAGGCGTTTCGTACTCAAGCATAGAAAACGCAAGCGTAAAAGAGGTTTGATCCAAGATTGAAAACTTCAAGTTGAATGTATACAAATGGCCCTTTCTGACCTATTGTATTTACTATCTATCCGGTATGATATCTGCTGGCACAGTTATCTCCTAACCACGAGAGCAAATGGCCGTGATGGCAGCCATTGGCTTTTCACATACTGTAGCAATATTTCGGCGCGGATTGGCTTGCACTATCTGAGGTAGTTCTTTTGCTAAACAAATTGAATGAAATCGATTGGGAAAAATACAGCCGACAGGGACTGGACTCGCCTGACTTTGTGAGTCTAATCCAAGATCTTTTGTCGGAAGACCGATTGACTCGCCTGAGGGCTATGAGTGAATTGGACGAACAATTGGAATGGGCATATAGGCAAGGTAGAAATGAATTACATGATGACATAATTCCCATTTTTATTGAGCTGCTACAGTCAGAAAAACTACCCGACAAGGGAGTGGTCACTAACCTTCTTCTTGAACTATTATCATATAGCGAAATCAAGACACTAAAAGAGCCATATAAGTCACAAGCGTTACGATTGAAGCGATGCGTCTGTCTGGGCGTGGAAACTTATAAATCATTGCTAGCAGATGAAGAAATACGAGAGGATATCGTCGATCTTCTAAAATCCTGCGAGTAATAAAGACCTCTCTAGCCGACAAGCATCATAGTTCAAAACAGCAAACTAAAGAACTTACTAAACACACCCACATTACTTCTCTTAGTCCAAATTAACCTCTTGTGGCCTGTTATATTCACTTTCTATCCGATATGATGCTTGCTGGTAAATGTATCCCAACCAAGAGAGCAAAAAACATGATGTTTGAAACGGATCGTCTGTATGCACGGCATCTGGGGCCGCAGGACCTTGATGGATTGGCTGAGCTGTGCGCTGATCCTATCGCGATGCAATATATGGATGATGGCAGTACGCTCACACGCGAGCAGTGCAACGGGTGGATTGGTATCTGCCAGCTAAAATATGACCAGCGTGGCTATGGCACATCGGCTATTATCGAAAAAGGCACGGATGCGTTTGTTGGCTTCTGTGGGGTTGTGCGTGCGCCAGATCATGATTTCGATGAGATTATCTATGCACTGAGCCAGGATTTTTGGGGTAAGGGCTACGCGACGGAAATCGCCAGAGGCATGCTGGATTATGTCTTTAGCGTTTCTGAGCTGGATGCCATCTGGTCAACCATCAATCACGACAACGACGCCTCGCTCAAGATCATGGACAAGCTCAATATGCGCTTTGACCACGATGCGGCTGAGGACGATGGCGGCATCACCAAATATTATGTCATCACACGCGAGGAATGGGCAGCCCTGTAGCCAGAAACAAAAAACCCGCCGGATGGCAGGTTCTTGTGCTGAGGCCCAGACTTGAACTGGGGACACCCGCATTTTCAGTGCGATGCTCTACCAACTGAGCTACCTCAGCGAAGTAGGGCGATTGTATATGCCGACCGTGTCATGTGTCAAGTGTGGTATACCGTATTGTCGGCGAAAGCACAGCTAATCTGGCGAGAATGCCAACGTGTCATTTCACAAAAAGGAGTACATCATGCCGTCTGTGAGTGTGGCCGCGATCATCACCCGAATGCAGGACGACGAATTGGAAATTCTGCTCACAAAACGAGCCGACAACATGCCGACTTTTCCTGGTGCATGGGTGCTCCCTGGCGGTCGAGTCGATGAATACGAACGCCGTGAACAGGCCGTCATCCGTGAAGTAAAGGAAGAAACTGGCGTCGATTTCTACCCAACCTTCTTCGGCGTATATGATGAGATTTTTGAGGAACGGCAAATCCACGCCGTCGTCACCGTCTATGAAGGCCCCTGTGATGGCGAAATGGTCGCAGATGAGTACGAAGTTTCCGAGATTGGCTGGTTTTCTCTGGAGGCTGCCTTGAAGCACGACCTCGACCTGGGTTTTGAACATCGCACAATTCTCACGGATTATGCAAATCATCATGCCAGCCGATAACCTCAGGGAAAGCCAAACTGCTCGCCAATTATGGGACGAAGCCGCCGCCGATTTTGATGCGGAAGCCGATCATGGTTTGCATGATGAGCGTGTTCGAGAGGCATGGTACGTCCTATTGCAAAGCCTGACACCGGTACCGCCTGCGTGTGTGCTCGATATCGGTTGTGGCACAGGGTCGCTGACGCTGCTGTTGTCAAAGATGGGGCATACTGTCATCGGCAGCGATTTTTCTGCTCAGATGCTGGCTCAGGCCCAGCGAAAACTGTCATCCACCGGATATAGCATCAATTGGATACAGATGGATGCGGCCTTCCCGACATTGGTGGCTGGTCAGTTTGATGTGGTGCTGTGTCGGCATTTATTGTGGGCACTGCCCCAGCCGGAAAAGGTCGTCAAGCGCTGGCGCAATCTGTTGAAATCGGACGGTCGTTTAGTGCTGATTGAAGGCTACTGGCACACCGATGCGGGACTCCATGCCAGCGACATTCTGGCGATGCTACCGGATGGTATGCAGGCGACAACCTATCCTCTGAGCGATCAACCTGATTTATGGGGCGCCCCCGTTAGTGATGAGCGCTATGCAATTGTCGCAAGTGGCTCAATTTAGTTCTGGTGGATAATCTGTTAGTGAGCCTGTTCGATGAAGAAACGCAGTTGCTTCTCGGCCACATCCGCTTCAGATTTGAACTTGAGGTGGCGCCGAAATTCACCTGAGCCTTCCAGCAGGTTGTTGGGATCATCCAGCTTGTAGCCATGCGTGAAATCAAACTTCACATGATGCCTGGAGACGAACAAACCGCCGAAATCCTCATCCAGAGCGAATAGAATGCCGCCGTACTTGATGCACTCGTTGGCTTGCGGATGGCATGCTAACATGATCTGGCGTGCCTGTTGCACGATTTCGTATTTGTCGACATCGGCTGCCAGCAAATCATCAAGAAATTGCTGGACCTGTTCATCTTGGGAAATGGTGTAATCCGTCACGGGCCTGATTCACCTCACCACTTTACGAACACACGTTCTATATATTATAGATGGAACGGCTCAACATCGCAAAGTTGAAAAAGGCAATCAGCGCGATTACTGGGTAACGAGCATTCCCGCCGCCGTTTCGCCAATGGTGCGCACCGCCTGGTCGATGACATCGGCTGTGACCATCGTAAAGTTGAGGCGCATGGTATTCTGGCCGATACCTGGCTCAAAGAAGAAGTACTTGCCCGGAACAAAGGCCACACCCCGTTCCACACAGCGATGATACAGCGCTTCGGCATCGAAGCCTTCCGGCCCAGCCAACCACAGGAACATGCCACCTTCCGGGTGCGTCCAGGTGAAACCTTGCGGCATGTGGGTTTGCAATGATGTCAGCATGGCATCTCGGCGGGGACGATACAGCTCGATGATGCGTGGCAGGTGGTCTTTGAGGTAGCCGCCTGTCAGGTACATGGCCGCAATCGCCTGCCCAAAGGACTGCGTATGCAGATCAACGCCCTGCTTGGCGATCACCAGCCAGCGCATGAGTACCTTGGGGGCTATACTAAAGCCAATGCGCATCCCTGGTGCCAGAATTTTTGAGAATGTACTACAGTAAATCACATGATCGGGGGCGAAGGATTGCAGTGTCGGCAGTGCTTCGCCGCTGTAGCGCAGGGCGCTGTAGGGATCGTCTTCCAGCAGCAGCACATCGTACTGCTTAAGAAGGTCGGCGACCCGTTTGCGGCGTTCCAGCGAGAGGGTGCGACCAGTTGGGTTCTGAAACGTGGGCACAAGGTAAATCAGCTTGATGGTGTGCTGCTTAAGTACCTCTTCCAGCGCATCTGGCAGAATGCCATCATCATCCGTCGCGACAGATACATAGTCGGGTTCATAGGCATTAAAGGCGCTGATCGCTCCCAGGTAAGATGGCGCTTCAATGGCGATTTTATCCCCAGGAGAAATGAGCACCTTGGCGACCATGTCCAGCGCGCTCTGCGAGCCGGAAAAGATGCCCAGGGTTTCTGGCGCGACGTTGACTAACCCCCGTGTGGGCAGATAATCGACCAGGGCCCGCACTAACGGCTCGAAGCCCTCTGTTTTGTCGTATTGCAAAGCCGCCGGACCGAACTCATCAAGCACGTCGTTGGTAATCTGGCGGATGATCTCCAGCGGAAAGCTTTCCGGCGCGGGGATGCCCCCCGCCAATGAAACCATCCCTGGCTGGGCGACCACCTTCAAAATTTCGCGGATGGCACTGGCCTGCATCATGCGGGTACGGGTACTTAGCTTTGAAGAAATGTCCATAAAGCAGCTCGCATCAAGGATTATTTGGGTCAAAGAGTCGGGAGCTTATCCCCGGCCAACGCATACTGTCCACTTTGCCGCAAGGCATGTCTCAATCATAGCACCACAACAGACCAACATGACAAAACAAGGTGCGGTTTTCCCCACTTTATTGAGGCATGTCCGTTTATAACAGCGATTTCGTTTGCGTTTAAGAAGATAAACAAACTGTTAACAAAGCCTTTTGTTTAGATGTTAGGTAATGCCTATACAATGATGGTGTATCAAACTTTTCTAGAAAGGCAAGTCCATCGATGCCATATCGCCAAAGACTTGGGCTGATTAGCGTCTTGATACTGTTACTGTTCGTCATGGGCAGTACGCTAGCACAAGAAACCACACCGACGCCCGGCCCTACCAACACACTTCAACCGACATACTCGGCAACGCCGACGATGCCGCCACCGCCTGCGACCAATACAGCGCTGCCAAGTCCTTCAGCTACCAACACGCAGGTGCCAGCCAGCAACACGCCGGCTTCATCGGTAACCAACACGTCGGTGCCAGCTACTAGCACACAGATGCCAGCTACCAATACACCCCAGCCAACTCACAGCGCAACACCAACTCCTTTATTTTCTCCTGGCCCTATTGTTGTTTCATATGAGATAGCACTCAGAATTGGACCCGGTGGCTATAATTGTTATGACATCACGCCTGTAAAAGCCTATGCTGATGAAGTTGTGACCCTTATGGGCAGGATTCAGGATGTCTGTGGTGGCAATGTAAACTACTTCTACATAGAAAAAGCGACAGGAGAACGTGGCTGGGTAAATCAACTCGCTTTGAATTTACCAGACGATATTAGCAATATCCCAGTATATGTTAATCCTCCAACCCTCACGCCAACGATAACACCAACATTACTGTCGTCAACTGCGACCAATACATTGGTTCCAGTCACTAACACCCAACCGTCTGCGACAAATACGCTATCGCCGACAGTAACGAATACAACACTACCAACCATGACCAACACACTGCCACCAACGGCAAGCATGACACCATCGGCAACAGCTACACCGAGTGGCCCGACTGCCGTGCTTACAATGTACTCTGGTCTCATGTCTGGTCCTGGGCATACAGGATGCTATGAACGATTAATAGACGGTTACGTTGTTACAGGAGATGTCGTCAAACTTCTTGGCTGGACAGACAGCCCCTGTCATTACCTCACATACTATTACGTTGAAAAAGCCAATGGTGTGCGGGGTTGGCTTTACGAACCCGCATTGGACCTGCCGAATGACATGAGCGATGTGCCATTCATCCCGGTCGAGGATTTGCCACCCACGTTCACGCCAGAGCCAACGTCAACAATACCTGCACCAGAGCCAGGTTCAGCAGTCGTCTCAAGTTCCATGACATCCCTAGAATCAGGTCCAGGTGGTCCATCCTGCTATGCTCGTACCCAAATCTCGGTGCGCCGCGGAGACATAGTAACACTTATCGGTCAAGCACCTGGCCAGTGCAATAGCTCCTTTACTTATTTCTATGTAGAAACGGTAAATGGTGATCGGGGTTGGGTCTATGAAGTTGCCCTAAGTCTCCCAGACGACATCAGTGGTGTGCCAGTAATTCCGATTGAGAATCTGCTACCCACCTTTACGCCTGTACCAACGGCGACATTGCCTGCACCATCCCCTGGTTTTGCAATCTTAACTGGTTATAAAGGGCTTAGCTCTGGTCCAGGGGGACCGTCATGCTATGATCGCACCGGAATCTATGTGCGCTATGGTGACATCGTGACCTTATTGGGTCAAGCACCTGCCCAATGCGCCAATAGCTTTACCTACTTCTATGTAGAAACGGCAAATGGTGATCGGGGTTGGGTCTATGAGATAGCCCTGAGTTTACCTGCTGATATCAGCGATGTGCCGATCATATCGATTCCGCCGACTATCACCCCGATGCCGACTATGACCCACACACCATCGCCTGCAACAGCGACTTTTACGCCATTACCACCAACGGCGACATTCACGGCAACAGCGACCTATACGCCAACAGAGACCAACACACCGATGCCAACGTTAACGTTGACACCCACAGCTACGAATACACCTGTCCCACCAACGGCAACGTTCACTGCGGCTCCCCCATCAATGCGGATAGAGCTATCGGGAACGACTGACAATAACCAGCAGTCACAGTTCCGGCTGCGGATTGTCAACGAAAGCGGTCAGCCACAGCCGGGCATCACTGTGCGCCTATACTTCACAGCCGACAATGGTAATGCAGGAACCAGCTATGTCCTTGAGAAGTGGTGGGATCAATCAGGCAGTGCGTCCGTGAGTGGGCCAACATCTGCAGGTGGTGATGTCTACTACTTCACCATCAGCTATGGCGGCACGTTATCTGCAAATGGCAGTTGGGAGTATGCTGGTGGCTTGCATCTGAATAACTGGGCATCGACTTACAGTAGTAGCAATGACTGGTGGCGCAGCGGCGGATTCAACTCGTCTCTGACGACAACCGCATCCGTGCCAATTTACATCAATGGTGCGCTGGCCTGGGGCAACCAACCGTAACCAGCACTACAACTATACAGCGAACGAGTGGGGGAATACCCACTCGTTTTTTGTTCACTACTGCCCCGTAACCGACCGCACCTTGCGGAAAATGTGGTTGAGTCGCTCGACTGTTTCCGACGGCAGCGGCGGACGCTGTAGCGAGGCGATGTTCTGCTGCAAGTGGGCCGGATTGCCTGTGCCGGAAAGGGTCACATGCACCCCAGGCGTATATCGGCTAAAGCGATAGGCCGCATCAGGGATGCTCTCGGCGATGCCATCGGCTGTCAGGAATCCCAACGGATCATTCATGTCGATTTCGACTGCGTCGAGTTCGCCGCTGTCGATGAGCTTTTGCAGCGTGTCCTTAAGATGGTCCGGCAGGCTGAGGGCGCGACGGACGGCGAACATAATCAGGGTGCCAATATTTTGCTCAATGCAGGGTTGCAGCACCGTTTTACGCGCAGTCTGGTTGAGCAGGTTGTACCCCACCATGAACACATCCCAGATGTCATCCTGCAAAGCACGTTGGAGCATAATGTGTTCTTTGTCGCTGTTCCAGGCTTCCGTCACGCCAATAAAACGAATTTTGCCCTGCTGCTGCATAGCCTGTAACACAGGCACCACATCCTGGAGGTAAGGCTCGTACTTATCGGGTTCAACGCCATGCAGATGATAAATGTCGATATAGTCGGTATCCAGGCGGCGCAGACTGTTTTCCAGACTGCTGATGACCGCCTCGCGCGACATATCGGTATCCCAGGTCGTCTTTTTGCTGGAAATGACGACAGACTCGCGCAGACGGTCCTTGATTGCCTTGCCAACGATCTCCTCTGTGCCATAGGCCTCGGCTGTATCGATAAAATTGACGCCCGCATCGAGGGCCTGCTGTACAATCGCAATCGATTCCGCTTCAGAGATGCGATTATCACGGCTGCCGAGCCGACTGGGTCCGCCGCCGCCCATCCCCATGACTGATACCTGCAAGTTGGTGCGTCCGAGTGTGATGGTATCCATACTCTGCCCTCATGTTTGCCTAGGAGTCGGACTCAGTATAGCGGATTGCCTGGGCACCTATCAGTCCGTTGCTGACCATCACCCTATGCTTAACTTGTCCTATGAATAAGTCGTCCTATAATGTCGCTGTTAGCAGACACATGTCGGAGACAGAATGATTCACGAAAAAGTTGATGTATTGCAGCGACTTATAGGTACCTGGGAAGGCTATGGTCAGGCGGAATACCCCACGATTGCGACTACACGCTATCGCGAAGTGCTGACGTTCCGCAGCCATACAGATAAGCCAATCCTACAGGTTGAACAGAAGACATGGCGTCTGCATACGGATTTGAGCGAAAGCCTGCTGCACTGGGAGTTCGGTTTCATCCGCCAGATTGACGAAGATCGCTATGACTGGACCAACACCCAGAATAATGGTCGCGTCGAGGTCATGCGCGGCAGGTTCCTGGTAGAAGGCCAAAGCATGATGGGCGACTTTTCTACCGAGACCTTTGCCAACGATCCACGCATGATCCAGGCGGTTCGGCGGCTGGTGATGGATGGCGATCAACTCAATTACAGCCTATCGATGGCAACCACCGCCCATTCCTCGCTGCACATTCACCTGGATGGCAAACTCAAGCGAACAATTAGCCCCTAGGCCAAAGACCTATGATAGACGCCAGCCGACCGGAGCATCCTGTTATTGCCATCTGCCCCAAGAGCAGATTGTTCCACTTTGGTTTTCTGGTCGAGCTAATACTCATCATAGCCTTCACGCTTCTAGTGGTGGCAGCCTGGTTATGTGGATGGGGGCAAACATTGGCAGGTCAGTTCTTCATTTTGTTTCTTATAGCACTATCACTTTGGGGACTTCTCAACTTCTTTTATCGTTCACCCACATTCTGGATTCACCATGATGGCATCACAGTGCTGCTGCCCTTCCGGCGCGTATTCGTTAAATGGGAGCAAATCGCCAAGGTTAAATTCTATGGCGAGGTAGATATAGCCTTCTATCAACTGTCGCCTATTAGTCGATTGCTTGCAGTTCTATATCTTCGTCGCCGTCCATTTATAATGATAGGTTCACAACGCAAAAATTATCTTATTTTCCGAGAGAAGGTTTTAGCAAACATCCCTGAGCGTGTACACAGGCTTGGCGACAACAAAAAACGAAAGTAAGCTAAAGTATCGAGATTGAGGGGGAATATTATGGCAAAGTTTTTCGATACGCTTAGTGAGCAGCACCAGGACTGGATTAAAGAACAGAAAATCTTCTTCGTAGGGAGCGCGCCGCTGGATGGTGATGGGCATGTCAATGTGTCGCCAAAAGGCTATGACTGCCTGCGCATCCTCGATGCCAACACCGCCGCCTATCTGGATTTGACGGGCAGCGGTAACGAAACATCCGCGCACATCATGGAAAACGGTCGCCTGACCTTTATGTGGTGCGCTGTTGAAGGCCCCGCCAATATCATGCGCGTGTATGGTCATGGCGAGGTCGTGCTCCAGGGCAGCGAACGCTGGCAGGAACTGGCCCCCTTGTTTGAATTGTTCCCCGGCGCGCGCCAGATCATCGTCAACCACATCGACACTGTGCAAACATCCTGTGGCTACGCCGTGCCCTTCTTTGACTATAAAGAAGAGCGCATGACTTTACAGAAATATGCTATCAACCAGGGAGAAGAGGCTACCAAAGCCTACCAGCAGGAGAAAAATCAGGTCAGCATCGATGGCCTGCCGACGCCACTTTCAACCGTCACTAACGAATAAGGTATCGACACAGGGCAAGGCATGTCTTGCCCCTACTTCCCCAACCGACTTATTAGCTTCAGTACAGCCGCCGACTCATGCTATAATCTGCGGCTGGTCTTAAAGTCGTGATGGAGCGTGTCATGCTGCGAGGTTGGTCATTGCGTTGGGTGATGCTTGGTTTGCTGATGTTAAGCGCGGCGCTGGTCGGGTGTGAACCGCTGGCCCCGTTCGAGCCGACACCGGTGGCAATCGTCATCACCAATACACCAACGCAGACGCCTGTGCCAACGCTCACGCCAACGCCGCGTCCGGCGACAGCTACCCCATCACCGACGCCAACTGTAGAAGCGCCGCCGACGGAGACTGTCGAACCGTGTTTGCAGGAAGGCGGCCAATGGATCGACATCACGGATAACCTGAGCGAAACCGCCAACGAAAACCTGCGCTACCGAGTATATGTGCCGCCGTGCTACTTCCAGTCGCAGAAGCGCTACCCGCTGGTGATCCTGCTGCACGGACTCAGCTACCGTGAGCAGCAGTGGGATGAGCTTGGCCTGGATGAAACGCTCGATGCGGGCATCCTGAGTGGGCAGGTAGCGCCGATGATCGTCGTCAACCCGTATATGGGGACCATCGGCCAGATAAATGCTTTCCCGCCTGCGCCGAGTTATGAGACGGTCATCGTGGAGGAACTGCTGCCGGAGATCGAGCGCAACTTCTGTATATGGGAAGATCGCGATCATCGGGCGATTGGCGGCATCTCTCGCGGCGGGTTCTGGGCGTTTGAGGTTGCCATGCGCCACCCCGATATTTTTGGCACAGCAGGCGGGCACAGTGCCTACTTCCCCAACATCAACGAGGTTCCGGCGGCGTTCAACCCGCTGGAGATCGGCCAGGACACGGCGACGATGCTCGATGCCAACCTGCGCCTCTATATGGACAACGGCGCGTCGGATAGTGCCGGACCCAGTCAGCAAATTATGTCCTCGCTGCTGAGCGAACGCGGGATTCCGCATACCTACCAGGTGCATGCCGCTGGTGAACACGACAACGATTACTGGGCGGCGCACGTCGCCGAATACATGCTGTTCTATGGCGACGACTGGCCGAAATCGACCGACGAACTGCCAAGCTGCTCGGAGCCGAGTCCGTAGCCCTCATCCTAAATCCTTCTCCTGGGGGAGAAGGATTTTTGTTTTCCTCAACAGACATCCTACAGGGTTTTGAACAGGCTCGCGCAAAAATCAGGTGAGTTATGCACAGGTTGCATATTTTCGGCTGAGTTATGCACAGGTAAGGCCTTCACCACAAAAAGACCTAACGCAAAGGCGCGAAGGCACAAAGACGCAGAGAAAACCCCTAGCGATGTGGGGTGCGCTGATGATCGAACTGTGATATGCCTGTAGATAGCTTTCAGTTGTCAGCTTTCAGCTATAGTCGCCACAGACTGAAGTCATGTGGCTATATGTGAGCAGCGGGAAGTGCACTAAAGGCACTCTGACCCGCTGCGAGCTGGCGTTTGGAGTCCCTTCAGGGGACTTAGCCGGATGTTCAGCTTCCGGCGGCGTTATTATCAACTTTCAGCCAGGGGAATACAGGTATGGACCAGGAACCGCGCGGATACGTGACCAAGGATGAGGCTCAGAATGCCAATGCCGAAATGTGGCACAAATTCAGGAAGGACTTCCAGCAGAAGCCGATCACCTACGGCGCGATTCTGGTGCTGATTGCGCTGGCACTTCTGGGGCTGATCTTCCGCTATGACCCGCAATGGGCCGCACCCAATAATAACCTCGTCAGCTTTTTGACGAACACAGCCACTGAAGTGCTCGGTGTGATCTTTACGATCTTCGTCGTCAACGAGTTTCAGAAACGCCGTGATCTTGAGCAGCTAAAGAAGGAATTACTCGCTGATGTAAAGTATGGAACTAATGGTGATGCTATCCGCGCGATTAATCGTATTCGCCTCTATGACGAGGAATATGGTTGGTATCAAGGCAAAAACGTTCTCTTAGTTGGACCTGATTTGTCTGGTTCAAACCTAAGTAACGCAAATTTAGATGGGGCCAATCTCGAAATGGCGAGATTGAATTCCGCTAATCTTAGTGAGAGTAGTCTCGTCAATACCAATCTGCAAGGAGCATCTTTACAGGCAGTTGACTTTAGAGGTGCGACTCTGCGTGCCAATCTACAAGAGGCGAAAATGTGCGGATCCAATCTGCAAGGAGCAAAACTGGACGAATGTGATCTAAGATTGACAGATTTGAGAAATGTCAATTTGGAGGGTGCAACTCTTTTTCAGGCTAATCTCAAAGGCGCGAGACTAATTGCAGCCAACCTACACAAAGTAGATTTAAGTTTAGCTGATATTCAAGAAGCAGACATGTATGGAGCCAATCTCCACGAAGCTGTGTTGCAGGGAGCTAACCTTCTAAGGTCGCATTTAAGTGAAGCCAATCTTCGAGGAGCTATTTTGAGGGGCGCGAATCTGAAAGAGGTATATATGAGTGCAACAGATCTTCAAGGGTCTGTTCTGTACATAGCAGATTTACGAAAAGCAAATCTAATAAAAGCCAATTTACAGAGGGCTGACCTTGAACGAGCCGATCTACAAGAAGCGAACCTTGAAGGAGCCGATCTCCGAGGCACTAATTTTAGCAGAGCAAATCTCCATAATACTCGAATCAGTGATGCTATGTTTTCCGCCGAAACTATACTTCCTGATAACAATCACTATGATCTAGAACGAGGTCTAGACCAAATGCAATGTTTTATTGACCCTACTTATCCTAAATTTTGGGACCCATGCAAAGAACTTGACCCAAAGCCCTGGTACTGCGACGAGGTGAACCCAGCAGTAGTCTAATCCCCCGCGAAGGCGATCATGCTCATGTCGGTGACAGGGTGGTAGCCGATCTTCTGGTAGATGCTGTTGCTGGTCGGGTTGGCGAGGTCCGTGAACAGGAAGCAGTAGCGGCGGCCACTATCGAGCATGAGTTGACTGACGGCGGCGACGTTGGCACTGGCATAGCCCTTTCCGCGCTGTTCCGGCGGCGTGTAGACGGCATTCACGCGGATGCCGTTTTCAGTTGGGCCACTGACGCCGCACATCGACACCACCTGGCCATCGACCTCCCAGACGTAGAGCATCGAAGTCGGCTTGCTGAGACGAATATCGACCGTGGGCATGACATCCGCGATGGTTTTCGGCTCGTCCATGGCTTCTTCATAGAAAGCGGCATACCAGGCGGCAATCAATAATTTGTCGGCCTGGGTCGCCGGACGCATGGCGCCGGGGACAGGTCGGGCGGGTTTGACCTCGGTCAGTTCATAAATGCGCTGGTCCATGCCCGCGCTCAGTTTATGCTTCTGTCCGGTGACATCGGCCCAGCGGTGGGCAAAAGCCGAGGCTACGTTCACGGGGCCGCCGACGCCTGCGATACGCGGATAGTCACGGCGAATATGGGCGATCAGCAGCTCGACAGCGTCCTGTTTCATCAAGGAGAGTTGCAGCGGATGGGGCAGCGTCATCATGGCCGTGCCGATGATTTTGCCATCAACATGTACGGATGCCAGATACGCCTCGTCGTAGCGCTCAGGCGCCTCCAGCCAATCCGCGATCACGCCCAGTTGAATATTGTGGACAGCTTCATCGCGCAGCAAAAAAGGAAAAACGGCCTCCTTGAACTGCGCTGGCGTTTCATAGCGGATGACGGACATAAGGCGCCCTTTTTCTAAATTTCTTCCAAGTATTTTTGTGAATTGGGCAAGGCATGCCTTGCCCCTACAGTGCAAACGTCAGATGACTATTCTGTCGGCAGGCCGCGCATCATCCAGCCCATAGTGCCATCGAGCAGATTATACAGATTATTCCAGCCATGGGGAGCCAATGCCTCTGCGAGGTAGGCACTGCGATTGCCGGTCGCGCAGACGATAATGACGGGCTTGTCCTGGGGGATGTCGTCAATGCGGGCGTTGATGGCGCTCATCGGGATGTTGACGGCATTGGGAATATGGCCGCCAGCATACTCAAATTCCTCGCGTACGTCGAGCAGAATATAGTCATTGCGGTCAGCCTCCACAAAGTCGCTGCGGAAGGTTTCGATGTCAATGTCCTGATAGGGCTGGTCCATAAGGTGATTGTCCTCTGCTTAGATAGGGGTTAGGGATAAAACTGCCAACGTCGCCCATTATACGAGGCAGCATCCACTTTGTTAACGCATTGCCTCATGAGAGTTCATTGGGATTCGCTAATAGGAGTGATAAGCGACGTCTAGCCACTACAGCAGATTTTACTGGCAGATTTTAATGATGGCATTCATACGCCCAGCCAGCGGCGTTTTCCCGCACGAGGTCGGTCAGCGCGGCCAGGAAATCCGGGTGGGCATTGAGGCAGGGCGCGAAGTGAAAATGCTCTGCTTTGCCACCGCCCTCTGCGAACTGTTCACGGCCCTCGTTACCAAGCTCATCGAGCGTTTCCAGGCAGTCAGTGACGAAACCAGGCGAAAAGATCATGGGGCGCTCGACACCCTGGGCATGCAGTGATTCGAGCACGGCATCGGTGGCTGGCTCCAGCCATTTTTCCGGGCCAAACTGGGACTGGAACGTCAGCACCCAATCGTCGGGCTGCCAACCCATTGCCTCCGCCAGCAGATGGGCGGTGCGCTCACAGTGGTCACGATAAGGGTCACCTGTTTCAACGTAGCGTTTGGGAATACCATGAAATGAAATGACGACCTTATCCGGCGGGGCTTGCAGGGCGGCGATCTCTGCTTGCAGGTGATTGTGCATGGCGTGAATATAGCCGATGTGATCGTAATAGGGTGCGACAAAACGCAGTGTCGGCGTGAAGCGCTTGCGCTGGTGGCGGAGCAGATTGGTTCGGCCAGCAGCAGCTTCATAAACGGCGTCATATACGGACGATGTCGTGGTCGAGGAATACTGCGGGAACATCGGCAGGACGATGATGCGGTCGATGCCTTCGTCAGCGAAGGTTCGCATCGCATGGGCTATCGACGGATTGCCGTAGCGCATGCCAACGATCACGCGGTAGGCATCCCCCAGACGGGCCTGCAAGCCAACCGCCTGTTCCTGCGAGTAGACTAGCAGGGGCGAGCCATCTTTTAACCAGATGCGCTGATAGAGCTGCGCCGATTTTTTAGGCCGCGTGTTGAGGATGATGCCCCTCAGAATCGGTTGCCAGAGCAGCGGGTGGTAATCAATCACGCGCATATCGGACAGAAATTGACCCAGGTAAGGCCGTAATGCCTGGGCTGTGGGCGCATCGGGCGTGCCAAGTTGGGCCATCAAGACGCCTGTTTTCGCTGGAGTTGGCACTGCAAAACCTCACAAAATCTATAGACTGTGCGCTTATCATATCGTTTAAGGCCGCAGCGCCTATATGACGTTGGGCACCGATCCGCAGGCCAAGCAGCATACGGCAGGGGATGGCCAAACGTCATGCAAATGCGGACGGCCTGCCCTATAATGAACGTACCGCAAGCAGCGGAGGATAGCACATGGCCCAGGCAAACAAACAGCGCAATAAGATCATCTGGCTGATGGTGCCGATTGTGCTGCTGATGACAGCGGCGGTCGTGGTAATCGCACTGCTGGCTCCGCGCGAGTTGACGTCGGAAGATGTCGCAGAGACGCAGACACCGCTAGCAGCGACTGCCGCGAATGTGCTCGACAGCCTGTTTGACCAGCCGGATGAGACAGCTACCTTGACTGAACATCAGATGACAGCTACGCAGATCGTTGGCCTCAATATGACGCTTGCTGTTTACCTGACGCAGACACAAGCAGCGGAGACACCTGCGCCGACGCGGCCAGCGATGGCCACAGCAGAGGCGACGCCATGACCAAGAAAAAGAAGCGCAGTCCGCGCAGGCGAATCCAGTTACTTGCTATTATGATTGCGGCCCTGATTCTGATCGTAAGTGGTGTCTCTATGTATATGACGAACATCGAACGTCAGCAGGATGTTCAGGCGACCCGAACATCAATGTATGAGATGAACGCGACGATTGAAGGCTATCTCACGCAGACACAAGCGGCAGAGACACCTGTTCCGACACAGCCAGCGATGGTCACAGCAGAAGCCACGCCGTGAGTAAGAAAAAGAAGCACAGTCCGCGCAGCCAAACAAAGCAGATTACAGTGCTAATGGTGATTCTAGTATTGGTCATAGCAATGATCGCTGTATACGATCTCAAGTGGCGACAGAATGCAACTACGCGGGATATGACTGCAACTGATATTGCTGTCCAGATTCCATATGCTCTAAAAACATTTATGGCAGGAACAGAAATCGCCGAGACACAGATTTCTGCTACCCAAATCCTGACAACACCGGAGGCCACACCTTGATCGAAAAGCCCAAACGCGGCACGGCAAAGCACAGTGGTTCTTTCACTATAGCAGCCCTCTTGATGCTGGTTGTGATGCTGGTCATCGGCCTGGGTGCTTTCTTCTTCCTGATGCCTACGACACCAGTAGAAGATACGGCTGCATCTGTATCCGCCGAACAGCAGGTGGGGGCTGTTTCTTCGGACTCTAAAGCCAACCCTTTGCATCAGCCCGGCTGCGACTATGTGGGCCGGAACCAGACAGATGACGAGATGACAATCTATCTGAAAGATGCGTTGGATGCGGTAGAGGTGCGCTATGAAGATGCGGTCATGATGGTGTATGGTGAGGAAGAAACCTGCGAGGATACAGACAATGACAGCACCTTCCTGGTTGTGGATTACTTACCCCAGATCACGATCAATGCTGCTGATAGTAATGGTGATCGCGGACAGCAAATCATGAACCTGTATCCTCATGTTCGGGAAATATTGCTGGCGGCAGAGTTACAAATGGGGTCCCTGACCGTGATTTTCAATCAAGCAGAGGGCGAATCCATCGAATGGGAAGTGGTTTTTAATGATATGGAAACCTGGGTCCTGCCCAATTATGGCGATGACCTGGCCTATATTTACAATTTCGGTCTAAGCGGGGAGTAAGTCGATGTCTGAAAAGCCGAAACGTGAAAAAAGCAAGAACGATGCACAATCCGTCAAATCCGCGATATTGATACTGGCAGGTCTGCTGGTGATCGGTTTTGCAACGATGCTCATGCTGCGACCACAATCCGTTGATGTGGAAAATGTTGTCGAAGCGGAGCCACAGGTCGCTATCAGCGAGGATGGGACGTTGGCTCCTGGCGATGGTGAAATCGTCACGCCTGCTAGCGAGTATCCATCGGATTGCAGCTATATGTGGCAGTCAGGCAGCGATGATGATCTGACAACCGCCCTGAAAGCCGCGCTGGATGATGCCGGCATCGCCTATGAAGACGCGGTTATAACCACCTATGGCGAGCAGGAAATCTGCACGGCAGAGGATGGCAGCTACTACGATGGCGATTACCTCATCATGGATTACTCGCCGCGCATCACGCTTGAAGCAGCAGCGGACGAGGCTGGACGTGGCGAGCAGATTATTGAGCTGTTCCAGCCAGCAGCAGCCATGCTCATTGAACAAGGCAAAACGCTCGGCTATCTCGATGTCATTTTCAATCTGGCGGATGGCGAACAGGAGCAGTGGAAAGCCACATTGGGCGATCTGCGGCAGGCGATTGAGGATAACCCAGATGATTCGGCAGCGATTTATGCCCTGGGACAATAGCAAGCGGGCATCATGAACGAAAAACCCAAACGCAAACGAGAGCAGATGCAGACCCAGGTTATCTGGCTGACGAGCTTTGTGGCGGTGCTGTGGGCCATCGGTTTGGGATGGGCTTACATGACCAGTGGCGCTGACTCATTTAGCGGCACATCGACGCCATCTTACGAGGCAATCGCTTCGGTTACAGCGCAAAACTACGTCATCCTGGGGACGGACGTCCCCTACTGCGATTATGTATCTGAGGGGCACATCGAGCCAGAGCTGTCACAAGCTGCGGTTGATTATGTCTTCTATTTATTTCCCAAAATCATCGAAGCAAAGCTCATCTTTCATCAGGCTTCATGCTTTGATCGCCCCCTTGAGGGAGAACAGGCCAACAATCTGGTTTATTATCGCAGTCGACAGGAAATCAACATTACTCTATCCGATGATGCCCAAAACGATTTTGATCGAGGCGTATCCATTAATTCGGTATTTGGTCGGCTACATGAGTTACAATTTGACCCTAAGACCATTATCCGTGTGGTGTTTGTGGATGACGCGGGTAACGAAGTCCATTCCTGGCAACGCAATTATGAAAGTGGCCTGGATACAATTGCGCAGTATGCGGGCAATCCTGAAGCACTGTGGCAGTCTATTGGCCGCTAGAATCTATGGGATTAGAAGCCGTCAAACAAAAAAGCGCCTTGCATAAGCTCGGCGCTTTTTTTTATTAAGTCCAATGGACCCCTATCCTCAGTCCTTCCGCCATAAGGTGGAAGAATGCCCTGCTAATTACCTTGTCGGCAGGCCTTCTTCCCGACCCACACAAAAATACAAGACATCTGGCGCCAAGGCGGGAGTTTATTCTTGTATGTCTATAGGCCGAGTGCTTTAGCGACCAAGCCACCGATTTCGGTCGGGTTCTGGGCGACGCTGGCACCAGCAGCCGTCAAGGCGTCCATTTTGGCTTTGGCTGTGCCCTTGCCCTTGGTGATGATCGCACCAGCATGGCCCATCTTCTTGCCTGGGGGCGCAGTTACACCTGCAATATAGGTGATGACCGGCTTAGTCACATGGTCTTTGATGTACTCAGCGGCTTCTTCTTCGGCTGTGCCACCAATTTCGCCAATCATGACGATGGCTTCGGTTTCCGGGTCGGATTCAAAGGCGGCCAGCACATCAATGAAGCTGGTGCCGGGGACCGGATCACCACCGATACCGACGCAGGTGGTCTGGCCGATGCCCTGGGCGGTCAGTTCATAAAGGGCCTGATAAGCCAGTGTCCCACTGCGGCTGACGACGCCGACTGGACCCTCTTTGGCAACTTCTGTTGGGGTGAAGCCGATATTGGCTTTGCCTGGGCTAAGAATGCCAGCGCAGTTCGGGCCAAGCAGGCGTGTGTTGGGATATTCATCCTTGAGCTTGTTGTACAGTCGCGCCTGATCCTGAGCGGGAATGTGCTCGGTGACGGTAACAACCAGCGGGATACCTGCCGCAGCCGCTTCCAGGGTGGCATCGGCTGCGAAACGTGCCGGAACGATGACGAAGGAGACATTCGCGCCAGCTTCTTTAACAGCATCGGCGACAGTGGCATAGACCGGAATGCCTTCGACATCGGTGCCAGCCTTCTTCGGGTTGACGCCTGCGACGACGTTGGTGCCGTAGTCGCGGTTACGCAGACCGTAGAACTGCCCCTGGCTACCCGTCAGGCCCTGGACGACTACTCTTGAATTTTTATCGAGCCAGATTGCCATGTCTAGTTGCCTCCTGCGATTGAAACGGCTTCTTTAGCCGCATTGAGCATATCGGGTTGCTTGATGAGCTTATCGGATTTATGAGCATCGAGGATGGCGTGGCCTTCTTTGGCGTTGGTGCCATCCAGGCGCACAACCAGCGGCGACCTGAGATCGACGCGCTGCATGGCCTGAACAATGCCGTTGGCGACGTCATCACAGCGGGTGATGCCACCGAAGATGTTGATGAAGATGACTTTGACGTTATGGTCATGATTGATGACAGTGAGGGCATCAACCATGCGGTCAGCATCGGCACCACCGCCAATATCGAGGAAGTTGGCAGGCGCACCGCCGACCTGGTTGACAATATCGACCGTGCTCATGGCGAGGCCAGCACCGTTGGCAATAATGCCGACGCTGCCATCCAGGCCGACGTATTGCAGGCCCTTTTCTTCGGCTTCGCGTTCACGCTCATCGCGAGATTCCAGGCCCACAAATTCGTTCCATTCTTCATGACGGAAAGCAGCCGCACTATCCAGGCTGACTTTGGCATCGAGCGCATGGACACCACCATCGGGCCGCAGAATGAGTGGGTTGATTTCAACGAGGCTGGCGTCGCCTTCGACGTAGGCGTTATAGAGCTTTTGCAATACATCGACGGCGCCTTCAACAGCTTCACGGGGCAGGCCAGCGGCGGCGACCCACTCACGGGTCATTTCTTCCGTCAGGCCAATGTTGGGATCGACGCGAATCTGGGCGATTTTGTCATCAGGCACAGATTCAATCTCGACGCCACCCTGGGCACTGAGCATGCCCAGATGCAGCTTTTTGCTGCGGTCGAGGGTAAAGGATGCGTAGTACTCTTCCTTGATGTCGGATGCTTTTTCGATCCAGAGGCGATGAACCACATGGCCACGAATATCCATGCCGAGGATGTTGCCAGCATGCTGGCGAACTTCTTCGGCGTTGTTGGCCAGTTTGATGCCGCCCGCTTTGCCGCGTCCACCGATTTGAACCTGTGCTTTGACGACGACCGGATAACCGATGCGGTCAGCAACCGCCACCGCTTCGTCAACGGTATCAGCGACGTCGCCGGGTGATACCGGAATGCCGTAGCGGGCAAAGTACTGTTTGCCCTGGTACTCAAATAAATCCACTTGGATAGCTCCTTAGTAAATAGGACTTCAGGTCAAGCTACATAAGGTAGTGAGCGTTACGGAGCCATATCTTACCCCTGAATGACCAAAATCTGTAGGTAGGAGATGAAGTGTGCCCTGATAGCTTTTGATAGAAATATGTCTAGTAATGCTTTAGTCGTCTTATACGAGAGGCAAATTGCCATGCAGAGGATTTTCGCATAAATATTCAACGGAGGATACCGTTTAGTATCTTAATTGTATTATTTTTTACTAATAATATTAGAACACATTTCAGTATGTTTATGGGTCTTATTTATGAAGATGTCATTAAAAATATAGATTACGTAAAAAGGCCAATACCGTAATTGGAAGTAATTTAATTTTCTAATATAATGTCTCTTATGTTATAGAGGCATAACATATGTCTTATTGCACCAAACGGGTATGATGATGATTACCCGTAACAACTCAATAAACCCAATAGAATCTTAGTGGGGGTTTAGGATTCTATCCAGCTCACAAGCCAGGAGAGGATGCACACGAATGGTATGGTCAGGTTTACTGACGCTGTCTGACATGATTATCGTTGGACCGCGTCGTTGCAATCCAAACATTCACAAAGCGGAAGCTCTCGTTCAGGATATTTGTATCCGAAATAACATCAAGGCCAAAACGTACGACAACTATACGACGATGTCGCCGTTTGTCTTCCCACGGACGAGCACAAAACGCCTTTTGGCGATTGACCTGCTCATCAATTTTGCCTTTTATGTTGATGACGACATCAATGATGATCGTTTTGCACACCAGGATGATTATCACCGTCGGATACTCAAACAATGTGTTGAGATCTTTATGACGGGCAAGATGCCACAAGAAGAGCACAAGTTCTTTCCTGTTGCTCTTGAAATGCATCATATGTTCATTCATCAGACTACCCCGACGTACTTTGCACGGCTCGCGAAAGCACTCGGAAGATATCTTAAGGCAACGACTTCTGGAATCGACATTATACTTGATATAAACGGTAAGGTTGATTTACAGAAGTACATTTACTTCCGTGAGCATCTCTCCGGGATGTTGATGACCGTTGATCTTACAGAGTTTGCATTTGGGATTGAGGTACCTGAAGAAGTTCGTTTACACCCGCATCTTTACCAGATGTATCGGAACACGTCGCAGATTGGGTGTTTATCTAACGATATCTTCTCGTATCACAAAGAGGTAAATGGCGAAGGCACACGAGCGAATCTAGTAAAAATTTACATGGACAATGAAAACCTATCCTTTGAAGAAGGTTTGCACAGAGCCGTCACACATGTAAATTCGCTCATATCGTCATTCCTTGATCTTGAAGCAACCCTCCCGACCTGGGAGGACGATAATCTGAATCAACTGGCATCATTATATGTCTTAGGCATGCGCGATATCATCACAGCGGCTTGGCACTGGCAAGCAACAACCAATCGCTATCGTGATCCTGAGTCTCCCATACAGGAGTTACGGCAAGTACTGTAATCAACCCCCAAACAGGTTTAGTAACGTGGGGTTTTACAATGTACGAATTACGGTGGGAAGAAAACAGTCGAGTTTTCTATGTCAAGTTCAGCGGCGACCTGAGCCTTGATGAATTATGTGAATGCAGCGCGAGCATACTCAATGACTATGTTGACGTGGGCATCGCGCCTGTACATATGATTTGTGATATCGGCGAAACAACGGCATTCCCGAAAAACGTGCCGATATTGGCGAGAGAGACTGTCGCCTATTTGCGCCATCCAAATATGGGCTGGCTCGTATTTATGGGTGTCGAAAACCCAGTGGCAAAATTTGTTGTCAGTGTTTTGACACAGATGGTCGCTGTCAACTCCAAGAACGTTAAAAACCTTAGCGAAGCTATGGATGTATTACGCAGGGCTGATCTGTCGCTGCTGAAGATTAGCTAGAGAACCAATCTTTACCACATGTGTCATGAACAGCATAAGCTCGCCATTGGGTGGGCTTCTGTTTCCTCTGTGGATATCCCCTTAAACAGCACTTTTCACGTGGATTGACGTGGCCTATAATGGCCCTTTGCTTATCGGCAAAATCCATCACAATGGTGGGTGTAATACACCTATTCCATTCGTCCTTATCCTGAGAGTGAGGTTCTATTCATGAGTAAACGGCCAGCCGTGTACCCCTTCACCGCCGTCGTCGGACAAGATTTGATGCGCCTTGCGCTGGTGCTCAATGCCATTGATATGCGAATTGGTGGTGTTCTCATTCGGGGTGAACGCGGGACAGGTAAATCGACCGCCGCCCGTGCCCTGGCAGCGCTCTTACCAGAGATGGAAGTTGTGGCCGACTCGCCCTTTAACGATGATCCCAATCGCCCGAATACGTGGTCCGATGTAACGCGCGAGCGCTACGGGGACGCGGGTCCTGTTCCGCGGGAATGGGCCAAAGCGCCCTTCGTGGACCTGCCAGTGAGCGCGACGGAAGATCGCGTGGTGGGAACGCTCGATATTGAAAAAGCAATTCAGCGTGGTGAAAAGCATTTTGAGCCAGGCATCCTGGCCAGCGCCAATCGCGGCATTCTGTATGTCGATGAAGTTAACCTGCTTGATGACCATATCGTTGACCTGCTGTTGGACAGCGCGGCGATGGGCGTCAACGTGGTGGAACGCGAAGGCATCAGCTTCAGCCATCCGGCACGCTTCATCCTCGTTGGTACGATGAACCCGGAAGAAGGCGATTTGCGCCCGCAACTGCTCGACCGCTTTGCGCTATCAGTCGATGTGCGCGGCATCCGCAGTGCCCAGGACCGTATCGAGATTTTACAGCGGCACATTGCCTATGAAGAAGATATGGAAGCATTCCATGCAGAATGGCAGCCGGTAGAGACAAGCCTGTCAGAGCGCATCGCAAAAGCACGTGACATGGTTCATGAGGTGACACATACCCAAAATGACCTACGGCTGATCGCCAGCATGATGGCCGATATGCAGATCGATGGCCACCGCGCTGATCTGGTCGTATTGAAGACGGCTCGTGCGCATGCTGCCTATGAAGGCCGCAACCACATCAACGATCAGGACATCGCCCTGGCAATCAAGCTCGCGATTCCCCATCGCCTGAAGCGTGGACCGTTCACGGACGCGACGGCTGAACTCGACCGCGTCGCGGATATGTTGCAAGAGAAGCGCGACGAACTTGGCGACGACGAAGACCAGATGGAATCGACTGAGAGCGGTGAAAGCACGGGTGACGAACAGTCATCCAGCAGTAAAAAAAAAGTGACCAAGTAGACGAATCCGGCGAGGCACAGCAGTCGCCAGATATCGCGGAACAACCCGCCGCCCCGCAAAACCCCTTCCCCAGTGCTGATGCGAAATGGTGGGAAGGCGGCCAAAAAGTGGAGGCGGCGGCAGAATTCGAGACGCGCAAGCTGAATACCCAACTCGATAAGATGTCGCGCAAGCAATCCGGACGGCGCACGACGACCATCACCGAACGCAAACGCGGGCGCTATATTCGGGCGGTGCCAGCCGGACAAAAGACGAACGACATCGCCTTTGATGCGACCCTGCGCGCCGCAGCCCCCTTCCAAATCCAACGCGCTCAACAGAAAAAAGAAACGGGCATGGCCTATGCCCTGCGCAAAAGCGACCTCCAGCGCAAAATCCGCGTGAAGAAGGCCAGCAACCTGGTGCTGTTCACAGTCGATGCCAGTTGGAGTATGGCCGTTAGTGAACGTATGCAGGCGACTAAAGGCGCGATCATGTCGCTGCTGACGGATGCCTACCAGCGCCGCGACCGCGTCGGCCTGATCGTTTTCCAGAAGGATCGAGCTTCGCTGGTGCTGCAACCGACCAACAGCGTCACCCTGGCCAAAGAAGCCCTGGTGGATATTCCCGTAGGCGGCAAGACGCCCCTCAGTGCGGGTTTGCTGCTGGCTTATGAGACCGTCCGCAAAGAGAAATTAGCCATGCCGGATATTATTCCGCTGATCATCCTGCTGACGGATGGGGCGGGTAATGTCAGCATCAGCGAACGGATTTCTCCACAGGATGAAGCGCATCAGATCGCACATCTGATTAAGGAAGCTGACATCCGTACAGTAACGGTCAACATGGAACACGTCGCCTTTGACCAGGGGCTGGCGCAGAACCTGGCAGACAAGTTGGGTGGACCATGCTACTCACTATCCCAAATCCGGGCTGATAATCTGCTCGAAACTGTGCGCCAGGAGATGGATCGGGCGTAGGAAAACGTATGACACAGGAAAGGCACTCGGTTGAGTGCCTTTTTTTATTTTGCAAAATGGTTGGGTTATACCGTTATCAGGCTGCGGTAGATGGCAATATTGACCAGAATATAGGTCAGCACCACCCACAGCGCCAGAACGCCAAAAGCGGCCCAGATCATCAGTTGGTAGGTAGCGAACGTGGTGGTGAGGGTGGTGGTAATATTGCTGATGTTATCGGCAATATTGCTTACCGCATCGCCAATCGTATTCAGGAAAGACAGGTCAACGAGAGGCGGTATGTTAATCTGCCCTATGCCCCCCCAATTACAGCTACCAGGTATGATCGGGAGATTACAGATATCTTCGACAGCATTAATCACAACATTGACCGTGTTGCGTAAAAATGAAACAACCGTATTGAGCGCATTACGCATTGTATTCACAGCGCTGACGAGCGGCTGAAAATTGCCTGCCAGGTCGCCTAATTCAGTTTCAACAGTTTCAGCGGCAGATGAGATGGCCGTTGTGGCAGATGTTACGACTGGCTCGACATCCGCGTAGACCTGACGGACCAGCAGCAGCATGATACCAATGGCGATGAGCGGCAGCAGGAAGTAAAGCAGCAAAAATGCGCGCAGTGGCACTCTCAAGATGGAACGGAAACAGCCCATAGGAATCCCCCTCTATAACGAAATATTTTGTTGCCAACGGATGGACTATACCGTCTTTAAGGGGAAACTGCCCGAAGTTGTCGTAGTCGCTCTGCCAGGAATCAGGATATTAGCGCTGGAACAAGTCCAGCATGTAATCGGTGGACAGGCCTTTAGATTCGAGGTGATTCTTGAGATTGCGGCGGGCGTCATAGATGAGCTTGTAGAGGGCGTTGCGGTTGGTATCCAACTGCTCGGCGACGACATCCATGGGCACATTGTGCATGGCCACCGCTACCAACGCCCGATACTGACGATCAGTCAGCGATTCGCGCATGGCCGCATCAATCTGGCCCATAACATCATCACGCTCGGCGGCGGTTTCTGGATTGGGCGGGGCTTCGCCGACAATGGAGGCATCGGCTGAGAGAAAATCGCCATTGGAAGTCAGGTTATCCAGGCTGAAGTCTTTGTAGCGCGCGCGGCGCAGTTCGCTGATGGCCAGACGGACGGCGATTTTATTGGCCCAGGTGGTAAAACGGCTCTCTCCCCGGAAGTTATCCAGGTTATCCATGACGCGCAAAACCGCATCCTGCGACAGATCCTCGGCCATCGTTACCAACTCTTTTTGAGCGAGGTCGCGCAGATCGCTGCGTTCCTGGCTGAGGTAGTAATAAATGCTGCGTTTGAGCCGCTCACGCAGGTCGTTGAGTGCAGACGTTTGCTGTTCACCTGTGCTGGTGAGGTCAATCAGCCATTGATCATTGTCGCGTGTGATATTTGACGTCATGGATTCTATCTGTTGAACCGTCATTAGTGCCGCCATTGTACCTGATGCATGGCGATAACACACAGGCTATTCTGAAAGGTTCCTATGAAATAGCCTGTGTGCCCTAGCATGCAATACGATTATTTGACAGCCAGTTTAGGCGGCAACTGTTGCTAATTGCTTACGAGCGACCTCAGGCAGTCGCCAGCATGACACCATTATGCGCCGGATCATGGACCAGCCAGCCGTCAACAGTTTGTTCGCCGAGGATACCCTCATCTTCCAGACGCGCCTGTATACGTGCCAGTTCATCAGCGTTAGGAAGCAGGATAGTGAAGTAACGCAAACCGGAGGCGTTCGCAGGTGGCTGCGGTGCGCCTTCACCGTTCCAGGTGTTCACAGCCAGATGGTGATGATAACCACCTGCGGACATGAAGGCAGCGCTGCTGGCAAGCTGACGCGGGGCATTCTCAAAGTCCAGCGGATAGTCAAAGCCGATCAGGTCGTGGTAGAAGTGACGCGCGGCTGCCAGATCATCGACATGCAGATGTACATGGCCGACGACCGTTTCCTCGCCTACGCCGTGCCAGTCCTCGTCACGGTCATTGAGGGCGCTGAATACTTCATTGGGATGCAGACCGCGATGATTGGCCATCATCTCCGTAAAACTGGTCGGCCACTGCTCTTTGGGCAGATCGAATGCCAACTCAATGCCGTTGCCTTCAACATCTGGCAGATAAATGGCATGGTGCGTCAGGTGATTGCTGAGGCCCTGGACCGGTGTGCGTGTTTCCGCGATGCGCTTGAGCAGATTGGCCAGGTCCCAGCGCGTCGGAACCAGGAAGGCCGTATGATAGAGGCCCGTCGTCCCAGGCACTTCATGTGCACCAGGAACTTGGGTCAGGCGCAGAAGGTCGTCACGACCTGCGCCCAGCCCAGCGGACTCGCCCTCCTGCCAGTGCAGTTTGAAGCCAACGATGTCCTGATAGAAGGCCATCATGCGCTCCAGATTGGCGACAGTGTAATGGACATGGCCCATATGGGTCGCCGGATGGATGCTACTGCCAGTAGTGGTTGTGTTTTGCTCGGTAAATGCCATCGTTGTTACTCGTTCTCAGGTTATGTGCTATCTAAGGTTTTAGATTTTGAAGGAACTGCCAATTCAGACAGTTCCCGTAAAAATCACTGAGATGAAATTACATATTTAGTAAATCCATACGACCGATGAAAACCAGCGCAGCCAGCAACCCCAGGACGAAGTTAATACCTATCATGGGATATTCCTGGCGCCGCAGGTGAACCAGCGCCGCACCTAACATGGTCAGCGTCAGGCCAGCGGCTGCAAGCGGCGTCAAGATTGGCAGCACATTGAGCAATATCGGCAGAATCACGCCAATGGCACCCAGTATTTCCACCAGACCGATTAGGCGAATCTGATTCTGGGAGAAGTCATTCACCCAGGCCATACGCTCCTGAAGTTTCTCTTTCGGCTGCATGAGCTTCATGATGCCGGCCATACCAAAAGCGAGTGCTACCACGACCTGCAAAATCCATACAACAGTTTCTGTCATGATGCTATCTCCTGATTTAATCCCTCAAACCCGATGTGAACTCATTTTGAAAAGGCGCTTTAGGGCACCATCCAACAGGATGACCCCTAACCGACCCAAAATCGTCAGCAGTTGTCTTCCAGATTGACCATTAGCTGCCCGATCAGCCGCCGGAATGCGGCATAGTCCTCGTCACACATACCTGCGAACATCTTCTGAATGAGGCTCTCAAATTGCTGCGTGATGGCTTCTTCACGCTGGCGGCCCTCGTCGGTGACGTAGACCCGCACAAGACGGTTGTCTTCGTCGTCACGACGGCGCACGACCAGCCCGCCATCTTCCATGCGTTTGAGCAGGTTGGTGATGGTCGCACCCTGCACAGAGAGGGCATCGGCCAGTTCGGATTGGGTCATGCCATCCTGCTTGGCAACCTGGCAGAGCAGCATCGCCTGCCCACGATGGATGCCGACCTGATCGACACTGGCATCAATGGCACTGCGAAGCACCTGACTGAATTGGGCCAACAAGCGAATGTCATTCATCTCTGTCGGATTCATCGTATGACTTTGCCTTGTTGATTAGCCTGCTAATCGTTAGCTTTACAATCATTAGCTTGCTAAATAATAGGGCAAAAACAAGCGTCCGACAAGATACAATGCCTTATCGGACGGAATTTCTAATAGAGAATTTATCCGCCAGAGATGCTAAATGTCACGCGGACGACGAGGTGCCCCAGGCGTATATCATCACCATCACGCAGGATGCGCGGCTGACGGGCTACCAGACGCTGCCCGTTGAGGTAGGTTCCATTGGCGCTGTCGTTATCGACAATGTGCAGCGCTCCATCACGCCGAACAATGGTCGCATGGTGGCGCGATACGCCCTTATCCATCGCATCGCTGGCTGTCAGGTCAACTTCCGGGGCTTTACCGGAATCAGGATCGACACGACCAATGGCCAGCTCAGTAACTTCGTCCGCAAGGAATTCAAAAGATTGATCCGACTTAAGAACATCTAATTTGAGGAGCATCATGCCATTAAAACGTGCTGACCCCCACTTCGGGATGCCTTCCTCAAAATCCGTGTCACCCAGGCTGCGGGTGGTAGCGTTCACCAATGGCTCGCCACAACGGACACAGGATGCTTCATTTTCTGGGTTTTTGGTGCCACATTTAGGACACTCTATCACCTTTGCCCTCCCAGTTGGGTCTATAACTATAGATTGGTTGGTTTTTTGCATGTGCTTATAACATGCAGGGTTTAACAAGCCGATAGACGTACGGTTCTATATTATGATGCTACTCTGTTCTACCATATAAGAGTATTGAGGTTGTGACTGCCGCGCTAATACCCAGGGCTATAACAGAGCAAATCGTTATACATATAGTTATATATGCTATGGGCGCGGAATGCTAGCATGACCCTCTACAAAAAGTGACAGATGTGTTTAATCGCACGGATGCATCATGATATAATGCCTGCACAACCCATGCTGTGATGACAGGACTCTGTCGCAGCATCATCCAGCCAACAGCGCCCTGTACTGCGGGGCATTGAACCCTGGAACGCAAATGTTCCAATAAACCCTTTCATTCGTCAGCCATGTATCGCCCAGCGATACGCCTAGTATATGGAGAGAATCCTGTGAAAGATCGTCCACCCAACGATCCTCGTCGGCACCCAAACCAACAGGGGCCTGGGGATAATAACAACGGGGATAATAACGGCCAGTCGCCGCTCAATAACCCGAACGCACGTAACTTCTGGTTATTGATTATGGGCGTGGTTGTGGTTCTGGTCGTCCTGATGATGACTGCCCAGGGTTTTGGCGGTGGTCAGGCGATTTCGTTCAGCGACCTGCGCCTGGAAGCCGAAAACCAGCAGATCAGCGAAATTCTGGTACGAGGCGATAGCGAAGTTATCGTGTCCTATAAGGATGGCCGTCGCGCGTCGTATACCAAGAGCTTCAACGATGATGTACTCGGCCTGCTGGGTTACCAGAATGCGGCAGAAGCACCGTTTGAGTACATGTCGGAAACAGCAGATAACTCCGGCGCGTTCCTGCTGAACCTGCTGATTATCCTGATTCCGAGTGCGATTATCCTCTACTTCTTCTGGCGGATGATGCGCAACGTCCGCAGCGGACAGGACCAGGCCATGAACTTTGGTCGCAGCCGTGCCCGTGTCTCGCGTGATATGGAACGGCCCCAGGTCACATTCGATGATGTGGCCGGTGCCGAAGAAGCCAAGGAAGAACTGAAAGAAGTGGTCGAATTCCTGAAGGAGCCGGAGAAATTCATCCGCCTGGGTGCGCGCGTGCCTAAAGGCGTCCTGATGGTCGGCCCTCCTGGTACCGGTAAAACGCTGATGGCACGTGCCGTCGCTGGTGAAGCGGGTGCCCCGTTCTTCAGCATCAGCGGCTCGGAATTTGTTGAAATGTTCGTGGGTGTCGGCGCCAGCCGCGTCCGTGACCTGTTTGAGCGCGCCAAGTCGGAAGCCCCGGCAATCATCTTCATCGACGAAATTGACGCCGTTGGCCGCCAGCGTGGTGCTGGCCTGGGCGGTGGTCACGATGAACGTGAGCAGACGCTCAACCAGATTCTGGTGGAGATGGATGGCTTTGAGAATGATACGAATGTCATAATCATCGCCGCCACCAACCGTCCTGACATCCTTGATCCGGCGCTGCTGCGTCCAGGCCGCTTCGACCGCAAGGTCGTGATGGATAACCCGGATGTGAAGGGCCGCGAGGACATCCTTAAAGTCCATACGCGCGGTAAGCCGCTGGCCCCGGATGTAGATGTGGAAGCGCTCTCGAAGATCACCGCCGGATTCAGCGGTGCGGACCTGGAAAATCTGGTCAACGAAGCCGCGATCCTGGCGGCCCGTCGCAACAAGAAATCCATCGGCATGAGCGAAATGCAGGAGAGCATGGAGCGCGTGGTGATGGGGCCGGAACGTCGCAGCCGTGTGATTACGCCGGAAGAAAAAGAGCGCATCGCCTACCATGAAGCGGGCCACGCGATTCTGTTCCATGTACTGGAACACAGTGCGCCGGTGCATAAGATCACGATTGTCAGCCGTGGACAGGCGGGTGGTTATGTGATGCCACTGCCAACGGGCGATAAAATGCTCAAGTCCAAGGAAGAATTTGAAGACGACATCGTCGCTGCAATGGGTGGCCGCGCCGCCGAAGAAATCGTGTACAACAACTACACGACAGGTGCCCAGGGTGATCTGCGTCAGGCGACACGGATGGCACGGGCGATGGTCACGCAGTTCGGCATGAGCGAGCGACTTGGCCCACGCGCTTATGGCAGCAACAATGGCCCGATCTTCCTGGGCCGTGAAATGGGCGAAACGCGCGATTACAGCGAGCAGTATGCCCAGACTATCGATGATGAGGTCAAAGGCATCCTGCAGGCGGGTTATCAGCGGGCGAAGAACCTGCTGATGGAATACCGTGAGCAGATGGAAGTCCTGGTACGCGAATTGATCGAGCGCGAGACGCTGACCAGCGATGAATTCCTCAAAATCATCGAAGGTCGCGAATCCGCAGCGGCTTCTCCCTTCGATATGCCGCTGGCTGGTGATGACATTTAGTCACCAAGCAGTCTGCTAAACCAAAAAGGCCGTGTTCGCAGTGAACACGGCCTTTTTTAGTTCTACGTTTATTACGAAAAAGGGCGCAGTATGCCTGCGCCCCACAGTTTGTAATGCAGATGATCTGCTAGCTTTCGTCCACCAGCAGGGCCACGAAGTCCAGTTCGATGGTGACGACGTCGCCGATGTTGCTGACGGTCGGCGGGGCCTGAATGGTGATGCCGTAATCGCTGTAGAGGACATCAGTGGTGGCAAAGCCCTCAATACGATCTGCCGAAACGACCGTAACCGTCGTCGGGAAAGTGACGGTATTGGTGTTGCCGCGAATGGTCAGATTGCCCGTGATTTCAAATTCAAGGGTATCGCCCACGCTGACCGGATCACTGGTGAGTGAGACGAATTCGGTCGGCGCGAAGGTGATAAATTCATATTCATCCTGCGACGACAGCAAAATGCGCCCACGAATGGATTGATTGCGGAATTCTTCGTCTGTCTTGAGGGTGCGGGCGCTGACGGCGACCTCACCTAATTGTGATTCCGCTGGATTGGCGAAGTTAACGATGATGTCGCCTGCAATGTCATTGGTGGTGCCGACAACGACAATTTCGTTGCCCACCAGTGTTTCGTCGATTTTGAAGCGCGCTTCGCTTTCATCGGTCGTGATGCGGAACAGGGCGCGTTCTGGAGAAAATGCGCTGGCTGATTCAGCATCGGCAGCTTCTTCAGTCGGTTCTTCGGTAGGGTCGGCCATTTCTTCGGTTGGCTCGGCCATTTCTTCAGTGGTTTCTGCGGTCGGTTCGGCTGAATCGTCATCTAATGATAAGGTCGGTACGACATTACCAACATCCTGGCTAGGGGTGCTGTTGCCACCTGTGGCCCATAAGAGGCCGAGGACGCCAACTGCGACACCGGCAGCGAAGGCAATGGGAATAAGCAACCAGATGAGGCGGTTGGAACTACGGCTTGATTGTGACATGGATATGTATCCTCCAGTGGCATAGCAGATGAATCTGGCAAAGGGTCAATGGGTTATTCGGTTGGTATACAGGCTAGATCATACGATATTTCGATAGATTAGAGGCGCACTGATGTGCGCCCCACTATGCAACTTCTCATAAAGGCAGGCGTTAGTTCATCGGCAGGATGATGATCTGGCCGTCAGCGGCGCCAAAGGTGTTGGTGCTGACGAAGATCGTGCCATCCGGGCCTTGAACGATACCATAGGGCTGAGTGAGATTTTCCAGAACCGGAACAATCTGACCATCCTGAATGGTGACGACACGGCCAGGTTCCCATCCCTGATTGAAAACACCCAATTCAACAGCATAGAGTGTGCCATCATCTGTGACCAAGAGGCTGGTGACGGCGGTCAGGCCGGGGATCGTTTCAACCAGTTCACCATTGGACCAGCGCTCGATGCGGGAACCACCCTGCGGGAAGGGGAAGCCCGTCAGGAAGCCGACATACAGGTCGCCATTAGGAGCATATGCCACACTGGTCGGAACCGGATTGTCGGTATCGAAGGGCCAGACAGCCAGCACGGACAGACCTGCATCTGCCGACCAGCTCATGAGGCAGTTACAGCCAGCGTTGGCAATGGTGATGCTGCCATCGGGTGCTATGGCCATATCGACCGCGTTGGATTGTTCGTTGGGATTGCCGTCAGGGTCTTCGCTGAGTTCCAGCGAGAGCAGATCGACAAAGGTCTTTACACGGCCCGTGTCTTTATCCAGTTCGACCAGCGCATGTGTAAATGGAATTGAGAAGTCAGATGTTTCTCCCAGCAGAACCCAGATAGATTCGTCGGTGGCGATGACATCATGCGCACCGAGCGGATTACCATCACGATAGCTGATTAAGCCTTTAACCACGACATCCGTGCTGCCATCAGGCGCAATGCGCGTTATGGAAGCACTGGCGCCATAGCCATCCTCTGCGGATGTGAGCTGTGGGCCAGCCACACCGGCCTCAGCAACGTAGAGATTGCCTGCGCTATCAAAGGACATATTACGGGGATTGGCCAGGCCATCAACAAAGACTTCTGCGTTGTCCTGGGCGATTACCGGTAGTGCTAGAATTACCATCATCGCTAACATGATCGTCAGGGCGAACCCACGGCGAACCAACATATATCTCCCTCCTCGATATTCCGTGCAAAAAGTATGATATGGATCAGATAAACGCTATAAAAATGTGGACATGCGTCCGTTTATACTTACGGGCAAATTGCAAAATTTGGATTGTCTCGGCATGAGTAAAGTATGAGAATGGGCCATCAGGGTATATTTATAGGACCAACAGGAGGGGTTAGGGAGCTTATGAAGCGATTGGATGCTTTACGCCAGGATTGCCACTTTACGGGTGATATCGCTGCCGATGCGAGACATTTTCTGGAGCAGCATGGATTCCCGAAGACAGCAGCGCATGTAGAAGATGTCGCCGAGGAAGCTGGGCGGCTGGCCGCGCTGTTTGGGGCCGATGTGCAGTCAGCACAGGTTGCGGGCTGGCTGCACGATATCAGCGTGGTCATCCCCAACAGCGAACGTATTTCTGCTGCCGAAGAATGGGGCATCGAGGTGCTGCCGGAGGAAGCTATTTTCCCGATGATTATTCACCAGAAACTTTCAGTCGTGATCGCACAGGCGCTATTTGGCATACAGGACGCCGATATTCTGAGTGCGATTGGCTGCCATACGACGCTTAAGGCCGGGGCCAGCCGCTTAGATAAAATTGTCTTTGTGGCCGACAAGATCGCCTGGGACCAGCCAGGGAAGCCGCCCTACTACGACGCTATTGTGGCGGCGCTGGATATTTCCATCGATCAGGCAGCATTTGTCTATGCGGATTATCTGTGGCAGATACGCGATCAGCTTAAGGTGCTGCATCCCTGGGCGCGCGAGGCTTATTGGGAGTTGTCGCAATTCTTAGAGCAGTAAATTGAATCTATAAAGAATCCATATCTGTGATACATGTGCACATAAACAATCCAGGTATCGGGATTTGTTTCATCGATGTACGCTACATAACGTGGATTCTCGCCACAGTATGATTCGGTCCATATTTCAGCATCTTGCAATCGCCACCAGTCACCAGGTAAAGATAGCGTAGGTGGATCTGTCACACGATTGGCAAACTGTTCAAAACAAGGTGCGTCCGCTGCCCAATCCAAACCTATTTCAGCGGGTATTTCAAAACGGAAAAAGACATCTTGGTTGCCATCGTTCTTATATGCAGAATAGAAATTTGAAGCTTGAACTGGTAAGTCTAGAGAAAGATAGCTTTCAGCCAATAGTCGGGCTGCGTCACCGTCATCGACGTATAAGTCAGGTGACAATGAAGTGAGATAAGCCCCGCAAATGACGGTAGGCGCTAACAGCAGCAACAAAATGATCATCGACCTATATCGTTGAGCTATTGATCGCGGATTCTCTCCATGCTTACGTTTGAGTTTTTCCATAGGCTGCACTCAACAGATTGTCATATTTGCACCTGAATATACACAATCCAGGTATCAGGGTCGGTCTGGTCAATGAACATGTTATAGAGTGTGTCGGCTACACAACTCGATACAAGTAAGGTTTCGGCGTCCTGAGGCTGCCACCACTCGATGTCGTATGGCAGCGGCGTATACAACCAGGCTGGATCGCGCGTGAAGGTTTCAAAACAGGGGGCTTCGGCTGTCCAGTCCAGCCCTAGCGCAGATGGGATTTCAAAGCGAATCCAGGCAGTAGGATCATAGAGGGTAAAGCTGGCAATATGGAAATGAGTCGCCTGTTCGGGCAAGTCGGATCGCAATAAGGATTCTGCGTGGCTCCGGCTTTCACTAAGCGCAACAAACTGGGTCTGTCCACGCTGGCCCATTGAAAACAGAAATGCCGTCCCTAGGAGCATAAAAATAAGAACGGCCATCAGCAGCCAGAAGCCTGGTTTGCCATAGATTGGGCGATTTTTGTTTTTGCTTTTGCGCTTGGATTTTTCCATACACAGATGCCTGCTAGGTCGTATTGGCTGAAATGTAGACGATCCAGTGGTCAGGATCAGTCTGGTCAATCAGAATGCGATAGTAGGGATCGTTGCCACAAGAGCCGCTGAGGTAGTCCTGGGCTTGTTCCGGCTGCCACCAGCTCAGGGAATCATTGGGCCAGATATAGCTCAAGCCTGGGTTACGCGCCAACTCATCGAAGCACATCTGACTCACCCATTCCGTGCCAACTTCGGCGGGGATTTCAAAGCGGATGCTGGCAAACCAATCCAGCCAGGTGGTGTAGTGCATGCGGAAATCTGTGGCTGGTTCAGGGAGCGTTACATCCAATAATTCCTCGGCTTTGGAACGGGCTTCGTCGCCCTGCCACTCGAAGTTGGTATCTCTGAAGACATCATTCACGGCCCAGAGGGTGAATGCGAAATAGGCTGCTCCGCCGATCACTATGAGAATGAAAAAGGCGAGGCCCAACTTCGCCCACCAGGGCCAGGATTGACGTTTTTGCTTGCGTTTTGATTTTTCCATATGAGAGCCGCCTTTAGTCACGCGATGAATCGGCAGTGATATATACAGTCCATGCTTCTGAATTACTTTGATCGATCAGAATGAAATACGAGAAGAATGCCATCTGAGAAACAGGGCACGATGCAGCTAAGTAGTCAACTGCTGCATCAGGATGCCACCATTGCAGATCATCTTCTGGTAACAGATCCTCGCGGCTAACATCGCGAACTGCTTGCTCCGAGCAGATGCCCTCAATCAGCGAGGCGGTATCGTTTGTAGGCGGTATCTCAAAACGAATGTGTGTGTTCCAATCCACAAATCGCGAGTAATCGAAGTAGAAACTGGAGGCATCATCAGGCAAAACCAATCCGAGTATTTCTTCTGCTCTGGTCTGCGCTTCAAAACCTTGAAGCTCAATTTGTTGATGGCCACCAAGCAAATTAACCACTACCCAAACGCAAACAATAAAGAAGAAAAGACCCACTCCAAGAATCGCCAGTACGATAAAACCTGTTTCGGCTAGCGTTCTTACTCGAAATTTTTGCTTGCGCTTGGACTTTTGCATGAGCGAAATCGCTATAAGGGCCGGGCGGTGATGGTGATGTGCCAGGTCTCAGGTTCGTCCTGCTGCATATAAATCTGCATGTTGGGATTTGCACTACAAGAGACGACCCATTGGATTGGTTGTTCATCCGGCGGAATACTGCTGATGGCTTCGAGCGGATTTCTCATGCTGACTTCCGCATTGGGGAAGCGATCCTGCGGGCAGATCACCTCATCAACCCAGTCGGTACCCAGCGATACTGGCACATCAAAGCGTAGCGTTACTGGGGAGCTATAGTCAACGTTGTATTCCAAAAAGATACCACTGGCGTCTGAGGGAATATCGATCTTTAGCTCGTGGTAGGCATACGAACGGGCTGAATCATCAGAGAGGCGAAAATAGGTTTCTTCCATAAATCCATCGAATGCGATGACCAGCATGCCAAAGTAGATGACGATGGCGGCAGCAGCCATGACAACCATGCCTATAAATATCCAGGCCCATACAGGCAATGAGTCATCGTTGTTTTTGCGCTTGGGTTTGCTGAAAGTCATGTTCGTCTCCATCGTCATGTATTCTCATGATAGTCGTTAAACGACGGAGCGACCCTTTTTGTTCCCTATGACTTGGCAACGCGATGCTTACTGTGGTCGGCGAAAGCATGAAGCTGCCGATATTGGCCGGGCGTCAGATGAACAAAGGGGCGAACGTTCTTGATTTTGGTGAGAGCGTCATCAACAGCCATACCGGACTGAATGAGGTAGGCGGCGGCGGCTGTCGGGGCGCGGCCAACTCCCAGCCCACAATGCACATAGACCTTCCTGCCCTGCTTAATCTGCTCGGCGATGAAATCAGCAGCCTGCTGAAGATCGTTGATAGTGGGAGGGGTATTGTCGCGCGTTGGCAAGTGCAGATGGTTATCTCCGGCGACGCCTTTGACGCGGTCGTCGTGGTGCTCCTCACGCATGTTGAGCACTGCCGTGATGCCTTCATCCTGCATGGTTTGCCAGCCTTTGGCATACGGTTGGCCGCCAATGTAGAGATCAGGCGTGATACGACTGAGTGACCAAAACGGCGCACCCGTCAGTTTGCGATAAACTTGGTCCACGAACCGGAGTGCTAAACCGCGCGGGCCTGTTTTTAGCAGGCTGATGATGCGTGCGAAGGGCGATGTCGGCTTATTTTCTACAGGAACAGGTGAGTTATGTGTATCCGTCATCAGGCTGGGAAAATCTCGCTAAGTGCAATGGAAAATTCGGGAAGTGCTGTGCCGCCATCGAGCGTATCGGTCTGTGCCAGGATACGTGGCTGTTCATCAGCGAGGTAGACATGCAAGCGCTGCGTCTGTGGATAAACGACCCAAACCATCATCGCGCCGAAATCCAGCCATTCCTGAACTTTGCTCTCAATATCGGCAGCGCGATCATTGGGCGAAACAACTTCAACAATCAGTTCTGGTGCAATGGTGCCATAGCCAGCAGGCACTTGCCCCATTGGCATGCGCTTGTATGAGATAAAGGCGACGTCCGCCGCACGAACGGTCTGGTCATTCTGGCGCGTATAGAAGCCCACTTCACCAACGAGGACGGTTCCACGGCCCTGACTATACTGGTTGAGCACTGCTGCAATGCGATTTTCAGTGCTGCCATGCTGCAATCCCGTTGGAGCCATTTCGATCAACCGTCCCGCTATTAGCTCAAAGCGCCTGTCTGGGTGTTCTGCAACCACCTCAGCCAGGTCTTCGCCAGTCAACAGTTTGAGTTCAGTGCTATCCATCAGACTGCCTCACTTCAATGCCTGCCGCTAGTATAGCATGACTCAGGTCGTGGTCTGAATGTCCCGATGCCAGAAGCGGCGGATGATGGTACCACCCGGCATAGCCATGACCACGCGATAAAGCAGGTCCCAATCGTCACGATGGAGCACAGGCAGCAGCATCACGCCAATGGCATAAACCAGCAATCCGGCGACAATGCCAAGCCAGGGACTAAGGCTACCAATGAGGAGCATTATCACGGCACTGGCAGCACCAAGCAGCGAAATGCGCAAGGCACCCGCCAGGGTTGTACCCCAATCAAAACCAGGTGCCTGGAAAATCTGCATCATGAGCAAGAGGGATAATGCCTCCGCGGACAGGGTCGCGATCACCACGCCGCGCGGATCACGGAAGCCAAACAGCAAAATAGCATTCAAGACGAGATTGAGCATCAGGCCAGCAACACGGATCGCCAATGCCGTCCGCTGCTTATTCTGGATGAGGAGCGCGCGGGCAAAAATCGCACCGATCATCGAAATGACCGTGTACCACATATAAATCGGCAGAATGCCTGCCACTGGCGCGTATTTTTCCGCCAGAAATTGCTCGACAATGGGCTGGGCAAAAACCGTAAAAACCAGCGCAATCGGCAGACTGACCAGCAGCATGAACCGCGCTAGTTTTTCCACCATAAAGCCAAACATGCGCCCATCACCCTCTTCATGATAACGCGACATGATCGGATAGGTGGCCATGACAACGGTTGTGCTCAGCAGTTCGGTGATGCCCAGCTTGATGGTATAGGCCAAGCCAATGTAGCTGGTATAAACCTCGCCAATGATGGAGGTGGTCATGATTTTGTCGGACTGGTCGTAAACCTGGGCAATAATGGCATTGATCGCCAGCGGCCAGCCATTGGTGAGCAATCCCCAGACAATGCTGCGATCCATTGACCACTGCGGGCGCAGGCCATCGCGCAGGTGCACACCAGAGAGCAGCACCGCCCGAACCACCCCACTGGCAATGGTCATGGCATACAGGCCGATCAGTCCCCAGCCTGCGAGTACCGCCATCGCAACTAAAGCCACCCGCAGAAGCATGGAACCAATCTCGACGGCTGCGGTGATGGTCATGCGCTCCTGAGCGATGAGCAGATCGTTGCTGATACTGCCAATAACATCAATCAGGAGGCTGATGCCGGCAATGGCTGTCAGCGCAAGAATATCGGGATTGGCGGCACTACGACTGACCAGTAAACCACCGATCACCAGGCCGATGTAAGCCACACCAAACAGCGCTGTCTGGGTATAGAGCATGGCCGCCCAATAACGACCAATGAGCTGCGGCTTACGGGACACTTCACGGATGGCAATCAGGCCAATGCCGAAATTGACGATAGGAGCAGCTACCGCGCCAAGTGCCACGACTGTGCTGTAAACGCCGTAATCTACGTCACTGAGGAGGCCGCTGAGTATGATCTGCCAGATGAAGATGACACCCTTACTGATGATGCTGGCCAGCATCAACACGCTAATATTACGCGCCGCGCGCCGCATATCGCGGGCATGGTCGGTGGGGTTGGCATCCGTAGGTGGTACTTCCATATCGATGAAGGCTGATCTTTTTTCAGTGCGTGCAAAGGAGGGCATTATACGCCCAGCCTGCGCGACTGCGTAGGTCTGCCCTACAGGCCCGTATTCACATCAATTGTGGGAGCAATTGGGAGAAGCGTTAAGAAACGCTGGTGCGGCCTTCATCAGCGAGGTTGAGCAGGAGCAGAGCATGGTCAATCGTTTCAGCATATTGCACCTGCATCTGCGAGAAGATAGTGCTAAACGCACGATCCAGGAGCGTATGAACCGAACGCAGCATGGAATCTGGCTGCATCAGGATTAAGCGCCCGCTGCAATTAGGCCGTACCGAGGTAAAAATGCGGCGGCTGTGGACCAAAAAGCCCGGGCCAAGCATATTACCAACTTCCTGAATATCGAGGATAACGTCAACCGGATGGTTAACGGTATTCATGAGTTCATCCGCGACAATGAGCATCTCATACACAGCATCCCAGTTCCAGGGGCCGCGCATGGTATACAACAGGCTATTCTTTTCTTCTGTGGTCCATCTGACTGAGTTCTGCATCGATCTAAGCATTGACGAATAATTGATTATCATCTTCACGATAACCCTAAATTAATGTATTCGCAAGCTAGAAGGATTAAGGAATATAACAGGCTTAGTTATAAATTGGTTAGTATTACAACTGTCGCCTTGGGCCGCCGGGTACCCACCCGCGCTGGAGGGTACGAGACTGCTCAATTTCAATGAATGCATCTTCATTGACACTTTCTACATGGTTGATAAAGCGGCGCGTTTCTCGGTTATTGATGGTGCTGCGCACGATGGTCACGTCCCCATCACGCCCCTGGCCATACGTCACCGTGACACCGTAGCCACTTTCGCGTAAGTAGTTGGCCAGCTCTTGCCCTTTTTCGCTGGCCACGACCGTTACCGTGCTATAACTCTTAATCAGACGCGGTTCCATCCACATGCCGATATAGCTGCCAACTGCGGCCCCCATACAGTAAGCAAACAGGCGCGGCAGGTCGTTGATGTCGGTGATGACGGTCGCCATCACCATGATGAAGATCAAAGCTTCTAAGAAGGCCATACAGGCCGCCAGTACCTTCTGCCCGCGAGAGATCATCACCAGGCGGAAAGTACTGATCGAGTAATTCAGGACACGGAGCAAAAATATGAATAAAGCACCCAGAAGAATTTCTGGCGTGAGTTCAATCATGCTCAAGCCTTACAGGACGTAGAAGAGGTTGGGATTGATCGATTTCTGGGCCAGCCACTGTCCGTCGACAATCTCCACGTTACCGATACGAATCTCTATATGGATATGTGGACCGGTGCTACAGCCATGATTGCCGGTGAGGCCAAGCAAGGTGCCCGCCTGAACAATATCGCCCAGGTCAACACGCAGTTCTTGGAAGTGGGCATAGAGCACATATGCAAAGCCCCCTGTCAGGTTGGCATCGTCCATCGCTTCGCGCACGGGCGCAGGCAGCACAGCGTAATCATGGCGTACAATCACAAAGTTGCCGTAGCCGAACCCCCATTTTTCGTCGTTATAGGTCGTCGGGCCGCAGGGGAAGCGATTCGGTTTGGCATCTGTACAAGCCGTGCAGCGGATCGCCCGAATGATCGTCCCCTGGGCTGATGCTGCGATAGGCGTGCCCATCGCAGTTGCCAGGTCAATACCAGGGTGGCGTGTGCTGCTGTAGCCATTGCTGATGGGTGCTGTCGCTGGACGCGCAAAACGGGTGGTTGTTGGTGGCGTTGGCGTAACCGGCTCGTCGGGGTAATCAGCATCGGTGATATATGTAAACAGCTTGCAGGCTTCACTCAGGCGCACCAGATCACTACGAATCCAGCCACTGCCGCCCTCAAAGCTGATCTGGAACCAGCGGAAGCCGCTTTCATCGGGTTCGGAAGCTCCGGTAAGCCCAAAGACAGCACCGCCGCGCGTTTTACCTGCCGGGAAAAAGCCCAGGCGCGGGCCAGTGCGGATATTGACCACGCCGAGTTCCGGGCGAACCGTAACTGTGCAATCATCGGCAGTGGCCGTGCCATTACTGATTTCCGAAGACGCCGCAGCGGCTGCAATCCCAACAAAGGGCACCGCACTGGTATCGACCGTTTCCGGCATTTCGTGCAGGCCCAGACCACAAGGAACATCTTCCGCGCCGCTGTCGGTAGCCGATGACTGCTCTTTTTCTGACGGCAGCCCCAACAAACCACGAATCAAACCCAACAGAAAGTCGAGTAGCTGCTTCATGCTGATCTCCCTTGCCCCTATCTGGCAATGTATTCCGATGCTGCTGTTATTGGCAGCATCATGACCTTAACTGGTGAGGTTACTCTTTGTCGTCCTGGTCGTCTCTGCGAGGTTTGCCCAGCAAGCCACGAATAAATCCCAGGATGAACTGCCAAATACGTCCCATTGATATGCCCTCTCCAGCGCTTTCCTTACCATAATAGAGCAGATTATAAACTGAATCGCGCTCATTAGCATCCGATCACCTGGCCCCTCAGGGTAATCGCTTCAAACTTGGGCTAGTAGTTCGCGTAAAAATGTGTCATTGCTGCTCGATAGCGTTCTTGCTTCAAACTGGCTTTAGACGGATGCCGTTTGAGGATATTGAGGGCGATATGACGTAAAACCGCCATGTTTTGTGGCGCATTCTGTTGCTGGATTCGGGACGCATCTTCACGGAAAGTCACATCTACGACCCGATGTAAGCTATTTTCGACGGACCAGTGAAGATGAGAAGCGTCCCAAATGGGTTGCCATATGGCACGATTTAGCCATGTATCGCGGGTTTTGCTTATTTGTCGTCAATCAGCTTGTTGCGACGGCGATACCCCTCATTTCACTGTGATCGATGCTCCCAAGCTGACTGGGGTCGGCAGGTGAAACGGCGCAGTAAAAATGATAGAGCGTATCGCCTGCGGTGATGATTCCTGGCTTGTGAGCATACCGAGAATCGATACTCCCTTCTGGCCCGACATCAATCAGGATGTCATCCATTTTCTGCCAGTGTTGCAGATCGTCCGAAAACGCAGCACCATCGCGGGCATGGCCGTCGTAGCTCAGGCCAAAGTAGAACATGACCCATGTATCTTCATGCCTCAGTACACACGGATCTGAGGCAAAGTGATCATCGAAGGCACCTTCTGGACCAATTGGCAGAACAGGATTCCCTGGAAATCGCTGCCAATGCAGGAGGTCGGTTGAGGTCGCGAACCCTGTCTGCTCGATCCAGGCTCCCTCGGTCTTGTTCTTGGCATTATAGAAAAGATAATAGGTCCCATTTGATTCGAGCAACCACGATTTATACAATCCGCCCGATTCCCAGCCGCATGCGGGGTCTGGTTCCAGAACAGGGTCGTGAACATCCCATGTGCGTAAATCCTCAGAAAAGCACAGCCCTATCTTGCCGGGACCAACTTCATAACCTGGATTCGGGTAGGCGTGATAGGTGCCTACGAACTGCCCCTTTACGTGTTTAAGTTCGCTCGATCCAAACAAGTCATTGTCACGCAGGATGCAGGTCATAGCGACATTGTGCTCTGTGACCGATCCGCTGGGACCACGCCCGATAATCAATCCTTCCTTCGTCCAATCAAGCAGATTGCCAGAACTAGCCAGCCCGGTCTGGTAACCGCGTCCATCCCAGCCGACATAGGTCATCCAGTATTTGCCCTCATGGGAGAAGACAAAGGGACAATCCACCGCATGGCTGTCAAACGTTCCAGGAACGTAGGACGGCGCAAGGACAAGTTTGTGATGTTTGTGCGGTGTGTGAACGACGTCCAGCAGATTCATGGTGACTTCACTTCCTAGAAAGGCGATTCGTTCATCTGAAGGGAATAGAAAAGGGCACGATATATCGTGCCTCTACGTTTTCATCATACGCCAGTTTAGTTATCGCGTCCGGGCAGCGTTCCGCAGTCCGTCAGGAACTCGACGGTATCTTCGCGGACCCAACCAACAAAGACCTGATTGTCGATCAACTGGGTGCGAACTTCGTACCACAGCAATGAGTTAGGATTGGCATTTTCCGGCACAATCTGAATGACTTCCAGCACGCTGCTCTGCGGCAGACGACGAACAATCGGTGACGTGATCGTCGGTTCATCGCGCAGGTTAATGGCGGCTTCTCTGGCGACGTAAACCGTACACAGAGCTGGCGGCGTTGTCGTCAGGCTGGGCGTCAGCGTGATGGTCGGCGTGTGGGTCGATGTCGGCGTATTCGTCGGCGTCGGCGTATCGGTTGCGGTGGGTGTCGGCGTCGGTGTATGGGTATGGGTCGGCGTCAAGGTGGCCGTTGGCGTGAAGGATGGCGTCCAGGTTGGTGACGGTGTCCAGGTCCAGGTGGCGGTAAAGGTCGGCGTAGAGGTCAGCGTCGGCGTCGGTGTGGAACTGGGCAGCGGGGTATCGCTGGCTGTGGGCGATGCGCTCGGCGTATAGGTAATGGAAGGCGTCAGTGTGGGTGTATTGCTGGGTGTTGGTGATGGGAACAGGGCCGCTTCCCACTGGGGACGAGTCGCCATCGCAGCAAAGGCCAGTGCGATCAGGATAATGCCACCGATGCCTGCCAGAATAAAGCGACCACGATTGCGACGACCACGCAGTTCATTTTCCAGGCGGAAAATATCGCTGCGACGGCCCAAAATGCGGAACGGTTCTTCGCGCAGTTGGTCAAGCCATGCCTGGGCCTCGTTAGAATTGCCCTCCTGCAATGCCCCACTGACGCGCTCGATATAACGATTGAACAGATCGTTGACAACCAGGCGATACTGCTCATCCTGAACGCTGTCAGTCAGGCCAGCCAGCATGGTCCGGGCCTGCGATAGTTCCGAATCGTAATTCTGGGAGATGAGCGTCTGGGCACGTTTGATGACCTGCCGCGCTTTCGTAAATTCCCCAACCGATGTCCGGGCCTGCATAAGCATATCAGAGGCCGAAGTGTCGTTCGGATCCAGCTCGACAGCAAATTCCATCATACGAATGGCGTCATTGTTCAACGCCAGACGGTCATCAATTGAGGCTGAATTGCGCGAACGCGCCAAAAGGGCCTGGGCCTGCTCATTCAGGTGGACTTTAACGCCGCTGAGTTTGGCATCAATCTGGCGCTGAAGCTCACTCAACCGCTGGCTGCTAGGCAGTAGTTGCCGAGCGCGGGCCAAGGTGCTGCGCGCGTTCTGCAACTGCTCAATCTGCTCCTGCATGGTGCCACTGAGCATATTGAGGCGCATCGCAACCTGATCGGCATCCTGCTGAATGCGACGGGCATTGTCGAGGCGTTCCTCTGCGAGCGGGTCGTTAGGCACAACGCGCAGGGCGCCTTCATATTTGCGGACCGCTTCCTGCCAGTTATCGGCCTGAATGAGCCGATCACCCTCGTCTAATAATTCACGGGCTAAAGCCAGGTCCTGAATATCGAGAAGGGCCTGTTCGACATCTTTCCAGCTAAGGATGCCGCTTTCTTCAGCGATATCACGCGCTTCCCTATATAAGCGGGCCGCTTCGTCATAGTTACCAGCGCGCACCAACGAATTGGCACGGTTGTAAGAGACACGGGCATCGAATGGAATGCGGTGATCGGGCACGATGCCGCGAATGAGGTTGTCTTCCGCCTTCTGGCGATATTCCTGCGCGGAAAGATTGCCGGAATCCGCATTCAGGATGCGATTGGCAATGTCGATGGTCTGCTGATAGTCGCCTGCGTAGTAAGTTTCACTGAGCTGCGACATCAGGTCGTCGTCATCGTTGTAGGCATAGGCCGCAGCTTCTGTAGGTCGCGGTGCTTCCTGGCCAGGGACGGCTGGCTGCGGGAATTCATCTGTAGCACGGGTGCGTGGACGAGCCACATCTGTTGGCGACGGCAGGGTGCGGTTTACGCCATAGCGCTTGAACATATCATTGACACGGCGGCTGGCGTGGGCGTTTTTCTCGGCAGCCTGCTCCATCATGCTGATGATTTCATTATTATTGGGCGCCATGCTCAGGGCTTCGCCGAGGATATCGAGCGCCTCGTCGATGTCTTCCTGATCGCCCGCCATTTCTATGCGGATGCGCGCGCGCCGCAGCAACCCACGCAGAGCGGGAGAATCTTCAATTTCTGCGGCATTGGGGTTGTTTGACTGTGCAAGCCGATTGAACAGGGCCTGAACATCGGCTTCGTATTCCGTGTTCTTGGCATCGCCCAGCAAATCGCGTGCATCTCGCTCAATATCGGCCATCTGGTCCGGCGATGCGAAACTCAGGCGCTCACGCAGGCTATCAATTCGCTGCTTCAGATCAGGCATAGGTGTTCCTCTTCCTCAACACGACAAACATTACCCTAGCTTGCCTTTTGCAGCAAGGTCGGGGCCATTGGCGTGGGGCAAACGCACACTACCAAGACGGTCGCATTCGGCTGATTTTTGGGACGATATGACGTTGGCAGAGTGAAGCATTTTGCACAGACTTATGATACAGTTAAGCATGCGTCAACGCATAAAATATACCATCAAAAAGATGGTAAGACCCTAACTACAAACCGGAATTTGTTATATGGCTGATGTTGTCAGACCCCGTTACACGCTGATCATGACCTACGATATCCGTAACGGACTGAATGTGCCCTATTTTCGTTTTATTCGTCAGGAACTGGAACCAACGCTGCTGGATGCGGGCCTTGTCATGCAGGATGCGTGGCACATCGCCTATGGGCCTTACCCTGAACGGCAGCTAGAGTTCGTGACGGATGACCTGAACCGCGTGGTGGGTATAATGCGCAGTGCGCGCTGGGAACGCCTGGAGAATAAGCTGCTATCGTTTGTGGATAATTACACAGTGCGTGTGACGCGGTATCCAGGGGTGTTTAAAGTATAGTAGGTACCACCATTCAAGAGCAAAAAAAGCCACCTTAAGCGTGGCTTTTACTTTGTCCATTCCGTAAACCCTCAACTTTTCCCTATGAATGTTCTCAAATCCGGCAGCGTTTCATCGACCGAGTTGAGGAACTCAAACGCTTCTTGCTCCGTTTTGAAGCTGCGAAAGCGGACTTTAAACATGCTGGTGATAGCAGAAGCCAGGAATCCAATTATTCGATCATCCTGATTGTAGATGACGGACCATCCAACTCGTGGATGGTTGTACAGTTGCTTGAGTGTCGGTCCGATTTTCGTGACTTGTTTGGGGTACTTATCCAGCTCCGCTACGTCTATCAAGAGATGAATGAGCGGAGAGTCAACGGAGTCGACCATTTGACACATCCTTACTGCATGTTCTTCCAAATGGTCCAGAGTTACTTCGCTATCGTAACGAACTTGGATGACTCGATCCTGAACGAACCAGGTTATTTTATGGTCAGCCATTCTTATTTCCTTACGTTACGCTTGATTCTCATAATATACATCTGCTTAGTGACACATCACCGTAAGACGGCTATCCCATGTAGCGGATTCACTAGCGAGATAGCGCCCCACAACCCAATGCAATGAAAAAGCCACGTTTTGTGGCCTATCAGGTGATGATGTGAGGTTGTTCTATTCCTCTGATTTCAAGTCCGGCAACATTTCATCAACAGAGTTGAGAAATTCAAAAGCCTCTTGCTCTGTGCTGAAGACGCGGAAACGTGTCTTGAACATGGTACCTATGGCTGACGTCACGAATTTAATCATGCGATCATCCCGCCCATAAGAAATCACCCATCCTAGCCTGGGATTATCTAGCAGGGCTTTGGCTGTACGTCCTACTTTGGCGATTTGTTTAGGGTATTCTTTCAAGTTCTCCGTGTTCATCAAAACATGGACCAGCGGAGAATTAACATCGGCAGCATTGATCATGTCATTTACGATGGCAAGCTGTTCGCCCATATCCTCCAAATCCATCGTCGATGCATATCGATGCATAATGACCCGATTTTCGATAAGCCAGTCAATGTCGTAAGTTGCCATTCCTTAATCTCCTCATGACTTCGTTCGATTGGCACTTTGTAAGTTGTTATCTCTAAACGTTTTCATCTGGTTGTCTGATACTTAGATAAATCCGGTAGGTTTTCATCGACTGAGTTGAGAAACGCGAATGCTTCTTCCTGATTGTAAAAGAAACGGAAGCGCGTCTTGAACATACCAGCTATGGCTGTCGATAAGAATTTAATCATGCGGTCGTCTCGCCCATATAAGACGATCCACCCTAACCTCGCATTCTCCAACAGGCTTTTCATGATATTGCCTATTTTGGCCACCTGTTTTGGATATTGACGAATGTCTTCTCCATTCATCAAGATGTGAACTAGCGGGTATTTGTCATCAGCCTCATTTATCATGTTTATGAGGATGTCAAACTGCTCTGTCAGATTATCCGCGTCAAGACCTGCCGGAAAATGTGCCATAATGACACGATTGTCGACGAACCATTTGATATCATACTCAGCCATTTCATTGGTCTCCTTCATTACTACCTTGCGTGGGTTTCTTGTAAGCAGTCATCTCTGAATGCTTTTATCAGGTTGTCAGGTATTTAGATAAATCCGGTAGGTTTTCATCGACTGAGTTGAGAAACGCGAATGCTTCTTCCTGGGTGTAAAAGAAACGGAAGCGCGTCTTGAACATGGAAGCTATGGCTGAGGCTATAAATTTTACGATGCGATCATCACTGCCAAAGATGATAACCCAGCCTAGCCGGGAATTATCCAGCAGCTTTTTAACAGTACCGCCTAATTTGGCCATCTGTTTGGGATACTGACGCAAATCCTCGGCATTCATCAATACATGAATGAGTGGGACATTGGCATTTTCGTCTATCATGTCATTTATCGTATTGAATTGCTCGGTTAGCTGTTCCAAATCAACCGTAGCAGGAAACCGATGCATAATGACCTGATCTTCGATAAACCAGTCAATGTCGTAAGCTACCATTACGTAATCTCCTCAGGACTTCGTTCGATTGGTACTTTGCAAGCTGTTATCTCTAAACGTTTTTATCAGGTCATCTGGCGCTTGGATAAATCCGGCAACTCCTGATCCACCGAGTTGAGAAATGCGAATGCTTCTTCCTGGGTGTAAAAGAAGCGAAAACGTGTCCTGAACATAGCGGCTACAGCTGAGGATATAAATTGCATCAATCGGTCATCTCGACCGTAAAAGATGACCCATCCTAGCTTGGGGTTATCTAAAAGGGACTTAGCTGTATTCCCTATTTTGGCTATTTGCTTAGGATAGTGGTCTAAGTTCTCGGCATTCATCAAAACATGAACCAAAGAGGCATCAACACTAACCTCATTAATCATGTCGTGGATGTAGTCAAACTGCTCGGCTAACTGTTCCAAACTAACCGTAGCGGGATAACGATGCATGATGACACGGTTTTCGATAAACCAGTCAATGTCGTAAGCTACCATTACAAAATCTCCTCATGACCACACTACGTTAGGTTGGTTTCTTGCAACCCATCATCTCTAAACATTATTTAGATTGCCTGAAGGCTAGATAAATCCGGCAATTCCTGATCCACAGAATTGAGAAACGCGAATGCATCTTCCTTCGTGTTAAAGATACGGAAGCGAACTTTGAACATGCCTGTGATGGTTGTCATCACGAATTTCATAAGGCGATCTTCCCTGCCATAAACAATTGACCAGCCTATACGAGGATTGCGATAAATGTTGTTGGCTGTCTTGACAAGTTGGGCAACCTGATGCGGATATTGCGTCACGCGCTCGGTATCCATCAGCACATGGACCAGCGGTGAATCTGCTGAATCGATCATCGTTACCAGTTCGTCGCCAATTTCAATCATGGTTTGCAGATCAAGTTCATCAAAGTATTCCGCTTTAATCACGCGACCTGCAACAAGCCAGTCTATTTCGTATCCCATTCAAATACTCCTAAAAGTGGTTCCTTTGCCTAACCGATTCGGCGGCAATAGCTCCTTATTCACCTGACTCTTTTACGTTGAGCCAAGTTTCTGTTTACCTGTGAGATTTAACCGCTGGCAACAATGTCTCGGTTGGTATTTTCCCAGTCCAGAGACTCATCCATTTTTTTCAGGAAAGTCTCGGCAGCCTCTAACGAATCCAGTGATCGTGTATTTGACTTATTTAGAACTGTCGTCAAGGCAACACCCAATTTTACAAGGGGAGACCTCTCTCTGATGATTAGGTTCCAACCCAGACGATCATGTGTACCGATTTCCCGCAAAATCTGCAGCGCTTTGTGTGATGGTACAGCTTTTGTGACATCCCCTGTGTCTGTGATGAGATGTACATACTGATTATCACTGCTTTCTATAATGTCTTTGACGCTAATTAAGCTTCCACGCAGATCGTCTTCGGTAGTTTCACCTGAAAAGTGTGCAAAGATGACCTGGTCTGGAATGAGCCAATTAACTGAGTAGGGCATCCGATAACTGTCCTTTTACGATAATGGGCTAGTCTGGCAGAACAAGGGTTTGGTTGACCTGGTCCCAGTTGAGTGATCCATCAACACTCTTCAGGAATTCAATGGCATCTTCAAGTGTCGCCAATGACTTGACCTTGGATTTCACCAAAGACGAGCCAAAGGCCGTACCCATTCTGACGAGCACAGATTTTTCACGAGTGATGAGGCTCCAGCCTAATCGCTCGTGGATGCCTATTTCACGTGCTATTTCTAGCGCCTTGACAGGAGAAATTGGCTTTTCAATGTCGCCCGTGTCATCGATTAAATGGACATGCGGATATTCACTGCTCTCGATCATAGTATTGACAGATTCAAAGGATGCACGAATCTCGTCTTCTGTTGTTACTCCGAATACGCGCATAAATATTACTTGATCTGGGATGAGCCAATCAATCGAATAGGGCATAAATATGTTCTCCAATCAGCGAGAGCGTTCAGCAACTGAACTATTGACCTGATCCCAATTGAGCAAACCATCAACGCTTTTCAGGAATGCTTCGGCATCTTCCAAAGTTTTAAAGGACCGCATCTGGGATTTAATCAAGATGGAGCCAAATGCGACGCCCATTTTTACGAGTGCAGACCTCTCCCTGATAATCAGATTCCAACCCGTTCGCTCGTGCGTACCCTCTTCTTTAGAAATTTCCAACGTCTTTTTGGGAGGAAGTGGTTTCGTAATATCACCCGTGTCGGTTATCACATGGATATACGGGCTATCACTGCTATCCATCATCTGGATGATTGTGCGTATGGATAGCCTTATTTCCTCTTCAGTTGGCGCATCAGCAAAATGACAATAAATGACCTGGTTGGGGATGAACCAATCTAGTGAATAAGGCATCGGGCAGTATCCCATAATCATGAGCTTCAAATCATTATAAGGGGTTACATATCACACCCGAATTAAGAAAGTACGCAAAGAACCACCCATCAGGCATCTTCATAAGCTGCACATAAATCCCATGTATGATATATAATGAACATTTGTGACCCCTTATAAGTATTTAAGGCATTCTATGACTACAGATTGGAATCAGAGAGTAATTGAGGGGCTGGTACAGGCAGTGGTAGATGAGCTGGGACTGCCTGGTCTAGCTGTTGGGATCGTCCGCGATGATGCAACCCTGTATACCGCTGCACAGGGCGTCACCAACCTTGAATCAAAGCATCCGGTCAGCACGCGCACGCTGTTCCGGCTTGGATCAATTACCAAGGTTTTTACGGCCACCCTGCTGATGACCTTTGTCGAAGCCGGTCAGGTTAACCTTGATGATGCTGTTGGTGAGTATCTACCACAATTCAAGGCGTTCGATCCAGAGGGCAAAATCACATTCCAGCACCTGGCGACGCATACATCTGGCCTGCCGATGATGCCACCAACCGTTACTTTTCCAGAGGGCATCGAGGGTATACAGGAGGTGACTTTTCCATCCATTGATGACCTGCTGGACGCACTCGACCAGACGGAGCTGCTTTTCGCACCGGGCAGCGACTTCACCTACTCGAATTATGGCGTCGGCATCCTGGGGCATACGCTGGCGATCATTGGCCAAAAGCCCTATCGTGAACTGGTTGCAGAACGGGTGCTGCAGCCCATCGACATGACGGATACCGTATTTGATCCGCACCCATCGCAGCTAGATGCGGCAACGGGATATATCCTGTTTGTGAATCCACCCGTGATTATGCCGATGGTCGATATTGGCGGCTTTACACCAGCCGGGCAGTTGTTCTCTAATATTGAAGACATGTTGAAATTCGCCCGTGCCCAGTGGGGGCAATCCGCACTCGGATTGAGCCAACAACGCCTGACGGAGATGCAAACAACAAGATGGGAAAAACAGCAGCCGATGGGCATCGGCTGGAAGACGCTGGAAATTGGCGATTCACAGTGTGTCTATCATGGCGGCGCTGATCCAGGTTATGTGTCCTACCTGATCGCAGAGCCGAAACAGCGCCTGGGCGTGATCCTGATGACCAATGCTGCCCCCAGCCCGGAACGGATTGAGAGCCTGGGTAATGACATCATGCTGGAGTTATTAACGACATAGTATCTATCCAGGACAGGGATAATTAAGCCGTTGGCTTCTAAGACCCCTATCCTCGGTCCTTCCCCCATGAGGTGGAAGGATGCCTTTCCAGGAGACGCCAGTCCCCTTACATCATGGGGGATTCAGGAGTGGGATTTTAGAAAAAAGTTGGTTGGAGGCGTACCGTTCCTTGCAGGCATTTATCTTATTCAGGTTGGATATGATGGATAAGTTGCTTGGTACACAACAGAAAAGGGACAAGGCAGCGGCCCTGTCCCTAAGATTGATCGAATTCCCGAAATCGCAGATATGTTTAGTTACCTGCCAGCAAGCTCTGGACATCAGGGCCGATAATGACGGCGACATTGCCCGCAACGAGCAGGCCGTCGCTGCCGGGTTGGATGCGTTCTGCGGATAGGCCCATAACATCGGCGATGTAATTGGCTGTATCGAGCGTTTCGCCATAATAGCGGATGACGGTCGGGGCGCTGTTATGATCGGGCGCATTGCCGACGCTGGCAATCGAAATGCCACGACCAATGAACCACTCCTGGGTACGCCCTGCCAGTCCGGCGATGTCGGTGCCGTTGTAAATGTGGACGTCCGCCGATTCCGCTTCCGCCCGTGTCAGCAGGTCCGCCTGATCGACTTCCAACTGAGGATAGAGTACGCGCCGGATCAGGTCGCTGATGCGGCCCAGGTTAGGGTGCAAAATCTGATCGCCCTGGGGCGTCTGGCCAAAGGTCACATAGTTGTTATCGATGACGGCGTACTGAATATTCTCGCGCGGGATTTCATTGAGCTTGAAGCCGAGCGCAATCACCTGTTCAATAGTCAGGTCAGTATCGAAGCTGTCGGATAATTCGCTCCAGAGAACGGGCACCTGAGAAATCAGATTCGCCATGCCACCCAGACTGAGTACCTCAGCCCGTACCGCGTCGATCACTTCCTGCTGGCGCTTGGCCCGGTCAAAGTCACCGCCATCGGTCGAACGTGTACGCGCATATTGCAGTAGCTTTTCGCCATTCAGGCGCTGGCAACCTGGCGGGAACTCTACAATGATGGTGCCAAAGCCCTCATCAGGATAGTGATCGTCATATATACGCTCGGTCGGGCAGACCTCAACGCCGTTGGGTGCCACCACATCCACGACGGTCTCAAACACGGTGAAGTTAATGCGCACATAATGGTCAATATCGATGCCAAAATTGGCGGCAATTGTTTCTTTGGCCAGTTGTGGGCCACCCCCACCCGGGTAGGCAACATTATCGCCAATATAATTGGCGGTATTGATGCGAGCCGGTTCAAAGTTAGGAATGGCTACCCACAGGTCACGCGGGAATGAAATGACACCAGCGGTATTACGCACTGGGTCGATATTGAGCACGATCATGGTGTCGGTGCGGTAGGCATTCTCAGTAGTGAAGCCAGCCCGTTCATCAATGCCCATCAGCAGAATGCGAATCTGGCGCGGATCATTGAGCTGATATTCAGCGGCTGGGTCAAGCGTAGGTTGGGGCGTTTCGGTCGCCTGGGCCGTCTGGCCGGAAACATCAATGCCTGTTGGCTCCGGCGTTGTATCGACAGCGACCTCGATAGCGACAGATAGCGTCGCCACAGGTGTGATCGACGGCATAACGATGACGTTATTGGAATCAACGGGGGTGTTGGTTGGCTGTAAGATCGATTCCGGGTTGGTGAGCGCGGCGACAATATCGCCTGGGTCATCGACCTGTAGGCCGTTGTCCCAACTGTCGATCACGAAGGTTCGGACGCCGTTGTAAGAGACAATCGCACAGATACCGGTGCCAATCACCAGCATTGTGAGCGCTAAAATACCAACAAACCAACCGGATACACGCATAGATCGCTGCCTCTAAATGGTCCAACTGCTCGACTTTTGATCGGCGGCAGTATAGCACAGGAGCGGTTGCGTGTGATGGCTGGATCAACCGACGCTTTCCCAACGCATACCCAAACAGGTCCCATCCTGGATGGCAAAGGGAATCACAGGTCCGATTGTCCAGGGAGTGCTATTGATTTCTGGCTATTCTGGAATTCGCCATTTTTTTTTGCTGGTCATTATAAGCAGCGATGAGATCAAAGGCGGCTTGCTTGGTCGGAGCAAAATGCAAGATTTTCGCCTGAAGAATTTGCATGAGGGTGTTGAGCATAAGCGACAGTAAGGTATCTGACCCAACAATGATGATCAATCGTGAACGTGGATGGATATACTCAAATGCTTTGCGCAAGTGGCTGAGTGCAGCAGGAGGCAGGTGTTGTCTGGGGCATGCTATGAGTATCTGATCAACATAGCCTTCTACAGAACCGATCATGACCCCGACTGTTTGCTGGGCAAGCTTAAAATGCTCCCATTTCCAATCGTCGGAAAAGGTCCAGATAATGCAGCTATGATCTTTGTTTGCCCACTCAACGTGGATCATCGCCGCTACCCCCTAAGTATTCTGCACTCCTAATTCTTAATTAATAGGCCCACTAGGGCGGCCAATACTGGCATGCTGATCAGGATTGGCTAAAAATGCCGTGTCAGTCTTAATCAACTCTATCTGTTTCTTGCACTGAGACAATAAAGATTTGCACTTCAGCGAAAGATACCATAAAAATGTACCAACATTTTATCTGATGTAGGATGGCTTTTCTCGCGCAATCTTTACGTAGTATTACTGATTCTCGACAATAGTAAATTGAGGTAATAGCCGTAAATAATCCAATTCTGACAATACTTTGATATCGACGACAATTCTACTGACACGTGCGAATGATATGTGGCATCTATCCTTAAGATAAATTCAGAGATTTGGCTCCATAAATAGAGATATTCTAAGGTTTTTGTAGAATTTATGAAGTTATGGACCACAAAGACTTGCGTCAAATCTGGGTCATATCAACGTTCCAGATCATCATAGATTCGCCGACCAGGGGTTGGGCTACCGCTAACAAGATTGTGCCCTCCGTTCCGGCTTTGGCATAGGCCAATTCGAGGGCTGCCGGTAGCGTCGCGGCATACTGAACGTCATCGTGATAAGCGCGGGCAGTTGTGAGGGCTGTTTCTTCATCCGGGAAGGTGATGCGTGGGTTGATGGTGCTGCTGGTGATGACCAGTGCATCACTGTTCTGGGCGTAGGTTTCGTAAACGGCTGGATAGTCACGGTCGGTGGGAACGCCGAGCACAGTCACAACTGGATGCGTCTGGCGATCTTTGACGCTTTCAATGAAACTGCGCGCCGAAAGCACATTAACCGCCCCATCCACGATGACCTGGGGGCTATCCTGTAACTTGTGCAGGCGACCCGGCCAGCGGACATCGGCCAAGCCACTGCGAATCGCTTGCACATATTCCGGGCTGGCATGCGGAATGCCCTTAAGCCGTGCGTGCATGTTGCCAACGCCCTGAATCGCCAGGGCAGCATTGGCCAACTGATAGCGGCCCAGGAGGGACAATTCACATTCGCCATAACGACCCAGTTTAAAACGCTGACCTGTCGGCGTCTGCCCCAGGAAGGTCGGCATATCCAGGCTGCTTAACCAGTAGAACTCGGCATCCTGGCTATCGGCCTCGCTCTGGAGCACCTTCAAAACATCCGCTGCCTGGGGCACACTGTAGGCATAGCCACCTGTTTTGATGATGCCGCTCTTATGCCATGCAATACGTTCCAGACTATCACCGAGATACTGAGCATGTTCCATGATAATCGGCGTAAAGAGTGACAGCTTGTTCGGGACCATCGATACATCATCGAAGCGACCGCCACGACCAACTTCCAGCACAGCGGCGTTGACACCTTTTTCGTCAAAGTAGCGCAGCGCAATCAGGAGGAAAATGCCCTGCGGGCTGATGTACTGATTTTCACTTAGCAGAGTGGCTTCATGGTCAATGACGGGTGCTAAATCCGATAGAATGCGCAGGAAGTCGGATTTGTCGATCATACGGCCATTGACGCGAATGCGCTCGTACCAATGAATGAGATGCGGACTGGTCAGCAGGCCGACGGTATGACCGAGATGCTCTAGCAGTTTGGCCGTAATGGCCGATGTACTGCCCTTGCCTTTACTGCCCGTGATGATGACATATTCACGGCCCTCCAGATTGAGGCCAGCGTGCATCAACATACGGCGCGTGGGTGATGGATCGCGCACGGTTTCGTCAAGGCCACGCGGCGGATTTTTCATGCGGTCGCGAGTGGCGAAAATATAGGTGATGGCATCTTGCTCAGTCTCAAAACGCATGGGCCAGCCCTTCCTGTATGATCGCGATAATTATAGGACAGGCCGCGCCGCTAAACAGTACCGAGACTGTGCGTAGGCGAATCGGATGCCTGAACGGATAGGTCAGGAGCAACTGGTCGCAGACCAGAGCGCGCAACCGGATAGCCGGAACCAATAGCGGTCCCCAATGTGATGACAACCGCATGGTCCAGCGGAGCGAAGAAAGCAGCGGCAGCGCTGCCATCATGCAGCAATTTGACGGTTACGTCGCGGCCAACACGCTGGCTGACTGTTTGCGAAAGCAGCTTCGGCAGATTATTACTAAGGCGACTCATGTGCATGTAGATGCCGCCCTGCGCCATCAAGGGCTGACCATCGGGAGAGGTATAGGCGGAAATACTGACCGGAATCACAGGCGCGTCATCAAGCTGATAGGCATCGACCAGCAATGAAACGAAGGTATCGAAAATCGCCTGTTCCTGGCCCTCGCCTGTATAGAGGTCAAATTCAACGGGTAAGGAAGGCAGCAATTCCACATGCTGCAAACCTGATGCAGTGTAGGCCGCTCGTGCCCGTTTAACCAGCGTGCCGCCGAAATCCAGGGCGATGGCCTGCTGCCCGGTGGATACATAGCGTGCCGCGCCCAATATCCCCAGGTGGCGCGGATGGATGGCGATATGGAGTTGAATGGCAATGCCATAGTCCTCTAACACCTGTTGTGCCGCCGTTAGCAGCAAGCGACCAAAGTCACCGTCAGCCAGACCACCACCCAGATAGACCGTATCCACCTGGGACCAGTATGCCCAATAGGCAGCGTCTTTTTCAGCATTTTTCTCGCGATTGAGGGTATTGCCACGTTTGAGGGCCACCAGCAAAAAACCAAAGCAGCGCCCCATCTGGCGGGCAATGGCGACCGCTGCCTCATTACTATCAGCGAGCCGCTGAAAGTAGGTCATATGCAGGTTGTCCTCTGTCGGCGCGATGGCAAGCACCTCGGCATGGGCCTCAATGGCTCTGGTCAACGCAGCCGATGACACGAGATCGTAAAATGCCCAGCCGATTTTTTCCGGTGGGAAGCCCGTAAGTTCCCAGATTTTGAAGCGATTAAGCGAGTTGGATGTCGGCGGGAAAGCCGGATCAAAAATCATGATCACTCCTATCATTCTATCGCCAGAATCGGGCACAAGCTTATAGCTCGAACCTATAAAGGATATCTGGCAAGTCGCTGAAAGCCTTTAATTAGCTGAGGATTTCGTAAATTCCACGTTAATTTGGGGCTTTCAAATACTGACTATACAATTTTGTGGGTATAATGAGGAACGTAATTGAAGGTGTTGGGTCAGTCAATCGGAGATAAACCTATGCGTGACTTTAACTTCAACTCTGCGATCCAGCAGGACGCAGGTGTTATGTCAAGAGTACAGGTGAACCTACAGCCGCTGATGCGCCTGGTTTACCTGTGGATGGGCCTTGGCCTGCTGGTAACAGCCGGTGTATCGGCGGCAGTTACAGCCGCTGTCTATAATAATCCCAGCCTGATCGCGGCATTCGCCAGTGGCTGGATTGTGTTGATGCTGGTGCAGCTCGGTATTGTTTTCGGCCTGAGCTTCCTGATTAACAAGATTTCGCCGAATCTGGCGCTGATCCTGTTCTTCATCTATGCCGCGACGATGGGCGTAACGCTCGGCGCCATGTTCTTTGGCATTACCGCTGAACCCGCTGTTGGCGGTGGTTTCCAGCCAGCGAGTGAAGGCTTATGGGCGATAGCGAAAGCATTCGTCACCACTGCGGGCCTGTTCGGCGTGATGACCGTCATTGGTTACACGACCAAAATTGACCTGAGCAAGTTCGGCAGCTACCTGCTGATGGCCTTGATCGGCCTGATTATCGCCTCGATTGTGAATATCTTCCTGGCGAGCAGCGCGCTGGACTTCATCATCAGCGCCGCTGGTGTGTTGATCTTTACCGGCCTGACAGCGTTTGATACGCAGAAGATCAAGCGGTTGGCAGCATCCCCGGAGTTGCAGCAGCACAGTGATGGCATGGTCCGCCTGAGCATTATGGGCGCCCTGACACTGTACCTGGACTTCATCAACCTGTTTATCTTCCTGCTGCGCCTGTTCTCTGATCGTCGGTAAGCTGTATCGCAGACTATACTGAAAAAACGGGGCCAATGGTCCCGTTTTTGCTTTCAAACGAACAATAAGTATAAATAAAGAATTATCAAACTATATTGTTTGCATTGTTAAAAAATTGCGGTACAATGCTATATATTCATACAGTTTTAACTGAATTTCGTAAGTTTACGTCATATACTATAGTCTTATTTGTTTGTGCGCCACCCTCACAAGAACGGGTCAGTCTTTTGGGTGGGGCCTGTAGAAGCCAGCGCCAGGATTGGCTTTGAAAACATCAGCATAGGGGATTGTGTTTATGGTCGACCAACCGTTGGCTTTGATCATCGAGGATGAATCTGGGCTGGCTGTGATGTATGAGCGTGTGCTGCAAAGCATGGGCTACCAGGTGATGACTGCAAGTGATGGGGAAACAGGACTGGCCTGTTTACAGTCCTACACGCCACACTTCATCCTGTCTGATATGCGCCTGCCCATTATTAACGGTAAAGACCTGATCGCCTACATCGCCAGCGAACCACGTTTTGACCAGACTTTCGTCCTGGTTGCCAGCTCTGGCCAGGAATATGAAACGTTCATTACACCACTCAAGCGCGCTCGCTTTATCGTTAAGCCGCTCCTGCCTACCCAGCTTATCGAAGTCGCTCAGGGCCTTATCAGCACGTGAGGGCGGGCAAGGGTTTTCCACATTAGGGTTGTGCAAACAAGACGGCTTGCGACCTGCCCAACTTCTGTGAATTGTGTACAATAGTTAGAATAGTGAAAGATCACCGTGCCGCAGTGATACAGGCGTGGTGCCCGTTTGATGGTGCAATGATGGATGCTGCGCCTACAAACATACACGTTTTGACGTACACTTTACGATAGAATTTGGATGCCCTTCCCTGGCAGACAGAACTGATGTGATGCCTTATGCCGTTTGAATTAGAAGCCCTTGTTGGTCATTTGTATATTGCGGGTGGCCGTACCATTCACACAACACCGCCTGGTGCCCTCGTCCAGACTGCGCCGAAAACGGCTGCGCGCGGTCGGGAAGTGGATACATTTTTCTCGCTGGTGCTGCCCTCAGGGCGCGTGGTGCCGACGACGTTTTACGAGCAAATGGCCCACATGAGCGCGGAACGTTACTTCAGCAATGGTGGCAGCGTGACCTCTGCCCTGCGCGATGTGTTCAATACGCTCAATCACAATTTGCACGAACACAACCAGAGCGGTCGCAGCCATTACGAAGCGCACATGATCTGTGCTGTGCTGCGCGATGATGAACTGTACCTGGCACGCTCCGGTGCGGCCATCGCGCTGCTGCGCCATAGTGGTGATACGTTCAGCCTGCCAGAAGATATGGACGACGACAAAAAGTTGTTCATGGCACCGATGGGCACCCAACCAATCCCTGAAGTGGATATGAAGCGCTTCGTCATTGACAGTGGCTCACGATTGCTGCTGGCTGATGCCGCGATCCGTGAAGTGAGTCTGGCACGCATCACACAAGCGCTGCTGGGCAAGACGCTGGAAAATGTGCTCAACGATTTTAAGACGCTTATCACGCTGCAAACACAGATGATCGCGACTGAATTCGTCGTTCCCGAGCGCAAAATTCCAGTGGTGGCAGCCGAAGGCGATGACAGCAGTCAACTGAGCAATACCATCACCCAGGCGCGGACGAACATTCAGCAGGAAGCCGCGCGCACAGCCGAAGCGCGACGGAAGCAGAGTCCGGCGATCAAGATCGGGCGGCGCATGCAGCAGACCGTCGGCGAGACGGCCAAAGGCATGGGCACCGGCCTGGAAGCCATGAGCGATGTCGCCGCCAAGGTGTTCAAACGCAAAGAGTCCGAGAAGCCGCTGATTCCGCCATCGGTCATTATGACGACGATTGTGGCACTGCCGCTGGCGTTGGTGGTGGTCATTGTGCTGTCGTGGATTGGTGGCCTGGGTGAAACACGCTATGAAACCTGCGTCAATAATGCCCTGAAAAATGCCGAACTGGCGCGCAACATCAACCAGAGCCAGCTCAATGCGATCCGCACCGCCTGGGATGTGGTGCTGGCGAACGTCAGTGAGTGCGAAGAAGAGCGCACAGACGATCCGGTCATCATCGCGCTTAAGCGAGAGGCCCAGACGAACATCGACGGCATCAGCGATATAACACGGCGTGAGGCCAATTTGCTGGTTTCGCTGCCTGGTGCGACGATTCGGCGCATGCTGCTGCAAGGGACTGACCTGTATGTGCTGGATGTCAATCCGCGCTTGCCAGTCATCTATCGTGTCAAGCTGGATGCGACAGGTACGCAGGCCATCGACCAGGACCCGATCATCAATATGCGATCTGGCGCAACAGTCAGCGGACTGAGTATCGGCCCCCTGGTGAATATGACCCTGAGTACGCGCAATCTGCTGGCCCTGGATAGTAACGGTGTGCTGATTTCCTGCTCCCTCAGTCTGATTACAGACTGCACGGCCCAGCAACTCAATACTGATATTCTGCGCAATCCGATTGCACTACAGGTTTACAATGCCAATGGCAATATTTATGTACTGGATACTGGCGCCAATCAAGTCTGGCGCTACCAGCCAACGGCTGACCTGTATCCTGATCGACCGAGTGAGTACTTCACTGGTACGAGCCTGCCCCAATTGGTCCAGGCGGTTGATTTCGCGATTCGTCAGGATGATGGCGAAGTGTTCGTGCTATACGGCGGAGGTTACATCACACGGCACCGAGGCGGCGAGCCGCAGAGCTTCAACTTTACGCCTTTCCCACCTGGGCAAGACCCGTCAGATGCCTCATTGCAGTATTTCTATTTGAGTGGCAACCTGCTACCAGGGTTCTATCTGATCAGCCAGCCAACGCGGACCATTTACGAAACAGGGCTGGCAGGAGCATGGCAGCGGACTTATCGCATCTTTGATGAGAGCAAGTTCGAGCTATTGAACTCGGTTGTGGTTGATCCGGGCCAACGGCTAATCTATGCGGGTTCCGGCAATACGATTTATACCCTACATATGGATGAGTAAGCGGCGCTCAGACCCCTCCCCTAAATCCCCTCCCCGAAGGCGATGATGGTTGGAACACAGGCATCCTTCCTCCTTCGGGGGAAGGACTGAGGATGGGGGTCTGATGACCCGTTACAAACAACTACAGGAACACTATGCAGCGGTTCTTTATTTCTACGGTGATTGGGGTACTGGTTGGCATTCTGGCTGGATTGTTCATCGGCTGGACAGTTGCCCCAATTGAATACGTCAACAGTCCGATGACCGCGCTGTCCGTGCGCTATCAGCAGGAATACACGGTCATGGTCGCGGAGGGTTATCTGGTAGATGGGGATGCCCTGGGTGCCGTCGAACGGCTACGGGTATTGGGTGTTTCTAATGTGCCGCTGTACGTACAGGAAGTCGCGGAAACGTATATTTCCAATTCGCGCAATATTGAAGATATTCAGAAGCTTGTAGCCCTGGCTGCGGGCCTGGGACGCCTGACGCCGCTCATGGAGCCATATTACGAGCTGCGGCCCAGTACAGGAGCAGCCTCATGAGCGCACCGTATACCCCGCACATCAAACCGCCGGAAGATACGCGCTATCGTCATTCACGCCGATTAGTCTCCTGGTGGGGGCTGGCAATTGGTCTGGCGATAGGCATCGCGCTAGGGCTGACCTATGCCTGGGTGCTTGCCCCGATTGAGGAGTTCGATACGACGCCGCGCCAACTACGCGATTCCGACAAGGTGCATTACGCGGTCGCAATCATCTTGAGCTATGCCTATGACAGCAATCTGGGCAAGGCCGTCACCCGTCTGACGGACCTCGGCATGGGACTGGACCCGATCCAGGAAGTGGCCAACGCCGCCTGTGATCTGGCGCGCACAGGTTACGTCGATAGCAGCGCCGGCATTCGCGCGATCCGCAGCATGCAGACCTTCTACCGCAATCAAGGGCGCTCCGGTTGTGCCGATGATCTGATTCCTGATGTGGAAGTGGTGCTGGAAGCAACGGTCATGGTGCCGACATCGACACCGACACTGCCGCCACCCCCAACCAAGACGGCTACCCCTAACGCTGGCGCGTCATCGACTGAGCCGGGCTTTGTGGTTGTACCTACATCGGTGCCGGAACGCGCTTACGAGGGCCGTATCGCCGGAACCAACTGTGATCTGGAATTATCGGGCCTGATCGAAGTGCGCGTGGTCGATTTCAATGGTCAGGGTATTCCGGGTGAAATGGTGCGTGTACGCTGGGATGGTGGCGAAGACCGCTTTGTGACGGGCCTCAAACCAGAGCGTGGCACCGAATATGCCGATTATGAAATGGACCCTGGTCTGTCGTATATCGTCGATATGCCTGGTCTGAGCGACCCGTTGACGAATGCCTTGACGGCCAACCCGTGTACAACCAGTACCGGCCAGCAGGCGATCACCAGTTATTACGTCACGTTCCGGCGGGTGGGTTAATTTCACGAGCCAGCATGGTCAGGTGCTACGAACGCTGTTTGCGACGCGGCTTTTTCGCTTTTTCCTGCTTTTCCTGGACACCGCGATAAACTGCTGTGCGTAATTCGACCGCATAGGGGTCTGTTTCCGGCATGTTGAGCGCGTGCGCACGTTCGATCTGCTTTTCGACATCATAGGGCACACGCACAAATTCCAGGCTATAGGGTGCGACTTCCTGGCTGCCCAATTCCCCTGAAAGCACCACATACACCGGAATCGGCACATCGAGCGGATTGCCGACGCTGCCCACATTGAACAGCATCTTGTCACGGTCGGGGTGGATCATGAAGGCCGTGTGAATATCGCCATAGCCGACGACATCCGGCAGCGGACCATCGCCAGTGAATTCGGTATTGGTGAACATGGTGCGATGCTCCTTCGCAGGGGCATAATGAATGATACGGTGGTTTTCGCTGATATGGGATGCGTGATACAGCCGAACGCGCTTGCCGCTCAACCAGAAGTCATAGCTGTTGGGCAGATTGATCAGATAGTCAATGCGCTGTGGGCCAAGTTGATCCTGCCACCACTGCGTCGCGGGATGGGTCGCGGGTGCTTTCATCAGGTCGTCCCAGTTGCCGCGCAGAACCACCTCACAGTGTTCCATGCAAAAATCAATGACCTGATCGCCATCCGGCCCCTTACCTGCCAGATCGCCCAGGCAATAAATCATGCTGATTCCGCGCTGCTGAATGTCCTTTACGACCTCATTGAGCGCGTCCATGTTGCCATGCAGGTCAGAGATGATCGCGATTTTGTCGGGCATCTAGCGATTCCATATTTGCTATCGAAATAAGAGAACAGCGTATCATGGAAATCGCATCAGCGACAAGTTAACGTCGGACAAGCCATTTAGGAAATAGCTCTAAGCTGTTCCAGCGACGCGGATACCGAGCACGATAAAGACCCCGCCAAAGAAGCGATCCAGCCAACGCTTGGCACGCATATAAAGGGCCTGGATTCGGCGGTTGCTGAATGACAGCGCCACAATGGTGTACCATGTCAGTGAAATCGCCATCAGCATACTGATGACAATGATCTTCATTTCCAGGGTGACGGTTGTGGGAACGGTCGTCGTAAAAAGTGTGAAGAAGTACAGAGCCGCCTTGGGATTAGAGAGCATGGTAAGCAGCCCAGTTCGATAGGCTTGCGGCAGCGTCATGGTGATCGTCTGGTGACCAGCCTCCGGCAGATCAGCATGGTGATTGGCACGGAATGCCTGTACACCCATATAGATCAGGTAGATCGCACCTAACCAGCGCAGAATCGTCAGCAGTTCCGCCGAATGCGCCAGCAAGGCGGCGAACCCCAGAAAGCCGGAGGTCGCATAAATACCAGTTCCGGTGATGACGCCCAGCGACGTCACCAGACCATGCCTGCGACTGGTCGAGACAGACACCTTGAGCACGATCAGGAAATTCGGCCCAGGCGTGACAGCAATCACCACATGAGCCACAGCAATGGTCAACAACAACGCCCATGAATCCACTTGAATCACTCCTGATAATCAGAGCAAATCGGCCAACGCAGCTAGCAGGTGATCGGCATCCGCCTGGGTGTTATAAGCCTGGAAAGAAACGCGCACGTAATGGGGACCTTCGTGCGTCTGGCCAAGCTGTGTGATGGGCACTTCGATGTGATAGTCATCGTAAAGACGTGCCCGAAATGCTTCTTTGTCAATCGGGGGCAGCGCAGCAAGGCTCATCTGGGCGAAGAAGTCATCCGTAGCGATGGCTGGCAAGCCCGTTAGCTGGTTGATGCGGCCCATCGTCTCGATGGCCATTTTATGGCAGCGCGCACGAACTACAGGCCAATCATGGGCCTGCTGATATTCGATGGCAGCCGGAACGCTCAGATAGGCAGCGACGTCACGGGTACCCTGCCACTGGTTGGCGTTGACGAAGGTATTGTCCGGCCAGCCCCAGCCCCAACTGATCACCAGCGGGTCGAGCATGGCGTGATGCTCTGAGCGGGCATGCAAAAAACCCGATCCCTTGGGGGCACACAACCACTTGTGACAGTTGCCTGTGTAAAAGTCGGCCCCGATTTTGGCTAAATCCAGCGGCAACTGGCCAGGGGCATGGGCGCCGTCTATGACAGTCAGGATGCCCTGCTGACGTGCGCGCTGGCAAATATCGGCAATCGGCAGAATCACGGCTGTCGGCGAAGTCAGGTGGCTGATGGCAATGACAGCCGTGCGTTCCGGCAGTTCAGCAAAGAGGGCATCGACCACCTGCTGCGGATCGGTCAGGGGCAGCGGCACAGTCTTAATACACAGTTCCGCGCCAGTTTTGTTGGCGATGAACTCCCAGGTTTTATGGATGGCCCCGTATTCGTGGTCGGTCATCACAATGACATCACCCGCTTGGAGCTTGAGCGAGCGCGCCACCAGATTGATGCCTACCGTTGCATTTGGCACAAAAATCAGGTCATCGGCAGCGGCGTTAATGTAGTTGGCCAACTTCTGACGAGCGGCATTCATCAGGTCGTGATAGCGCCGCCCCATGAATTCGACGGGCTGCCGTTCCAGTTCGAGCTGCCAGCGTTGGTAGGTTTCAAAAACGGGACGTGGGCATGCCCCAAAAGAACCATGATTGAGAAAGGTAATGTCGGGGTTCAGCAGCCAATCGGATTGCATGTAGTGTCGTCACCCATCTAGAGGTCTAAGAGATAATAAAGAAATTCCTGTTCAAAGGTTGGTGCGCCAAAGTCGTGCAGGGCACGCAAAATCTGGGAACGATGGTCCATGCTGTGCAGCATCACATGGGTGATGGCATTGGCCGCCGTGATGGATTTGTCGCCTTCATCCCAGAAATCCGGCTTGACGTAGCGCGTTAATTCCTCCGGCGTCAGACCATCGATGTAGGTCTGGTTGACCGTATTCACCTCATCCCAGAAGGTGCGCTGTGCGGCACGGCTTTCTTTCGGCTCCTGCTGGAAGTCCAATTGACCTGTCCGTAGAAAGTGAAACCACCAGTATTCCACGCCGACATAGTGAGCGATCTGCTTCTGGACAGAGCCGATGCTATAGGGCACATCACGTACGTAATCCTCATCGCTGAGGTGTGTGGCGCACTCCCACAGGCGCTGATTCGCATCGAGATTATAAGCGAAAAGTCGCTGGAAATAAGCAGGTGTCATGGCAGGTTTCTCCGGGGATTTGAGACGTTACCCGCAGTATAGAACAATCGTTCGATGACAGCAAGGCGGTCGAGGCCAGCATAGTCTCTTTCTATGTGGACGCTCACCTCACCCAGGATGGACTTAGCCAAATCTATGATTGCTTGGCCCTGGTCTGCACCAATTTCCAGGAGAATGACGGCGTCATCCGTGCATAGCTGCGATACCTGCCCCAGGAGTCGCCGCACAAGGTCAAGGCCATCGGGACCGCCATCGAGGGCAAGTGTGGGTTCGTGCTGACTGACGTCGAGTGTGGGGACTTCATCGCTGGCGATGTAGGGCAAATTCGCCACCAACAGGTTGACCTGTTTCGGCAGCATCGACAGAAGTGGCTCCGCCAGATCACCTTGTGAATAGGCAACATGAACCTGATGGCGCGCGGCATTTTGTCGGGCGATTTCCAGCGCTTCCGGGCTGATGTCCGTCGCATAGACGGCTGCCTGGGGGCACTCTGCTGCCAGAGTCACGGCAATCGCGCCGCTGCCCGTGCCGATGTCAACAATTACAGGCTGCTGCCAGCGATTCAGCAGGCTCAAGGCCGCTTCAATGAGGCGTTCTGTTTCTGGGCGCGGAATGAGAACAACCGATGACACGGCAAATGTGCGCCCGTAAAAGCCGACTTCGCCGATGATGTAGGCCACAGGTTCACCGGATACACGACGAGCGATGAGTTGGTCAAATTGGGCGCGTTGATTATGGGGCAATGTATCGGCGCTGTGGGCAATCAGGTAGCTCTGCGGGACGTCGAGCAGGTGACACAGCAGCCATTCGGCGTCAAGGCGCGGCGTCGGCAGGTGGGCCAACTGAGAACGAGCATCGGTCAGGGCATCACGGAGGGTAGGCATCAGTACGCAGAGAAATATGCAGGGGCAAGGCATGCCTTGCCCCTACGGAAGTTAGCGAAACTGGTCAGGACACGGCCTGCTGTGTCCCTATGGTGACTATGAAGCACGTTTATTATTCGGTGCCTGCGGCGAGCAGTTCCGCCTGTTGAGCCGTTGCCAGCGCGTCAATGAACGGATCGAGGTCACCATCCATGACACCAGGCAGGTTGTAGCTGCTGAAGTTGATGCGATGATCAGTCACGCGGCTCTGTGGGTAGTTATAGGTGCGGATCTTCTCGCTGCGATCACCACTGCCGATCTGGCCGCGACGTTCGGCTTCTTGCTCACTGCGCTGTTTTTCCAGTTCGAGGTCGTACAGTTTGGCGATGAGCACCTGCTTGGCGCGCTCGCGGTTCTGCAACTGGCTGCGTTCGTCCTGCATTTCCACAACGATGCCGCTGGGCATATGCGTCATACGCACGGCGGAATCGGTGGTGTTGACGCTCTGGCCACCTGCGCCACGACTGCGGAACACATCGACGCGGACGTCATTCATATCGAGTTCGACATCGACTTCGTCCATTTCCGCGAGGACAGCGACTGTAGCTGTACTGGTATGGATGCGGCCCTGGCTTTCTGTCGTCGGCACCCGCTGGACACGATGTACGCCACTTTCAAATTTCATGCGGCTGAACACATCGGCGCCTTTGACGGAAAAGGTCACGGACTTGATGACGTTGCCGCCGCTTTCGTTCATCTCTAGGATGTCGGTCTTCCAGCGGTTATTTTCCGCGTAGCGCATATACATACGCAGCAAATCACCCGCAAAGAGTCCGGCCTCGTCGCCGCCCGCCCCAGCACGAATTTCGATGATGGCGTTGCGGCCATCGCGCGGGTCTTTGGGCAGCAGCATAAGGGTTAGCTGTTCCAGCAGCTCTTCTGTACTGGCTTCCAACCCTTCGATTTCCATCTGGGCCATTTCGCGCATTTCGGGGTCATCCGCCTCGCGAACGAGTTCCCGTGCGCCTTTGAGTTCATCAATCTGCTTCTTGTAGTGGCGGTAGGCCTGCACAATCGGCTCGATGTCTGAACGTTCTTTAGCTAATTCGGTCAATTTAGTGTGATCGCTGGTAACTACCGGATCGACCATCTGGCGATCAATTTCGTTAAAACGGGCTTCTACGCCTGCAAGTTTATCTAACATGGTTTCCTGATCCCTTTTGTGGGTTCCTGGTGAATTTCGTGTGAGTTTGGGCAGCGGTCAAAATATGGGCGGCGCGGTTGCCCAACGCAGCAACGCCCGATTGCGACTGGCGCATTCAGGGGACATTAAGGCAGGCGCTACAATGCGTCGAGGCGACGGTGCCCGGCCTGGGGTGGTATCAATAGATGATTCATCATGCTGCCATTATAGGCGAGGCCATAAAAATCAGGTAGGCACAGTCTCGGCTAGATGCTTCCTTCGGAGCAGGTCTATCCAGAGATTTGCAACAAGCTGTAACGCAGCTCATATTGACTATGAGCGCCGCATTTTTTATACTGGCACGATATTGTGGTGGCCAGTCAGGCATGTCGGGGCCTTGCGCGGCGGAAAACGCCGAACCGTGTCAGGGCCGAGAGGCAGCAGCACTAAGGTGTCCATCCGGGTGTCGTGAGTAACCCCGGCCTGCTTTACTGGCCATCACATTTTAGCCCTATCGCATATAGGGCCGCTGACCAATATCATAAGGGTGAAGGGTCGATCAAGATGGGTCTTAGTATCGACTGGGGCAATGTTGAGGAGACGATACTCATCATCAAGCCAGCTTTGCGTTGGACGGATGAAGACTATCACCGCGAAATTCCCCTTATGGTGCAAAAAATGCAGAGCAAACCTTACCCCGTTGACGTCATTATTGACCTGCGTCAGGTCATGCATAACCCACCTAACCTCATCAACATTTGTCGCGATGCCCGCCTCCGTTTTAAAGATTTCGATAACCTGGTTGTGGTCATCAGCAACAATCATTTCTGGCAGACGCTCAACAACACAGTAGTGCGCCAGATGCCCGGTATTAAGGTCAATGTCTTCTTTACCCGCAGCGTCGATGAAGCTTATCGCGAAGTAGAAAATATCCAGAAAACCCGCGACTACCCTTTTGATGACGACAGCCACGCACCAGCACGTTGAACCAGCCTATTCTTGATTTTCCACGACGAGATGTGCAGCCAGTGGGCAAGCGTAGGCTTGTCATGCCGCTGACCTCGCTTACAATACGGCCCGACTGACCATACAATCCAAGCAGGTTATGATCGAACCACCGATTCGTTCCGATGACACCCAGCCAACCGTGCCCCTTCGCCAACAGCGAACCGCGATCTGGCCGCTGCTGCTTATTCTGGTCACGCTGGGGACGCTGGGCATGACGGCTGTCTGGTGGGCCAGTGAGCATATCGAGCCGCCATCGGTCGCGACCATCAACCCGATGACGATTGAGATCGACGACGCGGGCCAGCGAACGACAGTCTATACGACGGCGCAGACCATTGGCGACCTGCTGGAAGAAGCGCACATCAGCCTGGAACCCGATGACGCAATTTCCGACCCATTGGATGCCCCTCTGCGTCCAGGCCGCATCATCTACATCAACCGCGCCCGTGAGATCAACCTGACCGTCGATGGCGAGCATCAGACGATTCGTTCCGCACTGACCAATCCTTATGATATTTTGCAGCAGGCTGGCGTCAGGCTGGCGGATGTCGACCGCGTGTGGCTGGATGGCACGGAAACCGACCCCGGCAATGTCCTGCTGTGGCCTGTTCCGGTGCTGGATATTGAGGTCAAGCATGCAATGACCGTCACCGTGGTGGACAGCGGTGAGACGCGGACGCTGGAAACGACTGCTGAGACCATCGGCGAAGCGCTGTTTGAGGCCGACATCACGCTGTACCTGACCGATATTGTCACACCTGACCTGACGCAGCCTGTCAGCGATGGCCTGACGGTGTCAATTGATCGGGCGGACCCGATTACGGTTGTTGTCGATGGAGCCGAGATCGAAACACGGGTGCAGGGCACAACGGTGAGTGAAGCGCTGGCCGAGGCAGGCATCAGCCTGATTGGCCTGGACTATACACGCCCGGAAGAAGCGGCCCCGACGGAACCCGGCATGCGTATTGAGGTCATCCGCGTGACTGAGGAGCGTGAGACATCGACGGAGCCGATTGGCTATGACACGGTGTATACAGCCGATGCAGCTATGGCGCTCGATACGCAGGAATTACGACAGGGTGGGCAAGCGGGCGTCCGCGAGATTTATACGCGGGTACGCTACGAAAATGGGGTGGAAGTCAGCCGGAGTGAAGACGGCAGCGCCGTCATGCAGGAACCTGTCAACGAGGTGATCGCATATGGCACGAACATCGTCCTGCACACCATCGACACGCCGGAAGGTCCGGTCGAATACTGGCGGACGTTCCGAGTGTACGCGACCAGCTACCATCCAGCGGCATTGGGCGGTGATGATGTCACTGCAATCGGCATGAAGCTGCAAAAAGGCGTCATCGGCGCGAATCCGAACCTGATCCCTTACCGCACGAACGTTTATGTGCCGGGCTATGGCACCGGGGTGATAGCCGATACAGGCGGTGCACGCAGTTCGCCCTATTGGATCGACCTGGGCTACAGCGACGAGGATTGGGTCAGTTGGAGCCGCTACGTCGATATATACCTGCTGACGCCTGTTCCGGCAGACATCGACTATGTGCTGCCGACCTGGACCCCGATGCGCGGACACTAAAATCAACATATCCGGGGCAACAACGTTCCTTGTGATCGTGCTCAGATAACCCACGTTATCAACTTCCTGGGAAAATACTCCATACTTCCTGGCTGTAAAAGCCCACGTTGGGTATACATAGTCATCGTATCGGACCATCTGTACGAAGGTAAACATCTATGCAGAAGATCGTTACATTGACGGTCAACCCAACTGTTGACAAGAGCACAGCGGTATACAGTGTCGCCTCAGAAATTAAGCTGCGCTGTGCCCCACCGACTTTTGACCCTGGTGGTGGCGGCATCAATGTGACCCGCGCCATTAAAAAGCTGGGAGGCGATTCTATCGCGATTTATACCCAGGGTGGCGGCACCGGCGGTATGCTCTATGAACTGCTGGATGCCGAGGATATTCAGCAGCACCCCGTGCTGATTTCTAACTACACGCGCGAGAACCTGACCGTTTTTGAGGAAACGACAACGCTGCAATATCGCTTCGGCATGCCTGGACCAGAAATCACCCCTGAAGAGCAGGAAGCCTGTCTGGATGCGATTGTTGAAGAAGGCGGCGACCTGATCGTGGCCAGTGGCAGCCTGACGCCCAATATGCCAGATGACTTCTACGCTCGACTGGCTGATCGCGTCGATGATTTTGGTGGCAAACTGATTGTTGATACATCGGGACCGGCGCTGGCAGCGGTCGCCAATAAACACGTTTTTCTGGTCAAGCCGAACCTGCGCGAGTTGGAACTGCTCACTGGCGAACAATTCACCAGTGAGGCACGGCTGAAAGAAACAGCCCAGGACTATATTCGCAATGGATTGGCCGAAGTACTGATTATCTCAATGGGGGCTGGTGGTGCTGCCCTGGTGACGGCGGATGACTTCATCGAGATGCGCCCGCCCGTTGTGCCGATCAAGAGTAAGGTCGGGGCCGGTGATAGCATGGTTGGTGGGATTACGCTGGCGCTGGCACAGGGCCGTGATCTGCGGGATGCGATGCGCTATGGAATCGCGGCAGGTTCCGCAGCGGTGATGACACCAGGTACACAGCTCTGCCAGCCGGAAGATGTCGCGTTCATCTATCCGCTTGTGACAATCGTATAGTAAGCCGTTTTTCGTCGTTCGTTTTTAGCTAGCAGCCGAGCTACTGCTCGGCTTTTTGGTAATGCTCATGCTCGGCCAGGACTTTGCGGACCATCAATGGCAGCATGGCCGACATTTCCCAACGCACACTGGGCGACATACCTGGCAGCACATAGGCATGATATGTCAGGGCATAGTGCAGAGGTCCCACCACCCTGGCGATCTGATACAGGCGGCGCAGGCGGCCAGCCGGTTCATAGCGCGTCCATTGTGAGAGATAAGCATCACGCAGGCGGCGGCGAACATCCGGCACGCCAGGGAGCATCTCTTCAATATCATCCAGGAAGAAGGGTAAATCGAAGAAGGGGTGCGAAACCGCGCTGTCGGACCAATCGAAGAAGATCGGTTCCTGATTGTCTTCGCGCACGATGATGTTACCTGGCCAGAAGTCGCCATGCAGCAGGGTCAACGGAATCTGGTAGTCCATCAGTTCGTAACAGAGGCTGCGCAGCAGACGCACACTGCGCCGGAACAAATCCTGCTCATCTTCATTGAGTTCCGCAGGCAGGTCTGCGGCGAGTTTTTCCACCTGTGAGGCTAGAGCATCGATGTTGCGATCCGGCACGCCCATATTCATCAGGGCGCGGGCGCTTTTATCGAGGTCCATTTGCAGGCGCGCATATCGTTTCAGGGAACGTTCCCATATCGCGACATCTTTAATCTGACTGAGCAGCTCCCCTTTGAAGCCGTCTATCAGCATCCAGGAACGTTCACCGTTTACAGCGAGTACCTGGGGGATATGTGGCGGGTAGCGCAGCGAAAAAATGCGCGTCAGCTTGGTTTCATAGGCAAACATAGTTGGCACAGCTTTGAGGAACAGATACCCCTTCTCTGTGGGAATGCGCAGCACAGACGACCGCGCCCAGGCGCGTACTTGTTCCACACGGCCTGTTGGGACCATATCCATGCGATCAGCAAAATCAGTCAGGACAGTGCTGGCTTCCGTATACCATCCCGCCTGGGACCAGGGCGACCGCCGTTCGTCTTTCTGATGCTGCCATTCATGCCAGCGCGCGACCATCGCCCGCTGATTTTTGGGTACAGGCATATCCGGCAGTTCATTGAGGTAAGCCCACTGCAACCCCTCGCCAACTTCGATCTGTGTTGAGAGGTTATCCAGCGCGTAATAACGATGGACGCCATCCTGGACGTACTCATCACCCAGACAGCGCAGCACGGCGACGTTCAGATTGTGTTTTTCCGCAAGGGCGACGTTGATATGGTCTACAACGCCGAAGTGATGCTCTTCCGGCTGGAAGTGCGGCAGGCTGAGACCATCACCATTTTTTACCAGCAGGATACGACCACCCTCTGGATGCGGAATGACGCAGTAATAGGTAAATATCAGGCTCGGATGATGATAGGTAACAGTCATGGAGTTAGCCCAGGCATTGATCACATAATGTTTGTTAATTCTAACCTTACTGCATAGATGCCGCAAATGCTATCTGACCAAATCCTATAGGCCATTTGTACGCATTGGCATGGTCTATTCGCAGATGGTATTCGTCTGATGCGGCTATGATAGGATACACTGCCGACGATGCAGCGACAAATCACGCGGGGAAAAGGAGACGCTAATGACTCAGATTGGCATCATGATCGAAGGCCAGGACGGCCTGAATTGGGATCGCTGGAAGCGTATTTTGCAGACGGCTGAGGACAGTGGCTATCAGTGTGTTTTCCGCAGCGATCACTTTACCAATGCCAGCGGCCCACACAAGGATGCACTCGAATTATGGACTTCGCTGACCTATGCCGCCAGCCACACCAGCCGCATTGAGTTCGGCCCAATGGTGACGCCTGTCACGTTCCGGCATCCCTCTATGAATGTGAAGTACGCCAGCGCCATCAGCGACCTGAGTGGTGGACGACTGTATATGGGTATGGGCACAGGCTGGCAAGACCGTGAACACGAAAGCTTTGGCATCGACTTCCCGGAATTGAGCGAGCGCTATGAGCGGCTTGAAGAAGCGATCCAGATCACCAAGCTGCTGTTCGAGAGCGACAAACCGGTTGATTTCAGTGGCGAGTACTATTCCCTGAAGGATGCCCTGCTCCTGCCGCGTCCGGTACAGGTCGGCGGTCCGCCGATATTGATCGGTGGTAATGGGCCAACCAGGACATTGCCGTTGGTGGCCAAATATGCAAAAGAGTGGAATGCTGTTTTCATCGACCATGAGACCTACAAAGAGCGCACAGAGTCACTCAATGACATGCTGGAAAAGCAAGGCCGCCAGCCAAGTGATGTCAAACGCTCGCTGATGACGCGCATCTTCTATGCTGCGGATGAAGACACACTGAACACGCAACTCGCGGCTGCCAACCAGACGGCAGACGCCCTCGTTGAGCGTGGCTTGATGGTAGGTACGGCCTCGGCTGTGATCGATCAATTAGGGGCATGGGCGGAACTGGGTATTGAGCGCTTTATGCTGCAATGGATCGATCAGGATGATATCGCCGGACTAGAGCATATGGCCGCGCATGTGCTGCCGCATTTTCATGGCTAGGTTCTGTTGACCTTTGCCAGATATTGGGTTCAAGACCGAATAAGAGCGCACGGGGGTAGGGGCAAGACATGTCTTGCCCAGGGTTTGGCATGCCAAACCCCTACAAAAATGCTCCCAAAACCAAATGTCAACACGTCCTAGTTGATGGCCAGAAAGTGCTCAAACCGCCTCGTTGTGGGCAAGGCACCCATTTTTGATCGGGCCTGGATCGCATCAAATCACCACTGGTACTGAACCGACAAGATGCGGTACACTTGGGCCATTGAGTATTTCATCACAAGCCATCGTCACCTGTGAGATTTTTAGGTCGGCGCTTGTGGCAAGTTGCGGAGGCAGGACAACCTTATGGCTACGAACTCGCGTTCATGGTTTTACTCTCGCCCGGAACCGCGCCCGTACTATATCGAAGAGCGCGTCAACCATACGCTGTGGAATCATCGCATCCAGAGTGTGTTCATGAGCTGCACCCAGGTTGCCAACCCCATCAAGATGGAAGGCGCACTGAACGGTATGCCACTGCTGTTTGAGTGGGAACCGGGCCAGTACTTCATCCTGCGGATGGGGGAAGAGCGCAAAGAGATCATCGGCACCATTCGCCAGATTCTGTTTGGACTTAAGCCAACCTTCTCGTATCAGGATGTTGATGGACTGTTCGTCTATGAATTCCATACGGACAGCGGCGAAGAGCGCTGGAAAGACATTCAGGGCCATCCACAGTACCAGGGCCTGCGTCGCCTGACCCGTCCTAACAACTAATTCAACAGTTTGACAAATAGCGCTAGAAACGGCCATTCACTGGCCGTTTTTGTTTCTGAGGCAAATAACCAATTTAGGGAGACGTGCTGATGACCCTCGATCTGATCCGCGACTATTATGACTACCATTTCACAGTCAATCGCAAAATCTGGGATGCGTGCATTACGAAACTCACCGATGAACAGTTCCTAGAGGCGGTCGATTATGGCGTTGGCTCAATTCGCGATCATATCGTCCATATGATGAGCGTGGATAATGCCTGGTTCGGCGACCTGATTGGTGAAAAATTCGTCGCCCACATGGATCCAGAGCATTACCCCTCCCGCGAGAAAATCCGCGAAACGTGGGACGACGTTGAGCAGAAGATTCGCGGCATCCTGGCAAGCCTGGACGAAGGCCTGCTTGCAAAACCATTCCCAGGTTCTGATGAAAAATTCAGCCACGGCCAGATGCTGCTGCATGTTGTCAATCATGGCACAGATCACCGCGCGCAATTGCTGAGGATGCTCAACGAGCATGGCGTTGAAACATTCCCCCAGGATTACATCATTTTCACCCTGGGGCGGATGTGAGGCGCATCTGACACGGTCCCAATGGAGCATGGCATCTGTCATCTGTCAGCGCATAGAATGACGATCCGCGCATCGGCTGACGTAAGAGCCATTCATCCCAATACCTCTATATAATATAAGCTACCCGTTATACCGGATCATGCCGTGTTGGATGATGGGTGGCGATTCTGATAGGCAAACTCACACAAGGAAGATCGGTTTTATGGCAAAGGCAACCGTCAAATTAGGCCCTGAAGGCTACCGTACGATTATCAAGAGCGGCAATCACGAATACATCGCTGATGAGCCAGTTGATGCTGGCGGCACCGATACTGGCCCGACGCCCAGCGAAATGCTCATGGGAGCCTTGGGCGCGTGCATCGCAATCACCTGCCGTCTGTATGCTGAACGTAAAAAATGGCCGCTGGAAGGTGTCGAAATTGCCCTGGAATCCGAACGCTTTAATGGCAAAGACTATGCGGACTACGATGGCGATGAACTGTTCGTGCATGAAATCCGCAAGAGCATTGTCTTTAAGGGCGATCTGACCGACGACCAGCGTGAGCGCCTGCTGGATATTGCCGGAAAGTGCCCGGTTCACCGGACGATTGCACTCCCCAGCTTCTTCAAGACAGAACTTGTCGATGACATTCTGGGTGAGGACTCCGCAGAGCCGCTGGTTCGCGACTAGTCCGACTCACATACGCAAGCAATCTCAAAAGCGCCTCACAGATAGAGGCGCTTTTTGATTGAGAGACCATGAGTAATCTCGACTTTTGCCTGGGTTTTCATTACATAATCTTAACTGCATTCCTGACAGAAATTCATTATGCTTAATCATGTGTAATGGTGAGAGATTTATCGTGTTTGTAGCTGAATGGGCTAACGCCGAAAAAACCATCCTCAGACAAACAATCCAGCCGCCGACGACATATGAAGAACTTGGGGAAGGGCTGGAATACGTCTACGCCATGCTCGATAGCGTCGATCATCATGTGATCATTATCACCAAACTGGATCCATGGCTGGCAATGCCCAAGGATGTTATCGCGATTGGCCGCAGAATTGAAATGAACGAGCGTGACAACCTCGTCCTGCATGTCGTCGTTGGCACCAGTCACGTTCTGCGGGTTGGTCTTACGCTGGCGCGTATTGTGGCCCCGAAAGCATTGAGTAAAGTACGTGTGGTGGCCAGTGACGCCGACGCGAACGCCGTTGTTGAGACGTTTCTCAATCAAGGTTAAAGTGAGTTGCTTTGTACTGTGTGGAAGCCTTTCTTAGAGATATTTCTGATCAATAGACGAATTAAGTTGGCACTGTTTGTAGTCAACACCAGTACAAATCGGATTTAGCATGTTCAAATACCATTGGGATGATGAAGAAAAAACTGTTTTCAAAATCATCATCCGGCCCCCAATCATCATGGGCGAAGTACGTAACAATCTAAGCCCAATATACGATATGCTGGATAGCGTCACGCATGATGTATTTGTGTTGGTTGACGTTGGCAACTTCATGGGCCTTCCACCTGGCATCGCCGGACTCGCGAAGGACATCATGAAGAATAAGCGTGCTCATGTTCCGATGCACATCATCATTGGCGAAGGTAATTCGCTTAAAATTGGCTATAACATCGTTAAGTTAGCTGCACCTCGGCTGGCTGAACGTATGCGTATTGTGAGTACCGATGCAGAAGCAAACACGCTCATTGCTGATTATCGCCAGTCAAACCCGCCTCGCTAACTTGGCCTGCTCTACTCCACAGATCATCCCAACACATCTCTAATACTCAATACGTTATAATCGGTCTATCTGACGGTAAACGAGATTTTCTGTATGTACTGCCGATGTTAATTCGTCCAGGCGATCCATTTAATTGACAAATCCGGCCATCGCCGCCTCATCCTCGCTGAATACATCGAGATTGTTTTTGTGTGCCTCCGTTCGCCGCCTACTTCGGTTCTACGAACGCAACTCACCTTTTGACAAAATCATACGGAGGAAACAACCATGACGCACATTCGTGCTTTGAAAACGGAAGATGTTGAGCAGGTGGTCAGCCTATGGGATGCTGCCTGCATCGAAGCTGTCGGGTACCCGCTGGGACAGGAAGATGCTGAAGGAATCGCCAACAATCTGCGGCGAACAGTCGATCATGAGCAGGCCCACTGCTTCGTGGCCGAAGACGAAGGCATTCTGGTTGGCTTCGTGACCTGCGCCATTAGTACACATCCGGTTATGCCTGGTGCCCTGGGTGAGGTCGAGGATTTGTACGTCCAGCCAGAATTTCGGTCAGGCGTACAGGGAGAACTGGTCAGACAGGCGGTGCTGTGGTTGAAGCGTTACCCGGTAGACATCATCAGGACACGGGTCGATGCGGATGAACCGGAAACCATCGCGTTCTGGCACAGCCAGAAATGGGAGCAGAACGAGTTGATTTTCAACATCTACGGCTGTGTGCCGGAAGATGCACACTCACAAGCGGTCTGGGACAGTTACAGACTGGACTAGTTGAAGTGGTGATAATCGCATAAGGCTATATGTGCCTCCCACACAGGGAGGCACTTTTGATTCAGGCAGTTGCAAAGTCGGTGCTTGCCTGCCAAACTTGGCGTGGTTCATTGGGTTGCGCTTGATTCGCCGTAAAGAGCAGGGCTTATGCTGCCAAAACTTCTACAACGTACGCTGTTTACGCTGATCCTCATCAGCTATTTGCTGGTGGGGGGCTTGTTCGCTATCCAGACGCCGGACTGGCAGGCGCCTGACGAACCAGCCCATTACAACGTCGTGCGCCAGATCGTGACGGATACGGCTTATCCGGTGATTGAAGCGGGCGACTGGAATAATCGCTATCTGGAAACGCTCAAGAGCAATCGCTTCGCTCCAGCCCTGTTGAGCGGACTGAATACAGTCCAGTATGAGGATCATCAGCCGCCGCTGTACTATTTGCTGCAAGCACCGATCTTTGCACTGACAGGTGGCAGCCTACATGCCCTGCGCATCGCTTCGGTGCTGATGGGCACCATCATCGTGGTAATGGCTTATCTGATCGGGCGCGAGATGTTCCCCGGCCAGCCGCAAATCGCGCTGGGAGCGATGGCGCTGGTGGGTTTGCTGCCGCAGCATGTGCATATTTTGGCTTCAGTGAACAACGATGCGCTCGGCGAGGCCGTTGTGGCGGTGGCGCTGTGGCTGATGGTGCTGCACGTCAAAGGCAGCCGCGCGCCGGTGTGGCTATTGGGCGTCGTGCTCGGCATCGGCCTGCTGACTAAGACAACAACTTACTTTCTGGTGGTTCCGGCAGCAATGGCGATCTGGCTGAGGTGGGCCTTGCGCCCGGATGGCGAGCGTAAGCTGGTACGGCTGGTCCATCTGTGGCTGGTGATGGGCGTCATCGCCCTGCTGGTTGGTGGCGGCTGGTGGCTGCGGAACATCGGCACTTATGGTATGCCCGACTTTTTGGGATTGGCCGCGCACGACAGCGTAGTCATCGGCCAACTGCGCATGGATGACCTGATTTCTGACATTGGCAACAGTGCCTATATCGACCAATTCCTGCGCACAACCATGCGCAGCTACTGGGGCCAGTTCGGCTGGATGGCGGTGCCGCTGGAAGCGCGCATCTACCTTGGCATTCAGATATTGATCGTCTTTTCGCTGATCGGGCTAATCCTGCGGCTGGGCATCCGTGTCATGCGCCCACGTGATCCCGCCTTTGGCAATGATCTACCCAATGAAGCGCTCATTCAGGATCAGTTGTGGATCATCATGGGCACGGTGCTGCTGTTGAGTATGGGCGCATTCCTCTATTACAACAGTGAGTTTGTGCAGTTTCAGGGGCGCTATATGTACCCTGGGCTGATTCCGTTTGCGCTGGCGCTGGTGCTGGGCGTCGATGCCTGGCGTCACTGGCTATTAGGGCGGTTTACGTGGTCGCGCTGGCTGACTGTGCTGCCGTTCTGGGCCTTCGCGCTGGTCGATGTCTATGTGCTGATGCGTCACATTATTCCGGCCCTTAGTCCGCCCATTGTTGGCTGAACACAGGTAAAGCGTATAGCCAGCCAGGGAACATCTGCCTGTAAAATGTCGTTATGAGAGCGTGACCATCGGGCACAATGTATTGTGCCCCTACGCCACAAGTTTCGATTTTGGACGCTCAAACGAACGACGAGACAGACAATGCGCAGGACAGGTAGCTGGTGGCTGATGATGATCGTCGTAGTCGGGACATGGTTCGTCCAATTGGCGATGGCATATGGCATCACACGGGGGACGATGGCCCCCTGGGAGGGCTTCTGGTATCAGCCGAATATCGACTGGGAAATCGCGCTCAACGACATTTTTGTGGGGCCGGGTGCCCCCATCATAACGATCATCGTGATGCTGGTGAGTGTGGCCTTTTTTCTGCGCATCTATCACCGCGATTGGCACACGATCCTGCGCTATGCCCTCACCAACCTGGGATTCACGCTCGTGGTGCCCTTGGTCTATCTGCCAGCGCTGTTCGTCAACATGATGGTCATCCCGACCTTCCCTGGCGATACACCTTTCCCCACTTATTATGAACTGGTTTTTCCCGTTTTTTCCATGTTCGTCATGTTCCTCATCTGGATGATGGTGCTGGCGACTGTGACGCAGCCGGACAAGCGCAAACGTAAACATAAGGAAGTCCATACACTCACAGGTGAGGAGCTGGCATCGGAGGCGGTTATAATGAGTGAGGAGCCTGAACTATGGGCTGATGTGCAAACAAAACAGGTATCAATAGGGTGAGTGACGCGAAATATCGCAAACGACTGGAATGGCTGTTAAAAGGCGCTGGCCTTCTGGCGACCTGGGCCTTCATCTACTTTTTCCTGGTGCTCGAAACTGAATTTATTCTGGTTCCCTGGGATACGACCCTCATTCGACCAGATATTGGCACCTGGCAGCGGACACTCAACGATTTCTTCGAGGTCGGCATCGGCAGTTGGATCATTCCGGCTGGGGTTGTGATAGCCAACATGCTGATGGCACTCAGATTACTACGACGACGCATCTTGCCCTGGAAGTTCATCATCAACAATGCCCTCTTTGTATGGATGTTCATCCCGATGATGTTGCTGGTCGCACAATTGAACAATACGATCTTCCCACCTACTGCCGCTGACTTTGAGCCTGGATACTATCGTTCGATCATTCCTGGGCTGGTAGTCGTGCTGCTGACCTCGATCTGGTTCATGGTGCAAGGTCGGCTGCTAGATAAGCGCAAACGCAAACGGCAGGCGACAGACGTCACAAGTGTGCCAGATGCCTCTCGGTTGGCTGATAGTGGACAAGTAACGGGTCAGTTGCAGGCAGAGAGGGACAGCAACTTATTGCGGGATGCTCACAGCCAATGAATCTGGAACCGCAATCGCGAATGGGGAAGTTCTGGTTGGCAATAGCTCTGCTATTTACGTGGAGCGTAATGGCTGTTTTTGTCGCCAATTTTGCGGCTTACTACTTGGCCTACTTGCCAAATCCAGATGGAGCACCTACGCCGGGCACTTGGCCTTATGTAGCTGGCGGCATCTTTCTAGATGGTACAGGTACATTTCTTGTCGGCGTAAGCATAGCTTGCTTGAGTATTAATCTCACATATAGAGCTTTTCGCCGCCATTTACACGTTATGCAACAGATGATTATTTACAACTTTTTGTTCATTGGGGCGTTGTTCTTCTTTGTTCCTCTATCCCAATGGCTAACAAAGAACCGTGCTCCACTTGCTTTTGATCGATCTGGCATGTTTATAAGCTATGAAGTCTCGTTGCTTCCAATGGCAGTTATGATCCTCCTACTCGCCATTTGGTTCCGAGCGCAGTGGAAGCTCACGAGCGGTCGCAAACGGAAAGTTGAAGAGCTATGGCAACTTTGAGCTTCATTATTCGGTTTGACATCAGAGCTATTCAAGTCATCACACAAAATGAGCGAGGCGATAATCTGGATGCAGCCTCATACACACCGAGTGGGTGGGAAATAATCGAGACAGTGGTTGAGTACTTGAAGACAAGCCATGACTTGCTCATCAGTCGCGTAACAGCAGAAAGAGTAATCACCAAGCTCGCAAGCGCAAAAGAAAATGCGCCTGACATGAAGATGGAAATTCGCGGTCGTCTGGTCAGACTGGGAATACCAGGAGCTACGGAAATATCAAATACTGAATTATTCGAGTTGCTATCCGATCATTTCTCTAGGGCACTGTTTAGAATCATTTGGGGAATAAAAGCGAATCTGGCATTCTATTCTGACCATTCGGACATTGAGATAGGTAAGCAAGTCACCTTAACGGGTGATTTCTGTGAGATTCGCCATTTTGATACATTGCTTGAAGAAGGACTTCAAGAAACGTGCGGTTCTGAGTTTACAGTCATTGTTCAAGAGCAGAAACATCTTTAGGGCACAATATATTGTGCCCCTACGTCAGAAAATGTTCTGTTTGATTATTCCACGCGGGTGGTGACCTGTGGCGTCAGTTCCAGGTTGCCGGACCAGTTCCCTGCGGCATCGAGCGCCCAGGCGGCGAAAGCATAGTAGCTGCCGGATTGCCCGCTGTAGACGCCGCTCGTTTCGTGCGTTTCCAGCCAGGGCTTCCACTCACCACCATCGACCTGTACCCAGATCAGATACCGCTCAATCGGGCTGTCATCGTTGGCGCCCCAATTGACCTGGAAGCTCGGTAAGCTGGTTTCCGGCAGCGGTGACATGAACGTCACCGGTGGTTCAGTATCGCCATCAGCCGGAATCAGCGGCCCTGGCGTGGGGTTCAGCGGCGAACTGGGCGAGGGCGTATCAGTTGGCGTGGGAGCCAGAGTCGGTGTCGGCGGCAATAGTTCACCTTCGGCAGCTTCAACGATGATAATCGGTGGACCACCTATCGCGGACGGATCGCGGGCCTCGCGTTGGGGGTAGGCATCTTCCTGAGCAGCGGCCAGATTCACGCGGAAATCGCCTTCGGAATCAGGGCGAATGGGTCGATTGTCGCCGTCGAGCGTGTAGAGCAATGCCGTGCTACCCGATGCCGGGAAAACCGCCGCATTCGACTCCAGGCGGTGGTTCCAGATGACATGGATCAGTTCGCCGGGCCGCGAAAATGTGATGCGAGTAACATCATTGCTGCGGACAATGTCCTCTGGCTGGAAGGATTCACGGCCAAAAATATCAGCCAGCAGACGGAACGCAGTTGCGGCTGGGCGCGGCGTGTTCGGCTGCGGATGCTGGCTGTAGCAGGCGGCATCGATGGGGTTACGGAACAGGCCATAGGCATCTCCGGCACAGGTATCGCCGTTCAGACAGAGTTCACCTGTATGCGGGGCAAAATTCGTCCCAGCAGCCTGATCGCCACAATCGTCATAAAGCTGGTGGAAAAAGACCACTGACGCGCCTTCGTACCAGGCATAGGCTGTGCTCTGGATGATGAACCAGGCCTGCTGCTGCTGGGTCGCGCGTTTAAAACGAGCATCTTCGTCGGTCGCCGCCCAGACAGGACCAGGATAGTCGTCCCACACGGAAACGCCGCTTTCCGTCACCCAGATGGGCTTGTCAATGTCGTAGGCATCGAAAGTCTCGCGCGCGACCAGCGTCAGCCAGCCACTGCGCCAGGGATAGCTGTAATTGTGCACAGCGACGGCATCCATATACCAGTTGTTGGCCTCGACATTGGGATCATCGATGTAAATATCGAGGACACGTGCCAGCCAGTTACTATCCGTACTGTAGAGCAAGCCCCCAAAAATAACCGTTGCCGTCGGATCGGCCTGTTTTGCCGCCAGATAGCCTACTTTCAGCAAGCGGGCATAGGCCCGGACACCAGCATGCCAGAACTGCTCCAGATCAGGTTCGTTCCACATCTCCCAGGTTTTGATGCCGATGCCAGCGGGCCAGCCCAATTCACGGGCCAACACACCGCCTGGTCGATAGCGATCAACAGCGGCATAGACGAAAGTCGCCCAGGGATTATTCGGATTGAGTGCCTTGCCTGGTTCCGGGAAGTCGCTGCCATCGGCAAAGATGGGTTCGTTCAGTCCCGTGATGCTGTCACCATCCTGGGCGAAGCCGGGGCGCCCTAACAGAACCGCCAGCGACTGCATCCTGAAGCGCATATCGTCGCTGACGAGCCGGTCATAGTCAGCCCAGTTGAACTGCCCCTGCTGCGGCTCCACCGTCGGCCAGTAGAGCGGCCAGCGGTTACGTCCAGCCCCCAGGCTGAGGGCGTTCCGATAGCGCGTGTCATCCTGTGGGGCCTGCGCCGAAGAGACGAAGGTGATGCCCAACTGCGGTGAGCGTATATAGGTCTGGTCGAAGATTGTGCTGGCGTCGGTGGTTGGCACCGGACTGAGTTGGGCCTGAACTGCACCTATCATCATCAGCAGCAGACCGAAAATAACTATTACACGCTTCATCACCGCGTCACAACTCCTCAGAGACTCATTATAGAATAGGCACCTTCCCCATTGTAATGTCCCTTTTATAGCAGACAAATGATAAGATAATCGATGTGTCTTATGCTATGAAGTCCCTTCATTCAGGAATGAGGTCCGGCAACGATGAGTGATATGATCCAGGTGACGCCCAGGGTGTATCAACTCGGCGGCATCGTCAATGTGTATTTGCTGAAAACAAGCGAGGATGAACTCACTATCCTGGATGCCGGACTACCAGGAAGTGGCAGGCGCATTCTGAATGCAGCCCAGGAATTAGGGTATGGGCCGCAGGCTGTTCGTCATCTGCTCATCACCCATGCAGATACCGATCATGTGGGCAGTTTGGCGGGGTTGGTCAAAGCCACTGGCGCGACAGTCTATGCGGGACCGATCAGCAAGCCCTATATTGAAGCCGCAAAAACGCCGCCGCATCTATCGATGATTGCGCGCATGACGACCGGTGCTCTCAGCCGATTGGCGATACGTCCCACGCAGGTCGATCAAGTGGTAGATGAAGGCGATACACTGCCACTGGCAGAGGGTATCGAAGTGCTGCGTACGCCTGGGCATACCGAAGGCAGCCTGAGTTTTTACTGGCGCGCAGAAGGGGTGATGTTCGTGGCTGACCTGCTAACCACACGTAGTGGTCGCCTGGAACCGATGCCCGCGATGGTCACCTGGGATGCGCATGCTGTCGCAGCCAGTACCCATAAAGTTCTGTCCATGCAGCCGGAAATTATCGCCGTAGGGCATGGGCCAGCCGTCGCCACCAAAACCATCAAAGAGTACATCAGCCAATTGCAGACATCTGTCCCGCTGACGGCACGACCGGTCTATTAGTCGGACTCATTTTCATACGGATTTTGGCCGCCTTGGGTGCCCTCACGAATATCCTGTTCCCAGGGCTTTTTGGCAGCGCCCTGGTAGCCCATCTCGCGCAGACGTTCCGCTTCCAGGGCTTCTAATTGGCCAGCAACTTTTGCCCAATCCTCGCGCGGAATTTTGCTATCGACGCCCTGCCCGTTGCGATAGACATAGCCAATGCCTGCACACCAATCACAGTCGGTAGACTCACCCGTGAAGTCATCCTCTATCCAGCCAAAGCCATCGCAGGAAATACAGCGCACGATTTGCATACTTGCTCCTGGTCGTAACCTACAAATCAAAAAGGACCGCACCAGTGGCCCATTATACAGGCCAGCCAGATACGGTCCCTTTGAACTTGGTACAATTGTTCCTAGCCGGAATCGCGCCCCAGAAGCAGCGGCATAACTTCTGTGAACGGAATGATTTCCGCATCTTCAGGAACTGTTGCTGGTGCGGTCGCGTTATGATCGCGCATTTCCAGCGTCAGCGTCATGGAAATACCGCGCATGAACGATGACATATCCGCACCTGGTCCAAACAGGCGCTCCCAGGTTTCCCCAGAGAATGGCATATCAATATCGACCTGCAAAGTGTAGAGGTACGCTGTCTCAACGTCGATAATCGAGATCATCGACATCGTCATATTCTCGTACATAGCAAACAGCGTTTCGATCAGCGCATCGGATTGAGCCGGACTTACACCCATCTCCGCGTACATATCGCGCAGCATATCGCGATAGGCATCACCCATCACACCGTTGTAGATCGCGCCCAGGTCGGCGTCACCCTGAAGCACAGCCGCTGGCCTGCCGTCTATCATGACATCGGGCAGCCGTACCATTTCAAAACCCTCAAGCGGATACATCATGTTCATAGCTACGGATGGATCAGGCTGCACCTGGAAGGGGTTCATTTGCCCAAAAATAATGGGAACAAAGGGGCGAATATCCATGCCGTACCAGCCATCTGGGATTTCATCCGGCGCGAGTATATGCAAATCGCTAAAGTCGATATAGCCGACGCTGTCAATCAATGCCATGCCGATGCGTAGCCGATCAGGAACCATCGAATAGCCGTCTGAGGACCAGTCCGGGATGTCGATAGCAATGTCGGCACGAGTATTGACCGCCCCAATGGCTTGCTGCAATGCCTGAATGGGGGAATCAAAAATATCCGAATTCGGGTCAGATAACTCGGCACGCACTTCTGGATCAATCGACACGGTGCCTACAACCGCCATATGTATCGGGTCCCCGAATGTATCGCTGTCGTAGTGCATGCTCATATCCAGGTCAAAAGCGACCGAGTTAAACGGGTTGCTGAAAGCCCTCAGATAAAGCTCACAATCCGCCGAAGAAATCGACAGATTGTCACAGAATGCTGTTTCATCCTGGGCACTGACGGCCCCCACGAGCGCCAAACACACGATCAGCACAATCAGCCAGGGTTTACGTAGAAAATTCATAGATAGGTCACCTCATAAAACCTATTGCAACGTTGCTCTTACTCTAGCATAGAAACAGCCACTACAACGTAAGGGTAGACTCCAGAAAGGCTTTGGCATGCTGCATCCACTTACCACCCACTGATTTTGGAATCGACTCGCAATCGGACCACAAATTAAGCCGTTAAGGCGTCAATCGCAGCAGAAATCGCTTCCAGAGCCGCAATGACACTATGGTGCTTGTTACCTGCACGATCACTCTCCCACCTATACTCCACCACATTCACATTTTGCGCCCCCCAGGCACATCCCACATATACCAAGCCAACAGGTTTTTCTGGGGTTCCACCACCTGGGCCAGCAATACCCGTTATACTCACACCGATATTTGCCCCGAACAGGGCCTGAACTCCCAGTGCCATCTCGCGGGCAGTCGGTTCACTGACAGCACCATAGGCGATAAGGGTCGCTTCCTGCACATTGACCAATTGCATCTTGGCTTCGTTGCTATAACTCACCACCCCACCGAGTGCATACGCCGAACTACCGGGCACATCGGTCAGCGTACTCATGAGCAAGCCACCGGTGCAGGATTCCGCCGCACAGACGGTTAATCCCGCTTCTCGCAGCCGATCACCGACTTTTTGAGCCATTTCGAGCAAATCGTTTGGATTTTGTGTCATTTTTTCGTCTCCAGATTGATGGATTTCCAGGTTTTTCTCGTTATAATCGATCTGATTTCTTCGGAAATAAGTGATTTTAGCGGAAAAATGCCCAATTCTTTGACGATCCTTGGCTTTTTTGCATTTCTGGCGCTGGTTTTAGCCGCCACGCTGGTTTTGCTGCGTATTCGCCAGGAACCTGGGCAATTTACCCCCATTCCGGCCACAAATGCCGTCATTCAGACCTATGTAACCCCATTTTCGACCCATTTGGACCCTCAAAACGACTATTATCTGTCTTTAGGGCCGCCTGGGAGCATCCGCCAGCGAGGCCATCCAACGACTGCTCCGCCTGATTCTTACATCGAATCGGGGGCGAGTGCTTCATTATATGCGCCTGATCCGGTCTGTTATGACAGCCCGAATAATACCCTTTTGTGCCTGGGACGGGTCTTCAATGTCACCGAAACGACGCTCGCAGGTACAGAAATTCGTGTTCAATTACAGCAGGCTGGGCACACCCTTCGCGAGCAAATCGTCAGCCCGGAACAGCCTGTTATTGTGCCTGGGAGCTTCGCGCCCTATCGTGCGATGTTCCGCGAGCAGACCTCTGATTTTGATGCTGTGCAAGCGGTGCCCCTGACGACGCAATCAGTGGATGATTTCGGTGCGGATGTCGGAATCCGCGATATGAGCGCTGTTCACTGGATGAATGAACTGGGCACAGGTGGTCGCTATGTGCTACAGGCCACGCTGGTCAATAATGAGGAACGACCCGTGAGCAATGTGCGCGTCACCATTACGCTATTCAACCAGGACGAGGAAATCGTTGGCTATCGGGTATTGGCGCTGACCGTGCCCATTGCCGCGAATGGCATCTACCCCTTCCAGATGGACATTATCCCCCTGACAACAGATACGGACCTGCATCACACGATTGTCGTCACCGCACAGTAAAGCGTCCCCAGTCTTATCTTGACCAAACGCGCGATTTTTGTAGCATTAACCCCATGAACAATAAAAAGACATCCCAAGAACTGCCGCCGCGTAACAGCAGCGATATGATTATTGCGGCGGAAGAGAACGAAACCAAACCCTTAACGCCGGAGCGCTACCAACGCATCGAGACTGTCGTTCGGCAGCGGCAGCGCGGGCTGATGGTGGTGATGGAAGCCGTCTGGAATCCACATAATCTGGCGGCGATTGCCCGCAGTTGCGATGCTTTTGGCGTACAGGAGTTGGCCTTTACGCCGCGCATGTATCGCGAAGAAGACATCGAAATGGCAGGCAACCTCAGTTCGGCATCCGCCGCGAAATGGCTGGATTATCGCGTCTTTGAGAATGATAGCGTCAGCGCACTAACGACCCTGAAAGCCGAAGGCTGGCATCTGGTTGCGACGACCCTCAGCGAGCGCGCAGTCAGCATCCATGATATTGACTTCACAGCGATTGACAGGATTGCTTTGCTGATTGGCAATGAAAAAGATGGCCTCAGCCAGGAAGCCCAGGAGCTAGCCGACACGCACATCGTCATCCCAATGATGGGCATGGTTCGCAGCTTTAATGTATCTGTCGCGACCGCTATCTCCCTGTATGAAATCACCCGTCAGCGAGCACAAACAGGCCGTGATTATGGCCTCCCCCAGACCGAAGCGGATGTTTTGCTCAAGCGGTGGTTGGAACGCGAATAAATTTCAGCGTTGCCTGTGCGTCAGGTAGCCGTGCCCCATGCGTTCAGCGTGGAACAGCCGAATCCATTACGCTGTATTTAGATCGTTAGATGGGGCGTATGGCACGCAGAAAGATTCAGTGCGATGGAAGGTTATGTGATCGGGTTCCTGTGCTTTGTGGTTTTTGTGGTGATTGTGGCCGTCCTGGCCCTGATTTTCATTTCCTTTGATGCCGAACCTAGCGCGAAAAAAGCGATCACGCAGCACTTCCCGGCTGTGCGGCGCGTCAATACGACGACCATCGAAACAGTCGATCAGAGTGGCACAGTTCAACAATGGCAGCGTTTGGGATAAAACTTGCGATATAAACAAAATAGTGCGCTAAACACGAATATTTGTGCTATTTATCCCAAAAATATCCCAATTTATCCCAAGTAGTAACTTCTAGCTTTCAGGTACATCTGGTTTAGGATCGCGCCAATCTTCGGGAGGAACAATCTTTGCTTCAAGACCCGCATGTTCAGCTAGTAGATGTAATAGGTTGCCACCATCTAATAGTTCAATTGGCTTTCCAGAAGCAAAATCGAAAGCCGCTTTGCCATAGCCACTTGTAGTTACAAGTATTCCCTTTGAAGCGCCCTCATTCTGAAGCGTTCCAAAAAGATCTCTGACTGCGCTAACGCCAACTGTACCTTTATATCTTTTAGCTTGTATGACTACTTTACCACCGAAAATCGGGCGCGGATCGTAAGCCACACAGTCTACTCCACCATCACGCGAGGATTGAGTTTGTCGTGTTTCAAGCCCCATCTTTTGGAATAGATTTGTTATGAGGTTTTCAAACTCAAACGGAGTTAGCTCCATAAGATTCTGACGGTTGTCCAATTCACTGAGGACATCTGCTTCCTCAACAAAACGCGGATCAACCATGCTGAATTCAAGAACTGGCCTTACTGGCGCTAGTTCTTCTGGCTTCCTGGAAACCGACGCATTTAGACCTTTTAAGCAAAGAGTTGGGTCAACCTTTTCCAAATCTAACTCTTTAAACTGATCACGCGTTGTTCGTACCGTCACCAGACACGGTCTAATCTCTTGGCCGGTTGCCAAATCAATACTATCTACATATCCATTGAATACGATTGTATCAACATGATTTGCTCGATCTGCATCAAATATTTCGTGCAATGTGCGAAGCGCAATTTGAGAGATTATAGAGCCGTACAATGCCTTTCTCTGAGATACAGGCATAGCTTTTGAACGAATCTCATCTTTGTTTTTAACATATGTATACGACTGATCTTCAGGTATGACATCTATCTTCGGTAAATCATACTCAATTACGAGTTGCTTTGACTCCGGAACATAAGCAACTTTTACAGTTTGGGGAAAATCATCTGGGTAGTCGCTCGATTCCAATACCAAGGTGCAATACTCAGCAACACCCTCAGAATCAGCTTCACTATATCGCTTCTTAAAATCATCAATTTCTTGATGTTGCTCATCAATCTCAGCTTGCTTTAGTTTCCTACGTTCATAGTATTTTTCACGATAGTCATCCATCGCTTGCTTACGTTGTATCTCTTTGGTTTCGTGCTTCTCAATTGCTTTGTTGTATTCTTCTAGATTTCTCTCAGCTTCACGTTTGTATTGACCGCGCGCAAAAGGATTTAACTTCTGAAAAAAGTCTAGTTCCTGAGTTGGTCTTAACTTCGGGCGCTCATATGGTTTAGCTAGCGCCCCTGGCTGAAAGGTCGGCAACTCACTGACTGTTTTTAATGACTCAAAATCTATGTGATTGTCTTCCGACAAGGCATCTGACAAGAGAGATTCCAAGGACGCCAACTCATTTTGTAGGTTCTCATTCTTTTCTGAAGTCAGAGCTTCCTGCATTTCAAGATATAGCTGCTTTCTTTCTTTTTCATTTGCGACCCTTTGTTTCTCTACGGCACGTAAATATTCATTACGTGCTCGCTCTGCTTCTCGCCGGGCCTTTTCTTGTCTACGCAAATCTGCTTTTCTAGCTCGTTCTGCCGCACGTGCCGCCTTCGCCAGATCATTGAGGAAACTACTTTTCCTAGCCATAACAAACTCTCGAATCAAATTAGAATTGACAAGCTATACATAATATAGTTGTACATGGTATTTATATCAACTAAGTACGATACCAAATGCTAACATTTCATAATGCTCTTTACATTAGGGTAGCTCTGGCGCACAATGGCCAAAATCGTAGTCAGATGGCGTCTTTATGACCTCTTTTGCCTCATCAAAGACCAGTGGCCCTTCCTTCGGTCGCATTTTCATCACCAGTGCTGTTGTCATAGCTGTCGTCGCCCTGGTGCTGCTGCTGGCCCTGAACGATCCCCGTTCGCCAGAGACCCTACTCAGCATTTTCGCGACACGTTTTCTGGGCATTCTGATCGAAGCACTGCCATTTTTAGTACTGGGAACGCTTGTCTCCGGCCTGATTGAGGCATTCATCCGCCAGGAAGATGTGCTGCGCCTGCTGCCAAAGAATCGTTACCTGGCGACCATCGGCGGCGCGTTTATGGGGCTGATCTTCCCTGTTTGTGAGTGCGGTGTTGTACCGGTCGCGCGGCGGCTGTTCACAAAAGGACTGCCCGTATCGGTTGGTGTGGCCTTTTTACTGGCCGCACCCTTCATGAACCCGATTGTTTTCGCCAGCACCTATATTGCCTTTGGTTTCGGGCCGATTTTCATTATGCGCTTCGTGGTGACCGCCGTTGTGGCTATCTCGGTTGGGCTGCTGTTCGCCTTGAATCGACAGCCGGAGACACTTTTGCAGCCTTCTAGCTGGCAAAAAGAAGTCCTGCATACGGGTCCGCGCCGGGGACTGCGTGAAGGATTGCAGTACACACTCGCCATTGCCAGTAACGAGTTCTTTGAGATGGGGCGCTACCTGTATGTGGGTTGCCTGCTGGCAGCGACCATGCAGACCTTCGTACCACAGGAAGCGCTGCTGGCCATCGGTAACGGACCGGTCCTGAGCGTACTCGTGATGCAGTTGCTGGCGTTCATCCTGAGCATTTGCAGCACTGTCGATAGTTTTTTCGTGCTGGCGTTCGTCAATACCTTTACGACTGGCTCGGTTGTCAGTTTTCTGTCGTTTGGGCCGATGGTTGATATTAAAAGCACAATGATGTTTACGGGCGTTTTTCGGCGGCGAACTGTGCTGTATCTAGTGCTGCTTCCTTTCGTCATGAACCTGTTTGCGGGCGTGCTGATTAATGCACTAGGCATCACCTTCTAATGACTTACTACTATGGAGCAATCCCATGAGCATTTTTGACCTTGAAACAGAACGCCTCATGATCCGCGAATATAAGCACGACGATTTTGAAGAGCGCAAGCAGCAGGATGCCGAAATCTGGGATCAGGATGATGAGGATATGTCACGCTCCTGGCTGGAATGGACGATTTCGACCTATCGAGAGCTGGCAACGCTCTATCAGCCGCCTTACGGGGATTACGCGGTAACACTCAAATCAAACGGTGAGTTGATCGGCTCCGTGGGGCTTGTTCGGAGCATCATTCCCTGGGGCGTGTTTGACGCAGCAGCGCCGCCGGAACAACGCAATCTGTTCTCACCGGAATTTGGTCTGTATTGGGCCATCCTGCCCAGGTATCAGGCGCATGGTTACGCGACTGAAGCCGCAACCGCCTTTGTGGCAGCTATCTTCGAGAAAATGGGTGCACGGCGGGTCGTCGCGACAACAGATTACGACAATCCGGCCTCGCAAAAGGTTATGGAAAAAATAGGCATGACCGTTCAGCGCAACCCCCACGATGAACCGTTCTGGTTCCAGGTGGTGGGTACGCTCGATCATCCGTTATTGCGCAAAAACTCATAAGATTGGCATGCCAACCCCTACCGTGACCACAGTGTTTAAGAGTTCGCTTTTATGGAAATTCGGGATTATACACAGCAAGCTAACATCGGCATCAAGCAGAATAGCTGGCAAAACTGGCTCAAAAGCCTTGTTCTGTTAGGAACGGGATTGTATATGCTGGTGCTGCTGTTGACAGGCAACATCGGTCATTATGTCAATGTGGCCAATCCGAGCATTCAGTGGCTGTCGTGGCTGGTGGTGCCGCTGCTGCTCAGCCTGGGGGGATGGTCCCTCTGGCGGACAGTGAAGCCAGCCCCGACGACCATCCCCGCCAACCAGAGCCGCCTGACGACGACCGCGCTGGTTATCTGTACACTGCCGCTGATATTGGGCTTGCTGCCATCGCGCCCATTAGGTGCAGATGCGGTCAACGGTGGCGTGAACATCGCCCCATTGGGGCTAACGAGTGCCAGCAGCGGCGACATCGCGCCGGAAGATCGCACCGTGCTGGACTGGCTGCGCGAATTTGGCCGTCTGGGCGACCCAACTGTGCTGAACGGTGAAACAGTCGATGTGATCGGCTTCGTGTATCGCGAACTGGATATGGCCGACGATCAATTTATGGTGGCGCGCTTTACGATGAGCTGCTGCGTGGCGGATGCCTATGCTATCGGCCTGCCTGTGATCTACGACGGTGCCCCTGATCTGGCTGAGGGTGGCTGGGTACACATTCAGGGGACGCTGCAAGTTGGCACCTTCCGGCCTGGGGATGATCCGCTGCCGATTATTTTGCCAACGCTGGTGGAACCAACGGAAGAACCGGATACGGCGTATTTGTATTCGTAGAAGCTTGGCCCGGACGCAGCATGCTGCGTCCCTACGATTGATATATTTGTAGTTTGATGACTGTGACACGCTCATGAGTGAGACGACTAAAACCGATGGTATCGCAATCACGCGCTTTGACCTGCTTATTGGCGGGACGATTGCGCTGGTGGTACTGGCGACGATTGTGCTGGCGGTGTTAAGTGACCCTGGACGACAAGGCGCCATGATCGCTTATCTGGCACCTTATACAGGCGGTTCACCTAATATCTGGGTTGCCCCCGTCGATGAGCCTGAAAATGCTCGGCAGCTATCGGACGTCACGATTGGGGTGTTCGACTTTGACGTCAGTGCCAATGGCAAATTCATTGCCTATGCCGCTCGTGACGGTGAATCCCTGTTCAATGATATTTACGTGGTCAATATTCAGACGGGACAGACGGAACGCATCACCAGTTGCCAGGAAGAAGAGGCCGACTGCACCACCCCGGCATTCCGGGCAGCAGGTGACCTGATTGCTTATGCCCGCGTCGATACGAACATCAGCGTACCCGGCGTTGGGCCAGGGGCGCAGCGCATCTGGCTGGTCGATATTCGGCAAAAGCCGTATCTCAGCCAACCATTATCAGGCAATTCGCAGATTATCGGCCACTCTCCGCAGTGGTCCGCTGATGGACGCAGCATCGTCTTTTTCAGCAGTGACATCGGCAACCCTGGGGTGATGTTCTATACCTATGCGCCGCAGATTGGCCAGCAATCGCTGCTCCTGCTGCCGAGCGAAGCCGGAGACATCGGCACGCTATCTGCAGATGGGAGTAAGCTGGTGTATCCAGTATTTGGCGACGGCATCAATAACTTCAACCGTGTGCTCCAGTTGATCGATACTACATCACCGAGCGATAATCTGGAGCCGATTACCCTCACACTTGATGACCCCAGCATTGACGATGCAACAGCCGATTTCCACCCAGACGGCACCAGGTTAGTGATCGAACGACGTTACGTCGATGGTGACCTGCGCACGATGGGCTATCAACTGTATGAGATGGCCATCGACAGCGGGCTGGTTACGCCGCTGGTGGTCGATGCCCATTACCAGCATGGCTTGGCTGAATGGGATAAAACAGGCGAACAGATTGTGTTCCAGCGGGTGCGCCTGGAAAATGATGATGGTACTCCAGCCATCAGGACGAATCCTGAAGCCTGGGTGCTGAACGTCACCAGTAGCGATCTGATACAAATTTCCGACAATGGATTTTTGCCACAATGGGTACAACCATAAAAAACGCCCCAAATGGGGCGTTTTTCGTGGGGATCGTATCGGAATTACATGCCCGCAGACATGCCCATCATCATATTGCCAAAAAGGTTGCCAGCTACTGCTGTGAACAGGAAGCTACAGCCACACGCCAGGACAACCATCATGATGCCGGTCAGGAAGATCGACACACAGCCTTTGCCTGAACCATAGTCGTAGACTTCACCAAGCAGCTTGCTGAGGTAAGACAGCGCTCCAATGCTGAATACAAAACCAATTAGCTGTAACAGGTTGGAAGTGTCCTGGACACTGCGTGAAACAGCCAACTGCTGCTCGAATGAGCCATCCAAGCTGGAGAAAATATCACCCATTCCACGGAAGGCGAAGAAGAACATCACACCATAAATCAGCGCCTGAATGACGGTCACAATGGAATAGAAAGGCGTGACACCGTGAATCAACTTGCGGAAGCTGCCCATACCACTCATGAAGTTGGTCGAAACAAAGTGCAGCACACTATACCAGATCAGTTGGCCGAAAATAGCAAAAAAGCCAGCCATTAGCGATACCAGCAACAACCCCGGAACGCTGGGGTTACTGATCTGCTGAATGGTCATTTCCATTTCCTGCATGGACATAGGATCGGCATAGCCGGAATAGTCCTGAACATAGTAATCAAGGTAGCCATACATGGCATCGCCAAAAACGCGCGTCATCAGCAGGACACCCACAAAGACGATGATCGCAGTCACGAGGCCGTAGGTCGCCAGGTCTGCCAGGGCCGTTTCCCAGGTGATGCCATCATTGGTCACTCGGCTGAGTTCTTCGTTGTACATCAGCTCGTCGGCGGCTTCTTCTTTGGGCAAGCCCAACACTTCGGAAGCGAGCGTCATGGTGTATTCATCATCAGCCAGATTGGGATTGATCTGGAAGGCCTTACGGAGTTCCGCAGCGGCCATATCGTTCTTACCAGACATGGAGAAATTCATGGCACGGTCAACGAGGCCCTTAGCGCGTTTTTCCGCGGCTGCGCTGACGGCAACCATCGGCTTATTCTTCTTTTTCTTGCGCGTCAGGTCGCCAATGCTGGCAGCATCATCGGTCATGTCATACTCGATTTCACCATCTGCCCCGATCCGTGCATCATCGACGGTGGCATCGGACGCGATGAAATCAAATTCTCTCTGCTTACTGCGAATATAGCGCCCAGCTTTAAGCGCCACTTCGCGAACTTCAGGATCGTGGTCTTCCTTATGGACGCGCGCCAGTTCTTTTAATAAAGACGGGTCTTCCGTGCGTGCAATTTCTTTAATCGCCTGGATACGATCTTTTGGATTTGAGCTTTGCAGCAGTTCCAGGATGTCGTCGTACATAGTCGCCTCGAAACTCAGATAGCTTATAAGAATAGTTTAGTTCCGAAATGTATGTGTATCCCTTAAGGACAAGCACCTCATAAGTAAATTAACTCAGTAGCAAACAATGACGGATGGTATAGACAGCCCCCTCCGGCTGCAACTGACTTTCATAGAGTACCACAGCTTTCGCTCGGAACGGCTCGCAAACCAGGGGCGAGTGACCCTGGGTGTATTCCGTAAGCGCATGGCGCTCCGGTGGAACGCGAAAACGCGCCAGCGTCACATGCGGATGATAAGGGCGCGTATCTGGCGCGTAGCCTGTTGGCTGTAAAGCTGTGCCAAGCTGGTTGTAGAGGCTGATTAACGCATTGTCGTGCTCAATGCCTGCCCAAAGAACACGCGCCTGCTTACGCGGCGGAAAGGTCCCCAGACCTTTGACCTGCAAATCCAGCATCGGCGATTGCACGCTGTCCATCGCCTCTATAACGGGTGCCAGTTCGGTCTCCCCCAGGAAGTGCAGCGTGATGTGCATCTGGTCGGGTGATGTCCAACGGGCAGCGGTCAGGCCCTGTTGCAGGCTTTGCAGCTTTTGTTTATCCGCTTCAGGAATATCAATCGCAAGAAATAGGCGCGGCATCGGCATTTACTCCAGATCATAGCGAGCAATCAGCACATCGCCTGCGACTTGCGAAATGGCCTGTTGGCGATCTTCGGCGGCAGTATCATGGACGCCCTGACCATAGGCATCCGTCGTCGCCAGCACCCAGATGACAGGCTGATTTTGCAGACGGTGCGCGATGTCATTGATCTGTGCCGGAGTAAACTGCTGCCAGCCCAGGTTAATCGCAATCGCATTGAGCAGACCCACCTGCCGATCATAGTAGATCAGAGGATGGTCATCGGGCAGCACATAGAGCACCGCTGCCGATGGGTCGCGTTCATCAGTCGCCCAGTGAGCTATACCCTGCCAATCCGGCTGCGGCTGCGGCAGACTGCTCATCATCAGCGGCGCAATGCCCGTGACGAGCAGTACAATAATCGTCCCATACAGCCAGCGCTTTCCGTTCTGTTCCGTTCGCAGCCAGGGAACAACGACATAGGCCAGTTCGGCCAGCAGCACCAGCCAGCCGATCCAGCCTGTCAGCAGCATAGCGATGGTCGGCAGCAGGTAGAGTATGAACCGCCAGCGTGAAAGTGCCTGTCGCCAGCGGATAAAGAGCAGTACGCTCCATAGAGAAAGGCCGAGTGCCAGGGCGGCAGGTCCCAGGCGCAGCATCGGCCAGGGAACCAAAAGTGCAGCCACCAGCGTGAGCCAGATCAGGCGATAAGGTGTATTTTTCAGGAGGTGGGCCAGGGCAGCCAGCGCAAGGAGGCCACTGAGGATGTTCGGCAGGCGCAGGGCAAGCTGGGATTCGCCAAAAACGAGCGCCCAGGCGTTCAACAGCATGGGGTAAAGCGGCCATATTTCTGTGCGGCGCTCCCAGACTTGCTGGAAATCGCCCAGAACGGACCGCACTGCCGCACTGGCTCCGGCATCCAGATTGGGCCAGTCGTGCGGGTAAATCTGCCAGATGAGGTGGGCATCGGCAGTATTGATACTCATGCGGCTGGCAATCACCAGCGCGATGGCAGCAACCAGCAACAACAGTGCCAGCAGCAGCCATCGACGCCGGGGAAGTGATACCATAAACTAGTCCTGTTCAGGCGGGGTGCTGTACAGCCACCAGTATTCATTGGCTGGATAGATCGCCGCCAGAACATCAGCCCAGATGAAGTCGCTCCTGGTCACGAGGCTGCGCAGTGCGGCATCTGTCTCTCTGACGTGATTGGGGATAACGTCGCTGTGGATATGCAGATTGGACATGATTCCCAGGAGTTCCTCAACGATGGTGCGTTTGAGCGCTTCCGGCTTATAAAGCTGTGAGCACTGGCCAGGGCGTTCGCGGCACTCACGGAAGAAAGCCATCATGCTCTTGAGGCGCGATTCGGCTTCCCAAAGGAGCTTTTCTTCGTAATGAGCGAACCACTCCCGCTGCACCTGATTATGGAGCGCAGTCGCTTTTTCCAGACGCGCGCGCTGGTCATCACTCATGCTGCCGGTCATCATTTGCAGGCGGCGCAGGCGCATGACCAGCGCACCCACCGTCAGGCTGGGCATCTGGTTAAAGAAGCCACCAACGCTGCCATAAAGCTGGTTGCCACGGACATAGTCTGCTAAATGTTCCGCCATCGCGACGGCTTCTTTAAGGTCAGTTTCCACACTATAGTCTGCGGACATGGATTCCCTCTCCTTAAGATTGGGTGTGATCATATCTGGCAATTATTGTATCACGCGGAGATCATTTACTTATAAGACTATTTTGAATGTTTCAGCTATAGTAATATGAACAAACTACAAATGTTCAATTGGTATTATCAGTTCATCGTTGAAGCATTGAGGCTGGCAAATGAGTAAAAAAATAGCATTTGGTTGGTATGGCGGCAAATATAGCCATCTGGATTGGCTGCTCCCACTGCTGCCCGAAGCAACACACTATTGTGAGCCTTTTGGAGGATCTGCTGCAGTACTTATTAACAGATCACCATCACCGATCGAGACCTATAACGACATTGACGGTGAAATAGTCAATTTCTTTAAAGTACTTCGTGAACATAAAGCTGAGCTTATGGAAGCAATAGGTCTGACACCGTTTTCTCGAGAAGAATTTGAGAAAGCCATTGATTCCCCATCAGAGCCTTTGAACGATGTAGAAAGAGCTAGACGATTCTTTGTTAAAGCAAGACAAGTTCGGACAGGATTAGCTCAAACAGCAAGTTCTGGAAGGTGGGCACATTGTCGTTTAACTAGCCGTGCAGGTATGGCAGGTGCCGTATCGCGTTGGCTTGGTAGCGTAGAAGGTTTATCAGAGATCGCACAACGTCTACTAAGAGTTCAGATTGAACATGCACCTGCTATTGAGGTCATATCCAGATATGATAGCGAAGATACACTTTTCTATTGTGATCCACCATATCCTCATGACTCACGGGGAGACAGCAATGCTTATGCGTTTGAAATGTCTGATCAAGATCATCGTCAATTAGCAACTGTATTACACCAAGTAAAAGGCAAAGTCGCTATCTCAGGTTACAAATCGGATTTGATGTTTGATCTATATAATGATTGGCGATGCTTAAAAGCTCCACCAAAGCAGATCCACTCTTCTAAACAAAACCGTGTTGAGCATTTATGGGTTAACTATTCACTAGGAGACAATACACTTTCACAAACATCCATGTTGGAACTAATAGACGAACTATAGAAACAAATCTATGACACCCTCTAGCATACTGGAAGAAATATACCATCAAACAATCGTTAATTTGAATCACGAATGGGTAGAGGCTCCTGAGATTCTCGCCAATATCCTTATTGTTAGTAGAGATATTCGAAATAGAGCCTGTGTTCGCTTTCTTATGGCCTGTACATTAGCGAAGATAGACAATGAGGATGTAGACATTCGGAAGCCTTACACAAGTATTACGGGACCTGGGGCCTATTCGGGACGCCGTTATGATGAAACGTATATTGAGCAATTTATTAGTCGTTACGATCTTCCTTGTAACACCACGACTGCATTTCTGACACCTGCACTACGAAATATAAACATTGTCTTGACACCTGATCTAGATTTGTCAGGTAGACCTGCAAATGTATATCAAGCGATGCTCTTGCTACTCGATGATGTTCACAAACATAGACTCAGCGCGTACAAACTACTACATGAAATAATCAGACAGCTTGTGCTTATGCGTGATGAAACAAAGCAAAGGATGGCAACACTAATTGGTAGCTTAAAAGCATCTCGTAGTGATATGTCGCTTTCATCCGAACAGATCATCAACTTAATTGAGCAACATCTAAAAACAAAATCTGCGAGAGCTAGTCGGTTGCCTGTTTTAATCATAGCAGCGGCATATGTTGCAGCTAGACCCTATCTAAAGGAAAAAATTCTCCCACTCAAATCACATAATGCGGCGGACAGTCAAACTGAAGCACTTGGAGATATAGAAATAACTCTAGAAACTGACAGCAATGTTGTAACTTGCTATGAAATGAAGCAGAAACGAGTCTCAAAGGGCGATATCGATAGAGCTATTCACGAAAAACTTACCCATACATCGCATCAAGTAGATAATTATATATTCGTTACTACAGAAGATATTGAGCCAAGCGTAGCAGAGTATGCAGAGACTTGGTATGATCAGATCGGCATAGAAATTGTCATCCTTGACTGTATCGGCTTCTTACGTCATTTTCTGCATCTATTTCATAGACAACGAACCACTTTTCTAAACTCATATCAAGATTTACTTTTAGCAGAACCCAATAGTGCTGTTAGCCAACCGTTAAAAGAGGTTTTCCTAGCACTTCGTCACGCCGCCGAGAGTGACCCAATGTAGATTGTTTATTTATTCCCCTCCATAATCTGACCTCCAAGTTGTTCAGCCTTTGTTCACATTTGCGGCCTATACTTGGCACTAACTTCAAATGCGCCTTCATAGACGCCGTATGATGCGTCCTATAAATGACTAAATTGAATAAGAACATCCAATTAGAGAGGTCAAGACACCTTATGCGAAAGATTGCTCTGCTCCTATTGCTGGTGATCGGCATTGTGCTGATTCCTACCCTGGCCCAGGATGCGACACCTGATCCACGTTATGTGGGCACAGTTCCGGCCCCGGCCTTCCCGGATGATGTCGAGTGGCTGAACGTCGATGCCCCGCTGACGCTGGATGGTCTGCGCGGCAAAATCATCGTGCTCGACTTCTGGACCTATGGCTGCATCAACTGCATTCATATGATCCCAGTCATTGAACAGATTGAGGAAACCTTCCCGGATGAGGTGGTCGTGATTGGTGTGCACAGCGCCAAGTTCCTCAATGAGGGCGAAACGGAAAATCTGCGCCAGATCGTGCAGCGCTACAATCTGCATCACCCAGTAATTAACGACGATGAATTTGTCGTGTGGCGCAGCTTTGGCGCGAATGCCTGGCCGACCTTCGGTGTCGTCGATCCGCGCGGGAATATCGTCGCTCTGCAATCCGGCGAAGTGCCGTTTGAAGCTTTTGAGCGCTACATCAGCGGCATGATCGAATACTATGACAGCCTCGGCACAGATGAAATTGACCGCACGCCGCTGGAGCTGGCCCTGGAAGGCGCTACCGACCCTGGAACACCGCTGCGCTTCCCTGGCAAAGTCTTGGCTGATCCGGAAGGCAATCGGCTTTTCATCGCGGATAGTAACCATCACCGCATCGTCGTGGCTGACCTGACCACCTATGAAGTATTGAACGTGATCGGTGATGGTCAGCGCGGTCTGGTCGATGGCGAATACAATGAAGCGCGTTTTAATCAGCCACAGGGCATGGCCCTGGGCGATGGCTGGCTGTATGTCGCCGATACCAATAATCATGCCATCCGCGTAGTGGACCTGGAAGCAATGAAGGTTAGGACAATAGCGGGCAATGGCATCATGGGCACATCACTGGCGCCATTTGGGGTCGCCTTCACTGACGCGCGTGAAGTTCCGCTGCGCAGCCCCTGGGATGTGGAAGTCAGCGCCGATGGCGAATCGCTGTATATCGCGATGGCGGGTATGCATCAGGTCTGGAGGATGAATCTGGTTACCAATTCGATTCAGTCTTTCATTGGTGATGGCCGCGAGGCACAGATGAATGCGCGACTTTCCACCAGCGAACTGGCCCAACCCAGCGGCCTATTCCTGGTCAATGGTCTGCTCTATATCGCCGACAGCGAAAGCAGCACCATCCGCGCCGCTGACCTGGAAGGCGATTCAGTCATGGCTGTTTCCGGCACACCCAATAACGACCTTTTCGACTACGGCGATACGGACGGCGCTTATACCGTCAATCGTTTACAGCACCCGTTGGGCGTGACGGGTAATGCCGATGGCAGCCAGATTTATATCGCCGATACCTATAACAGCAAGATCAAGTTGTATGACCCGGAAACACAGGAAACGAACACGATATTCGGGCAGACGGGTAACGGCGGCTATCGTGATGGTGCGGCCGATGTCGCCGCCTTCGATGAACCAGGCGGGCTGGATTACGTCGATGGCAAGCTGTATGTCGCTGACACCAACAACCATGTCATTCGGGTGATTGACCTGGAAGCGGGTACGGTCGCAACGGTCAATTTCCCCAATCCAGAAGCGCTGGTGATCGACAGCAGCAGCGTGACCGTCGTTGGTGGCAATGCGGCTGAAGGGGACATCATCGAGCTGGATGCCCAGACCGTCGCAGTCGGTGACGGCGAACTGGTACTCTCGCTGGAACTGCCGGAAGGCTATAAGATCAACACGCTGACCAGCAGCGTTCTGGAAGCTACCAGCGATAGCGAAGCGGTGACGTTCCCCGAAAGTGCCATCGCCGTTGAAGACACAACCATCAGCCTGCCAGCCTCCTTCAGTGAAGGTGAAGCGACCGTCAGTTTGGAACTCGATGTTTTCTACTGTGAAGTTGAAAATGAAACGGTCTGCCTGATCGAGCGAGCCATGTTTGATCTGCCTGTCACGGTCAGCGAAGACGGCAGCGAGGGTATTGCTATCGACCATACCATCACCCTGCCGGAGAACATCAGCCAGGGCCTGTAGCGTAAGCTGCATTCTGTAGGGGTACACGTTGTGCCCCTACAACTTCATAGACACTAAGCTTGAACAAGAATACCCTCATAAATTACATCAAGAAAATCAGATGCCAATTGAGTTGGGGTACGTTCGCTAACAAGCTGGGGCGGTAATTTACCATTTCTGAGGATCGTACTGAGACCATGCAGACTCATCCATACTGTGCCTGCCACCTCAACAGGATTTAATGATTTAATTTCGCCACTTGCCTGCCCACGAGCAACAACAGCGATCAGCCGTTGCAGACTTTCCAAGCCTGCCTCGGCCAGTTCGGGGTAATCCTCGTATGGATATGGGCCAAACATCACTTCTAGATAAGCAGAATTATCCATCATAAACTTTATATAGGTATTGCCGCATGCTTTTAGCTGTTCAACGCATGATTGTGTACTTGTACGTTCAATGACAGTGTCAAGTTCATCCGTCAGGCGCTGAAAACCTTCTTGTGCTACAGCAGCAAGCAACGCTTCTTTATCGGCAAAATGTTGGTAAGGCGCGTTATGGCTGACACCAATCTTCCGCGCGACTTTCCTCAAACTCATATTTTGAATGCCTTCAGTGGCAATCATTTCACATGCACCTACTAGCAAGGCATGCTTGAGATCGCCGTGATGATAGCTATCTTTATTCATATATTGACAGTGTCCACATTATACATTATCCTAATATTGACAGCGTCCACATTTTAGCAGATTATGGTGAATCTAGGGAGATAAGATATGTCCAGTAAACAACTCCGGCTCGTCCTTCGTAATGGGCATATTGTCAGTGGCATCCTGCTGGCTGCCTTCATCTATGTGCCTTCTCTTCAAACAAATATCTCTTACATGGGACTCATCCAACTCATTGTTGTACCTCTCCTCATTCTGAGCGGGTTGAGCATGTGGCAATTACCGAGGTTTAACAAATGGCGTAGTCAACAACGTCGTGCTGTGCAATCGTGAGTGGAAAACGTATTTCTCCTGGTCCTCATTCCTGTCCCCCTTCGCCTACGGGTGAAGGGGGAAAAAGTAGTTTCTAAAGCCCTCTGCTAGGGGAGTCTTGCGGACTAAAAAGCGTGGGCACGCGTTACCCTCTGTTGGGCAGTTCACTCAGGCGTTGGGCACGGGCGGCGATGATACGCACCGTTTTGTCACCTGCCTGGGCGATGAACAGCCGTACCCCCTCGGACATCAGGCTGTTGAGGTGGATGCCATTCTCTTGCAGGGCTGCCTGGAGTTCGTCGGCTGTGCCTACCCGGAAATCGGCACCGATCCAGCGTGATGGCACGTCCATGTAGGCCACGCCGCTGAATTGAGCATATTGCACGCCTGCGTCGCTCATCAGCCGCAGATGCAACTGTGACACATTGCGACGATACTGGTACAACTCAACGCGCACTTTGTCGGCATCAGCCAGATCAAAAATGTTGGTTGCCCCTTCATCGAGGATGGGCGTGATGGCTGGCTCGGATGCTAACACAGCCGATTTGACGGGATTGAGCGCAGTAATCCGGTCGATCTTGCGCTTGCGAACAACCTGATGGCCGCTGCTGTTATTGATCCCCTGCCGCACAGCTACGGTCGTTGCTAACCCCAGTGAGATTCCTGTCAAGCCGACATAGAGTGCCATGCCGATGAGCTGGCCGCTCAACACGCTGCTATCCGGCGCATAGACGTCATCCCATTGACCATTATGAATATAGTAGATGGACGAGAGTGCCCCACTATCGAACAATGAGCCGATGCTGGTGATGGTCTGGGTTCGCACTTCATGAGACAGCTCCGGGCGGAAAGGCCAGGGTTCAAATTGCCCCATTGACCAGGCGACGATCCCTGCAATCATCACGGGGACACCCAGACGCAGTACCGCCGCGACCCAGACACCAGCGCGCTTGGCCCAGGGGAACAAACCCGTCAGAATGCCGACTGCTGACGAGAGCGCCATCTCCAGAAAACCAAACCCTAGCAGAATAACTGCTGCCAACAACACAGCATCCCAGTTGACAATGACGCCACTCAAACGGACTTCATCATACTGATTCCAGGGTGTGTTGAGGTTAACTTGCCAGTAAGCACTGTACCAGACGAGCGTTCCAACGCGGAGTATCCACAACCAGGCATGGTCACGCAGGACGGAGCGCATCACGCCCAGCCATTTGCCCAGAACAAACTGCCGATGATTGATGCCGGTCAGCAGCAGCAAATCCAATGTACGTCCGGTGCGCTCCCGCACAACGGATTGTGCGCCAGTTGCGAGCGTAGCCATCATAATTTTGGCATACAGCACGACCTGAATGAGGACTAACAGGCTGATCGTGACGTTAAGATCATGACGGAACCACGTGTTGCCGCCATTGATGAACGGAAGAATCAGCAGAAATACGACCAGGCCAATTGCCAGCCGCCACAGCCATTTTCCCCACCAGCCATTACGCCCACGGAGCAGCATGAGCGACTCGGCTTGTTGGATCGGATTGTCGGTAACATAGCTTTTAAGAAGCGTAGGGGTGCCCATAGTTGCCTCAGCCATCCTTCATCACTACCGTCGACGACAGTATATCATCCAAGCGTGACGATGATGTTATCTACTGACAAACCGTAGATTAAGCGTCGGGCACAACCTCATCCGGGTGATAGCGACCCAGCACATTCAGGTCGAAGACATTGGCACAGGTCAGTTCGCCTGTGTTTACCGCGTCGATATACGGTGCGAGAATATCGGCCTGACTGCTATTTCTGAGGCTTTCGAGGTCGCTGTCAAAGCGGCTTCTGTCGCCAACTTCCCTGGCGGCGCTGGCGCGCATCAAGCGAGCGAAGGCAAACGTCCGGTCAAAGTTGATCACATTCGTGAATGCCAGATTGGCCTGCTCGTAATTGCCCTGGCCACACTGGGAAATACCTGTCAGCAAAATGAGCGTTTCATCGCCGCCGAACAGGCCAGGGCTGCTGTTGCCCTGGTTGAAGGCCTGCGCAATGTTAGAGGCGGCACTGTACTGGCCAATCACCAGATTACTGAAAATGCCCGGAATCAGGCTTTCCGGTATGGTCACGCCGATAAGCACATCAAACATGCGCGCCGATACCGTGTAATCCGGGAAGTCCATCACAATGGTTTCGATATAGTCATGCACAGCAGCCAGATCACCCTGGCGTAATGCCAGCAGCAATGCCGAGGTATAGGGCAGCGTTACATCCGGCTCAGATTCCAGCGCGCGGTCGATATATTCCCGTGCCAAATCAATATCGCCCTGCTTATATGCCAGTTCCGCGCGGATATAGAGCGGCGTCCAGTCATCGCTGCGCAGCGAAACCGCTGTTTCAATCTCATTGACATCATTGACAATGACGAGGTTGCTCTTGCGATTGCCCACCGTGCTGCCATCCAGATGCGAGAACAAGGGCATGACCCAGTTATCAGGTCCAAGTCGTTTGGCCGTCTCAAAATCCTGGGCAGCGGCATCGCGCAGGGTATTAAGCTGGGCCGGCAGCATTCGCTCATCCACAAATTCGATCAGGTAATCGCGATTGCGCGCCATAGCTCGCAGCCAGTACAGAATGGCGTTCCCAGGTTCAGCCGAGATTGCTGAATCAATGCAACTGGTGGCTGTATCCGGTGATGCCAGATACTGCTGGAAGTAGCAGTGCGTATTCGCCGCAGATGAGCGCACGACCGTTGGTGATGTCACATCTGTGGGGATGATCGCGATCATACGCGCCCACTCCGCCAAGTTACCATCCGCCGAGTGCAAAATACCGACCACCCCGGCCACATAGGGCGCGATGCTTTCTGTCTGGGGGTCCTGCAATTCCAGGCGCACATTGGCGATACGGTCGATAATGCCACGCGGGAAATGGATCGTCGGGAAGAGAGCAACGCTCCCCGCCTGAACATCCAGTTGGACGCGGTTGTTATCGTAGGTACCCCACACGACTACAGCCGCCTTTTCCCGGTTGGCGATGGTGACGGCGTCATCCTGGGAAGTAATCGACTCTGGGTAGCGAACGATATCCAGTTTGGTATGTGTGTTGCCAATTTCGTAGCGCTGTTCCAGATCATTCATAATCATGCGCGTGATGTCACGCTCGGATGCCCCGGAAAGCGGCTGAATATCCGCGATCAGGACGCGCAATGTATCGCCCGATGGGGCTGGCAATACGGCCGCATCAACCTCGACTGTTTCCGCTGGCGTCAGCACGCCGCTGGCGACTAGGCCCAGGCCGACGACAGCCATTGCCAAAACGGCCATCACCGCCCAGGCCCAAACAGGCACACGCCGCTGAGGGGTCGTAACGATCTCCTGCGAAGTTTGGGGCGCAGTGATACGTTCATTATCGGTGTTGCTCGTTGAGGAAATATCGTCCAGTGTGATATTGCGCGTCGCCGACTGGTTTTGTACATTGCCGACTGCATTTTCGGGTTCCAGCGCAAAAGCCGGAATGTTCATATTGGTCGGTGTGTTGAAGCGACTATCCGGCTTTGCGGGTTGGCCAGGGTTAGCGAGTACCGGAGGCTCCATGACTTCGGTTGCGCTATCCAGATTGCGCAGCATATTTTCAACTTCAGCACCCACCCGACGCACACTATTGATGCGGCGGTCCGGATCTTTTTCAAGCATCTGCCGGATCAACCCAAATACATTGGGAGGCACATCATGGCGAAGCTTGGTCAGGTCCGGCACAGGATGTGTCAGAATAGCTGTTACCCGCGCTGTGACGGTATCGCCTTCAAAGGGTCGTTGACCGACGAGCATCTCATACATCATGACGCCAAAAGCCCACACGTCAGTGCGGGTATCAAATGGCAGGCCATTGAGCGCTTCCGGTGACAGGTAATTGACTGTTCCGACGACCGCGCCCGTGCGCGTCACATCCGGCTTATCCGCCAGGTGCGCTACACCGAAGTCGGTCAGGCGCGGCGTGCCGTCCTGTGCCAGCAGAATATTCGCAGGCTTAAGGTCACGATGGGTAATACGCAGCCGATGAGCGCGCGTCAGAGCGTCGGCGACGTCGAGTGCAATTTCCAGGGTGCGGCGCAGGGGAAGGGCACCATGCTCATCCAGATAATCGCGCAGGTTGCCGCCAGGTACGTACTCCATCACGATGTAGTGATCGGGATCATTGTTGATCGTCGCCAGCACTTTGACGATATTGGGGTGGTTGAGCAGCCGCAGCGCTTCCGCTTCTCTCGCGAACCGCTCCAATGTCTCCGGGCGATCCCGCACAACGGACCCCAGCAGTTGCTTGATCGCGACCTGCTGGCCCGTCTGGGTATCTACCCCCAAATACACCGTGCCCATACCGCCGCTGCCGAGGATATATTCTGGTTCTGTATTAAGCTCGAATCGCTCGCCAATAATCACAGTCACCGCTAGTTCACCTGTGACACTTCCTGAGGCGTATAAAAGTCAAGATCATTGAATCGTGTCTAGAATTATATCTATTGTACTTCTCTATCGCATTCTTGCAGGCTTAACATCCTTGAAAGTTCACAATAACATCACGAAAAACAGCCAATGTATGATGGTTAGCTAGCAACTTGACATAATTTGGATGGGGTTTGAGGAGTTTTTGCGCGGTGATTATCGATTTTCAAGGTAGCGAGCTTCGTCTTCAACGAAGTTCACAGCAGCGCTAATTGTGGGATCAGGCCGCACATTCGGCGACATATTGACCACCTCGCAGGACTCTAAAGCGGGTTCGCCAGAGAGACTTATACTGACGATACCGAGCTGCCGTTTTTCGACAGTTTGCAGACGCAGCACGCGATCTTCTAAAGAGGTCGCCGCAGCGGGTTCGAGGGCGATGTTGAGGCCAATGGCCGGGGTCGGTCGCAGGCTAACGACGATGTCATCATCCTGAATCGGTGGCACATTGTAGCGCCAGCTATAGCGTCCATCGACCAGTCCCAGGCTGATAGCACCACTAAGTTTATAGCGCTCGCCTTCCGCCAGGACGCCTTCGACATTGGCGGCATGATAGCCCATGCCATCGAGCACAATGAGCGTGCTGCGCCCGCCGGTGACGCCACAGGGCCACACATCCGGCACGCACGATTCCCCCATGTCGAGCAGCAATGGTTTGTCACTGCGCTCGGCGATTTGCTGCTGGATGAAGGTAAACAGGCGCGGCAGCAGCGCCAGGTCGCCATGAATCCCAGCGGTGTAAAAAATTGTCAGTTGTGAGAGGGCGTCAGTCATCTATCTTCCTCGATGTGCCCCGGCCATATTGACGAACAACTACGCCAGTGGATGCCAACTATAAGCATCCTCGCCGATCTGCTCAACATATCCCAGGCCAGGGAAAGGCAAATGATAGACCTGCAACAGGATATGCTCGTCAGCAGCCCGCTGGAGAATAGCTTTACGCATTTTGACAGATTTCTCTTTATCGACATCGAAGACGATGTGCCAGTTCGGGTGGGCGAACTGCGGCAGGCGCAGGAGTGTATCGGACAGATACAACAGTTGCTCATCGCCGCTGTGGACATGCACCAGATAATGCCCAGGTGAGTGTCCGCGTGCATCGACGACGGTTACACCTGGCAGCAATTCATAACCTGGCTCAATGAACGTGAAGCGGTCCTTGAGCGGCGCAAAGCCTTCCTTGAACTGATCGGTGCGTTCAGCCGACATCTGCGGCCAGGGTGAGCGCGGCAGCCAGGTATCCCACTCGATTTCGGCGGCATAATAATGCGCATTGGGGAACACGACCTCACCGGCTTCATTGACCAGTCCGCCAGTATGGTCGCCATGAAAATGCGACAGAAAAATTATGTCGATATCATTGGCCGTCAGTCCGGCTTCTGCCAGGGATGCCAACAGATGCGAACGGGACGAATCCCCCAGGCCGCTGTCAACGAGTAAGTTGGTGCCACCATGCTGGATCAGCAGGCAGTTCATGGCATCTATTCCGGTATTGCCCTGGCCAAGCGCATCCAGAGCAGCACGGATCTCATCCCAGGTGACGCCGACGAGGTCGGTCGTGGCCGGATCATAAACAAAAGGCGTTTGAGTATCGTTCAACACCGTGCAGCTTAGATCGCCAACTGTTAGGTGGTGAATGGGCATAACCTTACTCCAATATTGTTACAGCACGTCAGATTGTTTCGTGTGAATCTCGCGGCGACAAGGCATATCTTGCCAGAAAATTAGCTATTGATTGGCTGCCAGCGGAAGGCATCACCTACCCGCGTGACGTTTCCCAGGCCAGGGAACGGCAGATGGTAAAACATGGTGAGCGTTCCCGTATCGGCTGCGCGTGAAAGCATGGCGATCCGTGATTGAACAGCCTGCTCCTTGTCCTGGTCATAGGCAAAGTGCCAGGTTGGCCGTGAAAGCTGGATGACGCGGTTTACTGAATCCGACATAAACAGCAAGCTGTCATCGCCGCTGGTGATATACAGCCCAACATGCCCTGGCGAATGCCCATACGCACGGACCACTTCTACACCTGGGATGATCTCGCCATCGGGTTCCACAAAACTGAATTTTGCTGCCAGTGGCAGGACACCCGTTTTAACCCCATCGACGCGCGGGCCACTTCCCGCCAATGTTTCGTCACTCAGCCAGTATTCCCATTCTGCGCGGTTGACGACATAACGTGCATTTGGGAACATGACTTCATCATTTACGATCAGGCCACCGTAGTGATCGCCATGCAGGTGTGTGATGAACACAATATCTATCTGGTCGGCGCCGATACCCGCTTCTGCAAGTGCTCCCATCAATCCTGAGCGTTCCGGGCTGCCGATGCCCGTATCTACCAGCAGATTGGTGCCGCCACTCTGGATCAGCAGGATGTTGATGGCGTTGGTCATGAATTCGCCTTCGCCGATTTCATCCGCAGCGGCTCGGATTTCCTCAAAGGTGGCCGTGATGAAGAAGTTGGTCACATTCTCATCGTAGGGAATTTGTGACTCCAATTCACTGAGCACCGTGCAGGTCATCTCGCCGACTGTAAATTGGTGAATAGGCATGATTCTGCCTCCGAAACGACATCCTTGAGGAGGAGTATACCTAATCCACACCCAATTCCTTTTTCAGTCTCAAGATATTCTCATCAAGCGGTCAGCTAGTCCCAAACCAGCACATAGCGACCGCGCTCTTCCTGACTGGTCGCTGAATAGAGGTAGGTCACGCCATCGAGCACGAGCACATCCGCGTGACCAATGCCCCAGTTGAAGGCCACATCCTGAATGATGGGATTGTCAGGGAACAGTTCCCAGGGACCGTCGATGGCATCAATGGGCGCACGGGCTAACCCCAGCGCGAACTGCGTATCCATGCCGCGTTCGAGCTGGTCCGGCCCACGAATCCCCTCATAAAACATGTACAGATACTCTCCGACAGGCAGTAAGTCAGCACTGCTGATATAGCGGAAATCGAAATAGGGGTTGGCATCTGCACCAGAAAGGTCCACCGGACCATATTCAGTTGCACCGGAAAAGAGGGGGTCGGAGTTGCAAAGTTGTAGTTCATCCAGCGGGCCATGACGATCACCTTTGTAGCAGCGCATATGCGCCGGAGCCGAACCGGCTGCGACGAACACATAGAGCGTATCGCCATCGACGTAGAGGCCGGGCGGCGCACCCACCAGACAGCCGTCCGCTTGCCCGCGAATGAAAGGATGCTCACCGATTTGCTCGACCTCGCTGCATGGGGAAAAGTTCATCGGCCAGGTGCCACCAGGAACGCGCAAATAGACCCAGTCCGACCAGTTGCGGCCATCGACCGAGGTGCGCAGAATGGTCTGCGCGTGCCACTCATAGGCCATATAGAAAAGATCATCGGTGACAATCACACGCGGATACTGCTGCGCCGTGATGTGATCGCGCTGATCATCGCAGGGGCAGCTTTCGCAGGTCATCATGCAAAAAGGCGCCGTCAGCGAAAAGAACTGGCCATTGTCGTCGCTCGTCCAGAGGGTGGTACATCCTGGGAACTCAACGGGCTGGCCACACTGATCGAGGATGCCGCTCGATTGGTAGCTGGCATGCAGATACGACCACAATACGCCGTCACCCAGGTCAATGGTATCGCTCTCGCCAATGGGCAGCCCAACGTCCGCAATATCGACCTGCCAGTGTGCCCGCCCCTCCCAGAAGTCGTTCAGAGTCGGGGCATCATCCTGGGCAGATAACGTCAGTACCCCCAGGAAAGCACTTATATATAGGAAGAGCCTGATCCAGCGCGCGGCTTTATTCACAAAATTGCCCTTTGGTCGCATCGCGTAGATTGCGCAAACAGTGTACAGTATGAATAAGGTTTGACGGAGGGTTCGCCATCATCACAAATCACCCTAGAAAAGGCGGGGAATGATTGCATAGTACTTCCGTTAATATTATAGTGTTCAAGTGATTCTTGATTAATACTATCATGCAGGTTGTGTTATAATTCGCTTGCATTCGTAGCGACCGAGCACGGCAATTGATCAACACCCGATAAGGGATCTTCATGGCGGAAATCAACCTCAGAGATTACCTCAGACAGATTGATACATTCGTCCGGCGTGGCAACATGGATGAGGCCATCGCCCATGCACGTCATGTACTCGCCAAATATCCCAAAAATGGTGCTGCTTATCGCAACCTGGCGCGCGCCTTAATGGGGCAGTCGCAATGGTCGGATGCACTTGAGGTATTGCAGCGCTTATCGGCAGCCCACATCGATGACCCCTGGGTGCAGGTCCATCTGGGTCTGGTTTATCGCAAATTGGAAGATCGCGATAAGGCCCTTTATCACTACGAGCGCGCTTTTGACCTCGCCCCCAATGATCCAACCATCATCAAGAATTTGCGCGAGCTGTACCAGGAACGCTTTAATCAACCACTGGAACGCATCCACCTGACAGCAGGTGCCGCAGCGGGTCAGTTCATTCAGAATGAGCTTTACGATCAGGCAGTGAATACTATTCAGCAGACGCTGGAACAGACGCCTAATCGACCTGACCTGAAGTTGATGATGGCTCAGGCGCTCTGGCAGAGTGGTCGCTTTGTCGATGCTGCTGAACAGGCTTTTGATGTGCTCCGGCAGTTGCCGTACTGTGTAACGGCTAACAGCATGCTGGCAGAATTATGGTTGCAGGAAAAGCGCCCAACCGATGCCCAGCGTTTCCTCAGCCGTGTGGAAGATGTCGAACCGTATCTGGCTGTGGAAATCGCGACGAATGATCGCGCCAGGGACGAACTGTTCGCGATGGAAGTGCTCAACTACGAGCAGTACGCCCAGCAAACATTGGCAGAGCAGCGCCCCGAATGGTTGGAGACACTGGAAGAAGTGCCCGACGATGGCATCGAACTAGACGCGGATGAAGCCGAATCGGAAGTCGTGGCCGCTGATGATGAAGCAATGGGCTGGCTGGCAGACCTCGAGCCAGAAGAAGCAGGCGAATTTGCCCAGGCCAGTAATATTAATCTGGAAAATCTCTTTGGTGACATGGAAGACAGCGAGCGTGTCATCAGCGAAACGCCCATCACTCAGTTTGAGCGCACGTCGACAGGTCTTACAGGGATGTTGGGCGATGAAGCTGCCGAACTGGACCTCGAAGATATCCTCGGTGAGCAGGATGAACGCTTCCGTCCGCGCAAGACGGACAACCTTACCGGTATGCTCAACCGTTTTAGCGATGAACCGGAAGATGACGACTTCCTGGTCGATAGCAGCTATGACGAAGTGCCCCACACATCAACGGGTCTGACGGGTATTCTTAGCAAATTTGACGATGACGATGACGACCTGAGCTGGTTGGCAGATGCCCAAACGGGTCGTTTTGATACCGGACCGCTGGATGAGGCCAAGGCCATCATCGCGGAGGAATCCGGCGAAAAACCTGTTGAAGCTGACGCCGATGAAATTGCCGATTTGCTCGCACCGGATATGTCGTCATCGGCACCTGCGGACGAAGCCAGCTTTGAATATGACAGCTTCGATCAATTCCAGCGGAATATGCCGACGGATAATGAAATTGCATTTGGCGAAGATTTCGTCGATGAAACCAGCTTTGACCAGAGCGACGATGCTGACGAAATCGCAGTCCAAATGGGCGTCCATGAACTCCCCAAACTCTTTGACGACGAAGTCGATTCCGAAGATGTCGTCCAACATGCAGAAATCGACACCGGCTGGTTTGAACAGCAGCAAGCCATCGACCAACCGGATGAGCCTGCAGAACAACCCTCAACAGGGACCGGATCGCTTGATCCGCTGGCCTGGATGCATCAGAGTGGTATTGAGCTAAGTGAAGAAGATGAGATTGAGCAGCCGACCTTTTACGAGGAAATCGGCGATGACGAAGTAAGTATCTCCGGCTCTGAGCAGAGTTCCATGGCCTGGATGCAGGACAGCGGCATTGAACTCCATGAGGATGAAGCCGACGATTACGACGAGATTATCCAGAACTTCACGCCGACATCGCGCCTGGATGAACCAGAAGCCGATGACTCTATGGCCTGGTTGCAAGCCACAGGCGCGGAACTCATTGATAATCTGATCGATGATGTTCCAGACATCGAAGATGAAACCAGTGAGGCGATCCTCGACGATCTCGATTGGGCTGATGAATCCGCATTAGAAGAATTGCTGGAGATGGAAACGCTGGCCGAAACAGGCAGCTTGTCCAGCCATGTTCTCGACAATGTAGTAGAAGATGTCGATGATGCGGACGCATCTGCTGAATTACTTGAGGATGATGCTTTTGAAGCATTGTTCGGGGATGTACCCGACGATGAAATCCTTGAAAGTGAAGCTGCTGAAGGTGAAGAATTAGAAAGCGCCGCCCCTGAAAGTGAAGCCTTTGATGATGCGGATTGGGGCGAAGAGACCATCATTGAAGAAACGATTATCGAAGAAGCTTATATAGACGACCTTGAAGATGATGCGTTTGCAGACCTCCTTTTGGATGATGATGCAACGTCTGAAGATTTTATGGATGTAGCAGACGAAGTCGACGAGGCCAACGACGACGAACCCGATTTTTTTAGCTTAACGGGTGTCGAAGATGACGGCCCGGACGACCAAAGCCCAGATTATGGTGGTACCCGGAATGACGCCACTATATTGTTCAGTGACGAAGGACTATACGACGATCTGGATGACAATCTGGACCCGCTGTCCTTCCTGGCTGATGAGGCGGACGCTGATATAGAGCAAGACCTAGACATATTTGACCAAAGCTCCCCGCTGGGCAATGATGCCGACGCTGAGCTGTTTGACCAACCCGTATCCGACGACCTATCCGAGACGAGAGATTGGCAGGACACTATGCCCGATCAACCAAATCCTACAGACTGGGAACCCGAAGACATGCAGCAAGGCGAGGATGACGACTTCGCTGATCTGTTTAACGACTTTGGCGACGATGACTCAGACGATCTGGATTCTGAGCTTGATTCGGCCCTGGAACTGGATGAAAGCTGGTTAGAAGAAGTCACATCCGATACGGACCTGGCAGACGAAGAAGACCTGGCTACTGCTGATGCGGATTGGTTGAGCGAAGTTGGCGTGCCAGAAGAAATAGAATTGGTCGATCAGGATGCCCTGCCGGATATGGACACGCTCGAAGATGTTGCCGAGTTAGAAGGCGCCGACTGGTTGGGCGAGATGAGCTTCGACAGTGACGATGTCGGCGAAGCACTCGATGAACTGGGCGAACTGGATTTGGTCGAAGATACCGGTGATCTGGTGACGGAGGGCAACGAGTGGTTACAAGGCATCAGCGGTGAAATGGAAGAAGCAACCGAGGATGCTTTCGGCGACTTTGATAATGCCTTCGCCGACCTCGAATTCGATGAAGAAGAAACGGGCGAAGCACTCGGCGAACTGGGTGAACTTGATCTGATTGAAGATGATCATGATCTGGTGACGGAAGGCAACGAGTGGTTGCAGGGCGTCAGTGGTGAGATGGAAGACAGCGCTGAAGAAGCCTTCAGCGAGTTTGACGACGCCTTTGGTGATTTTGGTTTTGATGAAGAAGAAGCCGAAGACGCGCTCGAAGAACTGGAAATGGTAGAAGATGTTGATGACCTGGTAGCCGAAGGCAATGAATGGCTACAGGGTGTCGGCGAAGAAATAGAAGAAAGCGCAGACGATATCGAAGAGGCTTTCGCTGATTTTAGCTTTGAGGATGAGGAACCTGAAGAAGCTTTTGGCGAACTGGAAATGGCCGAGGATGTTGATGAACTGGTGGCCGAAGACGGTGACTGGCTACAGGGCGTCAGCGAAGATATCGAAGCCGTTGGGGATAACTTTGAAGAAGACTTTGAGAGCTTCGACGAAGCTTTTGGCGATATACAGGCTGAAGGCGAAGAATTCGCTGCCGAAATGCCTAACGACGGCAATACGATGGTCTTCGACGGTCCTATGGCTTCCGTCGAGAGTGACCTTACAGAAGAGGAATCAGAGTTCGCCGTCGATGAGATGCAATTTGAAGACCCCTTCGCAGAAACCTTCGACGATGAGCTGCCGCGCCCAAGTGGCATGACTGGCCTGCTGGACAATATCGGCGCACATACTGCTAACCTGGGTGACGACCTTCCCGATTTTGACGGATCGTTTGAAGAAGCCGAATTCGAGGAGCCGGATTGGTTATCGGCGCTGGATGACGAAGAATCGGCCACGCCGGAAGAGCCTGAATGGCTGTCATCAATGGATGTTGATGAGGAAGCAGCCGACGAAGTAGTCGAATTTGATGAGGTTGAGCAGGAAGCCATCGCTGCCAGCGTAGATGCAGCCGAACCTGACTGGCTTTCTGACATGGGCGCTGATGAGCTGGATGAAGAAGCCCTGCCAGGAGAACTCCAGGCGATTGAATCCGATTGGCTGGCCGATATGGAACCGCCCGATCCTGAAGCTACTGCCCAGGAAGAAGAAGACTTCATGGCAGAGCTTGAAGATGCGCTTTACAGCGAAGCCACTGACGAGGAAGACATTCTCAGTGCTGCTGAAGCTGGTGCGGCTGCCCTCGGAATGGTTGCCATGAGTGAAGGCGACGAATCCGAGGATGCTGACGACATCTTTGACGAGGAATTCTACGATGAGGGCCAGGGCGAAGAGGCTTACGCCTACGAAGAAGGCCGCTACACCAACCGCAACACGAATGAAGCCAACGTCTATACCACATCGGAAATCGACGCTGTTTTGAGCGATGAGGATGTGCCGGAAACCGAAGACCTGGTCGCCAGCATGGAATTTGGCGAATATGTCGATGACGATTTAGCAGAAGATACTGGCATCCATGCGGATAATGCGCCTGACTGGCTCAACCAGATGGTTCCGGGCCTGGACCTGGACTTTGAAGCCCGCGAAGATGAAGAAGGCGGTGCCGATAGTGACGTTGATAGCAGCCACCGTCGGCGCGAAGCTGTTGGCGAAGTGCCATCGGAAGACGATTATGGTTGGCTAGAAGATATTGTCGAGGAAGAAACCCAGGCTGGTGCCCCACCGCCCATCCCGACCAGCGTACAGCAAGCCGTTGTTATTCCGCCGCGCTTTAACTTCAGCCAGGTGCCTGTATGGGCACGCAATGTAGCGTCCAGCGTCGCCAGGGCAGTGACGGGCGCAGTAGGTGCCGTTGCAGCTACAAGGATGGATGAAGACCAAGCTGCCCGCGTTGAGGGCATCATCGAAGAAGACGTGATCGATGACTTAACCGATCTAAGCGATGACGTCAGCGAATTTGATGATACTTACGATGATGAGATGTTCGACGACGAGTTGGACGATAACGAAATTCGTTTTGACGACCTGGGTGACTACGAAGATGACTTCGATATGTCGGAAGATGATGATTCATCGGAAGGCACAGTCGATGATCTGCTCGATGACCTGGGCCTGGACCTGGATATCGAGAATTTCGACTTCGATGATCTTGAAGATGACGATGATTAGGCGGCCATTTGTGATGGGCCACGCCAGTTAACACTATGGCCTGGACGTAAGCACGTCTGGGCCGATACTTAAGGCACGAGACCCGCGCAAAAGGTTATTATAGGATATCAATGCCGTTGGGCCGCCGTTAAATGCGACAAGAAGGATAAGCCATATGTCCGATACGCCCGATTTCGAAAACATGGAACCAGAGGAAATGATGCGCTGGATGGAATCGCTGGCCAAACGCCAGGGTGCCGATCCGAGCAGCTTCACGACCAATGCGGACCTGGAAATCGAGGAAGTCAGTGCAGATGATGAACGCCTGGAAGAAACAGGCGAGTATATCCCCTATGGCTGGACCAAAGATAAGTGGGAAGCCCACCTAGCCAGGGAAGCCGAAGAAAAAGCGGCACGTGCAGCGTCAAGCCCTGCTTCAACAGATGATGAAGACTTTACGACACCGATCTATACGCCGGAGCCAGTCGCCGAGTTGGATAACGAACTCGGTGATGGTGGTGCCCCGATGACCGAGGCCGTCGGTGAAGAAATGCCTGATTTCGACAGCATGTCGCCAGAAGAAGCGATGCGCTGGATGGAATCGCTGGCCAAGCGCCAGGGTGCTGATCCGAGCAGCTTCCTGACTGAAGCGGATATGGATGTCGAGGAAATCAGTGCCGATGATGCGCGCCTTGCCGACACGGGCGAGTACATCCCCTATGGCTGGACCAAAGACAAGTGGGAAGCCCATCTGGCCAAGGAAGCCCAGGAAAAAGCCGCGAAGCCCACACCGCCGAGCAGCGCAGACCTATTGCCAAGCTTTGACGAAATCGATGCTTCTGATTACGAAGATGCCGATGAGGAATTCCAGTTTGTATCTGAAGTCGACGAAGATATCTCTTATGAAGTCGATGATGACGATATGCCTTTCGACTTTGACGAGGATAATGTCATCGACCTCGATTCATTAGACGAGGAAGAAGAACCTGTCTGGGCGTCTATCACAGAAGATGACGATGAGGAAGAACCTCTTTGGGCATCCATCACCAGCGATGATGACGAAGATGATGAATTCAACCTCGATGATCTGACTTCGACCGATGAAGCTGATTACGAAGACGAAATCGACGAAGAGCCGATGGCTGAGGGTGACAACCCGATGTCCTGGTTGTCGAGTCTGGCGAATGATGAGCCGATGGCTGAGGAAATCGACCTCGGCGCACTTGAAGAAGTCGAGGCGAAGTCCCCGGCTGCGCTGGACCCGATGGGCTGGTTAGCCGAGCTGGCTGCGGAGAATCGCGCGGATACCGTACCGGACCTGCAAAACCTCGACCTGGGCGAAATTGGTGAGAACCTGACGGGTCTGAATGAAATTGCTGCCAGTGCAGCCGCTGCAAATGAGGGCGAGAACCCCATCGCCTGGATCGAAAGCCTAGCACGCGATCAGGGTGCGCCTGCGGAAGAGTTGTCAACGTCCGCCGATATGACAATCGAGCGGCCAAGCGACTTCACGCCGGATGGTCCTGGTTATGAACCTTACTCGTTTGAAACGGGTGGCAAGCCCCTGGTTGATGAAGAAGACCTCCAGCCGGAGCCTTACATCGACGAGGAGACGGTCGCCGACATGGATATGAGCGATCCTTCCGCATGGCTGGATGCGCTTGCGTCTGGTGTATCCGGTGGTAGGTCCGGCTCTGGCGTTGCTGATATGGATGATGTTGAAGATGGCGAGGAAGCTACTGAGACGATTTCTCGTCTGAACGCAGGCGAGGATGTCTCGCCGGAAGAAGTTGAGAACTTCTTCGATGCCATGTTTAAGCAAGCTGAACAGTATGCTGACCGCGACCTCGGCTTTGACGAGGACGAAGACTTGCCTTCGGATGCGATCCCTGCGGAAATTCCTGATTGGTTGCAGGAGCAGATGAACTCCGAATCGCTGGCAATGGACATGCCTGAGGATGAAGACGAGCCAGAAGGCGAAATGTCGGCTGAACAAGCCAATGCCATGCTGGAGCAGATGTTTGGCACTGATGAAATGCAGGCCGTCGCGGTAGACGACTTCGAGATGCCAGCCGACATGATGCTGGAAGAGATCGACGACGAGTTTGTGCTGGAAGATGATGATAGCGAGTTCGTCCTGGAAGACTCCGGTGACTTTGCCATTGATGAAGACCTCGATCTGTCGAGCGAGGACATTCCTGACTGGCTGACCGAGGAAATTGGTGACGACGAGGCTGTCCTGGCGGATATCTTCGCGACAGACGGTGATGCCGCCGATAATGAACCCTTGACGGTCGATGTAGCTTCGGGTGTAGCTGCTTCGGTTGAAGCCATCTCGATGGACAGCGACGACAATTGGGTAGAAGCCTTCGAGGTCGAAGCCGACCCAACACGTCAGCAGGAGCTGGCCGCATGGTATGCCCAGAGCATGGGCGAGGATGTGGCAGCAAGTGCGCCCGTCATGCAAACGGCTGAACTGCCCCTGGAACGCAATCTGCCGCTGGGCCAGGCAGAACTGGTCCCCGATTGGCTGGCAGGCGAAATTACAGGTGATGTCGCTGTAGCATCTGCTGCTGTAGCCGATGTAGCGGAGTTTGACGACATCGAGCTGGATGACGAAGACCTGGCAGCTACCGAACCATTCACGCTTGAAGAAGGTGATTACGTCGAGCAGGACCTGCCCGATTGGCTGAGTGACACAGGCCCTGTCAGTGATATTCCCGACTGGCTGCAAACAGATGCCGTTGAGGCCGTCGAAGACGAAGACCTGCCCGATTGGCTTAACGTAGATGCCGAAGTCGATGTCGAGGACATCCCCGACTGGCTGCGCGAAACCATGGACGAAGAGGAAGAGGCCCAGGCCATCACGCTGGAACCCGTTGCCGAAGAGCAGACCTTCACCGACGAGGCACCCGAAATCGAGGAAGAACCTGTGCCTGCTCCGGCTGTTCAACCACAGCCGCAACCTGCGCTCGTTCCAGTTCAACAGCCACGTTCACCGGCGCCCGTGCCAGTGGCCGCAACCCAGGTCAATGTGGCAGCCATGCTGGAAAATGCGCGTAGCAAGGTCAGCAGCGGTGCCGTCGATGACAGCCTGCACGACTACGAAACGGTCATCCGTGCCAACACAGCCCTCGACGAAGTGGTCAATGACCTCAAGAAGCTTTCCGAGGACAAGGACCAGAAGAAGAATACCGCTGTCTATCGTGTTCTGGGCGATGGCCTGATGCGCCAGGGTAAATTGCAAGATGCCCTGGAAACATATCGCAAAGCCCTCAAGATGCTGTAGTCGATAGGCTGTAAATCACATAACTAGTAGGGGCACGTCATGACGTGCCCTTTTCATTTCTGCGTTAAAGTGGTCGGCGTGCGATGAACACCATCAGTCGCTGAGCATCATCAAAGGTTGTTTGATGCCAGTCACCGTATACCCTCTCAACCGTGAAGCCGATCTGAGTTAATTGCGCAGCGATTTCCTCGCGACTGCGGAAAACTAGTTCGCTTTCAGCGACAATGACTTCACCTGTTTCAAGAAACAGGTTGTGACCTTCTAACTGGACACGGTTGTCATGCACATCCACGACTTCAACCCAACTGGCCATCCTGCCATGTGGCGAATCAAATTCATAATAACTCTCGTCGCGATTCCACTGCTGCCACGACTTCACGAGCGGGTTACGGCTCTCAAAGGCCAGGTAGCCACCAGGGCGTAAACTGTTGAAAATATTCGTGAGGGTCGTCAGCCAATCATCTATTTCCAAAAAGACCTGTGCGACATTTCCGGTCATCAGTACCAGATCAGCTTGTCGATTTCCCAGGATGCTGGCGTCCCCGTTGATCCACTGCACACGATCTGCATCAGGATGCTGCTGCGCGACAGCAAGCATCGCCGATGCCGGATCGACTCCGATTACTTCCCGCCCTGGCTGTGCCAGTTCCCTGGTGAGTATGCCCGTGCCACAGCCCAGATCGACAATGTGCTTTGCGTTAATTTTTTTGGCGAAATTCAAGTAAAAATCGGTATCCTCACCACGCGGATTTTCAATGTCGTAAAGGACAACCAAACGAGGATCGACATAATGTTTATCTAATTTGACCAAGCCTTACCTCCATGTGTTTATCTACCAAAAAAGGACACCGCATGGTGTCCTTTTAGATGGTAATTTGGGCTGATTACTCGACGATATCGGCGTTCATCTCGGCCATGCTGGGCAGGCCATAGTGGGTGCGAATCTGATCTTCAAGCTCGAAAGCCAGATCGGTATTTTCCATGAGGGTCTGTTTGGCATTCTCACGGCCCTGGCCGACCAACTCTTCGTTGTAGCGATAGAACGCGCCGCGCTTCTCAATCAGGCCGATGGCTTCGCCCAGGTCGATGATCTCGCCGACTTTGCTAATACCATTCTCCATGAACATGATGTCGAATTCAGTCTCGCGGAATGGCGGGGCGACCTTATTCTTCTTGACCTTGATCTTGGTGCGGTTGCCAACCACATCGCCACCCGATTTGATCGATTGGGTACGGCGAATATCCAGGCGTACGCTGGAATAGAATTTGAGCGCACGACCACCTGGCTGTGTTTCCGGGTTGCCAAACATAACACCGATCTTTTCACGAAGCTGGTTGGTGAACAGCAGCACCAGACCGGATTGTTTGACGATACCGGACAGCTTACGCAGAGCCTGGCTCATCAGGCGGGCCTGCAAACCGACGTGAGAATCGCCCATCTCACCTTCGATTTCCGCACGTGGGACCAATGCGGCGACACTATCAACCACAATCACATCCAGTGCACCGGAGCGTACCAGCGTTTCCGTGATTTCCAGCGCCTGCTCACCGGTATCTGGCTGGGTAACATACAAGGTCTCGATATCGACGCCGATGCGCTGGGCATAAGCCGGATCAAGAGCATGTTCCATGTCGATGAAAGCGCACAGACCACCGCGCTTTTGCGCTTCTGCGATCACATGCAGACAAAGGGTCGTCTTACCGGATGACTCCGGCCCATAGATTTCAGTGATACGGCCGCGCGGGATGCCGCCGACGCCAATCGCAATGTCCAGGCCTAAAGAACCGCTGGGGATGACATCGACCTGCATATGGGAGGCATCGCCCAAACGAATGATCGTGCCATCGCCATAGCGTTTGGTGATGTCGCTCAGCGCGGCGTCCAGGGCCTTGACACGGCCCTCGTTTGCGACCTGAACCACATCGTTTTTCTTGGTTCCACGTTTTGCCATAATTGTTTGTCCTGTACTCCAAATGATCTAGCCGGGCGTTCGCGTGATGTTCACGACAAATTGGGTTTGTTTCTTCTTCGGTGATGTGCCTGGTTCGTTCGGTGTAATACGCTTAGTGTAATACGAATCGCCGCAAATGCCATCTCCAGAAGGAACATAAGGGTAGCACAAAAGTTCTACAATGGCAATCAGGAAATTGAGCAGTTTTTGGTTATTAGTCGTTGGTTTTTAGCGGGTTGTTTTTACTTGAGCGACGCACAAGCTAGCCGACTCCGCACGCAAACCTCAGCACCCAGGACTGGGCTATAAATACGGACTTATCGTAAGCACGGGGCTTGTGTAAACTTAGGGGCTTGTCAGGGGAGTGAATGTGTCCCGGTGGGCGCCACAGTCTTCAAAACTGATGGTCGGCTGTAAAGGCAGGCGACGGTGGGTTCGACTCCCATTCACTCCCGACTTTGTATATATGATCTTCTACGATGGACGTACTGCTTGAAGTCGTTGGTGATACTTTTGTGCTTCGGTGGGATGAAAATGATTTAAGTAATTGACTCTTCCCAAAGTACTGTGCCATAGCTTTTTATACACTTCTGTTTGAATAATCTCTGTGTAGGTTATTTCACAGTCCTTCACAGCAGCTCTGATACGGCCTCTCTCCCTCTTCGGTATTGTGGGAACGCCAGAATTTATATTTAGGTTATGAACAAGCATTTCGTGGCCGCTGGTGGAGATATGAATCTTATTGCGATTAGCTTTAACGCCTCTATTCCGAAACATACCGAATATGCTAGCGATTATCGGAGCTAGTTCATCCATTTGAACTTTTCGTTCAGATGATATAGTCACATCATCTACGAACCGAGTATAAACAAAACCCTTCGCATTCATGCCCTCAACTAGCTTGGACTCAATATCCCAAAATGCTAAGTTAGCTAGACCTGGGCTCGTTGGCGCACCTTGAGGCAAAAAACCATTGTAAGTCGTGAGTTTGGTGAGCATTTGTGAAACATGCTTAGGAAATCTGAAGAATAGTCTCCATATATCAAAAACCAACTCTGATGATATTGAAGGGAAGAAGTTGCTAATATCTAGGTTTAATAGTAGAAGTGGGATATTATGTTTTGAGGCAGCAGTGATATGGCTACGATGTTTTACTGCGTGTAAATACTGCGGAAAATCTACTCTTGAAATCAGTTTTCTGTTGATGCGCCTCTGAAAAAGCTTAAGAGGATACCTAGCGTCATATATCTCTCGAAATGTACCATCCGGTTTTTCTATTCGCTTATGAAGTCGGTAAAAAGAGTCCGCATCATTAGCGACACGAATAAGATGATCTCTCTCTGCAGAGAGAGCTTTAGCTAGCGAATCAACATATCCAATTGGTTTCTTTTTATACTGCGGCTTATCCATTTGAAGCTTCGATAAGCCTAAGTGCTGTATAGGAGAGCTTTTCGCGCAATTCAGGGGTCAATCCAACCATCTCGTCATCCTCAGCAGCGAGAAAAACCAATATGCTTACAGGAACTTCTAATGCCTGCGCAATATCTTCAACTGTAGATAGATTTGGATCTCTCTTACCCCGTTCAAGCAATGATAAGTACGAAACTGAGATGCCAGCTATTCTGGACAACTCAGCTTGACTAAATCCTCGCTGAGTTCTACAAAGCTTGATTGCTTTCCCTAAGTTCATTTGCTGGTCTCTGTTTACTAGACAAAAACTATGACCTGGTGTGTCCTCTGCAACTTCTTGCCAGTTATCGGATATTGCTAAAGCAAATCACCGAAAACTTCCATCAACACCTTTATTGCTGGTAGACTCTTAAGTGCCAACCCCAGTACCTCAAGGGCAACATGGTGTGATTTCGGCTCTGTAGAATCCAGCTCTTCGAGCTTCAATATTGCCTTGTCGAGTTGATGGATAACACTGTCCTCATGGTCGCTTTGTACCTTTACGCGAATTTCTTCGAGTAGTTCGCGTATCTCACGGATGAGACTGTTTTTGTTACTCATTTTTACCTCCTAGTTAGACTTGTATTGGTGCCAATTTGACACCCGTTGTCAATGTCTGTGGCACCGAAACGATGCGACTCTGAGGACCCAGATCAAGCTTTCATTAATTCCGTTGTAAACGGATCATCGATCAATGTCCAACCAAATCTAGAATCAGCGAAGCAAAGAGAATCTGGAACCGATGCTTAGAGTAGGAACCGGATCACAACACTGATTTCGTGTTTGGAAAGTTCACTGCTACGCACGATGATAAACCAACCATTAACTGGATGGCGACGTCGACAAGACGCCTGAAAGCAGTGCCACTTAGGAGATAAGTTTGTAAGGTACATTTGCATGGTTACATGCAATCAATCACAATATATCGCATATTTGTTCTCGTGTCAAGTACGTTTAATTTTACTCACAGTAAAAATTGATATACTAATTCGCATATATATCAAGATATCAGCAGATCATCTGCCAACTCAAACGATTTTCGTACCTGGGCTGCTTTACCCCTGCGTCAATTCGCAGTATAATAAGAACACATGTTCAGCTCTTATCGGTCGGGTATCTGAAAGGATGCTACACCATGAGTGGAACCCTCATAAAAGACGTACACGTTGAAAAACTGGCACCCATGCGCGTCGCCAGCCTCTCCGTCACCAGTGAATCCCCGGAACAAGAAGCCATCGACCAACTCATTGCATGGGCGCGCCCTCTGGGCCAGCTTAATCACCCGTTTCGCTTCTTCGGCTATGATAACTGCCAGCCACACCCGAACCACAAGTACACGACCTGGATCACCATCGAACCCTGGGTAGGCCGTTCCGGCGGGATTGATATTATCGACTTTCCGGGTGGGTGTTATGCCACGCTGGATTGTGAAGGCGTTGAAGCTATCGGCCCAGGCTGGAATGAACTGGTAGGTTGGCTGAAGGACAGCAACTATACTTATGGCGAACAACCCTCGCTGGAAGAGCATCTGGATGTGCTCGATGGCCAACAGCACTTCAAGCTGTATCTGTCGATCACGCCCAGTCCGCTGATCTAAGGCGAAGAATGTCGTAGCTTAATCAGCCTACGTCCGCACGACGCTCCATAGGCATGCTCGTTACTTTTTGTTATGCTACGCGCCATGAATATGCGTCATGCGACTTTGGCATTTTTGTTGCTCATCAGCCTGCTGATGGGGCCGCTTTATGTTGCCAATCTGGCCCAGGATGATGCTGCCGAAGAACTCGACATCGACAGCGAGAATATGCAACCAGGCAATACCATCAGCGGCACTTTGAACAATACAACGCCGCGCCAAGTCTGGTTCATAGAAGGCTCACGAGGGGAAGTCATTCGCTTTCGGTTGACGGTCAGCAGTGGCGACCTCGACCCCATTCTGACCGTGTTTGACAGCCGAGGAACGCTGCTTTTTCGGCGTGATGACCAGGCAGGTGGCCGCGACCTTGACCTGACCGTGACGCTCTCCCGTGATGATCAGTATTATGTGGCCGTGTCGCGCTTCGGTGGGGCGCTCGGCAGCACTCAGGGAACGTATGATTTGCTGTTGGAGCGCGTCGGGGTGCTCAGTCAGCAGGGCAGCACTTTGCGCTACGGCGAACCCGTCATCGACCGAATTTCCAACGAGCAGTCGGAAATTTATTACACGTTCCGCGCCCAGGAAGGCGACATCCTCAACCTGGAGATGCTGCGCAGTTCCGGCACGCTGGACCCCTACCTGATTGTGGTCGATAGTGACCGCTTCCAGGTCGCCGATAATGACGATTATGACAACACCACGCAAAATGCCGTCATCCGTAACCTGCTGATCGAAAAAACAGGCACCTATGTTGTCATCGCCACGCGCTATGGCCAGGCCGGTGGTGACACAGCCGGGAATTTTGTACTGACCATCGACGAATCCGATGGCAGCGGCCTGGGCAATTCGATTTTGGCACCGGAAGCGATCAGCAGCGGCCAGACAGTTGAAGGTGTCATCAACGACAATCAGGTCGCGCGTTATTTCACATTCAGTGCGGCCCAGCACGACCTCGTCACGGTATCGATGGACCAGACCAGCGGCCAGCTCGATGCTTATCTCAAGATCGTCAATGCAGGTGGCGAAGTGCTGTTTGAGGATGACGATGGCGGCAGCGGACGCAACTCACGCATTACCGAGTTCCGCGTGCCAGAACCAGGCATCTACACGATTGTCGCCACCCGCCTTGATGAAGAAGCGGGCACATCGCAGGGCGGGTTCCGGCTGCAATTCCGCATGGAAGGCAACGCCTTCGCCAATGTGAACCCAGGCATTCCGCGCCTGATATACGGCACATCGCTGCAAGATGCGATCTCCGACGCCGACCCGGATTCGCTGTTCGCGTTCTGGGGCTACACGGGCGATACGATCAACGTCTTCATGAACCGCATTGACGGCAATCTCGATCCGGTGCTGGAACTGCTTGATGCCCAACAGCAGCGCATTTTACGCAACGACGACGCCATCAGTGGCAGTACGACCAACGCCCGTATCGAAGGCTACAGCCTACCCTACACAGGCGTCTACTACATTCGGGCGATGCGCTACGATGGCAATCTGACAGATAATACGACTACCGGGCGCTATTCACTCAGTTTGCAGCGGATTGCTGGTGGTTAAGGCCCAGGTTGATGTTTTGGCTCGGTGGTAACGCAAGGCAAGCCTGCGACTACATGATTGCTTTTCAACGAAGGAATTAGAGGGACAAATCTATGAACATGGTATTCCTGCGTCAGCGCCAGATCAGCCAGTTGGAAAATGGCATCACGATTGCCCGATATATCGTTGATGCTGCCGGAACGGAAGCTATGCGAACGTATCGCGATGGTGGTGATGGCTGGACAGCATTAGAGGCACTTTGCCATCTACGTGACTTTGAAGCGGTCTTTATTGCACGCACCAGAGTGACACTTGAACAGGACAACCCGCCTCTGCCCCGCCCGAATCCTGATGAGTTGGCCATCGAAAAACGTTACAACGAGGATGATCCGCAATCAGTGCTTGATGAATGGCAGAAGTACCGTGACGAATTTCTGGCACTGCTCAAGGGCCTGGGTGATGACAAAGCGACCTGGGCACGGGTTGGCATTCATCCTATCAACGGACCGCTGCCGCTGAATCAGATCCTTGTCATGGCAGCCTGGCATGATACCAACCATTTTGAGCAGATGGTGCGGACGCTTGCCGAGAAGCGGACTTAGGCCAGAAAGCAAAAGGCATGACTTGGTCATGCCCTCATGCTTAGGTTGTGATCGCTTAGCGATGTGCTAGACGTCTTCGACTTCGTCGTTCTTGTGCTTCATCTCGATGGTGCCACCATCACCGACTTCGCGCAGCACTTCGATGCGCAGCTTCATGGCGACAGCGACTACCACCGCAACCAGCAGCCACACCCACGAAATCGGCAGGAAGAAGAAGACAACACCCGCACCAACGGCAACCGTCAGCGATACGTCGATCAGTGGCTCGCCATTTTCGCGACGGATAATGAGACGACGCTGATTGCCCATCTCGACAATTTCTTTGCCGCGCTCGATGATGGTTTCCCCGGACAATGATTGTGGTTTTTGCTCAGTCATGATATTCCTCCAGGCGGATGCTTAGCCGCCTTTATCCCCTTGTTGAATTTACCTTCTGACGAACTTTGAGTGATTTATGTCATGCTTTTTTGATAGTTCTAATGCCTTATACGCAAAAATGGCCAGATAGGTTACACTAATTATGGATAGTCGTAACACATGCACTTTTATGGAAATGATAAACGAAATTCATTAGAGCGGCATCATTTCAGTGCATGATCTTTAACAGAGGTAGATGCTGACCTGATATGTTTTCACGGTGAGGGTAGTTAGGGCGCATCTGCAATGTAGCATCCCGCGGTTGAGGTTATAATACGGGTAGTTTATGAAAAGCTCACGACCCGTCTTAACGCGGATTATCCGCCTCTTGGCTAGGCGGCACGGGGCTGGCCTGTAAGTGAATGGAGCAAAAGTCGATGAAACGCATCCCTATTTTGATGACACTCGCGCTTGCGCTGCTGCTCGTCGGTTTGATTGCACCGACGGTCTTGGTGCCAGGCCCGACGGTCCAGGCCCAGGCTGGCGCAAGCTGGGTCGGCCAGTTTTACAATTGCACGGATTTCAACTGTGGCATTGCAGATAGCGGCCTTTATCTTAATGGCCTCAGCCAGAACTGGGGGTTTGGCTCACCTAACGATGATACGCGCACATTGAGTGTTAACCCTGATAATTTCTCGGCGCGCTTTACTGCCGATGTTGCCTTTAGCGCAGGGTTGTATGAATTCGTCATCACGGCTGACGATGGTGTACGTTTGTTCATCAATGGCCTGCCCGTCATCGACAACTTTGGCCATACGGGCCTAGCGACGGTCTCGGCGATTGTTAACCTGAGCGGTCCGGCAACGATTATTGTTGAGTACGTTGAACGGATTGATCTCGCGCTGATCCAGGTGCAGTGGTTCGCGACGAGTGGAACCAGCCTGGCCCCAACGGCCACAACAGCACCCCTGGCTGTTGGTGTCGTGAATTATGTGCGTGGTCTGGCTGTTCGCACAGGCCCCTTCCTGGGGGCGAGCATGGTGGCTGTGGCCCGGCCCGATGTGCAATATCCGCTGTTGGCCCGCAATGAGCGTGAGGGGCTGTTCACCTGGTATCTGATCCAGTACGACGAAGATACTGTTGGCTGGTCATCGGGGCGTTATCTGTTTGTAGAGGGTGATGAAAACATCCTGCCCTATCAGGACAGTATCTTCCCATCATTGCCAGTTGAACAATACAAGGGCGTGACAGGCATCACGCGCTCTGTGATGAATTTGCGCCAGTATCCAAGCCCACGCACGCCGCTACTGGCCCAGATCCCCTGGGGTGGCGAGGTGCAAATCCTCAGCCGTACGGTCCAGGGTGGCATGAACTTCTGGTATCAGGTGCGCTGGGGTGACCAAATTGGCTGGATTCTGGCGGCGTATGTCGGTATCAACAACGGTCTGATCGACGCCGTACCCGTTTACTAGACAGAACGACGAAGAAACGACAGCAGGGCATCCATATGGATGCCCTGTTTTTTTTAATACTATTCGCTGTTTGCAGCGTTCGCAGTTTAATTTAGCCGTCATGCACATGACGTCACGGCAAGAATATTTTTATCTAATTAGTGAGCAGTAACAAACCTATTGCTGTATGTTCTTTGGCTCTTCAGTTGTCTTCCGCAGCATGGGCACAGCAAAATCCACGAATGTTGCCCAGCCTTCACCAGCCATTATTTTGGCTTCTTCCTGGGTTAGTTCCATGTGAACGTCACGGTCGCCGGTATGCAGGTCGATGGTGATGGTGTCTTTGCCATCGTCCTGAATTTCCTCGAAGCATTGGCGTTCGTAACCAAATGGATTTTCCAGGAATTTGCCCAGGCAGCGTTCACAGATCGCTAACTGGTGGTCGCATACGTTGCGGTTAATCTTGACGTACATAATCCACACTCTCTTTATAACAACGGCCTAATTATTGGGAACCGCAGCCACTTTGCGGTTAGATGCCTGACCCACAACAAAAAGAACACATGCTGTTCTGTGTTCTGGATGTGCATCCGTACTTAGAGTATGCGCCTGTATTTTGGAACTTTGGTCACATTATGTCTGTTACATCCATCACGAAAAACTAATATCTGAGGCGTTTTTTACATGTGTTCTGGCATTTTTCGCCTAATCGAAATTAAACGAAACCAGGGATATTCAAGCGCGCTGTAGCAGACTAGAATCTGCGCTTATGTATTGATCCCAGCCTGGGGCTTATCTTCATCGGAGTAGACATCGTTGGACGTGGTATGGGGGCTGATTGCCGCCTTTGGCTGGGGATGGTCGCTGTTTCTCTCGCGGCTGCCGATGCGTTCCGTTGGCATGATTCGGGCGACCGCTGTTGCTGAATCCTTCTCATTTTTACTACTAACTGTTTTTATGCTGAATAGTGGCACTCTCGCCAGTCTGATGCACCCAAATCTGGCAGATGACTGGCTGTACGCCCTCATTATCCTGGCCATCAATGGTCTGGCCAATCTGCTGATGTTCATCGCTATTGATATTGGTGTAATGGCGATTGTCGTGCCGATTACCTCAGCCTATGCCGTTTTCATCACCCTATTCGACATTCTGGATGGGGCTGTGCTGGCTACAGGTCAGTATGTTGGCATTGCCCTGGCGATCATCGGCGTGGTGCTGATTACGATGCCGAGGCGCAAGTCCCCCATTCGCCATGATCAACGTGGGCAAATCCTGGGGATGGTGGCTGCGGTAGCCGCGTCTTTGCTGTATGGTTACAGCTATTGGGCCACTGGAACGCATGTTGTCCCCGTGATGGGCAGCATCACACCGATCTGGATTGGCCGTATTTGTACGTTGATGGCACTGGCGATTTACGCGCGTTGGCGGCGACATCGCAAAGCTGCCTATGGGCAGTTCAACTGGCGCATTGGCCTGCTGATTATGCTGTATGCCTCCCTGGATATGGGCGCGTTCATCGCGAACAACGTCGGCTATACGGTCGGCAGTGTGACCATTGTCAGCGTACTGGCTTCGCTCTATAGTGCCATTACAGTGATTCTGGCGCGGATTTTCTACGGTGAGCATCTTTCCAGGCTGCAATGGTCGGCTGTGGCCATGATTCTGATTGGCGTGGTACTGGTCAACGTCTGATTGTCCTCAGTGCTGGTCAATCAGAATGGGATTGCCATCTGGGTCCATCAGGACGATGTGTTCTGGCCCTGTCGTCGTTTCATCGGCTTCCTTGATGATCGACACGCCTTTTTGCTTTAATGCTTTTTGAATGCCCCGTACATCTTGTGGATTGAATGTCAGGGTATTGTGCTCAAACATGTCCTGGAACAAACCGATCAGGATGTCGCCATTGCGCAGCATGAGCCAATTCTCGGCTTCATTGCCATCGAATGCTTCAAAACCGAGTTTTTCATAGAATTCCCGTGATGTTTTGATGTCTTTGACTGCCAAGCTAATTGAGAAAACGCCTAAGTTCATGACCAAACTCCTGATTCCTATAGGTTGATGTCGGGCGTCCAATGTGCATAGAGATCCGTGATTGGCAGGGCGCAATGCTGATGCCACCTTTGAAAATCACCCAAGTGCGGTAACGATAAAAATATCTCCATCGCTGGCAGGTTATCCGGCTGGTAGCGACTGCGTGGCAGCCAATAATCGAACAGGTACTGCCAGATTTTGTCGACGAGATGAATATCGCCATCGCAGACAACGCTCGCAATCGTGCATGCCGGGAACGGGCGCATACTGATTTCGCCACTGGCCTGCCAGCTATCCGGCACAATCACACACCAGTCGTATTGATACTTTTCCAGAGGCACCAACGTTGGGTCATCCGGTGACATGCCAATCATCTGGGCTGTGGCAATATCACCCCCCTGCCGCTGATACCAGTTGAGCAGCGTGTGATAAGCCCGCATGTTGCGTTCCCAATTATAAGCTGCACGAATACGTATATAGGCCAACTGCCGTGCTGGTAACGACTCTATAACAACCGGAAATGATGCTTGGCCCTCAAACGCGGCCAGTTGTTCTACAGTGTAACGAGGAAACCCATCAAGAACTTGACCATTCTTGCTATTTTTTAATGGGGTGATTCTGTCCCAGGTTCTTGGCGGGATGCCAAAGTGCTTCTTGAATGTCCTGGAAAACACAGAAGCTGAGTTAAAGCCGCACGCGGTTGCTGCGTCCAGGATTGACATGCTCGGCGCACCCTTGAGTAGTGCTGCTGCCCGTTCAAGGCGCAGTCGGTTGACGAACTGATTCACGGTTTCGCCAGTGATCGACTTAAAGATGCGATGGAAATGAAATGGCGAAAATGCAGCCTTCTCCGCTAACACATTCAGCGGCAGGTCGGTGGTTATATGCGCGTTGATATAATCAATGACAGCATTGATACGCTCAATATAGGGGTTGGTCGTTGGTGATTCAAAGGAGTTGGACATCAGCCAAGCGATTTTTGTATCAAATAGGAGGTATGCCCTGGTGGACGATCTGCCAGAGTGCCGAATACCTCAAAGCCGATTGTTTTGTAAAAATCCAGCGCCTGGAAATCGGTCGTATCGGCCACAATGCCAATCGTGTGGTGGCGTTGCAATTCAGCGTCTAGGACCTCGAACAGGCGACGAGCATATCCCTGGCCCCTATAGGCGTCATCGATCCAAACAAAGCGCAGATCGAACCAATCCCAGAACAGATTGCCAAATAAACCTCCCTGGACAGTTCCGGCTTCATCACGCAGAAAAATCGCCAGCGGTTGGTTAGCCAGCGGCACGTTTTTTTCTGCATCCTGAATGAAAATATCGTTCAGGCGCTGGGCGACATGGGCATATGGCGGGGACTGTATCTCAAATTCAGGTACATTCTGGGCAGGAAGCAGCACCTTGGTCAGATAGTACATGGTATGCCCACGCGGACGGTCCTGGTTCTGGCCGATGACCTTGTAACCGAGCTTTTCGTAAAAAGGCCGCGCCTGGAAGCTGGTGGTCATCAGATAACAATGGGGGATGCCATTTTGCAGGGCATGATCTTCAATCGCGGCCATGAGTTGGCGACCCAGCCCGTTCTGTCGATGGGAAGCATCCACCCACAGCGTATCGACGTACAGCCAGCCCCAGGAAAGTTCGCCAATGGCCCCGCCGATGATCTGCTTATCCTGCCCACGCGCAACGATGGCGACATCGGTGTTGACGAGTTCGGTGAGGACCGGAACATGTTTGAGGTTATAAGCACCCAGGCCGCTGCGGATCGTCTGAATATCCGTGCGGCTTGGGGCGCTATCGAGTTCGATTGTGAGCATAGGCGCTATTCTTCTAGCTTTGCGAGTAAAGCCGCTTCTTTTTCCGGGGCGAGGCCCGCATTACCCGGTGCTTTGCCATCGAGCGAGCGAATCCAGGCGAGGGTATCCTCGATGGTTTGTTGCAACGGCAAGAACGTCAGTCCGGCACCAATTGCTTTTGAGACATCCACACCCATGAAGGCTTCCGGGGTAGCATCCGGCGGTACCCACAGCGGCATTTCACTAAAGGGCTGAACCTCATTTTCAATCAGCCATGCCGGTGCGGCTTTTTTCAGGCTGACGTTGGCATCAGCAGCCTTGATGCTGGCTTCGATGACATCGCCAAAGTGCAGCACAGTATCCGGCCCGGTAACGTGGAAAATGTCGCTTGTGCCCTTCTCTGTATGATCGAGGGTGAAACTGGCCAAATCGCGGGCATCGACGAACTGCACAGGCTGGTCGAAGATATCCGGCACCAGTACATCGCCGCCTTTGTCCATGCGCCCAATCCAGTAAGGCAAACGATTCGACGGATCGTATGGCCCAACAATTAAGCCAGGGCGCACAATCAGGTAACTATCAGGGAAAGCATCCGTCACGGCCTGTTCACACAGCACCTTGAGGCCGCCATAAGTATCGCCACGAATTTCTTCGACCGTCGGGTCCTCAAGCGCGGCCAACGGGCTGTCCTCCTTACCATTGGGCTGCAGCTTTTCCAAGTCATAGACGCTGATTGTGCTGATGAAGACATACTGCTTGACTTTGCCCTTTAGATAGTCGGCGGATGCCTTGACCACGCGCGGGAAGTAGCCAACGGTATCAATGACGGCATCCCAGGTGCGATCACCGAGTTTTTCCAGGTCGCCATCGCGGTCGCCGATGATGCGCTCTACCTCTGGGAACAGGTCGGGGTTGGTCTTGCCACGATTGAACATGGTCACTTTGTGGCCACGTTCCAGTGCTTTTTCCACCAGTGCCCGCCCGACAAACTGTGTCCCACCGATCAACAAAAGGTCCATGATGTTGGCTCCTCGCGCCTTGGATAGTCAGGGCGATTGTAGAACGGACCCATAGCACGGGCAACAGACACCCACCCGAATAGGCCAATTATGATGTTTTTCTAACTCTCAAGCGGCATTTTCCGCAGCTAACAGGCATGCAAGGCCGCTAGAGCGTGTTATGCACTTTCATAGGCAAAAAGCTATGCCTTGAACAAAACGGTGGGTCAGAAGCATGGCAAAAGCAAGAAAATGCAGGCCTTTAAGCGTTTCTGGCAGGCGTTCATAGTCGCGTGCCAGTCGTCGGAAGCGCGCCATCCAGCCAAAACTGCGTTCGACGACCCATCGTCGGGGCAGCAGGATAAAGCCCTTTTTGGCTGAGGGTAGCTTAACCACTTTCAAGCTCAGGCCGTGCGTTTGCGCGGCCTGTTGTGCTTCCTCACCGGTGTACCCCTGATCGACAAAAGCCACTTCAACGGACTCTCCGGTAACGGCCTGAACTTCGGCGGCCAGGGCTTCAACCTGTGCCCGATCCTGTTCATTGGCGGGAGTCACAATCAACGCCAGCAGTTGCCCCAGCGTATCTACTGCCAGGTGCGTTTTGCTGCCTTTGCGCCGTTTGGCACCGTCATATCCTGCCCTGGCACCGCTTTCCGGGCTGGATTGCAGTGTTCGTGAGTCCAGAATCACCGCATTCGGCTGTTCCAGACGTCCCTGCGCCACCCGCATCAGTTCGCGCAGGTCATGCACCATCGCCTCGAATACACCCGCTTTCAACCAGCGCTGTAGTTGCTGGTACACCGCTTCCCACGGTGGCAGATCATGCGGCATCATCCGCCATGATCCCCCTGTCCGAACGATATATCGCACCCCATTGAACAGTTCGCGCAGGTCATGCTGACGTTGCGGTGCATCCTCGCGCATCAGCGTCAGATACGGGGCCACAAAGAGCCATTCTTCATCACTCACATCGCTGGGATAGGCTTTTCGTTCGCTCATGCCTTCAGTTTAGCATTCTTCCCAAAAGTGCATAACACCCTCTAGCATTCCTATCATTGAGGCACATAATGGGACGATTTCGCGCAAATTTGATGAAAAATCCCTAAATAGTGGACAAGACGAACATTAAATATGATTAGAATCGCCCGAAATATGGCCTGTAACTTATGAAATACAAATGTAAGGTCGATACAGTGAACGTGTGATCGAGTGCGGTCACAGATACTTCTATAAACAAGGAAAGAGGTGTACAGATGGACCCCGTTTCAATTCTCGTGTGGATTATCATTGGTGCGGTTGCTGGTTGGCTGGCAAGCATTGTGATGAAAACAAACGCTAGCCAGGGCCTGTTGGCAGATATCGTTGTCGGTATTATCGGTGGTTTTGTGGGTGGCTTCGTGCTTGATGCCATTGGTGTCGGCGGCGACGTCACGGGCCTGAACTTCGGCAGCCTGCTGACGGCCTTCATTGGTGCTGTTATTTTCCTGGGGCTGCTGCGCTTGATCCGTCGCTAAGACGAAGAAACGGACTAACCACGGTCTGCATCATTACACTCTAGTAAACAAAAACAGGGCATCTTTACGGTGCCCTGTTTTTTTATTCGTTTTTATGATGGTAGAGTTATTATTCCGCCAAACGTTCCCACTCGGCGAGTGATGCTTCCAGCGAGGCTTCTGTGCGGGTGTAGTCCTCACCCAGGGAATGCACGCGGTCAGTGTCCCCCTCGGCGCTGGCATCCTCAATTTCACGCGATAGAAAGGCCATTTCACTTTCCAGCTCAGTAATCTGCGCTTCCAGTTCGCCGATGCGCTTTTGCAGTTCATATGGGCTGAGACCATGCTTCTTATCAGCATACTGGGCCGCCTGCTTGCGATTTTTGCCGTTGCTGCCATTGGTGGACGCCTCTTCCATTGTGCCCTGATTGCGCGCGGCGACATAATCGGCATAGGTGCCCTCAAAAGCATCGAACGACCCGCCGCCGACTGACCAGATTTGTGTGGCCAGGGCGTCGATCAGATAGCGATCATGGCTGACGAGCAGCACCGTGCCGTTAAAGGCGTCGATGACCGCCTGCAAAATTTCCTGGCTGTCGATGTCGAGGTGGTTGGTTGGCTCGTCCAGCAGCAGCAGGTTGGAACCTGTCAGGCTGAGTTTCGCCAGCGCCAGCCGCCCACGTTCACCGCCACTGAGCGTGTCAATCGGACGGTAGACATCCTCGCCGCTGAACAAATACTGCCCCAGGTAACTGCGCAGTTCGACCTCGTTCATGGGCTTGATGGCGTAAATCTCATCGTAGAGCGTGTTACGTGAATTCAGCCCTTCGTGGGCCTGGGCAAAGTAACCTACTTTGACCTGTGCGCCTAACTTCACGCGGCCATGAATTGGCTCAAGCTGGCCAGTAATCGTCTTGAGAAGAGTGCTCTTTCCGGCACCATTCGGGCCAATGATGGCGACGGTCTCGCCGCGATAGACGGTCAGATCGGGCACAGTAAAGAGCGCCTCGTCATAGCCCACTTCCAGGTGGCGCGTCATAACGACCTTGTCACCGCTGCGATTGGCCGCGGCCATCTTCAGGCGCATGGCCTTGCGCTGCTGCGGTCCACGCTGGATGATCTTGCCGCGCTTGGCCATCGTATCCAGTTTCTTCTGGCGACCTTTGGCCTGGGCGGTCCAGCGACTGCCCATATGCTTGCGAATGTAGTCCTGTTCTTTGGCGATGAATGCCTGCTGGGCTTCGTACTCTTTTTGCAAGCGTTCGCGTCGTTCCTCGCGCTGTTGCAGATAGTGTGTGTAATTGCCGCGATATGTTTCGATGCGATTGAATTCCATCTCCCAGACCGCACTGGCGAAGTGGTCGATGAAGTAGCGATCATGGCTGATGGCCAGCACAGCACCGTTATAGCTCTTGAGGTAATTTTCCAGCCATTCAACGGCTGCGATATCGAGATGGTTGGTCGGCTCGTCCATTACCAGCAGATCGGGGCTGTCGAGCAGCAATTTAGCCAGCAGAGCACGGGTCTTCTGGCCACCACTAAGCTTATCCAGCGGCGTCTGATAATCCTCCACACTGAAGCCAACACCTGTCAGCACCATCTTAATCTGTGTTTCATAGGCATAACCGCCAGCGTGATCAAAGCGCTCTTCCAGCGGACCATATTCGGCCAGAGCGGCATCGTGTGTATCGGGGTCGGCCATTTTGTGGGCCAGTTCGGCTAATCGTGCTTCCATATCGCGCAGATGGTCAAAAGCCTTGAGTTGTTCTTCCCAGATCGTGTGATTGCCGACCAGCTCCGGGCGCTGCGGCAGAAAGCCAACACGGGCATCCTTGGCCTTATGAACCGTTCCCTCCGTCGGAATGTCCTGCCCGATCAGAATGTTGACCAGCGTGGTCTTGCCAGCACCATTTGGCCCGACCAGCGCAATGCGCGCGCCAGGGGGCACTTCCACCGAAATATCGCTGAAAATTTCGTCGGGTCCATAGAATTTCGTCAGCTTATTGGCGCTGAGGAGTGACATGCAGTGCCCCGTCCTGATACTTACTGAACAGTTTGTTGGGCATTATAGCACGGGCATTCTTCCCTATGCAGGATGAGTCACGGACGGCATGCAATTACTAACCTCTTGCTACTATTCGGTTTTCGATATATTATGCCAAATATCGATATATCGAAATCCGACTAATAAGGCGAAATTATGGCCGCAGCACGAAAAAATCCCGCAGACTGGTTACCACTTTCACCGACGCAGTGGTACGTTTTGCTGGCCCTGGCAGAAAGCGACATGCACGGTTATGGCATTATGCAAAGCGTCAAAGCGCGGACAGAGGGGCGCGTTCGTATTGGGCCGGGAACGCTCTACAGCGCCCTGGATCGTATGATTGAATATGGCTGGATTGAAGAATGCGATCCGCCCGAACATGGCGATGTGGATGCGCGCCGCCGCTACTACCATCTCACGCAATACGGCACCCGCGTCGCCGAAATGGAAGCACAGCGATTGGCGAATTCCGTACAAGATGCGCGCATCGTCGGCTTACTAGGCAGCCACCCATGAATGAACACGTATTTCGCCTATCTTTACGCCTGTATCAATGGCTGCTTCGTGCCTATCCGCGCGGCTTTCGGGAATTGTATGAAGCCGATATGCTGCTCGACTTCGAGGATATGTACCGTGATATACAGCAAGATCCCCCAGGATGGGGCATAGTCGGCTTCTGGATGCATACCGTGCTTGATTTGATGGTTAGCATCTTTAATGAGCGAACGAGGCACACGCCTTATAGACAGAGAGAACTCAAGATGACCGATACGACTGCCTTCAATAACCAGCTCGCATCCACGCTCGATTTCTGGTCGCGGTTGCTGCGCGGTGGCTACAGCGTCCGGCAGATTATTCAATTGGCTGCACAAAATGCCCCAGAACCTACCGCCAGTCAGATGCAATCCATCCTGGATGAAGCTGAAGCGACGGGTAATCTCATCGACGCATTGCAAGGCGCACAGGCCCGCCTGAATTCGCCATATTACCAAAAAGTGCTTGATGTCATGCTGGAACAATTCAAGTCCGGCGGCAACCTTGCAGATCGGCTGGACGTTCTGACGAGCGCCTTTCGCGGGGAAATCGAGGTCGAGGATTGGGCAGCTAACTACGACTACAACGATGGCAAACCGGACTAAACACTCGCCAACTTGACAACAAAAATGGATAACGGCTGACACTTTTAGCAAAATGAACCAAGAGCGGAAGCATACATTTTGTTAAGGTTACGGCCTTTTGGTGCTTTTAGTGATTGCCTTTAGTCTGACAATGTGCGATAATAATGAAGTATTCTGGTCAAAGAGACTTCAACATACATGGCTGACGATAACGAACGCAAAAAACCTAACAAGAGTGCGTTGATGATCGTCCTGGGTACAATTTTTATGGCCTTGAAAGTACTCATGCCGTTTTTGAAGAAAAAACGCGAACGCCAGACCGACTAGAGCTTTTCTCATCATTCTGTGTTGATCAACAGGCAACAGCAAAACACCCCAATGTTGTTGCTTGATCAAATTGCGAGCCTCACACGGCTCGCTTTTTTTTGCATCATTCATTTTCGTTGATATAAGTGAATAATCATCTATTTCTTAGCGATGATAATATAGCGTTTTGAGTTGGTTTTGATTCCTTTAGACGTTGTGTGCGCGTCAATGAAATCAGCTAGGATTTTGAAATCCTGCTTATTGTCCCCAAAATTCGGAATAATGGGGGTGTGTTGTAGTAAAAAAATCAAATCATCAGGTGTTTGATAGTATTCGATTAAGTCATATTCCGACGCCACAATGTTGGTGAAGCCAGCGGCCCTTAAATCCTGTAAATCTCTCTCCATACGTGTGCCATCAATTTCATTGTATTGTCCTTTTCCAAATACCTCTTTTATGTTCAGCTTATCAGCTTCACTGACTTGCTGCGTTAAAAACCAGCCGCCATTGGCTAGTACTTGATAAGCTTGCTGAGCGTTAAAAGGGGCCTGTCTGCATGAGACAACATCAAAGAAGCCTTCTGGAAATTCTAAATGTGTGGCATCCATTAGGAAAAAGCGTAGATTTCCATACTGGCTGAGGGGGTGTTTTTCTTTTGCTGTTTGCACCATTGATGTAGAACTATCTATCCCGACAAGTAAACGTGCCGTTTTCGCAATTTGAGCTATGCGCGTACCACCACCTGTACCGATATCTAACAAGATTGTGCTTGGTGTACACTTTTGGGAAACCTCAGTGTAGAAATCTGGCATCTCCCCTTCACATTCAACTTTAACATTGCTGAAATCCCAGCCTATGAGCTTCCCAACGCGGTCATAGAATTTAGCATAATCTTGTTCGTTCATGGATAGCAGCCTATCAACAAGCGCCTAATCGAGCGCGACTGGATTGCTCAACAGTCCCGCGAGCAGATCAATACATGCCTGTACATCATTCAGATCGGCTGTTTCGCTGGTGGTGTGCACATAACGCAGCGGGATCGAAATACAGCCAGTCGGTACACCAGCCCGTGCAACCTGGATCGCGCTGCCATCGGTGCCGCCACCCACGAGCAGTTCGCGCTGGTAGGGAATGCCATCGGCTTCGGCACGGTTGACCATCCAGTTGATGATGGCTGGTGGCACAATCAGCGATGTATCATGAATCTTGATGGCGGCCCCACCACCGAGCTTGACGGCCATCTTACGATTGTGAATTTCATCGCCTGTCGCGGTGACATCCAATGCAATGCCGATGTCAGGATCGACACCATAGGCTGCGGCTCGTGCCCCGCGCACGCCGACTTCTTCCTGCACGGTAAAGACAAAAACGCACTCATTCGGAGCCTGCCTGTTGAGCTTGCGCATGGCTTCGATGGCGACGACACAACCAATGCGGTCATCCATTGCCTTGCCAATAACACGGCCACCACGTCGAGTTGTTTCTCGCCACATGCTGCACGGTTGGCCCTCGCTGACGCGCTGCTGGCCCGTTTCGTCTTCGGTATCGATGAAGAATCCATTAAGCCCAGGGATTGAGGTACGCCCCTTGCCGATGACATCCTCACCACCGATGACGCCAATGGTGCCATCTTCAAACATCACGCGGTTGCCGAACAGGGAATTCTGGTAGATGCCACCGATACCCGTAAAGCGCAGATAGCCCGTTTTGGGTTCGGTGTAGTTAGCCATCAGGCCGATTTCGTCCATATGGGCGGCCATCATGATGCGCTTGCCGCCGGACCCCACCTTGCAGATGAGGTTGCCCAGACCATCGACCGTCATCTCATCACACAGATCAGCCACCTCTTCCATGATTCGTTCGCGGACATGGTGCTCATATCCCGATGGTCCCCAGGTTTCCGTCAGCGTTTTGATGAGATCGTACACGGCATTTGCTCCTACTGGTGAAAGTGTTGGTGTTTGTCCAGAATGGCCCACATTCTGACGTATCGCGCCTACTTTGACAACTACCAGCCATAGGCTCGTCCCTGACTATAGCTGTTATCGCCATAAGAACGTATAATCTAATAGCACAGTCATGGACTCCCAATCCAGCCAAAGAGCATCGGCAAAACCTATGCGATTACTCAAAGATCAGCAGCGCGTTGCCAGCGGGTATTTTGATACCACAATCTATCTGGATGGCATCGCCGGAACGGGCAAAACGACTGCCGCCATCGAGCGCGTCAAGGAACTGATTCGCAGCGGCGTTCCGGCAGATAGCATCCTCATCTGGGTGCCGCAGGCCAACCTGGCAATGCCCTACCGACGCGCCTTGCAGCGTGCCCGCATCGATGCCGATACCAATGTGCCGACAACGACCATTGGTAAGCTGGCCTATGAGATGACCGACCTCTTCTGGCCGCTGATTTCCGATGACGAGAAGTTCAATTTTGGCGATAAATTTGGCCGTCCCAACTTCCTCAGCCTGGAATTGGTGCAGTACTATATGACGAAGTTCCTGGGGCCGGAAATCGAACTGCGCGATTATTTCAACAGCGTGCATATCAGCCGCAACCGCCTCTATACACAGATCGTCGATAACCTGAATAAGGCGGCCCTGGTCCGCTTTGAGCCTGATAAGATTGGCGACCGCCTTAAAGATGCATTAGGCGACAGTGTCGAGCAAAGCTATATCTATGACGATGCCCAAGAAACAGCTTCGTTATTCCGCCAGCGCTGCCTGGAACACAACCTACTCGACTTCTCGCTACAGGTCGAGCTTTTCGTGAATCACCTGTGGCCGCTGGAGCAGGTGCAAAACTATCTGACGCGCAAATATCGCCATTTAATTGTGGATAACGTCGAGGAAGATACGCCTGCCAGCCATGACATCCTGCGCGACTGGCTGCCGCAGACCGATTCCGCGCTGCTGATTAGTGATACGGGCGGTGGTTATCGGCGTTTTTTGGGCGCTGACCCGATTAATGCGGAAACGTTGTGCGACCAGTGCCAGGTACACATCACGCTGGATAATCACCGCGTGATGTCGAAAGAATTAGTGGCCCTGCACGATCAACTTGATTTCAGCCTGGACCCGTCAAAAACAGATGAGCCGCAGTCGGATGCCGACGCGCGCGATGCCATAGCCTATGCACCAGACATCAACTATCAGCCACAGATGATTGCCTGGGCAGCGGAGCATATCGCCTCACTGGTCCACGATCAGGGTGTGCCAGCGAGCGAGATCGTCATCATGGCGCCGTATATGCCGGATGCCCTGCGCTTCTCGCTGCAACGGGAACTGGATGCGCAGCAGGTGCCACACCGTTCGCATCGGCCCTCGCGGGCATTACGAGAAGAAACCGCATCCCGCACCCTGCTGACGCTGGCACGGTTGGCGCATCCGCATTGGAACCTGCCGCCGAATAAGTTCGATGTGGGCTACGCGCTGGCAGCGTCAATTAATGAACTCGACCTGATTCGGGCGCGCTTGCTGGCCGATGTGCTTTATCGCAATGGCAAGCTGGCGCCGTTCACTGGCATCAAAAATGATGCCCTGACGCAGCGTATCACTTTTGACCTGGGTATGCGTTATCAGGTTTTGTTCGATTGGCTGCAAGCGTATCAGGCCCAGGACCCGCTGCCACTGGATATTTTCTTCAGTAAATTGTTCGGGGAAGTGTTGTCACAGAAAGGGTTTGGCTTCCACGGCCAGACCGATGCGGCCAATATCGCTGCCAACCTGATCGACTCCGCACAGGCTTTCAGGCAGACCGTCAGCGAGATTGAGCCGAACCTCGATATTCCGACAGAGTATGTGAAGATGGTCGAAGAAGGGGTCATCGCCAACCAGTATTTGCGCGATTGGGAAGACGATCAGCGCGATGCGGTGCTGATTGCCCCGGCCTATACGTTTTTGCTGACCAATCAACCCGTTGATTACCAATTCTGGCTGAATGTCGGCAGCAGCGGGTGGGCGCAGCGATTGTATCAGCCGCTGACGCATCCTTACGTGCTCAGTCGCCAATGGCAGAGTGGCCGTCGCTGGACAGAGAACGAAGAAGATGAGGCGCATCGGCAGACGCTGGCGTATATGGCGCTGGGTCTGATACGGCGCTGTCGTAAACAGATTTACCTGGGGTTCAGCCAGTACAGCGAACAGGGTTATGAACAGCGCGGCGACCTGCTGATGGCCATCCAGACGATGCTGCGCCGCCTGAACAGGAGCGATGCCCATGCCTGAGTCATCTGAGCAAATCGAACGCAAGCGCTTTGTGCCGCGTCCAGCCCAGGCGGAAGTGCTGGCTTATCGGGGTGGCAAGATGGGGGTGTCAGCGGTCCCTGGCAGCGGCAAAACGGCGACCCTCTCGTATCTGGCGGCCAGCCTGGTCGCCAATGCTGACCTGGCCGACGATCAGGAAGTGCTGATCGTCACGCTGGTGAAATCGGCAGTGGGCAATTTTGCTACATCCATGCGCAATTATTTACAGGGCGAATTCGATCTGCTGCCGTACCTGGGCTATCGCGTTCGGACGCTGCACGGCCTCGCCAATGACATTGTGCATGAACGGCCCGGTCTGGTCGGCCTGTCGGATGCCTTCACGGTGCTCGATGAGCGGGCGTCGGACGATATCCTCGATGAAGCCGTCGAAACCTGGACGCGCACCAATCCTGACGCTGCCGATGCGTTCCTGAATGGGGAACACTTCGCCAACCAGTACACGCGCAACCATCACTGGCCGGATACAGTCAAGTCGGTGGCGTCGGCCTTCATCAAGCAGGCCAAGGATATGCAGATTACCCACGATGAAGCCATCGAACGCATCCAAAAACATCCGCAGAATTTGCCGCTGGCGTCGATCTGCACGACACTCTATGAGCAGTATGAACGCGGCCTGCGCTATCGCGGTGCGGTCGATTTCCAGGACCTGATTCGGCTGGCGCTGCGCATCCTCCAGCGCGATGCCGATTATCTGGCGCGGCTGCGACGGCGCTTTCCTTATATTTTAGAAGACGAGGCCCAGGACAGCAGCAAGCTCCAGGAAGAGATTCTGCGGCTGCTGGCCGGGGAGGGCGGCAACTGGGTGCGCGTTGGCGACCCTAACCAGGCGATTTACGAAACCTTTACCACAGCCAATCCGCGTTACCTGCGCGACTTTATGGATGAGATAGATGTAAAGGCGTTGGCGCTGCCCAACAGCGGACGCAATACCCAAAGCATCATCTCGCTGGCGAATGCCCTGATCGACTGGTCACTGCGCCACCCGAATGCGGCCATCCGCAGCAAACAACCACTGACCGAGCCACATATCGAGCCGACACCGGCGGGCGACCCGCAAGGGAACCCACCTGATGACGCGCAGGCAGTCTATCTGATGGGCGAGAAATACACGGGCGATCAGGAGCGCGAGGCAGTCATTCAGTCATTAAAGCAGTGGCTGCCGGAAAATGGTCATCGGACCTGCGCGGTGCTGCTGCCGATCAACAGCAGCGGCGCCAAGATGGTGCAGCGCCTACGCGCGGAAAATATTCCTTATGTGGAAAATCTGCGTTCGACCAGCGGTACCCGCGCCATCGTGGGTTCGCTGACGCGCGTGCTGGGTTACTTGGAAGACCCAACCAACAGCCAGCTTCTGGCTGATGTCTATCGCGTGTGGCGGCGCGATGATCGCGGCGATGAAGATGCCGAGCGCAGCATCAACAATGTGGCCAAAGTACTGCGCGGCGTCAAAACGGTCGAGGACTATCTGTACCCACGCAAGAGTGATTGGCTGGAAGACACGGTCGAGGACGACGAAACCATGATCGCCCACCTGGGCCAATTCCGCGCGATGATCCAGCGCTGGCAAGCGGCAGTCGACCTACCCATCGACCAGCTTGTGTTGACCGTTGGCGGCGATTTGTTCCGGCTGGATACGGACATCGCGACAGCCTACAGCGTGGCTTTGCATCTGCGCCGCTTCCATGAATTGCATCCCGAAGCGCGTATGCCGGAATTCACGGAAGAACTGCGCGAAATCGCAAAGGGAAACCGTAATTTCAACGGCATGAGCGACAGCGAAGACACATTTGATCCCGATAAGCATAAGGGCGAGGTCACCGTGACGACCATGCACAAGGCTAAGGGACTGGAATGGGATCGCGTGTATATCATGTCCGCCAATAACTACATCTTTCCATCGGATGACCCGTTTGACAGCTTTATGAGCGAAAAATGGTTCGTTCGCGATGGCCTCAATCTGGAAGCCGAGGCGCTGGCCCAGTTGGCAGCCCTCAAAGAGGGTTCTGATTATGTGCCAGGGCAGGCGACCAAAGCCGCGCGCGTGGAATACGCCGCCGAGCGCTTGCGGCTGCTGTATGTGGCGATTACCCGCGCCCGCCGCGAATTGGTCATCACGTGGAATTCAGGCCGCAATGGCGACCAGATCGAAGCACGTCCGGCAGCGTATCTGCGCGGCTGGTGGGCACAGCAGCAGGAGGCTGAATCATGAACCATCTGCCAGAGGATTTCATCTTCAGCCAGAGCAGCTTGCAGGATTATGTCGACTGCCCGCGCCGCTTTCAGCTCAAATACTTGCTGCGGCAGCGCTACCCCGCGCCGGAAGTCGATGACCTGCTGGAATTCGAGCGCCGTATGGCCCAGGGTGAGCGCTTTCACCACTTGCTGCACCAACATGCCGTTGGCTTACCCGCCGAAGTGCTGCAAAAGCGCATCGACGATGACGAGGTGCGCCGTTGGTTCGATACCTATCTGGCGAACGGGTTAAACGATGTCCCCGAACGGCGCTATCCTGAATACAGCCTGACGATTCCACTGGGTGCCTATCGGCTGCTGGCGAAATTCGACCTGCTGGCGCTGAGTGACGACAAAGCACTCATCATCGACTGGAAGACCTCGCGCCATGTGCCGCGCCGCGACCGTCTGCAAAAGCGCTTACAGACCATCGTCTATCGCTATGTGCTGGCAAAGGGCGGAACGGCACTGAATGGTGGCCAACCGATCCCGCCGGAACAGATCGAGATGCGTTACTGGTACGCTGACCACGAGGGGCAGCTAGTCTCTTTTGCTTATGATGCGGCTCAGTTTGAGGCTGATGAACACTACCTAACGTGCCTGGTTCGCGAAATCGAGGAGCGCGAGCGCTTTCCGTTGACGGACGACACGACGCGCTGCGCCTACTGCACTTATCGCTCCCTGTGTGAACGCGGCATCACGGCTGGTCCGCTGGATGAGTGGGAACTCGACGAGCCGACCGATCTGGATGAGCTTGATTTCGACTTCGACCAGATCGCAGAAATTGAATTTTAGGTGATGGATATGCGACAAGGTAACTTAGCAGATCTAGATGAGTTAACATTGCGTTGCCAAAACCCAGAAGTAAAAGTGTACGTTGATGAAGCCGTTGCATGTTACAAAATCGGGGCATTCCGAGCTTGTATTGTCCTGACGTGGACTGCTGTTGTATGTGATTTTATCGAAAAGATGAAAGAGCTTACTGACGCAGGAGAAGGTAGAGCCAAACTGATACTTGGAAAACATCACGAAGCTCAACGCAAGAACAATATTTCTGAGGCCCAAAATCTGGAGCAACACCTACTCGAATGGGCACATGATGACTTTGAGCTATTGTCGCATGTGCAAAAGGAAGAATTGGAGCGTTTACAGAAGGATCGAAATCGATGTGCTCATATTTCGATGATGAGTGAAGATGAGATATATCATCCAACCGCTGAACAAGCTCGATATCACCTGCGTAATGCGATTGAATTTCTGATACAACATGAACCTGTACAGGGCAGATCTGCACTTGAGAGACTTCGAAACGACATCAAGTCAAAATATTTCCCCATTGCTGAAGAAAAAGCCGTTGTACGGTTGAAACATCGTGGCTTTTCAACACCGAAATCCAGTTTATTGAACAGTCTAATTAAAGTCTTGTTACAAGATTATATGCTGGATATCGATGACCAAAGCTCTAATGAAGGAAGACAAATTGCTGCGGCGATAAAGGCTTATAGAATCACACATCGAGAATTGACCGAGCAGTTTCTCGAAACTCATTTGAGTAAGTTAGCAAACAATCTACCCGAAGAGTATAAACCTAGGATGATATTCTTTTTGTCACAGGTCGGAGGTTGTTTCCAATTTCTAAACACAAGTGAACAAGAAGACCTGGCGGCTTTTATAGGGTTTCTTAGCGAATCGTCTTATATCCTGCAATTTTCTGTTTTAACTGCAGCGATAGATGTGCCAGAGCTAAGAGATACAGCCATTGAGCATGCGATTAAATTACCGCTCGATGGATTCACATTGTTGCTAAAGAAAAAACCGCTTAGGGCCTTTTTGCCTAGAGCTGTTGAATACTACACTAGCGCGGGATCAGTAGGTCAAGCAGACAGATTAGCTGAGCACCTTATTCTCCCTCTGATTCATCTTGTTGATGAAGACAGTGCAGTCAAGATACTAAGGGGCATTAGGAAAAACAGCCATCTTGTGAGAAGCACAAAGATGATAAACGTAGTAGAGGGGATTAAGTCATCACCATACTTTGTTTCTCATCCACAAGCATTAGACCAACTCGATATCGACTATGAAATAAGTACCCTTACATCGTCACTACCAGATGAATATGTCAATCCTGACGAGAATATACCTTTTTAGCGGCAAAAGAGACTAAAAATCGAAATCGGTGAACGCTTCCCGCTAACAGACGGCTTCCACTTCGACCAGATCGCAGAAATTGAGTTTTAGCATTCAGGCAGATCAAACAGAGAGGACAAAACGAGCCGCCTGTGTGAATTTCGTTGGGAAATATTTGAGGGAGATTATAGATAGTAAGTACCTCCTTAGGAGTTAGAAGCCAAGCTGAAATTAAGTCTATAATCTCTACGTCAATCTTCCACAGTTCAATTTCCAGGCGAAAATGAACCTCTTACGTCAGTTATTTGACCTCCTCAAAACGACCTTTAAGGAATGGAATGAGGACAAAGTTCCGCGATTAGCTGCGGCGCTGGCCTACTATACGGCATTCTCCATTGCACCCCTCCTCATTGTCGTGATTGCTGTTATCGGGCTGGCCCTGGGCCAGGATGCGGCGCGCACACAAATTATCAGCCAGATACAGGGCGAACTGGGTCAGGATGCGGCTCAAGTGATCCAGACGATGATTGAAAGCACCAGCGACAAAGATACAGGCATTTGGGCTACCCTGATTGGTATCGTTGCAATCGTACTTGGTGCAGCCGGCTTCTTCGGGCAATTGCAGGACGCGCTGAATACCATCTGGGAAGTGACGCCGAAACCTGGGGGTGGCATCATAAAGATGGTGAAGGAGCGCTTTTTCTCATTCACTATGGTGCTGGGGATCGCCTTTCTGCTGCTCGTATCCCTGATGATTAGCAGTCTGATCACCAATCTCTCTGGCTTTGTGGGGGGCATGCTGCCAGGGATAGAGACTTTGGTCCAATTAATCAATTTCCTGGTATCGTTCCTGATAATCACGCTGCTGTTTGCTTTGATCTACAAAGTCTTGCCCGATGTCACCATCACCTGGCGCGATGTGTGGATCGGTGCAGCGATGACGGCCCTCCTGTTCAACATCGGCAAATTCCTATTGGGGCTATATGTTGGTAATACTGAATTTTCATCGACCTATGGGGCGGCGGGATCGATCATTGTTTTACTGGTTTGGGTCTACTATACGGCCCAGATTTTGATGTTTGGCGCAGAATTTACCCAGGTGTACGCTCGACGTTATGGGTCGCGCATCAGGCCGTCTGAAAATGCGGTTTATGTCACTGAAGAGCAGCGCGCCCAGGAAGGCATGCCTAACCCTGAGATTGTGGCGGCTGAAGCACATAAATCTGAAAACCGCCGCCATTCGCAAAAAACAAGCGTCTCTCAAGAAGAGAAGGATGCCACAAGTGAAAAATCTCCTTCGCCTGAAGAATCTCCCCAAAGATGGCGCTGGTCACACATGCTTGTCGGATTCACGGTTATTAGCATGTTTCTAGGTGGTTTATGGTTCAGGGAGAAAGATCAAACTGAGGTTGGACCTAACCAGGACAACTAAAAAGGGCGCGAACATGTCGCGCCCTAGGGTTGATTTTGTTGCGTTGGCTTTAGCGCCCAGGCCGCTCTGAGAGGGTGACGGGCAGGGTGAGTACCTCGCCGCTGCGATAGACCGTCAGGTCAACTGTCTGGCCAGGGAAGGTGTTGATCGCCAGATAGCCAATGAGCTGATCGAAGTTGGTCATGGGCACGCCATCGATGGCGGTGATGATGTCGATGCTGTCGGATGTCATCGTGCGCAGGCCAGCTAATGCCGCCGGGAATCCATCGACAGCCTGACGAATGGCCACGCCGCGAATGTTGTTAGGCAGGCCCCAGCTTTCAATCAGGTCGAGGTCAATATCGCGCTGAACGATGCCGATATAGCTGTAGCTGACTTCCCCATTTGCAATCAATTCATCCAGCACACGGCGCACCAGGTTGCTGGGAGCAGCAAATCCAACGCCGCTGTTGGAGCGCGTCTGGCTGTAAATCTGGCTGTTGACGCCGATGACCTCGCCGCGCAGGTTCAGCAGTGGGCCGCCGCTGTTACCAGGGTTAATGGCTGCATCCGTCTGGATGACGCCACCGATACGGTAATTGTTCAGGCCGTTGATAGAGCGATTGATGGCGCTGACGATGCCGCTGGTCAGGGTCCAGTCATTGGAGAAGGGATTGCCGATAGCCAGCACGGTATCACCGACCTGCATGGCATCACTGTCGCCAAGCACAACCGGACGCAGGCGATCCGCTGGCAGATCAATGTGAATCACCGCCAGATCGCTGTCTTCATCACCACCGACATATTCCGCGCGGGTGATGGTGCCATCGAACATATTGACTTCGATGCGATCCGCATTCTCGACGACGTGCAGGTTGGTTACGATGTTGCCGTTTGTATCAACGATAAAGCCCGATCCGGTTGCGACATCGCGCGCAGTCCCACCGCTGGATTCTTCCGCAACGGTGATGGCAACCACCGAAGGGCTGACATTGACGTAAATCTCGTTGAAGACACGGTCATTTTCTGAGAGGCTGTCACTGCCGAGTGCGAGCGCCTGGTAGGCTGTCGTGGTATCTTCCATGCTGCCAGCCGCCCCTACCTGGAACGAGCTACCCAGCCAAACCCCAATAGCGAGCATAAGTGCACCAAAAACCAGGGTGCGGCTGATGCGGTTGAATGGATTCATGCGATTTCCTCAAGAACTCCACAGACACAAATAAGGGCGAAGGTAGCGGTGTGCCAGCCACAAGGCCAATGAATTTGGGAATAAGCCGACGATGAAGTGGGCACGTTTGCTAACCTGTGACAGGGGCGCTGGCGACTAATAGGTAATAATCGATTCGCCATGCAACGACATTGCCCCAGTTTACCTTCTTACGATAGCATGAGTATGATTGGATCACCTGACTTTAACGCGATGCTATAAATAATATCTTAGGTAACTGTAAACGAATCGTAAACTAGTCCTACCATTATCAGACTATTTCACAAGCAATTTTCTGCCTGTGCTGTCCTTAGAGTATACTGAAAGTATGCTGAATCCATGCAAAAAGACACAAGTTTGAGCTAATTTTTCGACAGGAATCGGCTTCTGGCCTGATGCCTTCGCACGATTCGCGTTATTATCTGGCAACAAGGTGCTTCATCACCACAAGGAGCAAAAACGATGGTTTTTCATCTCTGGCACAATTTATCCAGCGGCCCGGATTCCCCGCGCACAGTATATGCTGTGATCGAAGTACCCAAGGGCAGCCGCAACAAGTACGAATACAGCAAGTCGGCAGGCGTCATCAAGCTGGACCGTGTGCTGTATAGTCCACTGCACTATCCGGGCGATTATGGTTTTATCCCGCAATCCTACTTTGAAGATGGCGACCCGATGGATGTGCTGGTCATGATGACCGAATCGACCTTCCCTGGCTGTGTGATCGAAGCACGTACCCTGGCGACACTCAAGATGATCGATAACGGTCAGCCGGATTACAAAGTACTGGCTGTCCCCAGCACCGACCCGAACTTCGCGCATTTGCAGACCTTCTCAGATATTCCCAAGCACTTCCTTGAAGAAGTCCGCCACTTCTTCATGACCTATAAACAGCTCGAAGGTGGCAATGTCGAAAACATGGGGTGGGTCGGTACAGAAGAAACCCACGAACTCATTCAAATATCCGCAGATCGCTATCGGCGCAGCTTCCCGGCAACGCAATTATAGGCCAGGAAACGCCAGCGAGCGCTTACATGCCGATAAGGCCGTACTCATGTCACCATGCTAGCCTGAATTTATCACACGCAAGTGAGTAGGAGTATCTGCATGGCGACCCCATTGAATGATGCGCAGATTATCGAGGCCCTGACAGGGTTGGATGGCTGGGAGCGTGATGGTGATACACTGACTAAAACGTACCAATTCGACCAGTATCTGGCGGGCATCGCCTTTGCCGCTACCGCAGGCACCATCGCGGAAGGGTTCAACCACCATCCGGATATGGTGATCGGCTGGCGCAAGGTGACGCTTTCTTTCACAACACATGATGCTGGCAGCAAAATCACCCAGAAGGACATCGATGTCGCCAAGGCCATCAACGATCTGCCTTTTCCCAGGGCCAAATAAATGACTTAGCGAAATGAAAACGGGCACAGATAATGTGTCCGTTTTTCTTTTTGATGGGTGCCAAAGATAACCATCCTCAATACAAAGAACCCGCAAACAATATCGGCTCATCTGATGAAAACAGGTAATTACCTCGCGGAAAACCTGTAATTTCTCTTAACTATAGAACCAACATAAAAGGATGGCATAAGAAATCAGGACTTAAAGACTGCTTCCTTTTTCATTCATGTAATAATATGTTATAGATATCTTTTATTCGTTTGCACCGTCGGGTGTTTTTTGTGCCAATCGTAATCAAGTGGCTGGATGATTTAGAAACAATCTTTTGCTACGAGGTCCTCTCTCCGTGGACGACGGATGATGTCATTGATGCGCTTAGCAGCACAAGGGACTTTCTTAAGGGTCGCGTCCCTGTTGCCATCATTTTCGATGTGCGCGAAGCTGGCATGATTCCCAAATCCTTTCTATCCGTCACGAGCGCATTACGCCAACATCGCAATTCCATCATTCACATTCGGGTGCTGGTCGGCCCCAACCGCATTATCCGGTTGATTTATAACCTGATGAACCGCGCCTTCCCGGACCTGCTGGAAGGGGTTGCTGTCAAAGATACGCTGGATGAGGCTTACGACTATATTGTGGAACAAAGCTCGGTCGAAATCGGTAAGCTGACCGCTGACGATTAATCCCCCGCCTGCTATGCTTGCCGCCAATCTTGTAGGTCCTGAAAGCGGTCGCATGCAGTCCGTTCGTGATACACATACCACGCATAATCTGATAGTCCGACGCATGGCATGGCTGCTGCCGATTTTGCTGCTGGCGGTCGTCACGCGCTTCTGGGGCATCGACGATCAAAGCCTGTGGATCGACGAGGGATTCACCTGGTACCTGACACAATCGCCCAACCCTATTTTCATCTTGACGCGCGATGTGCATCCGCCGCTGTATTTCCTCTTGATTGATGGCTGGGTGGCGCTAACGGGGGACAGCGTACTGGCCATGCGCACCTTCAGCCTGCTGGCGAGCCTGATTAGCATTGCGCTGATCGTCCCGGTGGCGGATGAACTGGCGCGCTGGCGTGGTTCTTCGCGGTTGCTGCTACCCATACTGGCGGCACTGCTGCTCGCCCTGGCAGATTCCGAGAATTTCCTGGCGCAGGAAGTGCGCAGCTATACGCTGCAAACGACCATCATTCTGCTGGGAACATGGGCCATGCTGCGCTGGATTCGGCGGGGCGGGACTGGTTGGCTGGTACTGTGGACGCTGAGTAATGCCGCGCTGGTCTATACGTTTTATCTGGCGGCGCTGGTGGCAGTTGCTCAGGGCGTCTGGGTGCTGATCGTCTTGCGAGGCCGCAAGCGCATGATCGCGGTTGGTGCGCTGATTGTTGCGGCGCTTTTGGCTGCTCCCTGGCTGCTGAACACACTCGGTCAGCAGTCAGATAACCTCGTTATGGTGGACCGCCGTATTTTGAGTGAAGACATTGGCATCCTGGCTGATCTGGCATTTCGCTGGCTGGGGCGCATGTGGCCCTTAACAGGTGCTTTACTGCTGCTGGGGTTGGTTCATGTGCGCTATCAGGCCGAGAACTGGCGTATTAACTGGCGGCCTTATGCGCCAGCCCTGCTGCTGATCCTGTGGCTGGTCCTGTCGCTGATGCTGACCTTCATCGCCAATGAGCGACTGCCGCTGTACCAGCCGCGCCGCGTCAATTTCATCACTGGGGCGGTCGTCCTGCTGATTGCCTTTGGCCTGACGAATATTCAGCGTCCGGCGCGCTGGCTGCTGGTCGGTGCAATCGTGGTCTACGGCCTGACCACTGTCGATTTCTGGCGCGATAAGCAGCCCTGGCGCGATATGGCCACAACGACTGCGCCTTATATCCACGATGATGCCGTGCTGTTGGTCGAACTCGGCGGGGATGACTACGCGCCAGTCTATCACTATACGCATACCCTACCAGCGGATATTCCTGTGCGCGGGCTAACCAGTTGGCGACGCTATGAACCCGAAACCTATGAAGCCGGACTGCCTGCCCTCATCGACGCACATGACACCGTCTGGTTATTCTACTGGGGCAAAGATACCTCCGCGCTGGCATGGCTGGATGAGCTTGGGTTCCGGCGAACGGAAGAAATCAGGGTCGATTTCAACCCAGATGTGTTCTTGTGGCGTTATGATCGCCTGCCGGACGTACCCGTTGCCATTTATGAAAATGGTCTTGTGCTGGCGGATGCAGCTTACTTTGATGATCTGGGCATCGACCTGCTATGGGCGAGTGATATGGCGCTGGATGCTGATTACACGACTTCGGCGTTTTTGCTCAACAGCGATGGTCAGCTTGTCGCCCAGCAGGACAGTGCGCCTGATGAGCGCCCGACTTCACAGTGGAATCCGGCCACGCTCGTTTATGATGGCAAGCTGATGCAGCCCGCTGCTGGCCCACTCCCTACAGGTGATTACACCGTTGGCGTGGTGGTCTACCGTCATGAAGGCGATAATCTCGTTCGGCTGTTAACGACTGAAGGCGACGACAGCGTTATTCTGGGCACGCTCCACCTGGATAATGCAGCAGAATAGGCCGATAGCATAAGCAAATGCTCATAGTTTTGGTGATAGAGTCGCCTTTCGGCTGCTGCTTTGGCTAAAATAGAAACAAACAGCTAAGGTGTTTTAGCACAACATACTTATTCCGCCCGTATAGGAGCCTATCCTCATGAGCGATTCCATTCCTGAGTCTTATCGCGATCTGTTTGAACGTCCCGTTGTTGTCACCCTCGTCACGGTCATGCCGGATACTCAACCCCAGGCCACGCCCATATGGTGCAGCTATGACGGCACCCATATCTGGGTGAACACAGCCAAGGGTCGCCAGAAATATGCCAATATGATCGAACGGCCCAAGGCGACCGTGCTGGTCGTCGACCCCGATAACCCTTATCGCTGGTGCGAAGTCCGCTGTGCTGTGCAGGAAATCAACGAAGAACAGGGGCTGGAGCACATCAACAGCCTGAGCGAAGCTTATCGCGGTGAACCGGACTACTACAAGAATAATGAAGCTATGCGCGGGAAAGAAACGCGGGTGGTTTTCAAGCTCAGTCCAACCCATGTGAATGCAGCCGGATAAATTTCGAGGCCAGGTACCTAGAGGATGATTTTCCTCAGTAGCGCTTCACTAAAATTGGCGCTGATGTGCTGTTGATAAGTGTTGAAAATAGGTCGTTTGCCCGGTAGGGTAAAAGGCATCTGTTTCGTCAGAGTAAATTAGAAAGTCAGCCTATGGATCTCGCCAGAGACATCCCCTTATTACGCGACCTGCCGCTGGAAACGCAGGCGATTGTGCTGCGTATTCTGCTCTTCGTGGTTGTGCTCGGCTTTGTGTGGGCGCTGCGTCGGGTCATCGCAGCCATCATTCTGGCCCCGCTGACGCGCATCGTGCACAAGTCCAAAAATTCGGTGGATGGCATTATATTGGATGCCGTGCGCGGGCCGTTGAATCTGGTCATCATTGCGATGGCCCTGGCCGTGAGCACATCCATATTGGACTTTGGCCCAGAGATTAAAGGCTTTGCAGATTTAATCGCTCGCTCGATGTTTATCGCTGCGATCACCTTCACAGCCTATAATTTAGTCGGCTTCGTCGCGCTGACGCCTACCATTATCCGGCGTGCGACGGGACTGAAGATCGAAGAACGGCTGCTGCCCTTCCTATCGACGGTGGTCAAGGTGTTCATCGTCATCATGGGCACGCTGATTATCATCCAGGAATGGGGCTTCGATGTCACCGGTCTGGTAGCCTCCTTCGGTATTGTCGGTTTGGCCTTTTCCCTGGCTGCGCAGGATACGGCCGCCAATGTCTTCGGGTTTACAGCCATCATCGGGGATAACCCCTTCGATGTTGGCGATTTTATCGTAACCTCCGAGGCAGAAGGCATCGTGGAGCATGTCGGCATTCGCTCGACCCGCGTGCGTAAGCTGGATCAATCGCTGGTGACGGTGCCAAATAATGTCATGACGAGTTCTTCGGTCACCAATTGGTCGCGCCTGAGCAAGCGCCGCCTCGATTTTTATGTGGGGCTGACCTACAACACAACCAGCAAACAGATGCGCGAAGTCATCGCAAAAATCAAGGAGATGCTGCTCTCGCGTGAGGATGTTGACCCGGAGAGCGTGGTCGTGCATTTCGTGCGTTTTGGCGGCAGTTCGCTGGATATTCGCATTATCTGCTATGTCTTCCTGGCGGATTGGAACGCCTATACAGCCGAAACCGAGGCGATCAATCTGGAGGTCATGGATATCGTTGAATCGATGGGACTGGGATTCGCCTTCCCCAGCACATCGGTGTACATCGAGAGCGTGCCGCAGCCCAAGAGACGCCCTGCAAGCCGGACAAAACGTTATTCACCAGCAACCCAGGAAGCGGCACAGGTTTTGCTGGACGAGACGCCGCGCGAATCGGATACGCCCAGCCAAGCCAATGAATCGGCATCCAACGATTGATGGACGATCCGGCCCGTATTCCACCTGTCGATGAGTTGGCGGTGGCCATGGAGTTCAACCCAGGCGATCTGGCAGCCAATCGGCAGGAACAGTTGAGTATCAACCAGATCGAGCATTTGCGCCGCTTGCAACGTCGTGCCGTCCTCATTGGGGTGGCAGGCTTTTTGATCCTGACGCTGCTGGCGACCATTTTCCTTTATATAGGGCAGACGGGCGGCGGTGGCATCCTCACACTGATTGGCATCTTCCTGACATTTTGTGATGCCATCCTCGTCAGTATGATGGCGCGGCACTGGTATCGGCTATCGGCGGATATTCGGGATAGGGCTGTCGTCATCCGCAGCGGGTTACTGACGCGCACGCTGCGCCGTGCTGGCAACAGCAGCCAGTATCTGGTCGGCATTGGCGATGTGCGCTTTCCAGTCAAAAAAGAAGCCTTTCGCACATTTCGTCACGAAGCGCTCTATACGCTTTACTATGCGCCCCACGCCCATATTCTGCTGACAGCCGAGCCAGCCAACGTCTGAGATACACATGAGAAACGGGTGCCTTTACGCCGCTGGCTAACTCCTTTCTTACAAATTCTCGCGTATGATAGGGCCAACAATTACGGATAAATCATGAGGTTGGATGACCCATGTCTGAAGATTTTGAATTTGATCCGACTTTGGAAAAACCCAAGCGTGGTAAGCGCGACTTCGGTGCGGCACTCGATGGCCGCCCGCCGCTGCGCAGCGATTTGCTGCCAAGCATGCTCGGCTTTACCGAAGATGACCTGGAGGCCAATCAGCGAGGTCGTCTGACGAATCGCCAGAAGGAACGCATCAATCGCGAGGTGAAAGACGAAGCCGATTCTATGTGGTTGATGCTAGGCATCTTCCTGGGTACGGCGCTGCTATTGGCGCTGATTTTTACGCTGGAGGGCTTACCAATCGCAACCATGCTCATCGGTGCTGGGGCTGTGGTGCTGCCCTTTATGTATATCGCCTATCGCCGCCAGAACGCGCTGGTGACGGATATGCAGGGGGACCGCATCGGCCAGGTGGAAGGCTATGCCGAACTGGCCATGCAAAGCGCTACTCGTGGCGGGATTTTTAATTACCGGATGATCGTCAATCGCGAAGTCATCAAAATCGACGAGGATGCCTATAAGCGCCTGTCGCGCTATGCGCCAGGTTATATCCGTGCATACTATTCCAAACGCGGCAAAATCCTCCTCAGTGCTGAGATGATCGATGACGGCCAGCACAAGCTCAAGAATGATGCGTTACAGCTTGATGAGGCCGATGATGAGCCAGAGGCCGACATCGTGCTGGAACAGGGGCAACTCGCCCAGCGACAGCCCGAAAAGCAGCATCCTCTAGAGTAAGCTGCATATCGCGTGACGGAGCCGAAAAAGAAGCGCCTGCTCGATTTGCCTGATCGCCAGTTGGCGCGCGCTTTTGGCTTTTCCGCGATTGATCTGGCGGCGAATCGATCCGGTTATATGTCCTTGCCACAGCAATTTGCTTTTCCGCCATCGTGGCAGCCACTGTTACGCTGGATTGTGGACTGGCTGCCACAACGTCATATGCCAAAAGTGGATGTTATTCGGGCGCGCGCCCAATTACAATATGCCCAGTACCAGACTTTTGCTTTCCAGAGGGCGGACCTGCGCGAAGTGTTTACGGTGCAGTTCGGGACCGTGACATTCAAGCTTACGCCCAAACAGTACCGGACGCTGATGCAGGATGTGATGTACGATGTCTACATTACGAACGACAGTCAGACCATTCTCAGCCTGGAGCGTGTAATCAAGGTGCATCCAGATTTTCATTGATTAATGAGGTTAAATGCAGTCAACCAGCAATAAGAGACCCCCATCAAATGTCATCCTGATGCAGGCCCTGCGCTTTGATCCGCGTGATCTGGCTGCTAACCGCGAAGGCAACCTGAGCCAGCGCCAGATTACTCGTTTGCAGCCGCCTCGCATTCAGGGGTTGGCCTTCTGGGTGATGATCGGGCATGTGGCCGTCATCTTCGCGGTGCTGGGCATGATTGCGATTATCAGCCAGCAGTGGGGCTTGCTGCTGGTAGCGGTGATTGCGGCGGGCATGACCGGCATGCCGATGATGATGGTCCGTGACCAGAAGTTCATGCGGCCCGACCTGGGCAAGGATGTGCAGAAGGGTGTCGTCAAGTCCGTCTGTGGTATGACCACGCGCCATACAGACCCCGACAAGAAGCGCAATTACTACATCACTGTGGACGAAACGACTTTTGAAGTCACGTCCAAAATGTATGGCGGTTTCTTCCAGGAAGGCAACTACTGCGTGTATTACCTGCCACGCAGCCGCACGATTGTCTCTGCCGAGCGCCTTAGCGACTAGATCAGAGTCTATATAGCGGCCTTTGCTCCTCTGGCAAACTCCCTACTTGTTCTTCTAAACAGGTAAACAAAAAGAGCGGGATGTCCCGCCCTTTTGATTTTGCCTTTGAGGACCGTTATGCAGCGTCTGCCATCTGGCGACGACGCTTGAGTTCCGGCAGCAGGAGCAGCGCAATCAGGCCGTTGAGCACGACGATAACCGTGCTGCCTTCATGACCGAGCACACCTAGCGGCAGCGGAATCTGAATGAGGAAGGTGCCCAGTACCAGCATGATAATCACTGCGATGGCGAAGATGATGTTCTGCCAGACGACGCGGCGCGCCTTTTTCGCCAGATCAATGGCGAAAGCAATGCGCTCGATGCGATCCGCCATGAGCACGACATCGGCTGTTTCCAGGGCGACATCGGTACCAGCGGCCCCCATCGCAATGCCGATATCTGCCAGAGCCAGCGCGGGAGCATCATTGACGCCATCGCCGACCATTGCCACCTGACCATAAGTAGCCTGTAGTTCGCGCACTGTATCGACCTTTTCATCTGGCATGAGGCCAGCATGGACACGGTCGATGCCCAGTTCAGCAGCCAGCGTATGGGCGACACGTTCATTATCACCTGTCAGCATGGCAACAGCCACACCCTGCCTGTGCAGATCATCAATAATCTGCTTGGCTTCGGGGCGAACTTCGTCAGCCATCGCGATCAGGCCCATCCAGTCGCAGCTATCCTGCTTGAGTTCACAATCGGCGGTGCAGTTGTGGCAGTTGTCTTCACGCAGCACGCCGATGACTGTGCGCCCCATGTTTTCCAGCCGTTCATATTCGCCCTGGAGATGATCCGGTGCCGATTGCAGCGTTTCCAGATAGCGCAGGCTGCCCAGGTGCACAGTGCGACCGCCAACTTCAGCGGCGATGCCCTGGCCAGGGATCGCCTCAAATTGATCGACTTCCGGCACAGTCACATTTTTCTCTTTGGCATAACGCACGATGGCCCGCGCCAACGGATGCTCCGAACGAGCTTCCACAGCGGCAGCGACAGCCAGTAAATCTTCGCTGCACAGCTCACAGCAGGAGGTGACATCGGTCACAACGGGCTGGCCAAAGGTCAGAGTGCCTGTTTTATCGAAGGCGACGGCCTTGACGCTCGCCAGTGATTCGATGTAAGCGCCACCCTTGAACAGCACGCCACCCCGCGCAGCGGCAGCAATCGCGCTGATGAAGGCGGCTGGTACGCTGATAATCAGCGCACATGGTGAGGCAACCGTCATCAGGACCATTGCACGGTAGAAGTTGCTCTCGAAATCAACCAGCCCCAGCAGCGGTGGAATGAAGATGAACAGAATCGTACCCAGAACGATGAACATGGCATAACGCTGCTCAAAAGTATCCAGGAAGCGCTCTGTTGGTGCTTTGCTATCCTGGGCTTCTTCCACCATCTTGATGATGCGCGCCAGCGTGGTTTCTTCGGCGGCTTTGGTCGGACGAATATCAAGGATGCCCTGCTTATTGAGCGTACCCGCAAATACCGTATCGCCGACGCCCTTGTCAACCGGCATGGATTCACCTGTAATCGGAGATTCATCCAGCGCAGACTGGCCACTGATGACGATGCCATCGACCGGAATGCGCTCGCCAGGTTTGATGAGCACATCATCATCCAGGCGAATATCTTCCAGTCCAACCGTCACGATCTGACCATTGCGGCGAACGTTGGCTTCGTTTGGATACAGCTTGAACAGGCTTTTTATGGCTGTACGACTGCGATTGATGGCGTAATCCTGTAACACATTGCTGAGTGAGAACAGGAAGAGCAGCAGCGCACCTTCGTGCCATTCGCCAATTATGGCTGCACCAAGCGCTGCCAGGATCATCAGCAGATCGACATCAATGGTCTTTTCGCGCAGGCTCTCGATTGCATTCTGCAATCCGTAAAAACCACCCGCTATGTAAGCAATCAATCCCAGCAGGCCAGCGACCCACGCAGGCAGATCGGTCGATGCTTCTACAAAGATGCCCAGCAACAGCGCGGCCAGCGTCACTACAACCAGGCGCGGCTCCAGCCAGTCTTTCGACAGCCAACTGGCGTTTTCTTCTGTATCTGCGATGGGGCGCTTTTCTACGATGCCGATACTTGATGTCATAGTCGTTTTCCTCGCGCATATAGCATGCGATTAAATGTGGTTTCACGATTTCGATGAGATTATTTTAACCTCAGTTAATTGATGATGCAACCGACAGTTATCTTACTTTTAGCAGGTGTTCATCTTGTATTGTCTCATGAATGGCTCAGATGATTGAATGACGGCTGTTACCAGGGGCAGGTGATTTCTCGCCTAACTACTGTTATAGGAATGGACTTATAGCAAATGCGCACAGAATCTTGCCTCGCATTGACCTCTCTTACAGACTAGAATGAGGCTATGCCGACACCATTCATGCACTTAAACATCGCCTACAAACTCCTGAATGATCGTGATCTACCTGCGGATGCCCATGCGGCCATCTCAGCAGATATACCCGCTTACCTGTTGGGCAGCATCGTGGCGGATGCTCGCGTGTACCCTGGTGCGGACCGTGAACTGACGCACTTCTATCGTTATGATCGGCCTATGCCCGACCATCCCTGGCGCGAGATGCTGCGTCAGAACCCTTCGCTTGCACAGCCGGAAACAGTCGCCGAGCGGGCTTTTGTCGCAGGTTATGTGGCCCACCTGGGCGCGGATGAATACTGGTCAAAGCATGTGTTGGGGCCATATTTTGCCAATGGCAAATGGGGCAATGACATCCACTGGCGCTTTTTCGTGCTGCATCTGCTGCTGATTACTCTGGACGAACGCGACGAAGCCTGCATCCCTGTAGAAGCAGCGGACCTGCTGCGCCAGCCTACGCCGCATAACTGGCTACCCTTTATGGATGACCGCATCATTGAGGACTGGCGCGATTACCTTGCGGACCAGCTACAGGGCGAGAGCGAAACAGTCGACATTTTTGCACAGCGTGTCCATCGTCAGCCGGAAGAGCTGCGGCAGATGGTAGACAATCCGCAACAAATGCGTGATCTATTCTGGCAGCACATCTCCCCTGCGTTAATGGCCGAATTGGAAAGCGATATGTATGCTTTCTCTCGGCAGCAGCTTACCGACTTCGTTAATGAACTCAATTCTTAATACACTTCGTAGTGATTAACCTCAATTAAAAAATGAGAAAAGTTTAAACCATGAAGAACCTTAATTCTTCTCTACTATATTCTGCATTACTCTAAAATCAGAACGAAGATAACCATTATCCTGATTATCTTGTATCTATCTCCCTTCCCCCTAACCCTTTGCAGAAGGCCGCGCTAAGCGGTCTTTCGCGTTTAATGGGGTGGTCAAGTTGTTGGTGATTAGTCGTTAGTTTTTAGTTCAATGCGAAATTGCACAACATGCGAAGTAGCTTCATCATATAGAAAGTAACTTGTGGGAATAAGACATGTTCGATAGTTATCAGCATCTGCGAAACCAGATTTATGCGCATGGCCTCGCTGAGTATGAAGCCACTATTATCCGGTCTGCCAAACCAGCCATCAAGATCAATCGAGAGCGTGCTAACGAGGATGACATCCCTATTGGGGCATCCAAACTAGGTGGCAATCCTGACTTGCCAGCAGACTTTGAATGGCCACATCGTGACGACGTTCCCCTAACGTTCATTGCCCAGTTTAGTTTGGCTGATGTCGCTAAGGCACCACCATTCGACGATCTTGCAAGTCGCTCAATTCAAAAGCCTTTGTTCGACTTGGAAGCCATACCGACTCTACGTGCAACAGAATTAGCTGACTTTCCCGAAGAGGGTTTGCTGTATTTTTTCTACTATCATGTTGGCAGGATCGAGCCGTTCGACAGAGATTCATGGCGGATATTCTATTTCGATTATCGTACAGACGCTCTCTTACGTGTGCAACATCCCATTAAAGAAACGGAGATGCAACCCGTAGAAGCCCTACCAGTACACAAAATATCGTTTGAGCAACAAATCACCCTTTCACTTAATCAGCTTGATTTGCTTCTTGAAGACCATGATCCTCTGAAAAAAGAATTTGCAGAAAGAAGTCATATATGGAGTTCCACCTTTGACTTATGGTTTGAGGGTAGGCCGGAGGAACCTGGGACACATCACTATTTGCTGGGTTATGCGACACCTATCCAGGGCATGGTTGAGTGGGATGCGGCGGTCCACTCTCAGCAACTGAAATACGACCGTGTCGGGAGAGTATCTCTTTATCGCTATCCTGGTGGATGTATTGCCAATTTAGATGCTGAAGCCGCAAAGTGGCAATTCCTGTTCCAGATTGATACCGACGACAGTCTCAATGTAATGTGGGGTGATATGGGAACCCTCTATATTTGCATCCCCAAAATCAGCCTACGCGAACGCCGCTTTGAAGATTGCTGGACCGTTTTCCAGTGTTACTAGATTGTTTTCTCTTGCTTTTCTTTGCGTGCTTCGCGCCTTTGCGTTAAACCGTTTCTCACTGCCCCAGTTCTAATACACTTCATCTGCGCCGAATGCAACAATTAGGCTATACTGGACGTATACGCTAGTTAAGCACCATCTCAAATCATACGACGCATGACACGTCAACCAGCCACAGAAGGCCATTCAATATGAACCAACAAGCCAACGTCAATGACCCCATGCAGGAAGTGGGACGTCTGGTCCAGTGGGGCGTCCATAACCTCGTCAACTGGCAGCGCAGCCAGAATACCGCCCCGATTGATTACATTCAGTTCAACCTGCCTGCCGAGATGCCAACCATGCCGCATCCGCGCAATCCTATTCTGGAGCGCATCCAGGGCAAGGCACCCATCAGCCTGATGGAAGTTGAACGCGCCTTCCAGCGTATTGCGCTCGACAAGCGCCCCAAAGGTGTCCTGCTCTATCTGCAAGGCGCACAGATGTCGCTGGCGGAGTTGCAAATGCTGCGCGGCAGCATCAAGCGCCTGCGTGAAAGCGGTAAGCATGTGGTTTGCTATGCCAAAGGCTATGATCTGCGCACGTATTACGTTGCCAGTGCCGCCAATGAAATTCTACTGCAGCCAGGTGGCGAAGTGAGCACAACCGGCTTGTTGATGCAGCAGCTTTTCCTCAAAGATTCACTGCAATGGGCAGGCATTGAGGTAGAAGTGGTCGCGATTTCGCCTTATAAGAGCGCGATGGACCAGTTCAGTCGCACGGACCCCAGCGACGAAGTCAAAGAAATGATGAACTGGCTGCTGGATTCCCAGTTTAACCAGATCGTCAGCGGCATTGCTGAAGGTCGCAACATCGGCGAAGACGATGTTCGGGCGATGATTGACACTGCTCCCCATATTGACCTGATGGCGCTGGAAAATGGCTACATTGATGGCATCACCAATGAAGAAGGTCTGCGCGCTCATCTGAAAGCCAAAGACATCGTGCTGTGGGATAAAGCCGATGGCATGATTATGGAAAAGTGGCTCAATCTGATGGGCAAGTATGTGGCTGTGCTGCACCTGGAAGGCAGCATCGTTGATGGCGAAAGTGCCAATCCTCCGGTTGATGTTCCCGTTCCGCTGGTGGGTGGACCGCGCATCGGCGACCTGACCGTCGTACAGCAGATTCGCAACCTGATGCACGATGACCGCGCCGCAGCGGTGGTCGTGTCGATTAACAGTGGTGGTGGCTCGGCGACCTCATCGGAAGCGATTGCTTCGGCATTGGGTGAACTGGCTAAAGATCGTCCGGTGATCGTCTATATGCACAGCGTGGCGGCCTCCGGTGGGTACTATATCGCCACCCCTGCGGATTACATCGTCGTTCAGCCAGGGACCATTACCGGTTCCATTGGTGTCATCAACGCCAAGTTCGTGACCAAGGGTATGTACGAAAAACTCAACGCCCATCCCTATGAATACAAGCGCGGCGAAAATGCCGATATTTATGCCTCAACGGGCGGCTTCAAAGATGGGCAGCGCGAGAAAATGCGTGATAGCATCGACCGCATATATGAACAGTTCCTGGGCCGTGTAGCGGACGCACGTAAGAAGAAAGTCTCCGAAATTGACGCTATTGGTGGCGGTCGCGTCTGGACCGGGCAGCAAGCCTATGAAAATGGGCTGGTCGATGAACTTGGCAGTCTGTTCGATGCCATCGCCAAGGCCAAGGAAATGGCCAAACTCGATGCTGATGCGCCAGCGATGCTGGTCCAGCAAAAGCCCAAACCAATGCCCGCCCAATTGGCGGAGCAAGCTGATCCGGCAGCCATTATCAAGTACTGGCTCGGTGGCCTGAATGACCTGTATGGTGGTCGGGCGCTGCTGATGATGCCCTACGAAATCACCTTCAAAGACTAGCTAAATAAGGACGCAGCCAGCGGGTTGCGTCCTGTTTTTATCCACGCCCTGCCCCGCGCCGCTGTGCGCAAAAAGGCGCCTTATGCAGAAAAGGTCCTCCTCCATGCCTGTGTTGTTGCTCATACTCATCGGACTGATTGGTGGTTTTGCAGTTGGCGTCCAGGGGCCGATGTCAGGTGTCATGAGCCAGCAGCTTGGCGCTTTCTCGTCCAGCCTGATTATCCACATCAGCGGAGCATTGGCTTCGGCACTGATACTGGTGTTCCTGGGTGGCGAGAAGATCGCCGAGTGGCGCAACCTGCCAGCCCCTTACTTCTTCACTGGCGTCCTGGGTGTGGTGCTGTATATGACGCTCAGTGTGACGCTGCCGCGCCTGGGGGCAGGTGGAACAGTCGCGCTGCTGGTGGCAGGACAGATGGTGGTGGCGCTGGTGGTTGACCAGTTTGGTTGGTTTGGTGTGCCTCAGAACAGCATCAGCCTGGTGCGTGTGGCTGGCGCGGCTTTACTTGTCGCTGGCGCTTACCTGATTTCGCTTTCGCCAGCAACAAATTAGTTGTTTGATTGCCAACAGGACCCCCATCCTCGGTCCTTCCCCCGAAGGATGAAGGATGCCTTGTCAGATCGATGGCTGTTAGAAAAAGTTTCCTCCTTCGGGGAGTGATTTAGGGGAATGGTCCTGAAACCCATAAAAGAGTGCTTAGAGGGGTTGAATATGTGCCGCAATATCAAGACGCTGTATAACTTCGAGCCTGTTGCCAGCGAAGACGAGATTCGCGCAGCGGCGCTGCAATATGTGCGCAAGGTCACGGGGTTCAACAAGCCATCCCAGGCCAATGAGGCCGCTTTTTATGATGCTGTCGAACAGATCGCGGCCATAACACACCAGCTATTTGATTCACTTGAAACCAATGCCACACCCAAAAATCGTGAGGAAGAAGCCGCCAAAGTGCGCGAGCGCAACCAGCGGCGCTTTGGGTAAAACCTTCAGACTATTGACTTGCTAAAACGAATGTGAGGCGAGGATTGCATTACTCAGAAGTCTATAACTCTCATGTGGTAACACCTGAACTTGCTGACATCGTTCGACGTATGCCAAAAATCGAATTACATGTGCATTTGGAAGGTTCAACGGACCCTCAAACAACCTACGAGATGGCCAGGAGAAATCAGGTTGATTTGCCAGTCTCTACCTTGTCAGAGTGGCAGGCCTGGTACGTATTCAAGGATTTTAATCACTTCATCGATGTCTATGTTTTGGCAACGAGCGTGATGAAACAACCAGAAGATTATGTCGCGATGGTTGAGAGTTATATGCGTACACAAGCCGAGCAAAACATAGTCTACAGTGAAGTTTACCTGAGCACGTCGTTGCACAGAAACAAGTTCTCCATCGAAACCATTTTGGATGCACTCAGTACAGGAATTGATCACGGAACCCGTCGTTACGGCACAAGCATCAAGTTGATTCCTGACATTTCTCGTCATTTAGCCTCTGAAGATATCGAGGCACAAGAGTATGTGCTGGAGTTCGCATTACAGGCTAAAGAAAGAGGCATCGGCATTGGGATGGGTATCGGTGGTAAAGAGATTGGCCATGAACCCGAAAAATTCACTCACATTTTTGCCCAAGCAAAAGAAAAAGGCCTGAGAGTTGTTGCACATGCTGGCGAAACAGATGGCGCACCAAGTGTAGCCGGAGCCTTGGATGCGTTGAAAGCAGAGCGCATCGGGCATGGTGTGAGAGCTATTGAAGACAACCAGCTCCTGGAGAAATTAAGAACGAGCCGCATCCCCCTAGAAGTATCACCACAGAGCAATTATTGCCTTGGCGTCGTGGCTCGTGATACGCCTCATCCAATTCGTACATTGGTTGATGCGGGCGTCATATGTACCGTCAATACAGATGATCCACCATTTTTCTCAACTGATCTGACTAATGAATATTTGACTCTGGCTGCCCAGGGATTCAGTCTCGATGAGCTATGGCAACTCAACAGAAATGCCTTAGATGCAGCCTTCTTGTCGGATGACGAACGACGCATTTACCAGAAGACTTTTGATGACTTTGAAGCAGCTATTCCAGGTTTATAAGTAGAACTCCATTCAGTTCCACACAGCCCTGAACGAAACTGCTAAAACCTGTGTTCGCAATCAGCGGCGCTTTGGGTAACCATACCGATGGCCAGATAAAACAAATGTGCTATGATGACTCTTATCAAACCAATGAGGAGGTCAGGTTAGCATGACACCGCGTATTGAAACCATCGCCAAGAAAAAACTGGTTGGTATGAAGGTACGCCTGACTATTGCCAGTGCTGGTCCCAAGACACAAGAATTGTGGCAAGGCTTTAGGCCGCGTGTTGATGAAGTCCAGAACACTGTCGGCCCAAATTCTCTATCGGTGCAGCAGTATGACCCTGGCATGAGCATCGCCAGCTTAACTCCCGCGACTGAATTCAACCGCTGGGCTACGGTGGAAGTTGCGGAGTGGGGAACCTTGCCCGAAGGCATGGAACAACTCATGGTTCCTGCCGGCATGTATGCCATCTTTGTTCATAAAGGTCCAGCGCAGACTTTCATACAGACCTGGTTGCATATCTTCCAGGAATGGTTGCCAGCTTCGGATTATGCGCTAGATGAACGTCCCCATTTTGAAGTCCTGACACCAGCCTATCGGCTAGATGACCCTAACGCGGAAGAAGAAATCTATATACCCATCAAGCTCCGTTGAAATCAGGATGAGCTATCTGCCAGCCGCCGTTGCGAAGCCGATTCATCGCTCAATAGACCCGTTATGATAGGCCGCTCCTCTGGATCGGCCAGTTTTTTGCCAGCGGAATTGATAACAACCCTGTTTGCCTCTTCATTCTCTGATGAAGGCGCTTCCAGAATTTGCAGGCTGACCAGCCCACTCAGCATGGCCTGAACAATATGGCCAAAGCCAACCGCATACAGCAGCATACTGGTGATACTATCAGTCGGAACGCCAATCATATCCTGGGCCTGATTGAGGATCATCAGCGCCACCGCAGCCGATGCCAAACCCGACAGAGGCCATAACCAGATATTCCGTCCGACTTTGCGCAGGCTGATCATTTGCAGCGCCGTCGGCAGAACGAACCACAAGCCCAGTGAAGCGATGGTTGCCGCCATCAAAGATGAGGGTCCGGTAGCGGCTTGAATCAGTAACGTACTCCCCAGACCCGCCATTGCGGTGGCGGCAATCGTCAGTGGTCGCCAGTTGCGGACGACTTGCCCCGTTCGCAGGCGCATCAGCCAGGGTTGCGCCCAGGCCGTGAAAATGCCGTAGATCAACGCCAGTCCGGTGGCTAAAACAGGTGTAGACAGGCCATTGTAGAAATCGTTGATGATGGGCACCCACTCACTGAGCATCCACATGAGTATGAGCACCAGGAAGACAAACATCCAGCCAACGCCCTGCGTCATAATCCACAGCAGGACATAGGCCCCCTGATGGAGATACCCGCGCGACGCATCTTCGGCCTCAGCTAAGGCTTTGTTGGCCGTTGTTTCAGTACTGAGCTGGGTATCGCTGTGCGGCTGTTTAAGTAATCGCAGCATGACCACCGCTGATATCACGCTCTGGGCCAGGGTGCCTATGAGCATGCTAAAGGGCTGCCAGTTCCCGCCACCTGTTCCTGGTAAGATGAAAGCAGTGGCAGCCGCCAATGCCGCCACACCGATGCCTGCGGCGGTCCACTTCCAGGCACCGCGCACGATGCGTCGCAAACTGAGCGCGGGCAAAATCGCCGGAATAGCAAACCATAGGAAGTGTGCCAGTACCAGGCTTGTTGTGCTCTGGTTGTAAGATAGTAATAGCGGACTTAACGCTATTCCTGCAACTGTGTAGCTGACAATGCTCAGCGGTCGCCAGAAGCGCAGAACCATGCCACTGCGCTGACGGACCAGCCAGGGTTGGCCGAAGGCTGTCACGATGCCGACAACCATACCAACGAAAAGTGACGGCATGGGTTGTCCCAATAACCAGTATCCCATGTTAACCAGCGTCCCTATCAGTGTAAGCACTAGAACGCCGAGGAAAGCGGCTCCCCATCCGATAGCAATGGTGGACATCCACAGCAAGATAAACGGAATACGATGCAGATGCAGGTAGCGCGTGACCTTCTTATTCTTGCTCATCAGTCCAAACCTCATGATCACCGAGCACGGCCCAGATTGCCTATATCAGCGCAAATCCAGACTGACAGACAGTTTATAGGAAATTGAGCGCATTCCCTACAAAACGTTGGGCAAGCGTGGGCCACGCGAAGAACAATGCTTGCGGCGATTCGTTATACTGTTCGTACGCGAATATGAGAGAGGGTAACCAACAATATGTCTCGTCGTTTGGCACTATTTTCCCTCGTTGGTTTATTTCTGCTCCCCTTTGCTGCCCAGGCAAAAGGACCTTTTGATTCCATCATCGTAACCGATACGCAAACGGGTCTCTCCTATGAGCTGGCTGAGGTTCCTGCATTGCAGGAGTTTTTCGTATTCGATTGGCAGCGAGGTGCCGTTGAAGCACCAACTGTCAGCAGCAACGGTATCGAATTACGGCGGGGGGCGATGGATGAGGGTGATTTTCGTGGCTTCGATCTGCTGATTTATTATCCAGAAGCGCCGGACACGATCTTCTATGCCGGGCTGATTAACTCCGATGGCGAATTGTGCTCCGGCTGCTCCGAATACGATGGCAAGTGGTATCAACTCATGCCAGAGGCCAAAACAGAATTTGCGAGCCTATTCTCGGCTCTATCAGTGCAACCCGTGAATTGGCTGCAAACGATCAGCGCGGTTGTTGGGTCTGTGCTGGTCATGATGGGTGGCTGATAGCTTCAGTTTTGCTCTCGAAGAATAAGTCATCTGAACATCATACGCGCGGTAGCCACAGGTGAACCGCCGCCTGAACGTTGAGGAACGCTCCGCATCTCCTGGGCTATACTCTTAGTATTGATTCTAAACTCCTATCCTCCTGTCCTTCCCCCGTGAGGTGGAAGGATGCCTTTCTCATCAGCTTGATGGCAAGCAAAAGTCCCCGCACCTCATGGGGAGGGGATTTAGGGGAGGGGTTTGATACCCGACTACAGCGAGATGTTTACGAGATGACAACTCGAAAATTAGCTTTACTACCTCTGCTGATCCTCACCCTGCTGCTGACCAGCAGCCTAACTAAAGCCCAGGAGCAATCTGGCTATGACATCGCCCTCGAACGCATTGAAGCGGCACGAGTCAGCGGCGCGACAGAACTCGATTTGAGTTGGCTAGAGCTAGCGATAGTGCCCCCAGAGATTGGACAACTGAGTAATCTGACCTACCTGAATCTGGTTGGTAATCACCAACTGACAAGCCTGCCAACCGAAATCAGCCAACTTACCAGCCTAACAGCGCTAGATGTGGCTGGCAACCAACTGATGAGTTTACCAGCCGAAATCGGCCAACTTACTAACCTCACAAAGCTGGATATGTGGGGTAACCAACTGATGAGTCTTCCAACAGAAATTATCCAACTTACCAAACTCACCACGCTGGATATGGGGTATAACCAACTGACGAGTCTTCCAACAGAAATTATCCAACTCACCAGCCTGACCGATCTATCTCTGGACTTTAACCACCTGACAACTTTGCCAGCGGAAATCGGTCAACTTACCAACTTGCAATTCTTATCCATACATAGCAACTTGTTGACGAGCCTACCGCAGGAAATCACGAATCTATCGGGTCTCATTAGCCTTGATGCGAGGAATAATCAGATATCGGAGATACCCTCTCAAATAGGTCAGCTCGATAAGCTAGATGTACTTTTAGTCTCTAGTAATCAGCTAACGAGCCTGCCACCTGGAATTGGTCTACTTAATAACTTGACTGAACTTTGGGTTTCTGACAATCAACTAACACAATTGCCATCTGAAATCAGCCAGCTTAGTAATTTGACTGTGCTTGATGTCTCTGGAAATTTCCTAACTGATTTGCCAATGGAATTTGGACAATTACATTGCTTATGTTCGCTTCGATTAACAGGCAATCATTTCCGCTCCTTGCCGATTGAATTGACTGAAATTGAAACTTTGGCTAATGATATTTGCTGGATAGACATTAAGGGCAACCCCCTCATCACGCCGCCGGAGGATGTCATCGCGCAGGGGACGCCTGCCATACTGGACTATCTCCGTAATCAGGCGGCCATGCAGGCGCAGCAAATCACGATGGCGATAGCGGGCATGGTCGGGCTGGTGGCGGCATTTCTACTGGCTTTCCGCTGGAAGACTCGGCGGCCCGGTCGCAAGAAAAAGCGCGAAAGTTAGGTGAACTTGATGAAGCGCCTATTCTTGCTGATCCTCACCCTGCTGCTGACCAGCGGACTGGTCGCAGCCCAGGAGCAATCCGGCTATGATATCGCCCTCGAACGCATTGAGGCGGCACGGGTCAGCGGGGCAACTGAACTGGATTTGCGTTGGTTGGGGTTGGAAATACTTCCGCCGGAGCTATTCCAACTCAGCAATCTGACTGGGCTGAATGTGGGGGGCAACCAACTTATCGTCCTGCCACCGGAAATCGGCCAACTCACCAACCTAACCATTTTGTATGCGAACATCAACCGCCTAACGAGCCTGCCACCGGAATTATTCCAACTCAACAACTTGACTAATCTGAATGTGAGTAGAAATCTACTGACAAGCCTGCCAGCCGAAATCAGCCAACTTTCCAGCCTGACATCGCTAAACCTGTATATCAACCAACTGATCAGTCTGCCACCGGAAATAGGTCAACTAAGCAGTCTGACTTGGCTATACGTGGACCACAACCAACTGACGATGTTGCCGCCGGAAATCGGCCAACTTAACAGCCTGACTGTCCTATCTGTGGGTGCCAATCGACTCACGAACCTACCATTGGAATTATTCCAACTCAATAACCTGACTGAGTTGTATGTGTGGAACAACCAACTGACACATTTACCAACACAAATAGGTCAATTCAGCAACCTGACCATGCTGGCTGTTGGTGATAACCAGCTGATGAGCTTGCCAGCGGAACTATTCCAACTCAACAACCTGACCACATTGACTGTGGTTGGAAATCACCTGACTAGTCTGCCAGCAGAAATTGACCAACTTAGCAACCTTACCGACTTACTTGTGAGTTACAATCAATTAACGAGCCTACCAGCGGAAATCGGCCAATTGTCAAAACTATGCATTTTGGATCTCTATGGTAATGATTTGCGTTATTTGCCAACGGAATTAGGTGATTTAACATCGATAACAGAACTAGGCTGCTGGCTCGCTGTCGAGGGCAACCCCCTCATCACGCCGCCGGAGGATGTCGTCGCGCAGGGGACACCTACCATATTGGAGTATCTGCGTAATCAGGCGGCGATGGAGGCGCGGCAAATCACGCTGGCGATAGCGGGCATGGTTTGGCTGGTGGTGGCGTTCCTACTGGCTTTCCGCTGGAAGACGCGGCGTCCCGGTCAGAAGAAGAAACGGGAAAGTTAAAAGCAAGCCCCCCATCCTCCTGCCTTTCAATATACTGGGTAGCTGGCTGCGCCTTACGGTGCATAAATTGGGCTTGGCTCGGACGCAGCGTGCTGCGTCCCTACGGTGGCGGTCATTCGGTGGTTGGGGTCATGCAAGAAAAAGCGGGTGACCTAGCACCTCACCAATCCCTCGTTTGCTTTCTTTGTGACGGAGAAAATCTTTACAACTCTTTACATTCCGCTGGAACAAACAACAGGCGGGTGGCGTCTACTCCACAGAAGCATGATTAGACAAGTGGAGGGCATCCGATGCCTGCTTTAGCAAAATCTCGCAAATTACATGTTCTATTTTTGATGGGCCTGCTGCTGATTTTGGGCAGTGCTGCGCCGACCTTCGCCCAGGATGTGATTGTTGAGCCGATGCCGATCATCTGCTGCGGCGTCGCCACCAATCCTGACTGGCTCTCGATTGATTACCATCGCGTCAACGTCACCATTGATGAGCAGATCGCCAATACGCTGGTTGAGATGCAGTTCACCAATCATGGCGAAATGCTGGCAGAGGGCACCTTCATGTTTCCGCTGCCACAGGGCGCAACGGTTGAGCGCCTGACGATGTACGTTGATGGCATGGCCATCGATGCCAAGATTCTGCCCGCTGCCGAAGCCCGCGCCATCTATGATGAAATCGTGCGCCAATATCGCGATCCGGCCCTGCTGGAATACGTCGGCCAGGATTTGCTGCAAGCCAATGTGTTCCCCATCGCCCCTGGTGATTCGCGCAAAATCGACATCAGCTACGATCAACTGCTGGAAATCGACAACGGCTTGCTGCACTACGTCTACCCCATGCACGCCGATGGCAACGCCAGCCGCTATATCAATCAGATGAACATCCGCGTGGATGTACACGATGACAATGCCATCAGCAATGTTTATTCGCCAAGCCACCGCATCGCTATCAGCCGTCCCGATGACAACAGCTTCACCGTTGGCTTTGAGCAGAGCGGTTTTGTCCCTGGTGAAGACTTCAGCCTCTATTATGGCCTGCGCCAGGAAACCATCGACATCAACCTGCTAACCTACCGCGAAAGCGCCAACGAAGATGGTTTCTTCATGCTGATGATGCAACCGCCGCTGAATGCGGATGATAGTGTCATCCAGCCCAAAGATGTCGTGATCGTATTGGATCAATCCGGTAGTATGGGCGGCACCAAATGGGAACAGGCCCGTGAAGCGGCCAAATACGTGCTGCGTAACCTCAACAGCCAGGATCGCTTTAACGTGATTTCCTTCAGCACTGGTTGGCGTGTATATGCCCGTGAACTGCTGCCAGCCAGTGAAAGCGAATCCGCCATTAGCTGGGTGAATACGCTGTATGCCGAAGGTGGCACGGACATCAATGGCGCGCTGGAAACAGCCCTCAGCTTTACGCAGGAACGCCCGATGACCATTCTGTTCATGACCGATGGCCTCGCCACGGAAGGCATCACGGAAACCAGCGCAATCCTGGCCAATCTGGAGCAGGAAGCCTCACCCAATGCCCGTATCTTCACCTTCGGCGTTGGCGATGATGTCGATACCTTCCTGCTGGATGCCCTCGTGCGTGACTTCCGTGGAACGGGTAGCTATGTCCGCCCGACGGAACGCATCGACGAAGAAGTCGCCAGCCTGTACAACAAGATCAGCGCGCCCGTTATGAATGACATCGCGCTGCAAATCGATGGCATTACCACCGAACTGCTTTACCCGCAGCAGCTACCTGATCTGTTCGCTGGTGAGCAGGTAACGATCATTGGTCGCTATCGTGGCGATACCGATGGCGCGACCATCACCCTGACAGGTACCGTCAACGGCCAGCAGCAGACCGTTCAACTCGCCAATGCTGCGTTCCCTGGCCGAGCTGGTGGCGATAGCTTCCTGGGACGCTTGTGGGCGACCCGCCGCATCGGCGACCTTCTGAACAGCATTCGCCTCAACGGCGAAAGCGATGAACTGGTTGACAGCGTGGTCAACCTCAGCATTCGCTATGGCATCATCACGCCTTATACCAGCTTCCTGATCGAAGAAGATGACATCCTGAGTGAACAGGGTCGTCGCGAAGCAATGGACAGCTTTGAAGAAGAAGCCGGCGAACTGGCACGCAACTCAACTGGCGCGTCGGCTGTGGATGCCGCTGATGCCGCCCTCGACCTGCAAAGTGCTAATGCCCCGGCGTCGGTGGTCATGTCACCGACACCTGCTCCGACGATGAGTGCGGACGGTACAGTTGGCATGGGTGGCGCTATGACAGAGACAGCCCAGGAACCCGGCGTACCCGGTTACGATGCTGATGATGGTGAAGGCTTCTTCCGTCCGGCCAACCCAGTGCAGACCGTCGCCGGAAAAACCTTCCTGTGGCAGGATGGCATCTGGACCGATACGACCTTCAACCCGGATACCATGGAAACAGTCGATATCACCTTCCTGAGCGATGAATACTTCGACCTGTTGGTCCAGTTCCCGGATGCCGGCCAATACCTGGCGTTGGGCGATCAGGTAATCGTGGTCCTCGATGGCACCGCCTACCAGATTGTTCCTGAAGCCACCGAGTAATCCGCACAAAGCCATAAATAGCGAAGGGCCTGATTCGTCAGGCCCTTTTTGTTCTCAAAACGGGTATTGGGGAGAATGAAATAAAACTTTCCCGATGATGGACACAGTATAACGTATCTGGCCGCGTTCCGACACACCAACCATTGGGGGGATGTGATGACCGTTTCTATCCGATAATGAGGGCGACGCTAACCCAATTGAGGAGGCTTTATGCTGCTCATTGACCACGCATCACAGGCAGTCGATTGGCGGGGCCGCGATAAGAATGTGGCCCAACGGACCCTCATCTGTGCCGAAACAGGCGCGAAGAATCTGACGATCTGGGAATTGCATTCACCTGTGGATACAGGCGCACCGATGCACGTGCATCCCCATGAAGAGGCGATTACAGTACTCGCGGGGCGTATCATCGCCAGAATCGGTGAGGAGCGCGTTGAGGCGCATATTGGTCAGACGATCTATATGCCTGCCAATGTGCCACATGGGTTCCGTGTGGTGGGTGATGAACCCGCTCACCTGCTGGTTGCCTTTCCGGTGGCAAATGTCGAATTCGCGTATGTCCGCAGCCGATATAATCACCTATCAGCCAACGAACGTCTGGCCTAGCTCATCATTGCAAGGGCGCGATAGTCGCGCCCTTTTTATGCCTCTGGCTCATTCAATGTGCTGATGAGCTTACGAGCTTCCTGTTTTAGTCGCTCACTCCAAAGAAATTCCTCTGCCACCCAATCCACATCCAGATGACGCTCGTCTTTATCGACAAGCTGCTGCCACAGCGTTTTTGATCGCTCAATTTCGCCAAGCGCATGATGGGAAATGGCTAATCCAGCCTGTGCCCAGGTATGCTCAGGCATCAATTCCAGTGACTTGCTGAAATCTGCTTTGGCTTTTTCATATTCGCCGAGTGGGAAGTAAGCACAACCCCGATTGTTATACTGGTAAGCATGTTCTGGGCCGATTTCGATGGCCTTTGAAATATCCTCAAGCGCTGTCGTGTAATCCCCCTTTGCTGTGTATGCCATGCCACGACCGTTGTAGGCCCATGTGTAATCACCATGTAGTGAAATTACTCTAGTGTAATCATTGATGGCATCATCATATTGTTTCTGTTTTGAATACCACCTACCGCGATTCATATAAGTAAGAGGCATATTGGGACTAAGTGAAATAGCTTTTTCATAATCCGCTCTGGCTTCATCAAGTCGCTTCGTCGTGTAATATGCAAAACCACGATTATTATAAAATGTAAAGTTTTTAAGATTTTCATGTTCGACTAGATTGTATTCATCGATAGCCTCATCATGCCGACCTAAAGCAGCGAGTACTTCTGCTCGCTGAACATGTGCTGATGGAAAATCTGGAGGTATTGCTAGAAAGGTTTCTAAACAAGCACATGCCTTTTCTGTTTCTCCCATAAGCCCAAAGGCATTTGCCTGGTTAAGATAAATCGTCACCATCTCGGGATTTAGCTCCAATGCGCGATCAAAATCAGATAATGCTTCTTGATATTGCCCATTTCCAGCATATGCGACTCCACGATTGTGAAAAACTCGTGCATCTTCAAAGCCAAGTGAAAGCGCCTTGTTGTAATCTTTGATTGCTTGTTTATGATCGCCAGACAACCAATAAATGATGCCGCGATCAAAATAGAGAAGTTTATTATCAGGAAAGATAGCAATCGCATGATTATAGTCAGAGATGGACTTATCATAGGAACCTAGTCGTTTATGTACCTCAGCGCGCGCATGAAAAGCTTCACCAAAATCACGCTGCAAGTCGAGCGCCTTGTTGAAATCTGCCAGGGCTTCATCATTTTGGTTGCGTTGAAGGTGTACCCATCCCCTTGAGTGGTAAGGAAGGCTTATCTCTGGGTTGATGGAAATAGCTTCCGAATATTCGCGAATAGCCTTGTCATAGTCGCCGTATGTGACTTGTCGATTCCCACGATTGATTGCGCCCCGAAATATGTGTTCTTGCCATTGTAGAGCCTGAATTTCTTCTCGCTTTTGCTTCTGTTTTGGTTGAAACAAGAATTCCATTATGTATTCAACTATCTTCTTAAAAAGAGACATTTTTCAGCGGCCCCACCTATCATGCAATATTGCTATTATTATGACCTATGAAAGCTGATTCGATGGTTAACACGTAAAACAAAAAGGGCACGACGTGTCGTGCCCCTACGCAGGATCGTGATTTGCGAAAAACTATTCCAGCTCAAATGTGGCGACAACAGGGGCGTGGTCACTTTCCGGGAATTTGGCATCGGTATGGAAAGCGCCGGATTCATCAGGCACGATTTCATTATGGATTTGTGTGCCCTGGTAATAGGCCAGCAGCGCACGTGACGCCACAATGTGATCGAGCATTTCGCCCTTCCCTAGGTGCTTGAGCGTAAAACGTGCCTGTTCCGGTACGCTCAGTTCACACGGGACCATCACCCGACCGACCAGCCCCGGATTGCCCGTGTCCTCGACCATGCCACGAATGGCCTTCATGGTCACATCGTCGATATCGGCGTTAAAGTCACCGCAGACAACAATGTACGGCGCGGGATCACCATTGATCTCGGCCACATCGAAAATGCTGTCAATCAGGATGCGCGTTTCCAGCGCCTGGCCGACACGCTTCATCGCGGAGACAAATGAGCCTTCCGCCCAGCCTGCGCCGGAACTCCATGTATAGCGGTCGAGCATCTGGCCCTCGATGGTCGTTGGCAGGCGTGACTTCAGGTGCAGGTTGATGACATGCAAAATCCGTCCATTGCCCAGGTCCAACTGGGCATAGAAGATGGGGCGCTCCCAGGAGATTTTGCTCGCTTCAGGGTCCGCAGGGCGTTCCATGACTTTACGATACAGGGGCGCATCGGTCAGTTCATGCTTAATCTGCTGGAACTTCAAAATAGGGAAGCGGCTGAGGATGACCAGATTACGCTCGTTGTACGGTTCGTCGCGAGAGGTCAGAGTGCTGGCGATGTGATAATTGGCATAGCGTGTTCCGGCGATCATCTCCTGAAGCGCGAGCAGTTGGCGCTTCTGGCCGGATCGCTCCTGGCCGTTGACCTCCTGCAAACAGAGTACATCGGCTTTCAGGCGCTCCAATTGGGGGCGCATGATGGCGATACGCACTGAGAGCGGCGCATCATAATCGCTGGGCGGCACTTTATCTTCGTCGAGATTCTCCATGTTGAAGGTGGCAATTCTGAGGGCAGTAACCATGATGGCTATTCCTTGATTTGGTAACACAGGCTGTGGATTCCGTCATGCGCACTATAGCACCAAACTGCATCGGGCAACGGCCACAGACCATAAAAAACCTGTGCCAGTTCCGACTGAATAAACGATAAGTAGGACGTTCGCTCGATTGAACACAATCTGGCACAATAGGGTATAATGTGATCCAATGCGTAATAACTAAAATGAAACCAAATGTTATCGGTTTGTCCGTTATCGTTATGCTTGTTACCGAAATGCCTGTACCAGCAGCGACATCCAGCACAGCACAAGTGGGATAACATCCATGTCTGACCGTCCTATGAACAGTTCTGACGAACAACCGGAATACAGTGGTGGTTGGCGCGCGCCGTCGAAGCCGACGCTCTGGCGTGATGTCACCAAACCCAGCGAAGAATCTGCCGGGTGGCGTGTCGTCACAGCATTGCCAGAGGAAGTGGGTGCTCAACCCCAGGAAGAGGGCGGCTGGCACCTCCCCAGGCCGGAAGACACCATCTACGAAGAGGGCCAGACCATTGAAATGAAGCCGGTGACGGACGTCGCACCGCAGCGGCCAGAGGACCTCATCGCTGATCTGGTTCATCAGCAGGAAGCGGCTGAGGACGAAGAAGCCCCGGCACGCCCAGAAGATATGGTTAGCTGGCCGGAATTAATGGCATTACGGTCTATGGAAGGTGGCGCACAGCAGACAGCCACCTCAGAAGTAGAGGCCGTCGGCGATGATCTTTCCGGTGCTGAAAAAGTCGTCATCACCCAGTCGATGGAAGCAGTAAGCCCAGAGGCTATCGAAGAAGCCGCTGAGGACGATAGCAACGCCAGCTACATGGCGGAGCAAATCGCCAAGTTGCAAGATGAAATGACAGGCGAAGCCCAGGACGAGGGCCAAATCGGCGAGCAAACCGCCGCCAACATGGATTTCTACCAAAAGCAAATTGCGGCACTCCAGGGAGAGCAGACCGACGATATTGCCTCTGGCTATACCCCTGTTCCGCAGGGGACCGAACCGCTGGTAGCCATTCAGCCTGCTGCCCAGGGTCCGCTTAACCCGGCAGATGTTGAACTGGCCAAGCGTTTCAGAGAAACACAGCAGGCCGTCATGAGCCTGCGCCGCCAATACGATAACGGCCTGATTACCTACGACCAGTTACAACAGCGCGTCAGCAATTATGCCATCCTCGATAATGATCAGGTGTGGTGGCAGTACGGCGCGGATAATCGCCAGTGGTTCCGGTATGACAATGGCAGCCAGCAATGGGTGGTCGATCAGCCGCCGGTTCCGCTGACGTTAGGGGCGCCCCCAACAGAAACAGGCCAACTGGACCCGAACGAGGTACTGGCCGGATCGCTGCCCTACCTGCCCGATACTCAGGGTGCGCGCGAGGTCAGCACAGGCCAGCTCGACCCGTATGGTGGCAGCGGCACACCGATTCCCAACCCGAATCAGCCCGTCTACGACCCAGATTATACAATGGTGGGCGCGAGCTTCGACCGCGATGAAATCGCCAGCGCGGCCCCAACTATCGCCAACATGAATCCGGTCGATGCCAACGCAACGATGGTCTCGCCAGCGGTCAGTGGCTATGAAGCGTCTGATCAGTTCATTGAGCGTCCTTATGACGACCGTGCTGACATCGCGCCTGAATATGCCGGCATTGGCGAAAGCCCCATCTACGAAGACCTGGAAGCCGAACGTCAGGCGGGTCTGATGCGGACCATCGGCCTGATTGTCGGTGGTCTGGTTGCACTGGCAATCTGTGGCCTGATTGCTGCTGGCGTGGGCGTGATGCTGTGGTACAACAACACCGTCAGCCCCTATATTGCCGCGATTGATGATCTGGTCGCCTACGAGCCGGAATTCCTGACGGCGCGCATCATGGATGCCAATGGCGATATGATCGCCGAATTGAACAGCCGCGAAGGCGGCGCCCGTGATGCCATTTCGCTGGATCAGATGTCACCGTTCCTGATTCACGCAATTGTCAGCACGGAAAATCGCACGTTCTACGAAGACCCTGGCTTTGATATTGGCCGCGTGGTCAGCGCGCTGCTGGATAACCTCACCTCTGCCGACATCGTCAGCGGTGCCAGCACCATCACGCAGCAGGTCGCCCGTAACCTGGTCCTGCAAGAGACTGAAGTCACGGCTGATCGTAAAATCCGCGAAATCCTGGTGGCGATGGAAATTTCCCGCCGCTATGACAAGAACTTTATTCTGGAACTGTATCTGAATGAGGTTTTCTTCGGCAACCAGAGCTATGGCGTAGAAGCTGCCAGCCGGTTCTATTTCAACGAGCCTGCGTCTGAGGTCAATATGGCGGAAGCGGCTTTGCTGGCAGGTCTGATTAGTTCGCCAGCGGCCAATGATCCGGTAATCAACCTGGAGCAAGCCAAACGCGCGACCCGCAACAGCCTGCGCCTGATGCTGGAAGCCGGATGTCTGGACTTCCAGCATGGGCAGTGGGCGGCACCTGGGGTCGAGTTCTGTATTCTGCCGAACCAGACGACTGTTGATGTCGATGGCACGCCGCAGGTTCTCATTCGCCCGAATGCCGATGGCACTTATGGCGGTTACGTCGCAGTGGAACTGGCGCGCATGGAAACGCGCACCTATCGCCCGCGTGAAGCGACCCTGCAATACCCACACTTCGTCAACTATGTTCAGGCCCAGATCGAAGCGATCTTCGGCACGACTGATGTGATGTATCAGCGCGGCTTTACCATCTACACCACGCTTAACCCACGCATTCAGGATGTGGCAGAAAGTGCCCTGTCGCGCCGAGTGGATCAACTGGTCAACAATGGCGTAGAAACTGGCGCCATCATGGTGACGGACCCGCAAACGGGCGCCATCCGAGCAATGGTCGGTAGTCCCGATTTCAATGACGAGTCGATCAACGGCCAGTTTGATAACACGCGCAGTTGGCAGCAGCCGGGCAGTTCGATCAAGCCATTTGTTTATGCGGCAGCCATCAGTGGCAGTATGGCCGATGGGGGCTATCTGACACCTGCCAGCATCGTGTGGGACGTATACACCGAGTATCCAGTCCAGGGTGCGCCGCCATACATACCTACAAACTTCAACAATGCGACGCCGCAAGGCCCGATGCCGCTGCGCTTCGCCCTGCAAAATAGCATCAACATTCCGGCGGTCAAGACGCTGGAGCGCATCGGCCTCGCTAACTTCGAGACCTTTGCCAACAACATGCAAATCCAGTTCTTCCCGGATATCCCGCTGTCCCTGGCATCGGCCCTGGGTGCTAACGAAGTCCGCCTCATCGATATGATGAAGGGCTATGGCATCTTCGCCAATAACGGCGTTTACAGGCCGCTGTATGTGATCGAGCGCATCACCCAGGAAGGCAACGTTGAGGTGCCGCTGCCAGAAGTTCAGGCGGAACCTGTTCAGGTGATTTCGCCACAGGTGGCCTACCTGATGCAGAACATCCTCAGCGATGATGCCAGCCGTCAGCAGCAGTTTGGCCTCAACAGCAACCTGACGCTGGTCAACGCAGGCATTCCGGCCAGCGGTTATGTGGGTGCCAAGACCGGTACCAGCAACAATGGCCGCGACCTGTGGACGATGGGCTTCACTCACAATGCGGTCGTCGGAATATGGCTGGGCACCGTACAGGACAACAGCCAGACGGTTGGCGTCACGGGCTTTACGGCGGCCTCACCTGTCTTCAATGAAGTCATGCGTGCCGCGATCCAGGGACGTGCGCCGCAGCCCTTCAGCAATCCGGGCGGCGTGGTTCAGATTACCGTCTGTCGCGAAACAGGCACCCTGGCCGATGGCGCGACCGTCTGCCCGACGCGCATCACCGATATTGCGATCCAGGGCATGCTGCCGCCTCAGTCGAACGCAGGTCTGGTCCAGACGCTGAACATCGACAGTTGGACGGGCAAGCTGGCCAACCAGTGGTGCAGTGAATACGTCGTACAGCAGACCTTTGCCAACATCGCCGACACGTGGGTGGTCAACTGGATCAACACGACGGCTGCTGGCCAGCAGTTTGCACAGTTGGTGAACCTGCCGCTGCCATTGCAACAGCCACCCGCGACGTCCTGCCAGCAAGGCGAGCAGTTGCCGACAGTCCTGATTAACAACCCGCAGAATAGCCAGACTGTCGAGAACGTTCTGACGATTACAGGCGTCGCCAGCGGCCCGAACTTCAACTACTATCAGTTGCAGTATGCGCCCGCCAGCAACCCGGATAGCTGGGTGGACATCACGCCACAGAGCACCAATCAGGTGACGAGTGCGGGCACACAGCTTGGCACCTGGGATACGCGCACAGTCGCCAATGGCCAGTACATCCTGCGGCTGCATGTGGTAAGCACCACTGGCGGCTACATCGATGTGACACGCAATGTCACCATCCAGAACACACAGCCAACGCCGACGCCGACGGTACCCGTGCCAACTGTGCCGTTCTTCCCGACCGTACCAACGCTGGTTCCAGGCAACCCGACCTTTACGCCGCTGCCGTTCGATGACTTGAATCCGACACCGACGCCAACCCTGGCACTATAGGCAAAAACAAGGCCGACTGCGATAGTCGGCCTTTTGAATTTGTATGAATATGAGAGATATGAAATGAGCAAAACGGGTCAGCCTCTAGTTATTCTCTATGACAGTTGTGGACTTGGTCTAATTATCAAATATCCCTCTGGTGTGTTGTACAGCAATCAAGCGGGTGGTTACGCGTGTATGCAGCCTGCCGAGGAAGGCATCTACGTTCCCCTATCAAATGACGGCTTCAATCTCGATCAGATATTTTACAAATACTTCACTGGTCCAAAGTGGATGGGGGGATGTGCCAATGGCATCGACGACGAAACAGCCGATTTCATTGATGAGCAGCTAAAAACATATCTTCCCGCCAGTATTATTCGTGTTGATCGAGATCGAATGAAAGACTCCTATGAAGCCTGGGTTTATGTAAGAATCGCGATTCAGCCTGATGAACGCCCTGCCTATAGTATTACGTTTGAAGGTAGCTTCACGAAGAGTGACAAAAGATTCAACTCAGAAGCCTATGACATAGATCCCTCAGCTTACTTATTTTATGGATTTGGGGCATGTGAAGGCGTCCTGACTTGGTTCAACAGCGACTAGAATCCTCTTTGCTCCTAAACCTGCCGGAGTTGCGCCTGCATCCACTCCAGATGCTCACGATAGTGGTAGGTGGTATTGCCATATATTTTGTCGATGATAGGCGGACCTTCCCCCTCACCTGGTTCATCCGGCAGGAAGTGGGCATAGGGCAGCCACATATCCTCGTCGGTCATCGGACGGATGAGATTCATCAACTCCTGGTGCGTCGCCAAAAACTGCGTCTGAACCTGATCGAGGGGTTCGTCTTTGTGCAGCACGAAAATCGCCTCGTTGATGGCATCGACATCTTCACTCAGATACAGTTCTTCACTGACTTGCAGACCCGTGTATCTGGGGCGACCATTCAGCAGTGCGATCATCGACTGTTCCCAGGCTGCCAGGTGGGCAACGTGATCTTTGATGGTCCAGCCATCAGCGTTCCTGACATCCAGCCACTGTACTAGGTTGAGGCCATTCAAAAACTGGTTGAGTGCCGACCAGTCACGGTCAATCAGTTCCATCAATTCGGCTTTGGTATCGACGAAGCCGTCCACCATCATTCATTCTCCCAGGGTGCTAGCCCGTTTTGCCAACTAGATACCGAGTGTTTCACTGATCCACTTCTTATGGTCGCGATAATGTTCGGCGGTGTTCACATAAATCAGGTTGATTAGCGGCGGTCCTTCGGCATCACTCGGTGCATCCGGCAAAAAACGGACATAGGGTTGACGCAACTGTTCGTCGCTCAACCCATTGATTAATCCCATAAGTTCCGCGTGGGTCGCCTGGAACTGCTCCTTAACCTGAGCCAGTGGTTCATCCTTGTGCAGCAGCATAATGACGTGGTTAATGGCATCATAATCGCCACTCTGATAGAGGGCTTCATCGACCTGTAATGCCTCTCGACGCGGCTTACCCCTCAACAGGTAGATGACGGACTGTTCCCAGGCAATAAGATGCGTGACATGGTCCAACGTCGCCCAACCATCCGGGTTTTTGATGTGCAGCCACTGTTCGGTGGACAGACTATCGAGAAAGCGATTGATCGACTGCCAATCACGGTCGATTTCTGCCAGCAAAGCGGCCTTATTGTCCGGAAACTGTTTTGCCATGCGTTGACCTCCTGATCGGGCTAGGCCAGTTCTTCGAGCTGCTTTATGGTGAAGGGGTGATCGTAGTATTTTTTGGCAGTTTCCGCCATATCGATCAAAGTCTGGGCATTGAAGAAGGCATTGACAATCGGGCCAGCCAGCGGAATGAAGCCCATCAGGAAGCGGGCCGGTACGCGCGCGCCGATACGGGTCGCGACCTTGGTCGCCAGCCGCGTGCTGATGCGGCGTCCCATTGGCGTGTAGACTTCACGCACATATTCTGAAGGCATGCGCCCAGCGACAGCGCTAATCGCCGCTTCAGCAGACGCTTCTGGTGCGATACGCCGCACCAATTCCTGCGAGCGTTCGTCTTCACCCAATTGGTCCGCCAATGTTTTCATCACATGCAGCGTATTGACGATGACGTTGTCGGTCTCTTTTTTGTCGGCGTTGGCGATGGCTTTTTCCAGGTTTGCGTAGCCTTTTGGCGTACATACATAGGTGAAAAGGTCCATCTTGATGGCGACGTAATCCATGATGTGCGGCGTATAGTAGGATGAATTGGCCCACAGTGTCAGGATATTACGCAGGTCGGAGTACTGGGCTGTCTCCACGACATAAACGCCTTTGATCGCGCCAATGCCCCAGCTAATGGTCGCCATTTTGTGCAGCAAAAATGTAATGCCTGCCGGAATCGTCAGGGCATGAATGCCAGGGATAGCCATCTCGACGCCACCCGCGACAGCGATTTTGGCTGTTTCCTGCTGCACCCAGTCATCGACGCGCTCGTGATGCAGGGCCGCTTCAACAGCGTTATTGGGGTCGCCACCTAGTTCTTCAAAGGCTGATGTAATTGCTACGGCAATCTGTTCTTGTAAGCTCATGATCTTGCCTTTCGCATAGCGTGTATCGCTAAGGTTGTCTGCTCAGTTTTGTCAGCAGGTAAGACGTTTTCAGGTTCATGATGTTCCGGCGATTGGGTTATTCAGCCGGAACCATACACGACTGAGATACAGTCGTCCTCATAGCTTACTACGAAATTGGCGTCGCATTGTTGCAATCTAGGGCAAGGCAGGCCGTAGGCATCGGACTTTGGCTTGAAGCACGAAATCGCCTATAATCCGTGCTTCAGGTTTGTCCCATCGGGAAGAGTTGTTGAGGTCGAATTATGCCAGCTTATCACGTTGCCCAGATCAATATCGCCCAGATGGTGGATGCAATCAATAGCGAAACGATGTCCGGCTTTGTTGCGCGCCTGGATGAAATCAACGCTCTGGCGGATGGTGCGCCAGGTTTTGTCTGGCGCTTGCAGACGGACGATGGTAACGCGACCTCGCTGCGCGTTTTCGATGACAATATGCTGATCGTCAATATGAGCGTGTGGGAAGACATGGATTCGCTGCGGAATTATGTCTATAAAACCGCCCATGCGGAACTCATTAAGATGCGTAAACAGTGGTTTGAAAAACTGGGTACCCCGCATATGGCCATCTGGTATGTGCCTGCGGGTGACATCCCGACTGTTGAAGAAGCAACCAGCAAACTCGACTATCTGGAAGCACATGGCCCGACGCCGCAGGCATTCACCTTTGCCCGCGATTACACCGTCGATGCCTGGCTGGCACTGACGCACTAACTGAACATTGGGTGAGTAATCGTGTAGCTGGGCTGGGTGCGGCCTCATTATCCATTTCGATGGGGTAAAATAGCCCCGTAAGAAATTGTGAACAATTCACCGCTTGGCAACGTCTGAGACTATGAACCATGTCGGGGAAAGCATGGTAACAATCATCGATCACTAACCTGACACGTAAGCAAACAAACAGAAAAGGGAAGCCCGCATTGCATACAGAAAACGCCTTGTTTGAAGGCGCGCTCTTGATTGTTCTGGGCATTATGGCTCAGTGGGTTGCATGGCGTTTACGCCTACCCTCGATTTTACTGCTGTTGATGACGGGCATCATCGTCGGCCCGCTCACGGGGCTGCTGCATGTCGATGAGATGATGGGAGATTTGCTGTTTCCATTTGTCTCCGGCGCAGTCGCCATCATCCTGTTTGAAGGCGGCATGAGCCTGCGCTTAAAAGACATCCGCGAAACTGGCGCTGTGGTGCGTAATCTCGTCTCTATCGGCGTGATTGTCACCTGGGTCATCACCGCCATCGGTGCGTATACGCTCCTCGGCCTGGATTTACAAATATCGCTGCTGCTAGGGGCGACGCTGGTCGTCACTGGCCCAACGGTGATTATCCCCTTGCTAAATCAGATACGGCCATCTGGCCGTGTCAGCTCAGTCCTGCGCTGGGAAGGCATCGTCATTGATCCGGTTGGCGCGATCCTGGCATTGCTTGTCTTTGAGGAAATCTTCGTCACGGATTTGCAGCAGGGCATCGCTATTGCCGTGACTACGCTCATCAGCACCCTCATCATCGGTCTGGTGATTGGCATCGCTGTCGCCAACATCACGATTGAGTTTTACCGCCGCTATTGGGTACCGGAAAATTTGCAGAATGCCGGCACATTGATGGTCGTTATCGGCGCGTTTGCCCTTAGCAATTACTTCCAGGCGGAATCCGGTTTGTTAACGGTGACTGTTATGGGCATCGTCATGGCGAATCAGCGCCGCTTTAACTTCCAACATGTCATTGAATTCAAAGAATCATTGCAGGTGCTGCTGTTGGCGACGCTGTTTATTATGCTGTCGGCGCGTATGCAGCCGGAATCGCTCCTGCTGATTGCCAGCCCGCAAACCCTGTTGTTTGTGGCGCTCATCATCGTTGTGGAACGTCCGCTGGCGGTCTTTATCTCGACTATTGGCAGCGGCATGAGCTGGAAAGAGCGCGTATTCATCAGTTGGATGGCCCCGCGTGGGATTGTGGCGGCATCAGTGGCATCAATCTTCGCGCTGGAGTTGGCGAATGCGGGCCATCCTGGGGCGCGATTGCTGGTCCCATATACCTTCGCCGTGATCATTGGCACCGTGATTGTCTACAGCCTGACCAGCGGGATCGTCGCCCAGCAGTTGGGACTTTCAGAACGTAACCCGCAGGGCGTCCTGCTGGTGGGGGCCAGCGAATGGGTGCAGCAGATCGCGCTACAAATTCAGGCAGCGGGGTTCCGTGTGATGCTGGCCGATACCAATCAGGCCAATATTGAACTGGCGGAAGCGAAGGGCCTGGAAACGTATCTTGGCAGTGTCATTTCTGAAATGGCACTCGACGAAATCAACCTGAGCGGTATGGGCCGACTGGTGGCGATGACGCCTAACAGTGAGGTCAATGCGCTGGCAGCGGAGCATTTTGAAAATGCGTTTGGCAGCCGCAATACCTTTGAACTGCGCCGACCAGAGCACGACCGTCGCGGAGGCATCAGCCCCAATATTGGTGGGACGCCTCTGTTCCAGGAGGATACGACCTATGATTATATGCAAACACAGTTCATGAATGGCGCCCAGGTGACCACTCTGTCGGCCACTTTATTCCAGAACACACCGGATGTCCTGCCCTTATTCGTCGTAACTGATGATAATGAGCTGCATATCTGGGTATCGAGTAATCCGCCCAGAATGCTGCCGGAGTACAAGGTCATCGCCTTCACCAATCTCAATTGTACGCCAGAGACGTTTGTTACGACTCGGCTGCCACAGCTACAAATGTCATAGACTTTATCTACTTCGCAACAGAATTGTTTGAAATGTACGCCCACCATCAAGCTTCACTAGACCGTATCACTGAGCATTTTGCCGATGATGATACGGTGCTGGCCCTGCTGCTCACCGGATCGATTGCTCATGGCTTCGCCGATGAGCGGTCTGATGTTGATCTGGCCATCATTGTCTCCGATGAGGAGCATCAACGGCGGATTGAGCAATCGCAGACCACATTTTTCAGCATGGACCTGGTCACGTATGAAGGGGGCTATGCGGATGGCAAGTACATCAGCACCCACTTTATGGAGCAGGTTGCAGAGCGTGGTAGTGAACCCGCCCGCTTCGCCTTCGCTGATGCGCAGATTGTATTCTCGAAAATCGACGGCCTGGATGCGCTGCTAAAACGCACGGTTCAGTTCCCGGCTGGCAAGATTGACCGCATCCGCAGCTTCTACGCTCAGTTTGAAGCGTGGCACTGGTTCACGACGGAAGCTCGGAAGCGCAATAACCCCTACCTGATGACAACAGCCGTGAGTAAGCTGGTGCTGTTTGGTGGCCGTATGATCCTGGCCCACAATGAGCAGCTTTACCCCTATCACAAGTGGTTCCTGCGCGTACTGGAAAATGTACAGGACCGTCCGGCAGACCTCATGCCGCTGATTGATGCCGCCCTCAATGACCCGACTGAAACTAACGTCAAGACTTTTTTTGACACGGTGAATGGGTTCCGTGAGTGGGAAAAACCACCGATGGGCTGGCCCAGCCAATTCATGTGGGACAGCGAAATTAACTGGATGCGCGGCGATAGTCCAATTGAGGATGTGTAAGCTGTCGCTTTACATCAAAACCTAACACTAAGAACAGAGTGCGCAGATTGTTGTATTTGCAAAAGTGGTCGATATAATTTGCGATTCCTTGTCTTACGGACCTATTAAAAGATCATAGGGGCTGTGGTGAATCGCTATTTTCGTTTGTTTATGTTGTTCATGTGTGCCGTACAAGCTGTGATGGGCGTCGGGTTTTTCCTGGGTGTGCCTGCCGTGACGCAGTTATGGCCTTTTTCCTATACCAATCAGATGTCTTATATCTTCATCTCGTCGATTTTTGCCGCCGCCGCTGCCTCGACATTATGGTGCCTCTTAAAACAGGACGACCGTGCCCTGGCAGGCGTCGGCCTGGATTATGTCGCGATCTTTATCCCCGTGTCGGTCTATCTGTTCCAGACGAGCAGCACCAGCGCGAATAGACCGCTGCCACCGTTTCTAATCGTCACAGGGATGAGTGTGATTTTTGGATTTGGTCTGTTTCTGTGGGCAAGACGTCAGCCAATCCGTGATACACGCCCCATGCCGCGCATCCTTCGCTGGATATTCGCCTTCTTTGTGATCGCGCTTATCATCGCTGGTGGGCGCATGGTTCTTAAAGAACCAAATGTGCTGCCCTGGACTTCGACAGCCGCGGCGACAGTCGTCTATGGATGGATGTTCCTGGGAGCAGCGTCCTACTTCCTGTATGGCGTTCTGTTCCCTGGCTGGTATAACGCAGGCGGACAATTAGCGGGCTTCCTGGCTTATGATCTGGTTCTGATCGTGCCAGTTCTTGGCCTCTACCAGAACGCCACGGAAGCGCGTTTGCCGTCTTTGATTATTTATACGCTGGTGCTCATTATCAGCGGCTTGCTGGCGATTTACTATCTGTTTATCAACCCAGCGACACGCATGCGCTGGCCAAGACCTGCCCCAGTGAATTAGGTCAGTTGCTCAATGGCCGCACATAGATGATTTCTGCCAGGTTATGGCCGATGATGCGGTATTCATCCCCCAGTTTGAGCTGCATCGGTCCATCGAACGGCGCGATGTGCAGCACCTCAACCGTCGCGCCAGGGGTCAGCCCCAGGGCGGAGATGTAATTAAGGCGATCTGTTTCGCGCGTCCGCAGGCGGGTGACGGTCACATGGGCGCCTGCTTCGGCACTGTATAAGGGTACGTCATCAGCAACAGGCAGTGATCCATCGGCGCTGGGAATGGGTTCACCATGTGGCGATTCCGTCGGATGCCCGGCCATTTCGTCCATGCGGTTGAGGATGGTATCCCCGATGGCACTGCTAATCATCTGGGCGTCTTCGTGGATGTCTTCCCAGTTGAGGCCCATGACCTTCACCAGGAATGTTTCCGCGATGCGCTGCCCCCGCACCTGCTTGAGTGCTTCACGCTTGCCATCTTCGGTCAGCTTGACGCCCTGGTACGGCTCGTGCTGGAGCATGCCCAACTCTTTGAGACGGTTAATCATGCGGTTGACGGCAGGCGCACTGACATTCAGCCGATCCGCAACGGCGGAGGTATTGATATATTCGTCGTTTCTGGCCGCCGAATCATCGGCAAGCTGGTAGATTTCGCCCAGGTAGGCTCGCATTTTGCTGCTGAGTTCGTCGGTCATAAGGCGCTTTACCAACCATGCTCCAGGCGGTTGATGAGGCGTTCCGGCAGGCCGAACTGGCGCATCTTCTGCTGCGTCTTGGCAATATCATACGGAATGCGGCGATGCTCAAAAACACCCGTTTCCGTATCCAGGATGCCATATGCGGATTTCGGGTTCTGGTCGCGTGGTTGGCCGATGCTGCCTGGATTAATGATCTGGCGCTGGCCATTGAGCATATGCGGCTCGTCGTAGCGCGGTGCCCGTTCGCGGGTATCACCATTGTCGCTAACGAGTTCGTAGATCACCGGCTGATGCGTATGGCCGACAAAACAATAAGGCGTTTCAAAATGTGGGAAGTTAAGCGCGGCCACCAATGGCTCCAGGATGTATTCCCAGACAGGTTCGCGCGGGCTGGCATGGACCAGCGTATATTGACCGATGACAAAGGTCACAGGCAGGTCTTCCAGATAGGCGATATTCTCCGAGGTTAAGGTTTCCTGGGTCCACTCAACTGCGCGACGGGCATCCGGATTAAAGGTACGGATATCCAACCTGCCGAGAGCTGCCCAGTCATGGTTGCCTGCCAGACACAGATGCGGCAGCGTCTTGAGCAGTTCAACGCACTCATTGGGGGATGGACCATAGCCAACGACATCGCCCAGGCACCACACATAATCCCATTGTCCCTGGGCATGTTGCAGTACCGTCTCGAAGGCGGTCAGGTTGGCATGAATATCGGAGATGATCAGTATGCGCATGGGTTATCGTCCTCGATGGCTGCCTGCACACTCACGTCAATACAGGGCCATGTGCTGGTTCGTATTCTCTTTCGCGGCGGTTACATAGGGCCATTATACAGACCATCTCGCTCTGAGGGTAGTTAAAGCCTGTAATGGTCCCAAGCCAACTGAAATAAAAGAGCGCATCATCTGCGCCCTTACCGTCTACTGACCCATGCGTTACCTGTTTTAGCGATGTTCCAGAATCATCGGCAGGCCATTTTCGATGACGAGCAAGCCGCCAAATTTGAACGCAGCTTCATAACCTGGCACAAATCTGGGATCAAAGCGTTTCGCCAGAATCGCCAGCATGATATGGGTTTCCAGCAGCGAGAATTGATTGCCCAGGCAAATTCTCTGGCCACTGCCAAAGGGGTGATAGGCCTGTGCGTGACGTTCCTTGTCCGCTTCCGGTGCATGCCGGTCAGGATCGAAGCGCAGTGGATCGGGCCAGAAATCCGGGTGGCGGTGGGTGAAATACGGCAGCAGCATCATGACCGAGCCTTTTTCAATGTGATAGCCATCAATGACATCATCATCGACGACATCTTTGGCATACATCGGCGCCGGAGGATACAGTCGCAGCGCTTCCTTAACGACACGCAGCGTGTAAGGTAGGCGTTTCAGGTCATCCAGCGTTGGCGCTTCATTGCCTAATTCGCGATCAAGCTCTTGGTGCAGTTTGGCTTTGACATCAGGATTGAGTGCAAGTGCATACCAGATGTGGCTCATCGTCCGTGCCGATGTTTCATAGCCAGCGAAGAAGTTGGTCAGCGCTTCATCACGCAGCAAATCGCGGGACATACGCTCACCTGTTTCAGCATCTTGGGATGTAATCAACTTGGAGAGCAAGTCATTCGGATAGTTCGACTCGTCCATTGCGAACCGATTGTCTAAAACCTCATTGATGTAGCTATGGACTCTATCGTGGGCTTTCCAGAAGGCTTTGTTGCTTTCTGTAGGCAGCCAGTCCGGCAGTGTGAAGGGGTTATTCATGCTTGAACTGGCATAGGCAATCATCGTTTCAACGTATTCTTTGATTTCAAGAATTTCATCGTTGGATTCTGTGCTGAAGATTGCTTTGAGGATAATTGACGCGGTGACGAGGGCCATCTCATCGAACATCTCTACCTGCGCATGGTCGGCGGCCAGTTGTTCCCAGCGTTCGGTCATTGCCAGTGTGTCACGCAGCATAATCTCTGAAAATTCCTGCACACCACGCGGCGTATAGTAGGGTGCCATCAGGCGGCGCTGACGTCGCCACAATTCCCCTTCACTGGTGATGATGCCATCGCCCACAACATATTTCCGAACGCCATCGTAACTTTCCAGCTTGAGGTAATTGTCGGAATTGGTCATTGTGACGTGGCGAACATAGTCAGGATGGATGACCATCACCAGCTTTTTTGGCCCTACCTGTACCTGGAAGATATCGCCATATTCCTGCCAGTTTTCGCTCAGGAATTTGAGAAACCCTTCTGTGCTGATATTACGGATATTTTTGAGGCCAAACAGATTTTTGGGTCCGGGCAGGGGTTTGACGCTGATGTTTGTGACCATGTTAGCTGTCTCCTGAAACAGGCTACGATTATCCGCAGTGATCCTGCGCTTATCTGCAATACGCTTATTCTGGAACGAACGTTTCAGAATTTTTGCAACTATAGCATAGGTGATTTGCTTTGCAAGATTAAGGTTTTAGGCAGAGGGAGAAGATTCTAAAAGGCTGTGTACCAAGTGCTTAATCGGTTGTGTGTAAGCATAGGTCGGCTGTGCCCGTTTGACAGCGGCCAGCCCATACAATGTGCACAGTATCAAATGGGCAAGATGGTCAGCATCAAACTGCATCGTAACAACCGCTGCACTTTGGTCTGCTTGGAGTATGTCGATGATAATGCCAGCGATCTTGAAATAATGGTCGAAGATCACTTGTGTTACATGGGGGTCGCGGGTGCCGAACTCCACCATCGTGTTAAACGCCAGTGATCCCTGATTTTCAGGTGTTGTATGCAGAACATCATCGAGGGAATCAAACATATCATCAATGAGTTGGATCGCGGTGCCTGATCGCTGCGCCATGAGGGATAGCCGCGCCTGTTCCAACTCACAAAAACGGGCCAATGCTTTGAGGAAAGTGCCGCGCTTGTCGCCAAATACCTTGTACATGCTGCTGGTACTGATGCCCATAACCCGCTTCAGATCATGGATGGACGCCGCCTCAAATCCTTTTTCCAGAAATAGAAGAATTGCCCTGTCCAGGACTTCGACTTCGTCAAATTCACGTTTTCTGGCCATATAAAAAGATCAATCAGGTGCAGATACTAAGATTGCTCGTTCCCTACCGAGAATGGCAGGCCAAAACTGCGCCGCATAAAAATCTCTTGCGAATTGATGGCGACGCCATTGGGTTGGAGGCGATAATATTTACCATCTGCTCGCAGTTCCCAGGCAAATGTATTATCGCGCAATTCCGTCTTGAGGAGTCGCATCAGCTTTTCACGCTGGCGCTCTTCCAGCACAGGGAACACGACCTCGACACGGTTATATAAGTTGCGGCGCATCAGGTCGGCGCTGCCCAGCAGGAACTGAAGGTCATGCGGTGCGTTCTCAAAATAATAGATACGGCTGTGCTCTAAAAAGCGCCCGACGATGCTCATCACCCGAATATTGTCGCTGATACCTGGCAGACCGGGCCGCAGACAGCACAGGCCGCGCACAATCAAATCAACCTGTACGCCTGCCTGTGAAGCTTCGTACAACTTCTGGATCATGACATCTTCTTCAAGCTGGTTCATCTTGAAGATCAAACGCGCGGGTTTGCCTTCTTTAGCCGCCTCGATTTCATTATCAACCAGACCAGCCAGGGTATGAATCAGGTATTCGGGGGCGACCAGCAAGCGATCATAGTGTGTTTCCGGTGCATAGCCCGTCAGCCGATTGAACAGGCGGCTGGCATCGTTGGCGAGTTCAACATTGTTGGTGAGCAAACCCAGGTCGGTGTACAGGCGCGCCGTCGAAGCATTGTAATTACCCGTCCCAAGATGCACATAACGGTTGATGGCATTGCCCTCACGCCGGACCACCAGCCCGACTTTGGCATGGGTTTTAACAGGCAGTTCCTCTACGCCATAGAGTACATGCACACCCTTGGCTTCCATCTGACGCGCCCATTCCAGGTTATTCTCCTCGTCAAAGCGTGCTTTTAGCTCTACCAGCACCGTGACCTGCTTGTCGTTGTCGCGGGCTTCCATCAAATGCTGGACAATGGGCGAATTCTTGCCAACGCGGTACAGCGTCGCTTTGATGGCCAGCACTTCAGGGTCATGGGCCGCCTGATTGAAGAATTCCTCTACTGGCGTGAATGAATCATAGGGGTGATGTACCAGAATATCCTGGCGACGGATGGCCTCAAAGATGTTGGTATCCGGCGGGAACGACTCCGGGAAGCGCGGCACATAGGCTTCGTATTTGAGGTCTGGCCGATCTACGCTGGCCAACTCGAACAAGTTGGCAGTGCCCAGGTGGCCATCGATGAGATAGACCTCCATATCGTCGCCGACTTCCAGCCCGCGCACGATATGATGCAGCATGCGGTTGCTAATTGTCACGGGAACGCTAATGCGCGCGACAAAGCCAAAGCGCCGTTCACGCACACCCTGTTCGATGATAGCCGCGACATCGAGCAGTTCTTCGTCGTCTTCGTCCTGTTCCAGTTCATAGTCAATGTCGCTGTTGCGCAGTACCCGGAACGGATAGGCTTCTGCAACGACCATGCCAGGGAACAACACATCCAGATTGTCGATGATGACATCTTCAATCCACAGGAATTTATGGCCACTGACCGGAATGTTGCCATACTGCGGCAGCACCTGATTCAGGTTGACCAGGCGCGGTAGACCATCACCAATAGGCACTTTGATGCGCGCAAATTCGAGGCTGATTTCGTCGCTGTCCGGGTGGTGCCGTTCCAGATAAATACCCAGGTTCAGGCTGAGATTGGAGATGAATGGGAACGGACGGGCATGATCGGAGGCCAGCGGCGTCAGTATCGGGAAGACTTCCGTGCGGAAATAGGCGCGAACTGCCGCCAATTCTTCCGGTGTCAGGACATGCAGTTCCAGGATTGCGACCTGCTCTTTTCGGAGCTGCTCAAACAGATGATCCAGCGTTCGCCGCTGCTCTTTAATCAGCTCGTTGACTTCCATATGAATCTGCTGCATCAACACCGAGGAGGTATAACCATCCGGTCGCAGACGACCAATACCCATGCGCGTCTTCTGGATATAACTGGGCACCCGCACCATAAAGAACTCATCCAGGTTGTTGCCCACAATCGCGATGAATTTGATGCGTTCCAGCAAAGGAATGCTTTCATCCTGCGCCAGTGCCAGCACACGCCGCTGGAAGTCAATCAGGCTCAGTTCACGATTGATAAAGGTTTCTGGGGTTAAAGCTGTTGAAGGTGGCATAGGTGTCCGCGTATCTTCATTTAAGAGGTCATCGTTCGACATAAGGCAGGCTGCAAGACTCGATTAAACGTATTGGGCGGCATTATAGCATACTCATAACATGACCATGTTAAATCTGGGCACCAAAAATATTGCGCAATCTAATCAGGCCGCAAACATGTGATTTATTCAAACATCACGAAGATTACACACTCGTAAACTCTACCTCATCCGGTCCTCATGCAGCCTCTTTAATATCAAGTTAGATAACGAGGCATGAAGATACGCTTTTTAGTAATGTGACATAGGGAAACCAACTATGACGATTTTAGTCACCGGCGGTGCCGGATTTGTGGGCAATAATGTTGTCCGTAAACTCGTCGCACAGGGCAAATCTGTGCGCGCCATGGTCCGCCATCCTGAAAAAGCCCAGATGCGTTTGGGCGACCTCGGCACCAAAGTCGAGATTGTTCGCGGCGATGTGACCGATCGGCACGGCATCCAGCCACATTTAAAAGATTGCTCGGCGGTAGTGCATACTGTTGCGATCAGCATGGAAAAAGGCGGCACGACTTACGAAGAGGTCAACTACCAGGGCACGATCAACGTTGTTGATGCGGCGGCCGATGCGGGTGTAAAGCGCTTCATCAACGTCAGCCAGAACGGAGCGAACAGTTCGCTGCCGTATCGCTTTCTGGCGAGTAAAGGCAAGGCCCAGGAATATGTTGCCGCTTCCGATTTGCAATGGACAGCAGTGCGTCCCTCCGCCATTTTCGGCCCACAGGATGAGTTCTTCAACACATTTGCGCGCCTGCTGCGCCTGACACCGCTGGTGTTCCCATTGGTAGGCGGCGGCAAAGCCGAATTCCAGCCGGTTTCGGTCGATGATGTCGCTGAGGCGATTGTGCGTTCGCTGGATGATGACAGCACTATCGGCCAAGAGCTTGGGCTTGGTGGCCCGGAAGTGCTGAATCTGGGTGAAATCGAAAAGCGGGTGATGAAAGCGCTCAACACTTCGCGCCTGCTGATCCCAGCACCGACCTGGCTGCTGCGGCCAGTGGTGGTCGTGATGCAGTCCATATTGCCTGGTTCCCCGGTAACGACCAGCCTGCTAGACCTGCTGGCTGTCCCCAACACCGTGCCTAATAATGCCCTGGTCGAGGTCTTCGGCATGGACCCAATTCCCTTCTCTGGGGAACACATCGCCTATTTGCGTGATACATCCGCAGGGGAAGCACTAAGCAAGTTTTTTACGGGTAAAGTCACCAGCTAAAAATCACATGTAGTGGCAAGGCAGGCCTTGCCACTATCGCTGCATTAGCTTCTCAATCGATTTTGCGTGCTAAAATACCTGTATCAGCGAGCAGACTGAGAAAGCGCAAAATCATGACGCTCATTCAGGACCAACTCACCGTTACCTATGCCGACGCTCCCGACCTCGACTACGCCTATAACCATTTTGAGCCGCGCGTCCACAATACACTGATCGTCACGCTGCCTGGGCGCGGCTACCTCAACAGCCATCCCATGCTGCACTTCATCCGTATGATGTGCAGCCAGCATGAGCATGATGTGCTCGCCATCGACTATCGTTTTCAGCAAGAGCATAGCGGCTTTGAGTATGAAGATATGCCAACCCTCATTATTGAAACAGTTCAGGCCATCAGGCAGGCTGCTGCTGATTACGAAGAAGTCGTTGTCGTGGCCAAGTCCCTGGGGACGATGATCGTTCCGGCACTGGTCGGTGAAATCCCTAAACTGCGGGCACTGATGCTGACGCCAATTGCCACCAGTATGGCCGATATTGGCGACACACCTGCCCTGGCGATCATCGGCACCGATGACGCTGCCTATGTTCCTGAGAAAGTCCACAACTCAGCCATCGTTACCTGGCAAGTTTATGAGGGTCTCGATCATGGCTTGCAGCTTAAAGGCAACTGGGCTGCTTCGCTGCGCGTCTTAGGGGACATCCTCACCCAGTGTGAAGCGTTTTTGTTTGAAGAGGAATAAAAAGGCTTTAAGCGAGCCTGGTTTGCACACTTGCCAGCCAGTCGGCATCTTCAGGATGAGTGCCTGTGAGGTGGCATAATGCGCGCTGCGCCAGTGCTGCGTCTACATCCATCACACCCTGGTCCGCATCAATGACCGACAGCAAATACGGCACGTAGGCCGTGTCACCCAGCATCACCAACAACGTCGACCCCGCCGAAATACGCAATTCCGCGTTGCTTTTGTGGTTCGCCAGATCAATGAATTCGCCAGTCGTTTCCCAGCCGCCAATGGCATCCATCTGCGTATGCAACGCCTTATCGAAGCTCATGCCAAAGCGTGTTTGTAGCTCGTGGACGCTCTCCGCAACCAGCTCGCACAGAAGGGTTGATAGGTCGGTTAGTTCCGGCGGCAGCGGCTGCGAATAGGCGATGCGCTCGCCAATGTCGCCGATCTGGACTGTAGTCAGAGGCAGGCCGCGTTCAGCCAACAGGCGCTGGAACTGCTTCATCAGCAGTCCAGCTAAATCTTCCAGCGGTGCCTGTTTGAGTTTTTCGGCAGGATTGGCAGGTGGCACTAAACAGCCTCATCCCATACAGATTCCGGCTTTGAGGTGACGGGTTGCGGACTGATTTTTTCCGGCGCATTGGGTTTGTCCTCGCTGATGAAAGGATAGGCCATCCGCTCGAACAGGAAGAGCAAGATATAGCCCGTCACGATACCCTGTGCCATCGCACCCAGAATGCCCAGGCCGAGGGTGCCAATCAGTTCACCCCAGGCGCGTGGATCCAATGAATTGCGCATGGATAAGCCCGCGAAAACCAGCCCACCGACCAGATTAGCCAGTACCCACAGCCAGCTATGGCTGACGGCAACCCGCAGCGCGAACATCTGCGCCACGCCAAGGATGGTCGCGAAGATGGGCATGGCTGCCAGAGTGAATAAGGTATCTTCCAGCAAATACTGATCTGTGATGAGCATCAACAGGCCGAGCACGATGGCACCGATGATGCCGCCGATGGTGCTGCTCACTCGCCAGTAATCCGCTGTCCAGTAGAGCACGTTGCGCAGCACATAACGCTGCAAGACGCCAATGCTAAAACCAATGGCTCCACCTGCAAGCACAAATACGATTGCGCTCATAACCAGGTCTTCCATGGTGTTGTCTATGAATGCAACTTCAAAGGCACCCACCAGGATTGCAAGCGGCACAAAGACGATGACGGTCACGACAACGGACATGGGCCAAACGAATAGCGCACTCCCCAACCACCGCATCCAGAAGCTGTTGGTATCGTAGCGATAAAATGTCGATCTGGTGGACCTGGGTCGATGTTGTGTTTGCGATTGGGTATTAGACTGCATAGGATGTCTTCCCCTGTGTTTTTGAGCCTGGCTAGAACGGAAAGCGTACAGGTTGTGCAACCCGATGTGTTGCTGATCTCGTCGTGTGATCGAGCGTTATGTTCTATTCGTAAGGACGCTCATCCTGCGTATATAGTTCCACATAGGCATGGGCATAATCGCGCAGGCCATCTTCCGGTTCGCTATCCTGCTGGAACAAATACAGCAGCGCGACACCGGTGACGATGTGCTGGGCCAGCATGGAAAGCGTCAGCATGACGATCAACTGCGGCACATCGCTGACGTTGATGAAAGTCAGGTACATCATGCCGCCGACGATATTCGCCAGTATCCACAGCCAAGCATGGTCATAGTACTGACGCAGCCTGAAATATTGCATAATACCGATGAGGGTGAACAGGAAGAGCATGGTATGCGGCACAATGCTTTGCAGACCGCTCAACATCTCTTGCCAGCCGAGATAGCGCAGGATGCTGTTAACTTCGCCGAAAAAGAGCGTCACAGGCCATACGCTAACCAGGCCACCAATGATGCTTGCCAACGTCCAGTTATCAAAAGGTTCGCGGCTGCGATTTGCGAGGAAATGCTGCTGATTTTGCCCCAGAATAAATGTAAAAGTCAGCACGCCCACAAAGCTCAAAATGAGTGCATCGCCCCGCAGGGGCTGGTAAAGGAACAGGAACAGAGCCACCACTGCAACGATGCCACCCCATTGGGTCAGCAGCATCGTTCGTAACCAGTCAAATAAAAAATGGGCATTGTGATTGGATGAACGTCTGATCATGGGTATTTACCCCCACTATGAGCGGAAGGTGGGTATTTGGGCAGACCCACACATTAACTATACACCACATTTGCCCCCAAATACGCAACTCGCGCAGTCCAAACGCAGGTTAAACGTCGTATTCGAGCGGACGTTCATCCGGCGTTCATCTGGCGGACTCTTGCGACAGTCAGAGCTTATTCGTATGATGCTAGCCAGCTATAAACGAATTCTTGCCAAGAAATGAGAACTTCATGCGTAAGTTGAATCCGGTGGTCGTGGTTGCGGTGCTGATTGGGCTTGTCGCTGTAGTGGTGATTACGGCTTTGCTGGTCCCGCAGGAGACCAATCCGGCCTATGCCGCTGCTATCGAATTTGTGAATGCTGCCGGGAAAGGCAATGACGAAATCGCCATGAGCCACCTGAGTGCGGAGTTGAAAAACTACGTCGCGGATAACTGCCGTGATGGCAGCGTCAGTGCCTGTGTGGATGATTACTCACCATCAGAATGGGGCAACTTCCTGAATGCGGTGTATCGGCGCGCACAGCCGGATGGCCCCAATGCCTGGGATGTACAGCTCATCGCCACCTGGGAAGAAGACCAGGGTTTTAGCGGCGTGTGCATCTATACCCGCGTGGAAAAAACCGATGGCGAAAGCGAAACCTGGGAAATTGTGCGCTGGTCCGGTTTTGTGAGTTGTGACCTGCCTAACGCGGGCCTCAGCGGTCTGGCCCAGGATGACGCGCCCAACAGCGCCCCCTAGATTAACCATGCGATTTACCCTGGCGGTACTGTTATTTTTGCTGGCGGCCTGCGTTCCGGCGCAGGTTCCGCCGCAATTATCGTTCACGCCAGGACCGCCAATCACCATCACTGAGAACACGGTCGAAACAGCACAGTTTACCGTGCGCTACCCGCGCGGCTGGCGCGTCGTCAAACTCAGCATCGCCGGAGCACCACCCTGGCTGGCTTTCATCAGCGACGATGATACCCTGCGCATCGAAGTCCGTGCCCAGCCCTTCGACGATGATGTCACGCCACTGCTGGAAGATATAGCACAAATGGACTCGACGCACATTTATCTGCGCGGCATGTCCGAGAGCGATGATACAGATGCTTTGCAGCCTTATTTCGACCTCGTGCGTGAGAGCCTGGACATTCACGAAGCCACCAATCAATAAGCAGAATAGTCATTGACGGTCCGCCTGGGGATAGGGTTGGTTATCACCACATGGTAAACTAGCGCACGTATAATCATGACCTCGCAGGAAAGCCCTATGTCCCAGCCACTCGTCGAGCTTGGTGGCGCGCCCGAAGCGCCCGTGATGCACTTTGCTATTGCCAATGGCTTCGTCCCAGAAATTTACATTCCGCTGCTGCAACCCTTCTTTGCGGATTATCGGGTGGTATCGCTGCCGCCGCGTGCACTATGGGATGGCATCCCTGCGCCTGCGTTTGGCACCAATGAATGGGACATCATGGCCGATGACATCCTTGCGGGCATGGACGAACATGGTCTGGATAAAGTGGTGGCGGTCGGGCACTCGATGGGTGCTGTGGCCTCTGTGTTGGCCGCCCTCAAGCAGCCAGAGCGCTTCACACACCTGATTTTGCTTGACCCGACCATTTTGCTGCAAGATTTGGGCAAAGCACTCCAGGCGGCAGTCCGTGCAGGAATGGCCGAGCGCATCCCAATGGTGGAAGCGGCTCAACACCGTATCAATGCCTTCGCCTCTGTCGAAGCTGCGGAAAAGCACCTGCGCAGCAAAAAAGTGTTCAGCCAATGGGATGAACAGGCCCTGCGCAACTATGCCGAGTTCGGCACTGTCTCGACATCGGACAATGGTGGGCCCCGTGAACTGCGTTTTTCCCCGGCCTGGGAAGCTTACTATTATGCCGCCTACACGCCGCTGTATGACCTGCTGCCGCAGCTTAACGGCTTGCTGCCGACGCTGTTCATTCAGGCGGAAGACAGTAATGCCTTTGTACCCAAGACCTTCCGCGAAGTGCAGGAAATTGTCCCCAGTGCGACCTATGTGCAGCTACAGGAGCAGGAGCACCTGTTCCCGATGGTGATTCCGCAGGCTGTCAGCCAGATCATACGCGACTTCCTGAATAACACCCTGGTCTGACGCTGTCTTACAGGGCTTGTCGGCATCACCGACGACCCATTGTGCATCTCGCCTGAAAGCTTAGATAATCCGCATGAAGCTTTGGGCATATCGCCTGAAAATGCATGGCGATAGATCGTCACACCTCATACAAGCTTTGCTCCTGCCTCCCCGCTATGATCGACCTGCACATGAGTGCAACATCCACATACTGATCAAACTTTGGGGAGATAGATCGCAATGAAAAAATGGCTCGTCATCTGTGTCGTCGTCATGCTCTTGCTCGCCACGTCCGTTCCCGCATTTGCCCAGGCAGAAGCATTAGATAGTACACCGCGTCTGGCCATCGTGTCCGCCTTTGGGCCGGAAATCGTGCTCATGCTCCAGGAAGCTGAAGTTGCCGATACCTACACTATCAATGGCGTCACTTTTACCACTGGCACACTGATGGGTAACGATGTCGTCCTGTTCCTCAGCGGCGTCAGCACAGTCAATACCGCCATGACCATCCAGTCAGCCATCGACCATTTCAATATCACGCATATTATTTTTAGTGGCATCGCAGGCGGCGTTGATCCGTCGCTGCGGATTGGCGATGTCGTCGTCCCGCAGCAATGGGGCCAGTATCTGGAAATGGAATATGCCCGTGAAACGGCTCCTGACGAGTTCAGCAATACGGGCATGTTTGAGTACAACTTCGATAATTTTGGCATGATGTTCCCGCGTCCGGTTACGGTCTATAGCGACAGCATGCCAGAGGGTGAATCCAAATTCTGGTTTGAGGTTGACCCTGCTATGTTTGCCGTCGCCCAGTCGATAGAAGCCACCCTGGAAGCTGATCTGCTGCAATGCAACGCCGATGAAGTCTGCCTGACGGAAGCACCTGATCTGATCGTCGGTGGCAATGGTGTGTCGGGTCCGGTGTTTGTCGATAATGCCGAGTTCCGTGAGTATGCCTTCGCGACCTTTGAGGCGGCTGTACTCGACATGGAAACAGCTTCCGCCGCGATGGTTGCCTACTCTAACAATATCCCCTTTATTGGTTTCCGCAGCCTGTCTGACCTGGCGGGGGGTGGCGAAGGCGCCAACGAGATGGGTACCTTCTTCTCCATCGCAGCCGATAACGCTGCGCTGGTCGTCATGGATTTCCTTTCGGCATGGGCTGAACAGGGTTAGTGAAGAACCGTCGTTGAGCTGTCGTATCGTAGGGGCAAGACATGTCTTGTCCCAGGCCTGGCATGCCAGGTCCCTACAGCTTCTGCATATCCCATTCTTCACCGATTCTTCAATGTAATGCGCTAAGATGCGCATGCGTTTGGAAGCAAACGCCACTCGTCTGATGAGACGGGTGGCGTTCTGTTTACAGTGCTCTTTTTTGCTATGGCCTGGGTGCTGCCAAAGCACGTTATAATAGGACCGATGAAGCAACCAACTATCTAAAGGATGATCCCCATGACCGATGCCGCTGCCCCGGCCATGCCCCCTGATATGCAACTGGATGAGTTCGCCAACCTGGCCCAGGCAATTGAACAGGAAGTTGGCAAGGTCATTGTGGGCCAGAAAGATGTCGTCCGCAGTGCCATCATCTGCATTCTGGCAGGCCGCCATGCCTTATTAGAAGGCGTCCCCGGATTGGGCAAAACGATGCTCATCCGCACTCTGGCCGATGTCCTCGACCTGAACTTTTCGCGCATTCAGTTCACGCCTGATCTGATGCCCGCCGATATTGTCGGTACGGACATCCTTGAAGAAACGGAAGAGGGCCGCCGCGAATTTCGCTTCCAACCAGGGCCGATCTTCGCCAATCTGGTGCTGGCCGATGAAATCAACCGTGCCACGCCCAAGACGCAATCGGCCATGCTGGAAGCTATGCAGGAAAAGACCGTTACAGTCGCTGGTCGGCGCTATGATCTGGAAAAGCCGTTCTTCGTGCTCGCCACCCAGAACCCGCTCGAAATGGAAGGCACCTACCCGCTGCCAGAAGCGCAGTTGGATCGGTTCCTGTTTAAAGTGAACGTCACTTTCCCGGCTGTGGAAGACCTCGTTACGATCCTGGAGCGCACCACAGGCGTGGATGAGCCGGAAGCCAATACCGTCGCCAGCGCCCAACAGGTCAACCAGATGGGGCATCTGGCTTTGAGTACGCCAATTGCACCGCATGTCAGTGAATATGTCGCGCGTCTGATTGTTGCGACCCATCCCGATAGTGACCTATCCACCGTGATGGTGCGCCAGTATGTGCAAGTCGGGGCATCGCCGCGCGGTGCCCAGGCCCTGATAATCGGTGCGAAAGTCAATGCCTTGCTCGAGGGCCGCTACAACGTATCTTTTGAGGATGTTGCTGCGGTTGCGATGGCCAGTTTGCGCCACCGCATTCTGCTGAATTTTGAAGGACAGGCTGAGGCTGTCTCGACTGATGCCATCATCGCGGACCTGCTGAAAACTGTGAAAAAATAGTTCGTTTAACTGGCTTTATCTGCCCCTGCAAGCTGCACCTTAACATCACCCATAGCGTGCTACCTTTTTTGTCGTGCCACAATAGTCCTTAAGCTTCCTGGCATGTGAATATGAATACACTAGGGGTATGGTGTATCCCAATCTGAAAAGAGCGCGTTTGTGTCAGAGACCACTACACAATCAAAACAAGGCACTTTTAGCTTTCGTACCATCGACGATTTCATCGATGTCTACATAATGGCCGATTCTCGACGTGATACGATTGATGCCTATATTGCCAAAGCCTACGAACGTCACCAGCTTGCTATAGACACCCTTGAGCACTACTACACAATATATGATGTTAGCAGTGCAACCCTGCCAACACCGTATGCCATCTCCAAGGCAGGCGAAGTAGCGCGCCAGATTGGCAACACTATTGACCAGTCCTGTGCGATTGTGACGTCCACTTCGTTCATTATGAGTTTTGTCCGCAGCATCCTCAATTTGATGCCATCATCTGGACACGTAAAGAACATGTTCTTCAGTGATATAGATGCCGCAGTAGCATGGATACGTGAAGAACAGGCCCGCTTGGAAGCAACTAATCTGACAGCTCCAGATTAGTGGTGTATGGCTTAACAGGTTACAGGGCAACTGCCCTTGCATTGCTTACGGGATCAAATAACAAATGACAACCTCACAAGAGCAGATCAGTAGTTTTGAGTTCAGGACGATAGATGGCTTTATCGATGTCTACGTCATTCCTGATACGCGCCGCGCGACCATAGACGAATGGTACGAAGTCGCCCTATCGCGTCGATTAGAAGCCATCGAACGCGGTGAGCACTACTACTCGTTGTACGAAACGACAGAAGGTGCGTTCCCTAGCCCTTACGCCATTTCACGGGCTAAAGACCTGACCCGTCAGGTTGCATCTAAGATCGAAGAATCGTCCGCGATGGTATTTTCGCAGTCGATTGTAATGACATTGGTGCGCGGACTTCTCAATCGTATCGGCAGCAACAACCGCGCAACCAGCCGTTTCTTCAACGATGTTGATGAGGCGGTTGCCTGGTTACGCGAAGAACGAGCACGTATAGAAGCAAAGAAACCAATGGGCTAAACGGCGTAATTGTCCATTATTTTCGGTTTGAAAGTACCTATATAAGTGACTTTCCTAACAAAAGCTCAATTGTTCGCTCTACCGAACAACTTGCTAATGTTGTAATATATAGTTATAGAACCAGCGGGTATCTTGCCTGGAACCGAGCCAGATTTACCGGAGACACATTTTGTCCATATCGCATCAGCAGCCTTTGCCTGCCCGCCCACTGACGCAAACGGGCGTGACAAACCTCAAGCGCTTATGGGGTTTGACATTTTATGTACGGGCTGATGGCACCGAAATTTACATTTTTGAAGACACACGTTCAGATACCATGAATGCCTGGTCCCAGATTGCGACTGAACGTGATTTGTTGGCATCTGCGGAGCAGCGGCATCTGGTCTGCCTTTATGATCTGCGAGGATGCAGCTTCGGTCCTTATGCGGCACTGCGCACCTATGAAACTGTTCAACAGACGCCGGCAAGCATCCGTCAGTCTGTTGCGGTCATTACTGGTGACAATGCAATCACTCGTACTTTGCAAAGCATCATTCGCCGCCTGACCAAGCCCAATTTGCAGCAGAGCATTTTGCTGTTCAACGACAATGCCAGTGCCGAAGACTGGCTCAACCAGCGTCGAACTGAGATGGACTTCCTATCTCGCTAATAAGGCCCATCATCCCCATTGTAATAAATCTCCATTCCGTATCTTCATAACTTCCACATGGCCGAGTGCCATTATTTGGGTGTTCCATAGTGTCTGTATTACCTGCCTGGGGTGATGTATTGCCTTGCGTGGCGCCCCAACTTGATGTATAGCTGAATGACTACATTAGGTGATTGCTTATGACAAATCCACCAAATTCCCAGCAACTCCTGCCAGAAGCCGTCCGCCGCCGACTGGACCCGCTCATGCTGGTCGCTAACAAGATTCGGGCGGGCGCGATGAAGGGCGAACGACGGAGCATCAAGCGCGGCACCAGTATCGAGTTCGCAGACTACCGCAATTATTCCCCTGGCGACGATCTGCGGAAGCTCGACTGGAATGTCTATGCCCGCCTGGAACGCCCTTATGTCAAGCTACTGGAAGATGAAGAAGACCTGGCGGTGCATCTGCTGCTGGATATGAGTGGCAGCATGGCCTGGCCCCGCGATGAAGAATCCGGTGATCTGGAACACAATAAGCTCGCATTCGCCCAGAAGATCGCCGCCGGACTGGCTTATGTTTCGCTCAGTACCGGGGACCGCCTGACGATCAATACTCTTAGCGAAAGTCGTGTGCCGATGTATGGCCCGTCGCGTGGTCGTGGCCAGAGCGTGGCTATGCTGCGTTATCTGAGTGGGCTTAAGGCATCCGGTCAGACAGACCTCAACCACACGCTGCGCCAGTTCGCTTTGCGGGAACGTCGGCCCGGTCTGGTCATCATCCTCAGTGATTTGTTTTCGCCTGGGGGTTATCTGGATGGACTGAACATCCTGCTCGGTAAAGGGCACGAGGTCGCGATTGTGCATATTCTCTCGCCAGATGAGGTATCGCCCCCACTAGGTGGCGATTTACGCCTGGTCGATGTCGAAACTGATCGGCCCCAGGAGGTGACTATTGATGCCACTATGCGCACCGTTTATGAACATCGGCTGCGGGCCTGGCTCGATGAAATCCGTGATAGCTGCGGTCGGCGTGGGGTGCATTATGTGCTGGCTCAATCCGATGAACCCTTTGAGCGCGTGATTCTTTATGACCTTCGCCGCTTGGGCCTAGTGAAGTAACAATCAACGCAAAGGCGCAAAGAAGCAAAGGTGCAAAGATCAGGATTTAGAGAGTGATGCGATCCGAAGAGGATAAATTAAGTTATCTCATCATAGGTGCAGCCATTGATGTGCATCGCTCCATAGGTGGACCAGGTCTGCTTGAAAATGTCTATGAAGAAGCCCTATGTTGGGAACTTCAGCAATTGGGTTTGTCTATAGAAAGACAAAAAGAAGTGCCAATTGTTTATAAAGGAATGCAACTCCATACCCCACTACGGTTGGATTTACTGGTTGAAAACCTTGTGATAGTGGAATGCAAAGCAACCCTGACGTACAACACGATTTTTGAAGTACAGACATTGACCTACTTACGATTAGCAAATCTCAGGCTTGGCCTTGTCATTAACTTTGGGGAGCGGTCTGTAAAAGATGGCGTTCATCGGGTAGTGAACAGCTTATGATTTTATTGCTTTTCTTTCTTTTTTCTTTGCCATTTCGCGCCTTTGCGTTAATAATTTTCAGGTGACTGTATGACGATTTTAGCCCCCATTGCTCTCCTGGGACTGCTGCTAGCGATACCCATTCTGCTGCTCTATATGCTGCGACTGCGCCGCCGAGAGATGTTCGTCAGCAGCAATTTTTTATGGCAGCAAGTCGTAGAAGACACCGAAGCCAATACACCCTGGCAGCGTCTGCGTCGCAACCTGCTGCTCATTCTGCAATTGCTGATTTTGCTGCTGCTGGTACTGGCCCTGGTGCGTCCGGCGCAGGTCGTGCCGCGCATCACAACGGGGAAAACGGTCATACTGCTGGATGCCAGCGCCAGTATGCAATCCACTGACGGTGAAGATGGCCGCACACGCTTTGAAGAAGCTCGCGACGAAGCCCTTTTCCTGGCTGGCGAACTTGGCCCTGGCGATGAGATGTCTGTTATTCGCGTGGCGGATGTCAGCGAAACGGTAATTGAATATACAGCCAATGTGCAGTCGATTCGCGCAGCCGTCCGAGATACCGAAGTAGGCAGTGGTGGTGGCGACTGGCAGACGGCGCTCACGTTGGCGGCGGCAGGTGCCCAGGATGCCGAGTTTTTCAGCATGATTATCATCACTGACGGTGGCATTGGCGACATTGGCCGCCTGCCGGAGAATATCCCCTCGCCGACCATCGTACCGATTGGTCGCAGCAGCAGCAACATCGCGATTACGGCCCTCGCTACCCGCGCCGAACCAGGCAGCGACCCGCAGTTGTTCGCCCAGGCGACCAATTATGGTGATCAGGATACACAGGTGACCATGACCATCCGGTTGGATGGGGTGCTGTGGGAGAGCAGTACACAGACTATTTCCGCACGCAGCCAGCGCGCTTTCCCTTTCCCGCCGATTGACCAGGATTTTACGGATGTTCAGGCCAATCTGACCTACGGCGATAACGTCACCGATTACCTGTCGATTGACGATACCGCCGTCAGCATAGCGGGCGAATCGCGCACACGGCGCGTGCTGCTGCTCTCAGCAAATGACAATCTTTTCCTGGAACAGGCACTGAGAGCACTGCCCGGTGTTCAGACCTTCCGAGGCGACATCGAACGAGCAACCTTGCCCAGCCAGTCCTATGATTTCTATATTTTCGATAGCTGGCTGCCAGATGTGCTGCCCCAGGCCGATATGCTCATCCTGAACCCGCCAGAGGACAGCCCACTGTTCATCGCGGATACGCCCACAGAACAGGTCGGCGATATTACGACGCTGATGTCTGCCCATCCCCTGCTCACGTATGTCGATATGGATGCGCTCAGCCTGCGCCAGTATACGCCGCTAAGGGGCACCCCCTGGGCGGAAACACTCGTCACAGTTGGCGATGATCCGCTGCTTCTGGCCGGGGAAGATCGTGGTAGGCAAATCGTTGTGCTGCCCTTTGATGTCCGCCAGAGTGACCTGCCGCTGCGCATCACCTGGCCTGTGCTGATGGCCAATATCGTCGAATGGTTTACGCCTGCGAATCTGGTTCCGATTGAAGATAGTGTCTCAGTCGGGACACCACTGCGCATCAGTGCCCCACTGGGAACGACCGAGGTACTTGTAACTGATCCAGCAGGCAATTCCAGTATTTTGTCAGCGACCGAAGGCGACATCACTTACGCAGATGTCAGTCAGCCAGGGATTTATACTGTAGAAGCGCTGGTCGGCAGCGATGTCGTCCAATCGCAGGATGTCGCCGCGACACTCTTCGGCACAGGCGAGAGCGATATTTCTCCGGTTAGCCCAGCGACGATTATGCTCGGTGGTGGCACTGTTGATCCTGAAGCACGCGAAGAAGCCCAACTCGGCCTGGAAGAGTTCTGGCCCTATCTTGCCGCCCTGGCGCTTCTGGTCCTGCTGATCGAGTGGTACGCTTATCACCAGCGGCTGCGCGTGCCAACTGTTGGGCAGGCTGTCACAGGTCGCCGCCTGGAACGCACAACAGCTCTCAGATAATATCATCATATTGAGAGGCTAATGATGAGCAAGCAAATATACCGCAGTTGGGGAACGGGCCTTCTGGTATTGGGCCTCTTGTTTGTATTGAATGCTTTGATAACGGAATCCAGCATAGTCGATGTCATCATTGGCGTCATCGCGATTCTCATCGGGCAGGCATTGCCTCTCCCACCTGCGATGGATGCCTGGATCAAACGTTCATCACTGTTGGTGCGTGCGGGTGTCGCGCTTGTTGTGTTGGTGCTTGCGATATTGCTGATTGGATTGATACAGACCACTGGCGTGTCGTTGCAGGTTGTCATGCCAGCTCTATTTCTGGTGCCTGGTGTGGTTCTATTGGGCATATCCAGGTTCTCGCGCTAATAAGTTTATAAAGATCACCACAGAGAATGAAAAAAAGGCACAGATCGTGCCTCTTTTTCCGGTCATTCCAACTCGGCTAGTATCTTTTTCATCTGACTACGATATTTTTCCAGGGCCGTTCGTCCCTCATCCGTGATCGATAGTACTGTCATGGGCTTGCGTTCCACGAACTCCTTCTTCACATCAATGTAATGCGCCTCTTCTAACTTGCTCATATGTGTCGAGAAGTTACCGCGCGTCAGGCCCATTTGCTTTTGCAAAAAGACGAAGTCGGCGCTGTCGATCTTATACAGAATGGAAAGGAGCATCAGGCGAGCGGGTTCATGGACTAGTTTGTCGATGTCGCCTGCAATGAGCAGCACATCAAACAGTGATTGAGTCGTCATAACGATCACTCATCAAGTGGATAACGGCGAATAAACTGGATCACTAGATAGAGACCTGTGAGAACCAGGATAGCAGCCAGCGCAGTCACAGCAATTCCCAGATGGAACGGAACCAGCATGCTTGCCCAAATAAGCAGTACCCCGACCACCGCATACACATAGAAACGGCGATTGTTCAGGAACAGCGCGGCAGCCAATAGCGATACCCCCAGGAAGCCGCTGAAGATCAGGCGCATGTTTTCGCGCAGGATGGTGCGAAAACTATCCGGCATGCCATTCCCAACAATGAACAGCCCCGCCAGTGCGACTAACACCAATACGCCCAGCAGTACCGACAGCGTGAGCTTGAAGGTTTGTTTTTCCTTCGATTCAAAACGAATATAGCCCATCCTAGGCTGAGAAATCCGTTGCTTGAGCGGGATATAGAACACAGCCGGTATGCCGATCATCCCCACAAATGCAGGTTGATCCGCGAGGATAACTAAGCCAAACAGGGCGATGATGATGCCGACAATCAGGTCAAGCAAACCATCCTGGTGATAGGCTGTATACAGTTTTTGTTCAAGCCCATTGGTTTTTAGCAAATTCGTGTCATTCATTTTTTAGTCTCCATTGAACACAAGTTTGTAATGCAAACCTGTTTGTAAATATACTACTCCTATTGGGGTCAACTGTCAATAACTTTCGCCCTGTGCCAAAATGATCAGCTAGCTGTGCAGTTATAGGGACAAATACCCCTAAAATGAGTTTTTCAGAGGGTCACAACTTTTTCATGAATGGGTGGTACACTCAACGAGTGATTAAACAAACGCTGCAACATACCTGGCGATTTGTGAGCAGACCTGCAAACTGATGAGCATTGCAAACCCGAACATTCTTCTACTGCTGATCCTGGCCCTGCCGCTGACGTGGTACATTGGCTGGCCGCGCTATGCTTTCCGCCGTCGCCGTGATATTGCTAGCCTCGTCATTCGTTCCGTGCTGCTCTTGCTGGTGATGTTCGCGATCAGTGGCTTGCAACTGGTCCGTGCGGTGGAAAAGCAGGCCGTGGTCTTTCTGGTCGATGTCTCCGATAGCGTCGGCACAGATATTCAGGAAGCGCAGCTCGCCTATATTCAGTCCGCGATTGCAGAAAAACCATCTGACGATGAGTGGGCGATAGTCGTATTCGGGGCGGATGTCGCGCCGGAACGGGCTTTTAATGCCCTGACAGAAGCACCGCCGAATCTGCGCTCTCAGGTGCTAACGGGTAACACCAATATTGCTGAGGCCATCCAGACAGCCATCGCCATTTTCCCGGCAGATGCCCGCCGTCGCATTATCATCCTATCAGATGGGCAGGAAACACTTGGTGATGCTGAGGCAAAAGCCCGACTGGCGGAAGCGGCAGGCATCGAAATCAGCTATGTGCCCTTCTTCAGGGAGCAATTGGCCGATGTCCGCATCATCGACCTTGAAGCTCCTGGCCGCGTCATCGAGGGCCAGGAATTTGACCTGTCCGTCAGCATCGAATCCGATACGGCCACGCCAGCGCGGCTGTCGCTGTATGCCAATGGCAACCTGATCCATGAACAGCCTATCGACCTTTCCGAAGGCATCACACGTTATACCCTGACGCAGCTAGGGCCGGAATCCGGCTTCCTGAATTTTAGTGCGCGCATCGACGTCGCCAACGAGACAGGATTCAGCCAGAATAACCAGCTTGCAGCCTTTACCCAGGTGGTGGGGCCGCCGCGTGTGCTGGTAATTGCCAGCGACGAAACAGAAACGGCCAATCTGCTGCCCGCCTTGCAGCAAGCCGGACTCAATGTGGATGTTATCTCGCCGGATCGCCTGCCGCCGGAGACATCAGCTTTAGCCGATTATCGCAGCATCGTGATCGCCAATGTGCCCGCGACCGATTTCACCACCCGCCAGATGGAACGCCTCGATAGCTATGTCAGCGAGTTAGGCGGCGGCCTTGTATTCATTGGCGGGCCGGATAGCTATGGTCCGGGCCAGTATTACGATACACCACTGGAACAAACGCTGCCTGTTGAGATGCAGATCAAGGACCAACAGCGCCTGCCGCAGTTGACTATCGCCTACCTGATTGACCGCAGCGGCAGTATGGCGATGGCCGATGCCAACGGCATCCAGAATATCGAGCTGGCCAAACGGGCGATTGACCTGTCCATTAGCTTTCTTCAGCCGACCGACCGGGCGGCTGTCGGCACCTTTGATACGGGTGGCGCCTGGGTCGCGCCTTTCCAACCAGTGCAGGATCAGCGCCAGCTACAGCGATTGGTAGCCACATTACGCAGTGGCGGCGGCACCGACATCGGTGCGGGACTCACCCTGGTTGAGCGCGACATCATCCGCGAAGAGAGCGAGCGCAAGCATATTATTCTGCTGACAGATGGCGGCAGCAGTCCGCGTGATCTGGTCGAGCGCACAGAGGTCTTGCACGATCAATATGGTGTCACCATGAGCGTGATTGCCATCGGCACCAATCCGCCGGAGTTCCTGGAAGTCATGGCAATGGTGGGCGGGGGCAATTTCCACGTCGTCAGTGATGTCGGCCAGATACCCAATGTCTTCGCCCTGGAAACAGTTCTCGCCAGTCGTACCTTCATCGAAGAAGGCGAGTTTAACGCCATACAGACGGCCAGCAGTCCCATCCTGGATGGCATCAGCGCCCTGCCGCCTTATAACGGCTACGTCGCGACTACTCCAAAAGACCGCGCCAGCGTCGTCCTGCGTGGACCAGAGCCGAACAGCGATCCGTTGTTAGCGACCTGGCAATATGGCCTGGGCCGAGCAGTGGCCTTTACCAGTGACGCCACCTCGCGCTGGGCTGCTAACTGGGTGACCTGGGACAGTTTTGTGCGCTTTTGGGGCCAGACAATAAGTTGGTCCATCACGGAGAGTGCCGCCAACAACATCGAAACGCGCGTCATCATGCAGGACGAAACGGCGCGCATCATCGTCGATGCCCAGGATGATAACGGCAATTTCCTCAACAACCTGCAATTGGAAGCCTCGCTACTCGATCCGACCAACACAGGTCGTACGATTCGGCTGGCACAGATAGCGCCTGGTCGCTACGAGGCCAGTTTCCGGCCAGAAGCAGAAGGTGCATACTTCCTGGCAATCAATGGCCAAGGCAGCGCAAATGGCCAGGAAGTGGACTTTAATGAGATCAACGGCTGGGTCATGAGCTACTCAACGGAATATGTGCAGCCGGAACCAAATGAATCGCTGCTGGCGCGCATTGCTGATATGACTGGCGGACAATCACTGGCAGAGTCGCCAGAATTAGCCTTCGTCCCCAGCACAGAATTCCGCACAGCCGCATTGCCACTATGGCCCTGGCTGCTGCTTTTGGCAGCTATTTTGCTTCCAGTGGATATTGGTATCCGCCGCCTGATTATTACCCGCAGTGATGTTCAGCGCTGGCGTGACTGGTGGGAACGGCGTCGCAATATCATCCCCAGCGAGGCACGCATGAATACGCTGATGGATGTTCGTGAGCGGTCGCGTCAGCGTACAGGTGCTGGCCAGGAAGATGATACCGTTTCACGGCTTAGGCATCGGCGTGAAGCGCAGATGTCCCAGGATGATCGACCAGCGCCACAACGCCCCGAACCCAAGCCCCAATCTACAGCCGAGTGGTGGCAAACCTCAGAGTTCAGCCTGCCGCCGGAACCTGGCGAAAGTGATGAAGAAAATACGGTAAGCAACCTGCTCAAACGCCGTCGCCGCCGCCCGGATGATGAAACGGAAAAAGAATCATAACTTATGATCTAGCTGACGGTGATCCTGCTTAACAGGTCCGCATGCCTATGCTCATGAAGGCAGAATAGGTTCGCTGGCAGCGCATCGGCGTTCATCAGACGGTTGCCCTGTGCATCGATGAGCACATAACCCGCCACAGACAGCAGATCATACAGTTCAGATTTATTGCGGCTGACCTCAAGCCAGAGAACAGGATGATTTTGGGCGAGTATCTGCGATAGTCCTCGCACAATGTCGTACTCGGCACCTTCGGCATCAACCTTGATAAAATCTGGCACAAAGCCCTTTTCATTCAGGAAGTCATCCAGACATACAACCTCAACCTGAATAGTCTTGAATTGCAGCTCACCAAAAGCATAATCGACGTTGGCTTGATGAACATTATCCTCACTGACGAGCGTACTCGTCATGCCGGAAAGCGTATCAACATAGAAAGGCAGCGTACCTGCTTGATCGCTGGCTGCTTTGCGTTCTACAGTGATATTGCTATGGGATTTGGTGTTTTTCTTGAGGTATTCGGCACTGTCAGGAACAGGCTCGAAGGCAATAATCTGGCCCTCCTGGCCTGTTAACTGAGCGAAGTAGAGCGTCAGATAGCCAATATGGGCGCCAACTTCAACAATGTTGTCACCGGATTTGATCAGCTTGCTAACCATCTCCATCTCATCGTGTTCCCGATTTTTGCCGTGAAACCAGTACCCCTTGTGGCGATAACTATGCAGCATAAATGGATCGTCTGTGTAATGATGACGGATCGTGATATTGCCTGGGTTGACTTTCGAAAACACGCTCAAGACTATCCGGCGCAGGGGTTTGAGCATATATAAACGCGGCATAAGTAAGCTGACTCCCAAGGTGCGCAAACGCTATGGTCACTATAAGCGCATAATAAACGGGCCTAAATAAAGAAACGAATACATACCATTGCAAGCTCAAATGCAGGTCCACCAAGATGCTTATTGTTTATCATGCAAAGGGCTATCCCAGCCGAAATCCTGTCTGCGAAGCGTAGATATAGTGTGCCTGTTGCGCATCTGCAATTGGCTTGCCAAATTGGTCGGCAACAATGACTTCCATGCCACTATCGTGCAATCTCTGAGCTAACCTGGCGACGTCGCCTTCCATTGGGTGAACTTCCATTGCGATATTCTCTACATGCTCTAACCAGTCGCTGCTGGCTTCAAAGACAGCAAACTCCGCGCCTTCAACATCGCACTTCAGGAAGTTGATCGTCGAAACCTCGTTTTCAGCCATTATCTGTGGGATAGTCACAGTTGCGTCGTCCGGCTCCGCCCCAATGAATGCCTGGTAGCGCCGCACATGGTGCTGATCCATATGATTTCTGGTACAAATAATATCAAATGGCTCAGCATAGATAGCTTGTGGTTCAACACCAATGACCAGATCAGCTTTTAACACTTTGTTTGCTATCAGCATAAAGAAACCGCGATTCGATCCAAGATCAAACACAATCTTCGCTGATTGTCCCTGAAACGGACGCAGGTAACAATCCTGAGCGAACATCTCTCGGATGACGGCGAATGTTGGTCCATCACCAATCGACCGCAGGCACTCATCAATTGAAGCTGCTGGAATACACAAAGACTCATTGTAGTAGTTAATGCTGAAATCGCCCTTCATCATTCCATCAACAGACACTAGATTGCGTCGCTTGATGATATTAGGGGATTGCATAATGGACCTAACAATGTAGTGCTGGTAATCATCCCTGTTCATAACTCGCTTGAGTCGTTGATATTCATAAAATAGTCTGAACAATGGGTTCATTAAAAAACCAGCCTTTAACCGTGTCGAGATTCTCATAACAGTATAGGCGCACGCCGACTTTATTTCGCATAAAGTTTGATGTGGAGTCTTAAGTATCGAGCTTTTTGTTACACAGGATCAGTCAATAAATCCATGTTTTGACAGCCATGCCTTCAGTTCGGCGGTATTCGCTTCGGTCAGCATGGGACCACGATCAATGCCACGGGGAGAGGCCCCGGCAGGCAGCGGATCGACCTCTTTATAAGGCAGAATGCTGCCCTGGGTTGCAACTACAAGAGTAGGAACCGACAGAAAACCGGTCCAGCCGAGGACGCGCTGTTTAGCTGTTTCATCCTGATCGATAAATAATTCCTGATAATCGACGCCGTAGTCATGTAATACCTGCTTGGCGACACTGATGAATGGGCAGCCAAAAGTCCGGCTATACATGACCAGATGTTTGTCTGTGGGCATAGAGCGTCCTCGTCGGTGTCAGCGCAATCTCTATTAGCTGGATGTCTCGGCAGCCTGGGTTGGCTCCGGCTGGTTGGTCGGGTTCAGGAAGCAGATGATGCCCTCGGTGATGCCAAGCGCGACATCTTCGGTGCGTTCCGTCAGTACAACGCGATCCGCACGCAAGAAACCCAATTCCAGAATCGCTGCCGGGGTCAGTGGGTGAATCTCCCTGAAGCTGTGGTAGTCGGTCATGTCGAGCGTTAATGCCGAGCCACGGCTGAGGCCCGTCTCTTGCGAATAATATTGGGCGATGCATTCTGCCAGACGGCTATCCGGGCCACCCTCTGCACGCGCGGATGCTTTCGCGACCAGGAATCCGCTTACGACCTCGCCATAGTCCTGGCAATCATTGGCATGGATGGATACAAGTGCCGCCGCCTGATAATTTTCCAGGCGTGTATCAAATTCATCGAGCAAGTCCACAGAATAGCCACGCTCGCGCAGGTTGCGCACAACCAAAGTCGCGACATTAAAGTTGACATCGGCTTCCTGTAACGTTACGACGCCGTTCTCTTCACAGACAGCCCCTGGATCATCTTCCGGGCCACGATGGCCGCTCACGATGCCAACACGCCGCATCCAGTTGGGAGTTGGCATGGTGGTCGGCAGATGGGTAGCATCGCCACTGGCCTGGACAGCCTGTAATCCGCTCACAACGGCTGAATCGAAAAACTGCGGGTCCGTGAACCAGGTGAAAATCGTTGAGCCGATGCAGGCCGCAACACCGACGATCAGCAGCGTATAGACGAAACCGCCAGCGAGGCCAGCACGCTTCTGGCGGCGACGAGCCTTGCGTCGTGCCACGCGCTGAACGCGCTGTTCCGCCAGTTTGTTGGCATTTGCCAGTTCTTCCGGCGTAGGTTCATAGACAGGTACACTCGGATGAACCGTTGCTTTGACACTGGGAGCCGCTTCGGCTTCTCCGGCTACCGGGTACGTTTCCTCAAAAAGTGCTTCGTAATAGGTCGGCATCCTCGGATCAGGTTCAGCGTCTGGTATCGCCGATGCAGCTTCATCAGAGGATACGGGTGGCGCAGGGGGTTCTGTCGCGGGCCGCGGCTCCGCTGATTGTACGGGCGGCTTGCTGGATGTCAGTTCAGGCACGACCTGCTCAGGATGTTGTTCCGTACTGGCTAGTTCACCCTCAGGCGTAGGCTCGTGCTTAACACGGTCAATTTTAGGACGACGATACACCTCGCGCTTATCCATGCGCTGGGCGCGTTTGGCCGCAGCCTCACGCATCATCTCCACGAAAATGGTCGAAGGAGAAATATCGTCGTTTTCACCGTCGGTGGGCATTTGTGGTTGGTCGGGGGGGCGATTCTGATCGTCCGGCATAGCACGGCTCGTTTACGTCCAGCTTCCAAATTGCAGCCTTCATGAGGCGCAATCTCTATTCTAAAAGACGGCTCCCAAATTGGCCACTCGCTTTTACAATCCTTGCAAGACTGAGATATATGCCCTGTTATTACGGTGAAAGGTGCCGTAAATATCTTTTAACCAGGATTTAGCGATGGCTTAATGTACCAGGGTGCATACCACACAATGACCATTCATTTTTCTTCTAAAACAGCTTCAACTGTCTTTAAAATACTCCTTGCCATCATTTTTGTACTGATTCTCTTGCATGTGATCGCCCTCGCGTTGGATTCCATTGACAACGAGAGCCGCCTTTTCGATCTGATCGAAGACTCCTTCAAGCGCTTATTCAACGTCAATGAGGAGGCGAACATTCCAACGATGTACTCTTCGCTGGCCCTGATGGCATGCTCGATCTTGTTGGCGGTGATTGCTATCGCGAAGAAGCAGACAAATCGGCCCTATGTGGTGCTGTGGGTGATTCTGTCAGTTGGCTTCCTCTACCTGGCAACTGATGAAACCGCCATCATCCATGAGATGTTCAATAAGCCAGGGCAACTCATTTTCGGCGAAGACAGTATCGATGGTCTTTGGATTGTCTTTGCCGCGATTCCGTTGGCTCTGCTGGCCGTCTTCTATTGGCGCTTCATATTTGATCTACCGCCACGAACACGCAACCTGTTTATTCTAGCGGGTGGACTCTATCTGTTCGGCACCATCGGCCTGGAATTCTTCAGCAGCGGCTTGTTTGAGCCAGATTCAGGGGGAATTGAAGGTATCCTTTACTATGGTTTGCAGACGCTGGAAGAAGCCATCGAGATGGGCAGCATCGCGCTGTTCATCTATGCCCTGCTGAATTACATTCATAGTGAAGTCGGCGATATTCACATTCTCGCAGATGGAAGCGCATAACGGGCAGAAGGCACAAGTTCGCTTTCTATCGGCCCTGTGGAGAAATGACAATCGATTCGATTACTTCGTCAATGACATCGACATTAAGCTGAAAAGGATCATCACCCATCGTTTGAAGAGACGTGATGATCTTTTTGTCTGTGACGTTTTGGCTGCGTAATTGATCGACACGCGACCACAAGGCGGCGATCAGCGTTGCCCTACACGCCTCTTGATCGAGGGCATCCGCGAGGTATGCTTTAACATCGTTCATCGTCATAGCGTGGCCTTAAATATGCGCATCAATCGAACAAATACCATTTTATACTGCCGCAATTGGTCAGACACGGTGGCGTTCTATCAACACTATTTTGGTTTCACAGTTACCTATGAAACCGACTGGTTTGTAGAGTTCCATCTGTCTCATGATACTTATTTGAGCATCGCCAATGCAAGCCGAGCGACAATTGAGAGCGTCGAAGGACAGGGAATTACTCTCTCGTGGCAGGTGGCGGATGTTCATGAAGCGCATACGCAATTGCAGCAAGCGGGACTCGAAGTTTCAAAGTTACAGAAGAAATGGGGCGCGCTGCTATTTTATTTGCATGACCCTGAAGGACATCGCATTGAATTGTGGCAACCGCTCAGTGCTTAAGACTATGCTATGTTGCTGGCTCGATCCTCGCTGGAAGTCTGCGGATATATTCTGATAAACCAAAGCTTAATCCAAGCGGCTTGCGAGACACGTTTTTGCCGCTTACAATGGATTTAGTGGCTGATGTCGGCAACTGTCATGTTCAGCGTTATAAACCTGTGTGGCACCTCCCGACCAGTACACATGCTCATTTTCGCAGGGTCTTCTGGCTAGCGCTGACCTTTTATTACTGTATTTGATGGCTCAATCGCGTATGACTGTTACCGTGAATATGCCCGTTACTGTCTCGCTGGATGACCGCATCCGGTTGCTTTCGGCTGTGCTTGCTGCGACCCATTATCCGCAGGAAGCGCAGGATCGTGGGCGACATCTGGCACACTCCCATGCGCGCAACACGCAAAAATACCTGCTCAACCAGGGGATGAATGAACACCCTGCGGTGAAATCGCTGGAAGATATGCTCAATCGTAAGGTGCCGCTTGAGGCGCTCTTTACGATGATGCTGCTCATGCCCTGGCCGGACCTGGAAGTCGATTCTTTGCCGCCGTTTGTCCCTGGCAACTGGCCGCAGCAGCTCCATGACTTCTACCTCAAGAGCAATATTCGCGGCTTCTGGACGGAAAATGAACTACCCTGGCAGGACGCCGTTACGCAGTCCAAGCTCATTTTTGAAAATGTCTCCTTCAACGAATTCCTGGGTCAATTTACAGGCGATGTCAGCGAGAAGTTCGTCTTCATGCCGAATATCTCCTATCCGGCTGTCGAAGAGATGGGCCTACGCTATAAAGATCAACTCATCGCGATTGTGCCGCCGCCACAAGCCTGGGGCGATAGCCCACCCTGGCCTTACGATGACGAAACGCAACTCATCAGCGTGTATCGTGGTGCCGTTACCCAGTATGCACGGCTGCTCTTGCATGGCTATTTCCGGCTGAATACTGAAAAGCTGGAAGAAGCCAAAGAAAAAGAACTGCCCATCAGCGATGAGCTGAAAGTGGTCTATCCCACCTGGGAAGATCAGTTCATGATGCTGTATACCAAGGCGCTGGTGGCGATGTACCTCGAAGATCACGTCGATCCGCTGGAAGCCAAAGCCTATATGCTGATCGAACGCAAGGCCAACAGCATCGCTCTGCTGCCTGGGACCATCAGCGTACTGCGGCGCTATTTACGCGAACGCGGCAATCGCTATGAGTCCTTCATGGACTTCTTGCCTTACTTCCCGACGCAGTTGCGGGTCGCCAAGCGCATCGTTTCGCTGTAGTTCAAAGCCATTTCAGGATGTGAAGTAGGGGCAAGACATATCGTGCCCTTTTTGCGCTTTGAGAATATGCCCTAAAGCATAATAGCAACTTGGGATATATGGCTGTTTTTCTGCACGGACCCCACCTCTAAATCTCCTCCCCGAAGGAGAGGAGACTTTTGCCTGCTCTCATATCCTTCTAAAAGGCATCCTTCCTCTTTCGGGGAAGGACAGGAGGATAAGGGTCTTAAACCTTCTCCGAAGCCAAGCGCAAAATAGTACTTAACAGCACATTAGCGCCGTTTTCGACATCGTGCCATTCTGTGTATTCTCTTGGGTTGTGGCTGATGCCATCTTTGCTTGGGATGAAGATCATAGCGGTGGGGGTAAAGGGGCTGAGGATTTGAGCGTCGTGTCCGGCGTAGCTGACCATGCGCTGATGACTGAGATGCTGCTCGTCACAGATGCCTTCGATCAGGGTCATGAGATGCTCGTCCATGATCGCGACCTCACGCTTATACATCTCCTCGACCTTGACGCTCAGTCGATAGGTGTCGGCGATGGTATGGGCCATCTCGACCAGCCGCGACTCGATCTCAAGCAGAGTCGTTCGGTCCTGGTGACGACACTCCACGCGCAGCCTTGCCTCTGCGGGGATCACGTTGAATGTCCCTGGCTGCACTTCGATGTTGCCACAGTTGACGATGCCGTCCGGGTATTCCTCGGCGATGAGCGCGTGCATTTTGGTGATGAACAGGGCCGCACCCTGGAGGGCATCACAGCGGTCGTTGACGTGGGTTGTCGCCGCCGAAGTCCCCTCACCATAGAAGGTGTAAACATAGGCCGAGCGACCCACGACGCCGGTAATCACACCAATATTTTTGCGAGCCTGTTCCAGACGCGCACTCTGCTCAATGTGTAGTTCCAGATAGCCGCAGAGGTCATCCATTGGCCGGATGGCGCGATCCACTTCACTGACGAGGATACCCGCACGGTACAGCGCCGCCCGGAAAGCGGCATTATCCTGCTGGGCGTCATTGATGTGGTGCGACTTGAGCGTTCCGGTGAGGCCCATGCTGCCGAAGAATGACTGCCACCAACCTTCTTCGTCCGTAAAGCTGATGACTTCCAGATGGAATGGCAGATCAATGCCGGCATCGCTGATGGCACGCATACATTCCAGACCAGCCAGAACACCAATCGCGCCATCATACTGGCCGCCATTGGGCACCGTATCCAGATGACTGCCGATGAGCAGCGTCTGCGCATGCTTGGCCTTGCTTGGCAGGACGCCGCTTAGATTGCCAACTTCGTCATCACGCACAAAAAAGCCCGCTTCCTCAATTTGGTTGGCGAACCAGGCGCGGGCTTCTAAATCTTCATTGGACAGGGCGACGCGAGAAATCCCCCCATTGGCAGTATGGCCAATCTGGGCGAGTTCAGTGAAATCGGTGTGGAGTCGGAGACTGTTAATTTGAAGCTTGGGCACAATCGCGACCATCTTTGTGTGCAAAACCTGAACTATATTGACAGGTAGTTTTGCGGACCCATTATAGGGGATAACCCACCCAATGCAAACGATTTCTTCCGTACCTTACTCCTACATTTGTACATTTTTCGCCACAACTTAATGGGCCGCCTCGATGGTTATGGTAGAGCCATGCGCCCATGCGCTAGAATCAGCCGAAATACATACCGCCTGAAGAAACGAGTCTGCTGATGTCCTACGATTTTGATGCTGCCCTGAAAAACTACGCCGATGTGTTAGTGCGCGTCGGAACCAATGTCGAACCAGGGAAAAAGCTGATCTTCAATGCTCCGGTGACGGACGACCCGACTGTCCTCAAACTGTGTCGCTATATCGTCGCCAGCGCCTATGATGCCGGTGCGCGCCACGTCATCGTCAACTGGAATGATGAGCAGGAGTTCAAAATCCGTCTGGAGCATGCCCCAGATGACAGCTTCACAGAAGCCAACGAATGGGATGCTAAAGCCCTGCACGAAGTCATCGAAGAAGGCGGCTCGGCGCTATCGCTCCGTGTGGCCGATCCAACCCTGCTGGAAGGCCAGGACGCCGAGAAAATCGCGACCTATCGCACAACAGCGGCCGCACTGCGTCAGCCCACCCGCAAGCTTTGGAATCAGGGCATCGGCACCTGGAGTCTGGCATCCGCTTCGTTCCAACCCTGGGCCAATACTGTTCTGCCGAATGTGCCGGAAGATGAGCGGGTCGCCAAGCTGTGGGAGATGATTTTCCAGGTGACGCGCATGTTTGAAGATGATCCGGTAGCGGCCTGGCAGGCCCACTCACAGGCCCTCATCGCCCGTGCAAGAGCACTGACGGCCAAGCAATACAGCGCCCTTAAGTTCATCGCCCCTGGCACGGACCTCACCCTGGGGCTGGCTGACAATCACATCTGGCTGGGCGGTGGCGACCATACCCAGGCTGGTCGTCCCTATATGCCCAATATCCCGACTGAGGAAGTCTTCACCATGCCGCACCGTGCCCGCGTCGATGGTACGCTCTCCGCAACCATGCCCTTGGTCTACAGTGGCACCGTGATTGATGACTTCTCGCTAACGTTCAAAGATGGCAAGGTCGTTGATTTGCGGGCAAAGAAGGGCGAAGCAACTCTGCGCAAGATTATTGAAACGGATGAGGGCGCCAGCCGCCTGGGTGAAATCGCACTGGTGCCGCACAGTTCACCGATTTCACAGTTGGGGACGCTGTTCTATAACACGCTGTTCGATGAAAATGCCTCCTGCCATGTCGCGCTGGGTGCGGCCTACCACAACACAATGGAAAATGGCCCCTTCATGAGCGAGAGCGATTACGCCGCTGCCGGTGGCAACAGCAGCCTCGTCCACACCGACTTCATGGTCGGCAGTGGCGATATGCAGATTGATGGCATCAAAGCCGATGGCTCATCCGAGCCAGTGATGCGCGATGGCGAATGGGCCTTTGAAATCTAGAGCGATGTCTAACGTTTGACTATAGGGTGTTGCCCAGTCATTCAGATGAAAGCGAAAAGGGAACGGCATGTTCCCTTTTTTGTATGCAATATAGGTGACGCTTTCGGGGCTATTCCCAGCCCAGTTCATCGTAAGCCATCTGCGTCAGATCAGCCCACTCTTGTAGGGTGAGCGTTTCCGCACGGCGAGAGGCTTCGATATGGGCCTTGTCGAGGAGATCGCCAGCCTGGGTGCTGCTGATACCCAGGCCGCTTGAGAGCGAGTTGCGCAGTTGCTTGCGCTTCTGACTGAATCCGGCACGAACCACTTTGAAGAAGGCTTTGTCAGACGGCACCTCTACAGCGGGCCTTTCGTAGCATTCGACCACCAGAATGGCACTGTCGATATTCGGGCGCGGCCAAAAGACAGCAGGCTTCAGGCGGCTGACGATATTCGGCTTCCCGTAGAACTGCACGCTAACCGCCAATACGCTCATGTCGCCAATAGGAGCGATGATGCGCTGGGCGACCTCGTACTGCATCGTAATAACCAGCCGCCGGGGCCTACGGTAATTTTCCAGCAGGTGGCTGATGATGGCCGTTGTGATGTAGTAGGGCACATTCGCCACCACCACAAAGTCATCCATACCCACCAGTTTGAGTACATCCGTCTTGAGGATGTCCTGATAGACGAAGTAGACATTTTTGGTATCGGCAAAGCGATCTTCGAGAATGGGCTGCATGCGCTCATCGACCTCAACGGCGATGACGTGCCGCGCCAGCTTGGCCAGTTCGGCGGTAAGCTGGCCGGTTCCTGGCCCGACTTCGATGACGGTATCGTCGGGCATCAGCCGGGCCGTCGCCACGATTTTCTCGATGGTGTTCGGGTCGTGCATGAAGTTCTGGCCGAGGCTTTTCTTGGGCGTAACGCCATATTCATCAAGCAGTTCGCGTGGGTTCATGCGGTTGCCTCCTGTGGCCATCACTATCAGATTTTTAGGGGGATGCTGCGCCCACTAGTTGAACATATCCGGCGATTAATGTGAATAGGCAAGTCAGCCAGCGAAGGCTGATTTACCTTGCTCGAAGAAAGCCAGCGCTCAAGAACTCCCTTGCGATTGCGTCCAGACCTCGGCCTGGGCAATGAATGCCGAACTGCGAAAGCGATCATCCTGGATAAAGCTCATAACTTCGCCGCTGGCATGTATGCCGTTGATAACGATGGAGCCTGCGCCACACAGGCAAATCACATGGCTGAGGTCCATATGCAGGTTGCCTTGCAACCCCATTTTGCCTTGATTAAAGTCATCATATGTGCGCAGTTCATGGGTACGAATATCCTGCCACTCCATCTGCACGCGGAACGCATCCGCAAAGCAGGTAACACGCTGATAGTGGCGGCTATCCCTTTCCAGGGAGAAGCGGGCCTGCTGGATTTTCACCGTCACCCAGTCTTCTTCCCATCCGTCAAAATGGCGATTAAATGCCTGGTTAAGATAATTTGCCATCGGCACGTTATCGGTATAGATCGCCATTTGTGAATGGTCTGTACGTTCCGCGTTAGCTGCATCCAGCTTTATCAGCAGCGCCTGCCCTTCGCCATATGGCGTATATTGGGCCTGCCAGTAGCTGACCGCAGCGGTTACTTCTTCACCGTTATACAAGAAAATCTGTGGGTTTTCCCCATAAAACAGCACATCAGGATTTCTGCGATTCATCTGCAAAATGCCCTTTCAGGAACTGGAATACGATGCTAAACCTCATTCGGTCGCCATAAAACGATCATAAGCATAGCGCATCGTTATGAAGTTGCTGCAAATATGCGCAGATCGCAGGTTCTTTTTTTATGCACAGATAACTTTCCGCTACAATGAAACCTAGGACATGTTGACATCTGGTTTAAGAAGCAACTTTGTTGGGGTTTGGCATGCCAAATCCTGGGCAAGGCATGTTTTGCCTCTATGCTGTGTGCTCTTTTATCGGACTCTTGCATCATCTGGCAGATGGCAACAAAGCCTGGATATACCATCAACCTGTAAAGTTACCAGCCTGGCAATCAGAAAGAGAGGCGACGTGTCGCACGAAGTCGTCCAACAACTCTTGACGGGGGCGCTCAACGCCATTCGCAATGGTCAAAAAGACCTGGCACGGCGAGCGTACCTCAAAGTACTACAAATGGAACCAGAAAACGAAACGGCCTATCTGGGCCTGGCGATGGTAGCCAAGGATCGCGGTGAGCAGCATCTGGCCCTGCGCCGCGTCTATGCCCTCTATCCTGAAAGTGCCAAGGTCAATGCCGCGCTGGAACGCCTCGGTTTATCACCAACGGATATTGGCGCACAGGCAGCTCCACCGCCACAGGAGAAAGCGCGTCCGACAGGCACGATGCCCTCCGTGGACGATCTGGTCAGTGATCTGCCGGATACGGACGACGACCCTTATGAAGATGATTACTACGAAGATATTCAAGAAGAGCAAGCTGATCCGAATTCCGATGAGAGTATGTACGACGCACTCTTTGGCGATGATGACGAAGTCGCACCTGATGAAGCGGTCGATGCAGGCGCTTACCTGAATGCCGATGACTACCAGTATGAAGCTTACGAAGAAGAAATAGAACCTGACGACGAGCAGTTCCAAGTAACCGAACTCTATGATGAATATGAGCCAGAGCAGGCTGCCGTTGAAGAAGATTTCTACAGCGATGAATTTTATGGCGAAGCGGATGCTGAACCTATCGAACCTTACGCAGATGATGACGGTGCTATCGCTCCCACATCAAGTAACAGCCTGTATGATGCCCTGTTCGATGAAGATGATGACGCCGATGAACGTTTTATCCCGCCCGTTCCCGCATTCCCTGACGGCGCACCAGATGACGACTATGACTACGTAGACGAAGTCGGCGAAGATGATCTTGAGATCACTGAACCCCTCCTGCCGCCGGAACCACCCAAGCCAGTCATCAAGCTGGAACCACTCGACCTCAGCGAAGACTTCGCCAGAATCCCGTTGCAGAAAGCAGGTCGCGGGGGCATCCCTATCGCCAGCGATGAAGCAATTGAAGCGGTGCTGCCACAGGCGCAGCAGGTAGTAGACGAAATCCAGGCAGCCTACGTGGCAGAACCCAAAGTTGAATATCTTGCTAAAACCAGCCGCCGCATCGGTGAAAATGATTGGCTGATTTTCAGGATGCAGGTTGGTGCAATGGCATCGGTCGCCCTGCTGATCGTCGGGGGCATTGCCCTGGCGATGCTGACCGCACCAGGGGCACCGCTCTCTGTTGCCTATCGCTTTACACAAACGCCGACACCAACAGCCACAGCTACGCCGGGCATCACCCATACACCGTCACCGACGCCGCGCGGTACACTGACGCCGGAGCCAACTCTGCCCGCCAGTTTCCCTCTGGGCGATCCGACGCTGGCACCGCCGCCGACTGAATATTATGTCTCACCAGGTATAATTTCCGTGCGCGAAGTCCAGGAAGCCATCCCGCTGATCCAGGCAGGGCGCACGGATGAAGCCGCCGAGCTACTATTGCAAGGTGTCGAAGCCACACGCGCGACAGGCAACTTCCTGCCGTATTACTGGCTGTCGATTGCCTATCTGGAAAGCGGCAATGTTGATGACGCCGAGGATGCTATCACCGAAGGCGAGGAAGCCTGGGAAGAACGGGGCATCAACGTGAATGCGCGCCCCCTAATCCAGGTGGCGAAGGCACGATTGGAACTCTACAAAGCCGAGCATAACCTCGGTCCACGCTCAGAATTACTGAGTGATGCCGAAGACCGCTTGCTGGATGTCATCAGCGGCGGCGATGGCGATGGCCGCTTCGTTGAAGCCTATCTTCTGCTGGCTGATCGCTACCTGATTACAGGTGAAGAAGAACGGGCGTTGCAGGCGCTTGATCGCGCTTACCGCGATACTTTGCGTGGTGCCCTGCTTGGCGACAGCGAAATTCGGCTGAAGCGTGCAGATATTTACGCACAGCAGCGGCGATACGACGCGGCCCTGTTCGAGCTGGAAACGCTCTTAAAAGCCGATAACTTCGTTGAGCAAGCTCATATCCGCCGCATCGAGATCGCGCTGGAAATGGGCGAACCAGGGCTGGCTGTGAAGTACGCCGAAGCCTACTCGTTCTACATTCCGGGCAAGGTTGCGCCTTATATGCTGTGGGGAGACGCCCATCTGGCGGAGGGCAAGATTGACTGGGCGCTGCAATATTATTCCCGCGGCCTGAATGGCAGCCCCAACGATCCGTATTATCTGCCCACGCTGCTGAAGCGCGCTGCCTTACTGGTCGAAGAGGGCGAATATGAACTGGCCTTCGCGGACTACGACGAGGCACTCAGCATCAGCGACAATGACCCCGAAGCTCGCCTGCAACGCATGATCGCCGCATACGAGGCCGGGAATATCGAGGTCGCTGAGGAAGACTTCCAGGCATTGCAGGGCGAAGATGTCGATCTCAGCGGACAATCGCTGCTGGTGATGGGTCGCATTCTGTTGGATGTGGGTGAAGAACCACAGGAGGCGCTCAACCTGATTGAACGAGCCGTCAATGTTGAGGGGATTGACAGCGAATCGCGGCGCATCGCTGATGCTTACCGTGCCCGCGCGTTCCTGGCCCTGGAACGCTATAGCGATGGGTTGGATGCGTTGGCGCGCCTGGGAGACATCGGCGAGAACATGGAACTACGTGCCCTGCGCGGCCAACTGCTGCTGGAACGCGGCAGAGAGCGCAACAACGACGATGACCTGAAAGCGGCCCTGCGTGACTTTGAGTTCGTCCTGAGCTGGGAAGATTACCTGCCGACGGATCAGATTGATCTGGATGCGATACACGAAGACTACGACGAATTGCTCGATGAAGTGGGCTAGCTTATAGCCAGACCCCATCCTCACTACTTACCAGGAACTCAAATTTGTCCCCTCTGATGCCAGGAGGGGATTTTTGGTTCGATTTGAGTGCTAAGGGTGAATGCCAGTACTACACGCCTGTGCGGTAAGCATCGGGAGCGATGAGCATGCGCGCTTCGCTGAGGCTGTCGCAGATGCCCAACTGGCGTTGCAGGCGCAGATTGCCTTCAATCTGGTGACGAAGCAGGAGGCGGTCGTAGGCGTTCATGCCGATCAGCACGATGAACGGGTCACGACCATAGGAGAATTCCGATACAGGCGTCAGGTAGGGAAGGATCGCTGGTACGGAACCGCGATGATCGACCAGGTTGACGACCAAAGGTGGCTTCGGCTGGCCCTGAACAAGTGCCGCGAGCGATTGCTGCATCTGGGTTAAGTCATCCGGGGTGCAGTAGGCAATGAACTGGATATAGATAAAACGCCCTTCACTGTCGCCCCAGCCTACTCGAACGGCCATCCTACCGACTCCAATAGTGGACCTCTCTGCAACGATTGTAACCGAAATTGTCGCCAAAGTGTATGAAGCTTGGGCCTTAACGGCTTCTCTAACCGAATTTAAGCCATAATGTATAGTGTGATGACTGTGTCGGTAGATGCCCTAGATGAGGTAGGACATTGCATGGAATCGTTACTTTTGGCTTTTATCCTATACATCGTGATTGCGATGTTGATATGGCAAGCCCTTAAGAGAAGCAATGAGGCTACACTTTGGTTCTTAGTTACGAAGATGCCGTCTGGAAAGATTGGCATAATCTCTATGATGGTTTTAGGTGCAGTAACGGCCATTTTAGTATTGAAAGCGCAGCAACCTGCTTTCGCCTTCATTACTTTGTTGGCTTGGCTCCCAAATCAGGCTAATGGTGTTTTGTATAATCGTCTGAAGGGTGACACGGAGCAATTGTTGGAATATTACAATTACTTCGTTGCGCGATTCCCGACTGTGGAACGCAACTACTATTTACGCGCCTCGGCTTATCTTAAGATTGGTGACCCAGAACGCGCTCTCACTGACTATTCCACTATCGCCGAACTTATTGACGAGCCAAAGGTGAAGAAGACGAAGCGGACGCTCCAACCTTTAGGTACTCACAATCGGGCACTTCTAAAATTCTTCATGATCGCTGCGTATTGGCAAATGCGAGAATACGAGTACTGCGTTGCTGAGGCCGAAGCAGCATTATCAGCCCCCCACTTACCGGCCACAAATCAGGCATTGTTCTATGTCAACCTGGCAGCGTCAAACATGGAGCTTGGTCATCTTCATGAAGCCATAAACGAGCTAAACCAAGCGCAGAATCTCATGGTGAATAGTATGCCTGTTGAAGCATCTGCAGGTAATTTTGCTGTCGATTCCATGATTCTTTTGAATCAGTCGCTAGCTCATTATCGACTTGGTGATATGGATAATGCGATTAGGTGTTGGCAGATGCTTAATAACCGAGGTGATGATTATGCTGATTCGGAGCGAATCAAGAATGATTACAAATGGAGTCCTACTTGGCATATAGACGCTATGCTCGATATGAACAAGCGGCTTAAGGCAATGAGTTAGTCGCGTATGCCAATCCTCCTCGATTGATGCGATGTTTGTCGTATTTTGATGTTGGTTCGTTTGGTTTACTTTAATGTATCTCTATTGGTATGCGTCCCTGATGGAAGCAAGATGAAAACTGGTTTTCAAAAACGTATCTATACGTTCAAGACGTTCGTAAATGATATTGGCTTTTTAGCCGCAAATATGCCGCGCGCAGTTGCTATGTCCCGTAATGAAAAGATCAGCAAAGCCTTTATCGAGAAAGTGATGACGGTCGTGACCACTGTCAATGGCTGTGTGTATTGCAGTTGGTTCCATGCCCATCAGGCGGTTGCAAGCGGCCTAACTGAGGCCGAGGTAAATAACCTGTTCAATCTGCAATTCGAGACAGATGCTTCCGAGTTTGAACTGCCCGCACTGCTCTATGCGCAACACTATGCGGAAACCAATCGTAACCCACAGCCAGAAATGAATGAAAAGCTGCAAGCATTCTATGGCAAAGACACTGCCGCGCAAATTGTGCTCATCATCCGCATGATTTACTTCGGCAATTTGTCGGGTAATACCTGGGATGCCATCCTCAGCCGTATGAGAGGCACCCCAGCCCCGAATAGCAATGTGCTGTTTGAGGCATTTTTCTTCCTGATAACATGGTATGCGATGATACCAACTATGTGGCTATCCCGAGACTACCGACGCAATCAGCAGGTGACCACTTAAGCCAGGTAATTTCAGCCTATTTCCGGCGTAACAAGGGTTCGGCAGCGAGAAGGCCCGCGATGCTGAGAACATCCTGCATGGCGCCGGTACGAGCCATGTCGAGGGCGTCGTCGAGCGGAACCGTCTGCACACGAATGATCTCGGTGGCTTCATGCTGCGTTTCTCCGAGCTGGACGTTCTTGGCCACAAAATAATGGCCGATGTTATCGCCAATACCGTTCATCGTCGGGGCGGCGAACAGAAAATACCAGTCGTCACTGGTCCCACCGACCTCCTGCAACAATTCCGCCTGGGCCGCCTGCAAGGGCGTCTGCTCCGGCTCAATGGCCCCTGCTGGTGTTTCCCAGCACCACTTACCCAGCGTATGCCGATAATTCTGGATGAGCACGATGTCACCCTCAGATGTCATCGGCACAATGAACACCGACGGTCGCTTTTCGACCACGTTGTACGGCCCGACGCTGCCATCGGGCCATTGCACCATATCCTGACGAAGGTTGTACCAGGGCGATTGCCAGATGTAGCGGCTGTCGAGAGTCGATAGAGGCGTGTTTGTGGGCAAAGTATAGTCAGTCATAGGCAACATTCAGGGTGCGATTACGTATAGCTTATGTAGGGATTGCATCATAACGCATAAGGCAATTCCATAACCAGGAGCAAGCCATGTCACCTGCAACACAAGCCCCATTCGACAGCCTGAAAGGTGAAAACTTCATTCGGCTAACCACTTTCCGCAAGAATGGTACGCCTGTACCAACGCCGGTGTGGTTCGCACGCGATGGCGACCGTCTGATCGTCACAACGTCGTCAAAAGCTGGCAAAGTGAAACGGCTGCGTCATACGCCGCATGTGCAGTTGATTGCCAGCGGCCCAAGCGGCAATCCCAGGCAGAATGCGACCCATATCGAGGCGCAAGCTCACTTCCTGCCAGAGAGCCAGTTCACTTATGCGGAAAATGCCCTCAGCCGGAAGTACACATGGCAATATGCGCTGATCCGGCTGCTGCATCGGCTGCGCGGTGGGGCTGCCCCGATGTACATCGAGATTACTGCGTAAAAGAGGCCGCACAACCTTCACATAGAAAGTCAGCTTGCGCCGACAGCCCTTGGCTTCTTTTGGACATATCAACCCACTAATGACCATCCCTATCGCTTGCGGTACAATCGGGCCATTCTTAATAAAAGACCCGTTTTTATTGTCCTCAGGAGATCATGGATATGTCCACTGCTGCCCCAGATAAAACAGCCCTGAATGCCCGCAGTCGTACACTGCTTGAAGGTACGGATCGTGCTGCGGCCCGTGCCATGCTCAAAGCCATCGGCCTGACCGATGAAGACCTGGAAAAGCCACTGATCGCGGTCGCCAACACCTGGACAGAAGTCGGCCCGTGTAACTTCCACCTGCGGCGTCTATCGGCCAAGATTAAAGAAGGCATCAAACGCGCAGGCGGCACCCCATTGGAATTCAATACCATTTCGATCAACGATGGCATCACGATGGGCACGGAAGGCATGAAAGCCTCGCTCATCAGCCGCGAACTGATCGCTGACAGCATCGAACTGGTGACGCGCGCCAATTACTTCGACGGTGTGATCGCCATCAGCTCCTGCGATAAGACCATTCCTGGCACGATTATGGCCCTCATCCGTCTGAATATTCCCTCGCTGATGATCTACGGCGGGACGATTGCCCCCGGCCATCTCAATGATAAACCGCTGGATGTGGTCAGCGTGTTTGAAGCGATTGGTAAGTATCAGACAGGTGCTATTGACTACAGTGAGCTAAAGGCCATTGAAGATCATGCCTGCCCCGGGCCAGGCGCCTGTGGCGGTCAGTATACCGCCAATACAATGGCGACCATCGGCGAAATTATGGGCATCTCGCCAATGGGCATGAATGATGTTCCGGCGGAGAACCCGAACAAACTGGATGTGGCCCTGCGTGCGGGTGAAATGCTGCTCGGCTTGATCGAAAATGACATCACGCCCGACAAGATCATCACGCGCAAGTCGCTGGAAAATGCGATAGCCAGTGCAGCCGCGACAGGTGGCAGCACCAACAGCGTCCTGCATACACTGGCCTTCGCCCGCGAAGCCGGTATCGACTTCACCATTGAGGACATCCGCGAAATCAGCCTGAAGACGCCCATTATCGCCGATATGCGGCCAACGGGTCGTTTCGTCGCGGAAGATATGTACAATGCAGGTGGTATTCGCCTGCTGGCACAACGCATGCTGGAAGGCGGCTACCTGGATGGCAGTACGCTGACAGTCAATGGCACGACGCTGGCCGAAGAAGCCGCTTCCGCCAAAGAAACCCCTGGTCAGGAAGTCATCCATGCGCTGGATAATCCCATCAAGACCTCTGGCGGTCTGGTTGTCCTGCATGGCAATCTGGCTCCCAATGGCGCGGTCGTCAAGCTCAAGGGGGATGAGCCGCAGTACCACAAAGGTCCGGCGCGCGTCTTCAACACAGAAGAAGATGCCTTCCATGCGGTGCAGAATCAGGAAATCAAGAAGGGTGATGTGGTCATCATCCGTTATGAAGGCCCAGTCGGTGGCCCTGGCATGCGCGAAATGCTGCTGGTAACAGCCGCCCTGGTCGGCCAGGGATTGGGACGCGACGTGATGCTGATTACAGACGGTCGCTTCAGCGGCGGTACGCGCGGACTGATGATCGGTCACATTGCGCCGGAAGCTATGATCGGTGGCCCGATTGGCCTGCTGAAAGAAGGCGACACAATCGAAGTCGATATTGCCAAGGGCAGCATCAACGTGCTGATCGACGACGAGGAAATGGTCACACGGCGCAAGGCTTGGCAGGCACCTAAGCCCAATTACACATCAGGCGTGATGGCCAAATATGCGCGGCTGGTGGCCCAGGCCGATGATGGTGCTGTTAGCCTGCTGGTGAAATAGAGCAAGATCATTCCGATGGATACCAACCACGAACAGTGGAATGCCAATCAAGCAGTGCTGCGGGAAAAACTGCCCGATGGCACTGACTTTGAGCAGATGCAGCCGCTGCTCCTGGCGCACCATGCCATGACGCATGATGCGGGTGTTGGTCCTCCCGGGTTGTGGTCCTATGCCGATGAAATATGGGATGGGTTGTCCGAAAGTGATGCACGGCTCATCCCGAACAAATTTGAACACAGTCTCATTTGGATTTTCTGGCATCTGGCCCGTATTGAAGACATCACTATGAATGTGCTGGTCGCTGGAACGCCCGAAGTCTATGCAGACGATAACTGGCGAGTAGACTTGAATGTGCCCTTCGCACATACAGGCAACGAGATCAGTGACAGCGATATGCAGGCACTCAATGACTCGGCAGATGTCGACGCTTTGCGCGCCTATCGTGTGGCAGTTGGTCGCCGGACGCAGGAGATCATCACCGGACTGACAGCAGAGGATATGCCCAAGCATGCCGATCCGGCGCGGGTGCAGCGTGTCCGCGATTCGGATTCCGTACTGCCGGAAGCCAGCGGCGTCATCGACTACTGGAGCAGGCGGACTATCGCTGGTCTGCTGTTGATGCCACCGACACGGCATAACTTCATTCATTTGAATGAGGCGGCACAAATTAAAGAGGCACTATAAGCTGACTGCTAGCCAAGGGGACAAATTCGATGTAAGGTGATGGCAACAGCGACAAGCTAGTTGCGGCGCTTGATGATACAATAGGTACTAGACTGCCTAAGCAAGTGATTGCCTACGACCGGGAGAGAGAATAAATGGCTGAAATCTCACGCAAAGAATTGGTTCTCGCGTTGATCGGGGCAGGAAGCCGCCCCCGTCTAGCAGGTATTGATCTGGGTGCGATTGATTTGCATCGCCTGGATTTTGAAGGCGCGAATATGCGCGGCGTGCGGATGGCGGCCTCCAATCTGCAAGAGGCGATCATGCGCAGCGTCAACCTGACAGGTGCTGATTTGCAAGTGGCGCAGATGCCCTTCGCTGACCTTAATGGGGCCAACCTGACGATGGCCAATATGAGTGGGGCCAACCTCCAGGGGACGCGCCTGACGGGTGCCAACATGACCAATGTCGTGCTCAATGGGGCTAACCTGACCAATGCCAACATGACGGGCGCCAATGTCAGCGGCGTCAAGTTCGATGAGAACACCACCTGGCCCGATGGCAAAAAGGGCAGCAGTTCCAGCCCGGCAGCATACGTTTAAAAAACAGTTTTGCAGAATTAAAAAGAGCCGACTTTCGCAGTCGGCTTTTTGTTTCTCAACTGATGAATCGAGATAGGCAAATTATAATGTAATAGGTTACACTAAATATCCCAGAAAGCAGATTCGATGTCGAGGACAATCCGATTCTTTTTGATTGTTTTGCTTTTCATATGTTGTGGCGTACAGCCAATGGCACAAGAGCAGGATGAACGTCTTGCTGTCATTGAGGATAATCAAATTATCGTATATATCCCCAGTAGTGATGAGCGTATCGTTATTTACCAGGCTGAATCAGAAGCAGATATTGTTTATTCACTAACCTGGTCTATAGACGGTCAGAATATCTTTTTCCTTGTCAAAAATGACTTATGGTCACCAACTCAGTATCGTTTTTTCTCTGCGGAAACAGACCAATGGGAGGTTCAGGAACTCACAGAACTCACCTTGCCAGATTCGAATATTCGGCTCAGAGAAAAAGAAGAGCCTGAATATCGTATCAGACAAGTAATTTTTAGTCAGGATATGTCCCATATTGCCTATATCGCGCGAGAATCATCTAAGACCGTGTCTCCTCCCAAGTCGACTTTGTTTGTCATTGATGTTGTAGAGGGAACACATACGGCGGTGCTCTCGTTACCTGTCTATGCTGGTTACGAACTGGCTTGGTCGTCCAATGGCGACTATCTGGCATTTATCACTACAGGGCAACTTGAAGGTAATGATTATGTCTCAACTCCTACTAAAAACATCTTTCTGTATGATGGTGATTCAATTCAGATGATTGTTCAAACTGAAGAAAATAGTCCGCTAGAACCAACAGGCCTAGAATTCTCTCCCGATGGTAGCAAAGTCGCTATTGGTCAGTTTATGGAGCGCCAGGTAGACCTTATGACGCCCGCTATTCGTTACCAGTATGGGAATATAAACTACTACAATCTGGAAACAGGCACCTTACAATGGCTAGGCACTCGACCCGATGTAGCCAGTTTTACCTGGGCACCAGACAACCGAACAATCTTATATAGTGCCCCCTACATTTACTTTAATCTTGAACAACAAGAAGAAGAATTACGGGCAATTTATGCAAACGTAAGCATTGGCTTTGATGGTTATCTTCCGCTGATAAATTATGATGACTTCGTAGACAGAGGAATAATCCTCAATCCTTATGTTGCACCCAGGCTTTCTCCTAGAACGGGGCAACTGACCTTCTTAGCAAGATTAGACAACGCTACGCAAGTCTTTATAAGCGATTTATCTGGCACAGAAATACACCAAATTACGAATGCTACAATCGTCGTAACCGAGTTTGCTTGGTCACCATAAATAGATCCAAAAAGGGCGCGACATGTTGCGCCCCTACGATAGCAGATTGAGAGCTGACTACAGAAGTCGGCTCTTTTGCTTTTTTGGAACACAGCCGCTAGCTTGTAAACTTTTTCCAATTGCCTTCAGAAATCACTTCGACTGTTCCGTCGATCACCTGTATAGCGGTCTGATCGTCAATCGCATAGGTTGGCAACGGCATCTTAGCTGCCCATTTTTCCGCGTGTGCCATGGTGTTATACGGCAGCATTTCGTGGTCCAAATGCGGGAAAATCGCAAAATCAACCAAGCCCAACGTGTCATCGCCACCAGTAGGCGGCTCCCAGCCGACAAATTCCTCACCGATACGGGGCGCCATGATCATGCTCCCAGCGCTCAGTCCTACATAGACCAACTGCAGCGAGGGCAAGAGATCTGCCAGTCCTGACTGCTGCATCCAGTAGCACAGGTACAGTGGATCGCCGCCATTTACCAGCAGCACGTCTGTTTCTCGTACCCAGGAGACCCAGCGTTCTTTACCCAGGCTGGGCAACGCGGTCAGTTCCAGCACGCCCACCGACTTCCACCCTAATTCAGTCATAGGGGTTTGGGATTCTTGTCCAGTGATAAAACTCCATGCAAGGGCGGGCCCCCTGGAAAGAGCGTAACTGGCGGTAGAGATGCAGAGCGCATTGCACTCGGCAATCGGTTTTCCCAGAAGATCGACCAGCGCATTGTGAATAGTGTTGTTTTTTATACCAGCCGAAGTGAGAAGATACTTCATGCTACCGCTCCTAATGATTCATCAAATCAGAAAGGATGTTCTAATTCTGCTTTTTGCTACTGTAGCAGAATTATCTCGGCATGCAATAACTATGTTTCACTTGGCTTGTCCATCGTTAAAACGATCTGGCTACTTGCCTATACCGTCTTATCACGCTTGCCGAGCTTGGCATTCATGGATTCACGAGGGGCGCCATCTGGTTGCAGGCCCAATGTGAGCGACTCCACATAGATGCACATCTCCCAGGGAATGGCGACATCGTCCTGTGTGATACGCGCATCCGTCATCTGGATGTCTGCGCCGCGAATAATCGCCAGCGGTGTGGCTTCATCACGTTCACCCATAACGGTTTGGGCGCAAATGCTGAGGGAATCGGCGATGCCACGTACTGTGACCGCCATCGGGTTGCCAAAGAGGTCTTCTTTGCCGCGTTCATCCTGCGTTGGGCTGAATCCGGCAGAAGCCAAGGCCACGCCGGTCGTCCCCCAACGGCCTGGGACCAGCCAGCTATCCGTCAGGATGATGCCAATCTTGACGCCAAAACGCTGATTGAGGGCATCACGTAAGGCATGGGCACTGTCATAAGGGTGCTCTGGCAGCAAAACGGCCAACCCATTAGGAATATTACTGCGGTCAATACCTGCGTTGGGCGCGATGATGCCACTGCGCCAGGTCAGCAGGTAACCCATAGGAATGCCACCAAAGATGTGGTCGGCTTCATCGACGACAAGCTGCGCCATATGGGCATCCATGTTATAACGCTCGGCCAATTGCAAGGCCCGTTCGCCAGGGACAATATCGGCCAGGGTAATGATGCGATTTTCCGAGATGGCCACATATTTGCTGCTGATAGCCAACACATCACCGTCCTGAAGCGCTTGGCCAACATCGGCAAGGGCCTGGGCGATGGTTTCAATGAGGGGGAAGGGCGTTTCCTGTACAGGTGCGCGCACCGGAATCACGTTGAGCGTATTGGGCATATTGGCGATGTCTTTCAGACTATGTAAAGGTAAACAAGATGATGATGCTACCATATGCCATATTTTCAACATAGCATTGGCTTTACAATTTAGATGTGATGATTATCAAATACAATCAGAATTGTACACTTTGAATACAGACTGAGCGTGGTTGGAAAGACAAAATGGCAGATCGCACATACACAACGATATTACTTGAATATGAGAACTTATTGCGTTTTGGAGCCACTTCAGGGAATGAAACATCAGAAATTTTGAATGCTATAAAAATTGATATGAGTAACCAATACCATGATGAGATCGAAGTAAAAGTATCTCGGTGGGCTGAGGTAACTGGTTACAGAATGTTTTTCAAGAGCAAACCCGTTGAGTATTACATGCAGGCAAAAATGCTGTATCGAGACGGATACTATGAAGCAGCGATTATGATGGCGCGATCCATATGCGAAATGATATGTTACGATCTTTTATTTTATGTAGAACATCCATTTGGAAGTCAGAAGGACGTGGAGAAGGTAAATTTCCGTAAACTAGCAAAGCATTTGTTTCGGACGAATGTCATTGGCAAAGATACTCTAGATTGCCTCAATAACATGTATGATCTAGGAATTAATTACGTGCATCCTAAGACAGCCCAGAATCCGACAGAAGATTCCAAGAGCATTCTTAGAGATTTAGGAAATACACTTTTCCTAATTTATGGCGTAAAGCCTGACTCCGATCTTAAGTCTGGCATGAAGATTGAAACAGCATATTCGTCATTCCCAGATATTGCTAAATGTTATCACTATCCAATTGATGTTTTCGCCACTCCAGAAGAAGCTTTAGAAGCAAATCAATATTCTGTGAGAGATAAAAAAGCTCAAAACCGCACTAATCTGCAAGGTGCAGTTTATGATGGGAATACAAAATGGCCTGATGGTTTCGATCCTGATAGTGCCGGAGCAAAGAAGTCTAAAAATTGATTGCCAAGCTACATATATTATTACTGATTCAATGACGACATGTGCAGCATTTACCAGCAACCATCAAACACAGGAAGCACACAATATGGGGCACATCATCAGGCAGTGGGTGAATGCGGAAATTGAAGCCGCGATTGCAGCTTATGAAAATGAGCAACTCAGCCAATCATCGGGCGCGATCTATGCGGAAATTATGGAACGCATCGCGCAAAATCAGCAGATACATGAGCAGGACTGCATCAACCTGAACCCTGGCACCAACGCCATGAATCCGCGCGCAGAAGCGGTTTTATCACAAGGACTTGGGCGACCCTCTTTGGGATATCCTGGGGATAAATACGAGATGGGGCTGGAGGGCATCGAGCGGATTGAAGTGCTCGCCGCCGGACTGGCCTGTGAGGTTTTTGAAGCCGATTATGCCGAAATTCGTGTGCCTTCAGGAGCCATTGCCAACCTGTATGCGTTCATGGCGACGTGCCAACTAGGCGACACGATCATCACGCCGCCACCGACCATCGCCGGACATGTGACACATCATCGCGCGGGAGCGGCTGGACTGTATGGTCTGAATATTCTGCATGCGCCGATTGATGCCGCCCGTTATATCGTCGATCTAGATGCCCTGAACGCACTGGCTCAGGAGCAAAAACCCAGGCTCATTACTATTGGCGGCAGCCTGAACCTGAACCCACATCCGGTGGCTGATGTGCGTGCGATTGCCGATGCTGTTGGCGCCAAGGTTCTGTTCGATGCGGCACACCTTTCTGGCATCATTGCGGGCAAGGCCTGGGAGAATCCGCTGAAGTTGGGCGCTCATATGATGACGATGAGCACTTATAAGAGCCTGGGCGGTCCGGCGGCGGGCCTACTGTTAACCAACGACGCCGAAATCGCCGAGCGCGTCGATGAGATTGCCTACCCTGGCCTGACAGCCAACTTCGATGCGGGGAAATCGGCGGCCCTGGCGATTAGCCTGCTCGACTGGCGCGATTACGGTCGTGATTATGCCAGTGCGATGGTGCGCACAGCGCAGCGGCTGGCATCGGAACTGGCAGCGCGCGGTCTGCCTCTTTTCAGGACCCAGAACAGCAACCAGCATTACACGCAGTCACATCAATTCGCTGTGGAAGCTATCAACTATGGCGGAGGCCAACGGCTGGCCAAGCGTCTGCGGCAAGCCCATATTCTGTCGTGCGGAATCGGGCTGCCGATTGCCCCCATAGCGGGTGATGTCAACGGTTTGCGGCTGGGCACCAATGAGATCGTCCGCTGGGGAATGACCGAAGAGGATATGCCTGCCATCGCTGACTTTGTGGCACGAGCCTGTGAAGCTGACAGCGACCTGGCTGCTATTGCCGCTGAGGTTACGGCGTTCCGTAAAGGCTACAACAGCATGCGTTACGTCCATGCATAGTGAGCACTATTTTGTCCAATTAACATTGAGGTGATTTGTGCAACTGAACCTGCCCATCAACCATCTGCTGGAGAATAGCGAAAACATCCTGATCGCCGGAGCAGGCGGCGGCTTCGATGTATTCTGCGGACTGCCGATTTACTTTACGCTGCGCGATATGGGCAAGAATGTCCATCTGGCCAACTACAGCTTTTCGCCCCTGGAGATTGTCAGCTATTACAGCGAGGTGGACGTTCTGCGTGATGGTCTGCTGGTCGGGGCCAAAGCGGGTGTGCCCTACAAATTCAATCACGGCTATTTCCCAGAAGGCTACCTGTCGCGCTGGTTCAAAGAGGTACGTGAGGAAGACGTCACCATCTGGATGTTCGCTAAAGTTGGGCCAAGCCTGCTGAACGAGTTCTATCAGCAGTTAGTCGAGCACCTCAAAATTGATACGCTCATCCTCATTGATGGCGGGTAGATTCGCTGATGATCGGCGATGAAGTCGGGGCAGGTACACTGCTGGAAGATACGATTTCGCTGACAGCAACCTTTGAGTTGGATATTCCAACGAAGATACTGGCATGTATTGGCTTTGGTTCCGAGCTGGAAGTCAGCCATCACAATGTACTGGCGAATATGTCAGCACTGATTGTCGATGGCGCGTTCTATGGTTCCTGCGCGCTGACCAAGGAGATGCCCGCCTATGCGCAGTACGAAGCTGCCTGTCGCTACGTGTGGGAGCAGCCATCACACTACAAAAGCCAGATCAATATGCGCATCGTCAGCGCGACGTTGGGTGCGTTCGGAAACCATCACATGTACCACGACTATCTGCCGCTGGAAGTATATGTGTCTCCATTGATGAGCCTGTACTGGTTTTTTGATGCCGAAGCGGTTGCACGTCGGAGCATGCTGCGAAAGGCAATTGAGGGCACGGCCACGATTCAGGAAGCCCATGCCCAGACGATCAAACTGCGCGCACTGCTGATGAGCAAAGCGCGTCAGAACAGGACACTGCCTTACTAAGCCCTATATCACCTGCAAAAAGCGCAGAACACCGTAGACGATCACAGCACCCGTTACCAGCCAGATGAAATTGCCACGAAGATATGCTATCAGGTTCAGTGAATAACCCATGCCTTTGAGCTTGGCATCAAGGTCGCCTGTGCTCGGTTCCGTCAAGGTGCTGCCATCAGGGAACACCAGGGTGGGCACACTTTCATTGCCATTGTTGATGTCCCGTACGCGCTGCCTCGCTTCATCATCTTCCCAGATGTTGATGTAGTCATAAGGCACCTTGGCACTATCCAACGCCGACCGCAGCGGGTAGACCATCGGGCAAGCAGGTGTGCCATAGACGACCAATCGGGCTGGTGTTTCCTTATCATCTGGAGTGTGTTGCGTTTCCACGACCTTAGCCATGTTGCCCCTCTCTCATCGAGAATCTATAACATATATTGTCAGGTGATGACATATTGACACACCAAA